>NZ_KB849543.1:378064-645261 GCF_000368565.1 Acinetobacter gerneri DSM 14967 = CIP 107464 = MTCC 9824 | reverse complement strand
CCTGTTTGCTTTCCTTCATTATCCACAAAGCTTTCTGGTGCTGTAGGTTTAGCAGGAGGTGTGGTATCCACAATCACAATAATCGGATCACTCACTTCACTTTCATTACCTTTTGGATCAGTTACCGTAAAGCCAATCTCATGTTCACCCTCAGGTAAAGGATTGACTGGGGTCAATGTCCCTGTATCTGGATCATATACAGATTCGACTTCCTGACCATCAACGATCAGTTTCGGTATTTCACCATCTTCAATTGGACCAATGATAATACCCGGAGTGGTGTCATCGGTTTCGGTTCCACCTGGGAAAATACCTGTTTTATCGCCTTCATTATCGATAAAGCCTTCAGGTGTTGCGGGCTTTGCGGGTGGAGCTACTGCAACATAATCATTGTCACTATCATTCGCCCACCATAGTATCCCAGCCGCAGCGGTCGGGATAAAAGCCCAAGCCAAAGGACTTGCAGTACCATCATCTTGATAGAGTAAAGGATCAATACTATCAATATAGTTATATGTAATATTTTCTAATAGTGCCCCATTTTCATCAGTAAATTGCACCCAAATTAATTTACTTTCACCATCGTCAAAAACTAGGCTATTTTCACTATGATAAGTTCCATCATTAAAAAATTGATTAATAATAATTTTCTCACCAGAATCTAGTGTTATTAATGCATCATGACCAATTTTTTCAATTTTTTTTACATTATTTCTATCAACTTTTAATATAACAACAGAGGGTCTAGATAATGAAATATTATCACCATCAACTTGATTCAATATTTTATGTGCTTCTTTAGAAATCACTTGAATATGAGTCATATGTTTATTGCTCCAGAACATACCCATAAAATAATACGGCTTATTTTAAAGCCAAGTACCAAACCCAATAGTACGCACATGAAATATCCAATTCAAAACAACTCATAATTAAGTACATAAAAGATTATTATTGAATTTTTAAATAACCAATATTCACATAAAAATAAATTAAATTATTGTTTATTAACAAGTAAAAATAACAATAATAAATAAACAACCTGTTTTATAATATGCATTTAAACAATGATAAATAATGACATGTATTTTAATTTAACCCACAAAAAACCCTGATTTATCAGGGTTTAAAATATCTCACCTTTCTCTAAGTGCTTCTTTCGCTTTATTGAACGGTTTAATCAAATAATCCAAGACCGTTTTATTTCCAGTTCGAATATCAACCGTTGCCATCATTCCCGGTGTAATACTAAATCCCCTTCCTTCTTTATTATAAAGCTTATCTGATTTTGTCCGTATATATACTCGATAATAATACTGATCAGGTTTCACTTCATCCCTTATCGTATCGGGTGAAATAATAGTCACTTGTCCTTCCAATCCACCATAAATCGCATAGTCATAAGCCGTAATTTTGACTAAAGCATCTTGATTTGGATGGATAAACGCAATATCTCTCGGAGAAATACGCGCTTCAATCAACAATTTTTCATCGAGTGGTACGATCGTCATTAGTTTGCCATTTTGTGGAATAATTCCACCCAAAGTGGTGACCTCTATTTCCTTCACTACGCCCCGAACAGGTGCTTTAAACACCGCCCGATTTAAAGTATCCGAACGTCCTTTAATCACTTGTTGTTGTCTTTGTATATCTGTATTGACTTTTGAAAGTTCCTCTCGTGCTTTAACATAATATTGATTATTGACATCATTCATGTTAGAACCCATTTAAAGTGTCTATATTCTCACCAATAAAAATGTCTAGTTTATGATGGTTTTTATCACCATGGACTGGATATAAATATAGATGCTGATCACTATGTCTGACAAAGAAATTCAACGGCTTGCAGTTCTGCAAGACGTTCGAGATCATCGTATTACCCAGGTCCGTGCTGCTGAAATCCTAAATCTTTCCACCCGTCAAATTACCCGGTTATTGCAGAAGCTCAATCAAGATGGTGTCTCAGGTATGGCACATGCCAGTCGTGGTCAACCTGGCCATCGTCGCCATGATGACTTGTTAAAATCAAAGTGCCTTTCCATTATTGCTGAACATTTGCTGGGCTTTGGACCCACCTTGGCGCATGAGAAGCTCAGCAGCATGTTTGACCTGAATATCCCGGTAGAAACGCTTCGGCGCTGGATGACGGCCAATGACCTGTGGATTCCGCGATCCAAGCGCCTGAAGCGTCCATATCAGCCACGTTATAACCGGGATTGCTTCGGTGAACTGATCCAAATTGATGGCTCATATCATGACTGGTTTGAAGGTCGAGCTGCAAAATGCTGCTTGTTGGTTTATATCGATGATGCTACTGGAAAGCTGTTGCATCTGCGCTTTTGTGAGGCTGAAACGACCTTTGACTACATGCTTTCAACCCGAGCCTACATTGAACAATACGGCAAACCTCTAGCCTTTTATAGCGACAAGCATTCGGTATTCAGAGTTAATAAAAAATCCAGGCAAGACAGCCAGATTACGCAATTTGGGCGGATTCTGAATAATTTGAACATCGATATTATCTTTGCCAACTCACCCCAAGCCAAAGGTCGTGTGGAACGTGCCAACAGAACCCTTCAGGACCGTCTGATCAAAGAGATGCGCCTGGAAGGCATCGGTTCGATTGCAGAGGCCAATATATGGTTACCCTGCTTTATTGAGCAGTTCAATCAGAAGTTCGCCAAATGTGCGCGAAACTCAAAGAACCTGCATCGGCCATTAACCGAATCTGATCTTGAACTGGATGATATTTTTACCTGGCAGGAACCGCGTAAGGTCACCAAGAATCTGACCCTGACCTATGACAAGTGTATTTATATGCTTGAACCGACAGAGCTGAATCATAAGCTTGTTGGGCAATACATTTCATTTCTGGAGTACCCGGATGGTACTGTGGCAATCATGCATGAAGGACGGAAGATCAACTATAGAGTCTTCAATAAACTGGCTGGACTACAGCAGAATGATGTGGTTGAGAATAAAAGATTAGGTTCGGTCCTGGCCCATATCCAGCAGCAACATGAGGAATTGGAGAAACAGAATAAACGTTCCCGTCTCAAGAAAAGTATGCCGAGTCGTAGAGCTCAGAAAAATATTATTAAACAAAGAAAGTTGAATCCTGTACTTGACTCTTGTAGTTAAAAACAGGACATTTTAAATGGTTTTTCGCATAGACATTTTAATTGGTGAATAACAATTCATTTGATTTTTAAGATCATTTGCACCACGTTTTAGGCGTAAAACCTCAACCTCACTTGCAGCTCCTTTGGCAACCAAAGGTTCAGTCATTCGTAATTCTTGTTCAACCAAGTACAATGCCTGACGGAGTCCAGCCAAAGAATCCTCAAGATTCATACGTCGTGAATGATAGAGTGCAGTCTCTTGCTGTACTAATTGCTGTATATTTTTGACATTTTCAGGAAAATCCAAAGTAGTTCCACTGACTTCAGCTTGCAAACGTGCCGCGGTAGCTTGTGCGGATATCAGTAAGGATTGTGATTCACCCACATCTGAAGCAAATCGAGTTAAATCGAGCTGAGCCAATATTTGATTTTTTTCAACAATATCACCTTCTTTAACCTCTAATTTTGTCAAAATCCCACCTTCTAAAGACTGAATCATCTGTTCTTTTGATGAAGGAATAACTTTACCTGTACCTGTTGAAACTTCTGCAAGCATAAAAAAGCGCGCCCAAATCAGTAGAACCAATAATCCGCCTGCAATGATCCAAATCACCAAACTAACACGAGGCAAACGTGGATCTTTGTAGGGTGTTGCTGAAGTATATTCTTGTGATTTTTTTGTCAAATTCATGTGGGTTGCCTTATGTTGAAGATGATGAAAATTGATTTAAAATCTGATCACGTGTTCCATCTGCCACAATTTTTCCATCATTCATCACGATGATTCGATCAACCAATTCCAATAAAGCTCGACGATGTGTTGCAACCACCAAAGTTCGATGACCTAACCATGATTTCAACTGCTCAATTAACTGCTTTTCACTGACATCATCTATTGCGGCTGTAGGCTCATCCAATAAAAGAATGTTAGGTTCACATATCAGCAGTCTTGCCAATAACAAAGCCTGCCGTTGTCCACCTGAAAAGCCGATTCCACCCTCTAAAACCAAATGGTCTAGCCCTTCTTTTTTTTCTTCCACGATGCGTAAAGCACCTGTCATTTTCAGTGCTTTTAAAACATCATCATCCGTTGCTAAAGGCGCACCCAACATGACATTTTCACGGATTGTTCCAAAAAATAAATGTGCGTTTTGATTTAACAATCCCATGTCCCGTCGTATATCGGCAGGATCAAGTAAACCGATGTCTATGCCATCTAGATTGACTTGACCTTTAAGTGGCATTTGCATCGCCGAAAGAAGCTGTAACAAGGTTGATTTTCCTGCGCCATTTCGCCCTAAAATTGCGATCTTTTCCCCAGCTTTTATTTTGAGATTCGGAATGACTAAAGTCGGTTTGGTATCTTCCTCTGTGTATTGAAACAAAACACCTTTAAACTCATAATTTCCATACATCACAGCCTTGTGAATCAAATGCATATGATCAGGTTGATCGACTGATTTCTTCATCAATTCATCCAAACTTGTTTTTGCAACTTTGGCTTGTTGTAAACGCCCTAAAACCCCTATGAGCTGTGAAATAGGTGCAAGCATTCGTGATGATAGAATCGAGCAAGCCACCAAGGCACCCGTGGTCATATCCCCTTTCATCACAGCAAAACACCCAACTAAAACTACGACTGCAAAGGTTAGACCTTGGATTTTCTGTGTCCATGCAGTCAATACACCAACGATTTTCCGTTGTTGCATGCCGATACTTGCTGACACTTCATTCATGTGATTCCATTGGTTTTGAAATCTCGATTCAGCTCTGAGTAATTTGATGTCTTCAATGCCCTGCACAGCTTCAACTAATATCGCATTACGAATTGAAGATTCACGCATGCCTTCCTGCGCCAAATTTGCCAACCTTTTCTGAGCCAATAATCCTGGAATAATCATCAATGGCACAACCAACAACATGACCCAAAAAAGATTTCCACCAATAAGCCAAAAAATCACCAGAAACAAAAAGAAAAATGGCAAATCTGCAATTGCACTAATCGTAGTAGACGTGACTAATTCTCGAACACCTTCTAACTCACGAATCTGTGAAATAAATGTGCCCGTAGATTTTGAGCGTTCATTATTTTTAATCCGCAAGGCATGCCCAAATACACGATCTGAAATTCTCAAATCAGCGCGCTTTCCGATAATATCTGATAAATAAATACGTGAAACTCGCAGTAAAAATTCGAATGTTGCAGCAATAAGAACCCCTGCAGCCAGTACCCACAATGTTGGTATCGATTGTGCGGGTACGACACGGTCATACACCTGCATAGAAAATACAATCGTGGACAAAGCCAAAATATTGGCAATAAATGACGCAAGCATAATGTCGAAATAGCGTTTCCAATCATTTAAAACAATTGACCAAAACCAGCTTTCCTCATAAGGCTTTATATATTCATCTACCCTCGCATCAGGAACCGATATTTCTGGCCGTACGATATAAACGGATTGAATGAGACTTTTCAACTCATCTAAATGAAAAGCTTGGGCAAGCCCTTGCTCCCCACTCAACTGAATACTGATATTGCCGTGACTATCCGCTTTTTCTACTACTCCAATTTGACCGTCCTGAAACTCAAGAATGATTGGCAAACGCCAAGGATTGATCACATCAACTGAAAAATCGACTTTACGAAACTTCAAACCTAACTGTCGGCAGATCAAAAACATGACATCTTCAACACTTTGATTTTGATTCCAATCTAACTGTAAGCGTACGCTTTCTATAGAAGCCTCGATACGATAATGTTTAGCGACGATCATGACCGCTTGCAGCCAAGGTTGATAATGAAAAGACTGACTCATGGCTGAACCTCGATCCCCTGAATAGAAATATGATTAAGCTGGTAAATATCTCGGGAACGCCCCGTAACTTTTATAAAATGAGCAAGATTGCTGTAAATGTCATAGCGAGCATTTTCAAGCTCAGAATTCGCTGTATGTATAGCTATTTCTGCATTGAGAAGATCAATCACTGATCGCGTTCCAAGCTTATATTGCTCTTGATATAATTCTCGCGTCCGAACAGCAGTTTCTTGTCTCGCAACCAAGACTTTGATTAAACGCTGTTTATTTTTAATGTCCTCACGTGTAATACGAATCTGGTCCAATACATCCATATACACAGCATTTACTTTGGAACGAGCCGCTTGTTCTGCATAACTGACCGCGCGTGTCTGCGCAGAAATCGCCCCACCTTGATAAAAATGACTTGAAGCTTCAAACATAACCGAACTATAAAAACCATCATCTTTATTGTTATTTGGGTTAACACCATTGATCGCCTGATTGAGAGAACCTTTTACAAACAAGGTGGGATAACGACTCAAATCAGTCTGATGCTTTTGATATTGCACAACCTCAACTTCTGTCCGAGCTACAATCATGGCAGGTATAGTATTGAATTCAGGATCACGAAATAAATCGGAAGCATTTACCAAATGATCTGGAATAATCCAATGACGATTTGAAATATCAAATCCCAATAACGTGCGTAAACGTTGCTGATATTGTTTGAGTAACAACTGCTGAGCAATCAGATTTGATCTTGCAGATTCAAGATATGATTGCGCCTGAATTGGATCGGCTTGACTACTGATCCCTGCGTTGGCCCTAAGATTTGCGATATTCAAAATACCTTGAATACCTAAAATTTGTTGCTGAGCCGTATTTGATAAACTCTTATATCTTTCAATATTGATCATCGCCGCAGCTACTTGATTAGCAATATCATCAATACTGACCAGAACATTTGCCTGTTCTAGCAATAATTTGGCTTTTTCAATATTTACACTGGTTTTAGTTTTCCCAAAATCATAAAGCATTTGAGTCGCATTTAAACTCAACAACTGCTGACCGTGCTGCCCACTGCTTAGATCGCTGGTCGATACGCCACCAGAAATTTGTGGATAATACTGAGACTTGGCTACATCAATGGATGAATTCTGAGACGCTAAAAAAGCAATTGCCTGTGAAATCTCAGGGTTACGCTGAATCGCTAAACGAATAGCACTTAAAAAATCTATCTCTTTTTCTAAAGCGACAAGACGTCGAGAAATGGACTGAGAGCCGACAGATTTTAGAATAACTGTTGGTAACACCTCTTGTGTAGAACGATCAATATAGGAGAAATTACTCAATTTTTTAAATTCAACAATTTTATATTGATCATTTTCTTTTGGCTTAAAAACCTGATTTAAACTTTCAATTAACTTTTTGTTGGAACTATTCTCAGAAAAAACCGCAGCAGAAAAAAATAACAAACCAAAACATAAATAAAATTTAACGACAATGAGTCTCAAAAAAAATCTTATCTTCTTTATATGGAACAAAAAATCCATCAATAACCAATCTCAAAATATTGCAACACATCACATCTTATTTATAAGCTTTGCATTAGTAACCTAATCAGCAATAATTTTTAAAATAAAATCACAAGATATTGATTTACTTAATATTAAATAAAAACATGTATTAAACCATGTTTAATACAAAATCACATAAATACACCATATTTTCTTATCCGCACATGAACAATAAAATAAAAATACACTTAAATTTAAATATAATAATTTTTTCAATAAAACAAAAATAAAAACACTTTATAAAATTTACCAAAATAAAAAATTACACAACTCAATATACATTTCTATAGGTTAGTCATGATTTGACTTGAATAAAAACAATCTAAAAAATCTGTCAAATGATGATAAAAAATATTGTAATTCACGCCACATTTATCTATAAAAATCAAATTTCACAGTCCATAATACTGCTAAAATAACAAATAAAAATCAAAAATATTACAATAAAGTCAAACATTTAGATTTTAAAATAAATTAATTTTATTTACATGAATAAGAAAAAACCATCTCAAACATAGAAGAACGATGACTTGTCAAACAACCATTAAATCAGTTAAATTATTTTAAATATCTTATCTAGACAAGGTTGCATGAAATTTTATTAATATGACAAAATTTATTTTTAACACAAACAAATAGATCATTTAAAAAACTTTAGTATTATATTTTTTAAAATGATAAGGTAAGATGAAAACAAAAAAAATATCAAAGAATAAAAAACCTCATTCACAATTAAAAAAAACCCACCAAGACTCAATTAAGAATTATTAAAAATAATTTGCTATATTTCACAATAATCATATGAAAATATATGATTATAAATCGCAATTAAATATTATATTTTAAACTGGTGAGATATGCAGACTATTTTAAAAAACAAAAGTGTTGGAAGTGGAATGATTCGTCTTCTAAATAAATTTTGCAACATCAAAAAAATTAAAACACCTGTTAAAAATAAATATGATGTAAATGACAATATTTATTATGACCTTTGGTTAAACAAGATAAAGTGTGTACAGCAACAATATAATAAAGAAGGTTTAGGCTTAGAAATAGCAAAATACGTCGATATACGTGATATTGGTATTTGTGCTTATATCGCAGAAAGTTGTGAAAGCTTACTTGATTATTTACCAATTTTCGAAAAATATTCAAAGATTTGGTATAACTATACAAAAAAAAATATTTTCTTCAATGGAGATGAAGTCATCATTTCTTGGAATAAAGGTACATATTATACTGCTGGGTTATATATCCGAGAAACTATTATCTCTGAGGAACTCCAAGTTGCGATTATTTTTCAAAGGATTTCTCAAATGTTGGGAATATTCGATAATATTTTTACTAAACTAGAATTAAGCATACCAACACCTAAAGATCCGAGTATTTATGAAAATTATTTTAAATGCCCTGTTTTTTTTGATATGCATCAGACCAGTATTTTTATTTCAACTAAAATTTTAAGCACAAAAAAGGAAAAATCAGATACAACTTTATTTTATATTCTTATCCAATATGCAGAAGTATTACTTAAAAATATACCCAAAGAGTCTGATTTTGTGAAGTTAGTTAAATTAAGTATTGTAAAATCAATTCTTAATGGTAATCCACATATAGATAATATCGCAAAATATTTAAATATTTCGACTCGAAGTCTACAAAATATTTTAAAAACCAAAAATGCTTCTTTTCAAGACCTATTAAAAGAATCTAGAGTTTTTCTGGCAAAAAAATATCTCAAAGAAACAGATTTATCTATTATCGAGATCGCAAACTTATTAGGTTATAAAGAACAAACATCTTTTACTCGTGCATTTAAAATATGGACAGGTGAAACACCAACTTGTTGGAGAAATAATCATATAAAATCATCGTTATATAGCGAATGTAATGCTCTACAAGATAATTAAGTTAGATAAATGGCTTAACGACGTATTGCCACAACACTGTTACACGGGTCAGTTGTAATGAATACATTCTAAGCACTGACCTCATCCTGAGTGTTGTCAAACGCAACATCATTTAACTTGGCCATAAGCGACATACAAAAGTGTAATGATGACGATTTAAAGCAAATGTTGTAGATGAAATGAATCATCTTTCATCGAATTATTTGACAGTTTGACCAGACCAATATACATATATATTCATACATTTGACGACTTCCATAGTATACTGCATCAGCCAAATTGGCTCTCCCTTTTTAGTATGTGTTTTCATCGCTATGAAAAAATTTATGTCACAGCCTAGTTTTCTAAAATCTATCAGTGTTATGACTTTAGCACTCAGTCTTGCTGCATGTGGTAAAGGCTCTATTTGGTCAGAGGATGACGACCCCACTTTAAAGGAAGAACAAGTTAAAAAACTCATCCCTGCACGTGTGAATGATCGTGCATCATGGGCAAAAGATATTTATCAAATTACCAGTGATCTAAAAATCCCCCAAACCAAAGATAATGTTTGCTCGATCATTGCTATTGTTGACCAAGAGTCAAACTTTGTAGCAAACCCTGTCGTGCCCGGTTTAGGTGACAAAGCGGTTAAAGAAGTTAGTTCACGTTTAAAAGAAAAATTTGTTGATAAACTCGGTGATACCATCGGTGAACCGATTGGGGGCTATTTCGAAACCGTTTTAAAAAATCAGCCTACGCCTGAAGACAGCTATTTAAAACAGATGCGTAAAGTACGAACTGAGGAAGATTTAGACGTGCTCTATCGAGAAATTTTCGATTATATGTCTAAGCATTATCATGTTAGTGCGCTTACTGGTGCTACCAAACTGGTTGGACAAGATATTGCTGAGAAAATGAACCCGATTACCACCTTAGGTTCTATGCAAGTTCATATAAATTATGCCAAAGAACACAAACGTAATAATGTGAATATTAATGAATTACGTGATGATTTATATACCCAATACGGCGGACTGTATTATGGTATTCATCGTCTTATGATGTACCCTGCAGATTACGATAAAGCGATTTATCGTTTTGCTGACTATAACTCAGGTATGTATTCAAGTCGTAATGCTTCTTTTCAGCAAGCGATTGATAAATTGACCGATGCTAAACTTGATTTGGATGGTGATTTATTGTCTTATGACAAAAACGGCAATCCAAAAGCTGCCGTGACTGATACTGAAAAAGCTTTATTGACATTATTCACTCAAAACAATGTTTTGATTACTCCGCGTCAATTGCGTAGCGATTTAAAACAGGAAAAAGAAGCAGGTTTTGAAAAGACGCAAACTTACATTGCTGTCAATAAACTGTATAAAGCCAAAACAGGTAAAGATGCACCTTATGCCATCATGCCAGAGGTTTTGATTACAGGACCTAAACTGAGCCGTGATTACAACACCAATTGGTACGCTAGTCGTGTAAATGGAAGATATGAATCATGTATGCACCGCGCCAAGAGAATAAGAACTTAGCCCTATTTGATTTTGATGGAACCTTGTGTAAAAAAGATAGTTTCACAGGGTTTATCTTTTATGCGCTATCAAAAAGGCACATCGTTAAACAAGGTTTAAAAATTCTTCCTTGGATTCAGGCATATTATCTTAATGTTTATCCTGCAAATTCGATGCGCCCGAAACTTTATAATGCAATGTTTCGCAATGCTAATGCAGATGAAATTCGAATTTTAGCGCAAGAATATGCACCCTCTCTACTTAATCATCTCAATAAAAATATTTATAAGCAGTTTTTGATACATAAACAAAATGGTGATGAGATCGTCATCGTTTCAGCATCTATTGATATTTACCTTGAGATTATCTGTGAAATACTCGAAGTTAAACTGATTTGCACCAAAACAGAAATTAAAAATGATAAATTGACCGGTTCCTATGCCACAGCAGATTGTAGTTGTGAACAAAAACGTATTCGAGTTTTAGATGAATATAATCTTGATCATTACCATAATGTTTATGCCTACGGTAATAGTAATGAAGATTTGGAAATGTGTGCTTTAGCTGATTTTTCTTATATCGTAGGGCGAGATAACCATTTACCGAAAATCTTGAATCACAAAAAAGATAAAAGCAAAGAACTTACTTAGGAGATTGAATAGCTTTACAAGGGTTGCTTATTTTCGACATCAGCTCGAAGCTTTTGTTTATGTTTAAATACCATAGAGTTTCCTCCATAACTTAAGCTAAAAATTAAATTTGTAATCTGTTTAGGCATGAAAGAAAGCTCAAAAACAAGTGTTGATGAGCTTTCTTCGATCTAATGCGTACGATTCAATATTAAAAATAAAATCTTAATATTTTAAATATCATCCCCAAAAACCGCGTTGTTCTGCCCATTTTTGTAGAGCATTCAAACATTCATCCATCAATTCAGGCTGATTACGGTAATAATGTGTTGCACCCTTAATTTCAACATAAGTTTTATCAGGTGTTGCAAGCGCATCACGAATAATTGGATTGTGTGTTGCAGGTACTGCATCATCGGCCTCATTGACGATTTGTAAAACAGGTGTTTTACGAATCAAGGTTGCATTGACAGAACCTTTCGCATTTGAGTAATCATAAGACCATTGAGATAACCAGCTTCGTAACGTAGAAAATCGTGCTAAGCCTGCAGGCGCGGCATTTGCTTCTTGAGGATTGCCTAAATAACAGTCATTTGCTTTACGCCCATTTGGGTCAACATTTGTATCTAGCCAACGCACATCACACATGGTTCTATGTGTGACAAAACCTCGTTCCATTTCACCATTTTTCTTCAATGCTTCTAACATTTCCAAAGCCCAATGTGAAATTTTACGATTTCGTTCTCTCTGCTTTTCTCTAAATGCCAAAACAAAATCTTGAGTATATTGGGGCTTATTTGGACAATCTGGCGAATAAATATCGAATTCAGGATTTCGAATATCTGGATTACTTTCAATGATGATAGATGGATCTGTCCATTCAGTTAGTGTTTCTGCCCGACTCAAGTGTGCTGCGATAAAAATAACACCATCAGCAGGAATAAGTTGAGCATCTATTAGGCTATATGGATCACCCGCTGGTGTATGGGTAATCGTTGGGTTCTCTGCTTGTGCTTGATAAAATAATGATAAAGAACCGCCACCAGACCAACCGACTAAAACAACTTTTTCATAGCCTTTATTTTCTTTGGCATAGCGAATATATGCACCTAAATCTTGAACCACTTTCTCCATAATCAAAGCGGTATCATTATATGGATAACGGCTATTTGCACATAATACATGTTGTCCTGCTCGTGCCGCCAAAGCAATCGGCATAGGAAGTTGAGCTAAATTCCCTGATGGATGCATCATGACATACAATATTTTTGATTCAACGCCACGAGGAATCAAAAACTGACCTTCAACTGTAACTTCGCCAACAGGTCCGTGAAAACTATATGTTTCTACAATTTTTTCTGGATCTGCAAACTTAAAAAGTACGGGAATACGGTCAAACTCATATTTTTGCGAAGGTATGTTAATAGATTGATCATAATCTTTTGGGGTCAAATTCCGCGCACTCATATTAATATTGTTACTCATTATGCCACTCCTGTTTGCTTATGATTTTGTGCTTTTTCGAGCGACCATGCTTTCAGGTTGTCTCGAGCTGTTTCTTTGGCATGTACATGAAAATTTTCGTCAACACTGTCAAATGTCAACTCAAGGTGCACGCCATTTGGATCTTCAAAATATATAGATTCAACAAAACCATGATCTAAAGCGCCAAGCACACTGACACCTGCATCTTCCAATCGTTTTTTAGCTGTTAAAAGTTGGCTTCGATCTTCAACCTTAAATGCAATATGGTTGATGGGTGGATGGGGAGAAGTCATAGCACTTGTGGGTTCATCTAATAGATCAAAAAAAGCAATGCACGATTTATCTTCTAATTCAAAAAACAAATGCATATAAGGTTTACTAAAATTAGGACTAGGAAGATCTCTCTCATCGACTCGAAGTGCATGTACCAACGGCCATCCAAGCAAGTCTTCATAGAAATGACGTGTTTCTTCTGCGTCATAACAAAAATACGCAGCATGATGTAAACATTTCACGGAAATATCAATTTTATCAATATGTTGATCTGCTGATAAAATTGTACGCCCTGACTCGTTTTTTATACTTGAATCATTATTCATGTCATTCTCCTTGACTGATGTTTTAATTTGAAGATTTTTTCCACTACTTCAAACTGAAAGAGGTATTTTAAAAATTTAGGGTCTTGGGATTTAAAGTAGTCGTTGCTCTAACATTTTGTCTTAACCATTTTATTGAGCCACCTCCGAGCGTTTTATCGAGTACCTGCTGAGCATGGTCAACAGCATACAAGAGTTTTTCTAGCGAAATACCTGTATCAAAACCACTCTGCTCTGCCATAAGTACCAGATCTTCGGTTGCCATATTTCCTGCTGCACCAGGTGCAAAAGGACATCCTCCAATCCCGCCAACACTGGCATCGAACCATCGGATTCCACATTGCAGTGCAGCCCATGCATTGGCAACTGCCATTCCTCGTGTGTCATGTAAATGGATCACAATTTTTTCCGCAGGAATATATTTCAAAATTGCATTTAAGCGTTCAGTGACCTGAGCGGGAGCCGCTGAGCCAATGGTATCAGCAATAACAATCTGATCTGTCCCAGCCTCATACACTTTTTTTGCAAGCTCAACAACTCGTGGCAATGGCGTTTCACCTTCGTATGGGCAATCAAATGCGACTGATATATACGTTCTCGAACGTATATTTAGACGTTTGCTTTCCTCGATCAATTGCAATGTAGACTCAATCGCTTGGGCCAAACTCATATTGATATTTTTCTGGTTCATCATTTCAGTTGCACATAACACAAAAGCCACTTCTTTGACGCCAGCCTCATGAGCCTTTTCTAAGCCTTTTAGATTTGGAACCAATACAAAACTATTCAGCTGAGGAAATGCACCTTGTACTTTAGGAAAAAGTTCAGCTGCATCAGACATCATCGGTACAGCTTTAGGCGAAACAAAACTTGTCACTTCGGCATTTTCAATACCTGCTTCAACCAATTTTGAAATCAGTGTAAATTTATCTTCTGTGCTTACAGCAACAGATTGATTTTGTAATCCATCTCTTGGCGCTACATCAGTGATATATATCCGTTCCATAATCACCCCACGATTCCAGAAACTTTGAGATGGGTAATTTGTTCATCTGAATAATCTAACCATTCATGCAAAATTTCATCGGTGTTTTGACCAAGTTCTGGAGAGGCTTTAAATTTTGCTTGAGTGGCATTGGAAAGCTTTATGGGATTACCTGGCATATCCAGCTTTTCACCAGAAGGTAAATCAACGGAAACCACCATATCTCGTGAAAGAACCTGAGGATCTCTCAACGTCTGTGCCATATTATTGACTGGACCACACGGGATTCGGACTTCCTGTAACTTCTCCAACCAATATGCGGTTGGATGTTCAAGTAATTTTTCGGTAATCAATTGATCAATTTGATCTTTTATAGCAAATCGAACAGGTTGTGCTTTTAACTCTGTTTTTTGTAAATCAGGAATTTGGATAAAATCGGCGAAACGCTCAAAAAATGGATCACCAATACAGGCAATAATAATATGACCGTCTTTTGTTGGATAACAATTATAAGGAACATGAACAAAGTGACCATTGCCGATCCCTTGCGGAACCTCTTTCGACATCAAATGCATTGTTGCCATATAGTTCAAAAGTGAAACCTGCACATCTAGCATCGAAATATCGACATGTTGTCCTTTACCTGTATGTTCTCTTTCTGCCAGTGCGGCAAGCACGCCCAATGCGCCAAAAACACCACCTCCCAAATCACCCATTGGGATACCACTTCTCATTGGTCCAGTTTCAGGTGTTCCTGTGATGGACATTCCACCACCCATTGCCTGAATCACCTGATCAAATGCAGGACGATTTACTTCTGGTCCAGTTTCACCAAAACCTGTCACGGAACAAGTGATAATTTTAGGATTCACCTTGGATAGGCTTTCGTGATCGATCCCTAGACGTTTGGTTACACCGACACTGAAGTTATCAAACACGACATCAGCTTTACGAACGAGATCAAAAAAAACCTCACGACCCTCAGCCTTTTTCAGATCAATGCAGACACTTTCTTTATTACGATTGAGTGTAAGAAAGTATGCTCCTACGCCATCTTTTGAATAGAGTTTGTCATTTTCCAATAAACGTCGTGTTCCCTCACCTTTTACAGGAGGCTCTACTTTAATAGTTCTTGCACCTAGGTCAGAAAGTATCATCGTTCCATAAGGACCTGAGACCATATGTGTTAAATCAAGAATAGTGATATGTTCTAAAGCCATATGTTCACCTCCAATGTTGCAATGGCATTTTTTATTCCTGCCTCTTATAAAGCACTAACCATGCCAACATTTTTAGTAAAATTATGCATTTGAAATATATAATTATTATTTTATTTATATTGATTTTAAGATGTTTCATTATAAATAATGTTTCAACTTAATGACATGATTTAAATAAATGATTTGAAAATATTATTATTAATCAAATAAATATTTTATTAAAGAATGAAACATTCATGTGTTTCATTTTTTAATATTGGAACACTGTATTGATATATGATCTTGATCAATTTAACACTTCGATCCAAAAACTCTAAAAAAGTAGTTTATATAAAATAAAATGGACGTTATAAATAACGTCCATTTATTCAATACATAATGTTTATTGCCGCTACAAGAGCCGTTCTAATGGTAAAAAATTCAATGCAGTATCAAACTTTGGGGTTGAATATGACTCTCACTCACCACCCACAAATAACTTAGTTGCATGGTAACTATCCATGTGCTCAGTCAATTGGGTAATCTTACCAAGATCATTAAAATGAAAGAGAAAATGGTATATATTTTCATAGATCAAGCCAGCCTTAAACTCAAATAATCCAGTAGCTTCGACAGCAACTCGGTTATCTTCAGCAGTGATATTTAAAATCTCAAATTTGGCTTGTGCAACTTTTCCACTAAAAGCAGAATGTAAAAAATCACTAAATTCTGCCGCAGATGTGAGATGCGTTGCTAAGGGTGATTTTCCGGGCAAAATGTATTGCATCTCATCAGCTAAAAGCTGCCGAAGACTGTCAAAATCAGTCTTCGCTAGATATTCTAAAAAGCGTTTAGCCTGAGTTTTATTTAATTCAACTTGATTCATTTTAATACTCCTCGATATTTTATTTCACACAATATTTTCTCTGTATTCATTTTGACAATCATATTGATCTAAAAAATTTTAGCTATAAAAATACAGAAAATGTTTAACATCCCCACATAAATTAATATGGAAATGCGACAGATATAAATAAGCTATTATTTTGTGATTTATTTTTTGCCACTAAATCTTTTTGGAAACTGGCACTCATAAAAACTTTATTGGCGTGGTTATAATAAATTCCTGGGCCTATAGAAAAACCTTCAGTTTTTGAATCTTTAATTTTCTTACCATCGATTTCATCATTTTCAAACTGATTAGAATAATAACCAACTAGACCGGGCTCCCAATTTCCGACTTTATAAGAAAACATATAATCAGCAAAAAACTCTGTTCCATTTTTATATTGAGTATCATCATTCCTCCAGTTAAAAGATACCCGTGGCGATATACCAACGGAGAAACCACTTTCATCTCGATATTTGACTCCAAATGTTGGTTGAATTGAATAGTGATTGTTGGAAATATTCAGAGCTTTATGTTTTGAATATGAGTTTGAAGGGATGACATAATAGACTGTAGCGACGGTTTGCCAATTTTTCTTTTCTCCCAAATTCCACTGTAAACCCAGTGGAGCTATCACGATATCGCCTAAGCCATCTGCGGTACTGTTCATACGTACATTGGATATATCCATTGAATTTCGGGCAGATGCATAAGTTACAATTAACTCAGAAGCAACAGCATCAGCCTTAAACAAATGAGAATCCCAAACTGCAACAAACCTTAATGATTGAGAAACCACACTGAAATCAAGATTTAAATTTTCTGTTTTATTCCCATTATGATCATTTATACGATTTGCTGTACCATAATAAGTTAAGCTTTGCAGATAATTACCCGGTATTGGTGGATATTCTGCAATAAAATACATTGACCCACCGGGTGGATAACTTGACTTCCCATTTTCAGCTGCCAGTATTTCGTTTGAACAAAATAAAAATAATAAACCTGATACAATTTTTTTAAATATAATATCCATATATTTATTAATCCTTAATATTTTTCATCCTTTAATATTAAGATTAACTTTATGTACTCAATTCAATCTCAATCTTCCTGATTTACAATCATGAATTTACGTCTAATTTAAAGTTAACCCAAAAATTCCTGAGATTTTATTTTCTCCAGTTTAATTTGATTATGTTGTCTTAAGCAGAATGTATGCCACTTTTTAAAATATTAAATATTTATTAAAAATCAAAATCTTACAAATAAATGAAACATTTCCAATTTGTTTCACCTGTTTCACAAAAATAAAAAATGAAACATTATTTTTAATACACTTACTAAATTTTACAGACTAAGCTTTTGTTTCAATTATAAATATTATATTGAAATAAGATCGACAAAATGTCTCACATTACTTTTCTATGATGGCTTAGTTTCATCATATTCAAATACATATAGACATCATATTAAATCTATTCATTTCAAATATAGAAGGATCTATATTTAACAAAGAGCACATATGACAACCATGCAAAATATAAACAGTAAAAATAAATATATGCCTCGTATCTGTTTTATGAGTCATCATTTATTGAGAACTTTCTCTAAACCCATTTTGGAGGAATACGCTTTTCGAGCACAAATAGAAACCCTGGACGCCAGTTTTGATCAAGTGCTCGGCCTTGCAAATGAAAGAATTAAAAATGCAAATGTAGATGTTTTCTTAAGTGCAGGTTCAAATGCCAGTATCTTACGTGACGGTGTACAAACACCTGTGGTGAGCATTGATGTTTCAGGTTATGACTTGATGAAAGCACTCATCAAAGCAAAAGAAATTAGCCCAAATGTCGGTGTGATTACTTATGGTGATGCCATCCCATCACTTGATGATTTAAAAAGTTTATTGTTGTTAAATCTGACCCAATATCATTATAAAACACCACAAGAAGCTCAGTTATGCATTCAAAAGCTTAAAGATAAAGGTGTAGAGGTCGTCTTAGGCTCAAGTATTATTGTCGAATTGGCTCAAAAAGCAGGTATGCAAGCCATACTCACCTATTCATTACAAAGTATACGTACCGCTTTAGATCAAGCGCTAGAAGTTGGACGTATCGCCCATCTGGAACACACACGGTTTGACCAATTAAACAGTGTCTTACAAACCCTGCCTGATGCTGTGGTTGCAGTGAATAATCAAGAAAAAATTATTGCAATCAATCATGCCATGAAAAAGATTTTATCTGTTGAAAATCAAGATATTCGTGGAACTAATCTCTCTGAGGTACAGCCTGAGCTATCTTTAAAGGATGTACTTCAAAACTATACAGGCGATGAAATCCCCTCCTCTGTTCTACAACTAGATCATCGAGATTGGGTGAGTCACAAAGCAGCTATATTTGAGAATGGGCAAATCGTCGGCGCGGCCATTACCCTACATGATGCTGGTACAATTTATACTTCAGATACCAAACTTCGAATGTTTGAACGTAAAAGACAATTTACGGCAAGACATCATTTTGGCACAATTCAAGGTAATAGTAGCGCACTCAAAAATACAATCAATAAAGCCAAACGCTATTCAAAATCAGAGTTTGATATCCTCATTATGGGCGAAAGTGGTACAGGTAAAGAACTTTTTGCACAAGCCATACATAATGAAAGTCATCGAGCGAACCACCCCTTTATTGCGATTAATTGTGCAGCATTTCCAGAAACGCTTATTGAAAGTGAATTATTTGGTCATGATGATGGTGCATTTACAGGATCAAAGCGTGGAGGAAGACGTGGTTTAATTGAATCTGCACATAAAGGAACACTTTTTTTGGATGAAATTGGTGATATGCCCCTATCCTTGCAAACGCGCTTACTCCGTGTTCTACAAGAAAGAGCGATTACTAGATTAGGATCTAACACACCCATTCCGATTGATATCCGAGTTATTGCTGCAACACATCAACCTTTAAAAGATCTTGTTTCACTTAAATCATTTAGACAAGATTTATATTATCGCTTGAATACACTGGAGCTTAAACTCCCGCCCCTGCGAGAAAGGAAAATTGATATTTCATTACTTTTCGACAATTTCCTAAAATTAAATATAGCAAAAAATTTTAAAAATCATGCAATTTTGGATGAGATTCAACATTTGCTTTCACACCATTTAAATCAGTATCTATGGCCAGGTAATATTAGAGAATTAGAAAGTATAGCGAAACGAGTCGCTATTCTTTTACCAACACTCACCGTGCCGATTGATGAAAAACTCTTGTATGAAGAATTGCCAGATTTTTTTGCAATACATTCATTGCCAAATAATATTAATTCTGTGCGACCTCCTCAGATAAAGAACCCACATATCAGTGAAAAAGTAGCTTTCGAAAATTTGACATCTCACTTTGATCAAGCGACTGCTGCATTGAAAATGGCAAGTGGTAACCATTTTCAGGCTGCAACTTTACTTGGTATTAGCCGTACGACCTTATGGCGTTGGTTGAAAAGTAAAAAATCTTGAATGAATGATAGAAAAATGATGCTTATTTTATCGCTTAAATTTTTGTAATGATTATTTATAAGCTCGTTCTAAAAATAAGCCTTCATTTTGTTGTAATGAGTCGTTTTTCTATTGGTTTAGGCTTATTTGTTTAGGCTTACTTCTAAGTTCGGAAGTTTTACCATGAGAAAGCCCACTTTTAAAAGTGGGCTTTTAACATGAACAATGTAGTTAAATTTTTTATTTAAAATACATTATATTCAAATACTTATACTATCAATAAATCGCCATATGATTGCGATGAATCATTTCCAAAGATCGAGCTTCACCTAAAACCTGATGCACTTTATCAGAGGATAAACCTTTAACGATTTCCGCTGAACGTGAGCTAAAGTTGACACGTCCAACAGCGACACGTTTACCTTGACGATCTACACACTCAACGACATCACCACGATCAAAATGCCCTTCGACAGCTTTAACGCCTACAGGTAATAAACTACGATGCTTTTGTTTGATTGCATCGACAGCACCATCATCAATCACCAAACGACCCGCTGTTTGCAGATGTGCAGCCAACCATTGTTGATGAGCAGTCATACGGTCATTGTCTGTGATAAATAATGTTCCCATCATTTCCCCAGACATCAGACGTGCCAATACATTGTCACTTTCACCGCTTGCGATCAAAGTTGGACAACCTGATTTTGCAGCCAAACGAGCAGCTCGAACTTTAGTGACCATACCGCCGCTTCCGAGAGCACCGCCACCGCCAGCCATTTCAAATAGACTTTCATCTAAAGCACGAACAGTCGACAACAATTTTGCATCTGGATTACTACGTGGATCAGAGTCGAACATCCCTTGTTGATCTGTCAAAATAATCAACAAATCCGCATGGACTTGTCCTGCGACCATCGCAGCAAGCGTATCATTATCACCAAAACGAATTTCATTGGTAGATACCGTGTCATTTTCATTGATCACAGGAATCACGCGCCAATCAATCAAGTTTTGCAAAGCATCACATGAGTTGAGATAACGACGGCGATCAGCTAAATCATCATGAGTTAAAAGGACTTGTGCTGTTTGGATCGTATGTAAATCCAAAACGCTTGACCATGTTTGGATCAAGCCCATTTGACCAATGGCAGCACAAGCCTGAAGACTGGGTAGATCGGTGGGTCGGCTTGGTAACTTCATACGTACCATCCCTTCCGCTACAGCACCTGATGACACCAATATAATTTCGTGTCCTGCATTGTGTAGATCAGCAATTTGTTTCGCCCAGTGCGAAATAGCATTGATGTCTAGACCTTGCCCATTTGCTGTAAGTAAAGATGAGCCTATTTTAACAACGATTCGTTTACAAGCTTCGAGCTTACGTTGCCCATCTACCACTTCTATCATTTTGTCCTCTATTAGGGTTTGTTGACGCTTCAAACTCGCTACGACAACGAGTATTTTTTGACAATACAAGGCGTTGTTTGAGAAATTTAGTAATCTAAATGATCAAAGCACAACGCGGTCGATTTCTGAAACGTCCACAGCCCCTACTCAAATCTATATGAGCTTAACGTACGTAGTACACTTCCATATCGCCATCATCACCGTCTTCATCATCGTCATCATCAGATAACAGACCTTCAAGACGTTGTTGACGACGCATTGCGCGGTACGCTTCTTTTGCAGCAAGCGTTTGTTCACGTGTTTCAGCTTCAAGCTGATCACGGAATGCTTTGATTTCTTTAGCGTACTCTGGATCTTCAACTTCGCGTTCTTTTTGTTGCTCAATTTGATCCATCAGATAATAAACCACTGGTTTAGTACCTTCTGAGAGCAAGCCTGAAGTTTTAAATACAGGGCCATCCCATTGCATTTCTTCAAGAATGTGTTTACACCATTCTTCACGAGAATCTTCTGGCAATTGATCGAGTTTATTTAAGACTAAGACCACTGGAAGTTTAGCCAAAGTAGGAGAGAATTTTTTCAATTCTTCCATAATCACTTTTGCATTATTTGCAGGGTCAGAACCATCAATCGGCTGAACATCTACGATATGCAATAAAATACGAGTACGAGCCAAATGTTTCAAGAATCGAATACCCAGACCAGCACCTTCTGCTGCACCTTCGATCAATCCTGGAATATCTGCCATTACAAATGAGCGATGACTGTCTGCATCAACCACACCTAAGTTTGGCACCATAGTTGTAAATGGATAATCCGCAACTTTTGGTTTTGCAGCTGATACGGCACGGATAAAGGTAGATTTACCCGCATTTGGCATGCCCAATAAGCCCACATCAGCAAGCACTTTAAGCTCTAAACGAATTTCACGAAATTCGCCTTTGATCCCGTGTGTACATTTACGCGGTGCACGGTTAGTTGATGATTTAAAATGGGTATTACCCAAACCACCATCACCACCATTTGCAACCAAGACTTTTTGACCATCTGCGATCAAATCGCCAATAATGTCACCAGAATCTGTATCTACAATTGTTGTTCCTACAGGAACTTTAAGCACGACGGACTCACCGCCACGGCCAGCACAGTTTGCGCCTGCACCATTTTTACCACGTTCAGCGCGAAATTTACGGGTATAACGATAATCTACAAGAGTACTGGTGTCGTCATCAGCTTGAATATATACGCTGCCTCCACGACCACCATCACCACCATCTGGACCACCAAATGGCACAAATTTCTCTCGGCGAAAACTGGCTACGCCATTGCCACCGTCGCCAGCCTCTACGGTAATGACTGCTTCATCAACAAAGCGCATGTTGCCAATCCTCTAAAATACTTTTAAAACCGTCTATTTTGCCATATTTTTAAAAAATTCTCGAATAGAATTATTCAGCAAAGCATAAAAATTACTGCATTTTCGAATTATTGATCTCAAAAAATTGGCTTCAGTGAAAAAGCGATAGAAATGACAAAAGAATAAACTCCCGCTTAGCAAATGATCTCTCATTTAAATGACTTGAGACTCAGGCATCTAATTCGGCTTTGTATATCCAAAAAATGTGACCTTTTCTTTTTCATAAAAATGATCAGGTCTGTAAAGTACTTGTGCTCAAATCTATGTGCCTAAACGATTAAAAGAGTAAAAATCCGATAAATTTGAACTTAGGCTAAGTTATTTATATAATGCACCATACTATAATTTAAGAAAATGTTTTGTAATTCTATATAAATCAATAACTAAATCTTATTTTTAACATTACCCAAAACCTTAATAAGGAAATAGATTGCCTATACTTCAACTCAGTGCAGCCAAAGGTCCTGCTGAATGTGAACAAGCTGTAAAATATAGCTTTGAAGAATTATTAAAAGATGCCAAAAAGCATCAAATAGAAATCACAATACTTGAAAAAACCGAAACTGTTTATGGCTATTCGAGTATTTTATTGCAACTCGATCAAGCCCATCTAATCTGGACGAAGACTTGGTGTGGCACGATTCAATGGACTTTTCAGAGTAAAATCAGACCCAATCATAAACGTAAAAATTGGTTTGTTGGTATCAGGCTATTTGATGATCCGCAAACATTACCTGAAAATGACAGCATCGTATTCCAAGCTTGCCGAGCCTCAGGTGCTGGCGGTCAACATGTCAACACAACAGATTCTGCTATTCATGCCACACATATCGCGAGCGGTATCAGTGTTAAAGTCATGTCTGAACGGAGTCAACATGCCAATAAACGTCTTGCCAAAGAGTTGATCGCTTTGAAACTCGCGCAAAAATTAGAACATGCCCATGCAGACAATAAACAAGCAATGCATCAACAACACGCCATGATCGAACGTGGCAATCCTATTCGGAGCTATAAAAAAATTTAGGCTTATTATGAAACAAAAACAATATTTATTAGAACAATTAGATCGCCCAATCCTCGCGATTCAAAGCATTGAGGCAAGTTATGGGCAGATTTTAATCTTGACCGATTCGGCGAAATTATATGGATTTGATATTCAAAAAAATCAACTTCAATATTTATCAAGCATTCAATTGCCCGTTTTAGGTGAGGATAAAGATCATTATTTCGGAGCTCCCACATATAAACTTTATGCCTCACAAAATGGTCTATATGCCGCAGTGGCGGTTGATCATGGACAATTTGCGCATGTGTTCAATATCAGTAGTGGCGAGACAATTTTGCAGATAGATGCCAAGCAGTACTATGAATATACCGTTGGCTTTTCCTTTGCATTTAGTCGCTACAACAATGATGATATTTGTATTTTTCGGACAGATTGGAATCGTCTAGATGCATACAATTTAACGCAAAATACACTCATGACTCAGCGCCACATCGATGCTTATAAAGATCAAATACCTTTGCACTATTTAGATTATTTTCATGGCAATTTATATGTCAGTCCAAATCACCAACGAATCTTAGGTGATGGCTGGGTTTGGCAACCCGTCAATATCCCACGCATTTGGTCGTTACCAGATTGGTTTTCAAAAAACCCGTATGAAAGTGAGGATGGTCATTCACTACGTCAACTCAGCTATCGAGATGATTGGAATTATCCAATGTGCTGGTTAACAGATACCACAATTGCCTTATGGCATACCCTGATTTGGGATATGGAACAATACGAATCAGTTGAATCTGATAATAGTCAAGGTTATGGGGTCCGGCTTTATTCTTTGGTGGAAATTGATGAGGGTTCAGTCTGGGCAATGCCAGAACAAACTCAAAAGGTCATGGCATTATTTTCAGATCAAAAATTGTTGATCATCGTCGGTAATGAAAATATCAGTTTCTACAGTACAACAAAGTTTAGCAAACTTGCAGAATTTCCAAATCAACGGGCACAAGTCCAGCATCCATCAAGTCATTGCCTATTCTCATTTCAAGAAAAGACGTTGCAGAGTTTGGACTATAGCGATCTGATATAAAAGACGATATTTCAGCACTTTATCGAACAATAACTTTTGCTTTATTTTCCATAATATCGGGTAAACTTCTTTCAATCCAAGAGATCAGATAATTCAATTTCTCAGCAGCTTGTGCCCCTAAAATGGTCAACTGATATT
The DNA here is from genome assembly GCF_000368565.1 of Acinetobacter gerneri DSM 14967 = CIP 107464 = MTCC 9824. GTDB lineage: Bacteria > Pseudomonadota > Gammaproteobacteria > Pseudomonadales > Moraxellaceae > Acinetobacter > Acinetobacter gerneri. Next base: position 620,012 of record NZ_KB849543.1, on the reverse strand, counting down.
CAACTTTTGGGGGAACTTCGGGATAAACTGTACGTAAAATAAAGCCATCTTGCTCAAGAATTTTCAAAGTTTGGGCCAGCATTTTTTCACTAATCCCCTGTATACGATTACGAAGTTCACTAAATCGTTGCACGCCATCACTTAAACAACGCAAAACCAATACAGACCATTTGCTAGTGAGATGTTCCAATATTTCACGTGATGGACATTCATTGGATAAAACTTGACCAATCAAATTACTCGTCGCGTAACTAACCATCCATTTCTCTCCAAACTGCAATTTACTTACCTTCGGGTACGTACTTACATTTAGTAAGTTTTAGAAATAACATAATGCCATCAAGTACACAAAACAATCAAGTATCTTTGAAATTAAGTGAAAGGTGACATAATGAAAATCGCAATTACAGGTGCAACAGGACAACTCGGTCATCTTGTTATTGATGCACTCCTCAAACGAACCGATGCAAGCCAAATCATTGCCCTTGTCCGCAATGAATCCAAAGCCGAAGATTTAAAAAACAAAGGCGTTGAACTACGTCATTTTGACTATGACCAACCTGAACAATTATCTGCTTCTTTAAAAGGCGTGGATAAACTTTTACTTATTTCTGCAAATGAAGTCGGTCGCCGTACGCCACAACATCAGGCTGTTATTGAAGCAGCAAAAACTGCTCAAGTGCCTTATATCGCTTATACCAGTTTATTGCGTGCGGACAGCAACCCGATGCCACTTGCAAAAGAGCACGTTGAAACTGAAAAACTTATTTTAGAAAGTGGACTAAGTTATACATTTTTAAGAAATAATTGGTATAACGAAAATTATCTAGCCAATGTAAACCCTGCGATCGAACACGGCGCATTGTATGGTGCAGCACAAAATGGACAAATCAGTTCAGCTTCACGCCAAGATTATGCCGAAGCTGCTGCAGAGGTTTTGACGACTCATGGTCATGACAACAAAACTTATGAACTCGCGGGTTCTAACAGTTTCACTTTGACAGATATGGCAGCATATATCAGCGAGGCTTCTAAAAAAGAGGTGAAATATCAAGACCTCAGCCCTGAGCAATACACTGATGCATTGCTCCAAGCAGGTCTACCTAAAGCGCTAGTTGAGGTGATCGTTGATGCAGATAAAGAAACTGTAAATGGCGCAATGTATAGTGATAGCAAAGATTTAGAGACATTGTTGAAACGCAAAACGACCAGCATTCAATATCAAATTAAAATGCTATTTACACATTGATTTTAAATGAGCTAATCATTTAAACCCAAAGTAAAACACTGTGATTTACTCAGCGCTTATTGGTTATCTTATAGATGGCTGAGTAAATCTCAAAAAACAAAAAAATAATCGCTCATACATAAGCAAACAACAATAAACATCACTGATGAATATTTTTGACAGGTAAATCAATATTCATATTTAAATCAGCAATGGTATTACGTTCAGTATTGGTCATCGTTGCTTTAAACTTTGCGATTTTACGCATGGTCATATTATCGTTCATATTCAATACTGGACTAAACTCATGTTGAACATGCAGTTTTGCCAGCTCATCAAATTGAAAATACACAGGACCTGCAAATTTGATTTTAATCGGCACATGATAATCACGATTAATTTTAAATGGTACGCTTAGCTTAATCGGCACATCAATATGCAATGGAAATTCTGGTAATAACTTGTTTTGGTAAACCAAGTCTGTCGTCGTGTCCAAAGGCATCGTAGTCGAAATATCAATATTGGTACTATAGTTGATATTTACCGTAATCGGTGTCGTCACCTCAAAACTCAAATCAGCTAAATATTTTCCTCTCAAAGGTAAATCCAGATGTCGATCAATATTAATTTTAGTGTCGAGTGCACCTTGTGCATGCGTCTGTAAATAATTGCCTACTTCAATTTCAGTCGGCAACGAATGAGCAAGTTCGATATTGGCATTTTGTGCAGAAACTTGCATCGAAGCTTGAACATTCAAATAAAGCCAAAACAAAACTGCAACTAAAATGACGATCAAAAGAAAGCAAATCAGGGCATTTCGAAATGAAGTAAAAATCCACATTTCCCTCTCCTATTTTGCTGTACTACTTTTAGAATCAGAATGTTCATTCGCCTTTTGCATCGAATCGTTTTTAGACAAACTTAGGCTATTAAGTGGTATCTTGAGTTGTCCTTGACTGATTTTAACTGGCAAAGTATTGGTCACATCCACACTCGCATCCAATGCCGTTTTTACTGGAACATTTAAATGACCTTTCACAGGAATATTGGTTTTCAATGTAGCGTCTAGCGGAATATTTAAATTTTCTTTTAATATAGTTTTGACAGGTGCATCAAATTTTAAATGTACAGATTGATTAAGTGGTACTTGTAAATTGACAGGGACATCCATCTTAATTGGAATCGTTCCTTTGAGTGGCAAAGTGATATTTTTACCGAGAACTTTCACTTGAACTTGAGTATCAATTGGCATGTCTTGATTGACATGTAACACCTCATTTACTGGAATCGTGGTCGAAATCGGTACCTCATTATCAAAATAGACTCGAGGATTGAGTGTTTGCGCAATCGGGATACTCAGTTTTTCATGAATCGGAATTGTCGCATTGACATTACCCACCACATCGACATCAAGTGCATCATGAATTTGAACTTTTGCTTGCAAAGGCTCTTTTAAATCAATGTTAACCGATTGATTTTCAAGTGGGATATATATATTAAAGTGTTTGAATACCCAAATAGCTAAGACAACACCACAAATTGCAGCAGCCAATATAAAAATGAGTACACCTATCCATTTCCTTAGATGCAAAATCCTATCCTTTTAGTCAGTTTTATTTTTCCTTAGGTTTAGTGTATCCAATATTGTGATCAAGTTTACTTTTTTTTGTATTAATAAGACATTTTCATGTATAAAAATCAATCAAATAGCATAAATAATGTAGTGCTATTTTTAATGCTCATGATGAAAAACATTAACTTTAAGCTGCTTATTTCAATTGGATTGCATCACCAAAAATCAGTAAAGCATTGAAATATATTTATTTTTATATAAATCACAATAACGATACTGTTCTTGCAATTGAATAACGACAATAAAAAACCCGACATTAAGTCGGGTTTTTTGTGCATTTACAAATTATGCATTTGTTTCTGCAGGAACTTTTGGATAGCTCACGCCACACATTTGTTCAGCGATACGCAATACTTGGCAGCTATAACCTACTTCATTGTCATACCAAACATAAGCTGTTAAACGGTTGCCAGAAGTGATTGTTGCTTGCGCATCAAAAACACCTGCTGTACGTGAACCGATAAAGTCACTTGATACAACTTCAGTTGAGTTTGTATAACCGATTTGACCTTGAAGGTTTGAGTTGATTGAGATTTGACGAATATATTCGTTCACTTCTTCACGATCAACTTCTTTATCAAGTGTCAAGTTCAAGATTGCCAATGAAACGTTTGGTGTAGGTACACGTACTGAGTTACCAGTCAATTTACCTTGTAACTGAGGCAATGCTTTAGCAACGGCTTTAGCCGCACCAGTTTCAGTAATCACCATGTTCAAAGTCGCAGCACGACCACGACGGTCAGCTTTGTGATAGTTATCAATTAAGTTTTGGTCATTTGTAAATGAGTGAACAGTTTCAACATGACCATTGATCACTTTGTATTTGTCGTCTAATACTTTCAATACAGGAGTGATTGCATTAGTTGTACAGCTTGCAGCAGAGATGATTTTGTCTTCATCTAAGATATCAGCTTGGTTTACACCAAATACAACGTTCTTCATGTCACCTTTACCAGGTGCAGTTAACACAACACGAGCAACGCCTGGGCATTGAAGGTGTTGAGTTAAACCATCAACATCACGCCATTTACCAGTGTTGTCGATCACAAGAGCGTTATCAATACCGTAATCTGTATAATCTACTTCAGCAGGGCTTGAAGCATAAATCACTTTGATAAAGTTACCATTTGCAATGATTGCTTCATTTTCTTCATCTACAGAAATCGTACCTGCAAATGAACCGTGAATTGAGTCACGACGAAGTAAAGAAGCACGTTTCGCAAGATCACCATCAGATGATTTACGAACAACGATTGCTTTAAGGCTTAAACCGCGACCAAGACCAGATTGGCTGATAATAAGACGCGCTAAGATACGACCGATACGACCGAAACCATAAAGAACAACATCTTTAGGTTCAGCAACTTCTGCACGACCGTTCAATGATTTAACAGCATCTGCAACAAATGCGTCTACATCACCACCTTTTTCTTTGTATTCAACAGCAAGTTTACCTAAATCAACTTCTGCAGAACCAATGTGCGCTTGTTTCGCTAAGGCTTCTAAAATTGGAAATGTGTGAACTACAGAAAGCTCAACATCCATCATACGTGTACGGCGATGTGCTTTCAAAATTTGAATTACAGAACGGTTAACTAAAGAACGTCCATAAACTGAAGTCACAATATTTTTTTCACGGTACAATTGACCAATGAGAGCAATCATACGTTCCGCGATTTCTTCGCGGTTTTTCCAACGACCTTGATGCTCTGAGTGTAGGGCGATGATAGTGTCTTTGCTCACAGATACGTCCTCTATTTTATGTATATCTAGGCATGAAATTTTAAAACCCCATAATTGTAATGGAATTATCATCAAGATTGAATCAAAAGCTGATATAGGAGTGCAAATTTTCTTATATATTCACTATAAAATTACAAAATAGTAAAAATAAACAGCCAAGATAGTGCAAAGTCGGCCAAAAGCAGCCTAAACATCGTCAAAAATATCGCCCAAAAATCATCGATAAAACCTTTGCTTTAAAATAATGATGATTTTCAAACATTAAATAGTTTATTTTTCATCCAAACGCTGTTCAAGCTTTTCAATATTTCGGTTTAAATTACGCTGACGATTTCGTTGCTGTATCAAGTGCACTGCCCCTTCGAGCGCCAAAATAGCCACCGCACACCAGATCGGAATATAGGTCAACCATTCCTCAGATTTGATACTTTCACCCAAAGCCAATGAAGCAAGTGCCAACAAAACTGGCTCAAGATAACTCAATAAACCAAATAAAATCATCGGTAAAAAACGACTTGCCAAAATATAGCTACCGAGCCCAATCGCACTCAAAACACCTAGCCCCATAATCACTAAAACTAAACTAGGCTGATCAGCAAATTTTGTATAAGGTGCAAGCCCTGTATGTGTTAAATAAATCGCAACGGGCATACAGATCACGATATCCCACCAAAAACCGCCAAGGTTATCAGTATTGATTTTTTTACGAATCAGAAAATACAGCGCATAACCAATCGCAACCAACATGGTTTCCCATGCGATACTGCCTAATCGCCATAATTCGTGCCCAACACCTATGACAGCAAAAATTACAGCAATCAACTGAAATTTAGATAATTTTTCTTTATAAATTAAACTTCCAGCCAGCACCAAGACCAACGGCAACAAGAAATAACCAAGTGAAACTTGTAGCCCTCGACCATTCATCGGCCCCCATAAAAACAGCCACAGTTGCACACAAGTCAAAGCTGATGTCACGATCAACATCAATATAAGCATTGGATTTTTTAAAATACGCTGATAAATCGTTTTGACGTGGGCAAAATCACCACTATAAAGCATGAAAAGTGTCAAAAAAGGTAAGGTAGAAATGATACGCCAACCAAAGGTTTGCTCACTATCAAAATCACCTAAAAGTTTGGTATAAAAATAAAGAACACCAAATGTGACCGATGCCAAAACAGACAGGAAAACGCCTTTAAACATCCATCACCTCTTAAATCGATCTTGAGGCTCATTATAAACAGCTTTTTGCCAAAATAGATTGAAAAGTAAAATATTTAGCAGGATAATTTCCTACGTTTAAACTAATTATTTTTTAAGATTTCGGCTGTTCCGTTTGAACCGTCATAATCAAATCTTTTAAATTGTATCCTTCGGCTTTGGCATACTCCAAAAACTCGCTTACCACAGCCTGATCTGGATGTGGATTTCTAGACAACAACCACAGATTATGTCGATCTGGCTCACCAACCAACGCCATTTGATAATTTGCATCCACCTTTAAAATCCAATAATTTTCACGTACCACGGGTATCCATCGAATAGATTCTGGCAAGAAACTGATTTTAAATTTGCTATTAAATGGTGAATTTTCAATAAAAGCTTCAGCAGCAATTTTTTGAACATCACCTGTACGATTGATACAACGATTATCTATGCCTAGATTACCATTTTCATTGTAGGTATAAATCGTCATGACATTTTTTTTGCATTTCTTTTGAAAACTATTGGGTTTTCGCGCTATTTCGTACCAAACACCGAGATATTTATCTATTTCTATATGATCAGGACTAACCGTAACTTCTTTTGTGCTTTTATTGGATGTAGAATCTGCAAAAATATTACTAGAAAATGCACATAAAAATGCACTCGAAATTAGTGTAAATGTAAAATTTAGCCTCGGCTTAAAAAGCTTCAACATATCGATCGCCTCATTATTCTAATTATAGATGTGTTACACATCACTTATACTTCTGAACATTAAGTATTTAACGATATTCAATCTATAGCTGAACAGTCTATCTACTTTAATAAGTACCACAATTAGATTAGCCAATAAATCATTCTATATCTAAGAGCATTTTGTGAAATAAATCTATATCACAAGCTATTTCTACTACAAAATAACATAATTTTTTTAAACTAGAATACTTCGACCAAATTGTTTGCTTTTTATTCTCTATTGTGCTGACATTTTAAAGACGAAACGATGACATTAAATTGATTAAAATCAATATGTAGCTTTATGCAACAACTCACATAAAGCCACATTCTGATCTATCTGGCAAATTTGTACTACTGCAACATTTTCGCTTTTAATCGCACAATTTCATCTCGAATTTTGGCAGCTTGTTCAAATTGCAACTCTTTAGATGCCTTCAACATATCTTTTTCCAACTTATTGATATGTTTACTAAATAACTTAGGATCAGAAATAATATGCATTTCATCAGCCGTCAGCGCATTAGCTTGATCATCAATCATCACTTCAATTTGATCATCACTCAACACTTCGCCAGTATCAATTTCCTTATTTTTTGAGCGAATCGTACTACGCGGAATAATGCCGTGTAGCTCATTAAATTCCTGTTGTTTTGCACGACGACGGTCTGTCTCATCTATCGCTTTACGCATCGAATCTGTAATGCGATCGGCATATAAAATTGCTTTACCTTTCACATTACGCGCAGCACGCCCAATGGTTTGAATCAGTGAGCGTTCCGAACGTAAGAAACCTTCTTTGTCAGCATCTAGGATTGCAACCAAAGACACTTCTGGCATATCCAAACCTTCACGCAGCAAGTTGATCCCAACCAGTACATCATAAATACCAGTTCGCAGTTCATGAATAATTTTGACCCGTTCAACCGTATCAATATCCGAATGTAAATACGCTACTTTTACACCATACTCTTTAAGATATGAGGTGAGATCTTCTGCCATTCGCTTGGTCAAAGTCGTGACTAAAACTCGCTCATCCAAATCTTTACGGATATTAATTTCTGATAGGACATCATCGACTTGAGTCAAGACAGGACGTATTTCAATTTCGGGATCAACCAAACCTGTTGGACGAACCACTTGTTCTACGACCTGCTCTGCTTTATCTAATTCGTAGAGCGCAGGAGTTGCACTTACATAAATCGTAGAAGGGATAATACGCACCCATTCTTCAAATTTCATCGGTCGATTGTCTAGTGCACTCGGTAAGCGAAAACCATAATTCACCAAGTTTTCTTTACGTGAACGGTCACCTTTATACATTGCGCCAATTTGTGGAACAGTCACATGAGATTCATCAATAATCAGCAAAGCATCATCTGGTACATAGTCAAATAATGTCGGCGGTGCTTCACCAGCAGGACGACCAGACAAATGTCGTGAATAGTTTTCAATACCGTTGGTATAACCCAACTGTTGCATCATTTCTAAATCATATCGCGTACGTTGCTCAATTCTTTGCAATTCGATGAGTTTGTCGTTTTCTTTAAAAAAGACTAAACGATCTTTGAGTTCTTCTTTAATCGTACCGATGGCACGTTCTAAATTGTCTTTAGGCGTAACATAATGGCTTTTTGGATAAATGGTGACACGAGGCACTTTACGCGTCAATTTTCCAGTTAAAGGATCAAACCACCGAATTGAATCTACTTCATCATCAAACAGCTCGATACGAATCGCATGTTGATCCGATTCGGCAGGAAATATATCGATAATTTCCCCACGAATACGGTAAGTACCACGTAAAAATTCAAGCTCGTTACGGGTATATTGCATCTCGACCAAACGTCGAATAATGTCATCACGGTTGATTCGATCGCCTTCTACAATATGTAAAAGCATGCTCATATAGGCATTTGGGTCGCCCAAGCCATAAATCGCTGATACAGAAGCAACGATAATCGCATCACGTCGTTCCAATAAAGAACGTGTGGCAGAGAGTCTCATTTGATCGATATGATCATTAATTGCTGCATCTTTCTCGATAAAAGTATCAGAAGATGGCACATAGGCTTCCGGCTGGTAATAGTCATAATAACTAACAAAATACTCAACCGCATTATTTGGAAAAAATGATTTAAATTCTCCATAAAGCTGAGCCGCTAGGGTTTTATTGTGCGCCATCACAATCGTCGGGCGTTGTAATTGAGAGATGACATTTGCCATCGTGTAAGTCTTACCAGACCCTGTAACCCCTAGCAAAAGTTGATCGTGATAACCTTTTTTGACACCTTGAACCAGTTTTTCAATCGCTTGAGGCTGGTCACCTGCAGGTTGGTAGTCGGTTACAAGTTCAAATGGTAAATGTTCGCTCACGATATTCTCTAAATTAAATTATGATGCCATTGTAGCAGTATGTTTCGATTAGTTCTGTAGTTGAAAAATCGACAAAATACTTTTAAAAACTAGATTGGGTTAAAAGAATTATATTCAAGTTTCCCCTTGACCAAGCTGCATTTCCCCTGCAACATAAATACTCAATTCTGAGAAAAAAGTTTTGCCATGAACTACCACTATCACGATGAAAGTATTATCAAAAATTTACCTGAAGATACCATTTTTGTCTTTGGTAGCAACTTGGCAGGAACGCATGCTGGCGGTGCTGCTAAAATAGCCTTAAACCATTTTGGCGCAATCAAAGGTGTCGGACGGGGTTGGGCGGGTCAAAGTTTTGCCATTCCGACCATGAATGAACATTTGCAACAGATGCCACTATCGCAAATCGAGCACTATATCGACGATTTTAAAATTTATACGAAAAATCATTTGAAAACTAAATATTTTCTAACCTCAGTCGGCTGTGGTGTTGCAGGCTATAAAATCGAAGAAATTGCGCCAATGTTTAAAGGGATTTCGCATAATGTCATTTTCCCTGCGTCGTTTAGACCTTTTGTAGAAAGTACTTTGCCTAAACTTAATCAACATTTTTTGCATACTTTCCTCAATGAGGATTTCTTATCACAAAACGATACGACTCAAACCATTCAAACACTCGATCTCAGCGATGCTGAAAAAAGTTTAGTCACTATTTTATTAAATACCCCAATGTATCCAACGGATAGTAATGGCCGTGATCGTGAATTTGAAATACAGGATATTTTGCATACCCTTAAAACCAAAATTACTAAATTTGAAATTTCAAATGAATATGAAATGATATTTGGTGGAATTGTTTTAGCACTTCTTGAACTTTACCAATTAAATGAGCAAGATTTTATTGATATATGGCAAGCTAAAAAAGAAATTTTACCGCCCAAAGCAGCAAATAAATCTAAGAGATAATTGATCAAAACTCAAGAACAGTGAAATACCCATCGTTCTTGAGTTTCATAATTAAAAATAATCACAATATCAAAATGATATGAGCCATATAACAACAAATTTATTACTTTTTCTATGCAATAATCAATCAATTAATTTATTAAAACTTAACAATAAAAAATGCTGATTAGATTTTATAACTAATACTGTGATTTATATCGCATTAATATATGAAATGTATTTTTTTATCACATTTGAAGTGTTATATTCTGCGTAAACAATCCAGTAATAAAATGGAATTTAAAATGCAGTTTTTTGATTCATCGATTTTTGATTTGTCACCAATCCCAATGTGGCTAGAAGATTATAGTGAAGTCAAAAAACAATTTGATCTCTGGAGAACTGAAGGTGTTTCTGATTTAGCAGAATACTTAAAACAAGATCCTTCTCGTATCACCCAATGTGCGCACAAATTAAAAATTATTAAAGTCAATCAAAAAACCTTACAACTTTTTGAAGCCAATAATCAGCAGCATCTTTGCGATAATCTTACTGCAATTTTCCGTAATGAAATGTTTAAAACACATATTCATGAACTGATTTCTTTGTGGGAAGGAAAAACTGAATTTTCAAGTACAACCGTCAACTATACTTTGTCAGGTAAAAAACTTGATATTAAATTGCGAGGCGTTGTTTTACCGGGATATGAACAAAGTTGGGAAAAGCTTTTACTGACCACGGAAGACATTAGCGATTATCAAAATGCCTGTCGCTTAGAAGAAAAAAATCGTTTATTGGCTGAAGCTCGATTTATCTATTCCCCTACTTCGCTTTGGGTTGAAGACTTCAGCCGAGTTAAAATACGTTTAGATCAACTTCGTCAGATGGGTATTGAAGATTTTCGGACTTTTTTGGATGTACATGCCGATTTTGTTCACCAATGTGTTGACGAAATTTTACTATTAGATGTCAATCAAGCAACGCTCGATCTACTAAAAGCACCAGATAAAGACACTTTATTTAAAAATTTAAACAAAGTTTTTGCCCAAGAAATGCATCAAACTTTTCGTGAACAATTAATTGAATTATGGAATGGTAAAATCCATCATCAACGTGAAGCCATTAACTATGCTCTAGATGGTTCAATCCGTAATGTGTTACTCCAATTCACAGTTTTTCCTGGATATGAAGATGATTGGGGATTGGTTCAAGTCGCACTAACCGATATTACCGCCCGAAAAAAAGCAGAAAGTTATCTTGAATATTTAGGTAAACATGATGTCTTAACTAAGTTATTTAATCGTTCATTTTATACTGAAGAAATTAATCGACTAGAACGCAATATATTGCGACCTATTTCATGTATATTTTTAGATATGAATGGCTTAAAAGAAGTCAATGATACGATGGGACATGATATTGGTGATGGACTATTACGCCGTGTAGGAAACATTCTGAGTCGTGCAATTAATCACACAAGTTTTACAGCTTCCAGAATCGGTGGTGATGAATTTGTCATCCTCATGTCGGGTGCTGATGAGCATCAAGTGAAAAATATGCTCAGTACAATCGAGGAGTTATTTAGTATTGATAATCAATACTATGCAAGCCAACCGATCAGTATAGCGATGGGTTTTGCGACGATACGAGAGGATGAATCTGTAGATGATATGCTCAAACGCGCTGATAAACTCATGTATGATCGAAAGAAAAAATATTATTTAGATCCCATCTAATTCATATAAAAAATCAAATAAAAAAAACAGGCATAAAGCCTGTTTTTTTATCTTTTACCCATAGAGCGACGGGTACCACGTGGAGGTGGCCAAGTTTTATCTGCATAATTTTCTGGCTTCGGACGAACCTGATTATGAGCAACTTCATCTTGCTCGTGTTCAGATGCCGGCACTGGGAAAGGAAGTTTCACCAATGGCTTTTTAGAAGTAGGCTGTTGCTTACTCATTTTCTTTACTCTTACAACTTTGCGCCTATTCTAAAGTTTTTTGCCGTTTGATGCGAGAAAGTTCATCATTCCTTGCATTTTTTATTTGAAAAAGCGTCTTAGGATAATAAAATATTTCAAAAATGGATATTTAAAATAAACGTTTTAAAATCAAAAAAGTGATTTTAAACAAAAATATCAAAAGCCCTCTGATCTATATCTACAATTAAATAATTAGGACAAGTTATTTTACAATTTATCAGACAAATTTTAGCTATATCATGGTTTTTCAAACTTATGCTATAAAATTCATGACTTAGATTTTCTATAAAAAATATTTTTTTGCTATTTTTATTGAATTTGATTAAATTTTAAACAAACATAATATTAAATATACGCTACTATAGTGTGCTTTTTATTTTTTTAATCCCTATAAGAAGGAATACTGCCGTGGACGTACGTCTCTCTGATCGTGTAAATGCCATCAAACCGTCTCCAACGCTTGCTGTTACCAACAAAGCTGCTGAATTAAAAGCTGCTGGTAAAAATGTCATTGGATTGGGCGCAGGCGAACCAGATTTTGACACACCACAACACATCAAAGATGCTGCTATTGCTGCAATTAATAACGGTTTTACAAAATATACCGCTGTTGATGGTACGCCAGGCCTTAAAAAAGCAATTATTGCGAAATTGAAACGTGATAATAATCTTGACTATCAAGCAAACCAAATCTTGGTTTCTTGTGGTGGTAAACAATCATTCTTTAACTTAGCTCTTGCTTTGTTAAACAAAGGTGATGAAGTTATTATTCCTGCTCCATACTGGGTAAGTTACCCTGATATGGTGATCATCGCTGAAGGTACTCCTGTTATCGTAAAATGTGGTGAAGAACAACGTTTCAAAATCACTCCTGCTCAATTAGAAGCTGCGATCACTGATAAAACTCGTTTAGTTGTTCTAAACAGCCCTTCTAACCCTACAGGTATGATCTATACTAAAGCTGAACTCGAAGCTTTGGCTGAAGTGCTTCGTAAATATCCTGAAGTGATGGTTGCTTCTGATGATATGTATGAACCAATCCGTTGGGATGATGAATTTTATAATATCGCAACTGTAGCGCCTGATCTTTATGACCGTGTAATCGTTCTTAATGGTGTTTCAAAAGCATATGCAATGACTGGCTGGCGTATCGGCTATGCAGCGGGTCCTGCAAAACTTATCGGTGCGATGAAAAAAATCCAATCTCAATCAACTTCAAACCCAACTTCTATTTCACAAGTTGCTGCTGAAGCTGCGTTGAATGGTCCTCAAGACGTTCTTCAACCAATGATTGAAGCTTTCCACCGTCGTCATGACTTAGTGGTAAATGGCTTAAATGACATCAACGGTATCACTTGCTTACCTGCTGATGGTGCGTTCTATGCATATGCAAACATTCGCCCATTGATTCGTGCGAAAGGTTTAAAATCTTGCACAGAATTCTCAGCATGGTTACTTGAAGAAACTGGTGTTGCAGTTGTTCCTGGTGATGCATTTGGTTTAGGCGGTTATATGCGTATTTCTTATGCAACTGCTGACGAAGTTCTAGTAGATGCATTAGCTCGTATCAAAAAAGCTGCTGATTCAATCGAAGGCGTTGATGCTGCGATTGCTTCAATTGAAGCTGAAAAAGCGGCTAAATAATTTAATTAGTATTTAGTTTCATAAAAACCCGTCACTTTTGACGGGTTTTTTTATGTGAATCATTCATTAAAAGTGACATAGATCATGTTCTTTTTAGAAGCGTATTCTATTTTAAATGACTCAAAATAATGAATTAAAAATAATTGCTTTCAAAAAGTGATTTAAAATAAGCCATTAAAACAACTCATTTAAAATAGCATCATTTACTCAACACAGGTTTTTCTGCCGCAGTAGAAAAGATCACTAAAACAATTCCAAATAAAACTGCAATCGTTGACATGATGATGCGTAAGGATAACAACTCTCCAATAAAGAGCGTGCCACCGATAATTGCTAGACATGGCACAGAAAGTTGTACGGTACTTGCTGTAATACGATCTATTTTCTTGACTATCGAATACCAAAGGACATAAGCACCGCTCGATGCCAAACCACCCGATAAGATTGCAAGAATTACGCCTTTTTTAAATAAAAAGATATCTTGTTTGAAAAATAAAAATGCACATAAAATCAGTGGAGTTGCGACAATAAAATTGGCAAAAGTACTTAACAATGGGTTACGCATACTTTTTCCAGAAATACTGTAACCCGCCCATGCCAAACCTGATAAAACCATGATCGCTGCATAAAATAAATTTGGGGTATTTGCACCAGGTAGAAGTAAAAATATGATTCCAGATAAAGCAATGACTAGACCTAAACCACGTTTGAGATTGATCGATTCTCCATGAAAAATCCCATAAATAATCATGCTAATCTGTACAGTTCCAAACAGTAAAAGCGCACCTACGCCAGCGTCTATTTTTAAATAGGCTAACGAAAAAGCTACGATATAGGTCGCTAAAAACAAACCATTTTTAAAACTCCATTCAATTTTATCCTGATTGAGATGATTCTTTTTTTGATATAAAAGATAGAGCACAAATAAAACCGCTACCCCACTCAACACCCGAATCAGGCTAAAACTCATTGGATCAATTTGCTCACCCGCAAGAGCCAAACGACATAGGACTGAATTTGCTGCAAATGCGATCATCGCAATCGCAATTTTCAGGAACATATTGAACTTCCATTTTCAATCTACCTCGCTTAGATATAACGGATTTTTAACAACTGTTCTAATATTTTTAAAAAATTTTATGCAAATTAGACTAAAGACTACGTTTTGTGCATAGATCCTACGCGTAAAGTTATTCATTTTCATTGAATAATTGCAGCACTTCTGCCTCTGTCATTTGCTTGGTATGATTTTTAAAAGCATAAAATTCAGGTTTATGATCAATATAAATTTCACTATCTAGATGCAAATCTGTTTCAGGTAAATCCAATGCGAATACATTTACATTGCAATATTCATTATTTTTCATACGCCAAAACAATGATGTACCACATTCCGAACAAAAACCACGTTCACCCCATTCTGAAGAATCATAAATTTTTAAAGCTGAATTTGCAGTAAAATTTAGACTTTTCGGCACAATATCTAAGGTCATAATCACACCACTAGTATGTATTCTACACATGGTGCAATGACAAACATGTACGTCTGAATTGAGTATTTCAGCTTCAAAATGAGTTTTCCCGCATAAACATTGTCCTTTCATTTTCAAAACCTCGTCACTATTTTTAAGTTAATGTAGCAGTATTTTTTTATTTTAAAATGACAAATTAAGCTTAAAGTGGAGTACAAAATATTTCATGAATAAAAAATATTTTCAGCACATTTTGAAACATATAATGATTTTATTGTTTTTTATCCACAATATAAGATGTCTTAATACCCTATAAATGAATGACAAAGAACGAATTTATGCGCTATAAAATTATTGATGTGTACCAAAAACAGCAGATTGAAAGATATATAGCCAAATGCTTAAAACAGCAATCTCCCCAATATATCGTCATTGAAAGCCCGATAAAACTGTGCCGCGAGCTGGATATCGTTGATGTAGATGCTATTGCAAATAAAGCCACTTGGGCTACAGGTGAAAAAATTGATTTACAAATCATTTCCAGCGGTGATTCTTTAGATAAAATTTACGAAATTGATCGCTAATTCATTTTATTCTTCATACAAATTCTTTAGCTTGCAAAATGACTTCCTATTCGATATTTTAAGATTAAAGTTCTTTTTTGGAACTAAAAATCAAATAGGAATAAAAAATGAATCCATTACAACTGACAGGTTTACAACTTTTACAGGCCATGTGCGATGGAAAAATTCCACCAGCCAGTATCAGCGATACCATTCCGATGCGCCCTTTTTCCGTGAGCGAAGGTTAAATCAGTTTTAAAGTGAAAGCGGATGAACGCCATTTAAATCCACTCGGTGGTGTGCATGGTGGATTTGCCGCAACAGTTTTGGATTCGGTTACGGGCTGTGCTGTACATAGTATGCTTGAAGCTGGTGTGGGTTACGGCACTATTGATCTCAATATTAAAATGTGTCGCCCTATTCCCCAAAATGTTGAACTATTAGCCACTGGAAATGTGATTAATCTCAGTAAAAATCTAGGAATTTCTGAAGGCAAAATCGTTGATGAAAACGGTAAAATTTATGCCTATGCGTCAGCAACCTGTATGATCATACGCAAATAGTTTTATAAAGTTCTTCTAAAGTATAAGCTTGGAATAACTTTTATTTTTCAAATAATTAGAATTAATTCACATTTTGTTAAATATTTATTAATAATAATTGTTTATTTTTCACATAAACATAAAGTAAAACATGAACAATGAATTCTCATAATATAAATATAGGATAACTTCATGACTCATCATATTTTACTTGCAACTTGGAACGAATCTTCTAAAGCATACGAAAGCTTTAGCCAATTAAAAAATTCGGGGTTGGCTAATATTCATCAAGCCAGTATCGTGGAACGTCAGCAAGATGGTAAATTTAAAATCCATGACCAAAATGGTGATGCTCCTGATACAAATACTTGGGGCGGAAGTATATTTGGTTCATTGATCGGTATTTTAGGTGGCCCACTCGGGGTTTTATTAGGTTTTACCGCAGGTGCTTTGATCGGTTCTGCGTTTGATGTCGATAATGCCAATGCTGATTTGGCAGTATTGGGGAAAATTGGTCAAGCTTTACCTACAGGAACTACAGGCCTGATTATCGATATCGATGAAGACTCAGATGCACTTGCTGATGAGTTTTTTAAAACCTCAGGCGCGACGCTTTACCGTTGGGATTATGATGAAGTAGAGGCAGAAATTGAAGCCTCTGTTGAAACATGGGAAGAAACTAGTCGTCAAGCCAACCTTGCTTTAAAAGAGAAAAAGAAAGCTGAAAATAAAGCCAAGCGCCAACAAAAATGGCAAGATTTTAAAGCCAAATTCCACAAATAATCTTGCGCTTTAAATGATACAAAGGTTGTTTTATTTAGAATAAAACAACCTTTTTTAATGGTTGAGAGATTTGATTTTTATCCATGTAAATGTGGACGACTTAGGGTTTTGATGTAGCAATAATATGGAAATACGGCATCAAGTGTGGTGTTGATGATTTTATTTTCAGACGCACACCATGCTCGACAAATATTATTTCCAGTAAAAATATTACCTTTCACTTCAAATAAATAGAGGTCTTGTTCTGGCTTTGCTTGCTTCGCCCATGGAAAATGGATCTGTTTCAAATTAAAATGTTTTTGAAATAACCATTTTTCAGAAAACCAAAGCTGCAATAAATCCCCCAAAAATATTTTTTTATCTTTGAAGAATTCAAGTTTGAAATGTGCATTTTCAACTTCAGTAAAGTATTGATTGGAATCATCTAATATCGCAAGATAATGTTTTTTATAATATTCTAAATTTGAAAAAATATCTGAAATGCTAAGCTTAGTCATTGCTTTCTCCGATTTAGCCATTTTTGTGCTGGCAAGTTGGTTTAAATCCACACTGTTTAGAATTACTTCTAAACTCTCTGTTTTGAATTTAATCTACCAAGCCAGTACATCGAGTGCAAGTTTTTATTCAGAAAATTGTCTTTTTGTTCATTTAAACAACATATAGACCTAAAATGAAGAAAACATGACAAATTTACTTGACCCATAAAAAAATCCCCTTATAATCGCATGCAGATTCTCCAATAGCTCAGTCGGTAGAGCGACGGACTGTTAATCCGCAGGTCCCTGGTTCGAGCCCAGGTTGGAGAGCCAAATTCTAAAAGCCCACTCTTATTGCAGTGGGCTTTTTTTATTCTATTTTTTCTTTTATTATTTACTTTTTATTTTTTACTTTAGCATCATTTTTATGTGAATCATTTAGTGACTATACAAATCTAAAAGTGATTCATATTTTTTGTACTGTAAATTAAATCTAAACATAAAATGTCTGGAACGGAAAATAATAGAGCTGTTTTTAATAAATAATCACAGCCCCAAATCACTTTAACACTCAGCTACATCATTACTCGCCCACATTAAAACTTAATGTATAACGATAGCGATTTAATTCATTTTTCTTTAAATCAAATGATTCTTGATCTTCTATTATCATCAAATACTGGTTGGCTTTATCAATTTGAAATGTCAGTATGCCATTTTGATCTGTCTTTAAGCTCTGCACTGTACTTTCATGGCTAAAATTCGTGGTCTGTGCCAAGATTTCAACCTTTGCATTTGCAACTGCCTGCCCCTGATTGGTCACTTTTAATTGTATATTTTGCTTAGTTTTAAATTGATTAGGATGGGTACCAAACTCAACATTAAATCCAGCTTGCTGAGCTTTTACAGCTGGCTCACTCAATGATTTTCTTGAGACAAATGTTTCGACGATATCAGTCGTTTTCACAGTTTTGATAGTTGCTTTTTTCGGTAAATCTTCTTCCAAAATCACGTGATCTGGCAAGGGATCTTGAGTTGGATTTGATGCAACAATCAATTTCCATTGCTGACCAATTTTTGCATAACGTGTTTCCTTGCCCTCTCGAACACCACGTATACGATAAGTACCATCGACCTTATTATCCAAACTATACTGACTCAAGGTTTGCGTCTGAGCCCATTCTTGATCAGCAATATCACTTTTCGTGCCATCTGGCGTGATTTTTATAAATTTAAAATTTTTTAATGCCACTTCTGAAGCAAATGGATTGTCATAAAAACCTGCAATGATCGAAGTATTGAGGTTATAGGTCTGAAAATTGAGGGGTGCAACATAAGGCGCATGTGCATTTGCTTGCTGCAATAAAAATAAACCACTGCTCAAAATAAGCACTTTTTTCAAAATAGACATAAGATTCAAGCCACTAAAAAAATTATGGATTGAACTTTAACATCAAATACAAATAATAACTATTATCAATTAATAAATATTCTTGTTAATTTCGATATTCGTGCTTAGAGAAAATTGCAATCTTTCATTTATACTGAGAAATATCATTTTAAAATCGCTATGCATAAGCATTTGAATGATTATTTAGGGTTCATTTATTCTAAAATCAATAACATTAATATCATCGATATGAGAAAAAATGATTCAAAATCCTTTTACAAAGTAAATCTATATGTTTTAAACATTATGAATCACATCATTAGAATAAACTTAAGGAGATAATACTGTGAAATTTATCCTCATTATTTTATTTTCTATTTCAGTCTTGGGTTGCACAACAATCAAAAATAGCTATAGGGATCAAATTTTAGAAAGTGAACTTTCAAATAAAACCATAAAAGATATATTAAGTATGGCGGATTCAAGCAGCAAGTGCAACAGTATAAAAACCAGCCATAACTTCACTTGGCGTATACCAGCCTAGTGTTTTTCTAGGACGATGGTTGAGTGAAAATTCTATCTGCTCTATTTCATCGTTTGACACGTCATCAAACGATGATGATTTTGGCAGATATTGCCGGATTAAACCATTCGTATTTTCATTTCTAGCTCGCTGAATAGACTTGTAAGGATCAGCAAAATAAGTATCTATGCCGACATCAGTAATTCTTTTGTGTTCGGCAAATTCCTTTCCATTATCAAATGTTACACTATAAGCATGGCTCATTCGTAAACGATCTAATGCACAAGTAATCGTTTTAGAGGATGCTCTCGTTGACCCTAAATGAACAATATGTACGTACAGGCTCTTTCGATCAACGAGGGTTAATAAAGCTCCTTTATGATGTTTACCAATCACCGTATCACCTTCGAAATCTCCTAAACGTTGTCGCTGATCAATGACCTGGTCTCGGCAATGAATACTTGTTTTATCAATGATTTGCCCTCTACGATCCGTGTTTTTGTAACCTCGTTTTCGATATTTCTTCTGATGCCTTAAGTGTAGATGGAGGTTACCTCCTTGTGATTTATCTTGATAAATGTGCTGGTAAATCCACTCATGTGAAGGTACATCCAGCCAACCGCGTTGTGTTAAAGCACCTGAAATTTGTTCTGGTGACCAGTCTAAGCCAATTAAGTAATCAATATAAGCGAAGGCAAATGCTGTCATGGATGATGAAGGATGGTACCGTCTTTGACTTGCAAATTTCGCTGCCTGTTGAGCTCTATATCCACGTTGCCCAGTATTTCTTTTTAACTCACGGTAGATGGTTGATCGTGAACGCCCTAACTCCCGAGCAAGGCTAGCGATTGAACTTTTACTTTTCAAAGTAGCATAAATTTCGTATCTTTCATCTTGAGAAAGTTGGGTGTATTTCTTCATTGTGTGCTTTCCAATTGCGAGTTGAAAAAGTCTAATGATTCTATGAATACACCTAACTTTTTCAACTAACTACAAGTGTGTTGCACTTGGGATTTGAATCTGCGTATTTTAAAAGATGGTCATGTAGGATTTATTGCTGAGCCTCCTTGTTTTCTTTCTAGCATCTATATTTTATCTGCAGATAAATTGGTTATAGTTGATTTGGAAATCAATAATATACCCACTGAACTTAGAGAAAATACAATAACTTGTCGTTGGCAAGTGGAAAATTTTTATCAGTATTATCCTTCAAAAATAAAAGTAAGGAAAATAGATCAAAACTATATTGAAAAATTTAATCGACCTTTCAATAAATAAAGCTAAACTTCAAATTATCTTAAATATACTTTTTGCAACACATTAAATTTATAATCTCAATGAAATGCTAATTTTCGAGTGACCTTTCTTCAAAAAATTCGAAGAAAGATCACCTTATTTATATAATAATATTCAACAGTTTAAGCTGATATCTTTTCAGGAATTCCACTATGGAACCTAAAAGTTTTATCTGGGCTTAAGATCAGATTTTTTTCGACTTCTCGAATATGCTCGATACGACCTTGGATATCTTCCTCAGGATCTTTAAGTTTCGCAGTTTTCGCGACATCTAAAGCCAAGGCCAAATAATCTTCATAATGGCGTGATTCTGATTTAAGCAGATAACGATAGTAACGCCCCAACTCTTCATCAACCAATGGTGCTAGTGCATAAAAACGCTCACATGAACGTGCTTCAACAAATGCGCCAATGACAAGCACATCAATCAAAGCTTCAGGCTCATAAGTTCGAATTTCTTTACGTAAACCACCTGCATAACGCCCTGCGCTCAAGCCTTGCCATTTTTGCCCACGCTTGGTCATAAACTCAAGAACTTGCTCATAGTGCAGCATTTCTTCACGGACCAATTGTGCGAGCTTAACTTGCAGATCAGTAAAGAAACTATAGCGAAACATCAAGTTCATGGCTGTACCTGCTGCTTTTTTTTCGCAGTTGGCATGATCTTGCATCAAAATATCAAGATGATCTAATGCTTCATCTAACCAAGCCTTTGGTGTTTCGCACCCCAAAAATGCAATGACAGGCTGCATCAATGCATCATAATCAATATTAGACATAACTATCCCAATTTACTTTGTTACAGCTCTTTCTTATCGTGCAGCATGAATTGCAGCTTTCATTTCTTTTACTGCATGAACCAAACCAACAAAAATACTGTCTGCAATGATGGAATGACCAATATTCAATTCATTAATTTCTGGAATTGCGGCAATGGCATGAACATTTTCAAGGTTTAAACCATGTCCTGCATTGACCACCAAACCTTTGCTCGCTGCGTATTTAGAACCTTGAACAATACGTTCCAATTCATGTAATTGTTCAGCTTCTGTTTCAGCATCAGCATAGCGTCCAGTATGCAATTCAATGGTTGGCGCACCGCAAGCAACCGCAGCATCAATTTGCGCAAAATCAGGATCAATAAACAATGAAACATCAACACCAATCGCATTCAATGCTTGAGTCGCAGCTTTTACATGTTCAAAATGAGTCACCACATCTAAACCACCTTCAGTGGTTAACTCTTGGCGCTTTTCTGGTACAAAACAGACATGATGCGGTTTAACTTCTTTGGCAAGCTCAACCATTTCATCAGTGACTGCTATTTCCAAATTCATTTTAGTTTTCAATGCACCGCGCATACGACGAACATCAGCATCTTGGATATGGCGACGATCTTCACGTAAATGCAAAGTAATGCCTTGTGCACCCGCCTCTTCACAGATCAATGCTGCATTGATTGGATCAGGATAAGTAGTACCTCGTGCCTGTCTTAGCGTTGCAACATGGTCGATATTTACACCTAACAAAGCAGCCATAATGATGTCCTAAATTAAGATTTTGATTGAACTTTTGCTTGAGTTGTCGATGCAAAATTTTGGATCCACAACTGTCGGCTTTTCAATGGGCGGTCACCCAAAAGTGCCGAGATCATTTGCCGATAAAGTTTACCCAACAATTGTAACTGTTCTGGATTAAAATCCATACCCTTTTCATAGTGTTGCATACTCATGATTTGAGCACCAAGTAAAGCGGCATTGGAACGATGAGAAATTGGGATAAATCCATCCGAAAGTTGGAATTGATAATGTTGTGTAGCTAAAATCTGATTTTGGCTTGCATCTGTTTCATAATCAAGTGGATAGCCAAGCTCTTCAAGTAGAGCATGTTCAAATTGACGTAAAATTTGTCTTAGAAAAATATTGGCATCTGGATGATCAGATAAGTTTTGTAAATGCGCCAGAGTCAGATGATATTGCTCAAATGTTTCAGGCATGCTTTCTTCGAGAGGACACAATCTGAGGATAACTTCATTGAGGTAAAACCCAGAAAAGAATGCATCACCAAAGAAAAAAACGGGCTGGTTTACAATTTCAAGCTTGGAAAAATTTTTAAGCTCACCACGCCCCGTTGCTTGGATACATATCGGTTGATATTGAGGCGGAGGTGTTTGACGTAAAATACCGTCAACACGACCATGCTCTTGTGTAAATAAATGCACAATATGGCTACGTTCACGGTATTTTCGATGATGGATGAGATAACCATGCAAGAGTTCATTACGCATGATATAGCAGGTTTAATCCTTATCTTTGTCCTTTTTGTCGTCTTCGTCATCATCCCCATCAGGAATAACAGCGCCAACAACAGCGGCTGTGCCTTTTACAACACCTTTGGTTACACCATAGGCCGCTTTTACAGGAACTGTAACGATTTTTGTGATACAGCCTTGAAGCATAAATACACATGCAAGAACGGTTAAAACTCGGATCATTACAGTTACTCGACTTTTTTTGTTTACTGGTATCCGCGATTAGATATCACTATAACCTAAACTTTTTAGCGCACGTTCATCATCAGACCAACCACCTTTGACTTTAACCCAAAGTGTAAGCATGATCTTTTGTTCAAACATTTTTTCCATGTCTGCACGTGCATCCATACCAATTTTTTTCAGCTTTGTGCCTTTATCGCCAATAACAATGGCTTTTTGACCCGAACGCTCTACAAAAATGGTGGCATCAATAAAAGTACAAGGTGGTTTAATTTTACCTGTTTTTTCATTGATCGAAGATTCTTCAGTTTTAAATGATTCGATTTGAACCGTTAAATCATAAGGAAGCTCTTCGCCCAACTGACGCATGATTTTTTCGCGAATAATTTCACTTGCCAAGAAACGTTCTGAACGATCTGTGACTTGATCCATTGAGTACAATGGTGGCTGAAATGGCAAGTACTTTTCAATTGATTCACGAAGATGATCAAGATTGGCACCACGAAGCGCAGAAACTGGAACAATTTCCACAAAATTCATGAGCTTGGTACGCTCTTGAATCAATGGTAACAACATTTTTTTATCTTCTAATGTGTCAATTTTATTGATCACGAGCATTACTGGCATTTCAGCATTTTTTAGTTTTTCGAGTACTAAATCGTCGTTTTGAGTCCATTTATGACCATCAACAACGAAAAGAACTAAATTGACATCGCGAAGTGCAGAATGTGCAGCACGATTCATCATTTTATTGATGGCACGTACTTCTTTTTTATGCATCCCCGGCGTATCTACATAGACCGCTTGAGATTTTTCACGTGTATCAATCCCCACGATCTTGTGACGTGTGGTTTGCGGTTTACGTGAAGTAATTGATAGCTTTTGTCCCAACAAGTGATTCATTAACGTAGATTTACCTACATTGGGACGTCCAACAATGGCAACAAATCCGCTTTTATAATCAGCTGGAATCGTCATTCCTTGTGAACTAAAAAATTGATCAATGAGATCATTATCCTGTTGTTCAAGATGTTCTGTATCTTGAATTTCAGAGTCTTGATCTACATTGTTTTGATCATTCTGAATCGACATGAAGGTTATTGCTCCAATAACTTTAAAATTTGTGCCGCGACTGCTTGTTCAGCAAATCGGCGACTAGATCCCTCACCCAGCATTGTTGGCAAGTCTTCTACTATACATTCTACTTTGAAATGTTGGTTTGGTGCATCACCTTGAATATCTACAACCTCATAATGCGGTAAAGGTTTTTTACGAGCTTGTAGATATTCTTGTAACCGTGATTTCGGATCTTTTAACTGATCAGTAGGT
This sequence comes from Acinetobacter gerneri DSM 14967 = CIP 107464 = MTCC 9824, assembly GCF_000368565.1. Classification (GTDB taxonomy): domain Bacteria; phylum Pseudomonadota; class Gammaproteobacteria; order Pseudomonadales; family Moraxellaceae; genus Acinetobacter; species Acinetobacter gerneri. The sequence continues at coordinate 595,647 of NZ_KB849543.1, read as the reverse complement.
TCAATATGTTCTAAATATGGTTCGTACCATTTTAAAACGATTTTCTGTAATACAGGTAAATCAGCGCTATCGACATATATCGCACCGATAATTGCTTCTACAGTATCCGCCATGATTGATTCACGGTGATGACCGCCTGATTTGAGTTCACCTGTACTCAAAATCATACTTTGACTAAGTTTCAAGTCGTTTGCAATTTTCCCGAGTGCTTCTTGACGAACCAAGGTTGCACGCATACGGGTCAATCGACCTTCATTTTCTTCAGGATAAGCATGATACAAATAATTTGCAATGATCATCCCTAACAATGAATCACCTAAAAACTCTAGTCGTTCATAGTTATATTTGTGGCTCACCGATCGGTGTGTCAGCGCAAGCTTAAGTAATTCAGGTTGTTTAAACTGATAACCGATGCGACTTGGTAAGCGAAAATCACCTACTTTGGACTGACCTTTGATCAAAACTTTTCTCGAATGTGAGGACTAAATCAATCGAGGAAAAGAAATGTCTTCTTACCTCATATTGCTTAATCACTTTAAGACCATTATTTTCGTTTGAAATTTTAGCAATATCGGCAAACTGGATGTCTGTAATATTGTATCTTTCCAAACCCTGACTCACTTGAGCCCTAAAACTAGATGGTGTGCTATCAAATGGAGCCTCGAGTAGAGACTCTTTAATTTGATTATTAATCACACGATCATCCCAATAGGCAGGCCATATTGCTAGTAAAAATTTAGCAATGAAAATAAAAGCCACCACCCCAAATAAAATAGAGAGGTACGCTGTACCTCGCTGTGATGTTGCCATTTTTATCACCCTAAGGTGTTTATGATTTTCTAATTAGTCAATTTTACCATTTCGACTGAAAGAAGGTAAGTGCCATCCTGGCTCTTTATGCATCCAGACATACACTGCGTGACCAGTTAAATTTTCTTCAGGCACAAAGCCCCAGAAACGGCTGTCCGCACTTTGGTCACGGTTATCACCCATCGCAAAGTATTTACCATCGGGTACTTTAACTTCCCAGTTTTGTTCGTGCGAAAGTGGATACATACGTTCTACATTTTGAACATAAGCTTTAGCATCAGGTGTAGTCTGTTCAGAATTGATTTCTTGAGTGGTAAAATGATGCTCACCCAAAGATGAACTATATTTTGTACCCGCCAAATCAACCATCACTTGCTGACCACCCATTTCATTGGCTTTAGCATTGATCGTGGTATTTGCAGCAAAAGTACGCTCTTGTTTTTGACCATTGACAAACAACACACCATTTTCAAACTTAAGCGTATCACCTGGCAAACCGACAATACGTTTGATATAGCTAATTTTTGGATTTTCAGGATAACGGAATACTGCAACTTCGCCACGCTGAGGCTCACCAACACTGATCAATTTTGAATTGGTAATTGGCATACGAATACCATATTGGTATTTATTTACCAAAATATAGTCACCTGTTTGTAGTGTTGGCACCATTGATTCTGAAGGAATATTAAATGGTTCAAAAACAAAAGAGCGCAACACTAAAACTACGGCAAGTACAGGCCAGAAGTCATACGCCCACGTGATGATGAAACTCTCTTCTCCCCGCCCTTTAGTTTCGCGTTGTTTCAACACAAACTTATCGAGTAACCACAATCCGAAAAAGACCAGAGTAAGTGGAACGAGAATTAAATTAAAATCAAAATCCATGAGTGGGTGTACCTCTACCTTATTATCTTTCTACTTTTAACACAGCCAAGAACGCTTCTTGTGGGATTTCAACGCTACCCACTTGTTTCATGCGTTTCTTACCTTCTTTTTGCTTCGATAAGAGTTTCTTCTTACGCGACACGTCACCACCATAACATTTTGCCAATACGTTTTTACGCATTGCTTTTACAGTAGATCGAGCAATAATCTGTGCACCAATTGCAGCTTGGATTGCCACATCAAACATTTGACGAGGAATCAAGTCTTTCATTTTTTCAACCAATGCAATACCACGATGACGTGCATCATTACGGTGACAAATCATGGCTAAAGCATCAACTTTCTCACCATTAATTAATACATCAACCTTAACTAAAGATGAACTTTCGAAACGCACAAAGTTGTAATCGAGTGAAGCAAAGCCACGCGAGCATGATTTCAAACGGTCAAAGAAGTCCATAACCACTTCAGCCATCGGGATTTCAAAAGTAATAGAAACTTGATTACCCAAGAACTTCATGTCTTTTTGTACGCCACGGCGCTCAATACATAAAGTCATGACATTACCCAAATATTCTTGCGGAACAAGGATATGACATTCAGCAATCGGTTCACGCAAATCTTCTACGGTTGAACCATCAGGCATTTTTGACGGACTATCGATATAAATCGTTTGCCCTGCTTTAGTCAGTGCTTCATAAATTACAGTTGGCGCAGAACTAATCAAATCCAAATCGTACTCACGCTCTAAACGTTCTTGTACGATTTCCATGTGTAGCATGCCCAAGAAGCCACAGCGGAAACCAAAACCAAGCGCATCTGAACTTTCTGGCTCAAAGAATAACGCAGAGTCATTGATTTGCAATTTGTGCAATGCTTCACGGAATGGTTCAAAATCACTGGCATCAATCGGGAATAAACCCGCATAAACCTGTGGTTTAACCTTTTTAAAACCTGGCAAAGTTTTTACATCTGGCGTAGTCGATAAGGTGATGGTATCACCCACTGGCGCACCAAAAATATCTTTAATCCCAGCAATCACAAAACCTACTTCACCGGCTTCTAAAATATCAGTTTCAGTATGTTTAGGATTGAAAATACCTACAGAAGTGATGATATGCGTTTGACCTGTTGATTTGACCAGCATTTTGTCGCCTTTTTTTACACGACCTTGCTTGATACGAACCAATGAAACTACACCAAGATAGTTATCGAACCATGAGTCAACAATCAATGCTTGCAATGGTGCATCACGATCGCCTTCTGGTGGTGGAATCACTTCAACCAACATTTCCAGAACACTCTCAACACCTAAACCTGTTTTTGCTGAACATGTTGGTGCATGAGTTGCTTCGATGCCGATGATTTCTTCGATTTCGTGAATCACACGCTCTGGTTCTGCTTGTGGCAAATCAATTTTATTTAAAATAGGTAAAACTTCTAAGCCTTGTTCAATCGCGGTATAACAGTTTGCTACAGACTGAGCTTCTACGCCCTGTGCTGCGTCTACCACCAACAATGCCCCTTCACAAGCGGCAAGCGAACGTGACACTTCATATGAAAAGTCAACGTGTCCCGGTGTATCAATAAAATTCAGTTGATACTCTTGACCATTTGGATGCTTGTAATACAAAGTAACAGAAGTCGCTTTGATCGTAATACCGCGTTCACGCTCTAATTCCATAGAATCAAGAACTTGGGCTTGCATTTCACGATCTTGTAAACCGCCACACATCTGGATAAAACGGTCAGCCAAAGTCGACTTACCATGGTCAATGTGAGCAATAATCGAGAAATTACGAATATTTTTAATATCAACGGATTTTTTAGCTTGCGCCATGGGCTACCTTGAACAATAAAATAGGCTATGTAAGAAATTTAAACTACATAGCAAAAGCTGAATAACAAATTGCGGAAGATTATAGCAGATGGATTTTTTAAAGTATTCATATTAATCACGGTCGAACAACAAATATTGCCCTAAATTGAACGAACTACACATAAATTTAGCGATCAATCAAATTCAAGATTTATTTGAACTTTAAAATAATCAAGGCAAATTAAATCCATGACAATAAAACCATGCCATTCACATTATTTTTCTACTATGACAAGTACAAGCATTCAGCTTGGCATTTTAATCCCAATATGAGATTAAGACACACGATATAGTGTTTAAAATCAATTAAATATTACATTTATTAACATGAAATACACTTTTAGAGCACAAGTTAAAATTATGATATATATTGCATTTTTGGATATTATTATGATGTTTACACGTATTTTACTTACTCTCTCGGTTGCATTAATTTCAGTAAATTCTTTCGCTTACGATGCTCACTCTTGCAAGATCAAAAGAGAAAAATTAGTTCAACAACTACATTATGCTAAACAGTATAACAATACCCAACGAATTAAAGGCTTAGAACGTGCATTGGCTCGTTTGGATCAAAAATGTGCGGTCTATGTAGCAAAATAATTTTTTTTATCAAGCTATACACTCAACGGCGTATAGCTTGAGTTTTATAATATTAGGGTCTGTTGACATTTCACAACTGAATTGCGTTGTTGGCTAAAATTGAGCAGGCAAGGCACGAAATGCAGAGAATGGCGAGACCATTTTCAAATTTCGTAACGAAGCCTGAGATAATTTTAGCTACAACCCTTCGGGACGAGAGTATTTTTTGACGCTATTTCGTTGTAGTTTGATCATTTAGATCACTAAATTTCTCAATCTACGCCTCATATCATCTAAAAAATACTCAGCGTCGCAACCAATTTGAAATGTCAACAGACCCTATCTTTGTGAAAAATATTCTTGTGAAAAATCATACGGATCTTGTTCACCATCGTAGGGTTGATAGGCCTGTATAAAAGTTGGTGACATACGCTTTGGACGACCCGTTTCTATTTCGACACATGCCCATTTGGTATTTGCGACAAACAGTAAAGCTTGGTCTTTTGCTCTATAGAATGCATATTGACGAAATGAATATAAGGCATTGATATCATTGAACCAAGTTCTTAAAACAATCTCATCGCCTTCTAATGCCGCTTTGCGATATTGCACATGATGCTCCACCGCAACCATGGCATGTTTCATCTCTAGATATTTATTCAAACCTACGCCTAAATGCTCAATATGTGCCGTCGCTACATCTTGCATCCAAGCCACATAAACCACGTTATTGACATGCCCTAAAATATCAATATGCTCAGGTTTTACCGTTATTTTTAAATCAAAAAAATTGCTCATTTCAATCAGTTCAACAGATTTCTTTGCTAGATACGTTAATCGATTTTTGGCTAAATGATAGTGCTCAATCTGTTCAAATTGAGTTTATTTTACTTTTTGCTTATTTTTTAAACGTCATTTTTTCGGCAGATGTAAAACGCTTGATATTTCATTTTAATTTTCATAAAAAAATAGCCACAGATTTGTGGCTATTGCACTATAAAAACACTTAAATTATTGGATACGTAGTCCCAACATCGCATGTTGTCCTTGGCGAATGATCGAAACACGAGCAACCGTATTTTTTTGCAAATCCGCAACTGCATCTACAAAATCATTAGGATTGTTAATTTTCTTGTTGTTGAGTTGGGTAATGATATCACCTGGCATAATACGCGATTGCGCAGCCAAACCGTTAAAAGTCACATCATCCACATAAACGCCGCCTTTAACATCCAAGCGACCCATTTCTGTCTGACTCAGTGCACGAATAGACATACCTAACACTGGACCTTGACGCTTTTTCTGTGCAGTTGAAGCCGCAGGTGCAGGAGTATCATCAGGAGCTGTAGATAAAGTAGCAGAAATCACTTTAGGTTTATTATCACGTAAAACTTCAAGCTGAATGTTTTGATTTGGCATTGTACGATTGAGATAATTCAACAGGTCAGCTGTACGTAAAATTGGCGAGCCATTATATTTCATCACCACATCACCCGCTTTAAACCCTGCTCTGTCTGCTGGTGAATTTGGCGTAACTTGAGTAATCAATGAACCTTCTGGTTTAGGCAATTTATACGCATCCGCAAGATTACGATCAATATCTTGAAGCATCACGCCCAAGTATGAACGCGTCACTTTACCATTTTTCTTCAACTGATCGACGACATCATTTACAACATCGATAGGAATGGAAAATGACAAGCCCATATACCCGCCTGTACCACTAAAAATTCGCGAGTTAACCCCTACAACTTCACCATTTTGGTTAAATAGTGGACCACCCGAGTTTCCGGGATTTAAAGCCACATCAGTTTGAATAAAAGGTACTGAATTTTCACCTAACATATTACGTGATTTTGCACTAACAATACCTGCTGAAGCAGAGTAATCAAATCCAAAAGGAGAGCCGATCGCTAAAACAGGCTGCCCAACTTTTAATTGATTAATATCTCCTGTTCTAAGCGCAGGAAAACTGCCGCCATCTACTTTTAATAAAGCCACATCGGTACGCTCATCACTCCCCACAAGCTTGGCATCCAATTCACGGCGATCATTTAAAGTAATGGTAATTTTTGAAGCATCTTCAATCACGTGATGGTTTGTTACCAAATAACCATCTTTGCTAATAAAAAAGGCACTTCCATAAGCCGTTTTTTCTTGCGGTGCTTGCTGCTGTGGAATGATGATCTGATTGCCAAAAAAGCGCTTCAATATTTCAGGAACTTGTTGTTGTAAAAGTTCTTCCTGAGACATTTTTTTTACAACACTTACACTGACAACAGCAGGGCTAACTTGCTCTACCAGATTGGAAAAATCAACAGGTGCAGCTGCTTGAGATTGTGTAGCAACAACCGTAAAAACAGCAGCATACATCCCTTTTTGTATAACGCGACTATTCATGAACCACAAACCCATATGTTAAGCATTAATCGTAAAAATAGTTTGTAACACAAACTTGGTTATCTTTTAGTAATAATATGTTGGATTATAATTGGCAAAACAACATCTTATGCAAAATATTACAAAACAAATATTTTTATTGGAAATTTGATTTAAAACGTTCGCTTTTACTATTGCGTTTTGGTTTAAAAAAGCGTCTGATTATCGGACGTTTTTTAAATTAGCTGATGGACAATGTCTAATTTCGATACTTTACATCATTTCGATGTAATTATTGTGGGGAGTGGTGGTGCAGGTTTAAGCTTAGCTTTATCGCTACCAGAACATTTTAATATTGCTGTTCTTGCAAAATCTCATTTGACTGATGCCAGTACTTACTTTGCTCAAGGTGGTGTGGCTGCGGTTCTTGACGAATCTGATTCTATTGAACAACACATAGATGACACTATGATTGCAGGTGCTTATTTATGTGAGCGTGATGCGGTACAACATACCGTTGAAGGTGGTCGCCCATCAGTAGATTTTCTGCTGAAACAAGGCGTACCGTTCACCTTAGATGAAAATCAAGAATTACATCTCACTCGTGAAGGTGGTCATTCTAAACGACGTATTATCCATAATGCCGATGCAACCGGTAAAGCCATCTCAACAACCTTAGTTGAGCAAGCAAAACAAAAATCCAATATTCATATTTTTGAAAATTACATCGCAGTAGATCTGATCACAGCGCACAAGTTGGGTCATGTTACGGATGAAAATCGTGCTTTAGGCTTATATGCCTTAGACGAAAAAAATGAGAAAGTTCACACTTTTCTAGCACCATTTACTGCCCTAGCGTGTGGCGGTGCGATGAAAGCCTATATGTATACCTCCAACCCAGATATCGCAACTGGCGATGGTATAGCCATGGCTTACCGAGCAGGATGCCGCGTTGCAAATATGGAATTTAACCAATTCCATCCAACTTGCTTATACCATCCTCAAGCACGTTCTTTCTTGATCACTGAAGCAATGCGTGGTGAAGGTGCTTATTTACGTTTACCCGATGGTGAGCGTTTTATGCTACGTTTTGATGAACGTGCAGAACTTGCACCACGTGATATCGTTGCTCGCGCAATCGACTATGAAATCAAGCGCTTAGGTATACGTCATGTTTGGTTAGACATTAGTCATAAACCTGCTGACTTTGTAAAAGAACACTTCCCTACTTTATATGCGCGTTTACTTGAGCTAGGAATCGATATCACCAAAGATATGATTCCTGTAGTCCCTGCTGCACACTATACTTGTGGCGGCGTGGTGGTTGATGAAAACAGTCAAACGGATTTGCAAGGCTTATATGCGATTGGCGAAACCTCATATACGGGTTTACACGGCGCAAACCGTATGGCGAGTAACTCACTACTCGAATGTTTCGTGTATGGGATGAGTGCAGCACAAAATATCCAACAGAAATTTACTGCAAATTTCACATTTCCAAATGTACCCGAATGGGATGCAAGTCAAGTTGTAGATGCTGACGAAGATGTTGTCATCTTGCAGAACTGGGATGAGCTACGTGCCACCATGTGGAACTATGTTGGTATTGTCCGTACGACTAAACGTTTGCAACGTGCCCTGCATCGTATCGAGATGCTTAAACGCGAGATTACTGAATATTATCAAGGTTATCATGTTAGTAAGAACTTGATTGAACTACGTAATTTGGTTTTGGTTTCAGAAATGATCGTACGCTGTGCGATGCAGCGTAAAGAATCTCGTGGTTTGCACTATACACTCGACTATCCAAATCTTGATCCTGAACTGCGCAAAACTGTTTTAACGCCACCCAATTTTGAGGTAGAACAACCCTTGGTCAATACCACGGTCGCTGTTTAATCTAAAAATGAGTAGCAGATTAGATCTCTGCTACTCAACTTTTAATAGTTTGTATGTTGTTCTAAATATCTTTTTGGGGAAATCCCCATGATCTTTTTAAACATCACAATAAATGATGAGTCACTATCATAAGCAAGTTTCTCTGCAATCTGATGCACAGACCAACCCTCACTTAGCCATTGTAAAGCCAATAAAACATGCAGTTGACGACGCCATTGTTGTACGCTCAAACCTGTTTCATTTTTAAATAAGCGCGTGAAATTACGCTCACTCATACATATTAATTTTGCCCACGCAGCCAATGAATAATGTAGCTCAGGCTGTTCAATCAATATTGTTGTTATCTTTTTCAAGCGAATATCTTTAGGAATCGGCAAGTTCAATGCTTGCACAGGTGCATTTTTAATTTCATCCAACAAACAATGTATCAATCGATCGTCTTCTAGACTTGTATACTCATGCTCAATCTCTGAAACACGCATAAGTAAAGCCTTTAAAAATGCAGGCACTTGATACATTTCAAGATATTGATTTTGTTTGCTAAAATGATCATCAATAAAAACAACATATCCAGATGAAAAGCCAAAGCTTCGCCCTCGATGCATGACATAAGGTGGAATCCAAATCGCAGTATTTGGCGGCACCATCCAAATACCATCATCCGTTTCTATAGTAATCAATCCTGAAAATGTGATCAGAAACTGGCTTTTTATATGTTGATGCTCAGCCAGCTCCCAATCTGGAACCTGCTCTTGAATTTTCAGGACAATGGCAGGTCTTTGGATAAGATCTGCAAAAAATGCTTCAGCTTGATCATTTTTCACGACATTTTATTCACACTGGGTGGCTGTTTAAAAACCTTTGAATCAATTGCTCTGCTTGCCCATCATTTTCCACGATAAACATTGGATAACCTGTAAAACGAACATAATTATTGGCATATTTTTGCTCTACCAATCGTATATTTTCATCAGGTTCAACATGAATCAAAGCCTTAACGTATTTTGCTAAAATATCACGATTTTGCTTTACCCAATTTGCAACCTTTTTCCGATCCTCATGTTGCTCTTTTTGCTCAGGAAATGCGCCTCGACTCACAAAAACAAACTTTTGCTGTTTATCGAGTAAATGCGTAAATATTTCCAATGTTTCATCTACAGAAACAGCATCTTCTACCAAGTAACTAATTTGCACGATCGGAAAATTTTCAATGTGACGAATAAACATAATGGCTCACTTTTAATAAGAATACTTCTCATTATCAATGATTCGACTCATGTCTTCATTAGTTTAAATAGCCAATAAATTGTGTAAACCAGCCAAAATTTAGCGTTTCGGCGGTATTGAATATGTCCCCACCACATGGGCAATCGGTTGTTCCATACCTACTGAATATAACCAAACATCACCTACAATCAATACTTTACCCACTTTCATGAGATGACATACCCCACGAATGTCTTGATTTGCGACTGGCTTTTGCAAAAAATTTATACTTAAATTGGTGGTGACGGTCAAACCGACGATACCGATCTCCCCTAAAATGGCGATATATAAAGCATAATCTGCAAGGGTCATCATAGTCGGACCTGATATCGTCCCCCCTGGGCGTAAGTCACTTGCACCTACGTGATATAAAACGGTTGCACCCTTATCTGTGACGTCTTCAATTTCACATTTTTCCAAGCTTTGCGGAAATTCTTTCTGTAAAAAATGAATGATTTCTGACTTTGTACTTTTCATATTCCCTACTTTTACTTTTCTGAATCATAATTCACTATAATCCATAGACGATGTTTAGGCATAGGTGAAAACTGCCAAAGTTCAGATACTTTTGGGTCTATTTATATGGCGGATTCAAGCAGCAAGTGCAACAGTATAAAAACCAGCCATAACTTCACTTGGCGTATACCAGCCTAGTGTTTTTCTAGGACGATGGTTGAGTGAAAATTCTATCTGCTCTATTTCATCGTTTGACACGTCATCAAACGATGATGATTTTGGCAGATATTGCCGGATTAAACCATTCGTATTTTCATTTCTAGCTCGCTGAATAGACTTGTAAGGATCAGCAAAATAAGTATCTATGCCGACATCAGTAATTCTTTTGTGTTCGGCAAATTCCTTTCCATTATCAAATGTTACACTATAAGCATGGCTCATTCGTAAACGATCTAATGCACAAGTAATCGTTTTAGAGGATGCTCTCGTTGACCCTAAATGAACAATATGTACGTACAGGCTCTTTCGATCAACGAGGGTTAATAAAGCTCCTTTATGATGTTTACCAATCACCGTATCACCTTCGAAATCTCCTAAACGTTGTCGCTGATCAATGACCTGGTCTCGGCAATGAATACTTGTTTTATCAATGATTTGCCCTCTACGATCCGTGTTTTTGTAACCTCGTTTTCGATATTTCTTCTGATGCCTTAAGTGTAGATGGAGGTTACCTCCTTGTGATTTATCTTGATAAATGTGCTGGTAAATCCACTCATGTGAAGGTACATCCAGCCAACCGCGTTGTGTTAAAGCACCTGAAATTTGTTCTGGTGACCAGTCTAAGCCAATTAAGTAATCAATATAAGCGAAGGCAAATGCTGTCATGGATGATGAAGGATGGTACCGTCTTTGACTTGCAAATTTCGCTGCCTGTTGAGCTCTATATCCACGTTGCCCAGTATTTCTTTTTAACTCACGGTAGATGGTTGATCGTGAACGCCCTAACTCCCGAGCAAGGCTAGCGATTGAACTTTTACTTTTCAAAGTAGCATAAATTTCGTATCTTTCATCTTGAGAAAGTTGGGTGTATTTCTTCATTGTGTGCTTTCCAATTGCGAGTTGAAAAAGTCTAATGATTCTATGAATACACCTAACTTTTTCAACTAACTACAAGTGTGTTGCACTTGGGATTTGAATCTGCGTATTTAAAAAATTGATTGTAAAATCATCTAAAATTCATTATGAAAAACTATTTTATTTTTATCATAAATAAAAAAAGCACTGGCAAATGCGCAGTACTTTTAATCAGCCAAAATACAAATCAATCCAAGGACTGCAAATGACTCAAAGCATCTGTAAAGACTTTTTCAGGCAATTGCGTTGCATCCAAGCGTTTCATACGTTGTGGTTCATTTTGTTGAATATGCTCGAAGCCTGATCGTACTTTTTCAAAAAAGCTGACTTTTTCTTGTTCAAAACGATCCAATGCCCCTCGTTCACGAGCACGAGTCATACCAAGTTCAATCGGTGCATCTAACCAAAATGTAATATCTGGCATTTTAGAAACAAAGTTTTGATTTAAAAGCTGTAACTTTTCTGGACTGAGTCCACGCCCTGCACATTGGTAGGCAAAACTCGAATCACTAAAACGATCGCAAAGAACTACTTTTCCAGCATTTAAAGCAGGAATAATCACATTTTCTAAATGCTGAGCACGAGCTGCGTACATCAATAAAAGCTCAGTATCATTTGCCATTTTTTCATCATGATTGACAGACAGGAGTAAACTACGAATTTGCTCAGCCAGTGGCGTGCCACCAGGTTCTCGTGTTAATACTACATCTATGCCTTTTTGCTGAAAATGTTGATGTAATTTTTGAATGAGCGTGGTTTTTCCTACACCTTCCGTGCCTTCAAAACTAATAAACATGCTCACTCCTTAATTTTTTGAACGCATCACTGAAATATAATCTTGTACTGCTTTGTTATGGTCATCTAAATTTGAACTAAATTTATGCCCACCATTGCCTGTTGCCACAAAATAAATATTATCTGAATGATCTGGATGCATTGCAGCTTGGATGGCTTTTTTGCTCGGTAAAGCAATCGGTGTTGGTGGCAAACCACTCATGGTATAAGTGTTATAAGCTGTAGGAGTACGTAAATCATTTTTAGTGATTTTTCCAGTATAGCGCTCACCCATACCATAGATTACAGTAGGGTCTGTTTGTAGGCGCATACCCAATTTTAGACGGCGTACAAATACCCCTGAAACCTGATTCATTTCACTATTGATACTGGTTTCTTTTTCAATAATAGAAGCCATGATCAAAGCTTCATATTTATCTTTATAAGGCAAACCTGCATCACGTTTTGCCCAAGCTTCGTCTAGGATTTTCATTTGACGCTGATATAAATCTAACAAGATTTTTTTATCAGACTCGCCCTTACCAAAGAAATATGTATCGGGTGCAAACAAACCTTCAGGATGACTATAAGGGATGTCTAGCGCTTTCATCATTTCTTCATTTGAAAGTGTCACCACTGATTTTTCAACCAAAGGATCTTTTTTCAGGCGCTCTTTGAGTAGTTTAAATGTCGTACCATCAATCACTTGTACACGGATCATTTCAGCATTATCAACATCTGAAATCATTTCCAATACTTGGCGAACATTCATGCCTTGACGTACTTCATAAACACCCGCTTTAAGCGTTTCATGAATAAACAATTTACGATAAAGTTTTAAAATAACAGGAAAATCGACTTTATTTTCTTTTGCAAGATTGTCAATAAAGGCGGTATAGGTTTCTCCAGTATTGATAGAAAGCATTTGTTTTTTGCCTTCAACTGGATAAGTTTTAAATAAACTCATTTTCAAAATAATGATCGCGATCACCAATAAAGCAATCAAGGTGATCAAAAGAGTCTTTTGGGTGCGATTAGGCTGATCCCCCCCCTTAGGACTCGGTTTTTTTGAATTAGATTTAGTTTTAGGTTTTGCTGTCGGCATGATGACTTAACTGATCCAAATGCAAAGTGTCGAAAAGTTGAATACAAGGTTCTACTTCAAGCGCTCGATTGCCAAGTTGTCGTACCGCTTTCATTGGGCTAAGAGCATTACAGAAAAATAAACTCTGTATCTGCTGAATCTCTTCAATTCCCATAAAACGTGGTATGCAGGCAATGTTGGCTTGATTCATACGCGCTAAAATTTCGGCACGCATGACCCCATGCACACCATTATAGCGAAGATCAGGCGTAATCCACTCATTATTTATTTTAATAAAACAATTACTGCTCACACCTTCAACAATTCCACCTTGTACGTCCGTAACCAAAGCTTCTAACCATTTTTTTTCATTGGCTTCTTGCTTTAAAAGGACTTGTTCCAATCGATTCAAGCTTTTTATCCCAACCAAATTTGGCATACAGAGTCCAATTGCTTGATCCAGTACCCCACTGTCAATGATCTCAACTTGTGCGGTCACATCAGCTTGCGGATAAAAATAACAATATAAATCTGCATCATGATCAGGCATCGCATAACCACGATCACCGATACCACGACTAACTAAAATTTTTAAAGTTCCATTTAAAATAGGAAATTGTTGATGCAAATAATCAAATGATTTTTCTAATAATTTAAGATCAAATTTTAGTTGTAAACGGCGACTCGTATCACTAATCCTTGCCATATGTAAGGATTTCAACTGCAAATGATTTTGCTGATAGCGTGCGGTACTAAAGAAACCGTCACCATACTGAAATGCACGATCCAATATCGAAAGCGTTTGAATGGGTTCTGCATTCTTTAAACAAATCATCTTTAGATTTACCTTTTAGTTTCAATATATTCTGCCAAATTTTTCAAAAACACTTTTCTTTTTTATTCATATAGAATTCGTTTTTTATTATTTTTTTAGATTAAAGACCAGCGTTATTCTAGCGCCATGTAACAAATTTTAAAAATTCTAGAGGAATATCATGAACCTTAAAGCACTCAAAATCGGGGTACTTGCAGCACTTGTATCAGCATCATCAATCACCTTTGCAGCCAAAGACTTTCTTAATGTGTCTTATGATCCTACACGTGAATTGTATGATGATTTCAATAAACAATTTGGTGCTTACTGGAAAAAAAGTACAGGACAAGATGTCAACTTTAAACAATCTCATGGTGGCTCTGGTAAACAAGCTCGTGCTGTGATCGATGGTCTAAAAGCAGATGTGGTGACTTTAGCTTTGGCAGCAGATATTGATGCGATTGCAGATAAAACCAATCTCATTTCAAAAGATTGGCAGAAAAAATTCCCACAAAACTCGACACCTTATACATCTACCATCGTATTTTTAGTACGTAAAGGTAATCCTAAACAAATCAAAGATTGGAATGATTTGGTCAAACCGGGTGTAGATATTATTACGCCAAACCCGAAAACGTCTGGTGGCGCACGTTGGAACTATCTCGGTGCATGGGCTTATGCAAAACATAAATATGGTTCTGATGCCAAAGCTCAAGATTTTGTTCGCCAAATCTATAAACAAACCAAAGTGTTAGACTCAGGTGCACGTGGTGCTACTACAACTTTTGCTGAACGTGGAATTGGTGATGTTCTTTTGGCTTGGGAAAATGAAGCTTATTTAGCAGTTCGTGAGCAACCGGGCAAATTTGAAATCATTACCCCTTCGCTTTCAATTTTGGCTGAACCACCTGTTGCGATCGTTGATAAAAATGTTGAAAAAGATGGCAATGCCAATCTCGCAAAAGCATATTTGAATTATCTGTATTCACCTGCGGGGCAAACCATTGCAGCGAAAAACTTTTATCGCCCACGTAATCAAGACATTTTGAAAAAATATAGCGCAACCTTTAAACCATTAAAATTGGTCACTATCGATAAAGAGTTTGGTGGCTGGACCAAAGTGCAAAAACAACACTTTGAAAATGGTGGCATTTTCGATCAAATCGTTAAAGCAAATAGCGCCAAATAATTGATATATAGGGAGCATTGACATGATTCATACTGTAATTGTACCGGGTGTTGGCGGTAGCGAATACGGACACTGGCAATCTTGGTTACAAAGACAGCTCATGTCATGCTCTCGCGTTGAGCAAAGTGATTGGAATAAACCGATCTTGAAAAACTGGGTGGCTGAATTTGTAAGAACAGTGCAAGCAGCACCCGCTCCGATTCAAATCGTGGCACATAGTTTTGGTTGCTTAACCAGTGTAGCGGCACTCAATCAACATCCAGAACTACAGCATAAAATCAAAAATCTGTTGCTCGTTGCTCCTGCAAATCCAGAACGCTTTGGCGAAAATGGTTTTGCTCGTGACAGCTTGCAGGACTACAAAGCTTATTTTCAAAGCTTAAAGCTTCCTGTATCGACGACGATGCTGATCAGTGAAAATGATCCTTGGTTAAAATATGCAGATGCTCTTGAACTTGCTGAAGATTGGAATATTAAACCAATCAATTTAGGTGCGGTTGGGCATGTCAATGTTGCCTCTGGTTTTGGTCCATTTCCTGCTGTATTTGATCACATCATTGCTGAAAAGCCTGAAACACTTATCAGTAATACTGATGACAAAAAGTATTTTTTTAAATTTGCAATTTAGACTGTGCTGATTATTCTTGGCGCATTTCTTGTAAAAATTGTTTAAAAACTTTTGCTTACCCTTTGTGTGAGCTTTCTCATTTTGAGGATGTAACTATGTCGCAGCGATCCCGAGTGCTGCCTGGATTTGGTCTTTCATTAGGCTTTACCCTAGCGTATTTGTCATTAATCGTGCTGATTCCTTTATCTGCGGTTTTTATCAAATCGTTAGGGATCGGTTGGGAAGGTTTCTGGGAAATTATCAGCTCAGAACGTATTTTAAAATCTTTACAGCTGAGTTTTACGACCGCGATCTTAGCGGCATTGATCAATGTTGTGTTTGGCTTACTCTTAGCGTGGTGCTTGGTGCGCTATAGTTTCCCCGGTAAACGTATTGTGGATGCATTGGTCGACTTACCGTTTGCATTACCAACAGCAGTTGCAGGGATTGCCTTAACTTCACTCTATGCATCTTCAGGTTGGATCGGACAATACTTAGAGCCAATGGGCATCAAAGTTGCCTATACACCGATCGGGATTACGCTTGCATTAATTTTTATCGGTATTCCATTTGTCGTGCGAACTGTACAACCTGTACTTGCTGATGTTGAAACAGAACTAGAAGAAGCGGCTTCCGCGCTCGGTGCGAATCGTTTTCAAATCGTCACGAAAATTATTTTACCGATACTTTTCCCTGCACTATTAACTGGCTTTGCATTAGCTTTCGCCCGTGGTGTTGGTGAATATGGTTCTGTAATTTTTATCGCAGGTAACCAACCGTTCAAAACTGAAATTGCACCGTTAATGATTATTTCTCGTTTAGAAGAATATGACTATGCTGGTGCGACGACTATCGCTGTGGTGATGCTTGTTATTTCATTCTTTATCTTATTCTTGATCAATTTATTACAAGCTTGGGTTACCCGTCGCACAGGGAGAACTGCAAAATGAGTTTAATCACCAATAGCAATCAACTTGCTGAAAAATTGCAGTCACGTGATGCAACCCGTGAACCTACTTGGGTTCGCTATGTACTGATCACCATTGCCTTGATTTTCTTTTTAAGCTGTCTGATTTTGCCGCTGATTTTGGTTTTTGTAGAAGCATTTAAAGAAGGCATCGCAGTTTATTTTCAAGCTTTGGTCAACCCAGATACTTTATCTGCTGTTAAATTGACCTTGCTCACCGCCGCAATCGCTGTCCCAATGAATGTTGTCTTTGGTGTCGCTGCTGCATGGTGTGTTGCCAAATATCAGTTCCGTGGTAAGTCAATTTTAACCACGATTATAGATATGCCTTTCTCTGTTTCGCCAGTGATTGCAGGTCTAATGTTGGTTCTGATCTTTGGTACACAAGGTTGGCTTGGAGAATGGCTAGGCGATCATGATATTAAGATTTTGTATGCAACACCTGCGATCGTTTTAGCGACTGTATTTATTACAGTACCTTTTGTAGCACGTGAATTGATTCCGTTAATGGAAGCTCAAGGAACTGAAGAAGAAGAAGCGGCAATCGTACTCGGTGCAACAGGTTGGCAGACGTTTTGGAAAGTCACTTTACCCAATATCAAATGGGGTCTGTTATACGGCGTAATCCTATGTAATGCACGCGCAATGGGTGAGTTTGGTGCTGTGTCTGTGGTATCAGGACATATTCGTGGTGAAACCAATACCCTGCCGTTACATGTTGAAATTTTATATAACGAATATACGTTTAGTGCTGCTTTTGCAGTGTCGTCCTTGCTTGCCTTGCTTGCGATCGTCACCTTAGTTTTAAAAACTTGGGTTGAAACACGCCAAGATAAGCAAAACAAAAGCACTGAAGAGTCATTAACTTAAGGAATCACCTCATGAGTATTCAAGTAAAAAATATTGAAAAACACTTTGGTGCATTCCATGCACTTAATAACATCACTTTAGATTTCCCAGATGGACAACTTGTGGCATTACTTGGTCCATCAGGTTGCGGTAAAACAACTTTACTACGCATTATTGCTGGTCTTGAATCTGCTGATCATGGTCAAATTCTTTTAGAAGGTAATGATGCAACCAATACACATGTTCGTGAACGTCAAGTTGGCTTTGTATTTCAACATTATGCATTGTTTCGACATATGACGGTTTATGACAATGTCGCATTTGGTCTACGTGTGCGCCCGCGCGCTACTCGTCCAAGCGAAGCTGAAATCAAAAAGCGTGTCACTCGCTTGCTTGATCTAGTACAACTTGGTTTTTTGGCAGATCGCTATCCAGCACAGCTTTCTGGTGGTCAGCGTCAGCGTATTGCTTTGGCACGTGCTTTGGCTGTAGAGCCTCGTGTACTGTTACTTGATGAGCCATTTGGCGCATTGGATGCT
The DNA here is from genome assembly GCF_000368565.1 of Acinetobacter gerneri DSM 14967 = CIP 107464 = MTCC 9824. GTDB lineage: Bacteria > Pseudomonadota > Gammaproteobacteria > Pseudomonadales > Moraxellaceae > Acinetobacter > Acinetobacter gerneri. The sequence continues at coordinate 577,531 of NZ_KB849543.1, read as the reverse complement.
AAAGTTCGTAAAGAGTTACGTCGCTGGTTACGCACGTTACATGACGAATTGCATATTACTTCGATCTTTGTTACTCATGATCAAGAAGAAGCACTGGAAGTTGCAGACCAAATTATTGTCATGAATAAAGGGAATATCGAACAGATCGGCTCACCGCGTGAAGTCTATGAAAAACCTGCGACACCATTTGTATTTGATTTCTTAGGTCAGGCTAATCGCTTTGAGGGTGTTAACCATCAAGGTGTGGTTCAAATCGGTGCAGATCGTATTGAATTACCTTCAAATCGAAATACTCCTGATGGTAAAGTCATTGCTTTTGTACGTCCAAATGAGCTAAAAATTCATTCCGAACCTGTGGAAAATGCCATTCAAGCTACATTCTTACGTGAAGTTTGGATTGCAGGTAAAGTGGTTGCTGAATTGCAAGACCGTGAAGGACAGTTGATTGAAATCAATTTAAGCCCTGAACAAGTAAAATTACATCAATTTAGACCCAATCAAACTGTGTGGATTAGTGCAGCAACATTACATTTATTTGCTAATCAAGTCGCTTAAAAGGACATTGGGATGAGCACCAGACTCATCCAAATTTGAGGTATCAAGTATCATGAACTTTCAACAATTACGTATTATTCGCGAAACAGTTCGACAAAATTACAATTTAACTGAGGCTTCTGCTGCGCTTTATACCTCTCAATCAGGTGTAAGTAAGCATATCAAAGACTTAGAAGATGAATTGGGCGTTCAATTGTTTGTGCGTAAAGGCAAACGTCTATTAGGCTTGACAGAACCAGGGCAAGCATTACTCAGTATTGTTGAACGAATGTTAGTTGATGCCGACAACATCAAACGCCTTGCAGATGACTTCAACAAAGTTGATGAGGGTACATTGACGATTGCAACAACCCATACTCAAGCCCGTTATGTGTTACCGCCTATCGTCAATGCATTTAAAAAGCTATTTCCAAAAGTACATTTGATTTTGCAACAAGCTAGTCCTGTTGAAATTGCTGAAATGCTGCTTTTAGGTGTAGCTGATATTGGTATTGCAACAGAATCTTTGACCACTGAGGATAACCTTGCGAGCGTGCCTTTTTACAATTGGCAACATTGCATCATTACCCCTCAGGGACATCCACTCAGCAAAATTCCAGCGCATGAGCTTACTTTAGAAAAATTGGCAGAATTCCCGATTATCACTTATCACGGTGGTTTTACTGGACGTTCAAAGATCGATAAAGCCTTTGAAAACGCCAATCTTGATGTAGATATCGTCATGTCAGCACTTGATGCCGATGTCATCAAAACCTACGTAGAGCTTGGTATGGGGGTTGGTATTGTGCATGATGTCGCGTATGACCCTGAACGCGACCACCGCCTCAAGCAGATCCAAACTGATATTTTTGGTATCAATACAACGTGGATTGCGGTACGCAAAGGTCATTTATTACGTGGATTTGGTTATCAGTTTATCTCACAATGTGCACCAGATGCTGACATTAAGACACTGAAAAAAGCAGCATATCCAGAAGATTAAACTCAATTTATATCCTGTTCGAATAACATAAAGGGCGATATCGCCCTTTATTTTTTTATTTAATAGCAAGACAATAAACTCAAAGTTGCGAAAACCTATAAGAAAATTTCATGTTTTATAAACGGTTAATATCTTCTACTACAGTAAAATGCTTTTATTATTTGATAACAATACCAAGCCATTTTTTTAATTTTTTAAATACCATTTCTAAGATGAAATCATTACGAAAACAAATAGCTTAATAGATAACTTAAAGCGAAATATTAAAGCAAAAAAAACGAGCCGAAGCCCGTTTTTTATATTACAAAGATACAATTACCAACGGTAGCTTACGCCAACTTTACCTACTGGTAACCATTCGTATTTGCTTAAAGATTCAATTTTTTGAGCTTCAGTTTTCACATCAGCATCAGCATTATTTGTACCACCAGCAACTGGGATGAAATTACCATTAGTGTGTAAGTCAGCAGTTGGATTACCTGTATAGTAAGCACCTACTTCAGCAAAAACACCAAAGTTTTTATTGATTTGTGGCGCGATACCAAAACCTAAATAAGGAGCGATATCGTTATCATATTTCATTTTACCAGATACTGTTGCAACAGTTCCTGGAGCAGCTGCATAGTTATTTCCGTGAATACGCGTTGTATTATCGCCTGAAATAGACTTGCTTAAGTCATAATCGTTATCGATATAAGCAGCACCAGCAGCAACATAAAGAGACTTAACGAATCTATTATCGTTTGTGCCCCAAGGACGCATTTCAACATTTAAATATGCTGTTTTATTATCCATGTCCATATCGTACTTAGTACCATTCACTTTAAGTGAATCATTCCAAGAAATATCGCCACCATTATAACCAAGTGCTAAACCAACGTACGGGTTCACATCCCAAAGTAATGCACCACCATAACCAGTAGTACCAACTTCAGCACGAACACCAGATGGAATAAGTTGCTTACCATCAAAAGCCCATTTTTCATGAACAACTGATGAATCAGCCATTGCAGCTCCAGTTACAGCTGATAAAGCAGCAGCAATTGTAATTACTTTTAACACTTTCATTTATATCTCCTCACAAAACATAGAGTTTCTTTTTTAATCATCGGTGTGTTTCTGAGCACATTATAATCAATAACAACTTCACTAAAAATTAAAAAAATGATAGTTTTTTGTTATTTTTTGATACAAATGAGTTTTGATTCATGTTTTAAAAGCTTTTTTTGCATGTTAATTTTAAATTTTTTGGGGTTTTCCCATCTTAAAATATATTAAAAGCACCTTTATTTATATTGTTTCAACTTTTTAACGCTGCCTGTATGATTTTTAGTGTAGAATCTTTAAAATTTTTTTTGGGAAGGAAGATACCATGTCAGAGCTTTCAACGATCATTGAACAAGCGTTTGAAAACCGTGCAAACTACTCTGCTTCAGAATGTCCAGCGGAAGTACGTCAAGCAGTAGAACAAGCGATTGCTGGTCTAGATAACGGCTCACTTCGTGTAGCAGAAAAAATCGATGGTGAATGGGTAGTTCATCAATGGTTGAAAAAAGCTGTTTTATTATCATTTAAATTAAACGATAACAAACCAATCGAATCATGTGATCTTCAATTTTACGACAAAGTTGATACAAAATTTAAAGATTGGACTGAAGAACAGTTTAAAGCTTCAGGTGTACGTGTAGTACCACCTGCTGTAGCACGTAAAGGTAGCTTCCAAGCGAAAAACGTGGTTCTTATGCCTTCTTATGTCAACATCGGTGCTTATGTAGATGAAGGCACAATGGTTGATACATGGGCAACTGTAGGTTCATGTGCGCAAATCGGTAAAAACGTACACTTATCGGGTGGCGTAGGTATCGGTGGTGTTTTAGAGCCATTACAAGCAAACCCTACAATCATCGAAGATAACTGTTTCATCGGTGCGCGTTCTGAAATCGTTGAAGGTGTGATCGTAGAAGAAGGTTCTGTGATTTCAATGGGTGTATTCATTGGTCAATCAACTAAGATCTATGACCGTGAAACTGGCGAAATCCATTATGGTCGTGTACCAGCGGGTTCTGTTGTCGTTTCTGGTAGCCTTCCTTCTAAAGATGGTAGCTGCAACCTTTATGCTGCAATCATTGTGAAAAAAGTTGATGCGAAAACTCGTGCAAAAACAAGTTTGAACGATTTATTACGCGCTGACTAATTTTCCTATGCTTACAAATCTCTACGATCTTTAGGGTCGTAGAGATTTTTCATTTTATATGATGTATTAAATCTTGCTTGAACAACTTTGTTCAACATTCTCCTGTGATCCTTTCACCTGTGGTAAATTTTTATGAATTCTCTACGCACTCAAAATATTCCAGTAACTGACCCTGCTTCAGGTTTACGTATTACTGAAATTTTTTATTCATTGCAAGGAGAAGCAAATGCAGCAGGACTACCGACTGTATTTATTCGTCTCACGGGTTGTCCATTACGTTGTACTTATTGTGATACCACCTACTCTTTTGAAGGTGGCGAACGACAATCTCTTGAAGAAATTATCCAGACAGCTAAAAGTTTTAATACACCATATATTTGTGTGACAGGTGGTGAACCACTTGCACAGCCAAACTGTCTAGTATTGCTTGAACAATTATGTGAGTTAGGCTTTGATGTTTCACTTGAAACCAGTGGTGCTTTAGATGTATCCAAGGTTGATCCACGTGTTTCTAAAGTTTTAGATTTAAAAACACCAACTTCAGGTGAAGATAAACGCAACTTACTCAGCAATCTTGAGCATCTGAGCAAACGTGATCAAATTAAATTTGTGATTTGCAATCGTGAAGATTATGAGTGGTCTAAACAACAAGTTCAGCAACATCATCTAGATCAACTGGTGAGTAGCGTTTGGTTTTCTCCAGCTTTTGCTGTCGAGAAAAATGCCGCTAAACTTCCTGAATTGGCAAAAAATCTTGCACAATGGATTTTAGACGATCAACTCTCTGTTCGTTTCCAACTGCAATTGCATAAATTGCTTTGGAATGATGAAACTGGTCGTTAATCCATATTCTTATATTGATTGGAGATATTGAAAATGCGCCCTCGCGCTATCGTGTTATTATCAGGTGGTTTAGATTCAACAACTTGCTTAGCTTGGGCTCAAGCTCGTTATGAATGTATTGCAATCAGTTTTATGTATGGTCAACGCTCAACGACTGAACTTGATGCCGCAAAAGCCTTGACTGCACGCGCTGGTGTAGAACATCGTGTCATTAATATAGACTTAGGTAACTTGGGTGGCTCTGCACTTACAGACCATAACATTGACGTACCTGAAGAACAACAAGAAGGCATCCCTGTGACTTACGTGCCTGCACGTAACACGATTTTCCTTTCTTATGCACTTGCAGCAGCCGAAGTCTTTGATGCAGAAGCAATTGTGATCGGTATCAATGCCGTAGATTATTCAGGATATCCAGATTGTCGACCTGAATTTATCGAAGCTTTTGCCAATATGGCTCGCCTTGCAACCAAAGTAGGTGTTGAAGGAAAACCACTAAAATTTGAAACACCTCTGTTACATTTATCCAAAGCGAATATAATACGTTTAGGCATAGAACATGGCGTAGACTATAGTCATACAGTGTCTTGCTATCAAGCTGACGATCAAGGACGCGCTTGTGGTAAATGTGATAGTTGTCGATTGCGCAAACAAGGCTTTATCGACGCTGGTATTGCAGACCCAACACGTTATATACCGCAATAATAGGTACTTTATTTTATGAAATTTTTAAAAACGAATGCTGTTCTTTCTTTATTTGCAGGCTTTGCCATGATGGGTTCTGTAGCTCATGCGGCAGATAATGCACTTCAACAAGCATATAAAAGCAGCAACGTAAAATCTGCTTTAATCAATGTTTGTAAACAAGAAACAACGAAAGGCGGTAAATTAAATGCTGCTGAAGTAAATAAATTCTGTTCTTGCCAAATTGAAGCTCAAGGTAAAGTAACTGAAGCGCAAAAATGGGAAATCCAAAGCGCTGTAAACCAAAAGAAAAGCCCATCTAGCTTAGCTTTTGTTCAACAGCAAAACCGTGATCTTCAAGCATGTTTTGGCCCACAATTGACTGGCAAACTTAAAACATTGGCTGAATCCGCAATGAAATCAGCTGGTAAATAAACTTATATTTCTTGATTAATCGATCATCATTGATAATTAAGAAATTAAATTAGCCACTTTTTTTGTGGCTAATTTTTTATGGAGAATAGAAAGATGACAACGGAAAATATCCAACTTCCCAATAAAGCATTTCCAGCCACACAAGGTGAAATCAATCTCAGCGAAATCTCTACAGATTGGTTAATCATCTATTTTTATCCAAAAGATTCAACTCCAGGCTGTACGACGCAAGCTGTTGGCTTTTCTTGTCTAAAAGATCAATTTGATGCCATCAATACGACGATCATCGGGATTTCTCGTGATTCAGTAAAAGCACATCAAAATTTTACAGAAAAACAAGCGCTGACCATCGACCTGATTAGTGATAAAGAAGAAGAGCTTTGCCAGCTTTTTGATGTCATTAAAGAAAAAAATATGTATGGCAAAAAAGTCATGGGTATCGAGCGTTCAACTTTTATTTTCCATAAAGGTCAATTGGTTAAAAGCTACCGTAAAGTCAAAGCTGCAGGTCATGCTGAGCAAGTACTTGAAGATTTAAAAGCATTGCAAAGCGCGTAAAATATTAACGTCTAGCTTTTAAACTTAGCTAAAATGTAAAAATCCTTCAATCGTATGAAGGATTTTTTAATTGAACAAGGTCATTGTTAATCTGAAATTCAAGCGAAATGATATCGACTCATTTAAATGGAAGTACAACAAAATCTATTTACTACGAATTTGACCATCAACTACCAAATTGACTTTTTCACCGATTCCACCAAATGCAGGCTTCATACCAAAATCGCTACGATCAATCTGCGTACTTGAATGAATCGCCATCAAGGATTTATCATTAGTCGGTGTCAGTGTCGTCGTAAACACCACTGGCCGTGTCACACCACGCAAAGTTAACTGCCCTGAAACAGCATATTTATTTTGTCCTAATGGCTTAAATTGACTGCTTTTAAAAGTTACTGTTTTATATTTTTCAGCATAAAACAGATCCTTACCCATCATCATATTCATCATAGAGGGCTTACTTAAACTTAGGCTATTTACATTCATGGTAAAATTTGCCTGAGCATTTTGGATTGCTTTAGGGTCGAGATTAAAATTGGATTGAACTTGGTTAAAACGACCTTTGACAACCTTGACACCCATCGACTGAATATAAAATCCCACATTACTTTGTGGTGTAATCGACCAATTTGTCGCAAAACTGCTTGTTGCTATCGTCATAAGTGGCAAAATAAATAAAGATTTCATTACTTTATTTTGCAAAATCTGATGATTTAAAGCAGAAAACATAAAATACCTCGAAATTTTTATTTATCTTTCAATCAAGAAGCATCAAAATACTTTTATAAAATGATAACGTTTTTATTCGAGATTGCTCGTATCCTGCGTCTGGTATTTGTTTTGCAATTGTTGATAAATCGGTGTTTTTTGAAACTCTTGTAAAAATGAAATAGTACCATTTGGAAAAACTTGCTCTCGGATCTCTCCTCGAAAATAAGCCTCACGCATAGGTGTTGCTGAAATAGAACCGTTTAAACTATCTAATTCAAACATTTCCCACTCTGGAAATAATCTTAAATAATATGAAGAATCATCTTTAAAATGACCAATCAAACCTATTTTCGTCTCAGGTTTAACCACACCATTTACTAACGATTTAACTTGTTTAACCCATTTTTCATCATTATAAACATCGATAACATGCACAAAAATGATACGTTCTTGTTCTGCCTGCGAAAAACTAGACAAAATCATCTGTTCACGTTCGATCGCAGAAAATGGATTTTTGATATTGCGTTCATCTTGTGCTGAACCGAGCGCCAAAATGACGTATTGACTGTTTGCAAGCGCAATTTCTACAGTCTGTTTGTGCGCCAAATGAAATGGCTGAAAACGCCCAATATAGACAAGATAGTCGAAAGTTTTATTCATATACGGTCAGTTTTTATGAACTCATCAGTTGCAACATAAATATCATTTATGCGACATAATGCAGCTATAAAATTAAATTTGGTTTAAAGCAAGGATAGTACGATGACACTCAGTTGTATTCAACAGCCACATCAAGATTTACAAGCAAAATTAGAAAATGGTGTACTGACATTAGCCATTAACCGACCAAAAGCAAAAAATGCGATTTATGGTGAATTATATCTGTGGATCGCAAAAGCACTCGACGAAGCTGATCAAGACAGTGCTGTTCGTGTTGTCATTTTACGTGGTTTGGAAAATGATTTCACTGCAGGCAATGATATGCAAGATTTTCTCGCTTCAGCTCAGCAGCCAACAGCAGCTAAAGCTGGTGACAATCCTCCATTTGTTTTACTCAAATCTGCTGCAAAGTTTTCAAAACCATTGATCGCAGCTGTTCGTGGTGTGGCGATTGGTATTGGTGTGACCATCCTTTTACATGTAGATATGGTCTTTGCTGATGATACTGCCCTATTCCAAATCCCATTTGTGACACTCGGCTTATCACCAGAAGGTGCTGCGAGTAAATTGCTGATTCAACAAGCGGGTTATCACAAAGCTGCGGAACTTTTATTTACAGCACAAAAATTCAATGCAGAAAAAGCTTTAAATGCTGGATTGGTCAATGAAATCGTTGCTGATGTTTATGCACATGCAGATGCCCAAGCCAATTATTTAGCACAGCTTCCGAGCGCTTCTTTAAAGCAAACTAAAGCACTCATGAAACACAATCTGGATGAAATCATCGAATGTATTGACCATGAAGCCGAAGTCTTTATGAAACGCGTACGCTCACCAGAAATGGCTGAAGCTGTTCAAGCTTTTCTACAAAAACGTAAACCTGATTTTGCGCAATTTAGTTAAAACAAAAGTAAATCAGGTATAAAAGCGCTATATTTTTTAGTAGAAAATACCCCTAAGGTATTTAAATACCTTAGATTTTAAAGAGAATTGCTTTAGCTTAAGTGATTCTCTTTATCTCATCAATAATAAAAATTTCTCTTTGAACTTTTAATCTACGTCAATCTCAAATATCTGTATAAACTCAAATGCAGGTTCCTCATAGGGATGGCTTTTGATCAATGCCTGAGCGACAGCTTTAACTACATCTTCTGCTACGATGGTTTCTACACGCCACTCTGGAATCTGTTCAAGTTGATCTAACGCCCCTATAAATGGCTTAGCGCCTTTCACTGGTTTAAATTGTCCAGTACCTAAAACCTGCCATGCGCAGTGCTCATAGTTACCTATACCACCTGCACCAGCAGCAAAAACAGCTTGTTTTGTCAGCTCTAAATGAGACTCTGGAACATAATAAATCAATTTCAACATAGGACTTATACCTTTGATCATATTAGACTTTAGTCGTAAATTTCGTGAATCCACTATTTTATTAAAGATTTCTAAATAATGTAAATCTGTACAATAAATATACACATACGTCCTTTTTATACAAATTACTTTAATTAGTTCACACTTTTTACATAATTTTATTTCCACTTTGATTAAACAAGGTGCAAAATACCCTGCATTTTGCTTTTGCATAAAATTTCTTAGGACTGCTCTTTGACCTTATTTTATTTTGGTCTCTCCCTCTCCTGTTTTTATCAAAAAGCCAATTTCTCCTATTCTTTTTCAATTATGATTAAGGGCTTACTATGCGGACTAAAAAAATTAGCCTTGCCTGGCAGATTTTAATCGCACTTATTTTAGGTGTGCTTGTCGGCTCTTTCCTACATAGCTCTCCAGAATATCGTGAAATGTTAACGAATAATTTTCTCAATCCATTGGGGAAAATTTTCATTAACCTTATCAAGATGATCGTTATTCCACTTGTAATGTCAATGCTCATCTTAGGTATTGCCAATGCAGGTGATGGTAAAAGTGTCGGTAAATTAGGTGTAAAAACCATTCTTTACTTTGAAGTAATTACCACGATAGCCATTGTTGTCGGTATTGTAGCAGCCAATGTGTTCCAACCGGGTGCCGGTATTGATATGGCCAGTTTGACTAAAACTGACATTTCACAATTTGAGCACACTACACAAGAAGTTGGCGCTGGCGGTCACAGTTTAGTTGGAACCATTCTTTCTTTGATTCCACCTAATATTTTTGCTGCCATGAATGATGGGCACATGTTGCCAATCATTTTCTTCTCTGTCATTTTTGGTCTTGGTTTAGGTGCTTTATCTAAAGAAACTAAACAACCTTTGATTGATGTTTTAAAATCAATCTCAGAAACCATGTTTAAAGTGACACACATGATCATGCAATTTGCACCATTTGGTGTATTTGGTTTGATCGCTGCAACTGTTGCAAGTTTCGGATTTAGCTCACTCATTCCGTTAATCAAACTCGCACTTTTGGTTTATGCTGCAATCTTCTTTTTTGCTATCGTGGTTCTGGGTATTGTTGCCAAAATTTGTGGCTTCAACATCTTTACCTTGATCAAAATCTTAAAAGATGAATTGATTTTGGCTTATTCAACAGCAAGTTCTGAAACAGTTTTACCTCGAATCATGGAAAAAATGGAAGCTTATGGTGCTCCAAAATCCATTACCAGTTTCGTGATTCCGATTGGTTATTCATTTAACCTTGATGGTTCTACACTGTATCAAAGTATCGCTGCAATCTTTATTGCTCAGCTTTACGGTATTGACTTGTCATTGACTCAAGAAATCATTTTGGTTGTTACCCTTATGATTACCTCTAAAGGTATCGCAGGTGTTCCTGGTGTATCTTTCGTGGTATTGCTTGCTACTCTAGGCAGTGTTGGTATCCCACTTGAAGGCTTAGCATTTATTGCAGGTATTGACCGTATCTTAGATATGGCACGTACTGCATTGAACGTGATTGGTAATGCTTTGGCAGTACTTGTCATCAGTAAATGGGAAGGCCAATTCGATACTGAAAAACAAAAAGCTTATGATGTGAACTCACATAACACTTTGTAATTTCAGTATAGATCTAAAAAAGGAAGCTTGAAGCTTCCTTTTTTATTTGCAAAATTTAAGGGTTTGCACGTTCTTCCAACTTGATATCATCAACTTTTAAAGAGTCTTGTTTTCCATCAAACTGTACGAAATAGACCACAGATTTATCAGCATATTTATATTCAAAAGCTAAAGCTGCACCCTGTTGCTTCTCTTTATTTTCACTCACTGATGCACTTGAAGATGCGATCAAGATTTTTTCTTTATATGCTTGCTTCGGAATGATTTGCTGCATTTGCTCAAGCGTTTCCGCCTTTGCTGTAATCAGCTTATAGCATTTATCCGTGGTGTTTTGTTTGATTTGGGCTGTATTTCCAGACTGTAATGCCTGATAAAGTTGTTCAGCAGTATGTTTTTGTTGTTCTTCAACTTTTGCTGTTTGCTGTTTTTCATCGGCTTTCTTTTGAGCACTATTTCCACATGCACTGAGAAAAACACCACAAAATATAATCGGGAGAATTCGCTTCATTATCACTTAATCTATTGCTCTAACCATCCAAATTATAGCAATTTTAAAGTGATTTTAAGATAAATAACCATTGGTTTTTTAGTATATTTTTAGTCAAATAAGACGATAGAAGTAACATCTTACTTATCTCAATTCTGTGTTTGATTGATCCAAAATCCGATAATATCGGGCTTATTTCCGTCAGCAAAAACAACGGTATAAAGGATGTCATTTTCAACATAATCAAACCGAAAACTGACTTTGTATATCTGTCCCCAACTTGCATCAGTCGTTTTTTCAATCGCAATCAACTCTGCTTCTGTTTGATTTTTCCCCTCTAAAACAGTAAAAGCAGCTTGTAAACTTTCAGTTTTTTGCTGTAATTCAACTTTTACTTGGAGATTGATCAAATCATAGATTCTATTGAGATCTTGTGCGAGCAATGCATCATACAATGCGATTGCATGCTGATATTGTGCTGGGCTAATACTTAAACTAAATTGTTTTTGATCATTCATATATTTTTCCATGCTTTTTTCATTTAGATATATACAACCTTGTACAACTGAATCATATTTTAAATAATCTTAAGTTTCTAAAGCTTTATCTCTCTTAGATTGTATATTTAATCTTCAGTTTGAATGTTTTAATCTATAGCATTTTAGTTATTGTGTATAATTTAAGCATATTTCTCAAATAAATCATCACGGTTAAGATTTTTTAAACATCAATATTTTACAAATCACGAAAATATTTACTTCATTATAAAAGCTAAGCCATTTATCAAATAAATAAAAGGCCCAGCTTACTTTCAAAGATTAACTACTTATTTTTGTTTAAGATTCCCGTTTCATTTATATAATCAAATGTTCCAGGAATATTCGTCGCCCGATAATTCAATTTATTTTGTGCGATTGCACAGCTATCTTTTCCAGTATCTAAGCGAACACCTTTGATCTTATTGGTCGGATAACTTTTATTTTTAACATAGCCTGTTGGTGCGTATACCGTAATTTTAGAATACTGGATACATGGTCGATCTTCTGGATTTTTATATTTCGGATTATTAAATAGGAAATATTCATTGAAGTGATACATACTATGATTCAGCCCCAACCTTTCTTTAGGTACTGAAAAACGACCAATTTCCAAGGTTTCTAAAGTCTTTTTATTTTGAATATGCCCACTCCATACATCTAAATTTGCAGTACTATCCTTGTATTCTTTTTGCATCGTTAACACATAAGGAGTATCTAGTTTCCAATCATATTGGATTGAACATGAAGTGCCAGAACCTCCATCTGCACCCGGTTTACAATTACTTGATAAAGCCGTCGTTCCAGTACCAAAAGTACTAAAAATAACAAGATTTTTACCTTCATCCCTTGGTTGTAAACCAATATAAATCGCCGATCCTCCTTTTGCAGGATCAATGTCTTTTATGAAGTCTGCTTGTAATGCATAGTAGTAATTTCTTCCAGTAAATGGTGCTTCATTTACTGTAATTGGAAAAGTGACTTTATCATAACCACCCGTCGCATTTGCAGATTCCAAACCATAACTAATATTAGGATCTGCAAATGCTTGTAGGCTAAACATTGAAGCTGTACATAATGCTATTTTTTGAATAGTTATCTTAAGTGTCATTGTATTTGCTCATCATGCAAAGAGAGCATTTATAATGTGAATATTCATGCAAAAAGTAAGTATGAAATAAGTATTAACTGTAAGAAATATTTAATATATTGTTTAATTTATTTTAACAATGTTTTTTTATGTATCAAAAAAAAGAGCGCCTAAGCGCTCTTTAAATTTTGATTTAACTTATTCTTCGTCAGATTCTCTTAAATCAGATTCATTTTCAGTTTCATCAACAATCGTTTGTTCATCGACCAATTGTTCTGTATCAATTAAAGATTCTTCAATGATTTCTTCATCTTCTTCTACAGCATCAATCACTTCTACACCCACGAGTTTTTCATTATCACCTAAACGGATCAAACGAACACCTTGAGCATTACGACCAGTCGTTGCTACTTCAGAAGCACGAGTACGTACCAAAGTACCGCCATCAGAAATCAACATCAATTCTTTAAATTCATCAATCGAAACTGCACCGATCAATTCACCATTACGTTCTGATGTTTTAATTGCGATTACGCCTTTACCACCACGTTTCTTGGTCGGGAAGTCTTCGACTGGAGTACGTTTACCATAACCATTGGCACAAGCACAAAGCACTTCACCTGTTTCTGGTACAACCACAAGAGATACGATGCGACTTACAATATTTGAATCAGAAGAATCTTCATCATCTGAATCATTTTCATTGTCAGTTTCTTCGTCCGCTTGAGCAGCCAATGATACACGCATACCACGTACACCTTTGGCAGTACGTCCCATCGCACGTGCGTCAGTTTCAGAGAAGCGGATCGCCTTACCTTCGTTAGAGAACAACATGATTTGCTGTTCGCCATCAGTAATCGCAACACCAATCAAGGTATCTTCTTCTTTCAACTCAATTGCACGTAAACCATTTGAACGAACATTACTAAATTGTTCTAATTCAACACGTTTCACTGTACCAGCTGCAGTTGCCATAAATACATAGAAGTTTTTACGAACACTTTCAGCTTGAGTTGCAAATTCAGCGATGATTTCATCTTCAAGATCAGTCGTTGAAAGCTCAATACCAAGCTCTTTCAACTGCTTACGAAGTGAAATAGATAACTCATCTGCATCATCAGCGACTTCAGCAAATGCAGCTTCTAGTTCTGCATAATGTGCATTGATCACTTCATTTTCTTGTAAATGTGCCTTATTGGCTTTTACAAAGGCTTTAAAATCAGCCAAACGCTCAGTAAATTTCTTCGGCGCATCAATCACTGGCAAGATAGCTGTAATTGTTTCATCAGCTTCAAGTGGTAGCAAGTTCACCATAGGGCGCCCTTTTGCACCACGTGAAGCTTGAGGCACCTCAAACACTTTCAAGCGATAGACTTTACCGACATTGGTAAAGCAAAGCACAGTTGCATGGTTCGATGTCACGATAAGATGTTGGATATAATCATCTTCTTTCATCGATGTCGCAGACTTACCACGACCACCACGACGCTGTGCAGCATAATCAGACAATGGCTGAGTTTTTGCATAACCTGTTTTAGAAACAGTCAATACAACTTGTTCTTCAGGAATCAAATCTTCACGACAGAAATCAACACGCGATTCTACGATTTCAGTACGACGAGCATCGCCATATTGTTGCAAAATCACTGCCAATTCTTCTTTAATTACGCCCATCAATAAATTGAAATCGTTCAAAATCGCTGTAAGTTCAGCAATTTGACCTAAGATTTCAGTATATTCAGCTTGTAATTTGTCTTGTTCAAGACCTGTTAAACGGTGCAAACGAAGTTCTAAAATCGCTGCCACTTGTACAGGTGATAAACGGTAAATATTACCATCAATACCAAACGGACGATTTTTATCTTCACCCTCAATTTCGTCTGGACGAACTGAGATTGCACCAGCTTTTTCAAGCAATGCACTTACACCACCTGCTGCCCACTCACCTGCTTGTAAACGCTCACGCGCTTCAGCTGGGTTAGCAGAAGTTTTGATGGTTTCAATAATTTCATCAATGTTGGCAAGAGCAACAGTCAAACCTTCTAAGATATGACCACGATCACGTGCTTTACGAAGTTCAAACATCGTACGACGAGTTACAACTTCTTGACGGTGACGAATAAATGCAGCAATGATATCTTTTAGATTCATCAACTTAGGCTGACCATTATCTAGGCAGACCATGTTGATGCTAAATGAGTTTTCAAGCTGAGTATTGAGGAATAAGTTATTGACGATCACTTCAGCGTTTTCACCACGCTTCAAGTCGATTGCAATACGCATCCCTTCTTTATCTGATTCATCACGAAGTTCTGAAATACCTTCGAGTTTTTTCTCTTTTACAAGCTCAGCAATACGCTCAATGGTTTTTGCTTTATTGACTTGATAAGGAATCTCGGTGAAAACGATCGTTGTACGACCAGATTTTTCATCTTCTTCAAAATGGTATTTACCACGAATATGTAGACGACCTTTACCTGTACGGTAAGCATCTACGATACCTGATTTACCATAAATAATACCGCCTGTAGGGAAATCCGGACCAGAGATATATTCCATCAAACCTTCGATAGAGATATGAGGATTGTCCGCATAAGCCAAACAAGCATTGACCACTTCAGTCATATTGTGCGGCGCCATATTGGTCGCCATACCAACAGCAATACCTGCAGCACCATTGATCAAGAGGTTTGGAATGCGTGTAGGCATCACCTGAGGAATACGCTCAGAACCGTCGTAGTTATCTTCCCAATCAACCGTATCTTTTTCTAAATCGGCTAAAATTTCATGGGTTAATTTTTGCATACGTACTTCGGTATAACGCATTGCTGCTGCACTGTCACCATCGACAGAACCGAAGTTACCTTGACCGTCAACCAATTGATAACGCAAACTAAAATCTTGCGCCATACGAACAATGGTTTCATAAACAGCAGAGTCACCGTGTGGGTGATATTTACCGATGACATCCCCGACAACACGGGCAGATTTTTTGTAGGCTTTGTTATAATCGTTGCCCAGTTCGTGCATAGCAAAAAGCACACGACGATGAACTGGTTTAAGACCATCACGTACGTCAGGCAATGCACGTGAAACGATAACGCTCATGGCATAGTCTAAGTACGAATGCTTGAGTTCATCCTCAATGGCAATCGGCCTGGTTTCCGATACGCTCATGCATACTCCTCATGATAAGCAGTTTTCACCACTTCATTTGCTCTTCAAAAAATAAAAAATTAGCTCAATGATCCAAGCTAAAATCTAAAAAATACAGCCAAAAATTATAGCACAAAAGGCCTTAAAATGGTGAGCGTTGATGCAAGGAGTTCTGATATATTTTTGCTAAAATTTGCATATTTTTCAGGCAGTAGTTTATTTACAAAAACAAGTTTTTCTAAACTCGAAATTAAACCCTAATATGATCAATATCTATACTTTTTAAAATGCATAATTTCATTTTTTAAATAGCTCCATTCAAGATAAAGCGATCTAAAAAATACGTGAATTAGCGACTCGCATAAGGATCCGCAGTCAATGCGATGCATTCATTCGTTTCAGAACTATCTAAATTGACTGTTGCACATGTCCAACGAACAATTTTGCCTTTATTGATATGTGGGATTGCATAGATTTTCTTATCAGGATCATGCTCAAACTTGCCCACGACAATACCATCACGCACGATAGCAAAATTTTTATAGGTATAATCAGTCTGCCCTGTATCACTATATGCTTCGATTTGTTTTAAGTTGAGTGGCATTCTTTTATGTTCTAAATAATATTGCTCAACCTCAGGTTGAATCTGTTTCACCCCTTGAAAACGCGCATAGATTTGATTAGCCGTACTTTCCGGATCTTGATCGTCAACAACTTGCTCCGCCCCTGCTACAGCTTCATCCGCTACTGCCACAGCATCTTCAGCAGGGACTGCTTCATCACGATGGATAAAATTTGAAAGCTGATTCCCTAACCACGGTATGCTTGATGTTATAAAAGACAATATTGGTGAAAAAAAGATAAAAATAAAGATCGCAACAAATATCCAGTTTTTAGGATTTTTCCTCTTTGAACTAGATGCTTTTGCTGGCTCGTTACTGGATTTTTCATTCCACGTTTTACTTAAAAGATCAGTTAACTCTTTCAAAGAACTGACTTTTGATGCTTCTTCAAATATATTGCTTTTACGGTTGTCCTGCTGTGACTGCGGCGATTGCTTTGGAATCTGCGGTGGAGAATTGACAGTATTTCTTTGAGTCTGACTTGCGCTAAAAACAGGTGTCGCTTTTTGCTTTTTAAAAGGCTTTTTCTGATTGAATAATGGATTTTTACTATTTTGTTCTGTTCTTTTATAAGAAGATTGGACGCTGCTATGCCCAGTAAAATCGTCAAGCATTTTAGGATGATGCAATCGCTTACCGCACATTCCACAAAAGACTGCTTCATTGATATTTGTTGCTCCACATTTTTGACAATTCATCAGTGTTACCAATTTTTATTTTTAAATTATGCTTATATCTATAGCATAAATATATAAATTCACCTATTGATGCGGTAATTTTCATTTAATTTCTATACGGCATCTTTTCTTAGTAGATTTGTTTCTTATATTTACTTTAAACAAAAGACTTCATTTATTTAGACCAAAAGTTTCTACAAACATTTGTGCTGAGGTATTACCATTTTCAGCAGCCTTGTAATACCACGCTATAGCCTTATCAGTATCCCTTTCTACCCCTTTGCCATAGGCATAAAGCATACCGATATATAATTGCGCTCTGCCATAATTTTGATCAGATGCTTTTGTATACCAATACATCGCTTTTTGTTCATCTTGTTGAATACCGAATCCGTTCTCAAAATCCTTTCCTAATTCAGTTTGTGCTTCAGCATCTCCTTGTAATGCGGCTTTATAATTCCATTCAAAGGATTGTTTAAAGTCTTGTTCTAATCCCAAACGACCTGATGCATAGGCTAAGGCCAAATCTTTTTGTGCTCTAATATTTCCTTGCTTAGCACATAATTTGGTTTGTTCAATATCAAGTTTTATATCACCATCGATAAACTGATACGTTCTTTCTTCAATATTTTCTGGGCAATTTACAGCATAGATATTTGAAAAACTATTTAAAAATAGAAATACACTTAACAAAATTATTTTATTCTTCATATTATTTTTTGACCAATTAAAAAACTTATTCTATAACAAAAAACGCCCTTAGTTAACTAAGAGCGTTTTTGAAACCAAGGTTTCAGAATTAAAGTTTAGAAACTAATTCTGGAACTACGGTATTCAAATCACCAACTAACCAGTAGTCAGCAACAGCATTGATTGGTGCTTCTTCATCTTTGTTGATCGCTACGATCACTTTAGAATCTTTCATACCAGCCAAGTGCTGAATCGCACCAGAAATACCTACAGCGATGTAGAGATCTGGAGCAACGATTTTACCTGTTTGACCTACTTGCATATCGTTTGGAACGAAGCCAGCGTCAACTGCCGCACGTGATGCACCTTGAGCAGCACCAAGTTTGTCAGCCAATGGATCAAGAACTTTATGGTAGTTTTCACCTGAAGCTACACCACGACCACCAGATACAACGATACGTGCACCTGCCAATTCTGGGCGTTCAGTTTTTACGATTTCTTCGTTGATAAACTTAGAAATACCAGCATCTTTCACTTCTGCAACAGCTTCAACAGCAGCAGAACCACCTTCTGCAGCAACTGGATCAAATGCTGTACCACGTACAGTTGCAACAACGATTGATTCAGAAGATTCAACAGTTGCGATCGCATTACCTGCATAGATAGGACGTTTGAAAGTTTTTGGACCTTCAACAGCGATGATGTCAGTGATCATGCTTACGTCTAAAAGTGCAGCAACGCGAGGTAAAATGTTTTTACCATTTGTAGTCGCAGCTGCAAGGATATGGCTATAACCTTTACCCAAGTCAGCAACTAAAGCAGCTACGTTTTCAGCCAATTGATTTGCATAAACTGCATTGTCAGCAAGTAATACTTTGCTCACACCTGCAACTTTAGCAGCAGCATCAGCTACAGCTTGCGCACCAGAACCAGCAACAAGGATAGTGATGTCACCACCGATTTTTTGAGCTGCAGCAACAACGTTTAAAGTTGCACCGTTAAGTGTTTTATTGTCGTGCTCAGCGAGAACTAAAATACTCATGATTTATATCCCTGCCTATTAGATCACTTTTGCTTCATTTTTAAGTTTGTCGACTAATTCATCAACAGACTTCACTTGTACGCCAGCTTTACGCTCTGCAGGTGGTTCAACCTTAACTGTTTTAAGTTGAGTTGTTGAAGTCACGCCAAAATCAGCAGGAGTTTTTGTATCAAGTGGTTTTTTACGCGCTTTCATGATGTTAGGCAAAGCAGCATAACGTGGCTCATTCAAACGAAGGTCAGTTGTGATGATCGCTGGAAGGTTCAACTCTACAGTTTGTAAACCACCATCAATTTCACGAGTAACTTGTACTTTATCGCCTTCAACTTTAACTTCTGAAGCGAAAGTACCTTGACCTGCATTTAACAATGCACCAAGCATTTGACCAACTTGGTTTGAGTCATCATCAATTGCTTGTTTACCTAAAAGGATGAGTTGTGGTTGTTCTTGTTCAACAACACCTTTAAGGATTTTAGCAACTTCTAAAGCGCCAATTTGGTTATCGTCAGCTTCAACCAAAATACCACGGTCAGCACCAAGTGCCATCGCTGAACGAATTTGTTCTTGAGCTTCTTTAGGACCAATAGAAACAACAACGATCTCTGAAACTGTTCCTTTTTCTTTTAAGCGAACCGCTTCTTCCACTGCGATTTCATCGAATGGGTTAATTGACATTTTAACGTTAGCAAGGTCAACCCCACTATTGTCCGGCTTTACGCGAACTTTAACGTTGGCATCAACCACACGTTTTACAGCAACAAGAGCCTTCATGTAATCCTCGGCTGTTTTAGCAAATGTAAATGTTAAGAAAAGTCTAGGAGCTTATGATCTTCCTGATTATGAAAAATCGAGCACTCTCCTAATATACTCTTCATTTAAAATTTTTTAGGTGCCCTATCTTGCAATGTGTTTGGCATTTGGGTCAAGTCACAATTGATAAAAGTGCTGTAAAAAAGCGTAAAAATTATAGAATGATGAGTTCACAAAAAATATTAAGCCCTTGATATAGGTATAAATTAAAAGCAATTGCTTAAATTTTAACTATTGATTTTGTTATACATTTAAAACAATGATCGTCTAAAAACCTGATAGATTAATCATTTAAAAGAATGAATAAAAAAGTTTTTTTTACCATAAAACATCCTTTGATCATTTCGTAATAAAATGTCATTTAGGATAGAAACGCTATTTTTTGTCTCATTGCTACATTATTTTACAAATAAATTATCTATATTTTGTGAAATTTAGCCCTTTTTACTAGACATATTCTCAAAAAGCTGAATATTTTCATAAAAATAACTGTCATTTCATATCAAAAATACTCATAGCAAGTCGATTTATTTTCATATCTGAAAAACACAAGAAAAAGCGCTAAGATAAAATGCTCTATTGCAAAGTATATAAAGTCATTCAATATGCAAATTTTTGAACTTGAAACTGAACGATTACGACTAAGACAATGGAAAACTGCTGATTTTGCTCCATTTGCAAAACTCAATGCTGATGCACATACCATGCGTTACTTCCCCAAACCACTGACACAAATTGAAAGTGATGCACTTGCAACAAAAATAATGACACTCATAGCAGAAAATGCATGGGGAATGTGGGCTGTAGAACTCAAAGACTCTCAGCAATTTATCGGTTTTACAGGGCTACATCGCCCGAGTGCAGACTTTGATTTTCAACCTTGTGTAGAGATCGGTTGGCGCTTTTTACAAGAATTTTGGGGCAAAGGCTATGCGACTGAAGCGGCGCATGCCTGTTTAGATTTTGCATTTAGCCAATTAGATCTGGATGAGGTCGTTGCATTTACCGCTACACAAAATTTACCGTCTATGAAAGTCATGCAACGTCTGGGTATGACATGGCACAAAAACTTTTATCATCCAGATTTAGAAGCGGTACATCCTCTTGCAGAGCATGTGTTATATAAAATCAGCAAAGAAAGCTTTTTGCAAAAAACTTAGGCCTGTTTTAGTTTGAAGTACCCGCTAAAAAGTCACGATGGATATGACTTAAATCAATCAAATCTTGCTTTTCTAACTCTAAAACTTTCCAGATTTCAATAAAATCTTCTTTTAAGTCGATATGTTTAGTTTGCTTTTGAGTCTGTTGCCATTGTTGATCAGAAATCCACAAATAAAGTTGATGTGTTTTAGCGTTTTCAGCTTGAACTTTACCCTCAGCATTCACTCCGATCACTTCAGTTTCGGTAGGTAAAAGTGGTTCAACTTTAGGCAATGTCCATTCAACAAAATGTTTAATTTGACGTAAACCATATCCACGAAAAATCTCTTTTTGTGGCGTAGTCAGTTGTTGGTATTTCTTTTCAAGCTCATCTATCATTATTTTGCCTATTATTACATCAACACAAATTCAATCATCCTTGATGAGGATTTTCGCATTTCAACACGAAATGCAATATTTTGAATTGACATCATAGACGAAAACTGCGTGTAAATTCACCTATAATATTGCTTTTTTAATGCTAACTTTAGTCAAAGCTCTGCTAGAACAATTCCTTATATACAACTTATTTTTATATCTAAATGTAAAGAATGCCAAATGCATCTCAGTTTTTTTGTGCACGTGGATGCGCTTGATCATAGACTTGAGCTAAGTGATCAAAATCAACATGGGTATAGATTTGGGTTGTGGTTAAGTTGCTATGTCCAAGCATCTCTTGTACCGCGCGTAAGTCACCGCTGTTGGATAACATATGGCTTGCAAAACAATGTCTCAATAAATGCGGATGTAAATCAATATTTACTCCTGCACGAGCCGCTTGTAACTTCACTCTATTTTCGATTTGACGCGGGGTCAAAGCATTACCTTTTTGTGAAATAAATACAGCCGATTCGCATTGAAATTCGCCCATCCAAATCCGATAAATCTGCAACCATTCCACCAAACTTTGTTTCGCTTTAGAGCCAAAAGGCACGATCCGAGTTTTATTCCCCTTACCAGTAATCCTGAGCAGCATCCGATTGAAATCAATATCTTTTATACTTAAACCTTGAATTTCAGCCAAACGCAAACCACTTGAATATAACAATTCTAAAATAGCCTTATCTCGAAACCAAAGCTGTTGTTCGAGTGCTTTTTCAGGCTTTTTTTGATCCAATATTTGGTTGATTGTTTCTACATCAATCATTCCGGGCAATGGTCGAGGTTGTCTTTTAAGTTGCAAATCATTGGCAGGATTCATTTCAAGATAGTTTCCTTGTTCCGCCCATTTCATAAATTGGCGAATGGAGGTCAAATGACGCTGTAAACTACTGGAAACCAGCCCATCTTGCTCAACTTTTTTTGCCAAATATTCACGGAGATCAGAAGATTCAACTTCTCTTAATTCTATATTTTTCTCATAACAAAAATCGATAAAACCTGAAATATCACGAAAATATGCATCTAAAGTATGCTCAGATTGGTTTTGTATTTTACGATCTTTTAGAAACATAGAGAGCAATTGCATCGCACCATACTGTTGCATAAAGCTCTCCTTTTATCTTGCATTGATCTGAAATGGTTTAAGAAAATAGTCTAGCAAAAAATCCCTTTTTAGGGTCATCTTTAGCCGTATAAAAAGCTGTTGTTTCATCCAGTAAGTATCGACTTAAACCGTCTGTATCTTGTTCATCAATAAAATACACATCCACATCTCGCTTCGTCACCAAACTATCGTATGCAACTTGCCCAATTTCACGGCTTAACTGTTTTCGCTCCTCTTCTGTCACATTTTTTTTGCTTAGAATCCCCAATAATAATGTTGGTTCAGGATCACGTTTTACATCATGCATTTGCGCTAAATATGCAGATTGTACTGCTGATTTTAGTTTGAAAAATTTACTTAATTGTTCCAGCATTTCTTCAGGATAATCTGAAGGCTGACTCAATAAAACTTCGGTAGATTCTTGGTATTCATAAGGCTTTGGTGACATACCCAAATCACCTTTGAGTAAACCCTCAATCTCTGGCACTAAAAACTCTTTGCTATATGGACCATTCGGATTGAGTACTAAATTGCTTCCCAATGTCAGTTCAAAGAAAGCTCGAGTATTGAGATTTAAATAGGAATCTGGCGTTTCAATCGCCTGTTGCAACATTTTCAATGAAGTAAAAAATGGCAATATGCTGCTTCCATCTGCTTTATTCCAGCTTTTTATTTGCACCTGACTTCCCTCAGTCAGCGTCATTTCTTGTATCTGCTTAGGTGTATCGGCATCTTTATTTGAATGCCCAACAACATAAATATCAGCATCCAATAATTGTTTTAAAAACTCAGGGCGGTAAGCAGGCTCTTTAGCTGCTTGTGTAAAAAGTGCTTCAAGTGCCTGTTCTTTTTGAATATCAAACATAATGAACTCATTATTTCTTTTAATATTAAGATTTTAATATATAAAATACTGCTAAAAATGGGGTAGCTTTCTTGTAATTTTAGTTGCGACTATAAAATGGATAAATAAAGAACGGATTTTAGCATCTTGATGATGCCAAAATCCTGAATCTAACTTTTCTAAGATTAAGACTGATTCTTTTTCCACTCTGTATAGCGCTGCGTAATTTTGGCTGCAATTAAGTCATAATTTTCCCATGTATCAGCTACCGCATAACTGCTCGATAAACCTTCTGGCAAAACTAAAATTTCATCATAGTCGTTACTATACTGATCGGTTTCATAATAAGCTTGAGTAAAAGCAAAACCTTCATCACTCAAGTCCTCATCGCAAAATTTTTCGTCACAGACATTGATTAGAAAAGTACGTCCTGTCATTTGTCTATTTCGAACACTATCCAACTCGCTTTCACTATCTTCCTGATGAATTTCACCTTCAAGATGATGCATAATCATCCACGCCAAATACATCCCAATATGTGTACCCGAATTTTCATAAGGCAAATCAGCTTCTTCAACTGTATCTACATGCCAATCTAAACGGTCTATTGCCATTTCATTTCCCCTTTAAAAGTGATCAATGTGTTTTTTTCTATTTAATATTTACAATCACCACATAAATAAATGATCGTATTTCATACAATCCTATCATAAAAAACCCTGACGAATCAGGGTTTTGTTTTAATTGCATGGTGTTGCACTTTGCAACGCTAACCCAAGATATAAAATAATGCTAAAAATAGAGTATTTTTTCTTATAGTTTTACCTATTAAAATAAAGTAGATAAATCAAAAAATCTATCTTTCAGACACAGTATATATAGCATCTTATTTTATATTTAAATACAAAATATCATCTTCAGTAGATAGCTCATATTTACCATTCAGGCTAATATTTTTTTCATCTAATTCGTAGAAAAAAGGTGAAATAACTCGTTCCCCCGTTTCCATAATGATTTCTATAGACAACCTATAAAAACCTTGAGGCAAGTAATCTAATGCTAAGCCACGAAAACCCAATGTACAGAAAAAAGCTTTATCATAATTAACAAAGGCATCTGCATAATATTCTTTTGTAATAAAAATCTTATGACCTTTTGCTAAATCTAATTTAAATTGTGAAGTATCTGAATCAAGTAAAAGTACATAATCTAAGTCTTCATAATTTTGACATGCCAAACCTCTCAAGAAAAATACACCTTCAGGATGAAATCTCGACTCATCATCAAAATCAACTTTCATTGCCTTAAATACTGGTTCCTTTGTAACTTTAGCTTTTTTATGTGGTAAATCCCCTATTGACACATGATTTAAAAATGAGGGCACTAAATTAAAAACCAAACAATTTAAAATGCTTAAGATAAGCGGTGTATTAAAAAATGTTACATCTGGGTGCGTTCGTACCAAGCATGATTGAGATTCGATGTAATTGAAATTGTTATATTTAGCAAATGCTCCAATAAAAGGCTTTATTTGAGAATTATGAATGTAATCCTTTTGTGATGAAATCAAAAAAATATTTTTGTCAAACGCCTGATCTTGATCAATTTCTTTAATTACTCTCAGATCAAGTTGGTTAATTTTTTCAGAATTAACTTCGCCATGACATATAAAATTTGCACATAATCTTGGCTGGTCCTTCGGTTCAATACCTGAAATAAATGATCCTATTTTTATAGTTGGGGCTGAAGCTACTATATTTTTAAAATTATATTTAGCCCCATAATACAATGCACTAGCTCCCCCCTTAGAACAACCAAGTAAAGTACAATATTGCTGATCTATCTCCAAAAATAGTTGCACTTTACGAATAAAGCCAATAACTGCCTGCTCTAATCGATCCTCACCTAAAACATCCATATAATATGTTGCCAAATTATTCTGGTAAAAATCATCTTTAATCCAAAGAACAGCAGCACGGCATGAATTATTTAAAGAACCGAAAAAGTCATATGTAAAATCACTACCCGTACCAAAACCACTGAACACGATAATTAAATGATTAGTATCATAGCTACGATTCTTTAAAATATATTTGAATTGATAACCTAAAAAACTATGAGTTTCTTCTTTACCAGAAGCAAGCAACATTCATCTATATCCTTTTATAGTCAAATACTTATTTATACTATTTTAGACATTGTTTATAAATATTAACAATAAATAATTAATTAATTAACTTATTTTTCTGTTATCTATAATTTAAACTATAAAACACTTTAAATAAAAAACCCTGACGAATCAGGGTTTTGTTTTTTAATTTTTCAATCAATTTTGGAAGTAACGCATATCCAAACGACCTTCATATACAGTAGCTGTTGGACCTGTCATCCAAACTACACCGCCTTCTTGCCATTCGATTTGAAGTTTGCCACCAGCCAATTCGATTTCAACATTATTTGCCAACAAACCACGGCGCATACCTGAAACAGCAGCAGCACAAGCGCCTGTACCACATGCCATTGTTTCACCTACACCACGTTCATAAACGCGTAAACGAGCATGCTTTTCATCAACGATTTGCATAAAGCCAGCATTCACACGCTCAGGGAAACGTTCATGCGACTCGACTTGTGGTCCAATTTTAGCAACTTCAGCAGTCAAAACATTTGAAACGATGGTGACAGCATGCGGATTGCCCATGTTGACAACATCAATCGAAATCGACTCATTATCAGCCAAAGCCAAGTCATATAGATTTTCTGGTTCTTCAGCTACAAATGGAATTTCGTTTGGTAAAAAACGTGGATAACCCATATTGACACGTACCCAACCATTTGGACCCAATTCAGGTTCAACGATCCCTGAACAGGTTTGCACGCGGAGTTTGGTTTTATTGGTAAGTTGGCGTTCATGCACGAAGCGTGCAAAACAGCGCACACCATTACCACATTGCTCTACTTCTGAGCCATCAGCATTGAAAATACGATATTTAAAATCTACATTAGGTTCATCAGGTGGCTCAACAATGAGCAATTGATCAAAACCAACACCGAAATGTCGATCTGCCAAACGTTGAATCGTCACTGCATCAAAATATGCACGTTGACTAATCAAATCCACCACCATGAAGTCATTGCCTAGACCATGCATTTTGGTAAATTCTAATAACATCTTGAATTACTCCTTAAGGCAACAAACGTTCTCTTTCCCACAATGATTCAATGGGTTCTCGCTCACGAATCAAATGGGCTTGGTCAGCATCTACCATCACTTCAGCAGCACGACCACGAGTATTGTAGTTTGAACTCATGACAAAACCATAAGCACCTGCGCCGAGCATAGCCAATAGATCATTTTCTTTTAACGCAAGTTTGCGTTCTTTACCAAGAAAATCACCAGTTTCACAAATTGCACCGACGATATCCCATTCTTTAGCTTCAACATCATCATGTGGGCTAACAGGCTGAATATCCATCCAAGCTTGGTATAAAGATGGGCGAATCATGTCATTCATCGCTGCATCAATAATGGCAAAATTACGATGATTGGTTGGTTTAAGCAAATCAACCTTCGTCAAAAGAATACCTGCATTTGCACTGATGCTACGACCTGGCTCCATATAGACTTTTAAGCCAAGTTTGAGCAAAGCGTCTTTCATCGCATTTGCATATTCTTCAACAGTAGGAGGAGCTTCATCTTTATAAGTCACCCCTAAACCACCACCAATATCAACATGTTGAAGATTGATACCCATTTCTTTCAATTTTTCGATCATAAGTACAATACGATCAAGCGCATCAACAAAAGGCTTGGTTTCTGTCAATTGCGATCCAATATGACAATCAATCCCAACCACATCAAGGTTTGGAAGTGATGCAGCATATTGGTAGGTTTCAAAAACGACATCTGATGGGATACCAAATTTGTTTTCTTTTAAACCTGTTGAAATATAAGGATGTGTTTTAGCATCTACATCTGGATTCACACGCAAAGAAACTGGTGCTTTTTTATTTAATTTTGCTGCAACTTTTTGGATACGATCAAGCTCTGCATAAGACTCGACATTGAAACATGCAATCCCAACATTCAACGCTTTTTCGATATCTGCTTCAGATTTGCCTAAACCAGAAAAAACGATTTTCGAAGCATCCCCGCCTGCAGCCAATACGCGTGCTAACTCACCACCAGTCACGATATCGAAACCAGCACCAAGTTTTGCAAGTACATTAAGCACCGCAATATTTGAGTTTGACTTGACCGCAAAACAAATTTGATGATCGATAAAGCTAAATGCACGATCCATATCCAAATAATTTTTTTCAAAAGCAGCTTTTGAATAAACGTAAAGTGGAGTGCCAAATTGTTCAGCCAGTTGATTCAACGAATTTTGTTCAGCGTGCAAAACCCCATTGATGCGGGTAAAACTCATGTATGTGTCCTTGTCGTAAATGCAATGAAAATAATACGTCTTGTAGAGTGCTTATTCACAGAGTTATGGCATCCATTCATCCAGCAAAATACGTTAGAAATATCGTATTTCAGCAATCAATAAATGCGCGATCTGCTCTGTAATAAAACAATTATTGCGCGTTAGGAGTCGTATCGACCGGTTCAGAACTAGCACGTGACTGTACTTGGTCTGAAGCTTGTTTCGCTTGATTGTCTTGATCTGAATATTTGTACAACAAATATTTTGGACGCTTATCGCCATTGATATCTTTAGGCAAAATTAAATCGCCTGATTGACCACAACCAACCAAAGCAAAAGAAGTCGCCAATAAACTCATGCAGCAAATGGCAAAACGCATCTGACCACCTATCTATAGATTTTTGCGAATTATACCCTGATCAAGAAAAATGACCAAAGTATTATGAGCATTCAAGAGTATATTCATCATAAAAAAAACGCCAGTTTTAAACTGACGTTTTTCGTGATTTTAAAGATAAAGTTGAAAATATATTGAATGATTCAGCGATACATTTTCAAATCACTTGGATTATTTGATTTTCTTACGTACAAAACCGAAATAACCAATGATCAAAATCACAAACCAAATTGGGCTGACTTTTAACGCTTTGAAGGTATCTGCTTCTAAAGAAAGCACATAAATCATGCCGATGAAGAAGATTGCAACGATGGCGCAAGTAAACAAACCACCAGGAAGTTTAAAGGTTGATTGCTGATGTAATTCATTACGTTTTGTATAATAAATCACGTAGCTCCAGATGATCATCAACCAGATACAGATAAATAAAATCGTAGAAAGTGTCGTAGCAAGCGTAAATGCTTCAACTGTATTTGGTACAAAATACTGCAGACCAGCACCACCAACCAAACAAAGTGCAGAGAAATAAAGTGCATTTGCAGGCACAGCACGGCGGTTTAACACACCAAATGCTTTTGGACCTTGTTCTTCACGAGAAAGACCAAATAACATACGGCTCGTTGAGAATACACCACTGTTCATCGAAGACATCACTGAAGACAGCACCACCAAGTTCATGATAATTGCAGCTGCGGCAATACCTGCTTGGCTAAACAAGTTTACAAATGGGCTGACTTTAGGATCAATATGATTCCAAGGTGTCACTGACATCACGATCACAAGTGCCAAAACGTAGAAGAAAATAATACGAATTGGAATCGAGTTAACCGCTTTTGGTAAGTTCTTTTCAGGATCTTTCGTTTCAGCAGCAGTTGTACCGACCAATTCCACACCTACAAAGGCAAAAATTGCAATCTGGAAACCCGCCAAGAAGCCATGAGCTCCAGTAGGGAAAAATCCACCATTGGCATAGAGATGACTAAATGATGCAACATCACCTGCTGTAGAAGTAAAGCCTGTAAATACCATCCACAAACCAACCAAAATTAATACCACAATTGCAATAATTTTGATCAATGCAAACCAGAACTCAAGCTCACCAAACAAGCGTACAGTCAGTAGATTTAGCCCCATAATGAAGACAATTGCAGCGAAACTGATCATGGCTCCGCCGAGCGGCGTAAACTCTTGTCCACCATTAAAGAACTGTAGATAGTAGATAATGGCTGAAAGATCTGCGATACCAATCGTGATCCAACACAGCCAATAGGTCCAACCGACAAAATAACCCGCCCACGGACCGATTAAATCAGTTGAAAAATCAATAAATGATTTGTATTGCAAATTAGAAAGTAACAACTCCCCTAATGCACGCATGACAAAAAACACCATCAAACCAATAATCATATAAATGAATAAAATTGATGGACCAGCCAAGCTGATGGTTTTACCAGAGCCCATGAACAATCCTGTTCCGATAGCTCCGCCAATTGCAATCAATTGCAGATGTCGATTTGACAAACTTCGATTTAGCTCACCTGTTTCAGCAGATGATTGGAGGTTTTCATTTGACATTTTTATTTTCTTCTCTCAAATTTCGTTATGTAAAAGTATCCTAAAACCAAAAAAATAAAACAGAATTTCGACTAATTATTCAATTTTTCTCCAGTTTTTCACTTCTTAGCGTACAATTTAATCAAAAAACCCATTTTATTCTTTGTATTTTACCGTTCCTTCGAACTTGCAGTTTACGTGCCAAAATTGATTTTGGCGATATGTACTACAAAAAATTGTTTTTTAAAACTGCAATTGTTACATTCTAGGCTTATTTACATCTCGTCTTTTAGATAGGCACATATATCATCATGGCTAAAGTTAAAACCATTTATCGTTGCGAACAATGTGGATCAGATCATCCCAAATGGGCAGGTCAATGCGGCGAATGCGGTGAATGGAATTGTTTAACTGAAATCCGTATCGAACCAGTTTCAAATCACCGTGCCAAAGTCAATATTGGTGGCGGTTATGCAGGACAGTCAGCAAACATCACCACTTTAGATAAAGTCACTGTCTCAAATGAAACCCGCTTGGCCACAGGCATTAGTGAGTTTGATCGAGTACTCGGTGGAGGTCTAGTCACGGGGGCTGTTGTTTTGATCGGGGGTGATCCGGGCATTGGTAAATCAACCATTTTACTCCAGACAGCGACGCATATGGCAGATGGCAATAGTTCTGCACTTTATGTCACAGGTGAAGAATCTTTATCTCAAGTTGCGCTACGTGCCAACCGTTTAGATCTGCCAACCAATAAACTCAAAGTCATGGCAGAGACTTGTGTTGAACGAATTTGTGAAGTTTTGGCTCATGAACGCCCTGCTATTGCGGTACTAGACTCTATCCAAACACTCTACACAGAAACTTTACAATCTGCGCCGGGTGGTGTTTCTCAAATCCGTGAATCGGCTGCACTCCTAACGCGTTTTGCTAAAAATAGTGGCACTGCACTGTTTATCGTGGGGCATGTGACCAAAGAAGGTGCATTGGCAGGTCCACGTGTTTTAGAACACATGGTGGATTGCGTACTGTATTTTGAAGGTCAGTCTGACTCAAGATACCGTATGATTCGCGCAGTCAAAAACCGTTTTGGCGCAGTCAATGAGCTTGGTGTTTTTGGCATGACTGATAAAGGTCTAAGAGAAGTTGCCAACCCTTCTGCGATTTTTCTCAGTCGCTATGATGAAGCCATCCCTGGTTCTGTCGTTATGATTAGTCGTGAAGGTACACGCCCCTTACTGGTAGAAGTGCAGGCTTTGGTTGATGATGCCCAAGGTCAACCTCGACGCGTAGCACTCGGTCTAGAACAAAACCGATTGAGTATGCTCTTGGCAGTAATGCATAGACATGGTGGCGTACAGATGCAAGGTCAAGATGTTTATGTCAATATCGTGGGTGGTTTGAAAATCACTGAAACAGGTTCCGATCTCGCAGTTTTACTGGCTTGCGCATCAAGTTTAAGAGGCAAGGCTCTTCCACAACAATTGGCTGTATTTGGCGAAGTTGGTCTATCCGGAGAAATTCGTCCAGTTCCAAATGGACAAGAACGACTCAAAGAAGCGGCAAAGCATGGATTTAAATATGCGATTTTACCTCGTGGAAATGCACCACAAAAGCCAATGGCAGGAATTGAAGTGATCGCAGTCGCGCGTCTACATGAAGCTTTAACCGAAGCAATGCGACTTTCCGAAGAACTTTGCTAAGCGTTTGATGCATTAATGTAAAAATTTCATAAAAAATTTGGCTTTTGTTATTGAAATTTTGAGTAAATAACTGCATAAATAAACTATCTATGATGGCGAATAGACCAAAATAGAATTTCTAACTTTTTATTATATGAAGGTATTTTCAATGGAAGTACGACAGCGTGGCTTGATCGCAGGTGTTTTAATGGCAACTTTGGCTTTTGCTCCATTAGCAGAAGCAAAACGTGCAGGTGGTGGTAAAAGCCATGGCATGAGCCGTTCTATGAATTCTAGTCAGTCTTATTCACAATCTCGTCCAGCTAGTCCTGCGCCACAGCCTGTCTCTCCTAATACTGCTCCGCAACGATCAGGTCCGGGTGTAGGCTCAATGGTTGCTGCTGGTGTAGCCGGTGCTGCTGTAGGTGCTGTAGCAGGTCATGCTTTGGCAAGTGATCGTGATGGACAACCGACTTCAAGTGCTCAAGCACCTGAAGAGAAAAAAAGTGGAATTCCAAGCTGGATTTGGATTCTATTGATTGCTGCGATTGCGTTCTTTATTTTCCGTAAAATCGGCGCAAAAAAAAAATCAGTAACTAATCCATATGCTCCAGGAGGTTCGGCTCCAAACTCAACGCCGAATAATGGACCATTTGGCAACAATGCAGCGCCACGTGCAAATGACAACACCAATATTTTTGGTCAGTCAGTTGGTGGCGGTGCAGCTCCAGTCGGTGGTGCGTTTACTCAAAGTGGTAACCAACTTCCTGATGGCACTGAACCTGCAGCATTTTTACGTGTTGCGCGTCAGCGTTTCAATCACATTCAGTCTGTTAACTCAGCAAGTAATGTTGAAGAAATCCGTCGCTATTTAACGCCTGAGCTATATAACTCAATGTATAGCGACATCATGGCAAACCAAGATCAAGATGTTGCCGAATTTAGCAATTTGAATGCAATGGTCGTTGATAGCTCAACTGAAAATGGTCAATATGTGGTGAGTGTTCGCTTTACAGGTTCTGTAAGCGAAGATTTAAATAGCCAACCTGTTCCATTCTCAGAAGTTTGGCATTTTGTAAAACCAGCAGGTTCAACACAAGATTGGATCGTTGCAGGTATTCAGCAAGACTAAGTCTTAGGGCTAAGCTTTAGATAAATCTAAAACAGCAACTTCGGTTGCTGTTTTTTTTGTGTTTTTTATCTGATAAATAAA
The DNA here is from genome assembly GCF_000368565.1 of Acinetobacter gerneri DSM 14967 = CIP 107464 = MTCC 9824. GTDB lineage: Bacteria > Pseudomonadota > Gammaproteobacteria > Pseudomonadales > Moraxellaceae > Acinetobacter > Acinetobacter gerneri. The sequence continues at coordinate 544,999 of NZ_KB849543.1, read as the reverse complement.
CAAATACTTGCAAGTTTAAAATCCAAATTCTGTTATAAAATAAATCATTAGCTTTGGCTATCTAGCATTAAATTTCTAACCTATTCTTTATAAAAAAAGAATCAAGATTTTATATTTTCATTATTCTACTTGTATTTCATAACTGATCATGACTAAGCTCAAACAATAAAAACGGGAGCAAATCATAATGAAAAAATATCTCCACCTTGTCATTTATTCCTTTTTTTTTCTTTCCACCATTAGCTTTGCCTGTGAACCAGCGTCTGTAGATTGGGATTTGATTATGAAAGATTATGATCTCAATAAAGACCAAAAAATTTCGCAGCATGAGTTTTCACACATACAAAATTTTGTGCCCTATGAATGGCCCAGCAGTATGCAATTTCAAGGTAAAGAAGGTCATACCAAATTATTTAAATATCTTGATCAGAATAATGATGGGCAACTTTCACAACAGGAATTGTATGAGGTTTATAACCTACTGCCCAATCCATGTGCAGGATGGCCATGGAAATAATGCTTTGTTAAAATTAAAGCAGATAAAAAAAAACAGCACAAAATGTGCTGTTTTTAATTGCTGACAATATCTCTAAGCCAAACTATTAAGGACAAAATATCTTAACGATGTGGCAATGGGATATATTGAGCATTATTATTTGATGGCGCTTTACGTTCAGTGACTTTTACGTCCGCTTGTAAAGTTTGATCACCTCGTTGTACTTGGATTTTGACTACACTGCCCGGCGCTTGTAAAGCAACATAATTCATCAAATGTGAAACTGAATCCACAGCTTCATTGTTCACTTTTAAAATCTTGTCGCCAACTTTGATGCCACCTTGATCAGCAGGACCACCTTTCAAAATACCTGCAACAACCACGCCAGTTTGACGAGGTGCAAGTACATCTTCATCAGTTTGCGTTGTTGCACTCAGTTGGATACCTAATTGACCACGAATCACACGACCATCTTTTAAAATGGCATTTAATACTTGTTCGCAGACTTTTGCAGGGATCGCAAAACCAATACCCAGATTTCCACCAGATTGAGAGAAAATTGCAGTATTAACACCGATTAGATTTCCTGCGACATCAATCAATGCACCGCCTGAATTCCCCGGATTGATTGCAGCATCAGTTTGGATAAAGTCTTCATAAGTATTAATCCCTAGATCTGAACGACCCAACGCAGAAATAATCCCTTGCGTTACAGTTTGACCGACGCCAAACGGATTACCAATTGCTAAAACGACATCGCCAACTTCATTACCACTCAATTTAAATGGCAATACTGGCAATTTATCAAGCTCTATTTTAATGACTGCCAAATCAGTATCAGGATCTGTACCGATGACTTTTGCAACTGCACGACGCCCATCTTGTAAACCAACTACAATTTGATCTGCTTGAGCAATCACATGATTGTTCGTCAAAATATAACCATCTGGACGAACAATAACCCCTGAACCTAGACTGTTTTCTTTCTCATTTTCATTTTGTCTTGGCAACTGGTCACCAAAAAACTCACGAAATGCAGGATCATTTAATAATGGATTTATAGTTCGATTATTGACTTTCTGAGTCGTAAAGATATTGACCACAGCGGGAGCGGCAACTTTAACAGCTGCACTATATGAAACCACGCCACCAGAACGTGAAGTATTCACCAAAGGTTCAACTTTTTCTGCAGGCATTTTTACACCATCAGCAGCGATCGGCGCTTTTGGCTGGTGAATTTTTTGCCATGCGATAAAGCTTAGGATTACAAGAATGAGTAATACCCAAGGTAACCAAGCAAAGGAACGGCGCACTTATTTTTCCTCTAAAATATTTTAATTCATTGATGACAAAGCATTTTCAATATTGTAATCCAATTAAATATATATTCTGCAAAATCACAAGAAGATTTGTTCAACTTTAGTTACAATTTATTTTTCTTCGCTCTATTTTTTAAATTGTCATTTTACTTTGTTTTGAAATTCTACTTAGATTTATCTGCTAAATTGTGCTTTTATATCTCTATATATTTCATTAGATTTTTTATTTATGGCTCAGTTAAATGACATCATCCATTGGTGTAATCAAACTTTAAAATCACATGAATTTCGTGACTATGCACCGAATGGCTTACAAATCGAAGGTCGTAGCGAGGTCAATAAAATTTTGTGTGCAGTCACCGCTTCTCAACAGGCGATTGATGCTGCAATTGAACAAAATGCTGATTTATTGTTGGTTCATCATGGTTATTTTTGGAAAGGTGAACCCTACCCGATCACAGGAATGCGCGGTCATCGAATCAAATCTTTGATTAAAAATGATATTTCATTGGTTGGCTATCACTTACCTCTCGATTCGCACCCTACGCTTGGCAATAATGCAGCCATTGCCGAGATACTCGAACTTGAAAATATCGAAGCATTAGATCCTTCTGAGCGTAACCCAATCGGCAATATCGCTTATCTTAAACAGGCGATGTCACCTGAAGCATTTAAAGCATTGTTAACTTCTCGTTTAGGTTTTGACACTATTCACTTGAATGCTGAAAGAAATTCCATACAAAAAATCGGATTTTGTACGGGCGCTGCTCAAGACTTTATTTCCAAAGCTTTTGAGCAAAATTGTGATGCCTATATTTCGGGTGAAGTGAGCGAACGCACCTATTATGAAGCACAAGAATTGAATGTACATTATTATGCTTGTGGGCATCACGCCACCGAACGCTATGGTGTGCAACGACTTGCAAAAGCTATTTCACAGCAGTTCAATATTGAGTATAGTTACTTCGAATTAAACAATCCGATTTAATCAAATGCCATAGCTTGAGGCTTTTTGTATATTTAAATCACTTGAAATATCCACTAAGCCTAGCCAATTTATGTACAAAAAATACCATAAATTGCAAGTTTTATAGGTGATAAATTATAGGCTGTTTTTTAACATTTTCTTTATACGTATAAATTCGAAATAAATTGTGTATTGTTATTTAAAAGCATGCACATTTACGGGAAGAATCCATTACAATAAAGCCACTTAATGTTAAAACCCAGCAAATTGCAAGGAATTAAAGACATGACAACCATTACTTTACCAGCGCTTCCATACGGTTATGAAGACCTCGCTCCTCACATCAGTAAAGAAACTTTAGAATATCACCACGACAAACACCACAACACTTATGTTGTAAACCTTAATAAAGCAATCGAAGGTACTGACCTTGCTTCTAAATCTTTAGAAGAAATCATCGTTGCGACAGCTGGTGATGCTGCTAAAGCTGGTGTATTCAACAATGCTGCTCAAGTTTGGAACCATACCTTCTACTGGAACTGTTTAGCTAAAAACGGTGGCGGTAAAGCGACTGGCGCTTTGGCTGCTAAAATTGACGAAGCTTTCGGTTCTTATGAAAAATTTGCCGAAGAATTCGCTGCTGCAGCAACAACTCAATTCGGTTCAGGTTGGGCTTGGTTAGTTGCTGACAAAGTAAATGGCAACCTTTCTATCCTTAAAACGTCAAATGCTGATACTCCACTTGCTCACGGTCAAGTTGCAGTATTGACAATTGATGTTTGGGAACACGCTTACTACATCGACTACCGCAATGCACGTCCTAAATACATCTCTACTTTCTTAGAAAGTCTAGTGAACTGGGACTATGCAAATGCTAAATATGCTGGTCAAGAAGCTGGTGTTGAAAAATAATTCGTTATTTTTCTAATAAAGATCACCCGCTCAGGGTGATTTTTTTTTGCTTTAATTAAAATACTAAACATATAAATACGTTGATAATTATACAAATTTTAAGCCTTTCTCAAAAATATGGATAATAAAAAAACATTCAAACGCGATTTCACTTGATTTGACTTGACCACATTATGTTTCATCTCTAAAATGCGCTTCAGATTCTCCAATAGCTCAGTCGGTAGAGCGACGGACTGTTAATCCGCAGGTCCCTGGTTCGAGCCCAGGTTGGAGAGCCAAATTCTAAAAAGCCCACTCTTATTGAAGTGGGCTTTTTTTATGGCTGATGAAAATATTTTACAAATCACCTTGCTCTTTCAGCTGAAACATATAAGTCTCCGCTGCGCTTCTAAATAAAATAAATTTTATAGTTTCAATATATTGAGGTAATGTTGCCGTACATAAATCTGTAAACTGCTCATCATCAGGGCTTTTAAACTGAATATTTGAATCCTGATTGAAGTTCTGTTTGATTTTAAAACTAAGATAATCATTAGGCAGATTAATCACATAGTCTGAACCTTGCTTAGAGATAATGGCATATTCAGAATTAAGCTTTAGATCATTATCCTCAAGCGGTACGCCAATATTTCCCTGCCCAACTCCCAGTAAAATATTAAAATTTTCCTGATTATATTCAATGATGCTCTTTGTATTTAGCTGATCTTTTTTATCAATTTGAAATATCTGATACGTATCATTCCACTCTTGCTGATCAATCAAATCTTTATATTTTAATTGGTTACAGTTTTTTTCACTAGATAGGTATGATTTTCCTTGAGTTTCAGCTGCTTTTTTCGTTTCATTTGACTTAGAGCAAGCGGCTAATGACACAGCTAAAATAAGAATATAAATTCAATTTTTCATGTGTTTTTTGAATGGTTTTTTAAATTTGTTCAATTATATAGCAAACAATTTCAATATCTTAGTATTTTCATATTTTTTACTTGACCAACTTGCCCCACATCTCTAAAATGCGCTTCAGATTCTCCAATAGCTCAGTCGGTAGAGCGACGGACTGTTAATCCGCAGGTCCCTGGTTCGAGCCCAGGTTGGAGAGCCAAATTCTAAAAAGCCCACTCTTATTGAAGTGGGCTTTTTTTTGTCATTCGCTTTTGTTCAGATTGTCATCGCAGTTAAATAATCACAACAGATACTAGAACTTAGTTAAAACGCCAAGCTGTGTCGCACTACCCTTTTTTATCATCCTCGAATGTTTACAATAAACCGAAAAAGGAGAAAGACGATGTTAGATAACAAAGTTCATATCATGCAAAATGAAGGTAAAGCTGCTGAGTTAAACTGCCAACGCGATGCCAATAACGAAGTCATCAGAATATTTGATTTTGATGGTGGCGCACTGCCGATTAATCCACGTGCTAGATCGGTGATTTGGCAAAATGAAGTTTGGTATTATTGATACTTCACCCTGTATTTATATCGCATTCAAATGTATTTTCAAGCAATCCCAATGCATTGCTATGTAGCTAAAGTGTTGAAGATTCATACTATATTTCATCAAAATGGTTATTTATATAGCATCCAAACCAAATCTCAGTCTTTAACAGCATTTTTTGCTTGACCAAACTGCCAGTGCCACATAAAATGCGTTCCAGATTCTCCAATAGCTCAGTCGGTAGAGCGACGGACTGTTAATCCGCAGGTCCCTGGTTCGAGCCCAGGTTGGAGAGCCAGATTCTAAAAGCCCACTCTTTCGAGTGGGTTTTTTCTTGCCCTGCATTTTTCATTTATCTATTCAAATGTTTATCACGATTGGTTGTTTTGCTACAGTTTTACTCATTGTTCTGTGCGTACAGCAATACCTCAGATCAAAGCAAAAGTTTTATCCCAAAAAAGTGATTACTGAATTTGAAAGTAAAATGTTTGCTCGACTAAAAGAAGCCTTCCCTCAATATCATGTGCTTGCTCAAGTGGCTTTTAGCGCACTGATTACCAGTCAAAATTTTAAAATTCGCAATCAATTCAATCGTAAAGTGACTGACTTTGTGATACTTAATCAAAGTTTGGATGTCATTGCGATTATAGAGTTGGACGATCCGAGCCATTTTGGTAAAGAAGCTGAGGATGCCAAACGTGATGCGATGTTGCATGAAGCGGGTTATCTGGTGCTACGTTATACCGACATCCCTACGGTGCGTCATTTAAAGAAAGACATCCACTAAAAGTGATGACTTAAATGCTAATCTAAGGAAATAAAAAGATAGCCAAATTTTTGGCATAAAAAAACAGTTTAGCGAGCATTTTCACTAAACTGCCTTTTAAACCAAATCAATCTTCGAACTTATCTTTTACGATACCTTATTTGTACTATCCAATGCATAAATAAACTGGCGCATTTGTTCCATATATTGACGATTGTCATGATCCCAAGGGTGGAAATTTGGGCGGAAATAATCTGCGTAATTTCTTAATTGTTTACGCAACACACCGATTTCTCCAAATGTATAACGGAACATTTTTTTCCAACTTGGTAAATCCGTCAGTTTTTTCTCGTCTTTAACGATCACTAGAAAAACTGGAATCACCAAACTCCAAAAAATAATAGTTGCAATAATCAATCCTGCACTGCGTTCAATATAAGCACGTGGCCCATGCCCTTTTACACTATTCCACACATCAAATGCCACGGCTTTATGTTCGGTTTCCTCAAAAGCATGCCAACGCCAGATATTGGCATAATGTGGTTCTGCCCCTTCAAAGAGTCGAGGATCTTTCAAAACGCCATCAGCCAAAAGCGCAGTAAAATGCTCTAGTGCAATGGTGCCACTCAACCACATATATGAAGGTAAATATTTCTGAATTTGCCCAAAAATATCCAAAACCAATTGCTCAAACTTTGGTGCAATCGGGCTTCGTGCAAAAAGTGCATTGTTGTAGGCTTCATGTTCACGGCCATGCATCGCCTCTTGCCCGATAAATGCTGTAACGGCTTTTAATAGTTCAGGATCTTGAATGAGATGCCGCTGCGCCCTTACAGAATCAATAAAAAATCGCTCGCCGACTGGGAGCACGATAGAAAAAGTGTTGAGCAATGCTGTAAAAATCGGACCTGCTGTATAATGCCATTTTTGAATCTGATCTTCGGGAAGATCAAATCTGATATCTCTTCTGATCGGCAGTGGTTCTTTATAGTCACTGCCTTTGGTAAAAAACTTGAAAATACCCATTATCGTTCCTTCCTATATTTATTTTTCTTGAAACACGCCCTTTATATAAATCAAACTGTTTTCATTCTATTTCAGCCCAATTTACACGTTTCTAATTATACATTTTATGTATAAATTTTAGCCAATTTTTCCGATCAATTGCACTGATATTGCACCCACACGACCTTTTCTCTTAGAAGATTCAGATCGTTAAAATACTACTGAGCATTTCTAACACCACAATCCCCGCCAAATTTATGCACTTATTTCCAAGCAAAACAGAGAAAAACCAACTAAAGTTATCAAATTGCTAAAATAGCTCTATAATAATGCCCATCATTGAGCGCGCTATTGATATTGCATATAGAAAATAACGCCTCTCATCTTATTTTTTAAGTCAATATTCACATTATATTTCGGCTTAATTCATCACATTTTGTGTCTGAAAAATCACTCAGAAATCATTAGGTAGCAGCATGGAAATCAAGGTTAATTATCTCGACAATCTTCGACAAGAAGCTAAGTTCGATGACTTCTCAGTTATTGCTGACCAACCGATTCGCTACAAAGGTGATGGTTCAGCACCCGGACCATTTGATTATTTTCTAGCATCTTCTGCACTTTGCGCAGCATATTTTGTCAAAGTATATTGTTTGGCACGTAATATCCCGACGGATAATATCCGCCTTTCACAAAACAATATCGTCGATCCTGAAAATCGTTATAAGCAAATTTTTAAAATCCAAGTTGAATTACCTGCCGATATTTCAGAAAAAGATCGTCAAGGTATTTTGCGTTCCATTGACCGCTGTACCGTTAAAAAAGTGATCCAAACAGGTCCTGAGTTTGTCATCGAAGAAGTTGAAAGTATTGATGCGGATGCTCAAGCGTTATTAATGCCAAACTTGGCTTCTGAAAATACAACTTTTATTGCAGGGAAAGATTTACCGCTCGAAGAAACCATTGCCAATATGTCTGGTATTTTGGCAGGTCTAGGCATGAAGATTGAAATTTCTTCATGGCGCAATATCGTACCAAATGTATGGTCTTTGCATATTCGTGATGCTCAATCACCAATGTGCTTTACCAACGGTAAAGGCTCTACCAAAGAAAGCGCGTTGGCTTCTGCGCTCGGCGAATTTATCGAACGTCTAAACTGTAACTTTTTCTATAATGATCAATTCTGGGGTGAAGAAATCGCCAATGCAGAATTTGTCCATTATCCAGATGAAAAATGGTTCCAACCTGGACCAAATGGTGAATTGCCGAAAGAAATTTTAGATGAATACACATTGGCCATCTACAATCCTGATGATGAATTATTAGGCACACATTTATACGATACAAACTCAGGCAATACTGCACGTGGTATCTGTTCTTTACCTTTTGTACGTCAGTCTGATGGCGAAGTTGTTTATTTTCCATCGAATTTGATTGAAAATTTATACTTAAGTAATGGGATGAGCGCAGGTAATACGCTTGCTGAAGCTCAAGTACAGTGCTTATCAGAGATCTTTGAACGTGCGGTAAAACGTGAAATCTTAGAAGGTGAAATTGCACTTCCTGATGTGCCTGCCGAGGTTCTTGCCAAATATCCTCGCATCGTTGAAGGCATCAAAGGTTTAGAAGAACAAGGCTTCCCTGTTTTAGTTAAAGATGCATCACTTGGCGGTCAATATCCTGTCATGTGTGTGACTTTGATGAATCCTCGTACTGGTGGTGTTTTTGCATCATTTGGCGCGCATCCAAAACTGGAAGTTGCTCTAGAACGTAGCCTCACCGAATTGTTACAAGGTCGTAGTTTTGAAGGTCTAAATGATCTACCAAAACCGACTTTTAGCTCAAATGCTGTGACTGAGCCAAACAATTTTGTTGAACATTTTATCGACTCAAGCGGTGTGGTTTCTTGGCGTTTCTTTAGTGCAAAATCTGATTATGATTTTGTGGAATGGGACTTTAGCAGTCAAGGCGAACATGCCAATGCCGATGAAGCAGCGCAAATGTTCAATATCCTTGAAGAAATGGGTAAAGAAGCATATATGGCGGTTTATCAGCATCTAGGTGCGACTGCTTGTCGTATCTTGGTGCCTGATTATTCTGAAGTGTATTTGGTAGAAGATCTGATCTGGGACAACACCAATAAAGCCCTCCTTTTCCGTGAAGATATTTTAAATCTCCACCGTTTAGACGAAGAGCAACTTGAAGCTTTGGCTGAACGTTTAGAGGAAGTTGAAGTCGACGACTATACCGATATCACGACCTTGATCGGGGTTGAATTTGACGACAATACGGTTTGGGGTCAATTGACCATTTTAGAGCTTAAACTCCTCATTTATATTGCTTTACAAGAGTTTGAAGAAGCTAAGGAATTGGTTGAACAGTTCTTGCAATACAACACCAATACTGTCGAACGTGGTTTGTTCTATCAATGCCTAAATGTGGTACTAGAAGTTGAGCTCGATGATGAGCTTGATCTCAATGATTATGAAGCCAATTTCCGTCGTATGTTTGGTGATGAACGTATGGATGCTGTCATTGGCTCAATGGATGGCAGTATTCGTTTCTATGGTTTGACTGAAACCAATATGCAACTTGAAGGTCTAGATCGTCATTTGCGTTTGATTGAAAGTTATAAAAAATTGCATGCGGCAAGAGCGAAAGCTGTAGCGGTGAAGTAAGTCAATTTAAGGTGATTCATTCCATCTCATATGATGAGATGAATCACTGTAACAAATTTCAATGTCAAATAATTTAAAAATTAGAATGCAAGATAGATATTTGTTAATCACTCTTCATAATATATTATTGTAAATTCTCAACACTTTTAAAGAATACAGTTCGACCACTCAATTGATCAATTTCAGGCTGAATAGCTTCTAATTCTCGTTCAGAAATATGATGTGAAATAGTGATTTTCCCATCTAAAGCTAATCCAACTCCGTTTGAAAAAGCACTTAAAACAACCCCAGATAAATGATAAAAATCATCTGGATCACCGAAATATTTTTCTGTAAATAAGTAGCTTTCATCATCACATATCTCATTGATCCAGTCGTGTTCTGATACCACATACCAAATATCTGATTGTTTTTTAACATGTATCGAATTAGGGCTTAAAAGGGTCGCTTCAGTGACAATATAACCAATACGCTGATGATCGTAGACAGTCCCATTGTAGCCAAAGACAAGATGAGAATGTCTTTTTTTAAGTGCATTAATATAATATTGTTTATCAAAAGTCATATTAAAATTTCCTAATGCCATAAACTGTTGTATTAAATAAATATTTTTTGAACAATGGATTTCTTATGTGGAAAACCGCCCGAAGGCGATTTTATATACTAAATAAAAAATAAAAATTAAATTCGTTACCAATAACGACTTTCAGTAAGGCTTTCAACGTGAACATCATTAATAAATACTGTTCCTTTTGTTGATCTAGGGAGCCATATAATGATTGATTCATTATTATATGTATGGCTTATTTCAGATATACTTTCTAAAGAATTACAAACTATTTTGATTTCATCATTTTTATTTAAAAAAAATTCATCAGTAGATGGTTCAATAAAGACTCTAATCACTTTATCGGTGTCATTCCTATAAATAATATTCATCGCTTAACATCCATTTAAAATTTGTTGCATAGGTTTTTCTCTTGTAACTGGAGTTTTTTAGGATTGCTATGTAATTCTGTTTAACGAGATACCATTGAATAAATATTTTTCCATCATTTAATCTTAGTACGAAAAGCTCATGCCTCTTTAATCGCTTCTATTTAAATAGCAGAATATCCAGATCCGACTTTACCCATGTTGGTGAAACACCTTCCCTCCTAACATGCTAATCGATCAAATTCTGTATTCGTCAAACCTTCTGCTAAGGTGGCGCATATAGTGCAAATGAGTATTACCAAAAATCCGGCTTATACGAGAAGTCTATTCTCTTGATTAGAAATCCTCTAGGGTACTTAATCTTGTGAATTAAAGTTTCTTTTCATACGTTTCAACACTTTTAAAGAATACAGTGCGACCACTCAATTGATCAATTTCAAGCTGAATCGTTTCTAATTCTCTTTCAGAAATATGATGTGAAATAGTAATTTTCCCATCTAAAGCCAATCCAACGCCATTTGAAAAAGCAGCAAGAATAGTTCCCGATAAATGATAAAACAATTCTGTATCTGGCATATAATTAGGCTTTAAAAGGTAACTATCATCATTACATAGATGACTAATCCAGTCTAAACTTGATGTCACAAACCACATATTCCCTATTTTTCTTACACTGACTGCGTTTGGACTGAAAACTGCTGCTTCAGTCGTGATAAATCCGATTAAATGCCGATCATAAATATTGCCGTTGTAACCAAAAATTAAATTTGCATGCTTTCTTTTTAGACCATCTATAAAACTATATTTTTCGATATCCATTATATTTTCCTATTTATTATCTATAAATCGAGAGCTTAATTATTGAGTATCAACTAAGAGCTTTGATCTTATTTTAAAAGCGAATTATACAAGGTATTTTTTATTCTTTTTAAAGTGATAAAGCTCAGCAATATTCCCCTCTTTTAACACTCAAAACGTCATCTGAGGGGGAAGTAAAAATTATAATTTACAGTGATTTATTCAAATATATCTACAAATAAGCAATCACAATACCTATGAAGATAATAATCCCAACAAAGCGATTGTGTCTAAATGCCCAGAAACAACGCTGTGGATCACGATCATTGGTCTTGGTCCATTGATAGATAAAATCAGCCACCACCATAAGCAATGCAATCAAACCTATCGGCCATAAAATATCTGCACGATACATCGACATACCAATCAAAATTACTGCGATTGCTTGTAAAATTGAAATAATTTGAATGTCATATTTTCCAAACAAAATAGCCGTCGATTTAACACCAATTTTTAAATCGTATTCACGGTCAGTAATCGCATATTGCGTATCATAAGCCACCGTCCACGCCAAATTACCAAAATAAAGTAACCAACAAGTTGCATCGAGTGGCTTACCCATTGCAGTAAAAGACATCGGGATACCCCATGAAAATGCCATTCCCAAAACCACTTGTGGTAAATGAGTATAACGCTTCATAAATGGGTAAATAAAAGCTAAAACCAATCCTGCAAGCGCACAGTAAAAAGTTGCTATCGGTAAGAAAAATAAAGTACAAGCACTGGCCGCGACTAAAGCGATAAAAACCCAAACGGCTTCTTTTGCTGAAATCACACCTGTTGCAAGGGGGCGATTTTTGGTACGTTCAACATGCGCATCGACTTTACGATCAGCAAAATCATTGATCGCACAGCCTGCTGCACGCATAAAAATCGTACCCAAGACCATTGCGATCAACGTTGTGATATCCGGTATCCCATCTGCCGCAATCCATAGCGCCCACATCGTTGGCCAAAGCACCAGCTCCGTTCCAACCGGCTTATCAAAACGACATAAATAATAATAAGCTTCTAAGCGTTCACGCCAAGTGATGTGTTGTACAGCAGCCATAACTTTCCTTAACGATATTCATTTTCAAGTTTTTGCTTTTTCAGGAAATCCACAAAAGCAGCTAAAAAAGTTTCTTGCACGATAAACTTACAACCATGCCAAGTATAACAACTTTGTCTGGTCCAACCTTCTTTTAATAAAATCACACGTCGCTCACATTTGGGATTTGTTCTATCAAATAAAAACCAGCCGATCGGCTTTTTCCCAATGTGCTTAAATATGCGTGCTTTGGCATGTAGACTTTGAATTGGAAATATACTTTTTGCTTGTACCCATGGCGTTTGTTCCGAGCCATAAAGTAAGCTTTCACGTACCCAAGAAGTATGATGATGGGGCTGTTTCATCCATTGACTATCTAAAAATGTCAGTCTTTGGAAATATTCAGCAGTGGGCTCAACTTTAAAAATCCCCCCTGCTAAATCAGTCAGTTGTTGTGTTAAGGAGCCTTGTGCATATAACCATGTTCTCAGTTCAGGATCGAGTTCCTGTCTAAACGATGGCTGTAATTGCATAATTAGGCTCTCTAAAAGGATTAACTTAGTGTAACGGAAATCAGTCTTGAATATTAAACTTATTAGCAATCAATTCAGATAATTTTGTTCTAATTGACAATTTATAACCCTTTTATGCTGCATTGAAGCATCAAAATCTAGCATTAAAAGAAACAGTTAATACAATAAAAAAACGCAAAATAGCCAGTTTGAGATAGGAACTTTCAGGCTATTTTGCGTATAAAATTGATAGGGTCTATTGACCCTAATTAGTACATCAACTTTTGTAGAAAAATTAAGTGTTATTTCCAATATTTTAATTTTGAAGTTTGGCCAATACCCACATTAAAACTGTTGGTTGGATCTAGTTTTTGATAATGATTTTTTAGCGCAGGTTTGGCGATGTAGAGATGCCCAACATTATGTTCGGCAGGATATTCAGCACCTCGATCATCAAGCAAATGCCACATCTGATGTTCCATTTCCAAAGGATCAACGCCTTTTTTCACGATATAATCTTGGTGAAAAACATGACATAAAAAATGTCCATAATAGAGTTTATGGATAATTTTCTCGTCCATTTCACTCGGTAATGTTTCAACCCATTGTCGATCATTACGGCGTAAGGCAATATCCAATGCAACAATATCTTCGACTTCGCTTCGATGGGTATCACGATAACGGATAGCAGCGCCAGCAACAGCAAAACGATGTAAGAATGCTTTGCGACCTTCTTCATCATTACAATGAAAATAATCACCCGTATCACGTGAATTAAAATACTGTTTTAAATATTGATCGACTTGCTCTACATCTTGATTTTCTATACGTAACACCAAATGATGCTCATACAAATCACGAAAATCATTCATTCGCTTAGGCAAATGCGAAGGTAAAAATTTAGTCACCAATTGTAATACTTTATCTGAAAAGCCTTTCATACCGAGCTTTTCAAGATAACCATCGACTTTATCTTTCATGGCAAAAGCCGCAGGTACTTTGGCAGTACCAAACTTTTCGATAAACATGAAAGTGTCTTTACCGTATTCGGCACCGATGTCATAAGCAACACGATGAATATATTCACCTGCGATCGGTAAGCGTGGTAAATCTTTCAATAAAAAACGACGAATTTCAGTTAAATCATCATGTGAATTTGTACCAACATAAAACACTTGGCTTGGAATCTTTTCAAAGGTATCGAGTCGTACTGCAAATACGCAGACTTTCCCTGCAGAACCTGAAGCTTCAAATAAACGTGACGGATCTGCATTAAAACGTGCAGGTGTATTTTCATCTACCTGTTTAACATCGTGTGCGTAGCGATGATCAGAGGCACAGCAGTTTTGATTATTTTTAACATCAATCGCTTGATATTGTTGCTTTTCTAGTTTGGATAATATTTCTTCTGCACTAGAACCAAGATCAACCCCTAAATGATTGACCAATTCGAGTTCACCCTCTGCATTCACTTGTGCATAGAGTGCAAGTTCGGTATAGGCAGGACCACGACGTACCAATGCCCCACCTGAGTTGTTACACACACCACCCAATACGGATGCCCCGATACATGAGGAACCAATCACCGAATGTGGTTCACGATTGAAACCTGAAAGTTCACGTTCCAAAGCATCTAAGGTCGCACCTGGCAAGCAAATCACCTGCTTACCGTCATTGATCACTTGGATACCAGCCAAACGCTTGGTACTCAACACCACCACAGGGCGATCATAATCATCGCCAAAGGGTGTCGAACCACCTGTTAGCCCTGTATTTGCAGCTTGCATAATCACGATGCAATCTGCTGCAAATGCAGCTTTCAGTACTTGCCATTGTTCAAGTAATGAACCTGGCACAACCACAGCCAACACTTTTCCAGAACCATAGCGGCGTCCTTGACGGTAAAGACGTGTGTCGTTATCGTTGGTCAAAACATATTGTTTTCCAACAATATCAATGAATTGTTGAAGTGCATTTTCAGGTTGGTTTTGTGTTTGCATCAACTTAGACCTTATCTGTTTTACTGTACCAATATAATCAATTCAAACTCTCAGATTAAATTGATTTACACAGCGGAGTCTTACTTTCTACTCATCTCATTATCGGAGCTCATTTGTTACTTTGGATAAGCCCAAAGTAACCAAAGGCATTGTCATCCGCAAAACTCGCCATATTCCATCATTAATCAAATAATTCACAGAAACATTATTTTCATATTGAGGTCTGCCTCAGACAGTTGCGGACGACATTTTCGTGTATCAAATGAAGCTTATCATTTAAAAACGATGTGATTATTGAGCCAACTCGTTTTCAAGTTTCACCAAACAATCTGCAGTAATATCAGAAATCGTTTTTGCACCGGTTAAAGTCATCGCAACACGCATTTCTTTATCAATCAGATCAAGTAAGTTAGATACACCTGCTCCACCCGCTGCACCCAAAGCATAAACAAAGGCACGACCAAGCATACAAGTATCTGCACCCATTGCCAGCATACGCACCACGTCTAGACCATTACGAATACCTGAGTCCACAAGTAATTTGATATCCCCTTTGACAGCATCCGCAATCGGAGGAAGTGCTCGTGTTGTCGACAACACACCGTCCAACTGACGACCACCATGGTTAGAAACCACGATACCATCTGCACCAAAACGTACAGCATCTTTGGCATCTTCTGGATCTAAAATGCCTTTGATGACCATTGGACCATCCCAAAACTCACGGATCCATTCCAAATCTTTCCAAGAAATAGATGGATCAAAGTTATTGCCGAGCCAGCCAATATAATCTTCAAGACCTGTCGGTTTACCTAGATATTTAGAGATATTTCCAAGATCATGCGGACGTCCCATCAAACCAACATTCCAAGCCCAGTGCGGATGGAAGCATGATTGCATATAACGGCGCATTGCAGCATTTGGACCACTCATACCTGAGTGAGCATCACGGTAACGCGCACCCGGAACTGGCATATCCACTGTAAATACAAGTGTTGAACAACCTGCAGCTTTCGCACGTTCTAAGGCATTACGCATAAAGCCACGATCACGAAGTACATATAACTGAAACCACATCGGACGACTGATTGCAGGGGTTACTTCTTCGATTGGGCAAACAGATACTGTCGAAAGTGTAAATGGAATACCTTTTTTATCCGCAGCTACCGCAGCTTGAACTTCTCCACGACGTGCATACATCCCTGTCAAACCAACAGGTGACAAAGCAACAGGCATGGATAATGTTTCATCAAATAATTTGGTTTCAAGCGAAAGCTCAGACATATCATTGAGTACACGTTGTCTAAGCGCAATTTTTGATAAATCTTCTACATTACGCTTCAGTGTATATTCTGCGTATGCGCCACCATCAATATAATGGAATAAAAACGGAGGTAAACGACGTCGAGCAGCTTCGCGATAATCGTTTGCAGAAGAAATAATCATACCTAAATCCTGTTTAATCGACTTGCACGTTGACGACGAGCTTCTTCCTCATCGATCGAACGCACTTGTTGAATGACAAACTCTATATGTCCACAGACTGCATCACGTGCAGCTTCTGGATCTTTACGCTCAATCGCATCCATAACTTTAAAATGTTGGTCATGTAATTGATCAAAACGATGTGATTCTGAATAGACTTTACGACGCCCCAACACCACATTGTATTGGAGCAAATCAAAGAAACCGCGCATCACTTGGATCAAAACCAAATTATGCGAAGCTTCGGCAATCGCCAGATGAAAATAAGCATCAGCCATTGATGCTCGATCTGCATCGCCTATTGATTGAAAATGGGCAATTTGATCATAATATTCACGAATTTTTAAAATATCGTCCTCGGTTGCACGCTGTGCCGCGTACCATGCCGTCCCCCCTTCAAGCACCATACGTGCTTCTTGTACATCAAAGCGATAAGATGGATCTTCATCGATCAAATCACTCAGGGGTTGCACAATCTGCAACTGCGACCAACTATTTGGCAACTGCTGCAAATAAGTTCCCGCTCCAACTTTACTGACCAGCATGCCCAAACTGATCAACTGTTGCAAAGCTTCACGTAAAGTGGAGCGAGAGACACCGAGTTGTTCACACAATTTCCGTTCAGCGGGTAAACGATCTCCGACTTGCATATTATTTTGTTCAATCAACATGCGTAAGTTTTTCACAACCTGATCGGAGACTTTCATTCGGCATTCCTTAAATTGGTGTTATGGAATCATCCATGGGAACACATAAGCTTGTAAGGTAATGATTATACCGATCATCACTGTAAAGGTAATACTATGCTTTACGGTAAAGCGGAATAGATCAGACTCTTTACCCACCAAGCCCACAGCCGCACAAGCAATCGCAATAGACTGAGGAGAAATCATTTTCCCAGTCACACCACCACTGGTATTTGCAGCCACAAGTAATACTTCAGGAACACCGATTTGCTGAGCTGTAGTTGCTTGCAATGCTGAGAACAACGCATTTGCAGAAGTATCTGAACCTGTCAAGAACACTCCAATCCAACCTAAGAATGGTGAGAAGAATGTAAATGCCTGACCTGTATGCGCAAGTGCCAAAGCCAAAGTTGCAGACATACCAGAATAGTTCGCGATAAATGCAAACGCTAAAACCATACCAATCGAGTAAATTGGTGTTTTCAATTCATTCACAGTTTCAGCAAAAGTTTTCACAGCATCACTTGCTTTCATTTTTAAGAAAATGATCGAAATGATCGCAGCAATAATGATGGCCGTACCCGTTGCTGAGAACCAGTCAAACTTAAAGATTGCATCATAATCTTTCGCTTCAGGTACAACAGGCGGAAGTTTTTGCACAAGTTGATGTAAAAAAGGCACCTTGATTGAAATGATCCAATCTTGTAAAGCACCGCCTTTAGCAAACAAATCTTTAAACGGTTTGATACTCCAAATCGTCACCATTGCCGTTAAAATTGCAAATGGAGACCACGCTTTTACAATTTGAGCTGCGCTATATTTCTTCTGTTTTTCAGCTTCAAGATCTGCATCAACATTTGCATCTTCTTGGTTGAAACGGAAAATATGTTTCGGTTGCCAAAATTTAAGCAAAATAGTCAAACTGATCAATGATGCAATCGCAGCCGTAATATCTGGCAATTCAGGACCAACGAAATTGGAAGTCAAATATTGAGCGAGCGCAAAAGAACCACCAGCCACAATTACCGCTGGCCAAGTTTCTTTGATACCACGCCAACCGTCCATAATCGCCATGATCCAGAACAATACGATTGGCACCATAAATGGTAACTGACGACCAACCATCTGACTGATTTCGTGTGTATCCACACCAGAAACCTGACCTGCCACAATGATTGGAATCCCCATCGCACCAAAAGCTACAGGTGCAGTATTTACAATCAAACAAAGCCCTGCTGCATACAGCGGTTTAAAGCCCAAGCCCACCAAAAGTGCTGCAGTGATCGCCACTGGCGCACCAAATCCAGCCGCACCTTCAAGGAAAGTACCGAAGGCAAAACCGACCAATAACATTTGCAAACGTTGATCTTCTGTCAAAGATAAAATAGAAGAACGAATAATGTTAAATTGGCCTGTTTTTACAGAAACTTTATATAAGAATACCGCCCCAATAATGATCCAAGAGATCGGCCATAAACCATAAAAGAAACCATAAATTGCAGAAGCAAATGCCATACCTGCAGGCATTTGATAAGCAAAAAGTGAAACCAATAACGCTAAAATAACCGTGATTGTTCCCGCAATACTTCCCTTCATGCGAAATACAGCAAGGGCTAAAAAGAAAAAGATAATCGGGATCAGCGCGACAATACTGGAAACCCAAATATTGCCCATCGGATCATAAATTTGTTGCCAATGTTGAAGCATTGTCATCTCCTTGAAATGCTTGCTAGAACTTAGAATTGGTATGTCTATAAATTTGAATTACCTAAATTGGTATTACCAATTTACACTAAAACAAAGCTTAGATCTATAAATAACCTCGCAATGTTAATAATAGTTGAGAAAAAAGGCAATATTGGTCTGATCTAAACAATTATTGGTATGACCAATATAATAAATAAATTGTGAAATTAGTCATAGTTTATTTTTCATACGAATATATTTAATTGGATGAATTTATTTATTTTTAAGATAGTTATGAAAATTTGAAAATGAAGATTAAAAACGACTTTATACTTTAGTCTAAGTCGTCATAAAACATGCTTTTGCTTGATTGTTAAACATGAAATTTATACTAAATTATTTAATTTTTGAAATAGAGCTCATGATCAAGTCGACTGCTTGTTCAACCGTATAGTGCGCTGTATCTATTTGCAAATCGACATCATTGAAGTGCTCATACTCACGATCCAACACGCTTTGCCATGACGGAAGCTGTAAATTTTCAATATCTACTTGTCGAGTTTCTACACGGTTTCGATGTTCAGCTTGATCAGAACAGATCACTTCGATATTAAATATCGGTACTTTGCTGACTTTTGCGACTTGATCCCAAGCTGTTCGAGTGAGTGTTATCGGGTTAACACTGTCCGCTATAACTGTTTGACGCATTTTTAAATTTTCTTTGGCAATCGCATAAGCAACAAAATAACCTGCCCCGCCCATATTCTCTTTGGCGATATCTCCAGAATCAATGAGGGCTTGCTCAATCGTATCTACTCTTAAATAAACAGTCTGCAATTTGACTGCGAGATATTTGGCAAGTGTGGTTTTGCCTACCCCAGGTCTTCCCGCAAATACAATGAGCATGTTTTGATTTGCTCCAGTTTATGATTGTTAGGATTTGCTGATATTTTAAATAATGAGAAATAAAAATAAATAAATTATCGACTTTCTTGCCAACATTTTGGACTCAACAAAAATAACATCCCTGCCCCAATGAGCGTCCCAATCGGGAAAAGCAACAATGTAATACAGCTCAAAATAACGGACAAGGCACGACCTTTATTGGTTCCTTTTGCAACATCGGCCGAAGTTTTAAAATGTAAAAAAGACAGCCCCGCATAAATCACACTCATCAAAGCAATCGTCGTTGTCGAAAATTTTTGCAAATAACCCAATGCATAGGTCAGTAACATTGCAAGCAATAAAAGCAAATAAAATGCGATAAAAAAGCGATGAATATAAGTTAAGGGCTTATTTAACGGCATGATTATCACTTCCAATATTACTGATTTCTGGCTATTCGACGTTTAGATCGACTTTCTAGATTTTACACCAATTTTCATGTTCACTTTCATTGAACTAAACAGGATACCTATACATATAAATATTGCGCCAAACAAAATATTTTGATGTAAAGCTTCGCCAAGTTGTAAATGTCCAAAAAGTAAACCCAGTAAAGGTACACTCATAATTGATATAGATGCAACCGATGCATCAATTTTACTAATGATCCAATTCCATACAGCAAAGGCGACACCTGTACCGAGTACTGCACTATAGAACACATAAAAAATATTGATCGGTGTATTCCAATGTACCTGTGTAACTGGCTCTGTCACAAGTGCAACAACAAATAAAATCACACCACCGATCAGCATCTGCCAAAGCGTTAACTTGATTTTGTCATAGCTAGCCAAATATTTTTTGATATAGACCGTTGAACCTGCCCATGACAATGCAGCGATGATTAACAGCAATTCACCAAATAAAGTTTGGTTGAATTTAAATTGTTTGAGTTCTGGCCAAAGGATGAAAACTAAGCCAATTGTTCCCATCAATAATCCAATGGTTTTGTTGAAAGTTAACTTTTCATTGAGGAAATAATGCGCCAATATGCCAATCATGATCGGCATGGTATAGACCAACACCGCAGAAATACCCGAACCGACATATTGCATACCAAATGTTGATCCGCCATAAAAACCGATACATAGCAATAAACTTGCAATCGTCAATTTGCCCCACTCACCATGTTTCGGCAAAATCGACTTTCTTAACAAGGCTTGCAAAAGTAATAACGCCAGTGCACCAAACAACAGACGCAATGATGAGAATAAAAATGGTGGAAAGGTTTGCAGACTCAGTTTGATGATTACCCATAGATAGCCCCAGATCAGGCATAACAGCGTGATACCACCAACGATTTTTATGTCCATTTCAATATCTCGTTAGGATTTAAAGCAAGTTTAAAAAAATTTTGATATCATGAATAATGTTATGTTTTGATATATCCATCATATTTTTTGATGTCTTTTTTCAAATTTTTAGGTCAGTCATGAACATTGATATCAGCGATATAAAATCTTTTATTACCGTGGCAGAAATCAAAAGTATTTCTGGGGCTGCGCATAAATTAAATATTTTACAATCCAATATGACGGCAAAAATAAAAAAAATAGAAAACCACTATAAACGTCAGATGTTTATCAGAAAGCCTAAAGGTGTTGATCTTACAGATGCTGGGCTTGATCTCTATCAACAATATAAAAAGATTTTTTTGATTTGGGAAGAGACCGAAAATCAAATTCATCAACAGGATAAAAAGCTTAAATTTGGAACCAATACCAGTTTAGGTGCAACTCAATTTTCAACTTCACTCAATAAATTATATGAATATTATTCAAATTTATCGATTACATTAAAAACAGGCACCACTGATTTTATCGAACAAGAAGTGCTTAGTGGCAATATAGATTTGGGCTATGTTTATGGCAGTGCGCATCATAAAAACCTGCAATATATCGGCAAAGGTCAGGATGAACTGGTTCTGCTATGCAAACAGCAAGATGGTCCAAAAACTATCGAAGAAGCCTTGAGCCATCAAAATATTTTATCTTTATCAGATCATTGCTGTTATTCAGTTACACTCAATAAAATCTATGAGGATTTCGACTTACCGCAAGGCAATTTTGTTCATATCGGTGATATAGAAAGCCTAATCCAGTTTTCACAATTAGGGCTTGGCATAACCTTAGCCACAAAGTCTTTGGTTGCACGGCACAATATCGACTATTTTATTGAAATTCCTACGCAATATCGTCAGATTGATTATTATCTTATTGCGCGAAGTGAGCATACTTTTACTCCGATAGAAAAGCATTTTATTGAGCTAAATGATGTTCTGGAAAATGATTCATAATCACTTTTTGAATCAAATTTTAGTTTGCCAACTGTCTTCATTTGCATAAGATAAAATTAACCATCCGAGCAAAGTACCGATAGGAAATCCAAATAGAAGAATTGTACCCAAGATCCTCGTCAAAATTCTTCCCAAGTTACTTCCTTTTTTGACTTCAACATAGGCTTTAAAATGTAAAGCGATGATTACAATAAAAATAATATAGAAAACGACAGAGACAATATCTGTTCTCCAACTCTTTTCTAAGAAAGTAAACAAAGTGACAAAGATTAAAGCGCATAAATAAAAAAGACCAATACCGAGGTGAAAACCTGCAAGTGTATTATTTAATTTCATTATTTTCCTTTTATTCGAATTTTTAGATATTTTTTTGATCCGATAAATAGGGTCTGTTGACATTTCATAAGTGAATTGCGTTGTCGGCTAAAAGTGAGCAGGCAAGGCACGCAATGCAGAGAATGGCGAGACCATTTTCAAGTTTCGTAATGCAGCCTGAGATAATTTTAGCCACAACCTGAGCAAGAACAAAGCACTGCTTTGTTCACAGCGCAAGGCGAAGCGAAAGGACGAGAGTGTTTTTTGATGCTATTACGTTGTAGCTTGATCATTTAGATCACTAAATTTCTGAATCTACGCCTAATATCATCTAAAAAACCTTGCGGAGTATACTCCTCACGTCGCAACCAATTTGAAATGTCAACAGACCCTATTCTTCTGTTTGAAATTTTTTCTTTCTGCTATTTAATAAAATAATTATTCCAATAATTGTAAAAATTGGAAAACCAACAATCGTAATAAACCAACCCAACAACATTGATAGTCTTCGACCTTTTACTGAACCTTTTAAAACTTCTATAGAAGCCAAATAATGCAAATAAGAAAGTAACCCTGTTCCAATCATTAACACTAGAATTTTATTAAGGCCAAATGAAGGATCTGATCGGTCAAATAGTGTTAAATTTAGACATATAACAGCGATTAAAAAAAAGAAAATATAAATCAATAAAAATAGAGAGTGAATGAAGTAAAGTAAACGATTTTTGGGCTGAAAAGTCATCATTTTTTTATCTTTAATCGTTTTAATTGACTTTAATTTAAAAAATATACACTTAAGAATCAATATTTTTTAAGAAAGATTCCTATTTATTTTTGACAAAATGTGAATAATCATAAATTTTCGGATTTCTCTTTTCCAAACGAAAACATCTTAAACGAAAAGTGCTATAATATGCGGTTTAAAGATTCTATAAGGCCACCCATGCGTGTGCCGATGTTCATAAAAGTTAGGAATAGCAATGACTGATAATGCAACGATCTTGCAGCATGTACCAGTAGGCAAAAAAGTGGGTATCGCTTTCTCTGGTGGTCTAGACACTTCAGCTGCTTTATTGTGGATGAAACAAAAAGGCGCGGAACCTTATGCATATACTGCAAACTTAGGTCAGCCTGATGAAGACGACTATGATGCGATTCCAAAGAAAGCTGAAGCTTATGGCGCTGTAAAAGCGCGCTTAGTAGACTGTCGTTTACAACTTGCACTTGAAGGTATTGCTGCGATTCAATGTGGCGCATTCCATATCAGTACTGGTGGCGTTCCTTACTTCAATACAACTCCTCTAGGTCGTGCAGTAACAGGGACTATGCTTGTTACAGCAATGAAAGAAGATGATGTAAATATCTGGGGTGACGGTTCAACTTATAAAGGTAACGATATTGAACGTTTCTATCGTTATGGTTTATTGACCAACCCAAATCTTAAAATTTATAAACCATGGTTAGACCAACAGTTCATTGATGAGTTGGGTGGCCGTGCAGAAATGTCACAATTCTTGATCGACAATGGTTTTGATTACAAAATGTCGAAAGAGAAAGCGTACTCAACTGACTCAAACATGTTAGGTGCGACTCACGAAGCAAAAGATCTTGAATACTTAAATGCAGGTATCAAAATCGTTGACCCTATTATGGGCGTAGCTTTCTGGAAAGATGAAGTTGCGATTAAACCTGAAGAAGTAACTGTAACTTTCGAAGAAGGTATGCCTGTTGCTTTAAATGGTCAACGTATCGAAAACCCAGTTGAGCTTATTTTAGAAGCAAACCGTATCGGTGGTCGTCATGGTCTAGGTATGTCTGACCAAATCGAAAACCGTATCATTGAAGCAAAATCTCGTGGTATCTATGAAGCTCCAGGTATGGCACTTCTTCATATCGCTTATGAACGTCTTGTTACGGGTATTCACAACGAAGATACCATTGAACAATACCGTATCAACGGTTTACGTTTAGGTCGTTTGTTGTACCAAGGTCGTTGGTTCGATTCTCAAGCGCTTATGCTTCGTGAAACTTCACAACGTTGGGTTGCTAAAGCAATCACTGGTACTGTGACTTTAGAACTTCGTCGTGGTAATGACTACACGATTATGAACACAGAATCACCTAACCTTACCTATGAAGCTGAACGCTTAACAATGGAAAAAGGTGATTCAATGTTTACGCCTATGGATCGTATTGGTCAGTTGACTATGCGTAACCTCGACATCACAGATACACGTGCAAAATTGGGTATCTACACTGGTGCTGGCTTACTTTCAATTGCACAAGGTTCTGCTGTACCACAATTGAAAGACAAAAATAAATAATTGATGATTCAATAAAAAAAACCGTCATTTATGGCGGTTTTTTTATGCCGTTTTGATGAAAATCAAAATTTAATTGTCACAGTAAAATCAGTAGAAAATCACGATCGAAAATTTAATTAACTATTAAAAATTGCTTGATGATTCATGGCGACAAATGCAGATTGATTACGCCCATTGCGTTTGGCTTGATATAAGGCAAAATCAGCTGCTTTTAAAATATCATCTGCATCAAAATCCTGTTCGCCACCATAAATCGTTAAACCAATACTCACACTGAGATAATTTGAAATTTTAGAAAAATCATGGGGTATTTTTCGGTCAAACATATCTTGAATAATAATCGCAGCAATCAACTTTGCATCAATTTCATTGGTATCTTCCAATAAAATCACAAACTCTTCGCCGCCATAACGAATTGCAAGATCATTTTCTGCAATATGGCGACTGATAATCTGCGCAACTTGAATCAAAGCCAAATCACCATTGAGATGACCATAGTTATCGTTATAAAGCTTAAAATAATCTACATCGATAAATAAAACTGCCAAATTTTGCTTGGTCTTTTTCACATCTTCCATTTTTTGTTTCAGATGTTGTTCAAAGCCTCGACGATTGCCCAATAAAGTCAAGGTATCTTGTTGGCTAAGCTCAAATAGATGTTGATTGAGTGTTTCTGTGATCTGTTTATCCAGATTGATAATAATCGACTGTAAAAAGCGGATTCGCTCTATCGATACCGACAAAGTTGCTAAAGCAAGACCAACCAAATTGCCCAAAATCATTACATTGAATAAAACCCAATGCGGTATCACCTTTTTAGAAAATGATAATACGATGCAACAAATAATCGCAGCAACAAGAGTTGCCATAAAAATTTTTAATGGTTTAATTGCAGTACATAAAAAAGCAAAAATCTGTGCTAAAACAATTAACAAAGATCCTCGCCATGTCATAGCTAAAGACTGTGTAGAAAATAATACGATCTGCACTAGAGCTAAGCTTAGACAGATAATCGTCGCTATGATGGTACTATAATTTTCACTTCGTTTCGGCTTTTTCGCCATAAAATACATGAACAGTAAAGCAAACCACCCTGTACTATAGGAAACCATCGTCAGTAATACATCATGGGTCCGATAAGCTAACTCTGTCGTAAAGTAATTTATAGGTAGGCTAATAATTTCAAATATAAAATAAATAATAGATGCAGGTAAAAAAGCTCTCAGTAATAAATTGGTTTGACGATCCTCGCGATCCTGCCAAAACTGCTTTTCTAAGTCTGCTGAAAAAATAGAGCGCATCCTTTTCTGCTGTTTTTCCAGCAAAACTTCGATTTGATGCTTTTCTTGTTGAAGTTGTTCAACATTTCTACTTCTATCTTTAATCATATCTAATTTTCAGCAATATCCATATCAACCAGATCACATCAACTCAATATGTACACCTTCATCGATGTCATTATAAATGCTGTAATACTAAACCACTGCTATACTTCTACATTATTTTGTCACTACAACAAATAAAACTAGACTTTATATTAATGTATACAAAAGTTTTATGGATTAAATTAACCTTAAAATCTCTGTTATTAAATCAATTTCAATAAATTTCAGGAATAACATTCATTAATAATAGTTTAAATATTTAAAAAACAATAGATTAATTTCAGGAAACTTTGTAAATATTATGCAAATTGTATCGCAAAATAGTGATATAAATCACAGAATAAACCTTAATTTTATTATTGATTTAATCTTTTTATATTAATCCACAATTCATATGATAAGTAATCTTATTAAAATATTTTTTTTGCAATCGTATTCAAAGTACAATTAAAACTATCCAACAGCAATATCGAGAGAGTAAATAAAAATGATAATATTTCACATCCTGCTTAAATGTCTAAAAGTATTTTTTATAGTGTCATTCTAACGATTTAAATATTCTAAATTCCCCCTTTATCCTATAAGAAATCTTGATTGAGTTCTTTTGCGGGTACAAACACTCTAAAATCTTCTAAAAATCTATCTTTCTTATCTGCTAAAATCTCTAGTTATTAGACACTTTATAGTCATTTTTCATCTTAGACAGGGGTTTTAGAATGTCATGATATTTTTAATTAAAATAAATTACCATATAAATAAATAACTTAAAAAAATAATACTCTTTATTATTAAAACCTAGTTGAGAAAATCAGATAACTCTAGTGTTAATTTATGATTAATGATATTTATAAAAGACTCATACAAAATATTTTTTTAAAATAACGTTTATCTTCTTCTAATTATATTTTATTACCCGTTCTTTTAATTAATTTCTTATTTACTGCATCATTATCGTGAGCATTTTTAAATCATCTGTATTTAAAAACCACGTAATGAATGACTTAAGAAATTAAAAACTCATTTAAATCAATATCAAGAAGTTCTATTAAATTTAATTAAAAAATCATTTTATCCTACGTTTACAACACTTTCATGAAACATATTCTATAAAATAGATTGAACTTGTTTGCATTCAGTATGTTTTGACCAATTAATAAACTTTTAATATTTTCTTAATAGATCACTTCCACTTTTTAATCGAAATTGTTGTTACCCTTTTAAGCATTTTTGCTTTATCATCGGATTTATTTTTCAGTTTGAATTGCCTTGAACACGATTACTCTTCTTCAGCCTGATGATTGGCACGCGCATCTTCGTGATGGTCTCGCTCTTAAACGTACAGTCCCTGATTTAGCGCAACAATTTTCTCGTGCGATTTGTATGCCTAATTTGGTTCCGCCAGTAAAAACAGTCGATGAAGCAAATGCTTATCGTGAAAGAATCATGGCACATGTACCAGAAGGCGTAGATTTTGATCCGCGCATGGTGATTTATTTCACTGACAATACTGCTCCAGACGAAGTTCGTAAAATTGCAGACTCTGAATATGTCAATGCAATCAAACTTTATCCTGCAGGCGCAACGACAAATTCAGATAGTGGTGTGAGCGATATTCGCAAAGTCTACGCCGTAATCGAACAAATGGAAAAACATCAAGTTCCGTTGTTATTGCATGGTGAAGTGACACACAATCATATTGATATTTTTGATCGTGAAAAACGCTTTGTTGATGATATTTTATCACCTCTTTTACAGCAATTCCCTGAATTAAAAGTTGTTTTAGAGCATATTACAACGAGTGATGCAGCTCATTTTGTTTTAGAACAAGATCGTAATGTTGCGGCAACCATTACCCCTCAACATTTATTATTTAATCGAAATGATTTGTTGGTCGGTGGTGTAAAACCGCATTTTTATTGTTTACCAATTTTAAAACGCCAAACTCATCAGCAAACTTTGCTTGAAGTGGCAACGAGTGGCAATCCTAAGTTTTTCTTAGGAACTGATAGTGCGCCACACTCTAAAAATGCAAAAGAAAATGCCTGTGGTTGTGCTGGTTGCTATAGTGCGCCGACCGCAATCGAGCTTTATGCTCAAGCATTTGACCAAGTGAGTCGTATTGAGCGTCTTGAGGGCTTTGCTAGCCATTTCGGTGCTGACTTCTATGGTTTACCGCGCAATACAAAAACGATTACACTAGTGAAAGAAGATCAGGTTATTCCTGAAAGTTTAGACTATTTGGATGGTGAAAAAATTATTCCACTTTATGCTGGAAATACCATTCAATGGAGAAAAATGTGACAGATAGCGTTCAACCTGTTATCGGGCAACGTTTTCGTGGATTTTTACCTGTTGTTGTCGATGTTGAAACAGCAGGTTTTAATGCCGAAACAGATGCATTGTTAGAAATAGCATGTATTCCAATCGTATACGATGAACAGGGCAATTTTGTACCCGGTGAAGCACACCATGCACATATTAACCCTTTTGAAGGCGCAAATTTAGATCGAAGATCTTTGGAGTTTATCGGAGTAGATCCGTTTAATCCTATGCGCGTTGCTATGGCTGAAGATGAAAAAACGGCATTAAAACGTATTTTCAAAGCAGTCACGGAAGTGCGTCGCAAACAGCAATGTACGCATGCTGTGTTGGTCGGTCACAATGCACATTTTGATTTAGGTTTTTTAAAAGCTGCAATTGATCGTACTGGTACAAAAAATCAAAATCCTTTTCACAGTTTTTCTGTGTTTGATACAGTGACGTTAAGTGCTGTAATGTTTGGTCAAACTGTACTTGCTAAATCGTGTATCCAAGCTGGAATCGAGTTTGATGGTAAAGAAGCTCACTCTGCTTTATACGATACGCAAAAGACTGCTGAACTGTTTTGCTATATTTTGAACAAACTGTCTCCTCACTTACTTGACACTTTGGTGGCGGATCAATAAGATACCGCCATCCTCACAACGACCCTATCGTCTAGAGGCCTAGGACATCGCCCTTTCACGGCGGTAACCGGGGTTCGAATCCCCGTAGGGTCGCCATCTTATGATTTCAATTCTCATATAAAATCATTTTCGATTTATTTTTATTATTTTTTTCGCATTATATTTGCCATTTTTTCAGCACCATTTTCATGTAATTTTTCAATCACATTTTCTATATCTGCCTGACTACGATTTTGGCTAAGTTTTGATTTACCAATGATCGAAGATATTTCAATCTCAATCCCTACAATCTTTTCTAACTGCTCCCGTAAATATTGTTCTGGCGCATCTGACATTCTCCAAGGTTTCGTCTGAGTTTGCTCATGTTGACGAGTTAAACGCGCTAAAATCCCTCTTAAATACTTTTCTTCGTCGATCAGATAACACTTCCCTTTCACATGCACCACACGATAATTCCATGTCGGTACAGCCTTATGGTGAATGTGTTTTTCGGGATACCAATTCGGTGAAATATATTGGCTTTCAGCCTGAAAAATAATAAGTACCTCGATACCTGTTTGAAGTTTTAATTTTTCAAATAAAGAATTGGCTTTGGCAATATGTGCTTTTAACTTAAATGTCTCACCTTCTGCGACGATCTCAAAAGGCAGATGATTTGCTTCAAAATCTCCATCAACATAGACAATCAATGCACCTAATGGATACGCTCTGATCAACTCAAAAAGTTTTTCTTGATCACTTTCTTTGAAGTGTTCTGGTAAATACATCAGTTTTCCTTATTGTTAAGACCAATAGCTATAGCATCTTGTTTAAGCTTTAATCATTATGATTTGGCTTAATCTTCAACTTTATTTAAAATACATTTTTTAATATTTATACAACGAATATGCAATCTCCCGATCAACCTAATCAGCAAAGATCTGCTGAGGGGAATTCTATTGCCCTAAAAAGATCAATGACCAAGCGTCACCTCATCATGCTGTCCTTAGGTGGTGCAATCGGTACGGGACTTTTTTTAAGTTCAGGTGAAGTGATTGCACAAGCAGGTCCGATTGGTGCAGTCATTTCTTATATCATTGGCGGTTTAATTGCCTATATGGTCATGCTGTGTTTGGGAGAGCTTGCGGTTAACCTGCCTGTTTCGGGTTCTTTTGGCGCATTTGCTGCTGAAAATATTGGACCGGGCACAGGTTATATGGTGTCGTGGATGTATTGGCTCGGTTGGTCAGCGACACTAGGTACAGAGTTTACTGCAGCAGCATTGCTGATGCAGGAATGGTTTCCAACCACTTCAATTTGGCTTTGGACGCTAGTTTTTATTGTTGCTGTACTGATTTCAAATCTAACCTCAACACGGTTTTTTGCTGAATCCGAATTTTGGTTATCCTTTGTCAAAGTCGCAACCGTATTGGTCTTTATTCTTTTAGGTCTGGCTGCCATTTTTGGTTTAATCCCATTTCAAGGGCATGAAACAGCACCTTTATTTCATAATTTGACTGCACATGGTTGGTTTCCAAATGGTTTATTTCCAATCTTTGCCACCATGCTAATCGTCAATTTTGCCTTTAATGGTACTGAAATGATCGGTATCGCTGCAGGTGAAGCTGAAAATCCTGAGAAAAATGTCCCTAAAGCACTCAATGCTGCGATTTGGCGTTTAATGATTTTCTTTGTGGGAACCATTATCGTGATTAGTGCATTATTACCTTTCGAAAATGCAGGACTTTCAGGCAATCACGCACAAGGTTTAAGCAGCAGTCCATTTGTAACGGTATTCAATTTTATCGGGATTCCGTATGCTGAAGATATTATGCGTTTTGTGATCATCACAGCGCTGCTTTCTACAGCAAACTCAGGGCTTTATGGTGCCTCACGCATGATGTGGGCACTTTCTGCCAAAAAGCAATTACCCAAGATTTTTTCTAAACTGACCAAATCAGGTACACCTGTCATCGCGATTTTAGTGACCATGATCGGTGGTCTACCGGGTCTTTTATCTGAACAATTCGGTGCTGATCTGATCTTTAAAAACCTGATGGGCGTCGCTGCTTTTACTATGATCCCTGTATGGATGAGTATTTGTTTAAGCCAATATAACTTCCGTAAAAAATGGCTCAGAGAAGGCCATACGCTTGCAGAACTCAAGTTTAAAACCCCATGGTTCCCTCTCGTACCGATACTTGGATTTGTCACCTGTACCGTCACTGGGATCAGTATGGCATTCCAACCTGACTTGCTGTCTAGCTTTATCGGTTGTTTGATTTTCATGGCATTTTGTTATGTTAGCTATTATTGGCTCTATCACAAAAAAATAGACTAATTCTTTACCGCACCCATTACATGTGTGGAAATAACTTCGGTTTATTTCCACACAATACCGCTAGATCCCCATGTCTTTAAGACGTTTAAGTCTTCTTGAGAATTTTGAATTTTTGGAATGCATACCCCCATCGCTATCAGTATTTTTTACTATATAATGTACTCTCTTTATTTTCTTAGACTAGCTTTTAAAAATTCAATATTTCCCAAAAAATTCACAGATTTTATTTTTTATTAAACTCATTTAATCGTCACATGATTTTTCTAGCAATAACATCCCTTCTCTCCATTGACATTATTTGTCATGTTTAAGCACGCTCGATTCACTTTTAAATATAGAAATTGGATTAAATGACTGTTATTTAAACGCTTAAATGATTTTTTATGAAAAGAACTTTGACAAGATAAGCATTTCTCCATATTATAGCAACACCTCACAACGACCCTATCGTCTAGAGGCCTAGGACATCGCCCTTTCACGGCGGTAACCGGGGTTCGAATCCCCGTAGGGTCGCCATTTTAAAATAATAATTATTATTTCTTCATATACTCATCATTTCTTCATTATTGATTGCACTATTGTTATTTTTCACTAAAATATCCTGCTTCATTGTTCTGTAATGTTTTTCTGTTATGCACTCATCAGATCCAAACGATGCGATGCATCAAAATAATTCTCGCCCGTTAAAACGTGCGATGAGTACCCGTCACCTCGTGATGTTGTCTTTAGGTGGTGCGATCGGTACTGGTCTTTTTCTTGGTTCAGGTGAAGTGATTTCGCAGACTGGACCAATTGGTGCGATTATCGCTTATATTTTAGGAGGTATCATTGCCTATATGGTAATGCTTTGCCTTGGGGAACTTGCTGTTCAAATGCCTGATTCTGGGTCATTTGGTACTTATGCAAATCGTTTTATTGGTCCTGCAACTGGCTATATGATCACATGGTTGTATTGGCTGACATGGACGGCAACGCTCGGAACTGAATTTACTGCTGCCGCATTGTTGATGCAAGAATGGTTTCCGCATGTTTCAGTTTGGATTTGGACGATCATTTTTGCAGCCTTAATTTTTAGCTTAAATGTCAGTTCAACACGCCTTTTTGCAGAATCAGAATTTTGGTTATCACTGGTTAAAGTCATCACGGTCATTAGTTTCATCGTATTGGGCTTAATGGCAATCTTCGGGATTTTATCGTTTAACGGTATGCAATCTGCTCCGTTATTTCATAACCTCACCGCAAATGGCTTTTTACCTCAAGGGGTATGGCCTATTTTTACTACCATGCTCATCGTCAATTTTGCCTTTTCAGGTACTGAATTGATCGGGGTTGCAGCAGGTGAAACTGAAGATCCAGCGAAAAATGTGCCTAAAGCGATTAACACAGCGATTTGGCGTTTGTTGATTTTCTTTGTGGGTACGATCATCGTCATCAGTGCGCTTTTACCACCTGAAATGTCAGGATTGAATGCTCAAGGTGTCAGTAGCAGTCCATTCGTGACCGTATTTACCTTTATTGGTATTCCACATGCTGAAGACATCATGCGCTTTGTGATTATCACTGCATTGTTATCTGCGGCAAATTCTGGCTTATATGCGGCATCTCGTATGATGTGGTCGCTCTCAGTGCAAAAACAGTTGCCAAGCGTTTTTTCAAAATTGTCAAAATCAGGTACACCAATCGTTGCCCTAATCGTCACCATGTTTGGTGCAATTCCAGGGCTTTTGTCTGAACAGTTTGCACCTGAAACCATCTTTAAAAACCTACTCGGTGTTGCTGCATTTACCATGGTTGTGGTTTGGATGAGTATCTGTTTAAGTCAGTTTAATTTCCGTCGCCAATGGTATAAACAAGGTCATACCAAAGCTGAACTGAAATTTGCTGCACCACTCTTTCCTGTTGTGCCGATTTTAGGATTTGCCTTCTGTCTGATCACTTGTATCAGTATGGCGGCTGACAGTTCGATGCTTGCAGGCTTTATTGGTTGTTTGATCTTTATAGCCGGATGCTATATCAGTTATGCGCTGCTATATAAATCCAAGCCAACTGAATAATTTTTAAACATTTAATTTTTAAAAAGTGTAGCAAAAAAGCTACACTTTTTTTTGCATTAATACTGGAATTGGTTCGCATTTATTACTAAATTAAGCTTTTACAATCACATAAATATTTATTCAAAAATGAAAATTATATTTATCCATGGAATGAATCAGCAGAGCTATACGGAAAATACCCTGCGTCAGCACTGGATCAATATTTTAAATCAAGGGATTAAAGAATCTAGGCTCAATGTCGATTTATCAAAAATTGATATTGCGATGCCTTTTTACGGTGATTTAATTACCAAACATCGCATGAATAACAACTTTGATTTGGGTGCTTTCCTCCCAAAATCCTTAATGAATTTTAGACTTCCACTTGGGCTTGGCAGTAAAAAAACCATTTCGATCGAAGAGGCTCAAGCTACACTCATTCCGCTTTTGCCGCATTTTGCCAAAGAACAGACCATTAAACTTTCAACACGTTTATTTCTGGCATCACAGCTTGCCAAAGATATTGCATTGAAAGAATTTATTATGTTGCTCAACAATTTTCCAAAATTACATGAAGGACTGATCCACCGCTTTCTCATCGAAACTTATATGTATCTTGCCAATCCTGTATTTGTTGAGGAAGTCCATCAGCGTGTACTGAATAGTTTGGATGAAAGTAAAGAACATATTATTGTTTCGCATTCTCTAGGGACTGTGATTGCATATAACCTACTCCAGCAGCTCAAACCGAAGTATTGTATTCAACGTTTTATCACTATGGGCTCACCTTTGGCTTTCCGTGTCGTACAGTCCAAACTGATTCAGCCGATCTCGCGTCCAAATATTTTAAATGGTGATTGGTACAATTTTTATTCACATGATGATTTCTTAACAACATTTCCGCTCATAGATTCACCATTTAATTTTCATCCTTCAATTATCAATAAACCGATTTCAACTTTTATCAGTAAACCTCATGAAATTATGGGATATCTACAGCATCCATCAGTGGTAAAAAGTTTGTTAGAACCGATCGTTCATCCTGCGCTATTAAGCCCTTGTCACGGCTAATTTGGTAAAATTGCTGTATTTTTACACATTCATTCTCGATTTCGGCATTAATCGCAGAAAAAGGTTTGACAGCTTGTCATATTCACCCTAATATACGCCCACCTCTGCAGTGACCCTATCGTCTAGAGGCCTAGGACATCGCCCTTTCACGGCGGTAACCGGGGTTCGAATCCCCGTAGGGTCGCCACATTCGAGAGTAATCTCACAAAAAAGCCAGAGCATTATGACTCTGGTTTTTTTATGCCTCACTTATTTGCTCTTGACCGTGATCAGATATTTTGAATGAAACAATGCATCAGGTGAAATCACCTTTTCTTGAAGTGGAATATTTTTTCCATAACGCTGTTGCATCAATTTTTTAACTGATGGATCAGACAAATCAAAATCTTTAAGCTGCTGCAAGGGAGCAAGTTGTATATTTAACGCTTGGTTATAAGCTTTCCATACGATTTCAGAACAATAAATAGATCGATCACTCCATTCAAAATATAGATCATAAGATTGTCCCAAATATTGCTCTGCTGCGATTTGAAGTTTTTGTTGTTGTGCTGGATTTAAGCTTTTATACAATCGCTTTACGGTATAGCGTTGACCTACGCCACGATTAACCCATTGCTGAAATGGCGTGTATTTAACGGGCTGCACAGCCTCTAAGACCCAAAGTTGACCTGAATTTGTATACCAACATTCCCATATGGCTATAAGGAGAATGTGTGGCTTTTTGGATTGCCAAGCTCTGTGCTGATTTTGAAGTTTGAAAAATAATATCCCCTGTTTGAAAATCTTCGGCTGCACTTGCCAAAACACATAAAATACTCAGTAAAAAGCCCAAATAGATTTGCTGTATCATTTTCATTGTTTATACGTCATTTTTTTAATATGATAAAAATTAATATAGCGTATTTTTTGTTGTTTTGATTGATCAATTCTCCTGTATAAGCAAGCAATCAAAACTATTTTTAATCTTTTTTTCTTAGGGCAAACTGGCATTCTTGATTGATCTTTGAATCAGCGCCTCTCAAAAATTGACATTAACTGTAATTATTATGCAACTCACTTTATTTCATTTACCAAACTCACGCTCACAAAGAATCATTTGGTTATTAGAAGAACTGAATTTGACCTACCAATTGGTTTTTTGTGAAACCAAAGCAGATGGTCAAATCACAGATGATCTTAAACTAATTCATGAACTTGGCAAAGCCCCGATCTTAGTCATTGAAGAATATAAAAATTTAGAACGAATCGTCCTTGCTGAAACATCTGCAATAACAGATTTTTTAAGCCATCGTTTTCCACGAATTGGTTTACGTGATTTGAGCTCAGCAGAACAGTTGCATTATTTTTATTGGAAAAATTTTGCTGAAGCTTCTTTGATGCCCAACATCGTACAAAAGCAAGTCTTTGCACAAATCGTCGCGCGTACTCCATTTCCACTTGGTTTTATCACGCGTGCGATTAAATATGGCGTTGATCGGGCTTATTTAAACATGGCATTAGAGCAACAACTTTTTTTAATCAATCGTCAATTGATCAATTACCCATGGATTGCAGGCTCTGAGTTTACTGTCGCAGATATTTTACTTTGGTTTCCATTGCAGGCCTGTGTCCAAGCCAATCCTGAATTTGCTAAATTTGAACACATTCAGCATTATTTGAATGAAATAAAAAGCCGACCTGCCTTCCAAAACGCATTGGCGAAAGGCAATTGGTCGACTTTGGATTACCAAACTTATTGGTCTAAAGCTTGGTAATATTCAATCTATTTTCTGATCAAGTATCAGCAGCAACTAAGCACTTTTACGTGAATTAACACGCCCTTTGATCACGGCTTTCACATTATTTTTCGCATAATTGAAAAATACTTTTAAAGGTGAAAGTTTTGGATTTGGACGTTTACCTTCACCAATGGATTTAAACTGCGCTGCGTACCAAATGATTTCCATGATTGCCATTTTATCGACAAATGGAATACCTGTTTTGATTTGCTCAACAGCATAGCGTACGTCTTGACCTGCAATTAGGTTGTTGGTCAAATCAGTCTCTACTGCGAACGGACGTGCGATACCGATAAACTCACATGCACCACTATCCAAAGCAGCATTCATCGCTACAACAGTACGGAAGCCACCTGTCACCATCAAATGACATTTCACTTCTTTACGGATCTTGTCAGCAAAATCGAGGAAATATGCTTCACGTGCGATGGTCGAAGGTTTACGTTTTTCTGCTTTTGCACCAGCCATTGCAGGTGCTTCGTATGTTCCACCAGAAACTTCGATCAGATCAATTCCCGCAGCATCGATTGCTTTAAAGACTTGGATCACTTCTTCTTCAGTAATACCACCACGCTGGAAATCGGCAGAGTTCAATTTTACTGAAACAATAAATTGCTCTGACGTTTTACTACGCACAGCTTTATAGATTTCAAGCAAGAAACGCATACGATTTTCAATCGAACCGCCCCATTGATCTTGGCGTTTATTGGTGATTGGGGATAAAAATTGACTGATCAAATAACCATGTGCACCGTGTAATTGCACCCCTTCAAAACCAGCCTTTTCACAAATACGTGCTGATTCTGCAAAACGTTGGATAATATCTAAAATTTCATCTTCATGCAGTTCACGTGGCGTTGCAAAAGTCGTTGCCAATAAAGGACTAAATGGTACTGCTGAAGGTGCAACAGTTTCTTTATTAAGACCTTTTGGACATTGACGACCCGGATGCGATAACTGGATCAGTTGAACCATACCGTATTTTTTACCGATATCAGCCCAATGTTTTAACTTGTCTAAATCACGTTCTGTTTCAACAATAACAACACCCGGCTCATTTTTGGCACGAGCATCAACCATGACGTTGCCTGTGATCGCACAGCCAAGCCCACCTTTTGCCCAAGCTTCATACAATCCATAATGAATTTGATTTGGCTCACCTGCATGGTTTGCCAGTGCTTCACTCATCGCAGCCTTGATGATGCGATTTTTAAATGTGACATTTCGAATTTGGATACTTTCAGCAAGATGGCTCATGAACATGTTCTCTTGTTTTATTTTAGAGTATTTACTCTAATGAAATTATTGGATCAGTCAAGTAAAATTTGACAATCAATTATGTCAAATTTACCAGTCATTGTTTTAACGCGAGTTTAAGTTCTGTTCAAGCACTATTTTAAAATGACGTATAAAACCACTTTTAAAGCATCTTTTTAAATCGTGCCGTTAATAACGACTCGCATTAATCAATTGCTCAGTATACTTATCTTTTGGCTTTTCAAATAAAGCTTCAGTATCTTGAAACTCCACCATTTTCGCATGCCGTAGCACTAAAACTTTTTGACAAAGCGCCCGTACCACTTTCAAATCATGGCTGATAAAGATGTAACTAATTTGAAATTTCTGCTGTAAATCACGCAATAATTTGACGATTGCACGCTGCGTCGTACGATCCAAAGCAGAAGTCGGTTCATCTAAAATGATCAATTTAGGCTGTAAAATCAAAGCACGCGCCAGTGCAATACGTTGTCTTTGCCCACCAGACAATTGATGTGGATAGCGATCTTTAAAAGAAACAGGCAATTCAACTTGAGTCAGCGCATCTTCAATTTTTTGAGCGATTTCATCCTTTTTCAGTTTTTTCAAAACCAAGCCTTCACCAATAATTTGCTCTACGGTCATACGTGGATTCAAACTACTAAAAGGATCTTGGAAAACAATCTGAAAATCAGTTCTCAAGGGTCTGAGCTGTCTTTGATTAAGCTTATTGAGGTTATGCCCAGATATATAAATATCACCTTCACTTTTTATCAAACGTGCAACTGCCAACGCCAATGAGGTTTTACCCGAACCACTCTCCCCCACGATACCAATCGACTCACCCTGATCTAGTCGTAGATCCAATGGCTCTACTGCGACAAAATGATCTACGACACGATTGAGCAATCCTTGTTTGATTGGAAATTTCACCCCAACCTGATCAAGTGCCAATACCCGTTCGCGTGGTTCAGGCAAGGGATTTGCTTGTCCAAAATCATGATCAAGTAAGTGTTTGGTATAGTCAGATTTCGGATATTGGAAAATATCATTTACCGTACCTGATTCTTCAACGATACCTTTATTCATCACGATGACATGATCTGCATAGCGTTTGACCAAATTCAAATCATGACTGATCAATAACATCGACATTTGATGATTTTCGATCAACAGCTGTAAAAGATTGAGTACTTGCGCCTGCAAAGTCACATCCAAAGCCGTTGTAGGCTCATCAGCGATGATAATATCAGGATCTAAGGCAAGTGCTGAGGCAATCATGACACGCTGTCTTTGACCGCCTGAAAGCTCATGTGGATAACGATCCAGTTTATCTTCTGGATCAGGCATTCCCACATCACACAGTAAACTGAGTACTTTTTTACGGACTTTTTCTTTGCTTAGCCCTTGTAAAAATAGCGTTTCACCAATGATTTTTTCCACTTTATGCAGTGGATTGAGTGCTGTCATCGGCTCTTGAAAGATCATTGCAATACGTTTGCCACGGATTGGACGTAATTGCTCATCCGACATTTTGCAAATATCTTCATTTTCGAAAATAATTTGCCCTGTCGATTTGAGATTTTCAGGTAATAATCCCAGCATCGCCAAACTACTGATTGATTTTCCAGAACCACTTTCTCCGACGATCGCCAGACATTCTCCATTTCTTAGCTCAAAATTGAGATCCTCAAGCAAAACCTGCTGTTGGCTTTCGATATGTAAATGGCGAACGGAGAGTATCGCTTTTTGTGAATCAGTTTCGTCTTGGGTCGAATGCATCACGAGTCGCCTCCCCAATATAAATCAATAATGATAGGACCAGAGCCAAAGTAAAGAAGCCTGAAAGCGCAAGCCACGGCGCATTGAGGTTATTTTTACCCTGTAATAACAACTCACCCAAAGATGCTGCATCAGGCGGCAAACCATAACCTAGAAAATCTAGAGCGGTCAGCGCAGTAATATTTGCAGTCAACATAAATGGCAGTTGAGACAAGGTTGAACTCATGGCATTTGGCAAAATATGCCTAAAAATAATCGTACTGTCTCGAACACCTAAGGCACGAGCTGCACGTACATAGTCCAGATTTCTTGCTCTTAAAAATTCTGCACGCACCAAACCAACCAAACTTGGCCAACCAAAAATCAACATGATCACAAATAGCCAATACACACTTGGCGTAAACATACTGACCAGTACCATGACCATAAATAAAGTGGGTAAACCGCCCCAAACTTCCAAGATTCGTTGACCGATCAGATCAACCCATCCACCATAATAGCCCTGCACTGCGCCAACGATGACACCGATAATCGAAGCAAAAAAAGTTAAGGCCAAACCAAAGAGCAATGACACCCGAAGCCCATATAAAATCCGAGCTAAAACATCACGACCTTGATCATCTGTACCGAGCCAATTTTGCATAGATGGTGGAGAAGGTACGGGTTGTGCCAAAGCAAAATTTGGCGTTTGGTACGAAAATGGAATCAACGACCATACTGCCCAACCTTTCTCATCAATCAAAGACTGTACAGC
This sequence comes from Acinetobacter gerneri DSM 14967 = CIP 107464 = MTCC 9824, assembly GCF_000368565.1. Classification (GTDB taxonomy): domain Bacteria; phylum Pseudomonadota; class Gammaproteobacteria; order Pseudomonadales; family Moraxellaceae; genus Acinetobacter; species Acinetobacter gerneri. The sequence continues at coordinate 505,023 of NZ_KB849543.1, read as the reverse complement.
GGGATCTTTATAATCCGTTTCAGTTTGGAAAACCCCACCAAATGTCGTTTCTGGATAATCCTTAAATACTGGAAAATATAACGAATGATCATATTTCACCAAGAGTGGTCGATCATTGGCGAGAAACTCTGAACCCAAAGACAGAATAAAAATAATCACAAAAAGGATAAAACAGCGAAATCCCAGCTTATTTTGTTTAAATCGTTTGAAACGTGCCTGCATTATTGGTGACATATCAATTTCCTCGCGACTCAAAGCTAATACGAGGATCAATGATTTGATAAAGCACATCACTGATTAATCTGAGCACCAATCCTAACAAGGTAAATAAAAATAATGTTCCAAAAATCAATGGATAATCTCGTTGTTGAATCGCTTCAAAACCAAGCAATCCCAACCCATCAAGGTTAAAAATAATCTCAATAAATAAATTGCCGACAAAGAAAATCCCAATCAATGCTTCAGGTAAACCTGCGATCACGATCAACATCGCATTACGAAAAACATGACCATACAAGACACGTCGATCGTTTAGACCTTTGGCTCTGGCTGCGAGCACATATTGTTTGGAAAGTTCTTCCATAAATGAGTATTTGGTCAGATAGGTCAATCCAGCAAAACCACCCAAAACCATTGTAATTAAAGGCAAAGTCATGTGCCAAAAATAATCTTTCACTTTGCCAAAAACACTCAATTCATGGAAATTGTCAGATACTAAGCCTTGTAATGGGAACCATTGGAAATAGGTACCGCCAGCAAAAAATACAATCAATAAAATAGCAAATACAAAGGCAGGCACAGCATAGCCTACAGCCAAAAGTAAGGATGTAGATTTATCGAAAAACTGTCCATGCTGTCTGGCTTTTTTTATTCCCAATGGGATCGAAACCAGATAAATCAGCAACGTACTCCATAACCCCAAAGAGAGAGACACTGGCATTTTTTCCAATAACAACTGAGTGACAGGTTTATCTTTAAAGAAACTCGTCCCAAAATCTAAATGCGCATAACCTTTGAGCATGATCCAAAATCGTAGATACGCAGGTTGATCAAAACCATACTGTTTTTTGATTTTTTCAACCATGTCATCACTTAAACCACGTGCGCCTTGATAGTTACTATTTGAAGATTTAGCAACCTCACCGCCTCCTTGAGCAGCTCCGACACCTTGAAAGCTTTCAGCCTGTTGAATCGCCTGCTCTACAGGACCGCCGGGTGCAATCTGTACCACTACAAAGTTAATCAATAAGATTAAAAACAATGTAGGGATAATCAGAAGAAGTCTTTTTAGTATATATGTGCCCATCGAAACGAGGTTCCTTGTGACTTCACGTATTTATAAAACAATATTGATCAAGTCTTTCATCATAAAATTGAAAAATCATCAATAAACCCAAGTGCCTATTTTTAATTTTTCTTGAGGTATTGCCCAACTTTTGCAGCCTGTACTGGATCAGACCACCAATAATCAATACCTGTTGATAATTTCGGCTTAATCGTCGGCTGTTTATACATATTCCAATATGCAAACCATGAACCATCTTTACCATAAGTTGGAATTTGATAAAAGCCTGCACGTAACAAGCGATCTAATACTCTCGAATAAAGCACCACATGATCACGATTTTTCGATTGGATAATCTTTTCAATCATGGCATCAATTGCAGGATTTTTTATCCCTGCAAAATTGTAATTTCCAACTTCATCAGCGGCTTTGCTACCCCAAAGTTGTTGTTGCTCGTTGCCGGGAGTAATACTCATCGGCATACGTAAAGTGATCATATCAAAATCATTTTTACGTGTACGCTCAAGATACTGTGGCACATCAACCACACGAATATTGACGCTAATACCCAGTTTTTTCAAATTGCGCACATAAGGCATCAATGTTCGTTGTAAATTATCTTGATGAATCATAAATTCAATACGAATTGGTTTGCCATGACGATCAAGCAATAGACCATTTTGATAACGATAGCCTGCATTTTGCAAAATTCGATGTGCAATCAATAAATTGTTGCGATTAAAGCCACCACCATCAGAAGCAGAATATTTCCAGTTAGCCAAAACGCCTTGCGCCTGCAAAGGGCTTAATTTTGCCAAATAAGGTTTTAAAATTTCTAATTCTTTGGCGCTAGGCTTGCCTGTTGCCGCAAGTTCACTACCTGAAAAATAACTTTGTAATCGCTGATATTGCCCATAAAAATAAGCTTTATTTTGCCATTCAAAATCATAGGCATAAGTCAAAGCTTGTCTAAAATGAATATCATTGAACGGCGCACGTCGTGTATTCATCACAAAACTTTGTAGATCTTTGGGTTTTTCTACTTTGGCATTGTATTTGACAATCATTCCAGCTTTTACAGCAGGAAAATCGTAGTTCGTCACCCAATTTCGAGCAGACATTTCCTCTTGCAAGGTAAATTGGCCTGTCTTAAAACCTTCAAACGCTACTTCTAAACTACGATAATAGACGTATTTCAAACGATCAAAATTATAGCGTCCGCGATTGACTGGTAGGTCTTTCGCCCAATAATTGGGATTACGCTTATAGGTAATACTACGTCCTGCATCAATGCGTTCGATCAGATATGGACCAGACCCCAAAATTGGCTGCATGGTCACTTTACCAAAGTCTTTTTTAGCCCAATCCGCTTTGGAATATATCGCCATTTGCGCCAAAATCAGCGGCATTTCCGTATTATTTTTGGATTTAAATGTCATTTTGACATCATATTTTGACAAAACTTCTGTCTTTGCCAAATCTGATAAATACATCTGCAAGCCTAAATTGGCCTTAGTCTGAAAAGTATCAAAACTAAATTTGACGTCTTCAGCGGTCACAGGCGTACCATTGCTAAAACGTGCCTTTGGATTTAGATGAAAAATAATATAATTTGCATGTTCAGGATCATAGGTCACTTTTTCAGCTAAAAGTGGGTACATGACATTAGGTTCATCAAGTGAACTATCCATTAAAGTATCAAATAGATAGTTTACGCCCTCGGCATATCGACCTTTACCATTCATGCTATTGAGATTGTCAAAAGTACCATTGCTCGAGGTACTCAAGATGCCACCTTTAGGTGCATTAGGATTTGCATAAGGCATTATGCTTTGGGCTGAGTACAAAGGCTTACCATATATTGAAATATAAGGTGTTGTTTGCACCACAGCCCAAACACTCGAACACATTAAACTTATGCCCAAAGCAAAACCCATTGGTTTTGCTTTCGCAAATCTCTGTTGCATACAGCTTTATTCCTTTATTTTTATCAAGTATCGAATCAATTTGGAACTTTTAACACACTACCAATACGTAGAGGTGAGTTTGGTTTCAAATCATTCATTTCTGCGAGCTGATTGGTATCTATGCCATATTTGCTAGCTAAACGAATCAAGGAATCGCCACTTTTCACTTTATATTCTGTGGTGGTTTTAGGGATGACAATACTTTGACCACGCATCAGATTTGCCTTAGCGCTTAGATTATTTAAATCCGCCAACTCACCTACAGATAAGCCAACACGACCTGCAATCGAGTGTAATGACTCACCTGATTGTACGGTGTATTTTTGGGTATTTTTGGTGACTTTAGCTGTAGATTTTGCAACAAGCTTATCATCATTTTTGTTTGATTTTTCAGGTAAATCACCATCTACTTTCAAACGTTGACCTACACGTACTGCAGAGTTTTTACTTAAACCATTTAACTCAGCTAAAAATGCCAATTGCAAATGATACTTCTTGGCAATGCTTGCTAAAGTTTCACCAGATTTAACAGTATGAACATTTGGCTCATCCGCTTGTTTACTTGCAGATACAGTGGTTTTAGCTTTTGCAGGAGTGGCATCACCAGTCAACTGCAATTTTTGCCCAACAAATAAGCCAGAATTTGTACTCAAACCATTTAAATCAGCAAGTTTTGCGACTGGCAAATTATATTTACTTGCGACTGCACTTAAGCTATCCCCTGATTGGACGGTATAGCTATCAGGCACACTATTGCCCGCTGGGACTTTGATGTTTTGACCTGCCATCAACGATTTATTGGCTGCAAAATTATTTAACTCAGCCAAGTCAGACAAACTAATTTTATGCTCAGCCGCAATACTTGAAAGTGTATCACCACGTTGAACTTTATAGCTTTCTGTTTTAATCGTGCTTTCAGCTTTAACTTTTTCCGCGACTTTACTGGTCAAACGGGTATCCGTTTCATCATCAGCATTGACCGTATTTAATGGAACATTGATCTTTTGACCAGCCATTAAATTACTGCCCGCATTTAAACCCGGAGTCAAATCAGCCAATTCCTGATTTGACAATGCATAGCGATCAGCGATCAATTTTAGGTATTCACCACGCTTAACGGCATATACCTTGGTTTTAATTTTAGGTGTTTTATTTTCAGCTTTTACCGCACTCGCTGTCGCTTTTGTGCCCATATCTTTGAGTGAGAGCTTTTGACCTACAAATAGATTGCTGGTCGGTGTTAAATTATTAAAACTCGCAAGCTCTTGAACGGTCAAATTAAACTCATTGGCAACGCCTGTTAAGCTGTCATTTGGTTTGACCACATAACTCGTTGGCGTAGCTGCTTGACTTGGCTTCGGTGCATCCACTTGAGGTTTAGCATCATATAAATACAAACTAGAACCAACAAATAATGTCCCATTTGGATCAATTTGGTTCCATTTTGCAATATCACGCCAATTGACATTATTTTTAGCTGCAATAATCGCCAAAGTATCGCCCGGTAAAACAGTATAAGTACTACGTTTACCTCGAGGAGGAACCACGACGATATCAGTATCTGTTTTGATAAAGGTTTTGTCTTGGTTACGTTTTGCTTCGTCAGAATCAGCACTAGCTGCCAAACCTTTAGGATAAGCGAAACCTACTGTATTTTCTTTACCTTGTAAATCGGCAACTGATTGGCTGGTTTGAATCGCAGTTAACTTAATTTTGCCATCATAAGGATCAACAACTTCTGTGCCTTGCGGTGCAATCGCTTTAATCTCTTGTACAACTTGTTCAGTTTCAGCTTTGCTTGCCTCAGGTTGTAAAGCTTGCGCTACAGAAGTTTTAGCACCCTCAGCTTTGACATCAGCCAAGATATCTTTACGTTCTTGAGCTGAAATTGGTGGTTCGACGTTAACAGGCTTAACATTCGTCACAGGTGTTACTGCTACAGGGATACGTGGTGCACTTGGTACATCAGCTCTAGCCGCAAATGCAGCCAACTCGTCAGCCCCATTCGGTGTAGTAACACGTTTAGTTACCGCAGCTGTTGTATTTGAAGTCACAGCAGGCTTAGGCGTTGTCTTAACAGTGGTCGCTGTTGGTGTACTCAAAGTCTGGCTCAAAGACGGGGTCGTTGCACTTGTACGTGTAGTCACTGAACTGGTCACACCACCTGAAGAATAACTGGCAGATGGCGTAGTCGTAGTTGTTGCAGCAGGTGTATTATTACTCGCCCAAAAACCACTATCACCCGTACCTTTTAATGCGCGAAGCTTAGTATCCACATTCGGATTGAGATCAGCAGGAATCAATATACGCATTGGGCTTGCTGGATCGATCACTTCACCACGATAACCCGGATTTAATTGATACAATTCAGGACGACTTAAACCTGTAATTTGAGAAATCTGGTTAAGGCTTACACCACCTTGCACTTGTACTTCTCTAAAGTGAGGACGGTTTGCAATCGGTGGTAAAGAAACACCATATTTACTCTGATTTTTTACAATCTGAGCAACCGCGATAAAACGAGGTACATAGTTCATGGTTTCTTGCGGTAAACGCAGTGACCAATAATCTGTTGGCAATCCCGCAGCTTGGTTACGGTTAATCGCTTGTTGAATACGTCCTGGACCAGCATTATAGGCTGCCAATGCAAGTTCCCAAGAACCGAATTGATTGTATAAGCTACCTAAAAACTCATACGCTGCACGTGTAGACTCGACTACATCACGGCGTCCATCATATAGACCCGTTTGTCTCAGTCCATAAATACGACCCGTACTTGGAATAAACTGCCACATCCCCGCTGCCGCTGCACTACTGGTCGCTGCAGGGTCATAAGAACTTTCAATAATCGGCAATAAGGCTAATTCAGTCGGTAAACCACGACGTTCAGCTTCTTTTACTGTGTGATATAAATAACGTGAAGCACGAGCACTCAGACGATCCAAAAAGGGTTGACGTGATACAAACCAACTACGCTGAGCCTCGATACGTGAATCCCAATGGTTTTCATCCATTTTAAAACCAACTGTCATACGTTTCCAAACATCACCGTGTTTTAAAACGAGTAAGCGATCCCCTTCCACCGCTCGCATGTCAGTTGCTGAAAGTAAGTCTTCCATCGAATCAAAACTTCCCGCATCCAACAATCCAGAAGATTGCGCGGTCGGTTTACTCGGAGTTGAAGAACAACCAGTTGTAAGCCCAAGTGCTGCAAGAGCAGAAGCTAAAAAAGTAATTTTAAATAAAGATGCCGCAGAAGACTGCCACACTGCTGTGGTTGGTTTATACATACAAATTTCCGAACAACGCGTAGTCGATTTATTTTTTAGATAAGCCATTTTAGTAGAGCTTGTCGTCGATACAAGACGAATTTAACGCGATTTGAAGACAAATGTTACAAGACATTAAAAAAAACTCAGGATCGCACACTGAAAATGTCAGATTTGCGTATACAATAAGATTTCTGAGTTTATTGTTCAACCCAAATTTACGTTAGGATTTGTGTATGTCGCAAACAATCACACTATATGTTGATGGAGCCTGTCGCGGTAACCCGGGCTTAGGCGGCTGGGGTGCATACATCATTAGCGAAACTGAGCAACATAAACTATGTGGTGGTGAGCCTGAAACCACCAACAATCGCATGGAATTAACTGCAGCGATTGAAGGCATTGCCTTTTGCTCACCCGAAGATAAATTGATCATTTGGACAGATTCTAACTATGTCAAACGTGGTATCACCGAATGGATCGAAGGCTGGAAAAAGAAAAACTGGAAAGACGTCAAAAATCCTGACCTTTGGAAAAAATTAGACAGTATTTGCCAAGGCCGTGAAATCGAGTGGAACTGGATCAAAGGTCATGCTGGTCATGCGGGTAACGAAATGGCAGATCAACTCGCCAACCAAGGTGCAGACGAAACCTTAGCCAAAATTAAAAATACAACGCAAACACCTGCCCCATCAATGGCTGACCCTAAAAAAAAAGAGGATGATTGGTTACTAAACGATCCCTTTGGTTTAGGTTTTGCAGATGATGATGACAGTGAAAATGAAACACTGTTAGAAGCTGAAAATATAGATGCACAAGATGCCGAAGCAAGTCTTGAAGTAGAAAATACAGTTTTTGAACAAGACTTAGCTCAAGAGCAGCATTTTGATCCTGAAAATGAACCTCGTACACAAGAAGAAGATCCAACCCCAATGACCCATGCGCAAAGCAACGTCCATCCTGCCATCGTGATTACACCACAAACGATCGAAGCCTATGGACCTCGCCAATTAATTCTCGATACAGAAACCACAGGTTTTTATTATCAAGATGGCGATCGCATCATCGAGGTGGGTGCAATCGAAATGATCAACCGAAAATTGACCGGCAGTTCGATTCATATCTACATCAACCCAGAAAAAGAAGTCGGTGATTCGGTCGAAGTCCACGGTATCACCGATGATTTCCTCAAAGATAAACCCAAATATCAAGAGATTGCTCAAGACTTATTTGAATACCTAAAAGGCTCTGAAATCATTGCACACAATGCAAGCTTTGACATGAACTTCTTAGACATGGAGTTCAAACGTGCTGGACTCCCTGCACTTTCTGAAGTCTGCGAAGTAACTGATACATTAGCACTTGCAAAAAGCAAACATCCGGGGCAAAAGAACTCCTTAGATGCGTTGGTTAGACGTTATGAAATTGTGCAACGCGATCGTACCTTCCACGGTGCCTTGCTCGATGCTGAGATTTTGTCAGATGTCTATCTAGCGATGACAGGTGGACAGGTCTCATTTGACATAGATGCCCTGTCACAATCCTCAGATGAAAGTCATAGTCAAAATATTCGCCAAGCGATTCAAATTGATCTACCCGTCATTTTACCAAGCCCAGAAGAACTCGAAGCACATGAGAACTGGGTCAAAAAATTTGCAGAAAAACACGGAGAACCTTGTATTTTTGCCAAATAATTTTCTGTAAAAAGCAGGAATAAATCTACACACATCCCCGACTTCAGTTATAGTAAATCAAAGCTATAAAAGACCACAAAATCAGTGGTCAAAGATAAATTGATTTATACAAAATTTTATTGGGGATGGTGCAGATTTATGTCTTACCAAACATCTATTCATTTTGATCCGACCCGTTTATTGATGATCAAAAATGAAGTTGAAAATTCAATCCAACTTGTAGAAAATGCTGTCGAGCATCTGGTCGAAGATAAAACATTAGCCTTTGGAATAGACGATGCACTTATCCAAATCAAACAATGCGCCCAAGTTCTACACCTGATAGAAATGCCTTTATTGGCAAATATTGCAGCTTATTCAGCAGAATTGATGCAAAAAATCATGCAAAACCCTGCAGATATCAAAACTGATCAAGTCGTAGCGCTCACCGAAGGCACGACGATGCTCAAAAAATATATTGGTTTCATCTGCCTAAGAGAAGTTCACGTTCCACAATTTTTACTTGATACCCTAAATGTTTTAGAAATTGCCTTAAAAAAACCCATTAGCAGTGAAGGTGCTAAACTAGAAAATTACGATATTTCCAAACTGAAATATCAACCTCAAAGTCAGATTACTGACTTAGAAAAAACGATCTATATCCATAAACTTTATAAATACTGTTTAAACAACATTCTACAACAACAAGAATCTGATTTAGACCTACAAGGCTTAGAGATTGTCGGTAAATATTTAGTTCTACATTCGCATGAATTACCGAGTAAGCACTATTGGAAAATTCTCAATTTAGTTTTTGAAAATTTTGAACAAATTGCACTAAATCAACCACGCTATCGCAGCTTGATAGAAATCGAAAAAAATATCGCCCTTTTCTACCAGCATCCTGAGCAATTCCAAGTCACTTCACACGACCTTGCAAATGCATTAAGCCTTGCGATCAGCCTAGAACATCCCTCCTCTCAAACGATCCGAGAAGAATTAAAAATTGGAGATGAGATATTAACGGATATTCAGCTTACGATATTTGCCAAACAACTTTATGGTCCAGATTATGAAACCATTCATAAAGTCGTAGAATTGATTAGCCTTGAACTAAAAACTATTTCACGTGATGTTGAATATAATTATCAAAATATGACAGCAGAAAAAGTCGAAAAGATTAAGCTCTCGATACAACAACTTTCCAATATATTTTCAGTGCTCAATTTACAAAATATTGATCATGATTTAAAACAACTCAACCAAAACATCACTTTGGAAAATATCAAAGAAAATGAGACTTTTCTAAAAAACATGATGAAATCTATTTTAAATGCGATCAATTTTTTAGATATTTTAGAAAGAAATTACACTTCGAATCATATAAAAATTAAAGTGAATAATACTCAAATCTCACTGGATCATTTAGATCATGCCTATGAGGTACTCTGTAGTGAAAGTAAAAATCTCATCGAAGAAACCCATAAAAATCTTGTGCAATATCTATCTGAACCAAATACAGAATTGCTCAATAAAAGCCAAATCGCTTTAAAAGAATTAAGTGGGGCTGCGCTCTTTGTAAATGTTCAGGTTTTACAACAGAGTTTAATTGATTGTTCAAACTTTATTTTGTTGAAAATTCACAAGAATATTGATCTTTCATCAATCCATATCGAGCACATACTAGATGTTTTAGCGAGTTTAGACCTGATGATTGACAATTTGCAAAATAAACAACCTATTTTACATTCTATGTTTAATGTAGCATTAGCGAGTAGCCATAATTTAAAACACTGAGCCAAATGTCAAAATTATCACTTGCCTATATCTTTCGTCACCATCAACTCCTTGTAGATGAAAATTTACAACTTCCACAAGTCGAAAAATTAGAAAATGATTTAAGTTTTAGCTCTGGTGATCAGGTGATCGCCAGAGATTTATTAGATGAAGAACAAATTCCAGAAGGATATCAACTTGTTCCCATCCGACAACTGATTAGCTCATGGACGCGAGCGCAATTTGAACAAGCGAGCCGTGCCGTGCAACTTCTCGAATGGCGACGCAACCATAAATTTTGTAGCCATTGCGGACACGAAACTGAAGTTCATAAGACTGAATATGCAATGGTTTGCCCTGCTTGTGGCTATCATCAATATCCACGCGTACAACCGTGTATTATTACCGTGATTACACGTGGTGAGGATGAGATTTTATTGGCAAAAAATGCAAATAATAAAAGCAATATGTACGGTCTTATTGCAGGCTTTGTTGAAGTAGGCGAAACCCTAGAAGAAGCAGTTTCTCGTGAAACTCTTGAAGAAGTAGGCTTAAAAGTTAAAAACATTCAATATCTTGCAAGTCAACCTTGGCCATTTCCAAGCAATCTCATGTTAGCTTTTAAAGCTGAATATGAATCTGGTGAGATCGTTTTACAAGAAGAAGAAATCAGTGATGCTCAATTCTTCAAATTTGATCAATTACCTGAAACACCTTTTTCAGGAAGTATTGCGCATGCCATGATTGATCATGTGATCAATGCGAAAAAGATGCCTTAAGGCATCTTTTTTATATAAATCTATGCTGAATTTATGATTGATCAAGTACTTCATTCATTCGTTTTAAAATTTCAGACTTAGTACTAAAAAAGCGGCTAAAAAGACTGGAAACACTTCCAATAATCGACTTATGACCAGTTTTTGCAATACGAATGATTTCACTATGATTGCCTACTTCAGTCAGCTTTTGATGCATATCCAAAGTATTTTGATCTTTGACTACGAGATCATTTGCAGCTAAAAATAAATAATGTTTCACGTGATTCTTATCTACAAAATAATAAGGCATCACTTCAGCATAAGGAATCGATTGGTCGAAAGCATCTTGAGCAATTGGGTCTCCTTTATAATCAAAATGATAAGGACCTGAAATTCCAAAAATTGCCTTGATATGCGCTTGATTAAAATTATGATAAGCCTGTGCTTGATACATCAACGACATGACATTAAATGCACCTGCTGAATGCCCCATTAACATGGTATTTTCAGTGGAAATTTTCAATTTTTCAGCATTTTGCTGCAAATAATTGAGTGCCAGTGAAATATCATCAACGTAACTTGGAAAAATATACTCAGGGGCAAGGTGATAATTGACGATCGCAACATCAAAGCCCTCTTTGGCAAAAGCTTCGCCGAGGAATTTATAAGAACTTTTATCGCCATGCGTCCACGCACCACCGTAAACAAAAACGATCAGCGGCTTTTTTGCATGGGGTTTGTTTGATTTATACAAATCTAGACGTTGTCTGGCTTTCAGTCCAAATGCAATATTTTGTTGTAAGACATAGCCTTTTTTAGGTGTTAAACCATTTATCGCATAACTTGGAATGTCATAATATCGAAAATCTTTATAGCGATTTTTAGCCAATTCTGCCTTGGCTAAAAATGCTTTTTGGATTGATTTGAAATGGCTATTGAGCATTATTTGTACCAGCGCCCGTTTGAGCTTGAGGATCAATTGCCACAGGAGTTTGCTCTAAGGGTTGAGTCGAAGCACCACCAGAAGGTACAAAGGATGCATTTTGTGTACCAGCAGAGGCTTGATCAGTATTGTCGACCAAAGTTACGATCTTGGTCACATTACCTACTTTTTGCAAAACTTGCGTCAAATCTGCAATCTCACCAGTATTCAAACGCCCCATAACATAAAGCACAGCATCTTCAGTATGGATGGATACTTTACTGTCCGATACCACAGGTGCACGCATGATCAGACCACGCGTATTTGCTGTTACACCCGCGTCTTGCATAATCGTTGAATAGCCAATTTGAGGACCAACCGTAATATAGTTGTGCACTGCTTTGACATCACTCATCGAACGCACATTGTCTTCAGCGAGCTGTTTTAAATGCTCATCAGGAACTTGTCCTGTCAAAAGCACATTACTATGGAAACTGATAATATTGACACGCGACTGTTTAAATCGAGCATCCAATTTATATAAATTGATTTTGGCAGTACGTTCAATCGAAGAATCAATAAAGACTTGTCCCAAAGAGCGTACACCACTCTCGGTACCCACAGGATTTGAGCCTGTACCTTTAGAAATCAAGCTTGCACAACCCGATAAACTTGCTACACAAAGCAATGTCACCGCAATACGATTCAACACTAAATAAAACTCCCATCTAAATGCTTCAAGCTTTTCTATTTCGAGCATTTATTTTTTGAATAAGCTACAGAGTAAATAACTCTTGATCCAAAGTAAATGCATTTTCAACCCACTCTAGATCATAGATAAGTTTAGACATATCTTGCTGTACCTTTTTTGCAACATCTTGATAAAAATCAATACAAATCACATCAAATTGACACGCAAAGTCTGAATATTGCGGGTTATTTTCCAAAAAACATAGTGCAGTTTTGATAATTTTACTTTGCTTTGACTTTGAAATAACTTCATTTGCAGAGCCATAACCCGTTTTAGAACGTGTTTTGACTTCTATAAACAATAAACTCTGTTCATATAAAGCAATGATGTCAATTTCACCATAACGAGAAAAATAATTTTGCGCCAAAACTTGATAGCCACCTTGTTTCAACACATTGACTGCCTTTTCCTCGCCCCAATCACCCAGTTTTTTAGTCACGTTATTCCCCTAAAATCGTCGTAACACATTTTTCAACTGTTCATAACATTCTGGTGTTCGCGTAATTTGATTCGCTTCAATTACAATATGCCCCGTCATCCCTTCAAAATCAATTCTATGTGATTTCGATTTATCCATGATGAACTCTGCAATTTTCCAAGAATCATGCCCAAAAGCAATAAGACGTTTATACGCACTAGAAGTCTCTTGATCTTGATAGCTTTTTAATTTTTGCTTTTCAGTATTTTCATAAAGTGCGGGAATATCACAATATTTCACACCAACAGGTAAGGCACTTTCATCAACAGTAAGTGCCTGAACATAGATATTTTTCTTTGGGAAATTGACTGCTTGCATCAACCAATTATTATGACCTAACAATAAAAGCCCTTCTTTGGATTTCATTTTTTGTGGATATTGATCCAATACCTCGACCTTAATTGGAAGCTCGGCGATCAGCGCCATTAAAAATTGTTCAGTTTCTTTTTTTGAAGATTCCTCACGATAGACCAACAATTTTTTAATTTTGTCTTTGATCATCACTTTAGCCAAAGCATTGGCATCTTGTTGTTTAGCCAAACTAAATTGATAGATATTCGCTTCATTTTTATTCGTTTGATTTAAAGCCAAAATCGGAACTTTTGGCTTAAGCACCATCAGCTCCTCAACTTCATTCAAAGCCAAAGGACCAATGACTAATTCTGTCTTTTTATTGACATTTTTTTTTAAAATATTCTTTAAAGACGTTTTACTCGAATCAACAAAACGAATCGGAATCTTTGAGTTAGAATCAAAGCGTGCCTTGATAATTCCTTGTTTAACACTCTCACCCGCTCGCGCCATAGGGCCTGATTCGGGTAAAATGATAAGAATGTCTGCATAAGTTTGCGAAACCCCGCAAAAAATCAATGCACAAAATATTTTAATCTTTATATTTATCATGGAGAAAACCTAATGAGTGCTCAGTTATTTGTTGTAGCAACCCCAATTGGGCACTTAGATGATATGACTTTTCGTTCTATTGACGTTTTAAAGTCAGTATCTCTAATCGCGGCAGAAGATACGCGCCAATCTGCTCAATTATTGAAACATTATAACATAGCGACCCCATTAACCGCATGCCATGATCATAATGAATCTAATAAGATCAATATTTTAATAGAAAAACTCAAAAATGGCGATAACATTGCATTAATTAGTGATGCTGGTACACCTTTGATTAGCGATCCTGGTTTTAAACTGGTACGTGCAGCACAGGAAAATGGGATACGTGTCACACCTGTACCGGGTGCTTGTGCAGCAATCGCGGCTTTATCTGCGGTAGGTTTACCAAGTGATCGTTTTAGTTTTGAAGGATTTTTGCCTTCTAAACAGTCACAGCGTTTGATTCATCTTGAAAGATTAAAACATGAAACACAAACCATGATCATTTATGAAGCACCGCATCGTATTTTAGAATGTGTAAAAGACATGGTTCAGGTTTTTGGCGCAGACCGTCCTGTTGGATTTGCCCGTGAAATCACGAAAACCTTTGAAACAATCAAAAAAATGACACTAGAACAACTGGTTGAATTTATTGAAAATGATCACAACCAACAAAAAGGTGAAATTGTTTTAGTGATTGGTGGAGCAGCTGAAGAAAAAGATCTCTCTCAAGAAAAGTTAGATCAACTCCTCACTCGACTCTTACAAGATTTATCTGTAAAAGCAGCATCTCAGTTGGTCGCTGACTTAACGGGAATCAAAAAGAAAATTGCTTATCAACGTGCTTTAGAGCTCACTGAAAATAAACAATAAAATTCACTCAATAAAAAACGCGCTTAATGGCGCGTTTTTTTCATAGCAATTTTAAGCTGCTTGCTCTTTTACACGTAAACGGTGCAGTTTTATTAAACATTGTTCTAAATCCTCAGTTTCGGAATAAGTAAATTTCATTCCCAACTTAGTACGTCGCCATAAAATATCTTGGGCTGAAATTGCCCATTCAAAATCAATCAAATATTCAATTTCTTTTTCATACAATTGATGAGCAATTTCTTCACCCAGATCTGTCAAGTTATGTACATTTCTCAGCATTTCAAATACTCGAGTGCCATATTGATGTGCCCAACGCTGAGCAAGCAACTCATCTATTTCAGGCAATTTTTCTTTTATTTTTTCAATCAGCTGTGCGATCGACTCTAAATCTTCTGCACCGGGTAACAGCGCATCTTTGGTCCAGCTACCGCGCATTTGCTTAAAATAAGGATGTAATTGATGCATCGCAGATTCTGCAAGTTTGCGATAGGTTGTCAATTTGCCACCAAAAACAGAAAGCAGCACAGGATCATTTGTTTCTTGCTTTGAAAGCGATAAAGTATAGTCCCGTGTTACAGCAGATGGATTGTCTGATTCATCATCACAGAGCGGTCTAACCCCTGAAAAAGTATGCACGATATCTTCACGTGAAATTTGCTTTTTAAAATGCTCATTACTAACACGGATGAGATAATCAATCTCAAAATCTGTGATCTCAATTTGGTTTGGATCAGCATGATATTCTTGGTCAGTTGTACCGATAAGGGTGTATTGATCAAGATATGGAATCGCAAATACTATCCGACCATCATTATTTTGCAAGATAAAAGCTTTGTCACCGTCATATAATTTTTCAACAATAATATGACTCCCCTGCACCAAACGAATCCCGTACTCTGGTTGCTGAGCTAACTGGTCTTGGATAAAGTTTGCGACCCACGGACCTGTAGCATTGACTAAGGCTTTTGTTTGAATTCTATAAATACCCTGTTGATCCTGTAAATCAACCAACCAAATACCATTGTCTTTTTTTGCCCCAATACATTGAGTTCTTGTCACCAATGTCGCGCCTTTTTCACGGGCTTGCATAGCATTTAAAATAACAAGGCGAGCATCATCAACTGCACAATCTGAATATTCAAAACCACGTGAAATTTCATTATTTAATGGACTTTTTTCAGGATCAAAAAATACGTTATTGGACCCTGCCAATGTTTCACGTTTACCTAAATAGTCATAGAAAAATAAGCCTGTACGAATCAACCAAGCAGGTCTTAAATGCGGTTGGTGCGGCATGATAAAGCGTAAAGGACGAATAATATGTGGTGCTTTTTTAAGTAATACTTCTCTTTCGGCTAAAGCTTCACGTACTAATCGAAATTCTTTATGTTCCAAATAACGTAAACCACCATGAATTAATTTACTACTAGCAGAAGAAGTATGTGCTGCAAAATCATCTTTTTCACATAAAAATACGGACAAACCTCGCCCAGCCGCATCATTGGCAATACCCACACCATTAATACCGCCACCAATCACCAAAAGATCATATACCTTATTTTGATCAGCTGAGGATATGCGCATATTTATCACCGTAAATGTTCTTTTATTTTCGTTTATGAAAATAATAGCTCAAAATTACAGCATTTTCTAGCAAATCTAATGAAAGTTACAATTTTCGATCAATGTTTCATGTGAATGTTGAATACGCTTTGCATCAATTTGCCACAACCAATTTGATACCACATTGATCTATTTGATCTACCATATTTTTATCAGGTTCATTGTCTGTAAATAACATTTCAATATCATCTAAACTTCCCAATCTCATCATGGCATGACGTCCAAACTTACTATGGTCAGCTGCCAAGAAAACTTGCCTAGCCCCTTGGATAATGGCTTGGGAAACACAGACCTCTTGGAAATCAAAATCCAATAATGTGCCATCGCTGTCGATCCCACTAATGCCAATAATGGCAAAATCGACTTTAAATTGTTTAAAAAAATCTGCGGTTGCTTGCCCAATTACCCCTCCATCTGGTCTTACTCGACCACTGGCAATTAATACTTCAAAATCAGATTTTTCACTTAATATTTTGGCAACATTGATATTATTTGTGATTATTTTTAAGCCTTTATGCTGAAGTAATGCCTGTGCAATCGCTTCAGTCGTGGTTCCAATATTGATAAATAACGAAGCAAAATCAGGGATATACTTGACCAATGTTCGTGCGATACGTTCTTTTTCATCCAATAATTGGTTGCTTCGATCCTGATAGGCTATATTCTGCACGCTAGATTCGATGGCAGCAGCTCCACCATGATAGCGTTTAAGCAGCCCTTGTTCAGCCATCTGATTGATATCTCGACGAATCGTCTGCGGGGTCACTACGAAAAATGCAGACAATTCATCTATGCTGAGATAACCTTCAGACTGCACTTTTTCTAATATTTGCTGATGCCTTTGTTGGTAATGCATATCTTGTCCTAGATTTTATTTATATTTATCCAAATCATTTTCATATTATGAACAAAGATTTTCTAAAACGAAAATAAATTTTTAAAGCATTAATTGAAATATCACACTTTTTTAGTTGAAATATCACTCGCTTTATTGAATAAAGCTATATGACAAATACAGCGCTGTTTATTTAAAAATTGAATAGTTTTGAATAAGATAAATTAAACGCATTATTTTCAATTTTCATTAGAAAAACTAAATGTATATATATCAATCAAACCTAAGACTAAGGTCTAATAAATCTTCAAAATGCATGGGCGTATAACGTTTTTGTAAACTTTTGTTTCTCCCATTCCACACGTTCAAAATTCATTTCATTAATTTTTCTTAAAACTGATCTATTTATGAATTGAATTTTCCAACATTCTTTTGAGGAATTGTTGTGTCAAATTCATCGCCTCAAGTTGCTGCATCGCAACTTGATAGAAAAACTCGTTTCAAATCTATCCTAGGTGGATCAGCAGGTAACTTAGTCGAATGGTATGACTGGTATGTTTATGCTGCATTTACATTATATTTTGCGCCTGTTTTCTTTCCTGAAGGAAATGACACTGTAAAACTTCTTCAAGCTGCAGCGGTTTTTGCTCTCGGTTTCTTAATGCGCCCAATCGGTGCATGGATTATGGGGATTTATGCTGACCGTAAAGGACGTAAAGCAGGTCTTACCCTTTCTGTTTCCTTGATGTGTATTGGTTCTTTGATCATTGCATGTGCGCCAACTTATGATTCGGTTGGGATGTTGGCACCGGGTCTACTCCTCTTTGCTCGTTTGTTACAAGGCTTGAGTGTTGGTGGTGAATATGGTTCAAGTGCGACTTATTTATCAGAAATGGCGGGCAAAAATCACCGTGGTTTCTTCTCAAGTTTCCAATATGTCACCTTGATTTCGGGTCAATTGATTGCGCTTTGTGTATTGATCGTTTTACAACACACTTTAAGCGAAGAACAATTGCACACTTGGGGATGGCGAGTTCCATTCTTGATCGGGGCTTTACTTGCGATTGTGGTGTTCTGGATTCGTCGCGGCTTAGTTGAAACTCAGTCTTCTAAAGATGCTCAAGCTCAAGCAAAATCAGGTGGTCCTAAATCTGGTGCAATGGCTTTATTTACAAAATATCCAAAACAAGCCTTCACTGTGATCATGTTGACTGCTGGTGGTACTCTAGCCTTCAATACTTTTACCACTTATTTACAAAAATATTTGGTCAATACCTCTGGTTTTGATAAATCTACAGCGACCGAAATCACAACCGCAGCGATCTTTATTTTTATGTTGATCCAACCTGCTGTTGGTGCACTTTCAGATAAAGTTGGTCGTAAACCAATTATGATTGCGTTTGGTGTGTTGGGTGTACTGTTTACTGTACCTATTTTCAAACTTTTAGGCTCAACAACGGATAGCACGACTGCATTCTTCTTATGTATGAGTGGGATGATCATCGTGACTGGCTATACAGCAATTAATGCGGTCGTAAAAGCTGAATTATTTCCGCCACATATCCGTGCGCTTGGCGTAGCATTGCCTTATGCACTTGCCAATACTATTTTTGGTGGTACTGCAGAATTGGTGGCTTTAAGCTTTAAAAATGCAGGTCATGAAAACTATTTCTTCTATTACATCACCTTTATGATTGGGCTTTCATTGATTACTTATGTCTTTATGAAAGACACCAAGAAAAACAGCTTAATTACTGATGATTGATTTGTTTTCTTGATTGAAAATGTTCAATAAAATAGCTCGATTCTAAAAAAATCGAGCTATTTTTTTTGAGAATATTCAAGTTTTTTAGGGCAAAATCAACATCGTAAAAAGCTCAAAGCTGTGGCATACTCGGGTAAATAATAGCGCTGGAACTTTCAAAGATGAAAAAAATTGCATTAATGGGTTTAGGGATTGTTGCTTTAGGTTTAACTGCCTGTCAAACCACACCACGTCAATACAATGGAGTGACTGGTTATCAAATTGAGAACCAATCACAAAACTCAGCAACACTTGCATATACCCTTGCTGGACGTGCTGATCGTGATCTTGATGGTGCAAAATTACAGCGCGCATGCCAAAAGGTATTAGGTCCAAGTAAAACTTATAAAATTGCAGTACTCAGTGTAAATGAAATACCGAATCCACAACTTGCTGAAAAACAGAACTACGGTGTCCAGTTAGGACATTCTAGAACATCTGTTGGTTTATCAAATACGCCAGATTTGAGCAATAACCGTAACATGGCGACTGACGCAGCCTTAAATACTCGCCCTAGTACCTTACATGTGGTTCGTTATACTTGCTCATAAGTTTGCTTTAAAAGTCTTATCAACCATTTGGGTTAAGTCTTGTGTAAATATCAAAATCTGCTTGTGTATTCATTCATAAGCAGATTTTTTTATTGTGGTTAAATTTATAAAAATTTTGCTTTTTAGGCTTATTTATCAAGACTAAAATAGGAAGTTTCCCCAGTTTAGTTTAAATTTTTAGCTTTAGATCTACTTCAGCAATCAATTTTTTTCATTCGTATAAGAGCAACTTTTACTGGCTTCCCTGAGATCTAAATGTTTAAAAGATTCAAGTAAATGTTCAAGTAAAAGACGTGATGCTGGAACCATTCCAAAGCGTGAAGTGTAAACCAAATAAATCACACCTTTAGGCAAGCGCCATTCAGGTAACACTTCAACCACTTGACCAGATTTTAGTTCTTCATAAATATAAACTTTAGGCAAAGATGCAATACCTACTCCACGCAGCATTGCAGATTTCATCGCGGTAAAATTGTCAGTTTTAAGCCGAGGCTGAAATTCGATGTCATGAAAAATTCGTTGTTCATCAGATTTCTGTAACATCCAAACTTGTTTTGGAGCAAGAAAACCTATACTTGGTAAGTCACTTAAATCTTCAAGTGAATTTGGACGCTTATGCTGTTTAAAAAACTCTGGCGTTGCCACCAATACATGTTCCCATGCATCTAACTCTCTAACGATGAGATCACTATCATCCAAAGGTGTATTACGTACACGGATTGCAAAATCTACATTTTCTTCAATCAAATCCACACGGCGATTTGTTGCTATTAACTGCACATGAACATTGGGATATTTTTGCATAAAGTCAGCGACAAAATCACCGACGGGCATTTGTACCAAAGCGGTAGGACAAGTGATTTTGAGTTGCCCCACAGGCTCATCTGTCATCGTACTTTGAATAAAATCTTCAGCTTGGTCTACTTCTTGTAATATTTTTTGGCAATGCTCATAAAATTGTTGCCCAACTTCTGTCACTGTAAATTTTCGAGTATTGCGCTGGATCAGGCGTACACCTAAACGATCTTCTAAATCAGAAATTCGACGAGACAATTTTGATTTTGTTATACCCAAATTTTCACTCGCTTTTGTAAAACCTTGATATTTCACAACTTGAGCAAAAAAATAGTAATCATTTAAGTTTTGCATGATTGTCTCATTTTTAGAATAAACTGTTGTACTTTCTGTGCTTTAAATCATAAAGATCAGCTCAATCATAACAAATAATACGAAACGAATTGAGGAAAAAACAATGAAAATGATAGATAAAGTGTATAGCAGTAATCGTAGTACTTGGGTCGGTGACGGCTTCCCAACAAATTCGATGTTACCTATGCAAGAAATGGGTAATGCAACTAGCCCACTTTTGGTCATGGGTTATACTGAAAGTCGTTCATTTAGTCCTAGTACGCATCAACGTGGTGTAGGTATGCATCCCCATCGTGGTTTTGAAACTGTAACAATTGTTTATGATGGCGAACTTGAACATCGTGATTCTAAAGGTAATCATGGCACAATCGGTAAAAATGAAGTGCAATGGATGACAGCAGGTAGTGGTATTTTGCATGCTGAACATCACTCAAAAGACTTTGCTAAAAATGGCGGCAATTTGGATATGATCCAACTTTGGGTCAATTTACCGAGTCATGCAAAAATGACAGAACCCCGCTATCAAGAGCTCACCGAAGCCAATATTCCCGAGATCAAACTTGAGCAAAATCACGGGATAGTTCGAGTAATTTCAGGTCAATATAAACAAGCAAATCGTTTGGTAAAAGGTCCTGCAAAAACCTTTAGTCCAATCAATATGTTTGATGTCAGACTGGCCGCTGGTGCAACTGAAACTTTTGAACTTAACCCAAACTGGAATAGTTTAGTTTTCGTTTTGAGCGGTAAAGTGAAAATAGCTGAACAAGAATTTTCACGCTTACAAACAGTGTATCTTAGCCATGAAGCTGATCTTTTAAATATCGAATGTTTAGAAGATAGTAAACTGTTGATCGTCAGTGGTGAACCGCTCAATGAACCTATCGCTGCACATGGACCTTTTGTTATGAATACTGAGGCTGAAATCGTAGAAGCATTTCAAGACTTTCAGTCAGGTAGATTTGCTTCATAAGCAGAGATAAAAAAACCAGATTTCGATCTGGTTTTTTGCTTTTAAAGCTTAAGCTAAAAAGGTTTCTTGGAGATAACGCCAAAGCATTTTGCCTTGTTCTTCAACGATCAAAGCACATGAACGGCGGATCAAAATGCCTGAATCTTTAGTATGTTTTTCTGTATAGGTTAATACAATCGAATCTACACTTTGCATGAGTACTTCTGCATCATAGGTTTCAATCTTGATATCAGGCATTTTACCTTGATTGTTGGCAAATAAACCTTTGACTTGTTCAAATGAAATGCGCTTACCAGCTGCACCGACCATTTCAAAATCATTGGTAAAATAATCAGTTAATGCAGCCAAATCTGCATCATTTCCAGTTCCATTAAATACTTTTTCAATTAAAACATGCATCGTGTGAATACTTTCAACTGCTGCATCAACATTTAACGCCATAATTTTTCCCTTTAGCGATGATGAAAATTGCTTGTCTCATCTAAACATAAAATTAATGGAATATTCAATATAAAAGTGAATATATTTACATAATATTATCAATAATTCTTTGAGATAAAGATATCAAAAAAGCCCGCCTATTTGGCGAGCTTCTTTAAAACTAATCTAAGAATTCTCTCATTTCCAAGAACGTTCTCATTTTCAGTGAATGTTCTCATTCGAGGATTAGAATAAACGATTCATACCATTTAATGTCGCAACACGATAAGCTTCCGCCATCGTTGGATAGTTAAATGTTGTTTCCACGAAGTATTTAATCGTATTGTTTGGACTATTCATCACAGCTTGACCAATGTGGATAATTTCGGCAGCGTTATTACCAAAACAATGTACACCCAAAACTTCTAAAGTTTCACGGTGGAATAAGATTTTCAATTCACCCACTGTGTCACCAGTAATTTGTGCACGAGCCAAATGACGGAAAGATGCCTGACCGACTTCATAAGGAATCTTTTCTTCAGTCAATTGTTGTTCATTTTTACCGATAGATGAAATTTCTGGAATGGTATAAATCCCTGTTGGAATATCCACGACAGGTTTAACATCCAATTCGCCACTCATATTTGCACCAGCGCAACGACCTTGGTCATACGCAGCAGAAGCAAGTGAAGGCCAACCAATTACATCACCAGCAGCAAAAATATTATCCACTTCTGTTTGATATTTATCGTTTACAGCAAGCTGACCACGGCTATTTGGCGTAATACCAACATTTTCCAGACCTAAACCGTCTGTATTACCTGAACGCCCGTTACACCACAAAATCGCATCAGCTTTGATTTTTTTGCCACTTTGTAAATAAAGCACAACGTGGTCATCAAATGTTTCTAAATGATCAATTTGCTCGTTATGACGAATCAATACACCTTGTTCACGTAAGTGATATGAAAGTGCATCGGCAATTTCATCATCAAGATAGCTCAACAATTTTTGTTGGGTATTGATCAAGTCAACTTTATGATCCAAACCGATGAAAATAGATGCGTATTCACATCCAATTACACCTGCACCATAAATGATGATTTTATGAATGCTGTAATCTAGATCCAAAATTTTGTCTGAATCAAATACACGTGGATGATTGAAATCTAAGCCTTGTGGATGGTATGGACGGCTACCTGTCGCGATCACCAATTGCTGGAATACGATCGTTTCACGAATACCATCAGGGCTAAAAATCAATACGGTATTTTTATCTTGAATATAAGCACGGCCATGAAAAACATCGATGCTATTACGATCATAAAAACGCGAGTGTGTATCTACTTGTTGTTGGATCACTTTATGCGCATTACGAAGCACTTGCTTCATGGTAAATTGTTTCCAGTCACCCACTTTTTTAAACATTGGGTCACGTTGATAACGGATAATACTCGAAACAGTTTGACGTAATGCTTTACTTGGAATTGTACCTACATGCGTACAGTTACCACCGAGCTGTTCACGTACATCTACAATTGCAACACGCTTACCAGATTTAGCAAGCTTCATTGCCGCGCCTTCGCCAGCAGGTCCCGAACCGAGCACTACTGCGTCGTATTTAACGAAATTCCCACTCACGACTTCTTTCTTACGTGGCATTCAAAGCTCCTTCGTCTAATTTCTGTTTTCTATCTTATCGCATATTATGACCTAATCTTTGTCCTTTTGCTGTATTTACCTAGCATATATTGCGTGATAACGACATTTAGTAAATGAATAATGATTTTGCCACATCATATTTCAATTCCGTTATAATGTTTCAATCGAATTTTGAAATGCTCAATTTTTGACTCCCCTCCTTACAACAGTGGAAAGTTATATATGTCAGATAACCGTAAACCTGAACAGGGTGTAAAACTCCGCGGTGCCGAAAAAGTCGCTCGTATTCCTGTAAAAGTTGTTCCTACGGTTGAAGTACCACGAAAGCCCGATTGGATTCGTGTAAAAATGACAGCACCTGAAGAAGTTCAAAGAATTAAAACGACTTTACGTGCACAAAAATTACATACCGTTTGCGAAGAAGCAGCGTGTCCTAACCTACCAGAATGTTTTGGTGGTGGTACTGCAACCTTTATGATCATGGGTGATATTTGTACCCGTCGTTGCCCATTTTGTGATGTAGCGCATGGTCGTCCAAATGCGCTTGACCCAGATGAACCACGCCATATGGCGGAAACGATTTCTAATTTAAAACTCAAATATGCTGTGATTACCTCTGTAGACCGTGATGATCTACGTGACGGCGGTGCTCAGCATTTTGTGGACTGTATTAAAGAAGCACGCAGCTTAAGTCCAAATACTTTACTTGAAATTTTGGTGCCTGACTTCCGTGGTCGTATGGATATTGCCCTACGCATCATGACTGAATGTCCACCAGATGTGTTTAACCACAATATCGAAACTGTGCCACGTTTATATAAAGCAATGCGTCCGGGTTCTGATTATCAACATTCTTTAGATCTTTTAAAAATGTTTAAAGAATACTGCCCTGACATCCCAACCAAATGTGGTTTGATGGTGGGTATTGGTGAAACAGAAGAAGAAGTCATTTCGTTATTGGATGATTTAAAAGCGCACGGTGTTGATTACGTAACGATTGGTCAATATTTACAACCATCAAAACAACACGCACCGATTGACCGCTTTGTTTCTCCTGAAGAGTTCGAGCGTTATGCTGTACACGGTCGTAAACTCGGTTTTAGAAATATTTGGTCTGCACCTATGGTTCGTTCGAGCTACTTTGCTGATCGTCAATATCATGGTGAGCCAGTACCAGAAGTACGTCGTAAAGCTGACCCAGCTAAAAAAATTGCTGTTCAGACCATCGAAGCTTAAAAGCCAATTCACTTAAACGTGTTCTGAACGATAAAAACCCTCAATTATTGAGGGTTTTTTTATATCTGCAAATCAAGCAGTCTTTAACTTTACCTAATGTGACAAAACAAAATAGTATAGGAATTGACCATTTGCTCATTTATTCGTTAAAAATAGAATCAATACTCACGACTTAATTTTAAGTAAATATCATTTGAATACTCACGTTATAGATCAAAAATTTACTTCCTAAAAAATGCTCTAAATCTTTATGTGGTTAAATATTGATTTTGCATTAGAAGCATTTCCATAGAAATTTAATTAAAAATGGAGGCTGTCTTATGTTATTCATTCTTGCCATTATTATCCAAATCATTGCGCTTTGGGCTGTATTCTTTTTTGCACTGCATCGCAATATCGGTGCAATCAGTCTGATCGTCATCGCAGTACTGTGCAGTTTGATTTCACCCTGGTCATTATTGCTTGGACTTCCTATTATCATCCTAAGTTTGATCATTATGATTGATCCGCTCAGGATGAATATCATCACCAAACCTGCCTATAAAACTTTGGCAAATGCCATGCCAAGCATGAGTACCACTGAACGTGAAGCCTTAGATGCAGGTACAAGTTGGTGGGAAAAAGAACTCTTTATGGGTGCGCCTGATTGGCAACAATTCGACGCTTATCCTTATCCAACACTCAGCACCGAAGAGCAGTCATTTTTAGACAATGAGGTTGAACAACTCTGTGAAATGTTAGATGAATGGGATATTCATCAACGTAAAGATCTGCCTCCTGAAGCTTGGCAATTTATCAAAGATCATGGTTTTTTAGGTTTGATTATTCCCAAGTCCTATGGCGGACGCGAATTTAGTCACTTCGCCCAAAGCCGTGTCATGAGTAAGATCGCTTCTCGCTCATTGACTGCGGCAGTGAGCTGTATGGTGCCGAACTCACTTGGGCCGGGAGAACTATTATTAAATTATGGTACTGATCAACAAAAAGATCGTTATCTACCCGGACTTGCCAAAGGGATTGAACTGCCCTGTTTCGGTTTGACCAGTCCAGAAGCGGGTTCAGATGCAGGATCTATTCCAGATACAGGGGTGGTCTGTTATGGCGACTTTGAGGGTGAAAATGTCATCGGTTTGAAAATGAATTTTTCTAAACGCTGGATTACCCTTGCTCCGATTGCAACAGTGGTTGGTTTGGCCTTTAAACTCTATGATCCTGACGGATTGTTAGGTGATGCAAATAAAAAAGAATATGGCATCACTTGTGCGCTCATTCCTGCTTCACATCCTGGTGTGGAAGTCGGTCCACGACACAATCCTGGCTCACCATTTATGAATGGTACGGTTGAGGGCAAAGATGTCTTTATACCGATTGACTGGATTATTGGCGGTCCGAAAAATGCAGGCAAAGGCTGGCGTATGCTTATGGAATGTCTGGGTGTCGGTCGTGGTATCTCCTTACCTGCGCTTTCGACTGCTGCGGGTGAAATGACTTATCTGACTGTCGGTGCATTTGCCAAAGTTCGCCAACAATTTAAAATTTCAGTCGGAAAATTTGAAGGTGTACAAGAAGTTGCCAGTGAAATTGCCAGTGAAACCTATATGCTGGAAGCTTTCCGTTATCTCGTCACCTGTGGCTTAAATCAAGGTGGTAAGCCTGCAGTAATGACGGCAATGGCAAAATACTATGCCACAGAAACTATGCGCAAATTGGTCAACCATGGCATGGATATCGTCGGTGGACGTGCCATTCAACAAGGTCCTCGAAACTTTTTAGCTTTGATGTATCAAGCGATTCCTGTTTCCATTACCGTTGAAGGAGCAAATATTTTAAGTCGATCTTTGATGATTTTCGGGCAAGGTTCGATGCGTTGCCACCCTTATCTTTTTGAAGAGTTGCAACTTTTACAAGCCGAAGATAAAG
The DNA here is from genome assembly GCF_000368565.1 of Acinetobacter gerneri DSM 14967 = CIP 107464 = MTCC 9824. Classification (GTDB taxonomy): domain Bacteria; phylum Pseudomonadota; class Gammaproteobacteria; order Pseudomonadales; family Moraxellaceae; genus Acinetobacter; species Acinetobacter gerneri. The sequence continues at coordinate 478,216 of NZ_KB849543.1, read as the reverse complement.
ATACTGCACTGAAAACATTTAACACGATGCTTTATCAGCATCTAGGCTATACCTTCAATCGCACTGCACGTTCTTGGTTATATGGATTTACAGGAGGTTCAAGCTTAGTGCCCGCACATGCCGATAACTTTAGCCGACCTTATTATAAAATGATCAATCGTCTCAGTGCCAATTTTGCCTTGACCGCTGACATGTGTTTAGGACTGCTTGCAGGCGACATCAAACGTAAAGAAATGCTCTCAGGACGACTTTCTGATATGCATGCCTATATGTTTATTGCTTGTGCAATTTTGAAATACTATGAACATGGTCAAAAAACCGAACAAGAACAGATACACGCCCAATTGGCTTTAGAAGATGCATTGTATAAATCTCAAGAAGCGTTTATGGGCTTGTATGATAATTTCCCAATGCCAATTGCTTCGAGCTTGGTCCGTTTTATCTGTTTCCCTTTTGGTCGACCAGTACGTAAAGCCAGTGATGATCTTAAACGTCAGGCGGCAGAACTGATCATGCAGGAAAATGCTTTTAGATCTCAGCTCAAACAACACGTTTTTTACAATGCCAATCCAAATGATGTGACTGGACGTATGGAACATGCATTTAAAATGTTGTTAGAAATAGAAGAATTGTGGAATAAATTTAAGAAAGCAGAATCGCATGGTCAATTTAAAGGTCTAATATTTGAAGAGCATATTGAAGATGCGCTAGCAACAGGATTTATTTCACAATCTGAAGCAGATCAATTACTTGAATACAATGCTTATCGTTATGACAGTATGCTGACAGATATATTTGATATGAAACTAGAGCATGATCTGCCACTGGAAAATCCACATATTGCTTCGCATGAAAAAGTGGAAACTTTCCCGACCCAATCCAATTCAGAGGTTTAATGCCAGCATAAACTTCTCAAATTAAAAACCAAACTAAAGCCCTCAGATCGAGGGCTTTGTTTTAAATGACTTTTTGATGATTATTTACATTGTGCACTTTTAGAACCTGAAATCGCATTATTGCCCCCAGATAGACGTGCATTACCAAGACAACTGAGGTCACCATTGATCGCTGATTTATCTATCACAAATGCCGCAGAAATATGACTGGTCTTCACATCGCCTTGTATCGCAGATGATAAAATTTTGACAACTTTTGCACCTTCAGCATTGATATCGCCATGTACTGTCGCTTTATCGACGACCAAAGTTGAATTTTTCTGCGCAATTACATCACCATTGACCACTGTATTATTTATGATACAAGTTGCAACAGCAGGTACGTTAAGATCACCATTAATCATGGTGTTATTCATTGCTTTGTTACAGGTTGCAGACCAAGCCATAGGGCTCAACATTAAAAGTGAAAATATAGCAAAATACTTCTTGTTTACTCGGTTATTCATCTTTTTTCCTCATCGTTATTTCATTTTTTATTAAGACTATCTTACAAATAATCAATAAAAATTTTCATATCACGATTCATTCATCGCCATTTACTTATAATCAAAAAATGCGACAAAATAATGCAAAGCAATCAAACGTCACAAAAAACAACAGATCAAGTGCTAGACTCTGCTGAAAAATAACAAAAGGATGCATTTTGCATCCTTTTGTGAAGCCTGTTATTTCACATGCTATTTGAAAATTTGATCAGGTATCAATTTTCAAATACTTTAGCTTGATTAATCAATTGTGAGAAAACTTGTCCATCTTGAATTTGATTTGCACTTAATAGAGCAAGTTTCACTAAAAAAAGCTCACGTTTTTCAACTGGAATTGCATCAATCGTTTCTGCCAAATGATCATAAACTTTTTCTAATTCTGGAATGCTAATTGAGCTCATGCCACTACTCCTTGTGCTGAAGAAATAAATTGTTCAAATGTCGCAAGAATTGCATTTTCTGAATACTGTATCCAACGCCCATTGATATGATGATCAGGTCTTATCAAATAAATCGTGCCATTTTCAGCAAAATAGCGCTGTTCAGCTTCAAGCTGAGTGATCTGGAATGTTTGGTCTGCTCCCACAACATTTTGACCATTAAGCGCAAAAGCTACGATTTGAATTGGAATATGGCGAGATTTTAGCAACGACACTTCATGACAAAGCTTTTCATCGATTTGAGTTTGCTCGGTAAATGTCACGATACTGAATTTTCCAGCAATGACATCATATAAAAACTCGCCATTTTCTGACTTAAAGTTTGGAATCAATGCACCATTTTCAGTGATTTCATTCATTGAAGCATTGTCATCATTTTGGCTATTGAGCGGTGAATGAGTATATGCATGTGGACGTGAAGTACGCCAATGATAGAGTGGACGGACAAACTCGTGCTCTAATGACAATGATAAAACAGCATTGCGGAGTAAGCGGAAACCTTCGGTTGGTGGTGCCATAAAGCGGGTTGATTTTCCTGCTTCGGCAATAATTTCACGCGCCGCACCCACACGATCAAAAGTATAACTTTCCAACAATTTTTCAGGTGCCCAAGCTTGGATTACCCCTGCCAATTTCCATGACAAATCATGTGCATCTTGGAAGCCCGTATTTGCGCCACGTACACCAAAAATCGGCAATAAATGCGCTGCATCACCGACAAACATGATGCGGTTATAAACATAATTGTCCAAAGTCAATGCACGTGCCGAATAGACTGTGCTCCAATCCATTTCCCATTCAAGGTGATCCATACCAATCATTTTCAATTGATCATTGACGGCTTGAGTGAGATTTTCAGTCTTAAGCGCTTCTTCTGGTGCAATACTTGGATCGAGTTGATAATCAAAACGCCAAATACTATCAGGTTCACGATGCATTAAAATCGTGTTGCCGGGATTCCAGTCTGGCGAAAAATACGCTAAACGCTCTGTTGGATAATCGAGCTTGATGCGAATATCCGCAATAACAAATCGCCCTTCATAGCTTGCGCCTTCCATCCAAAGTTTCATGCCTTCACGAATTGGAGAACGCCCGCCATCTGCTGCAACTAACCAATGTGTTTTATGGGTATATTCACCCTCAGGTGTATGTACCTGAAGGGTCACGACTTCACCATTTTGCTCAGTCGCAACAACTTTATTGCCCCAACGCATTTCAATATTTGGATTTTTTTCGATTTGTTTATACAAAAAATCTTCCAAGAAATTTTGCTGTAGATTATTTAAAGGTGCGAACTGATCATGTTCATTGGTCGGTGAAGCCATACGAAATACAGTTTTTGCTTTGTAAATCGAATTACCATGTGTCCACGGCAAAGCTTTAGTCATAATCGACTCAGCCGCACCTGCAAACTGTAAGATTTCCATCGAACGCTTGGTATAAACCAATGCGCGGCTACCTTCTGAAAGCTGACGTTCTGCTGACATTAAAATGACTTTAACGCCATATTTTGCAAGCTCAAGTGCCGTGGTCATCCCAATCGGACCAGCCCCAACGACTGTCACTGTTTTTTCATCTGTGACGACGTCTTGATTGCTATGAAAATAAGGATAAACATTATATGAATAATAAAGTGATTTTCTTGGCTCTGTGGCTGGAAAATGCATATCGAACTCCTTGTCGTATCCGTACTAAACTTAAATTTTTTGATCAATTGCCATAACATTTTCAAATGGCAATTCTGTAGACGATGAATAAGTGCTCGTACCCCGTGTACGAAATTGTTGGCTACCCTTTAACCCCAAAAGATAAAAAGCCAAAAGTAAAACAGTCAATATAGAAGAAATGATCCAGACCATCGTAAATGAGCCTGTTGCAGTAGCAATCATAGAAATCGCGGGTACACCCGCTGCGATACCGAGCGTCTGAAAACGCAAACAAATACCATAAACCTCACCATAATGTTCGCCACCATAGGTTTTAGATGCGATCACGGCAGGTGCAACGGTACCAATACAATTTCCGACACCCCAAAACAGCACACCAACCAAACCTAAAATATACATTTGTGATGAAGTCACGAACATAAAGGGAATACAGGTCATCAAGATACATAGCGCGATAAATGTCGTAGTTTTCAGTAGCCCGACTTTATCGAAAAGCCATCCCAAAAAGACTTTTGCAAAGATCATGACACCAAGCGTGATCACCAAAAACTGAGCGGCTTGCTGCATACCGAATGTGTTTTGTAAATAAACTGGCAACTGCAACACGATACCACCGCCAACCGCGCCCACTAAAAATTGGGCAGCCAGCATTGACCAAAAAAATGGTTTTCTTTTTAAAGTCTTTGGATCTAAATGAACAAGTTTCAAAGCATTTTGCTGTGAAGCAGGCGTTTGTGTCTGCCCTTCACCTAATGCTTTTAAGCCCAACTGTTCAGGCGATTCCTTGATTAAAAACATAATCAATAGCACACCACCGACAAACATCATTGCAGCAATACTTTGATAGGCAAATTGATAATTTATCTTTTGAATACAATAGGTAATATAAGGGCTGAGTGCCATACCAAAAAATGCACTTCCTGATAATGAAATACTCATTGCCAAGCCTTTTTTCTCAACAAACCAACGATTGACCAAGATATTTGGAGGAATAAAAGTCATCCCTGTCGAGAAAAAACCAAAGAGTGCTGCAACGATATATAAAGACAGTAAATTATGCGCAAAAGCGAATGCGGCATAACTCAAACAGAAGCCTGTTAAAAACACCAGTAATGTTTTTTTGGTATGAGATTGCATGATTTTTCCGACTTTAGGCGAAAAAAGCATGACGGTAATATTGATAATTGTAGAACAAAGTGCGAACTGAGTAGCACTGATCCCAACCGCATGAGTGAATGGATTGAGATAAATATTGAATGTACTGATCACCAAAGCAAGTGCTGTTCCCGACACGATCATCAGTGCGAAAACAATCCACCAACCATAAAAAAACTTGGATGACTTAGCCATAGTGCTTTCCCTAGTACTATAAATGTGTTTACAGGATTATCGAACTCCCCCCTCAATACTCTGCAAACTTTAGTCATGCTGGATCAGCACACTACACAATACTTTCGCTAAGCCTGAGTCAGGTATTTTGTGATCGCCATTGCCGTTCCTTGCAATGCCAAAACACGTTCATGTTGATAATCAATCGGTAAATGTGTCTGACCACCGAGCGCCGCGATACAAAATTCAACTTCACCATGAATATTGAAAATCGGTGCACAGATGGCATTCACACCTGCCAACATATCTCCAGACACTGTTGCTAAACCGTGCTGCAAGATATCCTGTTTTAAAACTTGGAATTCATCCCAATCGTGCGGATAAACGTCCATTCCAGAATTCTGTTTTTGCTGCCATTCTTGCTCAAGCAAAGGTTTCACCACATTTTCAGGCATAAATGCTGAGAATGCGCGACCTGTTGCCGAGTTTAATAACGGCATCACTGAACCAACACGTGTAATCACCGATACAGGTTGATTTGGTTCAATCCATTGAATAATCAATGGTCCTTGCGATGTCCATTTACTGATTTGCAAACCACAATCAATCTTGCGATGCAAATCATAAATCATCGGCTGTGCTGCTTGGATCGAATTTGTTCTTTGCACAAAACTCAAACCTAAACGCCATGCCTGATCACCAAGCGCATAACGCCCATCATCCAACTGTTTGGCATAATTCATCCGAACGAGGCTCACCACATAACGATGAACTTTTGCAGGATGCATTGCCAAACTTGCAGCAAGTTCTTTCAGCATCATGGGCGTGTTATGCGCAATCAATGCATCTAAAACACTAAGTCCCACTTCTAAAGACTGAACGCCACCTTGTGCTTTTTCTTCTGACATTTAGTTTTCAACTCTTGATCGAATGATCAGCATTCTACTCGAAGCAAGCTGATTTCAAAGCGATTGCCAAAAGAAATATGCCACTCCCAGATCGCGATGCGCCTTTAACAACTGAATAAATAATTCATAAATTACGTATTACGTAATCAATTTATGTATTGCGTAATTTATGAAAGTGAGTATGATAGGATTCATAGCAAAAATCAATACTTGTTAGACATTTGAGTAATAAACTTTTTAATTTATTGATTTATCTATATTTAATTAAATTAAAACGTAAATTCTCATGCAAATGTAATCATTTTATTGATGGATATTTCTTCATAAAGCTCAAGCGAAAATCTATTTAACGCTTGCTCAGTACACAAGGAACACATAAATGACGATGCAATTAACCTCATTTATTGAAGTGAAAAAGGATTCAGATTTCCCTATTCAAAACTTACCTTTTGGTGTCTTTAGTGAAAGTCCAAATGGAACACGTCGTGTGGGGGTCGCTTTGGGTGAGTGGGTCGTTGATCTATCTGTTTTAGAAGAAAATGGACTGTTAGAACTCGAAAATGGCCGTGACTTTTTCAATCAAAGTACACTCAATAAATTCATCGATTCAGGCAAAGCCAACTGGTCAAAAGTCCGTGCTCAGCTACAGCACTTATTGGCAAAAGACACAGCGACACTTCGTGATCATGCAGAATTAAGAAATAAAACCTTTTATAAACAATCGGCCGTGACCATGCACATGCCAGTTCATGTTCCGGGCTATACCGATTTTTACTCATCAAAAGAACATGCAACCAATGTTGGCTGTATGTTCCGTGATCCTAAAAATGCACTGCTTGCAAACTGGTCAGAACTCCCAGTTGGTTATAACGGACGTGCGAGCTCAGTGGTTGTTAGTGGTACTGATATCGTACGCCCTTCAGGTCAAATCAAAGTTCCAGACCAAGAACGCCCTATATTTTCAGCATGTCGCAAATTGGATTTTGAGTTAGAAACAGGATTTATTGTTGGGAAATCAACTCAACTTGGTGAGCCTGTTGCGATTGAAGATGCTTGGGATCACATTTTCGGTATGGTTTTATTCAATGACTGGTCTGCACGTGATATTCAACAATGGGAATATGTACCTTTAGGACCATTCAATGCTAAAACCTTTGCATCGTCTATTTCACCGTGGATTGTGACTTTAGAAGCATTGGCTCCATTTAAAACAAATTCACCTATTCAAGAACCAAAACCACTGGCTTATTTACGTGAAGATCACACTCATAATAGCTATGACATCAATCTCTCTGTTGAATTAAAACCAGAAAATCAACAACAAGCGGATGTTATCAGTCAAACCAATTTCAAATATATGTATTGGTCTATGGCACAGCAACTGACGCATCACACTATTGCTGGATGTAATTTACAAGTGGGCGATCTTATGGGTTCAGGTACGATTTCTGGTCCTACGCCAGACTCTTATGGTTCTTTGCTGGAAATTACTTGGAATACCACCAAACCGCTTCAACTTTCAAATGGCGAGCAACGCAGCTTTATGCAAGATGGCGATACTCTCATCATGAAAGGCTACTGTGAAAAAGACGGATTACGCATCGGATTTGGTGAAGTTTCAGGGAAAATCCTACCTGCTGTAGCATTTAATTTCGCTGATTAATCTTATGAAATTTCAAATAATTAAGGTTATCACATGAAACTATATAGCTATTTCCGTAGTTCAGCCGCATATCGTGTAAGGATCGCACTCAATCTAAAAAATTTAGATTGTGAAATCATCCCTGTGCATTTGCTAAATAACGGTGGAGAGCAACACGGTCAGGCTTATCGTCAAATCAACCCAAGCGAGCTATTGCCTGCTTTGGTTGAGGATGATTTTGCTTTGGCTCAATCGCTCAGTATTTTGGAATATTTAGAAGAAAAATATCCAGAACATGCCTTATTGCCGAACAACTTACAAGACCGTGCAAAGGTTCGTGCATTTTGTCAAAACATTGCCTGTGATATTCACCCGCTCAATAACTTAAGAGTGTTGAAGTATTTAAAGCATGAACTTCAGATCAGTGAAGATGAGAAGACCGCTTGGTATAAGCATTGGGTAGAGATTGGCTTTAAAAGCTTAGAGCAACAATTGCTTGATTCAAATGGCAAATTTTGCTTTGGCGATCAGGCAACACTCGCGGATTGTTGTTTGATTCCACAAGTTTATAACGCAAAACGCTTCAATATTGATTTATCAGCATTCCCCAAAATTTCAGCGATTTATCAACATTGCTCAGGCTTAGATGCATTTAAAAATGCAGCGCCCGAAGCACAAATTGACGCAACTTAATTTAAATAAGGATATTTAAAAATGGCTATACAAATTGAACAAATTCATCATGTTGCATATCGCTGCAAAGATGCAAAACAAACTGTTGAATGGTATCAAAAGAACTTGAATATGAACTTTATTTTGGCATTTGCTGAAGATCATGTTCCTTCAACCAAAGCATTTGACCCATACATGCATCTATTTTTAGATGCGGGTAATGGAAACGTTTTGGCATTTTTTGAACTTCCAACTCAGCCTGAAATGGGACGTGATGAAAATACGCCTAAATGGGTGCAACATATTGCTCTTCGCGTTAAAGACCGCGATGCATTACTTGAAGCAAAAGCACATTTAGAAGACAACGGCATTGAAGTATTAGGCGTGACCAATCACGGGATATTTCATTCTATTTATTTCTTTGATCCAAATGGTCATCGTTTGGAACTGACTTATGATGATCCTAAATCACCAGAAAAAATTGCGATGATTACGGAAGAAATGAAGCATGAAATGCTTGAAGAATGGAGCAAAACCAAACGTGCACCGCATCATACACATTTCTTACATGCTGAAGAGTTAGATACGACTAAAGCTTAAAAAAAATTAACCCCTAGAGCTTTTCGATAAAAGGCTTTAGGGGCTTCAACAGCATTAAATCATGCAAGTTTTAATCTAAAAATTGCATGAAAATAGACATAACGTTCAACATACTATTGAGCAGTATAACCGCCATCCATCACCACAGCCTGACCAGTAACTCCACCTGCTTTATCACTTGCTAAGAAAATTGCATAATCCGCAATTTCTTCAACACTGAGTAAGCGTTTTTGCGGAACCATTGCCAAAATTACATCTTCTAACGCACTGGTTTCACTGACATTTCGAGTTTTTGCAAGATCAGTAATTTGTCCACGAACCAAAGGGGTGTCTACATAACCCGGACATAATGCATTTACAGTCACGCCATCACGTGCAGATTCTAAAGCAGCAACTTTAGTTAAACCAATCACACCATGTTTAGCACTGTTATAACCAGCTTTGCCTGCAAAACCGATCAAACCATTAATCGAAGCCATATTGATAATACGACCAAATTTTTGTGCTTTCATAATCGGCATGACATGTTTAATACCAATAAATGAACCCACCAACATGACATTAATCAATTTTTGAAAAATATTGGTTGGAAATTCTTCAATTTTAGCAACATGCTGAAAACCAGCATTATTGATCAAAATATCAATACGACCAAATGTCTGATGTGCCAACTCAATCGCTGCCCCATAAGCATCTTCGTCAGAAACATCACATGGAGCAGACAAAGCTTCAAAACCTTCACTTTTGAGTGCCAACACTGTTTCATTACATTTTTCTGCATTCATGTCAGAAATCACAACTTTTGCACCTTCTAGTACAAACTTTTTTGCAATTTCCAAACCGATACCACTTGCTGAACCTGTGATAAATGCAACTTTATCTTGAAGAAGTTGACTCATTATTTGCTCCTTATTTCTCTATCATTTTTTAGTGATTAAACAATACCAAACCATGTAAATGCGGCAATTGCTATAAACACCGCCACCGTTTTAATGACTGTAATCGCAAAAATATCTTTATAAGATTGTTTGTGTGTAAGCCCTGTTACAGCAAGTAAAGTGATCACAGCACCATTGTGCGGCAAAGTATCCATACCACCAGAAGCCATCGCGACGATACGGTGCATCACTTCGGCTGGAATTCCCATAGCGACAATCGCAGCATTGTACTGATCAGCCATAGCACTGAGCGCAATACTCATACCGCCTGAAGCAGATCCTGTGACCCCTGCCAAAACTGTAGTCGTGACTGCTCCATTGACCAGAGGATTGGTAAATGTATGCCCCAAAGCATGACTGATCAAAGCAAAACCCGGTAACGCTGCAATAATTGCTCCGAAACCATATTCGGACGCAGTATTCATCACTGCAAGTAATGAACCACCGATACTGGCATTTACACCATCTTTGAAACCGCCATAGACACGACGAAAATCAAATAAAATGGCAGTAATAATACCCACGATCAAAGCCAATCCTACAGCCCAAATTGCAGACGTTTTCGCAACATCAACTGTATAATTTGCAAGCCCAATCGCATTGAAATCAAAGCCATTCGGATACCACGTTTTAATTGCTGTAGACAAATATTTATTCATTACAGCGACTAAAATTAAAGGTACAAATGCCATAAATTGACGTAAGCCAGAACCATTACTTTGATGCTGATCTTCTTGTTCAAATTGTTGCAACTCGGCAGCTGTTAAAGTCACACCTGATGCAAAACCATCGCCATTACGTGCAGCTACACGGCGACGCCATTCTAGATAACTTAAACCGACCGCCAAAACAAAAATTGCACCAATAATCCCTAAAAACGGTGCTGCATAAATATCTGTTCCAAAAAAAGTGGTCGGAATCACGTTTTGAATTTGTGGCGTACCCGGTAAAGCATCCATAGTGAATGAAAATGCACCGAGCGCAATCGTCCCCGGAATCAAACGCTTCGGGATATTTGCCTGTCTAAATAGTTGATTTGCAAATGGATAAACTGCAAATACAACCACAAACAAACTTACCCCACTATAGGTCAAAATCGCACCAAGCAAGACCACCGTTAACATGGCATTTTTAGAGCCAATCAACTTCACAATGGTTTTGGCAATGGATTCTGCAATACCTGACATTTCAACGACTTTACCAAAGATCGCACCGAGTAAAAATACAAGGAAATAATCTTTAATAAAACCCACCATTTTCGGCATAAACACGCCTGAATAAAATGGTAAAACATTGGCAGGGTTGATTAAAAGTACAGCGAGTAAGGCACAAATCGGTGCCATTAATATGACTGACATACCGCGGTAGGCTGTATACATTAACAGCCCGAGGGATAATAAAATAACGCATAAATCCCACATATTCTTTGACTCCATTTTAAAGAATATATGTCTGGTTCAGCCTATATATCTATTAAATAAAAAATTTACTAAAATATAAAATAAGCTCGTCCTAAACATGTTGATCAATATTTCGGCTTTTTTCTTATTTGTGAGATTCAACTTATCAGGAGATAATCAAAGTCATTTATCGCACAGAAATAAGCCTATAAGTTTTGGTTTATAATCAAACGATTTTTTATAACAACAATCTTTTAACAACCGATTTTTATTTCATGGAAAATAACATTTATTTTTTAAAACTCAAGTATGCTGATTTATTTTAATGCTTATCCCACACGATTAAACAATATAATTAATTTTAAAAACAAATAATTAAATTGACTTATTAAAATTTATCATCAATCGTTTAATATTTTTCATCAATCTTGAGCTTTAAATTTTAGTCGTCCTTCTATTTATTAGAACAAATACTTTTGAAGTTGTAATATAAATACTATCCAATTGAAAATAATCTATTTCTTAGTCTTAAATAATCATCATTTTTCCATCTAATATCAACAGATCATAGGGTTATCCATGTAAATAATAGACATTCAAATAAGATAATCTTGCTTTAAAACACAATTTGTTTATCTATTAACCTAAGCTTCAAATTAAAACCTCGCTAAGCTACCTATTAATCAATTGGAAACTTATTAATTATCAAAAATTTGAAACACAATAATTCTGCTCAATAACCATTTTTACTTTATACTCGATACTAAAATCAATGCTTGGTCTTGTATCAACTAATTTTCGTCATTCACATGGCTACAACATGGATCATATTTTCAGTTTTCATTGAAAATACATCACTAGGAATAGTATGACACTCAAACAACTCAAAGCCTTTCTCGCGCTCGCACGTGCCCTAAATTATGCAAATGCAGCAAATGAGCTGTGTGTGAGCCAATCTGCTTTGAGTCTGAGCATCAAAAGTTTAGAAGAAGAATTAGGCGGAAAACTGTTTAAGCGCAACACCCGTCGTGTAGAAATGACCCTCGAAGGTGAATCTTTGATTCCGTATGCTCGGAAGCTTTTAGCCAACTGGGAGGATATGGAAAAAGATGTAAAACAAAGATTTAAGCTCAATCGTGGGACGCTCAATATCGCCTCTATGCCCTTTGTCACCCATGCAATCCTGCCTGAAGTGATTCACAGTTTTCTTAAAGAGCATCCAAACCTTAACTTTTCGATTCATGATATTCCCAATGAAATTATCATTGAAAAAGTTCAAGAAGGTATCTTTGAGCTAGGTATCTGTTTTGCACCAAAGTTCAATGATCAGCTGGCATTTAAGCCTTTATTTAATGAAGATTTCCTTGCCCTTTTACCCAAAGATCATCCGTTTGCATCACGTGACTCTGTGACGTGGAAAGAGCTCTGCGCACTGCCCTTTGTCACTTTGCAACAACCTTCGATTATCCGTTATCTCGTTGAGCAAAATTGTAAAAAGTACAATCAAGTATTAGATCTCAAAGTGGAATGCCATCAGATCAGCTCACTTTCAAATTTTGTGGCTTATGGCTTAGGGGTGAGTGCTATTCCTAGACATTTCCAAGATTATATTGATAAAGAACATAATGTATTAATTGAAATAGAAGATAAAAATACCAACATGCCTGTCGGAGTGATCTACAAAAAAGATCTGGCTTTATCCAATATTTCTGCACAATTTATCAATATGCTGAGCGAGAATGAGTTCAAATCTTTTGAAAAAATAAAATAATCAAAACATACACTCTGCGTGATTAATGAGTTTTTCTCATTAATCGTTTGAAATATTCAACTTCAAAAATCTGCTGTCTAATGCTAATAATAAATTCTACTAATGGACATAGAGTTATAACGATGAATAAAGTCGTAGCAAATGCTCAAGCAGCATTGGCGGATGTAGTTGCCGACAATCAAACCTTTGCAGTCGGCGGATTTGGTTTATGTGGTATTCCTGAAGCGCTCATTGATGCTCTACGTGATACAGGTGTCAAAGGTCTGACTTGTATTTCTAACAACGCAGGTGTCGATGACTTCGGTTTAGGTAAACTTTTACAAACCAAACAAATTAAAAAAATGATTTCATCTTATGTAGGTGAAAACAAAGAATTTGAACGTCAATATTTAAATAACGAACTTGAAGTTGAACTTACACCTCAAGGGACTCTCGCTGAAAAATTGCGTGCTGGCGGTGCTGGTATTCCTGCATTTTTCACACAAACAGGTGTGGGAACGCTGATCGCAGAAGGCAAAGAAGTCCGTGAATTTGATGGAAAAGAATATATTTTAGAACCTTCTTTGGTTGCCGATGTTGCCTTAGTTAAAGCCTATAAAGCGGACAAGGCAGGTAATTTAATTTTCCATAAAACAGCACGTAACTTTAACCCAGAATGTGCAATGGCAGGCAAAATGACCATTGTTGAAGTTGAAGAAATCGTCGAAATTGGTGAATTAGATCCTGATTCGATTCATTTAGCGGGTATTTATGTCAATCGTATTATTTTAAATGCAAATCCTGAAAAACGTATCGAACAATTAACATTAAAGGCGGAGGCATAATCATGGCTTGGACTCGTAATGAAATGGCTGCACGTGCCGCGCTTGAACTTGAAGATGGTTTTTATGTCAATCTAGGCATCGGTTTGCCGACGCTTGTTGCTAACTATATCCCTGAAAATGTCAATGTTTGGCTGCAATCTGAAAATGGTCTACTCGGTATTGGTGAATTTCCAACAGCAGAAACTGTTGATGCTGATCTCATCAATGCTGGTAAACAAACGGTGACTGCGCGTAAGGGTGCTGCATTTTTCTCTAGCTCAGAATCGTTCGCCATGATCCGTGGTGGTAAAGTCAATATTGCGATTTTAGGTGCAATGGAAGTTTCAGAAAAAGGTGACCTTGCGAACTGGATGATTCCAGGCAAAAAAGTCAAAGGTATGGGCGGTGCAATGGATTTGGTTGCAGGCGTACAAAAAGTTGTGGTTTTGATGGAACACAATGCAAAAGACGGTAGCCCTAAAATCGTACCAACATGCAGCTTGCCTTTAACAGGAAAAGCAGTTGTGCACCGTATCATTTCTGACTTAGGTGTTATCGACATCACAGCTGAAGGCGCTAAACTCATTGAACTTGCAAATGACGTGACTTTAGAACAAATCCAAGCTGCGACAGGTGTCAAACTTATTGTCGATCACTTGGCAGCTTAAGCTATATAAAATTTTGAATGTTTTTATATTTCAAAGCTTTATTTCTAAATTTCAATGCAAATCATGGGTTACAAAAATGTAGCCCATTTGCTCAATAAGACAGCAAGTTTTTCGATCTTGTTCTGCAATAATCGTTATAAATTTGATTTGAATGCAACAAAATATCTAAAACTGTTTCAAATATTTGAACTTTGAAGAAATAAAAAAATTATTTTTCAAAGTGACTTGGAGATAAAAATGGAAAAAATTGTGATTGTGGCTGCTAGCCGTACTGCAATGGGAAGCTTTCAAGGAAGTTTAGCAAGTTTGACTGCACCTGATTTGGGTGCAGTTGCCATTCAAAAAGCAGTTGAACAAGCCAATATTCCTGTCAATGATATTGATGAAGTGATCATGGGATGCGTGTTACCTGCAGGTGTAAAACAAGGTCCTGCTCGTCAAGCCATGCGTAAAGCAGGTTTACCCGATCATGTCGGTGCAACCACCATCAATAAAGTTTGTGGTTCTGGTATGAAAGCCGCGATGCAAGCCAGTGATGCGATTAAGGCAGGCAGTGCCAATATCGTTGTGGTTGGCGGTATGGAATCTATGACCAATGCACCTTATTTATTGCCTAAAGCACGTGCTGGCTATCGCATGGGACATGGTCAAGTGATTGATCATATGTTTATGGATGGCTTGGAAGATGCTTATACAGGTCGTGCAATGGGTACTTTTGCCCAAGAAATGGCAGATAAAAAAGGCTATACACGTGAACAAATGGATGAATTTGCAATTCGTTCTTTAAACCGTGCGCAAAAAGCGATTGCTGAAGGGTATTTCAAAGCTGAAATCGCACCAATCACAGTTTCGACACGCAAAGGTGATGTGATTGTTGAAAATGATGAAAATCCGGGTAATGCTAAAATCGACAAAATCCCAACACTACGCCCTGCTTTTGCCAAAGATGGTACGGTCACTGCGGCAAACTCAAGTTCGATTAGTGATGGTGCTTCTGCTTTGGTCATTACTTCTGAAACTGAAGCAAATCAGCGCGGCTTAAATGTACTTGCTGAAATCAAAGCATATGCATCAAACTCACAGCTTCCAGAAGAATTTACCATTGCACCTGTAGGCGCTATTGAGAAAGTCTTAAAAAAAACTGGCTGGAATGCGGCTGATGTAGACCTCTGGGAAATCAATGAAGCCTTTGCTATGGTGACAATGGCTGCAATTGATGCATTTGATTTAGATCCTGAAAAAGTCAATATCAACGGCGGTGCTTGTGCGCTTGGTCACCCTCTCGGTTCTTCAGGTTCTCGTATTATCGTGACTTTGATTCATGCTCTAAAACGCTTAGGTAAAAGTAAAGGGATCGCAGCACTGTGTATCGGTGGTGGTGAAGCAACAGCAATTGCGGTTGAACTACGACCATAAACCAATACTTTTTAAAGTGCTAGCAGACTACACTCCTAGCACTTTTTATTGCTTATTTATGAGAAGATCATGTCACAACAAGATTATGAAAATGGTTTAAAAGTTCGTACTGAAGTCATGGGCGAATCTTTTGTTAAACGTGCTCAAGACAATACTGTCCCATTTACTCAGCCACTTCAGGACTGGATTAATGAACATGCTTGGGGTTCAACTTGGCAACGTGAAGGCGTATTACCTCGTAAATATCGCTCATTGATCACCATCGCATTTTTGACTGCACAAAAAAGTCCTACAGAACTCAAAGGTCATGTCCGTGGTGCATTAAACAATGGTGCAACGGTTGAAGAAATTCAGGAAGTTTTACTACACAGCTTACCTTACTGCGGCGCACCTGCGACTCAAGAAGCTTTCCGTGCAGCCCTAGAAGTCATCAACGAATATCAAAAAACTGAATAATCCTCGGATCTTATCTCATCTGATCATAGCTTAAGTTTAACTTAGGCTATTTTCATAGATCATTGCTCTTGCTTAGATCATCACACTCAAAATAAACATGCACTAAAATAGTGTAAAAATGACTTTCATTTTTAAATATCATTTCAAATAAAGTGATCAACTTCACGTTTTATTATAATTTTTATAAATAAATATGTATTTCAATCATTTGGCATAAGATTTGCAAACACCTTTGCAGTTTTTAAATTTCTTTCCAAAGGTCGATCAAATTATGCTGAAACGTCATTTTCTTTCTGTTGCCCTACTGACAGCTGTTCACCTGCCTATTGCTCATGCAGAAGAATTTAAAGTTTTAAAACAAATTTCTGAAAAACCCACTTTGCTCAAAAATGGAGCTTATCAAGGCAATTATTATGTTCCATCCACTTTAGACACCATTACTTGGGGCTACTTACCCAATAAAAATGCAAAACCTGTTTTAAGTGTAGCCTCTGGCAGTACCGTCACATTTGATACGGTATCACATGAAGGTTTATTGGAAGATCAAGGACGTGATGCCGAAAAATATTTCAAATCTAAAGGTGTGCCCTCTGCATTTATTTTGGATGAAGCAAAAAAAATCACACAATCGAACTTAAAGCATGACTTTGCTAAAGATGGTCCGCATATCGTCACAGGACCAATCTCGATCGAAGGGGCTATGCCGGGAGATATTTTAAAAGTTGAGGTCATCAGTGTTGAACCCCGTGTTCCTTATGGCGTCATTTCAAATCGTCACGGCAAAGGTGCCTTGGTTGGTGAATATCCTTTAACTCCACAACAAGAAAATGCATCCGCTGCCCATCCAGAACGCTATGGCAACGTTTCTATTTTTACTCCAATTGAAAAAAATAATGCGGGTGAATATGAGGGTGTGATCCGTACAGAATCAGGTAAAGCGATCCGATTCCCTCTTTATCCATTTATGGGTATTATGGGTGTGGCTGCCAATACCAGTGAACCTGTTCATTCTGTCCCACCAGCATTTTATGGCGGAAATATCGACATTAATGAACTCGGTGCAGGCTCTACAGTTTATTATCCTGTGCAAGTGCCCGGCGCATTGTTCTATACCGGAGACAGTCATTTTGCCCAAGGTGATGGTGAGGTTGCATTGACAGCCTTGGAAGCTTCAGCCCGTGCGACATTAAAATTTACAGTACTTAAAGCTGGAAAAGACAAAATTCCAAGTAAGCAGCTCACTCAACCGCTCGCAGAAAATGCTGAATTTTGGATCACACCCGGTTTAGATGAAGATCTGGATGTCGCAATGAAAAAATCTACACGAGAAGCAATCCGTTTCTTAAAAGATGAATATGGCATTGATGAGGCAATTGCTTATGCTTATTTGAGTGCTGCGGCTGATTTTGAAGTATCTCAAGTCGTTGATAAAACAAAAGGCATCCATGCAAAAATACGTAAAGCTGACTTTAAAGAATTTCAAGAGTAATAAACCCTGCAAGTCTATTATTTTCAAATAAACCAATAAAAATAAATAACTTAGATGCTAAGGCATTTTCATTTTGGAAATGCTTTAGCGCATCAGCTATATATTTTCGAGTAGTTATATTTGCTTGCACTTTCATATCCTCAATCAAAAATCTAGTTTATTTTTTTAATATATTCAAAATATTAGATTCACATAGTAAATGATAATTGTTATTATTTTCATTAATTAAGTCACAATTAAGATTGCTGTGAGTTGGTATGCCATGAATAGCCAAGTAAATACTGATGCATTGGATGCATTTACACCATCAACGTCCACTCCCCCTAAATCTACTCCTCGAACATTGGTCGCATATCGTTGGATGATCTTTTATCGGTTTTCCCTCGCAACTGTTGGCGGGTATCTGCTCGCAGCTTTGGTTGCGATGGTGACAGCACAACTATTTGCTGAACAACGTGCAAATGCAGTTATGTCTGCAACATTATTAGCATTTTGTGTTCACACTGCTGCATTTATCTGGGTATTTATGGTGCATAAAACCCTAAAAGCGACTTTGGGAATCATCATCCCGATGGTGATTTTATTTGTCATTTACCAACTTTTAGGAACATAAAATGCGAGTCGATGCCAAAGTTGAGGGACCACGCCAATCGATGTCATGGCTACATACATGGGCGAGTTTGATTTTAGGGTGGTTGCTCTATGCCATTTTTCTCACAGGGACGCTGAGCTTTTTCCAAAATGAAATCAGTGTTTGGATGAAACCTGAAACCCATCAATCCGTCGCGCCGAGTTCACAGATTGTACAAACGCAAGTCGCTGTTGATTATTTACAAACAAAAGCGCCAGATGCGGGTAGTTGGACCATCACACTGCCCAACGCTCGTCAGACCACTACAGACCTCAATATCCGAAAACAAGGTGAGGATTTGCAGGCAAGGCGTGGCGGTGAGCGTATCAGTATAGATAGCCAAACGGGTGAGGAAATCAAAGCACGGGATACACGTGGTGGAGGTTTCTTATATCGTTTTCATTTTGAATTGTATGGTCTGGATCGTATTTGGGCTCGTTGGATCGTCGGCTTCGCGACTATGCTGATGATGGTGGCAATCATTAGTGGCATTATTACCCATAAAAAAATCTTTAAAGATTTCTTTACTTTTCGCTCTGGTAAAGGGCAACGCTCTTGGTTGGATGCACACAATGCAACAGCCGTTTTTGCACTTCCCTTTCATATCATGATTACTTTCAGTGGCTTGTTATTGCTCATGTTTACGCTGATGCCTTGGGGTATCAATCAAGTTTATGAAAGTCGTCAACAGTTTTTACAAGATCAACGTGCGGGGCTTGTGCAAAATAATCGTGAAAGAAATACTGAAAAAGGTCAGCAAAGAGCTACAGCAGATCAAAATCCTTCAGGACGAAATGCTGAACGTCGAGAAAAAGATGACTCCAAAGAAGCTCAAGCTGCACCTTTAACCGATCTCACAGCAATTTTGACTTATGCGCAATCACAATGGAAAGATAACCCGATTGCAAGTATTCAAATCATTGCACCCAATACCACGCAAGCCAAAATCGAATTGCGTGCGTTATATGCCGAAAGTGTCGTCAACCGTAATATTTACCCGAGTTTAAAATTTGATGGCGTAACAGGGAAAAATCTCGATAAAGCACAAAGGGCTGAAATCAAACATTCGATCCCTATGGGTATTTATAATGTCATTACGGTACTGCATGAAGCACGTGGCGTTGATATTGCATTACGTTGGTTACTGTTTTTGTCTGGTATTTTAGGCACACTCATGGTCGCAACTGGGTTGATTTTATGGTGTGTAAAACGTGCACCACAACAGCAAAAACAAGGCTTTAAATCTTTTGGATATCGTTTGGTTGAGGTACTGAACATCGCCACTATTATTGGTTTACCTCTTGCGGTGGCAGGATATTTCTATGCAAATCGGCTGATACCAAGTGCTATGGAAATGCGTTTAAATTGGGAAATCCGAGTATTTTTCATCGTCTGGCTTATAAGCATGATTTACGCTGCACTCAGACCTCATAAAAAGGCATGGTTAGAACTGTTGATGTTCGCCACGATTGCTTATGCCCTCCTTCCGATTTTAAATGTCCTCACTGGAGGAAATGCGATTTGGCAAAGCATTTCAAATGGACAATGGATGATTGCAAGCTTTGATTTAATGACATGGTTATTGAGTATTTTATTCTTATTTGCATTTTATAAAGTCAAAAATCACCAAGCACCGACGGCTAAAAAAAGCAAATTAAATCATAAAGTAATATCTAAACAGGAGCCTCAAACATGATTTGGTTTTTGTTGATATGGTCACTCAGTACATTGGGATTTTTTGCCTTGGCAAGCACAATGTCTAAGCATCAAAAGCAAATTTTTAAGCATGAATTAGCAATCAAGCAAACCGTTTTAGCAAAAGTGATTGGATGGCTTTTACTGATCATTAGCCTTGTACTCTGCGTAAAACATTTTAATCTCAGTACAGCCATCAGTTACTGGATCGGTGTACTTAGCTTTTCTGCTTTGTTTGTCGCTTGGTGCCTGAGTTATGCGGAAAATCAGATCAAGAAATTAATCTTTGTACCTATTATTTTGAGTTGTTTGAGTATGATTGCGATGTTGAGTTTTTCTTCATGACTCTATCGATCATTTAAAAAATCTCATTGAAAAACAATTGGCTTAATATTTAAAAATCTCATCTATCCCCTCTTTAAAAAAGGGGGGAAACTCGTTCTCTAGTAGATCATTGTATTGGCTTTTTTTATGACAAACGATTAGGCTATGCAGCTGATCTTTTCTAAATAATGATGAATATGGCTGAGCTTAAAATTCCTGCTGAACTTTTCAATCGTGCTAGCGCTGGACAACGTGATGCTCAATTTGCATTGGCAGAACTTTATATGCAAAGTGAAAATGATGAGCATGTCGAACTTGCTGAAGAATGGGCACTCAAAGCAGCTCAATTGGGTCATATAGAAGCAATGTATTGGCTTGGCGAAGGCTATGCTGCCTATGCCAAAGATATGCAAGAAGAAGATCCCATCGAGTCTAAAACCTACTTTGAACATGCACATCGTTGGTTAGAACAAGCCGTCAAACATGCGCATCCTGCCGCAATCTTTGAAATGGCAAGTTTTTACCGCAATGGTTATGTCGTAGATAAAGATGTCGCAAAGTCAGTAGAACTGGTTGAACAAGCAGCAAAACTTGGTGAAGTTCAAGCCATGCGTGATCTGGTTGCCATTTATGAACACGGCTTAGGTGTTGAGATTGATGAAGAAAAAGCTGATTTTTGGGCTGAGAAAGCAGAACAATCACAATAATTTTCAATCTTATTTCAAGCATAAAATTGAGTTGTGAAACTTTCACAGCCTATAAAATTGAAAGCCTATAAACAAATCATAGTGTTTAATGTGTTTATAGGCTCAATTTACGCTTTAACGATTTTCTTATTTGATTAATCATTCCAAAACACATTTAAGCTATACCAAGCTTCACTTTTCTCAAACTCTATCCGATAACCAAGTTTTTGTAATTCTTCAATTAACACTTCTAGATCACTCAGATTTAAATATGTTGGAGCGATAGTCATGACACAAGTATTACCTTGTTTGGCATTATCCTCTATAAATTGTGCAAGCCGTTTTTTAAATGTCAAAATATCAATCTGAGCCTCTGCTGTGAGTGATTTTGCTTTTGCAGCACCAATAAAATTACTCATAAATACATCCTAAGATCAGTAAAATAAGTCATAAATAAATACTCTTTTCAAATCTTTAGTGCTTCACGGGCACAAAAATAATATCGATATCTTGCTTCGGCACAAAATTTTTCTCGACCATTTGGAACCGAGTTGGACTCAGCTTAGTGACTTTACCTTTCCAACAAAATGACACCAATTCACCCGGATCTCGCTCAACCGTCAATTTAAAGTTTTCAATCGGTTTCGCCCAGTTTGCTCCTGTGGTTAAGATATAAGATAAAGCACTGTAGGGCGCATGTTCAGCATTTGATTTTTTTAAACCTTGTTTAAATTGTTGATCCATACAAAACACTTTATTTTCGTCTGTATCAAATAAAGCAACAGAACCGCCAACGAGTGGTTTGTATTGATGTTGGATGCGCGTAATCGAATTTGCTTTAAATTTTTGCTTCCAACTATAGATCACTTGTGCTGACCAATTGATCTCATCTTCATACTGAGTACCTTTGAGTAATGATTTGATTTGCGGATTTTGACAATTGAATATTTTTTTATTGATTAGTTGACGATCAATTTTCTGTGTCCATGGACTCTGTAATTCTTGATCACTCAAACCACACTCTTTCATAGCGTTCGTTACATCAAGGGCTTTGGCATCCCAATCAGTTTCACCTGACTTTTTTAGGGGCTGCATAAATGCCCTAACATGCGTTTGATATGCAACATTTTGACCATTTGCCACGATTTTAAAACTTTTGATCAATGTATCAGTACGTGCGAAATCACTATCCATAAAGCTTTCAACAGCTGGCAATGGAAAAACAACCGTCTCCTCTACATCATTTGCACTCAAATTTTTATATAAATAATCGACCTTGATCAGTTTTTTGCTGATAAATAAATCTTCACTTTGCATTGCGATATTTTTATTCTTTAAATATTGAATCCCTCCTGTTCCCACATAGCCTGTGGAATCATTTGCAAAAACAAGCGGGCTGAACGCACAAGTCAGTAAA
The DNA here is from genome assembly GCF_000368565.1 of Acinetobacter gerneri DSM 14967 = CIP 107464 = MTCC 9824. Taxonomy (GTDB): domain Bacteria; phylum Pseudomonadota; class Gammaproteobacteria; order Pseudomonadales; family Moraxellaceae; genus Acinetobacter; species Acinetobacter gerneri. The sequence goes on along the minus strand of NZ_KB849543.1, from coordinate 455,823 downwards.
AATAATTGCGTTTTAATGTCCATTTAAATATTTCCCAAATAGTTGATCCACCACCTGTTGATTATATTTATCCTCACCCCGCCAATATTCAACAAAGACCCAATCGTTTTTGCCACGACTTGGTCGATCATATGATTGAGGTTTCAGTAAATCGATACATGCCATGATTTCAAGCAATATTTGCCGCTCATCTTTGCTTGATTTTATGACATCATTTAAATTTTTCTCTAAGGTACTCGGGTAATCATCAGGTTTTGATTGTGCAATGACATTTAGAATATTTTTAAATATTAAAATATCTTCAGCATTTGGCTCTGCTATATCTTCAGATGAAAACTGCTTTAAATCAAACCATGTATAAAGTAATTCACCATGTCTTACTCCACCCCATTTGATTCGTTCAAAATTTAAAACATTCAAATCCGCATCTTGGTATTTTTCATGACCAATCATGCCATATTTCAAATCACGACATATCCCACACGTGAAGCTTTGATGCATTACATTGCCATTTTGATCATAACTTTGCCCGCTCAATGCAACGCTATAATGATGTTGATATAATTGCTTCGCAATAAAATACGATGCTAGTCCCGAACGCCAATCTAAGCGACGCCGTGAAAGGCTACTTAGAAAAGCTTTAATCACCTGTTCGTATGGAATTTCTTGGGTTAATTTTAAAATCGATTGAATACATTCATCATGTGAAATACTCACAGGCTCAAACATCAGCCCATGTGCTTGAGCATATTGAAAATCTTCGGATGAAGTACTTCGCTCATCGTCACTGATCCAACCATTTTTCCAGAAATGTTTAAATAAAATATTTTTCGCTTTTTTATCCATTATTTATTATTTCGTATAAAACGCATGCCTTCGCCTGACTTTATTCATTTTCAGATTGGAAGTAAAGTATTTTCCAAGTACAATACCCACAGTCGAGGGATGCTGCGACTTTTTCACAGGCTGATTTTGAAAAAACAGTAATGCGAAATCGCTAGGCTCGACGATTCGGTTAAAAATTTTCGTGATATTTTCAAAAAATCCGCAGTTTTAATCAACAACGGCATCCGCGAACATAATGATCAATTGTTTTTTATAAGGAGATCGTGATGAACGCGGTTAATGCTTCATTTACAGATTATAAAGTTGCTGATATTTCCCTAGCTGATTACGGCCGTAAAGAAATCAAACTTGCTGAAGCAGAAATGCCAGCTTTGATCGGTTTGCGTAAACGCTATTCTGCTCAAAAACCACTTGCTGGTGCAAAAATTTTGGGCTGTATTCACATGACCATTCAAACTGCTGTTTTGATTGAAACATTAGTTGAATTGGGCGCAGAAGTTCGTTGGACTTCTTGTAATATTTTCTCTACTCAAGACCATGCTGCTGCTGCGATTGCTGCAAGCGGTATTCCTGTTTTTGCTTGGAAAGGCGAAACTGAAGAAGAATATAACTGGTGTCTTGAACAACAAATCAATGTAGATGGTAAACCTTGGGATGCCAACATGATTTTGGATGATGGTGGTGACTTAACTGCACTTGTTCATGAGAAATATCCTGAACTTTTAAACCATATCCACGGTATCACCGAAGAAACAACCACTGGTGTACAACGTCTACACGAAATGTTCCGTGATGGTACTTTGAAAGTTCCAGCGATCAATGTAAATGACTCTGTCACTAAATCTAAAAATGACAACAAATATGGTTGCCGCCATTCATTAAACGATGCGATCAAACGTGGTACAGACATGTTGCTTTCTGGACGCCGTGCACTTGTGATCGGTTATGGTGACGTAGGTAAAGGTTCTGCTCAATCACTTCGTCAAGAAGGGATGATCGTGCGTGTAACTGAAATCGATCCAATTTGTGCAATGCAAGCATGCATGGATGGTTATGAAGTTGTTTCTCCATACAAAAATGGCGTTCAAACAGGTAAAAAAGAAGATATCAATTTAGACCTTCTTCAAAATACTGATTTGATCGTAACAACGACTGGTAACTACCACGTTTGTGACTCTGCAATGTTAGATACATTAAAAGCAGGTTCTGTTGTATGTAATATCGGTCACTTCGACACTGAAATCGATACGAACTACTTACGTGGTTATAAATGGGTTGAAGTTAAACCTCAAGTTCACCAAGTTTATCGTACAGAAAACGAAAATGATTATTTGATTCTTCTTTCAGAAGGTCGTTTGGTCAACTTAGGTAATGCAACTGGTCACCCATCACGTGTTATGGATGGTTCATTTGCGAACCAAGTTTTAGGTCAAATGCATTTATTTGCGGAAAAATTTGCTGATCTTCCTGCTGAACAAAAACAAGCGGCTATCCGTGTAGAACTTTTACCTAAGAAATTGGATGAAGAAGTTGCTGCAGCTATGGTTGCTGGTTTTGGTGGTGTATTGACTCAATTGACTCAAACACAAGCAGACTACTTAGGTGTAGCTGTTGAAGGTCCATTCAAATCTGAAACTTATAAATACTAAGTTTTTTCTCCTCACCCCAGCCCTCTCCTAAAAAGGAGAGGGAGTTTCTGTTGTGTATTTTATTCATTTGAGATTCACAATAAATCTTCCCTCTCCTTCTGGGAGAGGGTTAGGGAGAGGGAAATCTGTGTATTTAAAATATAAAAAAGGATTTGAAAATGTCCAAACGTGTTCCGATTTCATTTGAATTTTTTCCACCAAAAACTGATGTTGGTGCTGAAAAATTACGTGTTGTACATGCAGAACTGCAAAAATTGAACCCTGAGTTTTTTTCTATTACTTATGGTGCAGGCGGTTCAACTCGTGAACGTACATTAGCTGCGATCAATGACTTTAATGGTAAAGGTACGCCTGTTGCCCCTCACCTTTCTTGTATCGGTGATGATAAAGTCCGTATTGCAGAATTGCTTGATCTGTATAAAGCTCAAGGAATTGATCGTATCGTGGCTCTGCGTGGTGACTTACCTTCAGGTCAAGTTGGCTTGGGTGAACTCCCGTATGCACAAGATTTAGTTCGCTTTATCCGCGAACACACTGGCGATCATTTTAAAATTGAAGTTGCAGCATATCCTGAAATGCACCCCCAATCTGAAACTTTTGATGCAGATATTCAGCATTTTGTAGAAAAAGTACAAGCGGGCGCAAATGCGGCAATTACTCAGTTTTTCTTCAATCCAGATGCGTATTTCTACTTTGTAGACCGCATTCAAAAAGTAGGCATCGACATTCCAGTCACGCCTGGTATTATGCCGATCACCAATGCAAGCAATCTCATTCGCTTCGCTGATGGTACAGGTGCGGAGATTCCACGCTGGATTCGTAAGCAACTTGCTGCTTATGGTGATGATGCTGAAAGCATTAAAGCATTTGGTCATGAAGTAGTGATCAAACTGTGTGAACGCCTGATCGCAGGTGGCGCACCAAGTTTGCATTTTTATAGCATGAACCAAGTAGAACCAAATCGTCAGCTTGTGCTTGATCTTGGTTTAGCTTAATTTTTTTTGATTTGTTGTGAGTAAAACTTAAATGCCACGTTTTTTTATTGAAGCTGATTTGGCTGTAAATGAAAATGTCGAATTGACTGAAACTGTATTTCATCATTGGGTTAAAGTTTTACGCGCGCAAGTTGGTGAAACTGCCACTTTGTTCAATGGGCAAGGTGGCGAGTATCAAGTTTCATTAACGGACATTTCCAAAAAAACGGCATCTGTTTTAGTCCAATCGTTTAATCCTGACAATCGTCAAGCCCCTTTTCAAGCTTTACTCGGTCAAGTGATGAGTAAAGGTGATCGTATGGATTATGCGATTCAAAAGGCAGTTGAACTTGGTGTTGATTGCATTCAACTCCTGACCTCAGACCGCTGTGAAATGCGTTTAAAATATGATCGCGATCAAAAGAAAATTGACCACTGGCAAGGTATCGCCATCGCAGCCTGCGAACAGTGTGGCTTAAATATTGTCCCCAAAATTCTTGCGCCTTTGGCACTAGCAGAATGGTTAACAACCCCATTACCAACAAGCAAATTGGTTCTCGCACCAGAAAAAGAGCAAAAAAATGTGCTTGAAAATATAACAGCCGATATAGCGCTATTAATTGGTCCTGAAGGTGGTTTAAGCGAGGCTGAAATTGAATTGGCTAATCAGCATGGGTTTATCAATTGGTGTATAGGTGATCGAGTACTCCGAACAGAAACAGCACCAGTGGTTGCACTTTCAATTTTAAATCACGTAAAACATCACAATTAACAATAAAAATGTGATCTATTTATAAAAACATCATTGATTTTTCCAACTAAATTGGTTAGCGTTAAACTATTCTGAAATACTCGAATATCTTAAATTTGCTGATAAAAGCAAAATCAAAAAAACACAAATTTATATTGCAAGCCCATGGATACAGGCAATGATATGAACGAAACTCTAGACAAGAAATTTAAGTCTATAGAGCAAACAATTGCGACTGAGAACACCACTCAGATGCTAAAAATCTTTCTGGTCTGGGCACTTTTTGCATCAGTCAATTGTTTATTCGTTTATCATTATTTTACAACTAAGGAATCTAGCAGTTTAACCACTTGGTTTATTTGTTATAGCTTGTCAATTTTAACAGGTCTGATCCTAACCCTGATTGTATTTAAACCAAATCAATTTTCTGGGCAAATTATAGCGTTATGGAATCAAGGTTTATGTATATTTACTAGTCTATTATTAGCAACTGGCGTTTATGTCATTAATTATATTATTCCAGTAGAAAACCCTGAGATAAACTTAGTGAAAGTTTTACTCTTATCTGGAGTATTACTGAGCATTACCTATATATTTTCAATTATTTATCTTACACAAAAATTTCAATATTTTATCTATATTTTTATTCCCTCAAGTTGTGTATTACTCTCCAAAATATTCTTAGAAAAAGATATAAGCCCTGCTTATTATATAATTTTAGAAATATGTTTATTGGTGGTATTTATCAGCGCAATCTTAATTAAGAAACAACATGATAAAATCAAAAATGCAACTGGGCAAAAACAGCAACTTAGAAATCAAATCAAACAACATATTTTAAATGAAAAACAATTATTTAACAGTTTAAATTTACTTGCTGAAAAATCACAAAAAATAGAAAATGAATTACAACTCAATAATCAACTGCTTGAACAAAAAGTTAAATCTCGTACTTTCGATGTTGAACAAATGAATATTCGACTTGAAAACCATCAACAAAATCTAGCATTTGCACACGAAGCAGCGGACATTAATTCTTGGGTTTGGAATATTGATAAACGCACAGTTGAGTTTTTTGGTCCAAATCAAGAAAATATGATTTATCAACGCACCTATCAAAACAATGAAATATATAATCAAATCCATCCCGATGATCTAAAAACCTATGGGAAATTGATACGAGCTCATCTGCGCGGACACACTCAACGCTTTGAAATGAGCTACCGAATTTATAAAAATAATCAATGGCTTTGGTTCCATGACATCGGTCAAGTGATTGCAAGAAATCCGAAAAATAATAAACCATTACGTATGGTTGGCATTCGTCGAAATATTCAACAGGAAAAATCTGATCAAGAGAAATTAAGATTAGCTGCGAATGTATTTAATCAGGTTGACGAAGGCGTTTTTGTTCTTGATCATAATCTATGTTTTGTAGAGGTTAATCATTATTTTGAAAAACTCATTGGTTTAGATGAATGCCAAATTATCGGGAAACATTTATTTGATATAACGATCAATCATCATGAAGAAATACGCTCTCTACATACCATGATGTATCAGCAACTCATCCAAACGGGTGAGTTTGATGCCGAAGCAACTGAAGAATTTATATCGGGTAAAAAACTCACTATTTGGACGCATATCAATGCAATTACGGATGAAAATAATAAAGTCATTCATTATGTAGGCATACTGACAGATTTAACTGAACGTAAGAAACAAGAAAAGCAATTATCATATTTACAAAACTACGATACGCTGACTGATCTACCTAATCGACTTTATTTTAATAACCAATTACACCAATATTTATCTAAAAATATTCCATCTTATAAACAACTTGCTGTTATACGAATCAATATCGACCGCTTTAGATTTTTTAATGAGTATTTAAGTAATCATGCTGGTGATGAGTTATTAAAACAAGTCGCGCAGCGCCTTAGACATTTTTCACCACAGGCATTATTGATCTCACATTTAAACAATGATGACTTTGCGATTATTTATAATACCAACCAAAAAAATCAAACTATTCAACAATATTGCCAAATGATTTTGCAAAAAATTAGTCAGCCATATTTTTTCAATGATCAGGAACATTTTATTACTGTTTCGATTGGGGTTGCCCTCTATCCAGAACATGGGCGTCAGATTGACAGCTTAAATGTGCATGCGGAACAAGCAATTGCTGAGGCTAAACAACTCGGTGGCAATACCATCCGAATTTATTCAACCAAACAACCTGTTTTACTCGATTCAAATATCAATCTGGATCGCGATCTACGTCAAGCGATCAAAAATAACCAATTCGAAGTCTATTACCAACCTAAAATTGGCGTGCTTTCAAAATCAATCGTCGGTTTTGAGGCACTCATTCGCTGGAATCATCCAGTACATGGGCTGATCTCACCTGATGCCTTTTTACCGTATGCAGAAGAATCTAGTCTAATTTCTGAAATTGGATACTTTGTTTTAAATGAAACCTGTAAACAAATTAAATCATGGCAGAATCAAAATATTTATGACATATCCGTTTCAGTCAATGTCGTTGCGCAGCAAATTCATCGCGGGCGCTTACTTGCCGATTTAAAAGAAGCATTAGAACTTTATGGTATTTCGGGACAACATCTCGAACTGGAAATTACCGAGTCATCTTTGATCGATCATTCACAAAATGTCGAAAAACTTTTATCACAAATCAAAGAATTGGGAATATTAGTTGCCCTTGATGATTTTGGAACAGGTTATTCATCTTTTGCTTATTTAACACGATATCCAATTGATATTCTTAAAATTGATAAAACATTTGTCAATAAAATTGGTGATAGCCGAGATGAAGCTATCGTGACTGCCATGATTGCCATGGGTAAATCGATGGGTATGCGGGTTATCGCTGAAGGTGTTGAAACCATTCAACAAGTCAATTTCCTTAAAAATCAAGGCTGTGATGAGCTTCAAGGTTATTTCTTTTCTAAGCCATTAAATGCTAAAGAAAGTACAGATTATCTAAATGAACACAAACTATTAACGGTATAAATATGATTTATTTTCAATATAAATATATATACGCTGTATAACTTTAATTTATGATATATAAAATATTTTTTAATTATCTTATGTATTTCACCTTTTTTAAAACGACTAACTTATTATTTTAACCATTATTAAAATAATAAAATTTAATTTAAAATCAATTATTTATATTTTAAATACTAAAATATTATAATTTTAGTTTTATCTATCAAATATTAATTTTTAATCTACGCTTATGCATACAATTTTATTGCTTATTCATATTATTTAATGCGATTTGTTTCGAATCGTAGAATTTGGAATTTTTGGACTGGGCGGAAAGCTCAACTAATGATATATTCAAGCAAATTTAGCCAAAACTTCCAGCCAAGCTGGCACTTTGTAACAATCGAGAAACTGATGGACGATCAATCATTAAAACAGCAAGCTTTGTATTATCATGAATTCCCAACGCCAGGGAAAATCAGCGTTACTCCTAGCAAACAATTGGTAAACCAACGTGATTTAGCACTTGCGTATTCACCAGGTGTCGCTGCACCTTGTCTTGAAATTGAAAAAGATCCTTCTAAAGCTGCACTTTATACAGCTCGCGGAAATCTAGTTGCCGTCGTCAGTAATGGTACAGCCGTTTTAGGCTTAGGTAACATCGGTCCTTTAGCATCAAAACCTGTAATGGAAGGTAAAGGCGTTCTGTTCAAAAAATTTGCAGGCGTTGACGTATTTGATATCGAAATTGCTGAAAATGATCCAGACAAAATCGTTGATATCGTTGCAGCACTTGAACCAACTTTTGGTGGTATCAATCTAGAAGATATCAAAGCACCAGAATGTTTCTATATCGAGCAAAAGCTTCGTGAACGCATGAATATTCCAGTATTCCATGACGATCAACACGGTACTTCGATCATCGTAGGTTCAGGTTTGCTTAATGCACTACAATTGAACGGCAAAAAAATCGAAGAGATCAAAATCGTTGCTTCAGGTGCTGGTGCTGCTGCCCTTTCATGCCTTGATTTGCTTTGTGCAATTGGTGCAAAAAAAGAGAATATTATCGTTGCCGATTCTCGTGGTCTATTGACGACTAAACGTGAAGGCTTAGATGAATCTAAAAAACGCTACGTTCAAGACATCGAAGGCACTCAATTGGCTGATGTCATTGAAGGTGCGGACATGTTCTTAGGTCTTTCTGCTGCGGGTATCTTAACCAAAGAAATGGTTAAGCTTATGGCAAAAGATCCAATCATTTTTGCTCTTGCAAATCCAGATCCAGAAATCTTGCCAGAACACGCGCATGAAGTTCGTCCTGATGTGATCATGGCGACTGGTCGTTCTGACTATCCAAACCAAGTAAACAACGCGCTTTGCTTCCCATATATCTTCCGTGGTGCTCTTGATGTTGGTGCAACGACCATCAATGAAGAAATGAAAATCGCTTGTGTACATGCGATTGCACGTATGGCGCATGTTGAAGCAGATGCTGCAACTTATGGTGAAAAATCAGCTTCATTCGGTCGTGATTACCTCATTCCTCGTCCGCTTGATCAACGTTTGATTTTGGAAATTGCACCTGCTGTAGCGAAAGCGGCTATGGACTCTGGTGTGGCAACTCGCCCTATCGAAGATTTCTCTGCATATCGTCAACGCTTGTCTGAGTTTGTTTATAACTCAGCGTTCATGATGAAACCTATTTTTGCTCAAGCAAAATCTGATCCTAAGCGTATTGCTTATGCTGAAGGTGAAGATTTACGTGTTCTTCGCGCAGTTCAAATCGCTGTAGATGAAGGTTTGGCACATCCTATCTTGGTAGGTCGTACCGCTGTCATTGAAGCAAATATCAAAAAATTGGGTTTACGCTTACAAAATGGCGAAAATATCACGATCGTAGATCAAGAGAAAAATCCAAATTACGAACAATTTGCTGATGATTACTACAACATCATGCAACGTAAAGGCGTAACTCCTGAGTATGCTCAACGTGAAGCACGTCGTCGTTCAACTCTGATCGCGTCTATGTTGGTTCGTCATGGTTTAGCTGATGGTATGCTGTGTGGTACATATTCTAGCTATGATATTCACTTAGATTTCGTGAAAAATATCATTGGCGCTAAACAAGGTCGTAGCACTTACTTTACGCTCAATGCATTGATGCTTGAAGATCGCAATTTGTTTATTGCAGATACCTATGTCAACATCAATCCAACTGCTGAAGAACTTGCTGAAATGACTATTTTAGCAGCTGAAGAAGTTCGTCGTTTTGGTATAACACCACGTGTTGCATTGCTTTCTCATTCAAGTTTTGGTTCAGACCAAACAGATAGCAGCGCTCAAAAAATGCGTAAAGTATTTGAAATCTTGTCTGAAATTGCACCTGAACTTGAAGTTGAAGGTGAAATGCATGGTGATGCTGCACTTGATGAAAATATTCGTCATTTTGCATTCCCAAATTCACGTTTCAAAGGTTCTGCGAACCTCTTGATCATGCCAAATCTTGATGCTGCCAACATTTCATTTAACTTGTTGAAATCAACTTCAGGCAATAACGTGACAATCGGACCGATCCTTTTAGGTGCGGCGAAACCTGTTCATATTTTAACGCCAACTGCGACTACTCGTCGTTTGGTTAATATGACTGCATTGACTGTTGCTGAAATTCAGCAAGCAAATCAATAATATTTGCATTCTTTAGCAAAAAGCTAAAGTTTCGCACTTGAGAAAACCTCTATTCTGTAGCATGATTGCTTGAGGAATAGAGGTTTTTTCATGCAAGTGTATTTAGTTGGTGGCGCAGTCAGAGATCGTATACTTGGGCATCCTGTCGTTGAAAAAGATTATGTGGTCGTTGGTGCAACGCCCGATCAATTAATTGCTCAAGGCTTTCAACCTGTAGGCAAAGATTTTCCTGTTTTTTTGCATCCAGAAACCAAAGAAGAATATGCACTTGCCCGAACCGAACGTAAGTCTGGTCATGGCTATCATGGTTTTGAATTTTTTACCGCTCCAGATGTTAGCCTAGAAGAAGATTTAATTCGTCGTGATCTCACCATCAATGCGATGGCTATGGATGACGAAGGTCAAGTGATTGACCCTTATCATGGTTTAGAAGATCTCAATCAAAAAATACTACGCCATGTTTCCGATGCCTTCATCGAAGATCCTTTACGGGTTTTACGTGTCGCCCGTTTTGCTGCACGTTATCATGCTTATGGATTTCAAGTTGCTGATGAAACACTAGATTTGATGCGTAAACTTGCGCAATCTGGCGAACTCAATACTTTAACCCCTGAACGTGTCTGGAAAGAAACATCTCGTGCTTTGATGGAAGAGCATGCTGATATTTATTTCGATGTGCTTCGCCAATGTGGTGCTTTAAAAGTATTATTTCCAGAAATTGATGCTTTGTTTGGCGTACCTCAACGTCCAGAATACCACCCTGAGATTGACTGTGGTATTCATACATTAATGTCATTAAAACAAGCCTGCAAAGCCAATTATAGTTTAGATGTGCGTTATGCTGTCTTGGTTCACGATCTTGGCAAAGCATTGACTCCAGCAGAAGAATTACCACGACATATCATGCATGAGGAACGTGGCATTCAGCCTGTTACCGAAATCAGTGAACGTTTACATGTTCCTACATTGACCAAACAGCTTGCCCTTGCAGTATGTAAAGAACATTTAAAATGTCATCAGGCATTTACCCTAAAAGCAGGCACTTTATGGCGTTTGTTACAACGCTTAGATGTGTTGCGTCGTCCTGAGCGAGTTGAGGCATTTGTTCAAGCCTGTGAATGTGATGCACGAGGTCGTTTGGGATTAGAAAATCGTGAATATCCTCAAGCAAAATACATTCTAGAAGCCGTGAATGTTGTTCGCTCTATCAAAGCCTCAGACCTGCCTACTGATGTTAAAGGACCTGATATTGGGGAAATGTTGATCCAAAGACGTATTGAAGCAATTGCTGAATTAAAACATGGACAACACACAGCTTAAACCTGTCTAGATTTAAAAATATTTTTAGATCATTTGAGTGAATGAGTTTAGAGTCTCATCTTTTGTTTCATAAACAAACATTTACTTACTATACTTAACTTGCCTAATTTTCAACCTGTATATATATTGTATATACATTTTTTTGATTGGCATCATGATTTGGGTGATATTACACGATGACTGAACTTCCCAAAAAAACCAAGGTCAATAAAAAAGATGGACAACTCTTAATTCGCATCAATACTGCCGAGCGTGATGAATTTATTCATTTATGTGAAGAATTGGATACCACAGCAGCACGTGAGTTAAGAAAATTTATCCGTAGTTTTATCAAAAAACATCAGTCAACGGAATCTCAAAACAAGGAGTGACATCATGTCTAAACAAGTGAAAAAGTTGAAACAGAAGATCAAAGCACGTCTTGAAAAGATTTCAAAACATGAAAGCAAAGTCAAACAGCTTAAAAAGAAACTTAAAAAGCAAAAGTAATCAGCTTTTACTTTTAAAGTGTAGATTTTAAATCAGCATCATTTGTTTTAATTCTTCTGTAAAAGGCTGAACTTTGGCATAAAGTTCAGCCTTTAGAATGGTAATCATAAAAAAGCCGATTAAATCATTAAGAGACATCCGCAGGAAAGCTTATCACCTTCTCAAGCTTCATTTGGTTTTGTACTACCATCAATAGTTATACGTTCAATCAAAGCTTTCGATCTACCACCCGAAGCACAGGTGCAGATATTGGTGAAATGCTGATTCAACGCCATATAGAAACGATTGGTGAGTTGAAATATCTCAAATGGAACATAGACATTAAAATACATTGAATCGCTTTATTTTTTAGAGCTATTCAAGTCAATATTATAAAAATGACAATAATCATTTTTTATAAAATTTCTCAATCTTATGCAAAAATAAGTTTTTTTATATTTTGCTTATAAATTTTATTTAAAATTGCAAATTTTTTTCTAAAAGTTTCAAGTAACTCCACTATTTGTTCGATTGGCACATTACTTTTTATGAGCATATTCATCGTATTTTGTATTAGCAAAGTAACTTCTGAATATTCTTTTCTAATCTTTTCAAATTCAAGAATATTTGCTAATTCAGATACCAAGTAACCTTGTTCATCATTCAAATTATGATTTTGCATAAAATTTCGAACTGAATTAGATACCGAATCATCATACTCTTGAAATAAAGTTTTTTTCTGATCTTTCATTTCTAAAGTAGCTTTTAAATTTGCCAAGAAATATATATCTTTATCTATACTAATTAACAGTTTTTTTGCTTCATCTGCAATAATCTGTTTATTATGCTGCTCTTTCCAATCACTAAAGAGATAGATTGCAATAAACGGAGCAAAAATTGCAAAGATTATGCTATAAATATCTTTAATATATGAAATGTTTACCGTCATTGTAGACATTTGTTTATTATAGTCAAAAAGTAAATAAGTAATGCTGATAACTATTATCCCAGCAATAATTGATACTGCTAAGGATTTCCAAAAAACCACTAAAAGTACATTTTCTTTTCTCACACGCATCCCTTCTATCTATAAAATATTTAAATTGGACCAAAACAAATGTTTTAAGACACATCCGCAGGAAAGCTAATCACTTTTTCAAGCTTCATCTGATTTTGTATTACCATCAATAAACGGTCAATTCCCAATGCAATGCCAGAACATTCAGGCATATTCGGTAAAGCCGCCAATAAAAACTCATCGATTGGCATGATATGTAAGCCCAACTGCTCACGTTCAGCATTGTCCGCAATAAATCGTGAACGTAGAACTTCTGCGTCAATCAACTCATCATAAGCATTGGCAAGCTCTAAACCTTCGATGTATAGCTCAAATCGTGCAGCAACCTGCTCACCATCTTCATCCATTTTGACTTTGGCGAGTGATGCCATTTCAGGTGGAAAATCAGTTAAAAATACTGGTGTATCAAAACCAAGACTTGGCTCAACCATATGAGAAAACAACAAATCTATATAAGCCAAACGATCATGACCCAGATCAATATTGAGTCCAACTCGATGTGCTGCATCCTTTAATTCTTTTAATGTTGCCTGTAAAGGATTGAGATCTAAACGATCTTGGAAAGCATGCTTATAACTTAAGATCGTCGGGCGAACCTCACCAAAGCGTTCTGCAACCACGACATTGAGTAAGTCCGTTACTTCAAGCATCAAATCTTTCAATGAAAATTCAGGGCGATACCATTCCAACATGGTAAATTCACTATTGTGTTTACGACCATGCTCATCATCACGAAATACTTTACAGATTTGATAAATCGCACCACTGCCACTCGCCAATAAACGTTTCATGGCAAATTCTGGCGAAGTCTGTAAATAATGCGTTTGCTGTTTACCTTGTACATGACGTGTCGCTTGCACAGATGCTAAATGCACATCCGTCACACCTGCCTGTGAAAGAACTGGCGTTTCAACTTCTAATACATCACGTTCAGCAAAAAATTGACGTAATTGCTGATAAAGTTTGGCACGTGCTTTGAGGGCTTTTATTTCACACGTCGGTTGATATGCAAAGCTCATGCTTTTGGTCCCCCATGTACAGCCCACTCACGACGTAAAGGGTAAGTTTTACGTAAATAATCAAATGCTTTTTGGTCTACTTTTCCGTCTTTTAAACAGCTACGAAGATTGGTATCATCACGTGAAATATCATAAATTTCATGGTGATATTTTTTTAATGTCTGTTTGATGTCATTGCCATAAAAATACTGTGCACACGCAGGTAACTGACTCTCAAACTTTTTATGTGCTTGATATGCAAATGTCTTGCAAAAAGCATCGTAAATCATTTGTGTGCCACGAGCCTTACCTTCCAAACTATAACCCGCGATATGCGGCGTAACAATCGTTACCAAATCGAGTAGTTTTTGTGAAATTTCAGGTTCATGTTCAAATACATCCAGCACAACTTTACGTTGATTTTTTTCAATATCTGTGATCAATGCTGCTTCTGATACCACTGGTCCACGAGCGCTATTGATTAAAATTGCATCCTTTTTCATGCAATTTAAAGCATTTTCATCAATTAAATGAAACGTAGGATATTCACCCGTTTTAGTCAAAGGAACATGTGTGGTTACCGCATCAGCTACAGCCAACAACTGATTTAATTCGACTTGTTTTATATTTTCACGATTTACAAAAGGATCAAAGGCGATCACTTTCCAACCCAAAAGTTTAGCCATATAAGCTAAACGAGAGCCGACATTTCCTAGCCCAATGATTCCCAAAGTAAATTGGTCATTTTTATCTAATAATGAAGGATCTAAATTTAATAATGCAGTGATAACATATTCTGCAACGGCTTGAGCATTACAACCTGCTGCATTTGACCATGCAATTTGATGTTTTTCGATTGCTGCAATATCGAGATGATCTGTACCAATGGTCGCACTGCCGATAAATTTCAAAGGCGTTTCATCGATCAAAGCTTCATTGACTTTTGTCACAGAACGAACCAGCAAAGCCTCTGCATCATGCACATCATCATGTGTCAAAGTACGCCCCGCTGTTTGATGAATATCTCCGAATTCTGAGAAAAAATATTCGGTAAAGGCTAGATTTTCATCCGCGACAATTTTCATAATTCGTTCCAATGTCTTGATTGAACTATGATAACCCTAAGCCAGCAAAGTAGCTATGATTGGATGTAGAGTTGTAGTTTTTTAAAGCGCTACATCTCTTGAAGTAGCGCTTTATTGAATATAAATATTGAGAAAATGGAAGTTACTCTAAATGTGAACAACACATGCTTCTGCACTGAAAAGTCAGTAAATCCCAAGTCATTATAGTCATTACTCTATAATTAAATCTTTGGCAGGAATACTATCGCCATAAATAGGCAGCAACGTTTTTTCATAAGCCTGATGAATCACGCCTTCTTTAGCCAACTTTTCAAGATCTTTATTTAACCAATCCAAAAGTTCCTTATCACCCTTTTTCACAGCAGGTGCAATCAAATCATGCTCTCCAAGTGTTGTAATATCAACGGTATAATTCGGATTTTCTTTTGCCCAAGCCAATACCAGTAAATTGTCATGCGCCAAAGCCGCACCACGTCCATCTTTTAATGCTGCAAAAGTTTCTGTATTTTGCTCATATTTTTGTAGCTTAATTTCTGGATATTTCTTGGTAAAATATGAATCAGCTGTCGTGCCTTTATTGACCAATAAAACTTTATCTTTCAATTGATTTATATCGCTAATCGGATGATCTTTTGGAGATACTACACCGAGTGCCACTTTCAAATATGGCTTGGCAAAATCAACAACTTCTTTGCGTTCAGGCGTAACAGTAAAATTGGCGAAGATAATATCGACCTTATTTGATTTTAGATATTCAACCCGATTGGCTGCTTCGGTAAGCACAAATTCAACTTTATTTTCATCACCCAATAGATCTTTGGCAACGTGTTTCGCAATTTCTACATCAAAACCTTGGTTTTTACCTTGTGCATCCAGATAGCCAAATGGTGGTTTATCACTAAACACACCGATTCTGACTACACCATTTTTTTTGATTTGTTCAATACTTGAAGCGGATGTATCTGCTGCTTTGGGCTGACTATCACTTGCCTTATTACAGCCGAGTAAACCCAAACTTAATACAGATGCAGCCAAAAGATATTGAATATTTTTTTGAAGTTTTAACATTTTATTTCACCTTTTATGTACATTTTCATTTGAATAAAAAATTGATATTGATTACTTTTTTTGAACATCTAGAAAAATATTGGGATCGACTGAATTGCCATAAATAGGCTGTAATGTTTGTCGATAAATGCTTTGAATTTGTCCCGTTTCCCTGAGATGAATCATTTCACTGTTCAACCATTTTAAAAGGCTGCTATTGCCTTTTTTTACCGCCGACGCGATATAGTCTTGATTGCCAATTTGTTGAATACCGACTGTGAATTTCGGATTTTCAGCAGCCCACGCCAAGGCATAAGTACTGTCTTGAGAAATCGCATCACCTCGCCCATCTTTGAGTGCGTTGAAGGCATCCGTATTTTGTTCGAACTTAAGCAAATTGATTTGAGGATAATTTTTAGAGAAAAAACTATCAGAGCTTGAGCCTTTGTTGACGATTAATGTTTTGCCATAAAGCTGTTCTATCCGATCAATGGGCTTGGCTTTGGGCGAAGCAATGCCCAGCGCAGCCTTTAAATATGGCTCTGCAAAATCAACAACTTGCTTACGTTCAGGCGTCACAGAAAAACTTGCAAATACCACATCAACTTTGTTTGATTTTAAAAACTCAACTCGATTTGCAGCTTCTGTTACCACAAACTGAATTTTATTTTCATCACCCAATAAATCCTTTGTGACCTGCTTGGCAAGTGCTACGTCAAAACCTTGGTTTTTACCCTGACTATCGACATAACCAAAAGGTGGATTGTCAGCAAATACTGCGATACGAATGACACCATTTTTTCGTATTTGTTCTAATGAATCATTAATCTGAGCTTCATTTTTTGTTTCAGTTGTTTTCTGACAAGCTGTTAAAAAACCAACTAAAAGCACAGCAAGTGATAGATTAATATATTGATTATTCATGTGGTTTTTCTCTTAATAATTTAAAATGTTTAAAAATGCTCTTGCACGTTCCGTTTGTGGATGAGCAAAAAAATCTACTGGTTTTGCCTGCTCTATAATCTGACCTTGATCCATAAAAATAATGCGATCCGCAACTTTTTCTGCAAATGACATCTCATGAGTAACGATCAACATGGTCATTCCTTCACGCGCCAATCCAAGCACCACATCCAGTACTTCACGGACCATTTCGGGATCAAGTGCAGCGGTGATTTCATCAAATAAAATCACTTTGGGCTGCATCACCAAGGAACGCACAATCGCGATACGCTGTTTTTGTCCACCCGATAGTTGTCTAGGATAATCATGCTTTCGATCATATAGACCGACCCTTTTAAGCAGCTCATCTGCAACTTTTTCTGCTTCGATGCGCTGTCTTTTTTGTACTTGAAGTGGTCCGAGCAAAATATTATTAATCACGTTCATATGACCGAATAATTCATAGTTTTGAAATACCATTCCAATTTCTTGCCTAGCTTTGATCCATGAAATATCCCGCCCCAAGCATCCGAAACCTTTAAGTGAAATTTCACCATTTTGAATCGGTTCTAAACCATTAATACAACGCAACAAAGTGCTTTTTCCACATCCTGATGGACCCAAGATAACGACTACTTCTCCCTGTTCTACCTCTAAATCTATGCCGCGTAAAATAGGATTATCTGCAAAAGATTTCTGTAAATGTTGTATAGATAACAAAGACATAATTACTCCCAAATTTTTTCTAAATAAGTGGACAACAGCGACAAGGGATAGCAAAGTAAAAAATACAAAAGGAAAATAAAGCCATAAATCCAAAGTGAAGCATCGGGTACTGTTAAAAGTGAATTTTCAATAATTTGCTGACCGACTTTAATTACTTCAACCACACCAATGAGCATGGCAAGAGAACTTGTTTTCACCATACGGGTAAATAAATTGATTGCGCCAGGGGTTACACGTTTTAGGCTTTGTGGAAATATCACATAAATAAGCGTTTGTTTTGGGCTTAATCCAAGTGCATAAGCAGAATCTTGTTGATGTCGATCTATAGAACTAATTGCAGCTCTGACCAAATCACCCATTTCTGCTGTCCCCCAAAGGGTGAAAACAACGATACATACTAGTTCTGCAGAAAGTTGCCAGTTAAACCACGTCGCAAAGCCAAAATAAAACACAAATAACATGACTAATATTGGAATAATACGAATTGATTCCAGATAAAACTGGCTCAAAATTTTGACCCACTTATACTTCGAAGTCATGATCACGCCGAAAATTAGGCCAAAAATTGCTGAGAAAAATACCGATATAAATGCAATTTTTGCAGTCATCCAAAGCCCGCTAAACAGGCGAATCAGATGATCATGTTGAAATAAATATTCAAACTCCATGGCTCACCTGACGACTTTTATATTCAAAATAACGGCTTAAAAATGAAACAGGTAACAGGATAATCAGATAAGAAATAATTAATAAAAACAATGCCTCAGTGGTTTTATAATCCATTCCGATTAGATCCTTAGTGACAAATAAAAGCTCTGCGATTGCAATAGCGCTGACCACTGAACTTTCCTTGATCAAAAAAAGACAATTCGCTCCAATTGCGGGAATCGATACCGCAAGTGCTTGAGGGAAGATAACAAACCTGAAGACTTGGAAATGATTCAACCCGACACTTTTTGCCGAATCAATTTGACCTTTTTGCACCGCTTCCAGACCTGCCCTGAAGGCTTCGGCCATATAACTACCACCTAAAAAAGTCAGTCCGATCACGCCACAAGTAAAACCATCAAGTTTGATGCCAAGCTTTGGTAGTCCGTAATACAAAAAAAACAGTTGAATCAATAAAGGTGTATTACGTGAAATTTCTATGTATATTTTTACGATTTTGTCTAAAATTTTGACTTTGTAAGTCAACACAATACTGCATAACAACCCAAGAAGTATGGCTAAAATAATGCTGATTATTGAGATTTTTAAGGTCATCCCGAGTGCTGTTATAAATTGCGGAATAACGCTTTGGATATATTGCCAATTCAAGAGAAATGTCCAATTGTTTCATTTTAAAGTTTTCATTGCTGAACAGGTTTCTCTGATCAGATCGCTTGATTATTTTTATAAGCAAATCTTTTAATTCAAAATATTTATTCGAGATAAGCTTTGCATGAATTCGCTAGAGAAATTTCCACATCCTTTTAATTTATTGATTTTATTTAAATAATTTTAAATATATAGGCTCGTTAAAAAAGCAAACAGTCATTAAAGCAATATAAAATTACTGAAATAATTAAAGCTTAATTACGTATATTTTTATTTATTATTCATTCTTTTAGGCATATTTTTGATCAATATTTTTTTATTCAAATAAGTGCTATAACTCGTATCTTTTATCATTTTTAGATATATAAATGATTTTTACTTATTTCTAAACAAGCAATAAAAAAAATAATATTTGCCTTATCAGTACAAGTTTTAAAGAAAAAAAGGAATCGTCATGAATGCTAAAGTTGGTTCTTCAGATCAAGTTCAAACACTAAAGAATGTAGAAGAAATTTTCAATGAAGCCAAACAGTTTGCACAACAGCATGATCTAAATTTTACAGGAAGTTTAAGCCCAAAACAGGCATGGAAATTGGTTGAATCTGCAGATGTCGTTTTAGTTGATGTCCGCACCAATGAAGAACGTAAATTTGTAGGTTATATCCCTGAAGGTGTACATATCGCATGGGCAACAGGCACTGCTTTCAATCGTAACCCTAGATTTTTAAAAGAATTGGAAAATAAAGTTGGTAAAGATAAAACCATCTTATTGTTATGTCGAAGCGGCAAACGTTCTGCACTTGCAGCTGAAGCTGCGTTCAATGCTGGTTTTCAAAACATCTACAATATCCTAGAAGGTTTTGAAGGTGACTTAAATAAAAATAATCAACGAAATCAAATCAATGGTTGGAAAACCCATCAACTGCCGTGGGTACAAGATTAACTGAATTTTAAAGCTGTTGGAAAATACGCTTTGATTGATGATCCGAGCTCAATCACATGACTATTCAATTTCATAATCACAAAAATAAGGAACGATGATGACGCAGTGGAAAATCCAACCTGTCGTTGAAGGTTTACAACAAGCTCGTCATGATTGGCGTGAACAACAACATCGAATTAAAGAATTTGGTGGTCGTGAATTGCCTTCAAAAGAAGCTTTAAAATCTATTTTAGATGATCTATGCGGGATTCTTTTTCCAATGCGTCTTGGTCCTGCTGATCTTCGTCAAGAAACTGAAGATTATTATATTTCTTATACTTTAGATCATGTTTTAACTGCACTTTTCAGCCAAGTTAAACTCACTCTAAAATATGAAAAAAAGCGTGAATTTAACCGTAAAAATGTAAATATAGCAGAACCCTTAGAACACCCTATTTATGATCAACAAGATACCTTAGCCAAAATTATCGTACAGGATTTTGCAAATACATTAGCTGATATTCGTCGCCTCTTGGATGCAGATGTTTCTGCTGCATATCACGGCGATCCTGCTGCACATAGTGTGGATGAGGTTCTGCTTTGCTATCCGGGCATTTTTGCCATTATTTACCATCGCATTGCACACCAACTTTATGCCAGTGTTCCCCTTCTTTCTCGGGTAATTTCAGAGCTTGCTCATTCTGCTACAGGCATTGATATCCATCCCGGAGCAAAAATTGGCGCAGGCTTTTTTATTGATCATGGCACTGGTGTTGTCATTGGTGAAACATGTGTCATAGGTGAACGTGTTCGAATTTATCAAGCCGTCACCTTAGGTGCAAAACGCTTTGAACTCGATGAACAGGGCGCGCTCAAAAAAGACTATACCCGCCATCCTACTGTCGAAGATGATGTTGTGATCTATGCTGGCGCAACTATTTTAGGACGTATTGTCATTGGTCAAGGATCAAGTATCGGCGGAAATGTTTGGTTAACCCATAGCGTGCCTGCGGGTAGTCAAATTTATCAATCCCCTATCGAAAAGCATAATAAATCAGATGCCTAATGAATGACTAAATCAAGGAGAAAAAAACATATTAATCAATCTTATTTATAGTAAAAATGCAGTTTAAAAATAATTCATTATTACTGTAAAAACAAAGCTTTAATCATTTTAAAACAACGCGTTTAACACACTTTTAACACCACATATAAAGATGAGGATAGTATTTTCATGTCTAAAAATGCAGATAAAGTTCAGCTTGCACTGGGTGACCATGCAGCAAGGCAACTTGCCAATGCCACGAAAACCGCACCACAACTGTCAAGCATAACACCACGTTGGTTGACACATTTACTGCAATGGGTCCCTGTTGAAGCAGGTATTTACCGAGTAAACCAAGTCAGTAATACCGATGATATTCAAGTTGCCTGTACTCAACGCGATCAAGCAACATTGCCGCAAACCTTTGTGGATTATGATGCTGCGCCACGTGAATATTTTTTAAATGGCGTATCGACAGTTTTAGACATTCATACTCGTGTGGCTGATTTATATAGTAGCCCACACGATCAAATCAAAGAACAACTTCGCTTAACCATTGAAAGTATTAAAGAACGTCAAGAAAGTGAACTGATCAACAACCCAGAGTATGGCTTGCTGGCAAGCGTTTCAGATGATCAGCGTATTTCTACATTGAATGGTCCACCTACCCCTGATGATTTAGATGATTTGTTACGTAAAGTATGGAAAGAACCGGGCTTTTTCCTCGCTCATCCAGATGCCATTGCAGCTTTTGGCCGTGAATGTACTCGTCGTGGCGTACCACCGCCAACGGTAAGTTTATTTGGTTCTCAGTTTATTACTTGGCGCGGTGTTCCTCTTATTCCATCAAATAAAATCGCTATTGAGGATGGAAAAACCAAAATTATCTTGCTACGTGTTGGAGAAAAACGCCAAGGTATCGTGGGGTTATTCCAACCCGGACTGGCAGGCGAACAATCTCCAGGGCTATCTGTTCGTTTTATGGGAATTAATCGCAATGCAATTGCATCATATTTAATTTCACTTTATTGCTCATTGGCTGTTCTTACTCCAGATGCACTAGCCGTTTTAGACGATGTAGAGGTTGATAAATATCATGACTACCCAGTTAACTACAAATAATTTGAGTAGTGCAGGTGTGTCAGATTTGGGAAGTGTGACGCCCGTTGGCATCACACCACCCTCAAATTTTCCTGATGAAGCGACCTTGCAAAAATTGGCAAACGAATTCTTTTCAAATTTGCCAAATACAGGAAACTCGTCTGGATTAAATTTGGATCTGCCCAATTTTGCACCGCCACCTCATCCCCCTCAACCTGCTGAACCGATCGCAGCTTTGAGTGCACGTGCGCCCAATATTGCCTATCAGAAAAGTATCAATCCAGAACTTCCGGATCATATTCCCAATTATCCAGATTATCCTGAACGCCGGGCGATTGCTTCTGCACCTGTCATTGGTGGAGCCAACATTCCAAAGCCACCTTTTGAACCGCATGCTCCAGAAGTATTGAAAAATCCTGCAAACATTCCTCAGATTGAAAATGCTTTACCAAAAAATGATGCGAATTCGGGATTTTATTTTTTAAATGATTTTTCTAAGCCTGAAGTGACGCCATCAAATCCTGTATCGGATAATTATGCTATCGCTGAATCATTTAAGCTGCCGCATGGCGATGGTCTCAAACCATTGCTTGAAAATGATCGAAAATATGCACATCCAGAACAGTCTTTTTATTTTCTTGATTTGCCACAGCTAGAAAATAAAAAAGTGGATCAATCTACGTTGATTATTCCCTCTAGTACAGCTCAACCCTTAGATATTCAGCGTATTCGTCGTGATTTTCCGATATTGCAAGAACGTGTCAATGGGCGACCTTTGGTATGGTTTGATAATGCAGCAACTACGCAAAAACCGCAAAGCGTGATTGATCGGATTGCTTATTTTTATCAGCATGAAAATTCAAATATTCACCGAGCGGCACATGAATTGGCAGCTCGTGCTACTGATGCTTATGAACATGCACGCAATGTAGTGGCTCGATTTATCGGTGCGCCTTCGTCTAAAAATATTATTTTTGTGCGTGGTACAACCGAAGGGATCAACCTAATCGCAAAAACTTGGGGCGAGCAAAATATCACTGAGGGAGATGAGATTTTAGTATCGCATCTAGAGCACCATGCCAACATCGTTCCATGGTTTCAATTAACCAAAAAAACAGGGGCAAAATTGCGTGTCATTCCTGTAGACGACACGGGACAAATCATTTTAGAAGAAGTACCTAAACTGATTAATGAGCGAACAAAATTGGTATCCATTACCCAAGTTTCCAATGCATTGGGAACAGTTACCCCTGTGGCTGAAGTGATTCAAATTGCCCATGCCAAAGGAGTTAAAGTCTTGGTCGATGGCGCACAGTCTGTTTCGCATATGCCAACCGATGTACAAGCAATCGATGCTGATTTTTTTGTATTTTCAGGACATAAAGTGTTTGGTCCTACAGGGATTGGTGCAGTCTATGCCAAATCTGAAATCTTAGACAGCATGCCTGTTTGGGAAGGTGGCGGCAATATGATTCAAGATGTCACATTTGAACAAGTGGTCTACCAACCTGCTCCAAACAAATTTGAAGCTGGCACTGGAAATATTGCGGATGCTGTTGGTTTAGGTGCTGCACTCGAATATGTTGAGCAAGTCGGTATTCATAATATTGCTCGTTATGAACATGATTTGCTTGAATATGGTCAAAATGCTTTGGCAAGTGTGCCTCATCTACGTCCAATTGGTACAGCCAAAAACAAAGCCAGTGTCATGTCTTTTGTTTTGAAAGGTTATAGCACTGAACAAGTTGGGCAAGCGTTAAATCAACATGGTATAGCGGTTCGTTCAGGGCATCACTGCGCGCAGCCCATTTTAAGGCGTTTTGGTGTAGAGCAAACTGTTCGCCCTTCTCTAGCTTTCTACAATACCACTGAAGAAATTGATTTATTGGTTTCAGTATTGCATCAGCTAGCAAGGAATAAACATTCTTTTCAATAGTTTTTAAAAGCAGCGTGTCAATCGTTGGACTGGTGGATCACAATATCCACTCAGTCCAACAAATGTTTATGAGATCTAATAAATAGCTTCTATCTATAATCTATCCTTGTTTAGCAAGCCTTAGACATAGAATATTTCATCCACGACTAAACATCTGCTATGAATTATTTTCAAATAAATCCCGACCTTTGGTTTCTGGTAAAAATAAAGTAATCACGATCACCACCAGATATGCCCCACCAGCGAAAACCCCGATAGCCCACCCCAAACCATTTTTTTGCGCTAAAAAGCCGACTAATGTTGGAAATAATGCCCCAATTCCTCGACCAAAATTATATGCAAAACCTTGTCCATTGGCACGAAGCTCATTTGGAAATAGCTCGGTTAAATACGCACCTAATCCACTAAAAATACCAGAGGCTGCAAAACCAAGCGGAAAACCTAAAATCAGCATCAATTCATTGGTGAGCTGGAATTGAGTATAAAAATAAACACTGAGGCAACAAAGTACTGAAAAAATCAATAAATTTGCTTTACGCCCAAAGCGGTCCGTCATATAGGCACCTGTGATATAGCCAATGAACGAACCTAAAATAATCACCCCAAGATAACCACCTGTATTGAGTACGGATAAACCTTTTTCCGTCTTCAAATAAGTCGGTAACCATGTAGTAATCGCATAGTATCCGCCTTGAACACCAGTACACAATATCGCAGTAAGTACAGTATTTTTAATAAGTTTTGGTGAAAATATTTCCCAAAAACTTACTTTTGTCGTTGCCTTTTCTTTGGTTTGTTTAAAAATCTCAGGCTCGGGAACATGCTTACGGATATAAAGCACCAAAAATGCCGGAAGTACACAAATCCAGAACATTGAACGCCAAGCGATTTCGGGCGGTAATACTGAAAACGCAATGGTATACAACAGTGCAGCCATCCCCCAACCAATTGCCCAACCACTTTGCACAGTACCGACTGCTTTTCCACGATGTTCTGAACGAACGATTTCTCCCATCAATACAGAACCAACCGCCCATTCACCACCAAAGCCTAAGCCTTGCAATGCTCTAAGTATAAATAACTGCTCGAAATTTTGCGCGAATCCTATGAGTACAGTACATACCGAAAACCATAAAATGGTGTATTGTAAAATACGTACTCGTCCATATTTATCAGCCAAAATTCCCGCAATCCAACCACCCAACGCAGAAAATAAAAGGGTCACCGTACCAAGCATCCCTGCTTGGCTTTTTTCGATTCCCCAAAGTGTAATCAATGTCGAAATAACAAAGGTAAAAACCATAAAATCGAGTGCATCAATTGCCCAACCGCCAAATGCACCTACAAAGGTTTTCTTTTCTGTCGCGTTCAAATCCTTATACCAACGCATCATTATTCTCCTTAGTAAAGTTCAGCAAACCCATAGAGTTGTTGTGGATTTTTAACCAAAACCTGCTCGATATCTTGGGGATGGACGAGCCAGTTTGGAAATTGATTGAGCAAGGCACCAGTATCAGGCATTTGAGTTAAAGACACATGAGGCCAATCACTCCCCCAAACACATTGTTTCGGTGCAGTCATATACAGCTTTTTTGCCCAAGCATTTACATCTTGAAAATCAGGGAAATGTTCACTGATACGATAAGCACCAGATAATTTGACCCACCAACCATTTTCCTGCATTAAATGAGTCAATCCCTGCATAGCAGGACTTTCTAGTCCAGATGCAACAGGTGTATGCCCCATATGATCAACAACACCAATCACAGGTAATTTTTTTAAACGAGGCATCAATTCAGGAATATCAGCAGCATTCATCAAAAACTGCATATGCCATCCCAAAGGTTTGATTTTAGCTGCCAATCGCTCCATCGCATCAAAGCCAATTCCACCACCAAATAGCACATTGATCCGCAATCCTCTTACGCCCAATTCATGCATTTTCAATAACTCATTTTCAGAAATATCAGCATCAACCACGGCGATGCCACGCAAACGATCGGGATGGCGGGATAGCACTTCAAGCATGTAACGATTGTCTGTACCGTACACACTAATTTGAACCAATACGCCACGTGTCATTTGAGTTTGATCAAGCATATTCAAATAATCTGACTCAGTTGCAGGATGTGGCGTATAACTGCGATTTTCGACCATTGGATAGCTTTTCATATCATTAGCGACAACATGTGCATGTGTATCACAAGCACCATCTGGAACAGTAAAAGCAATGTCCTGAAATTGCTTTAATGGTGCTAAACAATATTCAAGATGTTCCGAACTGATAAGTCTATGATGAGAACTGTCGTATTTATTCATATCTTCCCTTTTGATCTGATTTCTTTTTCCCTTACATGAGATGTTCATTTCATATAAAAAGCTTGATCCCAAATGAAATAAACTCGAAACTTCGTTATGTATATTTGCTTAATAATTATACTAGCATGTTGCATGCAATAAACAATCTTTTATTTTAATCAGACAAAAAAAGCCAAATAAAAATTTGGCTTTGAAAATAAAAATACTGATAACTCTTTGAAGATATATAGCTAATTTAGCAAAGCAAGTGAATACAACTCCACACACCTAGGTTTCATTCTCAGGGTTTTAGGCATTATTTTGTTTTATTTTCTACCGCATAATTTGACAGAGTATTTCTATATTATTGAATCAAATATTACTTCATAAATCCTAATCGGGCATAAGCTTTAAAGCTAAGGTGATGATGATATATACATGTTTAGCTTTGTTTGAAAATACACGTTTTTATTATACATAATGATCAACTTATACTGTTGATGCTTAAATAATAAAAAAGCCCTTGTAAAAACAAGGGCTTTTTTAAGAATATGGCGGAAGCGGTGTCCGTATAACACCTGTATTATGCCGTCCAACCCAATCCAACATAAATCTATTTTTCAATAACTTATGTAAATGTTAATCTAACCACGTCTTGCCAAACCCAATCATTTCCAGTATTCTATGTGGGTTTTTATGTGGGACAAGAACAAGCCTATGCCTAAGAAAGCCAAAGAACTCTCTGCGCTCAGTGTAGCAAAAATCAAAGGAAATGGAAGGCATGCTGTAGGCGGTGTCAATGGTTTGCACCTGCGTATTGTCAACGACTCTCGTGCTTGGGTTCTACGTGTTGTTGTAGGTCAGCGCTTTGATGAAAATGGCAAACAGCAACTTCATCGCCGTGATATTGGATTGGGCTCTTACCCAGAAGTGTCACTAGCCGAAGCAAGGGCTAAAGCTCATGAAATGAAAGCCCAAATCCGAAATGGGAATGACCCTATCAAACAAAAACAAGATCAACTTCAAGCTTTACGTATTCAAAAACTTCGTAATCGTACTTTCCGTGAATGTGCTCAGATTGTAATTGCCAATAAATCACGTGAGTTGAAAAATCAGAAACATATTGCTCAATGGTCGACCACGTTAGAAACTTATATCTACCCTATTTTAGGTGACCGTGTGATTGGCTCTATTAATAAAGTAGATATTGCCAAAGTTTTGGAACCCATTTGGGCTGAGAAGAACGAAACAGCTAAACGTATTCGTGGTCGTATTGAGACTATTTTTGATTATGCAAAGGCTATGGAGTATTTTGTCGGTGATAACCCTGCTGAATGGAAAGGTAATCTTGAACCTATTCTAGGTAATTTAAAACAGATATCACGCCCTCACCCTTCTTTACCCTATGATCAGGTAGCAGAATTTGTTCAGCATCTGCGTCAGAAAGATAGCATTTCACCCAAAGCTTTAGAATTTGCAATTTTAACGGCATGTCGCTCTGGTGAAATCTTTGGTGCTAAATGGCAAGAAATTGATTTTGAATCTAAAGTTTGGACTATACCTAAAGAGCGTATGAAAGCGGATAAGGAACATCGTGTTCCCTTATCCCAAGAAGCCATCACCTTGCTTAAATCCATTAAATCCTATACCCAACCTCAGGATTTTATCTTCCCAGCTCCGCGTGGTGGTGGCATGCTTTCTGATATGTCACTAACAGCATTAATTAAACGTATGCATGAACAAAAACTTAAAGAAAATGGCTTAGGCTATATTGATCCTAAACAAAACCGAGTAATTACAACACATGGTTTCCGCTCTACTTTTCGTGATTGGTCAGCCGATAAGACGGATTACCCTAGAGAAGTTTGTGAGCATGTACTTGCCCATAAATTACCTGATGAAGTTGAAGCCGCCTATTTACGTGGAGCCTATCTTGAAAAACGTAAAGCACTTATGGCAGACTGGGCTGAGTTTTGTAGTACTCACTTTTTACTAGACAGCATTCGTTAAAAAGGAAACTAGAAAAAATGGGACTGTTCTAAATTAAGTTACTATTTTTGTGCCTATTCCTGACTTCTAATTTTTTGTGATCCAATAAAACGATTTAGACCGATTCCTTTTATCTTTGAACGACCTTTTGTAGAGGAAAAGTATGGACCACCATGAAATTTAAAAAAGTATTTTTTTGAGTCCCTCTGCTCAATTATGAGTTCACCAACATTTTTTCTTTGCATCAATCTTCGTAATAAATTTTTTTCACGTTTAGTAAGCTCTTCCGTAAATTCAGAGTTGTATTTATTACGCCAATCGTAGTCGAAAAATTTCTCTACATCAGGATAAATCGAAATAAAAGCTAGACGTACTCCCCTTTTCAGTTCTAGTTAAGTCTACATCATGTATTAATAAGTCCTTTATTTAATTTAAAATACCACTATAACTATTGGCAATTTGAATATCTTCTAAACGAATTATTTTCTGCATTTTTGTTCAACCAATGACATTGTTGCTCAAACCTATATCTAAAGGCTGATTACCAAAACATCTAAATTTACTGACAGCCAGATCATGGCTATATTAACAGAAGCAGTTAGTCACAACAGAAGCTCCCAGTAAGCCCGTAAGAAATACTGAATATTGTCCCAAATCTTAATCACTGCTTCATAAATTTCATGCCAGCTCATTACGTATAAATCTCGAAAATTCTTAATTTTTCTTATTGTCCACCTAGTCGTTATTTATTTTCATTATTCACTTTTTCACACTTATCAAAAAAGCCCACTGAACGTGAGCTTTAAAAGATTGATGAGCTTAATACTAAATCAGCATTAGAATATTAAATTAATCCAACTATTACCCATAATACCTCTAAAATTTTTATTCTAATTCTAAAATTTCATTCCTCGTTAGAAGTACTGATGCAATTATTGGTAAACCAAAACATATTGGTATTAATAATATCCAGTATTCAATTGGTGCATTATTAAAAAATGCTTTGATAAAAATTGCACCTAAGATTAATACAGAAATAAAGATACTTAAAAATTTAAATGTGAATTTTAAAAGCATACCAGGCACCTACCTATTTTTTTTAAGTATATGCTCTTTAAACCACATTAGTCATTATATTTATTGATAATATGTATAAAGTTAAATCATAATTTAGATAAAAAATACCTACATCCACTGTAGGTATACAAACTTGAATTTGTGCCCGTCTTTCCGAGCTGCCAATCGAATTAATTTAAAATATATTTTCTTCAAAAAATTGCTCATGTCAAGATTTTCACAGGATAATATTTGATCAAAAAAACTCATCTGAGATGAGTTTTTTTTAAATAATCAAATTAATCTATACAAATTATTTTGACCTGCATAAAAGGACTTTCCATCCAAGTTAAACTGAAAAAATTCACCTGATTCAACTTGAATTTGCTTACCCACTTCAACCCAAGTTACGCCATCTAAATTGTTCTGTTTACGATTTAAAGGTGAGATTTTCACTCGGATCTTTTCGCCATTTGTAGCGATAGCTGTCATCCAGCCATTTAAAATATTCATTTTCACTCATTTGATTGAGCTTTTGTAAAACAAGGTAATAACTAACTATTAAGACTTAGAGAGAGGAATTAATCTGATAGGAAGAGGCTCTCGCCTACAATTTACATTTTACATCAGCATACTATTAATATTAGAGAACCCTACAAAGTTCATTGTGGGCTCCCTGATCGGCATGTTGCAAAATCATGCTAAGCGTCATCTGTTTGAATTTAAATCTTTTTGAAGGGAATACGCTATTCCAAATAACAATTCAAACACCACCGTTTTGCATACGGATTCGATCAAAGTCACCTTACCACAAATTCTGATTTTGTGTTGGATAATATACATTCGCTTACTATTAATGCAAAAAGCCCACATTTCTGTGAGCTTCTACTCGTCTTTCCGAGCCGTCAACAAATTCACAATTAAACCTCAACTGAGAAAGTTTCTCATATTGACCTAAAAAATTAATATTTTCAACTTCTTTATGCAAAAAAATACCCATAATATGGGGTAATTGTGGGTATATAAACTGAATAAAAAGATACTTACCCAATCTTAGCTTAAAGTAAGTATTGAAACTGATAATAAAAAATACCCACGTATTGGAGTCGGTGGGTAGGAAATTGAAACTGTTTTGAGGCGGTTGAATACATAAATGGCCAATCTATCACAAATATGCCATACCATGTATATACAGTCAAGAGTTGTTATCTTCAGAATCTTTGATTTCTATAAATTTATCAATTTTAAAATGGGGACTGTTCTAAATTTTGTGTAAGTACTTAATTTTCATTTATCCTGAAAAGGATAATTACAAAAGGTACTTCACATGGATGAAGCAACAATCAAAAGTATGGCTGCTGAATTGGCTAAGGGTTTAAAAACACCAGAAGACTTAAACCAAATGACAGCCATATTTAAAAAGTTCATGATTGAAACTGCACTCAATACAGAGCTTTCAGATCATCTTGGTTACGAAAAGCATCAGCCCAAGAAAGGCTCAAACAGCCGAAATGGTTTTAGCTCTAAAACCGTTTCAACTCAAGATGGGCAACTGGCTTTAGATATTCCCCGTGATCGAGACGGTTCATTTGAGCCACAAATTATCAAGAAGCATCAAACGCGCATTACCAGTATGGATGACCAAATCCTTTCACTGTATGCAAAAGGAATGACCAATAGAGAAATTGTCGCATTCTTCAAAGAAATGTACGATGCAGATGTCTCAGCATCACTCATAAGCAAAGTTACCGATGCTGTGATTGAGTAAGTGACTGAGTGGCAAAATAGAGCATTAGATAGTCTGTATCCAGTCGTCTATCTCAACTGTATCGTTGTAAAAGTCCGTCAACACTCCAATGTAATTAACAAGTTTGTATACCTTGCTTTGGGCATCAATATGGATGGGCAAAAAGAATTACTCGGTATGTGGATTGCCCAGACAGAAGGTGCCAAATTCTGGCTATCCGTCATGACAGAACTCAAAAATCGAGGGGTACAGGACATTCTTGTTGCCTGTGTAGATGGGTTAAAAGGCTTTCCTGACGCGATTGCCTCTGTTTATCTTCACACGGACATTCAGCTGTGTATCGTGCATGTTGTACGCAATAGTCTGAGATTTGTAAGCTGGAAAGACTACAAGGCTGTTACAGCTGGTCTTAAAGCGATCTATCAGGCAAGTACAGAAGAAAATGCCTTAAAATCTCTAGATATCTTCTGTGATCAATGGAATCATCAATATCCGAAAATTGGAGAATCCTGGAGAACCAATTGGGAAAATATCCGTACAATATTTAGCTATCCAGCTGAAATACGCCATGCGATTTATACAACGAATGCGATTGAATCGTTGAATAGCGTGATCCGCCATTTAACCAAGAAACGAAAGATCTTCTCTTCTGATGATTCAGTCAAGAAAGTCATTTACTTAGCAACAACCAATGCTGCCAAGAAATGGACAATGCCAATTCAAAATTGGCGTTTAGCGATGAATTGGTTTACGATTCAGTTCGATGATCGATTAAAAGATCATTTATAAAAAATGGAACTTACACTAAATAATTTACAGGCTCTATAAATTCCATACTTTTTAGTCAAAAAGCCCAAGAGTAGAAGTAGAAGTAGAAGTAGAAGTAGAAGTAGAAGTTTTAAAACAAGCTGCTTCGTAATTCTTCAACAAATACGAAGCATATTTTTGCTCACTATCTTGAATTTAACTAAAGCAAAGTATTTGAAGTGGAACATTTCATTGCATCTAGTGTAACTTGCTTAATAAGAATGAGTGGTGCATTTCGAGGGAATATACACTAAGGGCTTATTCAGCAATATAATTCTCAGATGAATAAGTCTACAACTAAAAAAATATCGTACAACCAATTGGTCCTCTTATAATCGAGCATTAATAAATCGAGGAAATATCTTAATTTGGTTTGATCCTGAGACTCAATGGTATGCTCAGCCACAAGGCAAGCATGGTCGAAATCAAACATATTCTGATACGCCTGTTCAATGCTGTTTTAATGATTAAATCTATATTTCGATTGTATTGACGGTCTGATCAATGACTTTGTTCAAAGTACCATTTATCTTTGGAAAAACTGGTCAGGCAATCATCGTCAAAGTTTGCTAGAAACCAAGATGCATTGCATAAAATTATTAGGTGATAGGCTTAGTTCAAGAAACTTTCAAGGTAAGTTAATGAAATCCATGCACGAGAGCCTATTTTAAATTAATTTACGGAATTTGCCCCCACAAAAAAACTCAAGTTGGACCTTGAGTTTGGTAGGATTAAGTGAAATGTACCTTTGAGATGTTTGTGCTACAAAGCCCTTCATAAATAGGATTTCCCACTTAATTGATTAATCCTGTATCTTCAGCAACATTATTTTGTTCAATTCTAAATAAAGTGATTCCTGCAATAAGCCTTTGATCGAAATATTACCTTTAATTCCAATTTCATAGTTTTCCTAGAATTGGACTTAGAAGCATATTATTTACATCTTTTGCGCTTTGTGGTTTAAAAATATCTGATCAGTAAAGATTTTATGCAAAACAAGGTTGCTACGATATTCACTTTATTAAGTAATTTTCACGTTTATATTTCAATATATGGACCATATATTTATATCTTTTAAATGACAAAAGAAAGCTTATTTTAAAGCACATTCTTTATATACAAAAAATATGATTGAAATAGAGTGATTACTCTATAAAAACAATATAATCAATAATTTAAATTATACTTTGTTTTAATAAAAATACAAATGTGTATTAAAAATAACCATTACTTATATTTTTTTGATTATAAAATATAATGAGTAAATTGCTTTCCATTTCATACATTTTTCATATATAAAAAGACATACTATTTTTAAGGTTTTACTAAATCACAATTTTTACTTCATAGTTTTTAACATCATTATTAAAGGTGAACCATGCAAAAGAAGAAACGTACCCCATTAGACGCACAACAGTCTCATCTTTGGATTATTGGTGGTGGTATCGCAGGTATGGCTGCTGCTGCATTTGCAATCCGTGATGCCAAAGTTCCTGCCAAAAATATCCATATTTTAGAAGAACTCGATATTTCAGGTGGCTCGATGGACGGTGGACATACCCCGCATGCCGCACAAGCTTGGGTGACACGTGGCGGACGGATGCTCACCGATGAAACGTATCTATGCCTATGGGATTTATTTTCCAGCATTCCATCTTTGGAAAACCCAGACATTTCGGTGCGTGAAGAGTGTCATGAGTTTAATGAAAAGGTGAAAACCCATGCCAACGCGCGTTTAATTGACGCCCAACATGTCATTACCGATGCAGCAAAGCTTGGGCTGAATACGCTACATCGTGCACAAATGCTCCGCTTATTGGCTTCAAAAGAAGAGAAAATTGGTAGTCGTCGCATTGATGAGTTTTTTGATGAGGCTTTTTTTGAAACCAATTTCTGGCGCATGTGGCGCACGACCTTCGCTTTTCAAAAATGGCACAGTGCAGCAGAGTTAAGACGCTATTTCTTACGTTTTATTCAAGAACTACCGCGCATTCATACTTTAGCAGGTGTGAAACGCACCAAGTACAACCAATATGATTCAATGATTCTACCTCTACAGCATTGGCTAGTCGCACAAGGTGTCGATGTGCGTTTTGGACACTATGTCACAGATGCAGACTTCATTACCAATGCTGAAACCCAAGAGCGCCATGCCTCGCGCCTATATGTACAATTGCCTGAAGGCACAGATCAAATTAATCTGAAAGCCAATGATTTAGCCATTTTCACTTTAGGCTCTATTACCGCAGACTCACGTTATGGTGGTAATCATGACGTACCTGCCCTCATTCGCAATCGAGAAGATCATGGCTGGACGCTTTGGGAAACTCTGGCACAAAAAGCCCCAGACTTTGGCCGTCCAATGACTTTTTATGGCAATGTTGATGAACATAAATGGGAGTCATTTACTCTGACCATGAAAGATGACGTGCTACTTAAACGTATTATTGACTATACAGGCAATGAACCGGGTACAGGCGCACTGATGACTTGGTACGAGTCGGGTTGGCATTTATCCATCGTAGTTCCCGCACAGCCACACTTTGCCGACTTACCTGAAGGTTTATATACCTTGTGGGGCTACGGTTTCCAAATTGACCATATAGGTAATTACATCAAGAAACCAATGTCTGAAGCTACAGGACATGAAATTCTATCAGAGCTGATTAAACAACTCGGTTTTGACGACATTTTAGATCATGTTTTGGCAACGACTGATGTTACCACTGCCATGATGCCTTATGCTTCTGCCCTGTTTGCCTGCCGTAAACCGGGAGATCGTCCGCAAGTGATTCCGCAAGGCTCGCAAAACTTTGCTTTCCTTGGACAGTTTGTGGAAATTGAAGATGACGTGGTCTTTACTGTGGAATATTCAGTTCGTGGGGCGATGCTTACCATTTATGAATTCTTTGGGGTGGAACGTGAAATCCCTGAAATTTACAATGGTCTACTTGACCCAAAAGTTGGTTTGAAAGCTTTGGAAACAGTATTCCACTAAGTTTTTAATATATAGTAATAAAAGCACGCTTCTGTGCTCTTATTACTAAACTGGTAATGACTCTTGGTGCTATAAACAGAGTAAAAAGAAGCAAAATAACTGATCAAATTTTCACGCTATTTTAGTGGTCAATTTTCAATGCTTATTGACATTATATAATAAAAATCTACTAAGTTTTTTGTAATTTCGAGTAAATCTAGCACTCTCATATGCTCTCTAATAAATCATCGCATTTCTCAATTAAATAAATGTAAAAAAGAATTTAATCTTTTTATAACTTGTATCAATAATATGGCAATCCCTAATTTATTTTTCGTTTTATCAAATCAGACAATACTTCAAGATAAATAATTGAATATTAATTTAATTTAAAAATAAAACAATATAGCAGTTATCAAATTTTAGTGAGACAATTAAGCATAGAGGCTGATAATAACAATATGAATTCAAATCAATGAGTATTATGCTTATCACTAAAAATGTAAACATAATACTCAGATATTAAAGTTTTAAATCACCAACTATTTCTAATTCTAAACAACTGATCTTTCACTTAATAATTTCTCGTATAACTCACTGCAAATGTCCGTCCTTGTGCAGGAATAGACAGTAATGGATTTGCATTTGTTACACTTGCTTGCTGGGCAAATACGGTTTTATATTGGCTTGCCCAAAGGTTATAAACACCAAAATCAACCCGTCCTTTTGCCAATGGGAAATGTGCTAACACATCCATCGTTGCGTAACCTTTGATGTTTGCAGCACTATTACTGTCATTTTTAATCGCTGTCACAAGTGCTGGATTATTATTTGTTTTCGCAAGTGCAGCCAATTTTTGATCATCTTTATAGGCTTTATCTGTACCTCCTACAGCTTGAGCCTGAACTCGAATACCGTAACCCTCATTGTTGTCCCATTCTGCGAAAAGTGTGCCTTTCATTGGAGAGATGGTGAATGCATTCAACTCGTGCCAACTATTTGCAGCATCTTTATATTGCCCACGGGTATATGCCAATGTTCCACCCACTTTATAATGCTTCATAAATGGATAGCTTGCCGTTGCTTCAGCACCATAAATACGTTGGTCTGTATCCACAATATTGACAGAGCGGTCTGAGTTAAATTGGACAACTTTATCAGAAGTATTATAGAAACCAGTTAAACCTAGATTTAGACCATTTTCAGGATTTAAACGCCATCCAAGTTCATAACTATTGACTGTAATGGGTTCAATTCCTGATGTTGTTAAAGTATAGGCAGCAACATCACGCAAAACACGTTGCACATCAGGATAACTAAAGCCTTGTGAGAAATTTGCATAAATTTGCTGTGCATCTGTTAGTTTGTATACAGCGCCTAAATTAAACAAAAATTTATCTGAATCAGTCGAATCTGATGACATCAATGTCACTGGATTACGCGCAGTCAAATAACTATCTGTATCCGCTTGAACATATTGATAACGCATACCTGCCTGAACATTTAAACGGTCAGTTAAAGTGTAATCGCCTTGTAGGAAAGCTCCGATATTTTGAATTTGAGTATTTGGTCCCTGCCCCTGAGTTTTACCCGTAGGCGTATACACTAAACCATTTTGACTTGGTTTTAATAAATCAGCCCATTGATGATCTTTTTCCCAATCATAATCAATACCATAAGTCAGTTTCAAATCACGCGCAGCCACTTTCAAATCAGACTGCATCGTTGAACGAATGCCTGCATAATCTACATTTGACTGACTTTGCTTTAAATCAGTTCCATCTTTTGAGTATCCGTATGGTATAAAACGAGATTTTTCATTTCGATAATAAGCATCAACATTCAATGTTTGACCTAAAAAATCCTGATTTTGGTATTGAGTATTAAATAGATAACGCTCAGTAAAAGGTTGATTTGGCACACTCCAACCTTTTATTGCTTTATATGATGGAAAACCACCTGTTTTTAAATAAGAATAATCAGGTCCATAATCTGTATCTTGTTTATCTTTATAATACTGTGCCCCAAAGCTCAAACTTTGCGTATCGGTCAAATTAAAATTTAAACGCCCATTAATATCAATGGTTTCAGTATCCATGGTACTACCTTGCCATGGACTTAACGAAATACGATCATCATTTCCATCAAACTGGGACCCAGTATTTGTATAATCCACACCTAAAAAGCCATCTACTTTATCTGTCGCAAATGAAGCTGCTTGCCCCAATTGATAAGCTAAACCATCACCACGAAAATTATTTGCAGACGTGATCCCAACTTTACTTTGAAAACTTAACGGTTTTGATTTATCCGCTCGTTTAGTAATGATATTGATAATCCCACCCGTTGCTCCAGAACCATAAATACTGGTCGCACCAGACACAACTTCAATATGGTCAATCATATCTGGACTAATACTGTTCAGCTGCCGTGCAACATCACGCGAACCCGTTTGTGATACACCATCAATCATGACCAAGACATTACGTCCACGCATAGTTTGACCATAATTACTGGTATTTCCGCTACTTGGCGCTAGTGATGGAACCAATTGTGCTAAAATATCTGAAACTTTTCTTCCTGCTCCAGATTGTTGCGCGACTTCTTGTCCACTAATGGTTTGCACAGTTCCTGCAATTTCAGCAATACTTTTTGGTGTTCGAGTTGCGGTTCCCACGATAGCGGGAAGTTGAACAACATTGTTATCTGACTTTGATCGAGAATCTATACTTGATGTGCTGTCATCTGCATACAAATAGCCATTCATCATGGTTGTCATTAGGCACAGACTGAGTTTTGACAGACGCATTTTTATCCTCATTATTGTATATGTAAATATTAATGTGAATCATAATCATTTGAATTAAGGATGTAAAACATTTTATTTTAAAGGCTATTTGCATTATAGGGTTGAAGTGGAATCAATTTTCATCCACTTCAATAATCACAAAAATATCGACTAAAGTTGGAATATGACTTCCAAACTCACGTTTCTTCACTACACGGCTTTGTTGCATAAAGGATTTAAAGGCAAAGTTCTCCTAGGCGCCTCAAATTTAAGTGACAACTTGAGTATGAGGTCGGCCTAATTCTGTAAATTTATTTAAAATAGCTATACGGGCATGTACCTCATTGACTTGGCTTTGAAAGTTCCTAGCACTGAGTTTATCGCCTAATAATTTGATGCAATGCATCTTAGTTTCGACCAAACTTCGGTGATGATAGCCAGACCAGTTTTTCCATATAGCCCTGCCCAAATGTTTAACTGTTCGAAGCAGTTCATTGCGTTCCAGCGAGCTAATCTTTGTATCTTTCCCAGGTTTAGCATTTTTTCTGGGTGGGATTACTGTATGAGCTTGCCGATCGGAAATCACTTCTCGACATTGTTTCGTATCATAAGCTCCATCAGTATAAACGGAATCGATTGGTTCATCTGGTGGAATCTGATTAAGTAAATCACCGAGTACCTGAGAATCACTGACGTTGTTTGTAGTAAGCTGAACAGCACGTATTTGCAGGGTTTCAGCATCGATACCAATATGTAATTTACGCCATTGTCGACGATATTCAGGCTGATGTTTCTTACGTTTCCACTCACCTTCACCTAAGAATTTCAAACCAGTAGAGTCAATCAGTAGATGGAGTCCACCACTACTTCTTTGATAGCAAATCGAAATATCAATATGCTTTTGTCGTCTACAAAGGGTGGAGTAATCTGGTGCTGTCCAATTCAAGCCACAGAGTTTAATCAGGCTTTGAACAAAGCCAGTAACCATACGTAAAGAAAGACGGAATAGAGATTTGATCATTAAACAGCATTGAATCGCTGTATCGGAATAAGTTTGATTTCGTCCTTGCTTGCCTTGTGGTTGTGCATACCATTGCGTCTTAGGATCAAACCAGATTGAAATATTTCCTCGCTTGATTAAAGCTTGGTTATACGAGGACCAATTGGTTGTACGATAGATTTTAGGTGTAGGCTTCTTCATCTGGAAATTATATTACTGAAGAAGCCTTCAAGAATAGCTTTGTGCAACAAAGCCGATTGAGAATAGAAAGATGCTGAACTTTGGCATCCAATTGCTGGTTTGATTTTTCTAATTCTTGATTTGATTGTGCCAGAGACTGATGCTGCATCGCCAACTGCAGGGTAAATTCCAGCAGTTGTTCATGGGTCAGTTGGCTTAAGTCAGGCAGTGTATTCATGACCGCAGTATGCCTGAGGTCATGACGCAGAGGAAATAGAACGTTTGGAGAATAGTAGAATGTAGCAGCCTAGTTTAGAGCATTGTGACCACTTGCTGTCGTCCAATGCTCTGCCAGGGCAAACCCTGAATGAGTGCCTGTAACTGTTCTGGACTGAGGGCTACGCTTTCACCCTGGTGAATCTGAGCCCTGTGAAATTTACCCTGTTCCAGCCGCCGGGCACACAGCCAGATGCCCAGTCCATCATGTACCAGCACTTTCATGCGATGGCCACGTTTATTACAGAACAGGTAAGCACAATGCGGTTTGATGTAGCCAAAGGCTCTCACCACCTGAGCCATGGCAGTATCCATTCCTGCACGCATGTCCATGGGCTGAGTAGACAACCAGATTTCATCAATGCGGATCATGTTGCAAGTGCCTTGAGTAATTCTGCTAAAGCAGATATTTCTGATACTTGCCATTTCAAGCCAATTTCTGCTTTTGAGTTGGGTAAAGTAATTTGAACTTTTAACATGTCAGTAGGAGTAGGATCTAATGGTGCAGAGCAAGATAAGGCAATAAATGCAGGTTTATTCGGTAGTGGTGAGCGATCACTCCCTGGCTTAGCATCAATTAAGCGAATCCATTTGGATACAAGATTTGTATTCAATCCATGTTGCAACGCGACTGAAGCAATTGAAACGTCCGGTGCTTTACAAGCCTGAACGATCTGCTGTTTAAATTCAGGACTGTATGTTCTTCGTTTTTTCGCAAGAGATGCGATGGATGTCTGATTATTTGTAGTCATAAATTTAAGTCCCCACTTGTTTCTAAGTGGGGACTAAATTAAGGCTTATAGGATGAATTCATAAGGTGTGTTCAGCGGACGCTTACGCCTAATCTACTTAAAAATACGATCAAGATGTTGCTTGAACAAGGAGGATTCGATAAAGCTAATATTATTGATAAATTTGGTCTAAAAAAACATTTAGAACAGTTAGCGGGATTACCTAAAGGCTTCCTAGATGATGATTTTGGTCAAATAATTAATATGAAGCCCACAACCATCAAATTGAATCAACTTGAAAGTTCAACGCAATCAAGCAAATCTTCGGAGATCATTAAATTCTCACGAAACTAAAAATCCCCCCTGTTAAATCAGGGGGGTATTTTATCCATAAAAGGTAGCGAGAATTTTTATATATTCCCCATATAAACAACTGATAAATTAGAAATTTTAAGCTCTTGATATATCATGTTAAATACTCCCTCCAACCCCTTTAAACTTTTCAACCAGCGCTGCTATTTTTTGAAAAATGCTCTGCTTTTTGGTTAAGTATTGTGGGTTTAATGGACTCATTTTAGGCAGAATAGCATTGAGCTCAGTGCCATTATCACTGGCAAATTCCCGTTTCAGCGAGGTCGCAATATAACGTCTCGCTGCATCTTCATTCAACTTCTCATCATCGATCAACTCTTTTACTTCACGCTGTTGCTCTACTTGAGCAAAAGTAAAAAAAGCATCTATCACACTGGCCTTATCACCAATCTGATCTAAATCAGTTTGATTAATAAAATCGACCAACAAACTTTCTTTGGCACGATTGCCAATGCTGGCACGAATCACGCGACGTACATCTTCAACCAGTGAGGCTTTATCCTTCACTTTTTTATTGTTCTCAAAAATTAGCTCTAGAATGTAATCTAAATTGATTTCTTGTGATTTGAGCAAGTCCACTTCAAAAACCACATCATTCCAATCAATGCTTGATTTTTCTTTTTGTTCTGCCGACTTCTCCCGACGTATCCAGTCACGGATATCGTTATAAGTAGATCGGTAATCTTGAATTTTCCGCTCAGCAGGCATTTGGATGCTTTGTAGCGCAGTCAGGCTCTCATCACTTAAGTAATACTTATTCTTGAATGCTTCCACTGCCTCAGAGTCATTCATATCCACGGTTTGTAGTTCTTTTAAACTGGCATATTCATCATAGTTTTGCAGCACATTTTCGACACGCAAATATTCACCAAAGAGTTTCGCAAAAGCTTTCTTGTCTGATTCTTTGAAAATTGCATCAGGATTTGGAAAGCGCTGCTCTAATTCTGTTACCACATCTACAAAGCCCCGACGTGCTTCACCTGTAACAACATCTGTAAAGCCTTGCATGTATTCCGTGTAACTTTTTTCGAGCACCACGTTTTTAGTATTTGTATCACCAAACAAGGTAATCGCATCAATGGTTGCTTGCTCTAAATCACGGAAGGTAACGATATTGCCAAAGGTTTTAGTCGCATTATAAATACGGTTGGTACGTGAATAAGCCTGCATCAAACCGTGATAACGTAAGTTTTTATCAACAAACAATGTATTCAATGTTGGTGCATCAAAACCAGTTAAAAACATACCGACCACAATGAGCAAGTCTATTTCTTTAGCTTTTACTTGTTTGGCTAAATCACGATAATAATTTTGAAAACCCTTACTATCCACACTAAAGTTAGTTTTAAACAAACTGTTATAGTCAACAATTGCCGCATTTAAAAACTCTTTTGCGCTGCTGTTCATGGCTGAGACATCAAAACTTTCATCTTGAATATCACCTACAGCATCTTGTTCTTCATTGGCTGCAAAGGAAAATATCGTGGCAATTTTTAACGGTTTATCATTATTTTTCTGTAAGTCATTCAACGATTCATAATACAGCTTTGCTGCCTCTACACTGCTAACGGCAAACATCGCATTAAAACCTTTACTGCTTGCTTGCAGGCGGTGAGTTTTCTGGCGGAAATTATTCAGGATGTACTGGCTAATCTGACGAATACGATCAGGATGCAATAAGGCTTGTTTGTTTTCCGCTGCTGTGAGCTTTTTCTCATCCTGTTCAGTTTCAATCGCTTTAAATTGTGGACGTACATCGTTGTAATCCACTTTAAACTTCAGCACTTTTTCATCACGGATTGCATCAGTGATAACATAAGCATGTAGTTCACGACCAAACACGCTCGCCGTGGTTTCGGCACTCAGCGCATTTTGCGGAAAAATGGGCGTGCCTGTAAAACCAAACTGATAGTACTTTTTAAACTTCTTTTTCAGATTCTTCTGCGCTTCACCAAACTGGCTACGGTGACATTCATCAAAAATAAATACCACTTGCTTATTATAAATTGGCAAGTCAGCTTCACTTTTCATCAGATTGTTTAGCTTTTGGATGGTAGTGACAATAATTTTATTATCATCTTTATACAGATTTGCTTTTAAACCTGCGGTACTGTCCGAACCATTGACGCTATCAGGCGAAAAACGTTGGTATTCTTTCATGGTCTGATAATCGAGATCTTTACGATCCACCACAAAAAAAACCTTCTCAATAAAATCTAGCTCAGTTGCCAAACGTGCGGCTTTGAAGCTTGTTAAAGTTTTACCTGAGCCTGTGGTATGCCAAATAAAACCGCCACTTTCCGTTTTGCTCCAGCTTTTCGCCTGATACGAACTTTTGACTTTCCACAAAATGCGTTCAGTTGCAGCAATTTGGTAAGGGCGCATCACCAATAAAGTATCACTGACATCAAACACTGAGTAATGCAACAGCACATTCAGTAAAGTATTTTTTTGAAAGAAAGTCGCAGTAAAATCTTTTAAATCTTTAATCAAACTGTTATCTGCTTTCGCCCAGTTCATGGTGAAATCAAATGTGTTTTTATTACGTGCTGTAGTATTGGCAAAATAACGGCTATCGGTGCCATTGGAAATCACAAACAACTGTAGGTACTTATACAAGGAGTTTTCACTATTAAAGCTTTCCTTACTATAACGGTGTACCTGATTAAAGGCTTCACGAATGGCAATGCCCCGTTTTTTGAGTTCGATCTGCACCAATGGTAAGCCATTGACCAAAATGGTGACATCGTAACGGTTTGCATGACTGCCTTTTTGTTCAAACTGTTTAATCACCTGCACTTTATTACGAGCTATGTTCTTTTTATCTAGCAGATAGATGTTTTGAATACGTCCATCGTCAAAGACAAAATCATGAATATAATCATCATGAATTTTGCGGGTTTTATCTATAATACTGTCGCTTGGTCTATCCAAATAAGTTTCAACAAAACGCAACCATTCACCATCTAAAAACTGTACGCCATTCAATACTTGCAGTTGCTCACGTACATTGACTAGCATTGCTTGAGCATTGTTTAAAGCAGGTAGATATTCATAACCTTGATTAACCAAGTCTTGAATCAGCTCTCGCTCTAAATCCCCTTCGCTTTGGTAGCTGTCCACCGCTTGCCATTCTTTGCAATATTTGTCTAAGACAATAAAATTATTGGTTTCAGCAATCGGTTTATAGTTGATCATGGTTTTGATTCCACAGATTTTTTATCAAGTAAAATAGTTCAAAGTAATTGTTAGTTTTTAGATAAAGTTGCGTTTAAATTTTTCATGATTTTCAATATTGCTTTGAATATCATCATGATTCCAGATTTGCAATTCCCAAGGAAAATAAAAATTACTTCTGTTTTTAAAGTAAATATGTAAACCTCGATAGCCTTCTTTGTCCCGCAAATACCAGTTTTTAAGGTTTAGTTCATCTTGCCAGTCATCTAGCAAATCCATCACGCTGTTGATTTCTTCAGTCGTTAAAATAATACGTGCACCAAAAATATCATTTAGCCAATTGTTTACAGGGTATTGGTCTTCACGAGCAGAATAGCGCTGGATTTTGTCATCAATACTTTCACGGGTTTTGACACGATAAAAATATTTGATGTCTATATCCGCGG
Source organism: Acinetobacter gerneri DSM 14967 = CIP 107464 = MTCC 9824 (assembly GCF_000368565.1). GTDB lineage: Bacteria > Pseudomonadota > Gammaproteobacteria > Pseudomonadales > Moraxellaceae > Acinetobacter > Acinetobacter gerneri. Next base: position 412,068 of record NZ_KB849543.1, on the reverse strand, counting down.
TCATCAGATAATCATTGATGCTCTCATGCAAAGTTAAGCGATATTTATAAATATGCGAAACAGGCACATGTCGAATGGTTTTAGACAAGTTAATTTTCTCAATTTTTCCTTGTTCAAAATAATCCTTGGAAAAATGATGATGCAAGCGATTAATTTCACCGATGAGTTGTTTAACTTGACTAATTTTATCCATGTTTTACTCCGCAGATGTCAATGCACTTAGGCTGATGATTGAGGAAAACTTAACAGTAAATCACGATAATACTCGTACTGCTTTTGACGCAGTTCAATTTCACGCGGTAAACCTTCGGTAAGAGAGTTAGCCAAAGCATCAAAATTATCAAGAATAGATACTATACGCTGTTGCTCGGCTAAAGATTTATTAGCATCGTCAGGATGTGGAATAGGTAATTTAACTTGTTTAAGGGCATTGGCATTAAATTGTGGCTGCCCTCCGCCTGAAACTAATTTATTAGCTTGATCCCAAAATAAGTCACTTTGTGCAAAATGCCAATAATATTTTGGATTAACGATTTTCTCATCAAAGCTTAATTTAATTAAAAATCCTGCATAAACTGCAGGATACTCCTCCTCAAAAATCATTGTTTTGCCGAAAGTTGCACCTGTTCTAGCCATGAGTAAATCATTTTTCTTTAGAAAATATTTTTCATTTTCGTCAGAAATATTCACATACTTTGGTTCTTCTTGTATCAGTTTACCATTTGCATTTATGTCTGTAATTCTCACGAAGCGGGCATCTCCAGAATCTTGAGCTTTCGCTGCATAGCCGTAGGTAAATTCACCAATATTCCCCAATGTCTTCCACTCAACCTCTATCCGCCGTCCGATCTCGTCCGATCTCGTCCGATCTCGTCCGATCTCGTCCGAAGACGATTGTGCTTCGCTCATATCAAATGTCAACAACTTATCTCTAAAATATTGATATTGTTGATTTCTTAGTTTAAGCTCCGCAGTCAGCTCCGCAGTCAGCTCCGCAGTCATAGCGGTAAATGCATCCAAGATTCGTACAATTTCAGCTTGAATTTCAAGGGATTTTTTTGGGTTATCTGGGCATGGGATGGGGATTTGAAATTTTCTAAAACCATCCATATCTACAGAGGCAAAACTTGACATCGTTGTATTTTTTTTACACCATTCTGCCAATAAAAAACAGTAGTAAAAAATAAACTTCATATCAAAAACTTTTACATAACTATCTTTCAAACTTAAATTGGTAAACCTTTGATTTGCTAAATATGGAACAGTAATTAATGCGTGTTCGCCAATCGTAGCCGATGTTGAAATTATGATGGAATTAGCGGGAAATAATTTCCCTCCTTTTACGGCTGTTTCCGAAATTTTTTGTAATGAGTCTCCAAGGATTTGACCATTCTCACGGATGTCATCCATCCTAAACCACGGAACAGAACCGTTTTCCCAAAATTCTTTTTTTGATGTCGATGGTGTATAGCCATTTTTCAAATGAAATATTTCTGAAACTGCTTTCCATTCAACCTGTGCTCCATTAAGTAGCTTTTGCATAAAATCTGTATTGTTCATGCCATGTCCTCACCTTCAATCTCCGCCACTATCGCATCAATCTCTTTACGAAGTTGGTCAATTTTAGCCACCGTCGTTTTTAGCTCAGCATTCAGTTGGACAATATCCACCTTTTCACGGGTGTCTTTAGCTTCCACATAACTACTAACAGATAGATTGTAATCGTTAGATTGAATCGCATCGAATGAGACAGATTGAGCAAAATGTTCGATATTGGCTTTGCTATCAAACACCTGCATAATTTTTTCAATGTGTGCATCAGTCAAAATATTGTTATTGGTTTCTTTTTTAAATAAGCCACTGGCATCAATAAACTGAGTTGTATTTTCGGTTTTATGCTTAGACAGCACCAAAATATTTACAGCAATGGTCGTGCCGTAAAATAAGTTCGATGCAAGTGAAATGACCGTTTCAACATAGTTGTTATCGACCAAATATTGACGAATTTTCTGCTCAGCACCACCACGGTAAAAAATCCCTGGGAAGCAAACAATCGCCGCACGACCTTTAGCAGACAAATAACTTAATGCATGCAACACAAAAGCAAAATCAGCTTTAGACTTGGGTGCAAGTACGCCTGCGGGAGCAAAGCGTTCATCATTGATTAAAGTGGGGTCATCCAAACCAATCCATTTCACCGAATACGGTGGATTAGACACAATCGCATCAAATGGCTTGTCATCACCAAAGTGTGGTTCTCTTAATGTGTCACCTAACTGGATATTAAACTTGTCGTAGTTAATGTTATGCAAAAACATGTTCATACGTGCAAGGTTGTAGGTGGTATGATTCAGCTCTTGTCCCCAAAAACCATCTTCAATAGTATGGGCATCAAAGTGTTTTTTGGCTTGTAAAAGCAAAGAACCTGAACCGCAAGCAGGGTCATAAATTTTATTGACCGTTGTTTGTTTATGCATGGCTAACTGAGCAATTAATTTAGATACATGCTGTGGCGTAAAGAACTCACCACCTGATTTACCTGCATTGGCAGCATAGTTAGAAATTAGAAACTCATACGCATCACCAAACAGGTCAATATGACTGGTATTAAAGTCACCAAAATCCAGCCCAGCTACGCCCTTGAGCACAGCAGCCAAACGGATATTTTTATCTTTAACGGTATTGCCCAAACGGTTGCTGGTGGTGTCAAAGTCAGCAAATAACCCTTTTATATCCTGCTCCGACGGATAGCCATTGGCTGAACTTTCAATACTAGCGAAAATGGCAGCTAAATCGGTATTCAGACTTTCGTTCGTATTAGCACCTTTGGCAATATTGCTAAATAATTGGCTTGGGTAGATGAAATACCCCTTAGTTTTAATCGCATCATCTTTGATCTCTGCCGTAATGACTTGATCAGAAAGTTCAGCATATTGAATGCTGTCGTCACCGCCTTCTATATAACTGGAAAAGTTTTCACTAATAAAGCGATAAAACAGCGTACCCAATACATATTGTTTAAAGTCCCAACCGTCCACTGCGCCACGGACATCGTTGGCAATCTGCCAAATTTGGCGTTGCAGTGCTGCGCGCTGTTGGGTACTGGTCATAGAAACATCCTAAAAAATCGTTGTTAAGAAAGTCTAGCTCGTGGGTTTTAAAACTTTACAGCTCAGCTTAATCCCCTAATGCACTTTCCTAAGTAAAACAACTTAAAAGAGTATGAGAGATTGTTCATATGTTAAAAAGCTGTAGATTCGAGCTGCATATGCGCTATTCAATCTCTTTCGTGTTGCGCATAAACAATGCAATAAAGTCTAAAATCGATAAGCAGAAGGAGTTTAGCAAAAAATAAAGTTTTTTAGCGAACTTCGGTGTTAAAAAGACATGATTTGTCGCACTGATGTATGGCTGGATTCTCTGCTATACTTATTTTAGTTGTTAAATTGATGGAGTCTCAAAATGCTTAAGACCACCGAACAGAAAAAAAAATATATTCAAGAGACGCGTTTGCAAAACTACCAAGCTAGTCTCAAACTCGAAGGGATGACCACACTAGGGAACCCAACCCAACTTAGCAAAGCACAAATTTTGCAAAAATATAAAAAGTATTCGCAAACTGACAGCTAATCGGATAGCACTATGGATAAATATGGGGAACTGGGGGACAGCCTATATTGCTACTCTGGTACAAGTATTTTAAAAAATAAACTCAATATCCATGATGAGCACATCTTAGAGCAAGCCGAACTTGAACTATCAGGTTTATCTAGTAGCTTAATTGACTATGCAGAACCACCATATAACCTACAATACTTACAAGCCATCCATACCCAGCTTTTTGGTGACTTGTATGAATGGGCAGGACAACTTCGACAAATTGATATTTCTAAAGGTGATACTCGCTTTTGTACATTTTCCCGTATTGAGATTGAAACAAAAAAACTGCTCAATTCACTTCAACAGCAAAATTACTTTCAATATCTAGAGTCGAAATATTTTATACCTAAACTTGCTGATTTATACTGCGAACTCAATGTCATCCATCCTTTCAGAGAAGGGAATGGACGTACCCAACGTATTTTCTTTGAACACCTCATAGCCTACTGTGGTTACGGCATTGATTGGTCTAAAATTAATTCCAAAGAATACTGGGTACAAGCAAATATTGAAGGTTTTTATGGTAATTTACAGCCATTAATTCAAATATTTGACTCATGCATCATCATGCCCGACTAAAAAATAAGGGAGCCAAAAGCTCCCATCAACTATTGACTTTCCAACTTAACCTCAATCCATTAAATGATTTCCCAAGCGGATCAGATCATCTAAATTCGATTAATTTACAGCCCTAACACTTTGCTGTAAGCCTTGCTGTATCTCATGTGCATGGCTGAGGTCATGCATTTGTTTCTGGCTTCGCTGTTCGGTATTCTCTGCATAAAACTCTTCCACTACATCCAGACCCTCCTCAGCATTCAATTCAAATTGCGCATTTACATAACCCTGTAAAGCCACTTGATCTAAAGCATGTTGATTAAAACCAGACAGCTTACTTTTCTGATCAATCTCCTTAGCTATTTGAATTGCCTCTTGCAAATGAATGCCCTCACGGAGTGTTAAGTCCACGTAATAGACAGGGGTTCGATAGCTCTGTGTCGTAGACTTTCCTCGAAGGGTTAATTGCAAAGGTAAACATGACAGCAATCCATTCGATGCTGCATGGTAGTAACTAAGTCTTGCCGCCAAGGTACGAATGCTGTTAAAGCCTGTCGTTCTAAAAACAAAAGTACCAAACTCATCTGACTCATCGAGATTCACGTACAGCCGACCATAAGGCTTACATAACCCACCTTGTGCCAATGGGCATAAATCAGGGGATGGACAGGGATGATGTTCAACCCCTTGGTTGGTCAAGCGTTGACAAGTTTCCCCATTGCCAACACATACGGGACGTCCAGTTTGGCGATCAAATAAGCTATATTCAGCACGTAAATTAAGCTCAGGATCATTGAAGATCATCCGTACTGGAATCGTTCTGAGTTTCTGATTCTGCGAGTTGGCTCGAAGCTGCTCATCCAGTGGATGTTTAACCCAGCCATCCTTGTTTTGAATCTGACTAGTGATGGTGAATTGGTCATCCTTTTCGGGCAGACGTTTACCGTTCTTTTCGACCACTTTACCAATACTGATACGTCCAAGTATTGGCGGTGTAATGGCTAAACCTTTGATCATGATGCTTTCCTCTTTTGAGTAAAATAAAAAGGGCATAAAAAATCCCATGCGCAGAGGCATGGGATTTTTAAGTTTGTTTGATGTTTTAATATTAAGTGGTTAAACGTTTTGCTTAGGCTAAACTTGTTTCAATCGTCATTGCTATAGATGTTGAAACGCCGTGAACCTATTTTACTTTGTGGAAATTGATTTAGATATTCAGGGTACTGTTTCAGTAAGGCCTTGCTATCTAAACTGATTGAGTCTTTTGACTTTTTCCACGTGACGGAGCCTGCTTTAAAGGTTGCCCGTTCAGCCTTCTGCATCTTAGCTTGCAATTGATGTTTCAGCAGATCAAACTGCTCCTGATGCTTGTCAATTTGATGACGTGCTTGAATCAATTGTTCAAACTGTTGATTGGCTTGCTCATCCCCTGATAAGTCTGCGGTACTGAGTGGCACATGTTCCGGATAAAGCAGTTGCAAAGCTTTGGCTGCCGATTCACTGGCATCGGCTTCAGGTGGGGTATCCTTTTCTACGCATTCCCAAAAGTAGCATTCGGCATTGACGATATGCTGTATCACCGATTCACTGCGGGTGACTTTAAAAATACGGGTTTCATGTCCACAGATCAGCACACAAATGTGCGCTGCCTTTTTTCCTGTGACTGCCAATTGATGTTGTACCTGACACAACACGTATAACGGCACACCATCTCGCCATAGCTTAGCCCCATATTCCCCTGCGGTTTTACACTCCAAAATCTGTACATCGGCATCACCGACCACGGAGTAATCCAAATTAGCCAACATGAAATGCTTGTCTGGATCAGGATGCTGTAATACTGCATTGACCCGACGCACTTTGTAATTAGTATGCATACTGTAGTATTCCGCTACCAAGGGTTCTAATTGCTTACCCCAATACAGAGGTGCATGGCCTTCGCTGTCATCTTCAATGTTTTGTTGAATCCGACCTGTCTTAATCATCCATAGTTCCAGCATCGACATATAGGGATTGAGTCCACAAGCAGCAGCACAGTCACTGCTACCAATGCCCTTGCGTCTGACTTCCAGCCATTCGGCTTGAGTCATATTTTTAGTCTCTACGAAGCGTTTTGCGGTAAACAGCTTTGGACGGCCGGCATGGATATGTGGTGGTACATTGTTTGAGTGAATCACTGCTGAGTTCATAACGATTTCCTGTAATTGTTAAATTTTGGACATAAAAAAAGCCACATCTGGAGATGTGGCAAAGAGGTATTTGGATTCAAGGAGATTTTAGGATCGTATTGATCTGATAGGTTACCTTAGATCCCAAATCTGAATCTAAACTTAAACAATCAAGCGTAATGCTTGTTCGAGCCCACGTTGCTTAAGCCCTGCACCTGCACCAAACCATGCAGAATCGAGACGATGGTCCTGACTCATGGCACGACGTTCATGATCACAAAATTCAGTAATAGAACACAGTAAGCCATATGCGGTATCTTTCGCTGAACTGAGTTCTGCCCCACGTCCATGACCGTTAAACATGGTCATAACTTTGGACATTGCACGCCCATTGGGTTCAGTCTTATTGTCAGCTTTAGCTACTTGATTAGCTTGGGTAGCGACATTACGATAGAACTGAATAATACCCTCATCCTGTTCCGCCATGCTTAGGCTAGTGTTATTAAACACTGCATCGAAATAGGCTGCTGCTTCTTGTTGGGTCACTTTACGTTGACTGAGTTGTTTCATTTCATACATGTGTTCCTCCCATGCACGGACTGAAATCCCCAGTTGCTGTTTGATCTTTTGCGCATCAAATTTGGTACTGTGTGGAACTTTGACCACACCTGCGCTGCTGTTCTGTCCTTTTAAAGCAATCGCTAAGGTATTGTTACATACTACTCGAATACTGGTGAATTGTGCTGTAGTCGCTAGAGTCCCATCACACGCGGTAGCCAAGAGAATATAACCATTACTGACATCTTTGCCTTTTAAAGTAGAAGTCTGCCCTGTTCTAGCTAAAGCCCAGAATTTTTTGCCGCCTTTCAGTACACCTGCGGTTTCCAACTCAAAGCCTGATTGTTCAGTCAAATCACGATAAAACTCCAATATCTCTATAGGTTGTACTTCTTGATAACGTTGACTGACCACGGACAACGGAGCATGCGTATCAGAACGATAAAGTACTCTCTGTTCTTCATAAGGCATGATGATGCTTTGTCCACGATCATTTTTAGCCATATAGCTGACATCTGAAGATTCGATACGCCAATCCATACCGGCCTGCTGTGCCCAAACATCAATAGGCTGATTTTGGGTCAGTTGGTTACCTAAGCCATGCCAAGGGGTTTGACCGACATAAGCCATTGTTTCTACTTGATGTGCCATTATTGTTTCTCCAGTTTATTTAAAGTAGCTATGTTGCTGTGCATTAAATCGTTGTTCACCTTGCTCAAATTTCATGGCAAAGCGGTACTCACATTCCAAACATTCATAGAGGGTATGTGGACGAGAGGACTCTTTTAGGGTTGGCTCTGCGATCTGTTCCTGCATGTGATTGAGAAAGCAAGCAGCACAACCTATAGCACCACCGACCAATGCACCAATCACATAGATCACTGGCTTTTGCCCTCGGATTAGACGAACACCAGATGCGCCCATCGCGGCATAATTCACAACGTACTGCATCAAGTTATGCATTGGTGGTTTAGGAAAAGTACTATTCGGTGGAGGGGTAAATGATGCTTCTTGTTGTATGGTTTCAATTTCATCACTGCCACACATGGGGCAACAGATTCTTGACATGGCGTTCTCCTAGTTTTTTCGGCATAAAAAAGAGCTTGCAAATATGCAAGCTCCATTCGTACTGAATTTAATATAATGATTACAAGATTGTTCTCATCTAGGTAATATGTATTTGAATTTTTTTTATTTGTTTTTTACTTACTGTTTAAAAACAATTTCTTATAACATGACATCACCTGTCATTCACCTCTCATAAACTCCACACAAGACATTCAATAATGATTAAAACATCATCACGATAGGGTATATATGAAAGGTACAATTCTTGATTTTTCAGTGCAAACTAATACAGGGATTATCTCTGGAGAAGATGCTAAGCGTTACCAGTTCATTGGTTCAGAATGGAAAGAAGCCACATCACCACAACGTGGTCAAATAGTCGACTACGACATTAATGAACAAGGACAGGCAATTGCAATTTACTTTGAGCTCAAAACAACTTTTACCCCCACTCAATACAATACCGAGCCATCATCTAAAAATGAAGATGTGTATAATCTCTTTGACTGGTTTATTAAATGCATAAAGAATTATGCAAATTTCAACGGACGTGCTAGACGAAAAGAATATTGGTTTTTTCGCTTGAGTATGCTTATAATTTCTATTTCCGCATCATTTATTGACGCCATTTTAGAAACTGAAATTTTATTTATTGGACTATTTATATTAGCTACATTCATTCCAGATCTAGCAGTTTCTGTACGTCGTTTGCATGATATTAACAAATCTGGTTGGTGGTATCTAATCACATTAATTCCAATTTTTGGTATTATTTTACTCATTATCTGGTTAGCAAAAGAAGGAGATCAACACAACAATATGTATGGTGAATCTCCAAAATAAATAGCTCATGATCATAGAACTTTTAAATCTATGATCACCTTTACCACAGACAAGGCTTTGTTACGCAAAGACTTAAAAGTTAAACCTAGCCTATTAGTGACAACTTGGGTATGGGGTCGACCTAGCTCACCAAGGGGGTCATTTTTACACTGCCGCTAACAAGCATACTATTGGGTCTGCGGATCGAACCAAATTGAAATATTTGCTCGCTGAATTAAAGCCTTATTGTAGGTCGACCAATTCGTTGTACGATAGATTTAAGATGCAGGCTTCTTCATTTGGAAATTATATTGTGGAGGAAGCCCTTAAGAACAGCTTTATGCAACAAAGCCTATTAAAAATAGTAGAATCTCCTTTTAAATTAGAAGGAGATTCTAAATAACACAGCATTATTTTTAAGGTAATTAGCAAAGATAAAGTCTATGAGATGCTTCTAAACTCACCTTCAATAACCCCCCCCTCTTTTCTCCAAGACACAAAAGATTTAGTCTTTGATTCATGATCCATATGCATCAATTTTATCTCTTCAACTTTATCTTTAAGTTCTTTGTAAATAGGGAAAAATTTTAAAATAAATTCATCTTTATCAATTAACTCTAAAATCTCTCTTTGCTGGTTTTGTAAATTCGCTACTAAACTCTTTCTTGCCAACTGAAACTCTTCTTGTTTCTTCGCCTGATTCCAAGTATCCCAAGCTTCTACAGCAATACCAATAAATGGTAATAATGTATTAATATTATTGGCAAGATTAATTGCACCATAGGGGTTAAACTTTAATGTATCCTTTAAATTTAAGCCAACAGACTTCCCCCCTTTAACTAAACCATCACGTGCAGCTAAAATAGTTGTATTATCCAATTTAATATTTTTCGCTAAATGATTAAGGCCTTTTTTAGTCAAGGACCCAACAGCGGTGTCAATATTATCAATTTCTGCGTTAAAATTAACTGCTTGTGTATTTAATGCAATATTGATTTGATTGGTTTCATTTTGAAAATATTCATTAATCTTACTTGAGATAATTGATCCCTTATCACCAACTTCCCTCACTACGAATTCACCAATTGTTTCTAGACTCGTACCTTGGACCTGCATTACTAAGTCTTGGAAATATCCATTAAAACTAGATTTTAAATTTGTTTTTGCATTGGCAATTTTTTTGGAAATTACATTCAGTGCACCAGTTTCAATTTCATAAACTTGATTAAGTTTTTCCATTTCCTTTGATAGCAGGGATTGTTGTTCTTCAATTTCAGGTAATTTCTTAATCAAAATATCACTAATAATGGACTTTCTCGTTTCTTCAATTAAACCAGTATAACCACCACTTTTTTTCACAATTTCACTAGTTGCATTTTGCAACAATTTGATATGAGACAATTGTTCAAACTCATCTCGATTTTCCATCCAATAATTAACACCTTCATCAAATGGATTTGCTGAAACTGCCACTATTTTTAAGTTATGGGTTTCCTGCATAGAAAGAGATAAGATCGAACTTAATCTTTCTTTAACATTTTGCTCTTTAATTTTAAATTTATCTTGGTAGTCTAATTCATCCTCTACATCTGCAACTTCATCAAAACGGCTAAGAACAAATACTGTTCGTGGAAGTAAGTTCAGATCTTTAAACAACCATTTTAAATCTTCAATATGACTTTCTTTGATCGGATTTTTAGAGTTCATGACATAAAGAACAATATGTGCTTCACTTACATATTTTTTTGTGATGTCTTTATATTTTTCAATCTCTTGGGCATCGGTGTTCACTTGCTCTTTATAACCATATAATCCTGGTGTATCAATGAGTTGATACTCTTCATCAATGTCATAAATTTTAACTGCATTTGATGATTCAGAAGCACTAATATTCATGGTTGCTGGGTCAATTTTACCTAACCATGCAGCAGCAATTGAGGTCTTTCCTTCAGAGAATCCACCTATAAGTGCAATTTTAAGTTTATCTCCTTGCAAAGTATTCAATGAGTTCTTTAACTTAGCTTTAATATCTGTTGATACATCTAAACCAAACTCTTGACCTTGTATAATAAAACCTTCTAATCTACTCAATAAGTTGATAACTTTAGCTTGATTATCTTGATGATTTTTTAAAGTTTCAGACATTTATTTGACCTCGTAAGCACTGCTAATATTATTTGATAACGTTTTAAACATTTTGATTGATTGATGCATATCTTCTACAAGCCCTGTGATTTGATCACTTGGTTCATTCAGCTTTTTCTTTAAATCCAATAACGATGGCTCAATTTTTTCTTCCACATCACTCAAGTTTTCTTTAGCAACTTTTTTAAGCTCTTTTACAATGTTTGATAAATTTTTATCAACACTTTTCTTTTGCTCAGATTTTTTAAAGTCTGAATCGAAAAAGCTCCAAATTGCTTTTGCAAAACTAAATAACAACCCCGCAGCCGTTAATGATATTGCAACCCAGCCGACTGGATTCCACGACATTGCAGCACCTACACCAATACCAACACCAAGCAGTCCCATTTTGTTGATACCATTATTGATATCAAATTTCAATGAAACATTACTATTCAAGCCTGTCACATCATCAGCTTTAAAGTTATTTTGAATACTGGCTAACCGTGAAGAAAGTTTCTGTAATTTTTCCTTTAAATTTTCATCAAACTGCACAGTTTCTTTTTTAAAACCAGTAATTAGATCTTTGCTCACTAATTCAAGATTGTTATCAATCTGTCGCTTCAGAATACCTTTAAACTCATCATTACTAATATCACTTTCAATCCGCTTATAGACTTCTTGACGAGTCTTACGCTCAAAATCTTGAATAATTTTTTTAATCATCGTTTTAAGGCTTTGCACTAGGTCCAAATATTCACTATCAATTTCTTGCTTAGTGACAGCCACTTGCTTATCAATATTCAGCTTTAGATCACTAAAGCCATTATGAATATTATTTAACTTCTCTACTGTTTGTTTTAGAACATAATTCGCTTTATTGAAGTTACTCGCCTTAATTTTATAAGGTACGTCTCCAATGACAGTTTGAGTTAAGTGGTTTTGAAATGCGCTCAGTCCTGACTTTTCCTTTAACTCATCTCGATCAGAATTATTTAAAAACTTGGCCTGATTACGATATTTTTCACCAAATGGCACCAAGCTATTGGCTACTGCATAAAATGCAGCAAGTCCAGCCACCACAGTATAATTCTTATAATGTTTATCTAATGCTGATTCCATCTGTTTATTCAGATCATTTAACGCACCTCTTTCATCATCATTGCTGATCAGTCCATTTTTTAATGATCTAGGCGATGTAACTGGTTTATTGTAAACAGTCCAAACTTCTGTCTGATCTGCTAGGTGCGTTTTTATTTTTTGAAGTGTGCCTTCATTTGGAGCTGCATCTTTACTTGTGACATAGAAAATAGCATGTGCTTTTTTAACGGCTTTAGAAATTTCGTTCTCAACTAGTTTTTCATCACCCTCAATTCCTGGTACATCGATTAATTTGACCTGTGTGCCATTAATATCAAATAAAAACTCTTTACTCTGTCGAGTGAAGTCACTGCGGCCATCTCCCATAATTTGACCATCTTCAAACTCTCTTAGCTTCTCCAACATTTTTTCAAATTGCTGTAACTGCTGTTCAACTGCTTTCTTTTCATTTTCTAATTGCAAAGTAATAGAGTTGATTGGTTTTTTGGTTGAATCAAATTCATCCTGTATCATTGTAAGATGCGATTTTTTCAACGCATATTCTTTTTCAATTTTTTGCGTTAATACTTTCAGCTCAGAATCTAATAGTGCTTTTTGTTTAATTAACTCTAATTCAATTAAACCAATTTTTTTTTCCTCTTCTAGGCGTTTAAAAATATAAATAATTTTTAACCACCATGACATATTTTGTTTTTTATATTGAACTGTCTCTTTTAAAGACACAATCTGAGTATTAAAAATTTCAAGCTTTTCGTCATTTAATAAAGATTGATTGGCAATCTGCTCATCATACTCATATTTAAGAGCATTAAGTATTTTTTGATAATCCTCTAATTTTTGAGTATATGTTTGATCAATCTCCTTTAATTTTTGATTATTTTCTAAAATTTTATGACTAATTTCATTATCTGCGTTTCTTAACTGTCCGTATGCTTCTTCATCTAATGAAAATTCATCTTTAAGCGCTTTGAATTTTTCTTGTATTTCATTTTTAGTTTTTTCAGCAAACAATAGACGTAACACCTCGATAAGTGTCGATTTACCCGCATTAGTTTCACCAAAAAAGGCTATTGTAAAGTAATCCCATTCGGAATTACGTTTCAGTTCATCTATCTTTCTTTCAACTTCTTTTTGCTGAAAGCTTAAAATTTGTTTAGATTCTTTTAGCTTTTCTCCCACTAAATTAGTATCTAAAACCTGCTCATTTTTGACAATTGCCGCAATCAAATCTGATATTTTCCCTTTTAAATCATCATAAATATTTTCAGGATGATTTAAATTAATATGACTACTCACCCACTATTCTCTCTATTGTACAATTAATAATTACCAATTGTATTTGTAATATGCTGAATCAAAAGCAGCCTTGACAAACCCACCACCTAAAAGAATTGATTTTTCTCATGCGATGGATTAGCCATAAAAGTCTACTCTCGATAAATGATCGCCTAATGATTTAGATTACCCTAGACTTTGATCACCTTAGAAATATGTGATTAAAATAGTTTAAGATTGCGTTATTTCACGAATTTTTTAATCAAATCCATAATCGCAGTCGCATCCCGACTTAAAATAATTCTAGCAATTTCTTTGGCACCAATATGATCGAGTAGTTTTTTGAACTTATTAAATTGTTCTTTCAACTCTGATTTGTCATCCAAGTTGTAGCCATTTTCATAAACCCAATTCACCGCACTAAGCATGGCTAAAGTCACAACTATGGCAACACCGGCCGCAGCAACATCTAGGATACCCGTTGGAGGTAAGAATGATTTCGCTATTAGGAATATGCTGGAACCAATACTTTGACTTGCAAAAAGTGGAATGATTGCCACAGCCGATTTTTTACTAAGTACTTCACCTGTATAGACATAGTGAATAGACATAATCGCTGCCGCTTGTGTCCCTGTAATATATAAAGCACTACCAGGAATAAAGGCTTCAACGCCAACAGCTGCCAAGGCACCATAGATAATTCGTCTTGCCAAAACAGACTTATGTTCCATTTCACGAGCGAGAATCAAGTCTTTCCCATATTGTTTCAAGAAGTCTAAAATTTTTTCTCTTAAACCATCTACACCACGAATATCGAGCTCAGTATCCTCATCACTATCAGGGTCATAACCGAAAGTACAAGTTTGGAAAATTTCTTCATTTTCAGTTAAGCCTAAAGCTTCTTGCCACTGAGCAACAACTTTCGGAATAGACGATTTTTGGCGGTCATATATATCAATTTTATTGAGAACGACAAACACCTGTTTAGAGTGCTCTTTTAACAAATCAAAATGTTGTTTTTGTGCGGTATCTGCCGAGCCAGAAACAACTAGAATTCCGATATCAATATCAAGCATTGCCTGACGGGTTTCAGCACTATTTTCATCAAGGATATCGCCTAATCCAGGGGAATCCATAATTTCGACATTTTTACTTAATGCAAATCTTTTAACTTTCGTTGTTACACCGGAGATAGCACCGACCGATGCCAAAACTTCTTTTCTAGTTTTATGGAACAATGCATTTAATAAAGAACTTTTACCAGCACTGACATTACCAACAACAGCAACAGTTACCTTTTTAGCTAAGTTTTGTTCAATATCTTCTAATTTCTTTTGCGTTTCTGCTTCTACATCATCAGAATTAAAACTTATGTTAGCGTTCATATATCACCTTACATGTAATTAATTTATTTCATCTTGATTTAGTTGATTAAAAACCAAATAAATTCTTAACTAAAATTCAAATAAACTTTCAATTCCCCTTCCAACGCCTCCTGCAATTCCACAGGATTCACAATTTTTACGTGCGGAATCCAATAACGAACCAACGGTAGAATTTGTTGATAATGGGTAATCTGACTAGAAACCAATAAACCACCATCTTCTAACTTTTTAATCACTTGCTGCTCTGGCAATAATGCTCGTTGCAAAAAGTGCATAGTAACTTCGGGATGAACAGTTAAAATTACTTCAGTTTTCTCTAACCCAAACCAAATACTGTCCTCATTGTCCAAATGCTTTAGTACATCTGCATCATGCTCAAAAAAAGAGTCCTGACAAAAACTAATATTGCTGATACGACTTAATCGATAAGTTTTGAGTTCACCTTGCTCTACAGCGGCCAAATACCAGCTTCCATGATGATGAATTACTCTGTATGGTTGAACATTTCTTATTGAATCTTTATAAAGAAATTTAATTTGCTTTCTTTGTTGTATGGCATCATTTAGCTTTTTAAAATGCTCGGTAAAAAGTGCTGTATCTTCAAATGTATAGCCCTTTGCTGCATACGTCTGAGGCATCTGTTGATTCAAAAGCCCCCGTAAAAAAGGAACATTCAATTTAGGATATAAATGCTGTACACCAGATAATTGAGCGAAATGAACAATATCCTGTACACCATAATTTCCAATAGTCATCGGGTTTAAATAAATCCGTTTGGTTTCTTCATCACGCACAATTGGTAAACTGGCAATTTCCAAACGTTCAAAATCACGCTGTATAGTCCGTGGATGCGTTTTAAATTCTTGAGCTAATTCCTGCACACTCAGTTTTTTCCCCGAATTTAATTTCACAATTATCTTGACTATCCGTTCTGCCAATCTTTCATGTGTTGAACCTGTTTCCATATTTACCCCGATATATTTCTACCCTTGCACTTTGTTAGAAATTTTTGGGATGACATTCAATCATTTTGAATATTAGAAAGTTACTAATGTCATCTTTTATATAAAAGTATCTAACATGTACGATTTTTACGTATTACTTTGACAGCTGGTGTCATTCCCCCCTCGTTTTTTTACTATTTTTTCAAATCAAATAACTGTTATTACATAAAAAAAACAGCATCAATTTATCCGCCTCACCTTTGTACTCAATTTGAGTAATTTAGTCAATGTATCATAAATAGATACAATGACTAAAAGCATCCACACAGATGAAATGATCGCGCTCAGAAACTGGCTAAAAAACCAGCGTAAAGCACAAAAAATAACTATGCGCACTTTAGCTGAGCGCATGGAAAGACCACATTTGTTTGTACAACGGGTCGAAGAAGGTGACCGTCGCCTAGATTTGGTTGAATATGTCTGGTATTGCTCTGCCTTAGGAATCAACCCTCAAACAGGACTAGATTTAGTTATAAAAGGTACGTCACTCACACACTCCTAAAATGATTTCCTCCTAATTTACTCAACCTACTAGACAGGTTATGTCTTAAATTAAATATTTTTTCACGACATCTCCTGTCCTCACCATTATTTATTCTTCGTTCATATCCAGTGGAATAGAAGAATATGCAAAAACAGTTATATCGATTTTTTATTATTTTCGGGTGTATCTTTACAACTACATTATCAGGATGCAAACCACCTGCTAACCTCACCGAGACACTAGCTGAAATAGCCATCAAAGCTGCTAATCATTTTTCTATTAAAATGTGGTCATCTACCATCGAAGCCAAATGGGATGAATACCAACGCAGTAAACTGCCATTTCAACTACAACAAGGTGAGACTTACGAAAAGATCGAAACAGAGCAACAGGAGTATTATGTTGCTCATCGTTTAAGTGGTGCGACCGAACATTATGCACTTAATGGTAAGTTACTGTGGTCGAGTGCCGAAAGCGAAACAGCATCACAAGATGAAGTACCACCTTTATCAGATTTGGAACCATCAAATGTGCAAAAACCTATGGATGGTGCTGTTACTCCAGAATTAAGTTTTCCAGATTTCTCTGCTCCAACTTACCGAAAATTTACTGATCCAGAACTACTACAACAGATTGATAATGAATACCATGTAGGTATGAATTTAAGTCATGACCCGATCAACTATGGATTAAACCCAATATCTTTAGCACCACCAAGTATAAAATCAATCTCAGTATTTATGAATACTCATGGTCCTGCATTTGTTAATCAGGCATTTGGACGACCTAATGTCACGGATGTTGCAATATTATTGGAGGGTTGGTTAGATTTATCCGACAATAAAGTACTTTATCGAACAGTTGTACACTCCGCACGCTATCAATGCACATGGTATCAAGCCATTGCTGACATTCAAACAAATAAAGTTATCTATGAAGAGTTTATGCCTTGTTTTGCACCGGGTGAAGAAAATTTAGATGCGATCTAAGTCATACTTGCCATAAGACTATCTCCCAAGAGTCTTATGGCTTTCTCTTAAACCATTATTTCATCCCAACCAAATCAGCCCCATTTCTTATCTCAACTTATCCCAAATCCGAATAATAATTTTTGAGTGAACTGCCTTATAATCTCACAACAATAAATTAAAGGATGATTCAGTGCTGCGGTTAAAGTATCTTGGTAGCCCGTTGTATGGACAAGAATATTCTCATCATCCACACAATAAATTCAACTTCATGACAAGCAAACCGGTAAACAAACGATCGACTTTACCCCACCTCAAGAATTCTTTGTGGCAGAAGCAATGTCTCCTCGTTTTGCTTATCATCTTGCACTACAGCTCATACAACAAGAGTAATATAAATCTTTCCCCATAAATTCACCCCACCTTTATTTTGGTGAGATGAACTTAGGCTTTTACTAATTCAACTTCTGTTATTTTAATTGCCCTGTACCGAAGGTTCTTGAACGTGAACTTGCTTTAGCACGCAATCGCTGATCGTATTTCTCAGGCTTGGTGAAATACTTTACATAATTAAGTACATTTTGAATCTGTTGCAAATTTTTTCGTTCTATTCGCCCAATGGCTAAGGTGCCTTCTTGCTCAAAACGTTGTTTCATTTCAGGCTCATGCGATGTACTAAAATTTCCTAAACATTGAGTAATTTCTCTCCAGCATGCACCGACTGCCATCGCTATGCCATAATCATTTTGGTGCTTATGACCATCATAGATCAACAATAAGTGACAATGGTATCCAGTAGACTTCCCTCCTTGCTCCATTGCCCATACGAAACCTTCCAAGTCCGCAAAACATCGATCACCATTAGAAATCCGATTACGTAAGATTTTCATATGCTGATCAAATAATTGAGCTGTAATTTGTTCTTGGCAATTCAGGGGATATTTTAAATCTACACGTACCACCAATGAACGCGACTTTTGCTGTAACACCTGTGCAATGTAGTTCTGTAGTGATTGTTGGTTTCTCATTTCCTGCATCTGGAATGCACAACGTTCAGTTCCGACCCATGGATAACTCTGATGTACTAAAGCACGTAAGACATCCACCTGCTGGCACAAAAGTGTATCTAGTTCAGCATAGCACTGCCTTTGTAGATAAGATTGAACTTGTTTCATGAGAATAATAAAGATATCAACATGTCGTCCATAATGAGTACCTATCACATGCTGTTGCTCGAATGCTGGGATGAGTTCCTGTAAACTTCGCAAAATCTGCCCATCATCAATTTGATCATGCTGAATACGCTCAATGAAGCTTTCGATTGCAAGTAAAATTTGGGTTTGATTTAACACGTTTTCACCTATGTGGTTGATTGATTCATAGGTGAGTGATTTCAATTATTTTTTATTTCTTAGAATACCAAAACCATGGCATGCTGTGATTCATTCAATCTGATCAGCTTACTTCAATACTTATCATGATCACTGATTAGATGTTGAAACAAGATCCTATTGCGGCATATATAGCGATACCGATTATTCTCTACTACGTCTTCATCTATACAATAACTAAAAATTCATACTACAAATAAACTACTGATGTAATACTCGTGTATATTTAGACAGTAGTTCTATACTTATTAAATATATGTATCTCATAGAATATCTAATATACCTGCTATAGTAATTTGATTTTTTTAGGCTTTTGTCAAATCATCCATCTACTATTATTCAAGCAAATTCACTAAAAATACCTCTGCATGAAAAGCTAAATTTAATATTGACAACATAATTCCCTGCACCCACCTAAGTGAGTACAGGTGTACCATTTAATGTTCTAAGTTCGTTGGGCTATTTTGCTGTCAATCCAATAATTGATTTCTTGTGCGACCCAGCCGACTCGATTGCTAGTTAAATTGATCTGCTGAGGAAAACTAGCATCGTAATATTTTGATTTAGGATCTAGTAGTGAATAAATGGTGGCACGACTCAACCCTGTGATTTCAATCAATTGTTTGATGTTTAGAATTTGGTTGATCTGAAATGTTTGTGAATTTAGCGCATTCATCTGATGAACTCCGATGTGGTATGAAGGCGTGCGTTCTGCACATATCATGTCCATCACCGTAAAAAAATATGTACGCGTCAAAAGCCCCTGTACCCATTCGATTGGATACAGAGGTCAATTCATTTCAATTTGCTCTAATGGGTTTAAATCACCATTTCTTCCCATTAAAGATTTTAAAGCCACGTGTTGTAATACAAATCTTATTCATCTGCTCATTTACACTCGTTACCTTATCTGGCAAGTCACCAAGATCATCCAATGGGTTTTTAGGCTCAGGAAAGTTAAAAAGCCCATCTGGGTCAAATCCGAATGGATTGCCATTTGAGTGCTGTGTTTCTTCATTTGGAATTTGCAATAGAATACCCATGCCATAAGTGATATCCTGCCACAGTCTTAATAGATCAACTGAATAGTCAATCTCCTTGCAATAGAATACTTTTTGAAAGGTCAGGTAGAATCTAATCACGTAACAGTTTCGAGTACTGTCGCGAATTAAGTGGTAATAGCTAAATATGACTTGTGCACGAAACCAAGGCAAAGACGTTAGCTTCTTTTTAAATGCTCGAAACGATTGAATCACTTGATCGACTGATTGTAAAAGTTCAGTACCCAAGGAATAACTCAGATAAAATTTTAAATCAGGGGCATCTACACTCAATTTACTGACTTCTGAATAAAGCTCACGCAAATGATCAACTCTCTTCTCGTATTGCCCATTAATTTTATTTAAAGCCTCATGAAAACCCGTCGTTGCAAAGAACTGTTTCAGTTTATTTAATACATGCTCCGTCAGCCATTTCGCACTATGTTTGGCAGTAGGGATAAAATAATACTTACATGGATCGATTTGTTGTAAGACGGCAAAATATGCATTTCTGAATTGTGTTATCCAAAAGCTACAATCTGACTCCAAATGTGAAAACATCAGGAAATTCCAGTCCTGAAAATATGCCAGTAAAACTTGAGCCGTTTGCTCAATGATTTTCTGGATATGTTCATCATGAGTCATGGGGGGAGTTGGTGAACCAAATCGCACTTGAGTAAAAAAGCGGTATATATCTTGCTCTAAACGTGGTGCGATCTGGTGTTCAATGTATGTAATGTTCATGGAGAGTCCTATGAAGTGAAATTTTTCATAGAACTGTTCATTCCATATTTATTTACAGTTAATTGAGGATTTACTCACCCAATAAATCATTTACATCTTGTTCAGACCAAATTCCTGCTTCTGCTGATATTGGATGATTGTTTTCATACTTACGCCCATGCTCGTGGTAAATGCCTTTAAAGAAAGTTCTTTTACCCAATGGCTTAATCAACATCCTCTGCATGAACTTTTTAGGCTGAGTGAGATAACTGGCTACATTCAAAGTATTCTGCATTTCTAAAGGCTGATTGCGATGAATCATGCCTATCCCCAATAAGCCTCGTTCAGCGTATTGTTTTTTCTTTTCAGGGGTATGACTGCTTATGCCATATCCCATATTCTGAGTTATCTCATGCCACTTGAGGATCACCTCATTAGCCAAGAACCAATCCTGACAACGCTTAGAACCGTTGTAGATCAGCATCAGATGCGCATGGTAGCCTTTTGACGCCCCATGCTCCAATGCTAGCCCATAACCCAATAAATGCTTAAAACAGCCATTCTTATCTTTCAATAGATTGCGTATTGACTCAATATGGCTAAAGAATTCTTGCACAGTAATATTCGGCATAGACTCCTTTAAATATCCGAAATCAACACGCACAACCAATACCTTATAATGATCGTTAAGAATCATCTGCACATAAGGTAAAAAGCGGTCTCGATTCTCTTCCTCTTGCTGTTTAAACAAACGAATCCCAGCTAAGTGCTGAGACCTATAACTTCGGAACATATTCTGAAGATTTGATATTTCTCTAAATGATAACTGTGTCAGGTATTCTTCAATCCCTAAATCACCTTGACAAGCTTCAACTGATTGCACCATATCTTTAAATGCACCAACCAAAATACAATATTCAGTACATTGTTGGTCAAAAACTTTAAATGCAGGAATTAATACACAGAGATGAGTAATGAAGTCTGTCTGGTTAAAACTATCATTCAATTGATAATCAACAAAATCATTCACTGCGGTCATTACAGCAGCTTGATGAGAGAGATCGTATTGCAACATGTCGATATTCCTTAGTTATGTTTGGTACATAACTAAGGAGCTAGAATTATTTATTATGTATACGTAATCTGCATTGTAGATATCTATGATTTATATCAGCTATTTGTTATATAACTTAATACCAAGTTGTTCTTTAATTAATCTAGGTTATTTATTAATAATATTATTTACCGACTTAATTTACAGACTAAAGGTGACAAAACCAACCTATTACTAGGTAGCATACTCCCCTCTTGGCACGGCATTCATGCTTTTTTACCCATATATCCATTTACGAGAGTTAAGTCAGAAATTAACTTTTATCGTAAGACTTCAATCAAATTGATCCTGTCCTAAACATTGCTGGCTGAGCAACCCCCACTCTAGCTGTTCCTTTAAATCGAAGTCAATTTGCTTGATACTTGACTTATAGGCCTTAACAATTTTAAATGTCGACGATATCGGCGTTTTAAGCTCGGAAAACATAGTCTCAGCATAATCAATAAGATATAGCTCATCCTTTTTAAGGTAAGGATCAGGGTTAAAGTAAATTTTATGAGTCGCAAACTCATCAGAACAACCTAATGGTACTACCCTACTGAAATTATTCAGACCAATCACCTCAACCAAAACATCGAAAACAAGTCGCAACTCACTTTGATAGGCATATTGTACAAGTAAGGACATAATTTCCTGCTTTAGTTGGTTTTGTGCCTCCATGATTTCCGATAGCCTTATCTGATGTGTGGCAGCTTTTCTTTCTACTTGTTCTGTAATTTCGACTTTTTTAAACATTTTTTTTATCTTAGATTTTACGTTAGCAGGAACCATTTGACTCTGAGGCGGATGGATGACTGGAGCCATATTAGGATAATGAGATGCTAGATAGCGAAAGATATAATCCAGTCTTTTGAAATTTAGTTCATTTGTATTAAGGGATAGCTTTTTTTTATTTGCAACATATCCACGTGATAGATGAAATTCTTGGTGAAATCCGGTATTCCAGTGACGCGCAGCTTGTAACAAATGTGGAATAGAACATTCATCTGACTGAAAAAAACCAACATTTGCTGCTAGATCTGACTCTTTATAAAAATTGAGAATAAACTCCAATTGTTCAAAATTGATAGTTGATTCATCGGGATTCCATGTATTTAAAGCTTCTAGAAGCCTGTTTAACATTGGTATCTGTTGAGGATGATTGAAAATTAAGTATCTTCCATAAATTCTCTTCTCTTCCCAAATCGGATGAGAAAGATTGAGGAAATAGATTGAGGAAACAAAATTTAAATAGCCATTGTTCAACGTTCCATTAATTTTTGAGCGTAAGATTCCCTCTTTAAACAAATAGGTCATACATCGCAATAGTGCAAATCTGCTCAAACCTGTAAAGTAAGTTAATTCATGCGTTCCGGCGCCCAAAACAACACCATCTCGATCACTCAGAAAAACAAGGTTAACCAGTACCAGCCATTGCTTATAGTCCATCGCCAATAATTGTTGACTCTTCTTTTGTTTATGACTGATTTTGATCTGAAATAGCTTTTCGAACAATTGAAGTAAAAAATCGCTTTTGGGATGCTCACGAAGACGTTGAATTCTACTCTTTATTTTTCTTTGCTGATTGAGTTGTTTCAAATACCCCCTATTCACTCCAATGTGATCATTATCATCAGCAACCAGTATAAATTTTTTTACTAGTCCACTGAACGCTTCTTCTAACTTTAAATGATGAATATCAATTTTTAGAGCGATTATCTTGATGTCTTTTTTTCGAAATTGCTTATATCCAAAAGTTAAAAATAGACGAAAAAAAACGATCCGCTCGAATGGAGACAGTGTAAATTCGAGTCGCTGGAGATAAAGCATAGATATGCATGATAAAAATTGATATTTGTTCATTAACCGCATTAAAATCATAATTCGCACTAATAAAAGTTTAATTTATTTTAATTGTCAATTATATATAATAATAACTAATTTTATTTAATTAAACCTCATTTTGTTAAATTTGATTTTAACAATTAGTTAAATAAAACCAATCAATAGGTTTGTAGAGAAAAGTGAAAATGGGTCGTCCTAAGCAAGATTTAAACAAATGGTGTAATACAGATATAGACTTTAAATTTGAGTTTTTAGATCAAGAATGTAAAAAACCAGATGGTCTTATAAAATATTTAAACAATCCGCAAGGGTTAACACTTATTAGTGAATTAAAATTTTTCAACCCCAAAACTCCCCAAGATGTAACGTTCACTTATCAACAAGCAATCTTAGCAAATGGCCTTTGTATTCAAGTTTCACTTGAATGTTTTAACCAGCTGAAAAAACAATTTATAAAATATAAAAAGGAAAAGACAAAAAGGCATTTAGTCAAAAAGCAATATCACTTCGAGAAAGAACTATCAAACCGAATTCAATATATAAAAAAAAAGAATGGTTGGGCAAAAGAAGAAACAGTCATTGAACATGTGATTAATTCATATATCAATCTAAATACTTATAAAAAATCCAAAGCAGAAGTAGATACAAAAACAATCAAACTTCAAGTTCTTAATGAAGAAATCAATAAAAATCTTTTAGAAATCCAACAACTCAAAACTGAAGTTTTTGAATTAAAACAAAAGCTTTCAAAAGAGACCTCTGCAAAAGAACATTATGAAAATCTGTGCAAAGAACATGGTATTGATGGGGAAAATTCTCAACTCACAGAAACCTCTCCATCTTAACTAATTTCTTTGTTAATGATCTCTGTGAGTAAATCTGGGAGTTTCCTAAATGGTTAATAAACATTTGGATTGAAGGCAAATTGTTTGTGTAAAATATCCGTATTTTGA
This sequence comes from Acinetobacter gerneri DSM 14967 = CIP 107464 = MTCC 9824, assembly GCF_000368565.1. Classification (GTDB taxonomy): domain Bacteria; phylum Pseudomonadota; class Gammaproteobacteria; order Pseudomonadales; family Moraxellaceae; genus Acinetobacter; species Acinetobacter gerneri. The sequence goes on along the minus strand of NZ_KB849543.1, from coordinate 387,848 downwards.
GCATTGAGACCCAAATCATCGAATACCTTGAACTGAAAAAGATTAAAACAGCATAAGAAACAACCTGTCATAGACAGGCTGTTTCTTTCATATTAAATTAACAAAATGCATTTCACATAAGATGTTTTATGTTAGTTTCAGAGACATGAGATAGTCTAGAGTATGGACTGCTCCCAGTATCCTAGACATAGAACAACCTCATTTTGAAGCTACCTCAAAGGCTTCTGGACTCATTCCGCCGAGATGCGAATGACGCCTGATTCTATTGTAAAACATCTCGATATAATCAAACACATCTGCACGCGCCATTTCTCGTGTTTTATAGATCCTCTTTTTAATTCTTCCTTCTTTAAGCTGCTAAGAAAGGATTAAGCAACGGCATTATCCCAACAGTTTCCTCTACGACTCATGCTGGGTATTAAGTTATGCCTCTGACAGAATCTTTGCCAATCTCCGCTGCTGTATTGTGAGCCTTGATCTGAATGTATGATCCAGGCTCATTTGGCCTACGTCACCACAATGCCATGAGAAGTGCATCCAAAAGATATCCTTGGCAAGCGTAGGTTTCATTGACCAGCCAATAACTTTCCTTGAATATAAATCAAGAACTACAGCCAGATATAACCAGCCTTGCCATGTACGAATGTAAGTTATATCAGTCACCCAAGAAGTATTAGGCGTGTTTACAACAAACTCTCGATTTAAATGGTTAGGTCGCACAATCTGAGGACGACCACGTCCATAGCTTTTATGCTTCTTATATCCTCGAACAGCAGCAATACCATTGTTCTTCGTGATCGTCAGCACACAATTAGGCCCGCAGCTTTCACCCAACTCTTTTAGATCCAGCATAATACGACGATAACCATAGATGCCATAACTGGCATCATAAGAAGAGAGGACTAGTTGAAAAAACAGTTTATTTTCAATTGTTCTGCCTGATTTGGGTTCATGTAGCCAAGCATAATAGCTAGCACGAGTAATCCTAAGAACCCGACACATCGTTTTAATCTTAAATTGATGGCTGTATTCCACGATAAACTGATACTTCACTCAGTCAGGCTTGCAAAGCGGCGTGAAAGCAATGCTTTCATTTTAATATATCCCGTTCCTCTTCAGTTTGTTTGAGCTGACTTTTAATCAGTTTGTTTGAGCTGACTTTTAAGGCGAAGGTTCTCTTTCTTTGCCTCGAGCAATTCATGTTCACCAGGGGTGGGCGTAAAGGCTGTATGGCTTTTAGCCATTTATAAATGCTGTGCTGTGATACGCCTAAACGTTCTGCAACATCTGTGACAGAATATCCACGTTCGATAATCAATTTAACAGCTTCATCTTTAAATTCTGGGGCATAACGTTGTCCACTCATAATGTTCTCTCCTATGCAAAAAGAATAGACGAAATTTGTCTAGGAAAGTGGTGGCAGTCCATTATCTAACTAAAAGGTGTCTACAAAAACGGGAGCTTTTCAGATCAAGCTATTTTTTTATTGTGTCTGTCAGTTTATTTTCAGCTTTTCTAGTTAGAAACTTATTAGACTCCCTACAATCTTTATCCAATAAAGTCTATTCCGATATATTCCAATCCAAAATTTTATGTGGGTTACAATGTGGGACAAAAGAACAAGCAAGAAAAAAGCCCTTGTAAATACAAGGGCTTAAATCAAAATTTGGCGGAAGCGGTGAGATTCGAACTCACGGAGGGCGTGAACCCTCGTCGGTTTTCAAGACCGGTGCATTAAACCACTCTGCCACGCTTCCAATGGCGGCTATCATATAAATAAAATTGAGTCTTGGCAAATACTTTTATGACTTTTTTGCTTCAAATGTTCAAAATAAAATCAAATTTGATTAATTTGCTGAATTTTCAGGCTTTTCATAGCGAATAGTGTTTATGTACCAAAGTTTTTTGCCTAAAGGCGTGATCACCTCTACCTCATCATCGACTTGTTTTGAGAGTAAAGCGCGTGCCATAGGCGAATCTATCGAGATATTTTGCGGATGATGATCATAGATTTCATCCACCCCGACGATGCGTAATGTTTTTTGTTCGCCCTCATCATTTTCGATTTCTACCCAAGCACCAAAATAAATTTTACCTTCTTGTTCAGGTGAAAAATCCACAATTCGTAGTTCTTCTAAACGCTTACCTAGATAGCGCACTCTTCGATCAATTTTACGTAAAAGTTGCTTGTTATATTGGTATTATAACCCTACTATAAAACATACTATTCCTAATATTCTATATTGACAATTGATTAAATAATGATAGTTTAAATTATAAAACACCTCATACTTCATACTAAATAGTATATGGCTTACATTAAGAAAATTTATGTAAATTACAAAGATTGTTCTACTCAAACTACCTTGGTCTTACCTTGTATCTTGACTGAGAAAGGAGTCATTATTTCTCATTTACGTTATTTGGCTTGGTTTAATTCAAAAAGCGAATCGTGGAAAGAAAGATCTTGTTATGCACTCAAACTTTTATTGAAGTATATAAATGCTGTTCCACAAATTGAGAATGCAACAAAATTACTTAAAGCTTTCACTGAAGCGCTAATTACAGGCACAATTGATCCAACTACTCGTACTGATGCTCTTTATCTTTATTGGCGACCACGTACAGTCAGAGATACCAATAATCTATTATTTCATATTACGCATTACACTGATTTTCTGATGTTGCAGGATGAACACCCAACAATTCGAGTAAATCCATTTCGTAAAGCGACCAGTTATGAAGAACGCTTAAATTGGTGTGCTTATTATCATAAACAAGCAAATGTCTTTCTGAATCATTTAACTAAAAAAGATTTATCACAACAACAAGTTCGTTTGGTTGGCTCATTCAATGAAGAGCTGATTGATTTTGAATATGCAGTCCGTTTTCCTGAAGATCAAATCAAAAGGCTGATTTACTTAGGGTTTGAAAAAAATGGACAATACGACTACAAATCACAAGCGATTACGATGTTGATGAATTATGGAGGGCTCAGGAAAAGTGAAATTTTTCATATATACACTTCGGATATCACATTAAATCCAAATCGCCCTCAAGAGGCTCTTGTTCGTGTTTATCATCCTGAATTAGGTATCGCTCCAGATCCTCATTTCAAAAATAGACGCGAATTTCTTTTATCCAAAACATCATTCAAACCTAGAAATAACTATTCATTTACCGAACGTTTATATGCTGGATGGAAAAACCCATTACTTACGTCTAAACAAGGTTATTTTGAGGTTGTATTTAATCCACCAGAAAAAGCTAAAGAATTCTTATTAATTTGGGCAAACTATCTCAAATATCAACGTGTAGAGCCACTAAGAAGTAACCCTCATCCTTTTGCATTCACAAATAGTTTAGGTGAACCTGAAACTATAAAAAACTTCCAACGACTGCATAAACGTGCAGTAGAACGTATTGGACTCATTTGTAAGAAAGATCATGGAACAACTGAGCACGGACATCGACATGCTTATGGTTTTCGAGCACGACAGGCTGGCTTAAATCAAGTCGAAATTCAAAAAGCAATGCATCATAAAAGTCCAACATCATGTCTTGTTTACATCAAGCCAACACTAGAAGAAGTACGAGAAAAATTGAGAGAGATTCAATGATAAAACCTCAAGCAATTCGGCAAATCGAAAGTAAGAGATTTAATAAAGAATTTTCGACTTTTCCCGATTTGAACTCATTAAAGCAATTTTGTAAAAATGCTGGTATTTTTAATTCTGTGTCATATAAACAAAATTACAAGGAATATGGACTGCCTGCACATCCTGAAAGAATTTATGATGAGTGGATTAGCTATAAAGATTTTTTTGATATCATTGATTTTATTTCATATTCAGAATTAAAAAGTTTAGTAGAAGATAAAAATCTTAAAAATGCTAAAGAATACAAAAGTCTTATTTTAAAATTAAATGATCCTAGCTTTCCACTTGATCCGCAAGGAGTCTATCCACATGAATGGGAAAATTGGTACAAATTTTTAGGTAAAACCGAACCGTTTAAACCTGATTTTATTTCACCAAGTTATATAACTTGGGCAATTAAAATCAAAGAGTTCATGACTAAAGCTCGTGGTGGTGGGACTAAAGAATCTCAGTTATGTCGTTTCGTCCGTCTTTATATCGAACAATTTGATAAAAGCAAATCTCCACACGCCTTTCTCATTCAAGAAAAATTCGATGTAAAACCATTTCGTGATTTACTCGAAAATATAGAATCTGAACCCATGAGGAGAAAGCTAGTTGTTTATGTTAATGAATTCTTAGATTACATCATTGACAATGATTTAACGATTGAAGATGAGGAGACGGGTGAAATTGTACGTGTTGATAATGCTCGTAATCCATTTTCCCTTTTACTAAATCAGCAAAATATATCATCTAGTTCAATTCGTTCTGAAACGACAAAGCCATGCTTACAATATCATTTTGTCAAAAAAGCTCAGGAATGGGTTATTCCACCCAGTGCAAAAAACTTTCAAGATTTAGATCATCTTCATAAATTCGATGCAGATTGGGTAAAAGTAAGCTTTGATCAATTAGATTTACATGATTTAGATTGTGTTTACCGTGTCATTGATAATCAACCATATTTATGGTGTCCAACAGATTGGATTCATACTTATGCACTTACCAAAGTTCCTTTAAGAGGACGGCAAATCGCCTATAATGATTCTGGCGAAGCTGACGAGTATATTGCTGATTTAGATCAACAAAATAAAATTATTTGGAAAAAAAATATTTCCCCACTTTCTGGGTTGACTAAAGAACAATCATTCATAAAAAGAATGCCTGATGGTCAAACAGGTATGTTTACCACTACAAATAAAACAAATAACAATGGACAAGGCTACACAATTCCGTGGATACCCGAAGACTTAGCATATTGGATAATTAAGCTACGAAAATGGCAACAAAAATATAATCCTATCTCATATCCGAGTGCTTGGATTGATTGTCAAAGAACAAATTTAAATGAGGTACAAAGAAAAGCCAAAGGATTGAATTGTTTTCTTTTTAGACGCTTTAATGATTTTGAGGCGGCGAATGTCGGAAATGCATTAACCCCGAGATTAGCAGCTGCTCTTTATAATATACAGCCCTCAAATCTTTGCTTAACTACACTTGAAGGAAATAAAGCAGTCCTAGGTGCATATAAGTCTAAATATACGCCCCATAGCATGCGTGTAAGCCTCATTACGGCTTATGTACTTGAAATGGGTATGCCTATTGAAATCGTGATGAAGATTGTCGGACATAGTTCTGTGATCATGTCGATCTATTATTGCAAAGTTACTAACCATGACATTAGAACACGACTAGAAGAAGGTGAAAAAATAGCCTTAAAATCTGAAGTAGAATCTATTCAAAGAACAATTGAGCAAAATAAAATTGAAAGTGTTAAAAATCAATTGGTTGGCAATAATTTAGAATTACTGCAAGCTTTATCTAATGAGGTTCCTGCAGGTAATTTTATTTTTAGAGATTATGGTATTTGCCCTTTTGCAGCTTCAAGGTGTGAGGATGGTGGGGAGTCAATAAAAAGCAGTTCGTTCTATACTCCTACACCTCAAGGTTATTTAGGAACTCAGAATTGTATACGTTGTAGACATTTTATTACTGGACCAGCCTTTATCGGAGGCTTATTGGCAATTACCAATGAGATATTACTCCAATCCAATGATCAATCTGAAATATGTTCCAAACTACAACTTAAAATCAATCAGATTAATCAAGATATAGAGAATATTGAAAAAGAAGAATACATAGCCAATTTGAAAAAAGAAAAATTTGAAGGCGCAGCAAGCAGATCCAAGCTTGAGACTGAACTTAGAAATTTCGAATCAGAATATGAAACAGCCGCTAAAAAATTGGATATGCTTTTATGCGATATCCAATCGGCTTATAGTCATATTACGAAATGCCATAAGCTCATTAATAACAATGTATTATTAGAAAATACAGATACATTATCGCTAATTACGACTTCAAATGCAGAGTTAGTTTTAGAAATGGAAGAAGTTAGCCACTTTCAGCAATTACAAGAAGTTTGTGAAAATGCCGTCATTTATAAATCTTGTAATGCCGATCAAGCTATTTATCCTAGGACTCAGCTCATTGATAAAATGGCAATGTTTAATGAAATTATGCCTGCTTTGTTCATGTTATCTAAAGAACAGCAACTTTCAGCAGGTAACCAAATTTTTAAATTATTGATGAGTCGCCTCAAATCTTGGGATAAAGTGCAAAGTGTTATGGATGGAAAGCTTAAACTAATAGAACTTTCTGAAACTGAACAAATTTCAAAATCAGAGATTGAACTCATTCTACATAATTCACCAACTTTGATTGAGGCAAGTCATGAATCCTGAAGAGTTATTAAATAAATTAAAACATGGATCATCACTTAAAATCCAACAGTCACTCGATGCAATCTATGAAGTATGTATTGAGCAACAGGAACGTGGAATTCTGGATTTTTCTGTCAGTACGATTGCTAATTTAGGATTTAATCGAGGAGTTCCTAAAGCACAAAGCATCAGAAATAAGACAGGTGAAAAATATAGAGCATTGATTCAATGCTTTGCAGATACTTCATCGCAGACGGCTAAATTTGCAAAACCATCTCAAACAGATAATGCGTGGATTGAGGAAATTCAAAACCCCAAACATCAGTTGCTTGTACGTATTATGGCATCTGAGTTAAAAGAAGCTCAACAAATGATCCGTGAAATCATCCCCCCGAAACAAAGGATTGATATTTATGATCATAAGAATATGATACCTAATGAATCTTTTAAGCTTTCTGATCAAGAAGTAAGGGCATTACAGTATTTATTGTCTACAGATTTCCAAAAAAAATGGAATTTAAAGCCCACACATTATGGTGAGCTTGTAGATGAGTCGAATAAGCCAGTTTTTAAAGTGTCAACATTGGATGCCTTACGCAAGGCTTTGGAGTATTTGTCTTGAATCGTAAATTATTAACGGCTGAAGGTTATCAACGCTTACAAGATGAGTTAAATGATTTAGTTCGTAAAGAACGCCCTGAAATTACTAAAATTGTGTCTTGGGCAGCCAGTCTCGGCGATCGGTCGGAAAACGCTGATTACATCTATAATAAAAGAAAGTTGCGTGAAATTGATCGTAGAATTAGATACTTAACTAAGCTTTTTGAAGTTGCTCATAAAGTTGAATATAGCCCTGAGCAAGATGGTAAAGCCTATTTTGGTGCTTGGGTTGAATTAGAAAATGATGTAGGTGAAATCATCAAATTTCGTATAGTTGGTGATGAAGAAATTTATGGTCGCAAAGACTATATTTCTCTCCAGTCACCTATAGCAAAGGCTTGTTTAGGTAAGTCTGTAGACGATGAAATTCAAGTAAATACACCTACTGGAAAGAAAACTTGGTATATCTGCCAAATTAACTATAACCAATAAATGGTTATAGTTAATGAGAGCTGTTTAATTAAAAAATATTTTTAACATCTAAGAATCTCAAAGTGCTCACTAAATTTAGGCTCATTTGTAACTTCTAATGACGGTACTGAAATAAAGAGCCTGTTCTTAGCACGACTAATAGCAACGTAATTTATACGATGCTCTTCATTTATCATTAAATTTGGATTTTTTATAAATTCAAGATCATTTTCGCTTTTTAGGAACAAAACTACATTATCAAATTCATCTCCTTTTGACTTATGAATTGTTTTATTTAAACTCATATCATCAGGAATATTTATGCATATACTAAGTTGATTATACAGGTGAGCATCATATAAATCTTTTGCTTTTCCTTTACGTAGTTTGGGAATTTCTAATCCTGAGTACTTCCTTAAAATTTCAATAAAGTCACTTAAACTTTTGTCTTTAAAGTCATTATATTCATTTAAAATATTCACTAAATAAGCTAAAGAAATATTTAATGAAAACTCTTTTAAAGGAAAAACTTTTGACAACTCCTTAATAGAATCTTTAAATTTTTTCTCTCTGGCTAATTCAATTGCTTTAACACTGCATATTAAAATTTTTCTTCTTATTGGATTATTATCTTCTGCCAATCTGTCAAATAGATTATTTACTAATGAAGTTTTATCTAGTTCGATTTTAAGTGCATTAGAATCGATATTCAAACGAGAAAGGCTACAGAAATCATCAATACCGTAATTGTTTTTTATAGCATATATTGTTTGATTTTGATTACCGACAATCAAATATGGTAGATCACATTCTATTTGTCTCACTGGTATTTGGGTAATATCCGCTCTAACTCTATTTAATAAGTTTATAATTTTAGAAGTGCTTCTATTATTTTGATTCATTTCATAAAAACCAATCTGTGGCAATCTAAAAGAATTAAATTGGGCATATACCGCCCCTTGAAACTCATAAATAGATTGTGCAGGGTCACCTATAACTCCGACTATAGTCTCAGACTCTGCAATTTTTTTTATTATAGCAAGCTGAATAGGATTACAGTCTTGAAACTCATCAATGAAAAAGTATGGAAACTTAGCTCTAATCACCTCTAAAATATAAGGGAATTTTATAATCAATTGATAACTAAAAAATAAAACATCATCATGATGAATTTTCCCTGATGACCAATGCTGTCTTCTATAATCAATATAACTAGCTTTTTTAATATATAAGTGAGTAATTTTACCTAAGTAAGCTTTAGTAGCAGGAAGTTGCAAATATATTTCGCCATCACTCTGTAATTGCCATTGAACAGAATCTAAAGCCTGTATTAATTTATTTTGCTCACTAATAAAATATTTTTGACCAGTTAATTCTAACCAATTATTTATTTTACTGTACGAGTGATTTAACTCATCATGCCCATCAAGTTTAGAATAATTCAGCCCATACTCATCTGCTATCAAAAAAACGTATGGTTTAACAATATGACGATAAAGAAAACTATGAATTGTTGAAACATCTACTTGTGTTGCTGAAGTACCCAACCTCGTCAAAATAGTTTCAACCGCTATATTCGTATAAGTGATACAGGCAATTTTTCGTATTTTACCAAGTCGTTTTGAGCAATGGAGTACATTTCTTATGTGCTCAACTAACCAATGGGTCTTACCTGCTCCAGGACCAGCACTAACTTTAAAGTGATGTTCAATATCCTGAAACTTTGTATTTGAATCTATCTGTATTATTGACATAAAAATTCAATCGCCTCCTTAATGTAAGTAGGGACAATAAAATCTTTAAAATCTGCTGTGCCTTTTTTTTCCAAATTTTCTTCTAATATTCGTGCTAATTCTAAAGCATTCTCACCTTTTCCTACGGAATTCAGATAACGTGAAGCAATTAAAGCTTCATTTTTACTTTTCTCATTCCAAGTTGTATTCGAACGAATACTCTTAGATATTCTTTCATTTTCCCTACTGGTACTCAATATTGCCAGCATTTGTTCAGTACTTTTATCTGCACTATATGCGGTCATTAATTTTTTAATTTGCTTTTGATTTTTCATAAAGTCAGTTATTAAAAAATCAGCAGTAGGATTCACTCTTAGTAATTCATATTCTAATGTTTTACCAAATATTTTATCTGGGCTGAAAAATGAAATATTTGGATGACCTTCATAATCTGGATAGGTATTTTGAGCGTATTCGTACTCATCATTATCAGATCCGTATTCAAATGGATAGCATACTTTAAAGCTAGATTTTTCAGCAGTGTCAGCAGTGTCAGCAGTGTCAGCAGTGTCAGCAGTGTCAGCAGTGTCAGCAGTGTCAGCAGTGTCAGCAGTGT
>NZ_KB849543.1:293735-378054 GCF_000368565.1 Acinetobacter gerneri DSM 14967 = CIP 107464 = MTCC 9824 | reverse complement strand
TCAGCAGTGTCAGCAGTGTCAGCAGTGTCAGCAGTGTCAGCAGTGTCAGCAGTGTCAGCAGTGTCAGCAGTGTCAGCAGTGTTTTTCTTTTTCCTTACAGGGTCAATATCTGTAATGCATGCGACTTTTTTATAAATTGTATTTTGTTTATTACTATCAAATAAATGTAGGAAATGTTTGAAGTATCTTCCACCAACATTAACTACAGCAACATGATGATCTTCTAAAGATTTATCAAGATATTCAGCAAAAATAGACATTAGTAATTGCTCAGCAATACCTTCTACAAACAAAATTTTCTGTGCAAACAAAATGTCTGATTTCGTAGCATCTAAAAACCTTTGTACATATCTCTTACTTTTTCCATCAATAGGAAAAATCTTATCTGGATAACTAACCTTTGTTTCATCAGCGTCTTTGTACAGACAAATAATTTCTGAAAGTGAAACCGCAGATGTAATATGGGTAGAATGTGAAGTTACGAAAATTTGTCGTACTTTTCCTTCTTTTTTATTCTTCTTTAAAAATTGTAGGAACTTATATTGCATTGCTGGATGGAGATGGGCTTCAGGCTCTTCAATAACTAACGCTGAAAATACTTTTGCATTATCACCCATATACTTTCCGTCAGAATTTACTTGCATTTTTGCAAGCAATAAAGATATGAAAATCAGATTATTATAACCTAAACCATTATGAGTTGCTGGTATTTTAATTCCTGTTTCATATTCAATAATTAATCTTAGAAAAGAAAACATTTCTATATCTGAAATATTCCCTTCAAAATTAGGTTTAGCCTTATTAAATGAAGCTCCTGTCCCATCTGCATAAGATAATATTTGTTCTTTCCCTAATTCCATACGCTTTTGAATAGAATTAATTACTGGTTCTATGTCTGATAAAAAGTTATTTTTTCGTGTTTTAATTTCTGTAATTTTATTTTCTTCAGATTTTATGGAATCACTTTTAATGTCATAGTCCATGAAGAAATCAAATACATTTTTTAATAATGTATTTTTCCCTGTTAGCATATCCCTTTCTACATCTCGGATCGCATCTAAGAATTGAAAATCAAATTTGCTGAGTGATTCCCCATCTGCTATAGCACGATTAGCAATCTCGCCACCGTAAATTTTATAAGAATAAAGTCGTATAAATTCATTTTTTATTGTTTTCCATGCCGTATTTCGACAATTTTCCTGAGTTCCATCAATTTCTGACATAGCAGAGATATATTTAGGCACTTCTTTTTCTGGAAGAAAAAATTCATAAGTCAATTTAGCCTCAAAATCAGATTCTAGCTTAGTCAGCCAATTTGCAACCATAGCTAAATCATCGGGTAATGAATCACATCCTTTTTTTAAAGTGACTTGAATACTTATCTTAGGGGGGGATGTCTTTAACTCTGAAAATGGAACATTTTTATTAAAATCATCAACATCTAATCTTTTATTTTTATCAGGATTTACTACTAGAGAAAGGGCAGTTAATAAATTGGTTTTGCCAGCATTATTGTGACCAATTATTACATTTACACCTTCATTAAAGTTTATTTCTTGATGCTTAAAATTACGAAAATTCTCTATTTTGATAGCTGATATGAACATTCATCCCTCACATATAAATTTATTATTAAATTCTACTCTAAAAATATTTTAGAATATAAAACAGCACTATGAAGTGCTGTTTTATTTAATATCTAGAAATTAGCTTATTAAAATTTGGTTAATCTGCTCTTCCAAACTACGTCCAACGTCATCTTGCTTTTTAGCCATCAAGAATATTCGTTTGCCATTACTATCTTTAGCCCATTGCTTACCAATAGCATTCTTTACACGAGCATCATCAGCAGTATCTAAATGCCCACCTTTGTACTCTAAGACAAAAATAGAACCATCAACCAATTCAGCTACAAAGTCAGGGTAAAAATAGTCTTTTTCAGTTGGTAGCCAAAAAGAATATTGAGGTTGCTTAGGAATATTTCTCACCCAATATTTTACTTTAGGATGTAAGTCTAATAACTGAGCACATTGGAACTCTTCAGAAATATTACCACCGTCTGTTTTTTCTTTTAAATCATCAATTTGGGCATAGAAATGTTTCTTAAACTTGAAACTACCACGATAAGGCTTCTTAACTGGATACATGCCACGCTTAAATTCAAAACTATTTTCAAGTTTTGGCTCATTAGCAACATGTAACTGACTAAATAAATCACCCTGAAAAGCCTTTTTACGAGCAAGCTCGAATAAGCGGTCTAATTCATTTGAAACAGCAAGTGATAATTGGAACTGAGCACGATGTAACTGAGTTAAAGTAAAATTTCTTACATTCAGCAAATAACTGATTAGCTTTGTTAAATAAGCTCGTAATTGGATTTGTGTCAAACCTTGACGTTTTACTTTGCGATCGAGCCAGTTTAGTAAATCATTTTCAGTGATAAGTGTTGGCATGTCAGAAAATTGAATTTGTTGCCTACCTAATTGTCCATACTTTAATTCTTGATCTTCTATATTTAGATCAATTTCAAAACTGTTTACAGTTTCTCTTATATTAAAGCCTTCGAGCTGTACAGGGAAATCAAGAAGATTCCATTCCACAGAGTCTTCAATTGTCTCTTTATCAGCTACTTGCCACTCACCATCTACAAACAAACCTAATTGCGGAATTAATGCAAATGTAGCATTCCAGTTCTCTGGTGCTTGATGAGCTTGTCGTTCAGCACGAGCATCATCAAAGGCTTCTTTGACTTGTACTTTTTGCTTCGGAGTTGCTTGATCAATAATAGCCTGTTCAATTTGGTCAAATTCTTCGTCAGTTGTACCTTTATTGATAACTAAAGATGTACCTTGACTGTTATCTAGTTTCTGAACTGAAGGTTGTAACTCAGTAGGAATAGTATCTGCCTTTACCTCAAAAGGTACAGAAATAATGACTTCAGGAGCATTAGGTTTGATTCCACCACTACCTGTTTGACCTAGATCTAATTCAGGTTGAGGATTCACAACAATAGCTGTATCAGCTTCCCATTTATTAAAGCCCATATTTTGTACCATACGGTCTTTCAGTAGCATGGTCGCTTGAGCTATCGAACTAGAAATAACATGAGCATAGGCTTTGTTGAGTTCATCGTTTTGGCGTAATTTTGCGTAAGGCATACGCAAAACACGTCCTAATAGCTGCTCGACATCAGTAGCTGAGTTAATGTTTTGCAAACTTGCCAATACATATGCAAAAGAACAATCCCAGCCCTCTTTCAAAGCTTCTACCGTGATGACAATCTTCACTTTACTCGTAGGGCTAAACAGATTTTCATCTTCAAGCTCTTTGGTTTGCCCTGTAGAGATCGCTATCCATTCTTCAGTGATCTCTTCTCCGTATTCACTCAATAAGTGTTGCTTGACAGTATCAACATTTGCTTCACCATTTTTATCTTGAGCTTGGATCAATAAAATAGGGCGAATATATTCTTTTTCTTTTTGTGCAATTAACTCTAATTTTTTACGCTGAATAAGTGCATCACGAATACAGTCCTGCCAACTATGAGGATGTTCAGTAAGTACAACTGGAAGCTTAATCATCTCAGCGACTTTGAGTTCAGCAGCAGATACTGAATAAAGCACATTATTATCTTTTGGTGTTGCTGTTAGCTCGACCAAACAACTTGGATTTAACCGCTTAAGTGTAGGGAAGAAAGTCTTACCGCCACGGTTTTTGTGCGCCTCATCGACAATGATAATAGGTCGGTGCAGATTAAAGAAATTCACCAACGAATGCTTTACACGCCCTATATCTTTTTCGGTCAAGAATGGCTGATATTGCAATGTATCTGCCGTAACTCTATCCATATTTTGAGTCTGGAAATCTGTCAGACCAGTGAAATGCTCACTTAAAGATTCATCAAAAGCGTAGGCATTGCGTTGGAATGTTTTTTCTTTGTCGATATTAAAAATCTGAATGGTAGTCACAATCACAATACAAGACTGATTAACATCATGTTTATTTAATGTTTGTAGACTTTCAATATCACAAATTTTTAATTTATCACCATAATAACCTTGCAAAGCTTGTCTATAAGGGTGTGTTACATCTGCCAAAGCTGTAAGTGTTTGCTGACGAATCATATCTGTTGGAACAAGCCACAAAACAATAGGCGTATCTGTATTTGCATAATTTCGAGCAGCGATAGGAATACTATGTGATGCTAGTAAGGTTTTACCACCGCCTGTGGGAACACGCAGACATACGCTTGGAATACCATCTAAGCGGTCGTTATATTGAATATTTTCGCTCACACACTGCTTAAAAGCTCTTTCAGCCCCAAATGATGCAGCCAAAGTAAAAAATTGCTCCAAAGCTTGTAAAGACTGATTTTGATAATTTTTTAATTGAAGTGACATGAGTAATCCTTACTTAGCCTTATTGCCATAAAGTGAATATGGAATTTGTTTAAACTCGATATTCAATGCTTCCAATCGAGCAGGACTTAAACGAGAGGCTTCGCCAATCACGATTCGTTTACCGTCGTGGGCATGACATTCATTCAAATGATTCAATACAGATGATGTAAGGACATTCCCACCATTTGGTCGTCGATCACCTAAAATACCGTTATAAAGCAAGTAGTAGGCTGTGCCTTCATGAATACCTAAGAATGGATTATCAAAGTTTTCAGTTTGGTTTAAGGCAAATTTTGTTTCTAACCACCAAACATAACTAGCGAGATCTTTAAACTTCACATCAGCATTTAAGAAACCATTATCATCAAAAACAGAACCACCTAAAGTATAGAAGCTAAAACCGCCACCACCTTGCCAGTTCACAGTAGAAGAGATACCACCTTGTTCGCCTTCAATCACTTTTTCAAGCCGTGGAATCACATGGGTATTTGCATGTTCACCCATTTCAATACCGATATAACGTCTTCCCATTTTATGAGCAACAGCAGCTGTTGTGCCTGAACCTAAAAAAGAGTCTAAGACCATATCATTTGTATTAGTGGCAATTTTTAAAATTTGTGTAATTAGTCTTTCAGGTTTAGGAGTGCTAAAAGCTTCACTACCAAAAAAGACTTTTTGTTCCTTACGTGATTCATCATTATGACCGACCTCATCAAAAGTCCACCATGATGTTGGAAGAATCCCATCTTGAACTTCGGATAAATATCGCTTTAATTGAGGAGCACCGTCACCTTTTTTCCCCCAGTAGATCCTATTATCATTAATCAGCTTGAGCATATTATCTGAACTAGTTAACCAACATCTCCCTGCACTAGGTAAATACTCTTTGCCAGTGTTAGGGTTCGTTATAGGATATAGATAAGCTTGGGAAAGAGTTTTCACAGTTAAATTATCTGTACGCCATCTACCTCGACCATCATTATCATCATATTTATAAAGTTGATTTTGCTTCTCGGTACGTGGTAGTAAATTTCTCAGAAATTTATCTGATTTTCTATAAACTAAAATATGATCATGTGAATCAGGAATACCTTTTGAATCATTTGCAACAGTATATTTTTTTTGCCAAACAATATTCCGTACAAAATTTTTACGACTAAATACTTCATCACATAACACTTTTAAATAATGTGATTCGTTATCATCTAACGTAATCCAAATAGAACCGTCTTCTGCCAGAAGGTCTTTAAGCAGTTGCAAGCGTGGGTACATCATAGAAAGCCACTGAGCATGTTCTAATTTATCGTCATAGTGCTCAAAAGCTGATTGGGTGTTATAGGGTGGATCAATAAAAATACATTTTACCTGTCCACCATAAAGTGGGAGCAATGCTTTCAATGCCTGTAAATTGTCACCTTGGATAATCAGGTTTTCTTTTGCCTGTTTAACATCACCATATGATTTTTCGAATTTTAAGAGGTGATATGGAACTCGAGTTGCTGTTTCTTCAGCTTGGTTTCGATTCACCCAATCTAATAACGGCATAAAAATATTGAATGGTAATCCTCCCTAAAAATAATTGAGTTTAAAAGTAGAAAATCGAATAACCTTGATTTAAGGAGATTTTCTATGAAAACATCTAAGTATTCAGACAGCTTGATCATGAGTATCTTGAAGCAAGCTGAAGCAGGAACACCCATACCGAACTTGTGCCGCGAACATGGTATGAGCTCTGCTACATTCTACAAGTGGAAGTCCAAATATGGCGGCATGGATCTTTCAATGATGACGCGGCTTAAAGAACTTGAGGCTGAAAATGCCCGTTTAAAACGCATGTATGCTGATGAGCGGCTAAAGTCAGACATCTTGCAAGATGCACTTTTAAAAAAGTTTTAAGGCCTGTTCAGCGAAAGTCACTTGCTCAGCAAGCTACTGAGCAATTTAAGATTTCAATCAGCATGGCCTGCTTAATTTTTAAAGTCAGTCAAACGTGTTATCGCTATAAAGCTCGTTTAGATGAAGAGAATCAACAGATTGCCGAATGGTTGATTCAATTAACCAATGATCATAAAACATGGGGCTTCAAGCTTTGTTTCCTGTATTTGCGTAATGTTAAAAAATACAAATGGAACCACAAACGTGTCTATCGCATTTATAAGGAGCTTGAGCTTAATTTAAGAATCAAGCCTAATAAGCGGATTAAACGAGAACAGCCTGAAACCCTTGCAGTACCGACAGCTAAGAATGAATCATGGTCAATGGACTTTATGTATGATCAACTCAGTGATGGACGTAGTTATCGAGTTCACAACGTGATTGATGACTATAATCGCGAGTCATTGGATATATTGATTGACTTTTCGTTGCCAGCAGAACGTGTGCTGAGAGGACTTGATCAGCTCATTGAATGGCGAGGTAAACCTAAACGCATTAGAACCGACAATGGCCCAGAGTATATAAGTGAGCTGATGGAAAAGTGGTGTGATCAGCATGGTATTGAGCATGTATTTACTCAACCAGGCAATCCACAGCAAAATGCATATGTTGAGCGATTTAATCGTACAGTACGTTATGAGTGTCTAAATCAATATTTATTTCGAGATCTGAGCGAGGTGCAGGACTATACAACTGACTGGCAGTACTTTTATAATCATGAACGACCTCATATGTCAGTAAATGGTTGTCCACCTATTTTTAAACAATAACAAGGCTTTAGATTTTCTACCCATTAATTCAATTAAAAATGGGGGTATTACCGAATCAATAAAAAGTTGAGTCAATCTTATCAAAAGTCACCGTTTAAATCTTGATTAGCAACGTCTATTGTTCAAAATTAAAGATCTGGTTTGATGGTTACTTTTTCACTATTCAACCACTTGTGAATTAATTCATCACCACTAAAAGTAGTCCAAGATAGTCCCTCGTTTATTATACTTTTACTGACAAAATACTCTAAGGAGGTATAACTCCAATTTGGTCCAATACCGCGTATATGAGAAGGAATTTTATTATTTAACTTACAATATTCTAGATATGATGTGATCCTTGCAATAAACATTTTATTTACAAAATAATGATCTCGATCCTTGTGTTCTCTATGTTCTAAGCTATACAAACTAGAAGCTACTTTATCCGCTTGAAAATTTAACAAACTATTCACAACCAAGAGGTTATACTTTTCAACTAATTCAACAAGCACACAATCCAACTCGATAGATTTTTCAATTGGAATTGGTCTAAATTTTTGTATATTTGAAATCAATTGATATGCATCTATAATTTTTTGCTCAAGAATAAACTCTCTTATTTCTTTAACATCTAAGTAATCTAGCTCGTAGGAATCGAATTGATTTCTTAAATCTTCTAACATTTCATTAAAACTGTCATAATTTAGATCGAAATTTAAGAAAGTATTTTCTTCTAAAAAAAGGTATCGATATTTTTGAAATTTATTTTTTAATTCCAAATCTATCAAATGAGGTTTCTTAACAAATAACACATTATTTTTATTAAGAATTTCTATAACGTCCTCACATTTTTTAGTGTTAAAAATTACTTTTTTTCTATATAGTGATTTAATTAAAAAATTTTTATCAGCCCTTTCAGTGATAAACATATCTTGCCAAATTTCTTTATTTAATTTTCCAAATTCATTTACTTGGCATTTAAGAGCAATAAGATACAAATATATTTTTTCAAGATATGTTAAATTTAATTCACCATTTATAAATAAAAAAAAATATTTTGATTGAATTATATTTTCAATACTATTAATTACACTTTTTGCCAATTCATTTACTGGAATATTCCCATCCTTTATATATTTTTCCTTTGAACTAGAGGGTTTTGCAGTTTTTTTTATTAAAGAGGTCGTATCTTTTTTGCAATTTAATTTTGAACTAAACCCTAGAATACTCGTACAATCTCTACAATAAAGTTCTGAATTAAAACCTTTCGCTATTGCGTCATCTAATTCTTTACGTGTTCTGGCAGTAACCTGCTGATCACAGTTTAAACATCTCATTCGCTCGTCAGTAATGATGACAAAACTATGTCTAGCTATATATTTTTCAAAAGCGTCAATATCTGAGAAGCGAGCCCTTTTTACAATCCATTGAATAGCATTTTTATATCTAGTAGTTTTCTCTTCAGTTTCCCAATATTTTTCAATATTTTGCCGCATGTAATCAGATAAATCGGCAGAAATTTCTAATTTTATGTTCTTTCTTGTCATATTTACACCTTTTTTATTGAAATATAGTATATTGGTAAAAGTACATATACTACCAATAAGAATTTGAATTATTTATATAAAATAAATAATAGTATATAAAGTAAGGTTATTTACAAAGATCCGCATTTTCTGAACGATCGCCCAAACTCGCAGCCCAGTTCACTTTCTTGGTCACTTCAGGGCGCTCTTCATGCCAAAGATATTGCAATTCTGCGACTAACTTGTCATGTCCAGTACGTGTGATAAGGTTCGATTTCATAGCATCTAAAACTGATAAAAATGTAGAGTTAATTACAATATTTAATATTTTATGCTCATTTTCCCCACAAAAACAATTTATAAAAATTTTTTCTTTTTTAAAATGAGCGAATTAAATTACAAATGAATAAAACTTTTAGAACAAAATTTGACAATTTAAAATTTGGACTTTATTATGCTCCCATGTTTTATTTTGTTCACTTTTTGATCTTTTATGATCATCCCAAGTTTAAATCTCTCAACCCCACACGTCATTTTTGAATGACCTTCATGACTGCCCACCCTAATTGAATTTAGAAACTTGAAAAAGCATTGGGTTTTTTTGTGCTTTTTTTAGGGCTATAAATTGCTTGTAGCGGAGACAACATGCACAGTAGTTCATCCACTGGGACGAGGCTTTGCCTTAAATCCGTCCTTCAATCCACACCTTTTAAAATTTCTGTTTTAGCCACTGCTTTAATCATCCCATTTCACAGTATTAACGCATCTAAAACAAACCAGTATTCTCACGTAATCGATCACAACAAGCTCACCGTTGTATCAGTGAAAAATACTTCAACCGTATTTTCCAATAACCAGTTTAAGCATGGTTTTGGATATGACTTGGTACGTAACTATGCCCAGTCTTTAAATGTAAAATTGGAATTTAAAACCGTTCCTGACAATGCAACTGCACTGAAAATGGTCGCGCAAGGTAAGGCTAACTTTGCAATGACTACAGCGTCTATGCAGCAAGTAGAGTCACGTCATTTATCGTATTTTTCAGCGACATGTGGTGATTTTACTGCATTGAAAAAAAATGGTTTAAATACTGAGCTGAATTGGGTATTTAAAAATGCTGATGATCCTTTAGCAGCGACAGCAAATGGTTATATCTGCCAAAGTAAGCAAAACGGCACGATTAACCAGTTAGCGTCTTTTTACAATCGTAATGCGGTTAAAGCGACTGAATGGGACAATATCCAACGTGATTTGACCAAGCGTATGCCGATTTACAAAGCGAGTTTCAAGCAAAATGCGCAGCGCTATGATTTAGATTGGCACATGCTAGCAGCGATTGGCTATCAAGAGTCTTATCTAAAACCCGAATCCATTTCTCCCACTGGTGTTCGCGGTTTGATGATGTTGACCAACCAAACAGCGAAAGCCATGGGTGTAAGCAACCGTAGCGATCCTGTACAGAGTATCCAAGGTGGTGCAAAGTATTATGATTTGATGCTGAGCAAATACCAAAATATCCCATACCCTGATCGTAACTGGTTTGCCCTAGTTGCCTACAATATGGGTCCAAATGCCGTGGATAACATCCAGAAACGCATTAAAAGCCAAGGTAAAAATCCAAATCAATGGATTAACCTCTACGACTACTTGGACCGTAACAAAGCCAACAATGGCCGATACAAGCAAGCAGTACAATATGTCACACGTATCCGTGCATATTTAGAGCATATCAAGACTACGCCAAATTTGGTTGATATTTAATTTAATCAATTAAATGAAAATGCGATTAAATAAAAATGCGATTAAATGAAAATGAGATAGGTTAAAACTTAAGCCTCAGTTTTATACGAGGCTTGGGGTAAACGACGATCTCATTTTTATCTACGCTGTTTTTATAGGCATAAAAAAAGCTTAACGATGATCGTTAAGCTTTTTTTGTATGAAGTCGCATTGGCATTTTTTTAAGTGAAACTCATGATTCACTCAGATCATTTGCAATGGCGAACTCATCATATCCTGATCAAAAATCTTAAGCAGTTTGCTCAAGTACTTTTTTAAATAAATCTTTTTGCTCTTGGCTTGGTTTAGCAGTTTGCAATGCCATCAACTGAGACATATCGCCTTGAACTTTGATTTTACCTGTCATAAATGCCTGCATAGCAGCAGCCATATCAAATTCTAAGAATACTTTACGTAAAGTTTCAGCATCCATATTTAAAGTGGTTTTTGCATTTGTAGATAAACCTTTTACGATTTTGCCACCATCTAATGATAACTCAGTATCACCATCAGCACCTGAAACAACTAAATTAATTGCTAAATTTGCCAGTGCTGGTGGAAGATTTAAATCACCCGCCTCAGCAGTTAATTTTTCGACTGTAGTAAACCAATCATCAGTTAAAAATGCAGGCATGATTATTCCTCAATGTATTTATTCGTTTATTGTGTTACCTATCCAGATAACATCATGGTGAAGCATTTTGCTTGCACATTGTTATAGCATGTTATTTTGTTTTTTGGATAAAGTTTTTTGTACTTAGAGTTCAATTTTTATTTATTCGCACTATTTTCTGTTAAAAAACAGGCACTCAAAATATTTTAAGTGCCTGTTAATTTTTTTTGACAAACTTTTGAGCAGATTTTATAGACTCAATCTTTTGGCAAAAAGTATCAGTAAATTGACATTATTCAGCAGCAAAACTTAAGTTCACTACATCCAAACGCTTCTTCATTTCTTCGCTATCACATTTCATATCGAACTCGCGTTCATCATCCAATTTTTCAAAATCGAACAAGTCACGGTCAGCCAGTTGCGATGGCGATACATTTTGTAGTGCACCAAAAATGCTGTGTAGACGTTTTGGATATTGCTTATCCCAATCACGTAACATGTCATTTAAAATTGCACGTTGTAAATTTTCCTGAGAACCACATAAATTACATGGAATAATCGGAAATTTACGCATTTCAGCATATTTGATTATGTCTTTTTCTTCCACATAAGCCAATGGACGAATCAAGATATTCTTTTTATCCGAAGACAAAAGTTTTGGTGGCATTGCTTTTAAGCTACCGCCATGGAACAAGTTCAAAAAGAAAGTTGCCAAAATATCGTCACGATGATGACCAAGTGCGACTTTAGTTGCACCAATCTCTTGAGCAAAGCCATACAAAGAGCCACGACGTAGACGTGAACATACTGCGCAGTATGTTTTGCCTTCTGGGGTCAAACGCTTGGTGATGCTGTATGTGTCTTTTTCCAAGATATAATATGGAATATTGTTTTCTTCCATATAACGTGGCAAAACATCTTCAGGGAAACCCGGCTGTTTTTGGTCAAGGTTAACTGCAACCACATCGAAGTTGATCGGTGCAATCCGTTTAAATTGCAACAAAATATCAAGTAAGGTGTAACTGTCTTTACCGCCAGATACACAGACCATGACCTTATCGCCTTCTTCAATCATTTTAAAATCACGAATAGCATGACCGACTTGGCGACGAAGTTTTTTCAGCAAACGATAATAAGCCGAACTGGTTGGCAATTCTGGTTTGAAATTAAATCCTTTATCGGACTCAACTGGTGAGAACATAGACGAGATTTACCCTTAAAAAATAACCGAACAATTTTAGCTGATTCCCCGCACAATCGCACCAAAAAAATTTGCAAATATTTATTGGTTATTTTTTATACTTTTTCATATAACTTTCACATAAGCAAAAATAGACGCCAGAGTTTACTTTTTACTCAAACTGCTTATCTTTTGGACTTTTCCACAGTTTTCCACAAAAGCTGTGGATAAAATTGTGGATTGATTGGTGCTTGACACACGTATTCAACCTAAAACTGTGGCTTCTGTTTAATTTGATCATTTTTTGATCAATTATTATTTCACTTAATATTCAGTACCTTACATATGTCAATAGACAGCTTTTAAAAAAAAATTAATTTTTTTTTTGATTAGTTATCCATCAAATTGACTTGATTTTTTTTACATAGATTGCTACAACTAGAATCATTGGATACAGCGTGTTTTTTTACCTGTATTTCCTTTTTTTGCATTAAATATTTATAGAATATATTCATTACAATGAAACATTATTATTTAAAATACGGCCATTTTTCTGCGACATGTACAGTATTATTTTTACTGTCTTCGGCATGTGCTGCTGGTCAGATGTTCATTTATAAAGATAGAAATGGCGATGTGCTGTTAACCAATAAAAAAAGCCATGACAGTTCCCTGACCAAAGTTAAAGTGACTTATTATCCAGAAAGTAATATCCATGCCTATAAAAACTGGGGCAATTCTGAATCTGCTGTACTACCAAGTTATAGCAATAATAAAAACGCGTTTGATTCGATTATCAAACAAGCTGCTACGCAACACGGTATTTCCGAAGGTTTAATTAAAGCCGTTATGCACACCGAGTCTGGTTTCAATACCAATGCCCGCTCTCCTGTTGGTGCTCAAGGTCTAATGCAACTTATGCCAGCTACAGCCAGACGTTTTAATGTGTCTAATGCTTATGATCCTGCACAAAACATTTACGGCGGTGCTCAATATTTAAGTTGGTTGCTTAAACGTTTTAATGGCAATACCGCTTTAGCACTTGCAGCTTACAATGCTGGTGAAGGCAATGTACAAAAATATGGTGGCATTCCTCCTTTTAGAGAAACACAAGACTATGTAAAAAGAGTGACGAGTCGTTACAATAATTTGTACTCAAATGGCATCGGACTGAATATCAATGCCAATAACTATGCTTCTTCACAAAAAACTAATTATTCAAATGCTTCAAGCAATGCAGCTCAAACGCCTTCCAATCAAAATACAAACCAATATTCGCAACAACGCTACATTATTTCAGCTGATGACCGTGCATCGATGAGTTCAGGTTCTTTTTCTACAGCGAATGCAACTGCGACTGCGCACATCAACATTAATTAAACTTAATTGTTCAAAATCTTAAAATGATAATTCTATGCAATATGTAGCTTTATATTGCAATATTTAATTTTGTTTTCTTATTTGAAGAAATTATTCACATTGTTTTATCATTTTTAATTTAATATTTTTCATATATTTAATCCTTTTTTTCGCAATTTTTTCAGCTTATTTTAATTTTTTAAGTTTTCTTTAAGAAATCTTAGAATTTTTTTATGTAGCTCTTGAAATTTGACTGATGACACTTCATATTAATTCCCAAGATTTATCGATGTTAAATCTAACATTTATTATTTATAAGAGGATTTCTCAATGATGCGGATTGGTTTGTTTTTGCTAACCAACCTCGCGGTACTAGTTGTAGCAGGTATCATTCTTTCGGTACTTGGTGTAGGTAGTTATCACGGTGCTGGCGGTCTAAACTTAGGCAACTTGCTCGTAATCTGTTTTGTATTCGGTATGGTGGGATCGTTGATTTCACTTTTTATGTCAAAATGGATGGCTCTAAAAACAACTGGTACTGAGCTAATTGATCCGAATGCTCCACGTAACCAAGCTGAAGTTTGGTTGTTGCAAACAGTTGCAGATCTTTCCCAACGTTCTGGTATTAAAATGCCTGACGTAGGTATTTTCCCTTCATATCAATCCAATGCCTTTGCCACTGGTTGGAATAAAAATGATGCCCTTGTTTCGGTATCAACTGGGCTTTTGGAACGTATGAACAAAGATGAATTGCGTGCAGTTTTGGCGCATGAAATTGGACACGTTGCCAATGGTGATATGGTCACCTTATCGCTAATTCAAGGTGTTGTGAACGCCTTTGTAATGTTCTTTGCACGTGTTGTAGGTGACTTCATTGACCGTAATGTATTTGGTCGTGAAGATGGTGAAGCGCCAGGACTTGCTTATTTTGCGATTACTATCGTATTGGATATCGTGTTTGGTATCTTGGCTTCAGCCATCGTGATGTGGTTCTCACGCCATCGTGAATATCGTGCCGATGAAGCGGGTGCGCGTTTAGCGGGTAAAGATGCCATGATTGCTGCTTTGCTTCGTTTACAACAAGAATCTGAAATGCCAGATCAAATGCCAAAAGAAATGAAAGCGTTCGCGATTGCGGAAGGTAAAGAACAAGGTTTTAGCTTGGCTGCTTTGTTCCAAACTCACCCCTCAATCGAACAACGTGTTGCAGCTTTACAGCAATTAAATCTTCGATAAAAGCGTATTTTCAAACTTAAATAGAAGCCAGCATCATTGCTGGCTTTTGTTATTTTATGTTTTTGTAAATAAAAAAATACAGATTTGATTACTTTTCAACCATTCAAATAAAAATATAAATTTCAATGATTTATATGATTTTTCTAGTTGAATATTATTTAAACTAAAATAAGTGAATATATCAATAAATTTAAATAGTTATAAGTCATATAAAATTATGGAATGATTTGTTTTTCAATTTTCGCTATAAGTATAATTGTTTATTTTATTTAAATAATAAAGCAGCTCCGTGCTACAAAACACAACAGTTTAAAACTTCCTATTTTGCTTATATCTCTTGCGCTGGAAGCCTATAAAACTTAAAAAATGGAGCAAAAATATTGAAATTATCGCAAAGCCAATTATTTAACCAACCTAAACCCTTCTATATTATTTTCATTGTCGAGTTCTGGGAAAGGTTCGGATACTACGGTGTACAGAGTATTTTGGCTGTATATATGGTGAAAATGCTGGGCTTGTCTGAACGCTCTACAATTACTCTCATGGCTGCTTTTATGGCTTTGGTGTATGGATTGATCTGTATCGGAGGCTGGCTGGGTGATCATATCCTCGGCAATAAAAGACTGATTGCAATCGGTACAGTTGTTTTATCTGCTGGTTATGCCTTGATGGCATTCAGTTCTAATCTTGAAATGTTATATATCGCGATGGCGACGATTGCGGTGGGTAATGGTCTGTTTAAATCCAATACAACTGCTACGCTTGCCTATCTATATGATAAAACGGATTCACGCTTAGAAGCAGCTTATATGCTGTTCTATATGGCTGTGAATATTGGTTCCTTTGTCACGATGCTCATCACACCTTTGGTTGCAACTCACTTTGGCTGGAGTATTGCTTTTGCACTGAGTTCAGTTGGCTTAGTCATCGCGCTCTTGAACTATCTGATTTTTCAAAAATGGTTTAAAGATTATGGTTCAGCACCTGACTTAAAACCGATCAACAAAAAAAATCTACTGCTCAGTATCATCGGGATCTTTGTAGTGATTTATCTTACCTCGCTGATCTTGCAACATCTTAGCATTGCACATATTACACTTGCGTTAATCGGTGTAGTCGTAATTGCAAGTTATTTCTGGATTACATTTAAACAAGACCAAGCAAATCGTAAAAAAATGCTTTTAGCTTTTATTTTAATGATTCAAGCTATTGTATTTTATACGCTTTATAGCCAAACATTTACTTCTCTCAACTTTTTTGCCATTCACCATGTCGAAAAAGAAATTTTTGGTTTTACCGTACAAGGCGAACAGTACCAATCTCTCAATCCTTTCTGGATCATGATTTTAAGTCCAATTTTAGCGGAAAGACTAACCAAACTTGGACATCGTTTTCCCATGACCTATAAGTTTACTGTCGGTATGTTTCTCGCTTCATTTGCCTATTTTCTGCTCCCGCTGGGGATTCTGTTCGCCAATAGCCACTATTTGATTAGTGTCTGGTGGTTGGTAGCTTCTTATGCACTGCAGTGCGTTGGCGAGTTAATGATTGCCAGTCTAGGTCCAGCCATGATCGCTCAACTGGTCCCTGAGAAATATTCGGGCTTTGCAATGGGATGTTGGCTACTAACTGTGGCATGTGGAAGTATTATCGCTGGATTTGTGGCAAATCTGGCAACTGCACCCGACGGCGCGAAGTTGAGTCCAGTTCAGAGTTTGGCTGCCTATCAACATGTATTTATGCAAATCGGTATCGTGACGCTCATCATTGCAACGATCATGCTTATTTTTGCATCTCGTTTAAATAAAATGCGCGAACCAGATTTCGGTACAACACAACAAAATCTTGAAAATAATATATAGGGACCATTGTTGATATTTCATCAGTAAATTGCGTCACAAGCAATTTGAAATATCAACTGCCCCAATAAATCATAGGATATTCACTTGAAAAACAACCTGAAATATTGGGTTGGGGGACTTGCTTTGTCTGCAATTCTTCCTAGCCTTAGCCATGCTGAAATTGATGTCATTTCCAAAGGCCAATTTTCAAATAGCTTACTCTCCCCCTTAAGTTTCCAATTTGGTGGTCAAATCCGACCAGAATGGGTCAACAACATGGGCGATGAACCCAGCTATATGAGAAATGGTCATGATGGACTAAGCCGTTTACGTTTTACTTCAAAATATGCCTTATCAGATCAAACCAATTTCATTGGTTATTATGAACTTGGGATTAATGTTCCGAAGATTTTAGATCTGGATGGTCATTATAAAGAAAATGCGCATCGCACTACTCGACGGCTTGCTTATGTCGGCTTTGAAGATGAAAAATATGGAACACTGACCTATGGTCAGCAATATGGAATGTATTACAGTGTCATCGGTCTAAAAAGTGATGTTTGGGACAATGATGGTCATGCTGGTGCAACTGGAATAGGCATTAATGGCTTGTATGATGGCGCAAACCGTGCCAAGAACAGCCTCATGTATACCAATACTTTTGGTCCTTATAAGCTCTATCTCAATTATCTCTTTCCAGAAAAAAGCATTGATGGTGGAGCCGAGCAATTTTACAAACGCCAATCAGGTGAAGGGATCGGGCTAGATTATAGTTTAAATAAAACCACAACTTTGAGCGTGGCTTATAGCCATACCAAAGCAAAAATGTTTGATTTGCATGAAAATAGTCAAAACTATGACCAAAATATTGTAGGTTCTGCGATTACCCTAACGCCATCACAGTGGTATTTGGTGGCAACAGCCAGTTACTACAACGATTTTGTACCTGCAACTGAAAATCAAAATATTAAACATTATTTCGCTGGAGATGGTTATGGGCTAGAAGCATTTGCAGGATATACATTTAAATTTGATAAAGTTTTTCTCAAGTCCGTTCAACCCTTTGTTGCTGCGGATCGCTTAAAACTCAAAAGCAACAATGATTTTCATGCCGATCATCAATATGTGGGGCTATCTACAAATTTCGGTCATGGCATCAAAGTAATCGCGGAACATACTTTTGCGTCAACTACGGATAATGCTGAAAAAGATTCGACTTGGTTAACTTTTTTTCTCAGTTTTTAATGTGTTGTCACGCTAGAATATTTTTAGCGTGACATTACAAACGGATACATGGCATAGCTTTCGCAGTGAAATTGAAAGAATAGAGTTCTTTTATAAATTAATAATGATCAAATATTTGGATGAAAAGAATCATACAGTCACATTTACCTTGAGTCATTTATTTTACTTTGCGTAGACTATCTTTCTTACTTTGTTTTCGGACAAATGAGAAATATATTTCGCAAGAAAACCATTGTCGAACAAATGGGCATACATCCCTGTAGCCCTTGTTCAACGGACGGCATCCTGCCTTAATTGCAAATTTTATTAGGTTTTGAGGCACAATGATGGGAGTATAAATTTGAGCAAAAAATAACTTACGCAAGAACTCCAATATCTATAAATCATATTCCTTATGGAATATCAAAAGCCCCTAAATTAGATCTTTAAATAAAAGAACATATTTACCAAAAGGTTTGTTTAGGATTGCATCCAATTCAACAAATGACTTAGTTCCTAGTTCTTTTTCAGCCTCAAATCGATCATAGACTATGTGATGAGGAGACTCTCCTAATCGAAGTATTGTACCTGATGTATTCTCTACAACCTCAAATGGTATATTTTTATTTTTTAGATCAAAAAAATCTGAGTATTTTTTATTAAAATATGTTAACCAAAAAATACCTGGCAACTCTTCTTCATAATTGACGGGAAATCCATTATTTTTCTTTTTAACTTTAATATTAATCGTATCATCACAAACAGCATAAAATGGTTTAATCACACTTATGCTTTCTTTAAAAAATAAATACACTTTCTCTACGTTTTCTTTTTGTTTAATAAATTCCTCATGAAAGCTAATATAAACCATATCAAAACCATTACCTACAGTTGACTTCGCTTTATTTAATTCTAGCAATACAAATAAATCATATTTTTTTGACTTCGCAAATAAAATATTTAGAGTATCTTCTTCGCCTCCAAAAATACCAATATAATCTACGACTTCATCTAAATTTTTTACTTTATTTCGCATCGGGTCATTTTTATCAATATGACTAATTTTTAGATCAAATATATTCTCTAAATTTGTAAAAAAAGCTTTCCACATTTCTCGTTTATCAAATAAAGATTCTAATGAAAATAAACTAACTTGCAAATCATTCATCGTATGTCTGTCCTTATCTTTGACTCTTTTGTAATTCACGCATTAGATTTATAAGGCTTACATGTTTTATTTATATTCTCAATTTATCATTTACTCAGACTTACTCGATTAAGTCAGGGTGCCATTCTAAATCATATGCGTCAGCAATTTTCTTAGGATCGTCTAACCCGATAGCACATAAACTCTCTATATCGTCTTCTCCGTCCTTTTTATAAATCCAAAAATCTTCAGTCATTGCCAAACCTTCTATTCTATCGGGTATATCTATGATCCAGTGCACTTCAAAAAACAATTCATCCCCCCAACCTTCTCCCCATAATATTCTGTATGTTTTGATGATTTAATATTAAGATGAGGATTATTCGTATTTAAAACCCATTTTAAAACCAGATCACGATATTCTTTGTCTAATAGATATGTTAAACCTATCAATTTATTAGAACTTACTAACAATGATGGTTGCGATACCCAAAAACAATATCCAAAAATAAAATTTGATTTTTTATTTTCCACATCAAAAATATCAAGTTGATTGGTTACACTATAAATTTTATTTCCATTAAAAATTAATGAAACATCAGTATTATTTTGCTTTTTCTTTTCTAAATTCTTTAACATAATTATACGACGCTTTATCACCTAGTTGACCTGACACAGGACCTCTTCCTTCTAAAAATCTTTACCTAGCCCAGTTTAAAAATGTGTTGTCACGCTAGAATATTTTAGCGTGACATTTCAAATTGTTGGAACCAATGCCAAAGCGTAGTAAAACCGAACCAAAGCGCAATCCCAATTAAAACCAACAAAATCGCACCCAATAAATCGGGTATGTGCAGCCAAAACCATGCTATGACTGGATTACGCCAAAATGCAGAACTTTGCTGCTTTTTTTCCAAACTTTCATGTAAAAATGGATGTATGACATGGCTTTCACTATCAATCTGATATTCTTCACGAATATGTTCATGTACCACATCAAGCGCCTTGCGACTTGGTCGAATAAATATATCAAAAACAGTACCCAAGACAGGAATACATCCCACCACACCATCAATCACCGCCAGTTTTAGCACCCCATTGAGTTTGGCCTGAGGCACACCTATTTGTTTGGCTTTATATACCGCATAACAGGTCAACACAAAACCCGCCACATCCCCTGCTATAGGAATGGTACTCAACGCAGCATCTGCTCCCATGCCTTGTTTGGTAAATGGGATACGGACCACTGAATCCATGATATTGGCGTATTTTGCTAGATCACGTTCAAGACGAATCACTTCATTTTTTGATAATTTTTTTTCTTGGTTCATCTCATTCTCATACCTAATCAAGGTTTAAAAAATATCAACTTATTATAACTAAAGTGATAATAATTGTGATGCAATATACAAATACACCAAAACACCCGTCGCATCACAAATCGAAGTCACTAATGGCGCAGAAGCACTTGCAGGATCGAGTTTAAGCAAATTCAATATAAATGGCAGACTCGTCCCAATCAGACAGCCCAGCAAAACAATGCCCATCATGCTGAGTGCCAAAACCAAAGCAACCATTTCTCCACCACGGTAAAACCCTAAAATAGAAACAGCAGCAGCCATCGTTAATCCCAAAGTCAGTGCAACTAAGGTTTCTTTGAGCATCAGAAAAACCCAATCTTTGGCAACAACATCTCCTGTTGCCAGCGCACGTACCATGAGCGTAGCTGACTGCGCGCCTGCATTTCCACCACTACCGACCAGTAGTGGCAAAAAGAATACCAGTACGATATTTTTTGAAATAATCCCTTCAAAATGTGCGATCCCGATCCCCGATAGCAAACTACCAAAAACCAAAACCACCAACCAAAACACCCTTTTTTTATAAAGCTGAAAAATAGGCGCTGTTTTGATGCTCAACTTTGATGAAGCGTTCACCGCACTTGATTTTAAGAAATCTTCGGTTGCCTCATCACGAGCCACATCCATCGCATCATCATAGGTCACGATACCGACCATCGTGCCCTGCTCGTCGATGATTGGTAATGCTAACAAATCATATCGAGAAATGATTTTTGCCACCTGATCATTGTCCGTATCGGTCGTAACAAAAATAATATCTGTTGTCATCAAATCACGGATCAAAGTATCTTCTGACGCTAAAATTAACTGTTTTAATGACACGACACCCAACAATTTTCGTGCTTGATCGACTACATAAGCCACATAAATCGTCTCTGTATCAGGCGCTTCAAAACGTAGCATCTGTATCGCTTCAGCAACATTGAGCTCAGCCGTCAACATGGCATACTCAGAGCTCATAATAGCCCCAGCAGTGCCCTCCGCATGCTGTGCAAGTTGGCGAATGTCTTCTCTTTCAGCTTGTGCCAAAGCAGGCCATAAGGCATTTTGCTGTTCTAGATCTAATTGTTTAAAAACATCGGCACGTTTATCAGATGACATTTCACCTATAATTTCTGCCAAATCAGCTCTAGACAATCCATTGCCGATTTTCACTTGTACTTCAGGTGCAAGATATGAAAATACATAAGCACGTTGCGGTAAATTGATCAACAACAACTGTGCGGAATCGAGTGGTAACTGAGATAAAATATCTGCTAAATCAACCGCTTTAAAAGTTTTCACTGAGTCCAATGCCAACTGAATATTTTGATTTTGCAGCGCATCATTCAATAGATAGAGAAAATTATTTTGCTTCATTATTTTTATTCTCCCAAGATGATTCATCGAAAAATTGCACACATTATCTTGTGAATATTCAATCACTTCAGTGTAGTTTTAGTATTTATGATGTTTTGGGGAATATTTTAATTAAATATTGATAAAATAAATCATACACTGTTGTTTTTTATCATTTTAATTATTAAAACTGTGCATCTCACCACTTATCCAACGTTCATACTGGATAAATGATGAGACACCATATTAAATTTATGCTTTTGATTTACGTTTAAAAACACTTCGGATAAAGACATACATAAATGGAATGAAGATCAGAACTAAAATGGTCCCAAAAATCACACCACCCAATACGCTCACACCGATCTCATGACGGCTGACTGAACCTGCACCAAAGGCAAAGACCAAAGGCAAGACACCTGCACCAAAGGCAATAGATGTCATTAAAATAGGACGTAAGCGCAATCCCGCACCTTCAAGTGCAGCGGCGATAGCAGTTTTACCTTTTTCCTGCGCCATAGCAGCAAATTCCACGATTAAAATGGCATTTTTACATGACAAACCAATCGTGGTCAGCAAAGCAATCTGGAAATAAATATCATTGGGTAAGCCTAATATTTTGGCAAAAATGATATTCCCACCAATACCTAAGGGAATTGCCGCCATCACAGCGGTCGGAATCGACCAACTTTCATAGAGTGCTGCCAAGCATAAAAATACAAAACCAATCGAAACCAAATACAAAATCAACGCTTGGCTACTGGATTGTTTTTCCTCATAAGACAAACCTGTCCATTGCAAATCTGTACCCGGCATCTGATCAACCATCTGATTTAAATCCTGCATGGCTTGACCAGAACTTGAACTAGCAGACACGTTGGCTTGTAGCTGTAAAGCACCATAACCCATATAGCGTTTTAAAATATCTGGACCACCGCTCCAATTGACCGATGAGAAAGCACTGAAAGGAACCATTTGATTGGCATCATTTCGTACTGACCAGTCTTGTAGATTTTCTGGCGTTGCCCGGTAGTCGATATCAGATTGCATAATAACTTTTTTGATTCGACCACGATCAATGAAGTCATTGATATAGGTACTGCCCCATGCGGATGAAAGTGTGCTATTTACATCATCAATTTT
This sequence comes from Acinetobacter gerneri DSM 14967 = CIP 107464 = MTCC 9824, assembly GCF_000368565.1. Taxonomy (GTDB): domain Bacteria; phylum Pseudomonadota; class Gammaproteobacteria; order Pseudomonadales; family Moraxellaceae; genus Acinetobacter; species Acinetobacter gerneri. The sequence goes on along the minus strand of NZ_KB849543.1, from coordinate 355,220 downwards.
CAGTCCATTGGCAATCACTTGCTTAGAATCAATTTTGACATTGAGATTGGATTTGCTATCTGTAGACTGCTTTTCAAGCTGACTAAAACTGGTAAATTGTTTCGTTTGGTCTTGCATGACTTTAAATGTATCTTGCAAAGCTTGCTGACCTTGACCATTGAGATCTCGAATCCAAAAATCCAAACCATCGGTAGAACCAAGACCACTCACCGAAGCAGGCAATGTAATATTTATTTTGGCATTTGGATCATCTTTAAAATATTGCATAGCACGTTTTTGAATCGCGTCTGCCGAATCATGCTTTGCACTACGATCCGCCCAAGGCTTCAAGGCAATAAACCCTTGTCCTAGATTTTGCCCACTTCCTGAGAAGTTTCGTCCATAACGAATCAATGCAATATCTACATTTTGTTTTTCATTTTCCAGAAAATACTGACGGATTTTTTCGCCTGTTTCCTGTGCTTTCCACATTGGCGCACCTTCAGCCACAGAAAATTGCACACTCAACATGCCCTGATCTTCTTTGGGAATAAAACTGCTTGGTAAGCCTTTATATAGCAACGCAAATAATGTGATTAGAGCAAAGAAACAGACCCAAATTGTGGTTTTATTGGCGATGGTTTTTTCTGAAAAACCGAGATAGAACTTTTTAATGCCTTCAATTTTCTGATTGAACCAAGTTGCCCATTTGGCTTGATGATGATTTGGCTTTAAAATCAGTGCACACAAAGCAGGTGTCAATACCAGTGCAACGAATAACGATAATGCCATCGCTGCCACAAGACTGATCGAAAATTGGCGATAGATCACCCCAGTAGAACCACCAAAAAATGCCATCGGAATAAAAACCGAAGTCAAAACCAAAGTGATCCCGATCAATGCACCACTGATTTCTTGCATGGATTCAATGGATGCTTCTTTGGCTGACATTTTTTGTTCTTGCATCAAACGTTCGACATTTTCAACCACGACAATTGCATCATCAACCAATAAACCGATCGCCAGAACCAGTGCAAACAAGGTCAAAGTATTGATACTCAAGCCCATGACATAAAGCACACCAAAAGTACCCAAGATCACAATCGGTACAGTAATCGCAGGGATCAAGGTTGCTCGCCAACTTTGCAAGAATATAAACATCACGATGATGACCAGCAAAATTGCTTCAAACAGCGTTTTGACGACCTCTTTAATCGACTCTTGCACAAAAGGTGTATTGTCGCGCGGATAATCGATTTTATAGCCCGCAGGAAGCTGCGTAGAAAGCTGATTAAGCTTATCTTTAATCAGTTTCGATGTCTGAATTGCATTTGCACCAGAACTCAATGAAATCGCTAAACCTGCTGCTGCATGACCATTGATAGTGGTTAAAAATTGATAATTTTCAGCACCTAACTCGACACGAGCAACATCTTTAAGATAAACAAATGCACCTGCTTTATCACCTTTTACGATGATATTTTCAAAATCAGCGACTGTTTTTAGTTTTGAACCCGCAGTCACTTTGGCATTTAAATATTGTTGATTATTGGTGGGTAGATCACCGATCCCACCAGCTGCCACTTGGTTGTTTTGTGCTTCAACGGCTTGGGTAATGTCGCTTGGCATCAAATTGTACTGACGCAATTTGAAAGGATCGAGCCAAATTCGCATCGCATATTGTGAGCCGAAAGTATCTAACTCTCCAACACCTTCAAGGCGACCCAACTCATCTTGGATATGCGTTGCCAAATAATCCGCCAAAGCAAACCCACTACTCTTATTGGATTCGTCATACAAACCAATCACCATAAAAGTATCGCCGAGTGATTTGGTAACGCTGACCCCTTGACGCTGTACCTCATCAGGTAGCCTTTTCAAAACAGAATTGATGCTGTTTTGTACTTGCACCTGTGCCGTATCAGGATTTGTACCATTTTCAAAGCTAATACTGATTCGACTTCGTCCCGTCGAATCACTACTCGAACTAAAATACAGTAAATGGTCAATTCCCTGAATTTGTTGTTCTAAAATCTGGGTAACACTTTGCTCAACTGTTTGTGCATCTGCACCGCTATAGTTGGCGGAAATGGAAATTTTGGGTGGTGCAATATCTGGATAACGTTCAACAGGCAAGTTTAATAATGCAAAAATACCAAAAGCCATAATAACAATGGCAATTACACCTGCAAAAATTGGACGTTGAATAAAAAATTTTGACAACATTTGTTCAAATTCTAAGTCAGTACAGCATTTAAGATTGATCTATATTTTAAAATAGATCTGTGCAGGAAAGATTAAATGCAATCATGTTCTTTAACCTAAATTCAATTCAAGCAATTTTACAAAATTCTCAATTAGATCTCTAATTATGAAGAAAGCATGAATATAAACGCAATTTATACACGGAAATTTTCATATAAATTTAACCGATTTTTCATTTTAATGAAATCATTATAATTCATAATCTTAAATCCAATAATCTATTTAAATAAAGAGCAAAAATGATAAAGAAAACGATTTTACTCACAGCTTTAATTGGGCTTGCAGGATGCAATGATGATGATAATAAAATTGTTGTAAAACCCAATCCTACATATAAAGAACCGAATGTCATTATTATTGGTCATCGTGGTGCCAGTGCACTACGTCCAGAACATACACTTGAGGCCTATCAAAAAGCAATTGATGATGGCGCTGATTTTATTGAACCAGATTTGGTTTCGACAAAAGATGGTGTCTTGGTGGCACGACATGAAAATGAAATTGGTGGTACAACCAATATTAGCACCCTAACTCAATTTGCAGATCGTCAAAAAACCAAGATCATTGATGGTCAACAACTCAAAGGTTGGTTCACAGAAGACTTAAGCTTGAATGAGTTAAACCAAGTCAAAGCACGTGAACGTATACCTGATCTTAGACCCGGCAATGTTCAGTACAATGACAAATTTAATGTCCCAACTTTAGATCAAATCATTTTGTTGGCTGAAAAGCACTATACAAAAACAGGAAAAGTCATCGGTTTGTATATAGAGACTAAACATCCGACGTATTTTCAATCTGTCAACTTAGCACTCGAAGATAACCTACTCAAAACTTTGGCAAAATATAAATACACGCGTGAGATTGCACCGATTTATATCCAGTCTTTTGAAGTCAACAATCTGAAATATTTCAAAGATCAACTTGCCTTACATAAGACATTGAAAAATGCCAAACTCATCCAGCTCTATGATGCTAAGACAACAATCCCTGCCGACTATGCAGCAAAAGGATTGAAAACCACCTATGCTGATATGGCAACACCTACAGGACTCAAAGAAGTTGCCAAATATGCACAAGGGGTTGGACCGTCAAAAGACTATATTATTCCGTTTAACACACAAACTCCGACCAACTTTATAAAAGATGCACATGCAGCAAAACTAAAAGTTCACCCATACACTTTTAGACCTGAAAATAATTTCCTGCCAAATGCATTTAAATGTAGCGCCAAAGCTGCAGAAAAATGTGAAGCAGGTTCGATCAAAGAAATGCAGCTATTTTTTAAAGCAGGTGTAGATGGGCTCTTCACGGATGATCCTGCGATCGGGCGTAAAGCAGTTCAACCTTATTTAAAATAAGCTTCGAAATAACCCTTAAAATACAAAACCAAAGGCTCAAAGGAGTCTTTGGTTCTTCGCTATTTTATAAATACCCAAATTTATAAATATCCAAAAATCTTTAAGGTTTCGACGTTAAACCTAGCCAAAGATATTGATGATTTGCTATAGATTTTACTGAGCCGATCCCCGGAAATGGTAAATGTGCAGCAGCAACAATGCTGTTTTGATCGGCAAATTGTTTAAACAATTTTTCACGGGTTAATGCAGCCAAAATCGGATCATGATCAAAAGCAACAGACAATGTAGGATAGGCAAACTGCGCCAAATTTGAATGCACCAAATCCCCCACAAACACCATTTTTTGCTGAGCTTGTATGATCTGAAAACCATAATGTCCAAGACTATGACCCGAAATAGGAATCACATCTATGCCATTGATATTGGCTGCAGACTGAAATGTTTTAAATTGATCTGTGCTTCGATAAGGCTTTAACGCAATACGGATTTGTTCTGAATTGTCCAGATATTGTTGCCTTTGATGCTGTTCCAAACTTGCTAAAGTCTGATCATTTAACCAATAATTGGCTTCATTTTCACTGACATAAATCATGGCATTTGGGAAAACTTTTTTGCCCTGCTGACTCAGACCACACACATGATCACGATGCAAATGCGTTAAGAAAATCGTTTTAATTTGACTTAATTGATAACCCGCCAATACGATATTTTGGGCTAAATGCCCTGCTTTTCCATCAGCAATACACGCTCCTGCACCACTATCAATCAAAGTCAGATCTTTGCCATCGGCAATCAAAAAAGCGTTGACTGGCATATTGAGCTTGGTATTTTTAAAAAATTGCTTTTGTATCTGTTCGAGTTGCTGCTCTGGAAGATTCTGATTAAAAATCGTCGAATCTAATGTGATATAACCATCTGAAAGTGCTGTGATTTTATATTTACCAAAATTAAAATGAAAAAATGGCTCTGCCTTACTCTCTTGGTCAATAAAAAATACTTTTAATTTATCAGATTGATTTTTGCTTTGATGATTTTTATCTGCTAACTCAGAATTTGCCCCTGCTAAAATAGACACGCAAAGCCCCAATATGAAACAAAAAATTATTTTCCCCATGCTTATTCCCACTTAAATAAATTTTTCTTAATATAAAAATAAAGGCGGATTCAAGCAGCAAGTGCAACAGTATAAAAACCAGCCATAACTTCACTTGGCGTATACCAGCCTAGTGTTTTTCTAGGACGATGGTTGAGTGAAAATTCTATCTGCTCTATTTCATCGTTTGACACGTCATCAAACGATGATGATTTTGGCAGATATTGCCGGATTAAACCATTCGTATTTTCATTTCTAGCTCGCTGAATAGACTTGTAAGGATCAGCAAAATAAGTATCTATGCCGACATCAGTAATTCTTTTGTGTTCGGCAAATTCCTTTCCATTATCAAATGTTACACTATAAGCATGGCTCATTCGTAAACGATCTAATGCACAAGTAATCGTTTTAGAGGATGCTCTCGTTGACCCTAAATGAACAATATGTACGTACAGGCTCTTTCGATCAACGAGGGTTAATAAAGCTCCTTTATGATGTTTACCAATCACCGTATCACCTTCGAAATCTCCTAAACGTTGTCGCTGATCAATGACCTGGTCTCGGCAATGAATACTTGTTTTATCAATGATTTGCCCTCTACGATCCGTGTTTTTGTAACCTCGTTTTCGATATTTCTTCTGATGCCTTAAGTGTAGATGGAGGTTACCTCCTTGTGATTTATCTTGATAAATGTGCTGGTAAATCCACTCATGTGAAGGTACATCCAGCCAACCGCGTTGTGTTAAAGCACCTGAAATTTGTTCTGGTGACCAGTCTAAGCCAATTAAGTAATCAATATAAGCGAAGGCAAATGCTGTCATGGATGATGAAGGATGGTACCGTCTTTGACTTGCAAATTTCGCTGCCTGTTGAGCTCTATATCCACGTTGCCCAGTATTTCTTTTTAACTCACGGTAGATGGTTGATCGTGAACGCCCTAACTCCCGAGCAAGGCTAGCGATTGAACTTTTACTTTTCAAAGTAGCATAAATTTCGTATCTTTCATCTTGAGAAAGTTGGGTGTATTTCTTCATTGTGTGCTTTCCAATTGCGAGTTGAAAAAGTCTAATGATTCTATGAATACACCTAACTTTTTCAACTAACTACAAGTGTGTTGCACTTGGGATTTGAATCTGCGAAATTAATCGCCTAAAAATCATATATTTTTAAGGTTAATGTGCTATTTTGCCTTAAAATTTAAAAAAGTTTTAGTAATGAGTGACTATTCTCCTTTTAAAGGCAAAACTGGCCTAAGACGTATTTTCAATGCAACCAGCTATTCTATTGCAGGGTTTAAAGCTGCTTTTAGTAATGAAGCTGCATTTCGTCAAATTATTTTCATCAATATTATTTTGATTCCACTTAGTTTTTTTCTAGACGTCAGTCGTGGCGAACAAGCGCTAATGATCGCGGTCTGTTTACTGGCAATTATTGTTGAATTGTTTAATTCAGCGATTGAAGCGGTCGTGGATCGTGTTTCTTTAGAGAAAAATGAGCTTTCTAAAAATGCCAAGGATATGGGAAGTGCTGCTCAATTTGTCGCACTTACGATCATTGCAATCACTTGGGTGATGATTTTATTTTTGTAGGGTCAGATCTATAATATTTTCTGTAGACTTAGGATCAATTATATTTCTGAGATCATCTAGTATCTAAAAAAATTATAACTTTTCCTATTGATCTAGAAAAAAGAAGCTTAAATATCAATATTTAAGCTTCTTCAATAAATTATGATAATTTAACTTTATTATTTACCGCCAAAAATATAAGCTAAACCAACACGTCCTCCAACTTCACCACCACCAGCTAAACCTACTGCTGCACTTACTGAAGTACGACCATTACCAAATACCCCAGCAACGCCTAGTGCTGCAGCAGATTCACCTTCATAGTGACCTACACCACCGAATACAGCAAATTGACCTGGTTGAATATTAGGAATTTGTTGTTGAGCTGCTAAAGCTATGGCTACACCACGATAAGCAGTTTTCTCAACATCATCAATTCGGTTGTTTAATTGATCAACACGGCTATTAATTTTAGCAGCTGAAGCATTAAACTCTGTTAAACGTTGATCAACTTCTACAATTTTTTGGTCAATTGCATCTGAAGCATCAGCAACTGCAGAATCTACAGATGTTTTAATATTATCAACAATACTTACACCATTAATTTGATAATCTGCAGCATCAATAATCCCTGTAGTTTTAATACCATCAGCAGTTATTGTAGTTTTTTGATCATCTTTACCAGCTTCAGTTCGAGTCACTTCTAAACCATATTTATTTGTTTGATCAGCATTCTTCCCTATTACACCAGTAGAAACAGACTGTTCAATTTTTACTGTTGGATTAGATTGATCAAATGTAGTATCTACATCTGTTGTAGAAGATCCTGGAGTTGTAATACCAGCCTGAACACGAGTTTGTTCAGTTGTCATAACAGATTCACTATAAGTCACATTTTTATTGGTTACAGTGTTATGAACTTTGGCAATTTCAAAAAGACCTTCATCATACTGTGCCGTACCAGTTTTGATATGTGTTCCTGAAGTCGGAGTCGTTCCAGTATATTCAACCAACTCAGTACCGTTATCTACGATTTCATAGTATTTTGATGCTAATTCGCGACCTTCGTCATCATTATATACTTCTAAAACACGTTTACCATTTACATCATATTCACGTGTTTTTTGAGTACCACTTACATTTGATTTCACTAATGTTCTGTTAATAATACTACCATCAGTTTGTAATACTCCTTTATTTGATAGATCAGCTAAAGCTATACCGTTACCTGTCATCATCACAAGATTATTGTTATCACGAGCACTGATACCATAAATGTTTTTTGAAGGATCTGTTACTGGACCAGTGCCTGTATTTGCTAAAATACCAGATTGGACATAACGAATATCCATAGAGGCTGTTTGGTTTTGACCCAAAGTACCAGTTAAATATTCTTCAGTAGATGAACCCTCTGGAGCAACTATCGTACCTTCAACAGTACCAGCATTAATTGCAGTACCTCCCTGATAACCATAAATAATACGTTCCCCATTCACTTGACGATTTTCATAACCGGTGGTTAATTGGCTACCAGTCGTACCTGAAATTTGACCACCTTTTTGGAGCGTGTTTACATCAATTGTAGATGAACCCGTATATTGTGTAAGATTACCTAGAGCATCACGAACGTAATAGCCTTGTATTTTCTCATTGGTTTTTGGATTTACAAATTGATAAACTGTTGTTCCATCAAGAGTTTTATATTTGAAGACGTCATATTTTACTTCATTACCAGCTTGATTAGTTTGGTTTACAGTTTGTGAACCTAAATCAAGAGCAACATCTCGTCCATTTCCAGTTTCAATAATACCAATCGTTGGCAACCAATCGATATCTAAATCTTGTATTAATGAATTCGTTGCATGAATGCCATGAACAGGTGCATTAACCCAATCTAAAATATTTACCCCATTACCACCATAGATTGGATTTAAATTTACTAAATTCTCAGTAACTGAAACTGGCTTTGCATCCTGTGCACTTGCTGCTACTGCTGCTACTGCAAGACTTACGGCTAAAAATGTTTTTTGAAATTTCATATAAATTTCCCAAATTTATTATAAATAGGCTGGTTTATCCCAATTTTTCATAAACCAGCAAAATTCAAGCGGACATATGGTTACTAATCGTCATTCGCCACTCTTCCCCCACCGCACTGCGGTAACGGCTTATCATATACAAAATCAAACAAACTTATCAATCAAAATTTGATTAATTTTATATTTTTTAAATTAAACCACTAATATATATTTATTTTTTATTTTTAAATTAATATTTGATTGATTTTTCAATTTTAAATATTGCTAAAAAAAATACAAAATGTTTGTGTTAATTTTTTTTAAATGTCAGCTATCCATATGTTTTTATTGAAATGTTAACTGCAAAATTGCTTTTTAAATCATTATCTCTTATACTTTTTTCTTTGTTTGCAATGCATTTTATTGTTTTATATATAATATTTTTTTTGGGATTTTATAGTAAATAATATGAGTAGTTTACAGGAAAAACTCCAATTTTCAGTTAGATTAAAAAGTGCTTTAACTAAAGCTAACTACCCTATCAGCCCCACTTATTTATGTAACGAATTTAATAATCGTTACCACGGTCAACCAATAAGTGTTCAATCTGCAAATAACTGGATATTAGGAAAAGCTATCCCAAATCAAGACAAATTAATGATACTTGCTATCTGGCTTGATGTTCCAATGCAATGGCTTAGGTTCGGTGAAGATACACCTCAACCGAAGCAAAATTCAGTAAATCCTTCAAAATCTCATAATAATATTACATCCGAATATTTTGAAAAATTTTTATTGCTCAGCCCCAAAAAACAAGAAATAGTCAAATTACTAATAGATGAGTTATCTCAGTCTTAAATTATTTTTTAAAACTTGGCTCTGCTGCTCTTGTAACGATTTTCTATAGCCTTGAATTAAATCCTCATATTCTTTTATTTTTTGATAAAGCATCTTTAATTCGGACTTTGAAATACATACAAAATCATCCCCTAATCGATCTTTCTGGCAAGATTTTTGTTCTAACTTTTTAATCATATAAACATCTAAGTAAAGTTACAAAAAAAAATATAAAATACATAATTATGAATTTTTGTAGTTTATATTTTATTATTATTTCTGTCTATAGTTAAAATTTTTAGCTGGATTAAATATAAATACATGTATTATAAATATTTTATATTAAAAAATAATTTTCTTATTTTCCATAAGACTAATGAATAAATAACTCTTTGAATAAAAATTTAAGTTATGTATTGTTAAATTATCAATCATCAAAAACCTGAAAAAACAACAAAGCCAATCCCAATCCACATAATATCGTCCCGATGATCCTATTGATCAGGACTTGTTTTGCCAGCATTTTAGCCCTTAAACGTTTGGATGAAAAAACACTGGCAACCGATGCAAACCAGACAAAATGCGCTGCTGCTATAAATGCGCCATAACCCAATAAAATAGCTTTTGCAGTCGCTGGTTGAATAATTTGAGTATATGTGCTGACCACAAATAAAGTCGTTTTAGGATTGAGCGCATTGGTCAAAAACCCATACTTTATTGCTTGAAAAGGATTGAGAGAATTTTGATCAGCTGTATCAGTAATGGGTTTTTGGATCATGGTTTTATACCCAATGTAAATTAGGTAAATCGCACCGACATATTTCACGGCAGTTAAAATATAAGGTGTAAAAGCCATCACAAAACTTAAAGCAAGCAAGGTGTAAGCCACATGGAGTACGACACCGAGTGAAATCCCGAGCGAGGTTAAAATACCTGCTTTACGACCATATAAATAACTATGCTTTGTGACTACTGCAAAATCTGCCCCCGGGCTTATCACCGCTAGAACCGTGATCATCATTACCGCTATAAACTCTGCCATATCATCCCACCACTTTAGACAAAAGTGTATGACACGGTTCAGGCTTGCTAAGCGTTAAATTGAGAAAAATCCGAAAAAAAGTTTGGTCACAAGCAGATGTTTGAGTACTAATATATTGAAAACACTTTACAAAATACTGCATTAAAAATTGATAAAATATCGTAACGCTTAGTCCTTTTTGGAATATGATTAATACAATATATATTCTTTCACTTTGAATAAGTGCATATAGATTCGCTCGATTCATAATAAATCTAGCGAGCTTAGCAACATCTTTAATCTTGTTTTTCATATCATTTATGCAGATTGCAAAATATTTTTTTATTTTTCAATATAAATAATCAAATGAAAATCAAAAAAACCGACTAGGATAATATGAGTTTTTGGAATGATCGAAAAAATATCACTGAATTCACTTAAATTTTTTTATTTCGTTGCCAGCTACGGCAGTGTAACTTTGGCTGCAAATAAATTATTTGTGACTCAAAGTGCAGTCAGTAAACAAATCTATAACCTAGAACATTGCTTAGATCTCACTTTATTTGACCGCAAAAATAAATCTTTTTCTCTCACAAAAGATGGAGAGATTTTGTTGAGTTGTTGCCAAAAAATATTTTCACAACTCGACCAATGCCTAATTGAGTTAACGCAGCAAAATTCATTGCAAACATCTTTAGTTCTATCCTGCGAACCCACCCTTTCCATGAAATGGCTGATCCCACGATTAGCACAATTTAAAGCCCAAGCTCACGGCTTTGATATTGTTTTACTGACTGGAGGTGGCTCGATCGACTTTGCTAAAAATCATATCGATCTTGCGATACGACGTAATGATTTTGCTTGGGGTGAACATATTTTTAGTGAAAAAATCGCAGATGAATATATTGTGGGTGTTGAATCAAGTCATGCATCCGTTGCAGATGAATTATTGATTTCAAATTCTAGACCCCATTTTTTAAAACAGATTAAAAAGATTCAAGGCTTAGCGCAGGTATTGGATACTTCTTCGAAAACTGAATTTGAGCACTTCTACCTGTGCCTAGAAGCTTGCATGGCAGGCTTAGGTCGTACCGTTATCTCGATTTATATGATCGAGAAAGAACTGAAATATCAATTATTAAAAACAATCTCAGCTGTTGTTTCAGATGGATCTTCATATCATTTGCTTTCGCATAATGCTTTTCATGAAGATCCAAGAAAAATGATTTTTTTAGAATGGCTAAAACAACAGATGCAATCCAGTCAGTCGATGATCCGAGAATAAAATGTTTTTAAACCCCTAGCGTTGCCCCACCATCCACCACGATTTCTTGCATGGTGATTTGTGCTGCATTTGCTGAGAGTAAAAAACTGATCGTATTGGCGATATCACTGGGTTCAGCCAATTTTTTTAAAGGAATACCCGTACGGAATTGAGCCAAATCACCTTCTAAAACAGCCAAAGGTGGTCGATCATCGCTCCAAAGCTGCTTTTGCATTTGTGTCAAAGTCGAGCCGGGGGAGACGATATTGACTCGCACATAAGGCGCAACTTCTAAAGCCAAATTTCGACAAAAATGACTCAATGCTACCTTAGTTGTGGCATACAAGCCCAATTGGGTTCGTGGCATGCGCGCGCTGTTTGAGCTTACAGTCACGATACTGCCCTGCTTATTTGCATAAAAATGTCGTGCAACTTGCTGACTCAACATAATCGGTGCAAGTAAATTGACCTGCAAACTGTCTTGCCATTGTTTAAGCGTTGCATCAAATAACGACGTCATGGTGAGTATCCCTGCGACATTCACCAAAGCCACCACATGATACTGCTTGAGCACTTGATCAATCAGCTTTTCAGTGTCTTGAAATGCGGTAATATCCTGCGCAAAAGCCTGCCAATTTTCCCTATACTGATCCGTGATCATTTGATTGACTTGCCACTGCTCAACATCAGGATGCTGATCTAAACCTATAACGCTATAACCTTCTTTTAATAATTGAATCACTACAGCAGCACCAATGCCTTGTGCTGCACCTGTCACGATAATGCTATTTTGCATGTAGCTGTCCTATTTTTAAATTTTCTGATCAATTCAATTGAAATACATTTAACATGGTCTGCATTTTGGCTTCGGTCTCAAACCATTCTTTGTCTGCTTCTGAACCTTTTACGATTCCTGCACCCGCATAGAGGCGCATTTTATTTTCACTTAACAGCCCACAGCGGATCGTGACCACCCATTCACCATTGCCTTCAGCATCCATCCAACCAACCAAACCTGTGTAATAATCTCGGTCATAGCCTTCATGATCTAAAATAAATTGCTTCGCCGCTTGTGTCGGCGTGCCACAAACGGCCGGTGTAGGATGTAATTCAAGGGCGAGATTGAGCACATTAGGTGCGGTTTTTTTCAGTACACCTTGAAAATTTGATGATAGATGTAGCATCGTTGACGTTTCTAATATGTCTGGGCTTTCAGAAACTTTGAGTTCAGTGCAGTACGTCACCAAATTTTTTAAAATATTTTCCACCACGATCTGATGTTCATGTTGATCTTTTTCTGAAGCCTGCAATTCTTGCTTTGCTGTCGCATCTTTTTCAGAAATAAAACTACGGGGTCTAGAACCCGCCAATGGATTGCTACACACCAAACGATCTTGTTTGGACAAAAGTAATTCTGGGCTAGCACCAAAAATATAGCGATTTTGTTCAACAGGAATTACAAAATTATAAGCAAAAGGATTTTGTCTAGATAAAGTTTGCGATAAGTGTTCAGGTTTTTGCTTTTGATCAAACTCATATTCAATCGCTTGAGAAAGCACAACTTTTTTCACTTGTTCTCGATCAAATGCATCTAGTGCCATTTGCACTGTATTTTCAAATTTCTGCCGTTGGATCAGGGTTCTCTTATGGATAATGTCTATCTCATCAACAGACTTTGCAGAAGCTGGTGCTTGTTGTGGTACAGGCTCTTTTAAAATCTTTTCAGTTTTTTGGAAATCTGCATAAAAATTCAAAGTACAGTTTTGGGAGATATCAAATGGGATTGCACCAATCAAAATTGGATTTTCACAACCAGATTGTTTCAATTGTTTAAAACATTCTGCAACTTCTGCATTAAATTGAGCAGTTTTTGCAACAGGTGTATGTAGCGTCTTGAGCAATTGATCTGCTGTTAAATGATAGTTTTTCGTGGAGAAACAAGAAAATTGAGCTTGTGATGTTGTTGCAAGCTGTTGTTCTTCTGATAATTCTGTAGATATCATTTTTTTCACCTCTATTCATGAATAAATTCAAGCGGATTGAATGATGTGATTATTCTAAATACGCAGTGCAGGCATATTAATGTAAATGATTATTATTATCAATTGATATTTTAAGTTTAAATGCAAGCAATTGTGATGATTTGTTGATGTTTTTGAAAATACGTTACTTTTACAGTAAAAAAGTGTAAATCGCCTGGTGTTTTTTTGACTTTAAAATACAGCTCATGTACTGAAAATTGCTGAAAGTGAATAGATTTAAAGTCGGTTATTATTTTATATTTATTAAAAACGGCCTTGATAATACTTTCTTTGGCAGAAAATATCACAAGCTCTATCGCTATATTATCTTGATGCCGTAATTTTAATATTGCTATTTTTAATTGTTCTTCTTGATCTAAAAATACATCAATATTTTCTGCTTGATGAATTAATAATTCTTGATGTTTATAAAGCTCTATATCTATCCCCATATAAAGCTGATTTTCCAAAATATTTTGTACTGCACAAATGGCAATATAATCTTGTCGATCATTTACATGGCTAATACTACCTTGAATATGCTCAGGGAAAATCGGCTCTCCATATGCCCCTTTCAGCACATTAAAACCAGCATGATTATATTTTTTTAATGCATATCGAGCTGCCAATCTTCCCATAAAATAATCCAATTTCCGCGAAAAATGACTTTGCCGAACATCATCTGCTTGTACGATACCAAATGCTTGATATAAATCATCAAACTCGCTTTTTTCTATCAAATTAGAGAGATGTACCTGATGTATTTCAACATTACTCAACCTCATCACTGTATGCTCAATGTCCATAGAAGCTAAGCACACAGCTGCGTCATCGCTTTGTTGAAGCCTTGTCGATTGGGTGTTTTCAAACAACATTTATTGTCATGCTCATAATAGAATGCCCCTCATCCTAACCTTCTCCCCAAGGAGAAGGAATAAGTTCTGCTAGAGGATATCCCTCATCCTGACCTTCTTCCAAAGAAGAAGGAATATGTTCTGGAAGCGGGTGTCCTTCATCCTGACCTTCTTCCAAAGAAGAAGGAATATGTTCTGCGAGAGGGTTCCCTTCATCTAGACCTCCTCCCAAAGGAAAAGGGACTTTCGATACTCATTTTATAAAATACAAAATGATGAATTATTGTATTCATTTGATTTATGAAAGAAATCTATTCTATTTTCAATATGTTCAATCATTTGACCTAACACACCTTTGTTTAAGAAATAAAAATGATCCCCTTCTAACTCTACACTTCCTAGCCATTTTTCAGTATGTTGCTGCCAAGCTTGCATGGCTTTTGGATCTGGTATATCAGGATCATCTTTGCCGTGAAATGTTAGAACTGGAATCGATGTTTTTATTATATTTTCACTGAGCAATTGATCACTCAGCAAAAAGTCATTGCGGATAATCCGTAGAAAAAATGCCAAAGCATCTGCATGATTGAGTATTTCTTCAGGAAAATGATTATATCGTTTTAATTTAGCGATTATCTCTAGATCAGAAAGTTGCCTTTTATCTTTGATATGTTGAATATATTGATGTTCTGGGCGACTACTAATCACCATCATTTTAAGTAAATCTAGTTTATTTATATTTTCAAGTTGATCTTTAACTTTCCAAACTAATCCACCACCCACACTATGTCCAAATAATATAAAAGGCTTTTCTGGATAAGTTAATATTTCATCAACAATATTTTTTGCCAAAAGATCTGAATGATTAATCAATGCTTGCTGCATTTTCATACCATGTCCAGCATATTCAATCGGAATAATATCGAGATATTGGCTGGTTATTTTTTTCCACGGATAATAAATACTGGCACTACTGCCTGCTGGTGGTAAACAAAACATATGATACGAATGTTGTTGCATATTTCCCTCCAAATTCACGTATTTTCCATTTAAAAAAATACGTGAATTTGCAACTTTATGATCGACTTAGTCGCCCAAGTCTATATTCTGTGTTGCCTGCCAAAGCGCGGTATCGCGATGACTCACAAAAATAAGCGTTTGGCTCATCGCTAAAATACTGTGTATGACAGCTTGTTCGGTCTTTTCATCTAAAGCAGAGGTTGCTTCATCCATGATTAGTATGGGTGAATTTTTGATCAAAGCGCGCGCAATCGCTAGACGTTGACGTTCTCCTCCTGACAACGTTGCACCCTGTTGTCCGACGCTTTGATGAATCCCCTCGGGCTTACGTTCGATGACATTTCCTAGCTCACACCGTCTAGCGATTTCTTCAATTTCTGCATCACTTGCATCTGATTTTCCTAAACGGATATTGTCAGCCAAAGTGCCTGTAAAAATAATCGCCTCTTGGGATACATAAGCAATATGTTGAATTAAATCTTGATATTGAATATGAGTCAGTGGAATACCACCAAGCTTGATTTGCCCCTGATCTGGATCATCAAAACGCATTAACAACTCAAGTAAAGTACTCTTGCCACTGCCACTTTTGCCTCGAACATTGACACGTGCTCCAAATGGAATTTCGACATTGAGTTTTTTCAGTGCAGGTGCATAACTGACCTGATCAAGTGCGAAATCATATTGGTGTGGCAGTTCTGATACCTCAGCTTCACTCAACACTGGTGCATGGGTGACTTGATAAAAACCACGTAGTGAATGGATGACATCATTGATTCCCAAACCTGCTGTAGCCAACTCAGCCAAAGGTGCTGCAGCGCGACTGATGAGCACGATCAGCGCCAATAAAAGTGCTGCATTATCCTGTCCAAAGTAAAGCCAATAAATCGCAAGCCCAGCGATTGGAAATACGCCCGCACATGTTGCTATCGCAGTTGCCCATGCCGCACTGAGATTGATCTTTTTAAAAACATTTTCTTGGGATAACCAACGCTGTTCGATTCGCTCTAAGGTTTTTTCAGGTCCTGCAGCACTTTGCAAAAGTTCAAGATGATCAACCAATTCGATCGTTGCTGCCGCTGTCTCCAATTCTGTTTGATGTCTATTTTTATCAGCCTTCATCAGGCTAAGCTGTGCCAATACTTGTGCAAAAAAGGCAATCAACATCAGCAGCAGTGCCACCAACATGACCTGCCATCCAGCTAAAAATGCCATCCCGATTAATATAAAAATAGGTAAACACGGTGCATGTAAAAATGTTTGAAATTGATGTGCAGGAATACTCATAAAACCAGGAACCGCCTGACCTGCCATCTTTCCGATCTGAGCACGTTGTTCCTGACTAAACCAAGACAACTTTGCGCCAGTCAGTGATTTACCCAAATCTGCAAATAAATCACCCGCTAAACGTACACCTGTCAAATAGCCCGCACGTGTAACGATGATGGTCATCAAAATTGCCACCAATGCACTGAGTAACACCCATTGCGCTTGCCAATGCCCCACAATCGAAAATGCTAAAATGATATATGCAACGGCTTCAAACAGTGCGACACCAATCCAACCCAATGCCACCCCAAAAAGCCTTTGTTTTGCAGCTTGAGGCAACATTGAAGTAATAAAATTATTTTTAGAAATGCTGTTATTCATCATGGATTCCCTGCCCCTTGCAAAACTAAAGTTGACTGAGTATTTGCCAAAAGTGACTGGTCATGCGACACAATTAACAAGGTTTTATGTTCTTTTTCTGCGAGTTCTTGCAAAGCTTGCATTAGTTTTTCAGCATGCATTTGGTCCAAAGCACTGGTCGGCTCATCCAATAAAATAATATTGGCTTGCGTTAAAAATGCCCGAGCGATATTCAAACGCTGTTTTTCACCTCCAGAGAGTAAAACAGCATCTGTATCGAGCATTACATTTAGCTGAGCTTTGGTTAGGGCTTGGATCAGCTGTTGATCTGTCGCATCAGGAGCGGAGAGTACAAGATTGGTACGCACAGAACTCGCCAAAACATCCATTCCCTGAGGAATCAATAAAATATGTTGATGCCGCGCATGCGAAGTTAAATCAGCTAAATCAGTCTCACCGACTTTAATCTTGCCTGATTTCAAAGGCTCTAAACCTGCGATCAGTCTTAATAAAGTACTTTTACCCACACCACTTGTTCCAGAAATCATGGTGATGCTATTTTTGGGAAATACAAAATTTAAATTTTGAAAAATATCACGATCTTCAGCTGCATAAGTCACATCAGCTAAGCTCAGTACAGCTTGATGATCTAGTAAATCTTGCATCTGCCCTGAAGTTAAAATAGGTTGTTGTAAAAATACTGCTAAACGACCTGCTGCAGCTCGTCCTGCTGCCACATAATCCAAACCATGCCCCAAACGTAAGGCAGGCGTGACAATCGCTAAACTAAACAATAATGTCGTCGCCAAAGTCATGGTGTCATATTGATAAGCCAGCCAATAAGCAATCGCAAAAGTCGCAACTGCCTGTAACAGCGCCACAGCAATTGCAGCGAGTGTTGCCACTTTAGCGACCCACATCACCATAGTTTTAGTAAAATATTCAGTTGCTTTGTTATATGCAGCCAATGCCCCAGATTGCTGACCATAGATACGATTGATCCTAATCCCTCGCACATAATCGTCCGCTTTAGCGATAATATCGAACATGACTTGCATACGTGCTGCACCATCACGCTTACTGATATAAGGCACGACGATCAGATAATAAAGCGCAGCAATACATCCCGGCAGTAAGATCCAAAGTGCAGATACACCAACCGTAGCGATCAGTATCCCGATCGAAAGCAAGGGAATCACTGTAAAGATTGCAATTTCACTCGGTAAATGCGCCACCATGTGATGCAATGTTGCAATATCATCCGAAACCAAGCGCTTCAGTGCATGATCATCTTGTTTATGACGCACATTGGTCGGCAACCGAACCAAATGCTGAGCGATTTTTCGACGTAACTTTCCAGAAAAGCGTGCTTCAGCATCATGAACCCACCATGATGAACATGCTGCGAATAGTGCAGCACCCACCCAAAGCAAAACTGAAAATAACAACCATTGTGCAGAAAAATCCCCGATGAATCGCACCAAAAACCAAAGTGCTGCCAGCATGGCTACGCTCGATATGACTGCGGCAAAAGTCCCTGCAAATAATTTTGGAAACGCTACACGAAGTACAGGGCTTAACACCGAACCTGTAAACAAAGTGCGTAAATTTGGATCACTCATGTTTCATTTCCTGAACAAAAGTTTTGAATATTTATAAGGGTGCATGGAAAATAAGACTGTAAATAAAACTTATCTTTAAAAAGATATTTAAAATTAGTTTATTAAAATCAATTTTTTAAAATAAGTTTAAGCAACATAATTCTTAATAGAATCAGTATAAAAAAGTCATGCTGTACGCTGAGTTTTTCCACGTAAATCTTCGATCACATCATCAATCAACAGATCAATTTTCTGGGTATCTTTGTGATGTGCTGTGGTGATCAGATGCGCCATATTTTCTGACGTTGCCAGATAATGTTTTTTCCAGACCGCTTCAGAAGGACAAGGAAAAACGACTGTGATCGAGTTTGGATTGCGCCATGCATTGATGCCATTTGCTTGGAAACGCTCTACAGCATATTGCGCCATTTTCAGGCAATGCTGTACACGTTGTTTCTTTTGCAAAAAAGTTTGACTGCGTATTGCTGCCCACATCAAAAGTACGGTATGCCCATTTCTCGAACCACTAATGGTTTGATCTCGCGCAGAAATATAATCAACATTGACTGAAATTCTTTCGACATTTTCACGTTTTGCCAACACGATACCGCATGGAATCGGTGAACCAATCATCTTGTGCCCTGACACACAAATCGAATCAATACCATCAGCAAATGAAAATGCTTGAGGCTGATCGACGAAAGGTAAAATCATGCCGCTAAGCGCTGCATCTGCATGTATATAGTATTGATCTCGTGTGATGCCAAGCTGTGCTATACCCGTTTGAATCTGCGTTATATTGTCAATTGCACCTGACATCGTGGTCCCGATATTGGCAAAAATAATCGGATTTTTCTCGTGATTGTTTTGTATTTTTCGAAGCAAATCCGCAACATCTATTTCACCATTTTCCAAGCAATCCACCACACACGATTTCATCTGTAGAAGTTTGGCTATTTTAATAACTGAATAATGTGTTGCTTTTGAATAATACAAAGTGCCTTGTGCAAATAATTCTCGGGCTAAATAGCAAGCAAACATATTGCCTTCAGTTCCGCCATTGGTCACATAGCCCCAACTGTCATCGAATGCAATCCGAAAATATTCTGCAAAGTAACGCATCACATCTTTTTCAAAGTCAAAAGAGTTCAGCGCATAGTTACTCGGTTCTTGCCAATCACCACAATTGTTAATCGAAAAATTAAAGAATCGATACAAGGCGGAATAATCAAAATCTGCGGATTCGGGATAACCGATATTAAAATATTGATGCTTTTGACAATAAGCCCAAAACTTTTCAATTCGTTCGCAATCTGACGCTGATAAAATCATGTTTTTCTCCGTTTTATTCTAATGATTGAATGCCAGCACACATTTCAATCTAAGCGACTTTTGCAGCTTGCTTAGACTGGATTAAATTCCACCAATGCTCTATCGATGGCTCTTGTCCCAATTCTTCAAAATAAATATCCAAACCATATTGTTTGAGTTCTGCGGAAAACTGCATGATGCGTAACGAATCTAGACCATACAAAATCAGGTTTTCGGCAGGATCAAGTTCCTCTTCCTCAACCAATTTCTGTACTTTTTCATATAACCATTGCTCGGTTAACTCAAGCATCGTCGATGCCACAATGGCTTGAGTATGGGTCACTTGACCACAGCGCGAAGAGACATATTTTAGTGCCTCTAAATGTTCTTGCTCTGAAAAATCTGCCAGTGCATCTGCAACAAAAAATGCTTGAATATCATTCATAAAGGCATCAATTGCAGTCACCATACAGCCGATATGTGCATATACACCACCGATAATCAGCTGATCACGTTGCCAATTTTGCATACGTTTTTGTAAATCAGATCGTTGAAATGCGCTATAACGCCATTTGGTCAGCACCACATCACCGTCTTTCGGTGTTAAGGGTGAAATAATGGCTTGCTGATCAGGTGTTGAAGCAGGTAAACCCGCACCCCACATGGCATTCAGCAAAGCACGATCCTCAGCAGGTTGTTCATAGGGCTGTGCGGTATACACCATAGGTACACCATGTTGATCTGCCCATTGCCGTAGCTGTTCTAAATTTTGAGTCATCGTCGCAATTAAACGACTGTCAGCATCATAGAAATTGAGAAAATAACGCTGCATATCATGTATCAGTAATACTGCGCGATCAGGATCAAGTTGCCAGTTGGTTTTATTTTGGGGAAGACGGCTTTGGTCTGGCATTGGATAATCAGAAATCTTTGCAATGGTCATATTCTTCTCGATATTTTTACTGAGTCGCTTAAGCGATTTGGAGATGATTTAAATGTTCACGTAATTGTTTTTTATCTACTTTACCGACAGCAGTGAGTGGTAAAGCATCGATAAATCGTATTTGATCAGGCAATTTATATTGAGCAATACCCAAATCTAGGAGATGGCGCTTCAAATGTATTGCTTTTAATTGAGGATTATTTGACACGATAAAAGCACAGCTTTTCTCACCGAAATGCGCATCAAAAATCGCCACCAATCCTGCATTGACCACATCGACATGCAAAATCAACAATTTCTCTATTTCTTCAGATGCGATTTTTTCACCACCACGATTGATTTGATCTTTGATACGACCCACCACTTTCAAGTTGCCGGCTGAGTTGCGTACCACCAAATCACCTGAGTAGTAAAATCCTTCAGGATCAAAAACTTGAGCATTATGTTCAGGGCTTTGGTAATAACCACAAAATGTATATGGTCCGCGTACTTTCAACATGCCAACTTGACCATCGGCGAGTACATTGCCCTGTTCATCTACGATAAAAACTTCGTCATCCGCACTGATCGGACGACCTTGAGTACTGACAATTTGTTCTTCTGGATCATCTAAACGAGTGTAATTCACCAAACCTTCAGCCATTCCAAAGACTTGTTGTAACTGACAGCCCAAACCAGTCGAAACTTGTCTTGCCAAAGACTCAGGAAAGCTTGCACCACCTACTTGAAGTAACTGTAAAGATTGAATTTGTGCTAAATGTTGCGGTGCTTGCTGCAACCACATAATGACTGCACTCGGAACCAATGAAGCCATATTGACTTGATGCCGTTCGATCAATGCAAAACATTGCAGAGGTTCTGGTGTGGCTGCCATAACAACGGAGCCACCCGCATGAAATACACCCAATGCTCCCGGAGAACTGAGCATGAAATTGTGCGCTACAGGTATGCCACAAAGTAACCGCGTATCTGAGTTTAACTGACAAATTTCAGCGCTGGCTCGTACACTATAATCATAGTCATTGTGCGTTCGAGGAATCAGCTTGGGTGTACCTGTACTACCGCCTGAGAGTTGAAAAAATGCAACTTCATCTGCTGGAGTAGATTGGTATTCGACTTGTTCTGCACTCGCTTTTTGATAAGCAGCAACCAAATCCAAATCATGCTCATTTGCACCCAACATGACAAATAATTCAGGGCTTAAACCTGATGCTTTTAGATCATTTTCAAAAAGATCAGTAGCAAAAACTTCATGCGCACGAGAGGCAATCACAAGTTTAGGACGGATTTGCTGAATAAACGCCTTTAACTCAAGCTGTCGATGACTATACAAAGCATTTAAAGGGACAACACCCACTTTCAACAAAGCAAAAAATACAATATAAAACTCAGCGATATTAGGCAATTGCACCAGTGCAGTATCACCGATGCCATACCCTCTTGCAGCTAAATGTGTCGCTAGATGATCTGAAAATTGATTGAGATCAGCATAACTGAATTGCCTTTCACCACAAATAATCGCGGTGGAATGCGGTGATTTGTCATTAGCTTCAGCTAAAATCCTCGTCAGAGGTTGATCGATCCAATATCCTTTTGCCCTGTATTTTTGCGCCAAATCCTCTGGCCAATGCGTATATTTGATCATTTGATTCTTCATTTTTGAAATACTGAACGGGAGTTTGTGCTGTAAAAGCACTCCTATTTCCGCTTTGACATTTCCATCTAAAAATAAAAAAACATCAGAGTGAGAACATGCTTTTTCATTTCAGATTGATGGTGTTTGATTATAATGAATAACAATAAATACGATAATGATTATTAAATGCAACTGGTAATCATTCCTATTTATACTTATAATGCTCAACCATAATTCATTTGTCAACTGAGCAATTAAGCAATGCGTGAACTCACTCCGATGCAAGCTGCCTGTTGGTTTGGGCGCTCAAACGAAGCGATCTTAGGTGGGGTTTCAGCTCATCTTTATAGCGAATTTGATGGTCAAAGTATTGATCTAAAAAAACTAAATCTAGCCATTCAACGACTCTATCAACGACATGAAATGCTACGCTTGCGACTCGACCGTGATGCGATTCCAAGTATCATTTCAGCTGATCAGAACATAGAAATAGAAGTTGATGATTTTTCAATATTCACAAAAACTCAACAAAAGCAAAAACTCGAAACCAAAAGACAGTACTGGACGCATCAAAAATTAGATTTGACTCAAGCACAGACTGTAAAATTTTCAATCAGCCTATTAGATGAACAACATTTTCGACTGCATGTTGATGCTGACATGATCGCCATTGATCCCTCTAGTTTTCGTATATTGATGGAAGATCTTGCGCTTTTTTATGAAGATGCAGATTGTACATTGCCGCCTACAGTTGATTTTTTTTCTTGGAATAACCAACTCAAACACGATCCAATTTGCCAAAAACAACGCAGTCGTGACCGAATCTGGTGGAAATCACGTTTGGCTGATATTGCTCCAGCCCCCACTATTCCCCTCAAAAATCCAACATCAACGGTCATACAAAGTCATCGGCTCAGTAGCACTTTAAATACAGAGCAGAGGCAAGCTTTACATCGGCTAGCCAAACAACATCGACTGACTTTTTCTACACTATTGATGGGGATTTTTGCGTATTGTTTAGGGAATAAAACCCAAGATCCACGTTATCGCCTCAATGTTCCGACTTTTTGGCGTGAGCCTGTGATGCAAGGCATAGAAAGTTCTATTGGTGATTTTGCCAATGTTTCTATTTTAAATATTGATATGTCTGCGACCGAACATCTCGCTCAGTTTTGTCAAAATATCGGCAAGACATGGATCGAAACGCTTGGGCATCAGCAATATTCGGGTGTACAAGTGATGCGTGATCTTTCCCGTTATCACGGTACTGCGCAAACTGCACCGATTGTCTTTACTGCAGCGGTCGATCTTGCAGGCGAAGAACTATTTTCAGAAAGAGTGCATCAAATCTTTGGTCAGATGAATTGGACGATCTCGCAAGGTCCGCAAGTGGCTTTAGATGTTCAAGTGGTCAGTGTCGCCAATGAACTGCTGATCAATTGGGATATCCGTCTTGATGCATTACCTGAATCATGGATCAATCCATTATTTGAAAATTATATAGATTTGCTCAAAAAAATCGCATCAAATCCCGACATATTTACCCATGATCTACAGTCACTTTCGCTCAAATTTCCAAACAAATTGATCAATAAAAGACAGAGTGAAACAGCGCTCAATGCCCTGCAAAAAGCATATTTATTGGGTCGTACTACCGCTTTTCCTCTTGGTGGCATTGCCATGCAAGAATATCAGGAATATGAGGGAAGGCTTGATCTTGAGGAATTTAAGCTGCGATTGACCGACATGGTTCGCCATCATCCAAGTCTCAGAACTTATATCGATGAAAAAAAACTGCTGCAATATATCAGCGATGAGGTCATCATCAATCTCAACATGATTGATTTGACCCGTTTTGAGCAAGCTGTCGCAAATGAGCATATTTCCACATTTCGTGAGCAATACCGACATGCATTATTTGATTTAAATCAATCACCTTGGGATGTTACTGTATTTAAACTGTCTGTAGATCAATTTAAAATATTTGTTCGTTTTGATGCTCAAATTTTGGATGGTCGAGCGATTGCATCATTGATGATGGAACTATTTTCAGCTCAAACTCTGACGCAGCCCAACACAGATGCAAAACCCAATAGCTCCACAGCACAAAATCGAACAGATGATCAAAAATATTGGCAAAATAAACTCGCCAATCATGTTCACATCCCGAAATTGCCGTGGTCTAAGCCCTTAGACAGTATCGCTACTTCGCTCTATCGTCGCCAAAGCTTGCACATTGATCGTGAAAAGTTTCAACAATTGAGCAAAATCGGAGCACGTAAAGGTTTATTTAAAAACTCATTGATCATGGCACTGGTCTTGGAAATACTTTCGCAACGGACAACTGACCAGACTCTCTCTGTTGGCGTGCCTGTCCTGCCCCTATATGATGGCGCATTTTCCAATCAATCAACCTTTATCGTGAGCACATGGCAACAGACTGCAAACTTCGTTGAGCATGCAGTACAACTGCAAAAAAGTGTGCTCGAATCTCTACAACATTTAGCATTTTCAGGTGTAGATCTGGCGAGAATGTTGTTTGAAAAATATAAATCCGCTCCTGCTTTGCCTATCGTGATCACCAATGGTTTGTCGTGGCCGAGTTTGCCAGAATCAAACCCCATCAAATATATCGATGGGCTAACGCAAACTCCTCAGGTCGCAATAGATGTACGCTTTAAATTGTACAATGACGGCGCTCTCATTTTTGATATTGATTATGCACAAGCCGCTATTTCTGATCAGTTTATCTCTGACTTTTTGTTGCAACTCGAAAAAAGTATAGAACAGATATTAGCGCTTGGTCTGGAAAATGTAGATCTAAAACTGCATTTTGAAAATACTCAAAATCAGATCAATCAAGGCAATATGCAACGTGAGCAAATCCTGCAAATTTATTTGAATCATTTAAATTTATCGCCTTCAGATGCAACACATCAAGACATGCAATTTAGTCATTTGGGATTGCGTCCTTCACATCTCAAATTGATTGCCAAACAAATCAATGAAACCTTTGAAATCAGTTTAACGCCACTGCAACTCATCCATTGCCAAGATGTTGTCGCTGTCGAAAAACTCATTTCCACACATACAAAGCAAACGATTCATTAAATATTGAATTAAAAAAATGAAATCTTTCACCACTTATATATCAATAGAACTGGAATGATAGAAATATGAAAAATATAGATATTTTGGGTATCGGCATTGGCCCGTTCAATCTCGGACTTGCTGCGCTACTCTCTCATCATCCTGAAATCAAAGCTGTATTTTTAGAAAAAAAACCACAATTTCGTTGGCATGAAGGTTTGCTTTTAGAAGGCACGACCTTGCAAATTCCTTTTTTTGCTGATCTGGTGACGATTGCTAATCCTTGTCATCCTTTGGGTTATATCAATTATTTACATCAACATGACCGTTTACATCAGTTTTATTATTATGATCGTTTCTTGATCCCTCGACGAGAATACGATCATTACTGTCGCTGGGCATCTAAACAATTGCCCGATTGTCAGTTTGGTGAAAATGTTCTGGATGTAATTTATGATGAAAAACGTGACCAATTTATCGTTGAAAGCCAACTGAGCAGTGGAAAAAATCAATTTTATATCAGCCAAGATTTGGTGATTGGGATCGGAACACAGCCACATTATCCAAAATGGTTAAGTGCTTGTGATCATCCTTTGGTCAAACATGCAGCCGAATTTGCAGCGTTGCAAAAACAATTAAATCAATGCAAGCAAGTGACTGTCGTTGGTTCAGGACAAAGTGCCGCAGAATGTGTACTTGCCTTATATCGCTCACTGAGCCTCGAACAAATTCAGGCAGGCGCATCAATCCGCTGGGTCACTCGTTCGG
The DNA here is from genome assembly GCF_000368565.1 of Acinetobacter gerneri DSM 14967 = CIP 107464 = MTCC 9824. GTDB lineage: Bacteria > Pseudomonadota > Gammaproteobacteria > Pseudomonadales > Moraxellaceae > Acinetobacter > Acinetobacter gerneri. The sequence continues at coordinate 328,941 of NZ_KB849543.1, read as the reverse complement.
CAGGCTTCCATCCAATGGAGTTCTCCAAGTTAGGACAAGAATGTTTTACTCCAGCTTATATGCAATATTTTCAGAGTATTCCGAGAGAGAAAAGACGCGAAATCGCCGCAGGACAAGGACTGATCTATAAGGGCATCAGCTTTTTCACTATTGGTGAAATCTATGATTTGCTCTATGAAAGAACGGTGGCAGGAGCTGATGCAGGCTTAACCTTGTACTCAAGTTGTGAAGTTGAAGATCTGCAAGTGTCATCATCGGGTCAGATCAATCTAAGCTGTTGGCATACGCAGCTTGATCAACGTCAAACCATACAAAGTGACGCTGTAATCGCAGCTACTGGTTATCGTCACCATTGGCCGAAATGGTTTGAAAATCTTAAAAATAAAGTGCTTAAAACCGATGAATATAATGACTGTTTAGTACGAGAAGATTTTACAGCTGAGCGTTGTGATCAAGGTAAAGGACGTATTTTCATCCAAAATGCAGAGATTTTTCAGCAAGGTGTGGGATCACCAGACTTGGGAATTGGAGCCACTCGAAATTCAGTGATTATCAATCAATTGCTTGGACGTGAAGCTTATCGTATCCCGAAACGCTCAGCATTTCAGCATTATGGTTTGGTGGAATAAACTGATGTTTTATGGGTAAATAAAGATCAAAAAAAATCGCCTTATTTGGCGATTTTTTTTGAGAATACTTTTAATTGTAATTCACTTCAATGATGAAATGGCGATATCTCTAAATACTAAAAGCTTCGGATAACTCTAAAGACATTGCACCTAGTTACCCTGTCCGATCTGCTCTAAAATATGCTGTAGTTTGTGCCACAACATATTTTAGTGCTTAAGTTTTCAAACAAAGCCTATTTCAAAATCAACCTTAGAAATCATATGATGCAGATAACATATAAGTTCTTGGTGCGCCTAAAACCAAACTAGAGAGTTGTGGCATACCCCAATAAGCTTTATTGGTTAGGTTATTTACCCCAGCACGAATCGTCACAGGATGATCAGCAACTTTTGTACTATAACGTGCACCTACATCAAGCAATGTTCGACCAGGAACGTGTAAAGTATTTTCCTGATTGATATATTGTTTTGAAACAGCGTTGATATTTCCAGACAAAGTCAAAGTGCCTTGTGCCACTTGTGTATCCCACTCTGCACCAAGTTTAGCTTGTGTTTTTGGAACACCTGTAGCCGTGTTACCTTGATTTTTGCCACCGACCGTCTTACTTAACTCAGGATCAATATAAGTGACCCCACCCATTAAACGAACATGCTCGATCGGTGTACCAAAGAATGACCATTCCACACCTCGGTTACGCTGCTCACCATTTGCAGAAAAGTAATTTGTTGAGATATCCGTACTACTGTTTGGTTTTTTAATCTCAAACACAGCTAAAGTATGCGCAAATGATCCTTGATCAAGCTTCACTCCAAGCTCTGCCTGTTTGGTTTTTTGCGGCGCAAAAATTACCCCAGCATTTTCAGCTGTTGCAGGCGCTTGATCACCTTTAGTCAAACCTTCGATATAGTTCGCATACACAGATATTTTATCTGTGGCTTTGACCAATAATGCCGCCCCAGGTGTAGTTGCCGACTTACTATACTGTGCTTGTTTATTTATAGAGCTCGTTGGTTTAACTGTTTGATAACGTGCACCAAGTGTTAACTGTACTCGATCTTCGGCAAAAGATAAGGTATCTGCAAAACCATAACTTGAGGTAGACAAAGTCGAATGGTATAAATAATTTGCTTTCGCAGTAAATGGGACTGGGCTTCCCCAGACTGGATTATAAAGATTCGTTGTCCATTCGGCACCATTCACATTTCGGATCCCATAATCATCCTGATCATGTTTGTAGTATGTTCCATTGACAACCCATTGATGTTTAATCGGACCGGTTTCAAAAACGCCTTTAAAACCTGCATCAGCGGATTTTTTATCAACTTCGAAAGCGAGCTGACCAATTTTAGTTTCAAATGAGCCTAGACCATCTTTGACTATAGCTGTCATCGCACCGTTATATTTGTATTTTGTATTACTTTGACCATAGTTTGCATAGGCTGTGATCTTATCATTGAGATCATATTCACCCTTGATCATTGCGCCTTTGTCTTTAGTTTCAACAAAAGACCAATCTGGATTTAGAAGCGTATCTGCTTTGGGTGGTTTTGGTATGGCGACACCTGTAGCCAAATTTAAACCGCGATGCACACCATCTACACGGTCTTTAGCATCATAAGCATCGACCGAAACTCGCGCTCGTTCACCACGCCAATCCAGTCCAAGTGAAAACTGCTGCGTCTCTTTATCTTGGTTTTTTACAGCACCTTCACCATCACGATATACGCCATTAAATCTTACCCCGAACTCTTTGTTTTCACCAAATCGACGCCCAAGATCAATATGACCACCAAACTGAGAATCAGACATATAAGTCGTGGTTATTCTGGCTAAAGGCTCATCACCTGCTTTTTTGGTGACCAAATTGACTGTACCACCGACTGAACCTGCAGGCGGCATACCATTGAGTAATGCTGATGGACCTTTTAGCACTTCAACACGTTCAAACATTTCAGGCGATGTTCGATAAAATGGTGTGATACCAAATAAACCATTCATCGACATATCACTGGTGCTCGAGGCAAAGCCACGAATGTAATAGTTTTCACTCCAACCGCCACTTGCACCATTGGTAAATACAGACGGATCTGTCGCAGCAATCACCTCTGTAATGTCTTTGGCTTGCTTATCTTCGACGTATTTATCTGTATAACTTATGGTATTAAACGGTGTTTCCATAAAGTCTTTGTCACCTAAAAAACCAATTTTACTTTTTTTAGCAACTTGACCACCTGCATAAACATCATCACTTTCTGCGACTGCTTGCAACGCTGGAATTTGAGTCACTTCAGTCGATTGTTGCTGAGCAATGGCTGAATTTCCTTGGTTTTTTTTCAGTGTTTCAGCACTATCAATCGTCGCTTCGGCATAAGCAGAAGGCGCACAAACAAAGACTGTTCCTACACTTACCCCCATCAATAACGCCATTTGTGCTGATGCAATATGATTTAACACAAATGATTTTTTTGACTGTAGCTTACTTTGTGCGGCTTTTTTTCGATTACCGCGAATATCATTTTTCATCAGAGTTTCCTTATATTTTTCAATCAGGTTTTGCTTATTTAAAAATCTTGTTGCTTTAAAATTTTGTTGTTTGGTATAAGCACTTATTTTTGATAGCCTTTGAGCACATCACTGATCAGTATTTTCAGTGAAGTTGGGCTTGCCCCAGTGATATACCAAGCATCTGCATCGACAAAAATCACATGGCCGTTTTTCCAAGCCTTGGTTTCTCGAAGCAAAGGATTGCTGACATTTTCAGCATTGATAATTGGACGATGCTCCATGACAGCTGTACGATCGACGATATATAAAATATCGGGATCGGCTTTTTTAATAAATTCACTGGAAATCGGCTGACCATGCAAACTGGTATCCACAACCGTACTGGCAGGTTTTACCCCTAAGTCATGGAAGATAAAGCCATAACGTGACTGCACACCAAAGTTGCTAAATGCACCATTGTTATGTAAAACCACTAACGCTTTTTCTGGTCGATTTGCTGTAACCTCTCGAGCTTTCTTTACTTCAGCATCTAGCTCAGCCACTTTTTTACGAGCCAAGTCGGCACGATTAAAGATCAAGCCCAGCGTAATCAAATGGTTTTTCACCGTTTCGATGTGTTTATTTTCACTGTTCTTAAAGTTGATGTCGTAATGTACCGTCGGTGCGATCTCTGACAATTCTTTATATTTATCTGCCTGAATCGGTGTCATTAAAATCAAATCTGGTTTTAATGCATGAATCCGCTCCATATTGGGTTGTACGATCGACCCCAAGTCGGCAATATTCTGATCATTTTTATATTTTTCTAAAAAATGAGGAATAAAATCTTTCGGCATTCCTGCAATCGGGATATTTAACTGATCTAAAAAATCGGCCTCATTCATGTCTAAAACTGCGACACGCTGAGGAACATGATCAATTACAGTTGTACCAAGCTCATGTTTAATGCTGATTGGAGCATTTAGTTTCTGAGCTGCTTGGGTCTGATTTTCAGGTTTTTTATCACAACCTGATACCGAGATGGCAACTAATATTGCCATAGTCGTTACCCAATTTTTCTGTTTCCAGTTCATTTTCAAGCTCCAGATGAGTTGAAGTAGTTGCACATATAACCGTGTTCGTTAGATGTGATTTTGAAATCAAGCTCGTATAAATCACCCAAAAGTGATTCGGTTAAGACTTGCTCTGTTGCACCGCTGAAACAAAGCCTTCCTTGCTTCAACGCAACAATGTGATCTGAATAATTCGCAGCGAAGTTAATATCATGTATGACTAAAATCACCGTGCGACCTTGTTCATCGCATAAACGGCGCATGGCATGCATGATCTGAACGGCATGTTTCATATCCAAATTGTTTAAAGGTTCATCGAGTAAAAGAATTTCGGTCTGTTGCGCGATGGTCATTGCCAAAAAAGCCATTTGTCTTTGTCCACCGCTCAGCTCATCGACATAAGCATCACGAAGTGAGTTCAGGGAGAGAAAATCCAAGGATTCATCTATCACCTTATGATCATTGGCAGTCAAAGCCCCTCTGCTATAAGGAAAACGCCCAAAAGACACCAGTTCTTCAACTGTGAGACGTAAATTAAAGTTTGGGGATTGTCTGAGCGTCGCCACGGTTTTGGCATAATCAGCAATCCTGATCTCGGCAATATTTTGCTGATTGAAAAAAATATCGCCTTGAGTTGGAGCAAGCAGCCTTGCCAACATCATTAACAAAGTCGATTTTCCAGCTCCATTGGGTCCAATTAAAGAAATCACTTGTTGCATCGGCAGTTCGAGATTCAGCTCAGAAAGCACCTTTTTGCTGCCATAGGACTTGGAAATATTTTCAATACGAATCATGTGATACCTCGAGCACGCACCATCAATACAAGGAAATAAACCCCACAGACCAAATTGATCAAAATGCTGACCGTGGTTTTATAATTGAAAACGTGCTCTACCAAAATTTGAGCAAAAAGAAAGACTAAGATGGAAATCATGCTTGCGAAACATAATGTAAATTTGTGTCGATAATTGCCTGAAAATGCATAGGCGATATTGGCAATAAATACCCCCATAAATGCAGTAGGTCCGACTAAACTGGTTGAAATGGCAACTAAAATCGCAATCAAAGCAAAGCAGATACGTAAATATTTTTGATGATCAACACCCAGAGAAATGGCTTGCTCACGTCCCAAAGACATCACATCCAAGATCGGTAAATATTTACGACCGATCCAACAGACAGCGAGTACAGCGATCAATGCATAAAAGAGTGTTTCAGGCTGGGAACGATTGAAAGAGGCATAATTAAAGCCTTGAAAAACAGAAAATTCACCGGGACTAATCTTAAGTTGAATAAACTGGGTCAAGGTCAAAATGACCATGCTGAGCACCAATCCGAATAACAACAATAAAAAAAGATCATGTCGCGCTCTTGGCATCAGCCAACGATGAATCAACCATGAGTACAGCAACATTAAAATGATCGATACAAAAAAGTTGCCATTTAGACCGAGCATATTTAGCCCGTGCGTTCCCACGAAATACAGCAACAGCACCTGCCAAAGTAGATACACAGATTCATAACCCATGATTGCAGGCGTCAATATTCGATTGGAAACTAAGGTCTGAAAAACCACTGAAGAAAAAGCAATACACACACTGGCTAAAATAATCGTACCCAAACGCAATAAGCGTTTCGGGATCACATATTCGAAATCCAATCCCGAATCAAACAATACAAAAAAGATCGCCAAGCACAGCACTGTGCCGCATAAAACCCAAAATTTAGTTTGCATTATCGAAGCCCCCTCAAAATTAAAATGAGGAATATTGCGCCTCCAACAACACCTGCGGTCAGCCCAATTGGAACTTCAAATGGATAGATAACCAACCGCCCAACAATGTCACAAATCAACAGCAAACATGCCCCACCGAGTGCAATAATCGGTAGGGTTTTAGACAAATTTTCACCATATTTCAGTGCAACTAAGTTCGGGATAACCAAACCGACAAAAGGAATTGCACCAACAGTAATCACAGTGGCTGAAACCGTGACAGAAACCAAAATCAAACCTAATGCCGCCATAGCTTTAAAGTTCAGCCCTAAACTTGAAGCTGCTTCCTCACCCATTCCGAGCAAAGTAAAACGATAGGCAAAAACATAGGTCAAAATAATGGTGGGCAAAATGAAATAGATCATTTCATAATGCCCTTGAACGATTCTGGAGAAATCGCCCAATAACCAACCTTGAACACTTTGTAAGAGATTGTTTTGATAAGCATAAAACTCAGCGATAGCACTCAGCACACCGCCATACATCAGCCCGATCACAGGAATCAAAACTGTATTACGAAAACGAATCCGGGCAATAATTGCGATATAAATCAAACTTGCGATAAAGCAAAACAACATTGCAAATAAAGCTTTGGTAAAAACACCAACCGCAGGAATCATCGTCAGCGATACCATAATTCCCAGTTTTGCTGCATCTAAACCACCAGATGTCCCAGGCTCCACAAATTTATTTCGAACAATGTGCTGTAAAATCACCCCACAAATAGACAACCCAATCCCAGTCAAAACAATCGCAATCAAACGGGGAATGCGACTCACCGTCAAAGTCAGCCAACTATCGCCCGAGAAATTGATCAGTTCAGCCCACGATAAAGGCATCGCACCAAGCAATAACGAGACCAAACAAAGCACAATAAATAAACTCAACAACCCCAAACGCATTAGGCACACGCTCCATAAAAATGTGGGGGCTGTTCTCTTTTCATCGAAAAATTACTGCTTCGATTATGGATATGGCTGAGCCAGAAGTACTGTTTGTTTAGTCCAAGCTTTAGTTGAAATAAATCACAGATGCCCATTTCTCTATTTCTCTGCATTGTTCGGCTCTACTTGTTCTATTTCAGGTAAATAGTGCATTTGATCTATTTAAAAATTCTAAAATGATATAAAAAATAGATATTTATAAATTTCTCATAAATAAGCTTTTTTATTTAAATCATTGGTTTTACATCACAATGCACAAAGAATAATGATAATCTTATTGCAAATGATTATCAATTATAATATGTTTTGAACAAAATGTAAGCCCCAAATACTTGAATAACGAATAACTCAAGTGATTTACAGCGGCATAAAACATGCGGTTGTGAATGAGATAAAACTAAATAAATGAAATGTTTTATCTTTCAGCAAATATATAAATTTCGAAAAATGAAAAAAAAGCTGATCAAAATCAGCTTTATAAAATAGGATTTATTCAATGTCAGAACAGTACTGTGAAGCTTCTCCCCTAGCGGTCAGTGAGCACGAGGAATACATCTGGATGCTGCAATTGCAACAACCTGAACAAATCGTTCAACATTTTGAATTGTACAAATTTGATGCCGAACCTGAGTTATCTTTGCTCAAAATGAGCATAAGAAATGTCATCGAACAGCATCCTGATCTCAATAGCCGCTTCATCTTTAGTGAGGACGGTGACCTCAACAAAATAATTGATCCGTCTTTTGATCTCGGTATCCAAACATTAACAACTGACACAAATCAGCTCGAACAGCGCCTATCCTATTTTAAAAATAAACCATGGAATGCTGAAACTGATCCACCTTTGAATGCCCTAATTATACAAACTGAACAAGATATTTTACTGGCACTGTGTCTACATCCGATCTTACAAGAAAGCTATCAGCTAAATAACATTATCGAAGAAATAAAAAATAATTATAATGAAAATCAAATCAATAGCACTCAATTGCAAACCATTCTGCTTGAAACTTCAGAGCAGACAGCAAGTAGTCCAACCTTAACAAGCAATGATCAAAATCACGACCAGAAAGCGAGCAATACACTGAGTCAGAATGAGATCAGTCAGATTATTTTGACTGAATTTAAAAATATACTGGCTGAGCCTGAGATGACGGCAGAAGATGATTTCTTTGATTTTGGTGGACATTCACTTTTGGCCACACGCGTCATTGGCTATCTACAAAATCGCCATGGTATAGAGCTGAGTTTCAACGATTTTTTCAAATCACCGACTGCATCAGCTTTAGCCCAATACGCCTCGCTAAAAAATGCAACAACTCAACAAAATTCACATGAAAAACTTGAACAAGCCCCTTTAACCTTTACCCAAGATTTCTTATGGCAAGCTTATTCTGCTTTTGATTTCAGCCCTATTTACAACCTGCCTTTTGCTATCGAATTTCAAGATCAAATTGATGAAGAGATATTCTTCCAAGCCTTTCATGATCTCGTCGTCCGCCATGTCGGCTTACGAACATTATTTAAAATAGACAATGAAAAAGTAACCCAATCTATTGCTCCCCTTGCCTCACTCAATCAATACAAATGGTTTTGGAGCAGTAATGAAAGTCAAGGCGTCACGCTTGCTGAAGAAGCCGCTTATAAGTTTGATCTTTCACGTGAATTACCAATCAGAATTCGCTTCCTTAAAAATGCAAATGGGCAACAAACATTGTCCTTTTTAGTGCATCATATGGTGATTGATGAATGGTCACTCAACAGCATCATGTCTGATCTAGAAACAGCCTATTATGCACGTTTAAATCAACAAACACCTCGATGGGACATGCCTGCAAATAGCATTCATGAATTGGCGATCTCGCAACAAAAAAATGGCTTAAATTCTGAACATATCCAGTATTGGAAAGACCTGTTACAAGGTGCAACCTATGGTTTAGATCTAAAAAATTCTGCAACTTCAACTGCACAGCCAATGCTTGAACCCAAAGTTGAATGGCTAGAATTAAAATTCAGTCCAGAGACTTATCAAAGCATTTCAGCATTTTCAAGGTTGCATCATTCCTCTATTTTTAGTGTGATTTATACTGCAATTATCAGCTCACTACAAAAAACAGGCGACCTAAAAGAGATTGTAATCGGCACATCCGCATCTGGTCGTACTGATCCGTATTTCTTTGATACTGTGGGTTATTTAACCACAATGGTGGCGCATCGCACTCAGTTCAGTCCTGAACAAAATTTTGCACAGCTTCTTGAAAAGACCAGTCAAATGTTAAATAAATCAATGGCTTATGCAGACACACCCATCAATCACATTCAAAAAGCTTTAGGCTTGGCTGATGACGCTGGACTAATCTTTGATGTTTATATCCATATTCACTCAAATAATGCACTAAATGGTGCATTTAAAACACCGCAGGGTGATGTTCAATATCGACAAATTTTGCCTGAACGTAATGAATCCATGTTTGGACTGCATTTTGAAATCATGGACAATCTCATCAATGATCAACATCAACTCAGCCTGATTGTGACCTATCAAGCACATCGCTATCCTACGGCGCTTGTCGAACAAATTGGCGAAATGATCCAAAACATCTTGAATGAATTAAATCGCAAATAAACGGTTTAACTCGTTTGCCATTTAACAATAAATAGGGATCTACACAAAAAATGTGTTGTGTGGGATTAATCCCTCCCAACCTCCCTTTAAAAAGGGAGGAGCTGATTGGTTTTTGATATAAGTGGTTGGCTCTCATGACAAGGCAGGATACCGTCCGTTGGACAGGGATTACAGGGGCGTAGTCTTTCTGTCCAACGAGGATTTTTGTAACTTTTCATCCCTGAAAAGTTAGGCAAATTACCTGCCCAGTCCATTCATATCCATGAAGAAAAGTAATGGTTATTTAATCATCTGATCTTTTTATTTATAAATTTATTTTCCATACACCATTATATTTTTATAATTTTCAATTATTTACATGAAAAAATCTCCTATTGCATGGCACAGTAGTAAACTAAAAACTAGCTACCCCTCCCTTTCTCAAAGGGAGGTTGGGAGAAATTGAAGCCTCCATGATATTTATTTTTATATAAATCTCAATTCACAATAGAATTAACTACCGTGACAAGGCAGGATGCCGTCCGTTGGACAGGGATTACAGGGACGTAGTCCTTCTGTCCAATAAGGATTTTTGTAACTTTTCATCCCTGAAAAGTTAGGCAAATTGCCTACACAATCCTTTCATAATCATAAAGAAAAGTAGTGGCTGAATAGTCATCTGATCTTTTTTATTTATAAATTTATTTTCCATACATTCTTATCTTTTCATGATGATTTTCATTAATTTTCGTAGAAAAAATCTCCTGTCGCATGGCACGGCAGTAAACTAAAAACCAGCCAATCCCTCCCTTTCTCAAAGGGAGGTTGAGAGGGATTAAACCCCCACGATATTATCCCAATTCACAGTAAATTTGACTATTGTGACAAGGCAGGATGCCGTCCGTTGGACAGGGATTACAGGGATGTAGTCCTTCTGTCCAACAAGGATTTTTGTAACTTTTCATCCCTGAAAAGTTAGGCAAATTGCCTACGCAAACTATTTATAATCATAAAGAAAAGCAGTGGCTATTTAATCATCTTAAATAAAATTTATTACTTATTTTCAATTATTTAAATAAATATTTCAAAAATCAATTTACTGTCTGTTTTTGTACTTGATTGACCACATCCTCTACAGTCTTACAACTAGCAAGCACATAAAAATCCAAACGAATATCATATTTTTCAGCGATTTTTTCAGCGATTTGTTTTAACTGTTTAGTACGAATACCGAGTCGAAGGATTTCCGTTTGATAAAAAATATTGGACGAAAATTCTTGTTCAACAAATTCCCGAAAAATATCCATAACCGTATCTGAAATATGCTCTAAAGCAATGTGCTTATTTTTTAAATTTTGGGCTTGAGGATACAGTTGCTCCTGCGCCATTTTTTGCAATAATTTTCGATCAATTTTAGCATTTTGCGTTAAAGGCAATTGATCGACACAATACCATTTTGTAGGAATATGCGACTGAGGTAGATAATTTTTTAACTGACTTTTCAAATCTTGGATATCTATTTTTTCTTGAACATTTGCCAAACTAAACATCGCAACCAACTCCGCAATCTCAGTTTGAGGATGAGTACAGCACACTGTAACGATTTCTTGAATCGGTGTGTATTTCATCAAAGCTGTCTCTACTTCGGCCGCCGAGATACGCACCCCTTTCACCTTGAGATAGCCCTCTTCTCGCCCGGCAAAAATGATATTTCCATCTGCTCGAACATAGCCTAGATCACTCATTCTAAATGCCATCTCAGTTGTATCGGCTGAAATAGTGATAGGTACAAAATCTTTTGGGCTAATTTTTCCATCTAGGAGATAGCCGTTAGATAAATTTGTCCCGACCATATACATTCGACCAACTTCACCCACCTGACAAACTTGCAAATTTTCATTTAAAATAAAATATTGATTATGCTTCAGCGCCTTACCATAAGGAATAACATCCTGATCGGCATCGTCTATCTCATGCCAAATACTCCAAATCGTAGTTTCAGTCGGTCCACCTAAGGAAAATAATCGAGCGTTGGGTAGATTTAGGCGTAATTTTTCAATCAAATTTGCTTTGATATAGTCGCCACCCTGCGCAATCAGACGCAAAGACTGCAATTGATCAGGATTGGCGACACTACACAACATATCAACGATTGCAGGCACGCTCACCCATATCGAGATCTGATTTTTTTCGACTAAGTTTGTCCATGCCAAGGCATTTTTACTTTGTTCTGCTGTTGGAATCACCAAAGTTGCTCCCAACGACAGAGTAGCAAAAACATCAAATACCGACATATCATGATGAAATGGCGTGACAGCCATCACCACATCATCTGCTGTCATCTGCCATTTTTCGATACTTTGTTCAAGCCCATTGGCAGTTGCTTGATTATTTAGAACAACACATTTTGGGGTGCCTGTACTGCCTGAGGTATATAGATAATAGGCAGCATCACGACTCATGCTATAAGTCATTTGAGAGACTGGTATTATATTTTCAGCACTGAATTGCGAAAATTCATATCTATTTTCACTCAATATTTCATCTATCAATACATAAGCATAATTTTCAATCGGCTGCTTCGCGATCACCAAATCCACTCGGCTATTTGCCAATAAATATTCACGTCGTAGTGCTGGTGAATCCATATCGATCGGCAACCAAATCAGACCTTTTAAAGCACATGCTAAAACACTGTAAATATATTCAGGACATTTACCCAATTGAATAGCAACCACTGCACCCTTTTTGAGTTGCAGTCGATCCAATGCCAACATCATCTGATTCACTTGATGTGCTAACTCAGCATAGCCAATACATTTTTCATCATAAATCAACGCTGTTTTAGTCAAGGACTGAAAAAACAAATGCTGTTGAATGCGATATAGATAATCTGAAATATCAGCAAAGTTATGATCTTTTTCTACAATTTCAAGCTGTGTTTTAACCATATTTTTATGTGAATTATTCATTTCTAGTGTGTGATCAATATCGACTTGCATCTGTAAATTTCCTCGATCATTTTTATTTAATACTATAATTGGGAGTGACAAAAGCTTGCCAAGAACGATGAGTTGTTCTGCTTCTTAGCCTACTTTTTATCTCATCAAAATATATTAAACCCTTTTAATAATCTTTTAAATGATAATAATTATTATTTACATTTATACCATCTTACTTTATCTTAGTGAACTGAATGGCTCAAACAAAAGATCACCACCCTGCGTGTTTCCGATCTTCCAAAGGTGATTAGCATGAATACCGTGACATCTAAACAAAATTTAAAATCATTCACAGATAAAAATGCTGCGCGTCATGATATGCAACAAATTGAAATGTCCATTGTTTCAATCACTCAGCCCTTTCCATCTATCGCAAGAATCACAGGTAAAATTGACACATCTCAAGCTGAGTTATGGGCACTTCCCAACGTCGCTTTGAGACTGCTTTTTGCCAATATTGAAAATAATCTACCTATTTCCCGTGTTTATACTGTTAGAGCATTTGATGCCGAAAAATCTAAAATAGAAATTGATCTGGTCAAACATGCAGACTTAAGCCCTGCGATGCAGTGGTTAAATACAGTTCAGGTCGGCGATAACATCAAGATCATTGGACCACGTCCACATTTTGCGCCTGATTTTTCTCTAGATAAACACGTCGTGATGTTTGCTGATGATACGGCGATCCCTGCGCTTTATTCTATTTTGCAACATTGGCAGAAAGGTATCAGCGCTGATCTTTATATTGAAAGTTTTGAAGAAAATATTATTCAACAATTACCTCTATCCGATCAGATCCGCATCCATTTTCTGCATAAAACTGATCATCATCAAACGGGCTGGTTATTTGCATCAGCCTTACAAATTGATGATTGTACAAATAAAACGATTTGGGCAGCTTGTGAACGTAGTGAAGCTCGAGCATTACGTGAGTTATTTTTAGAAGAACATAAAATGGATAAAAATCTTGTGAAAATTTCGGGTTATTGGAAAGCTGGTGTATCAAGTTCAGACTTAGATAAAGTTCGTGCAAAGCATTATTTACAACACACTCAACAAGGTAAAACCTTGGCAGAATATGATGATTTAGATATGCCAAATGAAATTGAAAATGACATATCAAAGGATTCATTATAAGTGTTGATGTGAATAAGCATTACATCAAAATAAGCTCAAAGCAAATCAATCAGCATTAATCGAAATGAGCCAAAAACTAACATAAAAATGCTCTACAAAGTATAACTTCAATAAAAAAGGTCGCAATATATGCGACCTTTTTTGAATCTGTGGTGATCTAATCACGATCACCTTTAAGCGAATTACATCATTCCGCCCATACCACCCATGCCGCCCATATCTGGCATCGCTGGTTTGTCTTCTGGAATATCAGTAATCATACATTCAGTAGTCAACATCAAACCTGCAACAGAAGCAGCATGTTCAAGTGCAGAACGCGTTACTTTCGCTGGATCAAGGATACCCATTTCCAACATATCACCATAAACACCTGAAGCTGCGTTATAACCGTAGTTACCTTCGCCTTGTTTAATCGCATTGATCACAACTGAAGGCTCATCACCCGCATTTGCTACGATTTGACGAAGTGGAGCTTCGATTGCACGACGTAAAATGTTGATACCCGCAGTTTGGTCATCGTTTGCGCCAGTTAATGTTTCGATAGATTTAACTGCACGTACAAGCGCAACACCACCACCTGCAACAACACCTTCTTCAACAGCAGCACGAGTGGCATGAAGAGCATCATCTACACGATCTTTTTTCTCTTTCATTTCAACTTCAGTTGCAGCACCGATTTTGATCACAGCAACACCGCCAGCAAGTTTAGCTACGCGTTCTTGAAGTTTTTCTTTATCGTATTCTGAAGTTGATTCTTCGATTTGTGCACGGATTTGTTGAACACGTTCAGCGATTTGATTTGCATCGCCTGCGCCATCAACAAGTACTGTATTTTCTTTAGAAACTGTTACTTTATGAGCAGTACCCAAATCTTGAAGAGTTGCTTGCTCTAAAGACATGCCTACTTCTTCAGAAATTACAGTTGCACCAGTCAAGATTGCGATATCTTGAAGCATTGCTTTACGACGGTCACCAAAACCAGGCGCTTTAACAGCACATACTTTGATAATACCGCGCATGTTGTTTACGACAAGAGTAGCAAGCGCTTCGCCTTCAACATCTTCAGCGATGATTAAAAGTGGTTTACCAGTTTTAGCAACTGCTTCTAATACTGTGATCAATTCACGGATGTTGCTGATTTTTTTATCAACAAGAAGAATGAACGGATTTTCAAGTTCAGCAGTCAATGTATCTTGTTTGTTTGCGAAGTATGGAGAGATATAACCACGGTCAAACTGCATACCTTCAACAACATCAAGAGAGTCTTCGAAGCCAGAACCTTCTTCTACAGTGATTACGCCTTCTTTACCCACTTTTTCCATTGCTTGAGCAATAAGTTTACCTACAGTCTCATCAGAGTTTGCAGAAATCGAACCTACTTGTTCAATTGCTTTAAAGTCATCAGCAGGTTTTGCAGTTGCTTTGATATTTTCAACAACAGCACGAACCGCGATGTCGATACCGCGTTTAAGATCCATTGGGTTCATACCAGCAGTAACTGATTTGATCCCTTCATTTAAAATCGCTTGAGCAAGTACAGTTGCAGTTGTTGTACCGTCACCTGCGATATCATTGGTTTTTGAAGATACTTCACGAACCAATTGCGCGCCCATATTTTCAAATTTATCGCTAAGTGAAATTTCTTTAGCAACAGTCACACCATCTTTAGTGATGTGCGGTGCACCGAAAGAACGATCGATAACAACGTTACGGCCTTTAGGACCTAAAGTTACTTTTACTGCGTCTGCAAGAACATTTACGCCCGCGATCATTTTAGAACGAGCTGAATCACCAAATTTTACGTCTTTAGCTGACATGTACTACTCCAAAATTTTTAAAATATTTAATCTGATATTTTCAAATGAGAATCAAATTTAGCGAAAGGGATTAACCTTCCAATACCGCTAAAATGTCAGACTCTTTCATAATAAGAAGTTCTTCACCGCTCACTTTTACAGTCGTACCAGCATAAGTACCGAACAATACTTTGTCGCCAACTTTAACGTCTAAAGCACGAACGCCATTGTCAGTCACTTGACCATTACCTACAGCAATGATTTCACCTTGAGCTGGTTTTTCAGCTGCTGAACCTGGTAACAAGATACCACCAGCAGTTTTAGTTTCTTCTTCAACACGGCGAATAACAACACGATCATGTAATGGGCGAATGTTGCTCATATATAACTCCATCAGACTAAGTCTTATAAGTATTAGGATACGATAATGACTGACTATCCATCGTCATCATCAAAATTAATTCGATGACACTTTTGTGGGGATGGAAAAATGCGCTTCAAGGGCTAACCCCAAATATTTTTCATTTTTTTGTATTATTTTTATACACTCATAATCAAATCAGTAAAATTTTGCCTTTTCACGCCATCAAAAGTTAAACTTTTAGAACGAAATCTTTGCTGCTTTCATCGAACAAATAATGTTGGATTGTTCCATCATTTAAGAGCACATTAAAACTATTGGGCGTATCACGATATAAACGTGAAGAAGTTGCTGTACCTGCATGGATTTCAAAAACAGGATGATCTAAATGCAACTGATATTCTTGATTGAGATCAAACACAGCCACATGATGTAAATGTCCATGCAATAAACCAAATAAGCCACTTTCACCCCAATACTGCACAGCCAATTTGGCAAGATCAGGGCAATCATTTTCATGACGATCTTTTACAGCCGTATAAAAAGGTTGATGGCTCACCACAATTTTCAATTTATCTTTGGGCGCATGAATCAGTTTTTCATTGACTTCATGGATTTGTTGTAACGATAAATGCCCTTTGGTATGTGAGCGTCTGCGAATCGTATTGACCCCGATAAGATAAAAATGTTCCGTGATTAAAGTATTTTCAAGGCTGCCAAAAAACAGCTGATATAAGGCAAAAGGACTAAAAAACCGATCCCACACATGATAAAGCGGTATATCGTGATTACCGGGTACCACAAAATAAGGAATCCCCAATTGCTCAAAATACATTTTACAGGCAATAAACTGTGGCAATCTGGCACGTTGTGTAAGATCTCCACTGATGGCAATCACTTCGGGTTTAAAACGATTGCAAAACCGTTGTATCGCTTCTAAACAAACTGGACGCTCAGTACCAAAATGAACGTCAGACAGATGCAGTAACATGAGGCACCATAATTTTTAACGCATTTTTTGCCACAGTTATATCGAGTGGCGTTTCTATTTCAAAAAGCTCACCATCCACAGCAACGGTAAGTTGTTTTTTCTTGGAACGGATTTTGACATTTTCAGCTGCGAAACTATAAACATCAGGCGTATTTTCCAGATTGCCCCGCATCAATTGAAATAACATTTTAAACAAACTCAGCTTATCACTTTTTGCGACAACGATCCCAGCGACATGCCCCTCTGCTGCATCTTTGGCGATTTGCAAGTTGAGTTCTTTGAGTTGTAATTGATTATTGCCAAAAAATACCAAAGGCGTTTTGACTGGATAAACCTGCCCATCGACCTCAACTTCAAGTTTGAGTTGCTGTCGATCTCGAATCAGCACATCTAGTCCTGAAGTATAAGCATTGAGTAAAAGTCGACCAAACTTTTGATTGTATTGTTCTCGTTTTTTTATAAATAAAGGATATAGCCCCAAACTGGCATTATTGAGATAAATATGTTGGTTGATTTTTGCTACATGCGAATCGCGAGGCGTACCCGTCGCAATCACTTTTGCAGCTTCGACGAGATCCAAAGGAATATCGAGTACCCGAGCCACATAATTAAAAGTACCTAAAGGCAAGATTCCCATTGGTATATTTTGATGCATCAATTTTTCAGCAACAGCATTTAAAGTTCCATCTCCCCCAGCCGCAACAATCACCCCTTGATCCTCAGATTGCTGATGCCTCTCCATTATTTTTTGCATTTGTTCATCAAAATTTCGATCAATACTGATTTCAAAAACCTGTATTTCAAATTGCTGTTCTGTGAATATCGTCACAATTTTTTCGTAGACGTCTTCTTTTTTACTGGCATGAAAACCAGATTTTTGGTTATAGATTATTGATAAGGGTTTCAAAGTTTTATTCATAATTTTGATTTACTTAAAGCATTTGCTCTAATTTCGCCGATTTAATAAGCAATTAATATCTTTTTTATGTAAAATTTGAATGCTCACGATTCAATAATCCCATAATGTTACATTTCACTTTATAAATAACATAATGTAATGATTTTTATTAAAATTTTTAAAATAAATGCTAAATATATTTTAAAGAAATGCTACAATAAACAAGCACTAAAAGGCACTTTAAACTTTAATATCAATATGTTAACTATTTTTTAACTTTTGGAAGCATTTAAGCCTTTAGTCTTATTTTTTTTATGAATATATGCTTTAATACGGCATCTTTTTTCATACTTTAATCTTGATGATGTACCCCATCGTTAGGATTTGACTTTGTGCACATGAATGCACACATTTGAGATAGGCCGCACCATGACCCAAGTGAACGCACCAGAATTCGTTCGTCATCCCAAGCTTATTGCGTGGGTTGAAGAAATTGCAAAATTAACGAAACCAGCAAAGATTGAATGGTGTGACGGTAGCGACGAAGAATATCAACGTTATATTGACTTGATGATCGCTAACGGCACTATGCAAGCTTTAAACCAAGAAAAACATCCTGGTTCTTATTTAGCAAATTCTGACCCTTCTGACGTTGCACGTGTTGAAGGTCGTACTTTTATCTGTTCTGAAAAACAAGAAGACGCAGGCGCAACAAACAACTGGGAAGCTCCAGCTGAAATGCGTACTCGTTTAAACGGTTTGTTTGACGGTGCAATGGAAGGTCGTACTATGTACGTTGTTCCTTTCTCTATGGGTCCTTTAGGAAGCCATATTGCACATATCGGTATCGAACTTACTGATTCTCCTTATGTTGCTGTTAGTATGCGCAAAATGGCACGTATGGGTAAAGCTGTTTATGACGTACTTGGTACTGATGGCGATTACATCCCTTGCGTACACACAGTAGGTGCTCCACTTGCTGCTGGTCAAAAAGACGTCGCTTGGCCTTGTAACCCTGAAAAATATATCGTGCATTATCCAGAAACTCGTGAAATCTGGTCTTATGGTTCAGGTTACGGCGGTAATGCATTGCTTGGTAAAAAATGCTTAGCTTTACGTATTGCTTCTTCTATGGGTCGTCAACAAGGTTGGTTGGCTGAACACATGTTGATCTTGGGCGTAACAAACCCACAAGGTGAAAAACACTATATCGCTGCTGCATTCCCTTCTGCTTGTGGTAAAACCAACTTTGCAATGTTGATTCCACCAGCGGGTTATGAAGGTTGGAAAATCGAAACTGTAGGTGACGATATTGCTTGGATCAAACCAGGTGAAGATGGTCGTTTATATGCGATTAACCCTGAAGCTGGTTTCTTCGGTGTAGCGCCTGGTACAAATACCAAAACAAATCCAAACTGTATGGCTACACTTCATAAAGACGTGATCTATACAAACGTTGCTGTTACTGATAATGGCGAAGTTTGGTGGGAAGGTCTTTCTAAAGAAGTTCCTGCAAACCTTACTAACTGGAAAGGTCAGCCACACGTTGCTGGTGAAAAAGCTGCACATCCAAATGCACGTTTCACTGTTTCTGCTGCGCAATGCCCTTCTATCGATGCTGACTGGGAAAATCCAGCAGGTGTTCCGATTTCTGCGTTCATCTTCGGTGGTCGCCGTGCTGACACTGTGCCTTTAATCTCAGAAGCTTTTGACTGGGTTGATGGTGTGTATAAAGCAGCAACTATGGGTTCTGAAACAACTGCTGCTGCAGTTGGTCAACAAGGTGTTGTACGCCGTGACCCATTTGCAATGCTTCCATTTGCTGGCTATAACATGGCTGACTATTTCTCTCATTGGTTAGAATTGGGCGAAGAAGTTGGTGCTAAAGCGAAAGCTGCTGGTAACAATCTTCCTAAGATCTACAATGTAAACTGGTTCCGTCGTGATGCTGAAGGCAACTTCGTATGGCCTGGTTTCGGTCAAAACATGCGTGTTCTTGAGTGGATCATCAACCGCTGTGAAGGTCGTGCAAATGCTGTAGAAACTCCAATTGGTTTAGTTCCTACTTATGCAGACCTTAACTGGACTGGTACTGATTTCTCTCAAGCTGACTTTGACCTTGTAACTGCTCAAAACAAAGATCAATGGGTTAAAGAATTGGAAAGCCACACTGAGTTATTCAACAAACTTGGTGAGCGTTTACCAGCTGCATTGAAAGAGCGTCAAGCTGCATTGCTTGAAGCTGTAAAAGCTGAAAAAGTTGCTTAATTAAGCTTCTAAAAAAAGACCGCATTCGCGGTCTTTTTTTTGTTTATGTGCAATCAAAATAAAGATCGTAATGACCTGACTTTAATGATCGGGCTACACAGAAGTAGATTTAGATTGTAAAAAAAACACCGCTCTAAGCGGTGTTTTAAAAGATGACCTATGTCAGACTTTGATTGCTCTTAGTCTTCTGCATCGGCATCAGGTGGGACTTCTGTAATTTTTCCACCACGAGCCAAGAAAGCAGCAACTTCATCTTCAAGTGCTTGACGTTGTTTTTGCTTTGCTGTCACAGTCAATGTTTCAGCTTCAGCCATATCTGCATCAGATACGGTATCTTCTGCATCACCACCTTTTTCAGCCGCTTTGGCTTCTTCATCATCTACGGTAGTGTCTTCATTTTCGTCGTAATCATTTACATCAGCCATTTATTCCTCCCCGTGAATGACTACAAATTGCCACATTCAATTTGGTTTCTATATACCGAGAAATGTATCAAGCTCTTCGCATTTCGCAAAGAGCTAAATATCAAAAAAACGTATTTTTTTTAGCCAAATTCGTAATCAATTTTAAATGACTGTCTAAAAATAACACTTAGACCGCATATCGCGTCTGTTTTAGGCTATTTATGCCACTGGCTTGAGTCATAAATGCATCTTTGAATGTTGCCAATTTATCGACCTGATTGACCCCGAAATTTCGCGCCCAAACCACTGGATAAAATTCGCTTGTTTCAAGCCAACCAATCGCAGACATACTATGCATCATCGCCAGATTTTCACCACGACGACGATGTTCATAACGTTTTAAGGTCTGTTCATGCGCCCAAACGCCACGTTTTAAATCATGCAACAACACATCACACAATACTGCCGCATCTAAGGTGCCAATATTGACCCCTTGACCAGCAAGAGGATGAATGACATGTGCAGCATCGCCAATCAATGCCAATCCATCTAAGACATAGTGCTCAGCAGAACGTGCTTTTAATGGGAATGTCGCACGTGATTGAACGTCTACAACACCCCCGAGCATGTTTTGGCTTTCCAAGGTCAATAAGCATTTAAATGCGTCATCATCTAAAGCGGAATACTCATCGGCATAATCTGAAGGTAATGTCCAAACGATAGACTGCCAATAACCATTTTTCGAAGCATCCAAGCTTGCCATAGGCAAATAAGCCAAAGGACCTGTAGGCAGGAATATCTGACGTGCTACATGTCGATGCGGTTGTACGGTTTTAATCGCACAAGTTACGCCAGATTGTTTGTAATCCAACACATCTAAGCCAATAAAAGCCTGATCACGTACAAATGAATTTGCACCATCTGCACCAATCAGCAATTTAGTCCGAAGCGTTGTACCATCGGCAAGCTGTACGATCCAACAACCCACACCCTTTTCGATACGAACCACTTTCACTTGAGTTCGATAGTCTTTGACCTTCTCTAGCATTTCCTGCTGAATCGCCAGGTTAATCAAACTTGGTTCAACCATTGAACCTAAACTTTGTTTCAGGCTGGGTTGCTTTTCTGAGGCATAACCAAAGCTAATTTCACCATAGCCATTTTTATTCCATACATGCATGCCCGTATAAGGCATCTGGCGGGCGATTTTATCCCAGACATTGGCTGTTTGTAGCAAATGGATCGTCGCTTGACTGAGCGCCAATACACGCGGATTTGGCGTAGCCAAAACTTTTTCTCGATCAAGTACAGGAGCTGCATCCAATACCGTTGCTTGAACGCCACCTTGCGCCAATAATAATGCTGTTAAACCACCAACCAGACCACCACCAACGATGACAACATCTAAAAGTTCGCTCATGCTTTCAATCCCATTGCATAATTGGCAACCAAAGGCTTAATCCCCGGAATCACATCAAATGCAACCAAGCCAGTATTACGAATCAGTTTTAAAATAGGATTAGAATTACTAAAACCACGAACCACCGAATCACAGAACTTAATCACACGTTTTTGATCTTCTAAACGTGACTGCTCATAAGCCAATAACATTTCAGGCTGTCCAATATCTTCAGATGCTTCCAATTGCTCTGTAATAAAACGCAATAATACAAATGCATCACGCAAGCAAAGATTGAAACCTTGCCCTGCAACGGGGTGGATGGTATGTGCCGCATTACCCATCAAGACCACACGCCCCACAGCCTGCTTGTGCGCAAGGACTTGCGATAATGGGAAGCAAAAACGTTGTCCAGTTTTTTCAAATTTTCCTGCACGATCGCCATAAGTATGTTGTAGTGCATCTAGAAAATGTTGATCATTTTCCTGACCTAACCACTCATGCTCAGTTCCCTTTTTGACCGGCCAAACCACTGAACGGCGATATTCGCCTGGCAATGGCAACAACGCCAAAGGACCAAGTGGACTAAAACGCTCAAAACCCACTTGCTGATGAGGCTTAGACGTCTGCACAGCCGTTACAATCGCAACTTGATCATAGTCATGTACATCAACGCCTACACCGAGCGCTTGACGACAAAATGAATCACGACCATCCGCAGCAATCAACAATTTTGCACTGAGTTTTAATGCTTCTTCACCACGATTGGCTTCGATATGCACTTGATCTTGATCTTGGTTCAGCTCAGTGACTTTTACACCATCAATCAACTCAATCAACGCTTCTTTGCGAACTTCAGTCAGCAATACACGTCCTAACCAAGCATTTTCGATGACTTGACCAAAGCTCTCTACTTTTTCTTCTTCAGCAACCAGTCTTGCCTTACCAAAACTGCCTTGCTCTGTAATATGCACTTGTAAAATCGGTGTGGCATGAACTTGCAATAAATCCCAAAGACCAAGCTGCTGATAAATCTGCACACTACGACGTGACAGTGCAGTATTACGTGCATCAAAACTAGAGTGATAAGGAATCTCACCCTCTGATTCAAAAATTGGATACTTAATCGCTTCTAAAAGCTGTACCTGAATCTTTTGCTTCGCCAACATTAAAGCCAAGCTTAGACCCACCATGCCACCACCAACAATGATGACTTTTTCTGTTACTAGATCGTTTTGCATATCTACCCCAAAGTTTTTATCAATTTTTAATAAGATTTTGTGCTTGAGAATTTGCCATCAATTCTTCAATTTCAGCCACAGTTTTAACGACATTTTTGGTTAAAACGCGTGGACCATGTTCAGTCACCAATACATCATCTTCGATACGAATACCAATACCACGCCAACGACTTTCTACATTTTCATCATCTGGTGCAATATAAAGTCCCGGCTCTACTGTCACCACCATACCGACTTCATAATTACGCCATTCTTCATCAATTTTATAATCCCCAACATCATGCACATCCAAGCCTAACCAATGCCCTGTGCCGTGCATATAAAATTGACGATAGCGTTCACTTTCAATAATTTCGTCTAAATTGCCTTGCATGATTCCTAGATCAAGCAAGCCTTGAACCATGATTTTGACAGCGACATTATGTGGTTCTTTATAAGATTGACCTACACGTACAACATCAATCGCTGCAATTTGCGCATCCAAAATAACATTGTATAACGCTTTTTGTTCTGGACTAAATTTGCCATTAATCGGGAATGTACGCGTGATATCTGATGCATAACAATCATATTCACAAGCAGCATCGATCAGTACCAAATCACCGTCTTTAAGCACTTTGTTATTTTCTACATAATGTAAAATGCAGCCATTTTCGCCACCACCAACGATGCTGTTATAAGATGGAACGCAGCCATTTTGCCCAAAAATATAATTCAGTTCGGCTTCAAGCGCGTATTCCATCATACCCGGGTGCACTGTTTGCATCGCACGGGTATGCGCTTTAGCGCTGATATCTGAGGCAATTTGCATCATTTCAATTTCTGCTTCAGATTTGAACAAACGCATTTCATCTAAAATACGATTAAGCTGAATCACGCGTGCAGGAACAGTCACACCTTTACGTTGATGCATTTGTTCAGTTTTTTTCAACCAAGTATTTACACGGGTATCAAACTCAGGCTTTGCGCCCATACGATAAAATAATTTTTCTTTACCCAATAATTTTTCAATAATTTCTTCATCTAGCAGATCAATGGCATATGCTTCATCCGCATCATAGTCATCGACCGCACCATCTATGCCTGCTCGATAACCTGTCCAGATTTCCATCTCACGATTACGTTCACGGCAAAATAGGCTATAGGTATAATCCTCACCATCAGCAGAAGTCTCAATCACTGCCACTGCTTCAGGCTCTGCAAAGCCAGTTAAATAATAAAAACTACTATCCGCTCTAAACTTGTAATCTGCATCATTATTTCGCATGACTTCTGGGCTTGTTGCAATAATTGCAATACTATTTGCGCCCATTTCTGCTGCGAGGTGATCACGACGTTGTTGATATTCGGCTTGAGTCAATTTCATTATTTATACAGCTTCTATGGTTAATACAGAATCTAAAAGGGGTGACATGATGATCAATCTGAACTCTACAATATATAACCCATTGCAGTTTCAATTCACAATCATTTTATTTAAACAAAACATTGTGCGTAGATCTTGGCTTATCCAGCTTCGATAAGCTCGACATTTTCAAAACATATATTTGAAATCATCAGCCAAAAGCTGAAAAGATTTCAAATATATTAATTTATATTCTATTTAGCTTGGACGATGCGGTGTAAACATTTCTACGACATTTTCATTGTCTAATTGCGGAGCATTTTTCAATTTTGCTTGAAAATGTTGCAGTAAAGAACTTTCATTTACAGGCACTTTTTTGCGTCCAACAGACAAGCTAACAGGAATCAAACGCACAAATTCAAATAATTCTTGGTAGCTCATCTCACCCTCTTCATCATTGTCTGATTCATCAAATTCGACTGCAGCTACATCTTGTAAATGTTCAATCAACTCTTGCTCATCATTACGCAAGTGCCCTGATGCGAGTCCAAAACCAAGCACCACACCTGCACACCAATCTGCAAGCGCTTGAACACGTTCAACCAAGAAATGTTCATCATCTGGAAGCATCGGTAAATAGTCCAATTCATCGTCATTCAACGCATGCGCAACGTCTTCACCTTCTTCTGTTAACAAAGCAAGTGCGTCATCGTCCATTTTAGGAATATTGAGCGTAGATAAAATTTGTAACCATTCATCTCGTGTCGGCGCTTCTGTAACACAAACAATACCTGTTAATAAGCCATGTAACTCACTAGGGCTTGAAATTTCTTCAATCCCATCAAAATTTTGGCTCCAATCTGACCAACCTGAAATATCATCTTGCATTCGCTTATCCAATCTCTATACTTCTGTATATATTACCTTTGATTGCAATTCTGTGCGACCACGTTATGTTAGAACAATTACAGCGCTTACAAGCGCATTTCGGCGTTTTAAAAAATCGCCTTGAGCAACTTTCAAGTGAAAATGCTTCACTGTTAAAGGAAAAAGATAACAGTGACGAGCAGCATCATGCGCAAATCACGCATAAAAACAGTATCATCACGCAAAAGCAGGACGAAATTGAACGTTTAAATGACGTGGTGAAAAATCTTGAAGACCAGCTCAAAACACTCAATACAGATGCAACGACACTTGCCGATCGTTATGGTCGTTTGGAGAAAAGTTGTACGGATCTGAAAAATCGTTTTCAGGAAATCTTGGCTGAACGCAATGAATTACGAGTGAGCAAAGAAAATATGCTCAATCAACAACGTCATGCCAATCAAGAAATTCAAGATTTGAAGACTGAAAGAGAACGCTTAGTTCAAAAGAATGAACATGCGAAAAATAAAGTTGAAGCCATTATTCAACGCTTATCTATTTTAGGTACTGAACAAGATCATCATGCGCAAGAAATTGCACAGCTTGCTCATCCAACTGATGCGAATGAGGAGGTTTAATTCATGAGTGAAGTCGTTACTGTCGAATTACGTCTAATTGAGCAAACTTTCCGTTTATCGACAACAGTTGATCAAAAACCTGATTTAGAACGTGCGGGTCAGCTTTTAAATGAAAAATTTCAAGAATTTCGTCGTAAAGCACCCAATGTTGAACACAACAAATTGGTCATTATGGTGGCTTTAGAGTTGATGCAAGAAGTCTTATCCATGAACAAATCCTTACAAGAATATTCACATTGTGAACGCTTGTTGAGCACGATTTTGGAAGATGTTGAAAAAGCAGTTTAAAACTGCTTTTTCTTTGTGCATTTGATCTCTATTTTTGAGTATTTATTTCGATGTTTAGCAATCTCAGATTTGCCAAAAAGCTCAAATTAGGTATACTAAATATAACTCTGGGATGTTCGCCAGCGGGTCTGATTCCCCTGAGCCGATATCTACATCTTCGGATTGCGTTCTGCATATTTAGAGCGTATGCCTACCTCGTGTAGGAAACCCGGCAAGTATGCGTCGCGTCCACCTTGAACTTTAAGGGTTCAAGGGTAACGACATTGCAGCGGCATCTTCGGAGTGTTTATTTTATAAAAAATAATAATTAATCTTCTATCTCTTCATTATCTTATTTTCAAGACATACTCATTTTATTAAAACTACCTACGATAAACCCCAAAACCAAGATGATAGACCCACTCAGGTTCTTGATTTGAATACAGTGCCAAAGACACTTTACAGCCCTCCTCCGCAGAAACATTGTACCTCTCACAAAGCTTTAACAAACTTACTGGATCATGGGCCAGCCAAGTGTTCTGTGGCGCATCTTCAACCTTAAATGGCACAGTTTTAACAGACGGAATATATTTTCCAGACTGAGCATCAAACTGTACATGCGAGAGATCGGTGCGTTTAAATTTGAGTTGATCATCCACAACATCGAACAAATATACTTCTTGTTTTTGGATATCGCGAAGTGGTGTGCGATCATAAATTTCTTCTGCCAATAAAAATGCAGGCACATCTGGATTGGAAAAATCCTGATATTCAGATGGATAGAAATAATCTTCACAAAATTTTTGGATTTCAGTGTCATCATATTTGGCAAATAAACATTTTGACTTATCAAAGCGTAGACAAGCATTGATCACGACTTGTTCTTTTTCATCCCACGGAATTAACTCTGCTAGATTTTGAGTTTTATAACGATTTTCACGACTCGTACTACCATAAGCTTCATAGCCCGGCCATTTAAAAACAGCTGTTTTCTTTGGTTTTGTTTGCTCTTTATTTTCACAATATCGATAATTAAATTGGGGAATAGCGATATTTGGAGATTTCACCACATTTAAACGATGGCGATTGACCCGCCCCGCAGTTTGTACGATAGATTGAATACTCGATGCATCTATCACAGCCCAATCAAAATCATGATCACGTCCAACTTCTTCGACTGGCGTAGCAATCACGATGAATGGCACATCATCAGTTTCAGTATTTTCCAATGTAAAATTGATTTCTTCATCTTGAAGTATATGTTCATTGCCAGACAATTTTTTTTGCGGATTTGGATGCCGAGTCAACAAAAAATCCAAACGTTGTTCTTTTTCAAAACGAGAAATCAGCCAATCATTGGCGTGATAACAAGCGATTTTCCCATGTGGTAAATGCGTCGATAAATATTTTGCCAAAGCAATCGCATGTTTGATATTTGCCACTCGAACCAAACCAAATGACAGCTTTTTATCTGTATTTTTAAATGACCAAGCATGTGACTGATGTAGGCTTTGTACCTGTTCCAATATCGTTTTTTTCCAATGCTCTACACTTGGCTGTTCAATCCTTGCCAATTGAGCAATACGATGTGGATGCAGAGCTTTTTCATTTAAAACCTGTTGTAATTCATCCAAATGCTGTTGATATTTTTCATCAAAATCGCTTGCTATTTGGATATCCTGTATCCAAATTTTGGGGTTTAATTCATTATCAGCAATCGCAACCAGAAATTTTTGCGCATTTTTATGCTCAGGATCAGCATATAAAGCTTCACGCATTTCGATACCAGATTCATAAGCACGATAAATGGTTTTTGCAACGGTTTCAGACAATGTCGCAGATGAACAAATCACATTGCGTCCATACATGGCTGACAGTTGTACCAAACGCAAAACTGCGATCAAAGATTTCGGTTCATAGCCATCAATTTCATCCAAAATCAAATCGCTACTCATGATCCGCAGCAAAGCTTTGACGTGATGTCCTTGGCGATGCGGCTCACCCGCAGCGATCAGATAATCAATCGTTGAAACTAAAATAGGTGAAGCAAGAACACTTTGCGCTTGCTGATCAGTCCCCTTTCGTCCTTTGCTATTTTTTTCAAAAAGTGGATGTAGCCAGTCTGGTAAAAAATTGTCTTCGCCCCATTCAGAATCAAACATCGGTTCAGCCAGATTTTCATCGTCATCAATGCCTACATCATTTTTATCACGTTGATTGAACAGTTGTTGGCTAACTTTATCACCGATGATCACTGCCAATTCATCTTCAGATAAATTCATCGAAGATTTAAGTGCTTCACCAGTTTGCATCGTGAGTGAACGGAGGTTAAGTGCAATCGCTATACGTGGATCATTGGGGCGCAAAGTGCAAGCAGCACGCAAATTCATCCGTGTTTTACCGCTACCTGTGCCTGCGATATTGAACAGCAAACTTGGGATATCTGGATGCTTAGAAACTTGTTTTTGTAGTGCATTGGCGACTTTATTTTGCCAATTAAATCGAGTATGTTTTGCTGGCTGACAAATATATTCAACCGTTTGCTCAGAAAGTCCTGACAAATTTAAATCTGTCATCATTTTCACAGCAAGATAACTCGCTCGATCACCGACATTTTGCAAATGCCAATCCAATGGTTGATCTAGTGATCTTTTATAATCACCTTTTTCATCTTTTTTAAGCTTGGTGTTGGCAAATAGTCCTATATTTTCAGGGATAGCTGATGAAAATGCTTGTGCTGAAACCGTATGATCGGCAAAAATCAAAGCAGCTCTCGCATGTAATGTTAAAGCTTTCCAATAAACGAGACTCTTCGCTGTATCTGATGCAATCAGTTTTTGTACTCTTGCCATACGTGCTTGATGGCTTTTGAAAATACGCTCATCTAGATCACCTGCACAAGTGATTTGAGCGTTGGAAATAGATGTTTGTGTCCGCACATGCAAACTTGAATTTGGGTATAAATTTGAAGCACCCAATAATCCATGATGACTCACCACTAAAAAATCAACAGCTTCCAATTCATTTAAAATTGATTCTTTATCGACTTTTGCACGCTCACCTAAGGAAAATTCACCAATATTACGATCTATATCTGTCCAAGCATCTTGCCAATTCCAGTTATTTTTCCGTAGCTTTTGTAGAAGTTTCATCGAAAGCCATTCATGACGAACTTCATCTTTGATGATCTCTGAACTGTTTAATTTATCTTGGAAATGTACCGATGCTTTTCCTATATCGTGCATATCCCCCGCAGCACCTGCGAGTAAACTTGCGACCCTGACCCAAGGTTCAAGTTGGAGTTGTTTTTGTTGTTTACGTGTTGAAGCAATGGGATATGCTCCATCTGTACCAAATTTGCTTTTTGAACCGATGATCCATAACAGTTTCATACGGCGCATCCCATAATTCACATAGGCAGCAACAGCGGTTTGACGAGTGGCGGTGCGCTTGAGCGCTGAACGTATTTCTTTTAAGCCTTCCATCGTCATCGGCGCTTGCCAAGAACTCTGCCCTGTACGAATAGCATAACTATCCAGAATAGTACGTGTTTTTTTAATGGCTCTTTTTTCGCAAGCAGATATGAAAATGGTGTGCATAATCAATATTCTAAAATTTTATAGAACTATGTTTAGCATATATTTAGAAAATTCCAAGGTATTAGCGACACAGTTTGACGTTATAAAATCAATTTCATTTTTGGGTCAATAAAACATCATCTAAATATTCTTTGATCAATATAAGCGAATTTTAAATAAACAATCCTAAAAATCTAAAAAGCTCATTTTTAATAAAAAAACTGATACGACATAAACTGTCGTATCGTTTAATACTTAGCCTTTAACTTTCTAAATTTTATGCTAAAAAGTTAAAGTATGAAAAACAACCATGACTTTAAAATGACTTTTATGGATTTAGCACACCTATCCATAATACATAAATCAGGGGAATAACATGACATCCCAAAACTCAAATGATAACGTATATCAGCAAGCCCTTGCTGAGTCCGTCCATTTCAGCGCAAAAACCATAAACTCCAATATCGAGAAAGGAGGTATAAGACTTAAAAATTCTCAAAAACTCGATTTACCTTATATTTCTGCTCGTACACTTTTGGCTGATGATTTTCTCATTCCGACGGACTATCAAGCCAATGCTGGTAAAACTGCAACTTATTTTAAAGTCATTAAAGCGGCACAGTTAGATGAAGACTTAACTGAAGCCGATGATGAGTTTAAGCAAAATGTTGCAGCTCTCAAGCCTCATTTAAAAGATACATTTTCTGAGTTTTATAGTGCCGGTTTAGAACATATCAATGTACGTATGCGTCAGCTTTTGATTCCAAAAGATGATCAATATATTTCGATCAGCCCGATCAGCGCTGCTGGTGTAAATCATTATTTAAATCAAGAAGTCGATGCCTTAAAAGAGCAACGTAAAAATCAAGGCAAAGATTCTAAACTTAAAAATATTCAAACAGCAGTTTTTGGTATTGGGGGTGCCAATCCACAAAACGTCGGTAGTCTGGTACGGAGCATGCAACGACCAATTGTGATGGGATCTCCAACTTTAAGTCATAAAGCCCGTTTAGCCTTTCAATATTTTTATAAAGGTTTTGATTATCAGATTTCAAATGCATTCATCAATAAAGAACTGTATATCGAACTGACGATCTATGCCCATGATTTGGAAAAACAATCGAGTTTGACACACCATCTTGGCTTTGCTGAGCAGGAAATTTATGCGCCTTTTTCAAATTTAAAAGGTCGTGAAAAAGAGCTTAAAACGATTGAAAAAGTGGTTAGCAATGTTCTTGCTCAAGGTGCTGAAATACTAGAAATATTAAAGACGATTGAACCACAACTTCCGAGCCAAAAAGTGCTTGAAAGAAAATCTTTTTGGAGTCATCCAGAAGTCAAAATACTGCGTCAAGGTTTGATCAATCCTGAATTACAACAGTTTGATGATTGGAAAGAACTCTTTGCAGAACATCTTGCCAAGAAAATTTCAAAGCATTCATATTGGCAAAAAGAACTGGAAAATGGACGTAAAAATGCGGCTAAAACCAAAGAGAAAATTGATATTTTACTTGATGACGTGAACTCTAAAGGCTTATTCAAACGTCGTATCTTGGAGCTTTTAAAATGAGTTATTTAGTGATTCCCTATTTAAAAATTCAAGCTGCCAATTTTCAAAGTAGTGGTTTAGTCATGGGCGGTGCACCATTGATGGCAACTGCGATGTTTAGCCACAATCTTGCACGACAAATTCAATCAAAAGTCGAAGGTTTTTACTATATTCATCATGATATGCAACGCTTAGGTGGCATGGCTTATGGTCGTTTTACCCCTGCGCAAAGACGCGGTGCAGTATTTATAGGAAAGAATGATTATTCATCTAAAAATAAATATGCTCTATCGCTACAACCCACGGCAAGCTGTCATTTACTTGTTAGTTTAGTCATTGAGTTTAAAGCAAGAAGTATAAATTTGGATGCAATCGTGCAGCTACTCAAACGCAGTAAATTTGCTGGTGGTCAGATTATTGAATTTGGTCAACTCAAAGCGTTTGAAAATGCAGATGAAGCGTTAAAGCACATAAGCTCAGGTTTCTTGGTTCAAGATCGTCATGATTTACTTGTGAAATATCAAGAGAACTATCATGTAAATCGACTACAAGCTTTCACCCAACTTTTAGCGCGTAAACCAACAGCAAAAGATGCTCCTCCTGCTTTAGATTTAATCCCTGAGGAAAATCTCGCTTGGCTCTCGGCAACAACTTTGGGTTATGCCCTACTTGAACCTGAAACATTCGAACGTACAGGTGTCCGCCATGCGGATCATCAAGAGCAAACGGCGCATGCCTATGCCGAACCTTTAACGTGTCTAATTCAATACCTGTCTTTAAATCAAATACTTGATGATTATGAATCAGATGAAGCTGAAAAATGGGATGACCTCACTGTACTGAAATGGTCATATCAGTGGCAATCTGATGATGTCTTTTTACTGCAACAAAATATCAATTAATTCAAATCTTTATATTATTGGGAATAACTCATGACAAATACAGCAACTTTTAAAAAATTACCGGGTAGCCTTTCTCTACAACGTGGCACGATTGTTAGTGATGGTGCATTTTATCATTTGTTTGAAAATGGCGAATCAGAGCCACTTCATGTGATGTATCACGGGATAAGAGGTACACAAAACGTGGCAGGTAACAAAGAAAAAGGTTCTGCTACAGGCAACGCACTTGCACGTGAAGTTTCAAATATCCAAATGACCGAATCAGCAAAACTACTGCCAAACTCACGACTTTTAGTGAAGTGGGATTTACGTTTTATTGATTTAGATCATATTTTATTTGCCTGTGCGACCAAAGCAGGTGCAGATAAAGAAGATGAACAAAATTTCCGTAAAGCCTTTAAAGCATTTACAGATAAAGCCAAAGAGAGTGAAGGCTTAAAAGAAATTGCGCGTCGTTATGTGCGTAACATCGTCAATGCTCGTTGGTTGTGGCGTAATCGCACGATTGCTGAAAATATCACGATAAAAATCAGTGAAATTGAGTATCAAGAAAACAGCATTACAACTAAAAAACTTGCAAATACAGTTGAATTTAATGCACTGCAATATGGCTTAAAATCATTTGAAAACACATGTGAAAATGAACAAAAAATTGCAGATATTATCGTGCGTGGTATGTGTGGTGATAACAAAGCCAATTTACATATCGAAGCGATCGTGGACTTTGGTGCAAGTGGTATCGAGGTATTTCCATCACAAAACTATTTAGAAGATAAGCCCAAAGGTTTTTCACGCTCGCTTTATCAAATTGATCCTAAACGTCCAGAAACTCAATCCAACGATAACCAATATTTAGGTCAAGCTGCGATTCGTGATCAAAAAATTGGTAATGCACTACGTACGATTGATACTTGGTATCCTGCTTTTATTGAAAATGATAGTAAACCGATTCCAGTCGAGCCAAACGGTGCGAGCTTAGACGCTCAACTTTTCTTCCGAGTTGGAAAAGAAAAAGTCTCTGCATTTGATATTTTAAAAGAAATCCAAACCCTCGATCCAAATAGCGAACGTGGCATGTTCATGCTTGCCTGCTTAATTCGTGGCGGTGTGTACTCTGAAGGAGAGTAATCATGCAAGCCAATTTTTATATTGATATTCGAATTTTGGACAGCGCAGATGATGGTGAGCTTGCCTTGCCCCATTTACGTAATCAGATTTATAACATTGTGCACGGTGCATTTCGAGAATTGCCAGAGCGTTTTGCTTTGGCACTGGAAATATCACCGCGCCAACAACGCAAAATGCAAGCAACTGAGCTGAAATATGGACGCAAACCGTCAAATCAATATGACATTTTGCGTATATTTTCGGCTGAAAAAAATGAATTAGAACAGTTGATTGAAAACATAAAAAGTCACTGGAAAATTCAAGATTATGCTGTGCTCAGTCAGGCTGCTTTAGACGTTCCAACAGCAAAAATTACGGGTTGGAAAAGCTATAACCGTTTTCGTATCCCAACCTTGAAAATGGAGCGCAATCTCCCCTCCAATCCTGAGCAAAAAACATTGCATCAGCGACGTTTGGAAATCGCTCGGCGTTTGCCTTATTTTCGGGTGAAAAGTCAAAGTACAGGACAACTTTTTACCGTGCCGATTGATATACGAGATGTTGAGCTTTCGGATACTAAAGATATGGGGAATGGTTTACCAGATAGTTATGGTCTGGCTCGTCAAACACAACCCTTTGCCCTCCCTGTTTTTGAGGTGATTTAAATGAGTGATCTTCGTCAAATACGCAGTCGAGCATTGATGTTATCAAAACGAGCCTGTGTATTTTATCTAGAACGTGTACGGGTCATTTTAAAAGATGATCGGATTGTGTATTTGACGGAGAACCTCCAACCGATTGAACATTATTTTAATATTCCTGAGAAAAATACTGCTTTTTTACTCTTAGGAAAAGGGAGTTCTCTTACCGATGCTGCCGCAAGGCGTTTAGCTGAATCGAATGTAATGGTTGGCTTTTGTGGTTCTGGTGGTTCTCCTTTATTTTCAAGTTTAGATCTTACTTTCTTAGCTCCTCAGAGTGAGTATCGCCCGACGGAATATATGCAAACTTGGATGAAAGCATGGTTAGATGATGATGCACGTTTGCTGATGGCAAAAGTATTATTGTCTGAACGGATTGCGATCGTACAATCAATTTGGAAGAAAAATACTATTCTTATTCAGCATGGAATCGCCTTAGATCCTATTGCTTCTCAGCGGTTTCAGACTGATATTGAAAATGCCAATAATCAAACAGAGCTTCTCGCAGCTGAAGGTCGTTGGGCAAAATCTTTATATCGGCAACTTGCCCAAGGCTTTGGTTTTGAGTTTAATCGTGAAGAAGGTAAATCTTCACATGATTCGATGGCTGATACTGCCAATAATTATCTCGATCATGGCAATTATATTGCTTATGGTTATGCGGCTGTGACATTGAATGGCATGGGAATCAGTTTTGCCTTACCCATTTTGCATGGTAAAACCAGACGTGGTGGTTTGGTATTTGATATTGCAGATTTAGTCAAAGATGCTTTTGTGATGCCTCAAGCATTTGCATCAGCAAAGTTCGCTCATAACCAAAAAGAGTTTAGGATGCAGCTTATTGAAACGTGTCAAGATCAGGATGTTTTAGATTATATGTTTGGCTTCATTTCTGAGCTTTGTAATAAAATTAAATAATTCAATGTATTACAAACAGCATCTTTTTTGATGTATTTTTATTCTTTAATAGCTTATCTATTTATTATCTAGGGTATTTTTATTAAAATACTCTAGTTCCCCATCGCTTAGATGGTTTAGAAGATGTTCGGCATGGAATCATAAAGGCAATGTTTGTTCCCCATCGCTTAGATGGTTTAGAAGTATGACCGCACTATTGCATTATCTGCTGAAAAGTTCCCCATCGCTTAGATGGTTTAGAAGTCTTTGGTCTGTTTAACCATTGGATCAGCAAGGTTCCCCATCGCTTAGATGGTTTAGAAGGATCCCTTCAGATGCTCCTAGTCG
>NZ_KB849543.1:281729-293085 GCF_000368565.1 Acinetobacter gerneri DSM 14967 = CIP 107464 = MTCC 9824 | reverse complement strand
TCGGACAATTATGGCAAATGTTCCCCATCGCTTAGATGGTTTAGAAGGGTGTACTTAATCACTGTGGATGCAAGCTTCTGTTCACCATCGATTAGATGGTTTAGAAGAAATCGACACCAGTTTTTGTATTGGTTTTTGAGTTCACCATCGATTAGATGGTTTAGAAGATCTGATAACTTTTTAACTTTATCAGGGGCTTGTTCACCATCGATTAGATGGTTTAGAAGCATCTGCTGCTCAATTCTCTCGATCGGAAACTGTTCACCATCGATTAGATGGTTTAGAAGAATACACGGCAATCTGTGAGCCTGTTTTTTGCGTTCACCATCGCTTAGATGGTTTAGAAGGCTTTGTGTTGATCACCAGAAGCGTGGATACAGTTCACCATCGCTTAGATGGTTTAGAAGACGATCCGAATGTCGAATCGTGGTATCACGTAGTTCACCATCGCTTAGATGGTTTAGAAGTTTAAAAGGTTTAAACTTGCCACTTAACCGACGTTCACCATCGCTTAGATGGTTTAGAAGTTTGCAAAAAGTTACTGAAATTGAAGATAGATGTTCACCATCGCTTAGATGGTTTAGAAGATTACGACATAATCATAAACGCCGTCAGCTTTGTTCACCATCGCTTAGATGGTTTAGAAGTCGAGCCAATCCAGTCCAGTGATCGTATCTGTGTTCACCATCGCTTAGATGGTTTAGAAGATAAGCAACCTGTAGGCGGTGTCTACCGCCACGTTCACCATCGCTTAGATGGTTTAGAAGTCCATTTTCACAAAAACACCTGCAGCAGTACCGTTCACCATCGCCTAGATGGTTTATAAAAACATAAAGCATATATCCGATCACTAAATGCATTTCGGATATACGCTTTATTTTTAGACTAAATATTGACTTTTGATCTTGGGATTTTATTCATCATTTAAAGAACATTCAAAATTACTCGGATTTTGAGAGCAACGAACTTTCTTTAAAATACGCATCATTTCAGGATTGTAATACCCCTCTTTGGTCATTTGAATACGAGCTTCTCGCATGATTTTGATATATCCCGGCTTATCCGCTTCACGAATATCCATCCAATATTTGGCAGGTATATCACGCTCAAGTTTATCTACAAATTGAAATGCAGGTGTCAATTGTTTTGAAATAATCTCTCTGGCAATCGAGCCCATTCCTGCAGGGAATTTGCCACGATGCATGATCAAAACACCTGTCAATTGCACGATTGGAAATTTGATAATCCCACCAACCACTTTTTTATTTTTATCTTCCATTCCCTTATGTAGTTCTAAAGGATCAAAAAGCAAGGCAGGTCCTGCCATGATATCCACTTCTTTGTTGTTAAACTTACCACCAACCGAAGTCAAATCGACAGATACAGGTTGTGCACCAACATTCTGCACTAACTTTTTCTGCGTTCCATCAAAATTCATTACCGCGACTTTTTTACCTGCAGCTTTTGCCAAAGTATCAATTTGACGATTATTCACCATGATATATGCCGCTCCCAAAGGCACTACACCAACCACCTCATAGTCTTTGTTAACCATTTTCGCGTCAAACTCAGGACGTGCTAAAAGCTGAATCACAGATGCCAGTTGCTTGTAGTTTTGCACCGCCCCAACAGCATCAATACTGCCAACAAACGAGTTAAACTGTCTTGCACGAATATTGCTAATCCCTGCGCCATCACAACGCTTAGCTCTAAAGTCTTCGGTCAGTACCCGCTCATCTGTATAGACTTTTAAATTGACCTGCGTTGAAGCTTTTTGTTTAAGTTTCGGATATTCCATATCAATATTCATTTGCAACTTCGAAGGCCGCTGAAATGTCATATTGACCCCAAAATTTTTAGCCACTTGGGTAATTTTCGGTAACTCACTGATATAACTGGTCGCCTGCTCAAAGGCCTCACCATTCGCACCATTTGGAGAATAAACACATAACACCACTTTGGATGGAATCTGCTTCCAAACTTTCGGATCATTGACCAATTGTTTAATTTTATTGGTGGATTGCGGTGATAGTGTCAAATCCAATTTTGCAGGCGCAGGTGCAGCATAGATCGTCTGATACATCATCAATAACGAAGCCCCAAAAAATAGTTTTTGCCCTAAAGTAATCATATTTGTCTGCATCCTATGCTGAGTTGTTCTTGTCACTTGTAAATTGAAAATAGTTTAAGTTTTAAGCAATAGAATTGACTTTAAAATATAGAGCCTTGTCATAAAAGATAATTTTGTGCATTGAAAAATTTAAGTTTTTTATTTTCAATCAGTTTTCTCATTTTTCTGCTTTATTTGAAATCAACCATTTATCGTTTAATTTAACTTAAGACAAAAAAATGCTGCATATCGATAAACTCAGGGCGATCTATTGACCGCCCTGAGTTGGTTTTTTATTTATAATTCATCAACATTTGTTGTTAAATGCTAAGGAATTATTTTTAGGATTTGTTCAGGCGCAATGCGTTGAGTACAACTGAGAGTGAACTCAAAGACATCGCAACAGCAGCCAACATCGGAGTCAACAACAAGCCCATGATTGGATAAAATATACCGGCTGCAACAGGTACACCCAAACCATTGTAAATAAATGAGAAGCCAAGGTTTTGCTTCATATTTTTTACCCCTTGTTTTGCCATATGCAAGGCATCAGCCACACCTCGGATATCCCCTTTGACCAATGTTACTTGCGCTGTTTGTTTGGCTATATCTGTACCTGTGCCCATTGCAATGCCGACATCAGCTTGTGCCAGTGCTGGTGCATCATTGATCCCATCTCCTGCCATTGCTACGACTTTGCCTTGTGCTTGGTATTGTTTGACGATTTCAAGTTTTTCAGTTGGATCGCAGTTACCATAAAAATGTTTGATTCCCAGTTCATCAGCAACCAATTTGGCATTTTGCTCATGATCACCAGTTGCCATAATCACTTCGATGCCATCTGCATGAAGCTGTTCAACCACACTTTTTGCATTGTCTTTAAGCGCATCTTTGATCGCGATATAAGCAAGCACTTCATGTTCGTTGGCTAGGAAACTCATGGCATTACCCTGATTTCTCAATTGATCCAATTGTTGATTGAGTGCTAAATCAAACTCAATGCCCAATTCTGTAATCAATTTTTGACTACCAACATAGAGCATTTGATCTGCTACTTTGGCTTTTACTCCAAAACCTGTGACATCTTCAAAATCTGTGGCATTGATCAGTTGATCTTTTGCAACAAGTTTAGTCAGTGTTTCAGCGATAGGATGTGTAGAGTATTGTTCTACTGAAGCGATCCATTGTTCAGCCTGTTGCTGTGAAAGCGTATTCGATAAAACCTTAATTTCAGACACACTCGGTTTACCAACTGTTAAAGTTCCAGTTTTATCCACGATGACCACATTGACTTTGCTTAATGCTTCGATCGCTTCAGCATTTTTAAATAACACACCTTTTTGTGCTGCACGACCCGTAGTCGCCATCACAGACATCGGTGTTGCCAAGCCAAGTGCACATGGACACGCGATAATCAGTACGGAGACCGCACACATCAATGCCAAATCAAAATTGGCTTTACCAAAGACCATCCACGCAATAAATGTAATCACACTGATTGCAAGTACCACCATCACAAAATATTTGGCGACGACATCTGCCATACGTTGTAAAGGTGCTTTTGAACGCTGTGCATCAGCAACGGTTTGGATCATTTTTGCCAAAGTGGTTTGAGTCCCAACCGCAGTCGTTTGGATACGGATTGAACCTTGTTGATTGACTGTTCCACCAATCACTTTGTCATCTTTTTCCTTTTTAACCGCAGCAGGCTCACCCGTCATCATCGATTCATCAATATATGTTTTTCCATCGACAACGACACCATCAAGTGGAATTTGCTCGCCTGAGGAGATCTGCAAAATATCCCCTTCTTTGACTTGGCTAATATCAACTTCAACCACTTGACCATTTTCAATACGCTTCGCTGTCGAAGGTTGTAATTTCAACAATGCACGTAATGAATCGGCTGTTTTTGAGCGTGCTTTTAACTCCATGATTTGCCCAAGTAAACTGAGCGATACAATCATACAAGCTGCTTCAAAATACACAGCGACGCCATGCCCTGTTTTCGCTTCCATTGGAATCAAAGATGGGAAAATCGTAGCAACCACACTATAAATAAATGCCGCCAAAATCCCGACACCGATCAGACTCCACATATTGAGATGCCACGTTTTATACGAAGTCCAGCAACGTTGTAAAAATGGCCAACCTGCCCATAACACCACAGGAATCGACAACACCAATTCAATCCATGGTTGGATATGCTGTGGAATAAACGCATGAATATGTGACCCCATTGCCAAAACAAACACAATCAAAGTTAGGGGCAAGGTCTTCCAGAAACGGTTAGAAAAGTCGACCAATTCGGGATTAGGTCCCTCATCCAAACTCGGTTGCATCGGCTCAAGAGCCATACCACAGATAGGGCACGTTCCCGGACCTTTTTGTACGATTTCAGGGTCCATCGGGCAGGTAAATAACACATCATCCATACCTTCGGGTTGAGCACGTTGATCGATTGGGATCAAATACGGTTCGGGATCTTTTTTAAACTTCTCCAAACATGAAGGGTTGCAGAAATAATAACTTTCACCCTGATACTCTGTTTTTAAATTTGTGCCTTTATCTACGGACATACCACAAACAGGATCAATTGCCGTATTTGCATCTGCATGTGAATGATGCTGATGATCATGTCCGCCTCCACAGCAAGCTGAGACTGTTTCCGCTTTGACAGCTTGAGCTACTTTTTGAGTACCACAGCAAGACTCACTCGCCTTTGTTTGCAGAAAAGCAGTCGGATCAGCTTCAAATTTATTTAGGCATTTTTCTGAGCAAAAATAATAGTTTTGCTCCTGATATCTTGTTTGATATTTTGAATCAGTTTTGACTTGCATTCCACATACAGGATCAGTCACCGTTTCAACTGCATGTTGATGATTTTTTTGACCACCACAACAACTTGCTTGGCTTGCGACATTTTCACTATGTGTCGCATCGACTACAGGCTGTTTGGTTTTAGATCCACAATCACAACCTGATTTTTTCACATTATTTTCTAGATATTGCGCTGGGTTTTCCTCAAATTTTTTAAGGCAACCGTTACAACAAAAATAATAATCCTGCCCTTGATAGACCGTATGCGGTTTGCTCAAATCTGTGACTGTCATTTTACAAACAGGATCGATATAAGTCTTTGTTGCCTGACTTTCCTCTGCACAGCAAGATGAACTTTTTTCTACTTTATTTTCCGCACCACCACAGCAGGATGAACCTTGAACCGGTTTTGCATCTTCAAGGAAACTTTGCGGATTTTGTGCAAATTTCTGTTTACAGCCATCACAGCAAAACAAATATTTTTTATTTTGATATTCAAAAGAATGCGCAGAATCTTCAGACACTGTCATCCCACAAACTGGATCAGTTTTCACCAATTGCAATTTAGATTCATGCCCCGAACAGCAGCCAGATTTTTCATGCTCATTCATCTGATTCACCTATATTCTTTTCTGATTGTGTTAGAATAAAGTCCGTACCTAGGTACAGAGTCAAGTCTTTTATGAGGTTTTTATGATCACAATCGGAAAACTTGCCAAACAATGCCATCTCAATGTCGAAACAATTCGTTATTATCAAAGAATCGGCTTAATGCGCGTGCCTGAAAGCAACTCAAACTATCGTTATTATAGTGAACAAGATATTGAAAGATTGAGCTTTATCCAAAAAGCCAAAGATGCAGGCCTGCAACTGAGTGAAATTCAAGAATTACTCCAATTGCAACTTTCAGACCGTGAAAAAGTCCGTTCTGTCATCGAGCAACGCTTGGAAAAAATCGATCAACGCATCCATGAACTCAAGGCTTTAAAAAGCCGTTTGTCGACATGGGTTGATGAATGTAAAACCACAACAGACAATTGCTGCCCGATTTTAAAAGAGCTAAAAGAAGCCTAATCTGCGCTTTAAGATCAGTTTAGCTTAGGATTGGTGAGTTATTTTATCCAATTTTTAATGATATCAACGACGCTAATTAATCCTATAAAACTGATCCAAATCGCGACAAGGGCTAGGCGTTGATTGTATTTATTTTCAATATGATTGCGATGTTCTATATCTGCGGCAGCTTTTTCTTTTTCTTGTGCTAATTTTTTGTCATTTTCAAGATTTAAAATATAGTGAACATTTTCTATTTGCTTAATGAGTTCTTGATTTGTTTGACTAATTCCTAAAACTTGATCAACCCGTTTCCATGCTTCGCACATCGCAGGTGCTTCTAAGTTAATCGGTTGATATAAAAAATATCTGGCATTAAACAACACCACTTTTTTATAAATTTGTCGTAATTCATCTTCATTTTTTTGTTCAGAAACTGCTTGAACAAGCGCATTACTCAGTTGTTCCATCACCATCAAATACGCATAAGCAAGACTATGCAATAACACATGCCTAAAAAATTGGCTCTTGCCAAAAGAGTTTTCGATCTCTGGATTTTTATTTAAATGAATATATTGCGCTCCCCGCCCATCAATATAACCACAATGTGTAGAAGCTTGATATAAATCTTTGACTTTTATTGCTTTACTACCCCGAATCAACAAAGAAGTCATTTCACAAGAAAATTCATCTAAATGTGGCTCAGCACTTTCAACAAATGCCAATTGAGTTAATTGATTAAATTTTTTTGTTCTATTTTTTATAGTTGAACATTCACCTTCTTCAAATTCGACAAACAAACGTTGCTGATAGTCACTATCAATAAAAAAATCTAAATTCCAACCACCTTTAACTTCACTAAAGCGAAATTGTTGCATCAGTACATCTCTGAAAAATCGAATATTTTTCTGATCAATCTTTAACTCTCGTACTGCTGTTTGATCTTCATTTGTAAGTTTTTTTATGCTGACCAAAATATATTTTTTATTAAACATTCTATTTTTTCATTTAATTATTAAGGCAATAATTAGAACTTATTTTTTGATATTTGGCAAAATCTTTATAAATTCTATTTCCAATTCAAATGATTAATACAATATTTAGATAAAAAAAAGCACCTCGAAAGGTGCTTTTTTATTTATCTCACTCAGTGCATTTGCAAGATCAAATCATCCATTAAACGATGATTTGATTGTTTTGCAATAACTGTTCCAAAGTCACATTGCTGCTTTGGTTGGTTAAGATCAACAAATCTGCATTTTGGTATGCTTGACCAGCGCCATCTCGATCAATCGAAATCGTCGCTGTTTGAGCATTTGCATCATAGTTAACGCTAACGTACTCAGCGATATTGGTTTGTGTTGCATCATCTGATAACAATGCTGAAACATCAATGGTTTGAGTCGAACCAACCACAAAGTGATCATCTGTTGTTTCGGTATTACCACCAGTGTTGTCATCACTCAACAAGTTGAAGATCACATCATCAGTAGTACTATCAGCCAATGCAAATGTTGATTTAGCTGTTAAGGTCGATACGCCACCATTGATATCAACAGATTTACTTGCTGTTTGATTTTCAGAATCGGTAACCGTAACAGTAATGGTATTTGCATTGCTGTTACTTGAGAAGTAAGTGGTTGATGCAAGAATAGAATTCCAATCATCATTTGTTGCTTCTACACCTGATTTCTCAGTAATGGTTAAGATTCCATTCTCAAAATTAACATCAAATATATCTGTTAATAAATCTTTCTGAACAGTCAAAGTACTATCAGTTGAATTAGTCAATTTAAGTTGAACTGAAGCGATGTCATTATCAGTATCACTAATCGAAATCGTACTAAACACTTTTGTCGGTACATTTGTTGAAGAAGAAATACTACTTTCACCACTTTCAGTGACAACTTTCAACGCGCCAATTTGAATATCATCTTGACCACCTACAAGTGAAACGGCAAGAGTACCTGTTTGTCCTTGTAATGAACTTGGCAAATCAACAGTGATACTTGTCCAACGTGAAGCCATATATTCAGCATCATTTCGGTAATCTGTATCATTTAAGATTTGTGCCCAAGATTTTAATTGGAATGACTCGCCGCTTTGATAAGTAACGCCATTCACTGTAACTGAAGCACCATTCATTACTGTGACTGTAGCGTACATTACATCATCTGCTAAGACTGCTTTACCATTCGCATCATAAGTTAATGCTCCAGCTTTGCCTTCTGTTGTTTCAACTTTTAAAACATCAACTCCTGCAAATGAGAATGTTGCTGTAGCGACCGAACCACCGTCAGGAACCCAACCGTTATTCCAACCTAAATCGATCAACAATTTGGCATTTTCAGGCAATGCAGTATTGATCGTTTGTGAAACGATAGCGTTACCATTATCAGCATCAAAACCAATCGCCCCTTTCATATCATTGATAGATCCAGGGTTATTAATCGTCCAACTTCCATTATAGCTACTACCATTCCATTCACGACCACCATTTAAGTCGCCATTGGTAGATACTTCAGTATATGAGTTGATTTCAAAATCAATGCTTGGAGCATGAGATGTTGCAGGTGGAGTAACAGTTACTGAACCTGTATTTCCTGTACCGAAATTGCCTGCAAGATCGGTATAAGAATTATTTTCAACATCAACGGTAATTTCTGTCGCATCAGCATCTGGAATGATTTCCGC
Organism: Acinetobacter gerneri DSM 14967 = CIP 107464 = MTCC 9824; assembly: GCF_000368565.1. Lineage (GTDB taxonomy): Bacteria > Pseudomonadota > Gammaproteobacteria > Pseudomonadales > Moraxellaceae > Acinetobacter > Acinetobacter gerneri. Next base: position 284,408 of record NZ_KB849543.1, on the reverse strand, counting down.
TGACCAAGTACCATCGCCATTGTCTACTAAGCTGCCAGCTTTGAGCGTGCCGCCAGTGACTTTAATGTCACCCTCGTCAAAGTATTTCACTTGTTCAGAGAATTCGAAAGTAACTCGACCATCGTCATACACAGAGATCGCATCTAAAGTAGGTGCTGTCGTATCGGTTGGATAGATCACCTCACCATTTGCACCTTCTTCAATCGAAACATGGATTTTGCCAGTAGAGCTAGCAGAATCTTGATTTGATTGTTCAGTTGAAGTCGCAGTTACAGTGATATCAAACTCTTGCGCAACATCACTATTGACGCGTAAATCATCTAGGTTCCACTTACTTACATCGATCGGCGTTACACCATCAGAAACGATAATGTGATTACCATCTGTGATCGTTACACCTGCTGGAATACCTGACAATGTCACGCTACTAATACTTTCAGAACCATCAGTATCAGTAAGCTGAACATTGATCGCATTGAGTGGAACATATTTACCAGTCACACCTTCATTGGCATTGTAGAGTTTGTAATGTCCAGTACCTGTTGTTGGATCAGTAAAGTATTCAATACGGATCTTGTCAGAATTTGAATCCGCTTGTGCCGCTTCAATCAATGACTCTGGTGTTGGGAACAGAGTGAAATTATCAGAATTGAGTTCTTTACCGTTCAAGGTTAGAACATAGCCACCCGGACCAGATTGGTTATGCGTTACAAATCTGAAATCGTAATAACCATCTTCTTCAACAGTAAATACAAATTTAGAGGTCGTACCGTATCCTTTAAACCAAGCACCGTCTCCACCTGTCACAGTTTTACCAGTGGTAGAGTCTGTCACGGATGTACCTGCACCAATGAAAATACCCGCGCTATCATCAAATGTACCACTAAAGGTATAAGTTTGACCTGCTTCGAGGTAGATAATCCCTTTGGTCTCAGCAACAGTGGTATAAGTTGGTAAGGATACTGTTACATTTACATCTTTAGTTCCATTCGTTACAACTACATAGAAGCCTGTATTATTTCCAGCGACTAGGTCATAGCCACTACCATTTTGTATACGAGTAAAGCTCTTAATGGTATAGCCTTGGTCTAGATACGCTTTAACTTTAGCATTACTTTCCAACGTAGTTTCATATTGCTTCAAGATATTATCGCGATTCGAAGCATTAGCACTGTTAATACTATCGGTACTAAATGTACCCTGATAGGTGGCATCCTTTTGAGAACCAAAACTTGCATTGAATTGTGCATAAGTAATACCAGATCCACCAGAACCCAAACCTGTAAATGCACCATAGTAAATCGATGTTTCTAACAATCCTAATGATGGTTCAACCAAAGTAACTTCAGAGAAATCAATTGTTGGAGCATCAGCAACCGCATTAATCACGATATCTACTGAACCCGTAGATTCATTAACACCATCACTGACACTAAAGCCAATATTGGTCAATGGTCGACCAGCTACATCAGATGAAATATTGTGATTTGGAACATAGGTCAAACGTCCTGCTTGGATGTCGTCATAGCTCATCGTCGTACCGAGCGTTACAGCCTCACCATTTAGATATAAAACACCATCTGTAGGTAATGTAGTAATCGAAACAATAAGCTTAGTTACATCAGTATTTGCATCAGTAATACCAAAGTTTTCCCAAGTAAATACTACAGTCTCATCTTCATCAGTCTCTGCATCTACAGAGTCAATTACTGGTGGCAATGTATCCACAAAAATGTCATGTGTATCATTTGCAGGATTACCCGCTTTATCCGATACATCAGCGCTAATTTTGAGGTCACCTTGCGATAAGCCCTGTACATCTTCCTCAGGAACAGTCAATGACCATGCACCATCTGTAACAGTTGCTGTATAGGTGTTGCCATCTAAAGTGACTGTCACGATCTGACCATTTTCAGCCGTTGTTGTACCTGAAATCTCTAAAGGATTACCTGATTCAACTTGACTGATCACATCGTCTCCAGCGATTGGACCTGTAATCTCAATTACTGGTGGAACCGTATCAACTGTACCTTTATCCGTACTCGTTGTGCTGTTACCCGCAGGGTCTTTCACCACACCTGTTACTGTGAATTCACCATCAGGTAATGCTTCTGGTACATCAACCTTGTAGTTGCCTTCACCATCCACTTTCGTGGTTACTGTTTGGGTGTTGCCATCTTTGTCGGTGATGGTGATGACCACTTCACTGCCTTCTGGCGCATCACTGGTGCCACTGATGGTTGGCGTATTGTCATTGCCCAATTCTGGAACAGTGATGGTCAAGCTTGGTGGAACGGTATCAATCGTGCCTGTATCTAACGCTGGTTCAGACGGATTACCCGCAGGATCAGTCACGACACCTGTTACTGTGAATTCACCCTCTGGTAAGGCTTCTGGAACATCAACCTTGTAGTTGCCTTCACCATCCACTTTCGTGGTTACAGTTTGCGTGTTGCCATCTTTGTCGGTGATGGTGATGACCACTTCACTGCCTTCAGGCGCATCACTGGTGCCACTGATAGTTGGCGTATTGTCATTGCCCAATTCTGGAACAGTGATGGTCAAGCTTGGTGGAACCGTATCAATCGTGCCTGTATCTGACGCTGGTTCAGACGGATTACCCGCAGGATCAGTCACTACACCTGTTACTGTGAATTCACCCTCTGGTAATGCTTCTGG
>NZ_KB849543.1:279254-280799 GCF_000368565.1 Acinetobacter gerneri DSM 14967 = CIP 107464 = MTCC 9824 | reverse complement strand
TTCTGGAACAGTGATGGTCAATGTCGGTGGAACGGTATCAATCGTACCTTGGTCAGTACTTGTGGTGCTGTTACCCGCTGGATCTGTGATGACACCCGTTACAGTAAACTCACCATCTGGTAGGGCTTCTGGTACATCGACTGTATAGGTTTGATCGTCTTTTACAATCGTTGATACTGTTTGTGTGTTGCCATCTTTATCTGTAATGGTAATTTCAACAATGCTTCCCGCAGGTTCATTGGTTGTACCTGTAATGGTTGGCGTATTGTCATTACCAATTTCTGGAACAGTAATGGTCAATGTCGGTGGAACATCATCCGCACCCACTGGACGTTCTGCATTATTCGAATGAATCGGATCCTGACCTTCTACTGTCACGGTACCTGAAGCAGTAATGGTATTTGTTCCATCTGTACGTACTTCTGAAGCTGGGACCTTGATCGACCAAGTACCATCTGCCTCTACTGTAGCTGGATAGGTTTTACCATTGAATGTCACTGTCATATCAGCATTAGGATTGCTGACACTACCTGTAATCGTGATATTACCATCGCTATCTTGAAGATCTGCAAGCTCTTCTTTATTGATAATGTCATCGCCTGCAACGATATCAATGCTAACGTATGGTAATGGTGCTTCATCAGTAACGACTACGCCATCTTGGTTTTCTGTTGACGCGATTACTGAACCACTATCTTTTAATGGTTCATCCAATGTCACAGTCCAGTGACCATCAGCATCTGCTGTCGCTGTACCAATTTCAGTACCATGATTATCACGAAGAATCACTTCATGACCGGGTTCAGTTGTACCAGTAATAACAGAACCTGTTTCACCTAACTTAACGTTATCGATGCGAATGGTAATTTCTTTGTCTGTATCGGTGTCACCAAGATTATTTGCTAAATCAGTATAGCTTTCATCTTTAACGCTAACTTCTACAGTTGTCCCTTGCATCGTACCTGTTAAGGTTGCTGTCCAAGTGCCATCGCCATTGTCAATCAATGAACCAGCGACAAGTTTACCACCTGCCACAATAATATCTGTGGCATCAAATCCAGTGACTGGTTCTGAGAATTTAAATGTCACGGTATTGTCTGGATTGATGATCACTTCAACTGTCGGTGGAACAGTATCAATCGTACCTGTATCTGACGCTGGTTCAGACGGATTACCTGCAGGATCAGTCACTACACCTGTTACTGTGAAGTCACCCTCTGGTAATGCTTCTGGAACATCAACCTTGTAGTTGCCTTCACCATCCACTTTCGTAGTTACTGTTTGGGTGTTGCCATCTTTGTCTGTAATGGTGATGACCACTTCGCTACCTTCTGGCGCATCACTTGTACCGCTGATGGTTGGCGTGTTGTCATTGCCCAGTTCTGGAACTGTGATGGTCAAGGTTGGTGGAACGGTATCAATCGTGCCTGTATCTGACGCTGGCTCAGATGGATTACCTGCAGGATCAGTCACTACACCTGTTACTGTGAAGTCACCCTCTGGTAATGCTTCTGGTACATCAACCTTGTAGTTGCCTTCACCATC
>NZ_KB849543.1:273006-273898 GCF_000368565.1 Acinetobacter gerneri DSM 14967 = CIP 107464 = MTCC 9824 | reverse complement strand
TCACCCTCTGGTAAGGCTTCTGGTACATCAACCTTGTAGTTGCCTTCACCATCCACTTTCGTGGTCACTGTTTGGGTGTTGCCATCTTTGTCGGTGATGGTAATGACCACTTCACTGCCTTCTGGCGCATCACTTGTACCACTGATGGTTGGTGTATTGTCATTGCCCAATTCTGGAACAGTGATGGTCAATATCGGTGGAATGGTATCTACAACAGCACTATCTTCATTCGAAGGAGCAGATTCACCGCCATTGTTAGTAATCGTAGCAGTCACTTTAAGTTCAGTACCTTCAGCAGGAACATCCACTTTTACAATAACTTTGCCCGAACTAAGGTCATCAGCACTGAGTACATGCGAATATTTCTTACCAGATTGATCAGTAACTGTAACGGTATCACCAACTTTTGCACCAGTTGGAATAGAAACCGCAACGTCTACCGCAGTTTTAGAGCCTAATTCTTTATGTGATAGAAGACCGTCATCATTTTCATCAGTTAAAATTTCAACCGTTGGCGCATCTAAAGGTTTTGGAGAAGTACCATTACTAGAACCACCATCAATAGCACCAATAATTCCACCAGTCACAGCCCCACCGACTAACCAAGGAATAAGGTTAACACCAGTGGTTGAGGTCAATAACTCTTCTAGACCTGTGATTTCTTTTAGCGATAGAAGCCCCTTTTCTGAGACTAAAGATAGGAAACCACACTCAGTATCTTCTAGTACTAACCCAGACTGCTGCTCACCATTTATTTCTTTTGAGAAGTAGTTCTCAATTCTAATTTCTTCACCATTTTTTAGGGTGTGTTGACATTTGCAGTATGGAACTTAACCTACAATGGTAACCAAATAAATATACAAGCAAGAGCGACAGCACTTTGATAATTACG
>NZ_KB849543.1:0-265366 GCF_000368565.1 Acinetobacter gerneri DSM 14967 = CIP 107464 = MTCC 9824 | reverse complement strand
TTAGTTTTTGTTTGCTCAATTTGAGTCCTGAAGTTGTCTGAGTCATAACCTTTATCAGCACATAATATTTCTGATTCAGTTAAATCTAATTTTGATACCAGATCAGGGGCTATCTTAATATCATGGGAAGTTCCATCTGAAATAATAAACTCAATGGGATTACCATTAGAATCAACTGCTAAATGTATTTTTGAACTATTACCACCGATACTTTTGGAAATATCTTGATTATTAATACCTGAAGAATGCTGGTGTGCCCGTACGTGGCTACCATCAATAAATATCCATTCTTTATCAGCATGTTTACTAAATAATTTAAAAATATTCATAAACTTATCATTTTTAGACCAACGATTGTATTTCTTAAAGATAGAGTTTGGCTTACCAAATTCTTGAGGTAAATCTCTCCAAGGACAACCTGTTCTGATACGAAATAGAATAGCTTCGATAAAATTTCTTAAATTTAGTTTGAGATAAATATTAAAGTGACGGAAAATAGAAAGTAACTTAGACCAGTGTTGATCATTCAGCATTGTACGAGGCATAGCGGGGGTAAAATTGGGTTTGGCGATTTAATTTTACTATCTCGCTATTTTTTTAGGCAACAAATGTCAACAGACCCTAGTTTAATTACTAAAGTATTGCCTTCCTGAATAAATTCTTTTACATCTGAAGCATTTAGTTTCGTTTGCACAATTGTTGCTTTATCTAAAACAATTTTTGCATCCGATGTTTCAGTTTTCACTAGCGTTTTTTTATCAATCAAAAATATTTTATTCATATTCAGAAAACCAATAGCTTTAGTAACAATTAGTAAAGCATTCTAACAAACGATTAATTTTTGTAAAATGAATTTATATGAAATGTATAATATATTTTCACTAGACGGTAAAAAAAAAATAATATAAATTGCCACATATTAATGAGGAGCTTCTTATGTTAAATAAATTAATATTGAGCCTAGCTGTTGTTGCCAGTTTAACTGCTTGCTCAACAATCGATAGTTCACAAAAATATCAAAAACCACAACATTTATTATTTATAAACAAAGAAGTAAATTCATTACCATTACAAGTTTCACGTGATGATAAGCTGTGTAATGATGATAAAAAAGATGACCAAAACTGCCCAATTAAATTCTATATTGATGATTTTAAGGCTGGTGATTTTTATATTAACAACAAAATAACTTACTATTTAAAGCCAAATGAATATTCGCTAACTGTTAAAAACTGCAACACTAAATGTGATATTTATCACACAAAAATCAATATAAATGACACGTTTCAGAATGTAACATTGGTATTATCAATTGATGAAAATGGGAAACCATTTATTATCAATAAAAACTAAACCAACACACACTTAAAATAAAAGTAATCTGAAATATTTATATTTTAGATTACTTTTTATGCAACACAATTCACATTTTATCCATATTTGATTTTCATTTTAATTAGAAAAACTTAACATTATAATTTTATACTTGAGCTTATTTTTATGAATTTGCTAGAATTATTAGGTCTTAATTGGTTCTTTAGCGCATGACAAAGCAAAACTCAATGCTTAGATCAACTCTTCGCAAAAAACGACGCCAATGCTCTGTCTATCAGCAACGTCGCGTAGAACATCAGGCTTTTCGCCAATTGATTCGCCAACCTGAATTTTTGCATGCTCAAAAAGTTGGGCTTTATCTTAGTGCCTTTGGTGAGGTTCAAACCCATTTGCTGATCGAATACTGCTTTCAAAAAAACAAACAAGTTTTTTTGCCTATGATCTGCAATATGAATCAACATTTGGTTTGGGTTTCAATCAATCAAAATCAATATCGCAATCGTAGATTTGCTCATCATGCTTTAGGTATGCGTGAACCGATGACCAGTCGTGGGTTTCATGTTGGACATCTTGATCTATTGATCATGCCACTATTAGCTTGTGATCGCTTAGGAACACGCATGGGCATGGGCGGGGGTTTTTACGATCGTACCCTCGCCAGTGCTCCTCATCGCCCTTTTCGTCTCGGCTTAGCTCATCAATTCCAATTTTTAAATGAAGAATTAAATAAAAATAACTGGGATCAGGGCCTCGATGCATTACAAACTGAACAACATTTCTATCGTTTTAGACGTCATTTCAGCCAATCATGAATTTTTTGTACATAGACTAATCAATCACTTACGAAATAATTAAGATTTTATTCGGTAAAGCCCTTGTAATTTTTCAAATACCCATCACTATAAATTTCATGGCAACCCCGTTGTCACTCATTAGGAGTGCCCATGTCTGAAATTATTATGAATGAAAAAACCTTAGAGCCTCAGGTTCCAAGTGTATTACCACTTTTAGCGCTACGTGATGTTGTGGTTTATCCGCACATGCAAATTGCGTTATTTGTGGGTCGTGAAAAATCGATCAATGCAGTTGATGTGGCTCGTAACAGTGACAATTTAGTATTTGTAGTTGCACAAAAAGATTCTCTTACAGAAGAAATTGATCACGACAACCTTTATCAATACGGTACTGTCGCGAAGATTGTGCAAGTTGTGAATCACGAAAATGATGAAAACTGTATCAAAGTCCTTATCGAAGGCTTGCACCGTTCTAAGTTAGAAAAAATCATTGATAATGGTGAATATTTAACGGCTGAACATGCACTGAGTCCAATGACTGTGAACCTTGAAAAAGACACAGCTGAAACTCGTGTACAAGAATTACGCGCTTTATTTGCCCAATATGCAGAAGCGAAACTTCGTAATGCACGTGAGTTAATTGCAGCAGCGAACAAAATTGAAGACTTATTACAATTGGTTTTCTTTGTTGCTACACGTGTTCCATTGAATATTGATGTTAAACAAAAATTCTTGGAACATGACGAATTTGAAGCACATTTGCAAGAACTCATGACTTATTTGTTGCAACAATCTGAGGAACAACAGATTGAACAAACTTTGCATGACTCTGTAAAACGCCAAATGGAAAAAAATCAACGCGAATACTTCTTAAATGAAAAAATGAAGGTCATTCAGCGTGAACTTTCCGATATGAATGGCGGTGCTGAGGATGATGTTGCTGAGATTGAAAAACGTCTGAGCGAAGCTGATTTGCCTGAACATGTACGCAAAAAAGCAGAAGCAGAGTTTCGTAAACTTAAAGCAATGCAACCTGCTTCTAGTGAAGCTGCTGTGGTTCGCAACTACTTAGAAGTGATTTTAGATACACCTTGGAATAAAGCCAGCAAAGTTAGTATTAACCTAACTAAAGCTCAAGAAATTCTTGATGCTGATCACTATGGTTTGGACGAAGTTAAAGAACGTATCGTTGAATACTTAGCTGTTCAAGCACGTGTGAAAAAACTGAAAGGTCCGATCCTTTGCTTAGTTGGTCCTCCGGGTGTTGGTAAAACATCATTGGGTGAATCTATTGCCAAAGCGACTGGACGTGAGTTTGTTCGTATGGCTTTAGGTGGCGTCCGTGATGAAGCGGAAATCCGTGGTCACCGTCGTACTTATATTGGTGCGATGCCAGGTAAAATTGTGCAGTCTTTGACAAAAGTAGGCGTGAAGAATCCTTTATTCTTACTCGACGAAATCGACAAGATGGCTCAAGACTACCGTGGTGATCCTGCTTCAGCGTTACTTGAAGTACTTGATCCATCACAAAACAACAAATTTAACGATCATTATTTAGATCTTGACCTTGATTTGTCTGAAGTGATGTTTATCTGTACTGCAAATAGCATGAACATTCCAGAAGCTTTACTTGACCGTATGGAAGTGATTCGTCTACCGGGTTATACCGAAGATGAAAAAGTGAATATTGCAGAGCGTTATCTTGCACCAAAAGCAATTAAAAATAATGGCTTACGTGCAAAAGAACTCAGCATTCACGAAGAAGCGATCCGTGATATCGTCCGTCGTTATACACGTGAAGCAGGTGTACGTAGCTTAGAACGTGAAATTTCTAAAATTGCACGTAAAGTGGTCAAAGAGTCTGTAAGCAAGAAAGCAAAAAATCTACATATTGATGTCACTGCTGAAAACTTACCAGAATATTTGGGCGTACATAAATTTGACTACGGTATGGCTGAAACTGAAGCTCAAGTCGGTCGTGTCAATGGTTTGGCTTGGACTTCTGTTGGCGGTGAGTTGCTCACCATCGAAGTTGCTGCGGTGAAAGGTAAAGGTAAATTTATTACCACTGGTTCACTTGGCGACGTGATGAAAGAGTCAATAACTGCTGCAATGACAGTCGTACGTACACGTGCGGATGAGCTAGGCATCGAAGCTTCTCGTTTTGAAGAAACTGATGTTCATGTTCACTTACCTGAAGGTGCGACACCGAAAGATGGTCCATCTGCTGGTTTGGCATTGACGACTGCGCTTGTCTCAGCTTTCACAGGTATTGCGATTCGTCCTGATATCGCAATGACAGGTGAAACAAGCTTAGGCGGACGCGCTATGCGTATCGGTGGCTTAAAAGAGAAACTTCTTGCTGCACATCGTGGCGGAGTGAAGTTAGTCTTTATTCCACAGGAAAATGTCCGTGACTTGGCTGAAATCCCTCAAAATGTGAAGGATGGATTGGAAATCAAAGCAGTGAAAAGCATTGATGAAATCTTACCATTGGCATTGGTTGAAGCACCAAAACCACTGGTTAAAGCACCAATCGTAAAAGCAGTTGATGGCGCAAAAGCCGCTCGTCACTAATCGTTAAAATATAAAAAAGAGAACTTCGGTTCTCTTTTTTTTGCTTTGAAAAATAGATGATTTATAAACCTACATTATATTGATTAAATATTGTACAATTCAAAAATTCAGATTTAAAATAGACAGACAAATTATTCGTCATCACACCATAGGTAAAACAATGATAAATCCCATGTGCTGGTTTGAAATATATGTCAACGATATTGAGCGAGCGAAAACATTTTACCAAACCGTCTTTAAAACTGAGCTGAGTCCACTCAACGTCCCTGATCCCAACATGAAAATGTGGGTATTCCCTTCAGATATGCAAAAATACGGCGCAACTGGTACATTGGTACAAATGCAAGGTGTTCCTGCTGGTGGCAACAGTACCATTGTTTATTTTAGTAGCGAAGATTGCGCGATTGAGCAAGCCCGTATTGAAGCGGCAAATGGGCAAGTCCATCTTGCAAAAACCTCAATTGGTGAATATGGCAACATCGTGCTTGGAATAGATACCGAAGGCAATATGTTTGGTATACATTCGATGAAATAGCTTAAATATTGACTCTTTTAGACTATTGAAAATACTCCAGATGACCCAATATTACTTTATAAGTTAAATGATAAATACTTAAACACGATATCGCCATTTGAGGGTGATCATCTGTATCTCCAGATGGGTGATCACAGCCACGCAGTCCTTTTTCTCATTTTGGACTGCGTTTTTTTATGATAAAAATATCTTAAATATTAGAGTTCTTACGTAAGTCATATTTTGCTCAAATTTATACTCTCATCATTTTGTTTCAAAACCGAATAAAATTTGCAATTAAGGCAGGATGCCGTACGTCGAACAAGGGAGTTCCGCATTTTTTAAAGCAGTGCTTTAAAAAATGCTCAGGATGTATACCCATTTGTTCGACGAATGGTTTTCTTGCGAAATATATTTCTCATTTGCCCAAAAACAAAGTAAGAAAGATTGTCTATGCAAAGTAAATTAATTGACTCAAGACAAATGTGACCGTTTGATACTTTTCACCCAAATACCTAATTGTTTTTTTAATTTATGAAAGAAGTCTATTTATTTTATTAAATGTTATTTATCCATTGAACAGAATTACTTATAAGCACATAAATTGCTTATTTCAATAAAGTATTAGCCAAACCATTGACCACTTGAGCCATCTTCTCAGTATCCAATGTCTGCGCTTGGTCAGCAGAAGTGTGATAATTTTTATTTCTAAAAAATGCTGTGTCCGTAATCATAATGGCGGGAATATCATATTGCCAATAATTTAAATGATCTGAAAAATCAACTCCTTGTATAAAGGATGGCGCAGTTAGCTTTTGACAATCCAGCTGTTTGAGTTGTTTCATCATTTGGCAGTAACTTCCCGATAAATTCCTTGAGGAAAAATTGGCGACAGCAGCAATATAGTTGCCATGCTTAGGATAGAAAAGCCCTAAGCCCATTGGATAATCCTGTGAATTTTTTTCATCAAAATAGCCGATCATTTCAAGTATATAAACCGCAGAAATCTGATCTTTTTCATTTAAAATTGATCGTGCATGCACTGCACTACCCATATTTTCTGTTCTAAAAAATGGTGGCTCTTCTAAGGTATAAAAGACGAAATCAATATTACTTTTCAATTTATTTTTATTTTGGCTCAAGATGCGTGCAGTTTCCAAAACACCTGCTACACCTGATGCATTGTCATCCGCACCAACATATTCTCCATACACATCATAATGTGCACCAACGATAATTTTATTTTTTGCTTGAATATTTAAAGGACAAATTACGTTTTTATATTCTTGATTATTCACGCTATATTTTTGCTCTTTACATGTAATACCAAATTGCTGCATTTGCGATATCAACCCATTGGCGACCCGATTCAGCTGTGCTGGATTTTGATAATTACGCGGTAAGTCCGTGTTTAAAATATTTTCCAAATACTGATTTAAGCGCTTCGAGTCAGCGACTTTCAATAAACTGTTCTGCTCTGCCATTTTGTTTTGTGATTTTTTAATCACCGATGATTCTGCTCGTAGATCACTCACCCAGACCAGTAAACTCATAGAAATCAATATAATGTGAAAACCGTATTTAACCGACTCCCGATTTTTTAGCGTTTCAATCGTCGTCATCGTTGTCTTTATACTCTTTATATTGTTCATTTTCTTTATTTCTCATTTTATCTATAAAATTAAAAGCGATTGTGGCATCAATATGCCAAGACCGAGTCAATATACCGTTATAATATTCACTGTTCTACTTTACTAGATTTGTTACATGAAAATTCGGATATTGACGATTGGTCAAAAAATGCCAAGCTGGGTTTTAACTGGATTTGAAGACTATTTCAAACGCATCCAACCCTTTGTGCAAACGCAAATTATCGAGTTACCCATGGCAAAGCGTGGCAAAAATGATTCGGAAGCGGATATTTTAAAATACCGCCAAATCGAAGGTGAAAGTATTTTAAATGCCATGAAAAGCAATGAAATTATGATCGCACTAGAAGTCGGTGGTCGTGAGTTCAGTACCGAAAAACTCGCTGAAACGATGAAAGGCTGGATGTTAGAAGGTCATGATATCGTATTGGCCATCGGTGGTCCTGATGGTCATAGTGAAGCTGTACGTAAGGCTGCAGCATGGCATTGGTCATTATCAAAACTCACTTTGCCTCATCCATTGGTCCGTGTCATGCTGATTGAGCAGTTGTACCGCGCGATGAGTATCAATCACAATCACCCTTATCATCGTGCAGGTTGATCAGTACGACACCAAGCAGTGTTGCATGTTTAGAACAAACCGTTGAAATAACGAAGCTGAATCCCCACTTCATGTTCTGGCATGATAGAGATCGAAATGAAAAAGGCAGGAATTATGAACTTACAGACTTTACCCGGATTATTTATCTCTCATGGTTCGCCTATGCTTGCGCTTGATCCAGAACAAGTCGGTCCTGCCCTTGAACGTTTAAGCCTAAACCTACCTCGTCCTGAAGCAATCGTGGTGATGTCAGCGCATTGGGAAAGCAATGCACTTGAAGTTAGTACTGCGGTACGTGCGGAAACATGGCATGATTTTCGTGGTTTTCCACCTGAACTTTATGAAATCCGCTACCCAGCTCCAGGCAATCCAGAACTTGCAGAAGAAATTTTGCATCTGCTTGCCGAAGCGCATTTACCTGCACATGCCAATAGTACCCGACCACGTGATCACGGCGTTTGGATGCCACTTTTGCACATGTATCCTGATGCAGATATTCCTGTGGTAGAAATTTCTTTGCCGATGAATATGTCAGCACAAGAGATTTATAAAATTGGACAAACTTTAGCGCCATTGCGTGAAAAACAAATTTTATTGATTGGTTCAGGCAGTATTACCCATAACTTGGCTGAACTCTCTTGGCGTACTGGAAATAATGAAGTTCCTGAGTGGGCATCGAGCTTTAGAAATGAAGTGGTGAGTAAGCTCGCTCATTCTAATTTTGATGCTGTTTTAGATTGGGAGAATCTTCCATTCGTCCATAAAAATCATCCTAGCCTAGAACATTTTGCCCCGCTCTTCTTTGCTATGGGTACTGGGCATCGTTTTACGATCGTCCACAGTAGTTTCTCTATGGGCTCACTCGGTATGGATCTTTATCGTTTTGATTAAGATCGACTCATCAGCGTATTGACTCTGTATTTTAAAATGACTTTTTCGATACTGTATTCATTTTAAAATACTTAAAAAATGTCGCCCCAAAATACACTGCATCATGATCAAAATAATATATCGCTGGAACATAGACTGTTTCAGCTTTTTTCGATTCTTAGGTTAATATTTAAACTCAAAATCACTTTATTATTTAACAATCTATTTTCAAAATGAAGAACTTACAGATACATATTGAAACTTAAAATCACCAATCTATTCATCACCATTGACTATGGATCATTTAAGATTGCCTTAAGTTTTTTATGAAGCCTGAAAGAAAAATGAAATTAAGATATTTAGTTATTGCACTTCTTCCATTAAGTATTGTTGCTTGTCAATCTTCTGATATTCAAAAAGTTACTGATACAGCTATGAATGTACTCAATCAAAAACAAAATGCCAATCAAATCTTAAGTTCTTATCAATGGTCTTTCCAACCACAAGGCAGTGATCGTCCAATCGTTTTAAACTTCAATGACAACCGTTTAAGCATTGCCACAGGTTGTAATAATATGAACGGTGCTTGGAAAATCACCGATGGCTTGCTCGAAGTTGGCAACTTGGCAGCAACCAATATGATGTGTAGCCCTGAATTGATGAAACAAGAAGGGTTAAGTGCACAGCTTTTCCAAGGCCGTAAAGCACCATTTGTGCTCAATACCACAAATACTGAACAGCCGACCTTAACTATCGTTGCTGCTGATGGACAAAAATATGTATTTACTGGGAAAATGACACCTGAAACCAAATATCAAACTCAGGCTGAAACGATTTTCTTAGAAATTTCACCTGAAACTAAGCAATGTACAGGTGTTGCTCCACAGACTTGTTTATTGGTTCGTGAAATTAAATATGATCAAAATGGTGTGAAAACTCAAGTCGATAAAGACTGGACTTATTTTTATGATCATATTGATGGATTTACGCACAATCCGAACGAACGCCAAGTGGTGCGTATTAAACGTTATGAGTTGAAAAATCCTGCTGCTGATCAATCAAAATATGCTTATGTTGAAGATATGATTATTGAGCGTGAAGCGATTAAAGGTTCACTTTAATCCCTGAATGATCAAAGATAAATTAAAAAAAACCGATGTCTAAACATCGGTTTTTTTTTGACTTTGTTTAGGATATTTATTTTGGATCAATACCTAAATAAATATCCTATCAAATCTTAGTAAACGCCTTGAGCAAGCATAGCATCAGCAACTTTTACGAAGCCCGCAATATTTGCACCGTCTACATAGTTCACTGTACCGTCTTCTTGCGTACCGAATTTCACACAGTTACGGTGAATTTCTTTCATGATTGCATGTAAACGCTCATCAACTTCTTCGAAAGTCCAACCTAAACGAATTGCGTTTTGAGACATTTCTAAACCAGAAGTTGCTACACCACCAGCATTTGACGCTTTACCTGGTGCATAAAGAATTTTCGCTTCAACGAATTTTTCAACAGCAGCTAAAGTTGAAGGCATGTTAGCACCTTCAGCAACACAGATTACGCCATTTTCAAGCAATGTAACGGCATCTTGTTCGTCAAGTTCATTTTGTGTAGCACATGGAAGCGCGATATCACATTTTACTGACCAAGGGCGTTTGCCTTCGAGATATTCAAAACCGTGTTTAGAAGCAAATTCTGAAATACGACCACGTTTAACATTTTTAAGTTCCATTACTTCTTCAAGAAGTTCTGTAGTGAAACCGTCTTTCACGTAAACAGTACCGTTTGAGTCAGAAAGAGTAACGACTTTTGCACCTAAGTACATTGCTTTGTCAGCAGCGAACTGTGCAACGTTACCAGAACCTGAAATCGCGACAGTTTTACCTTTAAAAGTCTCACCACGAGCTTTTAACATCTCTTCAGCAAAATATACTGTACCGTAACCAGTTGCTTCAGGGCGAGCCAATGAGCCACCAAACGACATACCTTTACCAGTAAATACGCAAGAAGTGTCATTGCTCAATTTTTTCATCATACCTGCCATGAAGCCAACTTCACGACCGCCTACACCGATATCGCCCGCAGGGATATCTGTATCAGAACCAAGATGACGATAAAGTTCAATCATGAGCGCTTGGCAGAAACGCATGATTTCACCTTCAGATTTACCTTTAGGGTCAAAATCTGAACCGCCTTTACCACCACCCATAGGAAGTGTAGTTAAAGCATTTTTAAATGTTTGTTCAAAACCTAAGAATTTTAAAATTGAAAGGTTTACTGATGGGTGGAAACGCATACCACCTTTAAATGGACCAATCGCAGAGTTGTATTGAACGCGGAAAGCACGGTTAACTTGTGTTTGTCCTTTGTCATCAACCCAAGAAACGCGGAACTGAATAGCACGTTCTGGCTCAACTAAACGCTCAAGCAAACCATAATCTGCATATTGTGGGTTTTTTTCAATAAATGGCCACAAACTGGTCATTACTTCTTCAACCGCTTGGAGAAATTCGGGTTGGTTTGGATCACGTGCTTTCACGTAATTTAAGAAGTCATTTAGGCTAGTATATTTCAACGGTGCATCCTCAGCAGAAGGTGATACAAATTCGGTCAAAAATTCAATAAAATGATTTATTTTGGCGCAAAGTATTAAATATCGTTTGTAAAGATTCTACAACACTTTTTCCAATGTTTTTTCGAATAACATTATAATTCAATATTTTAAATTCTCATAAAAGTTTAATTTTATGTGTAATCAATCTCATTTTTGTGCATAAAATGACAAGAAATCTGCGCAATTTTGGCGCGTTTTTTGCTCTAAATTAGAGCGGAATAAATGTATCAAAACGTGCTAAAATTCATAAAGCTAAACAGCATTGTCCAGCCCTACTAGTTTTTTTATTCAAAATGAATTCTCAGATCTCACTTATTCAACAAATCGACGCTCTATTACCACAAACACAATGTGGTCTTTGTGGTCACCGTGATGGTTGCCTGCCTTATGCCAAAGCCATTAGCGAAGGTGAAGACGCAAATAAATGTGTACCAGGTGGACAACCTGTGGCAGATGCTTTAGCAGTCTTGCTACAACGTGATAAATTGGCTGCTGAAGAAAGTGTTTGGCCGATTCAAATTGATGGTCGCCCTCAGCGTATGAAAGCTGTGATCCGTGAAGATGAATGTATCGGCTGTACCAAATGTATTAGTGCCTGCCCTGTCGATGCGATTATCGGAAGTGGTAAGTTAATGCATACTATTTTGACAGACCTCTGTACGGGCTGTGAGCTGTGTATTCCGCCCTGTCCTGTAGACTGTATCGATCTGGTTGAAGATCTCAAAGCCATTCCAAATGAGCAAGAGCGCAATTTTGAACAAGACGATCTTCGTGGGCGTTACTATGCACATATTCAACGTGAAGAGAAACGTCGTTTAAATCGCAAAGGTCCTGTCGTACGAGCTGCAATTGATAGTCAATTATTTGCAAATATCACACAAGGAAGTGAAGATCTACCTTCGATAGAATTGGCTAAAAAGGCACAAATTTCACATACTTTAGACGCGAAAACCACGATTGAACTGGCAAAAATTCGTACCCAAATTAAAAAACTAGAAAAGCAATTGAGTGTCCGTGCTGATGAAAAAAAACAGCAACAACTGATTGACCTACAAAAACAACTTGAACAACTGCAAAACGCTTAAAAGGAACAAATGATGCCTGTTAAAAATATGACCAAAAAACAGATTCAGATTTTCTTTGAGCGTTTACGTGCGCAGCGCCCGAATCCAAAAACCGAGTTGAATTATTCATCACCTTTTGAACTTTTAGTTGCTGTGACGCTCTCAGCGCAAGCAACCGATGTCAGTGTAAATAAAGCCACAGATAAGCTTTTTCCAATCGCAAATACCCCTGAACAAATTTATGCGCTTGGTGTTGAGGGTCTAAAAAGTTATATCAAAACCATTGGTTTATATAACTCCAAAGCTGAAAATGTCATCAAAGCCTGCAAGATTCTTATAGAAAAGCATCAAAGTATCGTTCCAAATAATCGTACTGATCTCGAAGCGCTGCCGGGCGTAGGGCGAAAAACAGCCAATGTCGTGCTCAATACTGCTTTTGGTATGCCAACCATGGCTGTGGATACACATATTTTTCGTGTAGGTAATCGTACAGGTTTGGCTGTCGGTAAAAATGTACTTGAAGTTGAACAGCGTTTACTCAAAGTCATCCCGAAAGAGTTTATCGTTGATTCGCATCATTGGTTGATTTTACACGGACGTTATTGCTGTGTTGCGCGTAAACCTAAATGTGCTGAATGTGTAGTTTCGGATGTGTGTAATAGCCCTGATAAATATGAGTTTGGCGCTGTAAAAGAGATTCAGATTAAAAATATCGATGAATAATTTGCAACATTGTTGATATATTCAAATTATTTTTCTTTCGACCTTTTCTAGCTATTCAAGCCTGCTGATTTTAACTAAATCAAATCACAGGCTACTGTTGTACTTCGCCTGAGAATCTAAGTACAAAAACCATCAACTATCATTCACTGTAAATTCAGCAAAATACTTGACGAGAAATAGCTCATTGATTATTTTTCTTCTTTTCCAAATCTTTTTTGAGTTGTTCTAATTTTTTCCATTCTTCATCCAATTTTGGATGACGTTGTACATTGCGAGGCATCGCTTGTTTCATCGTTTTACGTTCTAAAGCTTCTTGTTTTTGTGCTTTACGTAAAAGTTTAAAACTCATCACGATGAGACAAAGGAGAATAGCAACACTTAAAATGACCAAAGCAATCAGGGCAAATTTCATTTTAGTATTACTCCAAAATCCGTACATATAATAAAGGAGCCCTAATATGAACGAGGACTCCTCTATTGTCAAAATTTTAAAACAAGTCGTTTAAAATCTTATTTGTCCAAAATTGCGAACAAATCTTTTTGAACTTCATCAATTGGACGAAGACCATTCAATTTGTTATAAGTCGCAGCATTTGGATTTGCAGCAGCACGACCTTGATAGAAACCAACCAATTGTTCAGTTTCCGCATGGTATGAACCAAGGCGTTTACGGATCGTTTCTTCTAAGTCATCTGGACGTTGAACGAGGTCTTCACCAGTTTCATCATCTTTACCTTCCACTTTAGGTGGGTTGTAAACGATGTGGTAAACACGGCCAGACGCTGGATGCTGACGACGACCAGAAAGACGTTTTACGATTTCTTCATCAGGAACTTCGATTTCGATCACGTGATCGATGCTAATCCCTTCATTTTCCAAAGCTTCAGCTTGTGGAATAGTACGAGGGAAACCATCAAAGATACAGCCATTCGTGCAGTCTGGTTGAGCAATACGTTCTTTGACTAAACCAATAATCAGTTCATCAGAAACCAAACCACCAGATTCCATCACTGATTTAGCTTTAAGTCCAAGTTCAGTACCTTCACGAATTGCAGCACGGAGCATATCACCGGTTGAAATTTGTGGGATATTGTAGCGCTTACAGATCAACTGGGCTTGTGTACCTTTACCTGCTCCAGGTGGTCCGAGTAAGATAATGCGCATAAAAAAACATCCTCATTTAAAACAATGTATATGATACCTTGCACGTCGATAAAAAATCGGCATCGTCTAGGCATCTAATTATAAGAAAGCCACAAACAAATGTATTGTGCCCGCAATAAAACCTGTCACGCCCCCAAGTAAAATCAAAATCCATTCGTCTTCCCTAAATGCGGGACGTAACAAATTTTGAAACTCGGTCGGCGTCAATTCGCGAATACGCTCTTTAAACATTTGAAAGATTTTCTGTGCACGGCTCGCATTAAAGGCTGGGTCGCATACAGGTACCATCGTAATTTCAATTGAACGATCAATCAAGTCTGTCTTCAATTTTGCGTATTCTTTTGGTCCTAAAGACAACTGTAAAGAGGTCCGAACCAAAGGTGTTTCTAAAATCTGATTCACATGACGTTTGATAATACGGCGTGTTTTATCTTTTTTCGGACCATACATCATTTCTGTCATGATTGATTTTAACGTAATTAGGTCCTCTGTGACTACACTTGCAAACACATCAGAAACTTCTTCTTGGCGCTTCATAAATGCGCCTTGCACATTATAAGTCCCAATGCGTGGAATGACAGGTTTAATCCAAGGGAATTTACGATTTTTAGTCAATTCAAAGAATTGTGGATAACGTACATAATGTGGTTCAACAGGATTGAAGACCATCCAGATTGCGATCCAATTGGTTAAGAATCCCCAAACAGCAGCCCAAAATGGTACAGTCCAATGCCATGGCACAAAGAACCAAACCAACATTTGGAATACTCCAAAGAACATTCCAATCAATGCACTAATATGCCAAATAAAGTTGATTTCTTTTTGTCCCACTTTAAGGAACATTCGTACCATCAAACGGCGGTCGCCTTCCATTTGCGAAACCACCATATCACGCATATTGACCAGTGACTCGACGTTCATGGTCAGCTCCGTCACCAATTCTTTTAATATGGCAGGTAACTGTTTATGCGCTTGTGCATAAATACGACGTTTGATCGAATAAGGTAAATTTTCCCAAAGCACTGCATTTCGATCAATCATCACTTCATCAATCAAATGTTCAAGTTCAAAACCAACTTGCTCACCGATGATTCGCGCCATATCTTCTGGGTCCATCGCTTCTAAAAATTCGCGTAATGAACCGAGTTTAGACAAGGTATTATCCGTGATAATTCCTGAAATACGTCCTGCTTTACGTGGAACAATACCCTGCCAACCCACTGGCAAAGGTCCCAAATGGAAGCCCCAGAAGTTAATTGGATAGAACACCATTTTCAGTGCCATCCAAACGTGCGCCCAAGTCACAAAAGCAGTTACGGGTATAATACTCATAACGGCTAAATGATCGGGTCGGGCTAAAAAGGCTTGCCACAAATCGCTGATGTATCCAAACATGCATGACTCTCGTATTTATTTCTATTTGCGGTCGTAAATGGTCATCAATATAATCATGAAAAAAACTATAAACCTACGCTTAAGGTGTAAGCAATTTGTAGCAATGGTTTTCTTTCCAGAATCGTTGCATTGCCATCATGTAGTTCGCTACCGACACCTAAACCGACGCTGAGTGTACTAATACGCTCTTTATTTAACCAAACATAGGAAAGGTCAACACCGCCACCATAAGCGACTTTATCATCATTGCGAGTCGCTTTACTTCTCAATGAACCGCCATATACGCCTAGGTAATAACCATTTTTTTCTGTACCCGATAATATGACTGGGTATCGAAAACCAACCTGACCTGCTGGCTCATTGTCACCATTGATAAAAAAACCTGCTTTTGCATAAGCTATACCATATGGATTGACCCATTCACCCTGAAGGTGTGCCATTTGCTGGGTGATACCTGCACCTGCATTTAATGTCGACACATTGGCATTTTTTAGTTTTGCTTCGGGTAAGTAAGATGCTAAATCTGCATGAACAAAACTACTGCTCATACCGAGTAAGATGAAGGGAAAAATTTTTCTCATTATTTTCTCCATTGTCCCTATTTTAAATAATTACAATCCGTTGGACGATTTTGTGACTTTAACAGATTTATATTGCTTCTTATATACAACAGCGCACAATTTTACTGTCTGCAAAGTCAAAAAAGTGAATTATTTTGACAAAGCATTTTGTTTTATAAACAAGCACGCTTGAGATTGAACGATCAGTAAAACAATTTCTAGTTTTAATTTATGACATAATTTTGCTAATAAGATAATCGCTGTCTTTTTTTGCTATTCTGCATGCTTTCGATAACGAAGTTATAGAAAAATATTCCCATATTCCTTGGATTATTAGGTTAAAATAGTCCACCCCTATTTTCCCCCATTTAGCTTGGTGTAGTCATTTCGGTATGAAGCAGCATTTTCCTTTAAAAAACGTCCAACAAGAAAAGCGCATCTACCGAGGACGAGTCTATTTTGCCATCGCAATCGTCGTGCTTGCCTTGCTCACCTTGGTTGCACGTTATACCTATTTGCAAATTTTTCACTACGATGAGTTTAAAACAGCAGCCGATAATAACCGTATTCGTTTACAGCCTATCGCTCCTGCTCGTGGTTATATTTATGATCGGAATGGTATTTTACTCGCAGACAACTATCCCGTTTTTACGGCTACACTCAGTAAAGCTGATGTTGAAGACATTGATGATACTGTTAAACGTTTAACCCCGATTTTAGGTTTGACTCAAGAAGATATTGATCGTTTTGATAGCCGTATTAAAACCTCTAAAAAAACTGAGCGTGTCACACTCAAACTTAACCTCACCGAAACCGATATTGCTAAATTTAGTGAAGTGAAATATCTGTTTCCGGGCGTAGATATCGAAACCCAAATGACCCGATATTATCCACATGGCGATCTATTTGCACATGTGATCGGTTATGTTGGTCGAATTAACGATAAAGAACTCAAGTCCATCAATAAAGATTTGTATGCTGGAACCAACCTGATCGGGAAAATCGGGGTTGAGAAGTCCTATGAAGATTTATTGCACGGGACACCCGGCTATGAGTCTATCGAAGCTGATGCACATGGTAATGTATTACGCCACTTAGGTCGTAAAGATCCTATCCGTGGTAATGATATGTATTTATCACTGGATTATGGGCTGCAAAGTGTTGCGGCTGAACAGCTAGCAGGACGACGCGGTGCTATTGTTGCCATCGACCCTCGAACTGGTGAGATTTTAGCCTTAGTCTCTAGTCCAAGTTTCAATCCAAACTTGTTTGTAACGGGGATCAATCATAACGACTACAGTAGTTTACGTGATAACTTAGATCAACCTTTATATAACCGTGCTGTTCAAGGGGTTTATCCTCCGGGCTCGACCATCAAACCAATGGAAGGTTTAGGCGGTATTCATTTTAAAACAGTCGACTGGGGTACTGCGATTTCAGATCCAGGCTACTTCCATTTACCGGGTGATTCACACAAATTCCGTGACTGGAAAAAAACGGGGCATGGTGTAGTCAACTTGCATAAAGCCATCATGGTGTCCTGCGATACTTATTTTTATATTTTGTCCTATCAAATGGGTATTGATCGGATGAATGAGTGGATGCGTCAATTTGGCTTTGGTGAAAAAACAGGTGTTGATTTACCGAGTGAGAGTGAAGGTTTATACCCTAGCCCAGAATGGAAAATGCGTACCCGTAAAAGTAAATGGCTCAAAGGTGAAACCATTTCTGTCAGTATCGGGCAAGGTGCATTTACAGCAACCCCATTACAATTGGCAATGGCAACTGCGATTTTATCAAATCATGGCGCACACATTACCCCTCATGTACTTCGTGCCTCAAAAGGTGCAAAAGCACATACTGTACATAATGCCCCAGATGGAAAAATCAACTTTAGCGGTACTGAAGATGACTGGATAAAAATGCGTGATGCAATGGTCGATGTTGTACAAAATGGTACAGGTCGAGGTATTCGCACTCCGATGTATACCATCGCGGGTAAAACAGGTACAGCGCAGGTTAAAAGTATCGCTCAAGGTAAACGCTATAATGAAGCGGCACTAAATGCCCGCCAACTGGATCATGGTTTATTTGTCGGTTTTGCTCCTGCTGAAAATCCAGAAATTGCAATTGCAGTCGTTTGGGAAAATGGTCGACATGGTGGCAGTGCTGCTCAGTTGGCAAAACCAGTATTTGACTATTGGTTATTGAAACGTAAGAAAAATCCAATCATTCCTACCAATCATCAGGTTAGTGGTGGCTTAATGACTGCAGGGATTAAACCGGGTGAATTACCAAGCGGAGAGACACATTTGGCAGCTGATCCAAACGCAATGCCAAACAAACCGAATGCTCAACAAAAACCAACAGCCACCAATCGAGCTGCTGCAGCTCCCCCTAGCAATAATGCGGATGTCACTGAGTAATGAAAAGTAATCAACTACGAATTATTGGTGGGGAATGGAAACGCCGACAACTCGGATTTGCCAGTATTGAAGGTTTACGTCCAACACCTGACCGTGTTAGAGAAACCTTATTTAACTGGCTGATGTGGGATGTCCAAAATGCAAAAGTATTGGATGTTTGTACTGGCTCAGGCGCATTGGCTTTTGAAGCCTTATCACGCGGCGCTGAAAGTGTTTTGATGATCGAACCCAATACTGAACAAGCCAAATTTTTGAAAGAAAATATTCAATTATTAAATGCTAAAAATTGTCAGTTAAAAGTCGCCACAGCCCAATCGGTGCTTGCTAAGCTTAATACACAATTTGATCTGGTATTTTTAGACCCACCCTATAGCCTAGAGCTTTGGAATGAGTTGGCTTCACTGATTGACCCATTACTACTTCCTGAAGCCCTGATTTATGTTGAAGCAGATCGCGCACTCAATCAACTTGATCTTCCTGAATCATGGGCACTCATCAAAGAAACTAAAGCAGGTACGGTACGAGCAGGCTTATATAAAAAGCAAAATTAAAAAGTTAAATTGAAAATAAAAAAGGTTCACTATGAACCTTTTTTATATTAAGCGACAATAAAATTGAATTTGTAATGCAGCTATTTAATGTCAAAAAATTCAACACAATAAATAAGCTCCAAGATTTACCAAGGACGTCGAGGTTGACTATAACCAGGTTGTTCAATAATTGTAGTTCGTTGATAACGGTTACGATCCGAATAGCGTCTGTCTGAGTCATTACGATCAGAATAACGTCTATCCGAATCACTACGATCATGGTGATGACGATGATTACCATCATCATACGGCGCGACGATACATCCTGTTAGCGAAATACCGATCAGTGATAACAAAATTAGCTGTTTCATCTTATATATCCTTTCTTTGTTTAAAATATTGTGACAAATACTCATGAACAGCTTTGGAAGCTAATGTATAAGTTTAATGAACTTTTATTATTTATTCTTAAGAATGTCTACTTATTTGTTCCTAGTTTACCAACAAAATTTTTAGAGAAATACATTCTCTTCGTACTTCTATTAACGTATGTCTATTCGCAGTATGAGATCAGAAATGTTATTAAATATATTACAAAAATACAGCTATATTGCACTTTAAAAAATCAATTAAGTATTGGATAATAAACAATATTATCTCAAATAACTCATTTCAATGACTTGGTTTTTATTTATATTTGGTGCAGTAATTGCAGGATTTGTACAAGGATTAACAGGCTTCGCATTTGCTTTAATTGCTATGTCATTTTGGATTTGGGTACTCTCTCCACAGCTTGCCGCTCCTTTAGTTGTCTTTGCCTCACTGTGGTGTCATATCATTGCATTATCACGTGAACAAAAACATGAAATGCCATTTTCCTTAGTTCTTCCTTATCTTTGTGCAGGACTGATCGGTGTGCCCCTTGGAACCTATCTTTTACACGTCATAGATGCACAAAGTTTTAAAATCGTATTGGGGACATTTCTAGTTCTCTGGTGCCCAATGATGTTTTTTGCTCCTGAATTTAGCTACTTTAAAAAAATGGGCAAAACAGCCGATGCCTGTATCGGTTTTTTGGGCGGTATTTTAGGAGGACTAGGAGGATTTTGTGGTGCAGCACCCTCAGCTTGGGTGATGTTAAAAAACTTACCAAAGGCACAACAGCGCTATATTTTAAGGCATTTTAATTTTGCAATTCAGCTATTTACACTCATTTTCTATCTCTTTCAGGGTACGATTAGCAAATTGCATATCCCTTATCTGATTGCGATTATTTTTGCTGTCAGTATACCTGCGCTGCTTGGTGCACAATATTTTTATAAAATTTCAGAAAAACAATTTAAGCATACAGTCCTCGGATTATTGTTCGCTTCAGGCGTTTTTCTCATTGGTACTGTGATGATTTAATGCGGTAAAAATACTGGATTTTTCTAAATCCAATCAAAATGAACTCGCCCAAAAAATACGTACAATTTGTCCACGATCGTAAGGGAAAGTTGAAATATATTCATAACCAATGCGATGCTTCGCATTGATTTTAAAGATGATGGCATAACCCAAAGATAGAGTTAAATCATTTAAATTGGTTTGATTGATTAAACCCGAAGCGTATTTTTCTTGAACATGATCCATTTGATAGGCACTAAAGTTTTCTATCTTAATTCTGTCATTTTCATAAAATTTATTTCTTAAAATCGAGTAATCTTGTTGCTCTTGTTCAAACTGTTCAGCTTTTATTTTTTGCTCTTCGTTTAATCCTAAATCTATATGTTCAGGTTCAGCAATAACTTCTGGTTGTTTGAAAAAATCAAAGATTTGTGGTTTCGCATAGGCAGGTTGAATTAATAAAAATAAAATAAAGCATAGAAAGACTTTTACTGACATTTCAGCATATTCTAAAGTTAAAAATTAATGACTGTATTTTAATTGAATATTCAAATTATAGGTATCTGAAATTAAAATATTTACTGGCATTTTTAAAACACATTTATTATAAATTTTGACTTAATATATGCCTATTCTGCATTTATTTTTAGAGTTTTATCATGCAAATCAATGAACAAATTGTCCTTGTGACTGGTGGTGCTAGAGGTCTAGGCTTAGCGATCACCCATGCCCTCATCCGTGAAGGTGCGCGAGTTGTAGTGAACTATCTAAATAGCCAAGCACAAGCAGAAGAATTAAAACAAAAATATCCTCAACAGATCTTTATCTATCAAGCAGATGTCACAGATGCTTTACAAGTTCAGCAACTTTTTTTGGCAGCTAAACAACATTTTGCTGAACCTATCCATGCAGTCATTAATAATGCGCTCATTCATTTTTCTTTCAATGGCGATGCCCGTCCCAAACTTGAAGAACTAACTTGGGATACGATGAGCGCTCAATTTGAAGGTGCAGTAAAAGCCTGTATCAATACCACTCAAGCAGCTTTGGCAGACATGAAACAAGCTGGATTTGGACGTATCGTCAATATCGGAACCAATCTCGTGCAAAACCCTGTCGTCCCCTACCATGACTATACGACTGCAAAAGCGGCGCTGTTAGCTTTTACTCGTACAGCTTCTCATGATCTAGGACAATATGGGATAAATATCAATATGCTGTCAGGTGGATTGCTACAAACTACAGATGCCAGCAAAGCCACTCCAGATGCTGTATTCGACCTAATCGCTGCTTCTACACCATTAAAACGTGTGATTACACCACAAGAATTTGCTGATGCAATTCTTATGTTTTTATCGCCTTATTCACGTGCAGTCACAGGGCAAAATTTAATCGTGGATGGTGGTTTAGTCAAAGGTTAATCATTTACGATGAGCGTTTTTCTACTGATTATAAATTAAGCACTTTTCCGCTAAAAAAGTAAACGCTCATCATATTGCACATATACTTTAGTATTAAAAAAAAGCTACAATATATTAAGTATCCTTTTAAAAAATTAATGTGATGAAAATCTCAATTTTGTTAAGCCTTTTTTTGGTCTTAACAGGTTGTGCCTTTGGTACATCTAGTGAAGTAAAAAGAGCAGAAAAAATGCTCACTAATTTTGAATGTAATAATATTGAAACTTCTGAAATGCCACATACTTCAATTACCTCATACCATGAGCGTACTTTAGTTGTTAGTCGTGAAAAGGCTCAATCGTATATCGAAAGCTATAAAGCTGGTGATGTATTGTTTAAAATTCCATTGGATCAAATTGTTGAACAGCAATACACCATTTATAAAGCATCTTGTGAGTCTCTAGGTGGGGTTGGCTCACAAAAACAATCTACTCAATAGTATTTTATTTTATCCTTTGGTTTTGATTTTATCGTATCCATAAAGATATTTTAAAATAATAAAAAAAAGACAAGGTCAAAACCTTGTCTTTTTTATGGATTAACCGCTGATATAACGCGTATCAACACTAAATAATTTTGGAAATTTTGGATTAATTTTCTCATAAAAAGACATGATTTCATGCATATCTTTTTCATAGTCACCTGATGGATAGACGATCTTGCCTATACCCGCTTTTTTATGTGAATAATCCATATAAGCCAAAGCAATCGGTACGCCCGCATTGACCGCAACATGATAAAAACCCGTTTTCCATTTTTCTTGTTTTGCTCGTGTGCCTTCGGGAGTCACTAGCATGACCAGTTTTTTATGCTGTTTAAATAGATCCGTCATTAGATCGACCATGCTCGGACGTGGTTCTCCTGATTTTTTGGGACGTCGATCTATACCTATTCCACCCATTGCACGTACAAATGGTCCAAATGGCAATTTCATATAACTGTCTTTGATCGTCAGTCGAACATTGACACCCAAGGCTTTAAGCGCAAGACGTGCATATAGTGCATCCCAATTACTGGTATGCGGAGCAGCAATCATGACACACTGATCCAAATCTTCAGGCCATTGATTATCTGTTTCCCAACCCATCGCAGACAAAGAAAGTTCAGCAAATTTTTCAAACATGTTTTAGCGCCCCCAAAAAAAAGCAGATTCTAGCAAGGACTAGATCTAAGCAGAAATCAAAACGATTAATTTTTATTCGGTTAATATATATTTGTATAAAAACTTAAAGAAAGACTTTTTATGATCGGCGGATTCAAGCAGCAAGTGCAACAGTATAAAAACCAGCCATAACTTCACTTGGCGTATACCAGCCTAGTGTTTTTCTAGGACGATGGTTGAGTGAAAATTCTATCTGCTCTATTTCATCGTTTGACACGTCATCAAACGATGATGATTTTGGCAGATATTGCCGGATTAAACCATTCGTATTTTCATTTCTAGCTCGCTGAATAGACTTGTAAGGATCAGCAAAATAAGTATCTATGCCGACATCAGTAATTCTTTTGTGTTCGGCAAATTCCTTTCCATTATCAAATGTTACACTATAAGCATGGCTCATTCGTAAACGATCTAATGCACAAGTAATCGTTTTAGAGGATGCTCTCGTTGACCCTAAATGAACAATATGTACGTACAGGCTCTTTCGATCAACGAGGGTTAATAAAGCTCCTTTATGATGTTTACCAATCACCGTATCACCTTCGAAATCTCCTAAACGTTGTCGCTGATCAATGACCTGGTCTCGGCAATGAATACTTGTTTTATCAATGATTTGCCCTCTACGATCCGTGTTTTTGTAACCTCGTTTTCGATATTTCTTCTGATGCCTTAAGTGTAGATGGAGGTTACCTCCTTGTGATTTATCTTGATAAATGTGCTGGTAAATCCACTCATGTGAAGGTACATCCAGCCAACCGCGTTGTGTTAAAGCACCTGAAATTTGTTCTGGTGACCAGTCTAAGCCAATTAAGTAATCAATATAAGCGAAGGCAAATGCTGTCATGGATGATGAAGGATGGTACCGTCTTTGACTTGCAAATTTCGCTGCCTGTTGAGCTCTATATCCACGTTGCCCAGTATTTCTTTTTAACTCACGGTAGATGGTTGATCGTGAACGCCCTAACTCCCGAGCAAGGCTAGCGATTGAACTTTTACTTTTCAAAGTAGCATAAATTTCGTATCTTTCATCTTGAGAAAGTTGGGTGTATTTCTTCATTGTGTGCTTTCCAATTGCGAGTTGAAAAAGTCTAATGATTCTATGAATACACCTAACTTTTTCAACTAACTACAAGTGTGTTGCACTTGGGATTTGAATCTGCGATCTTAATTATTTTAGTTCAATCTTCAAAATAATATTTTATTTGATGATATAGATCCTATTTATTTTATATTTTACTGTAAATTATTTGAAATACTTAACCCAATGGCTTTCGCGACAATGTGAATTAAACTCGATCTTTAAAGGTGAAATTTTATCTGCATCGGGTTGTTGGATAACTTTATATTGAATCCAACTTTCAAGACAAGCTTCTATTTGTATATTGATTTGATCTTGCTCAATATTTTTTTCAATCACAGCCCCATCCACAAAATAATAAAGCTCTGTAGAAAACAGCACCTCAGTATCAGACTCTTGTTCTACAACCTGTTTTGACTCTCTTTTTATGATTTTTGAGGATTGTTTTATAGACATTTGTTGAATTGCATCAACATACTGAGCGAGATGATTCATAATATTCCTCAAAATATAATTTAAGTTATTTTAATCTATAAATTTAAGTTCACAAAATGTAGCAACTTCTATTATATTTTTTTGCTTTTATTCTTTATATTTTAGATGTTCTTATCGTGATTCTATAAAGGTTAAAAGATGAAAAAGACTTTATTTTCAGTTTCCATCCTCTCTATTTTATTGATGGCTTGTTCAAAACCAACACATAATACTTCTGATGACGTTCAAACAGTTAAACCGAGTGCTTCTGCTTCAGTTGCTCCTGAGCAGCATGCAACCGCTGATACAGCTCAAACCAGCTTAGATTGGGCAGGTGAATATAAAGGTTTATTACCCTGTGCGGACTGCGCTGGTATCCAAACCGAATTAGAACTCAAAGCAGATAAAACTTATGAATTAACAGAAGAATACCAAGGTGGTAAAGGTAGTGGTCAAAAATTTGAAGTTAAGGGAACTTTCAGTTTTGATAAAGCTAACCCTTCGATTATTGTCCTAGACAAAGCTGCTGAAAATAGAAAGTTCTTTGTTGGTGAAAATTATGTTGAAGCTCGTAGCATAGACACTGGTGAAAAAATTCACAGCAGTCTCGATTATAAACTGACTAAAGAATTGCATTAATCACGTGATCAAGGTCATATTTTGACCTTGATCTATTTACATCGGATAGAATCATGCAATAATTTTTGAGTTTTAAACCCTTGGCATTGCTTGAAAATGCTCTAAAGCCTCTACCCTATTTAACCATGCAGTGACTGCTGGAAATTCATCAAGTGAAATTCCACCTTCTGGTGCACGTGCAATATATGAATAACAAGCAAGATCAGCTATCGTCACTTGATCAGTTGCAAGCCATGTGCGATGTTCTAAATGTGATTGCATCAATAGCAAAACTCGTTTCGCAATATTTTGTGCATTAGTTAAATCATTTTTTTGTTTAAACAAGACAATCGCCCGTGCGACTGCTGCACCAAATTTTACTTCTCCTGCTGCAATCGACAACCATTTTTGTACTTGTGCTGCACCGATTGGATCTTCGGGCAACCAATGACTTTGCAGCGCATATTTTTTAGCAAGATACACCAAGATCGCATTACTATCTGTCAAAACCAGATCATCATCAATAAGTACAGGAATTTGTTGCATAGGATTTAATTGATAAAATGCATCTGTAAGCCGAATACTGGCTGGTGTATCGATAAATTGATAATCTAAGCCGAGCATTTTTAGCAATAATTCAACACGATGCCCATGACCCGATAGGTGAGTTGAATAAAGTTTGATATTTACATCTGGCATAGTTTTCTCAGAAATGAATTATTTTTAATACCGTCAATCGACGCGATCAAATTTAAATATTTTTGCCAAAATAAAAGCCTCACGAGGAGGCTTTTATTTTTAATGCTTAGGCTAAGCCTTTGTCTTTCAATGCTTGAAGCATGGTAGAACCCAACTCTGCTGGGCTACGAGTATATGCCATACCCGCTTTTTCAAAGGCAGCAAATTTCTCTTCTGCAGTACCTTTACCACCAGAAATAATCGCACCAGCGTGACCCATACGTTTACCTTTAGGCGCTGTAACACCCGCGATATAACCAACTACAGGTTTAGTCACATTTGATTGGATATACTCTGCTGCTTCTTCTTCCGCTGTACCACCGATTTCACCAATCATAATGATTGCTTCAGTTTGTGGATCTTCTTGGAAAAGTTTCAAGCAATCAATTTGGTTCATACCCGGAATCGGGTCACCACCAATACCGATACATGTAGATTGACCTAAACCAAGCTTCGTTGTTTGAGCAACAGCTTCGTAAGTCAAAGTACCTGAACGCGAAATCACGCCGATTTTACCCGGTGTATGGATATGTCCTGGCATAATCCCGATTTTACATTCACCCGGTGTGATAATACCCGGACAGTTTGGACCGATGATACGCGCACCATTACCATTAGTTTCAAGGTAACGTTTTGCTTTCAACATATCTAAAGTTGGTACACCTTCGGTGATCACAACGATCAGTTCGATTCCAGAGTCGATTGATTCAATAATCGAATCCAATACATAAGGTGCAGGTACATAAATAGAAGTTGCGGTAGCACCTGTCTCTTGTACTGCTTCACGCATTGTATTGAATACAGGAAGGTTTAAATGTGAAGTACCACCTTTACCCGGTGTAACACCACCAACAACTTTTGTACCATAAGCAATAGATTGCTCAGAATGGAAAGTACCATTTTTACCTGTAAAGCCTTGTACCAATACTTTTGTGTCTTTATTTACTAATACGCTCATGATTGATACTCCTTACGCTTTTACTGCAGCAACAACTTTTTCTGCAGCATCAGCAAGGCCGTTTGCAGAAATCAATTTCAATCCAGATTCATCAAGTAATTTTGCACCAAGTTCTGCATTGTTCCCTTCTAAACGAACAACAACTGGTACAGTAACATTTACTTCTTGAACCGCCGCAATAATTGCTTCTGCAATCATGTCACAACGTACAATACCACCAAAGATATTGATCAATACTGCTTGTACAGAATGGTCTGACAAAATGATTTTAAAGGCTTCGATTACACGCTCTTTGGTTGCACCGCCACCAACGTCAAGGAAGTTTGCAGGTTGACCACCATAAAGTTTAATGATGTCCATGGTTGCCATTGCAAGACCAGCACCATTTACCATACAACCAATGTTACCTTCTAAAGCAACATAGTTAAGATCGAATTCTGAAGCTTTTAATTCACGTTCATTTTCCTGAGATTTATCACGCATTGCTGCAATTTCAGGTTGACGATAAAGTGCATTTGAGTCGATACCTACTTTGGCATCTACACATAAAATTTCACCATTTTCACGAACTGAAAGTGGATTAATTTCAAATAAAGCAAAATCATTTTCAACAAATGCTTTATAAGCACCTGTCATGATTTTTACAAATTGATTGATTTGTTTATCTTTTAAGCCCAATTGGAAAGCCACGTCACGTGCTTCAAATGGTTGTAAACCGACCAATGGATCTACAGTTACTTTAAATATTTTTTCTGGAGTTTCTTCTGCAACTTTTTCAATCTCGACACCACCTTCAGTTGATGCCATAAAAGTTACTCGGCGTGTTGAACGGTCTACAACCGCACCCAAATAAAGCTCACGCTCTACAGGATATACGTCTTCACAAACCAAAATGCTATTTACTGGTTGACCATTTGCATCTGTTTGATAAGTAACGAGACGTGTGCCTAACAATTGTTTGGCATATTCGACAGCTTCATCTTTAGATTTTACGACTTTAACGCCGCCAGCCTTACCACGACCACCTGCATGTACTTGGGCTTTCATTACCGCAAATTTGCCGCCCAGTTGATCGAATGCTGCTGAAGCTTCTTTAGGAGTATGAATGAGGATGCCTTCTTGAACCGGCATGCCATATTTTTTTAACAAAGCTTTAGCTTGATACTCGTGTAAATTCATTTAATTACCTTTTTACTACTTGTCGCGTTGTTATAACCTGCCAATCAATACACTTCCATCACTGTACGTATTGGCATTTCTTTAAAATCTTTATCTTTTATTTTTAGATGATTATTCAAATAAAAACAACCATCTTTATGTGAAAAGAGCGGCCTAAACCGCTCTTTTTAATATTTATTTACGTTTGCGTTGGATCGCATGAATTGCACGTCCGTCAACAGCAAGTGCTGCTTCGTGTACAACTTCTGAATATGTTGGGTGACCGAAAGTCATCAACTGAAGATCTTCAACAGATGATACAAATTCAAGTGCAATCATACCTTGGTGAACGATGTCAGAAGCACCTGGACCAATGATATGCATACCCAATAAACGGTCAGTTTTTGCATCAGCAACAAATTTAACGAAACCTTGTGATTCGTTTGCAGCTAAAGCACGACCATTTACAGCAAATGGGAATTGACCAGTTTTAACTTCATGGCCTTTTTCTTTTGCTTGTTCTTCAGTTAAACCAACCCAAGCAGCTTCAGGATGTGTATAAATCACTGAAATGATTGTGTCGTAGTTAACTTGTGCAGCGTGACCGTGGATACGTTCAACTGCCATTACGCCTTCTTCCATTGCTTTGTGTGCAAGCATTGGACCGCGTACCAAGTCACCAATCGCATAAACACCTTCAATAGATGTTAAGCATTGATCATTTACTTCAACAAAGCCACGTTCAGTCAATTTAATGCCTGAATCTTCGCTCAATAAACCTTCAGCATATGGTTTACGACCTACACAAACGATCAATTTATCGAATGCTTGAGTTTTATCTTCGCCAGCTTGGTTGTATTGAACAGTCACTTCACGACCGTTGATTTCAGTACCAGAAACTTTAGCACCAATACGAATATCTAAACCTTGTTTAGTTAAGATTTTTTGATATTCTTTTGCCAAGCCTTTATCAGCCATTGGCAAGAAAGCATCTAAAGCTTCAAATACAACAACTTCAGAGCCTAAACGACGCCAAACTGAACCAAGTTCAAGACCAATTACACCAGCACCGATCACGCCAAGACGTTTTGGAACTTCTTGGAATTCAAGTGCGCCAGTAGAATCAACGATAAGGTCTTCGTCTACTTTAGCTACAGGAATATTTACAGGAACTGAACCAGATGCAAGGATTACATATTTAGGTTCTAAAACTTGAACATCACCACCTTCTAATGGTGTGAATTCAACTTTTTTACCAGCAAGTAATTTACCAGTACCTTGTAACCACTCGATGCCATTTCCTTTAAGGAGCTGAGCAACACCGCCAGTCAAGTTGTCTACAACTTTGTCTTTACGAGCAAGAAGCTTTTGAAGATCAAGTTGAACGTTATCAACTGATATACCGTGAACATCTAAACCATGAAGTGTATCTTCATAGTGATGTGAAGAATCAAGAAGTGCTTTAGAAGGGATACAACCCACGTTTAAGCATGTACCGCCTAAAGATGGTTTGCCTTTGTGAACACGTTTTTCAATACAAGCAACTTTAAAACCAAGTTGTGCAGCACGAATCGCTGCTTCATAACCACCTGGTCCACCGCCAATCACAACTAGATCAAACTGTTGAGACATTTTTATCTCCATGATCCAGAATAGAGGATCGCCCTATTCTGGAATTTTTACTTATTGATGGTCTATGTATTAAAGATCAAGAATGAGCTTAGCTGGTTCTTCTAACAATTCTTTTACTGTTACCAAGAAACCAACTGCTTCTTTACCATCAATCATACGGTGGTCATAAGAAAGCGCTAAGTACATCATTGGCAAGATTTCAACTTGACCATTGACAGCCATAGGACGTTCTTGGATTTTGTGCATACCCAAGATCGCTGTTTGAGGCGGATTCAAGATCGGAGTAGAAAGTAATGAACCGAAAGTACCACCATTGGTAATAGTGAAAGTACCACCAGTCATTTCTTCGATAGAAAGTTTACCGTCACGTGCTTTACCAGCGTAATCACGGATACCGTTTTCAACTTCTGCATAGTTCATGCGATCTGTATCACGAAGAACTGGTACAACTAGACCACGTTCAGAAGATACAGCTACACCGATGTCATAGAAACCGTGATATACGATATCGTCGCCATCGATAGAAGCATTTACAGCTGGGTAGCGTTTAAGCGCTTCAGTACATGCTTTAACGAAGAAAGACATAAAGCCTAAACGAGCACCATGACGTTTTTCAAATGCGTCTTTATATTGTTTACGCATTTCCATCACTGGTTTCATGTTCACTTCGTTAAATGTAGTGAGCATTGCAGTGCTTTGAGAAGCTGAAAGAAGACGTTCAGCAACACGTTTACGTAAACGAGTCATTGGAACGCGTTTTTCAATACGTTCACCTACTGCTACGCTAAGCGGAGTAGCAGCTGGTTTAGCTTGGTGATTTGTAACATCTTCTTTAGTGATACGACCACCACGGCCAGTACCAGAAACGTCAGATGCAGCAATACCTGTTTCGCTTAATGCTTTACGTACAGCAGGTGCTTGATCAGCAACTGGTTGAGCACGTTCTACAACTGGAGAGTTACCTGCTTCAGTTTGAGCAGCAGCTTGCTCAACTTTTTGTTCAGATTGAACAGCTTGAGTTTGAGCAGCGCCAGAAACAGCACCTTCTTCAAATTGAGCAATTACTTCAGCAGATAAAACTGTGTCGCCTTCATTTTTAATGATTGCAGACAAACTACCATCAGCAGGAGCAACAACTTCCAAAACTACTTTATCAGTTTCGATATCGCAAATCACTTCGTCACGTGAAACAGGTTCGCCCACTTGTTTGTGCCAAGTTGCGATTGTTCCGTCAGCAACTGACTCTGGGAATACCGGTGCTTTAATTTCGGTTGCCATTATTTAGTTTCTCCTGATTGATCAGCTACGATCGCTAAAGCGTCATTTACGAGCTGAGCTTGTTGTTTTGCATGCAAATATGGTGAGCCACAAGCAGGAGCAGCAGAAGCTGGACGACCTGCATAGCTAATTTGAATTTGTTTACCAGATTTCATTACGTCTTCGTATAAACGAGGAGCAATGAACAACCACGCACCTTGGTTCTTCGGTTCTTCTTGAGTCCAAACAAGTTCTTTCACATTTGGATAATCAGCAAGAACTTCAGCAATGCGTTGTTCTGGGTACGGATAAAGTTGTTCTACACGCACGATTGCAACATTTTTCAAATCTTGCTCACGGCGTTTTTCGAGTAAGTCGTAATAAACTTTACCACCACAAATAACCAAACGAGTAACGTCAGACTTGTTGATTTGATCAATTTCATCAATCACAGTTTGGAATGTACCAGTAGCCAACTCATCCAAATTAGATGTAGCAAGTTTATGGCGAAGTAATGATTTAGGCGACATTACAATCAATGGCTTACGAATTGGGCGAATCGCTTGACGACGTAATACATGATAGATTTGCGCTGGAGTTGTAGGTGTAATCACCTGCATGTTTTCTTCAGCACAAAGTTGTAAATAACGTTCTAAACGTGCAGATGAATGTTCAGGACCTTGACCTTCGAAACCGTGTGGAAGAAGCATAGTCAAGCCACAAACACGTTCCCATTTTGTTTCGCCTGAAGCGATAAATTGGTCAATCACCATTTGCGCACAGTTTGCAAAGTCACCGAACTGAGCTTCCCAAACGATCAAGCTTTTCGGTAAAGTAGTCGCATAACCATATTCAAATGCCAACACAGCCAATTCAGACAATAATGAGTCATAAATCGCAGTACGTGGTTGGTTTTCTTTGATGTGGCAAAGTGGGATATAAACTGAACCGTCTACTTGGTTATGCAATTTTGCATGACGATGTGAGAATGTACCACGACCAACGTCTTCACCAGTTAAACGAACAAGGTAGCCTTCATCTAAAAGTGTTGCATACGCTAAAGTTTCAGCAGCACCCCAGTTAAGTGGCATTTCACCTGTTTGCATTTTCAAACGATCATCGATCACTTTAGATACTTGACGTTGCATTACGAAGCCTTCAGGAAGCTCGCGCATTTTTGTGCCAAGTTCTTTCAAGCGTTCTAATGGGAATTTTGTATCCCATTCGTCAGTGTAATCGTGACCTAGATAAGGTTTCCAATCCACAAACATTTTAGTGTTTGGTTCTAATACAAGCGCATTTGCAACATGATTACCCGCTTCCAAATCTGAACGGTATTTTTCAACCATTTCGTCAGCTGAAGCACGATCAAGTACATTTTCTTGTACCAATTTGTCAGCATAAAGCGTACGAGTAGTCGCTTTTTTGCTAATCACTTGATACATCATTGGTTGAGTTGCAGCTGGCTCATCCGCTTCGTTATGACCACGACGACGGTAACAGAACATGTCGATCACAACATCTTTACGGAATGTGTGACGGAAGTCATGAGCAAGTTGTGAAACAAATAATACTGCTTCAGGATCATCGCCATTAACATGGAAAACTGGAGCCTGAACCATTTTCGCGATATCAGTACAGTATTCTGTAGAACGCGCATCACGTGGATCAGAAGTTGTAAAGCCCACTTGGTTATTCACCACAATATGAACTGTACCACCAACTGTATAACCACGAGTTTGTGACATTTGGAAGGTTTCTTGGTTTACACCTTGACCTGCAAATGCAGCATCACCATGAACGATCACTGGCAATACGTCATCACCACCGATGTCTTTACGACGTACTTGACGAGCACGTACAGAACCTTCAACTACAGGTCCAACGATTTCTAAGTGTGATGGGTTAAACGCCAATGCCAAGTGAACTTCGCCACCTGGAGTCATTACGTTTGATGAGAAACCTTGGTGATATTTAACGTCACCAGAACCTTTTTTATTTAAAGCTTTACCTTCAAACTCACCGAACAAGTCAGCTGGGTTTTTACCCATGATATTGACAAGTAAGTTTAAACGGCCACGGTGAGGCATCCCGATCACAACTTCTTTACAACCTACAGAACCTGCACGTTGAATCAGTTCGTTAACCATTGGAATGAAAGATTCACCACCTTCAACACCAAAACGCTTAGCACCAACATATTTGTTACCGAGGAATTTTTCTAAACCTTCGGCAGCAGTTAAGCGCTCAAGAACATGTTTTTTCTGTTCTGGTGCGAAATTAAATTGACCACGAGCACCTTCCAAACGTTGTTGAATCCAACGTTTTTCTTTGGTATCAACAATGTGCATATATTCTGCACCAATAGAAGCACAATAAGTCGCTTCCATTGCATCAACCATTTCACCCAAAGTCGCTTCAGATTTACCGATTGCTAAATTACCAGCATTAAATACTGTATCTAGATCTGATTTTGTTAAACCGTGTGCAGCAAGGTCTAAATCTGGCACGTCTTCGCGTTTAGCCAAACCAAGTGGATCAAGTTTTGCTTTTTGATGACCACGGTTACGATATGCTGCGATTAGTTGCAATACGCCAATTTGACGACGCTCATGCTCTGTGCTTACTTCACTTTGCACGACTGGCTGAACACGGTTCGAATTGCGACCCAATAACAAGAACTGTTCACGAATGCTTCCGTGTGGTTGATCACCTTTAGGAAATTTATCAAAATATTCGCGCCAGTCCTCACCTACTGAGGTTGGAGAAGAAAGGTACTGCTCGTAAAGCTCTTCAATATACGCTGCACTATCAGCGGAAAGTTCAGTGTCAAGACGCAGTGCGTCAGCAACTTCTTGCATTTGTGGACCCATTTCCTATTGCAAAAACATTACAGGATGCTTTTTAAGCATGCCCATGATTGATAATGCCAAATTGGTAAATTGACATTCACCCATCAGGCCTAAAACCATGGGGCGTTAGTAAGCATTAGACTTTTATCATCAATCTAATACTGATAATGAATCATAACGCCCTCAATGGCATCACCATTCATCACATACTCGGCGAAACCGAGCAATTTTTTTGCAAATCGACTTAGAAAAAATAAAGCCATGTTTTACTTTTTCTAAAGCGATGGACATCTATTATATATAAACTTATCTACGCTTCTCATATGTTGAAAATATGTATGCAAATCCAATCTTTTTTTTCGAAACACAGGTTTCTTAAATGCTAACATGAACTCAACACTCAATTGATTTTTTTGACACATACCTCCCATAAATTAGCGAAATACACTACTCTATTCATCTGCTATTATAGCTTGCAAACAATAAAATCTCTAATATAACCACTCATTTTGTCAAAATTTAAACAATAAAAAACGCACATCCAAAGATGTGCGTTTTTTTGTGTGCAAATTAACCTGCTTGGTCGAGCAACATGCTACGGATGTGACCGATCGCTTTTGTTGGATTCAAACCTTTAGGGCATACAGATACACAGTTCATAATACCTTTACAACGGAAAAGTGAGAATGGGTCGTCAAGACGAGCCAAACGCTCTTGAGTTGCTGTATCACGAGAATCGATAATGAAACGGTATGCATTCAACAATGCAGATGGACCTAAGAATTTATCAGGGTTCCACCAGAATGATGGGCATGAAGTTGAACAACATGCACAAAGAATACATTCATACAAACCATTCAAATGTTCGCGGTCTTCAGGAGATTGCAAACGCTCTCTAGGAGGAGCTGGCTGATTGTTAATCAAGAATGGGTGGATTTTGTCATATTGATCATAGAATTGGTTCATATCTACAACCAAATCTTTAACCACTGGTAAACCAGGCAACGGACGAATCACGATTGTTTCAGGTAAGTCATTCAAGTTTTGAAGACATGCCAAACCGTTTTTACCATTGATATTCACACCGTCAGAACCACAAATACCTTCACGGCATGAACGACGGAATGTCAAAGATTCATCTTGAACTTTAAGTGCAAGTAAAGCGTCAAGCAACATACGGTGCTTGTCAGTCAACTCTAACTTATAAGTTTGCATGTACGGTGCTTTATCCTTATCAGGATCATAGCGGTAGATTTCGAATGTACGAGTACCTCTACTCATCTTATTTCTCCCAATTAGAATGTACGTGGTT
The DNA here is from genome assembly GCF_000368565.1 of Acinetobacter gerneri DSM 14967 = CIP 107464 = MTCC 9824. Lineage (GTDB taxonomy): Bacteria > Pseudomonadota > Gammaproteobacteria > Pseudomonadales > Moraxellaceae > Acinetobacter > Acinetobacter gerneri. The sequence continues at coordinate 230,459 of NZ_KB849543.1, read as the reverse complement.
TAGGTGGAATTGGATCTACAAGTAATGGCTTATAGCGTACTGGTTTGTACTCTAAATGATTATCTGCAGAGAACCATAATGTATGTTTCATCCACTCATCGTCACGACGGCCGTACGGATAGTCTGCATGATCAGGTGGTAATTCATAATCTACCACTGTATGCGCACCACGGCATTCTTTACGTGCAGCAGCTGAAATCAATGTCGCTTTAGCAACTTCATACAAGTTTTCAACTTCTAAAGCTTCTACACGTGCTGTGTTAAATACTTTAGATTTGTCTTTCAAATGAATATTGCGGATACGTGGTTCAAGCGCAAGGATTTGTTTAACACCTTCGTCAAGCAATGCTTGAGTACGGAATACACCTGCGTGGTCTTGAACGATGTCACGAATTGCATCAGCAACGTCTTGAGCATTTTCACCAGTTGTAGAATCATCTAAATGACGAATACGTTTAACTGTATTTTCAAGAACTGTTGTAGGAAGTGGCAAATATTCATCACCGTGATGTTTAGTCACATAATCAATGATGTGTTCACCAGCAGCTTTACCAAATACAACCAAGTCAAGAAGTGAGTTAGTACCTAAACGGTTTGCACCGTGTACTGATACACAAGAACACTCACCAATCGCATAGAAACCTTTAACAGGTTTAGTAAAGTTACGACCGTCAGCATTTGTTGAGTAAACATCAGTTTCTTTATTGTAGTTAGCAACTAATTCTTGAGTTTCAGCGCTTTCTGGTACAACAACTTGACCATGAATATTCGTAGGAATACCACCCATTTGATAATGGATTGTTGGTACTACAGGAATTGGTTCTTTAGTGATGTCAACGTTTGCAAACTTCTTACCAATTTCAAATACTGATGGTAAGCGTTTCATAATGGTATCAGCACCCAAGTGAGTCATATCGAGAAGGATATAATCACCTTTAGGACCACAACCACGACCTTCTTTGATTTCTTGGTCCATAGAACGTGATACGAAGTCACGCGGTGCCAAGTCTTTCAAAGTTGGAGCATAACGTTCCATGAACGGTTCGCCGTCTTTGTTACGAAGGATTGCACCTTCACCACGACAACCTTCAGTAAGAAGTACACCAGCGCCCGCTACACCTGTAGGGTGGAATTGCCAGAATTCCATATCTTGTAATGGAATACCTGCACGAGCAGCCATACCAAGACCGTCACCAGTATTGATATAAGCGTTAGTAGATGCACGGTAAACACGACCCGCACCACCAGTAGCAAACAATGTTGCTTTTGCTTGGAATACTGCAATGTTACCTGTTTCTTGGTCAATTGCTGTTACACCAAGAACATCACCCTCTTCATTACGGATCAAATCTAATGCGATCCATTCAACGAAGAATTGAGTGCCCATTTTCACGTTGCTTTGATAAAGCGTATGAAGAAGTGCGTGACCTGTACGGTCAGCAGCAGCACAAGCACGTGGAACTGGTTTTTCACCATAGTTCGCAGCATGACCACCGAAAGGACGCTGATAGATCGTACCGTCTTTGTTACGGTCAAATGGCATACCTAAGTGTTCAAGCTCATATACAACTTGAGGTGCTTCACGCGTCATAAATTCGATCGCGTCTTGGTCACCTAACCAGTCAGAACCTTTAACTGTGTCATAGAAGTGATAGTGCCAGTTATCTTCTTGCATATTACCAAGAGATGCACCAATACCACCTTGAGCAGCAACAGTGTGAGAACGTGTAGGGAATACTTTAGTAAGAACTGCAACTTTCAAACCTGCTTGAGCAAGTTGATAAGAAGCACGCATACCAGAACCACCACCACCAACGATCACTGCATCGAAAGTTTGGTGTGGAATATTTGTATAATCTTCTTTAGGGGTTATAGCGCCCATGATATCTTCCTATCAATTCGCCCAAAAAATCTGGATAGCCCAGATTGCGTACGCAAAAACTGCAACGATCACTGCAGTAGTTAGCACTAGACGTAAGCCTGATGCTGAAGGACCCATTTGACGAGTAGTTACATAGTCAGTAAATACTTGCCACATGCCAATCCATGCGTGTGCGACTAGCGATAAGACTGCCAACAATGAAAATACTTTCATTGGCAGAGTCATCATAAAGCCTCTCCATTGTTCATAATCGAATCCACCATGACAGAGAATCCAACCGAACACCACAACAGTATAGACAGCCAATACGACTGCACTAACACGTTGGATATACCAATCGCGAGAACCTGATCCTGTTAATCCTGTAGCACTTTTCATTAGAACATAATCCATACAAAGGCTGCGACAATACCAACCGCAGATAAGATCAATGCAATTGTAGCTGCTACGCGACCACTTTGAAGTTCTTCATTGAACCCAAGGTCAGCGAGTAAATGTTTAATACCATTAACAAAGTGATAAATTAAACCGGCTACAAATACCCATACTATGAAACGTACAAGGAAATTACCGAATACTACGTTTTTAACGTAATCAAATCCTTCTGGTGAAGATAAAGACTTATCTAAGATCCATAAAAGAACTGGTACCAATAGAAATACGATTACACCTGAAAGACGGTGTAGAATTGATGCAATAGCCACGGGTGAGCGTAAATTTACCGCTAACACCTGACCCATGGACAAATTGACAGGTCTGTTGCTTTTCACAGCGGGCATCCTGTAAGTAAAAACTCCAGCTGGAGTTTGTTGGAATTAATTCGAAGGAAAGCTGGCATTGTTAGGCAAACAATACATGCCTAAACTTAAAACGACACTGAATTATAAAACGTCATTTTTTAAAATACAAACGATCACAATTCAGTTTTCACCAAAAAAACCGACAAATAAGAATCATTTACATTTAAAACATTGAAATTAATACACTATTCTCACATATCATTTCATTTAAAGCATTGAAATACAATGACTATAAATTTCATTTACAATTATCATCATGCGATTTTTCTATTTTTTTATTTTAAGACTAAAGCACAACATATTTTAAACAATCTTGTGAGCGCTATTTTATTTAGTCCTAATTAGACTGGTTTTCTCACATTTTCCCTTATTTAGGTTAAAAATTAAATATTATTTCCAAAAAAAATACCTATATAAACCGTTAATTATTTGACTTAGGCATTCATAAAAAGAAAGAACAACTTAGTGTGTGAATAAAATCTCAAATCATGATTTTCATCCCTTGTTTTGCACATTTTAACAGCGGAACATCACACAAATTAATGTGAGTTTGATTATTTTTTAAGCATTAAAAACTGAAGAAATGTCATTTTTTAATCAAATGCATTAAAAAGTGAAAAAATTTATTTCAGCATTTTTTATTTTGCAAAATTTGCTCTATTGAGTCGCAACAGCTTTGTAAGTTATCAGATTTAGTTAGTTTTAATTTGAAGTGAAAAGCTAGATTTCCTAGCAAACTCGCGCTGTCAAAGGGCAAATTGCTCGCAATTTAGCTTTTTTTTATAATTTTTTTTCTGCACCTAAATCTAAATTTGCCTTATTATACTGTTCCGTTACTGTGATTACTCGCTCATTTTACTCAAGGATTTAATGACTAACTCACTGTGAGGGCGTTATTTTTTAATCCATAAGTATAATTGACAAAATTTCAGTACTCACTAATCTAATAGCAATTTTTGATAGGTCTGACTCGTAGCATTACAATATGATTACTTTCGAGTCAGTTAATATATCCACCAGGACAGGAGATCTATTGAATGTCTGAAGCAACTGGCAAGAAAGCCGTTTTAGAGCTTGATGGCAAGAAAATTGAATTACCAATTTACAGCGGCACATTGGGCCCAGATGTAATCGACGTTAAAGATGTGTTGGCCTCTGGTCACTTTACTTTTGATCCTGGTTTTATGGCTACAGCATCTTGTGAGTCTAAAATCACTTTCATCGATGGTGACAAAGGTATTCTTTTACACCGTGGTTATCCAATTGATCAGCTAGCAACTCAAGCTTCTTACCTAGAAACTTGCTATTTATTGTTAAGCGGCGAACTTCCGACTGCTGAACAAAAAACTGATTTTGAAAACAAAGTTCGCAACCATACTATGGTTCATGACCAAGTTAGCCGTTTCTTCAATGGTTTCCGTCGTGACGCTCACCCTATGGCTGTAATGTGTGGTGTTGTTGGTGCTTTATCTGCGTTCTATCACAATGGTTTCGACGTTGAAAATGTTGATCATCGTGAAATCACTGCAGTTCGTTTAGTTGCGAAAATCCCAACTTTAGCTGCTTGGACTTATAAATATACAATCGGTCAACCATTTGTATATCCACGTAACGATTTAAGCTACGCTGAAAACTTCTTATACATGATGTTTGCAACTCCTGCAGACCGTGATTATAAAGTGAACCCTATCCTTGCTAAAGCAATGGATCGTATCTTCACTCTTCATGCTGACCACGAGCAAAACGCTTCTACTTCTACAGTACGTTTAGCTGGTTCTACTGGTGCTAACCCATACGCTTGTATCGCTGCGGGTATTGCTGCACTTTGGGGACCTGCTCACGGTGGTGCTAACGAAGCTGTTCTTAAGATGCTTGATGAAATCGGCTCTGTAGAAAATGTTGCTCCGTTCATGGAAAAAGTGAAAACTAAAGAAGTTAAACTTATGGGCTTCGGTCACCGAGTTTATAAAAACTTCGATCCACGTGCGAAAGTAATGAAAGAGACTTGTGACGAAGTGTTAAGCGCACTTGGTATCAACGATCCTCAATTAGAGCTTGCAATGGAACTTGAACGTATTGCACTTAGCGATCCGTACTTCATCGAACGTAAACTTTACCCGAACGTAGACTTCTACTCAGGTATCATCCTTAAAGCGATTGGTATCCCAACAGAAATGTTTACTGTAATCTTCGCTCTTGCACGTACTGTTGGTTGGATCAGCCACTGGTTAGAAATGCACAGCGGTCCTTACAAAATCGGTCGTCCACGTCAGCTTTATACTGGTTCTACTCAACGCGACATTAAACGTTAATTCGTTAGGCGTTTTGTTTAATCATAAAACCACCCTTTGGGGTGGTTTTTTATTGGATTACCGAGCCTATTTTATCAATACAGATAACTCTTTGATCAATAAATCCAAAACAAAACGAATACGACATGGTATAGACTTGGTCGCTTTCCAAACTAAACTTACATCAATTTGAAATCCTTGTGACTCTTGAAAGATTTCGAGCAACTCACCTTTAACTAACTCATCTTTAACCAACCAACTCGGAATCCATGCGATACCAAGCCCCTGTTTTGCTGCAACAATCAACGCGGGTAAATCATCAAGCTGAATTCGTCCTTTAGGCTGATAAATAAACATTTCGTCATTCTCATATAAATGCCATGAACGAATCCATTCACCTCTGCTATAAACCAATAAACTCTGCTGATCTAAATCAGAAATACACTGGATATTCGCCTGATCAAAATATGATTTAGAACAACACAAAACCATTTTTTGTACGCCAATTTGTCTGTTTTTTAAATCAAAACTATCTTTTAATTGGCCAGTACGTAGCGCAATATCATAACCTTGCTCATATAAGTCGACTAATTCATCTGAAAATGAAACTTGCATTTCAAGTTCTGGGTTATCCACTAAACTTTCGACCAAAATAGGCATAACACATTTTTGTCCCAATAAATGGGGAACACTTATTTTTACTTTTCCAATAGGTTTTAACGTATTTTGCTCAAAATAATACTGTGCACTTAGAATTTCATTTAAGGCACTTTTACAGTGTTGGTAAAATAACTCTCCCTCTAGCGTCAAATTCATTTTACGAGTCGTTCGATGAAATAGCTGAATATTTAAACGCTGCTCTAAGCGTGTCATCATTTTTGCAACTGCTGAACGAGACAAGTTTAACTTTTCGGCAGCTACTGAGAAATTTGCAGATTCAGCTACATAAACAAAGGCCTGTATTCCATTAAATTGATCAGTCATCTTAAATTTCAATTGGAGAAATATTTTCATCAATATGAGGAAAATTTACCCGATATTCAAGAACTGTTTATCAGTTATGCTTTTTATATCTTCCATATTGAGAAAAAAGCATGTTAAAGACAATCAAACAATGGGGCGTAAATCCCGACAGAACAAATGAACTTTTACAAATTGAAACGACATTACCTGCACTTGGAGAGAATCAAGTATTGGTAAAAGTAAATGCAGTATCTCTTAATTATCGAGATTTATTAGAAATAAATAATTTTGATCCAAAGAAAACACCAAAATCTTATGCCCTAGCTTCAGATATGGCAGGCGAAATCATCGAAATAGGCGCGAATATCAGTCAGTTTACTGTCGGTGATAAAGTCATTAATAGCTTTTTCAGTGAATGGATTAATGGTCATTTTCATGGAAAACTTGATCATATTATTGAAACTTTTGGTAGTAGTAAACTAAGCGGTGTCTTATCCGAATATCTTATTTTGTCTGAAAATCATCTAGTCAAAGCACCAAAAAATCTGAATGACATAGAATCTAGTACCTTAGCATGTGCCGCAGTTACTGCTTGGCAGGCTCTAATTGAAATCGGTCATCTCAAAGCAGGAGAAACCGTAGTCATTCAAGGTACAGGTGGAGTAGCAACTTTTGCCTTACAATTTGCCTTAGCACATGGTGCAAATTGCATCGTACTTTCTAGGGATGAGCATAAATTACAAAAATTAAGTCATCTGGGTGCATTTCATGCAATAAACACGACCATCACGCCTGACTGGCATAATGAAGTGTCCAAAATCACTCATGAATATGGTGCAGAGCATATCTTAGAATTGATATCAGGAGAAAATTTAAATAAGTCCCTATCCGCGATTAGCTTTCATGGAAAAATTTATATTATTGGCGTTTTGAGCAGTTTTGAAACTCAAATCAACATTCAACCCATGCTATTTAAACGGCCACAATTACACGGAATAGGCGTAGGTTCAAAACAAGTTTTACAAGATGTCGTTAAAGCAATTGAACTATTAAACATTAAACCTGTCATTGATCGGATCTACAGTTTTGATGAAATACCCGAGGCTTTTAAACACTTAAAAAAAGGTGCTTTAGGAAAAATTGTGATTGATTTCAACCAATAATAAATAATAAAAAGCCACTCATATCGAGTGGCTTCTTTTTGAAAATAATCAATTTTCAGTATGATAATGCTTCAAATTCATCTCTGATAATTCTTGCTTCAACTTTTTCAGTGACCATGGCCAAGCTGCAAAATTACGACCATTTTCATCTAAATAATACGACTTACATCCACCTGCATTAAACACTGTCGTCTGCAGTTGTTTTTGCACTTTTTCGTTATGTTTGCGAATCACATCTTTTTTGATTTCAAAACGTGTGAACTTATAATCACGCATTTTCAATAAACCATTGACGATATAATTCACTTGCGCTTCGGCAATACCAATAAATGAATCATAAACCAAAATATTTGGACCAAGCACCAAGAAAGCATTTGGGACATTTTCCAGACTTGTACCCAAATACGCCTCTGGAGAACTGTTCTTCCAAAGATCAGACAACAACTGCCCATTTGCATTACTGACCCGTTTTCCAATCGGTGGATGAGAAACTTCAAAGCCTGTTCCCCAAATAATCACATCAACTTCGTGCCGCTCACCATTGGCAGCAACGACTGTATTACCCTCAATTTCAACCAAGCCATGTGGAAGTAAACTGACATTATCCTGTTGTAAAGCGGGATAGTAGTTGTTTGCAAATAGTAGGCGTTTACAACCTATAGAGAAATTTGGGGTGACATCTTTACGCAATTGATCATCTTTGATCTGCAATTTTAGCAACTGTTTGCTCAAGAAATTGACAGGCTCAAGGACTTTAGGATTACGTAAACCAAAGTTAATCCCATTTAAAATTTGCGCTATGCTTTTACGCCAAGTTTCTTGGATGATTGGAAAACGTGAAATTACGCCCTTTGCAGTATCACTCAGTGGCATATCCGCTTTTGGTAAAACCCAAGGCGCGGTACGCTGAAACACGATCAGCTCTTTTGCTAAAGGTTGTACTTGCGGAATAAACTGAATTGCCGATGCTCCAGTTCCAATCACAGCCACACGTTTATCCGTCAAGTCATAATCATGATTCCAACGTGCCGAATGGAACATTTCCCCTTTAAAGGTTTCTATTCCTTTCAGTTTTGGCATAGAGGGTTCGGTAATCGGACCTGTGGTAAAAATCACTGTTTTCGCTTGGTATGGACCTTTGGATGTTTCTAGATTCCAAAGATGCTTTTTTTCATCCCATTTAGCACTTAACAATTCATTTTCGAATTCAATTTTTTCATTTAAATTATATTTTTCAGCCACATCTTCCAAATAGCTCAAAATTTCAGGCTGTTTGGCAAATAAATGACTCCATTTATGGCTCGGTGAAAATGAAAATGAATACAAAGCAGAAGGTACATCGCAGCCACAACCCGGATAATTATTATCGCGCCAAGTTCCACCTACTCGTGCTGCTTTTTCCAAAACAATATAGTTATCATAAGAAACTTGATTGAGCTGATATGCCGCAGCCAGCCCAGAGATCCCAGCTCCTACTATAATGGTATCGTATACATGCACAGGCGCTGCTTTTTTTGTAGCCGCTTGGCGTTTGCTTGTCGTGCTTGTTTTGGTCGCAGCTTTTTTTGATTCGGTTGTTGCCTGCTCAGTATCTTGAGATGCTGCCCCATTTTCACTTTGATTTTCTGTCAAATCCTGCGGATTTAGATCCAAAACAGTTTCATTCATCATGTTCAAATCTCATTATTGTTTTACATATTTAGCAAAAAATGGATAGCCTATACCCAACATTTTTGCATATAAGCTCGGCGAGGCACGCTTCATCCACCAAAATAACTTTGCGTCTGGTTGTGGAATGGTATATAGCTTGCCAGCGTCCAAATTATTTAAGGTTTTTTCTGCCACTGTATCACTAGTCGTAAATGCATGATTCATCAATAAATCATCCGCAATCCCAGCATATTGCTTAGGTAAGCGGCCATTTTTCATGATATTGGTTGGAACCAAAGTCGGACATAAAACATTGACGCGAATATTTGCACCACGTAGCTCTGCTGACAACGTTTCAGACAGTGCCAAAACACTAGACTTGGTCACGTTATAAGCCGTCATTTCTGGTGCAGCGGTATAACCTGCTGCCGAAGCGACATTGATAATTGCGCCATAACCTTGTTGTTTAAATTTCGGCACAAAATAATGACATCCATGAATCACTCCCCATAGATTGACATGCATACACCATTGCCAATCTTCAAGTGATAATTCATCAAATTTTCCACCCAGTCCAACACCTGCATTATTGATCAACAATGTCACAGGATGCTTCATCAATTTTTCAGCTTGCTCTGACAAAGCTTGTACTTGTTCTTTAATCCCAACATCACATTGCACAGCATAAGCTTTTGATGTTGTTTGATTTTGGATCAGTTCAACAGTATCTTCTGCAGCAGATAAATTGATATCTGCACAAACCACTGTGCCACCACGTTTTGCCAATTCAAGCGCAAAACTACGTCCAATCCCACTTCCCGCACCCGTTACAACAGCATAAGCTTGCTGACTGGCTTTTCTTTTTTTTGAGAAAATTCCCATATTTTCCAATTCCTTTTTATCGTTTTATACACGTAGTGCAGGTATAAATTCCTTCGTGAAATACGGTGCTAAAACGCCATTTTCAGGATTCAGCAAAGTTTCTTTGTAATATTCTAAAAATGCGGATGTGTCATGATCATTCGGATGAAAATCTGGACGCAAATAATCAAAAATGTGTTTAATAGAACTACCATAAACCCCATCTTTCAAACCAAAGATCAATTTGAAACTATGTGGAATATCTCGCCAATAGCTTAGGCTGATCAGATTTTTAGGATTGCGGTAAAAAGGAACCAAAATCGAAGCTGCAGAAATCAGTACTAATATCGTGATAAGTGCAGGGAAAAAACCTGCAACACGTAAGGCGTAATTATTGGATAAAGTCTGAAACACATCATAGGCAATATCTTTATGCTCAGATTCTTCGAGCATATGCCACATCCAAATCGCACGTTGCTTTTCATCTTGTGAGTCAAAGAAGATTTGTTCATGGTTCATCATATATTCAGCAAGTACTGCGGTAAAATGCTCAATACCTGCCATTAATGACAATTTCATCGGCTGTGGTAAACGGTTAAAACCATACTCAAAAACCCAACCTGCCCATGTTCTAAATAGCTTTACAGGTAAATCTACCTGCTCAAATGCATCATTTAGCTCATTATGCATTTTAGAATGGATCGCCTCTTGACCAATCAAAGACGTTACACGCTGTTTTAGCAAAGGATCTTTGATGAAATCACGATGATAACGAGCTGTATCAATCACCAGATCTTCCCCAAAAGTAAGGAAAATCGACAGTGATGCGAAATAAGCACTCGCCAACTCAGCATTCATATAAAATTTATAATCAATTTTTTGGGGTTCAAAATCGAATTTCATATGACGAATTGGAATAATTTCAGATTGTTTATCTAAGCTAAAAGGAGCTGAAGAAAACACTTTTGAAAATGCTTTTTTTAATGGCTGAGTAAGTAACATGGCTACACCCTTATTTGCCAATTTACCAGTCGATGCAAAAGCTAAACTCAAAGCGATTTACTGATAAAAAAGGCTCAAATATGACAATTTGATCAAAAATTACGTCGATTAGCATAATTTTCCATTGGCATAAATTATCTAGGGAATGTGCAAAAAATGACTTTTATTTAAATTGTCTAACAATATACTGCTTAATTTTTCTTAATAAGCCAAACGATATCATTATGGGACATTTAACTTTTCTTAAAATATTTAAATACTCATTTGAATTGCATTTTATAAACTATTTGCTACAACATAGACAATGACGATTGTTTTTATTTTTTGCTCAAAGCTGTCAATTAAAACGATGCTTTCATACAACAATTCTAACGAATTTGCAGTTCATGCATGATTGCTTTATTTTATTATTCCAGCACTTAGATTTTTAAGATATAGTTAACTATAAATTTAAGATGATAGAGAATGATATTATATTCATGATATTTATATTCGATGATTTCTAAGATTTTATAAACTGCCTTTTTCATTTGAATTTTTCTAAAAAAATTCAGTATATCGCTGTTGTATAATCTCATTATTACCAACATGAGTGCTATATATCGTGTTTTACTTGCTTTTGATATTGACCAAGATATTGAAAATCAATCAATTTAAGTATCGTTATCTCACTGAAAACGAGATCAGATTGGCACGCACAGTATTTTCAGATCTTATTGATTATCAAAAGGTTATCATTATGAATCAGCCCTACTTACCATGGCAGCCTGTTGGGGTATTTATGGCACCGAATGGCTATATTCATGTCAAAGATGCAAATTATAGTTTTGACTATGCTAAAGAGAATCTAGGCTACCAAAGTGTCTTTATCCATGAACTCACTCATGTCTACCAGCATCAACAAAAAATCAATGTTCTGTTAAAAGGTGCACTTTTACAAATTGCCTACCATTTAAGTTTTAAAAAATATAATCCTTACCAATATGAACTAACTGACAACAAAGCTTTTTTTGATTATAATATTGAGCAACAAGGTGATATTGCAAAAGATATTTTCTTGAAAAAGATTAAGAATATCATTCTAAACACGTAATAAAAATTTGATCTTTTAGATTTTTTTCAATTTTTGTACTCGCTATTGTATAACTTGGAAACAAAACAATCGAATTCAAGTATAATTTTAAAACTATGTAAGATTTATCTACCAAAAATTACTTTTTTAAGTATATTGTTTTATAGATTTTACATACATAAAATGTTGTAATTCGATGATCGCATTATAACTCTAGCATCTAAATTTTTTTTAGATAAAATACACAGAGTTTATAAGTTTTTGCTGTGCGAAAGATCAGATTTATAAATCTATCCTTGTTTAAATTTTTATATGGTTTTTGTTTTTTTATTGCGTGACCAAATGCACAAAGTTGAATAATTATTCTATAAAATCAATGTATTGTGTATATTTTACCTATAGGAATAGGACTTAATTTAGATGAAAAGTTTTAAGATTGCCCTTGCGCAATTCTCTCCGCATATTGGCAATGTAGAGTCAAATGTTCAAAAAATGATTGATCAAGTAAATTCGGCTAAAAAACAAAATGCTGATTTAATCATTTTTCCTGAACTTGCTACCGTTGGTTATCCAGCAGAAGACTTGTTTTTACGCCCAAGTTTATCTAAGCGTACTCTTCAAGCATTTGAACAATTAAGTCTAGTCAAAGATATTGTGATGGTTTTCGGTTTTGTTCATCAAGCTGAAGACGGTCATCGTTATAATTCTGCTGCGGTAATGAAAGATGGGCAGGTCTTAGGAATTTACAATAAACAAAACTTGCCAAATTATAGCGTTTTTGATGAAAAGCGTTATTTTAATGAAGGCCATCAGCACTTAGTTTTTGAGTATTTAGGTCATAAATTTGGTGTGTTAATCTGTGAAGATGTTTGGTCGTTAAATACCGTCCAACAACTTTCTCAATTAAATGTTGAAACTGCACTTGTGCTCAATGCCTCTCCTTATGAAGTAGGCAAACCTCAACATCGTGTTGCAACTTTGACTGAGTTATCAAAACAACTCAATCTAAACTTGGTTTATGTCAACCAAGTGGGTGGTCAAGATGATTTGATTTTTGATGGCACAAGCTTTGTACTTAACAAAGACGGCACTGTTGCACTTCAAGCTGCGAGCTTTAAAGAAGATTTATTCATCGTCGATTATGATGCTGAACAAAAATTCTATAAAGTTCATGATTCTGCTCCTGCTCTCTCTACGATGGCTGAAATTTATCAAGGCTTAGTTTTAGCAACACGTGATTATGTTCAGCGTTCAGGCTTCCCAGGTGTAATCTTAGGTTTATCTGGCGGCATTGACTCAGCACTGACTTTAGCGATTGCTGTAGATGCTTTAGGTGCAGATAAAGTTCAAGCTGTGATGATGCCTTATACTTACACTTCACAAATCAGTGTAGAAGATGCAACTGAGCAAGCAAAACGTATGGGTGTGACTTTTGGTATCGCTGAAATTCATCCGATCGTAAATAGCTTTATGCAAACGCTTTACCCATTCTTTGGCAATTCACCTGCTGATGCAACTGAAGAAAATCTACAGGCACGTGCGCGTGGCACCTTGTTGATGGGCTTATCAAATAAATTTGGCAATCTCGTTTTATCTACTGGTAACAAGTCAGAGTTAGCTGTGGGTTATTGCACACTTTATGGTGATATGGTGGGTGGATTTGCAGTACTTAAAGATGTGTATAAAACCATCGTATTTGAGTTAGCAAAATACCGTAACAGCTTAGAAGAAACACCTGTTATTCCTGAACGTGTGATTACTCGCCCACCTTCAGCAGAGCTACGTCCTGACCAAAAAGATCAAGACTCATTACCCGCTTATGATGTGCTTGATGCAATTTTATATGCTTATATCGAAGATGATCTTAGCCAAGATGACATCATTGCAAAAGGCTTTGACAAAGAAGTGGTTGAAAAAGTCATTCGCCTAGTTGATCGTAATGAATATAAACGTCGTCAAGGTGCAATCGGTCCTCGCATCACTTCACGTGCATTTAGCCGTGAACGTCGCTATCCGATTGTAAATGGTTGGAAGCCAGGTATCTAAATACCTAAACTCTAGACATAAAAAAGCCCAAGAAAAATCTTGGGTTTTTTTATGGGAGAGCGCTGTAAAAATATACGCTAAGGAAAGTAATTATTCTATATAAAAAAAGAGACCATGCGGTGAGCATGGTCTATGAAAATGGTGGCTATGACTGGACTTGAACCTGTGACCCCAGCATTATGAGTGCTGTGCTCTAACCAACTGAGCTACATAGCCGTAAACTGTGTGCGCATTATCTTAGCTAATCTGCTGATCGTCAAGCACCTAGGCACTCTAATGATCATGCTTTATACAAATAAAATCTATATGACTAAAAATAATACATATTGCTTTGATTTTATTGTGCTAAATCAATATTTTTTCTAAGATGAAAGACTAGCTTCCATGCATAAGAAAGATGGAACACGCATGATAAATTCGAGAAGATTAAAATGAAAAAGAACATGATTAATTTTAAAATGTTCAGCCTTGGACTAAGTGTAATGAGCTTGAGTGCCTGTCAAATGGTCAGCCCGATATTTGTAGATTACAACGGCGTTCGTAGAGATGTTGCAACGTGGATCAATCAACAACAGTTACTCAGCATGCAACAAAAGCGGAGCTTAGTTCAGTTAAGTAAAGCACAGCAACAATTGTATCGTCTTGATCAAATGGATGAATCTCAAAAATTTCAAGTCGCAAAAGACAATGCTGCAGCTATGCACTGCGCGCATAAATATCTAACACCACATAAAATTGATCAGTTACAAAATGTCATTTTTACAGATGATAAAACTGAAATTTTATCTAAATATTCAAATGAATTACCAAAAATCAAATTGGATGAAAAATCAATCATATGTGAATGAAAATTCAAATAGCAATATTGCTTATCAGCCGTCTAACCTGATAAAAGGCTGAGCACAAACATTTGTTTTTATTTATATTTTATAAAAATAAAACATTTGGCTTCGTATAAGCATGGAATATTTTTAAAATAAAGTTTATTTTAATCTTGATATGCTTTACTAACAAAATATTGAAAAATCTATAATTAATTCGCCATAGGTCAAAAGATGCAGCTCACACATGACATCGCCGGATTTGGACGTCGTTTTTTTGCTTTTCTAATCGACACTATACTATTGATTATCTTTAGTTTTATAGTGTTTTATTGTATAGGCGATCGTTTTTACCACATGCCAGCCCTGTTTATCAGTTTGGGTTTTATCTTGATTTTATTGTATTTTGGCATTATGGACAGTCGTATTACAGAAGGTAAAACCTTTGGTAAAAGTATGCTCGGACTTCGAGTCGTACATACAGACAATCAATATCTGGGTCTATTCCCTGCCTTCATTCGATCTACGATTTTTCTGATTCCCATCTGTTTATCATCGTTTTATTACTGGATAGATCAACAAAATATTAAGCTGATATTGATTGTTATTTTTTCAGGGTTAGCCTCATCTTCATGCTATTTATTTATCTTCAATCGACACAGCAAACAAGCACTGCATGATTTAGTGGTCAAAAGTATTGTTATTGATCAAGAAAAACCAGCTGCTTATGAAAAGGAAATCTGGAAATTCCATTATCTTTTTCTCGTTCTCTTTGTGTGTAGCGTCCTATTTTCTCGAATTTCACCTTTGATCGCGCAAAATAATAATCCAACCTTATCGACACTGATCCAAGATGTTCATGAGAAAAATCCTGAGATTATTCATGTGAGAGCTAAAACATTAAAACAAGATCATGGGCAGTATGATGTTGCTTTAAGTGTTTACGCAGATCGCCCTGAACTCGTTGAAGATCCAAATTTTGAAAAGCGCTTAATACAATCTTTAAATCCACAAGATTTCAAAAATATTCAGCATATTAGCTTTAAAATCAACTCGATTGCTCAGTTTGGTTTTTATGTCTCTTTGCATCAAAAAGAATATACCTTATCAATGAAAGACTTTCCTAAATAACGCTCAAAACAAACTGTATTCTCATTTCTGTATAAATTTAATCTGAAATGAATCAAAGTGTAGTATTTAATGCTACACTTTTTTTTATATTTTTTTGACATATTTATAAATTAAAAATTGGGAACATTATGTTATTAGAACATGCGATTGCAGGGTTTTGGAAAAGAAGTCTAGCCTTTATCATTGATCTTATTTTGGTTGGCATCATCGGGTTTTGTATCGTTTTATTATTGGGTGATTTTTATTACCGACATCCAGTACTACTTTCCCTACTCGGTTACTTACTGACATTACCTTATTTTATGATCGGTGATAGTTATATACTACAAGGTCAAACTTTAGGTAAAAAATTACTAAATATCAATGTTGCGACAGCTGATCAAAAGTTTTTGAGTTTAAAGCAGGCTTTTATTCGTAGCAGTATTCTACTGCTCATATTCTGTTTTAATACGCTACATTTTTATATTGAGAATGAGATTTTGCGTCTATCGATCCAAACATTTTTAGCTGTTTTGGCTGCGACGTTTGGGTATCTATATATTTTTAACCGCCATACACGCCAAACTTTGCACGATCTTTTAGTCAAAAGCTATGTATTTGACCAAAAATCACCAGTGACTGAAGTAGAAAAAATTTGGAAATATCACTATTTATTTCTTGTTATTTTTATCGGATTGAATATCACAGGAATCGTTGTTCCATATCAAGAAAGCCGCGTAGACCCCGTTGCAATCAAAGTAAATCAGCTATTTGCCCATTCTAAAGATATATTACAAATCAAAACTGGGAAATATTCATCGAAAGGCACACCGATTCACACATTACAATTTATCGTCCCCAATCCTGATTTAGTCAATAGCAGTGAATTTGAGCAATATGTTCACAGTACTTTGCAAACACAAATGCCTGAGCTTTTCACAGGACAACAACGTGTTGAAATGCAGTTTTTTAGTGGAGCTCAATTTGGGATTTATTATCAATATTTTAGTAAATGGGTCAAACCAGAAGAGATTTAAACACTAAAGATCCTCTGCTTCAATTAAGTTAAAGCACTTTGAATATCCTGATATTCAAAGTGCTAATATATTGTAACTAAAGGAAATGTCATGATTTTTAATATCATATAAAATTTTATATGGCTGCTTTAAATCAACGTATCGCTATAAGTGAAATAGTGCAAAATAAGCCGAAAATTATATAAAAATGATCGAATTTAGCTAAATTGACTTTATTTTAAATAAAAAAAGACCACGTTTTGGAACGTGGTCTATAAAAATGGTGGCTATGACTGGACTTGAACCTGTGACCCCAGCATTATGAGTGCTGTGCTCTAACCAACTGAGCTACATAGCCAAAAAACTGTGCGCGCATTATCAACCGTAAAGGCTGATACGTCAAGCACTAAATACAAGAAAATTCATTTGAAGTGAGCCGATAAGCCGGGTTCTGTCGTGAACGATCATTCCTCTAGGCGTACAATCACTCATACGCTCCAGCGACCTACCCGAATCCAGCACGGGCCGTGCCTCAGGATTCCTATTTGGTCTTGCTTCTGGTGGGGTTTACCATGCCATGAACTGTTACCAGCCATGCGGTGCGCTCTTACCGCACCCTTTCACCCTTACCTTCCATTTTCTTAAAAAGAAAATGATCATGAAGGCGGTCTACTCTCTGCTGCACTTTCCGTCGGCTCACGCCGCCCAGGCGTTACCTGGCACCTTGCCCTATGAAGCCCGGACTTTCCTCCCCTGCTTCAATCACGGAGATTTCCACAGCAGCGATCGTCTGGCTCACTTCGGGGCGAATATTAACAAATTTTTGAGCTAATTGCTTGCGCTTTTTTGAGCAATCAGTTTTTTATACTTTGCCATCAAGTCATCTTGCGATTCCTCATGATTTGGATCAAGCGGAATACAATCTACAGGACAAAATAGCTGACACTGCGGCTCATCATGATGCCCAACGCATTCAGTACATAAACTTGGGTTAATCTCATAGATCAACTCCCCCATGAAAATAGCTTCATTGGGGCAGACAGGTTCACATACATCACAATTGATGCATTCATCTGTTATATATAAAGACACTCTACCAACCTTGTTGATGTTTGCGCTTAAAGGCTTCGACAACAGCTTGTGGAACAAACTTATGTACATCTCCATTTAAGCGTGCGATTTCGCGTACCAATGTTGATGAGATAAATGAATATTGTTCTGATGGGGTCAAAAATACCGCTTCAAATTTTGAGTCCAATTGACGATTCATATTTGCCAATTGAAATTCGTATTCAAAATCAGAAACTGCACGTAGTCCACGAAGCACTGCTGTTGCATTTTGTTCGTGGAAAAAATTGACCAATAAACCATCAAAACCGACAAATTCAACATTGGACAAATGACCCAATGACGCTTTTGCGAGCTCGACACGTTCATCTAGACTAAACACTGGATTTTTATGATGTCCGATTGCGATTGCAACCACGACTTCATCAAACATTTTTGCTGCCCGATTTACCAAATCTACATGTCCATTTGTAATAGGGTCAAAAGTTCCAGGATAGATGACACGAGTTTTAGACATCCATTTATACTCTAATTAGTTTTGTAGGCTTATATCTTAACAAAAAAGTTAATTTTTTAGTAAAAAAGCATGATCTATAAAAACGATAAACAGGAAAACTCTTCACCTTAAGCGCACTTTGGGGCACAATAAGCATAACTTTGGAATTTGATGATTATGGCGAAAGTAGCAGTCGTTAAAAAAAATAATGGTGGAACTATTGCGCAAAATAAGCGCGCGCGCCACGATTATTTTATTGAAGAAAAATTTGAAGCAGGCATGGCATTGCTTGGCTGGGAAGTTAAATCTTTACGTGCAGGTCGCATGAGTTTAACTGAGAGCTATATTATTTTTAAAAATGGCGAAGCCTATCTTTTCGGCGCACAAATTCAGCCATTGCTTTCAGCTTCTACTCATATCGTTCCTGAAGCAACACGTACTCGTAAGCTTTTGCTTTCGCGTCGCCAAATTGAACAATTGATGGGTGCTGTTAACCAAAAAGGTTATTCTTGTGTACCTCTTGCATGCTATTGGAAAGGTCGTTTGGTCAAACTCGAAATTGCCTTGGTTAAAGGTAAACAATTGCATGACAAACGTGCGACCGAGAAAGATCGTGATTGGCAACGTGATAAAGCACGTTTATTTCACAAGTAAAAGCATCGAAACAGATACTCAGTAAACCTCCTCATTTGGAGGTTTATTTTTATAAATGACTCATATCGTAACAATAAATCGCTTAGCAAAATTTTAGACCACCATAACAATTGGGCACGAAATTTTGATTTTTAAGTTGTAAGTTTTTAAGTGGGAATGTGACTCTAGTCGTCGGCAAATTTATATTTCCAACAGCAAGACTTGGTCCACCAATACAATTGATCAATTCACATTGGATAGGATTATCCGTTAAAAACTGACTAATCGGGCCAACGACTTGTTTTAAAACATCATTGGTAATATTAATTTTCTGTGCAGGTGACACATCGCCAATATCAAGCACATCATCAAATGCCATCCACCAACCACGTCGTGCACTTGCATCTGCTTTAGGCCACCAAATATTTTGATTTTGCAAAGAAATAGACATGGGATTATTGACATTTATTTTGTGAATAAATCCTAAGTTTTGATCAACCGTAATATCTGCTTTTAAACCCGTGATATTACCTGTGACTTGTTTATTTAAAGTCAAAAGCCCAAATGACGCATTGAGCCTTGCAGCTAAACTTCCCTGAAAATCAATTTGGTTAATATTCGCCACACCATTCAACTTCACATTGCTCAATCGATTGCCTGCAATCGTTGTTCCATCTAGAAAAATATCTGCTGATGCCGAATTTAACAGCAAATTATAATCATTGGATTTAAATCCCAAAACCAAAGGAAGCAGTAAAAAGTTGGTTCTCACATTACCGTCAATAGTCTGATTGGTATCCGAATATTTCATATATCTTGAATCAGTATAGCCTGTACCCGTAGTCGAATTTATTTTCATATATCCGCTAAATTGATTGATACCATTCGGTTCTGTGCTATTTTCTAATCCAAAAGTGAGCAAACCTTTGGCTTTTTCTGCACTTATTCTAAGTCCAACAACTTCACGAGTTGAGGACTTATTTGGATTTTTAATCGCAAATTCTAAAAAAGGATTGGTAAATTTGGCAGAGGATGCAACACGTCCATTCCGCGTATCACTCGCACCAGACAGACTAAAATGGTCGATATCAATATCACATCCACCTGCACCGTTTACACCGCCACAGCCCAATTGCAATTTTTTGATATTGGCATTTAAATCCATTTCGGCTTCGATACCAAGTTTATAAAAACCAATGCCTTTTCCACGCATTTTGTTTGCGCCATCCTCTGGTGCGATATAGCTTAAACTCATCAAAGCTTGACCATGAATCTGGCTCATCTCTTCATCTTGCATTTGTTGTAACTTCTGTACATCAGCAAATATCTCTGAACACAAAGTCAGACCTATACATGCCAGACTATATTTTATATAACCTAAATTTATCTTTTTATATTCCATTTTAAATCATCCATTTAATTATTTTTCGATCTAAAAACAATCAATTTTTGTATGATTTAAATGGCATTACCATGATGAGTACATATTTTATAAATAGCTTGATTAAGGATTAAAACTGAGTGCTTGAGTTTTAT
This sequence comes from Acinetobacter gerneri DSM 14967 = CIP 107464 = MTCC 9824, assembly GCF_000368565.1. Classification (GTDB taxonomy): domain Bacteria; phylum Pseudomonadota; class Gammaproteobacteria; order Pseudomonadales; family Moraxellaceae; genus Acinetobacter; species Acinetobacter gerneri. The sequence continues at coordinate 210,049 of NZ_KB849543.1, read as the reverse complement.
TGGATTTATTTATAAACGATACAAATAATTTTTTGCAACTTGTTGTATTTTATAATTTTAATATAAATATTATATAAAATAATTTTTAATTTAGCTTGTAAATAAATGACTTTTGTTCAGATTTTTTATATATTTTTTTAAGAATATTAAATATGTCTCAACCATCAAATATTATAAAAAAACCTCCATTTGGAGGTTTTTGGATGATATTTTTAGCAGAATTTTAAGCCACCATAACAGTTTGGTATAACATTTTGATTTTGAAGAATCTGATTTTTTAACGTTAAACTCGCCGCACCAGAATTACTTAAATCGATCGAACCCACATTTTTATAAATAGGTAGTCCAAAAGCAGAACCAATCGCCGAACCCAAATCAATATATATAGGATTAGCCGTCAACACATCTGAAACTTTTGAAGCAACTTGTGGAAGCACCCCTGAAATATCTACAGGATTAGAAGGATTCAGCTGACCAATATTAATTGGATCTTTAAATGAGAGCCACCATCCTTTTTTAGCAACATCATCAGCGTTCGCCCCTGGCCATTTAATATCTTCTGATTGTAATGACAAATAAGCTCCTGTTCCTTGTAATGGAATATTATGAATCATATTTAGAGACTGCTCGAACGTAATATTCATCTTTAAATTATCAATTGAGGAACCTGAATCCATATAAAATTTAGCGCCTTGCACCCAGAGTAAAGGTCTATCTAATTTTACCTGCATACTCCCGCTATTTCGATCTAATTTAATCGAAGGTACTGTTGCTGCGATATTATTGACCACAGCTTGAGATTGCCTTACACCATTAATGGTAATTTCAGGTACTAAAAAAGGGACATTCATTGAAGGAATTGTTAATCCCTCACTCTGGTCTGGTTGACTTACAAATGAACGATCATTATTCCAGATCGTGTTGATAATTAAATTTCCAGATAAAATTTGCGATGAATTATTACCAAAAACAGCTGAAGCTGTTTTTGCAACACCTGAAGTTGGGGCGATTTTCATATAACCACTTAATGAGCGAATACCATCTTGAGGATTACTTGTATTATCAATACCACTAGTTAACATGCCATTGATAGCCTCTGCACTAAGCTGGATCCCTTGCACTGTTCTAGTCGAAGCAGAATTTGGATTTTTAATTGCAAATTGAATAAAAGGGTTTTTTATTTGCGCACTTGTTGAGGCTCTAGAATTTGCATAAACAGGATTTCCATTTGAATCATAGCTCGAAGGCGCACCAGATAATGCTAAATTTGAAATATCGATATCACAACCATTTGCCCCATTTACACCACCACATCCAAGTTGTAACTTTTTAATATTTGCATTCAGTTCTAATTCTGCTTCTAGACCTAACTTATAAAAACCGATCCCTTTACCCTGCATTAAATTAGCCGAATCTTTTGGATCTATATAGCTTAAACTCAAAAGAGCCTGTCCATTGACCTCTGAAAGCTCAGCGTCATTAAGCTGTTGTAACTTACCATCATAAGCAAAACTCATGATCGGAGTCGCCAACAAACCACTAAGAACTATGATTCGCTTAAAACCATCCTTTATTTTTTCTTGAATATCCATCATCTTAAATTCGTATATTTTTTAATTTATGGATAAAAAATATGCAATACAAATCAAAAAGTAAATTGCAAAGTTTAAAGGAATTAAGACTTTTAAGACAATTTCCTTTTATTTATGACTAAAGCGATTGTCTTTTAAGGAATAATTCATAATATTTTAATTTGTATTATTATGTAATTTTATTTAACAATAACCCAATATATTCACCAAACCATCATTTAGCCTATCCAAATCACTTTGAGGTGGTGTAATTTCTACCGATGAATGATCTGATTGGGTCATCAAGTCAAATGACTCGACAACCGATAGAGATCCAGTAGCTTTATACTTATAAGGACTGCGATAATAACATTATTGAAAATAATAACTTATATCTAAAAATAAAAACTCTAGCTAACTTAGCATTTATTGCATAAAGACGAAGGTTGCCATCCGACCTGTTTTTGCATCACGGCGATATGAATAATAATCTTGGTCTTGTTGATACGAGCACTGATCACCGCCCAAAACGGTTTCCACCCCATGCTGTTTTAAAATATAACGTGCAATTTCATATAAATCTGCATAATATTTTCCAGCAATTTCCCCAGCTTTAAAAGCACTTTCCACGGCTGGATATTTACTGCAAAAAGCCGTTTTAACTTCTGCACCTATCTCAAAACATGGCTGACTAATTGCAACGCCTAACCAAGCCCATGTTGGTTGGGATTGCATTGCTTGGATTGTATTTTCAACAATTCCACCAGCCAGTCCACGCCAGCCCGCATGTAAATTGGCGATTTCAGTCCCTTCAGCATTCCCCAAAACGATGGGTAAACAGTCTGCTGTCATCATCATCAAAGCATGTGCTTTACGCTGTGTCACCAAACCATCGCCGATAAGTGCCTCAAATGGCATTTCATCATTGATCGTATGGCAAATCGTACTATGCGTTTGCGTCATCCATGTGATTTTATCTACACCATAATGTGAAAATTCATCCAATAAAATCATACGATGTGCTTGGACACGTGCAGGATCGTCATTGACATGCAAAGCGAGATTAAAACCTGAAAGTTCAGGTGATTTTGCATCTAAAGCTTGGGGATGTTGAATATGTGTTTGCCCAACATAGATGCCTTGGGGTAATCCTTGTACAAATTGCATGTCGATCATCCTTAAAATTTCAGACTATCTCTATCATAAATCTATTTTCACAAATGGTTGGTCATATCTTGTTGCAAGTTGATCAAATTATTCACAAACAATGATGTTTTTTGATAATCGAAAAACCATATTTTAAATTAAAACTAAATATTATTTTAATAAATTATTAAAAAGGTGAGAAATGAATAAAGTATTACTCGCAACTTTGCTTAGTTGTACTATTGGAAATGTATACAGTGCTTGTAATTATGACCTTGAAGGATTTATAAATGATCCTGAAAATCCAACGGCTCAAAAATTTCCAACAGTAATCGGTCAAAAAGTTACTTACAAAATTATAAACTCACCTAAAGACATTACGTATTCAGCAAATCATAGTGCATACAACAACAATAATGGAACATTGACTGGTTTATTACCTACTTCAAATAATGGAATAGTTGGATTTGAACTTAGGGTAGATACTATTTCAGAAGAACTAAAGGAAACAAATACCGACGTAAAAACTTTCAATATAGTAGGACTAGGGGCTAATAACGATCCTATAGGAATAACTGCCATATTTGCAAATAACTCAGATATACAAAACTATAAAAAACCTTTACTTATCTGGGTTATACAAAAGAATTCATCTACCAATGAAAATGAAATCACTTATAGTTATTTACAGCCTTACGATAGTACGCCAACCCAAAATATTGGTATATATCTCAACCAAAATACCAACCAACTTGGTTTAATAGTTAACAAAAAAAATTTAGGGTACGTGACTTCCTTGAAATCCAAGCTCAAATCAATCACTTTTCAACCACAAGCCTTCATTAAAGGTTTTGAAGCAAATTCACAATATCTTAACAAAACAATGTCTATGGAACTTGTCACAGACAAATCCAAATTTACCAATGCATTTCCAACAGGAACCACCGATATTTGTGGCAACTAAATAAAAAAGCCATTCTCATATAAGAATGGCTTTTCATTTTTAATAGGCCTGATTTTCAGATCTTAACACTTCAACCAAAGCGGCAAAGTCTTCTGCCCAAGGTGCTTCAAACATCATCTCTTCACCCGTACGAGGATGAACCAAACCCAATTTCGACGCATGCAAAGCTTGACGTCTAAAGCCACGCAACTGATCATTTAAAGTCTCAGATGTACCAGCTGGCACACGTACACGGCTCACATAAACTTGATCACCAAGTAACGGATGCCCAATATAAGTAAAATGAACACGAATCTGGTGTGTACGCCCTGTTTCAAGCTGTGCTTGCACACGGGTAAAATTTTGGAAACGCTCTTTGACATTATAATGAGTTACAGCATCACGACCGCCGGGCAATACCCCCATTTTTATACGATCAACAGGATGACGTTTAATTGGCTCATCAATCGTGCCACCAGCAATGATATTGCCATAAACAATCAGATCATAAATACGATAGACCGATTTTTTTGCCAATTGTTTACTCAGTGAAAATTGAGCTTCCAGATTTTTCGCAACCACCAACAAACCGCTGGTATCTTTGTCGATACGATGTACCAATCCTGCACGTGCCAATTCTGATGATTTTGGAAAATGGTAAAGTATCGCATTGACCAATGTTCCATTTGGATTGCCAGCACCCGGATGCACGACCATACCGACCGGTTTATTGATGACCATAATATCGTCATCTTCATAAACAATGTTTAATGGAATATTTTCAGGTTGAGCAGCTGTTTGTACTTGTAATTCAACATCTAAGCTCAAAAGTTCATTGCCTTCGCATTTGTACTTTGGCTTGACAATGTTACCATTGACCAACAAATGACCCTCTTTCATCCACTGTTTGAGTTTCTCGCGTGAAAAGTCTTTCCAGACCATAGCCGCAACTTGGTCGATACGTTGTCCTAGAAAACTGTCATCCAGTTGAAATTGCAACGATAAACGTGTTGCAGTTATGCCCGAATTATGGTTATCTGCATCCTCTGAATCTTCAAGTAGATTGAAGTCAGTTTCAGGAAATTCAGAATTAGAAGTTTGTGCTGAAGTCATTTGCTCATTAAGATAAAAGTGGTTTAATAGCGCAATTGTAGCTTATTGCCCGTATTAACAGAGGAATTTTTATGTCGCTACCACGTTATAAAGTTACGATGCTTGCTCTATCATTGGGTGCAGCATCTCTAATAGTGGGCTGTAGCAGCAATCCAAAAAAAGATGTCGTTGACACTGGACCAAAATCTAGCGAACAAGTTTATTACGATAAAGCAATGGCAGCCCTAGATAAACGTCAATATACCGACGCGGGTAGAGCCTTAGAGGCAATTGATACCTATTATCCTACAGGTCAATATGCGCAAAAAGCTCAATTAGAATTACTTTACACTAAATTTCAACAAAAAGATTATGAAGGTGTTGTGGCACTTGCAGATCGTTTTATCCGTTTAAACCCTCAGCATCCAAATGTTGATTATGCATACTACATCAAAGGTGTAGCAAACATGGAGCAAGAGTATGACAGCCTGCTTCGTTATACATCTTTGCAACAATCGCATCGTGATGTGAGCTATTTAAAAACAGCTTATCAAAACTTTGTTGATTTCATCCGTCGCTTCCCAAGTAGTGAATACTCTGTTGATGCTGCTCAGCGCATGAAATTTATCGGTCAAGAATTGGCTGAAAGTGAAATGAATGCTGCTCGCTTCAATATCAAACGTAAAGCTTGGATTGCAGCGATTGAGCGTTCGCAATGGGTTGTTGAGCATTATCCACAAACACCTCAAATTCCAGAAGCTTTAGCTACTATGGCTTATGGCTATGAAAAATTGGGCAATAAAGAAATGGCAAATCAATATACTGAAATGCTTAAGCTTAATTATCCAAATCTAGTCAAAGGCAATGGTACTGTGAACCTTCGTGCAGCGCGTAAAGAAGGTAGCTGGTGGAACCGTGCTTCACTGGGTATTTTTGGTCGTAGCGCCGAAGCCAATAATGCAGATAGTTCAGTTGAGCAATCAAAAGCTCCTAAACGTAGCTTCATGAACCGTGTAAGTTTTGGTTTATTGGATAAACCTGAATCAGAAAATTCTGCATTTCCTGAACCAAAATTCAAAGATACTTATGTACCTTCAAATGAAAGTATGAATGATCGCCAACGCGCTCAGTAGTATTTTCTAGGTGACGAAAAGACGGGTTTTCACCCGTCTTTTTTATTGCATGATTTTTTTCATCGAGAAACTAGGCTACACTAATAAAAGCTTGGTACTTTCCACTCCCTAAATCTGATACACGGGAGTGTCCTTCGCAACTGTTTGAGTCAAAACTTTATTTGCTCATAACTGTTTCTGCGATAATGATCTTCATTTTTCGGTATGTTAGGAGTTTTGTGAAGGACATGGTTTTGCCTACTTTTCCCGAAAGAAAAGTAGGTCCAACGGAAGGTAAATCCCAGCATCTGAGTGACGGCAGTAAGACTCTGTTACTATTTAACTTTATCTATTTGATATTTATTAAATACGTTATAAACCTCAGACCAAATTTGCAAATTTCAAGTCAGCACTGACTTCATTTTTATTGGGAAATATTTACACTGTATGGCTATTCCACAACATACCATTGATCAAATCCTAGATCGAACAGATATCGTCGATTTGATCGGACAGCGTGTAAAACTCAAAAAAACAGGACGAACTTATTCGGGCTGTTGCCCATTTCATCAAGAAAAATCACCTTCATTCCACGTTTATCGAGATAAGCAGTACTACCATTGCTTTGGTTGTCAGGCCAATGGCAATGCGATTCGTTTCCTGATGGATATCGACAGTCGCAATTTTGTCGACGTCATGAAAGACCTCTCGTCACAAACAGGCATAGAACTTCCCAAAGACAATCATGACAACAAACGTCTTGCCTATAAAAGAGAATCTGCCAAACCAGTTGTAGCTACGCCAAAAGTTGAAACAAAAGCTCAAGAAAATGCTCCAGTACAAGCGGATACCAACAATTTTGAAACGGATCCATTTGAAGCTTTTCAATACCAAGAGTTTGATCCTAGCCAATTTGATCTGGCTGAAAATGCTGAACCAAGTTTTAGCCAAGAAGGTAATCTATACGATTTACTGGAAAATGTAGCGCAGTTCTACGAACGACAACTCCCAAATAGCAAATCTGCACAAAAATATTTTAAACATCGTGGGCTTAGCCAAGAAACACTACAATTTTGGCGTTTGGGTTATGCACCTGAAGATTGGCAACATTTAGAAAAAGCCTTCCCCCAAGATATCGAAGGTTTAAAATTGTTGGGATTGATCCGATCTAGTGATAGTGGTCGTGACTTTGATTTGTTACGTGATCGAGTAATTTTCCCCATTCGAGATGCAAAAGGTCGTGTGGTTGGCTTTGGTGGTCGTGCACTGAATGATGAAATCAAACCCAAATATATCAACTCGCCTGATTCGGAAGTGTTCCATAAAAACCAATTGCTTTACGGCCTATACGAGGGACGTAAACAACGTGCTCAAGACTGGTTAATGGTCGAGGGTTATATGGATGTGATTGCCTTACAGCAATACGGCATTCATGGTGCAGTGGCAACACTGGGGACTGCGAGTAATACAGAACATTTAAATATTTTATTTAAACAAAATAGCCGTATTACCATTGCCTTTGATGGTGATGCTGCAGGACAAAAAGCAGCGAAACGAACCTTAGAAATCGCACTGCCCTTGCTCAATGATGGACGAGAGTTAAAATTTTTCGTACTTCCGAAAGAACACGATCCTGATTCACTGATCCGCCGCGAAGGTATTGAGACATTTAAAAAACTTTGGGATCAAGCACCGCTATTATCTGATTTTGTATTTGCGCTACTCAGCCAACAATTTGATGTGACGAGCCCAGAAGGTAAAAGTCAGGTCATGGCAGAACTCAACCAATTGACTGAACTCTTACCGAAACAGGGATCTTATCGTTATTTATTACGCCAATTTTTCCGTGAGAAACTGGGGTTCAATAAAAAATGGCAAGCTCAAGTCAGTCTGGATGCATCTTTATCTTTCAATATTCGGACCAAAGATGAAGATTTTGCTGTAGCAATTTTGATGAATCATCCATTTTTATATATTCATTTTGAAAATCTACGTGCTGTTATTCCTCAAGAAGAATTGCTTGCACAAGTTTTAAATACTTTTGATAAAGTTTTTGATGAATTGCCTGATGATCAAGAATTGGCAACCTATTATATGCTTGGGGCTTGTAGTCGTTTTCATCAAGAATTGTCTGATATTATGCAAAGAACCAATATTCAAGCACTGACTCAAGCACCTGAAATGGCAGATAAATTGGCTTCCGAATATGCTTTGGCTTTGCAAGAGAAATATTTAAAACAGAAACTTAAAGCACCATTATCATTGATCGAATCACGTAATCTACGTCAACAGCTCAATGAATTGACCAAGAAAATTGGTTTAAGGTTGCTGCATAGTTAATCTGCGAAATAAACATTCGCTCGTGATCATTTTGTTTAAAAATATTAAAATTCAATAGTTTTGCTATTTAAATCATCTTGCGTTTTGCTAGTGCGGCAAAGACCGAATGCTGACCATTGGATTGGTGGATGGAAATATCTTCTCAGTCCAACAGATGGTTTTGTCGTTTAATTTTTCTTTGTATGCTCAAAAAATTTCATCAAAAATGAAATACGTTAGCCTGTATAACATCAGTTAAAACATGCCAAAAGCATTATTTCACTGCTTTTGGCTTTCTTTCTTGTTCGAAAATATGATCGAGATTTTCTTGAAGCCATTCAAAATGCGTTGGATCTTCAGCTTGGGCAGCTTCACGCAATAAAATTGAAGTTGGATGCAACAATTTTTGAGTCAAACGATGGCTAAATTCTTGCATGACCTGTGACGCATCCTCGCCTGCTTGGATTCGTTCCATAGCAAGTGCTAGTTCTTGCTGACTCTGCTCTTGGCTTTTTTCACGATATGCTTGAATGGTACTGCCCGCCTCTCGAACTTTTTGACGCGTCATCAATTGGGTTGCCAACTGATTGACCATGACCTCAGCTTCAACAGCAGCTTGACGACGTTGTGCGAGATTTTCCTCAATTACGGTTTGTAAATCATCAACACCGTATAGAAACACGCCATCAAGATTTTCAACTTTAGAATCTATATCACGAGGTACAGCCAAATCGACCATCAACATTTGTTGATAGCGACGTTTTTTTAATGCAGTTTTGACATCGTTAAAAGAAATGACCTGATGCAAACTGCCTGTACAACTGGAAATAACATCTGCACGATATAAGTTTTCAGCAAGCTGATGAAAAGGGATAATTTCAACGTCAACACGATGTGCAATTTCTTGAGCGAGTTTTTCTGCACGCTCATGACCACGGTTACAGATCAACACTTTTGCTACACCCATTTCCGCTAAGTGTTTTGCAACGAGGCTATTCATTTCACCGGCTGCAACCACCATAACAGTCAATTTTTCTGGCTGACTAAAGACTTGCAGTGCCAATTGTGCAACTGCATAACCCATAGAAACAGCATGACTACCCACCGCAGTTTCCGAGCGCACTCGTTTTGCGGCATAAAAGACATAATCAAAAATTCGGTTTAAATGTGGGGACACCACATGTGCATCTTTTGCCAAAGATAAAGCTGTTTTGACTTGACCTAAAATCTGCGGTTCACCGAGCATTAGAGAATCTAAGCCACTCGCTACGCGCATCAAATGCGTGATCGCATCTGCATTTTCATAACGATATACATGATTTAATAATTGTTTTACATCAATACCATTTGAACGGGCGAGCCAATCTAATACCATATCAGCATTTTCAGCCATGGCATAAACTTCTGTTCTGTTACAGGTTGAAACCACCACCATATCATGTAGATCTGGATTGTGGTTTTGAGTCGACAAAACCTCGCTTAACCGTTCAGGGTTAAAGGCTATACGCTCGCGAAGTTCGACAGAAGCAGTTTGATGGTTGACACCCAATGCAAAGAAAGACATATCAGATCATCATTTCGCTAAATTTATGCTATTGTGCAACAACGGTGTCATAAAAAGCATTACTTGGATAAAGAAAAATTGCGTTTAAACTACAGCCGTATGCACGGCATGACTATTAAACACTATTCTACCACATTCTTACTTGTCGGTAGCATAGCATCTAGTGCTCATCTTCGGGCATCTGGAGATATTTTTCACGTAAATCCAAAATATGACCCATTAAAACAAAGTATTATTGCAGAGTTTTCACTAGCATATCACGATATTCCCAACGCGATTCACAATTATACTGTTCTCGCAATTCACAGCAATTCACCTACGATAAAGCAAAGAGCGCTCAACGTTTCGCTTGAGCAAAACGACCTAAATGCGGCTTTAAATATCGCAACACATTGGGTGGTACAAGAGCCAGAGGATGTGCCTGCAAAGTTTTATTTGGCGCATATTGCACTCAAAACACATGAATATGATCTCGCCGCAGAAACGCTAGACAGTATATTAAATATTGATCCCAATGCAGAATTGGACAAGATTATTGAGGGAATTTCACCTGACTCAGAAGAAGATCGTGAAAATTTATTGCAAGCCCTCAAAGCCAGTAAAGAAAAAAATAATCCTTCGATTTTGGCCCTTATCGCAGGTTTAGAAGCGCAAAATGATGACTTGGAAACAGCACTGACCACAGTCAATAAGGCTTTGAGAAAAAGACCAAAAGTCACTGGTTTTATTTTAATGAAAGCCAATTTACTGATTGCACTTGGACGCCAAGACGAGGCTGAAAAATGGTTTGAATATGCCAGTCGCAAAAATAAAAACAATCTCGATGTACGTCTTGCAGAAGCCCGTTATTTGGTAAAAACCAATCAGCCTGAACTGGCTTTAAGCAAACTCGAAAAGATCATTAAAACATGGCCAGATGCTGACGAAGCGTTGTTTATCGCAGGACTGACCAGTATTGATTTAAAGCGCTATGATCAAGCTGAGCATTATTTGGTGGATTTGCGTTATTCTGCTCAATATCAAAATGAAGCTTATTATTATCTTGCGGTCAATGCCGAGCGCAAACAGCATTATGAAACAGCCAAAGCCTATTATCGCTTGGTTGATGGCAATCTCTACACCGTTTCTCGTAAAAATTTGATCAGTATTTTTGATCGTCAAGACAAATTAAATGATGCTTTGCGTTTTTTAACCCAAGAACGCGTCAACTATCCGCAACATGCAAGTTTTCTCTATCAAGCTCAAGCCGAGATTTTAAAGAAAATGGGCAATAAAAAAGCAGCTTTGAGTTTATTAAATGAAGCAGTAAAAAATAATCCTGATGATCCAGAGTTGTTATATTCGGAAGTTTTACTGCTTGATCCATTTCAAGATCGAGACAAACTTGATAAAGCACTTCGAGAACTTTTACAGCTAGAACCCAATAGTCCGACCTATCTCAATGCCTATGCCTATACCCTCGCACTACAAAATAGACGTTTGGGCGAAGCGAGAAAATATGCCGAACATGCGCTAGAAAATGCGCCAGATCAAGCCTCTATTTTAGATACTTTGGGCTACATCACTTTTTTACAAAATGATTTTGATACTGCATCGCGTGTCCTTGAAAAAGCTTACATGCTTAGTCCAAGTGCAAGTATCGGCGTACGTTATGCCAAAGCGTTGTATATGCTGGGTGATATGAGCAGTTTTAATGAAGTGTTACAACAACTGAAACAAAATCATCCAAATGATCCGCAATTGAATCAATTAGATTCACTATTATTACCCACACACATTAAAAAGAGTTAAAAGATTTTATGCGTCTGAGCAAATCTATTTTTGCCTTAACTGCAACCTTGAGCCTTGCATTTACAGGATGTCAGCAAGTGGTTAAACCTGCTGCAACCACGCCAACATTGTCTGAGACTCCATCAGATCAAAATCAAGCGGGGACTGCTACTGCACCATCCAATCAGTTCAATCTACAAGGCAAAATTGGTGTCAAAACCCCAAAACAATCGGGTAGTGCATTTTTTACTTGGCAGCAAGACCATGAAGATTTTGACATTCAACTCTCAGGCATTTTAGGTATTGGTAAAACCATTATCGAAGGAAAATCAGGCGAAGTTACGCTTAATAGTTCAAAAACAGGACTGATCCAAGCTGAATCACCTGAAGAATTGCTAGAACGTGCTACAGGTTGGGTTGCTCCGATCACCGATATCGTGTCTTGGGTTCAAGCACGTCCTGCAACGACTGATGCAAAAATCGCCAAAGATGATGCTGATCGGATCAGTAAAATTGAAGAAGATGGTTGGACTGTCGATTTAAGCTATAACGACAAAGAGACTTTGCCAAACAAGTTGATTTTAAAACAAGCACTTGAATCAGGTGCAGAAAATCGCGTTACAATGGTCATTCAAAATCGTTAAGTTGAAATATAAACATGATTCGAGCACCCTCACCTGCAAAATTAAACTTGTTTTTGCATATCACAGGTCGTCGTGAAAATGGTTATCACGAATTGCAGAGTATATTTCAACTGATTGATCTGTATGATTGGTTAGAATTTAGCCCAAACGATACAAATGAGATCACGATTTTGGGCTTAAACGAAGTCAATCTGCAACAAAACTTGATCTTTCGTGCAGCTGAAATGTTGAAGCCTTATGCAAAACAAGTGACTGGTTTAGATATTTCTATAGAAAAAAATATACCAATGGGCGCAGGTTTGGGTGGGGGGTCATCAAATGCTGCAACCACACTGATCGTGCTCAATCAACTTTGGCAGTGCGGTTTAAATCCTGAACAATTGGCTGAACTCGGTGTCAAACTGGGTGCGGACGTACCCATTTTTGTTCATGGACGCAATGCTTGGGCTGAAGGGATTGGTGAACACTTAACATTCATAGACTTAGATCAAAAACAATACATTGTGTTAAAACCTGATTGTTTTATCAGCACTCAACGACTTTTTTCGCAAAAAACATTGACAAGAAACACGAAGACCACTACATTTTGCGCCTATCAGTTAAAGCCTTCTAGCTTTGGAAATAATTTTGAGCCTCTGGCACGAAGTTTATATCCAGAAGTAGATGAAGCGATGCAATATTTAGATCAGTTCGGTGTTGCAAAACTTACAGGTACAGGTGCTTGTGTTTTTATTGAAATAAACGATGATATGAATACTGATGAGATTTTAAAAAATTCACCTTGTAAAGCTTACTTGGTCAATAGTTTAAATGAATCACCATTAAATCATTTCAAAGTTTAATGTTAGGGGCGTCGCCAAGTGGTAAGGCACCGGGTTTTGATCTCGGCATCCGTTGGTTCGAATCCAGCCGCCCCTGCCATCAATTTCATCTGTAGATGTATGTATTAAATTTTAGGGGCGTCGCCAAGTGGTAAGGCACCGGGTTTTGATCTCGGCATCCGTTGGTTCGAATCCAGCCGCCCCTGCCATTTAAATTCAATACACACATCAAATTTAGGGGCGTCGCCAAGTGGTAAGGCACCGGGTTTTGATCTCGGCATCCGTTGGTTCGAATCCAGCCGCCCCTGCCATTTAAATTCAATACACACATCAAATTTAGGGGCGTCGCCAAGTGGTAAGGCACCGGGTTTTGATCTCGGCATCCGTTGGTTCGAATCCAGCCGCCCCTGCCATTTCTAGAAAAAAGACAGAACAACTTACTTTATTTTACAGTCAATTTTACCTTGACAAAATACAGTAAAAATATTAAAGTTCTGCCGCATTAGGGGCGTCGCCAAGTGGTAAGGCACCGGGTTTTGATCTCGGCATCCGTTGGTTCGAATCCAGCCGCCCCTGCCATCTATTTCAAACATGCCAACCGCCAAGGGTGCTTCATGCCCAATCTTGTCGTTTTTAGTGGAAATGCTCATCCACAATTCGCCCAAAAAGTCGTAAGCCATTTGCATATCCCTTTGGGAGCTGCGTCTGTAGGTAAATTCTCTGATGGTGAAATCACTGTCGAAATTACTGAAAACGTACGTGGTAAAGACGTATTTGTCGTACAACCAACATGTGCGCCAACCAATGATAACCTTATGGAAATCTTGGTTATGGCAGATGCATTACGCCGCGCAAGTGCTGGTCGTATTACCGCTGTAATTCCTTACTTTGGTTATGCCCGTCAAGACCGTCGTCCGCGTTCGACTCGTGTTCCAATTACTGCAAAAGTTGTAGCAGATATGCTTACAACTGTCGGTATTGACCGTGTTGTGATGATCGACTTGCACGCCGACCAAATCCAAGGTTTCTTCGATATTCCTGTAGATAACATCTACGGTACTCCTGCTTTGCTTGCTGACCTTCGTCAACAATCGCATCACAACCTTATGGTGGTTTCACCTGACGTAGGTGGTGTGGTTCGTGCACGTGCAGTTGCAAAACAAATGGGTGATATTGATTTAGCCATCATTGATAAACGTCGTCAAAAAGCGAATGAATCACAAGTTATGCACCTCATTGGTGATGTGAAAGATCGTGATTGCGTTATCGTCGATGATATGGTTGATACAGCAGGTACACTATGTAAAGCTGCTGACGCACTTAAACAATTTGGTGCGCGTAAAGTTGTTGCGTATGCAACTCACCCAGTTTTATCAGGTAAAGCTTTAGATAATTTGAAAAATTCAGTTATCGATGAGCTTGTTGTTACAGATACGATTCCGTTATCTCAAGAAGCACTTGAACTTGGCAAAATCCGTCAAGTATCCGTTGCTAGCATGGTTGCTGAAACAATTCGACGTATTAATAACGAAGAATCTATTAGCGCTATGTTCGATTCTTATCTATAATAGCCCGAAATTTTTCTAAGCCCTGTCTGATGACGGGGCTTTCTATCACTGAACTGGTCGAGAGTTCAGTTTACTTAAAAACTTAATGAGGAAATGTCATCATGGCAAACTTCGTATTAAATGCAGAAGCACGTGAAGAAGCAATCCAAGGGAAAGGTTCGAGCCGCCGCCTTCGTCGTGAAAACCTAGTTCCAGCGATCATCTACGGTGGTGAAGCTGAACCTGTAGCTGTTTCACTTCATTTGCGTGAGCTTGTTAAAGCACTTGAAAACAACCAATTCTTTGAAGAAGTTGTTGAAATCAACGTTGCTGGTAAAGTTGAAAGCGTAAAAATCCAAGCTTTACAACGTCACCCTGCTAAAAACACACCTATGCACGCTGACTTCAAACGCGCATAAGTTAAAAATGGTGTAAATTAGTGTCAAAACTTTCGCTAATTGTAGGTTTGGGTAATCCAGGTTCTGAATATGCCCAAACCCGCCATAATGCAGGCTTCTGGTTCGTAGAACGCCTTGCAGAACAATATGGCATTTCCCTCAAAGCTGATCCGAAATATAAAGGCATTAGCGGTCGTGGTAAGATTGAAGGACAAGACGTTCGTCTGTTATTACCGACAACCTTTATGAACCTATCCGGTCAAAGTGTTGTTCCCTTCGCAAAATTCTATCAAATTAAACCTGAAGAGATGCTCATCGCACATGATGAACTCGATATGAATCCGGGTGTGATCCGTCTAAAAACTGGCGGTGGTCACGGTGGACATAACGGGCTTCGCGATATTGTCCCTCATACAGGTGCAAATTTTCATCGTTTACGTATTGGTATCGGTCATCCCGGTTCAAAAGATCGCGTATCTGGTCACGTTCTTGGTAAAGCGCCAAGTAGTGAACAAACATTAATGGATGATGCTATTCACCATGCTTTAGGTCAGATCAAACTTCTGGTCAATGGTGATTTTCAGCAAGCTATGAATCATATTAATGCTTATAAACCGTGATCAAATCGGTGAAAAAAACATTCTTTGTTAAACAATTTTTATTGCATTGATGAATTTTTAAGAGCAAAATGCGCTTTCAAATGCATCCCCCCTATTGAAAATTGTTCAATCACCATTAAATAACAATCGTAATGGGCTACTCTGGAGACGCAAGCATGCTATCTCGTTTATTAAAAGCAAAAATCCACCGTTGTGTTGTTACACAAGCAGAATTACATTATGAAGGTTCTTGTGCAATTGACGGCATCCTATTGGATTTAGCTGGTATCCGCGAATATGAAGAAATTCATATGTGGAACGTGACCAATGGTAAACGCTTCACGACTTATGCAATTCGTGGTGAAGAAGGTTCAGGCATCATTTCAGTCAATGGTGGCGCAGCCCTTCAAGCAGATGTTGGTGATTTGATGATCATCGCAACTTTTGGTGATTTTACCAATGCTGAAGCTGATGCACATAAACCACGCCTTGTTTATGCAAATCCAGACAATACAGTAAATCACACAGCAAACTGTATTCCTGTACAAGTTGCTTAAAATCTAGTTGCAAACTAGATCAAAAAAGCTCGCATTTGCGAGCTTTTTTATGTAGAAAATAATAGATCACTTGGATAAATAGATTTTAGTTTAAAATATATTTCACAATGGAGTTCCTTCTCCCGAAGGAAGAAGGAACTCGCTATATTATTTTTTCTTCCAGATAATATTATCTTCTGATTCGTCTTTTTGATTGACAAATTTACATTTCATTTCTTTAGCACGTACTGTTTCATTACATGTATAGTTCAAAATATAAGTCTCTTCTGGATCAACCAAATTAACCATAGTAAAGGTCAGTTTTTTACCTTCTTGTTTTACCTGACCAATCGCATAATCTGGATAATTTACGCTATTGATTAGAATTTGTTCACCATAGCTACTGATATAATATTGATCTTTGTCATCAGAATCATAGTCGTCAGAAATAATGGTTTCTTCCCACAATCCTGTTAATGGCGTTGCAGCATTTGCATGGCTAAACAACATTGCACTGATAAAACCAGAATATGCCAAAGTTTTTAAAAGTTTATTCATAAGTTAACCTTATTAAGTTATTCTAAATCTATTGTGGGTGTAATTTAACCATATTTTTATGACAACTCAATAGCTATACATTTCATATATTCTAAATTTTTCATTTTTTTTGTTGTCAAAATTTGATGTTTAACATTTGATTAGTTTTACCAAAGATAAAATGGTGCATTTCATTTTAAAGTTTTTCTTGAAGATAATTATTGTTTAAAACCATCTTAAAAAATTTTATCGATTTTCTCTATATGATAAAAAATGATAATAATCACACTATTCTTGCTAGAGAAAGTCTATTTTTTTGTTTGAATCAGTCTATAATGGATGCATCGCTTCAGGGCGGGGTGTGATTCCCCACCGGTGGTAAATGGAAAAAAGTTTTGCTTTTTATCCTGTAGCCCACGAGCCGATCATCATGTGATTGGCAGATTTGGTTAAATTCCAAAGCCGACGGTATAGTCCGGATGAAAGAAGACGACATCTCAAAAATAACTTTTGCTTATTTTCGAACGCCTATTTTCAAAATGTCCTGAAATGTTCAATCGTATTTTCACTTTTACGCGAGCGTTTCAATGTCTAGTTTAATTCAACCAGAAATTTTCTTTTCAGCTTTATCCCCTGCTGATCAACGTATTCAACAAGCTTTAGAAGATATCCGCCAAGGCAAACCTGTTTTGGTTATGGATGATTTTGATCGTGAAAATGAAGCTGATTTGATTGTTGCAGCCGAAACTTTAAATGTAGAAACCATGGCGCGTATGATTCGTGATGGTTCTGGTATCGTGTGTTTGTGTCTACATGAAAATCTTGCTGATCATTTAGAGCTTCCACCGATGGTGGCAAACAATTCAAGTCATTTTCATACCGCTTTTACTGTCACTATCGAAGCAGCCAAAGGTGTTACTACAGGTGTTTCAGCCAAAGACCGTGTAACAACCATTAAAACTGCGATAAAAGATGGTGCTGTTGCATCTGATCTCAACCGCCCCGGACATGTTTTTCCTTTACGTGCTCGTGATGGTGGTGTATTGACTCGTCGTGGTCATACCGAAGCTTCAATTGATTTGGCACGTTTGGCTGGCCTGAAACCTGCTGGTGTCCTATGCGAAGTGACTAATCCTGACGGTTCAATGGCATCTGGTATCCAAGTTTTGGCTTATGCAGATATTCATCATTTGACAGTGATTACCATTGAAGAACTTGTTCAATATCGTTTAAAACACAATATTTAAAGCTTTGATCGACATGCTTGCGAACGAATACTCATTTTAGTCCCAAGCACGATCTTATTAAAACTTTCAAGCCACATTCATGTGGCTTGATTTTTTTAGAGGATCAATGAGTACTATTTTGTGAAAACTTAATCCACTTTTAAATACAGACTTTCTTTTACTTCCTCCATGACCACATAACTATGTGATGAGGCTGAAGCAGGTAATTTTTTCAGCAAATCCCCTAATAAACGACGATAAGCGCCCATTTCTTTTAAGCGAGCTTTGACCAGATAATCAAACTCACCAGAGATCAAATGACATTCCAAAACTTCAGGAATTTCGGTCAAGCTCTTGGCAACTTGATCAAAAACATCGCCTGATTTTGCAGAAAGTTTGATTTCCAAAAATACCAATAAATTGCGATCGACCAGTGCAGGATTGAGCCTCGCATAGTAGCCTGTGATAATACCATCTCTTTCTAAACGCTTCACACGCTCTGAACATGGCGTGGTAGATAAGTTCACTTTGGCCGCCAACTCACTGATTGCGATCCGCCCATCTTTTTGCAAAATATCCAAAATCATGCAATCTGTACGATCAAGCTTGCGCATGTTTATTTCCTATTTTTAGAATTTTTACGAGATAAAACTATTGAATTACCTAAATTATAGCCAGTAAATCAGTTAAATAAACTATTTAATTGCAAATATACTAGTTAAATCAACTAAAAACCTTAAAGGGATTTAACATGCGTGTACTAGTTTTAGGTAGTGGTGTTATTGGTGTTGCCAGCGCATATTTTTTAGCTAAACAAGGTGCGGAAGTCACCGTCATAGACCGTCAATCAGGTCCTGCAGAAGAAACAAGTTTTGGTAATGCTGGACAAGTATCGCCTGGTTATTCTACCCCGTGGGCAGCTCCCGGTATTCCATTTAAAGCAGTAAAATGGATGTTCCAACATCATGCACCCCTTGCAATCAATATCGATGGCAGTATGTGGCAATTGCAATGGATGGCGCAAATGCTGAAAAATTGCAATCCGCAAAGTTATGCAATTAATAAAGAACGTATGACACGTGTTGCAGAATACAGCCGTGATTGTTTACGTGAATTGCGTAAAGATACCGATATTCATTATGAAGAACGCTCTAAAGGCACGCTACAATTGTTTAGAAGTGATGCACAACTTGAAATGGTGCAACGTGACATCGAAGTATTGAAAGAATGTGGCGTGGACTATGAATTGCTTTACAAAGATGATTTAAGCAAAGTCGAACCTGCACTTGAACATGCCAAAGATAAATTGGTTGGCGGTTTACATTTACCCAATGATGAAACAGGTGATTGTTATTTATTTACCAATGCCTTAGCAAAGTTGGCAGCAAATTTGGGTGTGGATTTCCAATTCAACAAAAATGTTCAAAACTTGATTACTGAAGGTGATGAAATCAAAGGCGTATTGGTTGATGGTGAAATCGTTACTGCTGACCGTTATGTATTGGCTTTTGGTAGTTATTCACGTGATTTCTTAAAACCATTAGAATTAGATTTGCCTGTTTATCCAGTTAAAGGCTATTCATTAACCATTCCAATCGTTGATGCAAACTTTGCACCACAATCAACCGTCTTGGATGAAACGTATAAAATCGCGATCACCCGTTTCGACAATCGTATCCGTGTCGGTGGTATGGCTGAGTTGAGTGGTTTCAATCTCGGACTCAAAGACAATCGTCGTGCAACCTTGGAAATGGTGACTAAAGATCTATTCCCGGGCGGTGATTTGGCACAAGCAAGTTTCTGGACAGGTTTAAGACCGATGACTCCAGACAGCACACCGATTATAGGTGGTACACGTTTCAAAAATCTATTCCTCAACACTGGTCACGGTACTTTGGGATGGACGATGGCATGTGGCTCAGGAAAATTGATTAGTGATATCGTGCTCAATCATACGACTGATATCAGCACCGAAGGTTTATCTTTGCAACGTTATGCTGCTTAAAAATAGGATGTATCTATGCCACGTCCTATTCACGCGATTATTCATCAAAAAGCCTTAGCACATAATTTAGCAATTGTTCGTAAAACCTTGCCTGCAAGCCAAGTCTTTGCTGTCGTCAAAGCCAATGCTTATGGGCATGGTATTGAACGAGTTTATCCTGCCTTTCAATCTGCTGATGGTTTTGCCCTGCTTGATCTCGATGAAGCAAAACGCATCCGTGCCCTCGGCTGGACAGGTGCAATTTTATTACTTGAGGGAATTTTTTCTCCACAAGATCTATATGACTGCGCCCAATACAATTTAAGTTTCAGCATACATAGTCCGCATCAATTAGAATGGTTAAAAGATTTTAAAACGACTGCTCAATTTGACATTTTCTTGAAAATGAACAGTGGAATGAATCGTTTAGGATTTAAACCTGAACAATATCAACAAGCTTGGCAAATACTTAAACAATTAACTCATGTGCATTCGATTACTCATACCATGCATTTTTCAGATGCGGATGGTACTCGATTTGGTCAGGATGGCATCACTGCCCAACTTGAAGTGTTTAATCAAACGGTTAAAGATCTTCCCGGCCCACGTTCATTAAGTAATAGTGCTGCAATTTTAAGACATAGTGATCATGTACAGTCTGATCTGGTTCGTGCTGGTATTTTACTTTATGGCAGTTCACCTGATTTTCCAGCACATCATATCCGAGACTGGGATCTGCAACCAAGCATGAGTTTGCGTAGTGAAATTATTGCAATTCAACAGGTTAAACAGTCAGAAAGTGTGGGTTATGGCTCGAAGTTTGTTGCAGAAAATGACATAAAGATTGGCATTGTCGCTTGTGGCTATGCTGATGGTTATCAGCGTATTTCCAAAACAGGTACACCTGTGCTGGTCAATGGACAAAGAACTAGACTACTGGGTCGTGTCAGTATGGATATGCTTGCTGTTGATTTAACTGATATTCATCATGTCGAGATTGGCAGTGAAGTTGTACTCTGGGGACAGGCAAGCACAGGTGAAATACTGCCTATCGATGAAGTCGCAGCAGGCTCAGAAACGATTGGCTATGAACTGATGTGTGGTGTAACACAACGAGTTAACTTCCAAATCGAGCAATAATTTTAAGACAATCATCTCAAGGTGATTATTTAAAAAAATGATCACCAAAAATATATAACATCCCAAAATCCAAAAGGAAATTGAATATGAGTCAATCAGAAATCCAGCGTTTAAACAGCAATCAAGTCATGAGCGGTGTGACTGTTTTCAATCAAGTTGCATATTTATCAGGTCAAGTTCCTGACGATACTCAACTTGATGTCGCAGGACAAACACAACAAGTTTTTGGCAAAATTGAACAACTTCTTGCATTGGCAGGTTCTGATAAATCGAAGTTGCTTTCAGCACAATTATTTGTAAAAAATCTAGAGGATTTTCAAACCATCAATGCACTCTGGGTTGAGTGGATGAACGGTTTTGGTACGCCTGCACGCGCTACAATTCAAGCTGATTTGGTCAATCCAGATTGGTTAATTGAAATTTCGGTGATTGCTGCAACCAACTAAACTCCTGTTTGGATCAAAAAATAGAAGCACTTTTGCTTCTATTTTTTTTGATAAAAATCGCGCTGATCTATATTTGAATAATACAAAGTCATGTGATATCCAAATATAAAATATAAGTTCTCTATGATTTCAAAATACTTGAAAAATATAGTATTTCTAAAAATTGCAGCAAAAATATGCCTATATCCTAAAATAAGCTAAAAATAAGCTAAAAATAACTAAAATACGCTGTTTCTGTAAGATTTAACCCTATGCAATCTTTAGAAAAAATTGAATAATAAGAAAAAATAGAAAGTAAAATCATAGGGAAAAAACATGGACAAATTACAATGTATGGAGGCTTTTGTAAGGGTTGCTGAAAGTGGTAGTTTTATCAAAGCTGCAGAACAGCTCGGCGTTACTCGCTCAGTCATTACCTCAAGAATTCAACAGCTCGAAAAATTTGTCGATGCCCCTTTATTTTTCCGTAGTACCCGCTCCGTTCGCCTCTCAGATACTGGTCAAAGTTACTACAAAGAATGCGCCGAATTGATTAATAAATTTGAACAATTGGCTGATCAGATGGCAAATTCAAAATCGACATTGCAAGGTCGCTTACGTATCCACATGGCACCCGGTTTTGCGATTGGGTATTTTGGGAAATATCTCACATTATTTTTAGAAAAATATCCTGAAATTGAGATGGATATCGTGGTCAACGATAAAATCATTGATCCGATCTCAGAAGGTTTTGATATCGTATTTCAAATGTTTCCACCAAGTGGTGAAACCTTAGTAGAAAGGAAGCTATTCAATGTCAATCGAATTGTCTGCGCAACACCTGCTTATATCGAAAAACATGGTTATCCCAAGCATCCAAATGATTTGAACCAATATATTTTAGGATATTACTCTGGCTATCCTTCACGTAATAAACTTCAATTTTTATTTGCTGAGAATTTCCAAGAAATCAATATCAATGCCAAAGTATTGTCTTCATCTATCCATTTATTGCGTGATTTTGCACTTAATGATGGCGCGATAGTTTGTTTGCCAACTTTAGTGATTCATGAGGATATTTTGGCGGGTGATCTCGTTCCGCTGTTAAAAGACTATCCACTTTCAAATTATGGTTTAAGAGCTGTATTTCCATCTAACTCCAAAAATATTTCAAAAATTAGAAGTTTATTGGACTTTTTAATTGAACGATTGTCGATTATTCCTGAATGGGATGAACGTTTGATCAAAAATGGTTTTCTTTCCGAAAAAATCCGAAATTATCAATAAGCACTCGAATGAATTTTTTGTTCGTTAATAATCAACAATTCAGCGCTATTTTTACTCTTAAAATAGTGTGAAAAATACTGGATGATTGATATGGATAATTTATTTATTTTGGATTTAGAACGACAAAAAAGCCAAGCCTTGATGCAACAAGATTATGATCTTTTTAAATCGCTGTGCCATCCTGATCTGATCTATGTGCATAGCAGTGGCAAAGTCGATTCACTGCATGATTATTATCAAAAACTGTGTAATCAAGTCTATTTATATACGGATATCGAACATGATATCCAACAGATTATGAATGTAAATCAAGGGATTGTGACTTTAGGTGAATATCGTTCTGGACTTAGATATTTTGATGAACAACGCCAAATGCACAATCGAACTATTTCATATTGGGTCGATCATCAAGGTCAGTATAAATTGATCTCTTATCAATCGACACCGATCAAATAAAAAAGAGCGAAATCATTTCGCTCTTTTTATCAAATTATTTTATGGATTAATCCCGCATTTTCTTTAAAAAATCAGGCTCTATGCAGGTATCATAAAAACAGTTCATCTGACCATATTTATAACGTACAGGTGCTTCAACTACGCCCACATGCTGTGCATATTGATCCCATTCTTTTGCCAACTCTTGAACTTTTTTAGGATTTTGAGCAGCGACATTGTGCAAATAACTTGGGTCATTTTTACGATTATATAACTCCCAACTGCCTGTTCCATATGGCGGAGCTTGCATTTGTAATGTCCAATCGCCACGATACAAGGCACGACGCGTATTAAATTCCCACCCCAGTGATCTCTCTGGCAAAGTCTGATTTTTAAAGACTGGTAAAAATGAACGCCCTTCGAGCGGCAATATCGCATGACCATTAAACGTGTGAGGTCTAGGTGATTGAGTTAATTCCAATACGCTTGGCACAAAATCTTTAACATGAATCACATCTGTCTTAATTTTGCCTGCATTGACCAATTTTGGATAACGTACAATCGCTGGCACATGGATTCCGCCATTGGCGACAAAGCTTTTAAAATAAGGCAATGGTGTAGAGGCAACTTGCGCCCACTGTGGACCTAAATTGACATAAGACCCTTTTTTGCCCATATTTTCTAAGCTATTGTCAAAATTGGCATTGACCCATTCACGGATACCATTTTTATCATCATTGGTTCCAAGTGACTCTGGAGTTGCAGATTCTGCGCCATTATCAGACATAAATAAGATGAAAGTATTGTCCAATTCTCCAGTATCTTTCAAATAATTAATCACGCGACCAATGTTGTAATCCAGACTATCAATCATCGCTGCATACACTTGCATGGTTTTAATCTGATCCGCTTTTTGCGCAGGTGTCAGTTGCTCCCAAGATGGAAACTCATTCGCAATCGGATTGTTGGCTTGGGTTCCTTTCGGCATGATGCCTAAAGCAATTTGTTTCGCTAAACGATTTTTACGAATGTATTCATATCCCTCTTGATAGGAGTTTTTATATTTCTGTAAAAATTCATCTGGTGCTTGTAGTGGCCAGTGCGGTGCGGTATAGGCCAAATAAGCAAAGAAAGGTTGATCTTTTTTGCGGTCATTTTTGAGATATGACAGCATTTTATCGGTGTAATAATCACTTGAATAAAAGTCTTTTGGCAGAGTCACATCTTTACCATCTTCCATATAGCGTGCTTTATAATTGCCCGGGAACATTGGGCTTGCATCCATATGACTTGCTCCCCCCGGCATTAAGCTAAATGAGCGATCAAAGCCACGTGCTTTCGGGTTGCTATCATCAGTTGCACCCAAATGCCATTTTCCAGACATAAATGAAGCATAACCTCTTGTATGCAAGATTTCTGGCAAAGTCATCACTTGTTGATTGAGTTTACCCTCATAGCCGACCTTGCCTCGTTGTTCAGGTTGCAAATACTCAGCCATCGTCCCTAAACCAGCTTGATGACTATCATTTCCAGTGAGCAACATAGAACGTGTCACTGAACATGTCGGTCCTGCATGAAAATTGGTTAATACGGCTCCATCTTTTGCCAGTTTCTGAAGGTTTGGAGTTTTAATCTCACTACCAAATGGCTCTGTATCAGAAAAACCCAAATCATCGGCTACAATCACCAATACATTGGGGCGTTTCACCTCAGCTGCTTGGGCAGATAGATTGAGCAATAAACTCGGCACAAAGAGTGCCCACGCAATCTTTTTCATCGTAGATATTCCCTTAATTTTTATGAAAAAATGTCGTCCTCGACATGCTTAAAATAGCCGATCATTTCGACTTGAAAAATATTGCTTTATTAAACGCTGTGTTCACTTTTTTTGAACAATCAAAAGTTTAAAATACTTATTTCATAAAGAGTTGTTGACCAATCAATTCATGATCAATTTTGACCAAATGTTGTCCTTTACATGGTCCATCAATACAAAGCCCAGTTTCGATATCAAAAAGTGCAGAATGGTGTGCACACATAATCACTTCGTTTTTATAAATAGAAAATTGACCAGAACGATAATCAAGTTGTACCGAAAAATGTGGGCAGACATTTTCATAACTATAATATTGACCATTTTTTTTGATGATCACGACCGTTTTTTCAGACTGAAACGGATGCTCTACTTTCAATACATCTCGATCGGAAAATGAGTCTATTTCACATAATTTGATACGATTATCCATGCTCATTCTCCTTTCGAAAGAACAAAATCATATTCAATCAAATTGAAGCTTTCATCTAAGCCAAACTGCTGTTTGCTGGTCGCATCTGCTTGTTTTTGTTCAAACCCAACGATCAAACGGTCTTTCACGCCAAAAACAGCATCACCTTGTAAATATTCATCATTTTGGATAAATAAATGCGTCACCAAGGGTTGATAACCTTCAGCAATGATCATGAAATGAATATGGGCTGGTCGCCAAAAATGACGTTTTGAATAATTGAGTAATTCGCCAACTGTTCCATCTGAAGGAATCTGATAGCTCACTGGAAGTATAGATTTAAATGCATATTCACCATTTTCTTGGCTCATAAATGCACCACGCAAGTTCGCTACAGGCTGATCAGGATCTTGTCCCGAATACATGCCATTTTCAGCAGTTTGCCAAACTTCAATTTTGGCATTTTTGATCGCTTCACCCTGTTGGTTGAAGATTTTCCCTTTGACTAAAAGTGGCATTTCATCGCCAACTTTTTCTTCAATAATGCTATCTGCATAGTGACGCACAGGCATATTTGCAATAAAAAATGGTCCAAAAACAGTACTTGGGGTTTGCTCATGATTTTTGCTGTGATTGATTTCATCCACCAGCATCGACACGCCCAGTACATCTGAAAGCAGGATGTATTCTTGACGCTGCTCATGGCAAAGTTGCCCTGTTCGTGTCAAGAAATCAATCGCCATTTCCCATTCTTGCTGAGTCAATTCAACGTCATCAATATATTCATGGATGGCTTTGACCAGTTTTTGGATCAGCATTTTCGGGCGCGCATCGCTGATGTTTTCAAAACTTTTTATTGCGCTTGTGGTCACGTCATGCATATCAAAATTCCTTTTTTGATTAAATCGCTTATTTGGGTTCTAAGCCTTGATAAGCCAACTGTAGTAATGCTTCTAACTCAGACCGCTCATAACTTCTCGGGTTGTAATACGGACTTTCACAGGTGATTCGTGCGACTTCACTTGGTCCATCCTCAGGCAATCCAATTTCTTTTAAGGACAATGGAATACCCAGTTGTTGATTGAGTTTATAAATCAACTGCCCTACTTGTTCATGACTTTGCCCACCGAGTGCCTGAGCAAGCTTGTCCATCGCTTCGATATCGGCATTGCGATTATAGTGCGCTGAATACGCCAAGGTGATCGCATGCGCCTGAGCATGTGGCAAGTTATATGTACCACCCAAGGTATGACATAGTTTATGGTGAATCGCCATACCCACTGAACCTAAGCAAATGCCTGCCAGCCAAGCACCATAAGTCGCTTGTTTACGTGCTTCGATATCTTGTGAGTTTTTGACAATCTTTGGCAAAGCCTGACTCAGTGCCTTAATCGATTCGACAGCCATCATGCTAATGATCGGATTTTTATCCTGTGCATAAAGTGCTTCTACAGCATGTGCCATCGCATTCATACCTGAACTTGCTGAAATATCAGCAGGTAAAGTCAGACTGAGCTCTGGATCATAAATCACTACTTTCGGTAAGACTTTTATGTCTTTGCCAGTTTTTTTGAGATTATTTTCAGTTAAACCATATACCGTGGTCATCTCACTGCCAGCATAGGTCGTCGGAATCGCAACGATGGGAATACCTGTTTTCAATGCAATGGCTTTGGCTAGGCCGATGGTTGAACCACCGCCTAAAGCCAAACAACAATCGATATTTTTAGTGGTGGCATATTCAACAGCTTCGTCTGCAACACTCACAGGGACATGCATCACCGCATGAGGATAAACATCTGTCACCAACTCACCGAGTTGCTTCGCCATGTTTAAACCTGTTTCTTTCTGTTCTGGAGTGGTGATCACGAGAACTGAAGAATAACCATTTTCCGCCAAAATACTTTTGGTCTTTTTCGATTCGCCATTTCCAAAATAAACATTGATCGGCAAAGCTTTATAATGAAAATCTTGCATCTCATTCACCTCTTTGGAAATGAGGAGGAACTTGTGCATCGACATTGACCCAAACAGATTTTACTTCTGTATAGTCATGGATTGCTTCAAAGCCCATTTCTCGACCATAGCCTGATTTGCCTACACCACCAAATGGGCTACCCGGATTGACACGTTTATAGCTATTGATCCAGCACATACCCGCTTTGATCTTTTTCGCAAATAAATGTGCACGTTGTAGGTTATTGGTCCATAAACCACTGCCTAAGCCGTACTCTGTACCGTTAGCAATCGCTAAGGCTTCAGCATCATCTTTAAAGCGAATCACAGTTACAAATGGTCCGAAAACTTCTTCTTGAGCCACGCGATCATCTACTTTTGCTTCAACAATGGTTGGTAAAACATAGTAACCATTTTTCAGACTTTCATCTTGTGGAGCTGTGCCGCCCAATAAAACTTTGCCACCTTGTTCTTCAGCAATTTTTGCATAAGCCAATACTTTGTCACGATGCGCTTCTGAAGTTAGTGGCCCCATTTCAGTATTTGGATCAAGTGGATTGCCTAAACGGATTGATTTAGCCAAGCCAATAAATTTTTCTAAAAATTGATCTGCAATTTTTTCATGTAAAACCAAACGTGAACCCGCAATACATGCTTGACCTTGGTTATGGAAAATCGCCCATGCTGCACCATTTACGGCTGCTTCGAGGTTGGCATCTTCAAAAACGATGTTTGCACCTTTACCGCCAAGTTCAAGTTGAACACGCTTTAAGTTGCCAGAAGATGCATTGACGATATTTCGTCCAGTTTGCGTCGAACCTGTAAATGAAATTTTGCCTACTTCTGGATGATCCGCTAGACGTTGTCCTGCAGTATGTCCATAGCCCGGTACAATGTTAACTACACCATCAGGGAAACCCGCTTTTTTGATCAATTCAGCAATTTTTAAAGTCGATAATGGTGTGATTTCTGAAGGTTTCATTACCACGACATTACCTGCTGCAAGTGCAGGTCCGAGTTTCCAACTGGTAAACATCAATGGGAAATTCCAAGGTACGATTTGACCTACCACACCAATCGGTTCACGAGTTGTATAGTTCAAAAAGCCTTGTTCTACAGGAATAACACTACCTTCGATTTTGTCAGCCATTCCACCAAAATAACGAAAACATGCTGCTGTACGCGGTACATCTAAACGACGTGAATCTTTGATCGGATGCCCTGTATCCAATGATTCAAGTTGCGCTAGCTCTTCTAAGTTTTCTTCGATCAAATCAGCAAGTTTTAATAGTAAACGACCACGTTCTGCCGCAGGCGTTTCAGCCCATGCTGGAAATGCTTTTTGTGCTGCTGCAACAGCGATATCTACATCTTCTGCTTCTGCTGCGGCGATTTTTGTGATGAGTTCACCATTGGCCGGATTGAGTACATCAATGGTTGTACCATTTTTTGCATCTACAAACTGACCATTTATAAAAAGTTGTGTATTCATTTTTGTCAAATCAGAAGTCTTTTGTTCAGGCACAGCTGCCCCATCTACACGTAATTGCGTATTCATTTTTCTCACCCTGTTGAATTGGGCTAAGCTGCTTAGCCCGAGAAAATATCTTTAGAACGACACTGGATATGGTGGTAATTCGCCAGAAGCATATTTTTCTGGTAAATCAGGTGTCGCATTTTCCCAAACCAATAACATTGAACGTTTTGTTGAATAACCTTGGTGACGAATATCGGCTGGCATTGCGCAAATATCGCCTGCTTTCATAATGATACGTGCAAATGGACTACCGTCATTTTTGTCTGCAATATCCCATGTGATTTCATCAGAAATTTGCATAAACCATTCAACACGGTCATTGCCATGGAAAATCGGCAAGATATATTCTTCAGTGGTTGGGCAGAAAAGGCTGGCTTTACATACAGAAGTCACTGAAGGGTTCCATGTCACATCAGAACGCGACATATATTTAAATAAATTGAATGCGCTGAGTTGACCTTCAAAACCCGGTTCGCAGTGAACTAATGGCTCATCTTGAGGCACATCGAGGAATTGGCGGTTAACAGGTAGGTCTTCACGTAATGGTGAATCGCCTTCCATACCTGGCATACGTTTAGTGGCAATACGATAACGATCAATCGCTTCGATATTTTCACCATTTTTACGACCAAATGCGCTACCTGTTTCTTCTGGTGCTGCAAATGGATCAAAACCTTCATTTACCCAATCATGTAAAATTGCTTTAAATGTTGCCATGATTTTTGGTGTTTCAAAGTTTTCGACGTAATCAACGCCTGCTGCACTCAGTACACCATTAAAGGTCCCTGCATACATATCCACGCTACCATAATGGTTTTGTGTACCAATCACGTGATCGAAGTTCACCCAGCCGTAGAAAAAGCCCCAAGCCACATCACGCATCACAGCACGTAAAAAAGCATCTGCTGACATTAAATGTGAATGTTCGCTACCTTTCGCTGTCCAAGTGACTTTGGCAAAATATTCATCACGACTGAAAATAAAGTTACCGAGTTTAAAAGTGATATATCCAGTCAGATCATCTTTAGCAACGATTTCGACTTGCTCACTTGCAAATGTATTTTTAACAGAGTTCATCCTAAATCTCCTATTATTTCAAGCAAATATCAGACCATTTCTCAATCGAAAGCGGTCCTTTTATCGTGTGCATAATCAATGTCGCTGGCTTTTGGCTACTGAAACGATAAGCCGTACCGACAGGTAAAATTGCTTGATGTCCTTGTTTGAGTACCACATAACCCATTGGTTTACCGTCAGGTTGCTCCCCAGCAAGCTGACTACCTTCGATAGAAGTATCGATGGCTTGTTCAAGTTTTAAAAATTCCACACGAACTTCACTGTCCATCGAAACCACAAACTCATCATGAGAACATGTAAACCAAGCTGAAGTTCCTTCTGCTCGAATAGATTCGATTACGTATTTTTGATTGATACCCACGACTGTTTTGTCGTAAGGTGCTGCCTGACTTGCAACTTCAAACACATTTGAAAAAACATAATGTGATGCTTTACCTTGGATCAATTGGATCGAGCCTTTTTCGAAATTGTCCAAGCTTCCGAATTTTGTTGTATATGTATTCATTACATTTCCTTGTTTGTCTTCATGACATAACTAAAACTTAAGCCATGCCATGCCCTAAGACAATGCTAGAATTTTCGACAAGACTGTTCGTTTTTTCCATACAATCTTTTTTTGGTATTATTTTCTCAAATATTATTATTTTGAATTTAATGAATAATAAAGGCTAAACTCAATATATTTTAAAATAATCTTTTTATTTAATACTCAAAATAATGATATTAACTCGGATATTTATTTTTAAAATCTTCTGCCATAACCAACATCATTTCCAAATATTTTGAAATTTCATTTTGAGAAAAACGACTATCTGCACCATAAATACACATTGAGGCAATAATATTTTGCTTTTGATCTTTTAAAGGCACAGCCAAAGAAACTAAAGATTTTTCATATTCTTGATCTAAAAAACAATAACCTTGATTTTTGACTTGCTGGATTTTAAATATAAGTGAATTTTCATCTTTTACTGTAAATTCGGAATAATTCTTATATTCTATATTTTTCAGATAATTATTTAGTTCATCACTGTTCAACTGTGCCAAAAACACCCGCCCAGATGCACTCAACCATAGCGGCGTTTGATCACCTTTTTGGATATGAATATTCATCAGCCGTTCACTTAAAAATGACTGAATGCATACACTATTTTCAGCTTGTCGCACATTAATTGAACAAGTTTCTCCAGTATATAAACTGAGCTTTTTAACCATATTTTCAAAGATATTATCTTTTTGCTTTTCTGGATTAAATACCCGACTCAATTCTAATACTTTCGGACTCAACCAATAATATTTATCATCAGTTTGCATATACCCCAATACAGTTAATGTTTTTAGAAAACGACGTGAAGTTGCACGGGTAATACCGAGTAATTCTGCTGTCTCAGATAATGTCATTTTTTTATTCATTTCATTATAAATTTGGATTATTGCTAAGCCCTTTTCGAGGGATAAAACAAAATCCTTGTCATTATCATGGCTTGACACAGTCTCTCCTTTAATCTTGAATAGAAATTGTGCGATATACAAACAATGTTCGCCAAACGAACAAAATAACAATTCACTCATCGGACAAGGTCGTCCACCGAGAAACGTATGAACAAGATTACCTTAAAACGCGCAATCGCTGTAAGTCAGTTTGTTGTCTTTACTTCGATGTGCCATGCAGAACAACCTGCTCAAGAATGGTTATTTAAAGATCTCAATCAAAACGATTATGGCATCACAGTTTCAGGTTGGGCGCAGGCCAGTGTTGCGGATAGCAATCATGGCGATCAGCTCACTCCCGCAACTGTTTTTCGTCGAGAAAGTGGTTTTACCCTCGATCAGATGGGGATCATGATCGAGAAAAAGGTCAAAAGTAATTTGATTAGTCGTGTGGGTCCTATCCCTGTCGAAAAATCTGATCGCTTCGATTGGGGGTTTAATATCACGGCGATGTACGGGGCGGACAATTTTTTCTTCCGTACTTATGGCTTGGATGATGACTGGGGTGGCAACAAAGTCGGTAACTTCGGCAATACCGATTATTATTCCACGCTCACTCAAGCCTATGTCGAGTTGTATTTTCCATATCTCGGTGGCAGCAATTTGATGCTGGGTCTATTTCATACCCCGCTTGCCAACGAAATTGGTTTTGCCCTACCTAGTCCTGCCCCAACCGATTTTTATACACATACCTATAGCTTTATCCACGGACCAGCCAAACATGCGGGTGCGCTTTGGAGCAGTTATATTTTCAATCAACCCAATAGCACCAAACTCTCTTATGAATTGGGTTTAGCCAAAGGCTATAACAGCCTTCAAGATATCAACAACAATTGGGATGTCATCGGCAACCTGCGATGGCGTAGTGCTGATTTTAAAACGTGGATTGATTTTGAAAATATTTATGGAAATAGCGCGGATGACTCGGTGTCTGACTGTGCTTGTGGCTCGCCTATTCCAAGCGATTCAACACTCGCACATGACAATTCACTAAAGCGTTATCAAAGTTATTTGACGCTTACGCATCATCTTGATGAAAAAAATACGCTGATCGCAGAAGCCTCTTATGGTCATCAAGAAAAATCACTTTTGGCTGATGTATTCAATCAAATCCCTTATGGCACCCCTAAAACAGGCGGGAAAAATGCCTCATGGTCGGGTATCGACTTGAGCTATTTACATAAATTTAATCCAAAAGTATCAGCAGCTATTCGCGGTGAATATTTTGATACGGATGGTGTGCATGTGTTGTTGCCATTTTCAGGTAGCTATCGTGCTTTGACCAGCAACATTTCTTGGCAACCTGTGCCGTATTTACGACTTCGCCCTGAAATTCGTTACGACTGGTATAGCGGACATGCCAAACCATATGGTGCAGACGGCAATTATGCCCCACCTCTAATTCACGGTCGTTATGACGATCAATTCAGTTATTCACTCGATGCAACATTCTTTTTCTAATGCTTCATCTCTCGGATCTTGTATAAGGATATTTACATGAAAACGAACATGCAAACTCAAAAATGGGATACTTCCTATGAATGGAAGGCGGTACTTTTACTTTCGCTCGGTTTTGGTTTAGTCGGTCTGGATCGCTGGATTATCGCGCCACTCTTACCTTCGATCATGAAAGATTTATCATTAAATTATCAAGATGTTGGAGTGATCTTTGGTGCGCTAGGTATCACTTGGGGCATATTTGCAATTATCTCAGGTAATCTTTCCGATAAAATCGGTCATCGTAAAATCCTGATCCCATCATTGATCATTTTCTCTCTCGCCTCTGGTTTTTCTGGTGCTGCTGCGGGACTGACCAGCCTGATCTTTATCCGTGCGATCATGGGTGTATCCGAAGGTGCATTTTGTCCAACCAGTTTTGCTGCAACTGCTGCCGCAGCCAAACCCTCACGTCGTGGTTCTTTACAAGGTTTGCAACAAAGTGGTTTCGCTCTGTTTGGCTTGGGATTGGGTCCGATTATCGCAACGCAACTTTTATTGGTTGTACCGTCTTGGCGTGAAGTATTTTGGGTCGTTGCGATTCCAGGGATCATCCTCTCTGTATTTATGTACTTTATCATTCGTGAACCTCAGAACACCCAAGGTGGGCAAGCTTTACACGAAGTTGTGACTGGTGAAGAGAAGCAAAAAGTGAATTGGTTAGCATTACTCAAAACACGTAATGTATTACTGAGTATGCTTGGACTGTTTTGTACCATGTCTTGTGTATTTGTAATCAGTGCAATGGTTCCACTTTATCTACAAAACTATTTAAATCTTTCATCACAAAATATGGGGATCGTCGTATCAGCCATCGGTTTTGGTGGATTTTTGGGTCAATTCTTAGTCCCTGCTGCTTCTGACTTTATCGGTCGTAAAATGGCATCTTTCTTAGGCTTTTTAGGTTCAACGATCTTTATCTGGTTATTTGCCAATGCTGAAGCCTCTGTACTTTCATTGTTTAGCCTGCTCTTTGTTTTATCATTTTTCAGTCTAGGTTTGGTTGCTCTCTTGAGTGGTCCGATTGCTGCAGAATCTGCTCCGATTGGCTTGGTTGCTTCTTCGATTGGTCTCGTGGTTGGTGCAGGTGAGATTTTTGGTGGCGGTGTTGCTCCATTTTTATCAGGCGTGGTTGCTGAACATTATGGTATTCAGAATATATTTTATTTAAGTTTGATTGGAACCGTGGTTGGGATGATTTTAAGTTTATTCTTGGTTGAAACTGCGCCAAGAAAAGTCATAGCATCTGCTTCAAATCCAGCGATCGAATCAAAAAAAGTCAGTGATGTTTAAGCCTTGGCTTTCACATTGAAAAAATATTGATTTAACCAGAAGACAGCTCAGGCTATCTTCTGGTTTTCAAATTTTAAATCTGAATAAAGCTTTTAAAATTTATAGGTATAGGTCAGTGCCAAACGATTTTCGGTATAGTCTTTGGCAAGTGAGTTTTTATAATCGGCATATAACCAACTCATGCCCATTCCTTTTAATGGACCACTTTGCACATCATAATTGACGATAAAATCAAACTCTTTTTCAGTACCCCGTTTTCCACCATTATTATCAATATGACCACCATCATAATAACGTAATGTGGTTTTCAAGCCTTCCAGTCCCAAGCCTTTAAAATCATAGTCATAGCGGAGCTGCCACGAACGCTCATCTTTTTGCATAAAGGTTCCCACTGACCAATTTGCCAGATAAAGCTGTGGAACCCAATTGGCTAATAATGGAAATTTGGTATCACCAGCCATATGTTTATAGCCCACCGCCACAGCATGATTGCCATAACTCAAGGTCTGTAAAGTGGCATAAGCCTGACTGTCAATTTTCCCCTCTAAAGCATCGCCTGTATCTTGGGTATCAAAGAGATAAAAATTTGATTTTAGATTGAGTTGATCGTTCAATTTAAAACGATGTTCATAACTCAAAAAGTTCTGCAAATAGATATCTTCGAGATCAGCGAGAAAATATCGCACCTGCTGTTGCTTAAAATCATAATCGATCCCAGCAAAATTTAGCGCATCTGACTGAGCTTTGGTCGTGCCGTTGACCAACTGAAATTTACTATAGTCCTCTGAATTTCGTCCGCTCACTTTGGTCAAACGCCCCAAGGTAATTTTGGTATTTTTCAACTCATTTGATTCAAGCATTCCGCCTAAAAATGTCGTCGGAAGTTGCATTGCCACATCGGTATGTACGATCGGCAAACGAGGACTCAGCTCACCAATTTGCAATTCAGTTTTCGAATATTTCATCCGTAAAACCGCACCTAATTTGACCTGATCTTGAGCCTGTTGTTGCTTGTCAACATCATAAGGCATGACATTATCCACGATATTTTTCGCTGAACTTAAGCGATAGGCATAGCGGATATTGATGTCCAATCCAAATTGTAAAGGTGTATCGGTATAGCCTGATTTCCACAATAAACTGGCGGCTTGAGACCAATTACTCAATGTTTTCGTGTTATTGTCATCAAAATTTCGATTGAAATAGAAATTTTTTAAATAAACGGTTCCACTGGCATCTTCAATAAAATCAGCATGGGTGACTGAATTTAGGCAATAAGAAGCCATTACCCCATAAAGGATATGTTGAATTTTCATGTTTTCTTCCTGAATATGAAAAATAGTTTGTTATTGATTTTTTGTGAGATCAATCAGCTTGGCATCCGTCAAAGATTGCAAAGCTTCAAATGTCAGTCCTGACACTATTTCTCTCACCGCCAATCCATCAGCAGTCACATCTATTACACACAAATCAGTATAGATCCGATCCACACAATTTTTCCCCGTCACTGGGTAACTCAGTTCTGATACGATTTTGGACTGTCCCTGCCGAGTCAAATGTTCAGTGGCAATAAAGACTTTCTTAGCACCAACTGCCAGATCCATCGCCCCGCCTACAGCAGGAATCGCATCAGGATTTCCCGTGTGCCAATTTGCAAGATCACCATTTTCAGCGACTTGAAATGCGCCAAGCACACAAATATCCAAATGACCGCCACGCATCATGGCAAAAGAATCCCCATGATGAAAAAAACTTCCACCTGTTTGCATGGTGACAAATTCTTTGCCTGCATTGATCAGTTCAAGATCTTCCTGCCCTTCGATCGGTGCTGCACCAAAAGCCAAGATGCCATTTTCCGAATGTAAAATGATTTCTCGATCTTCTGGTAAATAATTGGCAATTTGGGTAGGTAAGCCGATGCCCAAATTGACATATGCTCCATCAGGAATATCTTCAGCGATCCGCTTGGCGATCTGTTCACGTGTCATTTTTTGATAAGACATATTATTTCTCACCTGCTGAAATTTGCCCTGACGATATTTGTTCAGATCCTTGAGCATCGTATGGGTTTGCTCGCTGCTGAGCCGTTTGTGCAACTTGCACAACATGCTGCACAAATATCCCCGGCGTAATAATATGCTCAGGATCGAGCTCACCAAGTTCAACGATTTGATTGACTTGGGCAATCGTACAATCCGCTGCCATCGCCATGATTGGTGCAAAGTTTCGTGCAGCTTTCCGATAAATCAGATTGCCCCAACGATCTGCTTTTTCAGCTTTGATCAATGCAAAATCTGCATGTAAAGGTTCCTCTAAAACAAAATCTTTAGCTTGATAATGCATAGTCGGTTTATTTTCCGCCAGCAAAGTTCCGAAACCCGTTGGCGTATAAATAGGTCCCAAGCCCATACCCGCAGCCTGCATTCGACAAGCCAAGTTGCCTTGAGGAACAAGTTCCAATTCTATTTTTCCAGCTCGGTACATTTCATCAAAAACATAAGCATCGGCAGCACGAGGAAATGAACAAATGATTTTTCGAACAGCCCCTTCTTTGATCAACTTAGCCAAACCAAAATCACCATTTCCAGCATTATTGCTAATGATCTCTAGTTCTTTTAAATTGCATTCAAGCAGTGCCTCAATCAATTCTGCCGGTTGACCTGCTGTGCCAAAACCACTCAGCATGATCCTTGCACCATCTTGAATATTGGCAAGTGCAGCATAAATAGAATGGGAAATCTTATTCATTTAATAGGCCTCGATTGAGATTTTTTTCAGACATTTTTTTCAAGGCAAAGGTCAACATAACCATCGCACCTACAAACATCAAAACGCTGCCATAAACCATGCCTATAGCAAATGAATGGGTAATATCTTTGAGCCAGCCAATCAAGAATGAACTGACGATCGTTGCCGAATTGCCAAGTGCGTTGATAAAAGCAATTCCCATAAATTTAGAATCATTGTCCAAGCTTTCATCAGCAAATGCCCAGAAAATTCCCATGGTACTAAAGCCAGCCATACATGCCAGACACAGCCCAATCAATTTAAGCGAAGCCATATCCAGATAAGCTGCCATGAGCCATCCCATGCCACCTAAAATCATCGGAACAAAAGTATGCCAATAGCGTTCTTGCGTTTTGTCAGAATGGCTACATAGATAAAACAGTGCGATCATCGTCACCAAATGCGGAATCGCGACGATAAAACCCGTTAATACAGAAGATGCATTTGGAATCGCGTTTGCGACAATTTGCGGAACCCAAATATTGACCATGCCGCAGGTCGTCACGATACAGAAATATACGATCGCACAGCGGATAACAGAGCTATTTAAAAATGCAAAGCGTTGTGGTTTTGCACTTGCAGTATTACCTGTTGCTGAACCAAGTTGCTGTGACTTGGCTATTTGCTCATTTTCCAAAGCATTGACCAATATGGTTTTTTCATCATCAGTTAACCATTTTGCATCTTTAGGCGTGTTCGGCAATTTAGCAAAAACGATCACCCCTAAAATCACACAAGGTAGACCTTCAAGCAAAAACACCCATTGCCAGCCATTGAGACCGTGGAAACCATGCAAATTTAAAATATAACCCGTGACCACTGCGCCAATTGTTGCGGTAAAAGGCATTGCAAACATAAATACGGCATTGGCTCGTGAACGATGCGTCGCAGGAAACCACTGAGTTAAATACAGCAACATTCCCGGTAAAAAGCCTGCTTCAGCAATCCCCACGATGGCACGAATGATATATAAAGATCTTTCATCGGTCGCAAAAGCCGTACAACTCGATGCAATCCCCCAAACGATGATAATAAAACCGATCCAAATCCGTGTACCCAATTTCTTGAGCATCATATTGCTCGGAATACCGAAACAAATATAAAAAATATAGAAAATCGTGTTGGCTAGACCAAAACTCAGTGCGGTCAATCCAAGATCAGCACTGAGCTGTTTGCCCACAAAGCCGATATTAATCCGATCCAAAAATGAAAAAATAAATAGGATCAATAGGAAATATAACAACTTACGATGTACTTTTTTTACTGTTAAGTCGAGTTTTAACGCATCTTGCTGCAGCAAATCATTTTGCTTGGTTTCCATTGTTCTATCCTCTGAACATATAAAAGTGTCTTACGACTCCATTTCACGATTAAACCTGTGCAAACATGGCAATCCCTGCATGTTCTAAAAGTTGAATCAGCGAATCTCGATCTTGAGCAAAGCCAAAAATATAACGATCTGGTCGAATAATTGCGGCAACGGCTTGCTCTGTTTGTAACCAATCAGCAATCGCAGCATTTGCTGCTAAAACAGTCATTTGTCCTGCATATTCAGCTTGTAAATGTTGCAACTCTGAGCCAGTTAAAATAGATGCATCTCGTGTAACTAAGGCAAATTGATAGCCCACAAGATCATCACTTAATTTTTGATTTTCAAATAAAAACTGGGGTGAAATAAATCCAGCCTGATGATGTTCAGGGCGATAAAAACCAGCACCCAACTTTGGAATAGGTGTAATAAAGTTTTTTAATTTTGCGGTTTGAACTTGAAATTCTGCATCTTCACAATAATTTTGAATAATTTTTCCAAACTGAACTGCACCCTGTATAAACTCAGAAACATGGCTATAGCGTTCAGTAAAATAACTTTGGATCAACGATATATCTTGTTGATCTTGAATCACTTGTTTTAATTTCCACGCCAAATTTGCAGCATCACGAATCCCTGCTGCCATCCCCTGACCCATAAATGGCGGAGTTTGATGTGCCGCATCACCCGCGATAATCAAACGATCTTTGACCCAATTTTTCGCCAATAAAGCATGGAAAGTATAAATCGCTGCACGTTCAATCGTGGCTTGTTCTGGTTGGATATAATCTTCAAGCAAAGACCAAATTTTTTCGTCATGGGTTAAGCTTTTTACATCATCTTCAGGCATCACCATGATTTCCCAGCGACGACGTTGACCAGTGCCTTTGATATAGCTCATCGGACGTTTCGGATCACAGTATTGGATACTATAATCGCCCAAGTCATTTTCTTTTTCATTTGCTATAAAATCAACAACTAACCACTGACTATGTAGATTTAAATCATCAAATGTCGTGCCAATCAAACGACGAATCAGTGAACGAGCACCATCACAGCCGATGACAAATTTTGCCTGAGCTTGATGCAAAGTTCCTTTTGATAAATCTTCATAATAAATACTACAAGATTCAGATGATTGATCCACCTTATAAACATCATGACGCAACTTCAGATCAAGCAATGGGTGATCCGCAATATGATCACGTAAAACTTTTTCTAAATCAGGTTGATGTATCCGATAAGCAGAACTCCATTGCTGATTGCCTTTTACAACAGGTCGCTCCCAAGTAATCAACAGCTCACCATTGGCATCTTGAAATTTCATGCCCGGACCTGGTGCAATTTCCTGCAACAATTGCTCAGTAATACCAATCGTTTGAAACACACGCATACATTCAGCATCAAAACGAATCGCACGTGGTAACTGTAAAATATTGGCTTCCCTTTCTATCACTAAAACACTTAAACCTTGTTTCAGTAAAAGATTGGCCAAGGTTACGCCTGTCGGACCATAGCCCACAATTGCAATATCATAATGTTTTGAATGTTCCATTTCTTTCTTCCTTTTAGATTGGAGATTTTTCGATTTAAAATCTCCAAAATCACTGCAAAATGATGATCAACCCGCTTTTTTTATGCGTCATTTTTCACGGTATTTTTCAAAGTACCGATACGATCAATTTCGATTTCAACCACATCACCTTCAGATAAAAGTAATGGTGGAGTACGCTTCAAACCAATGCCGCCCGGTGTACCGCTGACGATCACATCACCTGCTTGTAAAGGTGTAAAAGTTGAAATGTAATGAATTAATGAAGGAATATCGTGGATCAGTTGAGAAGTTGTTGCGCGTTGAACTTCTTGACCATTTACACGAGTGAGCAAAGTCATTTCTTCATTGGCTTTGATTTCATCACTTGTGACCATCCACGGTCCAAAAGCACCTGTTTTATAAAAGTTTTTACCCGGACCCCACTGCGCAGTATGACGTTGCCAATCACGCACTGAACCATCGTTATAGCAAGCATAGCCCGCGATATGATCCCAAGCCGCTTCCTTAGAAATACGACGTCCGCCTTGACCAATGATGATGGCAATTTCACCTTCATAATCGAACTGTTCTGCTTCAACAGGACGTAAAAGCGCTTGCTCATGACCCACTTGAGAAGGAGATAAGCGCATGAAAATCATTGGTTTTTCTGTTACTTCACGTTTGGTTTCCTGAACATGATCTGCATAGTTCAGACCGATACAAAAAATCTGCTCTGGATTTGGAATAACAGGTTCAAATTGAATTTCAGCAAGTAAATAATCAGGTGTTGAATCTGCAACAGACTGAATTTTTTCAAGATAATTATCAACAGCCAATAAATCTCTTAAACTCGCATATTGCTGATTAAATTTGGATTTAAGATCAATGACCGCGTCATCCTTTACCAGTCCAAAAGAGCTTTGACCATTTTTGCTGAAACTTAACAATTTCATAGAAGCATTCCTTTATCTAAAAACATAATTATCAATTATCAATAATTATTGACATAATAATTGTATAGTTATAATTTAATGTCAACATTTTTATCAATTATTGAGAAATATTTATGAAAGGACTCAGTTTTAGCCATATCGGAATATATGTGAAAGATCTTGAAAAAATGGAAGAATTTTATACAAAAGTTCTTGGTTTTTTTGTCACTGATCGCGGACACCTCAATACACCAAAAGGTGAGGTTCAGTTGGTTTTCTTGAGCCGTGACCCTAAAACACATCACCAAATCGTATTGGCAAGTGGCCGACCTGATGAAAAT
This sequence comes from Acinetobacter gerneri DSM 14967 = CIP 107464 = MTCC 9824, assembly GCF_000368565.1. Classification (GTDB taxonomy): domain Bacteria; phylum Pseudomonadota; class Gammaproteobacteria; order Pseudomonadales; family Moraxellaceae; genus Acinetobacter; species Acinetobacter gerneri. The sequence continues at coordinate 168,974 of NZ_KB849543.1, read as the reverse complement.
ATTTTCAATCCAATCAACCAGATATCTTTAGAAGCAGATAGTTTAGAAACCTTGCAAGAGATTTATCACAATTTTACTGAACTCAATGTGCCAAATATTGATGCGATCACACATGGCAATGCGATTTCTTTTTATGCGCCCGATCCTGAAGGAAACCGCTTAGAATTGTTTATTGATACGCCTTGGTATGTGTCTCAACCTATGAAAATTCCAGTAAATTTAGCTAAAGCTGCAGCAGAATTGATGGCTGAGGTTGAAGCTCATGCACGAAAACTTCCCGGCTTTTGCCAAAGAGCCGAATGGGAGGGTAAAATGAAGCAATTAATGTCACTCAACTAAACTGAGAATTTCATGTCTACATCAAATAATATGTTGAATATTTTGACTTTATTTTCAATAGAACAACCTATTTTGGATGCAGACGAAATTTGTGAAAAATTGAGTTTTTCCATTCCAACAGGCTATCGCTATATCAAAGATTTGGTCAATCATGGCTTGTTGGAACGCTTACATGGTGGGCAATACACGCTCGGTCCGCAAATTTCTGTCTTGGATTATATTTCCCAACGTGGTAATCCGTTGATTCACTATAGTGTTCCGTTGATGCAGGAAATCGCTGAACAAACAGAAATGGATTGTTGTTTAACCCAATTACATGAAGATTATTGTTTAGACATTCATCATCAAAGCTTTAAGGACTCTGATTTGCTGGCTTATGGTCGAGGTCGCCCTCGCCCGCCTTATGCAGGAGGCGCGCCGAAAATTATGCTGGCATTTAGCCCAGCAAAAACACAAAAGATTTTTTATGAAAAATACCGTGAACAGTTTTCTTTGACTGAATTTAGTCAAAACGAAGCTGAATTTCTCAAAAAAATGACCAATATTAAGAAACAAGGTTATTATTTTTCGATTGGTGAATTGGAATCTCATCTAGGCGCAATCGCTGTTCCAATTGTGTATTCGACCAAATCCAATCCAATTGCTCTCACTGTGGTGAGTTCTGCTAAGCGTTTAAAACTGACCAATATTAATGTGATTGTTGATCTTTTAAAAAATGCAGCAACAGAGATTGAAAACAATATGTTAGGTAAGAAAATAGATTAGTCCTATATCGCATAGAATGCGTATATCTATATTTTTTATAAAATTTCTAGATGAATGGGGTTGTAAATAGCCCCAAGCACCACTTAAATGAGATCATAATTGATCATTAAAATACGTATGACAGACCAATATTCATCGCTTTCAATGTCGTTTTCTCATTTGACTGATCTTTTTCCTGTTTAAAAATACGATAAGCCGACATTAAACCGACATTTTTAGTGAGCATCGTTTTTAGTCCAAAACGATATTCTGTCGCATCACTTTTATCCAAATCAAAATAGCCAAAATCAGCAAATCCAACCACTGGAACTTGACCTCCAATTACACCGAGTAGATATTCACCACCCACATGCATGGCAACGCCATCATCTTTCCAAGTCGGAATCATGACAAAGTCATATTCTTGTTTTTGCTTAAAATATTCGACATCTGCTTGAACAGAACCTCTGCCTATTTTTTGACGCCAACCTAACCCAGCTCTAAACTCTTCACCATCCACTCCCGGTTGCGGTAAAGCTTTGATATCAACAGAAACCGTTTCATAGTGCACAAAACCGAACCATTGATTTTTGGAAATCTCAGCAACAGCACCATAAGCTCTACCGCTATCTTTAATCCTTTCAGCTCCCGGATTTTTAATTTTGATTCCGGCTTGAGGAACGATATAGGTGCCGATATAGCCGTGAATGTCTTCTGAATATGCGGCACTGCTCAGCAATGCCAGTCCCAATAAAGAACATAATTTAGGGCTTAATTTTTTCATTTTGCTATCCTTAATTGATGAAATAATAAATTTTCAAGGACAAAAGGGGGCTCTCATTGCAAAAAGCAACAAGTCAAACTTAAATAATCTTTATAAGTTCAGCGTATTAAAAACGGAGCGTTCCCGACTGTGACATTGATAATTTCCTATCCTAGAAAATGTGTTATCGCCATTCCGCTAGCGATGCTTATTTTGTCACCAATTTAACAAAGCTTTTTTTTTCGTCTATATCTAAAAAACAATAGTCTGTATTAATAATATCAATACAGACTCACCTTAGTATTATTTTGTTACATGTTTTTCTGCGTAGTTTTTTCCCATCAGAGCAATTGATTCTGCCAACAAAGTCATTGACTCTTCCAAGGTTTGATTTGGATCCGCTTGTAACTCGATGACTGCCCCATCAAAGCCTGCAACAGCAAAGTAAACCAAGCGATCAGCTATGGCTTTTTTCAACTCAGCATCATAATCACAAAATGAATCTTGAAGCATTTGATGCATACATTTTCGACCATCCTGACGTACCTGAGTGATCATATCGCTGATCTCTGGTGCTTCATCACTCATCAATAAAATCAAATGCAAACGTAAGAAATCCGCATGCGACAAAAACACTTCACCTGTTCTTTGCAAGTACCAATTTAAACGTTCAAAATCAGTATCTAAGGGAGGAATGTTGGCATAAGATTGTTGCATCGCATCAAAGAATCTACGTGCGTTATGATCCATAACAGCTGACAACAAACCCGATTTGGACTGAAAATGATGGTAAATCGCGCTTTTAGGCAAGCCTGTTTCCTGACAAAGTGTCGAAACTGAAGTTGCGGCATAACCCTTCTCTGCCATCAAACGCACTGCAACGTTTAGTATTTCTTTACGAGATCGTTGCCCTCGCCTATTTCCTGCTTGAAGCTGATCAGTCTGCATACACATTCCATATTGTTTATAAAACAAAGATTTAATACAAATTAATCGTATTTATTTGAGTTCGTTAAAGTCTTTCTAAGCCTCAATATTTTACACGATCGAGGTAGTATTTTTCAGTCATCGTTCATATTTCAGTTTTTTTCAACCGCATTAACCACTCAAGAATAAAAACGCATGAGGTCGCGATCATTTAAATAAAAATGAATAAAATCATTAAATTAAGTAAATATTAAAAATAACTATCATTTTTTAATAAAAATTTCAATTCAACAATAGTCTTATTGCTTGTGATCAATTTAGAACAAATTATAAACGTATTGGACCGATAGGTACAAAACATAAAAACATGCCTTAGTCGAAGGAGACGACAGTTATGCAAAGTGCACAACAAGATTATGACACCGATGTTGCGGTGATTGGCTATGGTCCAACAGGGATCATTTCTGCCATGACCCTTGCCAAAAACGGTGTTCAGGTCACGGCATTTGAAAGAGAGCAATCCATTTATCCTCGTGCACGAGCGGTCACGATCAATGATTGGACCATGCGCATCATGCAAAATTTGGGTATAGATCAACAAGTCACTCGTGTTGTAGAAGCGCAACGTGCTTTACGTTGGTTGACCTATGACGGTAAAGAAGTTTTACGCTTTGATCATCCAGATTCAACACTTGGTGTGGTTTCACGTTTTTACAATATTTATCAACCAATTATGGAATCAACTTTGCGTGATTGCGCCACTCAATATGGCGATCAATTGCAGGTCAAATTTGGTTATGAAGTCACAGCCATAGAGCAAGATGATGCAGGTGTGACAATCACCTCAAAATGTATAAATACGGGTGAGTTGAAGAAAACCCGTGCCAAATACGCAATCGCTGCCGATGGTGGTTCTAGTGCTGTCCGCCACCAACTTGGCATCAAAATGCACGGCGATACTTTGGAACAAGTTTGGATCGTGATCGACTGCCGTGTAAAACGCTGGTGGCCAGATCGTGATTTACTGACCTTTTGGACCGATAAAGAACGTCCAGTGGTCGACATTGCATTGTCTGCGGGTAACCATCGCTGGGAAATTCCATTAAAACCGGGTGAAACAGAAGCAGATTTTGATTCAAATGAAAAAGTTTGGCCGCTACTCAAAGCATTAGGTCATGATGAAAATGACATTGAAATTCATCAATTTGCATTTTATCGACATCACACCCGTATGGCAGAAACTTGGCGTGTGAACCGTGTCTTCCTTGCAGGAGATGCATGTCACCTTATGCCACCTTGGGCTGGTGCAGGGATGCAAACAGGCATGCGTGATGGATATAACCTAGGCTGGAAAATGGCAGCAGTGATTAAAAATCAGCTCCCTGAAGCTTGGCTCGACACCTATGAAACTGAGCGTCGCCCAAATGCCGAATTTTATACCAATCTCGCAGTCGGCTTAGGTCGCATTATCAAACAAGAAGCATCAGAAGCTGAAATCAAAGCTATGAATGATGCGCCTAAAAATACCGTAACTCCTTTTGAACCGCCACTTAGCGCCCCACCTGTGATGGTTGCAGGTTGGTTACGTGGTGAAATCTCAGACGCCAGTATCGTGGGACGCATGTTGCCACAACCGATCATTGGTACTGCGATCGGGAAAATTGGACGTTTAGACGACATTTTAGGAGAAGGTTTTGTACTACTCGGTGCTGACTGTGATCCTGCAAGCTTCCTCACCGAAGAAGAAAAATCAGCTTGGGATGCATTGAACACCCGCTATATCGCCATGCGCCCGAAAGATAAACACACTCAAACACCGCATGACTTGGTGGATATCGGTCAAGCAATCTTGCCTTGGATGGAGCGTTATGGCGTAAAAGTCATCGCCATTCGACCAGACAAATTTATTGCTGCCAATGATGTACATGGTCTTGCTGTTCCTGCTTTAGCTTAATTTTTTTAAATAAGGAATATCGTATGGGACATGTGACTGAACTTGCCTACCTTGGTGTGTCGGCAACTGATCTTGATGCTTGGGAAAGCTTTGCTGTTGATATGCTCGGCATGCAACTTGCCAAAAAGACAGATCAACAACTGAGCTTGAGAATGGATCAAAAAGCCCATCGTTTCTTGATCAACTTTGATCAAGAAAATGGTCATGCTTTTACAGGTTTTGCCTGCGCTGATGAAAATGCATTGCAAGAACTCGTCAAAGCATTACGTGAACAGGGTTATGAAGTACTTGAGGGTGATGCAAATCTTGCAGCAGATCGTAAAGTCGAACAGATCTATACCACCCTTGACCCAATCGGAAACTGTGTCGAATTGATTTACGGCTTACAAGATGCAGATACGCCCTTTCATTCAACAAAAATTCGTTCGCAGTTTGTGACAGGTCGTGGCGGTGCTGGACACGAAGTTTTGGTTGAGCAAGGCGTAGACCGTAAAAAAATTATGGATTGGTACGCGCTACTCGGCTTCAAACTGACCGATATCATTGAAGAACAAATTACCCCTGAGATTAAGGCCTCCGTTGCATTCTTACATTGCAATGGTCGTCACCACAGTCTGGCACTTGCCAATATGCCATTACCAATGAATTTGCATCATTTCATGATCGAAGTTGCAGATATCAGTGATGTCGGCTCTGCCTATGATCGCTGTATGGATGCAGGCTATGACTTTGAAATGACATTGGGAATGCACCCTAACGACCAGATGTTTAGCTTTTATGTCAAAACCCCTTCTGGCTTTAGCATCGAATTCGGCTGGGGTGGCTTGATTATTGATGAAAATACATGGCAAGTGAAACACTTAGATCAACTCAGCGCTTGGGGACATCGCTCTGGTCAAGTGGTCGCCGAAAAACTTTTAGCAAATGTAAAACCCTAAGGATGGAATCAAAATGCAAATCGAAAAAGACAATATTTCACGTGAAGTAAAAACTAAAGATTGGACTTTGCGTTACTACGAAGCTGGTCAGGGTTTACCTGTCATCATGTTGCATGGTAGTGGTCCGGGTGCAACTGGCTGGAGTAATTTTAAAGGCAATATTGGTGCATTGGCTGAGCATTTCCATGTCTATGCTGTCGATATGCCGGGTTGGGGTGAATCAGATGCTGCAACAGTTGAGCAACTTGATCATGTTGAAGCCGTACTGCAATTTATGGATGCCGTGGGTATCGAAAAAGCTGCATTTATCGGTAACTCAATGGGTGGTCAAACCTCACTGCGCTTTGCCACAGAACATCCTGACCGTATCTCGCACCTCATCACTATGGGTCCTCCTGTAGGTAAATTCCCCACATTATTTGGTGCAGGCGATGGGCCATCTGAAGGCTTAAAAGTATTAATCAAAGCCTACCAAGATCCAAGCCCTGACAATATGCAAAAGCTTGTTGAAATCATGTGTTTTGACAAAGCTAAATTTGCAACACCTGAACTTTGCAAAGCTCGCTCTGATGCAGCGATGGCACGTCCTGAACATCTACAAAATTATGTTGCGGGCTTGCCTAAAGGCGCACCATTACCAAAATGGGTCGATGTCAATAAATTACATGAAATCAAAGTACCTTCCATGTTCATTCATGGTCGTGATGACCGTGTCGTGTCTTATGAAACATCATTATTGTTAACCGCACATGTTCCAAATTCACGCTTAGTGCTCATCAACCAATGTGGTCATTGGGCAATGATCGAACATGAAGATGAATTTAACAATCTGGTGACTCAATTCCTCAAACAGTAATTTCCCTCTTGCCCCCCAATCTTTGCTCGAAGCATTGGGGGATTTTTTTCAAAGGATATGAAAATGACGACACCAGATATCGACGCTCTTGCACAAAGCTTACGTCATGCCGAATCAGAAGCTACGGCGATTGCACCTTTAAAAAATATTATTGGTGAAAATAATGCTGAGGCAGCCTATGCCATCCAACAAATCAACGTCGCTTATGCTACTGCCAATAGTCGACGAGTCATTGGACGAAAAATCGGATTAACCAACCCCAAAGTACAAGCCCAACTTGGTGTAGATCAGCCTGATTTCGGTACACTTTTTAGTGATATGTGTTATGGCGACAACCAAGTCGTTCCATTTAATCGTGTATTACAACCCAAAATTGAAGCTGAAATTGCCCTGATTTTAAAACAAGATTTAACTCAAAAAGATCTCTGTATCAGCGAATTGATTTCAGCGATTGAATGGGTGGTGCCTGCCTTAGAAATCGTGGGAAGCCGTATCGAAAATTGGAAAATTAGCTTTGTCGACACTGTCGCTGACAACGCATCAAGTGGTTGTTATGTATTGGGTGGTCCAGCCAGATCAATCCAAGGTTTAGACCTACGAAATGCACAAATGAGCATGAGCCAAAATGGACAAGTCGTTTCTAGCGGAAGTGGTGCTGAATGCTTAGGTCATCCACTCAATGCTGCCCTTTGGTTAGCACGAAAAATGGTCGAAATGAATACACCACTTAAAGCAGGCGACATCATCCTGACAGGTGCATTAGGACCTATGGCAACAGTACAAGCAGGCGATCATTTTGAAGCAGTGATCGAAGGAATCGGTCAAGTTGCTGTTTCATTTAGCCATTAATCTGGGTGAGAAATAAATCATGAGCAAAAAAATTAAAACGGCAATTATCGGATCAGGCAATATCGGTACAGATTTGATGATCAAAATTTTGCGTAATTCGAACAACCTAGAAATCACAGCAATGGTCGGAATTGATGAAAACTCTGACGGTCTAGCACGTGCAAAACGCATGGGCGTCAATACCACACATCAAGGTGTTGAAGGCTTGGTTAAAATGCCCGAATTTGCAGATATCGACATCGTATTTGATGCCACCTCTGCCAATGCACACCGCTACAATGACCAGTTTTTACGCCAACATAAAGCCAACATTAAACTGATCGATTTAACTCCAGCAGCAATCGGTCCTTATTGTGTACCTGTGGTCAATTTGCAAGAAAACCTTGGGCAGCTCAATGTCAATATGGTGACCTGTGGCGGTCAAGCGACTATTCCAATCGTCGCTGCTGTATCGCAAATCGCCAAAGTACATTATGCCGAAATCATTGCCTCAATTTCGAGTAAATCGGCAGGTCCGGGCACACGTGCAAATATTGATGAATTTACCGAAACAACCTCTAAAGCCATTGAAGTCATTGGTGGAGCAAGCAAAGGTAAAGCCATTATTGTATTAAATCCTGCTGAACCACCTTTGATCATGCGAGATACGGTTTACATCCTTTCTGATCTAGTCGATGAAAAACTCATCACTGCTTCAATCGAAAAAATGGTCGAAGAAGTCAATCGCTATGTTCCGGGCTATCGCCTAAAACAACAAGTTCAGTTTGACCCTGTTTCTGATTTAAATATTGCAGGTTTAGGCACATTTAATGGTTTAAAAACCTCAGTCTTCCTAGAGGTTGAAGGTGCTGCTCATTACTTACCAGCCTATGCTGGAAATCTCGACATCATGACCTCTGCTGCCCTTGCGACTGCTGAACGCATGGCACTTGCCAACCCATCTTAAGGATGAGAATAATGTCAAAAAAAATCTATATTTCTGATGTCACATTACGTGATGGTTGCCATGCGATTCGTCACCAATATTCGATCCAAAATGTTCAAGATATTGCCCGAGCTTTAGACAAAGCCAAAGTCGATTCAATTGAAGTCGCACACGGTGATGGCCTACAAGGTTCTAGTTTTAATTATGGTTTTGCAGCACATACTGACTTGGAATGGATCGAGGCTGTTGCCGATGTGATTGAACATTCTCAAATTGCAACACTGTTATTACCCGGCATCGGCACAGTTCATGATCTGAAAAATGCCTATCAAGCTGGCGCACGTATAGTCCGTGTAGCAACTCACTGTACCGAAGCAGATGTTTCAAAACAGCATATCCAATATGCCCGTGAATTGGGGATGGATACCGTTGGCTTTTTGATGATGAGTCATATGATTAGTCCACAAGGTTTGGCTGAACAAGCAAAACTGATGGAAAGTTATGGCGCGACCTGTATCTACGTGGTGGATTCTGGCGGCGCGATGAATATGAATGATATCCGTGATCGTTTCCGCGCAGTAAAAGACAAACTTGATCCAAGTACACAAACAGGTATTCATGCACACCACAATCTAGGTCTGGGTGTTGCAAATTCTATCATGGCCGTTGAAGAAGGTTGTGACCGTGTCGATGCAAGCTTGGCAGGTATGGGCGCTGGAGCAGGTAATGCACCGCTTGAAGTCTGTATTGCAGCTTTTGAAAAAATGGGTTGGCAACACGGCACTGATCTTTATGCCTTGATGGATGCTGCCGATGATATCGTCCGTCCATTACAAGATCGTCCTGTGCGTGTCGATCGTGAAACTTTAGCGCTCGGTTATGCAGGCGTTTATTCAAGTTTCTTACGTCACTCAGAACGTGCTGCTGAAAAATATGGACTGAAAACGGTCGATATCCTCGTTGAACTTGGTAAACGTCGTATGGTCGGTGGGCAGGAAGATATGATTGTTGATGTTGCTTTAGATTTGTTGGCGAAACAAAGCCATTGATAAAAAAATGCAAGGATACAAAGGATTGATCATGCAATTAAAGAATTTATTTATACCCCTGAGTCTTATTTTAGCAACGGTTCAGTTGAGTCATGCAACTGAAAACAATGAAACAAAGATCAATGAAACCGAGAATAAAACCCGAGTAGTCATGCTTGGAACAGGCAATCCAGGCTTTGACTATAAAAGGGATGGACAAAACATCCTGATCGTGGTCAACAAACAGCTATATATGTTTGATGCTGGTCCCGGGTTTATGAAAAACATAAACTATCTAAGTGATCAAAAATGGATGCCATCCAATACCATTTTTTCCAATCAGTCCGTATATGGTGCGATTGATAAACTGTTTATCACGCATTTAGATTCTGATCATACTCTAGGAATTGGAGAGTTTTTATTAAGACCATGGGTGCAGGGTCGTTCCAGCCAACCTGATGTATATGGACCACCCGGAACTAAAAACTTGGTCGACTATACAATCAAAGCTTTCAAATCCGATATAGATCACCGTACTGGTGGACCTCAGCCTTCCAATCCAACTGGTTTTAAAGCCAAGGTACACGAGATTGCTAATACAGGGCTCATTTACCAAGATCAAAATATCAAAGTCACTGCCTTTAAAGTTCCACATAGCAGTTGGAAAATCGCTTTTGGTTATCGCGTGGAAACACCTGATAAAGTTATCGTGATGAGTGGCGACACTCGTTTTGATGAAAATAACTTAAAATACTATCAAGGTGCAGATGTTCTGATTCATGAGGTAATGAGTGATGTAGCCTATAAAAAACTGCCGAAGGACTGGCAAAACTATATGCTCGGTGCGCATACCACAACACAACAACTTGCTGATATTGCAAATGTCGTCAAACCTAAAACCTTGGTTCTAAATCATGCTATTTTTCTAAGCCAATCAGAATCAGGATTACTTAAAGAAGTGACAGATCAATACGCTGGAAAAGTTATCCTTGCAGATGACAAGGTGATTATCGACTAAGGCAGTCTTTTAAAAGCCAAAGTGAACTCACAAAAAAAGAGCCTTTTACATAAAAGGCTCTTTTCATCGAGATATTAAATTTCAAATACTTTTATGATCACTAAGCCATAAATTAACCTAAACTCGACACCACAGAAGCATGTTCTTTTTTCAAAAATTTAATCAATAACAATGAAATTGCAGAACAAAAAGCAGGTACAGCCAAAAGACTCATGATTTCTAAACTCGATAAATTTAATGACATGAGCCAACCCCCCATAATCGAACCCACGATAGAACCTGAACGCCCAATCGCATTTGCCCAGCTTACACCCGTCGCACGACAATGTGTTGGATAAAAACTTGCAGCAAAAGCATTTGCTCCAACTTGTGATCCACTGATCCCTGCACCGACGCCAAACATCGCAAACATCAGTAAAATAGTATTGGATTGCTCTATTCCCAAACCAAGACAAATCAAAAATACTGCGCCAAAAACATAAGCAATACTCAAAATCGTGGTTGCGCCTTTTTTATCCATGAGCAAGCCCAACACAATTGCGCCAATCGTTCCACCAATTTGGAAAATGGACGTTAACCAAGATGCATTGGAAAGATTGAAACCGTGATTGGTCAATAAAGTGGGCATCCAACTTGAAATCATATAAATAATCAAAAGACTCATGAAAAAAGTAAACCAGATCAAAAAGGTCCCAAGTGCATAACCTTTTTCAAATAAATCTTTTAGACTGGATTTTTCAACTTCATTGATCGTAGGCGTTAACTTTGGAATTTGCTGGATTTTCGGTGCAATTTTACGAACGATCTGCTCTATTTTTTCCACACTTTTCTTTTTCAGTACCAAAAAGCGAATTGATTCTGGCAATAAAAAATATAAAAATGGCACCGTACATAAAGGCATGATCCCACCCATCAATAAAATGCCATGCCAGCCAATATGCGGAAGTAATTGAGCTGAAAAAATTCCACCCAAAGCAGAACCAATGGTAAATCCACAAAACATTAAAGTCACAAGATTTGATCGACGTGAGGTCGGTGCATATTCAGACGTTAAAGTAATCGCATTTGGCAATGCTCCACCCAAGCCCAAGCCCGTCAAAAAGCGCCAGATAATGAGCGCCTCCAAATCAGCCGAAAAAGAAGCAAAGACACTGGCTAAACCAAACATCATCACTGAGCCAATTAAGATCGGTTTACGCCCCAACTTATCTGAAAGTGGACCAAAAACCATTGCGCCAGCCATTAAACCAAACAATCCCGCACCAAATAATGGAGCCAAATCTGTCGCCTGTAATGCCCATTCAGCTTTTAATGCAGGTGCGATAAATCCAACAGCAGCAGTATCAAAACCATCAATCGCAACAATGAGGAAACACAGCCACATAATCAATTTTTGGGTAAAAGATAGTGGGGTTTCATCGATAAAACTTTGTACATCCATAGTTTTTTGAGACATAACGATTCCCTAGCCAGTTCATCAACTGACTTGCTCTCCATAGCAAAAAGGTACTCAATTGTTTTTGTTATTAAAATTGAGTACCCATTTCATTCAAACTCATGCAATGTTGTTATTTCACATTGACAGTGATTCCTGTTAAGCCAGCAATCTCAGCTTTCATTTGATCGCCTTTCACAACTGCACCCACCCCTTCAGGCGTACCAGTCATAATCAAATCACCTTTTTTTAGTTCAAATAGTGACGAAAGATTTGAGATCACTTCTGCCACATTCCAAATCAAATGGGTCAGGTCACTGCGCTGAACTGTCTTACCATTGACCGTCAAATGAATATCACCTGTATTGAGTTTACCCAAAGTCGAAATTGGATGAATCGGACCAACAGGTGCTGAATAATCAAATGCTTTACCGATTTCCCAAGGTCTGCCTTTTTCACGCATTGCCATTTGTAAATCACGGCGTGTCATGTCGAGCCCCACGGCATAACCATAAATATAATCTGCTGCATCTTCGACTGAGATATCTTTGCCATCTTTGCCAATCGCTACAACGAGTTCAATCTCATAGTGATAATTTGAAGTTTGGCTTGGATAAGGTAAATCAACAGCTTGGTTTTCAAATACAGGAACAACAGACTGAGCATCATTTGGTTTACAGAAGAAAAATGGTGGCTCACGGTCAGGATCAAAACCCATTTCACGGGCATGGGCAGCATAGTTACGCCCTACACAATAAATACGGCGCACAGGATACAATTGCTCTGTACCTTGTACTGGAATACCCACAACTGGCATTGGTTCAAAAACATAACTCATGACTATTTCCTTATAAAATAAATCTTTAAATGGCATCTGGTTGATTTTGTGGCGCAGCTTTCTGAAATGCTGGAAGTGCCATACATGTCGTATAAATTTTTTGGATATTTGGATATTGATGCATATCGACTTTGAAGCGTTTAGCCGAATCTACTTGAGGAATCAGATAGGCATCAGCGATAGAAACTTGATTTGCATAACAATAATCTCCACGCTCAGTATCAGCAGACAAAATTTGTTCCAAAGCCTGAAAACCTTCTTCGATCCAGTGCTGACACCATTGTTCTATGGCTGATTCATCAAAATTTGCTGAATTTCGCAGATATTCCAAAATGCGTTTATTGTTGATTGGATGCATATCACATCCAATCATCGCAGCAAGCGCACGGACTTTCTCACGACCAAGCGCATCTTTAGGCAGTAAAGCAGGTTCAGGATATTGTTCTTCCAACCACTCAATCATGGCTGGACTTTGTAAAAGCGTTTCTGATCCATGCGCCAAATCAACTTCTAAAACTGGGACAAAGCCTTGAGGATTTTTCATTTTAAAATCAGCAGTTTTATGCTCATTTTTTGCCAATGATATCCCTTCAAACGCATATTCAATATTTTTCAGATTTAAAACAATTCGGGTTCGATGCGAGGTTCCACTGCGAAAAAAACCATACATTTTCAATGTCATGCTGCATCCCCTGTATAGTTTTTAGCAGCATCCAAACAGTTATGGATATTCCAGCTATATAGCCATTCCATCGCATCATAGAAACGTTCATTTGGTCGACCACGCCATAGATCATTGCGAACCATACGTTCGACACCTTTGGCATGATAAAGCTTGCCCATTTCCCGTGACGATAAAACGATGCGAGCCGTTCTTGCGACACGAGCACGTTGATATAAATCAAAGGCTTGAGCGACATTGTTTTGGCTTATGCGAAGTGCCTCACCTAAAGTCACTGCATCTTCCATCGCCATACATGCACCTTGTGCCATGTACTGGGTGGTCGGATGCGCCGCATCACCAAGTAAAGTAATCCGTCCATAGGTCCATTGCTCAATAGGCTCACGATCTGCCGTCGCCCAACGTCGCCATGATTTTGGTAATTCAATCAATTGGCGAGCTTTAGGACAAATGCCTTGGAAATACGACAGCACTTCTTCCTTAGAACCATCTTTGACACCCCATTGTTCTTTTTCACGGCTATGGAATGTCACGACGACGTTATATTCTTTTCCACCACGCAATGGATAATGAACCAAATGGCAGTTTGGACCCACCCAGATACTTGCTGCATTCCATTGTAAATCTTCAGGAAATTCTTCTTTTGGAACCACCGCGCGGTAAACCACATGCCCTGTAACCAAAGCAGGATCTGCAACATATTTTTCACGGACGATGGATTTAACCCCATCAGCACCAATCAAAGCCTGACCTGTATAAGTACGACCATGTTGATCTGTGATACGAACCTCGTGCTCATCTTGCTCAACAGATTGGACATGGCAGTTGGTGATAATTTCGATATCACCGTATTCTTGGGCACCCTCAACCAATGAAGTGTGAATATCAGCGCGATGAATCACTGCATAAGGATTGCCAAAGCGCTTTATAAAATCTTCATCAGTATCAATTCGCCCGACACAATATTCATCAAGCGCATCATGCATCACCATATAGTCGGTATAGACAGCACGTGCTCTGGCACGCTCACCGATGCCTAGCGCATCAAAAGCATTAAAGGCATTTGGAGCCAACTGAATCCCTGCACCGATTTCACCAATTTCAGGTGCTTGTTCAAAAACCTGAACTTTAAAACCTTGTTTAACCAATGCTAGTGCTGCTGCAAAACCACCAATACCACCACCAACAATCAAAATTGGCTGATCTAAATTTGACATCACAATATCCTTATTTTGAAATTTGTCTTAACGTGGGCGAACTGAGTACAGGCCTAATTTCTTTTGCAAAGGCGATTCATCAGCAATGAAAATAAAGGTTTCTTGATCCGTATTATTGATTAAATCAATATGTGCAAAACAAGGAGCACATGCGGTATCCGCCTTATCCAAATCAAATGTTTTGGCATTGATTTGTAAATGCACATGACCTTCAATCACATGAAAAATCTGTGCAGTTGATCGAGCTTGCAATTGAACAGTTTGCTTCGGTTTGAGCATCAAAGCTGAGTAACCGATAATGTTTTGACAATCTTGACCTGTTTCAGGATTGATATAGCTGACCAAGATAGGACCTTTTTGCGTAGGATCTTGTGCAATCGCTTGTAGAACCTTTTTGGTTTCTTTCCATGAATATCGCATGATCGGATAAGCATTTTTTTCACGGACAAAATCTGTTGTTGGCGCAATCCCCACACCATAGCGATGCGCATGTCCGACACTGGTCACTTCCTGAACATCACCACCTTGAACATAAGAAGCTTCCATGTAATAAACCAATGGCAGATCCAAAACATCCAACCAAATCACAGGCTGATCGCCATCATGTCCATGCTCATGCCATAAACCGGATGGGGTCAGGATCAAATCACCATGTTCCATCACACATTTTTGACCTTCAACTGTGGTATATGCCCCCTCACCTTCTACAATCAGGCGTACAGCATTTGGAGTATGTCGATGCGATGGCGCCCATTCGTTTGGCAACAACAACTGCATCCCCAAATACATCACTGCACTTGCACGCATATTTTCCAAGCCATGTCCGGGATTGGCTAAAACCAAAACGCGACGTTCAGCTTTTTCGATCGGCGTGAGTTCACCTGCTTCAAGCAAAAGCGGTTTGATATCTTTAAAATACCAAGCTGTTTCAATCGTTGCAGGAACAGGTTTTTGCGGTGGCAAGACATTTCTCAAACTTGGCCAAAGTGGTACAAGATTGGATTCGGTGAGTTGATTTACATAGTTTTTTGGTAAGTCATCAAGTGTCGCTAATTGTTCCATCATCTTTCTCCCTGACAGCATCCCCATGTAAAATTTTACGACTGGGTTTTTTGTCCGTTTCAAGCAATGTAACAAACGATATTTATTGAATCTATTTTTGAAAAACAATATGCTGTATTGAAAATATCAATACAGGGATGTGAATGTGCTTGATATCGATACACGACTACTAGTTATTTTTTTTGAGATCTATCAACAAAACAGTGTGTCTAAAGCGGCTGAACAACTCGGCATTGGACAGCCGACATTAAGTATTGCTCTCAATAAATTACGTGAACATTTTAATGATCCGCTGTTTATTCGCATTGAAAATAAAATGCAGCCAACAGAGTTGTCCAATCAAATTTATCCTATGGTCAATGAGGTTTTAAACAGATTAAAACTCATCCAAAATTATAATATTGGTTTTGATCCGAAACGCTCAGATTATGAATTTAAAATCAGCATGACAGATATTAGTCATCTGGTTTTATTACCTAAATTGATGAATTATTTACGTGAACATGCACCCAATATTCGTATCGAAATTCTTCCTATCAGCGCCAATACAGCAAAAATGATGTCCAATGGTGAGATTGATTTAGCGATTGGATTTATTCCACAGTTAGAAGCGGGTTTTTATCAGCAAACCTTATTTCCTCAGCACTACATCGGTGTTGCAAAGAAAAATCACCCACGATTACAACTTCCTGAAATCACTAAAAGACAGTATTGTAATGAGTTGCATGTCGATGTCTTGGCGACTGGCGGGCACTATGTTTTGGAACATGAGTTGCAAAAATATGGGGTCAAACGCAATGTTTTAGTCAGACTTCCGGGCTATCTTGGGGTAGGATTAGTGGTACAAGAAACCGATGCGATTGCGACTGTCCCGCATTATTTGAGTCAAATTTTACTCAAATAATGCGATATAGAAATCTTCAAATTGCCTTATGAAATACCGAACTATAGTGTGAAGCAGCACTGGCATGCCCGTGTTCACCAAACCCCTGTGAATCAGTGGTTTAGACAGACCTGTTTTAAATTATTTTCTGAATACCGCAATGACAATTTTGAATAATATATAAACACTTATCATCCATCTAAAATTGCACATATCAAGTAAAAATCTGCTGGAAATTTATTCTAATAATTTGAGCAGATTTTTACTCTTTTGGGGCTAAATATACGCAGCCAATAATCGCAGCACATATCCTCTGACACCCCTTCTCAAAATCTCTTTCACAGTCATTCAAGTCTAATTTTATGCTTTGGGCTTAGTTTCGCTTTGCTCTGTTACAAATGCATTCAACAATATTTATATTTAATATCAACAATTTAAAAAAATATGATGTTTTTTTTGAAAAAACCATTGAAATTTATTTTTCATTAAACTATTTTTAATGAAAATACTTTTTCAAAGAATATTATGCAAACATCATTACATGAAAAAATTTTTTCACTCACTGAGCAGCTCACAGAAAGTGAGCAGCAATTGGTCAAAGTCATTTTAGAGTACAACACTGCACTCGTCACATTTACTGCAAGTGAAATTGCTGATAAAGCTGGTGTTTCCAAAGCCACAACTTCGCGTTTCTTTCAACGCTTGGGTTATGAAAATTTTTCAGATCTCAAAAAAGAACTGAAACAAGAATTTCATGAAGGCTCTCCCCTATATGAAATTGAGGAACGTAAATTATTTAATCACCCGCAATTAAACCATCAAGTCACCGATCATTTAAATAATGATCTCAATAATATTAAAAATACTTTTGAAAATATTGACCCAAGTTTGGTCGATACAGCCGCCAATCTCGCCAGTCAGGCTAGAAAAGTCTATGTTGTCGGTTTTAGAAATGGCTCAATGTTGGCTCAATATTGCTGGACTTTATTACTACAATTACGCCCAGATGTGATCAATCTCCCTCCTGAGTCAAACCGTTTGGTCGAAACACTTTCCGACATTAATCCTGAAGACCTACTGATTATTATGGATTTTCGTCGTAGAACGACACAACTCGATCAATTACTCAAACTCACCAAATATACCAAAACCAAAACAGTGATTTTCACTGATGGTAAATCTCAAGATAAACAAACTGCGCCTCCGACCAGCATTGTATTGAGCTGTTATAGCAATGCTGCTTTGTTATTTGACTCTTATAGCAGCGCGATGAGTTTAATCAATTATTTCTGTGGTTCTGTCTATAGCAAAATCGAAGTTGCTGCCCATAAACGCTTAGAAAATATCGAATTATTACATGATATTTACGATGATCTAAGCAATTAAATTTGATTCAATACAAAGGAAAATGTAATGAAAAAACACCTACCTAACGCTCAAGTTAAATATCATTCAAATCAAAATTTTAGTGCGAAAAATGCTTATCCAGAAGCACTGTTAGACATCTTGGGTGGCGAAAAATTTACGAGCGCACTCAAGCAAATTCAAAATTGGCCCGGTTATCAACACACCCCTTTGGTTGAATTAGATCATCTGGCTCAAGACCTCAACATTGCAAGTATTTCATATAAAGATGAAGGTGGGCGATTTGGTTTAGGGAGTTTTAAAGCACTTGGTGGTGCTTATGCGGTGAGTCGCTTATTGATCAAAGCCATCCAGTCCAAATTGGGAAATATAGAAGTTTCAGCAAGCGATCTAACCAGTGGTAAATATCGTGACATTACCCAAGAAATTACGGTCACATGCGCAACTGATGGCAATCATGGTCGCTCAGTCGCTTGGGGCGCACAGCGTTTCCATTGTAAATGCGTCATTTATATCCATGCCACAGTTAGTGAAGGTCGTAAAGATGCCATCGCAAAATACGGCGCAGAAGTGGTACGTATTGATGGAAATTATGATGATGCTGTTCATCAAGCCGCTGTCGATGCTGAAAAATACGGTCGTTTCGTCGTTTCAGATACATCCTATGAAGGCTATATGGAAGTGCCAAAAGATGTCATGCAAGGCTATGCAGTCATGGCTGAAGAAGCACTAACACAATTTAAAGCAACGCATGCTGCCCTACCGACACACGTCTTTCTACAAGGTGGTGTCGGGGGACTTGCTGCCGCAGTCGTTGCCCATTTATGGGAAAAATTAGGCAAAGAACATCCTCGTTTTATCGTGGTCGAACCTGATAAAGCAGCATGTTTATTTGAAAGTGCTGTCGCTGGCGAACCTGTTGCGATCAAAGGAGATTTAGACACTGTCATGGCTGGACTTGCTTGTGGTGAGATCTCGTTATTGGCTTGGGAAGTTTTAAAACCTGCGGTCAGTGATTTTATCCAAATTGATGATGAATCGGCACTTGATGTTGTACGCCTGCTTGCCAAAGGTGATGAAGAGGACAATGCAAAAATTGTTGCAGGAGAATCTGCTGTCGCTGGTTTAGCCGCGGTCTTGGCAAGTGCAAATAGTTCCGATCTTCGAGAAAAGCTTGCGCTAAATGAAAATAGCCGTGTGCTGATCTTTGGTAGCGAAGGTGCCACAGATCCTGAGCTATATGCACAAATCGTTGGAAAAGTAGCAGAAGAAGTATTCGCATAATTTAAAAAAAAAGGGATAGGTCATGTATCAAATTAATCAAGAAAGATTGATGCGTTATATCTTTGATTTAGCCAAAGTCGGTGAAATAGAAGGTGGTGGTTGCTGTCGTCTGGCATTGACGGATGCTGATAAGCAAGGACGAGATCTGGTTGTTCAATGGATGCATGACCTACATTTAGATGTTGAAATTGATGCGATCGGCAATGTTTTTGCGACCCGAAAAGGTCGCTTGGATCTGCCTCCTGTCATGACTGGATCACATATCGATACCGTGAGAACTGGCGGGAAATATGATGGCAATCTCGGTGTATTGGCTGGTTTAGAAGTCATTGCGACTCTAAATGACCACAACATCGAAACAGATCACCCGATCACGGTCGCCTTTTTTACCAACGAAGAAGGTGCCAGATTTGCCCCAGATATGATGGGAAGTCTGGTATTTCAAGGTGGTTTAGATCTCGAAGATGCTTTAAATACCGTAGGTATTGATGGCAGTACTGTAAAAGACAATCTCAACAAAATCGGTTATGCAGGTCCACGTTCGGTCGGCAATCATCCAGTCCATGCCTTTATGGAGTTGCATGTTGAACAAGGTCCCGTCTTAGAACAAGCACAAAAAACCATTGGTGTGGTTACAGGTGTGCAAGGAATTTACTGGACCGAATTTACTGTCACAGGTGTTTCAAACCATGCAGGCACAACGCCTATGCATTTACGCCATGATGCAGGAGCAGCCAGTGCTGCGATTATTCATTTTGCACAAAGCTTGCCAGAACGCTTGGGTTTAGGGCAATTGGCGACCACAGGAATGGTGCAATACTCCCCAAATCTGATCAATGTCATTCCAAATAAAGTGACATTCACCGTCGATTTACGCAATGTCGATGCTGCAGTACTCAAACAAGCATCAGAGCTGCTGTTTTCTTATACAAATGAAATAGCAAGCAAACACGGCGTAGAAATTACTCATCGCAATTTAGCAGATTTTCAACCTGTTAATTTTAATCAAGAAATTATCAATTTAGTTGAAAGTTTTGCAGATTCTCACTCA
The DNA here is from genome assembly GCF_000368565.1 of Acinetobacter gerneri DSM 14967 = CIP 107464 = MTCC 9824. Lineage (GTDB taxonomy): Bacteria > Pseudomonadota > Gammaproteobacteria > Pseudomonadales > Moraxellaceae > Acinetobacter > Acinetobacter gerneri. The sequence goes on along the minus strand of NZ_KB849543.1, from coordinate 148,816 downwards.
TTTTCACATATGCATTTACCCAGTGGCGCAGGACATGATGCGCAAATCTTAGCGGCGATGTGTCCTTCAGGCATGATTTTTGTACCAAGTGTTAAAGGGCTTTCTCACAATGTAGCAGAGTTTACATCGGCAGAAGACATTGCAGCTGGGGCAAATATTTTAATCAATAGCTTGGTCCACTTGGCAACTGCATAAACTTCAAATTTATTTACAAGGATGAAAATATATGACACGTATCGTAAATGTCGCTGCTGCACAGCTTGGCCCTATTCAAAATAGTCATAGTAAAAAAGAAGTCGTTGAGCGTTTAGTGCAGCTCATGATCGATGCAAAAAAAATGGGATGTGATTTGATTGTCTACCCAGAACTTGCGCTCACCACTTTCTTTCCACGTTGGTATGCTGAAAATATTGCTGATTTTGATCATTATTATGAAAAATCAATGCCAAATGCTGACACGCAGATTTTATTTGATACAGCGCAAAAGCTAGGAATAGGCTTTTATTTAGGTTATGCCGAACTTGAACAAAGCAGTCAAGGAACGCATCGCTATAACAGTGCCATTTTAGTCTCACAGCAAGGTCAGATCATCGGTAAATATCGCAAAGTTCATCTTCCGGGTCATGCTGAAAATGAACCATGGCGCCGCTTCCAGCACTTAGAAAAATACTATTTTGAATATGGTCAATCTTTTGATGTCTGGGATGCTTTTGGTGGTCGTTTTGGTATGGCTCTATGCAATGACCGTCGCTGGTCTGAGACTTATCGTGTAATGGGGATTCAAGGTGCTGAAATGATCCTACTTGGATATAACACACCTGTGCACAATCCTCCTGCACCTGAGCATGACGATTTATCCATGTTTCATAATCACTTAGTGATGCAAGCGGGTGCATACCAAAATGGCACTTGGGTCATTGGCGTTGCTAAAGCGGGTAATGAAGAAAATTGTGAAATGATTGGTGGGACTTGCATTATTGCGCCATCAGGTGAAATCGTTGCGGCTTGCTCAACCAAAGGTGATGAACTTGCGATTGCGCGCTGTGATCTTGACCTTTGTAACTCATATAAAAATACCACTTTCAACTTTGAAAAACATCGTCGCCCTGAAGCCTATGGACTGATTACTTCACAACGTGGCGTGATCAAACCAGCATCCCCAGTACAAAAAATTGAATCATTAAATTGAGGTTTTATCCAATGAGCTGAGCTAAACAAAGGCACAGGAGTACTACACATGGAAAATAAAGTTACGTATGCACCATCCAACTTAGTTACAGAAACGGAATTCGAAAACAATTTATATCGGAAAGTCGCCTTTAAACTCGTTCCATTTTTAATGATCTGTTATATCGCAGCCTATCTAGACCGTGTCAATGTTGGCTTTGCTAAATTGCATATGCTTGATGCATTACAATTTAGTGAAGCCGTCTACGGCTTAGGTGCAGGGATCTTTTTTATTGGATATTTCTTATTTGAAGTGCCCAGTAATTTATTGATGCACAAAATAGGCGCGAAAAAAACCATCGCACGAATTATGATTTTATGGGCCATCATTTCTGCTGCTATGGCTTTTGTACAAACCCCCACCCAATTTTATATCGCACGCTTTTTACTAGGTGCAGCTGAAGCAGGTTTCTATCCAGCGGTTATTTTATATTTAACCTATTGGTTTCCATCCAATCGTCGAGGGAAAATCACTGCTATTTTTATGACAGCTGTACCGATGGCAGGTATTTTGGGCGGACCATTATCTGGTTGGATTATGCAAGATATGCATAATACGCATGGCTTTCAAGGTTGGCAGTGGATGTTTATCATTGAAGCTGTACCCTCTTTGATTTTAGGATTATTGGTCTTCAAATTATTGAATGATAAAATCCAAGATGCCAAATGGTTAAGTACACAAGAAAAACAGTATTTAAATGAAAAAATCATCTTAGAAAAGAAAAACCAAATCGAACATGTATCACTGTTCAGTTTATTGAAAGATAAACGTGTGATCCACATGGCACTGATTTGTTATTGCACTGTTTCAAGCCTATCAGGTTTATCGTTTTGGTTACCGAGCGTTATCAAATCTACAGGGGTAAACTCGATTTTACATGTCGGTATGCTCACCGCTGTTCCCTATATTTTCGCTGTTATTTCAATGATCTGTGTATGCGGGCATTCAGATAAAACAGGTGAACGTCGCTGGCATATGATCATCCCATTTTTAGTCGGTGGGGTTGGATTAACCTTAAGTACTTTATTTGGACATAATCCAACTTTGGCGATCGCAATGCTTTCTGTCGCCGCAGCTGGAACGATGGTCTGTTCGCCATTATTTTGGAGTCTGCCAACTGCCTTTTTAGATGGTCGAAGCGCTGCTGCAGGGATTGCAGGAATCAATTCTTTTGCTGGTTTAGCTGCATTTTTTAGCCCTTTTATCATCGGCTGGATCAAACAAACAACGGGTTCAACAGATTTGGGAATGTATTTCTTAGCAAGTTTTACCGTCATTGGCGCGATTTTGGTTTACCTCATTCCAAAAGATTTAGTCAATAAAACAGTTAAATAAAGGCAATGATCATATGGATAATGTCATCGAACTGACCCGAAAACTGGTACAAATCCCGAGTTTTCCAAGTCAAGAAAATAAAGTTTCAAGTTATATTCAAAACATCATGCAAGATTTTGGCTTTGATGAAGTTTACACGGATCAAAATGGTTCAGTTGTTGGCGTCATGGGACCTAAAAATCAAGAAATCGAAATTTTGTTCGATGGGCACATGGATGTTGTACCTGTGATAGGCGAATGGAAATTTGATCCATTTGGCGGTGAAATTTTTAATGGTCGTCTCTATGGTCGAGGGACAACCGATATGAAAGGTGGATTGGCTTCAGCGATTTGTGCCATTTCCCACGTTGCCCAACATCATACTTTAAAAAAACGTGTGGCTATTTCAGCAAGTGTTTTAGAGGAAGTCATCGAAGGTTTTGCACTCGGACACATTTTAGATATTCATCAGCCTAAATCTGTGGTGATTTGCGAACCTTCAAAATTAAAACTGAAATCTGCACAAAAAGGTCGTGCGGAAATATTGCTGACTTTACACGGTAAACCTGCTCATGCAGCCAATCCTGAAGTCGGTATCAATCCACTTTTAATTGCATCGAAGGCTTTGCTCGCCCTTGAAAATATTCAACTTCCCAAAGACGAAGTTTTAGGCGCAGCTATACTCGTGCCTACGGATATTATTTCAGATCCATATCCTTCGATTTCTATGATTCCAAATGCTGTCACTATCCGATTTGATCGACGTATTTTGGTCAATGAAACACAAGAAATTGTCATTGAGCAGATTAAGAACTGTTTACATCAAGCTGATATTTCTGACTTTTCTATCCAATTTACCCAAGATGCGATTGATACTTTTACAGGTCAAAAAATAAGTCCTGAAAGATGGTTACCAGCATGGAAAACCAAAGAGGATTCACAGATATTAGAAGCGGCACTTCAAGCTTTGCAAGAAATTGGTTTAGATACTGAAATTGGTGCATGGCCTTTTTGTACCAATGGTTCTGAGTCCGCAGGTAAACGTCAGATCCCGACTATCGGGCTAGGACCGGGGGCAGAAGAAGATGCACATACCATTGATGAGTCGATTGAACTCAGTCAATTGACTGCCGCCACGGAAATTTATGCCAAAATTATCAAAGAGATTTGTACCTAGGCTATTTGCAATTTGATTTGGGTAAATGGATCTAAATTTCTGATCTATCAATAAATCAAAGTAGATCTTCAAATTTATTTTAAGCACTGCCTTAGCCTTAAAGCAGTGCTTAAATTTACTTAAATAGAATCAGATTATTTCACCAACAACGGCACAATATTGCGAATCTCATCCAAAAAATGCTCAACATTTTCTGCATCTCCAGACACGATGCGAAGCAAATACATTTGAAATAAACCATCTAAAGTCGCATAAGCACAGCTAGAGCTGATCGATGGCACACCACCTTTGAGTTCTGCATAACGAAGCACGATACGCCAGATCATTTTTTCTAAACTTTCATCAATTTCTGTAACGACATCTCGTAGCGTAGGTTCAAACAAAGCCTGAGAACGTAAGTCATACCACAAACAATGCAGCTGCGTTTCATTCACAATCGTTTCTTTTAATTTTTCAATAAATCCCTGCAACAGTTCATCGGATGTACCCGATTCAGCCACAACCACATCATAACGAGTCACACACTTGGCTTTGAAGTGCTTAATACTGTAGCAAATTAGGTCAGATTTATCGGCAAAGTAATAGTGCAAAACGGCGTGGGTAAAGTCAGAATTTTCAGCAATTTCACGCATACTAGTTTTTGCATAGCCAAGCTTTGCGAGTGTTTTCAGCCCTGCTTCTGCAAGCTCTATACGTCGCATTTCATATTTGTCTATAGGATCTTGGCGCACCCGTGTTTTGCGTGGAGGTGCATCTAGTTCCACTACGTCCCGTTGTACCATGCTTTGCTCTTATCACTATTGCTCATTTTTATAGCACCATACTGCCATGTCGCATACTTTTTGTCAAAATCTCTAACCACTCGTATAAAAAAAATTAACCACTTGTATAGAAAAAACTTGACAGTTGGTTAAATAAATTTAATGATCAAAAAATAATAAGCAAAATGCAATAAAAAAGATCTATCAACACGGAGATGTGACATGGAAAATAAGTATCTTTTAGGTCGTAAAGCATTTGTAACTGGGGGAGCGAGAGGAATCGGTGCATCTATTGCACAAGCCTTAGCTCAAGCTGGCGCAGATGTTGTCATTGGGGATATTTTGCTGGATCTTGCCAAAGAAACTGCAAATGAACTGGCCAAATCAGGCGTTAAAACCAGTGCTGTTCAACTTGATGTCACTGATGACGTGCAATGGGAAAATGCCATTTCCCAAGTCATTCAACAACTTGGGGGCTTTGACATATTAATCAACAATGCAGGGATTGAAGTCACATCCTTGGTTGCAAATATCAAAGCTGAAGACTTACGCCACATGTGTGATGTCAACATCGTCGGGGTCGGACTTGGGATGAAACATGCATTTTTAAATATGCAACCCAATGGTGCTGCTGGCAAAGGTGGTGTTGTCATCAACATTTCTTCTGTTGCAGCCACCATCGCCTTTCCTGCGATCGCGGGATATTCCGCAACAAAATCTGCTGTCGATCGTTTGACCCGTGTAGCGGCTATGGAGGCTGGAAAACTAGGTTATGGGGTCCGTGTAAATTGTATTTATCCCGGACTTATTCCGACCGAAATGGGCATGCAGTTAGCCAATGATATCGTCAGGAATCAACTCGCACCTGACTTCAATGCAGCGGTCAATTCAGTCGTTGAGCAAACGCCACTTGGACGTTTAGCAACTGTTGAAGATATTGCCAATGCAACCGTATTTTTATGCTCTGACAATGCCAGTTTCATTACGGGCGTAGGGCTTTCTGTGGACGGTGGAATGGGAATGTAATGTCCTATTTTATAAAATATCAATAACTTAAATATATGGAAATACAACAATGAATAGTAAAAAGCCCGTTATTGTCTATGGTGCCAGTGGCTATACTGGTCGATTAGTTTGTGAATATTTACGTGAATATGGCATTCCGTATCTTGCAGTAGGACGAAACAAGGAAAAATTGGATGCCTCAATGAAATCCAATGTTCCCGGTATTGAATCCGCTGATTTTGAAGTGCTTTCTGTAGAACACAATGTCGAAGCACTGAGCCATTTATTTAAAGGCGCTTCAGTCGTCATCAATACCGTTGGTCCATTTTCAAAATTTGGCCCAGAAGTCGTTGAAGCTTGTTTAGAGGCAGGATGTCACTATACCGATACCACTGGTGAACAAGATTGGCTGATCACTTTAGATGAAAACTATGGTGCGCAATTTGCCAATGCTGGATTATTGCTCTGCCCCGGTCTGGCACAGATGTATACCATTGGTGAAATTGCAGCACAGCTTTGCTTAGAACATCCCGGCTTAGACACACTTGATATCGCAGTGTTTTGGGGCGGTAGCCCAACCATCGCATCGACACAAACCATCTTGGTCAATGCTGCGACCTCTAAAGCATTTTATTTGGAACAAAATCAATATAAAGAATGGCAACCCGATGCAGGACTTTATACCTTAGCCATTCCCGGACAACATGAAACAGCACTTGCACTGCCTTGGGGAGGTACTTCACACCCTGTTTGGTTTAAGCGTGACCCACGTGTCAGCAATGTCAAAGTCTTAGGTGGTGTATTTAATAAACCACTGATGCTCGGTGTACCCAAAATCGTTGAAGCTGCGCTTGAAGCAACCAAACATATGAATGCTGAGGAACGCTATGCAGCACTAGCGGAAACAGCAGCAGGTGTCATGAATACCATGCCGCCTCGTGAAAATCCTCGTATCAATAAATCAGTGGATTCGGTTCATGCGCAAGGACCTCTTGGACGAGCACATTGTGTGATTTTTGGGAACTGTAATTATAAACAAACAGGCTTACTCAATGCCTTTGCAGCCTCTTGGTTGTTACAGCAAGCACCGAAAAAATATGGTTTTGCCTCTGGCTGCCAAGCATTTGGTCATCATGAGTTATTGGGTGCCTTACGTGCATTTGGTTTAGTCCAAGCCCCTATTCTTACGGTCAATGTATAGAGGCTGCTGACATTATAGATGTTTAAGCAGATCCCAAACCCAGTGGAAGATCTTCTTCCACTTTTTGGAGTGGATATTTATGCGTTTGATCGATTATTTAGACAAAGGTGCATCTCTCGGAGTAGACGCCCCTTGCCTAGTCAAAAATGATGTTGTTTATAGCTATGCCGATGTGCAACGCCTGAGCTACAAAATCGCCCGTGCTTTAGTCCAGTCTGGCATCAAAGCTGGCGATAAAGTCGCAATTTTGTCGGCAAATGATCCTGTTGCATTTAGCTGTGTCTTTGGTATCTCTCGTGCTGGCGCAGTTTGGTGCCCAATTAACCCGAGAAATGAAGCGGCTGAAAATCGTTTTATCTTGGATCGCTTTGATTGTAATGTACTGATTTTCCATAGTCATTATGCGCCTATGGTTGAAAAAATTCGGGAAGCTTTACCCAAAGTTCATACCATGATTTGTTTAGATGACACATTTTTGTATGCACAAAATTTTGATGTATGGCTTGATAAGGTCGATGATTCATTCTTTCAAGTTGAGCCTGTCGATGACATTGCACTGATTGCAGGAACGGGAGGAACAACTGGTCGTCCGAAAGGCGTCATGCTTTCAGGGCAAAACATAGAAACCATGACGGCGATCACTTTGATGAGTTATCCCTTCGAGTCTCGTCCGACTTATCTGGCTTTTGCTCCACTCACCCATGCTGCTGGTGTGCTGTGTTTTCCCATCATGGCTTTGGGTGGGCAAATCGTGATTATGTCGCAGGCTAATTTGGATGAATTTTTAGATTTGATTGAACGCCATCAAGTGAGCCACACCTTTTTACCGCCTACTCTGATTTATATGTTGCTTGATCATCCTAAACTTGCCTTGACTAATCTCACATCCTTGCAATGTTTCTGGTACGGCGCTGCACCTATTTCCACTGCTCGCTTAAATGATGCGCTCATAAAAATTGGACCGATGGCTCAATTATTTGGTCAAACCGAAGCTCCGATGATGATTTCAACCATGTCGCCCAAAGATCATTATCTTGCTGATGGTTCTATTGCTTTTCAGCGCTTATATTCGGCTGGACATCCAAGTCCATTGGTACAAGTTGCTATTTTAAGTCCTGAAGGGAAGCCTTTGGCACAAAATCAACGTGGTGAAATCGTAGTGCGTAGCTCTTTGGTTATGGCGGGATATTATAAAGATCCTCAAGCGACAGAGGATGTTTCACAACACGGTTGGCATCACACAGGAGATATTGGTTATTTGGATGCTGACAATTATTTGTATATCGTGGATCGTGCCAAAGATATGATTATCACAGGTGGTTTTAATGTCTATTCAATTGAAGTTGAACAAGCATTACAAGCCCATACAAATGTTCAAGACTGTGCAGTCATTGGTTTGCCTGATGAAAAATGGGGGGAGCGTATCGTTGCTGTGGTTCAGGCACGTGCAAATATGAGCATTGATACTGATGAATTAATGGCTTTTGTAAAAGCTAAAATCGGCAGTGTCAAAACGCCAAAACATATTGAAGTTTGGGAAGATCTACCACGTTCTAAGGTCGGTAAAGTATTGAAAGCAGAGATTAAAAGTAAAATATTAGGGTGAGGGAAATATTTTCTTCAAAACATAAAGACAAGAAGATGAATCATCATTTTCTTGTCTTTTTAGTATTTGAGGTTGGTAAATAGAGGATGTATTAAGACCCTATATTAGTCAGTCAAACCAGCCATTAAAAAATATTTAATTTCTAAATAATCTTCAATCCCATACTTTGATCCTTCTCTGCCCAATCCAGACTGTTTCACTCCGCCAAATGGTGCAGCTTCATTGGATAATAAACCGGTATTGAGTGCGACCATACCGTATTCCAATTCATCGGAAACACGCATCGCTCGACCTAAATCTTTAGTGAAAAAATAAGCTGCTAAACCAAACTCGGTGTCATTTGCATAGTCAATCACCTCTTGCTCAGTTTCAAACTTAAACACAGGCGCTAATGGTCCAAATGTTTCTTCCTTGGCCACTTTCATTGCTTGCGTAGCATTACGAATAATCGTTGGTTCAAAAAACAATCCACCTAAATGATGTTTATGTCCACCTAATACAATATCTCCGCCTTTAGATACCGCATCAGAAATATGCTCTTCCACTTTTTTAATCGCTGACGCATCTATCACTGGACCAAAATCAATTCCTTGATCGAGTCCATTGCCTATTTTTAAGCCCTGAACAGCCACTGATAACTTTTCTACAAACGTGTCATAAATCCCAGATTGGACATAAAGTCGGTTGGCGCAAACACAGGTTTGTCCTGCATTTCTAAACTTACATGCAATCGCTGCTTTTACAGCACCATCGAGATCGGCATCATCAAAAACAATAAAAGGCGCATTTCCACCAAGTTCCATGGAAACTTTTTTAACTGTTGAAGCACATTGCGCAATGAGTTTTTTGCCGACTTCTGTAGAACCTGTGAAACTAAATTTTTTTACTCGATCATCTTCTGTCAAAACTTGACCTATTTCACTTGATGATCCAGTGATTACATTAAATACCCCTTTAGGTATGCCTGCTTGCTCAGCCAATGCTGCGATTGCAAATGCTGAAAAAGGTGTTTGAGATGCAGGACGCACAATGATCGTACAACCTGCTGCCAAAGCTGGAGCCACTTTACGAGTAATCATTGCATTTGGAAAATTCCAAGGGGTAATCGCAGCACACACCCCAATTGCTTGTTTATTTACCAAAATTTTCCGATCATTTCCTGGAGATGGGATAATATCTCCATAAATTCTTTTGGCTTCCTCTGCATACCATTCTAGGTATGAGGCACCATAAAGAATTTCACCTTTTGCCTCGGATAAAGGTTTACCTTGTTCCAAAGTCAAAATGGTCGCCAATTCATCTTGATGCTCAATCAATAAATCAAACCATTTTCTTAAAATCTGACCACGCTCTTTGGCACTTTTTCGACTCCAACTTTTAAATGCTTTCTGTGCAGCGTCTACAGCAGACAATGCTTCTGATCTTCCCATCTTGGGTACAGTGGCAATTTTTTCTGCATTTGCTGGATTAAATACCTCTAGCGTGGAGCCATCATCTGCATCTCGCCATTCACCATTGATAAAGGCTTGCGAGCGTAATAATGTTAAATTTTCATATTGCATCTAATCCCTACCTGCATGAGTTTTTATTTTGAATATTCAAGAGTACTAAAATCATTGTTTGATGCAAATCAGCTTACTGCATTGGCGATTTCAATCGATAATGTCTGCCCAAACAATTGTACTTCGTAGCTAGCACGATCCATATTTAAAGGTCGAATCAGTGAACCCGTCAAAATAATTTCACCTACGCTTAAAGTCATCCCTTGGGATAATAATTTACGGACCAGCCATAAATAATTTTTTAGAGCATTGTCTTGCTCTGAAAATGTCAGGACAAGCGCATGACTACTTTGCTCTATCTCAATATTTGCCATCACTTCATCAAGTGTCATGCTTAATGGCTTGCCTAAAACATACTTTGATGCAGCAGAATTATCCGCGATAAATTGCCCCAAACTAAAATTCCAATCTTGCCAACGCACATTGGCAATTTCTAAAGCAGGAATAACCTCATCAATCGCTTGGATAAGTGACTGGTCTGTATATATTTGCTGAGCGAGCAAATCCTGCTTCAATCGAAAAGCAAGTTCGATCTCAAATTTTGGCAATTCATCTTGAGAACAGTAGATCGTATCGCCTGTGTTCAGTTGCATATCAGTGGTTAATCGACCATATACAGGCTCATCAATTGCATATTTATGTTGGGCAGGTGCACCAGATAAAGCGACCTTCCAACCGCTGTGTTTCGCTTGATTTTGTTTGAGATACCCTGCGATTAAACGCTGTTGAATCTCATAAGCTTGCTGCATTTCTATAGATGAAAACTGTGAAGTTTCAACTTTTCGATTGTGTAGGCGGGCATCTAATAAATTTTTTATCACTTGATCATTTACTGGAGTTGGCATGCGAGCTTCTCCAAAGTTGCATTCAGTTGTTCGATAGAACATGTCGCAGCAATAAAACGATCAGGACGTACAATCACAACCTCGTCACGCGCATCTACAAACCAATTTTCAAGTTTATGATCTATATCTTCAACACTGATTACATTTTCACCAGAAAGCAAAGGTTGGTTTCGAGTCAAACCACTTTTTGAACGATTAACTTGGATAAAATTGGTTTCTCGGTCGCGCCAAAATTGTTGCATTTCACTTGATAATCCTTGCATTGGATTTTTTCTAAATGCAATAACGGAATACCATTTACCCAAAACTTCATCAAATTTTATACGCTGCTGATCAACGGTCTGAACATCAGGTTGGATAAAAATCTTACCGACAATATCGTCTTTTTGGACGCTATTACGTGGGTGATATACCAGCCCTTTGCTTAAAAATGGTTTCGGTTTAAATTTAAATTCAACTAAATGACTGCGTAATGCATCAACATTGTTAAATGCTTGGAAAATCCAGTCACGGATTCCTGCCACCAATGGATTTGTCAGCCCCAAGACCATGCCCATATTATCCGCGAGTGCAACCAAATCAGTCGCATGCCCACGTCGCTCAACATCATAGCTTTCGATGATTTTTTCAGCAGCATAGCCCTTGATGACAGCAGCCAGTTTCCAAGCAATATTTCCAACATCACGAATGCCTGAGTTTAAACCCTGACCTGCCCACGGCGGTGTAATATGTGCGGCATCGCCAATTAAAACGACTCGACCTTCGATAAAGCGGTTGGCAACTCGTGAATTATGGGTATAAGCACGAATGCGAATAATGTTTAATTGATCAACATCATCGCCGATATGTGTACGAATGAGCTTTCGAATATTTTCCTCTTGGCACATCTGCTCCTCGTCTTCACCTTCAAAGAGCATAAACTCCCAACGTCGTTGTTGGTACGGAAGATAAATACAGACAAAAGGACGACTAGGATCAGCATGCAAAGCTGTATAAGGTGCATCTAATGTATCATTTGCAGCATCAACAACGACCCATTTTCGAGGATGGGTCAATCCTTCAAGTTGGATACCGACTTTTTTACGTACGCCAGATCTTCCGCCATCTGCACCAATCAGGTAACGTGCAGTGATCTGATAAGTTTCACCATTTTGATCTTTGACTTGTACCTGAACCGCTTGATCGTTTTGTTCGAGATCAAGCATTTCGTGCCCTGAACGCAATTCAACATTTGAATATTTTGTTAGCAGTTCACGCATACTTTTTTCAAAGAGTTGTTGCATGAAAATATTTCGCATGGGCCAACCATAATCAGCAACAGTCGGTTTGACCTCAGCAAAACAAACACCCGCAGCATTAAAATAACGTAATGGAACGTTGTGAATCATGTCTTTAACGACTTCATCAGTCACCCCAGTTGTCTGTAAAACGCGAAGCGCTTCATCATCCATACCCACTGCACGGGGATAAGGTAAAATATCTGGGTTCACTTCTAAAACAATCGTTTTGATTCCATAAATGCCCATGTAATGAGCCAGTGCGATACCATTTGGTCCACCACCGACAATCACAACATCCGTTTGCTCGTTTCTCATGGTCAATTTTCCCTATTACGTCTATTTTAAATTCAGTCTATTTTGCTTAAAAATTGAATTACGGCTTGGTTATACATTTCTGCTTGGTCATCATGAACATAATGAGATGCATCTGCAATTTCTATAAACTCAATATCAGGTTTTTTAAATCTGATTGCTTCTAGCGTTGTTGAAGGTAAAAAATCAGATAACCCACCCTTGATAAATAATGTCGGGCAATCAATTTGCTCTACGGCAGGCCAAAGATCCGTTGATGCGATATTCAATCGAGCTTTTGCAATACCTTGCTGATCATGTTTCCAAATAATTTTTCCATCTTTCTCAACAAGCGTATTTTCAACACGAGATTGAATCCCTTCTTGACCAATCAAAGGTCTTAATTTTTTCCAAAAATCGATGGCTTGTTGCCAAGTAGCAAATTCCAAAGGCGTATTCTGCATTTCACGTCGAATTCGTTCTGCACCATCCCCTTGTATAGATGAACCCGGACCAATATCTTCAATAATCAAAGCGCTTACTTTTTCAGGGTGCAGGCGATTATATTCGAGTGCATTTGTCCCGCCTAATGAATGCCCAACAATGATGAACTTTTCTAGATTTTCACATTTCACCAAATCTTCTAAGTCTTCGACATACACTTTGGTTTGATATGTTTCATAATTTTCAGCCCAATCACTTAAGCCACGACCACGCTGATCTAGTGCGATAACATAAAATTGCTGGGAGAGTATTTCAGCCAATGGTGCCCAAGTGAGTGCGTATGATCTTAAGCCATGTAATAAAATAATCGCAGGAGATGCACGATCGCCCCAAGTTAAATAATGCAAATTTAGTCCATCACGGGACTTTAAATAATGACTTTGCGAATGGTTCATTTGGGCAAAACCTCTTCAAACATGGAATGAACAATTTGAAGAGAAAAATGGGTTTCTCCTCAAAACTTTTACTTAGATAAGACCATTTTCACCCTGAATTTCTTCAGCTTTTAATCCACCTAATCGAGCATGCAAACGTCCTCGCGTTGCAAAAGCCCAGATAATAATCAGTTCATCATTTCCCGGTCCATCATTAAAAGATAGGGAAATACTGTCATAATGTGAGCGTACATAAAGTGCATCTTTATGTGCTAAAGGCACATCAATAATTGTTCCTGCTACACCACGTTTTCCTGTTGAAGGAACCCATGATTTACCACCGCCTAAAGCCACACGGATTGGATCTGCCGCAGGATTGGTTAAAAATGCATTGCCATGTTCATATTCACAGTTCATGCCAACCAAAATAGATTTCCCATAACTGACAATTTCACGACCATTGGCAAGTTCTTGAATTCGGCGACCAAACTCTCGCCCCAAATCAGGAGAATGCTCAATCAACTCACTTAAATCTTCTGAAAATCGTCCTGCATATAGATTATGAATAGCCGCCGCAATTGCATATTTATAAACGGGTTCTCCATCAGCCAATTGACCTGTTTCATTGGCTAAAGTTTCTTCGGTAAAACTAAACCATTTACGAATGTGATAATTTTCAAAATTTGCTTTTTTCATGTTATTTCTCAAAAATAGGAGGAATTTCAATTGGATTACTTGGGGCACAGGTTTCTCTAAACAGATCAATCGCCTGTTGATTGTCATGTACCGTTTCTAAAAAGAATTCAAGTCGATTTCCATCTGGATCATTGAAATACAATCCATTTCCAACAGCATGATCGGTTGTTTTTACGATTTGTACGCCTTTATCAAGCAACATGCCGTGTAAGCGCTGCAATGTTTCAAATGTCCCATCTATTTCAATCCCATAGTGCTGTAAGCCAAGACCACCTTGCTGTGCGCCTTCGGGAGCTTTGATTAAAGCAATATCATGATGCTTTTCACCAAAACTCATCATTATCCACTGTGCACCACGGGCATGTTCGACCATTCCTAGTACATCGGCATACCATTTCGCCGAATATTCTGGATCACTGACAAAAAGCGATAGATGGGTACGAATCACTTTAATATTCATACGCGCTCCTATTTTTCTATCACAGACTGGTGTAATGCTTTGATTTCTGTACGAGCTGGTGTCCACAGCACATCGCTGATTTCACTAAACTCTCGCCATTGTTTGATCCAGCTATTTCCACCATTTTCAGAAGTAAATAAATGTCCATATTTTGTGCCAATCACAATTTTATTTGGATCATCAAAATTTTGCTGAATCGCCCAAATACAAGAATTGGGTTGAACTGGCAAAGGTAGGATTTCCCAAGTTTGAGCAGCATCTTTAGAACGCAAAATTTTGCTGGTACTTCCTGGTGTCCCATCTGAGATACTGACAAATACGGTATCTTCGGCAGCATGGTGAACCGACATCGCCCGAACGTAATACAAATCAAATTGCTCTTTACCAACAATTCCTGTCCAAGTTTCGCCATTATCAACACTACGATAAATTGCGTTTACACAGAGCACGATCACGACTTTTTGACCATGATTTGGCAATACCGCGATGCTATGAATATCGGAATTGAAGTCCCAAAGTAGACGATCATCGACTCGCTGCCAATTTCCACCACCATCCGTTGAATGGAATAAGCCCCCTTCCTCTAGACCAAACCATAACTGATCTGCATCCGTTGGATCATAGGCAAAAGCCAATAATCGTGGTCGATTTACCCCTGCACAGAACTCAGGAATCTCAACATTGGCACGAGTCCAAGTTTTGCCACCATCCAATGTGCGCCATAAAACTGCTCTAGATGGTGCTCCTGTTCCCACAAAAATACGTTGATTGTTTTTTGGATCAACTGCGACTTTCCAGACCGTTTCACCATTGAATGGCGAATCAACAATCTCCCACAATCCGCCACAGTTTTTACTGACACACAATCCAACATCTGTACCAGCATAACTAACTTCATGGTGAACAGGGTCTTGGGATAGCGAACGTGTAATCGCATCGAACTCAATGGCTTGACCTACACCTAAGCGATGCCAAGTTTTTCCATCATCCCCAGAGCGAATCACCGCCTGCCCCGCTGTTGCCACTAAAATCGTTCCGTTCGACATGAGCAACCTCCTTTATTACTTGGACTGTTAGATAAAGATACCGCGTGTCAAACCGCCATCAATACCAATAGATTCCCCAGTGATTGCACCAGCTTTAGGAGATGCCAAGAATCCGATGAGATAACCCATTTCAATCGGTGCTAAGGTGCGACGAATCGGGGTATTGTCGATATAGCCTTGTCGAACTTGTTCTGGAGTTTTGTTTTGTTTAATTCCTTCGCGCTCATAAAGCTCTTCAATATGAGGTGTATCGACGACACCCGGATGGATCAAATTAACAGTTATTCCATTTGGACCAAGTTGGTCTGAAAGTGTTTTAGTCATATGCACAATTGCCAAATTGCGCATGCCTGACATCACTTTACTGCCACGACCTGTTAAGCCACCGATATTGATAATGCGACCAAAACCATTTTTCTTCATATGAGGAACTACAGCTTTTGCACAGCGGAAATAACCAATCACTTTGGTATCTAAATCACCCAATAATTCATGATCTTCTGCAAATTCAATATCATTACGTACTACACCTGATGGCGCAGCAGCACCATTGACCAAAATATCAATACGACCAAATTTTTCGACGGTTTTATTGACCATCTCTTGAACCGTTGCCATATCGGTCGTATCACAAGTCAATGCCAATACTTCATTGCCTGTTTCTTCTGAAATTTCTTGCGCTGCTTGTTGCAAATAACTCATACGACGAGCACAGACAACAACCTTACAACCTTCTTGAGAAAGTAGTCTTGCGACTTCTTTACCAATCCCCATTCCACCGCCAGTAACAATAGCAACGCGATCTTGTAATTCGAGATTCATTTCAACATCCTTTTAAGTAATACATTCATTTTCAAACTAAATTTACACAGACATTTTTGGTTTCTGTATATGCTTCAATCACATCATGGCTCATTTCACGTCCCCATCCTGACTGTTTATAGCCACCAAATGGAGAAACTGGATCGACAACGTTATAACAATTAATCCAAACGGATCCTGCCTCTAAACGTGCTGCGATCGTGTGTGCATTTGCAAGATCTTTGGTCCAAATTCCTGCCGCCAAGCCATATACGGAGTTATTTGCTCGTTCAACGAGATCATCAATATCTGTCCACGGCATAACTGTTAAGACTGGTCCAAAAATTTCCTCTTTTGCGATACACGTTTTCTCGTCTTTATCAAGGAAAATGGTCGGTTGTACGTAATACCCTTTTTCCAATCCTTCTGGACGTTGACCGCCGACAATCAACTCGGCACCATCTTCTTGAGCACGTTCGATATATCTCATCACTGTTTCATATTGACGTTTTGAAACGAGTGGACCCATCGTAGAAGATTCATCTAGACCATTTGTGATGGTCATCGACTGTGCAGCAATTTTCAATTTTTCCAATACTTCATCTAAAATGCTTTCATGCACATAGAGTCGTGAACCTGCTGTACACACTTGACCTTGGTTATAAAAAATCGCGCTTGCTGCACCTGCAACTGCTTTATCTATATCAGCATCTGGCAAGATAATATTTGGAGATTTACCACCCAATTCGAGAGTCACACGTTTCATATTAGAAGTGGCTTGTTGGGCAATGGATTTACCAACATCGGTAGAGCCTGTAAATGTCACTTTATTGACTTTCATGTGTGAACTCAGTGGTTCTCCCACATCTCGTCCAGAGCCAGTAACGAGATTGACTACGCCTTTAGGAAAACCTGCTTCTTCAAAAAGTTGCATCAAACGAATTGCAATCAATGGTGTTTGATCAGCAGGTTTTAAAATGGTGGTACACCCGACTGCCATTGCAGGCGCTAATTTGCCCACACACATGGTCAATGGGAAATTCCACGGTACGATCAGAGCGCAAACCCCAACGGGATCTCTCAAGGTATAATTTAAAAAATTAGCTGTAGGTGCGGTAGATACAGGCACGGTACGACCTTCGATCTTTGTCGCAAACCCAGCAAAATATCGAAGTAAATTAATCGCTCCTAGACACTCACGACGTGAGTACAATAACGGTTTACCATTTTCCAAAGTTATGATTTGTGCCAATTCTTCAGCTTTCTGCTCAATCAAATCAGCAAGCTTATTTAACAATTTTGCACGGACCACAGGGGCTTCATAGCGCCAAGATTTAAAGGCTTGTTGTGCCGCTTCAACTGCGAGATCGACATCATCTGCATTACCTTTTGCAACGACAGCTAAAGACTGTTCTGTTGCAGGATTTTCGATCATAAAGGTCTGTTTGCTTTTGGCATCCTGCCATTGTCCACCTATAAAAAGCTGACTCGGCTGGTCTAAAAAAGCCTGTACTTCTTTTAAAATCACATTTGCAGTCATGATTGAGTCCTCATAGTTCCATTACGATTAAGTGAGGTTGTTGTGATTGATTGGTCATATTTAAGATTCTGTTTAAATCTTCATTGCTACGAGCAACCGTCGAAGCAATACCATAAGCTTGAGATAATGCGGTCCAATCAATCTTGGGCTGATTTAACTCAGTGAGCTCTAGTGCCGTATCACTAAATTTTTCAATTCCAAAGCGTCGCAACTCATTTTGTAAAATGGCATAACGATGATTTGCAGAAATTAAAATTGTGATCGGAAGATTTGAACGGGCAATACTCCACAAAGTTTGGATGGTATATTGCGCGCTGCCATCAGATTGTAAGCAATACACTCGCGTACCCGGTTCAGCCAAAGCCGCACCAAAACCAGCAGGGATTCCTTGCCCAATTGCGCCACCAGTATTGGTCATAACACGATGTTTAACTGCATGATTTGAAGCCGTAAAAAATGGATAACCACAAGTTCCACCTTCAATAGAAACAATAGAATTTTCTTGAAGATTGTTTGCCAAAATAGCCGCTACTGATTGGGGAACTAAAGCTTCTTGCGGATTTGGCATAGCAATCGCTTGAGGCTCAGCCAAGTGATATGGTTTGGCTTCGAGCTGATCTGCCAAAGTATTTAAAGCGCCAGTGACATCCTCCCCAACATCTGCCAATAAAAGCAGACGATCAGGTTCAGCTAAACGAGATGGAATACCCTCATAACCAAAGTAACTAATCGGCTCAATCACACCTGCCAAAACGACATAGTCGTATTGATCCAAAATCTCGATTGCAACTTCTGGGAAATATGGCAGACGATCTAGATCTGGAAGCCCACCCCCTCGATGACTAATCCGTGGAAATGTTTCCGCAAACATTTTGATGCCATCCAAACTTGCCAACCGCCCTGCGGCTTTTAGTCCTTCTTCATAGACACCAGAATCCCCCACAATAAAAACTAGCTTTTTCCCTGCTTTATATAATTCAGCAATTTGCTCTGCTCGTTGAGCAATAAAATGACGTTGAGGCGCTTTTACCGATAAATTTAAATCAGGATTGATGATTTCTTTTGCCTGAAAATCCATAGGCATCACCAAAGTTGCCACTTGCCCTTTGGATTGCCATGCAGCTTGCATCGCTGCCTGCAAATCTGCACCAATGCTTTCAGCATTTTTTGTGACTCGAACCCATCCTGAGACAGTTTTAGCCATTGCTTCAATATCGCTTGCAAGTGGTGGATCATAATTGACATGCCAAGAAGCATGATCACCAATAATGTTCACAATCGGTGTATTGGCACGACGGGCATTGTGCAAATTGGCCAAACTATTTGCGAAACCCGGTCCAAGATGGGTCAGCGTCAATGCCGGTTTTTCTGCAACACGACCATAGCCATCCGCAGCCCCTGAACACACACCTTCAAATAAACTCAAAATAGGCTTAATACGAGTTTCTCGATCCATGACTGCAACCATAGGAATTTCTGTCGTCCCTGGATTGGCAAAACAGTACTCAAATCCCAAATTTGCTGCAACTTTGACTAAATATTCAGCACCAATCATTTAAAGAAACTCCAATTTTTCCCTTATTAAGAGATTTATATAATTTATAAATTAATAAATCAACAATTATTTCCATAATACGGTATTTTTTTAAATATTTCTTTATTTTCCATTTAATGCTAACTTATCTGCATTATTTCCACTATATGAAATTATGAGCAGCAGCCTTTCTAGAATATTAAGCGTGTTAAATTTGTTTACGCCTGAACGCTTGGTGATTGATGCAGAAGTGATTGCAGAAGAATATGATCTATCCAGAACCTCATCCTATCGCTACCTTAAGGAGCTTTGTGATGCAGGTTTGATTGCAAAACGCGGTCCGGGCGGATATGTATTGGGTCCACGACTCATTGAGCTTGACTGGATGATGCGCAAATATGACCCCGTACTCAGTACAGGACGAATTTATATTGAGCAATTGAGCCAAAGAACAGGTTTAACCGTATTTGTCAGTGCTTTTTATGATGATAAAATCATCAATACTTATATTCTTTCTCCAAATAACGCACTCAATTATTCATTTGGGCGAGGTCGTCCATTACCTTTATTTAGAGGTGCACAAGCAAAAATTTTAACGTCTTATCAAGGTGTTAAAAAAATTAAAGATTTATATGAAAAGAAAATTCAATATGATCCCCAAAATGAATATTCATTAGAAGAAATCTTGAAACAAGCCAAACAAATACGCAAAGATGGTTATTGTTTAACGAACAATGAATTAAATAAGGGGCAAACAGGGATCGCGACGCCGATCTTTATTGAACCGAATTCAAAAGAAACACATACCAGTATCAGTGTGGTCGGTTCTTTAGAACAATTTGAATTATTACGCCTCGAAACAATCATTGAAATGTTAGTCGATACATCCGCAAAATTGACTGAAATTTCTGTACAAAGTGAGCAAAAACATGCGCTTGATCGCTTACATCTGATCAATGCTGATGAGGTTGACCATTTATAATAAAAAAACTCCTTATATCCCGTATAAGGAGTTTTTTAACGAATACATATAAAATAATAAATTAGCTACAATTACTAATTTAAAAATCAGCCTTGCTCTTCAAACTCTAAAAATGCCTGTTTAGCAAGTTTAAAACTATCTACTGCTGCCGGTACTCCACAATAAATCGCAACTTGCATCAGCGTTGCTCTAATCTGTTCTTTAGATAAACCATTTCTAAGTCCGCCTTTGATATGAAGTTTTAATTCATTTGGTCGATTCAGCGCGGAGATCATCGCAATATTGATTAAACTGCGTTGTTGCAAACTCAAAGTTTCATCACTCCAGATCGTTCCCCAACAGTATTCCGTCACAAGCTGCTGCAATGGTCCTGAAAACTCATCCATGTTTTGGATGGCTTGATTGACATATTCCTCACCTAAAACTTGCTTTCGGATTTTTAGCCCTTGCATGTATTTTTCAGATCCCATTTCACTCTCCTCACTCGCTCAATTGAAATATTGAATAAATTTATAATTTGACCACACCAGCAAAACCAAGAAATACAAAATAAATAAATTCCCATATAAAGGGATATATATAATTATTTATAAAATTTAACAATATTATTTTAATAATTTTTCACAATATGGAATTTTTAAAATTTTTCTTTATTTTATTTTAAATATATGCTTAATTAATATTCACTGATTTCCACTATCAGGGATTTTTCCATATGGAAATAAAAAAATAAAAACAAATATCCCGCATTTTGGAATTTTTCAAATATATGAGTTATAGATATTTTCTGTTTTAAAAGCGATGTTCGCTAAAATATTTTTGGAAAGTTAAACACTCCAAAATATGAAATATATATCTGATTTTATTAAATTATTTTAATGATCAGTAAAACCAGTACTTATCAGACTAATCGTTAAATGATGATCACGGAGGAAATCATTTATGAGCGTTAACAGCCCGGATGTAAATCTAGTCCAGACCAATACTCATGAATATGATCGAAAATCAGAAAGAAAAGTT
Organism: Acinetobacter gerneri DSM 14967 = CIP 107464 = MTCC 9824; assembly: GCF_000368565.1. Lineage (GTDB taxonomy): Bacteria > Pseudomonadota > Gammaproteobacteria > Pseudomonadales > Moraxellaceae > Acinetobacter > Acinetobacter gerneri. Next base: position 127,589 of record NZ_KB849543.1, on the reverse strand, counting down.
GCTCTTGCTACCATGATAGGCACAGCGATTGAATTTTATGATTATTTTATTTATGCAGCAATTGCAGGCATGGTATTCAAGCACACGTTCTTTTCTCCTGCTGGGGAAAGCTTTGCCGTAATTCTTGCCTTTGCTTCTGTCGGAATTAGTTTCCTATTTAGACCATTAGGTGCATTTATCGCAGGTCACTATGGCGATAAGCTTGGTCGTAAAACCATGCTTGTGCTTTCTCTGGTTTTGATGGGAGGAAGTACCACACTGATTGGTTTATTACCAACTTATGCAAGTATCGGCTTGCTCGCCCCCGCACTGTTAATTTTCTTGCGTATTTTGCAAGGAATTTCAGCTGGTGGAGAATGGGGTGGCGCGATTTTAATGGCGGTAGAACATGCACCTGAAGGTAAACGTGGACGTTTTGGATCTTTTCCTCAACTGGGTGTACCACTAGGTCTTTTACTTTCTTCAGCAGTACTGGTGCTTATGACTGGTGTTATTTCTCCAGGGGATGCTTTTCTTGAATGGGGCTGGCGTATCCCGTTTCTATTGAGTATCGTCCTTGTAGTGATTGGTCACTGGATTCGTATTTCTTTAGATGAAACCCCTGTATTTAAAGAAATAAAAAAACGTAAAGTCGAAACCCATACACCGATCAAAAATCTATTTACGCAACATTTTCCAATACTGATGCTAGCTGCATTGTTATTGGCTGGAACTCAAGCCGTGGGCTATATGACTACGGGTGGGTTTATCCAAAACTATACCACTGATCCAAATGGTTCAATCCGTATGGACCGACCAACGATGCTATTGGTTGTCACTTTTGCTGCATTTATTTGGCTTATTTTTACATGGCTTGCAGGCGGTTGGGCAGATAAATTTGGTCGTAAAAAAATCTATTATGCAAGCTATATTTTGCAATTGATCACGGTATTCATGCTATTCCCATTGGTCAATCACGGTACTGTTTTTTCAATCGGTTTAGCTTTAGTCTTACTTTCGATTAGCGTTGGCTTGGCCTGTGGTGTTCAATCTGCTTTCTATTCTGAACTGTTCCCTGCCTCTATTCGATTTTCGGGAGTGTCCATCGCTTATGCTTTGGGATCGATTTTAGGTGGAGCATTTTCACCGATGATCGCAGCATGGCTCATTGCAAAAACTGGAGAGAGTGCTTCTGTGACTTATTATCTTGCGGCAATGACCATTCTTTCTTTAGTGGCAATCACATGCCTTCGAGATAGAAAAGATATTCCTTTAGATCCAGACCATGAAGCATTACAACGTGCTAATCCATTTTCATGGCAGAAGGATTAATATTTAAATCAATCACAAAAAGAATCATGCTGTATAACAGCATGATTCTTTTATTTATTAAAATCAGCAATCTATTACAAAGTTTAAAATCAGAAAACTTCAAATAAAGCTGCTGCCCCCATTCCACCGCCAATACACATAGAGACAACTGCATACTTTTCTTTACGGCGTTTTGCTTCTAAAAGCGCATGACCAACCATACGCGATCCAGTCATTCCATAAGGATGTCCGATAGATATACTTCCGCCATTAATATTATATTTTTGAGGGTCAATCCCTAAAAAATCTCTGCAATATAATACTTGGCAAGCAAAAGCTTCATTTAGCTCCCAAACACCAATATCATCTATTTTCAAACCATTCAGTTTCAATAATTTTTGTATAGCTGAGATAGGGCCAATTCCCATTTCTTCAGGGCTACAACCTGTAACAGTCATACCTCGATACACACCCAATGGCTGTAAACCGAGTCTTTCTGCATTTTTTGCCTCAAGTAAAACACATGCTGATGCTCCATCTGACAATTGACTAGCATTTCCAGCTGTAATTACTCCACCCTCAATGACAGGATTAAGTTTACTTAAATCAGATAAAATAGTTTCAGGGCGATTGCCCTCATCTTGGGATAAAGTAATTTGCTTATAAGAAACTTCACCTGTTTCTTTGTTTTTAATTTTCATTTGTGAAGTCACAGAGATGATTTCGTCATCAAAGATCTTATTTTTTTGGGCATTTGCTGTTCTTATTTGGGATTGCAAAGCATATTCATCTTGCTTTTCTCGACTAATCCCATATTTCTTTGCAACATATTCTGCAGTCTGTAGCATTGGCATATAAGCATTTTGCACAAGTTTTACTACATTTGGGTCAATTTCTCGGCTGGTCCACTCAAAATAAGGAACTTGTACCGCGCTGATATTTTCTTGTCCACCTGCGATTACAGCATCCATTCCATCAAAAGTAATCTGTTTTGCTGCTGTCGCGATAGCCATAAGACCTGATGAACATTGTCGATCTATAGTTTGGGCTGGAACTGATACGGGAAGCCCTGCAGCGAAAGAGCCCATACGTGCAATATTACTGCCTGCTGTACCTGCGTTTAAAACTGAACCGATAATAACATCTTCGAAAATATCACCCTCTAGCCCTGTTTTAGCAACAACTGCTTGTATGGCATGTCCTAGCAACGTCGGCGATTTAATATCATTAAATGCACCACGAAAAGCCCGACCAATAGGAGTTCGAGCAGTTGAAACAATTACGGCTTCGCGCATATCTTTTTCCTCTTTTCTATCAACTTTAGGCTGAGTTATGCATGTTTATACGCAGCGATGAAGTTTTTCAAACATCAAAAATATCGATTTAACTTATTAATTTTCATGGTAAATCTATATTTTCGATTTAAAACATAATGAAATATTTGGAGCAATTAAATAATCAGCTCTGCTGCTGTCGCTTGTTGAATCTGTTCAAGGGTTACATCTTTTGCGAGTTCAACTAACTTAAAACCTTGCGGCGTAACATCTATAACGCCTAAATCAGTAATAATTCGGTCTACGACTTGTTTACCTGTTAACGGAAGTTGGCACTGTTGCAAAAGTTTCGGTTGACCTGCTCGAGAAAGATGCTCCATCAAAACAATAATTTTTTTAGCGCCTGAAACTAAATCCATAGCTCCGCCGATGCCCTTTACTTTTTTCCCTGGAATCATCCAGTTCGCTAAATCACCCTGTTCGGAAACTTCCATTCCACCCAAGATCGCAACATCTATATTGCCGCTACGAATCATTGCGAAAGAAGCTGAACTTTCAAAAAAAGAAGCGCCGGGAATGGTGGTAACCGTCTCTTTTCCTGCATTAATTAAATCAACATCCACATTTTCTTCGGTCGGATAATCACCCATACCCAATAGACCATTTTCAGATTGCAACCAAATTTGAAAATTTTGAGGAATATAACTTGCCACCAAGGTCGGCAAACCTATGCCTAAATTTACATAATTGCCATCTTCTAATTCTTGGGCAGCGCGTTGCGCCATCTCTAATCTCGTCCAGCCCATTTTTATACTCCGACATTTTCTTTTAGTTTGATTTGTTCTATCCGTTTTACAGGATTTGGCACATGAACAATTCTTTGTACATAGATTCCAGGCAAATGTACGTCATCTGGATCAATTTCACCGACTTCAACGAGTTCTTCAACTTCAACAATAGTTATTTTCCCAGCTACAGCACAATCTGGATTAAAGTTACGTGCGGTTTTTCTAAAAACCAAATTACCTGCTTTATCCGCTTTATAAGCTTTGACTAAAGCAACATCGACATCAAAAGCATGTTCTAATAAATATTCTTGCCCATTGAAAATACGAATTTCTTTATGATCCGCAATCACTGTTCCAACACCAGTACGTGTATAAAATCCAGGAATACCTGCACCAGCCGATCTCAGTTTTTCAGCCAAAGTTCCTTGTGGGATGAGTTCAACATCCAATTCACCTGAAATCATTTGTCTTTCGAACTCTTGATTATCGCCAATAAAAGATGCAATCATTTTTTTGATTTGTCTGGTTTTTAAGAGCATTCCTAAACCATAGTCATCCAGTCCCGCATTATTGGAAATGCAGGTGAGATTTTTTACATCACTATCTCTTACAGCACATATAAGTTGGTCTGGTATGCCACATAAGCCAAATCCACCAACCGCAATGCTTAAATTGTCTTTGAGAACATCAGCCAATGCCGATACTGAATCTTGATAAACCTTATTCATACATAATCCCTGTTAGGCCTATTTCAGTTAAACCTGTTGTAACTGAAAACATATTTATTGAATGCTTGGAATAATGTTGATTTCATTTTCACTCAATAAATACAGCTAAACCTCTAATTCGATAGAGTTTTACCAAATAACAATTCACCAGAATCATTAGGGTCTGTTGACATTTCAAATTGGTTGCGACAATGAGTGTTTTTTAGGTGATATGAGGCGTAGATTGAGAAATTTAGTGATCTAAATGATCAATCTACAACGATATAGCATCAAAAAACACTCTCGTCCCGAAGGGTTGTGGCTAAAATTATCACAGGCTTCGTTACGAAATTTGAAAATGGTCTCGCCATTCTCTGCATTTCATGCCTTGCCTGCTCAATTTTAGCCGACAACGCAATTCAGTTATGAAATGTCAACAGACCCTATTTGGTTATATCAATCCATGTTTAAGCACTTATTGGCTTACTGAGCTGTTCATAAGATTCTTTCATTAATAAGCCTCTTTTTTCATCAGGCTCATGATTGATCTCGTATTGACCTAATTGAACAGAATTATCAACAACCAACTTCGCTCGTGCATAATGTCTGCGTCGATAATTTTTAAATGCTTCTTCTATCGTTTGTTCTTTCTCGATTTCCTGACTCAGTATCAGCGCGCCTTCCACAGCAATTCCGGCACCTGTTGCTAGATGTGGTGTCGCTGCATGTACGGCATCCCCAATCAAGACAATACGATTTTTATGCCATTCTTCTTCAAGCATATGATATGAAAGCGGTCTAAAAATAATATCTTTAGCAGTGATTTTACCTTCATGGATTAACTTGACTATCGATGGAATTTCTCCACCAAACTCACTTAAATGATCTGCAAGTAAACCTGTCAAACGTTCTTCAGCGATATATTCTTCTTTCTCAATATGATCATTAAAGAACATATAGCACTCTGTTTTACTAATCGGTGTGAAGCCTGTTTTAATCTCATTACCAAAGAAAATCGTGCATTGATCAACAAATCTTGGAACAACAACACGCCAAACGCCTTGGTGAGTAAAGGTAGAACCTTGAAAATTTGGATAAAGTAAGTTTCTGATTTGCGAACGAACGCCATCTGCTCCAATGACAATATCGTAAGTATCTTTTCGACCATCTGAAAATGTCACATCGACGTTTTCAGCAGTCTGTTCCAAGCTTTCGATGGTGGTATTTAAAAGAACATTGACATTATATTCTTTCATTTTATCCGCTAAGATCTCAGCAAGTTTAGTACGCATAACACCAACACCGCCCGGCAGATCGTTTGAAGCAATCCCTGGAAACATTGGAATCCTTCTGAGGAATTCACCTTGAGCTGTGTATTGATCTACTGAATCAAAACGACCGCCATATTTTTCCAACTCATCCATGATGCCAATTTCTTTAAATACTCTTAAAGTTGGCGCACTTAAGGTAATACCTGCACCGATTGGGGTTAGAGAAGATTTTTCTTCAATTAAATCAACTGTAAGATTCTGTCTACCCAATAGAATTGCCGCAGTCATACCAGCAATACCACCACCTACGATGGCAACTTTATTCATCCCTTTCATGATCTATCCCTTATATTATTTAAGCTACACGGCAATTCAATTGTTCAGCTAACCAATCCGCAAGGGTATCGGCTGCGTTATACGGATTGTCCAATGAACAATGCTCGACACCACCTTCCCGTGCGGTAAATACAACCAAATCACGTTTAGGGCTATTGACTAATTGTTCATATGTTTCATAGGCATACTTCAATGGAATCTGTCTGTCGTTATCACCGTGAGTGACTAAAAATGGCACTTTAATATTTTGTAATACGCCATTTAAATGCATGTTTTCAGCTTTCTTAAAGAAGTCTTCTAAATCTTTGGCACCAAACACCCATTCAACATGTTTCCAATAATGAGGTACTGGTCTTTCACCTTCATTTTTATAACGCGCTTGTTGAACTTCACGCCAATCATGATTTGCACCCCAAACAGCACCACATGCAAAACGTGGCTCAAATGCGACTGCACGAGGAGCATAATATCCACCCAACGAAATCCCTAAAGCACCAATATTTTTTGAATCAATTTCTGGTTGTTGATAAAGCCAATCAACGATCGGAGACGCCCATACTTCTGTGTTATATACAGCAGTTAAATTTTGCAAACGCAAAGCTTCGCCAGTACCAGGTTGATCAATACATAAAAGTGAAACGCCACGTTTACGTAATTTTTCAGTTAAAGGGGTTCCATAAAGAAGTTCTTTGCTTGAATCTAAACCATTCATCATAACGACGACTGGAGATTTGGCATTTCCAGTATCAGCCTTAATATAAATTGCACTGATGTGGCTATCGCCATACGGAATTTCTACACGAGTAACATTTTCTTTTTTATATTTTCGAGATAAGTCGTAGCATTCTAGAGCCTTGGCATAAACAAATACTCGCTCAGGATCACCATGTTCCTGCATACGTTCAGCAGTAAGATAGTACAAACCAGCACGTTCGAGTTTTTCACCAGCAGAAAATTCACGCCCTAGCGCTAAATCTTCATTAGCAAGTTCAACTAATTGATCAGCAAACTTTCTCCAAACTTCCATAAATGCTTTTGTATTGACATCATCACCATTTTTAGAAGCATCAAGGATTGGTTTACATATTTCGTCAATTTCACCGATATTACCGCCATAACCAAGTGCAATTAACGTAGATAAACTCCACACATAATTTGTTGGGAAATAGTGAAACATATAAAACCTCATTATTTATTTAATTTAAATAGCTATAAAACCAAAAAATAAAATAAATAAATTATTTTCATCTAAAATAAAAATGCAAAAATAATCCATTATATTTTAATATATTAATTCCCTTGGCTTTAAATCCACTTTAAATCCATGAAACTAAATAAAACAATTTAATCAACTTATCTTATAATCGACCAAATTAATTTATCTACCAATGGATCAAATTTAGATATTTGCCAAAAACAATTCAAATTAAACTTATCAATGAGCTACATTTATGAAATCAATACATCACATGTTTCACTATTCATCAAATCTCTTTAAAAATTGACATTTTTTTATAACACTCTTTCAAAATATTGATCAAAAATAAAAGCTCTTGATCCTTTTCTTTATATCTATGCCATTGCACTGTTTGTCTAAACTTAGGAAATTCAAAAGGTAATTCATGAATAGTTAAATCATGACTTTCGGCATATTTGGCTGCTAAGCCTCTATGAATAGTCGCAATATAATTTGAATTGGCAACAAAAACTGGAATCATAGAAAAACTGTAACAAGATACTGCAATTTTACGTTCTATACCGATATCATTCATCCAGATGGATTCTATAGAACCACTGGCAAAAGTCGGTTTCATTACAACATGCGGCGTATTTACAAAATCATCATAACCAATAGTCTCACCTATATTTGAGTATTTTTTAGATGAAATACAAACAAAATCATCTTCAAAAACATGCTCTATAGGATGCTTTTGTGCTGCTGAAATTTCAGGAATTATCAATAAATCTACTTCTTCATATTCAAGTGCAAATTCTGGTTTTGTCGTCTGGGCAATAAAATCTAAATGAATGTTGTAATTATTTTCTCTAATGTAATCGATGAGTATCGGGCAAACTGTTGCTAATGAATAATCTGATACACAAATCTTAAATTTTAATAAGTCTGTATGTGGATCGAAAAATGGCTTTTGAATAATTTTAGAATCAATGGAAAATAAAATTTCTTTTACAGGTTTTACTAATGTTTTAGCTCTTGCAGTGAGCGTCATATTCTTTCCAACAGGAATTAAAATATCATCATCAAAATACTCTCTTAATCTAGATAATGCATTACTTGCCGAGGACTGAGTTATATACATTTTTTCAGCAGCTTTACTTACACTTTGTTCCGTTAAAAAGTGATTTAATGCAACCAGTAAGTTTAAATCTAAGTTTTTATATCGCATAATAATCCTTTATATACATTGATGAAATCAATACATAGTATTGTTAATAATCATTTGAGTAAATAATAAAAAATTAAAATAATGAAAAAAAGAAAATTAAGGAAAATTTTTATGAATATTATCGGTCCCGATACTTTAGTATTTGCAGTTACTCAGTTTAATGAGTCTTGCCAATTTTTAAAAGATTATGGTTTACAAGAAACTTATCTGAGTGAAACTCATGCGATTTATTCAGCGTTGGATGGTACATCCATAGAAATTTATGATGAAAAAAATTGTGATCTTCCTGCTTTAGCGAATGGTAGTTCTTTGAGACAACAAGTCTATGGTGTTGTCAATAAACATGCGCTAAATGAAATTTACAATGAACTTTCTAAAGATCGAGTCGTTAATATCAATGCAGATGGAACTTTAGAAACTGTTGATGCATCAGGTTTCTCACTCAAATTTCAAGTTTCGATTCGCAAAGAATTACATTTAGAAGCTGAAAAAATCAATTCTCCAGGCGCTAAACCACAAAGAGCAATCAATGAACTAGGTATCCCTGCAACTGATGCTCCATTACCACGTTCTTTAGGTCATTTTGTTTTATTTGTACCCGATGTAAAAGCGGCAAATGATTTTTATTGCAATCGTCTTGGTTTTCGAATTTCAGACATTATGCAAGATGCAGGCTGTTTTTTAAGACCGAAAGCCAATGATGACCATCATACATTACTTATTATTCAAGCTCCTCCTGAAGCGCAAGGCATTGACCATTTTGCCTTCCATTTAGCTGGACCGACTGAATTAATGATTGCTGGATCTCGATTTACAGAGCTTGGTTACACCACTTATTGGGGACCTGGACGTCACATTTTGGGATCAAACTGGTTTTGGTATTTCAACTCTCCTTTGGGCTGTCATGTTGAATACGATGCCGATATGGATAAACACGATGACAGTTGGGCTCCAAGGACATCACATTATGCCAAAGACACGACGCAACGCTTTTTATTGAAATATTCTGAACGAGTTCTTCCATAAATCTCCTCTAGGAGATCCTGTTCATGGAATTAGAGTATTTATGCAAAATTACTGAATTAAATCAAAATGATATATTTTCAAAACATTCTAATTTATTCAGTAAAAACATTATTCTCATACGTCGTAATGGAAAATTATATGCATGGTTAGATGCTTGTCCTCATTATGAAAATGGACCTGCAATGGCTTTAAAAAAAGATCAATACCTGAGTCCAGATCAGCAGTTTTTAATGTGTTTTGGCCATGGAGCTAAATTTGATATCGCAACAGGGCTTTGTGTGCATGGACCCTGTTTAGGAAAAAAATTAACGCCTATTTATTTTGAAATTATTTCTGATGAAATATTTTTGTATAAGGAAACAATAAAATGAGTTTAAAGGAAATTAATCGGGTTGTGACTGGTCATGATGAAAATGGTAAAGCCATCATACTGAAAAGTGGTCACTTAAATAATATCCATCATTTAGAAAATGCGCCGGGCATGATTTTTTATGAAGTATGGAATACTGGCGAAAATCAAGTCATTACAGCAAAAACTGAAGATGTTGCGACAGGTGCAGTCACACTTAGTCCAACTGTTGCTGGCACACGCTTTCGTTTTGTAGATTTTCCACCAGATAGCGAATATGTACATAAATTATCACTAGATCCTGAAAAATCATCATTTAAAGATATGGGTGAAGTCAAAGCAGCTACTTCAACGACTCACTCTAGACATCCAATGATGCATCGTACTGAAACGATTGATTACGGGATTGTAATCAGTGGCACCATTACATTATTGCTTGATGATGAAGAAATCGAAGTACATGAAAATAGCGTTGTTGTTCAACGTGGTACCAATCATGCTTGGGCAAACAGAACCAATCAAGTGTGTCGTATGGCATTTATTTTGACAGATGCCCAATATGACAGCGAACTCGAACAACATTTTTCTAAATAATTACACCAGTTTGATAAGTTTTAAGCATCCCTCACCTTAAAACTTATCATCTTTTAAAACAAACAAATGATTGCGAAATCAATAATGAATTTTTATTAACAAAAACTGTGCTTATTTAAATGGAAAAAATAAGCGAAAACACTATGGATAGACTTATGCTAAATCTAAAAATGATCAAAGCAAGCTTCGTTGTGCCTGCTTTAATGATACTACCTGCAATCTCTGGACATGCTGCAGAAAATGGTAATTACTCATTTCCAGCGGGTGCTTCACTCTATTTAATCGGAGGATTCCCACCTGTTCCCGGTAACTATCTGCAAGTCATGGCAGCTCAAACAGACTCGTCACGATTAAATAATTCTAGAGGTGACGAAATTAAGGGAACTGATTTTGATTTAAAAGTAAATGCGGCAACGGTTCGATTTTTCACCGTGTGGGACAGTCATATTTTTGGTGCAGATAGTTTTGCGTCAGAACTTATCGGGACTTATGCTCATGCAAAAAACTCGATGAACACACCTGATGGACATTTTTCAGATAGCCAAGATGGATTAGGCGATATTATTATTGGACCGTTTTTATTTCAATGGGATCTCGGTGAAAATAAAAATTGGCATGCAGTTTTTGCAACGGACTATGTGATTCCTACTGGCTCATATTCTAAAAATAGAGCATTAAATGTTTCTAATAATAGATTTTCAATCCAACCAATTGTTGCACTTAGATATGAAAGCCCCTTGGGATTTGAACTTGGTGTTGAACCACGATTATCTTTTAACTGGAAAAATCAGGATACCAATTATAAAACTGGGACAGAGGTTTTCGTAGAATACATGGCAGCATATAAAATTGGTCAATGGAAAGCTGGTGTTAGTGGCTATTATGCCGATCAATTAGAAGAAGATGAGCTAAATGGAAAAAAACTAAATGACTCTAAAACAAAAGGTTTTGGTATCGGTCCAACGCTTCAATATCAATTTCCAAATCACTCTGTTGTGATCGCTTCGTGGCAAAAAGATATCGTCGCTGAAAATAAATCTGAAAATAACAATTTCTATTTAACCTATATGTTTAAATACTAATTGCATTTAAATGATATATGATTGATATTTTTAATAATTTATATAAGCATTTTGATCTAGAAATGGAGAGTTCTTCAGGACTAGATCAAAATGCCCAGCTTAGATTTTGTATAAAACCAAAGGACGGGCTTAGATATTTAATAAAGAATATTTAAATGACACTATATGACTCGTGACTGCCTGTTCAGCACTGGCTAAGTCTTTATTTTCCAATGCGGAAATAATTCAATTAGAAAAACTGATCAATTGAAACTATAATTCGAACGAAATTCAACAAAATGAATAGGCACTCGTGATCCATGGCAGATACGCATGACACATCCCTAAACCCAAGACGCTCTGTTACTGCTCATGATGTAGCAAAATTAGCAGGAGTGTCACAATCGGCTGTGTCTCGTCATTTCACACCTGGGGCGAGCGTTTCTGAAAAAACTCGAAAAAAAATCATTGAAGCTGCTAAACAGCTCGGTTATAGACCGAATTTAATTGCTCGTTCACTGATCACAAAAAAAACCAACTTGATTGGCATTGTACTGCCGCTCAACTCCAATCCCTATTACCAAACCATATTAGAAGAATTATCTTTTGAACTCTCAAGCCATGGTTATCGAATTTTATTATTTACCAATAAAACGACAAATAACTCTGACTTGTTGATGGAAGAAATCTTGCATTATCCATTAGATGGCTTAATTCTTATTGCAGTAAATTTATCCTCACATCTTGCGGATGAATGTATGCAAAATGATTTACCTGTGGTGATGCTGACCCGTAAAACTGAGTCAAACTCGATTTCAAGTGTCACAGGGAACAATGTTCAAGGCGTCCATCAAATTGTAGATTTTCTTTTGGCCGGTGAGCATCACAATTTTGCCTATCTTGCAGGTGATCACACCTCTTCGACCAATCGGGATCGGGAAGAAGCTTATTTTTCTTATCTGAAAAGTCATGGCATTGAAAATATTCAAAAAGCACTCGGAAACTATACTTACGAGGAGTCAAGACAAGCTGCACGTGAGCTTCTAAAATCAGATCCCCGCCCTGACGCTATTTTTTGTGCCAATGATCAAATGGCACTTTCAGCACTCGAAGTTGCTCAGCATGAATTTGCTTTGAAAATTGGTCAAGATATCTCTATTGTTGGTTTTGATGATAACTATTTAGCTGCATGGGAATCTTTTCAGCTCACCACTTTTTCTCAGCCCTCAAAGCAAATGGTCGAACAAGCTATTCAAGTTTTATTTGAGCAAATGCAAAATCATGGCAGCACCCCTCAAAATATTATCGTTGAAGGTCAATTGATCATTCGAAAATCAGCTAGATTGCCTAAATAGTCTTATAAAATAAAATATTAAGTTTATGAACCACTTAAAATCATGATCTTTTAATGATCTAAATTTATTTTTTAAAAAATATTGCATACGTATGCAAAAAGCATTATTTTAAAAAAAGAAGCTTTTACCCTCTAAGGAAAATTCGACATGGCAGTTTGGTTAAAACAAGGTGCAGCGCCAGAAGCTGTAAAAAATACACAAATTCAAGTTCGCGAAACAGTTGAAAATATCCTTGCTGATATTGAAAATCGCGGCGATGTTGCGGTGAGAGAACTTTCAGCAAAATTTGATAAATTAGAACGTGATAACTTTCTTTTGAGTGAACAAGAAATCGAAGCGTGTTTATCACAATTATCTAAACGTGATCTAAGCGATATTCGTTTTGCACAAACTCAAGTTGAAAATTTTGCTCGTCATCAACGTGATAGTATCAAAGATATCGAAGTTGAAACGATGCCTGGGGTGATCCTCGGTCATAAAAATATTCCTGTAAGTGCAGCAGGCTGTTATGTACCAGGTGGTAAATATCCGCTTTTAGCATCAGCGCATATGTCTGTGATTACTGCTCGTGTAGCAGGTGTACCTCGTATCATCACATGCGCACCACCATTTAATGGTAAGCCAGCTCCCGCAATTGTTGCTGCTCAACACTTGGCGGGTGCCAATGAAATTTACTGTTTAGGTGGTGTTCAAGCGATTGGTGCGATGGCAATTGGTACAGAATCTATTGCTCCAGTTGATATTTTAGTTGGTCCGGGTAATGCCTTTGTCGCAGAAGCGAAACGTCAATTATTTGGTCGCGTGGGTATCGATTTATTTGCAGGCCCTACCGAAACTTTAGTGATTGCTGATGAATCTGTTGATGGTGAGCTTTGTGCAACGGATTTACTTGGTCAAGCAGAACATGGTCCTGACTCTCCTGCGATCTTATTGACGACATCTATGCAACTTGCCAAAGATACCATTTCTGAAGTTGAGCGTTTGCTCAATATCCTTCCAACAGCGGCGATTGCTCGTCAAGCATGGGACAAGTTTGGTGAAGTGATCGTTGCTGATTCTGATGAAGAAATGCTTGAAATTGCAAATAAATTGGCATTTGAGCATGTGCAAGTGATGACACATGATCCTGATTATTTCCTCAATCACCTACAAAACTTTGGTGCGTTATTTATCGGTCCGCGTACCAACGTGGCATACGGCGATAAAGTGATTGGTACAAACCATACTTTACCAACGAAAAAAGCGGCACGTTATACAGGCGGTTTATGGGTAGGTAAGTTTATTAAAACATGTACTTATCAAAAAGTTTTAACAGATGAAGCTTCTACACTTGTTGGTGAGTATTGTTCACGCCTGTGCGGACTTGAAGGTTTCGCAGGTCACGGTGAGCAAGCCAATATCCGTGTACGTCGCTATGGCAACAAAGATGTTCCATACGCTGGGATCGCAGAATAATTCAATCATGACGATTGTTAGTTAACAATCTGAATTTAGTATTTTAAAGCAGGGAAATTGAAGATCTCAAACATGGATGATTGAATATTCCCTGCTCTAGTGAGTAGGTTTCTCATGAGTGTTTTTATTGCTTTAGCGGCTTTATTTATTTTAATGATTGCGGCATATCGGGGCTATAGTGTTATTTTAGTTGCCCCTCTTGCAGCCTTAGGTGCAGTGTTACTCACTGATCCAAGTGCAGTGGCTCCTGCTTTTACCAACCTTTTTATGGACAAAATGGTTGGATTTATTAAGTTGTATTTCCCTGTTTTTTTACTTGGCGCAATTTTTGGTAAATTGATTGAATTGTCAGGATATTCTCGTTCAATCGTGCGGGCAATTATCAAAATATTGGGTGAAAAACGCGCTATTCCAGTCATTATCGCGATTTGCGGTTTGCTCACCTATGGTGGCGTTTCACTATTTGTCGTAGTTTTTGCAGTTTATCCATTTGCAGCAGAGTTATTTAGACAAAGTAATATCCCTAAACGTCTGATGCCTGCAACCATCGCTTTGGGTGGGTTTACTTTTACTATGGATGCCATGCCGGGCTCTCCTCAAATCCAAAATATCATTCCAACCACTTTCTTTAATACAACCAGTTGGGCAGCACCTACTCTGGGTATCATTGGTTCAGTATTTATCGTATTTACAGGTATTTTATATTTAGAATACCGTCGTAAAAAGGCACAACTTGCTGGTGAAGGTTATGGTGAGCACCATAAAAATGAACCACAAACACCATCGGATATAAAACTGGCTCATCCTTTAATTGCTTTATTACCACTGCTCATCGTTGGCTTAGTCAATTTAGCCCTGACGCACTATATTCCTCATTGGTATCCTTCTTTGTTTGAATTGCAACTTGCAGGCATGAAGGAAAGTATTCCTGTTGAAATTCAAAAAATCACGGCGATATGGGCAGTCTTAGGTGCATTATGTAGCGGTATTTTATGTATTTTAATCTTTAGTTTTAAAACGATTTTTCAACAATTTGCCGAAAACTCAAAAACTGCGATTGCGGGTGCGATGCTCGCTGCGATGAATACAGGTTCAGAGTACGGCTTTGGCGCGATCATTGCTGCCCTTCCTGGTTTTTTAATCGTTGCTGGCTCTTTACAAGGAATCAACAATCCTCTTTTAAATGAAGCCATTACCATCAATATTTTAGCAGGTATAACAGGCTCATCTTCTGGTGGGATGAGTATTGCTCTAGGTGCAATGGCTGATCAATTTGTGGCAGCAGCTCATGCCGCAAATATTCCTTTAGAAGTTTTACACCGTGTCGCTTCAATGGCTGCGGGTGGTATGGATACTCTTCCGCATAATGGTGCAATTATTACCTTATTGGCAGTCACAGGTTTGACCCATCGCCAAGCTTATAAGGATATTTTTAGTATTACTTTTATCAAGATCGCGGCTTCATTCTTGATCATCGGTGTTTACTATCTGACTGGCTGGGTGTGATCATTTAATTTGAATTGACTTCGCCATTTCAGATTGAAGATACAACCAAATCACCGCAATTTGATCGAATCATGTTGCGGTTTTTTTGGTCGATACAATATAAATTCGGCATCCTAAAATCTTATTTTTACGAAGCTTTTAGCATTTTAGCTAAGGATTAAATCATTTAATGACAAAACACACTTCCAAAGCCCCCTGTGTTTGTTTAGTACAAACCCAGTCAAAGTCATTAACCTCATTTACAACTTTTTTGGATTGATAGTCACGAAAAAGTCGTTTTGCACTCTTTAAATTGTCCATAGTAGTGCCCAATCTTGCTTTACAGCTATCTTCATCACAATTGTCTGATGTTTCAATGACATATTCTGCCTTGTCTAGCTTTAAAAGTTCATAATTCAAATTATTTTCACGAGTGATTGATATTTTGCAAGTTTGTTCAGAATTGTCTTTGCCTTGAACATAGCATTCTCCATCGAAATCCATGTCCTCGTTAGCAAATGAGATTGCTGGAAATAATAAAAATATACTTAGAATGATTTTTTTCATTTTTTAATTCGCCTGTTGTTTGTTTAGGGAAAATAACAAATAAAATTTAAAATGTCTAAAGTTGGACAAATATGTGCATTCAAAAGTCAGAAAAATGGATTCTGTTATTCATGCTAAATGATTCATAATTTTTATTTGAAATGATATAAACGATATTTGCCTAAATTTAGCCAATACTTATCATTTGGACATAGCCTTAATATATAGATCTCGCACTTAAAACTTTGAAATACACGACAAAAAACATGTATGATGATTTTAAAATTGATCCTTCTGATTTGAGAATTAATAAAAAATCATTTATTAAGTCAATAAAAAAAGAGACTCAAATTAAGCTAATGATTTATAATAAAAATTTTGATGGAAATAGCAGGATTTAAACCCGCTTATGCGATATATTATTAACCTATATAGAATCATCAGTATTTAAAATCAGTAAATTAAAGTTTTTGACTTGATAAGATATAACTGAATGTAAAGTTTATGTGGCAAAAAATGTGGCAAAAAATTATTATAAATATAAACGAACTTTTAGATATATCTTATGCCTACCAGAAATCCTACTTACAAATCAAATGCTTTCGATTGCCCTTTCTGTCAAACTTATTCTCATATGAATTGGTTTACAATAAATCGAAATGATAGAAAGTCTTTAATTGATATAGCTCAATGTTCCCATTGCAACAATCAATCAATATGGAGAAGTCAATTAGATACATATAATAGACCAACTAACACTTTAATGATTTTCCCTGACCAAACTATAAATGTTACCCCATCAATTGACATGCCTGATGATGTAAAAAAAGATTTTGATGAAGCTAAATCTGTATTCAATAAATCCCCAAAATCAGCTGCTGCCTTATTAAGACTAGCATTACAAAAACTTTGTAAACACTTAGGTGAAAAAGGGGAAAATATAAATGATGATCTTAAAAATTTAGTCAAAAAAGAGAAGCTATCTCCAGAATTAGTAAAAGCTGCGGATACAGTAAGAATCACTGGAAATAATGCTGTACATCCTGGTCAAATGAACGATGAAGATATTGATTTTGTTGCTGCTAAGCTCTTCACTTTAATAAACTTAATTATCAAGCGAGCGATTACTGAACCAAAAGAAATCGAGGATCTATATGGACTCACCCCTGAAAAAGCTAGAGAAGCTGTAATAAAAAGGGATAGTCCCCTAGATAAGTAAATATCTTGTTCAGTTCATCCAATGATGGACTGGACTAACATACAAAATTATTTATTAAAATTCAAATAAATAAAAAACATATAATTTCAATAGTTGCATAAATTTTATATAAATTAAAACTGGATCACTAAGTTGGACCAATTTTTATGGCATTTCTAATCACTAAAAACAACTTGCTTCTAGCAATCGAAACAAAATACAAGTACAGGCACTTTATAGAGTGCCTTTTTTATAATTATTATAATGTGGCGGTTTTGGTAAGTGTGGTGAAAATGTGGCAATAAAAAAGCCACTTAGACTAAGTGGCTTTTTTATAACAAGAATTTTGGTGGAGATGGCGGGAGTTGAACCCGCGTCCGCCAACACTACACTCGAGAATACTACATGCTTAGATATCGTCAATTATTTTAACAACAAGTGACCCGACGAACAGGGTACAAGCCGCGATCCTCTAAGTTTGGTATAAAGCCCCGAGGCTTGGCTCTATACGGACTTGTGTGCGTGCGCTTCGGTCGGAGTCTCTAACCACAAGTATTCAGAGAGTCGGACAAACTGCCCTTAGGCAGCTAGAGCGTATGATTCGTCGTTTGCGACTAAAATATGCAAATTTGATTTACGAGAGAAAATGCGCTCTCGGCATGCATCTATGAGCTTCATCATCAGCGTCGAAGCCAATAACATCCCCAGATAACGTCGCCATCATATCATAAATGCGGAAAATTACGATGAAAATTCACAACATTTACCAAATGATCTGCGATTAATTACATAATTGCGTTACTATCAATTTTTTTCAAGGGTAAAAATAAAAAATATGAGCTATTTACTCGCACTTGATCAAGGAACGACCTCATGTCGAGCGATTATCTTCAATGAACACGGCAAAATCTTTGCAACAGCTCAAAGAGAAATCCAAATTAAGACACCACATTCAGGCTGGGTCGAGCAAGATGCTCAAGAAATCTGGACTACACAAATCGCAGTTGTCCAACAAGCGATCGCTTCTGCTCGTCTGCTTGCCAAAGATATTAAAGCGATAGGATTGACCAATCAGCGAGAAACAACTGTTGTTTGGGACAAAAGAACTGGACATCCGCTTGCACCTGCGATCGTTTGGCAAGACCGCCGCGCGGCGTTATGGTGCAATCATTTATTAGAACAAAATTTATTAGATAAAATTTTAAATAAAACGGGTCTACGTATAGATCCGTATTTTAGTGCGGGGAAATTGGTTTGGTTACTCAAAAATGTTGAAGGTTTACGTGCGCTGGCGGAACAGGGTCATGTTGCATTTGGAACCATCGATAGTTGGTTAATCTGGAACCTCACTCAAGGTTCAAAACATGTTATTGAAGCCAGCAATGCTTCTCGAACGATGTTAATGAATCTAAAAGAACAAGCTTGGGATGAGGAATTACTAGAATTATTTGATATTCCTAAATCGGTATTACCGAAAATCATTGCTTCTGATACGCATGTTGCTGAAACTGCACATGGTTTATTGGGTGCTGAAATCCCGATTACTGGCATTTTAGGAGATCAACAAGCTGCCCTTTTTGGTCAATCTTGTTTTGAAGCTGGTTCAGCCAAAAACACCTATGGTACAGGCTGTTTTATGCTGTTCAATACCGATGGTGAGATTCAATATAGCCAAAATCAATTGCTGACTACTCTGGCTTGGAACTGCCAAAACAAAGCCAATTATGCACTTGAAGGCAGTGTGTTTATGGCCGGTGCCATTGTGCAATGGTTAAGAGATGGTCTAGGGATTATTCAAAATAGCCAAGATGTAGAAAAACTGGCTTGTCAGGTTGCGGATAGTGATGGTGTGATTTTAGTTCCTGCATTTACTGGACTTGGCGCACCGCATTGGGATAGTGATGCACGAGCACTGCTTTGTGGTATGTCACGTGGCACGACCAAAGCGCATATTGCTCGTGCTGCACTTGAGGCAATCGCCTTTCAAGTTTCTGATGTCTTGACGGCGATGCAAGCTGACATTCAAAAGCCCTTAAAAGAGCTTCGCGTTGATGGCGGTGCCAGTCGAAATGATATGTTAATGCAGTTTCAAGCCGATATTTTAAATGTCCCTGTACTGCGTCCTAAACTGCTTGAGTCTACTGCTTGGGGAGCAGCCGCCATGGCAGGACTCAATGCAGGAGTATTTTCAAATCTTGATGAAATCGCAGAATCATGGCAACTTGATCGTGAGTTTGAACCCCTCATGAGTCAAGATGAACGAGAAAGTCGCTTATCTGAGTGGAATGTAGCTTTAAAACGAGCGCAGTCAAATATCTAAAACGATGTAAAACATGTTATTTCCATCGCTCAAAATACATAGGCTATTTTGAGCGATTAAGCTACAAATATCATTTTAAAAAATATAAGGAAAATAAAGACTAATCATGAAAATTCAAAGCATTGCCATTGTCACCTGTCTATCAACTTTACTCAGTAGCTGTATGACTCTTTCGACAGTTGAGAGTATGAATCAGTCTAGTTATAAATATAAAACGCTAATTTCGGATCAATTACTTGCTTATGGGATTCCTCGTGAACCGATTGCTCAGCATGAAAATGCTTTGGTTATTTTGGGGCAAAAACAAGATTATTTGATCGAGGTCGTCAATCGCTCAAGCTCAAAAAAAACGATTTTAGTGGATATCGTCAAACAACTGGATTTGTCTCATGTCACGATTTCAGCAAGTTCACGGGTATCTAATCATCTATTTAGTGTCGTGATTACGGATCCTAAACGTCCGATTATGGAAGCGTTAAATGTTTCATATAATAAAGCGTTAAATCAAGTGACGAACAGTGAAAAAAATCAGCTGAAAGCTTTAGATTTTAGTTGTGAAACTGATTTAAATGCACAGAAATATCAATGTACCCAACAAATTCATTACAAGATTTTTCCATTAAAAAAACAGGCAAATCAAAAACCTTTGCAATACCAATTTAGAGAACCAGTCCAACTCTTGGTGAGACAGCAAAGTGAACGATCTGGTTTATTTAAAGCAGCCCATGTGGCAATCTTACCTTTGACCGTCGTTGCTGATATCGTGACTTTACCTATTCAACTGGTTGGATTTTCTAAAGCACTTTCCGATGGACATTAAAAAGGTGTAGGGTCTGTTGGCATTTCAAATTGGTTGCGACGCTGAGTGTTTTTTAGGTGATATGAGGCGTAGATTGAGAAATTTAGTGATCTAAATGATCAAGCTACAACGAAATAGCATCAAAAAACACTCTCGTCCTTTCGCTTCGCCTTGCGCTGCGAACAAAGCAGTGCTTTGTTCTTGCTCAGGTTGTGGCTAAAATTATCTCAGGCATCGTTACGAAATTTGAAAATGGTCTCGCCATTCTCTACATTTCGTGCCTTACCTGCTCAATTTTAGCCGACAACGCAATTCAGTTATGAAATGCCAACAGACCCTAATCTATGTGCATAAATTAGGCTTCGGTGCTGTAAAGCATCTATAAATCAATGTGCATGCCCTGCTCCGACGCTGCCTTTAGGTTTAGGGCAAAGCCAGATAATCAGTCCTGCAAAAATAAACAGCATGGCAAAGATTAAAAAGACATGATTCACCGATAAAGTTAATGCTTCTTTATCAACGAGATTTGAAATCATACCCAAGGCAGTTTCAGGGCTCATACCATGATTAATCAAATTTTGCTGTGTCGGTTGCACATGCATCGTTGATACGATTTCACTACGTGCAAGCTTGGCATGATCATCCCAAATGGTCACTGCTATCGAAGCACCAATCGCGCCAGCCATGGTACGAATAAAGTTCATCAAACCCGCTGCCGAAGCGATCTCATCAGGTCGAACTGCACCTAATGCAATATTTGACAAAGGAATAAAGAAAAATGGAACGGCGAAACCTTGGATCATTTGTGGTAATGCTAAAGTAAAAAAGTCAGCTTCATTTGACCAAAATGCCCGCATCAATGTGACCAGCCCAAGCACGATCAAACCAAAACTAGATAATGCCCGTGGATCATATTTGGTCGCAAGTTTTGCCACAATGGGTGACATGGTCAAACTACCGAAGCCCATAGTCGCAGTCAGATAACCAGCCCATGTTGCGGTATAGCCCATATTGATTTGTAGCCACTGTGGAATCAGCACGATACTGCCAAAAAATGCCGCAAATGCAAACGCCAAGGACATCGTTGCAATGGAGAATCCTCGATATCTAAAAATTTTCACATCAACGACTGGGTGTTTTTCGGTAAATTCCCAAATCATAAACACCACAAATCCAACGACTGTGATAACGGCTAAACTACAAATAAAGGAGTTACTAAACCAATCTCGCTCGTGACCGAGATCCAGCATTAACTGTAAAGCACCGATCCAAAGCACCAATAATGCCAAGCCAATGGAATCAATTTTCAATTTTAAAATTGGCGTTTCAGCACTACGCAACAAACGCATCGTACCGATTGCACAGGCGATCCCCACTGGGATATTGATAAAGAAGATCCAATGCCAAGACCAGTTATCACTGATTGAACCACCTAAAATTGGACCTAAAATCGGACCAACAACCGTGGTCATGGCCCACATACCCATGGCTTGAGAATGCTTTTCGGGTGGGAAAATACGCATCAACAAAGTTTGTGTCAGTGGCATAATCGGACCACCAAATAAACCTTGCCCGATACGACAGATCACCAACATTGCCAAACTCGTCGACAAGCCACACAAAATGGAAAATACCGTAAAACCAATCAGACTAATTAAAAAGATTCGGACAGCACCAAAGCGTCCAGCTAACCAACCAGTTAGTGGTACACATATCGCCTCAGCTACTGCATAAGAGGTAATCACCCATGTTCCTTGAGAACTGGATACGGCAAGGCTTCCGGTAATATGTGGAACAGATACATTGGCGATGGTCATATCCAAGACCACCATAAAATTGGAAAGCGCCAAAATAAAAGCAGCAAGCATCAGCCTACCGCCTTTTAGCTCTCCGGGCATGAAATGGCTCGTGCTATTCATGGGCGATTACTTCGATTTCAGATCAATCGTAGCATCCATAGACAAACCGACACGAAGCGGATGCTCCTGTAGCTCTTTAGGATCCAATTGAATACGTACGGGTAGACGTTGTACGACTTTGATCCAGTTTCCTGTCGCATTTTGTGCAGGAATCAAAGCAAATGCTGCACCTGTACCACCTGAAAACCCAACCACTTTCCCATGATATTCAACACCACTGCCATATAGATCAGATGTCAACGTTGCAGATTGACCCACACGAACTTTTTCAAGTTGACTCTCTTTAAAGTTTGCATTGACATAAACTTGTGTTAAAGGCACGACAGTCATCAAGACTGAACCTGGTGCAACACGTTGTCCGACTTGAATGGTACGGCTCGCAACTACACCATCCAAAGGCGCACGAATCACTGTACGTTGTAGATCAAGTTTAGCTTGGTCTAACTGAGCCAAAGCCACCAACACATCAGGTGTCGAATCTTGCGAAGTCCCTTTGATCAAGGCTTCATTTGCATCCAAATTACTTTGAGCTGCTTTACGTTTTGATTCAGCTTGGGCTAGCCCTGCTTTCGCAACATTTACACTTGCTTGAGCATTATTCAAAGTACTCAACGATGTTGCCAATTCTTCTTTAGAAATCGCACCAGAAGCAGCCAATTGAGTACGGCGTTTATATTCATCTTGTGCTTTACTCAATGCGACTTGAGCTTGGGCTACTTGAGCATTGGCACTATTGATATCATCAGCAGAGACCAAAATTTGCGAAGTCAAAGAGCTACTATTTGCAGAGCTTTGTGTATATTGACGTTTTGCTTTAGCCAATTGTGCCTCAGCTTGAGACAAAGCAATTTTGGCATCACGATCATCAATCACTGCCAAAATATCGCCTTTTTTTACCGCTTGTGTATCGCTCACACGGACATCTGCAACCTGTCCACTGACCATTGAGGTAATTTCAGCATTATCTGCACCCACATAGGCATTGTCTGTATTTACTGTTTGATGAAATACAAATGCCCATAGCAAATAAATAATGGCAGCGACTATGAGGATCAGTGCCAAAATGCTCAGCATTTTTTTTCGTTTGGCTTTCATTGCTGCATCGTTTGCAGCTTCAGCAGCCTCAGTTTCAGGTGCAGTGGTATTTTGTGCATCCGTCATCGTATATTCCTAATGCTATTTTTACATGTTCAGACTTTTTACAAGGTCACAAAATCTGCATTCTAAATATCTTAGAATTAGAAAATGTCCTAAAGTATGAAAATGTAGAATTACGTCGATTTTTATTCAATTGTGCTGGCAATTTTACCGACAAAACTCAAATTAAGATAATTTAAATGTAACTACAGAGTATTCAATTACTAAATCATATTGAAAAATATCAAAATTTTTTACTATTTAGTCAAATTTTCAATCAAAAAAAGACACTAAAATTTCTTTAATGTCTCTATTAATATACGTATGATCGCTTTAAATTTGCTTAAAAAGCATACGATGCAATTCCAGCAGCGATCGACTTGCCTTCATCATTGACCATCAGCATCCGCATGGTACAACCTTTACGCCCCATTCTCAGCACTTCAGCTGTAGCGATAAAATGCTGACCTCGACCTGGAGCGAGATAATCCACACGCATATCCACGGTTGCCATACGAGCCACTTTTTTCATCACTTCTGGCAAACTTTCAGGTTCTGCACGTTGGTACAACTCACCCATCGCAACAATTCCACCAATACTATCCAACAAGGTCGCAGCAACGCCACCATGTAAAATTTGAAATGCAGTATTGCCAATCAGGTTCGGTTGCATTTCCAAATAACCTTGAATCTGACCATCAACCACACGCATTTTCATGGTGTTATAGGCAAAATAAGGCGAGGCATTAAATGCTTGAGTAAGCTGGCTAAGGACAACATTAATATCCACTTTTGCACCGAGGTGGATATTACCAGTCCATTTTTTTTGGGAGTCAGTCATAAATATATCAAAAATCCTATATTGAGAAAAAAGCCAATGCTTTCCCCAAAATCTTGATGAATAGGGCTACAATAGCCCATAGTTTAATACTGATCACTGAGATTGTTATGACTTATACGTTCAATCGTCCTGCTTTTCCTGCCACTCGCATGCGTCGTATCCGTAAAAATGACAAACTAAGAGCGATGGTACGTGAAACGCAACTTACTGCTGACCACTTGATCTATCCAGTTTTTGTGTTACCCGGTCAAAAACAAACTCAAGATGTCCCAAGCATGCCAAATGTGCAACGCTTATCGGCTGATTTACTCCTGAAAAAAGCGGAAACTTTGCTTGAGCTCGGTGTCTCTAAACTTGCCTTATTTCCAGTTACACCGCAAGAAGACAAAAGCCTAACAGCCGAAGCGGCTTGGCATGAAAATGGTCTGATCCAAAATACTTTACGTCTGCTAAAAAAAGAATTACCAGAAATGGTATTGATTACTGATGGCGCACTTGATCCATATACCACACATGGTCAAGATGGCATCATCGATGATACAGGCTATGTACTCAATGATGAAACCGTTGAATGTTTGGTTAAACAAGCTTTGAGCCATGCTGAGGCAGGTGCTGATGTCGTTGCACCGAGTGATATGATGGATGGCCGTATTGGTGCAATCCGCCAAGCGCTTGAAGCCAATGGACATATCTATACCAATATCATGGCTTATTCTGCCAAATATGCTTCTAGTTTTTATGGTCCATTCCGTGACGCTTTAGGCTCTTCTTCCAACCTTAAAGGTGGTAATAAGTACAACTACCAAATGGATGTAGGTAACCGCGCTGAAGCTTTACATGAAATTGCACTGGATTTACAAGAAGGTGCAGACATGGTCATCGTCAAACCGGGTATGCCTTATCTTGATGTGGTTCGTGAGGTTAAAGACACTTTCGGTGTCCCAACATTTATTTATCAAGTCAGTGGTGAATATGCCATGCTTGCAGCAGCGATCCAAAATGGCTGGTTATCTGAAAGTGTCATTATGGAAACTCTACTCTGCTGCCGTCGTGCAGGTGCTGATGGGATCTGGACTTATTTTGCAGAAGATGCTGCGCGCAAATTGAAAGAAATGCGTTAAACCTCAAATCACTTGCTGATAACTACGGTTATCAGCAATTTTCTCCGACTTTAAATAACAAAGAGTGCATGATGCATATCGCCATAATTGGTGCAGGCGTGAGTGGTTTACTGTCTGCTTTAGAATTGGTTGAACAAGGTTGCCAAATCAGTATCTTTGATCAACAACAAGTGGGTAAAGCAGCTTCTTGGGCGGGCGGTGGAATACTTTCACCGATGTATCCTTGGCGCTATCCACGAGCAGTCAATGAACTTGCACAATTTGCAAAAACGCTCTACCAAGAATGGAATCACAAATTACAACCTGTTTCTGCGATTGATTTTCAAATCCACGAAACGGGGATGCTGATCTTTGATGAAGAGGATTTTGAAATAGGTCTTGATTATAAAGATCGTTATCAAGAACCTATGCAATATGCAGAATACTTACAACGCGAACAATTAGAACAAATCAATCCACTGATTTCTGATCAATTTAAACACGCGATTTATTTCCCTGAAATTGCCAATATTCGTAATCCACGTTTGCTTCAATCCATTGAGCAATATCTAAAACAACATCCCAATGTGCAGTTTTACCAACATACCGAGATTGAACATTTAGATATCGAAAATGATCAAATCAAATCGATCAAAAGCAAGTCTGGACAAAATTATTATGCTGATCAATTTATCATAGCCACAGGTGCATGGTCTGCAAAATGGGCTGAACAACTCGAACTGTCGATTCCTATTCAACCTGTGCAAGGACAAATGATGCTCTTTAAAACACCGCCCAATTGGTTGCCGACCATGTGTATGAACAAGGTCATGTATCTGATTCCACGTATGGATGGTCATATTGTTTGCGGTTCAAGTGTGGCACATGTCGGTTTCAATACTGAGCCTACTGTGCAAACCAAACAGGATATTTTGACAGCGTGTTTTGAAATGGTTCCTGAGTTGGTAAATTTTCCAATCGAAAAACAATGGGCAGGTTTACGCCCAGGCTCACCAGATGGCGTGCCTTATATCGGTAAAATGCCTAATTTAAATAACGTATGGGCAAATTTCGGGCATTATCGTAACGGATTGTGCATGGGACCTGCTTCAGCACGTCTACTTCGCCAATTGATGTTGAACGAAAAAACCATCGTCAATCCGCAAGCCTATGCAACAGACCGTTTGAAACAATACCTTTCAGCTGTCTAAAAGCTGCTCAAGGGCATGTTCAAGCACATAATGTTTAAACTGAAAGCCTTCTTGAATCAGCATTTTGGGAATCACATATTGCCCATTTAAAATCAATTGAGACTGTTCACCTAAAAGCAGTTTTAACCATTTTTTTGGGCAATTGAACAAAGGCTTTTTCCCTAAAATATTTGCAGCAGCTTCTGCAAATTGTTTTTGCATAATCATCTCAGGTGCGACGAGATTATAAATTTTCTGAGTTGAATGATGATTAAATAAAAATTCGATACAACGAATCACATCCTCAATATGCACCCAAACGATAGGCTGATGACCTGTCGCAATTTTTTTAAATAAATTAAATTTAATCGGTAAGAGCATTTTTGCCAAAGCTCCGCCCTGTTTAGCGAAGACCACACCCAATCGAATAATTTTAGTATTTTGTTCAAAAAAATTAAGCGCTGTACTTTCCCATTTTTGACAAAGTTCAGACATAAAAATATCTTGTGCAGGAGCAGTTTCATCTAAAACTGCATTCCAGCGCTCGCTAGGATCAATGCCATAATAGCCAATCGCCGAACCAGAAATAATGCACTTAGGACGTATCCCGTGCTTTTCTAACCATTGATAAAGTGCTAGCGTTAAATTGACCCGACTATAAATCAGCAAATCTTTGCGGAAATCAGTCCAACGACCGTTTCCGATATTTTCACCTGCAAGATTGATCACATAATCAATCTGGGTGGTTTGGATTTCAGAAAAATCATTCACCCAAATCAAATTATTTTTAGGTGAAACTTTATTTGTTTTACGACTTAAGCCAATCACCAAATATTGTTGTTGAGTAAAATATTCTATTAAATGCTTACCTATAAAGCCCGAAGCACCTGTCATTAAAACAGTGGCTTTGTACATTTCACCACCTATAAAATCTAAACACCCTGACTATAAAATAAGCATTACAAATCAATTAATAAAGCATTTTTTTTGAGCAATTTATTATGAATTAAACATTTTATCTGCCATTCTGTGAGACTGTTTACCATAAAACCAAAAAGTGACTAAATAAAGTGGTATCATGTAGATCAATAATTGAGCAATTAAAATAAAAATGAACTGCCCGTTGCTTATTTGCATCCACCAGTTTTGCCAAGCTTCAGGTTCACCCATCGAGAAAAATATCTGTCCGAGTAAAGCAAAAGCCAAATTGTAAAAAAAGAAAATTAAAACAAAAACCAAAGCAAAATGGTTACGCTCTTTAGTACTGGGTGCACGTTTTTGTTTCTTTAAAAAGATAAATAAAATACCAATCATCGAAATCAAATACGGGAACGCTGTTAATGCTGCAGCCACAGGTTGAGGTAACACCGCAGCAATGACACCAAAAATCATGGTCAGGACTAGACAAAGGATAAAAAAGTAGCAATAGTATCTGCGTAGAGACTGCATCTTTAGCGCCAAAATAGAAAGAATTTTACCTATTATAAAAAAAATTCAACTTTTTTTAAATTTCTTGTCAACCAAAGTAAAACTCTTGACGTTATATAAGTATAAGGTCGTAGCAACCGACACAATTGCTCTGGCATCCGCAATCATTTCGGTGACCTTCCATCACTCCAAGAGACTATAAAACATGCTTCAAGGATGGGTTTAGTATAGCAGCCTAACCAATTTTAGAAGTATTTTAGCCAGCGATTTCACCATCACTCGAATCGCTGGCTTTTATTTTTCCAAAAATAACATTTAGACCTTCGTTGTTTTGAATAGCATTTAAATAGAACAATATAAACAAAATGCCTCCCATCAATCTTAAGGCTATGTTTTTTCTTATATTATTTAAATAAATGCGCTTGATCGCATCTGTAGCTATTTCAGATTGATTAAGGAAATGAGCAATTTTTATAGCATATTTCATAGAACGCACTTCGCTAGATGAGGCATTTCCAAGTGTGATCAAAAATGCCAAATCATGGTTTAGTCTTTTTAAATCTATAAAGTCTACTAAGCTGTCTCTGCATTACTACAAACAAGATTGAGCATATCCTGATCACTGCCTTGCAAAGCCTTTATCACTGGACCTTTTTCGGTGTTTTTATATTTGACTTCACCATTATTTTTATCACCTATCATCATGTCTAAAAATTGTAGGGTCTTCTTTTTACAATCAAAACGCATATGATATTGGGTGATATTATCCTCATCAAAATTGCCTGTATAGTTTTGAGTCTCAACCTGCCCGACAACTTTTCGGGTTGCGGTGATATCAAACTTATTTTTATTTGGAAGATCATAGACAATTGAATCAAGATCAAAAGCCAATGCCGTATCGCCAAATTGATAATAAACATCGTCAGCATGCGCTGAGTTAAGAAAAATTGAAGTTAAAATGAAACTTGAACATAGAAATTTATTGAACATATTATTCTCAAATAAGACTTTAATTTTTTAATATCTGTTAGCGACACATACTATAGTAAAAATTAAATATAGGAATGAACTTTTTATCTGAAAATCAATAATCAGCCTTTTATATCTTAGATGAGTATTTTAAATGGCTTTCAAATTGGAGTAGGCAAATTTTACTAGACCAGTAAAATACTGTCAGCCAAACACTTCACGATAATTTGACCTTAAATTCTCTAAAAGACTGGAACTTGATTCCTCATTTTCGCTACTATAAAACTTAACAATGGGGGCAGTTATGGCAGTACGTTTTCTTCATACTTCTGATTGGCATTTGGGGCAGTATTTTTATGGTCACTCTCGTCAATATGAGCATGAACAATTTTTAGTTTGGTTACTTGATCAGATCAAATTAAAACAGCCTGATGCCTTGCTGATCTCAGGTGATATTTTTGATGTCATCAATCCTGCTTCTTCTGCCCAACGTCAGCTCTACCAATTTTTAGCAGATGCACAACATCTCGCTCCGCAAATGCAAACGTTAATGATTGCAGGTAATCATGATTCTGGTTATCGGATCGAACAAGTTGAGCCATTATTGGAAAAACAAAATGCAAAAGCGGTTGGGGTTTTAAGACAAACAGCCGAACATCAACTGGATTTAGAGCGTTTAATTATTCCTATTTATGATCAAAAACAAAATGTCGTTGCATGGTGTGTAGCACTGCCATTTTTAAGATCTGCTGAAATCACAGGCTTTAATGAAGAAACCCATAATAGTCAAAGTGCTATCGCATACATTCATAAACAACTGATTGCGATTGCTCAATCTCGAAAAACAGCTGACCAAGCCTTGATTTTAATGTCACATGCGCATATGCAAGGCGGTGAAACTTCTGATTCTGAACGTCCGATTATCATTGGAAATGAAGAAGCACTTTCTACTTCTTTATTTGATGATGCGATTGATTATGTTGCGCTTGGGCATTTACATAAACCGCAAAAAGTCGGTCAAGACAATATCCGTTATAGCGGCTCACCTATTCCTCTGTCATTTAGTGAAGTTAATTATAAACACCAAGTCGTTGAAGTCACGATTGACCCAACAAAACATGACGATTCTCGTTTTAAATTTGAAGCACTACACATCCCTCGCAGTGTGCAGCTTCATAAAATTAAAGGTGAGTTAAATGATGTCTTTCAGCAACTCAAAGCCTTAGCCAGTGGTGAAATCGAGGACATCGAGCAACGTGAATATGTAGATATTGAATATCATACCAATACGCCTCCACAGCCCAATTTAAGACAACAATTTGAAGATGCTTTACCGCAAAATCGTTATCGTTTAGTGCGTATTTCTAGACAGTATTTGAATGCCGGCGAACAAGAACAAAAGCTTTCGCATATCAGCTTAGAGCCACCAACACCTGAAAAACTGTTTCAGCAAATTTGGGAAAAACAAGGCTATGCAAATGATGATGAGGTCTTTAAAGATTTTCAAAGCCTCATTCATGAAGCGCAAAAACGTATTGAAAATGAATTTGATGTTTAAGGATTTGTCATGAAAATTTTATCGATTCGTATAAAAAACTTGGCATCTCTTGCAGGTGAACATTTTATTGATTTTGAAGCAGAACCTTTAGCAAATGCAGGTTTGGTTGCGATCGTTGGCAAAACAGGTGCAGGAAAATCTACCATTTTAGATGCCATGTGTTTGGCACTCTTCAATCGTATACCAAGACTCAAAGATAGCGATGGCAAACTGCAGGATGTTGATGGATCAGAACTTTTAACCAATTCTCCGCAAACTGTTTTACGTCGTGGTACGGCCCATGGCTTTGCAGAGTTATGCTTTGTCGCTCAAGACCAGAAACATTATTTAGCGCGTTGGGAACTTAAACGTTCACGTGAAAAAGCTGACGGAAAACTGCAAAGCGTACAACGTTATTTAAAATGTTTAACGGATGGCGTGGTCGTTGCCGATAAGGCAAAAGCGGTAGATGCCAATATCTATAAAATCACCCAACTCAGTTTTGAACAATTCACCCGTGCTGTTTTATTGGCGCAATCTGAAGTCACGGCATTTCTAAAAGCACGAGATAATGAACGTGGTGAATTACTTGAATATCTGACCAATTCTTCTATTTTTGGAAAAATTGGACAATTGGCTTATGAAAAAACCAAACTTGTCGCAAGTCAGCGTAAAGATTTAGAAAATGTTTTAGGACATATCGAAATTCTTTCAGATGAAGATTTTGCTCACTTAGAAAATCAATTTAAACAAGCCGATCTCGATTTTAAAGCATCAGAATCTGTAAAAATAAGCCTAGAACAACAACAGCAATGGTTTGAAAGAAAATACAAGTTTGATGCAGATATCAGCATCAAACAACAACAAGTCGAAACCCAGCAACAAGCCAAACAAAATTTATCGACAGAGCAATCACTGCTTAACAGACTGGAAATCTTTTCCTCAATTCGTTCAGTTGCCTTTCAACAGCAACAACTTAGCTCAGCAGAGCAAGAACTTGCTCCAAAGATCGTAAAACAGCAACAACGATTTAATGAATTAGAACAACAATTTAGTACGCAAAAAACACAGTTTCTCGCTGCCGAAAAAACACTGAATGATCTGCATGATTTTGAAAATACGCATCGAGAATCCTTAAATCAGGTGCGCAATTGCATACAGGAACGTGAGTATCTTGCAGCTGATTTCAAAAAAACTCAGCAAAAATTACTGGATTTTGACCAAGTTAAGCACCCACTCACTCAGCAATATCAAGATTTAAACCGTCAAATTGAAGTCCTTAAGCAACAGCAAACTCAATGTAACTTCGATATACAGCAGAGCCAACAATTTGCAACGCTAGATAAAGGTTTAACGGCACATATCCAACAACTTGAGCAATTCATCCAACATATTCAACATCTCGAAAATCAACTGGGCGATTTATCGAGTACTGAGTCACAGCTTGCTACACACCAAGCAGAATTAAAGCAAACCATTGAACAATTTGGACCGCTTGAAAAAATTGAACAGCAACTTGATCAATTACGTCTTGATCGAGAGTTGAAAATCAATCATTTCAACCAATTTCAAGGGCTAGAAAAAAGCTTTTTTCAATACTTTGATTTATCACAGGAATCATCACAATCCGTTGAAAAATTGCAATTATGTTCGGCACAAATACAACAGCTAGAAACTGAAAATAAAACGGCAGAACAAAATTATCAAATAAGCAAAGATGAGCAAATAAAATTACAGCAAATATTGCAACAACAACGTCTCTTGCATGCTGAAAACATTGAACATTTGCGCGCAGAACTTCAAGAGGGTCAACCGTGTATGGTCTGTGGAAGCACATCACATCCTTATAAAACAGATGACTCTGCCCTCTCCAAAGCCTTATTTGAATTGCAACAGCAGCAACAACAGCAAGCAGAACAAAAAGAAAGAGAATGCTTTAAAATCTGGCAAAATCTACAACTTAAACTAACAGAAAAATCTACAGAATCAGCTCAGCTCCAACAAGCGATCCAATATCAAAATGAAAAACGAGCTAAGCTAAAAAATGAGCTGACTCAACAATTAAATCTGCTTAAATTGCAAATTGATTTCAATCATTTGCAATCTGATATTCAGACACAATTACAGCAATTTAAGCAACAATATCAGCATCAAATTCTGCAAATTGATCAACAGTTGCAACAGTTTGCACAGGCACAAAAACATCAACAACAGCTCAATCAACACATTCAAAAAACAGCGAATTTGCTCGATACAGCGAAAAATTGGCAAACACAGATTCAACATATCGTTGCTTGTCTATCTGAAACAGAACAAGCCCATTGGCAACAACAGTGCAGCATCACCGCGCAGCGCATTTTAATACAGTTAAAACAACGCAATCTGCAACTTGATCAGCTCGATCAATATAAACAGCAGCTCGATCAGTTCAATCAACAAAGCACGCATGTAAAACTCAAGCTAGAAAACATAGAACATCAATATGTTGAAACACAGCAATATTTAACTGAGATAAAGCACAAAGGTCAGCAAAATACTGAAATAGCATCAAAACTGATCTTTGACATGACAGGTTTAAATGATGTTAAGCCAAATGAATGGCTGAATCAGCATGATATCCAGCGTGAACAAAAGCAAAAACAATATCAACTGATCAAGCAAAGCTTTGATCAACTGAGAAATAACTTTGAACAGCAAAAAAATGAGCTGGATAAATTATTGGCTTTGTCACAACAAAATCAGCAAAGTTTAAGCAGAATCACAGCAAATATTAGCGATTGGCTTAAAGAACATGTCGATTTTCAACTCAATGATCTGCATGAATTATTGCAAATCAATCCAAATCAAGAACAACAGATTCGCAATAAAATACAAGCGGTAGAGCAACAACTTTCTGAGGCATTGACCGTACTCAAAACCTTGCAGTCGCAGCTAAGTGAGCATCTATTGCAACAACCGAAAAATAGCTTTGAACAGCTACAAGATTTGATCGTTGAAAATACCGAAATACTCAAACAACGCTTTGATCTACGTGAACAACTCAAAATCAAATTGGAAATGCATCAACAAAATCTTGCCAAGCAAAAACAATTTGCGGAACAGATTGCTAAAGTCCACACTGAAGAACATCGTTGGAGCAAAATTTCAGGATTAATGGGTGATTCAACAGGTAAAAAATTCCGTGATTATGCACAGCAGTACAATCTGGATATTTTACTCGAACATGCCAATCAACAACTCGATATGCTATCGCAACGCTATACCCTAAAACGTCTGGATAATTCATTAAGTCTGGCGATCATTGACCATGATATGGATGGAGAAACCCGTTCGGTTGCATCACTGTCAGGCGGTGAATCATTTTTAACAGCACTGGCGCTTTCACTTGCGATTGCCAATATGGCATCAGGTTCGATGAAAATCGAGTCACTCTTTATTGATGAGGGCTTTGGTACATTGGATGCCTCCTCCTTGCATCTCGTGATGAATGCATTAGATCAACTGCAAAACCAAGGACGTAAAGTCGTCTTGATTTCACATATCCAAGATATGCATGAGCGTATTCCAGTACAAATCCAAGTGAAACCGCTTGGAGCAGGCGCAAGTACTATTCAAATCGTAGGTTAATGATTTATTTTTAAACTATTGATGAAGCTTAATTCAGCGTAGAATAGTGCCTCGAATAGATTTTTATACTTCAGCAATCACTTAAAATGAGTTAAATGATGCTATGAATTTTTATAATACTCCCACACATCATGAGTCTCACATTAGCCCAGAACTCAGGGCAAAAGCCGCGAGTAAATCGACTTGGGTCAGTGTCATTGTCAATTTATTTCTATCCATTGGGCAGATTCTCATCGGGATATTTTCAAAATCACAAGGCTTGATTGCTGATGGTGTGCATACACTCAGTGATTTAGTTGCTGATTTTATTGTGTTATTTGCAAATCGACATAGCCAAAAAGATCCTGATGAAGATCATCCTTATGGTCACTACCGCTTTGAAAATGCAGCTTCGTTTTTATTGGGTCTGATTTTATTGATCGTCGGTCTGGGGATGTTTTGGAATGCCATCCAGAAAATATTGAACCCAGAAAGCATCGCACAAGTCCATAGTATTGCGCTGTACATGGCGATCGTTGCACTGATTTTTAAAGAATTACTCTTTAGATACATGCTCAATGTCGCAAAAAAAGTGAAATCGAGCATGTTGGTTGCCAATGCTTGGCATGCACGTTCTGATGCCGCTTCTTCTTTAGTCGTTGCGATTGGTATTGCTGGCAATATGATGGGCTATCCAATATTAGATCCAATTGCAGCTTTAATCGTCGGCTTGATGATTATCAAAATGGGACTCCAGTTTGGCTGGACTTCACTCAATGATTTGATGGATCGTGCGGTAAATAACGAAGAAATCGAAGCAATTCGACAAACATTTTTAGCGACTGAGGGCGTGCTCGGTATACATCAACTCAGAACACGAAAAATGGGCGATATGATTATTGTCGATGCACATTTGGAAATTAGTGGTGAGCTGAATGTTCGACAAGGTCATGATATTGCCGTCAATGCCAGAAATAATGTCATGGAAAAACATGATGTGATCGATGTGATTACACATCTCGATCCTATTTAATCTTTATGAGAATTTACTAGGGTCTGTTGACATTTCACAACTGAATTGCGTTGTTGATTAAAATTGAGCAGGCAAGGCACGAAATGCAGAGAATGGCGAGACCATTTTCAAATTTCGTAATGATGCCTGAGATAATTTTAGCAACAACCCTTCGGGACGAGAGTGTTTTTTGATGCTATTTCGTTGTAGCTTGATCATTTAGATCACTAAATTTCTCAATCTACGCCTCATATCATCTAAAAAACACTCATCGTCGCAACCAATTTGAAATGTCAACAGACCCTAATTCTCTTTCATAAATCAAAAAAAACAATATTTTTGTATATTGTAAAATGAGTATCAAAAGTCCCTTCTTCCTGAGCAAGAATCAAAGCACTGCTTTGATCGCAGCGCAAGACGCAGTGGGGAGAAGCTTAGGATGAGAGTAAATTTTTAATAAAATTCCCATCTTCTTGCAGAATATATTCCCAATAAAAAAGGAAGATTATGTGAATCTTCCTTTTTTATTATATCTAATAAAATGAGTTGTTATCGATCTGCTGGAAAAGCATTTGGTGCTGGTGCATAGCCACCTGTATCCGTTTTTACTGTTTTACTCTTTGGTGCTCTCAACTCATAAATCACTGTACCAATCACCCCAGTATTGTTGATTGAACCACTTAAACTATGCGCAGCATAAGCATCACTTGGTTTGCTAAAGGTAAATGAAGCTACAGCCGAATTACTTTTGCGAAAACCCTCAATATACAAACGATCATGTGGACGCAGTACATAACCACTATTTTTTCGTGAAGCACGGCTGCCATCAATCACATCTAAACCATCGACACTGGCTACGATTTCAAAAGTTTGGTCACTGCTATTTTCATATAAAAGTTGGTAGCTTTGTCCTTGATTTGCAGATAAGTAATAAGACTGACCATCACGATATAACGGTAAAACTCTTTTGTTATCATCCACGATAGAGAACGTAATTTTTCCCGCATTTAAAGCAATATTGTTGATGGATTTTCCTTGAAATTGTTTACTTGCATATCTCACTTGAGTTTCAGCAATCGGATTTGAGGACAATCTTTTTAAATAAACCTCTTTCACATCCGAACTCAGTTCATCTCCCCAGCTTGTTCCCAGTCTTTCACCGGAACGAACCGACTGATTCGATTGACTCATATCCGCACTTTTAGCGCTTCTTGATACATTGGCAGAATCAGCCGTTTCTTTAGGCATCGGGCTAACTTCAGCTTGTTCTGCTACTTGCGGTTTTTGGCTACATGCGGCTAAAAAAATTGAAAAAACTAAAGAGAAAAGCCAATATATTTTTTTCATTCTACGGATCCTTATATTGAGCAACTGACTTATATTGAACAAGTGACTGAGGTTATTCAAAGATCATCATTCTATGATCAAAAGAAATAATATGTATATTATTTA
The DNA here is from genome assembly GCF_000368565.1 of Acinetobacter gerneri DSM 14967 = CIP 107464 = MTCC 9824. Lineage (GTDB taxonomy): Bacteria > Pseudomonadota > Gammaproteobacteria > Pseudomonadales > Moraxellaceae > Acinetobacter > Acinetobacter gerneri. Next base: position 91,139 of record NZ_KB849543.1, on the reverse strand, counting down.
AGCATAATAAGCTGTTTTTTCATCAAAAGTCCAGTCATGTACTTTATTTTATAACTGATTAAAAAATATAAAAAAAGCTGTAAAAGCATTAAATATGATCTTACAGCCTATGGTCTATTATTTTAAAATTTTCAAATATGTTTTATCTATTTTATATCTGCTATTACAAGATCAAATCGCCTTATGAAACAAGCAAAACCACTACAGAAAAAGCCAAGCAATAAATCCCAAATAAGTACCAACGCCCATGTTCAAGCCAAGAAGATAACCATTTCAATGCAGCTAAACCTGCAAAAAAGCTAAACACCATGCCAAACAAACTTGGCATCATCAAATGCCCTATTTGACTACTTTGCAAACCTTGTGAATGGATCAAGCGATAAAACTCTTTGACAATCACAGCAGGCGTTAAAACAACAGCCAAAGCAAAGCTAAACTCTTCTGCTTTTTGACGAGAAATCCCTAAAAATAAACTGGTCGAAATCGTCGCACCCGAGCGTGAAAAACCACGGAATGGCAAACAAAACGCTTGTACTGCACCAATAATTGAAGCGCGTTTAAAGTTGATTTCGCCTGTCTGTTTGCCATCAAATCTTGATGCGATAATGATAATAATCCCGACGGTTGCCAATGCTGCCGCCATCAATTTTGAATTGCTAAATAAATGTTCAATCTCAAAACTGCTTGCACCGCCAAAAAACACGTGTTTGATAATCGCTTGTAAAGCTAGCCCTAAAACACCTGTGATCCCTGTCGCTAAGATGACATAAAATGCTTGGCGTTTAAAATCTTGCCATGTTGAAAAATAAGTCTTCTTCCAAGATTTCCAAAAATATACGATTACAGCAAACATTGTTCCTGTATGTAGCATCACCAAGAGGAAAGTCATTTCAGGAGCTGATGGATCAAATCCCATCAATTTCTCAGCTAAAATGACGTGTGCAGAACTTGAAACAGGAAGTAATTCTGCCAAGCCTTGTACGATTGCTAAAATCAATACATGCAGTAAAGACATCAATTTTCTCTAATTTTAAAATCATTGATGCCTTATACGTTTTGAGCATTAAGCATGTATTAAAAATTGCTTAAAAAGTGCTATTTTTAAAAGACCACTCTACTCAAAAACTTCCTCACTTTTTATTCGTTTATTTTTGAGAATAATCACGTGAACCAAAAAGTGCTGTCCCGATACGAACCATGGTCGAGCCAGCCGAAATTGCTGCTTGCATATCCCCTGACATGCCCATGCTCAAGGTATCCCAATCTTCAGGATGCGCATGTGATGACTTCACTTGATCAAATAAGTTTTTTGCATCTGCAAATGCTGCAGTATTATTTGGTGCAGGAATCACCATTATTCCACGAAGTTTTACATTTTCGAGCTGGCTAATTTCACTGACCAAAGTCGCAACTTCACTTGGCTCACAGCCATCTTTCGTGTCTTGCTGATCTATATTGACCTGTAAACATAGATTGATCGGTGTTTGGTCTGGCAAACGTTGATTTGAAAGTCGCTCAGCAATAATAAAGCGATCTACACCATGCACCCAATCAAATTTTTCAGCCAAATGCTTAGTTTTATTACGTTGCACATGCCCTATAAAATGCCATTCGATATCAAGATCTTGAAGTTCTTCAATTTTATTTAATGCTTCCTGCAAGTAGTTTTCACCAAATCGCTGCTGCCCTGCTTGATACATTTCTCTGAGCATTTCACTCGGATGGGTTTTAGACACAGCTAAAAGTTGAACTGAATTTTCACTTCTATTTGCCTGTGCACAGGCATTTCCAATCTCTGTTAAAACTAGACTAAGTGCATCTTTTAGCTGATTCATTGATTCGCTTCTCATTTGCTCAAACTATTTTATTTTCCCCAGTAAAATTGGCTTGGTTCACTTTGGGGAAAGTCTTATTATCCTACAAAATAATTATTTTTTTTGTTTGTTTTGGGGAATTCATGGATATTACTGAATTATTGGCATTTACTGTCAAAAATGGGGCTTCAGATTTGCATCTTTCCGCAGGAATGCCACCATTGATACGCGTCGATGGGGAAATACGACGGATTAATTTACCTGCTTTAAGCCACCAAGATGTCCACCAGTTGATCTACGACATTATGTCTGATAAACAACGACGTGATTTTGAAGAATTTTTGGAAACGGATTTTTCATTTGAAATTCCCAATATTGCCCGTTTTCGTGTCAATGCTTTTAATCAAAATAGGGGGGCTGGTGCCGTATTTCGTACTATTCCAAGCCAAGTACTGACTTTAGAAGAATTGGGAATGGGGCAAATATTTCGAGATATTTGTGAATTTCCTAGAGGAATCGTTTTGATTACTGGTCCTACAGGTTCAGGCAAATCAACAACTTTAGCTGCAATGTTGGATTATATAAATGATCACCGTTATGACCACATTATCACCATCGAAGATCCGATTGAATTTGTTCATCTCTCAAAAAAATGTCTGATCAATCAACGTGAAGTCCATAAAGATACACTCGGTTTCAACGAAGCTTTACGCTCTGCCCTACGTGAAGATCCTGACATCATTTTAGTCGGAGAATTACGTGATTTGGAAACCATTCGTTTAGCTTTAACGGCTGCAGAAACTGGGCATCTGGTTTTTGGTACTTTACATACCAGTTCCGCTTCAAAAACCATTGACCGAATAATTGATGTCTTTCCTGCCGCAGAAAAAGACATGATCCGTGCCATGTTATCTGAGTCTTTGCAGGCAGTGGTATCACAAGTCTTATTAAAAAAAGCAACAGGTGGTCGTGTCGCGGCGCATGAAATTATGATTGGCATTCCTGCGATTCGTAACTTAATCCGTGAAAATAAAGTCGCTCAAATGTATTCATCCATTCAAACTGGAGCAAGTTATGGCATGACCACACTCGATCAGAGTTTAAAAGCTTTAGTCACGAAAGGAACGATTGCTGCAACGACTGCTCGAAATTATGCAAAACAACCCGAATTATTTCTATAAGTGGAGTAAATGACATGGACTTTTACGGTTTACTCTCTTTGATGAGCGAGCAAAAAGCATCAGATTTATTTATTACTGCTGGTGTAGAACCTTCATTAAAAATAAATGGGCAAATTATTCCCGTCACTAAAACTAAATTGAATGGCGAGATAATTCAACAAATTTTATTTTCTATATTAAGTGAAAAACAACGTATTGAATTTGCTGAAACCCATGAGTGTAATTTTGCTATCACGCATCATGAAAGTTCAATCCGCTTTCGGGTCAGCGCTTTTCAGCAAAAAGATCAACCTGCGATGGTCATTCGACGGATCGAAAGCAAAATTCCGAGTATTGATGAACTGGCATTGCCACCTATTTTAAAAGATTTGTCCTTAACTCAACGTGGTATCATCATTTTGGTCGGTGGAACTGGCACAGGAAAATCAACCTCTATCGCCTCAATGATTGGTTATCGCAATCAAAAAACCAAAGGACATATCGTCACGATTGAAGATCCGATTGAATTTATTCATGAACATGCAGGCTGTATTATTACGCAGCGTGAAGTCGGTATTGATACTGATTCTTATGAGATTGCTTTAAAAAACACGTTACGCCAAGCGCCAGACGTCATCGTCATTGGTGAAATCCGAACGCGAGAAACCATGAATCATGCTATCGCTTTTGCTGAAACTGGACATTTGGTTTTGGCAACTTTGCATGCAAATAATGCCAATCAAGCTTTGGATCGCATCATTCATTTCTTTGAAACAGACCGCCACAATCAGCTCTATATGGATTTATCTCTAAATTTAAAAGCCATCATTGCACAACAACTCATTCCATCTAGCAACGGCGGTCAAAGACATGCAGCGATTGAGGTACTCATCAACTCACCGCTTATTTCTGATCTGATTCGCAAAGGTAATATTCACGAAATTAAAGAAATCATCCAGCGTTCAAATGAATTGGGAATGCAAACTTTCGATCAAGCACTTTTTTCGCTCTATCAAAATAAAATGATTACTTATGAAGATGCTTTGAAATATGCAGATTCGGCCAATGATCTTAGACTACAAATTAAATTGGCCAATGGTGGAGATCAAGCCTTTAGAAATTTAAATTATAAAATTTCTTTTGATAAATTTGATGAAATAAAATGATGTTGAATAATTCAACAGAGTGGCGCAAAGTATAATTTAGCGTTTTTTTAAACCGCAATAAAATAGGGGAAGCTATAAAACTCCCCCTAATTGTTGTATTTATGTGATTTTATTTTTTACGCATCGCTTCCTGACATTCAGGCTCATCACAATAACCGTATAAGTTAAGTGAATGTCCAGTCAAGGTAAAGCCATGTTTATCAGCGACTGAATGCTGTTCGCTTTCAATTAAATCATTAGTAAATTCAATTACTTTATTGCAGTTTTGGCAAACAAGGTGATCATGATGGTCATCCTGCATAATTTCGAAAACAGAATGATTGTTTTCAAAGTGATGACGCTGAATAATACCTGCAGCTTCAAATTGCGTTAACACTCGGTAAACCGTAGCTAGACCAACATCTTCACCTTGTTCTAGTAATGTTTTATAAATGTCTTCCGCGCTCAAGTGGTGTTGTTTTGAATTTTCTAATAATTCCAAAATCTTGATACGTGGAAGAGTTACTTTTAGTCCAGCTTTACGTAAATCTTGATTTGAAATAGCCATGAAGAAGGGTCTCTAAACAAATTTTAAGTTGGAATATGCAATAATGTTGAGATGCAGTATGATCTATCCCTAGATCAAATGCATCAATAATTAATTGGGATAGTGTAGCAAAATGCAAAAAATCATGTTGACCTTATTTGTCACTTTACTACTTGGTGGGTGCTCAGTTTTCGGCGTATACAAAGTAGATATACCACAAGGAACACCATTAACCAAAGCTCAAGCTTCAAAAATTCAAGTAGGAATGAATTATCAACAAGTTCGCTTTTTGCTTGGTAGCCCAACAATTGCGGATCCTCTGAATCCAACACGTTGGGATTACGTTTACAACTATATCCCAGGAACCTATGCCAAAAAAGCTAAGATTCCTGCTGCACATGGTCAGCATTTAACAATTTACTTTGATGACACTGGTGTAGTCAACAAAATTGACGGTTTAGATACCATTCCTGAATCTCAACCGGGCTTACCTGCTTCAAAAGAAGCAATCTTAAGTGCGCCCTCACTATAGACACTTTAAAATAAAAAGAAACCCCTCAATGAGGGGTTTTTTTAATAAATGCGATAGCTTAAAGCGATTATCTGTAAAACAGAGCAATAATTTTATTTTGATAACTTAAAACGATTGCCACGACAATACCGACCAACTGGATTTTTGATCGCACGGTTACGACGAATATCTTTCGGATTAATCGTCAAGGCACGATAAATCTCTACCCGATCCCCTGCTTGTAATTTACTTTGTAAATCTTTGACTCTAACGCCAAAAATACCGCAGTTTAGAGGCTCAGGCAGTGTTGTTTTATTTTGAATACCACTTTGCTCTATGGCATCCAAGATACTCATCTGCTCTTGGAATGCCACTTCAATCACAAATTGCTCATCTAGCGCAGCATAAGCAACCCATACTTTTTGTTGATTACTCATGCCAATAACTGTCCAATCACAGAAATCATCGCAATAACAATAGCCAACGGTAAAATGATACGAATGAAAATACGCCAAACATTATAAAAAAGTTCGCTACTAAAATTCATTGCTTTACGTAAATGACTGATTTTCATGATCCATCCAACAAAAACTGAATAGATCAAACAAATCACCAAGCCCCAAAGCATCAACACAACATTGAAAATTGAGTTCACTTGTGGGATTGCCCACACCAATAGTGCAATAAGAATCACCGCAAATTGGATAAGGATTGAAATTTGACGTTGTTGCAGTTGTTCACGAGCCAATTGCAACAATAAAGCAGTTGCAGCCAAAGTTGCAGCAATGATGGTATAGCCTGTAATTTGATTTGAAACCGCAAAGAAACCAAATGCAATCACAGCAAGTAATTGTGCAATCCAAATCGGCAATGCAGATTTAGTCGCGCTTTCTTGTTGGGTCAAAGAAGTATTGGTTTGCCAATAAATTCCCAAACCAAGACCACTTGCAATCAATGCCAAGACCGTTGCATTGCCCCATTCATTGAAACCTAAAGCAGTCATATGCCAAGGTTGCAAAGCTGTACCCATGACATTTGCCATCACCAATGATGCAATCACGCCTAAAGCAGTGATAATCGCCAAAATTTGACGTGGCAAAAAAGATAAAGCAAAAGCTACAACAGCCAAACCGATAAAGACAAGATTTGGTGCAAAGCTCAGCCCAGATTGCGCAATCAATATTTGACTACTATTGCTGAGCATAGCCCCTGATAAAAATGGTATGAAGACAACGGCCAACCAACCCACGATACGCCATTTAGATGAAGCATCCGCATCTCGGGTTAAACTCATTAAAGCATTCAATGAAGATGTTTTTGCACGTTTTGCTAAGGCAATTTCCAAAAACACCACAGGTAATGCCAAAATGCACATCGTGCCTAACCAAAGCAACCAAAAATCTAATTGGCGATCAATAGAGATATCAACACTTGAAGCAATTGCAGCGATAATCAAAAATGAAACGCAAAATGCCATCAGTGGAGCTAACCATCTCGACATAGAATTGTCCTGCATACCGTATTCCGTCTATATAACTGATGCTATTTTGCCTTTGTCACGCTTTAAAATCAAAAGACTTCTTGCACAATCTATAGATGTTTTCGAAAATAGGCTTCTTTGGCTCACTAAATATCTTTTAAAACATCAAAATAAGATCAAATAACGATGTCAAAATTTAAATGAAACTTACTGTTAAAAAGAAGAGCAAATCACCATGTAAATGATGATTTGCTGCGCTGAGTCTTGAAAATTATTATTCTGAAAACTTATTGTTATTTATTATTATAAATCTTAGGAAAATAGTCGTTTAAACCAACCTTTTCCCTTTTGTTGTTCTTGCTTTTTTATTACCCCAATCATATTTTCTTTTACCGAATCGACATAATCTGCATCATCGTGTTGTATATGATTTATAAGCCATTTTGATAGAACTTCATGCAGTTCATTTTCTATTGATTCCCCGTCCTGAAATTTTTGTCTATATCCTTCGATTCTTTTTATAAATAAATCATGCACTTTTTTATGTGGTACAGCATATTTATATTGTGCTTCTACTTGTAAGCTTTCTTCAAAAGTAAAATGTGACTGTGTATAGTCAATAATATCGTTTAGAATATTTTTTATATCATCACGATTGGTATTTTCTTCTACTGAATCTAATTGATTAATATAGTCTAAGATTCTTTTATGTTGATCGTCGATCACATCGATACCAGTATTATAAGCTGGAATCCAGTTCATTTTCATGTGACCACCCTTAAAATCAAACTTGCTTGTTGTTAATCATCTTATATAAAAAAAAATAAATAAAAATAAAGCATTTAAGTCGGGATTAATGCTTTATTTTTTAAAAATATATAAACCTATGTTTTTTAATTGAAATATATTTATACCCTAGTAAAAGAGTAAGTTATTTTTTAACCAATTTATACAAATGTTATTATTTAATGACTAAATTTAATTCGCAAATAGTCAAATTTATAATAAATGTATTTTAAATATATTAATATATATCTGCTTGTGTTATTCGTTTTAAACTCGGATTTTCTGCTTCTCTTTTTAAGCGCTCAACATGCGTTAATTCTTGGCGTGTCGGCTTACCATTTTGAAATAAAATCATTTCTCCTGGTTTATATGCAATCCAGTTTTCATTTTGTGTCAAAGGTTCGGTCGTAATCACAGCAACACGATCATCCGGTGTCGTCACTTGACTAAAATCAACTTCAACATCGATATCAATCAGTTGTGCATGTTGGAATGGATATTCACGAACAAGCCAATGTAACTTGGTTGTTGCATAACTAAATAAAGCTTGTCCATTGGACAAACAATAGTTGAATGTTCCATATTCAGCGATCTTCGGTGCGATTTCTTTTAGCGCATCAAAAATCTGTTCTGTTTTTGGCTCTACAAATCCAAATTTTTCAACCAAATGATCCAATAAATAACAAAAAGCACGTTCACTATCAGTATTGCCTACTGGGGTATAACGTCCAGCAAGTTTAGGCTCAAAGTCGTGTAAATCACCATTATGGGCAAAAATCCACTGTCTTCCCCAGAGTTCACGAATAAATGGATGTGAGTTTTCTAAAGTGATTTTACCTTGAGTTGCTTTACGAATATGTGCAATCACGTTGCGTGATTTGATTGGATAATTACGGACTAATTCTGCGATAGGCGATTCAACTGCTGATTGATTATCAACAAACAAACGGCAGGCTTTGTCTTCAAAAAATGCGATCCCAAAACCATCGGAATGGTCAGATGTAATCCCCGCGCGCTGGGAAAAGCCACGAAAAGAAAACGTAATGTCTGTCGGTGTTGCACAGTTCATTCCAAGCAATTGGCACATATTCATTCAAATTGTATGTTGTTATACGAATATTGTGCATGAGTGTGGCTTTGCTTGCAAATAAGAATATTTGCAAGCAGTATTTATTTCGTTATTGATTAACGGTGAGCCATCTTGTTTAGCACAAAGTTTTTTGCGATGTTGTTCACTTCTAGATATACGAAGTAATCTAAGCAGTTAAATTCTTCATCATAAAATGCTTCAGGTGACAATTTCGCTTGCATATCGAGATAGACTTGAAAGAGTTTTGGTATTTTTTCATCTTGAGCAAAACTATAGTTCGGATGCTTAGGTTCAAATTTCATTTGTGATGGAATATTGATCTTCTGTGCCAAGCTCAAATTTTGCAACTTTTTATGGGTGTAATAAGCTCGTGCTTCGTTGCCATCCAATCGAATACTGACACATCCAATCAAATATTTTGCACGCATTTCCCAAAGGACTTTAGGAACCAAATTCATCCATAAAATCGATAACGCACGTCCATTTCGATAGCGTGGATGGACACAGGTGCGTCCGATTTCAACGACATTACTCAAATCTGACAATTCGGGAACGATTTTAAATTCTTGTGCGCTATAACTTTTTGCTAGCTCAAAACCTTGAAAGCGTTTTAAGCGGGTGTATGCCACGATTTCATTGGTCAAACGATCACGCAAAACTGCATGTTCACAGCCAAAATCATAGACATCCTGATCTAATCCATTGGCAAAATGGATACCAAACTGTTTAGAGAATTGTTCTGCACGAAATTTTTGAACCTCCTGTATTTGTTTTAGATCTTCTGCCCATTCAAATTTATATTGATTTTGTGATTGATTCTTTTTCGGTTTCGGTAAAGGAAAATTATTTAAAGTTTGGCGATATTGATTTAATTTTGCAAACATCTGCATGGCTCTCTTGGTGTTTTAATTAACACTAAGCATTGCCAGTGACAACTTAATGACGTAAAAATGAACAGATGATGACATAAAAAAGCCACCGTAAATCGGTGGCTTTTTAAGTTTTTATGATTTAACCGCTTTACTACGATTGGTAATCAAAGTACCGACACCATGATCGGTAAAGATTTCTAATAATGTCGCATGTGGTACACGTCCATCGACGATATGTGCACTCACCACACCACCTTTGACCGCATCCAGTGCACAACCAACTTTCGGTATCATGCCACCGTAAATCACACCTGTTTCAATCAGGTGATCTACTTCTTGCGTGCTGAGTCCAGTCAAAAGATTTTTATTTTCATCCAATACACCCGTGATATTGGTCAATAAAATCAATTTTTCTGCACCCAATGCTTCAGCAACTTTACCTGCAACCAAATCTGCATTGATATTGTAAGTATTGCCTTGATCATCGACACCCAGCGGTGCGATCACTGGGATGAAGTCACTTTGGGTAAACATTTCAAGAACGTCAGTTTTAACCCCAACCACTTCACCAACCAAGCCCAAATCAATTTGTTGCACTGAACCATTTTCGTCCGCTTTTTCCATCAAAAGCTTACGAGCACGGAGTAAATTTCCGTCTTTACCAGTCAAACCAATAGCACGACCGCCGTGCTTATTGATCAGATTGACAATCGATTTGTTCACACTTCCTCCAAGCACCATTTCTACAACTTCCATGGTTGCTGGATCTGTAACACGCATACCATCGATACGTTCAGACTCACGACCAAGTTGTTTTAAAAATGAATCGACTTGTGGTCCACCACCATGCACAACAATAGGGTTTAACCCTACAGTTTTAAGTAACACGATATCGCGAGCAAATGAACTTTCCAAAGCAGGATCAGTCATTGCATTGCCACCATATTTCACAACCAGCGTTTTTCCTGAAAAACGTTGAATATACGGCAAAGCTTCAGTCAAAATTTGAGCTTTGTCGATGCCAGTATGCTGATGTGGCATTCGCCTCTCCTTATTGAGCATTTAAAATGTCATGTGCGATTTTGGGATATCGATCACTTAACATGGTAACAAAGGTATTACGGATATCATTTAAACTTGATGGACTATCCGCATCAAATCGTACGGTAAAGTATTCACCTGTATTCGATGCTCGAATAATGCCAAATCCATGATCAAAATCAAGTCGTACACCATCTATTTTGCTCATTTCGGCAGAAGTTTTTTGACTCAATGTTTCAATATCATCTAATAAAACCGATGGATTGATATTATGGGTACTAATATAAGTATCTTCAGTATGACACCGCTCAGGATAAGCAGCCAAAATTTGCGATAAAGTTAAATCATTTTGACTTAAATATTCCATGACTCGAAGTGCAGCATAAATGCCATCGTCATAGCCCATGCCACGACCATCATTAAAGACATAATGCCCGGCGTATTCTCCACCAAATACAGCTTGCCCTTTTGACTGAGCTAAATATTTACGTAGGAAACTACTGCCTGTGCGCAGCATTTTTGCTTTACCGCCTAAGGCTTCAATCGTCTGGCGTACCATGACTGAACATTTCACATCATAAACAATTTCTTTGTGCGGATGATCTGTCAAGCAAAGCTTGGCAAAAAGTGCAAGCAAACGATCTGCACTGATGATTTTGGCATTTTCATCAATCAATACGACCCGATCACCATCACCATCGAGTGCAATACCCAAATCGGCATGGGTTTCACAGACTTGCTTTCTCAGTTCTGTTAAATGGATCGATTTGGATGGATCTGGCGCATGATCAGGAAAATGGCCATTGGCATCACATCGAATCGCGACCACTTCACAGCCCAATTTCTTTAAAATCTCAGCTGAACTCTGTCCTGCCGAACCATTTAAACCATCAATCACGACTTTCAATGGCTTGCTAAGTTTGATATCAGCGAGTATTGCTTGTTGATATTGATCAAGATAATTTACTTTAAATAGATGATGCCCGATCGAAAGATCAGTTAAATCTTCAACTGAATGAATATGTTGTAATGCTTCTTGTCCTACTTCCTGAATCATTTCTGGTGTAGGTGGCTCACCTTTGATCACCCATTTAATGCCATTATCCGTTTTAGGATTATGGCTGGCAGTGATCATAATGCCATTGCCCTGTTGCTGTTTTGCAATAAAATACATTTGTGGTGTTGAGCAACAACCTATATTTTCAACTTTAAACCCTTGTTGAATAAAGCTTTTCTCTAATAAATCCGCAATAATCGGACTCATTAAACGCGCATCATAACCTATGACGATTTGGTCTTGGGCAAATTGTTGATATTGGTGAGCTAAAGCTTTGGCAATCGCAAGAATGACTTTTGGACTGAGTAATGATGCTTTGCCCCGGATATCGTAAGCACGGAAAATTTCCGTGGGAAAAAACTGTTGTTGTATATTCATAAGCAATACTTCTTGTTGCTTAACCTCTTTAAACGCTTCAAAAAAGGCAAACAAATCCATGCCTTATATAAATTCTGTAAAATCTTTTACATTAATTTAAGCTCATATTAAGTCATATTTGATTTTTTTCAGATTTTTTTCGATTGCTTTTTTGTTACATTTCATCTTAAAACAAAATAAAAGCTTGAAATTTCAAGCTTTTATTTTTAAAACATTATTGTTTGCCAGTGTGCCCAAAACCACCTGCACCACGTTCTGTTTCTTCAAACTCAGAGACGATGTCAAATTCTGCTTGCATAACAGGTACTAAAACGTACTGAGCCAAGCGTTCACCTGGTTCAAGTTTAAAAGTTGTTTGACCACGATTCCACACAGAAACCATTAACTCACCTTGATAATCTGAATCAATCAAACCCACCAAGTTACCCAATACAATTCCATGCTTATGACCTAAGCCTGAACGAGGCAAAATTAAGCCTGCATATTTTGGATCATGAATATAAATCGCCATACCTGTTTTCACTAAAACAGTTTGCCCTGGTGCAATTTCAATGGCTTCATCAACACAAGCACGTAAGTCTAAACCTGCTGAACCCGTTGTTGCATAAGTCGGTAAAGGCCATTCTTGACCTAGACGTTGATCAAGTACTTTTACTTGAACTTTCATAAGAAATTCCTATTAGGGAGAAAATTATTTTTTCAATAAAGCTTTTAAATTTTGCAAATACTGCTGAGCCTGTAATTTAGGATCAACATTTTCAGCCAATTTTTTCTTGCGACCCAACCAATCCACTTCTTCTTGAGGTAACTCATCCAAGAAACGGCTCGGGGTCATTTGCTTCATTTGTCCACCATTTTTACGCTGTTCTGCCAAAGTCAGCGTCAAACCTTGCTGTGCGCGGGTAATCCCTACGTACATCAAACGGCGCTCTTCTTCGATCGTTTCAGCAGCAATCGAGTTTTTATGTGGAAGCAATTCTTCTTCCAAACCCATAATATAGACAAATGGGAACTCAAGTCCCTTAGAGGCATGTAAAGTCAACAAGTTAACCTTATCTGTATCCTCTTCTTCTTGCTGTTGTTCCAGCATATCTAAAAGCACCATTTTACGAATAACGCTTTCAATATTTTTTTCGTCTACATCTTCTGCTCGATTGATCAAACTCTGGATACTGCTATACAGCATTTCCACATTATCCAGCTTGGTTTTCTCTTGTGCAGGCGTTGCAGCTGATTCTTTTAGATAATCGATATAGCCTGCTTCATTCATCATCTGACGAATCTTCGGCACTGGCTCATCATCATCGAGCAATTCGCGAGTAAAGGTATTGATAAAATCTGCAAATTCAGCCAATTGTGTTGTGGCTTTTTTTGGCATAACCATCGTTAAACGTTGGTCACTTGCCGCACTTAACAATGATAAATGATTTTCTTGCGCAAATAAGCCCAATTTTTCCAAAGTCACAGGACCAATCGCACGTTTAGGTGTATTGATAATGCGTAAAAAAGCACTGTCATCTTCTGGATTGATGATGACACGCAAATAACTCATGATGTCTTTGATCTCTGCTCGCGCAAAGAATGACTGACCACCTGATAACTTATAAGGAATTTGCATCTGACGAAGCTGAGTTTCGAGTACACGTGCTTGGAAATTTCCACGATATAACACCGCATAATCTTTCCAGTTTTTGCCATTCATCAATTTATGCGTTAGCAAATCTTTCACAACGCGTTCAGATTCATCATCATCATTTCGGCAAGTAATCACTCGGATCACTTCACCATGACCTTTGTCACTCCACAATTTTTTATCAAAAATATGCGGATTGTTTTCAATCACATGGTTGGCTGCTTTTAAAATACGGCTCGTCGAACGATAGTTTTGTTCAAGCTTAATCACTTTTAAATTGCGGAAATCTTCTTTCAGCAATGCCATATTTTCAGGTTTTGCACCGCGCCAAGCATAAATTGATTGGTCATCATCACCTACGGCAGTGAACTGCCCCATGACACCAACCAACAATTTAACCAAAATATACTGTGCTGTATTGGTATCTTGATATTCGTCGACCAACAGATAACGCACACGATTTTGCCAGCGATCACGAACCTCTGCATTGTCTTGTAAAAGACGAGTAGGCATCACGATCAAATCATCAAAATCAACCGCATTATAAGCACGTAAATTACGCTCATAAAGCTGATAAAGATGTGCCAATTGAACATCATCTGCAGTTTCACAGGTTGTATGCGCTTGTTCAGGCAAAATCAGATCGTTTTTCCAATCTGAAATCTTTTTCATCGCTTTTGCGATCAAATCTTTACTTTCAGCACCCGACATATTGTCACGATGCATTAAGTCCATCAAAATTCGTTTGCAATCATCCGCATCTAAAATTGAAAAGTTATTTTTCAATGGCGTATTTTTAAGCTCTAAACGCAATAAATTTAGACCAAAAGTATGGAATGTCGAAACTGAAAGCCCTTTTGAATCTTCTTTTGATAATAATTTACCGACACGTTCTTTCATTTCACGTGCGGCTTTATTGGTAAATGTCATTGCTGTAATACGATATGCAGGGATACCACATTGTTTTACTAAGTATGCAATTTTTCTTGTAATTACCGAAGTCTTACCCGAACCTGCGCCTGCAAGCACTAACAAGGGTCCTTGAGTGTATTTCATGGCTTCAAGTTGCTTGTCATTCAATTGACTTGCAGATGACATAAGAGTACCTCGTTAAAATCAGAGCATGATTATAGACATCTCAAACTGGGATGACTAGGGTTAGTTTCATCGGAAAAATTTACGCAAAGGTCAAAGAAAAATTTGAAGATCATTCAGAAAAATTGGCTGCAATATTTTGATTTAAAAGCTGTATATCTATTTTAGTCAGATTATATTTCAAGCGTTTTAAAATCTAATCTGAGATTCTTAAATTTCTATTTCTAAAATGTTAGACAAAAAAAATCGCAAATATAAAATTTGCGATTTTTTTAATTCGGTCGAATTATTGAGTAGCGTAGATGCTAATTTCAACACGACGGTTTTGTTCACGACCCGCAGCAGTACCATTGTCTGCGATAGGGTTTGAAGCACCGTGACCTTGAGCATTAATACGTGCAGAAGGAACACCTTGACCAGCCAAGTAGTTCGCTACTGATTGAGCACGAGCTTGTGATAATGGAATGTTGATTGAGTCATTACCAGTGCTGTCTGTATAACCAGTTACAAGAATTGCACTCTTGTTATCTTCAGTCAAAGTTTGCGCAACTTTATTCAAAGTTGTATAGAAGTTAGGTTTGATGTTTGATTTGTTCGTATCAAATGTGATGCTACCAGGCATAATCAAGTTTACAGAACCATCTGGATTACGGTTAACTTCTACACCAGTACCTTGCATTTGTTGGCGAAGTTTTTTCTCTTTATTATCAAGATATAAACCAGCACCAGCGCCCAAAACTGCACCAATTGCAGCTGCACGGTTGTTTTGTGCAGATGAGTTAGCATTTGAACGAGATAAACCATAACCCGCAGCAGCACCAATTAGAGAACCGATGGCAGTTTTTTTATAATCGCTAATGCCACCGCTTGATTGACCGTTTGTTGGAGTTGTTTGACAGCCAGTAAGCGCCAATGCACCTACAACAGTTGTAATGACTAGTGCACGCATCGCATGCCTCCTCAAAAAAAAATATTAGTATTTAATACAGTAAACAAATAATGAATCAAGTATATGCCTAATACCATTGATTTTTTGTTAAATTCCTTCATATTTTTTACATTTTGTAATGATGTTCATGTTTTTACGTTACCAATGAACATAATTCATCCAAAGTTATACTACTTGATTAGAATTTGATTATTATATCTTTCATGTCATGAACAAACATTTTGCAAAATTCAAGTATTCGTTCAATTCAGAAAATTTCATTTAACAGGAATGTTGTATGTCAACTGAACAACCTAAACAACCTATATTAAAAAAAATCACACGAGGTTTAACCGTTGGATCGGTCATTACAGGAAGTACTTTTTTCCATGGCCCTCCTGTACTTGCTTTAGGTTTTACCAAGTTTTTTAAGAAATCACGCAAAGTTGATGAAACCAATATTCAAATCACCAATAGCTGGCTCAGTGTAAATAATTGGCTCATTGATCATGTCTTACCACACTTAGAATGGGATATCAGCATTGACGAGAGTCTTGATCTCAATATGCAAGGCCGCTACCTCATGACTTGTAATCATCAAAGCTGGGTTGATACCACAGTCAATCAATACTTTGGTTTGACCCGTATGCCTCTAACCCGCTTTTTTACGAAATGGGAACTTATTTTTATTCCATTTGTGGGTCAGGCATTTAAAATCTTGGGCTTCCCAATGATGAAACGTCACAGTAAAGAGCAAATCGCAAAAAATCCTGAACTAAAACATCGTGATATGGAAGAAGCACGTAAAGCTTGTGAACAATTGCTCAGCCAGCCTTTTACCCTGCTCAACTATTTGGAAGGTACACGTTTTACTCAAGAAAAGCACGATCAACAAAAATCACCCTATACAAATCTTTTGAAACCTAAGGCTGGTGGTCTTGCGCTTGCGTTAAATATTTTGGGCGATAAAATCGATGCCTTGGTCGATATGACGATTGTCTATCCTGATGGTGTGCCCGGTTATGGTGAATTTTGGTTAGGTGATGTCTCTCGTATCGCAGTCAATCTGCGTAAGATTGATATTCCAGATTGGGTGAAAGGCGGTAATTATGAAGATGATGCAGAGTACCGTGAGCATTTTCAGCAATGGGTCGATGAAATATGGACTGAGAAAGATCAATTGATTAGTCGTATGAAACAAAAGTATCAGTCTCATGCACAAATCCCTGAACCACAACAAACTACAAATTAAAGCATATTAAAATAACAAAATAGGACAGCTATGGCAGATTCAGAAAACTCTAAAAAGATCCACATGCTTGAGCGTAACTACAATACGCCAGCTTGGAAATTATTTTTGATTTATGACATCTTTATGATGGTCATTATCATCGTCAATCTGGTCTGCCTTTGCTTAAATGCTTTTTTGTTAAGTCATTTTGCCGATTGGCTATTTAACGAAATTCATTTACCTCAGCTTTTAAGTTTTTATAAAACAGATTTACATCCATGGGTCGTCAAAACTGAAAGCTGGTTTATTACCTTTTTAATCTGCGAATTATTGCTACGTTGGTTCATTGCCATCATTCACAAACATCATAAACGCTGGTTCTTTTTTCCGTTTATCCATTGGTACGAAGTCCTAGCGATTATTCCCTATTTACGTTTTTTAAGATTGATTCGCGCAGTCATCATTGCTTATCGCTTAGAAGAATTGGGCTTTAAAGTAATTCCTGAAAATTGGAAGAAAACGGCTCTGTTTTATTATCGTGTAGTCATGGAAGAACTTTCTGATCGTGTTGTAATTACAGTCATTGATAGTATCCGTCATGAATTGGATACCAGCTCAAGTCATAAAAAAATTATTCATGATCTAGTTGACCATCACCGTGAAATGTTTGCGCAAACTTTGGCACAAGTTTTACAAGAATCATTGGCGACTGAACTTAAAAATCAACAGGCCAATATCACAGACAATGTTGGGCAGATCGTTAGTAAAGCCATCGCAGACACGCCAGAATTGACCAAATTATTGAGACTGATCCCTATCGTAGGTTCTACGATTGAACATCAGATACAAAGTATAGGACAACGACTTGGGGAAAATATTACTCAAGGTTTAATTGATCCCTTTGTCGCTGGAAATGCCAAACAACCCAATGCCAGCTTCGAATTGATTGCGGAAAAAGTCAGCCAAATGAATATCGAAAATCAAGCACTCGAACAATTGGTTGAATCTGTAGTCTATGAAAGTTTAGAATCAATTCGCAAGCAAGTTAAAATTAAACAGTGGCAACTTGTATTAGAAAAAAACGATCAAGCTAAAGAAGCATCAATTCATTGAAAATATTTGTATCTTTGCTAGAGATTAATGCAAAAGTGTTCTAGCATTTGCACAACTAAACTATATGACATTGACCTTCACTTTATGCGGTCAAAAGCCCTTTAAGGAATTTTTATGGCTGATATTCGGATTACTGGCAGAATGGTTAATTTTACCCGATTAACCTTTGATACAAATGATCATGATGTCATCCGCAAGCAACTTAGTACTATGCTCGACGAAACTTCTTATCAAGGAGCTTTAGTAGTCTTAGATACGACAGTAGAACAAGAACTGATTGCTTTGATTCAGCTTTTAATTGATCTTGATTTACAACCTATGGCGGTTATTGATGGATTGATGGGGGATCAAGCTCGTTCGATTCAATTCCCTGTTTTACCCGTTGATCGTCCATTACAAAAAATTAAGCCGACTCAAGAACAAATTGTTGAAAAAGAGCCTGCTGATGCTAAAAATCAACAATCTGTTACAACTTCGCAGCCAAAAAATGTCAGTTATGCGACATCTTATCATGATGAAATATTGAGAACTGGACAATGCATCGTTCAAGATCATGGTGACATCATTATCAACGCAGGGACAAATAGCGGTTCAGAAGTCATTGCTTCAGGAAATATACATATTTACGGTAATGTCCGTGGTAGAGTCATTGCAGGCGCAGGCGGTAATACCAAGGCGAGAATTTTTTGTCATTCACTAGAAGCAGAGTTGATTTCTATCGCAGGGACATACTGCGTTGCAGATGATATTCCGCAAAATTTGATTAAAAAGTCAGTTCATATTTTTCTAAATGATAGCCAAGAACTTGAATTTAAGGCATTAGAAATTTAAGGTATAAATTAAATCACCAAAAAAGCCCCTAAAAAAGGGGAATGACCATAACAGGAGTGGATTCGGTGGCCAAAATTGTTGTCGTTACATCAGGCAAAGGCGGGGTAGGTAAAACTACAACGAGTGCATCTTTTGCAGCAGGATTAGCCCTTCGTGGTCATAAAACTGTTGTTATCGATTTTGACGTAGGTTTACGTAATCTTGATTTGATTATGGGCTGTGAACGTCGCGTCGTTTACGATTTTGTAAATGTCATCAATAATGAAGCACGATTACAACAAGCACTTATTCGTGATAAAGACATTGAAAATTTATACATCTTGCCAGCATCGCAAACTCGCGATAAAGATGCATTAACAGATGAAGGTGTTGCTCGCGTTATTGATGAGCTTTCACAAGAATTTGATTATATTATTTGTGACTCACCTGCTGGGATTGAACGTGGTGCAATTTTATCAATGTACCATGCAGATGAAGCAATCATCGTAACCAACCCAGAAATTTCATCCGTTCGAGATTCTGACCGAATTATTGGTATGCTAGACAGCAAAACCAAAAAAGTAGAACAAAATGAAGGACGTATACGTAAGCATTTATGTATTACTCGTTATAATCCGGAACGTGCTGATAAACAAGAAATGTTGACCATTGAAGATATTTCTAAAGATATCTTGCGTATTCCAACCTTAGGGGTAATTCCTGAATGTCCAAGCGTGTTACAAGCATCTAACGAAGGTAAACCAGTTATCCTTTATTCAGAAGCTGCTGCAGGACAAGCGTATGACGACCTTGTTGCGCGTTTCCTTGGTGAAGAGCGTCCTTATCGACATATCACAGCAAAACCTAAGGGTTGGTTAGCACGACTATTTGGAGCGTAATAATGGCGGGATTTTGGAGTAAACTTTTTTCAGGTGATGACAAACAATCGAGTGCCAAAACTGCTAAAGATCGTTTAAAAGTAATCGTGGCATCTGAACAAGGTTTAGGTCGTCGCTTGAGTCAAGATAAGATTAATCAAATGAAAAAAGAGATCATGCAAGTGGTCAGCCGTTACGTTAGCGGAGTTGATGAACAACATATCCAAATGCAAGTTCGCTCAGAAGCGAATATTGAAATGTTGGAAATGAATATCAATTTACCTGAAGAACGTTAATTTTATAATTGATTAGTCAAATAAATTGAATCAAGGCAAAATATCGCAAGTTATTTTGCCTTTTTCATAGGCACAAAAATAAATTTTAAGGAGATTGCGTCATGGCATTATCACAGCCTGCAACTTTCAACGAAGAATGGTCAGATGAACGTGTATTTGCCTATTTGAACCAACTTCCTCCTGATGGTGTAAATGCTGATTTTCATGTGTTGTATAATGCATACAAACACATGCGTCCAAATGATTTTGAAAGATTATTGGTAAAATTCAAAGCCGATGGTCGTGACATCAATGCAAAAAATCCAGAAGGACAAACCATCAAAGACGTGATCAATGAATTTCCACGTCAACGTGATGGATTTTTAGAAGTTTTAGCAAAATTTGCTTAAATTTCACATAAAAAAACCTGCTTCATGCAGGTTTTTTTATGTTCAAAATAAACTTATTTACTACCAATCAGAAACAGACCAAATGCTGTAAAAACACCACCTGAAATGCCATCAATCCATTGCGTTGCATTTTTATATGCTTGCTTGAACTTAGCCAATGAAAAGACAAATGCAACAAAACTAAACCATAGAAATGTCACGATTGATACCAAAATGAACATCACAAAATGTACGTTATCTAAAATCGGATTTGCCATAAATACCGAAAAGACACTACCAAAATAAATGACCGCTTTAGGATTTGAAATATTGGTCAATAGCCCTTTTAGAAAAAAAGACAAATTTGACTGTGGCAATTCAAAGGTCTGAATCTCCTGATTTTGCTTCTTGGCAAAGGCAGAACGTAACATTTGAATCCCTAAATAACAAAGATATAAACCACCTAAAACCAAAAGAACATGTCTAAGCCAAGTGATTTTGTCAAAAATGATATTCAAACCCAGCATTGCTAACATTGCCCAAAACATCATACCCATAGTAATGCCCGCTACAACGAACATCGATTGTTGACGTGAACGACTAATCGCAGTTTGCGATACTAAAAAGAAGTCCGGCCCTGGTGTTACCAATGCACACAAATGGATAAACACCAAGGTAGATAATGTGATCAACATAAGCTTACCTTTGGGATGTTTTGAGTAGATGAACAACGTTAGGGATAATAACGAAGTCAAAATTAGTCTAAACTAAATATTCGCTAATTTATATATTTTTTGTGTGATTATTTAGCATAGTTACACAAAAGTTTTTCTGAATATTTGCATGACTATTCACTAAAAACTTCAAATAAATTTAAAGCAAAATTTAAAGGCTAAATTCTGCTTCTAAACGGCGTAACAATGCTTTTCTATGAGCAAGATAGGTATGTGCAAAATCTAAAAATTTATCAATCACTTCCTTCTGTTGACGTATTTTTAAAATCTGTAGCAAACTAAATAAATACTCATAGTTATTATTTTTTGAGGTTTGGATAAACTCACTTTCCAAGTTAAACAGTTGAATGAAAAGATCAAGTGCTTGAGGATGATCCAACATTTCCCAGCGGGCAAATAATCTTTTATATTTTTTCTTTAGACGTTCATCAAAGCCAAAACTATTATTCTTTGTGTAGATCAAATCTTTTTTAAATAAAATAAAGGCTTGTTTTGCATAAAAAATATTACCCAAATCCAGATAAAATTCAGTTTTTTCTAAATAATCAAAATAAGCATTATCCAAAGCCATTTGCATGATATTCTGCTGCAATTGCTGCGCTTCAGCATCACTCAATGCTAAATGTTGTATCACCTGATTTTGCAATTTTAAGATTTCAAAAAAATGCCTTGAACGCTGGATCTGGTTATTTTCAAGATATTTTTCTAGTTCAATATATAAGGACGGATATTGTTCAAGCTGGAATAGTGCTTGAGCACGTGTCGCATCATATCGGGCATTATCGATCGTAGCTGAATGCTTTAGATAGTTTGTCCAATCCTCAATACTCTGATAATACTGCCGATAATAAACCGCCTTATCTTGGATAAGATCACACTCTTCAATCAAAGTTAAAAAATTTGAGCGACCATTTTCAGCGAGGATCGACATTGTATGCTTTTGAAATAATTCGTTATCTTGAGCAACAGCGATCTTACGCACATTACTCTGCTCGATCCAAGTATGTACTTGCTCGATACATTCAGCTTGGCTTGAATGTATCACCTGAGACAATAAACCTTCGGCTAAATAACTCTCGTCTGTTAAGTATTCCTGTAGAATATCCAGCATTTCTTTGGGATGGATTTGCAAAAACACTTCAATAGGCGACAGGTAGGTAAATAACTTATCAATAATATAATCTTGCGCCATCGCAAATGCTTCAATATGCGTATGCACTTGCCGAGCGCACTCCAGACGCATCCTCATCCCCTCAAGGTTTTGAGCTAGGCGACTAAATTGATCTTGCAATAACGCAATGAGAGAGTCAGCTTGGCGATGAATACCTTCAATGCTTTTTGCCCTTTTTACTGCACTCACTATTTTTTTTAATTTTTTAGTGAAATCGAGAATGTCTGTTCTTTTGACCAATATCGCCGAGATTTCTTTTTCCACGGCAGGATAATAGCTCAGGATATGCCTAAAGATACGATTTTGATCATCGATACTCAATTTAGAAAGTACCTGATCCAATTCAGGTGAAATTTGATCGAGCCATTTCGGTGCTGACTCGTTAGAGTCAATTTTTACAGGGATATTTTTTTCTGTTTTAACTGTCGTTTTTTTAATGCTTGGTTTTTTAGAACCTATGATTTGCCCATGAGCCAGAGTTAACCCTAAAGCCACCAAATGTTTACACCATGACTCCGCATGAAATGATGGACAGTTACAAGTCGCTGCAAAATTATGTGTATTCAATGATACGTTATAAAGCTTTGTACCGATGACTTGAACCTGAAAAATGCCTTCGGCTTGAACTAAATCAACAACACGTCCTTGTTGATAATATTTCATACCACGTTGAAATATTTGCTCAGTCGATAAAGCTAAAATATTTTCATCATTTAAAAATTTTAATGTCATATAACTTATTTCATTAAAAAAGCCATATCCTCGTAAAAGTATATGGCTTTCATTAAACTAAAAACAACTACACCAAAATTTCACGTTTGCCGTTGGCTCCCATTGCACTGACGATGCCCTGTTCTTCCATTTGATCGACAATACGGGCAGCTCGGTTATAACCCAAACTAAATTTTCGTTGTAGGGATGATACAGAGACTTTACGTGTTTCAAGTACAAAGGAAACGCATTGGTCATATAAAGCATCACGATTTGAATCGCCATCACCGTCTTCAAAACCACGTGAAGTCGGTTCTTCATCGTAAGGCGTTAAGATTTCATCCACATAATTTGGTGAACCACGCTCACGCCATGCATCACAAATACGGTTTACTTCATCATCCGCAATAAATGCACCATGAACACGCTCAGGCTCGATTTTACCCGGCCCTAAGAACAACATATCACCATGACCAAGCAGGTCTTCTGCACCACCAGCATCTAAGATTGTACGCGAGTCAATTTTACTGTTCACACGTAAAGCGACGCGTGTCGGAATATTGGCTTTGATCAACCCTGTAATCACATCTACAGAAGGACGCTGAGTCGCAAGCAATAAGTGAATGCCCGCAGCACGTGATTTTTGTGCCAAACGCGTAATCATTTCCTCTGCTTTTTTACCCACTTGCATGATCATATCTGCAAATTCGTCGGCAACAATCACAATTGATGGTAATGGAGTTAAACGTGGCGCACGTTCTTGTGTTGCTGAATCACTTGGCTTCCACGTCGGATCAATCAGGTCTTCGCCATTTGCCAAAGCCTCTTCGACTTTAATGTTATAATCACTCAGTTTACGTATTTTCAAAAATGACATCAGTTTATAACGGCGTTCCATTTCATTAACACACCAGTTCAATGCACTCACAGCATCTTTCATGTCTGTAACCACTGGGGTCAATAAATGAGGAATATCATTATAGTTTGCGAGTTCTAACTGTTTCGGATCGATCAAAATCAAGCGCAGTTGATCAGGCGTATATTTCAGTAACATCGATAAAATCATCGCATTTACTGCAACAGATTTACCTGAACCTGTAGTCCCCGCAACCAACATATGTGGTGCTTTTGCCAAATCAGTTAAAACAGGATTACCAGAAATATCTTTACCCATCGCCATAGAAATCAAGCCACTTGGGTCACGAAATGCTGGTGTTTCCAAGAGTTCAATCAAACGCACCATTTCACGGCTACTGTTTGGCACTTCGATACCGATATATGGTTTACCCGGAATCACCTCAACTACACGGACCGAAGCCATTGACATTGAACGTGCCAAATCACGTGAAATATTGGTTACTTTAGAGGCTTTAACACCTGGCGCAAGATCAAGTTCAAAACGTGTCACCACTGGACCCGGTTGAGCTTCGATAACTTTGGCTTTGACATTAAATTCTTGTAATTTAATTTCAAGAAGTTCAGATAATCGTGCAAGCTGTTCGGCAGTAAAATTGACTTTTTTATTTGGGTCAACGCTATCCAACAACTCAAGCCCCGGTAACGGAGACAAGTCTTTACGACGTTCAGCGACTTGCATTGCACGTGACATTGGACGACCAAATGCATCCGTTAAAGGTGCATCTAGATCAAAATCATCTTCGTCTTGTGTTGGTTTGCCTGCTGTATCTTGCCAAGCCTCTCTAAATGCATCTTTATTTGAAGAAATAATATTTTTCTCTTCTTCAGATACATGTGAATTAGTGAGATTGGTTTGAATATCTGCTTTTACAAATGGAGTAGATTGAGCATAGCTACTGGTTGTACGCACTGCAGGTGCTACTTCTTCAGGTTCATCCACAAGTGATGCGAGATCATCTAATTCTTCTGCCAAACTATGCGGTACTTTTGCAGCTTGTTCGAGCGGTTGATTTGTCAGATTCGCTGTTGCTGCTATGCCCTGCCCTGCGATAACGCTTGCCCCAATCACTTGATGATCTGCTAAGACTTCTTGGTTATACGGACTATGTAAATCTGTTGCTGTTTCACCATTTGGAACGGCTGCCAGTAAATCATCAAAAACCTGATCATCATTCCAATCAAGTTTATCATCATGCGAATTTTGCCCTGAAGCATCCGTATTGTGAAGTGTATGCGTACCTTCTTGTAGCATTTCACTCAAATGCTCTGGTTGCATACGCGCGCGTTCTTCATCATCCGCTGCACGCAATAAAGCATCAATTTCTTGTTTGTGATTATTTTCTTGATGTAAGGCTTTCCAAACTTCACCAGTAGCCACAACACGTTGGCTCTGTTGCTCAAGCGCATGTGCTTTTTGAATCGTTTGTTCAAGCTCAGCATCATCGATATCTTCATATGTAGAATCAGCATGTTCACGTGCAACCATATCCGCAAATAAGCGCTCAGCTTTTGCATCATGTAAAGCCGTATTTGCATCTGCTGTCACTGCCTCAGTTGCAGACAATGCTGCAATCGCTTCTGCATCTTGAGCTGTAGGCTGAGTACTTTCCTTTATTGCCACAGTTTTTTTCTTTTGTGTCGGTGCGGTCAAATCAAAATCAGATTCGCTTTCAGGGACATTTTTATAAAATAGATCTTGTAAATAAGCAGGTGTCGCTTTGAGTGTTGCCCATGTTTTATTCCACTTCACACCAAAAGCAAGCGTAAATAAAACTAACCACAGTGCAACTAAAAAGAATACAGCACCATAAATCGTAACCAAGCCAGAAAGACTTTCGCCCAACTCGTAGCCGATGATACCGCCTGAAGCATTACCCAAAGTATCCGCAGGAACATTCCAAAGCAGATACAAAATACTTGCTGTTGTTAAAATAATAAAAAATTGTGCAGCAAATCTAAATGGGCGACTTAAAAAGCTATGTGGCCACCAAACTTGTATCGCCTCAACAAATAAAAAGATTGGGATTAAAATACTCGCCCAACCTAAAAATCCAAACAGCAAATCCGCAATCCAAGCACCTGCTACGCCACTTGCATTTGATACTTGTTGTGTATCACTTGAAATATGCATCCAACCCGGATCAAAAGGGGTATATGTTACTGTTGCTAAAAACAGATAAATCCCAAATGAAATCAAGAAAAATGTTAATAATAAGCGCTGTGCATAAACACTTGACACCGCAGTCATATACTGTCCTGTAACCAATTATTCAAATTGCTCTTTTCTTGAGAAGCGATGTGCTATCTTCAAAGACTAAACTTTATATTATGCACTCGTTCTTGAAAAAAAGATGCATGATTATTTACTTGTGTTGTAAAGCTTTGTTGAGAATTCAGCGAATTAAATTGATATATTCATTCTGTCGCTATCATTCACAAATACCTCAAATGATCATCGTGCTTTCTTGATCGCAGAGTTCATAGCTCAATTCGATTTAGATGATCAATATTATCTACATAGTTGTCGCACAAATAGTATAAAGTTTCACGTATAATTTTGGCAATTTCTATATTTTTTATAAAAAGGATGACTCATGAGCGCTCGTCACTCTCGGTTAATTATTTTAGGTTCAGGTCCTGCTGGTTATAGTGCTGCTGTATATGCTGCACGTGCCAATTTAAAACCAACACTCATTGCTGGTATGCAATTGGGTGGACAGTTGACCACTACCACTGATGTAGAAAACTGGCCGGGTGATCCTGAAGGTTTAACAGGTCCTGCACTAATGGAACGTATGCAAGCCCATGCAGAACGTTTTGGTACAGAAATTTTATATGACCACATCAATGAAGTTGATCTTAAAACTCGTCCATTTGTACTCAAAGGCGATATGGATGAATACACTTGTGATGCATTGATTATTGCAACAGGTGCAACAGCTCAATATCTTGGTCTTGAATCTGAACAAGCGTATATGGGTCAAGGTGTAAGTGCATGTGCAACTTGTGATGGTTTCTTCTATAAAAACCAAAAAGTTATGGTTGTTGGCGGTGGTAATACAGCTGTAGAAGAAGCTTTATATTTGGCAAATATTGCATCACACGTAACTTTGGTACATCGTCGTGACAAATTACGTTCTGAAAAAATCCTTCAAGATCATCTAAATGAAAAAGTAAAAGAAGGAAAAATCAGTATTGTTTGGAATCATCAAGTCGATGAAGTCTTGGGTGACCAAACTGCAGGTGTTACTTCTGTACGTTTGAAATCTACTCAAGATGACAGCACTCAAACTGTAGATGTTTCAGGCATGTTTGTCGCGATTGGTCATAAACCAAATACAGAAATGTTTGCAGGTCAGCTTGAACTGCGTAATGGCTATATCCAAGTTCAAAGTGGTACAGCGGGTAATGCAACAGCGACTTCTGTTGCAGGTGTATTTGCAGCGGGTGATGTAGCTGATGATGTCTATCGTCAAGCGATCACTTCAGCAGGTTCAGGCTGTATGGCAGCACTTGATGCAGACCGTTATTTGGATGGTTTAGAGTAATAAGGCTAAATAAGCTTTTTTTCATAAAATAATTCAACAAAAAAACTGTCCGTTGTGGCAGTTTTTTTGTTTTTGAACTATAAAATATAACCAGAATTTTTACATGAAAAAGAATGGAATAAATATGACAACAAATTGGACAGATGGTTATCAGACCGTAGTCAACTACACCTATGGTTATTATCGAGATTTAAGTCCTAATTTTCAAAAATTTTGTTTGCTTCTAAATGGTATTGACTGTCCTGAAAACAATGAAAATCATCAGCACTGTGAGCTAGGATTTGGGCAAGGTGTCAGTTTAAATATTCATGCAGTTTCAAATTTAGGCATTTTTTATGGGACAGATTTCAATCCGGCTCATGCAGCGCATGCCAATGTTTTGGCTGAACAAAGTCACATTTCCCATCATTTTTATGATGATAGTTTTGAGGAATTATTCAATCGAGATTTACCGAGCTTTGACTCAATTAGCTTACACGGAATTTGGAGCTGGATAAGCCATGAAAATCAACATATTATCCTCAAATTTATTCGGAAACACCTCAAACCCAACGGCGTAGTCTATATCAGTTACAACTGCCTTACTGGCTGGGCTGCCAACATGCCCATCCGTGAGCTATTTCACAGTCACTTTAAATTTAATAGCCATAGCACCAATCCAGTTCAAAATGTCAAAGACTCACTCGAGTTTAGTGAAGCTTTGCTCAATCAAAATCCAGAATTTGCCAAACGTAATCCCAATGCGCTCAACAAAGTTCAAGAATTAAAAAACCAAAATCCAAATTATCTGATTCATGAATATTTAAATCAGGATTGGCAATGCTTTTCATTTCAGCAAATTGTTCGGACTTTAGAAGATATCAAACTGTCTTATGCAGGTACAACCAACCTCTCTAGTCATTTGGATCACATCAATTTTAGTGAAGAACATCAACAGTTTTTAAAACAAATTGAACATCCTATTTTCAAAGAACAATGTAAGGATTATTTTGCAAATACTCAGTTTAGAAAAGATTTATTTATCCGAGGCAAAAACAATTTAACACAGCTACAAACCAAAGAGCGCTTACGCAAAATTCCTTTTATTTTGCTGAACTCACCAGAGCAACTTCCAAAATCTGTTGCTGGGCTTCTTGGTGCATTTACTTTAAAAAGTGAAATTTATGAGCCTTTGGGCGCATATTTCAAAAACATTGATTATGCCCCTCAAAGTATCAGTCAAATTGAGGAAGCTATTCCTGAGCTTAACTATTCACAATTGATCAATGCCATCACGATTCTTTGCCATTTAGGTGTGATGCAACCTTGTCTAAATCAAGTGAATGATCAAGTCATTGAGCAAGCTCAACGATTTAACCGTTATGTGATAGATCAAGCTAGATATCACATTAACTATCAAGCAGTCGCATGTCCATTTACGGGGATCGGTATTGTAGCTGATCAGTTTACTCAACTATTTTATCGAGCACATTTTATCGAAGGTCATAACTCAGCCGATGCGTTTGCCCAATCTGTGCAACTTGTCCTTGATGATTTAAATTGGCTCGTTTTAGATAAGGATGGACAATCTGTTTCTGACAAACAGCAAAGTTTAGAAATTTTAAAACAAAAGGCGCAATATTTTATCGATGGCGATAAAATCCTTATCGCAAAACAGTTAAAACTATTTGCATAAAAATGACTTTTTTTCGCAAAGGATCAGCTAAGATAAAGTTGATCCTTTTTTAATTCACTCAAATATGATGCTTCCATCTCAGTACATTTTTCCAGATCCAATACAGCATGATCCTGAAGGACAAGGACTGATTTGTGTCGGTGCTGATCTGGCACCAGAAACGCTCTATGAGGCTTATACACACGGGTTATTCCCTTGGTTTTCCGAGGGTGACCCCATTTGCTGGTGGTGTCCAGAACCACGTTGCATTATTCGTCCAGAAGATTTTCATCCAAGCAAATCTTTAGTGAGAAATATGAAGAAGTTTGATTATCAAATCACTTTTAATCATGCTTTTGAAGACGTCGTTCGTAGCTGTGCCCTGCCAAGAAGTTATGCAAATGAAACATGGATTTCAGAAGATATCATTCATGGCTATTGTGAATTATTTTTTGAAGGTTATGGCTACAGCATCGAAGTTTGGGATCAAGCTAAATTGGTTGGAGGATTATATGGCGTGAACATTGGTCAGGGATGTTTTGGTGAATCCATGTTTAGCCGTAAAACTGATGTTTCAAAAATGGCTTTTTATGCGCTCATGTTGCTTGCTCAAGAAAATCAATTGGAATGGATTGACTGCCAACTTGAAAATGACCACCTCTTAAGTCTCGGTGCGAGTACAATTTCTCGCCAAGAATATATAAAATCGTTACAAGTTGTTATAAATAAACCAAAGATCAATTGGAAAAAATATCAAGAAGGTGTATTTTCAAGTAAAACAATAGCGCAAGAAGCGCGGCTCACCCGATGACAATATGAATAAGGAGGGACATAACATGAAATCATACTTACCCAAGTCCCTATTGAATGATTTACAGTATTACATCACACCTCCACATGACTGTAGTTATCTGGAAAATAAATCAGCACGCATGGTTTTCTTAGATCCTGTCCATCGAATTGATGTGGTCACTTTATCGGAACTTTCACGTTTAGGTTTTAGACGTAGTGGTGACTTTGTTTACCGCCCAGAATGTCATTTATGTCGCCAATGCCTTTCCTGTCGTGTACCCGTTGACAGTTTTAAAATGAACAGTCAGCAAAAAAAGGCTTGGAAGCGCAATCAAGATTTGCAAGTTCGGATTGTTTCTACCAAAGATGCGACTCCGATCCATTATGATTTATATGAAAAATACATTATTGATCGACATGCTGATGGCGATATGTTTCCACCCAGCTATGATCAATTTGAAAAATTTCTCATCCATAGCTGTAGTGAAAGCTTTTTCTTAGAACTTTGGAAAGATGAGCGTCTAATCAGCGTTTCAACCTGTGACATGCTAGATGATGGTGTTTCTGCAGTTTATACATTCTTCGACCCTGAGTTTGCACATCGTTCTTTAGGTGTTTTTGCAATTTTAAAACAAATCGAATATGTGCAATCACTTGGTCAAGATTATGTTTACTTAGGCTATTGGGTGCCGCATTCAGCAAAAATGAATTATAAATCTCAATATGTTCCAATCGAGCTGCTTTTAGATGGTCAATGGCGACGTTTAAATCGTACCCTTAGCCAAGAAGAAATTGAACAATTGGGTGAGATGCTGATGACAACGCTTCCCTCAGAATGGAATGATTTGATCATCAAATAAGTTCAACACAGTGAATATTGAGTTTTAGCTCATATGTTTTTCTGGTCTTTACAAAGCCAAGTAAAATCCAGATTACACTTAACTTACCAAATAAATGCAATAAATTTAAAAACTTAACACCAATATTAACACTTAAAATAAAAACCCATAATATTTTATGGGTTTTTATTTTTGATCATTTCATTTTCAAATCATCAGTTATTTAAACAACTGACTAAAATCATCACTACATGCCTTAACCATAATAATCGCATGCTCACGACTACCATCCTTATTTGGATAATAGTTTTTTCGAAGATCGATTTGATGAAAATCGCTTTTTTCATATAAAGCGATAGCGGCAGTATTGCTTTCACGTACTTCTAAAAAGATTTGTATTGGATTGTTTTTTAACATTTGAATCGATTCATCCAAAAGCTGATAACCCAAGCCCTGCCCTTGTTGATTTGGATGAATCGCCATAAGCAATAAATTGGCTTCATCGAGCACAGTCTGCAAAATGCAAAAGCCAACCACTTGATTGGATTTTTCAAATACAGTGCATTGATAACTTGCTAAAGACTCTTCAAACTGAGCGATATTCCAAGGGTGGCTTTGCACCAACTTTTCGATTTGCGCAACACTTGAAAGATCTGACTTTTGCATCAAACGAATCATCTTCGTTCATCTAATAAAAAAAAGAAATTATATGCAAAATTTCAATAAAATCGAAGTATTAAAATCCACATTAAACAATAGGCAAAAAAATAGGGCAATTTCTTGCCCCAAAGAGTCAACCTTACGCTTATAAACCTAATTTTGCTTTCCAAGTTTCCAAAAGTGAAACCGTATCCAAATCATTTGGATGGAAATTTGGTTTAAAATACGCCAGCATTTCTTTTGTCATGCCTGCAATAATGCCTTTTGACGGGCTATATGCATATTTATAGATCGTACCCAATTCTTTCAGATTCAATTTGCCATCTTCTTTTAACAAACGAATCACAAATGAGCTTTGTACAAGGAAAATCAAAGTCATTGCCATAACCAGTGCTGAACTACGTAACGCATACGCTTTAACACCTTTCCCAAAAATACTTTCATAAACATCAAAAGCAACGGCTTTATGTTCATTCTCTTCGACCGCATGCCAGTACCACATATAAGACATGGTTGGATCAGTCATCAATTCTTGGATATGTTTATTGGTCAATAACTGTGATGCAATCGTCGCAGTAAAATGCTCAAGTGCAGTTGTCGCAGTCAAGTCAACCATTTCCTGAGTCATACCAAAAGGTTTTACCAATTTAGCAAAAGCCTTACGAGCAGCTTGGATGACCACACCCGTTTCACGCTCAAATTTACCCACATCATGACCATACTTTTGAGCAGAAAAATTAAAATTTACATGCTCTTGGGTATGCATTGCTTCTTGCCCAATAAAAGCACTGATCTCTTTTTGCAAAGCTTCATTGTCTTTGATCGCAGGATGGTAACGTACTGCACGAACTGAATCGATAAACAGTTTTTCGCCATCTGGGAACAATGCTGATAATGCTGTCAAGAAATGAGTAATCCCTGCAGAATTATTTGCCCAATATTCAGGTACATCATCAAAGTTAAAATTCATACGTCGTACTGGAAATGTTGCGCCTGCACGATTAGAAATAGTTACCTTAGCATTCATTGCCGTATCTCCTTTCAAATGTGAAAGACATCTGAAATAACTTTATGTTTGTTTTTCTTGATTCTTATATTACGACTTTATGAAAATGCGATAAGTGCAGATCAGGACAGTGAAATATCAGTTAAGGACAGCTTGTGGACAAATTGTCGGACAATTTCATGTTATTTTGAAGCATTATCTATTCACATAAAAAAAGCCAACTCATGACTGAATTGGCTTTAAGTACTTAAAATATCATATTAAAAATGCGGTTTCACCACCACTAAAATGACCACAGCGAATAAAATCAAAGTTGGCATTTCATTGAAAAAACGCCAAAATTTATGTGATTTATAATGTGCATTACCAATCAGTTTTTTACGATAATAACCACATACAAAATGGTAAATCACCAATAAACCCACCAACGCCACTTTGATATAGAACCAAAGTGCTTCATGATAATGACGCGTTGCATCTCCCCAATCGACTAGAAAATGCGCTGTAATCAGGGTAGCCACCATAGATGGCCACATAATTCCTCGATACAACTTGCGTTCCATCACCTCAAAACGTTGGTGACTGACCGTGTCATCACTCATCGCGTGATAGACATATAAACGTGGTAAGTAGAACAAAGCAGCGAACCAACAAACCACAGCGATAATATGTAATGCTTTTACCCACAAGAAAGCATCAGATGGTGCATCCATTGAATATCCTACGTAGGATTATTCATCCCACTTTTTGAAAATGAGGCAAGCATTTACGCCGCCAAAACCAAAACTGTTACTCATCACAGTATTCAATTTTGCATCTCGTTTTTCAAGTACAATATCAAAACCTTTTGCGCCTTCATCAAGTTCAGTCACGTTGATGTTTGGTGCAATAAAGTCATTTTGCATCATCAATACGCTATAAATCGCTTCTTGAACGCCTGCAGCACCCAAGCTATGACCTGTCATTGACTTAGTAGAGCTGAGTGGAGGAACTTGACCTTCACCAAATGCACGTTGCATTGCAAGAAGTTCAGTCACATCACCAGCTGGTGTAGATGTACCATGTGTATTGACATAGTCAACTTGATCCACACCGTGCTCTTTAGCTTCTTCAAGTGCCATCAAGATACAACGTGTAGCACCTTCACCCGATGGTGCAACCATATCCGCACCATCACTGTTTGCAGCATAAGCAACAACTTCAGCCAAGATATTTGCGCCACGTGCTTGAGCATGTTCTAAAGACTCAAGTACCACGAAACCACCACCACCAGCGATGACAAAACCATCACGGTCAGCAGAATAAGGACGTGAAGCTTTTTCTGGCGTATCGTTGTATTTTGAACAAAGCGCACCCATCGCATCAAATAGCAAGCTTTGTGACCAGTGATCTTCTTCACCACCACCAGCAAGCATCAAATCTTGTTTGCCCAATTGGATCAAGTTATAAGCATAACCAATCGCATCAGCAGAAGTTGCACAAGCACTTGTGATCGAATGCGCAACACCTTGTAATTTAAAAGCCACACCTACGTTTGCAGTAATGGTATTACTCATATTACGAGGAACAAAGAACGGACCGATTTTGCGAGCGCCTTTTTCTTCGAGCAATTTAACCATTTCAGTAACAGAAGCCGTTGAGTTACCACCTGAACCGCCAGCAATACCGTAACGCGGATTGCCACCCAGTTGTTCTGGTGTTAAACCAGCATGTTCTACTGCTGCAACAGCGGCATTGTAGGCATACATTGCACAAACACCCATAAAACGTTTCAGTTTACGGTCAATGTTGTCAAAATCTTGGTCTGCTGCTGCACTTACATGACTTTTGAAGTTTAATTCTTCATAGACTGGATTGTGACGCGTACCAGAAATACCATTTTGCAAAGAATGTGTTACGTCTGCTAAGGAGTTACCAATACACGAGTTGATGCCCATACCCGTAATAACAACACGACGGTTCATGCAAAGTCCTTTATTTATAAATAGGGATATAATGCAGTCATTTAAACGTTTTTAGTTTTCATTCGCAATGGCGAAAGATATTGATTCTAAGACCAGCTAAAAATAGCTATAGAACTCACTTAAAACGCCTAAAAAGCATTGTCTTACTTATCTTTAATGCAAAAATTATAATCTACAGCCTGCCCAACATTTTATCGCCAATTAGGCAAAACCGTCCATCAAGACATTTTAGTTTAGTCTGATTTCATTCAAGATCTCTTAAATCAAACTTAAACTTAGCAGAATATTTCTTAAATAATGAGAGTCTGTTTACATATTAAATTTTAAAATTGTGAGATTTAATTTCACTACAATATACAAATCTCGTGATCTATTTGATTGAAATTAATCTGTAAATATCAGGCAGAATAGAGTTCAGGCATAAGTCATATTTTACTCAAATTTATACTCTAATCATTTTGCCTCAAAATCTAATGAAATTTGCAATTTAGGCAGGATGCCGTTCGTCGAACAAGGGAGTTCCGCATTTTTTAAAGCAGTGCTTTAAAAATTGCTCAGGATGTATGCCCATTTGTTCGACAAATGGTTTTCTTGCGAAATATATTTCTCATTTGTCCGAAAACAAAGTAAGGAAGGTTGTCTACGCAAAGTAAATTAAATTTTCACGGCAAATGTGACCGTGTGATACTTTTCAGCCAGATACCTGATCATTTTTTAATATATGAAAGAAGTCTAGGGTGTGTTGACATTTGCAGTATGGAACTTAACCTACAATGGTAACCAAATAAATATACAAGCAAGAGCGACAGCACTTTGATAATTACGCTTTAGCTTGTCATATCGAGTTGAAATTCCTCTAAATTGTTTTAACCTACAGAATGAATTCTCAACTAAGTGCCTGATTTTATAGATATGCCAATCCATATGATCATTGTTAGACTTAGTGTTTGATTTTCTAGGAATATTTGACTTAGTTTTTGTTTGCTCAATTTGAGTCCTGAAGTTGTCTGAGTCATAACCTTTATCAGCACATAATATTTCTGATTCAGTTAAATCTAATTTTGATACCAGATCAGGGGCTATCTTAATATCATGGGAAGTTCCATCTGAAATAATAAACTCAATGGGATTACCATTAGAATCAACTGCTAAATGTATTTTTGAACTATTACCACCGATACTTTTGGAAATATCTTGATTATTAATACCTGAAGAATGCTGGTGTGCCCGTACGTGGCTACCATCAATAAATATCCATTCTTTATCAGCATGTTTACTAAATAATTTAAAAATATTCATAAACTTATCATTTTTAGACCAACGATTGTATTTCTTAAAGATAGAGTTTGGCTTACCAAATTCTTGAGGTAAATCTCTCCAAGGACAACCTGTTCTGATACGAAATAGAATAGCTTCGATAAAATTTCTTAAATTTAGTTTGAGATAAATATTAAAGTGACGGAAAATAGAAAGTAACTTAGACCAGTGTTGATCATTCAGCATTGTACGAGGCATAGCGGGGGTAAAATTGGGTTTGGCGATTTAATTTTACTATCTCGCTATTTTTTTAGGCAACAAATGTCAACAGACCCTAATGTTTGGCAATTTAACTTCTTTAACGAATCAAAACAGATTAAAGTAAGCAGAAAATGTCACAATGCCTACTATCTTGCTAAAAATATAAATGGGTGAGCGCAATATGTCTGATTCAAATAATAAACGTGGTGGATTGATTTCAAATGCTTTTGGTGTCGCAAAAAAATTGGGCTCTACAGGTTTTAGTATGCTCAATCACGTTGCGCCAGGTTCTGTTTCAAAAATGACGCAAAAACCAAATCAAGACCAGATTATTCAGGGTCAAGCCAAAGAACAGCTCAGCAATAAACAAAAATATGATAATCCACAAGCCATGATGCGTGATCACATCCCGCTTGTTTCACGTCAATTGCTGGGTAAACATTATGGAAAAATCAATAATGTTGCCTCTTTTATTTCCCCAGAATTAAATGACAAATTATCTGATTATTTTTTTGAAAAATTAAATGATTTTGTTTCAAATCTCAGCTCAGTAGAAGCCATCCTAAAAGAAGTTGGCGCAAAAGACTTAAATGAACTCGCGAACAATCCTGAACGTTCTGCACGAATTAGCCAAGCCTTTGAAAATCAAAATAAACGCTATGCCGTTGTTCAAGGCGCACTTACAGGTGTCTCAGGCGTCATAGGTGCAGCCATCGATGTACCAACCTCGATTGCCCTCGCCTTACATAGTATTTATCAAACGGGTCGTGCCTATGGTTTCGAACTGAAAACCTTTGAGGAACAAGAAGTCGTTGAATTTGTTTTTAAACAAATTGATATCGGAACTGTTGCCGAAAAACAAACATTATTGGTTGCTGTTCGCGCTGTTGCTGGTTTGCTCGAAACACACGATGTAAATCAATTACAAAAACTTCTCGGTTCTGACAACGATACTGAATTGCTAAAAAAATGGATTGGCAATGACGATGGAACATTTAAATGGAGCTGGCTCAATAGCCTGCCGCAGCTTTCAATTGTTTCAAAACTAATCCCGCTTGCAGGTGCCGGGATTGGCGCATATTTTAGTTTAAAACTTTTAAATGATGCGACATTTAAAGCTCAAAAAGTATTTTCAAATGCACGTGAATATTTAAATAATCACCCAGATGAAAAACTAGATATCGTAGATGCTTATGAACATTTCCAAAAACAAGGTTCATCTGCATTATTATTGGCAACAAATGCCGAGCCATTAGAAACAAAAGTAGAAACAGCAGCACAAACTACCGCAACTGAAAACCTTGCTTCTGCTCAAAAAGTACAAGATGTTGCACCTACACCGATAAACACTGCCCCAGCTGAAGCCGTTGCAGTTGCTGAACCAACAGCAAAACCTGTTGCTGATTCTGCAAAAGTTGCCGCTACGGATACAGGAAAGGCTACTAAGCCTGCTCAAACGACTAAAAAAGCAACGCCTCGTCGAACAAAATCAACTTCAACTACACCTAGCTCGGCAAAAACCACTGCAAATAAAGCTCAAACATCGACTCAAACAGCAAATACTGCAAAATCACCTAGTGTAAATGAAACACAACTTGCTCCACCTAAACTTGCAACAAAAAAAACTGCAGTAAAAAAGCTTGAAGCAAACAAAGATGAAGAAAAACCGACGCCAAATGCCGATCAATAAGCTTTGTGATTTAGTTTGCAAGGATTATAAAGCCTTACAATTTAAACAAATTAATTTGTCATAATCTAAGCGTATTATTTTGCGATGGAATTGTAGGCAAGATCATAGATGGTCAATATTTGACAGTTCGTTGAATGTTGACCATTTTTGCATCTTAGCTTACAATTGCATGCCCTCAAAAAGTGGTATTTTTTTGAGGCTTTTTATTAACGGGAGAATTGCCATATGGCAACAACAAATCAGCTGATCCGTAAGGGTCGCACAACTTTGGTTGAAAAATCTAAAGTTCCTGCGTTGAAGGCTTGTCCACAACGTCGTGGTGTTTGTACACGTGTTTATACAACTACACCTAAAAAACCTAACTCAGCAATGCGTAAAGTTTGCCGTGTTCGCTTAACTTCAGGTTTTGAAGTTTCTAGCTATATCGGTGGTGAAGGCCATAACTTACAAGAGCACAGTGTTGTTCTTATCCGTGGTGGTCGTGTTAAAGACTTACCAGGTGTACGTTACCATACCGTTCGTGGTTCTTTAGACTGTGCTGGTGTTAAAGATCGTAACCAATCACGTTCTAAATACGGTGCTAAACGTCCTAAGAAATAATTTCTTAAGGATATAGAACCGCAATCCTTTATCGTCTCGCTTGTCTGATTTCTGCATTTAAATTTGTGAAATTCAAGCGACGTGTAGTAAGGCCAGCGAAAGCACACGACACTTTGTGCTACTGCTGGATTAACCTGAAGTGTCATATTTATAGGTAGTTTAAAATGCCAAGACGTCGCGTAGTCGCTGCTCGTGAGATCCTTCCGGATCCTAAATTCAGTAGCCAAACAATCGCTAAATTCATGAACCACGTAATGCAAGATGGTAAAAAATCTATTGCTGAAAGTATCGTTTACGGTGCTTTAGACCGCGTTCAAGAAAAAAACAAAGTAGACCCAGTAGAATTTTTTGAAGCTACGCTTGAAAAAGTTCGTCCTATGGTCGAAGTAAAAGCACGCCGTGTTGGTGGTGCTACTTATCAAGTACCTATGGAAGTGCGCCCATCCCGTCGTACTGCCCTAGCTATGCGTTGGTTAGTAGATGCTGCTGCTAAGCGTTCTGAAAAAACTATGGCTTTACGTCTTGCTGGCGAGTTGCTTGATGCAGCTGAAGGCAAAGGTTCAGCGATCAAAAAACGTGAAGATGTGCACCGTATGGCTGAAGCCAACAAAGCCTTCTCTCACTACCGCTTCTAAGCGGCTAAAACAGTCCCTTATCAGGAGAATACTCATGCGTACAGCAGCTCGATTTAACATCGCATTTTACCCTAGTGGGGGATTTGCGGGAATTTAAGTCGTCCACTTCCGTACTGAGTATCCGTACGCATCAAAAATTATTTTTGATGCGTCCTGTTTTAAACAAATAAAATTTAGGAATGCAAGAAATCATGGCTCGTAAAACCCCAATTTCTCGTTACCGTAACATTGGTATCTCTGCACACATTGACGCTGGTAAAACTACAACTTCTGAACGTATCTTGTTCTACACAGGTGTATCTCACAAAATTGGTGAAGTACATGATGGTGCAGCAACAATGGACTGGATGGAACAAGAGCAAGAACGTGGTATTACAATCACTTCAGCTGCTACTACTTGTTTCTGGTCAGGTATGGCTAAGCAGTTCCCAGAACACCGCATCAACGTAATTGACACACCGGGACACGTAGACTTCACAGTTGAAGTTGAACGTTCTATGCGTGTTCTTGATGGTGCGTGCATGGTTTACTGTGCTGTAGGTGGTGTACAACCTCAGTCAGAAACTGTATGGCGTCAAGCTAACAAATATAAAGTGCCTCGTTTAGCATTCGTGAACAAGATGGACCGTACTGGTGCAAACTTCTTCCGTGTTGTTGAACAAATGAGAACTCGTCTTGGTGCACATCCTGTACCAGTTGTGATTCCAGTTGGTGCTGAAGATACGTTTACAGGTGTTGTTGACTTAATCGAAATGAAGTCAATCATCTGGGACGAAGCTTCTCAAGGTATGGAATTCACTTACGGTGAAATCCCAGCTGATCTTCAAGCTACTGCTGAAGAATGGCGTACTAACCTTGTTGAAGCAGCTGCTGAAGCTTCAGAAGAACTTATGGACAAATACCTCGAAGAAGGTGATCTTTCTAAAGAAGACATCATCAAAGGTATTCGTACTCAAACATTGGCTTGTGAAATTCAACCAATGCTTTGTGGTTCTGCGTTCAAGAACAAAGGTGTTCAACGTATGTTGGATGCTGTAATTGACTTCTTGCCAGCTCCAAATGACGTTGAAGCGATCAAAGGTATCCTTGACGACAAAGACGAAACTGAAGGCAGCCGTGAATCTTCAGACGAAGCTCCGTTCTCTGCGTTGGCATTCAAAATCATGAATGACAAATTCGTAGGTAACTTGACTTTCGTACGTGTTTATTCTGGTGTACTTAAACAAGGTGACTCTGTTTATAACCCAGTTAAATCTAAACGTGAACGTATTGGTCGTATCGTGCAAATGCACGCAAACGATCGTCAAGATGTTGAAGAAATCCGTGCGGGTGATATCGCTGCGTGTGTAGGTCTTAAAGACGTAACGACTGGTGATACACTTTGTGATGAGAAAAATGTCATCACTCTTGAACGTATGGAATTCCCAGAGCCAGTAATTTCTTTGGCTGTTGAACCAAAAACTAAAGCTGACCAAGAAAAAATGTCAATCGCTTTAGGTCGTTTGGCTAAAGAAGATCCTTCATTCCGTGTACGCACAGATGAAGAATCAGGTCAAACAATTATCTCTGGTATGGGTGAACTTCACCTTGACATCCTTGTTGACCGTATGAAACGTGAGTTCAACGTTGAAGCGAACATTGGTAAACCAATGGTTGCTTATCGTGAAACGATCAAAAAATCAGTTGAACAAGAAGGTAAATTCGTACGTCAAACTGGTGGTAAAGGTAAATTCGGTCATGTATATGTTCGTTTAGAACCTTTAGATGTTGAAGAAGCTGGTAAAGAATACGAATTCGTTGAAGAAGTTGTAGGTGGTGTTGTACCTAAAGAATTCTTCGGCGCAGTTGACAAAGGTATTCAAGAACGTATGAAGAATGGTGTCTTGGCTGGTTACCCTGTTGTGGGTATCAAAGCGACATTATTCGACGGTTCTTACCACGATGTCGATTCTGACGAATTATCGTTCAAAATGGCTGGTTCTTACGCATTCCGTGACGGTTTCATGAAAGCAGATCCTGTTCTTCTTGAACCAATCATGAAAGTTGAAGTAGAAACTCCAGAAGACTACATGGGCGATATCATGGGTGACTTAAACCGTCGTCGTGGTATGGTTCAAGGTATGGATGACTTACCTGGCGGTACTAAAGCAATTCGTGCTGAAGTTCCACTTGCTGAGATGTTTGGTTACGCAACTCAAATGCGTTCTATGTCTCAAGGTCGTGCGACATACTCAATGGAATTTGCTAAATACGCTGAAACTCCACGTAACGTGGCTGAAGGCATTATCGCTAAGTTCCAATCTGGCGGTAAAAAAGGTGACGACGAGTAATCTTTAGATTACTATAAGCCAAACTAATTTTTAGTTAATAACCAAGTTGCTCATGAGCGAACCTCATGAGCAGTTCAAAAAGGAAAATCAAATGGCTAAGGCTAAGTTTGAACGTAATAAGCCACACGTAAACGTGGGCACAATCGGTCACGTTGACCATGGTAAAACAACTCTTACTGCTGCTATTGCAACGATCTGTGCAAAAACTTACGGCGGTGAAGCTAAAGATTACGCAGCAATCGACTCTGCACCAGAAGAAAAAGCACGTGGTATTACAATTAATACTTCACACGTAGAATACGATTCTCCAACTCGTCACTACGCTCACGTAGACTGCCCAGGACACGCCGATTATGTTAAAAACATGATCACTGGTGCTGCTCAAATGGACGGTGCGATCCTTGTATGTGCTGCGACTGATGGTCCAATGCCACAAACTCGTGAACACATCCTTCTTTCTCGCCAAGTAGGTGTACCTTACATTCTTGTTTTCTTAAACAAATGTGACCTTGTTGATGACGAAGAATTACTTGAATTAGTAGAAATGGAAGTTCGTGAACTTCTTTCTACTTATGACTTCCCAGGCGATGACACTCCAGTTATCCGTGGTTCTGCTCTTGCTGCGCTTAATGGCGATGCTGGTCAGTATGGCGAATCTGCAGTTCTTGCTCTTGTTGAAGCGCTTGACTCTTATATCCCTGAACCAGAACGTGCTATCGATAAAGCATTCTTGATGCCAATCGAAGACGTATTCTCTATCTCTGGTCGTGGTACAGTTGTAACTGGCCGTGTTGAATCAGGTATCGTTAAAGTTGGCGAAGAAGTTGAAATCGTTGGTATTAAAGATACAGTTAAAACAACTGTAACTGGCGTAGAAATGTTCCGTAAACTTCTTGACGAAGGTCGTGCGGGCGAGAACTGTGGTGTTCTTCTTCGTGGTACTAAACGTGAAGACGTTCAACGTGGTCAAGTACTTGCTAAACCAGGTACAATCAAACCACATACTAAATTTGACGCAGAAGTATACGTTCTTTCTAAAGAAGAAGGTGGTCGTCATACTCCATTCCTTAACGGTTACCGTCCACAGTTCTACTTCCGTACAACTGACGTAACTGGCGCGATCGCTCTTAAAGAAGGCGTTGAAATGGTTATGCCTGGTGACAACGTAGAAATGTCAGTAGAATTGATCCACCCAATCGCAATGGATGCAGGCTTACGCTTTGCAATCCGTGAAGGTGGTCGTACAGTAGGTGCTGGTGTTGTTGCGAAAGTAACTGCATAATCACTTATGTATAAAAAAACGCTCCTTTCGGGGCGTTTTTTTTTGGCTTAAAATATTAGAAACATCAAGTTATCTTATTTCACTATCTAAACAAGGTTCTACTTTATAAATCGACGACGGATCGCACGATTAAGAGGTGTAGAATAATATTTTTCGATCAGATAACTGATAAGAAAAGTTCCCAATAAAAACACCACCAATAGCCAGACTTTTTGATCAGCGAGTGTTTGTTTTGGCAGATAAAATACTTTGATTAAACCTAACACGATAAGGTGAAAAAGATACATTTCATAACTACGTTGCCCGATCCATACCACTACACGACCAAAATGATTTCGCACAGGAGTTTGACCATTCTGCAAAAAGCAAAAGATTAACCCAGCAGTCAATAATGCAAATATCGAAATACTCCAAGTGCTGACCAACTTGATCGGTTGATAGAGATAAAGTGCGATCATCAACGCAGAACAGATCAATATCATGCTCTTTTTCAAATGAATCGGACATGAATACTTTCGGGCGATCAATGCCAATATACAACCGATCGCAATCCCATCAAAACTTGAAAAATAATGATATAAATATGCACCATTTTCATCTAAATAATGCAAAGATCTAAAATAAGGTGCATAAGCAATCACCGCCAATAAAAATACAATAAAAAGCTTCTTTGAGCGTAAACTGATGCAAAGTAAAGGGAAAAATAAATAAAATATTTCTTCTACAGATAATGACCAAAGTACCCCAAGTGCATAGTTAACCCAACCAAACTTGATAATCAGGATATTCATCCAGAACGTAAGTGCAGCAAAAATAGTTAGTCCATAGGAAACTTCTATATCATTAGGAGTTTGATTTATAAATGGTTTTAACCCCATAGCGCCAAGCATGCTAACGAATGTAATCAGTAAGAGAAGACAAGGGATAATACGGGCAATCCTTCGAATATAAAAATGCCCGAGATGTACTTTCGCAAGTGCCCCATCGCGATTGAGAGTATGTGAAGTAATCAAAAACCCAGAGATTACAAAGAACATGGTCACGCCATAGTTACCATTTCTAGCAATTAAATTGGCAATATTTTCACCAAAAATTTGCATTGAAAAAAAGCTATCGTGTAATTTATATGGAATATTAAAATGATGTAATAAGACTAAAAAAACTGAAATTCCACGTAATATATCGAGCTTATCGTTGCGCACCTTCACATTCCATTGGCTATTTTTTATTTAAACTTTCTGTATAAAACTGTTTTACTTACTGTTCTGTTAAAAACAATGTGAAAATGATCATAATCACTTTCACATTGAATTGATTTTAATTTTACTTTTTCTGAACAAAAAACTTATAAATACAAAAGCACATCTGGAAACTTTGCAATCCGATGCAAAGGCTGTGCCATGGTCAATTCCACATCAGTACCATAGCCATATTCAACAGCGATCGTTTCGATCCCATTTTTTCGAGCACCTAAAATA
The DNA here is from genome assembly GCF_000368565.1 of Acinetobacter gerneri DSM 14967 = CIP 107464 = MTCC 9824. Classification (GTDB taxonomy): domain Bacteria; phylum Pseudomonadota; class Gammaproteobacteria; order Pseudomonadales; family Moraxellaceae; genus Acinetobacter; species Acinetobacter gerneri. The sequence goes on along the minus strand of NZ_KB849543.1, from coordinate 47,376 downwards.
TCATGCTCACGATCACCGATCATGATGCATTCTGCTGCTTGTAAATTTTCTTGCTGCAAAATATAGTGAATCAATTCAGCTTTGTTGGTCCTTGTTCCATCAAGTTCACTGCCATAAGCTTTACTAAAATATTTCAATAAATCAAAATGTTCTAAAATCTGCTCAGCATAAACAATTGGTTTAGCAGTTGCTAAAAACAATTTAAAACCCGCTTGTTGCATTTTTGCCAATGTATCCGCTACATCTGGAAAAACATCATTTTCAAACAAGCCAATCGTGCTAAAGCGCTCACGATAACCCAATATCGCCTGCTCTGCTAAATCATTTTCGACGGATACATTGAGCAATTTGGCAAGTGAAGCTTTAAGTGGCGGACCAATCACCCAATCCAAATCAAGATCAGTCGCAATAGGATGTCCAATTTTCTCCAAGCCATAACGTACACAGGTCGTAATACCTACTTTTGGATCGGTTAATGTCCCATCAAGATCGATCAAGATATTTTTTATCACCTGTTGTTCCTTCTTTAAAGAAATTACTATCGAGAGTTTAGCTAAAGTTGCCTATACTAACGCAAATTTTATCGAATAAGGATAGTGACGTGCGCCCGACCGTACTTTGTTTTTCTGGTTTAGATCCTTCTGGTGGTGCTGGATTGCAAGCCGATATTGAGGCCATTGGTCAAAGTGGCGCGCATGCTGCGATCGCATGTACCGCACTCACTGTACAAAACTCGCAACAAGTTTTTGGTTTTGAAGCCACTTCTAAAGAACTTTTGTTGGCTCAAGCAAATGCTGTTGTAAATGATCTACCGATCAAATGTGTCAAATCTGGCATGTTAGGTACTACGGATAATATTGCTGCTTTGGCTCAATTTTTACGTGAACATTCAGATTATCAATATGTGCTCGACCCTGTATTGGTTGCCAATAGTGGTGGCTCATTGGGCAATCAAGAAACCTTAGTTAAAGCATTTGTAGAACTGATTCCAATGGCGACCATCATCACGCCAAATACTGTGGAATTGAGAGCTTTAGCTGCTGAAGAAGACTTAGAAATTGCAACACAGAAACTCTTTAAAATGGGTGCAAAAGCAATTTTAGTGAAAGGTGGGCATGAAGATACGCCTGAGTATATTCGTAATGCACTTTATGTGAATGGTGAACTGATTGCTGAATCACGCTGCCCACGTTTAGAAGGCGAATATCATGGTTCGGGCTGTTCATTGGCGAGTTATATCGCGGGACGATTGGCACAAGGTGATGAGCTGAAGCAAGCTGTGCAGCATGCTGAAACATGGCTCTTTGGTGTACTGAAAAACGCTGAAACCCCAGTTGAAAATGGTCAAAAAATGCCAAAACGCTTTTAAGTTTTAGAGTAAATTACAACAATAAATCCATTCAAAGTTAAAATTTATACAACAAGCCTATCTATCAATAGGCTTGTTGAATTTTCATATTATTTTAAAAAATTATTGACCACCAAATCTTTCACATCATCCACTCGACCAGCAAGCAGTGCCTTGATGGCGTACATTGAGGTTGATTTTACTTGACTAAAATTTGGATCTGGTGGCATCACCAATTCCATAGGATTGGTATGTACATTTAGCAATGCAGGACCTTCGTGATTGAGGAACCTCTCTACAGCCGCTTCTAAGCCCTCACCTGTTTTTTGCGTATGACCATATAAACCAATCACTTCTGCGATTTTTCCAAAATCAGGGTTAAGTAGATCGGTATAATTATCCAATAATCCCTCAACCTTTTGTTCTATTTCAACAAAATTTAGGGAACTATTATTGAGTACAACGATTTTAATTGGCAATTTCTCTTGAATCGTTGTTAATAAATCTCCCAATAACATCGCCAAACCACCATCACCACATAGTGCAATCACCTGCCGATTTGGAAAAGCTTTTTGTATACCTAAAGCCTGTGGCATAGCATTTGCCATCGTTCCATGCAATAAGCTGGTTAATGTACGACGCTGACCATTGGTATCAAAGTGACGTAAAATCCACACCATCGCTGAGCCACCATCCCCAGTTAAAACAGCGTCACTATCCGCATATTTATTGAGGAGAGAAACAAGATATTGCGGATGGATAAGACCATCTTTTCCGACTCTTTCTTCTTTATGACGAATTTCATCACTTTGTTTTTTAACTTCTAAACATTCATCCAGATAAGCGTCATCTGTATTTTCATCTAAAAGTGGCAACAAAGCCTGAATCGTTGGTGCAACATGCCCAACAACACCGATATCTATAGGATGACGACGACCTAAGTGCAAAGCTTCAACATCTATCTGAATAATTTTTGCATTTTTAGGGTAATACTGCGCCCAAGCAAAGTCGGCACCCAACAGCACTAAAGTTTCGCAGTTCATCAAAGCATGTAAACCAGCTTTGTTACCCAGCATCCCACTCATGCCCATGTTATACGGATTGTCATATTCGATAAAATCTTTGGCACGAGAAGTATGTGCTACGGGCGCTTTTAAACGCTTTGCTAAAGCCACAACTTGATCATGGGCATGTTCACAACCTGCACCAGCATAGATCGCAATTTTTTGTGAATTATTTAATAGCTCTTTGATGCTATTGAGTTCTTGGCGATTTGGAATAAATTCAGGTTGTGGATGAAAGACTTCAAATGGCAAAGCATCATCAGAATTTTGCTGACTAATATTCGTCGGCATAATAACCACAGCAACCCCACGTTTATTTATGGCAGCTTGGCAAGCTAAAGTCATCACATGACGTGCATTGTTCGCATCAGTGATTTCTTCACAGTAAACCGAACACGACTTATATACACTTTTAAAATCAACATATTGAGGAAAATCAACATAACCTGCTTGATCCGTAGCCAATTGACTGGCAATTAAAACTACAGGAGCACGGTTACGGTGTGATTCAAATAAACCGTTAATAAAATGCAAACTACCAGGACCACAAGAACCTGCACATGCTGTTAAATCACCACTCATCAGTGCATCAGCACCTGCAGCAAATCCACCAACCTCTTCATGACGCACATGCACCCAATCAATGGAACTTTTTGAAATTGAATCTGTAAAATGATTTAGGGTATCGCCAACGATGCCATAACAGTTTTTTACGCCTGCTTTTTCAAGCACTTCAACCATAATATCTGAAACTTTTTTTCCAGCCATTTGACTAACTCGCTCTACTGAATTTATTTATCATGAGTTTTTATTGAAAAGCTATTGAGACTAAAATTCACGTTATCAATCTCACTTTTAGACATTATTTTGAGTGATTTTTAATCTGAGTTTTAGCTACTGAATGTCATATTTTGTATGCTTTATGAGTTTTAAATAAGTTTTATATTTTCGCTTATATTAAGAATAATAAGATAAATCACAATTACACATAAATCATATAGCTTTATTTTTATCAAAATATGAGTATAAAGCTAAGATTTTTAAATAAAGTTCATGTATAAAATAAAGACATAAGAAATATATGGAGTAAATTATGCAGATTAAAGCCGCAATAACTCATGCTCAAGGACAGGCATTTAGTATTGAAGATGTTGTTTTAGACGCACCAAAATCAAATGAGGTTTTAGTCAAAATCATAGCGACTGGAGTATGTCATACAGATGCCGTTGCTCGCGATCAAGCCATTGCCCCATTACCTGCAATTCTTGGACATGAGGGTGCTGGGATTGTAGAAAAAGTGGGTAAAAATGTTCAGGGTATCGATATCGGTGATCATGTCGTTTTATCATTTTCATATTGTGGACAATGTGACATGTGCCTGACAGGACACCCGACCTCCTGCTCTACATTTAACGATCTTAACTTTGGAGGGTGTTGTGCGGATCATACCCATCGCCTACACCAACAAGAACAACCACTTTCAACCTTTTTTGGACAATCTTCTTTCGCGAACTATGCCGTTGCTCATCAAAATAATGTGGTAAAAGTCGACAAAGATGTCGATCTAGCACTCTTAGGTCCTTTAGGTTGTGGGATTCAAACTGGAGCAGGTACGGTACTCAATCGCTTAAAACCCTCTTTTGGTACGTCCATCGTGATTTATGGTGCTGGTGCAGTTGGTTTAAGTGCGGTTATGGCAGCAAAAATTACTGGATGCCTAAATATTATAGCGGTTGATGTCCATGAAAACCGTTTAGAACTTGCTAAAGAATTGGGTGCGACCCATATTCTAAATGGTGCAAAAGTCGATGTTGTTAACGAGATTAAACAAATCACACAAGGCGGATCTGAATATGCTGTTGAAACGACAGGTGTTCCAGTAGTTGTACGTCAATCATTGCAAGCTTTAAGACCTTTGGGTAGCTGTGCAATTGTCGGTATTACCCCACCGATGGAAATTGATGTATTCAATGATCTGATGGCAGAAGGAAAAACCATGATGGGCGTCATCGAAGGTGATGCAGTTGCCAAGATCTTTATTCCCCAATTGGTCAATTATTATAAAAAAGGCTTATTTCCCTTCGATAAATTGGTGAAGTTTTTTGACTTTGAACAAATCAATGAAGCATTTGAAGCCTCTAAAACAGGTGAAGTGATCAAACCTATTTTACGTATAGCGGCTATTTAAGCATGATCTAATTCATATAAATAAAAGGGGGAATTTTCCTCCTTTTTTATATATCTTAAACGGCTCATGCATGCTATTTTTATATCATCAGCATCTACAATAAGAGTTCGTCCTGTAAACTTTCCAATCTTAATAAAATCGCTTTATTGTCCAAACCACCCGCAAACCCTGTCAATTTTCCATTATTTCCAAGTACCCTATGGCACGGCGCAATAATTGAAATCGGATTTTTTCCATTTGCCGCGCCTACGGCTCTGACTGCTTTTTCATGACCAATTTCAATCGCAATATCTTTATAACTTCTTGTTTCACCATAAGGGATACGCAGTAAAGCTTGCCAAACTTTTTGCTGAAAATCAGTGCCTTCAAAATCTAAAGGTAGATCAAATTGTGTTCTTTTTCTTTGAAAATATTGAACTAATTGTTTCTCAGTTTGCAGTAAAATTGGATGATGTTTATTTTCAATTAATGCCGCCACACGAACACGTTTTGGATTTTCATTTTCCCAAAGTACGGCAACAAGCGCGCTGTCATGTGCAACCAACTTCAACACACCCACAGGAGAAGGTATTTCCATAAAATACAGCTGCATACATTTCTCCATTTGATTTTAAGATCAAGAAGATAACTTCATCAAAACTAAGCCTGAAATAATTAAAACCGCCGCTAACATTCGCATTGCTGAAGCTGGCTCACCAAGAATCAAAATCCCGACTAAAAATGAACCCACAGCACCTATACCCGTCCAAACAGTATAAGCGGTTCCCAAAGGCAATGTTTTCATGACATAAGAGAGTAAAGAAAAACTCGCAATCATAAAAACAATAGTCAAAATACTCGGTCCAAGACGGCTAAAACCTTCCGAAACTTTCATCGAGTATGCCCAAACCACTTCAAAAAGCCCAGCGATAACCAATAATATCCAAGCCATTTCGCTCTCCTCAATTTAATAGTGAATAATTCTAAAACTCAACAAAAAATAAAGCTCCCGCGTAGGCGAGAGCTTTGCATAAAAACATGAATCATGATCTATTTTAAGATGCAGAAAATTTCATTAGAACTAGGCCAGAGATGATCAGAACCGCTGCCAACATTCGCATTGCTGTCGCAGGCTCACCTAAAATAAAAATACCGACCAAGAACGAACCGATTGCGCCGATTCCCGTCCAAATTGTATAAGCTGTTCCCAAAGGCAATGTTTTCATGGCATAAGCCAATAAACCAAAGCTGAGAATCATAAAGAAAATAGTGATAGCACTAGGCGTAAGTTTGGTAAATCCTTCAGACATTTTCATCGAATATGCCCAAACAATTTCAAAAATACCAGCGAAAATTAAGATAATCCAGGCCATGATACCCTGCTCCATTTAAATATAGAGTCAGGCCGTCCTGACGATTTTGTCGATAACGAATGTATCGATGGAGGTCGTTCCTCCGAAGTGAAAATTGATTATAACTAAAATATGAATAACTTGGAGTATTTTTTACAAAAATTGACCAATTTATCATTTTACCATTTACATGATTTTTCGATAAATTTATGCATAAAATACCCCATGCGATTTAAAAGCCTCTCTCAAGTGAAAAAAGCTTTTCCGATAAAATTAACAGACTAGAATTTAAACGTTATCCCACCACCATAACGCAATCCACTATCTGACTTTGTTGCAGACTGCCATGCTGTCGCTTGATTTCCTTTATCATAAGCATAAGCAATATCAATAAATGGCATGACATTTTTATTGATCTCATAACGTGTTTTCAAGCCCATTTCTGCACTAGAAAGCCCTGTTTTTTTGGCATACTTAGAATCATCATTGATCACAATTTCAGCTTCTACATAAGGTTGCATGATCCATTTTTGGGTAATGAGAAAATCACGCTCCAGCTCTAAACTCAGTGCCACTTGATCATCTTTACCAAAATAAACATAGGCCTCTGTTTCAAAAAAATAAGGCGATAGACCGTGTACGCCAAACTGTGCATCAACTTGTTGCTTATCCTCACGGCGATGTTGATCATGACGATAACGCGCACCCGCTTGGAGATCCCAAAATTCGGCTATATTTCGGCTATATAATGCTGAAATATCATAATGTTCAGCGCTAGACTCGGCTTTTTCTAAATGCGCTGTTAAAAATAATTTATTTTCATCCGTCCCAATCCAAGTTTTCACTTTTGATTTTAAGGTCCCTTTACCATCATCATCGAGCATCCATTTATTTTCAATGCTGGTTGACTGATAAACTTGTCCTCCATGCTCTTTCATATGTGCTGCATCATGAGCATGTTGTGGATGAACATCTTGATTATGAATGGATTGTTCACTTTCATTTTCTTGTGAAGTATCACTTGATTGCTGTGTTTGTAAATGATGCTGATGTTCTTCATGCATCGACATCATTTCATGGGTATTTTCAGCATTCGCCTGACCTGAAAATACAAACAAACTTGAAGCCATTACTGACAATGAAAAAAGATTAGTGATGCGCATGTTCTGCTCCTTTTTCGGTTGAGTCTGGCGTTGCTTGTTGTGAAATTGGTGCTGTTGATAGATTTCCATTTGCAACATTTGCCACAATCAATTTGTTCATCATTCCTGCGCTCATGTGATAGAGCAAATGACAATGGATCGCCCACTCTCCAAGCTCATCAGCGGTCAATAAAGCTGTAACCGTTTTTCCCGGCGGCACGACTATGGTGTGTTTATTTGGCATATATTCGCTGGGTTGCCCATTTTCAAGCTGCATAAACATGCCATGTAAATGCATCGGATGAGCCATCATGCTGTTATTGACAAATTTCAAACGGATACGTTCTCCGTATTTCACTTTAAGTGGCTCAGCTTCAGTGAACTTTTTACCATTTATCGTCCAAATATAACGCTCCATTGTTCCACCAAGATTGATGACCAATTCACTTGAAGGTTCACGTGTATCTTGTTGCGGTTTTAACGATTTCAAATCTTGATATGTCAGTGCCTTATCACCTGTAGGCGTTGCAGCATTTGCCCAACCTTGCACTGTCTTCGCAGTATTTTCCTTGTTTGACTGCAGCTTTGTTTTTGTCTCAGGATCTTCTTGTTTATCCATGTGATCTGGCATAGACATCGACTGATGATGCTGTTCAGTCATCATCATGTGATCATGATCAGCTGTCGCCATGCTTGGCTGATTCGACATTGGAGCAGTTGAAGGATTCATTTGCATATCTTGATGAGAAGCATGATCCATCCCCATATCCTGCATCGTTAATAACGCACGAGGACGAGCTTGAGGTTCTGGAAATTTGGCTATTGGTGTATTTTCCTGATGCAAAGTTGCCAGTGCAAAGCCTGTCCGATCAATGGATTCAGCTTGTATCTGATAATTTTCTTGTTTCGGTTCAACGATCACATCATAAGTTTCCGCTGTACCGATCCGAAACTCATCTACTGGCACAGGTTGTACAGCTTGGCCATCTGCACTGACCACTGTCATTTTTAAATTTGGAATTCTGACATCAAAAAATGACATTGCTGAAGCATTGATAAACCGTAAACGAATTTTTTCCCCTGCTTTAAAATTGCCAAGCCAGTTTTGTTCTGGTGTTTTACCATTGACTAAAAATGTATAACCCGATACATCGGATAAATCCGTTTTCAGCATGCGCATATGATTCCACATGCGACGATCTTGCCATGTGGATTTTAAGCCTTGATTTTTGATTTGTGTAAATACATCGCCGATCGTTTCACGTTTATTTTGGTAATATTCAGCATCTTTTTTTAGATTTTTCATAATTTGATCGCTTGAAGATTCATGAAAATCTGAAAGCATCACGACATAATCTCGATCAGTTTTTTCAGTGGCAACGATGGGCTTTTTATCCTTAGGATAAATCACCAATGCACCATACAAGCCATCTTGTTCCTGACCTTTGCTATGCGCATGATACCAATAGGTGCCACTTTGGCGGACTTTAAAACGATAGACAAAATCTTGCTGAGGTTTAATTCCATTAAACCCATTAAATCCCGGCACGCCGTCCATGATGCCGGGCAATAATAATCCATGCCAATGCACCGAAGAATCTTGATTTTTTAGATTATTATGCACATAAATTACAGCATCATCGCCTTCTTCAAACTCTAAAAGCGGCGCTGGAAATTGACCATTAACCGTAATTCTCTTTACAGGTTTCCCTGTAATATTGACCGTATTTTCAGCAATATTGAGATGATATTCGGTGACTTTAGCAAAAACTAAATTTGAAGATAATAAACAGGCTCCCACAAACAGGGACTGTATCAATCGAGTAGACATAACTTAACCTTTTTAAATATTGATAAAATTCAATGAAAATTTAAAAAGTTAAGCTTTGGGAGGACGTAAGATTTCTTGCCAAAAACCTGCCAAATGTTGCGCTTGATAATGTAATGGCAAAGATTTTGATGTCACAGACAGTTGAGGATCTTGGATAGCAAACTCATTTGGAGCAACCCAAGCCAGCATGCTTTGACACAGCAACATGCTACATTCACTACAATGCGTTTGGGTGGTCTGATTTTGCGTGATTTGTGAATCATGACAGCTCATTTTACTCTGCTGAGGCATATCCATTTTCTGATCATGACAAGAGGATAAGTATTCAAGCTGGGCTGTTTTTTCATTATCAAGCTGATGCTGATCATGATTTGAAGCCATTTGAACATCATGCTCTGGCATCTGCTGCTGTAGAGCTTGACTCATTTGGATATGCATTAATGAATTTGAGGCAATAGAAACACCGCTCCACACGATGGCAAATGCCATGAGGAGAACTAAGCAAATACGTTTGCTGAGTGTTTGTATAAAATTCATTTGAATTCTCAAATGCAAAAAACAGAATATAATCTTTTTTAGCATAGCCAAATTTTTGTATGAGTACAAATGGATGCTGTATTTTGGCTGTTTTAGTTACATGAAATTACAATGTGTTTAAAAATCAGCCAAGCAATAATTAAACACAGAATGAAAAATGATCAGTATTTTTTATGTGCATTTAATCAGTTTTTTTGAAAATTTGATTATATTTCACACAATTTTAGAGCTAAGAATAAGCAATTGAATCCTATTTGAATATTCTATACCCAACTTATCAATATGGTTATCAACACAGTTATCCATAGAGTTATCTTCAAAGTTATCCACAAACCCTTATAAAATTTATGGATATTTCATTTATTTTTATCATTGAGGGTCTGATGACATTTCTTTGTCGAATTGCCTGCTAGTCCCATGCATAAACAACGCATCAAATACAGAAAATGCCGTCAGCATTTTGAAATATCAACAGACCTTAATAATTTTTAAATTCAGATTTCTACACTGCCTACTTTAGCAAGTTCTGAACGCATTTCAGTGATCACTGCTTTATAGTCAGGCTTACCAAAAATTGCTGAACCCGCAACAAACATATCCGCACCCGCTTCTGCAATCTCACGAATATTTGCAGGTCCTACGCCACCATCCACTTCTAAGCGAATATCACGTCCACTTGCATCAATGATTTTGCGAGCTTGGCGTAATTTGTCCAAAGTCATCGGAATAAATTTTTGACCACCAAAACCGGGGTTCACACTCATCAATAATACTTGATCAACTTTGTCCAAGACATAATCAAGATAATGCAATGGTGTCGCTGGGTTAAAGACCAAACCCGCCTTAGCACCACCCGCTTTAATCAATTGCAATGAACGATCAATATGATCAGAAGCTTCTGGATGGAAAGTGATAATATCCGCACCCGCTTCTAAAAAATCACCAATCAAACGGTCTACAGGTGAAACCATTAAATGCACATCAATAGGCGCTTTGATACCATATTTTTTTAAAGCCTTACATACACCCGCACCAAAAGTTAAATTTGGAACATAGTGGTTATCCATCACATCAAAATGGACAACATCAGCGCCAGCTTCTAAAACATTGTCAACTTCTTCGCCTAAACGGGCAAAGTCAGCGGAAAGAATCGAAGGCGCGATAAGATAGGGCTTGGACATAGATCAACCTAGCAGATATTTTAGATGAGCCAGTATTATAACAAAAATAAGCCCAACAAACTTGCCTCCATTCCCATTGTCTAGGGTCTGTTGACATTTCAAATTGGTTGCGACGATGAGTGTTTTTTAGGTGATATGGGGCGTAGGTTGAGAAATTTAGTCATCTAAATGATCAAGCTACAACGAAATAACATCAAAAAACACTCTCGTCCTTTCGCTTCGCCTTGCGCTGCAAACAAAGCAGTGCTTTGTTCTTGCTCAGGGTTGTAGCTAAAATTATCCCAGGCTTCGTTGCGAAACTTGAAAATGGTCTCGCCATTCTCTGCATTTCGTGCCTTGTCTGCTTAATTTTAGTCAACAACGCAATTCAGTTATGAAGTGTCAGCAGCCCCTAAGTATCGAGTAGAAAATTATCTAGGCGAAAAGCTCTGTTTTAGGACTAGCGACAAAGCCAATCTTTTGTTAAATTCGATATTATTTTTAGGTAAATGAGAATGAAAACTAATACGTCTATTAACACCCAAGAAGCGCAGCGGATTGCCAAACGTTTACTCAATCACTGGAAACACAAATTTGAAGTCAGTGAAAGTGATCAGTTAATGTCGATCTTTATGCCTGAAGCAACTGTCGAAATGCATATTCACCCCGATCATTTAGAAGTCGTCTTGGTTACTGAAAAAGAAGATTATCAACATTTACAAAAAGTGATTATTGATCATCTAGATCGTATGGCACAGCAACAATTTGAGGTGACATGGTCAGCTCCCCATTAAGATATTTTTATTTAGGGATGCTCTGTTCAGCCTCAAAATCTCGAACCATTTGAATCCTTTTTTCAGTTGTAGGATGTGATGATAGAAAATCAGGCTGAGTATTCAGTTGTTTAGTTTCATTATTTTCATCACTCATACGCTGTAAAAAATTTGCATAATGTGATGTTTGTAAATGATTTTTTTGCATCATATTTAGGGCATACAAATCGGCTTCTTGTTCAAACTGCCGTGAATAACTTGCACCTAAAAACTGTACAGGTAGGTCATTGAGTGCATCTGTATGTTTGCCTGTCAGCGCAATATAAATCACTCCCAATCCCAAGTGCGATAAGGCTTGCTGTAAGCTATGTCGCTTCACCAAATGACCTTGCTCATGCGCCAGCACACCTAAGATCTCCTGATCACTATGTGCCATTTCAATCAGTTCATCAGTCACAATAATCGTGTTATTGGGCAGAGCCAAAGCATTTGCACCGATACGATCGCCTTGTCGAAAAATTAACGTTGCAGGATGCTGTCCCGCAAACATATTGAGATAATCGTTGCGGATTTGTTGTTGTTGTTGGATGGGTAAATGACTTTTTTCAGTCAATGTAAAAACATAGTTTTGGCTTTGATTGCCGAGTTCAGCAATGCTATTTTCAGGTAATTGTGCGGCCACTTTCTCTGCGGCTGCAGGCACACCCCATTTTAACAATGCCCCAATCAATAGCATGATCAAGATAATACAAATGATGATTTTGAGAACTAAGCTTCGCGCAGATATTTGCATGGCATTTCCATCTTATTCTTTAGTTCACGTTTGTTGATTTGTATATAATTTATAAAATTGAATTTAAAAGATAAAACTTAAAAAGCTGCACTATATTATGTAAAAAAAGCTCAAAAAACAAAACTTTTTTGCTAGTTTTTTGAGCTTTATCAAAGGTTGATTATTTTAAAATACCTTTGAATAGAGCACATATTGTGCTGTATCCAAAAATAAGACTTTTAGAACGAGTATTGCTACTTATTGATGATCCAGTTGAATCGCATGAAACTGTAAATGATCATCGATAAAACTTTGAATAAAGAAATAGCCATGATCATAGCCAGCATGTTGTCTAAGTGTCAGTTTTTGTCCCACTTCGATACAAGCTTGCTGATATTTTTCTGGATTGAGTTGACTATAAAACTGGTCAGCAGCACCTTGATCAATCAATACTTCTTTAAATAATGCACCTTTGCTTTTCAACAACTGTAATGCATCGTGTTGTTTCCATTCTTCTCGATCAGCGCCAAGATAGTTTGAAAATGCTTTTTCACCCCACGGGCATTCACTCGGTGCACAAATAGGTGCAAAAGCAGAAACTGATTTAAATTTTTCAGGATATTTCCAAGCCAAAGTTAAAGCACCATGTCCGCCCATACTGTGTCCAAATATTCCGATTGAATCTTTTAACACAGGAAACTCTGAAACCACTAAAGCATACAGCTCATCTGCAATATAACTTTGCATTTGGTAATGCTCAGCCCACGGCGCTTGGCTTGCATTGATATAAAACCCAGCTCCTTGCCCCAAGTCCCAATGATCGGCTTTGGCTACATGCTCCCCTCGTGGCGAAGTATCAGGTGCAATTAAAATCAGACCTAACTGTGCAGCCAAACGCTGTGCATGGGCTTTGATCACAAATGTTTCTTCTGTACAGGTCAATCCTGCCAAATAAAACAATGCAGAACAGGCTTCACCTGCCAAAGCTTGTGGTGGTAAATAAATGCTAAATTTGCTGGCAACATTTAAACTTGTGGATTGAATTTGATAAACACGTTGTTCACCGTCAAAGCACTTATTGTTTTGAATCAATTCCATCCCTTTCTCCATGTCTTTGTTCGCAGTCCTCATAAAACTGGGGCGCTATTTTAGCGTGCAGTAACGGGTTCACCTTGGTGACTGATTGGCTGAATCGCTGCAGGATTACTATTTGCAGGTGGTGTGGTACTTTGTTGACCGTGTGCGGCAGGAAATAATTTTTGCTCAAGCTGTGGCAACATCATTTCCATATTTTTACCGATCACCCACTGCGGTTCTGATGGCTCAAAACCTTGTGCGCTTTCCCATTTTGCAACTGTTTCAGATGCTTGACCAAATGCCGATTTTAACGACGTCTGATCGCGCATGGCTTGATCAAAGAAAGCTCGCCCAAAATAGGTGTAATCCGCTTCATTTGAACAACCAAAAGAAGTTCGATCAGCGGCTGATGCTGTGATAATCAATGTATCAGGTGATTGTAAAGCAGGAACAAAACTTCCTGAATAACACGCTGAAATGACGATCACTTTCCAACGAATTCCTGATTTATCCAAAGACTCCCTTAACCATTTTGGATCAACATCATCTAGATCAATCGGGGCATTTTCCAGCTCAAATTGATTCGCTAAACCATGTGAAGTCATATAAATAAATAAAACGTCACTTTCTTTATTCATTTGCTGACCGATACGGTGCAATGCCGCATCAATACTGGTTTTTGAAGCAATTGGTACTTGAGTTAAAGTATCAGGATTGTTAATCAATTCAATCGAACGACCAAATGTACCAAATCGAGTATCGAATTGCTCTTTGATACGCTCAACTTCTGACTTAAATACGTCTTGATAACTTGCCCCACCAACACCTAAAAAATACCAATGCGTTTGTGCAAATTCTCCAAATTGAATCTGCTCCAGTGCTTTATTTAACAATTGGCTTTGAGCATAAAAAGCTTGCTCTGAAATGCTCGGTGGAGTCTCTTGTACTTTCCAAATGGGCTGATCTTTGACTGACATTTGCCAAACAATCAAAGTAAATAAGGTCGCCAACATGATCAGACCACGTTCCCACCAAGGCCACTTCAATTCACGTGAAAAAACCCATACGACAGCCAGACTTTGCCAGACAAATAACACCATAAAAATAATGGGTAAATAGTCATAACTAAAATCAGGCAAATAATCGAGCGTACCCAAATATTGGATAAAACTTTGTAATAATGCGATATGTGTATCGAGGACTAACCACAATAATGCAGGTACTAACATTAAACGTGCATTATTGGTTCGCTGAGACAAAAAGATCCCAACAATCAAAGCAATAAAAGGCCACAAGGCATAACTGACCAGTCCTTGTTTATTGAAGACCCCTGCATCCCCTGCAACCAACCAACTAAATAAAGTATTGGCAGAACCGCCTAAAATACCCCAAAAAATGAGCTGTAAAATAGATGGTCGAACGATTTGAAGCGATTTACGAGAACCTAAAAATAACCACAAACCCGCAAGTTGGTTACTTTTAAAATCATGCCAAAAATTTATCGAAGGTTTTAGGTCTATCATAAGAATCTTTTATGCAGGTGAGCTTGGTGCAGCATCCCCTAGTTTATGCTTGAGTGATATTTTATCAATGCTAAATTGAACTATATATTAAATTTTTGTCTAATACAGCATCACTTACCAAATCACCTAGAAACTATGCTTTGGTGAAATAAGCATCAAATCGACAAGCATCACCTTGCCATTGATGATTCGGGGTTTGTTCTGCCAAAAACACAGCCAATCTTGGTCGTTTTACGATGACTCGATCCGCTATTTTTACCGCAAAATCTAACAGGTAATCGCCCAAATCCATATCACCATCTTCAGGTAAAAGTAAGTGCAAAAGCTGCATTTGTTTTTTCACTTGTGCTTGTTTCTTTTTAGCCTGCTGATTTTGATCTCTGTCTGGAAACATAGGATCGAGATATATCACATCAAAGCGATGATCCAATGCGATTTGCTGCTGTAAATATTCAGCCGAGTCTGCAAATACCAATTCAATACGAGCAACCACTTTCGCTAAAAATGGATCTTTTTCTGCTTGTTGATGTGCATCTTCCAACAAAGTAAATAAAATCGGATGACGTTCAACCAAAGTCACATTTGCCCCCAAATGTGCCATGAGCAAACTATCATGCCCAAGTCCTGCTGTCGCATCGAGTAAATTCGGTTTTTCTGCCAAATTGCAGGCACGTGCAATCATTTCAGACTTTAGACTGGCACGTTTTAACCGTGGAATTTCTGCTTGCCAATCGGGTTGCATTTTCATGCCATTGGCACATAGCCACAAACCATTTTCATCAACGCACAGCGCCATTTCGGGATTTAAGCGAAAAAAACGTGCTGCCAACTTTTCGACAACTTCAACAAAAACCTCTACCCCACGTAAAGAAAGCACAGCTTGGTATTGCTGTGCTTTCTCTAAATTTGCAGTTTCAGTATATAAGCGAATTTCGCTTACCATAATTTCCAACCTGTCAGCGCAAATAATAAAATAATCAGACCCGAAACGATGCGGTACCAAGCAAAAACCATGAAATCACGTTTTGCAACATAAGCCACCAAAACACGAATCAAAATCAGTGCTGAAACAAATGAAACAATCAGACCAACAAAGAATACAGTCCAGTCTTCACCTGTTTGGTAAACATGATAGCTTTTTGCCAAATCGAGCAAGCCTGCACCGATAATCACAGGAATACCAAGGAAGAATGAAAACTCAGTTGCTGCTTTACGTGAAACACCTAAGCACATTGCACCGATAATGGTTGCACCTGAGCGTGATGTTCCCGGAATTAAAGAAAGCACTTGGATTAAACCAATATAAATCGCTTCTTTCAGTGAAATGTTTTCGACTTCTTCAGCATTGACTTTAGGTGGGTGCTTTTCTACCCACCAAATGATGATACCGCCGATAATTAAACCAATGGCGACAGTCACATCATTAAACAAAAGCTCTTTAACTTTCTCACCAAAAGTCAGTCCGACCAGTACAATTGGAATCGAAGCTAAAATCAAGCTCACACCCAGATGACGACCTTTAGGCTCACCTGAAAATAAACCTGTAGCTGCGCCCCAAAGTTTAGACCAATACTCATAGATGACCGCAGCAATTGCGCCCATTTGGATTGCAACGACAAATAAATCGCTTTTTTCTTTGGTCCAGAAATTCATGAGTTCTGAAGCCAAAATCAAATGACCAGTACTTGAAATAGGTAAAAACTCAGTTACCCCTTCAACGATACCCATAATTGCTGCTTTGAGGAGCAGTAAAAGATCCATGTGTTACCCTAATTAAATTGCTTTGCCTTGTTCTGGAATTTTTTTCCAAGCGTTGTCTCTTAAATAAACAGGTAATGCCAATTCAGCACTTACCCATTCTTGTTTTACGACATTTTGTCTTGCGATCGTTGCAATGTCTTCTGCTGTTGCAGAAATCTGCTGATATTGAACAGCGTCAGCATGTATTAAAGCTGATCCTGAACCAATTAATGTAAATTTTTGATATTCGGCAGCTGCGTCATAACTTAATAATTTTTCTTCATCAAGCGCTTGCATGATTTGATTTTCATCAAGCTGAAAACTTGCCATATACACTTCATGCATACGTGCATCAAGCACAGCTGTAACTTGCGCCAAACCTGCTTCACGATAAGCAGCTTGTGCCAATGCTTGCAAAGTAGAAACAGGAACCACTGGCAGATCATTTGACCATGCCAATGCCTGAGTCACAGCAGCATTGATACGCACACCACTAAAAGATCCCGGTCCACGACTAAACGCAATCGCAGTCAACCCAGAAGTCTCAAGCTGTGTACTGTTTAGACCCTGCTCAATCATCGGCAAAATCGTCTGCGTTTGTGCTTTTGCGCGCATATCACGCTCAAAAAAAAGTGTTTGTTTTTCATCAACGATACAAACAGAACACTGCTCGTTGGCAGTTTCCAATGCCAGCAATTTCATGCACAACCTTAACGATAACTTTAAAATGCCGACTATAATACTCCAGTCATTGCGATAGCGCGAGTAGTTCTATGTATCGCTCGAATGAAGATCTTGATTATTAACTGATGTTACGCAATAGGTATGGATCGGATCATATTTCGTTTATCAATGATATGTATATACGCGAAAACGTCATCCGCAACTGTTTGAGGTAGGACTAAATATACTAATTAATGTTTCTGTGATGTATTGAAAGATTTGACGCAAGTGGGCGAGTTTTGCGGATGACAGTGGTTTTGCCTACTTTTCCCCTAAGAAAAGTAGGTCCAGCGGAAGGCTAATCCCTAAATCCAAACTCTTGATGTAAGACTCCGTCAAGCAAGCTTTAGAATAGTCTTAAAAAGACATCTTTCTTTTAAAGTGCGTAACATCAGTTATTAAAATTCAAATTTTTCTAAATGAATAAAATTTTTAAAATGTTCAGCATAATGCATCGCACTCATTTTCAAACGTATTTCTGCATCGGCATCTAGTGTTTTGACAACTTTGCCGGGTGAACCCATCACCACAGAATTGTCGGGAATCACTTTTCCTTCAGGAATCAACGCATTTGCCCCGATAATGCAGTTTTTACCAATCACAGCATTGTTTAAAATAACAGAATTGATTCCGATCAAAGTATTATCACCAATCGTACAACCATGTAGCATCGCTTGATGTCCAATCGTGACATAACTACCAATATTCATCTCGATACCAGCATCAGTATGCAAGACCGCATTTTCTTGCACATTGGTCAAATCACCCAAACGAATTTTGGCATTATCCGCACGAATCACTGCACCGAACCAAACGCTGACCTGTTTACCGAGTTCAACTTGTCCGATGACTGTTGCATTGTCCGCAACCCAACCATCCCATGGCGTATGCGTTGCAATAGGTGAAAATTCTTTATATTTGTACAACATGAAAATCAGTCCTTTTTATTTAATTTTTTGAGTGTGCGCGTGAAAACTAGGCGAATTGAGTACAAAAGGCCACTCTTTACGATAGTCCAAACCATAATGAAATAATGATATTAAAATTCGTGCAGTTAAGCCCCACACGATCTCATTTTCAACCCGCATACTTGGAAAATAAATAGATTGGTGCGCCATTCTCACTTCATAAGGAATGGGTTTTGCATCCATCAAATGCCTTAAAGGTGCATAAAAAATTCGATCAATTTCGCTAGGCTGTGCGATCAGTTCTACATGCGGAGGAATCAGCCCCACAACGGGTTTCACAGAAATACCACTTTTTGCTTTTTCCATCGGCAAATCGCCAAGCAATTTGACATCAAATGGATTTAAAGCAGTTTCTTCCCATGCTTCACGCAGTGCCACGGCGATATTACTGGTATCTTCAGGATCTCTTTTACCACCTGGAAATGAAACTTCTCCAGCATGATTATTTAAATATAAGGAACGACGGGTCAAAACGACTTTAGGATCATTTTCATCTGTAATGGCAATCAAAACCGCTGCCTGAGCAGGTTCTATATGCTGAGCAAAACGCAACCTTTGTTGGAGGGTTAATGTTAATGAATGATCCTTAATATTCCTCATCGAATACTTATCTCGCCTGTCTTTTTGTTCTTGTTCCATCATATATGAATTTTTTAGCATAAGGCTATAAATGATGCGAAAGTTTAAAAATTAAGTTATGCTGAGTCATCCTTTTTTAAAATGATAAATATGAGTTTCTGTACACATTGCGGACAACCAACCGTTGATAAAATTCCTTTAGGCGACCATAAAGTCCGTCAGGTGTGTAATAACTGCGGAACGATTCATTACGTCAATCCCAAAGTCATTTGCGGTGCTCTTGCGATTTGGCAAAATAAAGTTTTGCTGTGTCGTCGTGCCATAGAACCTCGTTACGGCTTATGGACTTTGCCAGCAGGATATATGGAATTGCATGAAACGATGGCTGAAGGTGCTGCACGTGAAACCCGTGAAGAAGCTGAAGCTGAACTCAAAATTGAACAACTTTACTGTGTTTATGACATTCCACGTATTGGTCAAATTTATTCACTGTTTAAAGCTGAATTGATCGATGGAAAATTTGGTGCAGGCGAAGAAACGATTGAGTGTCGTTTATTTGAAGAAAAAGATATTCCATGGACTGAATTGGCTTTCCCTAGTGTAGAACGTACCTTGCAGCACTATTTTAAAGATCGACAAAGCAATCAATTTGAAATACATCTAGAAACACTCGGTACTCGTTTAGATAAAACAGGTTGATTTACAATTCTGTTCACATTTTTTATTTATTTTCATAATGCTTTATCCAAACAAAAAACCATCCAGTAGGATGGTTTTTTGATCTGATCGATTTAGATCTTGGTTTTAATCTTATAGCATGAAGGTAATTCAACAAAAGATCGGATTGTACCTGATTGTCGTTGCGCAATATTTTTCTGTTCAAGTGTTGCCGCATTGGCTTCTACAGAATTGTAAGTGGCTTGCCAACCAGCAAAACCGTTTGTCCACACTGCGTTAGCAACAGCATCACCATACCAACTGGTTACATTGATACCATCAGCAGTAGTATGATTTTGCAATAAATTTTGTAAATTAAAACGAATACCAGACAATGCTGTAGAATTTGCCCCAGCAGTTAAGCCATCCAATACACCAAAAACTGGATTTGATAAAATCATACGTGCAGTGATGGATTTATCACTCGTTGAGTAATTGGTCGTCCCAGTCGTCCCAATCAAATATTGCTGTACATTATTGCTATCTTTATAGGTGTTGCTGTCAAGCGTTGGACATTCATCTGAGGTCAAACTACCATTTGCTCCAAGGTTTGTACGAATATCCCCATTTTCATCAATCACGATACTTAGTTTGGTTGCAGGAATGGTTGTAGCACCACTGACTTTATTATCAAATTCAAAAGTTAAAGTTGCATAAAGTGGGAAGATATATTCCTGACCTTTGGCAACACTATTGATCGTTTTAAAAACACTTTGATCCAAATAGGTTACAGGATAAGTTTTTTCAATATCGATCGTGCCATTAAAAACTTCACCACCAATCGTTTGGCTCCAACGCCCTATTGCATTTGCTGGTGCAGCACTTGTATTTTTAGTAATCGCTTCATAGGTCTTTTGACTACCTGCAACTTTATTGTTGTTATACAAAATACCTTGATTCAGAGAAATCGTTTTCCCACTTTCATCAGCATTAGCAGAATTAAATAAAAATGCTTTACTAATCGAATTGGTCAGAGGATTGATCAAGGCTGATTGCATATTTGCATTCATCTTGCTTGGTGTAACTTGAGTCAATAATAAAGTACGAACATTAGCATTAGACGTTTGATTTGCAGAAATTTTTGGTGAACCAACCCATTCAGTCGTATAACCAATACTTTGTCCTGACCGTGTCGAGAGTAGCAACATATCTGCAAGTGCATATCGATTGCTTAACTGGCTATAGGCAAAGAAACCCGAGAATTCATTTAAGATGTTACCGAAGCCTATTGGACTCGCACTATAGGTTCCTGCATTTGCTTGGTTAATCAGTTGCTTGGCAAGCGTTTGTGCTGTTTGATCATCTACAGCATTCATATCAACCCAAGGTTGTAACAGTGAAATATAGCTACCATCTAGATAATTGGCTTTGTCTACATCAGCTGTCACGGTAGATAAAGTATTTTTAAAATCAGTAGTCAAATCAATCTCTTGAATCGCTCCAGCTTGGTTACCTTCTGAAACAGCAACTGATTGTAAAATTCGGGTCAGTGCAACCATAACTTTAAATGATTCATCACTCGTATCCATCACAGTCATGGACTTCCCAGTTAAACCTTCTGCGATATCTTTTAAGCTAATATAAACGGGATCAGTACTGCTTTTGAGCGGTCTAATTTTAGAGAGATCGACGCTACCGAGATTAATTTTACGGCTGGTTTTTGTCCCTTGGATATAAAAGCTAACGGTATCTCCAACTTTACATCCGCCTGTAAAAAGGTTGCCATTTTTTTCAGTTGCAAAATGATTACTTTTATCACTACTACAGTCAAAGTTGACACCATCAGCAGGGAAATCTAAGGAAAACATCATACAGCTGTCAGTAACTAATGATGAACTACAGCCACTTGTTGTTGCAGTTACTCCTTTATATGGATCTTCATTAATGTGGGAACCACCACCACAAGCACTGAGCGCTGTGACAAGTCCTGTTAAAGCAAATGGGAGTAATATTTTATTTTTCATATTTAAAATCCTGACTTAGCGTAAAGCGCCTAATTTAATTTGTCCCTGATTGGTGAGCTGCTTACCCTCAACATCTACAGCTTCAGATAATGGTGTCAAAAATAAATACTGGGCTTGTGCTGGTTTTTTTAATATCCCAGCCAAAGCTGCATGTTGCTTCGTAGTTTCAGCAGTTTCTTCATTTTTAAAACCACTTACCCCTTCAACCACGCAACCGTTTTGGTCGAGAAATACTGCAAGTGGCCAATAAAATGTAGGGTTCTTTGATGTTGTTGCATACGACGTAAATTGTATATTTTCAACATCCGGATTTATTTTGACGATTTCATAAACAAAACGTTCTTTAATTGGAGGAACTGGCCAGATACCGAGTTGACTATTTTTCTGGCTCAATTCTTTTGGCTTTTTAAATTTTTTACCGCTAAAACAACTTTGATCTAAACTTTCAACCACTTGTTCTTTAGGCAAACGATAATAAGTACTCGCAAGTGCAATGGCTAAAGGCGCTTGTTCAGCATCTGGATTCATAAATTTTTGTAGTACAGCTTTGGTAATCCCTTTTTGACGTTCAACCGTTTCCACATGCCCTGTTCCCATAACATTAGAGTCAGGTGTGATATAGAAACGTTTACGTCCTTCGAGATTAAATTCTCTATTTTCCAAAAACTCGTTATTGACGTACTCAACACCATCAATTTTTGAAAAATTTCCATCATTTTTCGGACTATTGTCATCCTGAACAGTTGTTTTCTGCTGAGTCTGTAGCGCAGGCGCTGTACTCGGAGCCTGATTTTGCACAGTTGGTTTTGCAACTGGTGCTGTATTTTGTGCTGGCTTTTGAATCGAATTGCTTGGCTGAACCGTTTGTAATTGATTTAAGGTATTTTCAGGTAAATCCTGTGCTACAGAAGTTTGTTTTTTAACCGCTTGCTGTGCTTTTTCAGGTAAATTTTTGCTTGGATTCTTTGCTTTTTCTGACACGATAGCCACTTTTGGCACACTTATCGGCATCGGAGCTTCATTTTTTGGAGGTTTTGCTGCCGGAGGAGGAAGTAAAGTCGTTGTCGCTTCTGCTTTTGGGGGAGCAACAGCTTTTGGCACAGCATTGCTTGGCTGTGCCACTGGGTCTATTTGCTTTTGTGGTTCAGCTACTTTTTGTGTTTTAACTTGATCACTTTGCGTTTTTTTTGCAGGCTTCTTCTCATGAATTCCCTGCGGCACAACCATAGGAAATCCATCAGGTCCAATAATCGTATAAAAGCCACCCGCAAGTGAAAACTGGGCAACACCTGATAAAATTAAAACTGACGGAATCCTTTTGATTGCTGTTTTTATTTCCAATTTTCTTACCATCTAGTTCTATAGTTCAAACCCAAAATCGTTACTTTGGTATTGGTTTTTACGTTTAAACCGGCATATGGGTTTAATAGTAAGTTATCAATCCCTGTGTAGTTTGAGAGTGTACTTGTATTTGCTGGAATATTATCGCGGCTACGTAAAAAACCAAGCGATAAGTCAATATCTGTATCTTCATCAAAACGATAGCCGATGCCCAGACCAAACAATTGCGCATTGTTAATCGGAATCATGGTATTACGTTTATCATCTGGAATAGAACTGGTACGTGGCTCATAACCTGCACGTAACTTCAAACGATCTGTCGCTGAATATTCCAAACCAATCCCCCAGTTCCACGGCGATTGGAAACCTAAAGGAAGTGTTAAAGAATTATTGGTGACATTGTTGGATAATAGTTTTGCGATTTTTAGTGCTGAAATTGGTCGGTCAAATTCGAAAGTAAAACTATTCCATGCTTTATAGTCAGTCCAACCTAAATCTACATTAACTTGTAAATCAGGTAAGATTTTATATTTAATACCCGCTTGAATATGTTCTGGATATTCAAGGTTCATCGATACCAACCCCGACTCAGTCGGCGGAATATAAGAAGGGAAGTCTAAAATTGCAGCTAAAATCTGTCCAGTCGCAGATGAGTTTAAACCACTGATCAATTGGCGTGGTGCGTTGGCATTATTAATCATATATTTACCGCGCAAACGCATTTTTGCAGGGCTTTGATAGACCAGACCAAAACCAAACTCATCCGTCGGTTCCCACATCAAACCTAAGTTAAAACTTGGGCTGAGACTTTGCGTCATTTGAACTTCTAATTTACCAAACTGACCAAATGGATTCATGCCTTCATCGACATTACAAATACCAAATAAAATCAAATCAGTAATCGCGTTAGAATTACCTTTAAACGGCGTACAAACATTTTCATTGATCATACGCAACACCCCGATCATTTCATTGGGGAAGCGTAGATCTGTTTTGAGCGCCATTGCTTGATAAGACATCCCGATTGAAGCACCAATCGAGAGCTGATCATTGACTTCATAAGCAATCGAAGGTGAAAGATAGGTAATCCTTTCAATCGCCAACTGCTGTCCCATATAGTTACCAGCATTGCCATTTTCAGCACCAAAACCTGCGACCAATGGCGCATAAGCGGCTGTTGCATAAGTAAATTTAGAACCTGGTGGGTTATAAGAAACCCCACCTGTTGGTGCAAGTACTGGCCAACCTTTCCCTAAATCGACTGTTTTATTGAGAAATGGTACAAATAAGCTGGCATATTCCACATCACCATTGACCTTATCTTTATAACTTGTACATAAGTTTGAAGGATTGTCTGGTGCATCATTACAGATAAGTGGATCGTCAGAATAACCAAATACGTTATAACCTGCTGGAGCAGAAAATTCTCTTTGAATATCAAAATTTGCCACAATCCCCTGCACATCGGTTTGTAGACCTTTCAATTTGGTCAAACCAGCAGGGTTAAAGTGAACTGCACTGATACCCGGAGGGTCTGCAGTTACTGCATTCCCCATGGTCAATGACCGAATATCAACTGATAAGTTTAAACCAAGTACCGCAAATGCCTGCGATGAAGCGCCCGTCAGAATAAGTGCACTGACTAATGGGCGTAATGGTAAATATTTCATACCTTTCTCCCATTAGTTATTTCTTTTTCTTTGCTAATCCAATGATATCAAGTGGGAATGACAAACCAAGCGTTACATCTGGTGAATCTTGTGTCAAACCAAAACCAAGTGTTCCATTGACAATCGTATCTGGAGAAACACGTACACCTAAAGCCAATGAAAACATTGAGCTACTTTGTGTTGGCACATCGTAGTATTCGCCTGATGTATATTTAAATGACGTATTCATATTAAATGACTGTTGATAAGACATCGTCAGAGAAACATCATAGTTAAATGAATAGGCAAAACCGAAAGAAAAGCCACCCGTCATCCCTGGTTCAAATTCATCTAAAATACGCGAACCATTCGTACCACCACCACGGATTTGGTTTAAACCAGATTCATTAAAACCATAGTTTGCAGAAACCGAAGCAAATAAAACCACAGGGTCAATATATTTACGAGTACTTGCCCCCACACCTACAGAATAATATCCTTTCCCTGTAGAAAGATCTTTTTCAGGATTGATTTCGTAAGGACTGTCACCCGTTTTAGTTGATGCACTACCAAATAAAATTAACGGTAAACGTCCTGCTTTTAATGGGAATGGCTCCCAGCGCACACCAAAAGAGATATCACCTAAACCTGCGGTATTGGTATCTTTTTGGCTATCCGTTTTCGCAACAAAAGGAACAGCGGCAGTAACGGTTAAGTTATCGAGCAAACCATATTGCACTGTAAATGTATTGGTGAGCGTATGTGCTGCATCCTGATCTACACGGAGCTGGTATAAAGTACCACTATTCATTGCAGCATTGATTTGAGTATCGCTATTATATGAATAATCTAAATCATAAAATGTTGAAATTTCACCTTTTTTAATCAATGAATATTGACGTTCATTTGAGGTAAAGACTTCTTGTAAGTTGGTTTCTTGCGTTGCATCACCCTCTTTTTGTTGCAATGCTTGAGCAGCATGCTTACCTTCTTGAGGGACTAAAGATGGTGTGGTTTCCGTATCAATTTTTGCAGGTTGAGCTGTAGCAGGAGCACTTGCTACCGCTGTCTCAGCAGTTGCTGTCGGTTGTGCTTCAGCTGTGACTGTATCTGTTTGATCCGAAGATGCAGTATTTCCATCGACTTGTACTGGTGCATCATCAGCACTTTTATATGCTGATGAGTCAGTCGCAGTATCCGTACTTTCTGCATATGCTGTACCCAGAATCATTTGGATACTAATCGCCAGTAAAGTTCGAGTCATCCATTGTTTATTCATTTTATTCCTACCAATTCCCAAGCTTTTGAATATTTATTTTTTAAATCCAATTTTTACTTACTTTTATAATAGAGACGCATGAAGTTTGTAATTGGCTGACCATAGGTCGATGAGTTGGTATCTTGGTCAATGACCCGTCTCATCGTCGACGCTTTATCTGCAAATTTATTCATTTGATCCGGGTTGATAAATTGTGCATCAACCAAGGCGTACCTATTGATTGTGGCATCATCGACATGACGCATATCCGCATCTTGTAATGCCAACATATCTTTACGTTGTTCAGTCGGTACATTGATCAAAAATAAAGTATTATTTTCCCAGATTTGCTTAAAGCGCTCTTGATCAAAACTAATATTACCAAGGGCTGGATCAGCCACGTAAACACGCCCATCTTTATAGGCTTTATAAACAACAAAATGCTTAAAGCCAGCATAAGAAATCGGTACAATCGCAGGCTGTTGCTGTTTGACTAGATCTGAAAATTCGCCCTTGTATCCGCCACTTTCATAGCCCAGTGCAGTGACAAAACGTTTCATGTCTAAAAGTGAAAAACTACGGCGCTCTACAATACGGTTATACTCACCAAAGCGTAGTAGGCCTTCCATGGTTTGTTGTTCTGTTAAATTTGTCCCCACATATCCGTTAAGGACCGTGGTTAAAGCAGCAGAACCACAACTATAGTCATATGCCTGTCTAACGATTCCTCTGAATTGATTTTCCAAAGCAGGTTTGATCCTTACCTCTTCACGGTGATAACGTGCAAAGGAATCAGTTCGAGAGTCAAGAACTTCAGAATAATAGACAGTATCCGCTGGTTTTTTTTTGGTTTCTAAGGCGTGACTGGCAAAATAGTATATCAATGCCGAGCCTAAAGTAATCTCTATCATGTTTAAACTATTCTAGTTGTGGCATCATTTGCCATTTGTGTTAATTTTATTTTTAGAGTAAACACTCTACATCCTTGAAGAGAAGATACAGCGTTTTTTATAAAAATACATCTCTTTTTTTATTTTTTACAATAATTAGTCATCTTTTTTGTTAAAAAAGCACAATTATCACTCATTTTATCAAAACACTTCACACTATTGAGCTAAAACCACAAGTAATCAATAGCTTGTTTTAATATATTTTATGATTTAACACACTAATCATAAAAAAAGCGCGTAAAGTACGCGCTTTTTTTTAAAAACTGAATTAGTGACCAGTAATTGTGATCACAGCACCTGGAGTTGTACCAGCAGCACCGTTAAATACTTTCAAACCACTGATTTGGACATCACCAATTGATTTAGCTGTATCGCTACCCAATTTGATTGATTGAATATACATATCAGATGAAGATTTCAAAGCTGTTACTTTTAAACCACCAGTAGTTACTGCTACATCAGCATTAAGCGCCATGTCAGCAGAACCAGTGTCGTTTAATTTGATTTTGCCAAGAACGATATCACCACCACCAGCTGCAGAAGCATCATGTAAAGAGATATTGCTGATCGTCAAACCACCTTGCATTACGCCGTCCAATTTGATCATCGCACCTTGTGGTGTGTTACCCAATTGGATGTTTGCAGTTGTAACACCAGTTGTTAAATTCAAACCATTTAAGATCGTTGCAGAATTTGAACCTGCTGTATAAAAACCTGTTGTACCATCAGCAGTTGCATCAGTTACATTGATTTTACCAATTGCAATATTCAAACCAGAAACCGCAGCAACTACGTTAAGGAATGGTTTACCACCACCAGCATCTGTATCAATTGTGATATCAGCAAGGTTATGGCTAGTCAACAAAGATGCAGCATTAGCAGTTAATTGAACACCTTGAACATCGATAGAACCAGCTTTACCAGTACCGCCAATGATTGTAGTCGCAGTACCTGGGATTTTAGCATCAGTTGCTAAACCATCACCATCGTGAACATATAAGTGATCAATAGAAACCGCAGAAATACCAAGACCGATACTGATACCATCCTGACCAGTCGTTGCACTTAGCGCAGAATCGTCCATTTTTTCCATTGCCATTGCATTAGCGCTGATTGCTACCGCAGAAACTAGAGCAAGTTTAGCGAATAATTTCATATGTCTCTCCCAAGAGCATTTTTTTTCATTTTTAACCACTCTCCGCAGCATCAGTTGTTTTTTTGTTTTTTTAACAAGCTAACACTTCAATCCTTGAGTAGTCCGTTTTGCCTTTTTAAAGTAACCTCATGTTAATTTTTGTTCAACTAGAGTTTATTAAAAATAGCTAAATAACCGATAAACGGCATTTCTGTGATGTATTATACATTTTGAAAAACCGTTTTATAGTAAACTTTTAAAAATTTTATTGTTTTGATTACGATGATAAACCCTTCTTTTTTCAAAAAATCTTTAGGATATACGACAAAACAACTTCCTCAGATCCTAAAAAGTTTGAGTGTTTTAAACGGTTTTATTTATGTAAAAAATAATAAACAGCCCATTATTGCGATATTGCCATCAAATTATTTTTTAAATACCTCGACTGGTATTCAATTATTTACAAGAAATGATAAGCTCGAATATACCCCTAATAATGGGCAAAACATATTTGAATTTGTGCAAACTAATAACTTGAATTTTCATTCAAATAATAATGAATTTAATGGCGGATACATGGGATTCGTAAGTTATGATTATGCTGCACAAAATCAAATTAATTGTTCAGTTAAACTACAACCTAGTCTTTATATTGGACAATATGATACATTTTTAAAATTTGAAAACGATCAACTTTTTTTATACAGTTATGAAGAAAATCACAATAAAATTACTGATTTAATTGAGAAAACCTTAGATAAAAATATAATATCAGTAAATAATGCATTTCGACTCAAGGCACCTATTAGAGCCAGATGGGATAAACACCAATATCAAGCAGCATTTAACAGTATTCAAAATTATATTAAAGCGGGTGACTGTTATCAGATTAATCTCACTCAGGAATTTAGTGCAGAGTGTTCTGGAAATTTAATAGATATATCACATGATTTATGGAACTTAACTGAAGCGCCCTATTCGGGTTTTTTAAGTATAGATGGGCTACAAATTTTAAGCTGTTCACCTGAACTTTTTATCGATTTCAATGCTGGAAAACAACTCGTCACTCGCCCGATTAAGGGCACAATGCCTCGATATGTGGACGAAAAACTAGACCAAGAGTCAAAACAAAAACTAAAAAACTCTCAAAAAGACCAAGCAGAGAACTTGATGATCGTCGATTTACTGCGAAATGATCTTAGTGTTTATGCAGAAATAGGCTCTGTCAAAACTCCCAAACTGTTCGAAATTGAAAGTTTCAATCAAGTGCATCACATGGTAAGTGAAATTACGGCGACCTTAAAAGCAGATATCAATCCTTTTAAAGTACTCATTGATGCTTTGCCTGGAGGTTCAATTACAGGTGCCCCAAAAATCCGTGCCATGCAAATCATTGATGAATTGGAGGGCGCTCCACGTGGTGCTTACTGTGGTTCACTTGGTTATTTCAATTATGATGGCACGGGAAGTTGGAATATTTTGATTCGCTCAGTTCAAAAGTATCAAGAACAGCTGTCAATCTGGGCTGGCGGCGGCATTACGATTGCTTCTGATTGTGATGCAGAATATCAAGAATGTTTCGATAAAGTCTCTGCAATGCTTGATTTAATCAATACTTGGTATAAGCCCGAATCAGATTAAACCTCTAAAACATACTTTCTAGAGCTCTTGTAAAAACTCTAAATGGTCCAAAAATAAAAAAGTCCGTGCAATTCTACACGGACTTTTTATTGGTACTCAAACTTTGAAATTATTTTAAAATTTCATTTTTGAGAGTATCAACGAGACGCTGATTTTCTTGTTCTGTACCAATCGTAATACGTAAGTACTGATCAATACGCGCTTTATTGAAGTAACGAACAATAATGCCTTTTTCACGTAATTCTGTCGCTAGTTTCCCTGCATCTTTTGCTGGCAAAGTCACGAAAATAAAATTGGCTTTAGATGGTAAAACTTTAAATCCTAAAGCCTCTAAATCTTTAACCAGTTTTTCGCGATTGTTGATGACTTTTTGACATTGTTCTACAAAATATTCTTGATCTTCAAATGAAGCCACTGCTGCTGCTATTGCGAAACGATCAATTGGATATGAGTTAAAACTATTTTTCACTGCCTCAAGTGCAGCGATTAAATGCGCTTGAGCAATAGCAAAACCAACACGTAAGCCCGCCAAAGAGCGTGATTTTGAAGTGGTTTGACACACAACTAAATTGTCGTATTTATTCACCAAAGACACCGCAGACTCTGCACCAAAATCAACATAAGCCTCATCAATCACGACCACTCGATCAGGATTGGCTTGCAATATTTCTTCAATTTTATCGAGTGGCAACGCAATACTGGTTGGAGCGTTTGGATTAGCGATAATCACGCCGCCATTTGGCTGCTTATAATCAGCTACATCGATTTCAAAGTTATCATTGACTGGAATAACTTTGGTTTTAGCTGCAAAAAACTGGCTATATACAGGATAAAAACTATAGCTAATATCTGGATATAGCACCGCTTCATCGTGTAGGAAAAATGCTTTGTAAATATGTGCCAAAACTTCGTCAGAACCATTGCCAACAAAGACTTGATTGATTTCAACGCCTTGTTGTTTTGCAATTGCTTGTTTTAATGCACTTGCATCAGGATCTGGATATAAACGTAAAGCATCTGCCGAATGTTCAAGCACAGCTTGTACAGCTGCGACCACTTTTGGTGATGGCGGAAATGGATTTTCGTTGGTATTTAACTTAATCAAGTTTTGGATTTTGGGTTGTTCGCCTGGCACATAAGGTTCTAACTCACGTACCGCAGGACTCCAAAATCGCATTTGTTCAGTTGTAATATTTGACATTATTTTCATATCTCATTTTATTTACTAAAACTCCCTGCTTTTATCAGAGGGTTTAGGGAGCAGATAGTTTTGTTTTCCCTAATTTTAACTTTAGTAAAAAATTAATTTTCCCTCTCCCACATTCTCTTATCACATGTACAAGGAGAGGGTTTGTTCCTTTAAAATGATTAAATGAATGTTGATTAGTCTAGACATGCTTCCTCGTTCCATTCATGAGATACGATATAGTCTGACTGGAGGAAAAGAGTTATTCCCCTCTCCTCACCTATTCCACAAAAAGTGAAACATTCATTTTCAAATCAATCAGGGCTTTAACTTAGTTATAACGGTAACGTGCAGAACGTGCGTGGGCATCCAGATTTTCCTGTTGCGCCAAGATATCCGCTGTTTTTGCCAAAGGTTTCACCCCTTGTTCAGAACACATGATCAAACTTGAACGCTTTTGAAAATCATAAACACCTAAAGGTGATGAAAAACGCGCTGTTCCTGAAGTCGGCAGTACGTGGTTTGGACCCGCACAATAATCACCAATCGCTTCTGGTGTATAGCGTCCCATAAAGATCGCACCCGCATGGCGAATGTGTTCAGACATTGCTTGTGCATCATCTAAGCATAACTCTAAATGTTCAGGAGCAACTTGATTGATCAAGTCAATTGCTTCTTGGCGATCTTTAACCAAGACCAATGCACCACGATTGGCAATCGAAGTACGTGCGATATCCGCTTTCGGTAAAGCAGCCAAATGCTCTTCGATGGCTTGTTCTACTTCATTTAAAAGCTGTTCATCAGGTGTAATAAAAATCGCTTGTGCAACTGTATCGTGTTCCGCTTGTGACAATACATCCATGGCTAACCATTTAGCATTATTCTGACCTTCAGCATAGACCAAAATCTCAGATGGTCCTGCGATCATATCAATACCAACTTGACCAAATACCGCACGTTTTGCCGCAGCAACGAAACGGTTACCCGGCCCAGTGATTTTATCAACCTGTGGAATCGTTGTCGTACCATAAGCCAGTGCAGCCACTGCTTGCGCACCACCAATGGTAAACACACGATGTACACCTGCCAAATATGCAGCTGCGAGTACCAATGGATTCAATTCGCCATTTGGCGCAGGCACAACCATGATAATTTCAGCAACACCCGCAACATGAGCAGGCACAGCATTCATCAAAACTGAAGATGGATAAGAAGCCAAACCGCCCGGAACATAGATCCCAACACGATCAAGTGGTGTTACTTTTTGACCCAATGTATTGCCGAGCTCATCCACATAAGTCCAGCCCTCTTGTTTTTGGGCTTGGTGGAAAGTACGAATCCGGTTTGCTGCCATTTCCAAAGCATCACGCACTTCAGAAGTTAAACCTTCAAACGCTGCTTTGAGCTGCTCTTGTGACAATTCTAAATCTGAAAATTGATGCGCTGGATGTCGATCGAATTGTTGAGTGAGTTTAAGTACATGTGCATCACCATGTTGGCGTACATCTGCAATAATTTGGTCTACTGTTTTTAAAAGTTCAGGATCACTCACTGTTTCAAAAGCCAACAAATCAGCAAAGACTTGCTTAAAATTTTGCTCTTGAGTCGATAAACGTCGCATCAATTTACCCACAAAGATTATAGAAAGGGAATCTTTAGTTTACCTTGTTTCAAATGCTTTGTGGGTAAGGATTCATCATGAAAATAAGGAATATGATGGGAAAATACTTTTGATGAGATAGGTTTTTTCTTCTGAAACAAAAAACCGCCGATAAATCGACGGTATTTTAAAAAACATCATAAAAACTACAATGAATTATTTATTTGCTTCTCGTTCATTGACTGCTTTTTCAAGCTGCGCAAGAATCGGATTAAGTAGCTCTTGTTTACGCTTATAGCTGGCTTTGTTGACGATCAAACGTGAAGACACTTTGCAAATTTCTTCCAAAGGCTCTAGACCATTGGCACGTAAAGTATTGCCTGTATCGACCACATCGACAATGTAATCACCCAAACCAACAAGCGGTGCAAGTTCCATCGAACCATAAAGTTTGATGACATCAACTTGCTCGCCCAAGCTTGCATAATATTGGCGGGTTAAATTGACATATTTAGTGGCAATTTTTAAACGCCCTTTAGGACGAACCATACCCACTTTACCCGCTGTCATCAATTTACAGTTGGCAATTTTCAAATCTAGAGGCTCATAAACGTTTTGCGCGCCATGCTCCATCAACACATCTTTACCAGCAACACCGATATCTGCTGCACCATTTTCAACATAAGTGGGTACATCAGAAGCACGTAAAATCAAAATACGTACATGTTTATGTGTTGTTGGAAAAATTAACTTACGAGATTTATCTGGATCTTCAAGTAAGTTAATTCCAGCTGTTTCCAAAAGTGGTAAGGTTTCTTTTAAAATACGTCCCTTACTTAATGCCAAAGTTAAACCATGATCAAAATTACCCATTACGTTAAAATTAGGATCATCGTTTCTTAAGTCATTCATTCACTTACTCGCTTAATTTGCGCACCAAGACCTTGTAATTTTGCTTCGATATTTTCATAACCGCGGTCAATATGGTAAATACGGTCAATCAATGTTTCACCTTCGGCTGCAAGTGCTGCTAAAACCAAAGAGAATGAAGCGCGTAAATCTGTTGCCATCACAGGCGCAGCTGAAAGTTTTTCAACACCTGTTACGATTGCATCATTGCCTTCGACCTGAATATTTGCGCCCATACGTGACAATTCAGGTACATGCATAAAACGGTTTTCAAAAATCGTTTCTGAAATTGTTGCAAAACCACGACCAATAGCATTGACGGCCATAAGCTGTGCTTGCATATCCGTTGGAAATTCTGGATGTGGCAACGTTTGGAAGCTAACAGCTTTTGGACGTTTACCCATCATATCGAGTTCGATCCAGTCATCTCCACGAGTAACTTCTGCACCCATTTCTTCAAATTTATCCAAAACTGATTCGAGTAAATTTGGATCGGTGTGCGTTGTTTTTACTCGTCCGCCCGTAATCGCAGCAGCAGCAAGATAAGAACCTGTTTCGATACGATCAGCTACAACGGCATATTCACAGCCATGTAAGCTTTCAACACCTGTAACCACTAAAGTAT
Source organism: Acinetobacter gerneri DSM 14967 = CIP 107464 = MTCC 9824 (assembly GCF_000368565.1). GTDB lineage: Bacteria > Pseudomonadota > Gammaproteobacteria > Pseudomonadales > Moraxellaceae > Acinetobacter > Acinetobacter gerneri. The sequence continues at coordinate 13,645 of NZ_KB849543.1, read as the reverse complement.
CGGTATCTAGACCTTCGATTTTTGCACCCATTTTAATCAACATTTGTGCAAGATCTGTGATCTCTGGCTCACGCGCAGCATTACGAATCGTGGTTACACCGTCTGCTAGAACAGCAGCGGTTAAAATATTTTCAGTACCACCAACAGTCACCATGTCAAAAACGACTTCGCCACCTTTTAAGCGACCATCTACTTTGGCATGCACATAACCTGCTTCAACTTCAATCTCAGCCCCTAAAGCTTCGAGTGCTTTTAAATGTTGATCGACAGGACGAGAACCAATCGCACAACCACCCGGTAAAGATACTTTGGCACTACCATAGCGAGCAAGCAATGGACCAAGTACCAAAATAGAGGCACGCATGGTTTTTACCAATTCGTATGGTGCAAACTGATTGTCCAAAGTTGAAGTGTCGGCAACGACCGTTTCACCTTCATAACTAATTTTTACGCCCAAACCCGCGATCAGCTTCACCAATGTATTTACATCTTTTAAGTTAGGTACATTGGTTAAAGTAATCGGCGAATCCGCCAAAATCATAGCGGCAAGTAAAGGAAGTGCTGCGTTTTTAGCACCTGAAATGCGTACTTCGCCCTCAAGTTTAACGCCACCTTGAATTAAAAATTTATCCATTAAATATTAAGCTCCGAACAGGCTTGCTTTACGCCATTCTTCTTTTGTCATTGCGCGGATGGTGACAGCGTGAACTTCACCACTAGCAATATAAGTGTTTAATGGAGCATATACTGATTGTTGACGTGCAACTGTTCTTTTACCTTCAAACTGATCGTCTACGATTCTGAGGTCAAATTTGCCTGCTTGTCCACTCACAACGACTTCAGCATCAGGAAAAGCCGCTTTTAAAATTTCGGTGAGCTGCTCACTATTCATTGCATAGACCTCTATTCATAGGATCGACAGTGTAAAAACCAAATATTTTACTATAAGTCAGCAATATAATTCACCCTTTAGATTCACTTTTACTGTAAAAAAAGAGGTTCGTGAAAACCTCTTTAAAAATTCAACTTAAAATAAAATTTTTAAAATCCAATTTAAAAAATTAAACAATGAATAATCAAAAAGTTATATCAAATCCACCATCACAGGTTGATAAGATAACTGCATTTTACGATGTCTGTGCAATTGTTTTTTTATTTTTTCAGTAAGCTTGGTAATTGAAGTATACATATCGTCAGCAGTGGCCTGAGCAAAAAGCTCTATCCCCGGCAAACGCACAATCGCTTCTGCAATGTGATTTGAACTACCTTTTTTAGATATTTTATCAATTTGATGATCTTTGCTTAGTTTGACTTGCATACTATTCACCTGATCCAGATGTTTAGTCATTTGTGCAAATTTACTACGGATGGTTTCTTCTATTGCAGGGGTGATACTTAAATGATGCCCACGAATTGTTATTTGCATAGTGCTATCCCTCTCCCATGTAAGGAAATTGAACAGTAAAGTCAAAAATACTTCATGATAATGCTTTCATCATAAAAGAATTTTATAGAAAAATATCAATCCATCATTTTGACTTACCCATCTTCTAAAACAAAAAAAGATTCATTATTTTGCAATAATGAATCTCTAGAATAGTCAGATTTTTGAGCTTAGATCAAGACTTTTCGTTCAGAAGATGAAGGAATATGTAACGATTCACGATATTTTGCGACCGTCCTTCTTGCCACATCTATACCATCTTCTTTGAGCATATTTGCAATGACATTATCAGACAATGGCTTACGCGGATTTTCAGCAGAAATCAGTTTTTTGATCATCGCGCGAATCGCTGTTGAAGAAGCTTCGCCACCTGATGTCGTGCCAACATGACTTGAAAAGAAATATTTCAATTCAAATAAACCACGAGGGGTGAGTAAGTATTTATTGGTGGTCACACGGGATACTGTAGACTCATGCAATTCAACTTCTTCAGCAACATCACGCAAGACCAAAGGCTTCATCCCTTCTGGTCCTATTTCCAAAAACTCACGCTGATATTTCACGATACAACTTGCAACTTTCAACAAGGTTTTATGTCGCTCATCAACACTTTTAATAAAGTTTTTCGCCTCAAGCATTTGGTTACGTAAGTATTGATTTTCATCACTTGAATCAGCACGACGAATCATATTTGAATAAAAAGAATTGATCCGCAGTTTTGGCATGACATCTGGGTTAAGCTGCACATGCCATGTGTCATTTTTCTTGGAAACAACAACATCTGGAATCTGATAATCCGCATCTTTTTCTTCGAACTCAAGCCCCGGATAAGGTTTCAAAGTTTTCAATAGTTCAATGGATGATTTGAGTTGATCTGTCGTTAAACCCGTTTGTTTAATCAATTTATTTAGATCATTGGATACCAACAATTCATAATGTTTTAACAGCAACAACGCTTCATGACGATAAGAGGTATTTTCTGGCAAAGCATCTAACTGAATAAATAAGCATTCAGCCAAATTACGAGCACCTGTTCCAAGTGGTTCCAAACGTTGAATATGTTTCAATACCACCAAAACTTCTTCTTGCTCGACCTCAATTTCATAGTCCAATTCAGCCAGTAAATGCTGAACAGACTCTATAATCTCAGTAATCGAAGCGTCTAAAAATCCCTTTTCATCCAAAGCATCAACGATGCAATAAGCAATCAATTTATCCACTGGAGAAAAATGCAATAAATTGACTTGTTCAAGTACATGCTCTTTTAAGCCGGTTTGACCTTGACGGTTATCTTCACGCTCTTCAAATTCGGGACGTTCGAGCGCAGTAGATTGGTGTGTATAAACATCATCCCAATCTGTGTCTACAGGAAGATCATCAGGTAAATGATCTGCATTTAATGAATTGGTCAGATCTTTGGTATCTTGTTCAGAATCTGTTTTCTCTAGACTGCTTGCTGTATCTTCTTCTACTTTTTCCAGCAATGGATTGGTTTCAAGCTGTTCTTGAATTTCTTGTTCAAGTTCTAAGCTCGACAATTGAAGCAAACGAATGGCTTGTTGCAGTTGTGGTGTCAAAGACAACGTATTTGCAACTTTCAATCCAACCGATAACTTCATAACCCCGTCCACCCGTACAAACTAAATAATGAAAAACTTGGGTAAGCAAAAATTGTGCCTATTTCATTGTTATAACACAGCACATTATGACTGAATAGCGAAATTGAAATTTTTTTCACATATTTTTTCTTTGCGGTTATTTCTAAATTATATGATTAAATAATCGATATATATCTAAGAATGACTTTATGTATCACACTCATTTTATAAAAAACAAACTTTTATAAATATTTATCGAAAATAAAACATCTCACTTCAATTTTTTATTTATATATAAATTTCAATATGTAAGATGCCAAAAAATAAAATTCGATCTGCTTAAATTCAAAATACTTAAACGTATTAAAAAATCCAACATCAAAATTATAAATACTTTTTGATCATTTATAAGCCAAAAAAAATATCATCAAGACTAGATTTTATATTTCAGTGAAATAGAATAGCCCAGTTAAATATGTGAACTTTATCACATTGTATTAGACTAAAATATATCATTTTTATCCTTTACTTATTGGAATCGAAGGTATAAAAATAATGTAATAAAGAAATATGAAGGATCATATTTCTATACAAAAACTTTGGCATGTTAAATGCTTAACTCAGTACAAGCACAAAAATGTTCAATATAAACATCAATGGAGAATGCAAAATGAAAAAATTTTCTAGCAAGGTATTAAGCACAGCATTAGGTATGTTAATGGTTGGCGGGGCTTTTTCACAAGTTCAAGCAGCAGATACTTTGGCGAAAATTAAACAAACAGGTAAAGTCATTATCGGCTATCGCGAATCTTCAGATCCAATCTCTTATGTAGTCGGCGGAAAACCGATGGGATATGCTGTAGATATCTGCAACGCCTTTGCAAGCCAATTGAAAAAAGACCTCAAAATGCCAAATCTTAAGGTCGAATACAAAGCTGTCACGTCTTCAACACGTATTCCAGAAATGCTTGCGGGCAATATTGATATGGAATGCGGTACAACAACTAACTCCGTCCAACGTCAACAACAAGTGAGCTTCTCTACCAATTATTATGCGACAGAAGTACGCATGGCAACCAAAGCCAGTGCACCAATTAAAAGCATTGCCGATCTAAATGGTAAAGCTGTGGTGACAACTCAAGGCACAACTTCTGATAAATACATCAAAATGGGTGAACGTGGTCAAAAAGTAAATGTAAATAACGTTTATGGTAAAGACCATTCTGATTCATTTGCAATGATGGCATCTGGTCGTGCTGCTGCCTTTGTAATGGATGACAATATTTTGGCTGGTTTGATTGCGAAATCCTCAAATCCTAAAGACTTCAAAATCGTAGGTCCTGTTTTATCTTCTGAACCTTATGGCATTATGCTTCCAAAAGGTGATGCAGCTTATAAGGCAATTGCCGATAAAGTTGTCACTGGCATGTGGAAAAACGGACAAATGGCTGCCCTTTATAAAAAATGGTTCCAATCTCCAATTCCGCCAAAAAATGTCAACATGAATATGCCTATGAGTTCTTCATACTTGAAACTTAAAGCACATCCAACTGATGCTGGTATCAATTAATTCTTTATAAAATAAATGATTAGCTGATCAAGAAAGCAATTTCTTGATCAGCATTTTTATAAAAAACAGATAATAAAAGGAGCACACATGTCAGTTGGCTCACTTAACTGGACATCATTTTGTCTTGCTTCCAATGAATATGGCATGGATAAAGCCGCATGGGCTGAATCCGTTTGTAAAGCCATTGGAGGTGAAAGTTATTCTCCTATAGCAGAAGCACCCACTTGGTTACAACTGCTAGGTCACGGTGTCTGGACGATGGTTTGGACTTCACTTGCTGCCTTTGTCGTGGCATTTGTACTCGGCTCATTGATTGGGATTTTGCGGACATTACCCAACAAGCCTCTATCTTTTATAGGCACATGTTATGTCGAGTTATTTCGAAATATTCCATTGATTGTGCAACTATTTTTCTGGGCTTTTGTCTTCCCAGAATTATTACCACTGAGCCTAAGTACGGGTAGCGGTGAAATGGTTCACGGTGGATGGTGGCAAAATATTTTGAATGACAATCCTGCCGCAATCGGGGTATTTGCACTCGGTTTATATACCGCAGCACGTATCGCTGAACAAATTCGTGCTGGAATCAATACCGTTTCACAAGGTCAAAAAAATGCAGCTTATGCGATCGGTTTTACCCAAAGCCAAAGTTACCGCTATGTCATTTTACCTGTAGCGTATCGTATTGTTTGGCCGACGCTCACCTCTGAAGCAATGAACGTATTTAAAAACTCTGCTGTGCTCTATGCCCTCAGCGTACTGAATTTCTTTGCTTATACCAAAACAATGCGTGAAGAAACCTCACAAGATATCGTCATTTTGATTTTGTCGACCCCTGTTTATTTGATCATCACCTATACCATCAAACTGTTTATGGCGTGGATCGAAAAACGTATGACCGTCCCAGGTCTTGGCTCAGGAGGTAAATAATCATGGATTTTAGTGTTCTAAATGATCCGAATGTGATGACCACCTTAGCTCAAGGTTTTAAGTTTACTGTGACTGTGACTATTTTATCGGTCATAGGCGGTATCTTACTTGGTACACCTTTGGCAATGATGCGCTTATCTAGCAATAAAGCTTTGAGTAGTTTTGCCAAATTTTACGTGGATTTTTTCCGTGGCGTACCGTTGATTCAGGTGATTTTCATTTTTTACTTTTTGTTGCCTAAGTTTTTCCAATTTCAATCAGACACCTATTATGGTCCACTTTTTTCAAGTGTCGTGACATTTGCCATTTTTGAAGCTGCATTTTTCTCTGAGATTGTCCGTTCTGGGATTCAATCAGTTTCAAAAGGACAAGTAAATGCAGGTTATGCACTTGGATTTACTTACGGTCAGACCATGTCCAATGTGGTTTTGCCACAAGCATTTCGCAATATGTTACCAGTGTTATTAACCCAATCTATCGTACTTTTCCAGGATGTATCATTAGTTTACGTGATTAGTGCTCCGGACTTCTTGGGTAATGCCAATACTCTTGCAAATACTTATGGTGCTGAAACCAAAGCAACATTTTATTTAGTTGTCGCAGTCGTATATTTCGTGATTTCTTTTGCCCTTTCGCGACTGGTCAAACGTTTACATCAAAAAATAGCCATAATTCGTTAACGGGAGAATCAAGATGCCAATGATAGAAATACAACATATCTCAAAATGGTATGGAGATTTTCAGGTTTTAACTGATTGCACAACTTCGATTGAAAAAGGTGAAGTTGTCGTGGTTTGCGGACCTTCAGGTTCAGGAAAATCAACACTAATCAAAACCGTTAATGCTTTAGAACCATTTCAAGAAGGCAATATCATTGTAGATGGAACGACATTAAAAGATCCGAAAACAGATCTTGCCAAGTTTAGATCTCGTGTGGGAATGGTTTTTCAACATTTCGAACTTTTCCCACATATGACTGTTTTGGACAATTTAATGATCGGTCAAATTAAAGTTCTTAAACGCTCAAAAGAGGAAGCTAAAAAGAAAGCCTTACAATATCTTGATCGTGTAGGATTGGCAGCGCACAAAGATAAATTTCCCGGTCAGCTTTCTGGTGGACAACAGCAACGTGTTGCGATCGCTCGCGGACTATGTATGGACCCCGTCTGTATGCTATTTGACGAACCGACTTCTGCCCTCGATCCAGAAATGGTCGGTGAAGTGTTGGAAGTCATGGGGACACTAGCAAAAGAAGGCATGACCATGATGTGTGTAACACATGAAATGGGCTTTGCAAAAAAAGTATCCAATCGTGTGATTTTCATGGATCAAGGAAAAATTTTAGAAGATTGCAGCACTCAAGAATTTTTTGAAAATCTTGATGCTCGACATGAAAGAACCAAATATTTCTTAGAAAAAATTGCCATGGTTGTTTAAAAATAAATCACCCCGATCAAAGTCGGGGTTTTTTATACATCTGCAGCAGGTAAATTTAAATCTAGTCTTTGAGCAAATCAAAGATTTTCTATTGGTTATTTTTATCTCTCAAATACATTTTGCAACTCAACATACACTATTCAATCACCGCCCAACCCTTCTCATTCCATTTTAATAACTTATCGGTTAAAGGGTTATGTGAATTCATTATAGTATCAGCAACGATTTTCTTTAGAGCCTCTATCGCTTGTTTAGAATCATCATCAATATAAAATAATAGATCTGTCGTTGGCATGGCTACAATCAACTTCCCCTGATGTGCTTGTGCCAAAATTTTCCATTCATCGTGAAATAAGACTCGACTCGGGTCATAAACACTTCCCGTTATATACCCTAAACTATCGACCAAATTAATATCAATCACTTCAGCTAACGGTGCTTGCTCTTTTTTAATATTCTCTAAACCCAATCGATATATCTCTTTATCATTCTTTTTTAATTCTTTAATATCATTTTGAGTCAGGATTCGCATTGCACTAGGTGTATCCATGACAACAAGTACAACAAGACCATCCACAAAGGGATAACTTTTAATCTTAGATTTAGTTAAATCAGAGGCTTGGTCTTTAACTTGTAATGCTTGTACTGCGCCATCTAAATATTCTTTTGAACGAATAATGAGCCGTATTGACTTTTGATCTACTTTTTCATTTTGTTGATCGTATAAATCCAATAAATTTCCTATGAAACGATTCAGTTCATCTGAACAATCACCCTCTTGTAGTTGGCATAAAGAAAATATTCTATCTAAGTTATATTGAAATTCATCTCCTGAACGATGAGGAATATCTACTCTTAGTTGTAATAAATCATCGATTTTTACTACACTTTCTGGCTTCATTTTCTTTACGATTGAAGCAGCATAACGTGTAAATTGCAATTTATCTAATGGGATCGTTTCAGCAAATGTATTCACTGAAAAAAACATAGCAATTAGAACAGTACTTAGAGCAAATATTTTCTTCATTTTTTTAAATCTTTTAATTGTATGCTTTGATAATAATAAATTTTTAAGCATAAAAAAATCCCCCATCTATTTAGATGAGGGATTTTGAATAATGAGCTGGCGATGACTTACTCTCACATGGGTAACCCCACACTACCATCAGCGCGAAGAGGTTTCACTTCTGAGTTCGGGAAGGGATCAGGTGGTTCACTCTTGCTATTGTCGCCAGCACAACTGTTATGGTGATTTCGGGTTTTACGTAGTCTTGCTACTTCCTTACTCTCTATCCAAATGAGTTATTAACAGAAGGCTGTTTAAGTCTGAATTTTAAGTTTTAGCATTAACTAAATCAAGCATTTTGCATTGAATTTATTGAAACATACAACTGTTTGGGTGTTGTATAGTCAAGCCTCACGATCAATTAGTATTGGTCAGCTTCACACGTCACCGTGCTTCCACATCCAACCTATCAACGTCCTAGTCTCGAACGGATCTTTAGAGGACATAAAGTCCTAGGGAAATCTTATCTTGAGGTAGGCTTCCCGCTTAGATGCTTTCAGCGGTTATCCCTTCCGAACATAGCTACCCGGCGATGCGACTGGCGTCACAACCGGTACACCAGAGGTTCGTCCACTCTGGTCCTCTCGTACTAGGAGCAGATCCTCTCAAATTTCCAGCGCCCACGGTAGATAGGGACCGAACTGTCTCACGACGTTCTAAACCCAGCTCGCGTACCTCTTTAAATGGCGAACAGCCATACCCTTGGGACCTGCTTCAGCCCCAGGATGAGATGAGCCGACATCGAGGTGCCAAACACCGCCGTCGATATGAACTCTTGGGCGGTATCAGCCTGTTATCCCCAGAGTACCTTTTATCCGTTGAGCGATGGCCCTTCCATACAGAACCACCGGATCACTAAGACCTACTTTCGTACCTGCTCGACTTGTGGGTCTCGCAGTTAAGCGCGCTTTTGCCTTTATACTCTACGCGTGATTTCCGACCACGCTGAGCGCACCTTCGTACTCCTCCGTTACTCTTTAGGAGGAGACCGCCCCAGTCAAACTACCCACCAGACATGGTCCTCGCTCCCGATTAGGGAGCAGAGTTAGAACCTCAACATTACCAGGGTGGTATTTCAAGGATGGCTCCATGGCAACTGGCGTCACCACTTCAAAGCCTCCCACCTATCCTACACAAGTAAGGTCAAAGTTCAATGTCAAGCTGCAGTAAAGGTTCACGGGGTCTTTCCGTCTAGCCGCGGGTACACTGCATCTTCACAGCGATTTCGATTTCACTGAGCCTCTGCTGGAGACAGCGCCGCCATCATTATGCCATTCGTGCAGGTCGGAACTTACCCGACAAGGAATTTCGCTACCTTAGGACCGTTATAGTTACGGCCGCCGTTTACTGGGGCTTCGATCAATAGCTTCGCTTGCGCTAACCACATCAATTAACCTTCCAGCACCGGGCAGGCATCACACCCTATACGTCCACTTTCGTGTTTGCAGAGTGCTATGTTTTTAATAAACAGTTGCAGCGGCCTGGTTTCTGTGGCTGTCATCAGCTCAAGGAGCAAGTCCTATCACCAACAACAGCGTACCTTCTCCCGAAGTTACGGTACCATTTTGCCTAGTTCCTTCAGCAGAGTTCTCTCAAGCGCTTTGGTCTACTCGACCTGACCACCTGTGTCGGTTTAGGGTACGATTCCTGTTTAACTGAAGCTTAGAGACTTTTCCTGGAAGCTTGGTATCAGCCACTTCGCTAGTAAACTAGCTTGCTATCAGATCTCAGCATAGAGCACCCCGGATTTGCCTAAGATGCATGCCTACTTCCTTCCACCTGGACAACCAACGCCAGGCTGACTTAACCTTCTCCGTCCTCTCATCGCATTAAACAGAAGTATTGGAATATTAACCAATTTCCCATCGACTACGCCTTTCGGCCTCGCCTTAGGGGTCGACTCACCCAGCCCCGATTAACGTTGGACTGGAACCCTTGGTCTTTCAGCGAACGGGTTTTTCACCCGTTTTGTCGTTACTCACGTCAGCATTCGCACTTCTGATACCTCCAGCATACTTCTCAATACACCTTCATCGGCTTACAGAACGCTCCCCTACCACTTGACTTAAAGTCAAATCCGCAGCTTCGGCACATAGTTTTAGCCCCGTTACATCTTCCGCGCAGGCCGACTCGACTAGTGAGCTATTACGCTTTCTTTAAAGGGTGGCTGCTTCTAAGCCAACCTCCTAGCTGTCTATGCCTTCCCACATCGTTTCCCACTTAACTATGATTTTGGGGCCTTAGCTGGCGGTCTGGATTGTTTTCCTCTTGACTACGGACGTTAGCACCCGCAGTCTGTCTCCCGGATAGTACTCATAGGTATTCGGAGTTTGCATCGGTTTGGTAAGTCGGGATGACCCCCTAGCCGAAACAGTGCTCTACCCCCTATGGTATTCGTCCGAGGCGCTACCTAAATAGCTTTCGGGGAGAACCAGCTATCACCGAGTTTGATTAGCCTTTCACCCCTATCCACAAGTCATCCCCTGGCTTTTCAACGACAGTGGGTTCGGTCCTCCAGTTAGTGTTACCCAACCTTCAACCTGCTCATGGATAGATCACCCGGTTTCGGGTCTATACCCAGCAACTATACGCCCTATTAAGACTCGATTTCTCTACGGCTCCCCTATGCGGTTAACCTTGCTACTGAATATAAGTCGCTGACCCATTATACAAAAGGTACGCAGTCACCGAACAAGTCGGCTCCCACTGCTTGTATGCATGCGGTTTCAGGATCTATTTCACTCCCCTCACAGGGGTTCTTTTCGCCTTTCCCTCACGGTACTGGTTCACTATCGGTCAGTCAGGAGTATTTAGCCTTGGAGGATGGTCCCCCCATATTCAGACAAGGTTTCACGTGCCTCGCCCTACTCGTCATCATAATGTGTGCCCTTTCGTGTACGGGACTATCACCCTCTACGGTCGCACTTCCCAGAGCATTCCGCTAAAACACACATTACTTAATGGGCTCTTCCCCGTTCGCTCGCCGCTACTGAGGGAATCTCAATTGATTTCTTTTCCTAAGGGTACTGAGATGTTTCACTTCCCCTCGTTCGCCTCATAAACCTATGTATTCAGTTTATGATACCTACCTTATAGTAGGTGGGTTTCCCCATTCAGAAATCTCCGGATCATAGGATATTTGCCGCCTCCCCGAAGCTTATCGCAGGCTATTACGTCTTTCATCGCCTCTGACTGCCAAGGCATCCACCACATGCACTTAATTACTTGACTATACAACCCCAAACAGTCGTTTACATTCTACAAGTGAATGTCAACGTGCAAACTTAATTGCTACAGCTTGTTGTCCTGTGAACTTAATCACCGTACAGCTTCAATTTAATTCATATACCAAAACGCTTGATTCAGTTAATTTGCTAGTTCTCAATTTCACCAAACAGTAACAATTGATTGCTACCTTCTAGTAAAATCAAGTTTGAACAATTTATTTCAGACTCAAATTTGCCAATCTGTTAATGATTTCTCTTGCCTTCGTCAGGTCAAGAAACTGTGATAAATCACAGAAGTTAACAAGATGCGTATAATACGCCAATCTCTCATTAATTTCTATAATCTATATACTTAATCGCTTGTTTTTTAACATATTCGTCAATGTTGCAAATATGTGGTGGAGACTAGGAGAGTCGAACTCCTGACCTCCTGCGTGCAAAGCAGGCGCTCTACCAACTAAGCTAAGTCCCCAGCTTAAGATCTCGATATATCTTCTTCTCTGTCGCTTTTTTCAGCTTCGTAGACTTGGTGGGTCTGACAAGACTTGAACTTGTGACCCCACGCTTATCAAGCGTGTGCTCTAACCAACTGAGCTACAGACCCTCAGATACATCAATGAAGAACAACTTGTTGTGGATTCTTGCCAGCCAATCATCTTTTCGTTAAGGAGGTGATCCAGCCGCAGGTTCCCCTACGGCTACCTTGTTACGACTTCACCCCAGTCATCGGCCACACCGTGGTAACCGCCTTCTTTGCAGTTAGGCTAGCTACTTCTGGTGCAACAAACTCCCATGGTGTGACGGGCGGTGTGTACAAGGCCCGGGAACGTATTCACCGCGGCATTCTGATCCGCGATTACTAGCGATTCCGACTTCATGGAGTCGAGTTGCAGACTCCAATCCGGACTACGATCGGCTTTTTGAGATTAGCATCACATCGCTGTGTAGCAACCCTTTGTACCGACCATTGTAGCACGTGTGTAGCCCTGGCCGTAAGGGCCATGATGACTTGACGTCGTCCCCGCCTTCCTCCAGTTTGTCACTGGCAGTATCCTTAAAGTTCCCATCCGAAATGCTGGCAAGTAAGGAAAAGGGTTGCGCTCGTTGCGGGACTTAACCCAACATCTCACGACACGAGCTGACGACAGCCATGCAGCACCTGTATCTAAGTTCCCGAAGGCACCAATCTATCTCTAGAAAGTTCTTAGTATGTCAAGGCCAGGTAAGGTTCTTCGCGTTGCATCGAATTAAACCACATGCTCCACCGCTTGTGCGGGCCCCCGTCAATTCATTTGAGTTTTAGTCTTGCGACCGTACTCCCCAGGCGGTCTACTTATCGCGTTAGCTGCGCCACTAAAGCCTCAAAGGCCCCAACGGCTAGTAGACATCGTTTACAGCATGGACTACCAGGGTATCTAATCCTGTTTGCTCCCCATGCTTTCGTACCTCAGCGTCAGTATTAGGCCAGATGGCTGCCTTCGCCATCGGTATTCCTCCAGATCTCTACGCATTTCACCGCTACACCTGGAATTCTACCATCCTCTCCCATACTCTAGCTTCCCAGTATCGAATGCAATTCCCAAGTTAAGCTCGGGGATTTCACATCCGACTTAAAAAGCCGCCTACGCACGCTTTACGCCCAGTAAATCCGATTAACGCTCGCACCCTCTGTATTACCGCGGCTGCTGGCACAGAGTTAGCCGGTGCTTATTCTGCGAGTAACGTCCACTCTCCGTAGATATTAGCTACGGGAGCCTCCTCCTCGCTTAAAGTGCTTTACAACCATAAGGCCTTCTTCACACACGCGGCATGGCTGGATCAGGGTTCCCCCCATTGTCCAATATTCCCCACTGCTGCCTCCCGTAGGAGTCTGGGCCGTGTCTCAGTCCCAGTGTGGCGGATCATCCTCTCAGACCCGCTACAGATCGTCGCCTTGGTAGGCCTTTACCCCACCAACTAGCTAATCCGACTTAGGCTCATCTATTAGCGCAAGGTCTTACGATCCCCTGCTTTCTCCCGTAGGACGTATGCGGTATTAGCGACCCTTTCGAGCCGTTATCCCCCACTAATAGGCAGATTCCTAAGTATTACTCACCCGTCCGCCGCTAGGAATCAGGTGCAAGCACCCTATCCCCGCTCGACTTGCATGTGTTAAGCCTGCCGCCAGCGTTCAATCTGAGCCATGATCAAACTCTTCAGTTAAAATCATTCGAACTTTATAAGTAAAGCTCTTAAACTTGGCTCATCAATTTTCTGACAAATATTTCTCAAATAAACTTCGAGTAATTTCTACCAATCAATCAATGATAATTTTTTTCAATGATCAACTAGCAAAAATCCACACAAGTTGTTCTTCATAATCTCTTAATGATC
>NZ_KB849542.1:486221-610553 GCF_000368565.1 Acinetobacter gerneri DSM 14967 = CIP 107464 = MTCC 9824 | reverse complement strand
AATTTCGATTATTGAATGTGATTGATGATTACCGCCGCGAAGGTTTAGTTATTGAAGCAGGGTTCTCACTACCTGCAATACGAGTTATTCGAGCACTCAATCAGTTGTTGGAATATCGGGAAAAACCTTTGGTGATTAGATGCGACAATGGACCTGAGTTTATCAGTCATGAATTCGTACGCTGGGCAACTGAACACGGTATTCGTATTGAACATATTCAACCAGGTAACCCACAACAGAATGCGTATATTGAACGCTATAATCGAACCATACGTTATAGTTGGCTAAGCAAACATTTATTTGATACTTTGGATGAAGTACAAGATTATGCAACGAATTGGCTATGGCATTACAATCATGAAAGACCACACCAAGCCAACAAAGGAAGGTCTCCTCTAATGGCTGCTTAACCTCTACTTTTAACTTCAGTTAGTTATGGGAGGATTACCATTTGACTAAAATTATTCAAAATCAATTTTTAGTAAAACAATGTGTTGATATAAAAAATTTTGTTGATCGTGGAGTTGGTACTATAACTTTAGAAAAAGAATTAAAGATTTATTGTGAGAGTCTAAATGACTTAAACAAGGTATTAGGTGCAAAGAGCTATAAAGATGGATTTGTCCTGATCAGACTAAATGTACAAACAGGTAAAATTGAGGATGAGTTTTTTAAAAGCTCAGATCAGACACTTGCCTCTCAAAGATATAGTCAGTATGAGAAATTACTATCCAAAAATGAAAAATGGATAGTTGCATTGCTTTCAACGAATGCAATCGGAGGATTGAAAGAAGCCTATCCTAACTATTTTGCAGATTCAGAGATATTTTTATCTTATATAGGCTTAATCAAAATAGCAGCAATGATAGGTAGCGCTCCGAAAATTAAACAAGAAGCAGTCTAATCATGCCTAGTTTCCTCAACTAGTTATTGCTGTTGTACTGCATTGCTTCCCACTCATCATATGAAAGGATAGGTGTGAAAGCATCTATAGGCAGAGCTGTAAGTGTTTTATTCATTTTGATGTAATCTTTTGAGAAATTCCTTTGAAACTTTAGCCATATCAAGAATTACCACATTCAGGATTTGGTACAGGTGTCCAAGGTTGCCCCTTAAACATATTTTCAAGCGTTAGCGGTTCAATTGGTTCATTGTGGTTAACAAAAGCATGAAAAGCTAAGTTTATTGCTATAACTATTTCCCAAATAAAGAATAAACTTATGAAAAAAACATATAAACAATAAGTGGTAATAATCAACCATTTATCAATAAATTAAAAATAACGTGAAAATTCGAGAAGTTACAAACAGGAATAATGAGCAAATATTTATGATAGCATCGGCTCAAAATCAAAAAGTGAGTCCGATTGAAAGTAGGTCTATATATCGCATTTACTGCGATGTTTCTGCAATTAGCTGTATTTTTACAGCCACTATTACCGGCAAAATATGAGTTTGCTCCGGTCTGTGACACTATTGCCGAAATTTTGCCAGACCGCCATTTATATTCAAATGATCAAGAAATACGTTCTCTAGCAGCACACCAAGACCATTTGATGTTAAATGAACATAGCCAGCATTCCATGCATGATATGCAAGGAATGGATCATTCAAAAAACAATAAAAATCAGCATCATTTAGAACATGATTGTATGTTCTGTTCGGTATTTAGTCATATTGTAAATGTAGAAAACCTAGGCGTACAGCAAGTGCTGGAACGGGTTCAGGTCTTTTTATTATTTTTGACTAAATTATTTAAAAGCTTTTATTTTGCCTTACAGCAACTCTTTCTGCTTCCCCAAAATCGAGCCCCGCCAATTCTTTTCTCTGCTTAATTAAAACTTATTTAAACGTGATACAACCTAGTCGCATGGGTTTTATTGAATTTTTATGGCTTAAAAAGAGAAAAGTC
Source organism: Acinetobacter gerneri DSM 14967 = CIP 107464 = MTCC 9824 (assembly GCF_000368565.1). GTDB lineage: Bacteria > Pseudomonadota > Gammaproteobacteria > Pseudomonadales > Moraxellaceae > Acinetobacter > Acinetobacter gerneri. The sequence goes on along the minus strand of NZ_KB849542.1, from coordinate 608,642 downwards.
ATGCAATTTATTCAATCGAATATCTCGAAAATCGGGACGAGAAAACGTGTCCAAAGAAATTCATATTTATCTCAGCAGTGTTTTGAGAAAACAGCGATTGCTCAACAAACGGCATTGGCATCAAATCCAGCGATCCAAGCCAAAGGTCTGATTCTTACAGCATCGTTATTTGGGTTAATGGCTATTCCAGCATATAGTTTTGCAGCAGAAAATGAGGCAGCAACTCAAAGTTCAGATCAACCGACTGAACTGCCAAAGATGCAAGTGACTGCACAAGCAGAGTCTGCAGAGCAAGGCTTACATTTAAATCAGGTAAATCGAGTTGGAAGTTCGCTCAATTTAAAAGCCAATGAAACTCCTGCAACTGTTGAAACATATACTCAGGAGCAAATGCAGCAAAAAGGCTTACGTACAGTAAAAGATGCCTTTTCCAATATCACAGGGGCAATCGTGGGGAATGTTCCCGGCAATCCTGCGGTACTGTCGATGCGAGGGTTTAGTGGTAGTGCAAATAGCGTATTGATAGATGGCGTGCGTATTGCAGAATCAACCATGATGATGCGTGATCTCGATTCATGGAAATATGAAAAAATAGAAGTGTTAAAAGGACCTGCTTCTGTTTTATATGGATTAGGCTCATTGGGTGGAACGGTGAATATGATCACACGTAAGCCGAGTCTAGAGCATGCTGAAACGGATGGAATGTTGAGTTATGGCAGCTTTAATACGGTTCGGGCTGCACTGAGCACCAATAAACCTGTAAATGATTCAACCGCTGTATTATTCCATGCAAGTTATTCTGACTCGGATAGCTTATACGATATTGATGATCAAGATACCAAAAAAGTAAGTGTGGGAACGGGGCTTTTGTATCAGCCAAATGATGCACTTTCTATGTTGTTTACTCTAGATCATGACTATGACAAGCAGGATTCAACATACCAAGGTTCACCCGTATTACCTGCAAATGTCGCTAAAAATCCAAGCAGTATTTTAAAAAGTAAGGATCCCGAACATAGCGTACTGGATAAATCGATTCGTCATCGAAATTATAATCCTGATGGTGCTTATTCGAGTTCTGAGAGCACATCTCTAAATTGGACGACGGACTATAAGCTTGGTTCTGGTTGGACTTTAAATAACGTGTTGAGTTATTTCAAAGCCAATCGAGACTTTTTTGAAGCTCCAAATCAAACTTATAATGCTGAAACTGGAAAGTTTGATCGTGATATTGAACGTATTACCCATGATCACGAGTTTTGGAGTAATCGTTTAAGTTTGATATCTAACTATATAACCTAGAGTAAGTAATGAGATAATTATGGGATTGAGTGGGATAAGTTGGGATTGAATGGGATGAGTTTTGAAATACCATTGCGACCAGTGAAATAATAAAGGCGGACTAGAATCCGCCATTTTCAAATAAATCTAGGTTTCTGTCTTCGTTCATTTTAAGCTTTTCTTCGCCATTTACAACCGATCTGATCGTTCTAACAGTCACATCAAATTTACGGGCTAGTTTCGCTTTAGATTCTTTTGAGGCTTGATTACGGATCATACGGTTACGCATAGCGACTGTTATTGATATGCCAGTCGGTACTTCTATAGTTGTGTTGCCGAGTTGTGCAGCGAGTAATTTAAGGTTTTTTAAACTGATGTTTTGAGTGATGTCATGATTTATGTTCATGCCATGCTGCGATGGAATAAAGATCGTTGTGCCACCATAGGCTTTTATTAATTGTAATGCTGCCTCAATGCCGATCAATTGAGCTACAAAAACAAAGCTCTTAGGCATTAAGCAGATGATTTCTTCGTCAGAAAGTATTTCTTGCGCATCAATGATATGTGGACGATAAGCCATAGTTTTACCTCATAAAAATCTATGTTATAGTTGCTTAAATCGTCCTCTGGTCGGGATGGTTGTGGAATTTGAAAAGCTCGTGATTGCAGTCACGGGCTTTTTTCTTTTTTAGGCTGGAGTTAAACGGTCTAGTCCAATGCGATTACACCATTGGCGCAAATGATTGATGATCATGCTGGCATGTTCAGTGCTTAGAAATTGAAGTGCACTTACACCTAAGCGATTTTCAACAAATTTGGCTAAAGCCAATTCGCTACCATTTTTAACTGCACCAGTTTCATGCAGACGCAACCATAAATGACGGATCAATTTACTTTGATCGTCACTCGCTAAGTTTTTAACACCAGTTTTATTTTTTGAATCAACCTCAAAACCGAGTTGTTTAAGGCGGTCCAGTACTGCTTCAAGCTGTGGAATAGATAGAAGCTTTGAACTGGTTTTACCTGTGCAGCTTTCGAGTACTTCACGATATAGTTCATCATCAAGTCCAAGCTGTGATTTACCAATATGTATGAGCTGGATCAGTTTTGCTTTTTTATTGAACTTCATTTTTAACCCCTTGTTCCGCTTCTAAAATTGCCGCAGGTACAGAGGAACCTTTTTGAAGTTCTGTTACCAAATGGCATTTATACGTTTTTGAACCGACAAAAAATCCCCCTAAACGCTCACACTCTGAAGCAATCATGATGTGAGTAAATCTATGGCATAAATACCAAGCGATAATAAAACCAAGTAGGAATTTACCCATTTCAAGCTCCTAATTGATTGAAATTTTTTGGGATTTCAATTGAGTTGACTGCGTCGAAGACGCTTTTAACTGCTTCATATTTCAATTTATTGATGTTACTGGCAGGTGGGTCAAAACAATTAATGAACTCACTAAAGCTAGGATGCATATGTTCTCTTTCAAGATACTGTTTGAATTCGAATGCAAGCTTTAAAACCTCTTTACGAAATCTATCGGTTGCTTTCTTATGTTTAATAGATTGGCGATGTTGTTCAATCATCGCTAGTTCAGCATTTGTAATGCGTATTGTCTTCATGGCATATTCCCTTAAGTTTCGTCCCAGCATTCATACCATGATTGATTTGGGCATCTTTACCAGCCTGACGACCAGACCAATAGTCATTTCTGCTTCGACTAGAATCACGAGTTTTCTCATTTCGATTCTTGGGCTTAAATGTGGTCAACTCAGTTGTTTTCTTGATATGAACTTCTATTTGTTTAAGCTTTTCTATGTTGGGTTTGATGCGCCAAGCTTGCTCAGACGCTTCTATAACCCAACCCTCACAAAACATATCTGCTCTTTTTACTTTATTTGCTCGAATTTGAACTCGCTTTAAAGATGTATTAATGAATGTGGTACGTGCTTTTTTTAATTGACGATATAAGACATTAAAGGCATAACTTGCGATTTCAGGTGCTGGATCAAAACCAGCAAAATGCCAAACAGCAACAATCTTAGAAGTTGAGGCAGTTTCATTGATTTGGTAGCTAAGAAATACTTTACAGTCCATTAACTTCGCAATTGACTGTGCAAGCATTGATTCAAAAACTGGTGGCTTTTGTGAACCACTACCAAGAATTTCAGCATTTACAATGCCGAGTAATGCAGCATCATCCGCATCGATATTATATTTCTCCATCAGTGCTTGAGCTTGGCGTAAAGCTGTAGCTGCCTCGTGTTGATTAGCCGATTTACTAAGTGCCAAACACTTTTTAATCTTTTCTATAATTTCCTTTTTATTCATGAAACTTCTCCTAAACTTTAAACCACCTCAGGCGGTAATTTATCTAAATCTTTAATTTCAATCATTTATATCTCTCGCTGCTCGTCAGTACTGGATCACGACATCCAGCAGACACAGGCACGAATGCCTGTGTTTCGCTTAAATTGCCTCAAACTTCATCCAGTAAATATCCTCATCATTAAACCCTTGATCAATCAGATATTTTTTAGCTATATCTTCATCTAAAAACTTTTTTACATTGTCGTCATCGTCTAAGAGATACTCACTTGCATTAATGGAAATACCGTTAATATTGCGACTCACACAAATACCCATAACTTTTAATCTCCTTTAGTTCACCGCCTCTTTAAATTTTGAACCTGCTTTAAACGTTGGTGCTTTAGATGCTGGAATCACAAGCGTTTCACCTGTTTGGGGATTACGACCATTACGCTCTGCACGTTCTGTAATTTTAAAAGTACCAAAGCCTTTTAGTTCTACTGTTCCACCGTTTGCTAAGGTGTCAATCACACCTGTTTCAAATGCTTGAAGAGCAGCTGTTGCTTGGGTTTTGTTGATACCCGCTGATTGAGCGATGTGTTCAATAAGTTCAGACTTGTTCATTAGTTAGTTTCCTTAGTTTTGATAGATGCAATATCGAGTGACATTGGCTCATATTCGCCTGTGTCATCATTGCGTTGGTAAAAACGTAAATATGATTTGCTGCCAGCAATGTTGATGCTGTCAGTAATGGCTTGCATTGCTTCGAGCCATTTAGGGTGGCTAATTTCGATTTTCTTTAGTCCTAAAACACGGGTTGTACTGATTTCTCCTTTTTTATCGACGTTGAATGCATTGTTGATGATGGCTTTGATTTCATCCCGACCATCGGCTGTCCATTCTTTAAGACAATCATCGATCAAGATTTTTGCTGCATGTAAACGCTCATCAAAAACAATGCGTTCAGCAAAGTTGCGTTGAATTTTGTACCGACCATCAAATGTAATTAGGGAAACATTTCCTTTATTACCACCTAGCTTGGCATTGTATTGATCCGCTGAAATTTGAATAAATGTGGCAATATCAGCAAAGGCGCTTTCTTTAAACTCTGCCAAAGCTTTGTTGATCGCTTCCGCTTTCTCCCACACGCGACGTACTGTCTGGTCGCGTAATTTGTCAATCTCTTTGACATTGGTTTCAGGTACTAATGCACCTTGTGAATTTTCCCAGTAACCTTCAGGGATTTGGATTTGCATATTCATAAAAAACTATCCTCTAAAATGTTTTTGCTGAGCTTCAAACTTTGTTTGGCATGTGATGCAACGTGTTACACCTTTTAACGCCCGACGTTGTTCAGGAATTTCTTCACCGCAGTCATCACAATCAAGATTGCTTTCAGTTTCAAACTGAGCACGTGCATTGATGTTTTGTTGCAGTTGAAAGTCCCGAAATTCTTCTGCCATATCAACTAAATCCACCATTATTTTTTCCTTTTGTTTTGTGTTTTTGGGGTGGTTATTTCATAAATAAAACAACCACAGACAAGAATAAAAAACCAAAAAACTGTGCTATTAAAATCTTTATGGACTACAGCTCCCAGCATGGAAATTGCATTCAATAAAATGAAATAACTGAATGCTCTAAACTTCGTCATTTCTCCAAAAAAGTCTTTGAATTTCATTTAATCATTCCATATATGAAGCCAATGACAGCGACCCAAAACAAAATGCAAAATATCAAAGCATTTTTTAAATTCAGCTCCATATCTACACTTCCTTTACAAGATCACCTGTGACAACTTTTTCACCGAGTTCAGCTGCAACATTAAGTGCACCAGTGATCAAGTTACCCACTGCAAGTGGATATAAAAGACTTTCACTTTGGTTGTTACGACCCACATTTCGGGTTAATTTTGCGCAAATAGCATCTATGCCAGATTCATCAATAAAATCTGAAAGATTGCGACCCGCTGTGTTGCAACGATGCTGTAAATATTCGACCAAAGCTGTTTGAGTAAATGGCTCAAGTGTCACAATTTCACAGCGTTGCACCACTTCGCGAACCTCTGGATTATTTTCAGCGAGTTTGATTTTGAGTTCATCCTGACCAATAAGGATGATGCTCATCAAAGGTGTAAACCCATTTTTAAGCTCAATAAAACGCTTAAGGTGCTTCAATGTTGGAATTGGAAGACTATGTGCCTCTTCAATAATTAGTAAATGATGCTGACCCGCTCGACTCGATTCTTTTAATAAATTATGAATTTGGCGAAAACGTGCTTCAGGTGAACGTTTTGCATTGGTACTTGGTGCAAGAGCTGAAAGTATTGCTTCTGCAATGTGAAGAGATTTTAAGGTCTTACCTTTAGTATCACTGTCTTCAGTCGCTAATACGTAAGGTTCAATAATAATGACAGGTTCATTTTCACGCTCAATACGATCATGAAGTTCTTCTCGTAACGTAGTTTTTCCTGAACCTGATTGACCAACAACAGCAATAAAAGAAGTATTGCCTTTTGCTGCCTGCCACATTGACTCACGGACATAATTAATGTCTGAATTGTTATAAAGTTCCGCAGCATTACGAATATCTTCGGTAAAAATATTTTTAAATAGCATAAATTGCTTCTTAGCCGCTGGAGTTAAGGTCTGTTTTCGTAGTAGCATTAATTGCTCCTTCTGGTCAGTTGGGGTAGCTGTACGCTCAACATCCGAGGCTTGGTCGTTTTCAGAGTTGAGTTGTACAGCATCCATTGCTGTTAAAATTTGGTCTTGGTTAAAACCTTTAGTGACTAAAAGTTCGATGATTTGTTGCTTGAGTTGAGCAGCATTTTTTTTCGGATAATCGCCATATTTGACAATTTTGTTAATCGTCGCTGGGCTAAATCCTAATTTTTTTGCAATCCATGTTTGTGAAATAGATTGCTCATCAAGTAGTTCTTTAAAAGTACTCATGGTTTATTCTCCAACTACTTTTAATTTTGGTTTGTTGTTGCCAGACTGAATGCGCTCTACCCAAAATGGAATATCTTCCTGTGGGATTTCACCATTTGGATAAGTGGTTTTAAGCATTTGCATGTGTTCAGTACCATTCCAAGCATTACCAATAAATCCACGGATGGCTTTTGCTGCTTGTACCCAGTTGAGTGGTGCAAGTTGTCGACGTTGAGATGCTGTGGTCATTTGCTCACCAGCACGTGGTAAATACTCTGGTACTTGGTGCTTGGTAATATGGGCATTTGGATCAATCTGACCTTGATATGCTGGCACACGCTTTTTGATCGCCTTGTCAACTTCGGCTTGTGTATCTGCGTTATAAGCCTGTTTCTGTATGCGTTTACGTGCTTGATCAATTTTGCTGTCAGGCATACTTTCAACTTCTTCACCAATAGCAGGCGATGCCAAAAGTTGTCCGAACATATCGGTTTGATCTGGTGAACAGGTATAGATTTTTAATTCGCCATTGCTGTTTTTAAATAAGATATCGACGTTAGGTGCTTGATATGGGTTGATCACCACATCAACTTTTGCACCAACATATATGTCTTCAATATGGCGAACGCTATAAAAGGATTCGTTGTATCCTTTAATGGTAAATTGGATCGTTAAATCACCTTTGACCACACGTGAAACAGGATTTGTCGTTACAAGTTCACGGCACATTTCAATCGGTGGTGCTTTGCGTAATTGTTCAGGTTTGATCATCTGCCAAACTTGGTTGCGTGTACGTTTGGTACGACTATGTACTTTTACTTCATTGAACATGACACGCCATTTAGTGGCATCAGCATTAAGCTCCTCTAGGCTTTTTATGTCTTTAAAAGTCAAAGTTGATTCATACTGCGTTTCAATCAGGTTATTGGCTTGCTCGACTTGACCCTTGGCACGACTATTATTGGTTTCATGTGCAATAAATTTGACACTTAAACGCTCAAGTAAGTTTTCAAACAATCCCGATGTGTTGGCAGAACCTTTGTCTACATAAAAGATAAAAGGAACGCCATGCATAGGTTCTTGCAAACTACGTTGGTGAATTGCATTGAAAAAAACATTGGTTAGGTTTTCGCTATTTTCAGAACGCCATACATACTCAAAGTAAATAGAACCCGAAGTGTGATCTGTGATGACATAGCGAATCACTCGTTCTTTTTCAATTTTCTTTAAATTGGCTGGTTTGTTTTTGTAGAACTGACGTTCGTCCATTACACATAAACCAGATTTCTTTAAATAGAACACCACGCAGACTGATGCGTCACATTGCCAAACATGGTTTGGGTGAAGCGAACGCTGTTGTTGGTGGGCAGTCGGTGTGCTCAATTGCGCAGGGTGGCAATAGAACTGTTTCATCATACGTCCCATCGTTGCCGCTGAAACTTTGGGCGCTTTACCGTTGTCTTGAGCCATTTCCAATGCGATGTTGATTGGTAAGCGTTTTTTACCCAATTTACTTTGTGCAGCCAAAACCAAGCCGCCGACCAACTCGGCTGCTTCCTGTGTAACAACGGATTTGCCTTTATCACTACGTGCTTTACGTTCTGACTTAAAACCAACTTTTTCAAGTCGTCTGTAAAGCTCAGCATGGCTGACGTTTAAATGTAGCTTTGCACGCTCGACAATTGCCCCTTTCTTACCGTGACCAGCTTCGGTAAGCTCTGCGGCAATTTGGCGCAAATAGTCAAGTTCGGCTAGATTTGGGCTTGTCATGGTTAAATCTCCGAATTCATATCAGAAGCTTCAATTTCAGAAGCATCTTCAATTTGAGGGAATAACCACTCAGGGCTGACCATATTTTCAAAGTCAACTTGAATGCCTAATGTTTGGGTAAACTGTGCAATACGTTGATATGTCGCAATAACTGATTCATCGACACGGTCAAAAAGTTGGTGAATACCTTTATCGTTAGCAAGATCAAGCACGCCATTTATGGCATTTTGATATCGTAAAGTGGCATTGAGCAATAAGATGCTTTCAGTCTTTAAAGTTTCTAAAGCTGCTTTTTCTAACTCTTGATCTTCAGTTTCAGCACGTAGTCTGATCTCAGGCGGACTTTTTAGCTTGGTCAGCTCTGTATCTTGCTTATTGAGCTTTTCATCTTTGGTTTTGATGATCTTGTCTTTGGCATCAACATCCGCAGTCAAGTCTTCGACTTTTTTCTTAAGTGAAGTTTTTTCTTTGGTATGCTTTGCAGACATTTCTTCGATCAAGTCGATGAGACTTTCACGATCTTCTGTTTTAACGGCTTCACCGTTGATCACAATCTCACGCTCTGCATCATCTAGCTTGCGTAATTTGCGCAGATCACGATAGCCCAAGCTCATACGTTGTGAAGTTTCGAGAAAGTCTTCACCGAATACACCAAGGTTACGAATATCCTCATCGACTTTTTCACGAGATAGCCCAATATGTTGGCAAAATTGATCCCAAGTTGGTGACGTTACCAGTTCTTCATTAAGGATTATCTTTAAGCCTTTGTATTGTTTAGCTTCTTTGATTTCTGCTAGCATTTTTATCGTGGTGACGGTCACCAATTTTCTAACAAATTCAGTAGCTTTAAGTGCACCAATACGTTCAGTTAAACGGATCTGGTCGATAGTCACGCTTTGTTCAATTTGTGCTAAATGATTTTGATTGATTTCTGTCATGATTAACTTCCTGATTTAATTTGGTTCATACGGGCACTGACACGTTGTACATGTTCAGAAATATGTCCTTGAGCACGGTCAATCTCATCTGAATGCACGTGTGCGATAGCGACCATTTCTCTGCCAAGGACATAGCTACCGTCATCTAATTGTGATGCCAAGCCTTCTGATACAAGCGTTTGCAATGCTCGATAGATTTGACTAGGACTTTCCTCAAGTCTTTTAGCAAGCTCTGAAATAGCCACCCCTTTGAGGCTATGACCTTTAAGTGCTTTTAGGACTTTTAAAATTTTCCCACCAGACTTCACGGTTGATTTATCTGTCATAACGATGTGCCTTCGCTTTTAGTGCCTCAATTTCTTTGATAAGAATCTGATTGTCAGACTCAGCCATGTACCAACCTGTGAAAGAAAAAGTTGCAAGAACGAAACACATCATCGCTAACCTGTTGTTTTCTTTTTTCATTTTTAAATTCCTTATAAAAAAGGGATAAAAAAGGTTACAAAGCGGATAAAAAGCGGTTAATCTATATTTGCAAATTCGGGATTAACTTTTAGTCCTAGTGCCACAGCAATTTCATGACCTTTTCCATAAAGACCTTTACGTGATCCGCCAATCACTCTGTAAACGTCGCTAGGTTGAAAACCGTGTTCTATCGCAAATTGTGCAAGTGTTTTACCTTGGGCACGAAGTTTTGCTTTGACTTGATCTGGTGTTAATGCTGTTGCTGAGAGCATTTTTAACTCCTTTCATGGTGTTTATGTGGTGCACTAAAGCTTCTTTAATGAAGTTGAATTTAATCCGTATGGATAAATAAATCAATACACTTTCATCATATTTGATAAAATATTTTTGAGTAAACACATGTCAATTGAGTCGATCGGTCAAAGAATACGCAATATTCGAGGTAAGGAATCTAGAAAGTCATTCGCTGAAAAGATGGATGTTGGTACTGCTACGCTTCAACGTTATGAAGATAATGAAAGGTCACCAGATTTAGAGTTTTTGATTAATATGCAAAAGCATTCTGGTTGTTCTTTGGATTATTTGGTGCACGGTATTGAATCTAATATAGATGATGAAGAGAATTTACTATTAAGAAACTATAGAAATGCAGATAGTGATTTAAAAAGAAATATTTTAGTTTTATCCTTTAAGTCAGATAATAAAAAACAAAAAACTAAAGTCGTACATAATCAAAAAAATGATGTACAAGGACAGCAGATTGGTGATAATAATCATCAAGATAATCATTTTGCTCCCAAACAATCAGCGACCTTTAATATCGACAATGTTAGTGGTGGCGAAGTGAATGGTATTAAAAATATGAAGTGATAAATCATGACTGATCAACATAATGATGATTTACATCAACAAGCAAGTTTTAATGTGAATCATGTTTCTGGTGGGAATTTGACTGGAATCATTAACTATTATGGTTCATTTATCCCACCAAATGAAAATGATCCTGATGCAATGCGATGCCCAAGAGAAACTTGCAAACGTTTAATTTATAGAGATAATCTTGAGTGTAATTTTTGCAAATTTGATCTTGTTGGATATTTTAGAAAAATTACCGAACGAAATGCTTATATTCAAGAGCGAAAAAGATTAGAAGAAGCTGAATTAAGAAAGTTTAGACATGATGTATCAAAATTAATATTTATTGGTGTTCTAGTTCTAATTGCTATGCTCTCTGGGGTTTTTAATTCATATTTTGAGCATGATTTACTGTGGCTAAAATTTCTTCCATTTGCTCTAGTAGCTTTAATTTTTTATATAGCTACAAATTGGGAGAAACTTTAGAATCTCATATTGCTTTTAATAGTTAAAATAAATTTTGGAATAATACGATGGCAGAAGCAACACAAAACTCCAAATCTAATCAAATATTGGGTGGGATACTTGTTTTCGGGATGCTTTTTTTTGCTTTTAATAAAGGTATAGATTGGTGGTCAAGTAACAAGCTGATCAAACAAAATGACGAAAGAATCGCATTTGCTTTAAAAAATAATGATGCAAATAAATGTGCTGTCATATCAAATGCAATTAGTATGGCAAATACACTAACAGATCAAAAGGCACTTGATAGGTATAAGAAAATTTCAGTTGAAAATTATTGTACATCACCGAATGATATAGATCCTTATGAATCAGCTGCTTTTGCAGAAAAAGAGGCTAAAAAACAAACGCCACAAGTTCCTTATGTTCAACGTTATTATAGTGAAAATGATACAACTGCTAAATTGAATCTAGTCCAATTTGCTAAAGTTGTTAGTAATACATACCCAGCATTAAAAATTCACTTCCCAAAAGATGCTAGTGTTATTAAATTCTCACCTAATGATGTTGATCCAAATGTGGAGTATGTAAAATTTAACAATTGGTTCAACGTTAAAATTTCACGTAAAGAAAACACTGATGATTGGAAAGCTTTTTCGGTTTCTGTGTACAATCAAAACTCTTATGAGGAATCAAAAGTTTCAGCGTTTAATACCTGTAAATTAATTTGGGATAATATAGATAATCGTGTACGACCTGAAATTGATGATTTAATCAAACGTGTTGAGAATTATGAAAAAGATGGATCAAAAGCCATGACTCAACAAATTAGACAAGGTTATTTTATTGAATTGGATGCATCACATTATAATGATGGGTATCCTGTTACTTGTTTGATTGCTATCGATAAAAAATAATCGGAAGCCTTTCCGCCTAATCTAAAATCAATATAAGCAGCAACATGACCTCATCATTTGATGAGGTTTTTTTATGTCTATCACTTTTGACGAAGTGTTTGAACGTGTGATCGGTCACGAAGGTGGCTATGTCAACAATCCTAAAGATCCTGGTGGGGAAACGAATTGGGGAATCACAAAAACAACAGCGCAAGCCAATGGATATCTTGGCGCAATGAAATCGATGACTAAAAACCAAGCAAAAGAAATCTATCGCAAAGCATTCTGGGAACGTGCGAAATGTTCACAGTATAACTCTGCTATTGGATTTCAACTATTTGATGCTGCTGTGAATCATGGAATCGGCAATGCAATCCGTATGCTGCAACGAGCTGTGGGGGTAGCTGATGATGGTGTTGTTGGACAAATGACATTAGGCGCAATCAATCAAAAAACACTTGATGATGTATTGGTTCTATTTAATGCACAGCGTTTAGAATTTTATGCAAAGTTAAGTACATTTTCGACTTTTGGTCGTGGCTGGATACGTCGAGTTGCTGGGAACCTGAAATTTGCTGCTGGAGATACACCATGAAAAAATCCCAGCATAAAATTCCTGCATCCCTAATGCAAACTCGAATCAAGCAACAAGTTCAGGATGAATTGATCAAAATCAAAGATCAACAACATGATGAATTTAGACGTGGTTATGAAACTGCTTCTAAAGATGTAACTGGGCTTTATAAACCTAAAATTGATGAGCAAAAGCAGCAACTTTTAGATCAAGCAAAACGTCATCAAAGCCGTGTTGAAGAATTGAAAGCAGCTATGCAATCTGCACCAGCGCAAATACTTCCAATGATTCAGGGTGAAGCAATGCGTTTAGGTTTTTTTGTTGGAAATAAAGGGACTAGCTGGAAGTGGTTTAGCAATATTGCATTTGCGTTGATCGTCGCTGTTCAGGCTTTCTATGATGCTTTGCCACCTGAATTGATCACATCACTACCCGATGGCACTCAATCTAAAATCACAGTTGCACTGGCAATTCTTGGTTTTGTTGGTCGCTATATCAATCAGAGTAAACCGAAGCCTTTGGCTCCAATTGAGGAATCAAAATAATGTCAAATATTAAATTTACTCAAAATGCCATTGTTGGTCTTGCAGGTTTTGTCTTAAACAACTATGGGCATATCAAAGAGACAATCAATGAAGGCATTGAGCTAACTAAGAAATCGGTTTCAAATGTCAGATTAACGACCAGTGCTATATACAGTCTTTTAACGGCCACAGCTGAAGCAATGCAATCGATTGAAAATGAAGGTGTTCTCAAGGGGCTGGAAAAGAAAAAAGCTGTGCTTGATTACATTAGTAAAGAGTATGTCGAAACCAAAGCTGAAATTAAAGCGATCTGGTCAAACTGGCTCACTACAGTATCGTGGTTTATTGATCAGCTGATTGCCATGCTAAATAGCGGACGTTCTGTTTTGCGAATGTATGCAGGTTAAGGGGGCTAAGTGGTAATTCAGCTAGAAACTTATCAGTGGATCATGCTCCTCGTCAGCATAATCTCAACAGTAGTGGCAACCATAAAAATCCTTTGGGCACGCATTGAAAAAAATCTTGATAGTAGTTTTCATGCTATGCAAGTCAAACTTGAAGATGTTGCGACTCAAGCAGGACAATGCCAAAGCGATATTCGAGATTTGGAACGAAAACTTTATCAATTTCAAATTGATTTGCCACACGCCTACGTTGCCCGCGATGACTATATTCGGGGGCAAACAGTGATTGAAGCTAAGCTCGATGCGTTAGCAACTAAACTTGAAAATGTACAGATTAAACAAGGAATGCGAAATGATTGATTTGGCTAAAGCTCGTCGAGAATCTATGCGCTGGCAACTACTCAATGCATTAAATAAAGCCCGTCCAATCGGTGCTTTAGATACATTACTTCTATCGGTAATGCAGGCTATTTTTCCAGATTGTACGGTTAAGGAACTGCACAGTGAGTTGGAGTATTTACAAGATCGAAAACTTGTTGATGTGAGTAAACAGCCTGACGGGCATTGGAACAGTAAGTTGACTCATTATGGTGTTGATATCGTTGAATACACGATTGATTGCCAAGCTGGTATTGCTCGTCCAGAAAAATACTGGAACTGAGGTGATACATGGGACGTGAATCTTCAATTGACCAGTTAAAACCTGAAGATCGTCAGATGCTTGACCGATGGCTCATGGATAAAGGATTTTGCGGTTATGAGGAAATTGCTAATAAATTAGCTGAGATGGGTTACTTAGTTAGCAAATCCAGTGTCCACCGCTATGGTCAAAAGCTTGAACAAAAGTTAGCAGCAGTTCAAGCCAGCACACAAGCAGCAATCATGATTGCTGATGCTGCACCTGATGATAGTGATATGCGTAGCTCTGCTGTTTTGTCACTTGTTCAGACTGAACTGTTCAATGCGCTCATTGCTTTACAAGAATCAGAAAACCCTGATGCAGATCCAGCAGATCGAATCATGCTTATGGCTAAGGCTGGTAAAGGTATCGCAGAAATTGCCAAAGCTTCTGTAAATCAGAAAAAATGGGAATCAGAAGTTAAAGAACGTGTGCAAGCTGCTGCTAAAGCCGTCGATAAGATTGCAAAAAAAGGTGGATTATCTGCTGAAACTGCGGCTGAAATTCGTAAGCAAATTTTGGGGATTGTAGATAAATGACCACCCTAGATGTATCACCAATTAATCTATTACAACCTGACTTTGAGAGTGATGTTCCAGCTGTTCTTTTACCATACCAGCAAGAATGGATCGCTGACAAAAGTCCTTTAAAGATTGGTGAGAAATCACGACGAATTGGTTTGACTTGGGCAGAAGCTGCGGATGCTGCACTTGAGTGTGCAAGTGACCGTTCTGCTGGTGGTCAAAACTGTTATTACCTTGGTTATAACAAGGATATGACAGTGGAATTTATACAGGCGTGCTCTATGTGGGCACGTGCATATGGCTTGGCAGCTGCTGAGGTTGAGGAAGGAATTTGGGAAGATGGTGATAAACATATTCAGACTTATATTATCCGTTTCCCTAAGTCTGGTTTTCGTATAGAAGCCTTAACCAGTCGCCCCTCAAACCTGCGTGGTCGTCAAGGTCGAGTGATACTTGATGAAGCAGCATTCCATGAGTCACTGGATGAATTACTTAAAGCAGCATTGGCACTTTTGATTTGGGGTGGTTGTGTCCGTGTCATTAGTACCCATGATGGTGAGGATAATCCATTTAATGAGCTGATCAATGAAATACGTGCTAAAAAGCGTAAAGGTACAGTTCATCGAACAACTTTCCGTGATGCTGTTGCTCAAGGCTTATATAAACGTGTTTGTATGCGTAAAGGCATTGCTTATGATCCACACGAAGAAGAATTGTGGATGCAAGAAGTTTATGACTTTTATGGCAGCGCAGCGGATGAAGAATTGGATGCTATTCCCAGTAAAGGTGGTGGTCGCTGGTTGCCTCATTCATTATTAGAAAGTAAGAAAGATGATACTGTGCCAGTCATTCGCTTTGAGGCTCCTAAAGGTTGGGATGACTTTAGTAATGTGACTGAAGAAGCTAGAAATGCCGAAGTGACAGAGTTTTTTAATGAACATCTGAAGCCATTGCTTGAAGCATTACCTAAAAAACTGATTACTTATTATGGTTTAGACTTCGCTCGTAAACGGAATGCTTGTTCATTTTGGCCGTTGGTTGAGCAGCAAAATACTAAAAAACGTATCCCTTTCTTATTTGAGATGTTTAAAGTTCCATATAAGCAGCAAGAAGAATTTTTAAAACTTATCGTTGTCATGTTGCCTAATTTTAGTAAAGGCGCACATGATGCCAGTGGTAACGGTGGGTATTTGGCTGAAGCTATGCAGGTTGTCTATGGTGAACGGATCGAAGCTGTGATGTTGACTGAAGCATGGTATCGAGAAAATACACCGCATTTTAAATCATCACTGGAAGATGGTGATATTGAAAATATGCCAGCCGATCAGGACGTGATTGAAGATCATCGTGCTTTTGTCATGGTCAATGGTGTGGCACGTATCCCTGCTATGGGTAAAACCAATACCAATAATAAAGATCGACATGGAGATAGTGCTATTGCACATTTACTTGCTGATTATGCAAGCAATCATCCTTCAGCACCGATTGAGTTTATTGCACTTCCATCTGCAAGTGAAATGGAAATGCGACCAGACGATTTTGATGGGTGGTTTAGTGATGTGGGTTGTTATTAAACACAGCCGTTATTTTAAAATTCTCAGAAAATTTCTTGGTTCTCTACGGATATTAACTGCTACTAAATGAGGTTCATCTTTCTGTTTTAGAATAAGTGTAAATTTTTGTTCTTGAAGTAAATCAAGATTATCAAAATAGCTGAAAGTTAGACTTATCTTACAATCTGCCAAATAGTTTGGTTCATCTATTTTATTTTTGATCGTGAACATTATTGCCTTTAATTCTTCATCAATAATACTATATCGCTCTGTACGTCTTACTTCAAAGTCACATTCAATTTTTAACTCTAATTCTCTCGCAATAGTTCTAGAGTTTGTAAAACCTATTTCAAACAATAGGTATTCAAAATTTTTATAAAATTTATCATTGGGTGAAATTAGAGTCTCACTTCCTTGATTAACATCATGTTTAACAGCATCAGATAAAGTGAAATGAAAGAAAGGTTGAGCATTGGTAAGCATTATATCTAATTCAATTTCTGATTGTTTTTTTAGGTGCTCTAATTCTTGCTCAGTTGTTAAAGCTAAAGCTTTTTGCTGTTCAACACTATTTTTTAATTCTTCACATTGTTTTCTAAAAGATTCATTACTAATTTTAAGCTCATCACCTTGCATTTTTAATGCTCTAGTGTTTTGTAAATAACCAAGTATTAATAGGATAAAACCTAAAGGTGCAAATGTACCTGCTAAAAAGTCACCTAATGAATTGGGGTCTAAAGCTTTGAGCTTTGCATAGTCAATATTAAAGAAATGGCAAATTATATAAAAATAGATAATGCTAATTAGGATGAACAAAAAATATTGAACAAAAGGTTTATCCCATAAGGGTGACTGTTTAGACATTAGATTCTCAATTTTTATACGAAAGTAAATTGTATTTAAATTATCAAAAATGAAATGCTTTTGCACCAGTTGAAATGACTGATTTAAAAAATAAAATAACTGAAAATCACAGATCAAATCCGATCAAGAAATAGATTTATAAATATTTATAAACGCCTTTTTAGCGGTTTAAACACGTTTCTGCATAAATGACCTATGAAAGATTTTAAAATCGCTTAAATCGCTCAAAATCAACGGAAGACTTTCCGCCTAATCAAAAACCGATTTACTACCCATGATGATGCAGAATCTACTATTGCATTTTTGATCATGTCTAAAAAAAAGCTCTCATCGAAAAAAACAGATTTAACTGCACTTGAAACAAATCAGACTGCGGAAGTCGCTTTGCTAACAGGTCAGTGGCAAGAACATCCCGTCGTTGGTATGACTCCCCAACGGCTGCACCAGTTGCTGACGGATGCTGAGCAAGGCAATCTTCAAGCTCAGGCTGATCTATTTTGCGACATGGAAGAACGAGACGGTCATATCTTTTCTGAGATGGATAAGCGCAAAAAAGGCGTGAATGGCTTAGATTGGACAGTCAACCCACCAAAGAACGCCACGGATCAAGAAAAAAAGATTGCCGCTGAAGTCTATGAGTGGATCGACGACATTCAAGACTTTGAAATATTTCTATTCGATGTGATGGATGCCGTGGGACATGGTTATAGTGGTCAAACGATTGATTGGCATCAACTTGGAAATACTTGGCTTCCGAAATCATTTAATTACGTCAACCCTCGTAATTTTCTTACACCTTATGATGAACCCAATGTTTTAAAACTCAATGACGGTACACCTAATGGTGCTGACTTTTGGGATTTTGGTTGGGTGATCCACCGCCACAAAGCCAAATCTGGATATATTGCTCGCTCAGGTTTGCACCGTGTTTTGTCATGGCCGTTCTTATTCAAAAATTACGGTGTGCGTGATGTGATGGAGTTCTTAGAAACCTACGGATTGCCGAATAAAATTGGGAAATATCCAAGTGGTGCAACTGATCAGGAAAAAATGACCTTGCTTCGCGCAGTCATGATGATCGGACGAAATGCTGGTGGAATTATCCCGAACGGTATGTCGATTGATTTTGAATCCGCAACCCATGGAGATACTAAAAATCACTTTGATCTTGTAAGTTGGTGTGAAAAAACGCAGTCAAAAATCATTGTTGGCGGTACTTTGCT
This sequence comes from Acinetobacter gerneri DSM 14967 = CIP 107464 = MTCC 9824, assembly GCF_000368565.1. Taxonomy (GTDB): domain Bacteria; phylum Pseudomonadota; class Gammaproteobacteria; order Pseudomonadales; family Moraxellaceae; genus Acinetobacter; species Acinetobacter gerneri. Next base: position 590,386 of record NZ_KB849542.1, on the reverse strand, counting down.
TTCTCAGGCAGATGGTAAATCCAGTACTAATGCGCTGGGGAATATTCATGAAGTGACCTTTGAAAAAATCGTCAAATCGGATGCTAAACAAGCGGCTCGCTCAATCAATGACAGCTTGATCAGCTATTTGATGCGCTTGAATTATCCGAATATCACGCCAGACCGCTATCCAAGTTTTCAGTTTGATACTTCTGATACTGAGGATATGACTACGTTTAGTGAGTCATTGCCAAAGCTTGTCGAAATTGGGATGAAAATCCCTGTGTCATGGGCGCATGAAAAGCTCGGCATTCCGCAGCCAGCAGATGATAAAGAGCTGGTACTTGCTGTTGCACAATCTCAGCAAAATATAGCTGCAAATTCTTATTTATATTCTGGCATAGCTTTACCACCCCATTTGGCTGCATTAAACCAAAATACTATGCAATCAATTTCCCCAACTGAAGCTATCGCAATCCGTGCCCAAGCTTTGTTAGATGAGCAAATGCAGCAACAATTGAATAATGATCATCTGCAAAGCCAATCTGAAAATATCTTGCCAGCTTTAATCGCTAAGCTCAGTCAAGCTGGTGATATCGACGGTGCTTTGGCATTGTTAGCAGAACAATCGCCTGATTTAGATATGAGTGCATTGCAAGATGATCTTGAAAAATTGATCTTTGCTAGTGATGTGTTAGGTCGTCTTTCAGTGAATGAGGCACGAAAACGTGGATAAGCCAACCATGCAGTCTTTATTCAATCAGCCTCCTCGCAAAGCCATTGAATATTTAGAAAATAAAAAAGTCATGCCAAGCCAAGACTGGTGGCAGGTACAAGGCAACGCACATAACAAAGCATTTGTGATTGCACAGATGACACGTATCGATTTGCTTGAAGATATTCGTCAGTCATTGATTGATGCACAAAAAAATGGCTGGGATCTAAAGAAATGGTCTAAAGTTGTTGAGCCGAAAATGCGAGCACGTGGCTGGTGGGGAAAACAGGATATCATGACCGAAGCTGGTCAAAGGACTGTGCAGCTCGGCAATCCTTATCGACTTAAAACCATCTATCAAACCAATATGTCGCAAGCTTATGAAGCTGGACGACAAGCTGTGATGTGGGATGATAATCCGCTTTTCCCGTATGTCCAGTACAGCGCAATTTTAGATAATCGAACTCGCCCACAGCATCGTGCACTGCATGGTGTGGTCATGCGTAAAAATGACCCTGCATGGGCAGCGATAGCCCCTAAAAATGGCTATAACTGTAGATGCACTGTGATTGAACTTATGCAATCTGATGTTGATGCAGTCGGTGCAAAAGTCAGAAATAGCGAAGGTTATTTTAGTGTTGAAGAAGTGGATACTACTCATGGCGGTATAGCTCAAGTTGCTCATGTTCAATTTCCTGATCTGCCAGCTTTTCGCACTGATGCTGGTTGGATTGGTCGACCTAATGCAATACCCACCAAGCAATTGATGGATAAGGCTGTTACAGCACAACCACGACTATCATCAAAAATTATTGAACAAATACTTAAAAATAAAACTATTGTGAATCAATATAATCATGAAGTTAAACAATGGGTTCAACATTTTGATGCATCGAAATTACGTGCCGATATTCAGCCAGTTGGATCATTTACTACAGCGACTTTAGATGAATTAAAACGAAGCAAAAACATTGAGTTGAAAAGCTCAATCTTAGGTATTTCTGACCAACAAACTCTAAGTAGCTTAGATCAAGATTTAAAAAAATGGTTGGGTGATATTGTCCAAAATTTAGATACTTATACAATTTTTTGGGATGAAGTTACATCTAAACCTTTCTTATTTTTACCTAATTTGGAGACTGGTGGGCTATATAGATTTGATTTGCTGATTGATCAGCAAAGGAATATTAACGTGCTCTGTGCGCTGGTTGAAATGACTGCTGAAGAATTTAAAGCAGCTGATCATTATGAATTTGTCAGTAAAAAGATGGTGAATTGATGTCATATATCCAGATACAAGATGATGATGTACGTAAAACATTTAATCTGGCTGCTCAAAGATTGGTAAATACCGAACCATTGGCAGCAGATTTAGAACGTGTTTTAGTTAGTCAAAGTTTGCAGAACTTTCAAGCCAATGGTCGCCCTAAGTGGGCAGGATTATCACCTGCAACTTTGGCAATTTATAGTAAGCGAGGAATAAAGCCTCAAGGAATATTGCAAATCTCTGGTGCGCTGCGTGATAGCGTACAGGGTGATCATGATGTTGATTCAGTGACGATTGGTGCAGGATCTGGAGCTAGTGCAGCATATGCAGCAATTCATATGTTTGGTGGTCAAGCTGGTCGCGGTCATAAAGTTAAAATTTCAGCTCGCCCATATTTGCCATTTTTAAATGGTTTTCTACAACCTGAAGCTGAAACTGCTGTTAGTTTTGTGGCAAGTCATTATTTGTCTAAACTCTTCGATTAAAAGAAAAATAAACGGAAGCCTTTCCGCCTAATCTTTTCTCTTTTAAAAATCTAATCTCATAACATCATTTTAAAAGCTGATGTTATGACCGACTCAATTCTTGTAGCTTCTTGCTCATTTGACTTAGACCCAACGTCAAACCTACTGGTTTTAGTGCCTGAGGGGATTTTTCGTGGTGTCGATGGTCGTCCTTTTGATGCACCGCATTGGAATTTAACTGCTGAACGTGGTCGTCAAATTGTTGCTGCATTAAATGATCGCAAGATTGATATGGTTATCGACTACGAGCATGCAACTTTAAAAAGTCAAAGCACTGGTGATCCTGCCCCAGCTGCTGGTTGGTTGAAGGCAGGCAATTTCACATATGTAGATGGAGTTGGAATATGTAGCACAAAATTTGAATGGCTAGAAAAAGCCAAAGGCTATATCGAGTCGGAAGAATATAAATATTTATCGCCAGTCCTTTTCTATAACAAACTTGGCGAAATCATCGCTTTAATCAATCTCGCTTTAACCAATACCCCTGCACTAGATCAGCTGCCAGAAGCCAAGCTTGCTGCGGCAGCTCAGGAATATTTTGCCCAAAATAATGATGAGGAATCAATCATGAATGAGTTTCTAAAGCTCATGCTTAAAAAGCTAGGTTTAGCTGAAACTGCTACAGAATCAGAACTATTAGCTGCTGCAAATAGTGTTTTTACCAAATTAGACGGTGCTTTTGGCACAACTTTGGCAACTGATCAAACGCTAAATCAAGCTATTGATAAGGCCGTTGAAGTCAAAGCTGCTGCAAATAGCCAAGCACCTGATCTATCCCAATATGTACCGATTGCTGTTTATCAAGAAGCGGTCAATAAAGCCAGCACTGCTGTGGCAAGTGCCAAAGCTAAAGAAGTTGATGATTTGATTGTTACTGCTTGTAGCGATGGTCGCCTGACTGGTAAGGATACGATCAACTGGATCAAAGAGCAAGCGAAAACCAATCCAGACTTTGCAAAGGCTCATATCGAAAGTTTGCCGATCATCGCCGCTTTAAGTCAGACACAGACCAGTGTGACTGATACCAGTAAGCAACAAAAACAGCAACATACAGCAGAAGATTTGGCTGTTGCTGGAATGATGGGAATTGATCTAGGAGCAAATGCCTAATGTCTAGCATTTTAAATCAAAGCGGACGACAAACACCGTGCCGTGAATTGGGTTTGATTGGTGTACCTGTTAAAGCTGGTGCAGTCCTTTTAGCTGGATTTGCCGCAGTTGTTGACGAATCAGGTTATGCCGTGGCTGCTAGTGCTTCCGCAAAACTGACTTACTTGGGTCGTTATGAAGAAGCTGTAGATAACACAAGCGGTGGCAATGGTGATGTCTATGTTCTTGTCCGTACAGATAGCGCATTTCAATTTGAAAACAGCGCAACCGATCCAGTGACTCAAGCTTCATTTGGCAAGGTCTGTTATCTGCAAGATGGTGAAACTGTGGCTGCTACAGATGGCATGGGCAAACTTTCAAAAGCTGGTCGTGTGGTTGGAATCGATGAAAATGGAGTGTGGGTAGAATGAATGTAAATGGTGCAGTATTAAATGCAATTTTCTTAAGCTTGAGTAAAGCTTATAACCAAATGTTTACCGATACACCAGTTGAATACACTTCAATTGCAATGGTTGTTCCAAGCAATAGTGCGTATGTTGACTACCGTTGGTTGGCTAACTTTCCTCAAATGAAAGAATGGATTGGTAAAAAACATATTACCAAACTTGCTGAATATGAATATGTGATTGCCAATAAAGACTTTGCAGCAACAATTGAAGTCACGCGAAATAGTATTGAAGATGATCAGATTAGTATCTACAAACCTCAAGCTGAAAGTGCAGGTTTTTCTGCCAAACAACATCCTGACGAATTGGTGTTTGATGCAGTAAATAAATCTTTTACTGCGAAGTGTTATGACGGTCAGCCAATGATCTCGACCAGCCATAAAGTTGGTAAAACAGTTGTTAGCAATAAGGGGACGAAAAAACTTTCTATCGCAACCCTTGCAGCTGCTCAAGCATCATACGGTGCTGCACGTACTGCTATGCGAAAATTCAAAGATGAATCAGGTCGTCCCCTCAATATCACACCAACAGTACTTTTAGTTCCTGCTGCACTTGAAGATATTGCCAATGCTTTGATGACTGTAGATCGCCTCGAAGATGGTAAACCAAATCCGTACAAAGGCACTGCAAAAGTTCAAGTGTCAGCACGCCTTACAGATGACGATGCTTGGTTCTTACTCGATACCTCAAAACCTGTAAAACCTTTTGTTTATCAACTTCGTAAAAAACCTGTGTTTGTACAGATGACCAATATTGATTCACCGAACGTATTTATGGAAGGTGTTTTCTACTTCGGTGTTGAAGCGCGTGGTGCGAGTGGTTATGGCTTCTGGCAAACCGTCTACGGTTCTACTGGTAAGGATGCCTAAACATGACTTATGCAACGGTAGATGCAATGAAAAACAAGTTCGGTGAGCAAGAACTTATTCAGCTCACTGATATTGAAGAACCATATCAATATGCAATTAACATGACTCGGCTTAATTCAGCAATGAACGAGGCAAATAGTGAAGTTGATGCATATGTTGGATCTCGTTATTCACTACCGTTGCAAGTCATTCCACCTTTCTTAGTCAATATCGCTTGTAATTTGGCGCGTTACTATGCCGTTACAGGTGATCTGACGGAAAACGATCCGATCAAAGCTCGATATGAAACGTCGATCAAAACCTTGCACAAAATTTCAAAAGGTGAACTCACTTTAGGCGGTTCGCCTGCTGGAGAATCTGCACCTGTACAAACAGCGAACACCGTTGTATTTGCACGTGGTCGTCGGGACTTCGGAGGGTCAGGATGGTGAATCTTCGGATCAGTACAGTTGAGCAAGGTATTTTAGATTTACTTCAACTACAGATTACTTCAAAAAAATGGACATGGCTTCGAGAAGTTAAAAGCTATGGTGCTGAATTTGATGATGAAACTCAAGTTTTTGTTAAGTCATTCCCTGCAATTTGGGTTGTATTTCAAAACTCAGGTAAACCAAAAAAGATCAGCAATAACAAGACAGAGTATCCACTAACATTTGTTGTCATTGTTGGAGCACGTTCTCTTCGTAATGAAGAAACTCGTCGACATGGTACAGATGCAAATATTGGCACATACGATATGTTGAGTTTTGTGCAAGAGCTTTTGATTGGCAATGATCTTTCAACTGTTGGGGTAAAAGGCTTGCAGCCCTTAGAACTTGGTCGTACTGAAACTGTTTTTAATAAAAAGACTCAAGCTTCGTCTATCAGTGTTTTTGCTCAAGAGTTTACAACCCAATACACGATAACCGCTTCGGATCGTGACCGTTCCGAAACTGAAACTGATGATTATTTAGATCGTATCAATATAGATTACAACGTAGACCAGCTTGAAGTTAAAGCGTCAGATCTGGTCGAGTTAAACAAGGATTAATTCAATGTCAAATATTCCTCAAGGTTTAAAAACACCAGGTTCATATTTTGATATCAACACAAATACCCCACGTATGGGTTTGCCACTCAATACGCATAAAGTTTTATTTATAACTTTAGACGTGCTATCAGCTCAATTTAAACCTGTCGATGTCTATGACCAAGCCAATGCAGATAAAGTTTTTGGTGCTAAATCAGAAGCTGGTCGCATGATCGCAGCAGCGGTAAAAAGTAATCGTTTTGTAGATGCTCAAGCTATAGCACTTGATGTACCAGCAAAAACAATGAAAGCACTTTTAACAGAGACCAAATCAGCTTTAAAAACTGAATCTGGTGAAGTACTTGAACAATAAGTGAGGGATCAATGACTCTGGAAGTATCAGGTACACCGATTGGATATCTTGCTCGTGCTAAAAGCGTTGAAAAGAAAGATGTGTTGCCGATAGTGCAAGAAGGTGTAACAAAACAAGTTGAAGCAGCACAGGTTGTTAATCTTGTGACAAACAATCTCGGTTCTGCTGCTTTAAAGAATACCGAAGATTTTGCTTCAACAGTTACTGTCAATGAACTTAAAAGTGAAGTACAAGGCGTTACTTATGCTGTGATTGCAATTTCAAACGGTGCTGATAAGTCTTTTCCAACTTATGCTGAGATGATTGCATATAAGCCTGCTCAAGCAAATGTTTCTGTACGCAATAATGATCCAGATCCGAATTTACGAGGAACTTATATCTGGACTGGGACAGAGTATGTTGCAGGTTATGACACACTTGATGAAGCAATTAAACTTGCAAGCAAAGCAAAGTCAGAAGCAATTGATGAGTCAAGTATTTATGTTGATCAAAAAACAGAAGATTTGAAGTACTTAAAATCATCTAGTAATGATGAATATACACTTCGCGTCTTAAATAAATTCGGCTTCACTGAAATGGATCTAAAGCTAGACGGCTCTCTAGCATCAAGACTGTTTTCAATTTCAAAAGATACGATTAGTACTGCTGAATTATCTTTAATATCAAAATCAGGAGCGGTTCTAGAAGTAGTCGATAGGGTTGGTCGAACTGTCACAGTAATTGATGAAAATGCTCAGTTAAGTGCAAAAAGCGGATTAATCTTTAATAATGAATCAATTGAAAGCTCAGAAGATTTTATTTTAGGAGCAAAAGATAAATACGGGCGAACAATTGTAATTATTGATAAATATGGATATTTACAGAATCAGGCAAACACAACAGATTATGAATATGAGATTTTAAAATCAGAACGCAATGCACTGAATCTTTCGTATTCAGAAAAAGTACGATCTAATTTTAATTCACAAATTCAAAGAACTACAGCAAATTTGAACCATTTTTTGTGGTATGGACAATCTCTTGCATCAAATGCTGAAACATTCCCAGCATTATCAAAAACAGCTTATGAAAATCTTGATAATTTGATGCTTGGCGATAGCTCAAAACCACGCGGCGCTTACGATGATAAGTTCACCCCGCTAAATAATTCAAATTTAAATCCGCTTAAAGCTGTAGTTCAAGCTGCTGGAGGCAATGGTATTTTAACTGATGCAGAAATTGCAGCACTTGAATATCATGCGCAAAACGAAGGCGAAGGTGCAGTTGCGTGCATCAACTCATTGAAGCAACTGTTTTTGAAATACTTTTCTCTTTCTCGTGATCAAACGCGTAAGTTTGTTTTGTCAAATTGTGCATCAAGCGGACAAACAATTGATCAGCTCTCAAAAGGCAATTCTGCTAATAGATACAATCGCTTAACTCAAGCAATCAATCAAGTTCGCGCAATTGCTGAAGCACAATCTCTAAGCTATACGATTCCAGCACTAATTTTAGAGCATGGACAATTTGATAGTGCAAACGGCATGTCTAAAACAGATTACAAGTCAAAAGTATTAAAACTGTTTAGTGATTTCACAACTGATTTTTGTGCAAATCAAGATGCTCCGTCTTTTTTTATTACGCAAGTGGGTGGAGCGTATGGCAATGAAACACATGAAGTTGCGAGCGCCCAACTAGAATTAAGTAAAGAAAATTTAAACATTTATGGTGTATGTCCAGAATACTTTGTTGCGGATAAAGGCGGTCATTTAACGTCAAATGGCGCGCGCTGGCTTGATTGTGTGATTGCAAAAGTTATGTTCAGAGTTTTAGTGCTCGGAGAAGGCTGGCAACCACTTCACTGCATTAACATGCAAATTAAAGACGATAAAGCTTTACTAAGTTATCACGTACCGTATCCACCGCTGCAATTCAAAACTCCTTTCACTTCAACTGAACAGCTTGCAATACCGAATCAGGGATTTGTAGCTGAAGACGAGAATGGATCTCTTGTAATTTCTTCAGTTGAAATCATTGCTGATACGTTAATTGAAATTAAATTTACAAGAAAAGTGGTCGGTTCTCTCACTGTCTATTATGCAAGAAAATCAAATCTTTATGGCGCTGGTTGTCTTTGCGATAGTGATCCTTTTGTTTCAACTGAAAAGTACATTTATTTAGAAAATTCAGGTATGGCTGCAAGTGAAAATATCGCAAGTCTAGTCAATAAACCTTATCCCAACCAAAACTGGGCTTTCGCTCAAAAAATCGTAGCTTCGGAGTAAAAAAACATGGGTATTCAAATTATTAGCAACAACACAGTTTTCAATCAATCTAACGGATTTTCTCCGAGTTTTGACACGACAGGTCTTGTTTATTGCAATATATACGGAGTTAATGATATTGCTCAAAATTGGGCTGAAAATCAAAAAAATGCGACAAAAATTGGTTCTATTGCAAATGATAGTGACGGTTATTTAGTCTCGAAAGGAGCTATGACAGCAACGCTATTAACAGACACGATTGATGATAGCTATGATTTAACAGAGATTATTGTTTTAAAAAAATTCACATCAACAACAATTTCAATGATTTTGTCGAGCTGGATTGAAACTAGTGCATCAAGTCGAGCACTTGAAGTGCCAGCTAACACTTCAGAAATACGTGTTTTCACACCGTATATTGACGAAAAATTTGCATATACAAATACATTGCATTTACAAGATGGGGCAAACTTAATTGTAATTCGTCACAGTCAAGCGAAAGTTACATTAACAAATTTATCAACGAATGAATCTGTGAGTTTTACGCATACGGGTACGCCTAAACTCAACAGCAAATCATTTTCAATAGGTTCTTCAGCATATGGAGGCGAAACTGATAAAACAACTGAAAAGAAAATCGCAGCAGCAATGATTTTTAAGCGAGTTTTGTCTGATTCTGACTTGACTGATGTTAAGAGCTATTTAGTTGATTGTCTTCCATCAAACATTAAAATTTAGGAAAATAATATGACTCTTAAATCAACACTTGACAACATCGCCCCTCTCGGTCACACCATCATTGCCGTATCAGCAGCACCAGCAGCTGGTGATGACACAAAAGCGTGGATCGAACATTTAGACTTTGTATCTGGCGCAATCGAACAACGCCCAGCGATTTTGATCGTACCATTTACCGACATTGAAGCCGCTGAAGCTTTTGCAGATCAAGCACCTGTTAAAACTAGCTATCGTGTCGTAGCTGCTTGTTATCACGGAGCTACAGGTCAAGAAGCCGAGATTGCAGGAGCTATGGCTAGCATATTAGCAGACTCAAACGACCCAGCTTTACCATTTAATGGTGTAAATCTTGATGGTGTTACTGCTGTTGCAGATGAACATAAACTGATTTTTGATCGTATCGAACGTGCATTGAATAAAGGCGTATGTATGATCACCACTGGTGCTGATGGGAAACCTGAAATTGTCCGTGCTGTTTCTACCTATCGTATGAATCCCGAAACTGACGAAGCGGATGATTTGATGCTAGACATTAATGGTGCTTTGACGATTGACTATGTACGTAAAGTCATGCGGATCGCGACTTCACGTGAACGTCGTCGTAAAAATACAGCAGCTGCACGTCGTAATGTACGCAGTATCTTACTTGCTGAAGCAATCAAACTTGAAAATGCTGAAATTTTGGAAAATGTCCGTGATACAGCAGATCAGTTGACTGTTGTGCAAGATACGCAAGATAAAACACGGGCAAATTCTACGATCCCTGCTTACTGGGTTCGCGGTATGCATGTGTTGGCAAATACGCTATATGTGTATTAAACCTATCATTACAAAATCAAGGCTGCTATAGCAGCCTTTTTTATTATCTTAACGGAAGTATTTCCGCCTAATACTCAACAAATCAATAAGTAAAAATAAGTCAACATTAAAACCATGAGCTTTAAAAATGTCTGAAGAAGTTGTTGGCTCAATCGTCATGAGCGTAAACGGTGATGACTATGATTGTGCAAAGTTCACATCATCTACAACCACAGGAACTAAACCTGTTCCAACAATGAACCGTAAGCAACGCATTAAATATGTTGCAATGGGTATCCGTACTTTTAAATTAACCGCATCAGTTGTTGTGCCCGACGGTAAAGACACAGTGAAATGGCTTGATGTTAAAGATGGGCGTATTTCTATTGAATCACCGAGTGGTAACTATCGTGAAACATTCATTGACTGTCATGTTGAATCTGTCAGCGCATCATATGACATGAATGGTGAAACATTGCGTGATTTAGAAATGTTCTGCTTAGATTATTTAGATGAAACACTTTGATTTGTAGGAATTAAATAAAATGGAAAAAATTAGTATCAACGATGATCTACCAGTCGCTATCATGATTTTAAATGGTGGTACTGAAATTAAGTGTGGATCATTCATCATGTCATCGATGACAGCAGTTGAATATGTGAAAGCTCAAGCAAATACAAAAGCAGGTCAATATGTATCAATCCTTGATGTCGTCGCCATGACTAAAGTTGTTGATGATGCTGGTACTGAGTATGAACTTGATTATGATCATATTGCAGATGGTCCACACTTTAATTTAATCCGTTTAAATGAAGCCAAAGCAGAACTCGAAGCAAAGGTCAAAGCCGCGGCTTAATCGAACGTGTACGTTTAATTAAGGCATTGATGGCTATAGGTATTCCTTATGTAGAGGCATTAAATATGCCTCTACATATTGCTATAGCATTTCTCAATGATGAGCGGCAAACATTACAACGAATAGAAAAAAATATAGAAGAACAAACAGCTCCAGCTAAATCTTCTATACCACAACAGCCACAGCGTTCTAATACAGAAACTAAAACCTATATATCAACTGTACGTTTACATGGGAAAAAGTAAATCATGAGTAAAAACACTGTTGTTTCGATGACGTTGCAAATCAAAGGCAATGCTGGTCAAGAACTTAAAAAAATCTCTGATCAGCAAGTTAATGCAACAACGAAAATCAATCAACAGTGGACTCAGATCGGCTCAGCTCAAGCTCGATTTGTTAATACAGCACGTGCTGGTGCGCAAGCGACGCAGAACACTGCTCGTGCTGGTGATCAACTTTTAAAAACAAATCGTTTAATTGAAAATGTTCTAAGAAATCAAACAACTCAGATCAAACAGCAAGCAGACTGGATGAAGCGAGTTGAGCAATCAAGTAAACGGACACAAGAAAATGTAAAACAAACATCATCGCTTTGGCAGAAAGTACCTGCGATTGCTGGTGGTTTAACTGCTGGCTATATGACTGCAAAAATGGTCACTGCAAATCCGCTTGAACGTGGACGGAATTTTGAAAAATCCGTTTTTGATGCAACTGCATCAATTACAAATGGTTTTAGCGGTATGTCAAAAGAGCAAGCAAAAGCGACAAATATAGAGTTAATGAATTATGCAAAAAATGCAGTGCGCAAAGGACATGGAACATTAGAAGGTGTTTCTGAGGCGGCTGGGATTTTAGCTGCTTCAGGTAATTATGAAAAGACATCTGATTTAAAAGACCCTCTTATTGCAATTGCAAAATCAGCATTCGCATCAGGTGCTTCTGAAGTCGATATGGCAAGACTTGCACAGCAGACCAAACAATTTGGTGTTGCACCGAATCGTACACAAGCTGCACTTGATCGTATGATGTCTTCAGGTTTTGCTGGTGGTTTTGAGCTAAAAGATATGGCGCAATACTTACCTGAGGTTCTAGCATCTGCTACAAAAGCTGGTTATAGTGGTGAAAAAGGTTTAAATACAGTCACTACACATTTACAGTTGGCGCGGAAATATACAGGAACTGCTGGAGAGGCAAAAACAAATATTGAAGATTTATATGGTCTTGTAAATCAAAAACATTTTAAAGATGCAATTGCAAAAAATATTACAGTTGAGATCGGTGATCCTACAAAAACTGGTAAAAAAGGAGCACAAGTTTTTGACTTAACTCAATATTTAGTTAACAACAAATTAAAAGGTGTAGAAACAGCAGATGCAATTTCAAATTTGATGAATCGAGAACTATCTAAAAATAAGGAATACAACAAACTAAACAATGACTTAGTTGTAGCTATTCAAAATAAAAATGTCGAACAGGCAGATAGAATTAAACAAGCTATTGAATTGGTGATTGCTGGTAAATTTGGAGATATATTCCATAATAAGCAGTCACTTTCTGGGATTTCTTCAATTGTTACAGGCATGAAAGATGGAAGTTATCAGGTAATAGATAATAAATCATGGAATGGGGAAGGTTCAGTCGAAAAAAATGCAGATTATAAATACGATCTTTTACCATCTTCAAAAGCAGATGCTTTAGAACAAGAAAAAATTCTTGCACAAATCAAAATTTATGATTCAGTGAGTGACAAACTTGGCAAGTTTGAAGGTACTTTGGTCGATTTGATGCGTAGTCATGAGGGATTAACAGCAGCAACTTTAGCAGCTACTGGTGCTTTAACAGTATTGGCGAATACAGCTGGTGGCGTTGTATTGGGTAAAGTGCTTACAGGTGGTTCAACAGCGGGAACAGTGGTAGCTGGTGCGGCTACAGGAACAGCAGCAAAAGCAGCAACAGGATCTGGAGCAGCTTTAGGATTAGCAGGTGCAGCTTATGGATTTGGAGAGGTTCTAAAACCTATTGATGATTATTTTTATGGTGTTGTAGATCGGATGTTCGGTGGTGATGGTAATCGCCCTGACTTTTTACAACAGTATATTGATAAAGAAAAAGCGAAACAATCTGGCGCGGAACAACAAGCTGAAAAAACTGAACAATTAATCTCTGAGCAACAAAAGCAAAATGAGCTAAGCCAAGAGCTCAGTGGGAAGTTAAGTGAATTAATTAGTGTTACAAGCCAAAATAAACCTTTACCGTTTCCTTCAGGTAGCCTTTTATCAATGATTTCTCAACATGCAGAAACAGAAGAAAAACGCACAGGTGCACCGAACGTCCCTTTTTATCTTCAAAAACGCTAAATTGGGTGGAAGCCTTTCCGCCTAATATAAAAAGTCTAATATATACAAAATAGCCTCATTCATATGAGGTTTTTTATTATGGGCTGGGCTACAGATCTACAAGATGCGTCATTTCGCGGTGTACAGTTTGAATGTACAGCTGCAAGTACTTCTTATGCGAAGGCACTTTCTGTAAAACAAGCACCGTACTCAGATGACGCTTCAGTCGAAGACATGGGTAATGATCCAGATGATATTTCACTGACGGCCGTATTTACGGGTGAAGACTATAAAACCTATCTTGATGCTTTGATTACTGCACTCAAAGTTACTGGATCGGGAGAATTAATTCATCCAATTTACGGTGTGATGCAAGTTTTTGTTGTGTCATTTAGCGATAATTTTGACGCTGAAAATGTAGATTTCTGCACACTTAACATTAAGTTTTTACGAAATAAACAAGATAAAAAACAACTCTTTATCCCTGTTAAAACACAAACATCAATCTCAACTGCAACAATCATTGATGCTCCAGCATCTAAGCTTGGCGCATTTTTAGAAAAACTCAAACTTCAGGACAGTAACAAGTTATTTGCAACAGTCACAACAATCCGCAACAGCCTCGATCAAGCACGTTCGTATTTAGGTCTTGCAAAACAAAGCATTGAAGATGTTTTATCCCCTGCAACTTATATAGTAGGACTTGTTGACGATGTAACAAAGTTGGTCACATTTGATACAAATATCACTGCTATTTCAAAATGGCGCGATATTACCAATCGAGTGCAACGTTTTGAAAAGGTCTTTCAAGATACTGATTCAACTGAAATCACTCAAGCTTGGCGTTCTACACAAGTCGCAGCGCATATTGCAGTAGCTCAGCAAGTCATAGCAACGGTTCGTGCTGAAATGGCAAGTGATGAAATCATCAGTTTTACCCCTGTTGATTTGGCTGTTGTACGCCAAAACACACGTAAAGTTTTACAACAAGCCATTGATATAGAGCGTATTTCAAATACGTTTGAGTCCGTTTCACAGATTCAAATCTATAAAGAACTGGCTGACCAGATCCATCTACAAATACAAGAACTCATTGAAACACGCCCACCAATTACCACAGCAAAAGTCCCTGTGAACTGCACTGTACATTGGCTTGCACACTATTTATATGAAGATATGAGTCGATCCGATGAAATATTACGACTCAATCCTGACTTGATGAATCCATCTTTACTACAAATCGGCATGGAGCTAACCGTCTATGCACGATAATCAAAATACAGTAATTCGTTTAACTATCGGCAACTTAGAATGCTCAAGCTGGGAATATGCTGAGATAGATAATCAGATTGACACGCCTGCTGAAAGCTGGAATTTGACACTGTTCCAACAAGATGGGCAGCTATTATCTTCTGAAATTAAAGGTGGTGCAGAAGTTAAAATTTTTTACGGTGATGAATTAATTCTGACCTCTATTGCAGATAAAGTATCTGAGGCTGTCAGCCGTTCAGGATATGGTTTGCAAATCTCAGGGCGTGATATGGCTGGTCAATTGATTGATTGTTCTGTTCCGATTTTTAATGGGCGACAAGTCACTTTAGAAGAACTTATTGGAAAATATGTGCTTAATGGTGATTTAGGCTCTATTTTTCATAATGTTAGGATTCAAGATAACTCTTGGCTAAAAAATAAAGTATCAGTAGAGCCGAGTGAGTCGCTTTGGGATGCAATCGAAAAAGCTGCTCAGATCACAGGACAACATGTTTGGCTTGATCCTGATGGCACGCTCAATATCGGAGATCCGTTTAAAAATCCGTACTACGTACAAACTAAACTGCGTCTAAATAAGCCAAATGATCCTACTAACAATGTGCTATCACTTGAGTATGAAAATGACGTTTCTCGTGTCTTCAGTCAGTTCAAAATATTAAGTCAGGATGGCGAAGCAAATCATATTCTCTCAGAAGGTACTGCACAGACGCAGTATGGATTTAATCGTTTAAAAATCTTGTCATTAGGTGATGTTGAAACACAAGCTGAAGCAGATGCTGCTCTAGAAAAAATCAAGAAAGACAATAACTTTGAATCTCATACATTGATGGCAACAGTTCAAGACTGGACTGTTGATGGCAAAATTTGGGCATGCGGTTGGTACGTTGATCTTGAATCGAATGCTTTGACCAATGCATCAGCAAAATGGGCAGTCATCGGGCGCACATTAAATCTTGATCGCAAAAATGGCAAAACCACAAAATTACTTTTAAAGCGTCAAGGCGATTGGGCTAATCCGCTTATTCATAAGGAGAAATCCAAATGATGGGAGCAGTCGCACGACAAGTTCAAAAAGGCTTGGGTCAAATTAGACAAATATTTCTTGGCTTAGTCGCTCGTGGTGGTTCTGAAAAACTACAGCTCACGGGTGTTGCAGATGAAGTACTGCAAGAGGTTGAACTTATTCAGCAAGTCGGATTTAGCTCTTATGTTCCTGAAAATTCTAAAGTTGTGATTGTGCCATTACAAGGTAAAACATCGCGGTCAATCGTTGTTGCGACCACTGGTGGTGATGTGATTATCAATGTCGCTGAAGGTGAAGTTTGTATCTATGACCAGTTTGGGCACTCAGTTTGGCTTAAAGAGGATGGAACGCATATTGAGGGCGATTTATTTGTAAATGGCAAAGTCCAAGCGACCAGAGATGTTTCAGATCAGAAAGGCTCAATGCAAAAAATGCGTGATGCACATAACCCTCATACACACGGCAATAGCCCGCCACCTTCGCTACAAATGGAGTAAACGAAATGGGAGTAATCAATTTAGAATCAAAAGATTATGTGCTGATCAGTCTTGATGCCGCATTTTCCAATAATGATGATGAACAGATCATCTGCCAGCGTTTAAATATCTATCGTCGAAAGTACTGGGCAAATTCAAACTTGGGTAGCCGTTTCTATACCTTACGACGCTCAAAAGATGTACCTCGGACGATTCAAACAGTAAAACAGTTTGCTGAAGAAGCTTTGAGTGATCTTGTACCAGATCGCTTTCAATCAATTCTAGTCACTGCAACTCAGTCTATTAAAAGCCGTATTGACCTAAACATAGAAGTAACAAGGTTTACAGGCGAAAAGCAAACAGTCTTGTATTTTGTTCCAGTAGGTGGCTAACATGGCATTTCAAACTAAAAAATTTGCTGAAATTCGCGAAGATATCACGCAAGAAATCCGCAATAAAACAGGGCTGACGATTTCTAATGACTCGGATGCTGGTATTCGTGCAGATGGTGCAGCTTCAGTGGTCGAAGGCTTGTATCATCAACAAGACTATATACAGAAACAGCTTTTTGTCGCTACTGCTGATGAGCCATTTCTCTATTTACATGCTGAACGCCTAAAAACTCCTCGGTTTGGTGGTTCTAAAGCTGCTGGAAGTGTTACGGCAACATCGAATATTGATTTAAAAATCGTTGCTGGTTCTAAACTTACAGATGGTAAAAGTCACTACTGGATTACTGTCTATGATGAATATTTAAAGGCTAATCGCCCTAAAACCATTGATATCACAGCTAGTCAGGTTGGCTCTAGCTGGAACTTTGACGGTTCATCTTTGCTTTGGGTTAGTCCAGCAGCTGGATTATCAGGTCAGACTACTGTTGTAGAAATAAATGGCGGATCGGACGAAGAAGAAGTCGAAGCATGGCGTGAGCGCATGCAAGAAAAAGAAAAACTCGGTACTGAGCGTGACCGTGAGGCTGATTTAGAACGTATTGTTAAGGACGTTGCAGGTGTTGCAGATGTCTTTATTTACCCCAAACGTCGTGGACTTGGTTCTTTAGATGTCGCAATCACAGTAGCTGGAAATCCGCCAAATTCACCGAGTTCAGCACTACTTTCCGCAGTTCAAGACGCTTTAGATGCTTATGCTGGTTTTTGGGCGGATGTACGTGCTTATGCAGCGATAAAGGAATATTTAAACCTTAAAATTTCTTATTCTGGTACAGCGAGTGCTACTGAAGTTGAGCAGACAGTAAAAGACTATGTTGGTGCACTTATTCCAGCTGAAAGTTATATCGATTCAACGATGGTGAGTCGTATTAAATCTTTAGCTGTAACCGATGTAACGATTACACCCAATACAAATGTTGCCCCAACAAATACGAATTTGGTTACTGGTTGGCTGCGGATCGGCACACTGGAGGTCACTAAGTTATGACTTTAGAGCAGCTGATAGAACTATACGCTTCAGTACTTCGTCAACTCTTGCCTGTAGGTGGCTACGATACTGCCAATGGTACTGTGATTTCTCTTGATATTTATGCCCATGCGAAAGTGCTAGCAGAGGCTGACATAGATGGTCGACGTTTGCTTCAGTTTATTGAATCTGTACCAGAAGAATTACTTGATGAATATGAAGAGTCGATTGGTTTACCGTTACATTGCTCTATAAATAGTACAAAAACAATTGAAGAACGTCTTCAGATCATTGATTGGGTTAAAACCACGACAAATGTTCTAAATCGGAACTACTTAGAGCAGCTTTTAAAGCTTTTCGGTGTTGAACTTGTTGATCTAGTTAAATATAAGCCACTGCAATGCATAGCGTCATGCACTTCAGCTGTGAATACAGAGCAGCTGCGCTACAAAGTCAAATTGGTAATTAAAAAACCTGTGAATGCAGATATCAGCTGCATTATTCAAAACTATTTACCAGCGTACATTCGCTACGATATAAATTAAGGAATTGAAATGAAACGTATTGATAGTATTAATGCACGTCCAAACATGTTTGGAACTGGCAAAAGTGGTTTTCATGATAATGCTGATTTAGCTGGTCAAGATGCAACGTATTTAACACCCGATTGGCTTAATATGATTCAGGAAGAAATCTGCAATCTTATTGAAAAAAACAACATAAAAATTGATCCCACAAAGAAAGATCAATTATATGAATTGCTTGCAACTTATTCCTATGTGCAAGCTTTAGAAATAGCAATTGAAGAACGTTTTATAGCTGAGGCTACTTTAAGTAAAAAAGCACGTGATGAGCTACAAGCTCAAATTACGGCTTTACTTAACTATGTAACTTATCCTCGTATCATAGCGTCAGGGGTCTTTTTATATTCTGGTGGCGAAAATGGTGGCAATGTTACAATGCTTAGTAGTTCAGATGGTTGGGCTTCAGGTGGTAAAAACATTATTGCACCCAGTATTTATAATCTAACAGATCGTAATATCGGTATATATATGACACCAGAAGGTGCAAATGAAGCTTGTTATTTCAATCGCACAGAAACAACTATTACGCCTTTTGTTTTCAATCGCTCTGGCCAAAACCGTATCGGTTACGAAGGACAAGTGAGCTTTCAAGTTGTTCAACATAAAAATCCTAATAGCGTCAGCTCTGATGGCGATTACGCTGTAGGTTCATATACATTCATTCTTCAGCCAAACGAGTCTAAAATTTTTACGCTTATGGCTGCTGGCGGCGGCGGCGGCGCTTCTTGTAAAGATGATGGTAGTACTTATGCTTTATCAAGTGGTCAGAACGGTACTGATATCCAACTTAAAGTGAATGGTGATGCTATCGCAATCATTCATGGCGGTACTGGCGGTAAACAAGGTATTTGGAAGGATGATGGTACTTTTACCGATGGTGAAGCTGGTGCAGGCGGTACAGTTGAAATCATCGGGGTATTTCAGTCTAAAACTATCACTGAAGGGAATGTTGGCGGGGCTACTATTGATAATGTCAGTGGCGGTGCTTCAGTAAGTTCTATAGGTTCATTCGGTGCAGGTGGTAAAGGGAATAAAGGTGTTTACACTGATAATGGCGATGGCTTAGGTGCAGGTGGTGGCTCTGGGGCTGTTCTCGTTGCTGAATATAAGAATCGAAGTACTTCTAATCAGACAATCACTCTTGTAGTTGGTAAAGGCGGTGCAGGTGGTAAAAAAGGTGGTTTCGATTCAGATGTTGAAGGTACAAAAGGAAGTGATGGTTTTGCTCGTGTAGCTAGTGCATAATTTGAAAAGCTATTTCATTGTGTGCAACGGGATAACTTGCTATTTATCTCAATATTTTGGCTAAATTATCTCGTCGCGCATCATAAGTTTGAGTAATGATTCGAATTTATTTGGCAAATATCGCAATAGATTTAGCCTTGGCGCTGAATATAACCATACGGATTTAACCAGTCTAAGACAATTTGCAAGTTTTGGTTCTATTGATCCATTTTCGCCGCAAGGACAAGTCGGTCAGATGCCGTCTACCAGTTCCTCTATTTGGGATAGTGCAGGTGGTAACTCTATCTATAAATCGAAACTCGCGACTACATCTATATTTGCAGAAGATGCATTCAATCTTACACCTGACTGGTTATTGGTTGGTGGGGTGAGGTTTGATCATATCGATGCTGAACGTAATGTGATTGATTTATATGCACAAACACAGAGCAAATTCAATCCAACTTTCAACCCTGTTTCATGGCGTGTTGGAAGTATTTATAACATCACACCAGATGTTCAAGTTTATGGGCAATACAGCACAGCGATAACACCAGTATCTTCATTACTCCTCATTTCTTCTTCTAGAGCAGATTTTAAATTGTCTGAAGGGAAGTCGGCTGAAACAGGTTTTAAAGCCAGTCTTTTTGATGGCAAAACAGATGTGATTGGTTCGATTTATTGGATTGAATTAAACGATATTTTGACGCGTGATCCGCAAAATACATCATTGACCGTTCAGGGTGGCTCACAGACTTCGCGAGGTGCTGAACTGACAGCATCGACTCAATTGACTTCTCAGTTGCGTGCGGATCTAGGTTTGGCTTGGGTCGATGCAAAATATCATGATCTACTCGAACCGGGTGGCGACCGTACAGGTAATCGTCCTGTAAATGTACCGAAAAAAGTTGCCAATGCATCCATCAATTACAAATTTAATGCTGTACCCGTATCGTTGACGGCATATGCAAAATATGTGGATGGTTTTTATACCGACACGGCAAATACATATTATGTAAAAGGGCATACGACTTTAGATGCTTCTATTTCTTATGAACTTAAAAATATGACCTTTACCTTGTGGGGTAGAAATTTAAGCAATGAATATTATGGTGAATATTCAGGCTATTCCCCAACGCAAATCTTTATCGGTGCGCCACGTAGCGTCGAATTGGCAATGACCTTTAAATATTGATCAAAATAGGTATGAAGAGATGAAAAAGACATTATTGACATCATTTATTTTGGCAAGCGTGAGTTTCGGTTGTTCAGAATCGAATGATGTATCTAAAAATGAAAAATCGAGCGCAAAAATTAAAGTAGTAAGTGATCCAAAAATGCAAGCATGGGTGGGGCACTATACTGCGGTTACACCATGTGCCAACTGTGTGACACGTTGTGAAGGATGTGAAGGTATTGGGATTGATCTGAAAATTAATGCAGATCAAAGCTTTGTATTTGAGCGAACAGATAACAATGCGGATACTAAGCCCGTGGTGTTTATGGGGCGGTTTAGATTTATAGACCCAGACAAACGCAAAATCGAACTGATGGGCGTATCGGACAAACATAAATTTGCGTTGAGTGAGGGTTCAATTGAAGTGATTGATACCAAAACTGAGCGCTTTTTTGATTCGGAAGATGAGTTTTTGCTCGATAAATTGACCTAATGACTTCGCTTTAAGATCGTTGATGTGGGTTTGTTGAAGCCCACAAGCTATTTTTCTAAGTTTGATTTTTATAAATGATCTTTTGATCGATCAGGGAAATGGATCGTAAATAGATTGAGTGTGAAATGCCAATTTGGGATTGGCATTCTCCATTGCTTAGTGGCATTTGATGATACTAAGCAAATGACGTTTTTGACAGGATTATTGCATGAGAAGAATTTTATTTTATCGTTGAATAACGCATCAGCTGATTTAGCCGCTTCATTGCGTATTATAAAATGTGCTGGCGGATGGTCGTTAGGCCGCTAAATACTATTCACATATTTTCCAATTGGTTTTTTATTTTTCTCAATTTCCCTATTTCGTAAATGGTGCAGTGTTTAAAATAAATGCTTTGATATATTTAGCTGTAATTATTGAATATTTTCATATTTTTCAATCGGAAAGATGAATTTTAAAAATACTTCGGCTGGTTTTAGCTTCATAATTCGTCTAAAAAACTTCGTACAGATATTTACAAATACAAGAATGTAAATGATAATTATTATTGTTTATATATTTTAACTTTTATTATGAATGCTTCTTCATCTCCCTCAACTGATTTAAAGCAACAATTAATACAAGAAATGTATTTAGATCATCATGATTGGTTACAACACTGGCTGAGATTGCGAATCAGATATCCATTTAATGCTGCCGATATCGTTCAAGACACCTTTGTTAAGTTGTTGCAAACCAAACAAATATTTTCTATTCAAGAGCCGCGTGCTTATCTCATTCATGTTGCAAAACATTTACTGATTGATAAGCAACGCCGTTATGTGCTCGAAAAAAATTATTTAGAATCTTTAAAACTCGAAATAGAAGATAGAGAATTATCACTGTCTTCAAATCAAATTGAAGAAGCCGTCTTGATATTGGATTTTTTGACGGTTGCATTACAGGACACATCAGTACATGCACGTCAGGCTTTTCTTATGTATTATTTTGAAGGGCATACTCAAAGTGAAATCGCAGCAGCGATTGGTAAATCTTTGAGAACAACTCAATTGTATTTGGCAGAGTGTCTACAACTCTGTTTTGATGCAAAAAATAATCTCAGTGAGTCTGGTGTGAATGAACACTGAACAATTAAGAAAAGAATTAGCGTTATGGGCAATCCGTTTAAATAGCGATGATCCTGATGCGCGCCGTGAAGCAGAAGCACAATTCAAAGAATGGCGTCAAAAATATCCGCAATACCATGAACAGATGGAGGAAATGCAGCGCTTTTCTGAACAGATGCATCATCTTTCCACAACGCATGGTATTTCTAGTCAGAATATTCAAAATTCAGTCCAGCTCAGTCGACAAGGCGAAAAATACATCCAAAAGATGTTGGCTAAAACCTTTGTATTTGCGCTATGTGTAGGGGCTGTCGGTTATTTGAGTTATAGCACGATTCCATTTGCCTACTATGCTGCTGATCTCAAAACTAAAACAGGTGAAATGCAAAGTTTTGTTTTGGACGATGGATCGAAAATAACACTCGGTGCAAAATCAGCAATTAAATTAGATTTTACTCAAGATAAACGAGAGATCGACCTCGTACAGGGCGATCTATATATTGAAGTCGCCAAAGACAAAAATCGCCCCCTTATTGTACATACTGAGCAAGCTGATTTTAAAGCATTGGGGACACGTTTTATCGTCAATGAATATCACGAAAGCAGCAGCTTAAGCATGTTAGATTCAAAAGTTCTTGCAACATCTTTAAATCAAGCTCACCAAAGCCGTGTCGTAAAGCAAGGGCAAAAGCTAAATGCGGATCTAACAGGCTTAGGGCAAATTGCTACATTAAATATTTCTGCAACTGAAATGGCATGGGATCGACAGCAAATTTTGGCTGAAGATTTGGCTTTATCAGATTTATTGACACTTTTAAGTCGCTATCATCAGGGTTATCTGTTCTTCAACAAACAGGCTTTGAGTCAATTTAAAGTAAATGGCGTGATTAATGCACGACAAGATTTGGATCAAACGCTGAGCCTTTTGCAAAATCAATATCCACAATTGAAAGTTCATCGGATCAGTAAAAATGTACGATATATTTCTATAAATGACTAAAACTGTCTTAATTAATTATGGTTTAGCTCGAAGCCATTTAAAAAATATATTTAAAATGATGTTTGAATATCATGATCAATATGGATTGCTATTGATGGAATTGAGCTATACCTAGTCTTGAGTTGGAAATGCACTCAGAAATGATATGAAAATATTTAAATTATAAATATTTGAAAATTAAAATATAAAATCATAAATATAAATAAATGAATAAAAATATCCATTTTGATTGCGGTTTTTAGCCTTGAGCTTCGGCATATCACTTAGAAACAGGAATATTTTTTGACTCAAAACTATAAATGATTATCATTTATTTATTGGTAAATTGATTATGTCCCAAATTTTATCTAAGAAATATGCTTTAAAACCACTGGCATTGGCGATGTTTGTTGGTTTAACAATGAGTATGACGCATACACCTGCTTATGCAGGAGAACACGTTGAACGCGCGTTTTATCAAGTTCAAAGTGGTTCACTTACGCAAGCTTTAAATAGTCTGGCACAACAAGCAAATGTGTCGCTGTTGCTCAATTCAGAAAAAACCAATCTGTATCGGGTCAATGCCATCAAGGGGCAGTACACAGTCGATCAGTTTTTCGTGATCTTGGTAAAAAACACGCCATTTCAGATCGAAAAAAAGGGTGTAGGTTATGTGCTGACAGAAAAATCAACTGCTAAGGCAACCAGTCCATCATCGACAGCGACATTATCTAAAAAGGAAATGCCTAATCAGAGTGCGTCCACGACAGATTCTCCAGATCAAATTTATCAGATCCCTGCGATTGTGGCTTATGCTGAAAATGACGATACGATAAAATTTGGTCAAAGTGTTTTAAACCAAACAGCGATCAATCGCTATCAAGCAAATAATGTAGCGCAATTGTTGGATAATATGCCGAGTGTCGGCTCAGCAGGCTCTCCACGTCCCGGTGGGCAAACCATCAATATTTTAGGCATGGGCGGTGTGGCGGATGTCCCGATTACATTGGATGATTCAGTTAAAACCTTTGATAAATATCGACAAGGTTCGGTTTTTATTGAACCTGAAATTTTAAAAAGAATAACAGTGGATAAAGGTCCACATAATGTCGAAGTGGGAAATGGTGGTTTTGGCGGTAAAGTGACCTTGGAAACAAAGGATGCGACAGATTTATTATTGGATGATAAAAATCTTGGCGCATTTTTAAAATATTCACGTTTTTCAAATAATGCGCAAAATACTTATACTGGTGCTGTATATGGTAAAACTGAAAATGGTCTCGCTGATGGATTATTTTATTACACCAAACGTGATAGCGGAGATGTAGAACGTCCAGATGGCAGTAAGTTTTTATATTCTGCACAAGATCAAGACACTTATTTAGCAAAGCTTAATTTTCATCCTTCGGACAGCCAGAAAATCTCCCTAAATGCCATGCGAAGTGGTCATGAAGGTTGGGAACCATTTGCGGCTATGCGAGATCAGGATGCCGTGCCTACTGAGGCTGATATTAAAAAATATGGTTATGATGAAGCATGGAAGCGACGTTTGGTCTATCGTGATCAAAAAGACACAAGTTTTTCAGCCAGTTATGAACTCAATCCAGAGGCAAATCCTTACCTCAATCTTAAAGCTGTGGCATCCTATTCAAAAACCTCTCAACATGATTTGAGACTGCCAACAGTCAATGGTTCTTCGGCACTGTTAGGCAATGAAAGCTGGGTAGATTATACCAATACATCCTTTAAACTCAGTAATATCAGCGATATCGAAACTGATTATGGAAATCATAAAATAAAAGTAGGCGCGCAATATCAACGGATGGAACAAGAGTCCTTGATGTACGATAAAGCCAATGCGAAAAAGCCTGATTATAATTTTGGTTATTATGAACCAAACTATATGCCGACAGGTCAGCAACAAATGCTGAGTGCTTTTGTAGAAGATCAATATCAAATCGGCGATGTGACTATTTCACCTTCATTACGCTATGATCATATTGTCAATAAAGGCAAACCTAACCAAGCACCACGCTTCAATGATCCATCAGCAGGTCATGATTATAGTAGTAAAACTTATAGTGGTTGGTCGCCACGCTTAGCTTTGGCTTGGAAACAAACGGATTATTTGACTTGGTTTTCAAATGCCAGCAAGACATGGAGAGCGCCGCGTGTAGATGAGCAATATTATGTTCAATCTGCGATCACCACTGTACCCTCAACCAGTCGTTATTTACTGACTGAAAAAATGACAGCGATACGTCTAGGAAATGAATTCAATTTTGATGATGTATTTTCTGATCAAGATCATTTACAAGCACGTTTTACTTATCATCATAATCGCGGTTCAGATGAGATATTTCGCAATCGTTCAACTTTTTGTAAAGCGCAAGCAGATAATAATGCCAGTGGAGGTTCAGGTAGCGTAAGTGATTGTAATGGTGATTATTATCATGGATTTTACCGAAATGTAGGTGACTACACGATAAAAGCTTATGAGGCTGAACTTTTTTATAATCAACCGACATGGTTTACAGGGATAACCTATTCTTATATTCGTGGACAGCGTGATCATTCACCTGTAAATCCATGGTTAGACCAAAAAACATGGATTGTGGATATTCCACCGAAAAAGGCTACGGCTACACTTGGGGTAAATGTTCCAGAACATCATTTAACTATGGGATGGCGTGGAATATTTGTTGCTGCACAAAATCGAAGTCTATCAGATCATGACAAGTCTCCAGCTGCTTCTTCATTTTCACTGCCAAAAACCAAAGGCTATTCATTGCATAGTATTTTTGTAGATTGGCAGCCAATGAGTGCAAAAGGACCTGTACTGAATTTTTCCATAGATAATTTATTTAACCGTGACTATAAAATGTATCTAGGTGAATATATGACTGGGACTGGTCGAGATTTTAAATTCAGCATTTCACAAAGTTTTTAAAAGCGAAGTGAAAAGTCAGCGGTTCAATATCTGGAAGGGGTGACTTTCCAGATATTTATCGCTATATATGTAAATTGAGAGAGGAACATTTCGAAAAACAATAGATAGGAGATGGCTATTCCTATGTCGCTTCCATATAACTAAAAGAAACGTATTGGCGATAAGCGTTTTATTGCTTATTGTGTTGTTATTTTCATGTTTCTTAAAAGCAAATCAAAAAACAACACCTCAACCCATGCCAGTCCCAAACCAACAAGGTCAATATGAAATTAAAGTTCATTTGGGCGAGTCTGCACAAGATGTCTATCGACGTAATCCAAATATGTTTAAAGTCAATGCATCAGGGGTAGGTCCGGGGTTTATGCGTCCTGTTTTACCATTTAAAGAAATCGAGAAAATAAAAATTGTATTAATGGACACTGACCAACAGCCTATATTTGCGATGGATCATATCAAAGATTTACGTCTAGTCAATGATGACAATATTCCGCATTTAGGCATCGATAATTTATTGGTTGATACTGCTACTAGCGGTGAAAATCTTAATGACAAACAATTATATGAGCTTTATGCCAAGATTCGAGACATGTTGAAAAATTATGGCTGGCAAGCCTACATTGATCCAGAAGATCCTAGAGTTTTTGGCAAAGCATCATGGGAAAATAAAAGTATTGGACTCAAAGATGGTTTTTATATAGATCGTTATGAAAAATGGCAAAAATATATAGCAGATGGCAATATTTTTGTAATGTTTAAAAGAGAAAATCTAATCGCTAAAGTATCGGTTAGCAGTGTTTTATCTGATATAGAAATAGAAACGGCAGCAGCTTCCTACCTATATCGTTATGATGAAAAAACACGCGTCGAACATTGGCGTGAGTATCTGCAACAAGATATCCCAAAATGGAAAATATCACGTGAAAAACAAGAGACAGAATTCAGAAAGCAGGGCATTTCCATTGATGAAAATTATATAGATGTGCAATTGCCAAAATAATGATCAATCTGGCAAAACTTCCGAGACTGGTATTAAAAAATCACCTCCCTAAACTATAAATCAAGCTGCTATTTTCCATGCTGAGTAGGCAGAAGCGATTCAATATACATTTTTTAACGAATTGATACTTTAAAAGACAAAAAATGAAAATTTATTAATTTTTATAGAGTTATCTGCCATGTTGATATGATGAAAATAACTAAATAATAAAAAAAACATAAGATTCTTAATTTAAAATGATTTGCAACAAAAATTAAAAAAACTGTTAAGTAAATATGTATATACTTGTGAATTAAGAGAAAAATCACAGTATTAATTAAAAATGAATCATCAAATAAAACTATTTGGCAAAGCTTTGCCTGAAAGCGAGTATGGAACTTCATACTTTTGGTTTGACTCATTGTCAGGTACTGACAAGATTAATGAGCTTTTTGAATATCAACTCGTGGTTAAAGTTCGCGATGAATTTCACAATCCTGCGCATGGCTATGCAGGTTTAGAAGGCTATGTCCCTAAACAAAGGGCGACCAGTGGTGGCAGTCCTGCATCTGACCTAAATTTACAAAGTTTGATTGGGACTGAAATTGCTATATCTGTGAGATTGGATGGACTAAAACCTGATTTTTCAAACTTGGAAAATATCAATAATTTTAGTGGGGAAAATACATATCAAAGCAATATCAATGGCACACGTTATTATCGAGGATTGGTCAATCGAGTCGAGGCCTTAGCTGTTCGTAACCGTCATGCCATGTATAAAATCACGCTCGTACCGTGGCTTTGGTTGCTCACAAAAACCAGTAATTATAAGATTTATCAGCATAAAACGGTTTTGCAAATTATTGAGGAAATACTCGAACCTTATCCTTATCCAGTTGATTATCGCTGTAGTCAAGATTATCCAGTTTTGGACTTTCAAGCACAGTATGGCGAGGATGATTACAGTTTTATCAAACGCTTAATGCAAGAGCATTCGATCAATTTTCATTTTGAGCATAGCCAAAACCATTTGACTTTAGTGTTGTCAGATCACAATGCAGCATATAAAGAAATGGAAGCATCAGGCTATCGTAATCTGAGCATATATCCACCAAACCAACGCTTTCCTGAACTTGCTGAATATATTGAAAATTTTGAGCCTGTACAAAATCTGGTTTCAGGTAAAGTCCAGCTCAGCGATTATCAATTTAAACAACCGAGCTTAGTACAAACTGCCCAAGACCAATTTCTTTGGGATCATGATTATGCTGAACAAGAAGTCTATGAATGGCAACAAGGTGATTTTTTAAGTGCCGAAGAAGGTGGGCAAGTACGGGCAAAAAACCGTATAGAAGAATTATATCAACATGGCTATCGTGCAGAAGGGCAAGGACGTTTAAAAGGTTTACAAACGGGTTATCGCTTTAATCTGGAAAATCACCCAAATAGTGAGTCTAACCGAGGTTGGTTGGTGCTTGGAACGCAAACCACGATCCAAGATCTCAGCGAAGAAAAAGCGGACAACCAATTTTATGACTCAAATGTCAAATTTTTGGTACAGCCAGATGAACAAATCCTGAGACCAGATTTAAATCTAAATAAACCACAGGGAAAACCTCAAACAGCGACAGTCGTGGGACCTGCTGGAGAGGAGATTTATACAGATCAATATGGGCGTGTAAAAGTACAGTTCCATTGGGATCGTTATGGCGTTAAAGATGAAAATAGTACCTGCTGGCTTCGGGTATCCACGGCTTGGGCAGGCAATAACTTTGGTACGATTCATCTGCCTCGTATAGGTCAGGAAGTGATTGTTGACTTCTTTAATGGTGATCCTGATATGCCATTTGTGGCAGGACGCTTGACCAACCCAGAACAAATGCCTGTTTGGGAGTTGCCAAGTCAAAAAGCACTCTCTGGAATAAAATCTAAAGAATTAGGTGGTAAACAAGCCAATCAATTGGTGATGGATGATACCAATGGACAAATCCAAGTTCATTTAAAAAGTGACCATCAAGCCAGTGAACTCAACCTCGGATATATCACACGCATCCCCGATCCTAAAGGACGTAAAGATTTCCGTGGCGAAGGTTTTGAGCTCCGAACAGATGGTCATGGTGTGATTCGTTCACAAAAAGGATTGTTAATTACCAGTCAGGGGCGTGGAGATGCTTCTGGATTTGTTAAAGAGCTTAACGAAGCGGGTATCGTTCTCGATACTGCCTATCAACAGCATCTAAATTTGGCACAATCAGCAGTTGAGCATAAAAACCAAGATGGCGATGACCAAACAGAAACAGTTAAAGTTTTAAAACAATTGAATAGTGCGGTGACAGGTGGTCAGGCAAAAGGAAAAAATGCCGAATTGACTGATCCTCAAGTGGTGATGCATAGCCCGACGGGTGTGGATATCGCCAGTGAAAAGTCTACGCAAATTGCCAATGGTGAGCACATAGCCCTGACTGCAGGACAACATATTAGTTTAAGTTCAGGTAAAAACTTGTTGGCGAGTGTGCGTGGCGCGATTCGATTTTTTTCTCAATTAAAAGGTATTCGTTTATTTGCTGCTAAAGAAAAAATTGAACTCAATGCACAAACAGCGGGTATCGATGTATTGGCGCAACAAAAAGTACAAGTGCATTCACATGGGGATTGGGTTGAGATCACCGCAAAAGAAGGTGTGATGATCAATGCAGGTGGTAGTTATATTAAGATCACACCGAATGGTATTGAACATGGAACCAATGGTCAGTGGAAAGCGCATGCAGCCGACCATAAGTTTGAAGGACCTTCAAGTCAGCCGATCAAGAGTGAAAATCCTTTGTTTAATGATGAGATGTTTGTACTTAAAAATCGTAGTGGTGAACCAATCTCAGGATTTAGATATAAAATCATAGATGATCTCGGTAATGTTTTTTATGGTGTAACTGACGCCAACGGTCAAACTGACCGAATCTTTAGTGGTGCTAAAAATATAGGTTTAAAAATATATCCTGATGATCGTAATTCTACAAATGATGATGAATAAAATAGTGATATTAGAATAAGGTAAAATAATATATGAATTTAAATGTCGAAACTAGACCAATCTGCAAAGAGAGTAGCCCAACAAATCCTAAACCTAAATCTAAAATTGATCTTAACTTAGATCATTTAGAATTTAATGTTTTTTTTGATGGAACTTGGAACAGTAAAAAAAATTCAGACTTTTATAATGATCCAAAAAATTTGATGCAAGATGATTTTAAAGATCCTAAGGCTCAAAAGAAAAAATACAATTTAGGAATAAGTTTTGCTCGAGCACCAACAGGAGTGGATCAAATGCATAGAGCATCAAGAGAAGATGATCCTTATATTATACCTCTATATGTAGATGGTTCTGGAACTGAAAGCTGGGAAGACCATCCTACATATAATAAGCAATTGAAAGTATATGAAACACATCCTGTTAGTGATAATACGGTTGGTGCTGCATTTGGATGGTTTTCTACTGGAGTTAATGGAAAATTAGATAAAATGTTTAAACAAATAAAACAAAAGTTAGAGAATATTTTAGCTGAGAATGAGGTCACATTTAGTTCGATTATATTTAATGTTTATGGTTTTAGTCGTGGGGCAGCTACGGCAAGAATGTTCTGTAATCGTGTGATGAAGCAAAAAAAAATTAAACTGAAAACAGAATATGTATTGGAACAAAGTGAGTATTTAGATTTAAGTGCTTACCATGTCACTTTAAAAATGGTGGGGTTATTTGATACGGTTTCTTCGATTGGGGTAAATCACACTGATGATGTTAAAGCCAATCATCAAGACTTAAATTTTGGGCAATGTTTATCTGGTAAAATTGTTCATATTTTAGCAGGGCATGAGTTTAGACAAAAGTTTAATGTGACCAGTATTAAACATTCTGTGTTGGATACTAATGGCTTTGAATTGGTAATGCCTGGTTGTCATACGGACATCGGAGATGGTTTGAATACAGAGAAAGAGTTTGATAAAGAGTCTAATACTTGGATAGATAAAGGAAAAATACAAGAAGATACCATTCTTCAAAAGCTTCGAATTTATGATGATCAGCCTGATGACTTATTATTACCAAGCCTAAATCCATTAGGAATCTTTATGCCAGTGGCTAGAACAGAAGCACGGGCAAGAAAAGAATCAAATAATGCGAATTTTAATGAAGTGATGGCACATCTATTAGAGGATAAATGGGTCATAAACACAACTGAGGATATAGTAAACAATAAACCTGAAAATACACAAATTAGAATTAAAAAAGATAAATTATTTGAGAAAATAAATATTAAAAGGGAAAATTTATCTAATGATTATCCTAAAATTCCAACTTTTATTATGATTGAAATGATTAGAAAATTTAATGCTTATTATTTTAAAGAAGATTATTTAACTAAATATAAAATTGAAACTACCGGAGATGATAAATTGAAAAAAATGTTTGATAATTTAAAATCTCAAGCATTTGAATTACTTGATAGAAATATGGCACAAACTGAAAAAAAATTTGTAGAGAAAAGAATCCAAGATGGATCACAAAATATACCTCATCAATATGAAGGTACCAAAATTGACATGCCATTTATAGATATTAAAGACGATGAGCAATTAAAAGAGGATTTATATAATAAATATTTACATTGGTGTAGTTCGATGGATGCTAAATTATTATCTCTAGCTTTTACTCAAGTCAATATTGCTCATATTGATATAAGAACTAACCGATTTTATCGTGATGTTGTAGAAGGATGAGTCATGAAAAATATTATTTTACTGATATTTATAGGAACCCTAACTACTGGTTGTATCGATTATAATATTCTACCAACAGTTGATAGTAAAGATTTTTTAAGAAATAAAAATGGAGGGATTGTTAAAGATTGTCAAGGTAGGATTATGTTTAAAAATGATGAAGATAATGAATCTTTTTGGAGAGTATTCAATCTACCCAAAGGCACTACAGAATTTGTTTGTGTAAATGGCAAAGCTTATTTACCAGGAAAAGAACCTAAATAGTGAATTCAAATCATAAAGATTAACTTTTAATTATTAAGTTGAATTTAGATAAATTATAAATTTAATTTCTACCGTATTAAATAATGCTTATTTGGTTTTAATGCGTGTAGCAAAAGGATCCTTTAAATGACAAAAGCAAGTACTAAAATTCAGTGGTTTACAGAAATATTCGCGCCTTTTCCTTATCAAATCGAGTTGATCAATGGTGAATGTTTTTGGTTTTATGATGAAAAAGGCCAGGATGGTTTAGGATTTTATGGACATGCTGGAGCTGGATGGAAAACTGGCGGAGTGGATGTTGGTTTATCCCCAAGTAATAAGGTTGAAATTCCACTGGGAGTGAATTTGACTTGGCTATCTCATACAGAACGGAAGTATTATCATATTAAATATCATTTACCTCGTCAGGCTATAGCAGAAGCATTTGAGGAAAGATTTGATTTTGAAATGGATAAGCAAAGGAATACACGATTTTATAAAAATATAAACTTCGCCTTTGCTCCAGGTGGATTTGTTGCTTTAAGAGTTGGTGGTGTAAAAACTAAAGAAATTGCCAATTTTCAAGCCGAACAAGTTGATATTCCATGGGAGTTTTTTGCTAGAACGAATAACTTTAACCCAAATGGATTAACTGAAGAAAAATATAATAGTGGTTTTATTAATGACATGCCAGAACCCTATAAACAGCAGGCATTAAATGGTGAATTTCCCACTGATCGATGGAAAAGTTATTCAATGCAAAAATATCCATGGCACGTAGCTAGCAAAATGGATATTTATGGTTATAGACAAATATGTGTAAATGGAGATTCTTTCTTTATCACCAAGAATGACTTTAAAAATTTGGATTTAAAGCAATTACAAGCAGTCCCTGCTTGGTATAAATGGTTTTATAAAGAAGATGGTAAAAGATTTCAGGCTACTTTATGTTTTAGTAAAAATAAACCTGGGGGGCGGGAAGATCCTAACGGGGAATTAGAGATCTTTGAAATGTTTCAAAAGTATTTTTCTAATAATAAATTACCTACAGCATTAGTCATTGATAAGGTTGAAGGCGAATTTATTGCTTACCTTACAAATGGTACAAAAAAAGTAAATTTGAATTTATATTATTTAAATAATAGGGAAGTAGGGAATGATGAATATTTATGGTATTAATAAATATTCAAATAAAATATATTGAAAAGTAGGATTGTAAAGTAATTATATGCTATTTCTAATTTTTGATTTGATTTGATTTGATTTGATTTGATTTGATTTGATTTGATTTGATCATACCAATGATGTGAGTGCAGATCATCAAGGCTTGAATTTTGAACCCAATCAAATTACAAAAATTGTGCATATAGCGGCTGCAGATGAATATCGTCAAAGATTAGTTTGACCAATATTGCAATCTGCCAAAAGGTACAACTGAATTTACCTGTGTTGATGGAAAAGCTTATCTCAAAGGAAAAGAACCGAGATGATGGGTTTTATTTCTGATATTAAATATTTGTTGGTCTTGCTAAGTTCTATTTTACTTACAGCTTGTAGTGTGGGTTCATTTGATATAATTGGAACTCCGAAATCTTCAGTATATTTGACAAATAAACAAGGATACAAAGTTTTTGATTGTCAAGGTCAAGCATTAGTTAAAGATTGGCCAGATACAGATTATTTTTGGAAAGAAAACAATCTGCCAAAAGGTACTACTGAATTTACTTGTGTTGATGGAAAAGCTTATGTCAAAGGTAAAGAGCCGAAATGATGAGCATTATTAGGATAGGGTTGTTATCTATCCAATCATTTTAATTTTACTTATTTAAGGTTGTGGGTGGCATGTAAGCCCTTTAGGGTCGAGAGTAGATTATGTTTTGAGTAAAAATGATAAAGTGTATTTACCCGAAAAGGCACCACTTAAATAAATCTTTATTATTAGTATTGATGAATTAAATATTTAATTTTCAAGTTATTAACTAAAAGCCAATATATTTGAACGGACGTTTTATAAAGGATAGAATTATGAATATGAAATATTTAGTATCAAGCCTTTGTGTAATATGTATACCATTAACGGCTTGCTTTTTGGGCTCTTTTGGACCATTACCTATGGATGTGCATAATAATTCTAAATATTATGAATTTCCTGGTGGGGGGCTTGTTATGGATTGTAGAGGTTATCCTTTGGGTAAAGATAGTTCATGGACGAGAGATTTTTGGAAGGAAAATAATTTGCCTGAAGGCACAATTCATTTTGTCTGTCGCGATGGTAAAGCTTATTTGCCAGAAAAAGCACCTCCTAAGAAGTAGGTTATGAATAGGTATTTACTCAGTTTGATATTGTGCGGTTTATCAATCCCATTAACAGCTTGTATTTTAGGTGGGCTAGGACCACTACCTCTGGATGTCAATCGAGATAATAATTATATCGAATATCCAGAAGGAGGTCTTGTAATGGATTGTAGGGGACGCCCTTTAGTTAAAGATGGTTCACTAACTAAGCGTTTTTGGCAAGAGAATAATTTACCATACGGTACAATTCATTTTGCCTGCCGAGATGGTAAAGCTTATTTACCCGAAAAAGCACCTCCAAAGAAGTAGCTTATGAATAGGTATTTACTGAGCTTGATATTGTGCGGTTTATCAATCTCATTAACGGCTTGCTTTTTGGGCTCTTTTGGACCATTACCTATGGATGTGCATAATAATTCTAAATATTATGAATTTCCTGGTGGGGGGCTTGTTATGGATTGTAGAGGTTATCCTTTGGGTAAAGATAGTTCATGGACGAGAGATTTTTGGAAGGAAAATAATTTGCCAAGAGGCACACTTAATTTTGTCTGTCGAGATGGTAAAGCTTATTTACCAGAAAAGGCACCTCCAAAACACTAACTAAAATTGATCACATGTATCAAGTGATTTATATTTTGAAGCCATAAAATCATAGTAAATCAACAGATAAAGTCTTTTATTGAGTGCTAACAGTTATGCAAAGTTGTAATATTTTGTGATAAATAATGTGATTTTATGAAATCTGCCATTAAATAATGTATAGATATATTAAAGAAATATGTAAAAATTAATAAAGTATAAGGTTAAAGCTGTTATGCAAAAAATATTTAGATCAGACAAAATTGAGTGGAGTACAGAACTATATACACCGCGACATTATCCGATTCGGTTGGTTACTGGGGATTGTTTCTGGTTTTACAGCAATAGCAAATCGAGAATTGGATTTTCTGGCGGAGCTGCAGGTGGTTGGCGTTCTACAGGATCATATATTCGTGGTGGGATGCCTGACAAAAAAGTGCGACTACCTGATGCAGTCCAACTCACATGGCTTTCGGAAACAGAAAGAAAATTTTACCAAGTACAGATTGAATTGCCTCGAGATCAAATATTAGATCTATTTCATAAGCCAATGCTAACTTTGGAGTATCAGGAAAAAGTATTTGGTCATGAAGATGGAATTGATTTTGCTTTTGAACCCGGTGGTATGGTGTTTTTACGGTTAAGTAGTGCGAAAGGTATTGAGTTAGGGCGATATCAAGCAAAAGAAATACCTATGGAATGGTGGTATTTTTCTAAAGCAGAAGGTTTTGATGCACGCTGGGTTACTGAAGAAAAATATTATGAATTAAGCAATAAAGAATTACCTGAACGTATACAGAAGCAATATCAAGAAAAGAAAATACCTGTTGGACGATGGCTTAATTATAGTACCCATACGTTCCCATGGAAAATTTTACTTTCTAAATTGAAAATGGAAGCTTATTACATTCAATACGTAAATGCAGAACAGTATTTAGTTACACATGAAATGTTGGAAGAAGAACAAGCAAAAAAGAAGCATGTACCTGCTGAGATTACCTTTTATTATGAGATTGATGGGATTCGGTATAAACATAATATTTATCTAAGTGATGGCTTTTGGGGTAAAGGTGAAGAGCCTGAGGATGATGTTGTTATCTTTAACAGTTTCAATGAGTTTTTTAAGCAATCAAGTCAGCCAGCCATACTTGAATTTCAATTAATAAATGGAAATTTGTCAGCATCTTTACATAATGGGCAACGTAAAGTTGATATAAAAATTTTTAATCAAGCTGTATCAAAATTGAAAAAAGATCAGTATTAAATTGCCTGAGTGATGACTGAGTAATATAGATTTTTAGAAAGATTACTCAGTTATATTGAGAAATTGATTTTATGAAAATATTTAATATTGTTATTACTACATCTACTTTATCTTTTTTATTTGCTTTATTACAGGGTTGTAGTTGGGCTATTAGGCCCAGATTATTTAAGAAATAGAGATGGTAATCTTGTTTCAGATTGTAATGGAGGAGCATTATTTAGAAAATCATGGAACACAGATGCTTTTTGGGAAAAAATAACTTACCAAAAGGCACAACAGATTTTACTTGTGTCGATGGTAAAGCTTATCTCAAAGGAAAAGAACCCAAATGATGAGATTTATTTTTGATATTAAATATTCGTTGGTCTTGAGCAGTTCTATTTTACTTACAGCTTGTAGTGCAAGTAATTTTGATATTTTGGGAACGCCAAAGTCTTCAGATTATTTAACAGATAAAAATGGCAATAAGGTTTTTGATTGTAGAGGTAGGGCTTTTTTTAAAAATTCTACTCATGCTAGAATTTTTTGGTCTGATAATAATTTACCCAAAGGGACTACTGAATTTACCTGTGTGGATGGAAAAGCTTATCTCAAAGGAAAAGAACCTAAATGATGAGTTTTATTTCTGATATTAAATATTTGTTGGTCTTGCTAAGTTCTATTTTACTTACAGCATGCAGTGCTAACAATTTTGATATATTAGGGACACCAAAGTCTTCAGATTATTTAGCGGATAAGCAAGGAAATAAAGTATTTACTTGTACTGGGAGGGCATTGTATAAAAATACACCAAATACTGATCACTTCTGGAAATATAATAATCTACCCAAAGGCACTACCGAATTTACCTGTGTTGATGGAAAAGCATATTTACCAGAAAAAGTACCACCGAAAAATTAAACAGCACTTCTAAGGCATGAGATAAATAATAAAAAAATAAATCCGTTTATTCTACAAATAATGGTTTGAAGACATATGAGCTTAATAGAACGCAGCTAAAAAATGGGCAAAATCGAGTATAAAAAGGGATATATAGCACTCAAATTGAGCAAACTTTATGATGAAAGTGCTCAATAAAAATGCATTAAATATGTAATTAAATGCAGTGTTATTGTTAATGAATATTTGGTATTTACATGAAAATTACAGTAATTTTTGCGGTAAAAAACTCTTAAATGCTGAGCTTTTTAAACTAATTCTATAATTTTAGAGGTTTTCCTTATTTTAAAAAACTGTTATAAAACAAATATATATATTTTATGGAAAAATGTTAAAAATAAAGAAATTGGAGAATTTTATTATAAACCAATTGCTTATAGGAGGTGAGATCTTAACGCATTGATTAAACATAACTAATTGATAATTTTATCTTATAAGATATTTAAAATTATTTAACAAAATCTTTTTGTGAAATGTGAGATGTATCAAGTATACTGAAAAATGTGTTATACAATTAATCAAATTTCAAATTGACATTTCAAAAAGAGTGTCGAGTTATAAAAAATAATTTTGGGTGTGTTATGCATTTTTATAAAAAAATGATGGCTTTGTTAGGATCTACTTTGATCGGAGTTAATGTTTGGGCAACTCCTGTAAATTCATCGACAGCAGAGAAATATTTTATATATCAGGATTTAAACAATAAGATTCAACTAAAAAAAGTTGATCCCAAAAACTTTCAAGATTATGCAGTAGGCAAAGTAGAGAAAAAATCACAAGGCCTCGTTGTTTCTGAAGATAGTCGAACAAAAGCGACTGCAGAAATCAGGGATCTTTATCGAGATTTCGTTCTTTCAAAGCTGACTGCGATACAAACGAATACGATTGATATTTATAAACAAGAATTTTTAAAGCAGCAGACTGAAGAAACAGTAAAAAGTCAGCTTGATTTTTATCAAACGCCAGCGGGGAAATCTGTACTTTCTAAGCAATTAAAAAAACAAGAATTTATGCAAAATCTAAGCAAAGAAATTCCAGTTCTGATTAGCCAGCAAGACGATTTTCAAAATCAATTGAAAAATGCACTGGCAAATGGAGCTTATCAATGAAAACTAAAATTATATTTTCCATTCTTGCAAGTTTAGCCATTAGCCATGCATATGCGGCGGATGATGATAAATTTTTCGTTGCCTACAGTGCAGCACAATCAAGTCGAACCTCAGATGTACTGAAAAAAGACATGTTGTCTCCAACCAATTTGGACAAAATTGTTGTCACGACTTTAAGAAAAATTGGGCAAGAGAAACTTGTTAGTGTGTATTTCAATCGACCAGATATGCAAACTAAATTGCAAAATGTGGTGATTAACTATCTTAACTCTGATGCAGCGAATCAAATTTTTGATGATGCTAGTACTCGTTTATTTTCAAGTACCTATAGCATTGAAGAATTGCAGGCAATTTACCAACTCAATACGTCTAAGTATGGGAAAGAGTTTATTGATAATGGTCTGAAAATTGACACTGTAACCCAAACTTATGTCAACAATGCCTTTAAAGAGAAGTTTGATAAACAGAGCTTGGATAAACTTGATGCGGATGTGGAAAATGTATTTAAAAAGTTAAATATTGAACCTGTCCCTATCCATAATGAAAATGAATCAGATCCAAATGCTTTATCTGTAAAGATTACGACTAAAGAAGCTACCAACCCTGCGGTAGATGCTGAAGCAAAAAAAGTCATAAAACCTGAAGCAGCGACACCAGTTGTAGAGAAACCTGCAATTGTTGAACCTGCAAAAGAGACTGTAAAACCAGTCGTTGAAGCTGAACCGAGTGCAACATCAGTCAAAGTCACAACCAGAACAGTTGCACCCGCAGTTGTTGATGCTGATAAGGAAGAAGTAAAACCAACACCAGCGACACCAGTTGTAGAGAAACCTGCAATTGTTGAACCTGCGAAAGAGACTGTAAAACCAGCAGTTGAAGCTGAACCGAGTGCAACATCAGTCAAAGTCACAACCAGAACAGTTGCACCCGCAGTTGTTGATGCTGATAAGGAAGAAGTAAAACCTACACCAGCGACACCAGTTGTAGAAAAACCTGTAATTGTTGAACCTGCGAAAGAGACTGTAAAACCAGTCGTTGAAGCTGAACCGAGTGCAACATCAGTCAAAGTCACAACCAGAACAGTTACGCCAACTGTAGTTGAAGCTGAAAAGGAAGAAGTAAAACCTACACCAGTGGCTCCAGTTGTAGAAAAACCTGTAATTGTTGAACCTGCGAAAGAGACTGTAAAACCAGTCGTTGAAGCTGAACCGAGTGCAACATCAGTCAAAGTCACAACCAGAACAGTTTCACCAGCTGTAGTTGAAGCTGAAAAGGAAGAAGTAAAACCTACACCAGTGGCTCCAGTTGTAGAAAAACCTGTAATTGTTGAACCTACCAAAGAAGCAACAACGCCAGCAGTTGAAGCTGAGCCAAGTGCAACATCAGTCAAAGTAACAACCAGAACAGTTACGCCGACTGTAGTTGAAGCTGAAAAGGAAGAAGTAAAACCAACACCAGCGACACCAGTTGTGGAAACACCAGCAATTGTTGAACCTACCAAAGAAGCAACAACGCCAGCAGTTGAAGCTGAGCCAAGCGCAACATCAGTCAAAGTCACAACCAGAACAGTTACGCCAACTGTAGTTGAAGCTGAAAAGGAAGAAGTAAAACCAACACCAGCAACACCAGTTGTGGAAACACCAGCAATTGTTGAACCTACCAAAGAAGCAACAACGCCAGCAGTTGAAGCTGAACCGAGTGCAACATCAGTCAAAGTCACAACAAGAGCAGTTGCGCCAGCCGTAGTTGAAGCTGAAAAGGAAGAAGTAAAACCAACACCAGCTGTGGAAACACCAGCAATTGTTGAACCTACCAAAGAAGCAACAACGCCAGCAGTTGAAGCTGAGCCAAGCGCAACATCAGTCAAAGTCACAACCAGAACAGTTACGCCAACTGTAGTTGAAGCTGAAAAGGAAGAAGTAAAACCAACACCAGCAACACCAGTTGTGGAAACACCAGCAATTGTTGAACCTACCAAAGAAGCAACAACGCCAGCAGTTGAAGCTGAACCGAGTGCAACATCAGTCAAAGTCACAACAAGAGCAGTTGCGCCAGCCGTAGTTGAAGCTGAAAAGGAAGAAGTAAAACCAACACCAGCTGTGGAAACACCAGCAATTGTTGAACCTACCAAAGAAGCAACAACGCCAGCAGTTGAAGCTGAGCCAAGCGCAACATCAGTCAAAGTCACAACCAGAACAGTTGCGCCAACTGTAGAAACACCAGTCGCTGTTGAACCAGTAAAAGAAGTTCCGAGTCCTGTTACTCAAGTCCTAAACTCTGATTCAACATCAGTCAAGATTACATCAAGGGTGCTAGAGACAGAGAAGCAAGCACCAATAAATACATCCGTTATTGAAGCTGTACCAAATAACTCAGAAGCAAGTCAGCAGGGTGGTCATACAACTGAAAATTCTCAAAGTGAAAACATGAGTAAACAATAAAATGTATTTAGAAAGCTTTAAGTTGAATTCCACGACATGCGATAAGTGTTGAGTAAGGTTGAAATTATGAATATGACAAAATTAATATTATTGACTTATATAACGATCATTTTGACCGCTTGTAGTACCTTGCCTACAAAAAACAATACGAATGATAAAGAGTTAGAAGTCTATATATTTGCAGAAGATGATATCAACCCAAATCTTTTGGCTGAACCGTCGCCTTTAAGACTGAGTATTTTACAGCTCAGCACCGAAGTTGAATTCAATCAAATGAATGAACTGACACTCACGGATACCTATAAAAATCATCTTGGCGAAAGCGTTGTTGAAGAGACGAGTGTCATGGTTCGTCCAGAAGATCAGGTCAATTTTAAATTGCCTTTAAATGATAAAGCCAATTATATCGGTGTGGTTGCGGCTTATCGTGAACTCGATAAAAACTGGAAAATGTCTTTATATAAACAAGATAAAAAATGGTACCAAAAAGGTGGCAACTTCTTATATTTAGACGTTAAAAATAATGGTGTTACCCAGCTCACCAAAAAAGAAGCGATGCAAAAAATATTAGATAAAAAAATGGCAGAGCAAGGCAAAAATGTTGATGAATTAAGTAAAAAACAGAAGAAAAAACTGAAAGAAAGTGTGGAAAAAATCATGGATGGCAAAAAGCCAGCTGACCTGAAAAAAGGTCTTTATATGCAATCCACAGGAACAGAGTGAGGAGTAAAAAATGT
This sequence comes from Acinetobacter gerneri DSM 14967 = CIP 107464 = MTCC 9824, assembly GCF_000368565.1. Classification (GTDB taxonomy): domain Bacteria; phylum Pseudomonadota; class Gammaproteobacteria; order Pseudomonadales; family Moraxellaceae; genus Acinetobacter; species Acinetobacter gerneri. Next base: position 549,068 of record NZ_KB849542.1, on the reverse strand, counting down.
CGAGTGAACGCAAAGTAGTTTGGAACGAAGGGACATTAATTGCTCCACAGCACTTTCAGCAATTAGAACGTTATTATGATGCTCAAATTAACCAGCATTATGCAGCAAGCCATAGCTTTGGTTGGGGCTTGATTGACTTACAACTCAATACGTCTAGCTTGAAACTGGGCACTGTTTCAGTCGATAGAATTGTTGGATATTTACCAGATGGTAGTTACTTCAATGAAACGATTGATAGTGCGCCGAGTCTGGTCCTCAATATTCCACCCAATGTAGAAGATGAGTTTATTTTCCTTGCATGGTCGATGCCATCAAGCTATAAGCGTAATTACGCTTTTGTTGATGAAACCAACAATGAAAATGTCAGATATCTTTTAAAAAATGTAGAAATCGAAGATAGCACTGATGCAAACCTGCCAAAACGTGAGCTTTTGATTGCAGCACCAAATTTGAGATTGTCTTTGGCTAGAAATCTCAACGATCAAGATATAAAAATGCCGATTGCGCGGATTGCTTCTGTTTCAACAACAGGGGATATTCGCCTTGATGATAATTTTATTCCAGCAAGTTTAGATACCAAAAATAATTTACAGCTCAACAATTATCAAACTGAAATATTGGGCTTACTCAAACAAAAAGCCCTTGCATTGGGTGGTGTTTTAAACAACCCAACGCTCAAAGGTACAGGCGATGTGCGCGACTTTTTGATGTTGCAAACCATCAATCGTTATTTTGCTTATATGCATAATGTCACGAGCAGTTCGCAGTCTACACATCCATTTTCCCTGTTTGAAAACTTCTTAAAACTTTATGGTGATCTGAGTACATTCCATATTGATAAATTGAATTTCAATTTACCGATTTATGATCACGATCAGCTCAATAAATGTTTTAAGCAGATCGTGACGATGCTGCGCGAAGTGTTATCAATCGTGTTGCAACAACGTGCAATTATGATTCCACTTGAACTGCGTGATGAGGCAACTCGCGTTGCGCTTACCCCTGAAACGAGCATGCTCAACAGTTGCTCATTTGTTCTTGCAATCAATGCCAGCATGCCTTCTGAAGTATTAAGACAAAGAATTCCAACCACGATCAAGATCAGCTCGGTAGAAAAAGTTCGAGATCTGATTGCATATCACTTGCCGGGTATACACGTGCATGCGCTATCTACAGCACCACGTGAATTGCCTTATCACTCTGGCTATAGCTATTTTGAAATTGATAAAGGCTCGGAGCTTTGGCAAGACCTCGAACAATCAGCAGGTATGGCAATCCATTTAGCAGGCGAGTTCCCTGATCTGGATATTGAATGCTGGGCAATCAAAAATTATTAACAAATTTATATGAGTAATAAAAAATGCAAACCATAAAATTTGAGGAAATAGAAAGTAATATTATTTCCCAAGCTGATGATACAAAAAAAGATAATACTCGAAATGTGATTGTTGAGGCTGCTATTCCTTTACTGAATAAAGCTTCACAAATGAAATATTTCCAAAGTAAATTGCCGACTACTGAGGTTTTACAAGGTCTTAAAAAAGATATTGAAAAATTTGAAGAAAAAGCCGAAGAAAGTGGTGTTCGATACGAAACTGTGAAAGCTGCGCGCTATTGTCTATGTACATTATTGGATGAGTTTGCAGCAAAAAATGGTTGGGCTGATCAAGAGTGGGCAGCGCATAGTTTATTGGTGACCTTCCATAACGAAACTTGGGGCGGTGAACAGTTTTTCCAGTTGATTGATCGGGTCAAACAAGAGCCACATAAAAATATCAATTTGATTGAACTGATGTATTACTGTTTGGTTCTGGGTTATATGGGCAAATATCAAGTGCTCAATAACGGCAAGGTCAGCATTGAAAATATTAAAAAAGAACTCGAAAAAATCATTCGCCAATATGGTTCAAGTCAAAGTGCAGAATTACTGTTAAATAATGAAAATAAAAATAAATTATTGACCCAAAAAGGTCGCCATATTCCACTTTGGATTCTTGCTGTATTAACCGCAGCATTACTGCTGATTATTTATGCCATTTTCAACTGGAAGTTGGCGCAAAACACCAATGAAATCAACACTCGAATCAACAAGTTAAATATTCAGCAAGTACAAAGTTCAACTGAACGTGTGCAATTGTTGACACCATTACTCAAAAATGAAATAGACAATCGTTTATTACAAGTCGAAGAAGTGCCGGGTAAAAGTACTATCACGATTTTGGGTGATGAATTATTTACTTCAGGTTCAGACAAAATTCAGGATCGTTACTATCCTGTGATGGCTGCTGTTGGGCAGGCATTAAATGAAGTGAAAGGGCGTGTGGTTGTATCTGGATACAGTGATGATCAACCCATCAGTAGCGTTGCATTCCCATCAAATTGGCATTTGTCGCAAGCACGTGCAGATGCTGTGAAATCAATTTTATTAAATTATGTGCAGGATGGAAATCGCGTAAGGTCAGAGGGTAAAGGTTCAGAAAATCCAAGATACCCAAATAATAGTGTTGAAAATAGAGCTAAAAATCGCCGTGTAGAAATTACTGTTTTTATTGAGCAGGGCAATACACAGCCGTTAGCAACAAACTCAACACAAGTTGCAAATAACTAAAACTATAAGGAATGGGTAGAGAGATATGGGCTTTTTAACGATGTTTAGTTGGTCTTCAATGTGGAGCATATTTGGGCTCATTTCATTGATTAGCGCGATTTGGTTTGCTGGACCTGCGATTGCAATTGATAAATATAAACCGCTTGATACTGTTATGGCGAGAGTGATTGCAACGGTCGTAGTATGTTTAATTTTTCTTGGAATATATTTATTTAAATTATATAAAACCAGAAAAATGAACCAGCATGTGATTGAAGAAATCAAAGCAAGCGATATTGGTGAGGAAAAAACACTTCAACCTGAAACGGATAGTGAGCTAAAAGAGCAATTTTCCAATATTGATAACATCTTGTTGCGTGAGCAAAGTAAAGAAAATAAAAACTTCTTTCAGCGTTTATTTGCCAACAATGGTGAATATATTTATCAAAAACCATGGTTTGTTGTGGTTGGTGCACCGGGGGTAGGTAAGACTTCTGCGATTTTAAACTCAGGTTTAACCTTCCCTGTAGGGACGACAGACCATGTTTCAAAATTGGCTGGAACACGTGATTGCGATTGGTTTTTGACAGATGAAGCTTTATTACTAGATACAGCAGGGCGATTTGTTGAACAAAATAATGATATACAAAATACCAATGACTGGAATGAGTTATTGGGGCTATTAAAGCGTTGCAGACCAAAACAGCCGATTAATGGTTTGGTTTTGATGCTGAGTGCAGAAGATATCATTGATACAAATGAAGAAAAGTTAAAACTTCAGTTGCAACAAATCCGTATGCGCTTGCAAGAAATGCAGTCTTCATTTAATACCACATTCCCATTATATATCGTGGTCAATAAGATCGACTTGGTGGTTGGTTTCAATCAATATTTTAACTATATAGATGATCAAGATCGTAAAAAAGCCTTTGGTGTCAGCCTTGATCCATTGACAGAAACGACTGCTGAAAAAATCAATACGATGACAGATGAAATTGATGTCATTGTTGAAAAGTTAAAAATCAATCTGTTCAAAACAGTTTCTTATAATAACCAAAATAATGATCCAGCAGATTTGGGCATCGGTTTTGCGACAGAATTTGAAAAATTCTCACATTCTTTAAAAGTCTATTTAAAGAAAATGCTGAATTTGTCTCGATATGACGCAGATTTAAATTTGGCGGGTGTTTATTTTACCAGTGCTGTGCAAGAAGAAGATGAAAACTTTATCTTGGATGAACAAGATAAGTCAGTGTTGCAACCTAAATATGCGACAAATCAAAATGCACATCTGATCTCTAAATCGAAGTCTTTTTTCTTAAATGAAATTTTCAAAATTTTATTGCTTGATACTGCAAATACAGCAGGTATTGACAATAATTGGCTGAAAAAACAAAGAAAGATTTACTGGATTTGTGCGGCATTATTTGGCTTAGCATTTTTGATTTTCTTGTTCTTGTTGATCAGAGCATATTCGTACAATTCGAAATATCAAGAAGCGGTTGAACAGCAGCTGAAACCTGTTGAATTGATGTCCAAAAATGTCGATCCAAATAACATCTCTTCAGTTTTGAACTTTACCAATCGTGTCTATACCTTGCCTGAATACAATATTAATAAAGAATTGCTGAACAAGTCTTTCTTTCAAAATTTTGGTTTAAAGCAACATGATGACATCGCCAAAGCAGCTTTGGCAAAGCATCAAAGTTTAATTGATGAAAATGTATTGCCTCTTTTATCAAATGAGATCAATCGTCAGTTAAAAAATAGTATTGATGGTAAAAACTATAAGGATGTGTATAACAATCTGAAAGCATATTTGATGTTATATCAGCCTGAACATTATGATAAAAAGTTTATTTATCAATGGGCTGTCAATAATGTTTTAGCGAAAACAAGCCCAGATCCCAGTGCACTTGCGGCATTGGAAAAGTTAATTAACAGTAAAAAAATCACCCCTAGAGCGACCTATGATTTGGGTTTAGTTACTCAAGCACGAGATTTGCTGGTATATACAGATGTTGCAGCAATCATCATGCAAGATGTGTCGCAATATACAAAATCTCTTGATCAGCGTTCGATTCCCGTTACCTCGTTTGTGACAATGGGTGGGGTTTCAACCAATAACATTTTCCGCCGTGTTTCTGCACGGACTTTAAATGATCCAGTCAATCCATTGTTTACAAAATATGGTTATCAAAACATTTTTTTACCTTTTGTAAATCAGCGTTTAAAGAACGTTTATAAAGAAGAAAAATGGGTCATTGGTGATAATGCGCAAATGAAACCAATGGATGAAGTGATTGCAGATATTTATCGTATTTATGCACTTCAATACACTGCAACTTGGAAGTCATATATCCAAGACGTCAGAATGGTTCAACCGGGCAACTTGCAACAAGCGATTGTGATGGCAAAACAGTTGTCTGAGAAAAATTCGTCATTGGCGGGGATTATTAAAGGGATTAGTGCAAATACAAAATTGACAGCAGATGCACCGACAGCTGCTGCCAATACAGACGATAGCAAAAATCCTGCTGATGTTGAGGCAGCTAAAAAAGCTGCGGTCAATACAGCAGTTGCAGCAAATAAAATGATTGATGAAAGCAAAGTGCAAGGTTATTTAGAAAGTATTTCAAATAATTTTTCACAATTTCAAAGTTTGACACAAACGACCAGTGAATCAGGTGCTCAGCTCGATGAAATTATCAAATCAATCAATGATCTATATGTTTATTTGGTTGCTTTGGAACTCAGTATCCAAAGTGAAGATCAATTGATGCCTGATGTTCGACCTTTGGTGAACTATAAAGCTCAGGTCAATCGTTTACCTGATCCATTTAGACCGATGCTGGACGTTTTTGTGGGAAAGATCACCGCCTCAAGTCAGGCGTATAAAGATTCCCAAGTGAGCGCTCTTGCTAAACAACAGGACCAAGTCGTACAAAACACATGCAAGAACTTGATTGCAAATAAATATCCATTTGTGAAGTCATCACAGCAAGATATTTCAATTCAAGAGTTGGCGCAGTTGTTTGGTACAGATGGAACCTATTTGAAAACTTTATCGAGTAATGTGATGGTGAGTGAAAATGGTCAAGTTCCATTTCGTAGCCTTCTCGATGGTGGGGTAGTCAAAACCACAAAAACGTATAGCAATGCAGAAGCAATTAATGCTCAACTTTTTGCAGGAAAAAATGTACCGAAAATTGATCTGATCATGAATATTAAAGCGATGGATAAAAACATTGATAATTTAAATATTTATTATGACAGTAAAAAAATTCAGTATTTTCACGGTCCTTTAAAAGATGTAGTGATGACTTGGCCTGCAAAAGACAATCGTTTTGTGCTTGAAGCAACCTCAGCAGATGCAAAACCTGAACGTATAGAAGTCAATGGTGACTGGTCTGTATTCCGTTTAATTGATAAAGCTTCGAAAGTCATTGCGACCCCAGATGGTCGAGGTGTATTGGCGACATTTGAATTGGGACAGAACAAAGTTTATATCGAGTTTAAAGCCGTTTCTGGACAAAACCCATTCAATTTAACTTCATTAAAGGAGTTTAAATGCTAGAAGAGGCAATTGGTTGGATAGGGAAATTACCCAATTATGCTGATTTTATTCAATCAAAAAATTTGGGTTCGATACAGCGGTCTTTGATGAATTGGTTGAGCCGTGGGCAAGATCATATCGGTGAACAATTCATCAAAACTGGCCAAGTGGATGGACAGCTTTACGTTTATTATTTTTTTTTAGAAAGTTTCATTTCGGATAATAAACGGATCCAAGGCATATTGTTTTCAAGCCATGATAGTCGTGGTCGGAAATGTCCATTCATCATATTTTCACACAACTTAAATCTTCAACCTGTTGATATGATTTTGCTTTTTTCTGAAAAATTGCAAGCCTTAGGGCTGAAATGGGAGAGTTTATCTACACAGTTAGATGAAACTTTTCTAAGTAGTCTGGTTGAGCCACTTTCTCATTTAAATAGCAAGACGGCTTATATTGAAGATATGGATAGTTGGTATGAGTTATATCCAAAAGCGTTTAATTTAAATTTTAAAATTGAATCTACAAATCACGTGATTTATAGAAAGTTATTAATAAGGTAGTAGAAAAATGATTACTACAGAGAAATATATTGGAGCCATTGGCTCGGATCAACCTGCTGGGATCAGTATTGAATATGATGATGATTATTTAAAACTGATGAATATGCTTCAGGAAAAGCCTGAGCAGCAGTTTGGTGATTTGATTATCGAAGCACAAGGTCCAGATTGGGAAAAAATCCATGATCTGGCGAGTGAAATCTTGCAGACTAAAAGTAAAGATATCAATGTGATGAGTATCTTTACCCAAAGTGGCATCATGAGTCATGGCTTAAATGCTTTGGCACAGGGCTTAGAAATTATTTATCTAAATTTAGAGCAATATTGGCAAGATATTTATCCAAAATTGCATGATGAAGATGGCGATTTTGATCCAGATTATCGAGCCAATGCTTTATCGGTATTTAATGCTAACGATGGCATCATCAAATTAGTTCGCAATTCATTTATCGTTAAAAATAGCTTGTCGCAAAGCAACTTTAGCGTCAAAGAAATAGAACAAGTCATCGATAATCCAAATACCAGTCATGAGCTTTATCCGGGTGGAACCGAACGTTTGAATATTGATCTACAGATTGCACTTGATCAATCAGATTCAGCGATTAAAGCAGTGCTTAATTCTTTAGAATTAATTGATAAAATAAAATCTCTTTTCATTCAAAAACTTGATGACTATGAGATTAAATTTGATAATATCGAAAAATTATTATTGAAAATTAAAAGCTTGATCCAAGCGGGCGCTGCTGTATCCACGACAAGTGAAGCTCAGGCATCTTCAGATACTGTTACAAAAAATGAAGATAAAACTGTTGTAAATCAACAGCAAAGTTGGTCAAACTATCAGATAACTTCGCGTCATGATGTGGATTTACTGCTTGAAAAAATATATATGTATTTTGAAAGACATGAACCTTCACATCCTGCGCCATTATTTATAAGGCGAATACAGCGATTAATGAATTATAATTTTTATGAAATTATGAAAGATATAAGTCCGGATTCTTTAGACAGACTTGAAACTCTGGTTGGACAACCCTTTGAAAATAATATAGATGATTAAATTGAATAAAGGTGTGATATGAGCAAAAATTCTGGACAAAAATTCATCGCCCGCAACCGTTCACCACGTGTTCAAATTGAATATGATGTTGAAATTTATGGTGTGGAAAAAAAAGTAGAACTACCATTTGTGATGGGGGTTTTCTCTGATTTGGCTGGTAAATCCAAAGTAGAGCTTCCAAATATCAATGATCGTACATTTATGGAAATTGACGTGGATAATTTTGATGATCGTATCAAATCAATTAAGCCACGTGCCGCATTCAATGTAGAAAACACACTCACAAATGAAGGCTTCCTCAATGTAGATTTAGAGTTTGAAAGCATGGAAGACTTTTCGCCAAATCGTATTGCGCAAAAAGTAGAACCATTAAAAGAACTTTTGGATGCCCGTACTGAGTTGTCAAATTTACTGTCTTATATGGATGGTAAAACTGGCGCAGAAGAGCTGATTAGTAAAGTATTGTCAGATAACGATATGTTGAAGTCTTTAGCAAGTGTCGCTAAGAAAGCAGAAGACTCTAAGGAATAAAAAGGAATAAGCTTAATGTCATCTACCCAATTAGAAAATCAGCAGAGTACTGAGCTTTTACAAAGCAATGAATTTGAACAGCTTATCAATAAAGAATTTAAGCCCAAATCTCAACAAGCTGAATCTGCTGTTCAAGATGCTGTGAAAACTTTGGCACGCCAAGCTTTGCAAAGCGTGGTACAGCATTCAAATGATACTTATCAAACCATTGAAGCGATCATCGCTGAAATTGATAAGAAACTCTCAGATCAGATCAATAAAATTATCCATAATGCAGAATTCAAAGAGCTAGAAAGTGCTTGGCAAGGTCTGCATTATTTGGTGAATAATACTGAAACAAATCATCTTTTAAAAATTAAGTTTATGCCACTCAGCAAAAAAGAGCTCAGCAAAAACTTAAAGAAATATAAAGGTGTGATGTGGGATCAAAGCCCTATTTTCAAAAAAATCTATGAAGAAGAATATGGGCAATTTGGTGGTGAACCATTTGGCTGTTTAGTGGGCGATTATCATTTTGATCATGGCGCTCAAGATGTTGAAATCTTAACTGAAATGGCGAAAATTTCAGCTTCTTCACATTGTCCATTTATCACGGGTGCTAACCCAAGTTTGATGCAAATGGAATCTTGGGAAGAGTTATCAAACCCACGTGATATCACAAAAATCTTCCAAAATACTGAATATGCAGCATGGAGAAGCTTACGCCAAAGTGATGATGCACGTTATTTAGGTTTGGCATTGCCACGTTTTATGGTGCGTTTACCGTATAGCTCAAAACAAAATCCAGTCGATGATTTTAACTTTGAAGAAGTGACCAACGGTCATGAAGATTTTTCTTGGGTTAACGCTGCATACGCGATGGCAGTCAACATTAATCGCTCATTTAATGAGTTTGGCTGGTGTACGTCGATCCGTGGTGTTGAATCAGGCGGTATAGTTGATGAGTTGCCTACACATACCTTTGAAACGGATGATGGTGGGGTGGACTTAAAATGCCCTACAGAAATTGCGATCAGTGACCGTCGTGAAGCAGAACTGTCAAATAACGGTTTGATGCCATTAATTTATCGTAAAAACTCGAATCTTGCGGCATTTATTGGTGCGCAATCATTGCAACAACCAACCGAATACCATGATGCAGATGCAACGGCAAATGCCAAACTTTCTGCACGTTTACCGTATCTATTTGCTTGCTGTCGTTTCGCACATTACTTGAAATGTATCGTACGAGACAAGATCGGTTCATTTAGAGAACGTGAAGAAATGGAGCGTTGGTTGAATGATTGGTTAATGAATTATGTTGATGGTGATCCATTGAACTCATCTCAAGAAACTAAAGCGAGAAAGCCACTTGCAGCCGCAGAAGTGATTGTAGAAGAAGTGGAAGACAATCCTGGTTTTTATACCTCTAAGTTCTTCTTACGCCCACATTACCAATTAGAAGGCTTGACTGTTTCTTTACGTTTAGTTTCAAAATTACCTTCGCTGAAGGCGGAATAGTCATTTTTCTGTATAGAAAATGTGATTAAATTTGCTGGATTTGATTAAATTGTGATACGTTTCTAGAGTAATTAATAAGCAATTTTAACAATTGGTATTAATTATTTTAAATTATAAACAGTTGTACAAATACAAAACTTGAATGAATATAAGGCACTAATATGGCTATTGATATTTTTTTAAAAATTGATGGAATTAATGGAGAATCAAAAGACTCGAATCATAAAGAGTGGATTGATGTTCAAGATTTTACTTGGGGCGCAAGCCAACCAGCGACTTTAACAAGTGGCGGTGGTGGTGGTGCAGGTAAAGTTAATTTCCAGGATCTACAAGTCACTGCAGCGATTGATAAAGCAGCACCAATTATTTTAAAACACAGTGCAATTGGTCGTCATATACCGAAATTAGAAATTTCAGTATGTAAAGCTGGTGGTGAACAAATTGAATATTCACGTATTACATTAGAAGATGTAATTGTGACTGGTGTTGAGTTTGAAGGTTCTAAAACCAACGAAGTCTTGTTTGTTAACTATTCATTCCAAGCAGTGAAAGTTAAAAACCAATATTGGGAACAAACAGAGCGTGGTGGACGTGGTCCTGAAACCCAAATGGCTTACGATATTAAACTTAATAAGTCTACTGGTTAATATTAACTTCAAAAAACTTAGCGTAGATCACTACGCTAAGTTTTTCATTATAAGAACACTATGTCATTAGAAGATAAAATCCAACAAACAACTGATTTAATTAGAAATCAACCTTTAAACCATAATTTACGATTGGAGTTATTACAACTTTATTGTATTGATGGACAGTGGGATCGTGCTTTAAAAATAGCGCAACAATTTATTAAACTGAATCCAAATGATAATCAAACCAAAGCATTATTTTTAGGAAATATCGAATGCGAAATCATTCGTGAGCAAGTGTTTAAAGGACAGATTGATGCTCCAAACTATTGGGGAAAAACTGCCGTAGACTCAAGTTCACAGCATGATTTACTTGCAGCATATCTGGCACAAGATACCGAAAAGCTTTCTGCATTGTTTTTTGAAAAATGTGAATCTCTGGATACATTATCAATCACAAGTAACGATCAGCAAGAAACCACAAGTCAATTCCTAGATACCGATTGCCGTACAGCATTTGTTTTAGAAGTCTTTGAACAAAATCAATATTTTTGGATTGATATCAATGATATCCAAGAAGTGAAATTTAAAAAGACTGAGTTTTTGACTGATCTTATCTGGCGACGTGGCGAAGTTTTGTTAAAAAATCAGCGACATCTGGCCTGTTTTTTCCCAGTACGTTATCCATTTACTGACAAGCTAGAGCTAGATGATCAATGCAAATATTCAGCCTTAACCAAGTGGACTGAAGTGGGTGAGTTAGAAATAGGCATCGGTCAAAAAACATTTTCAAATGGTGATATCGATATCTCAATATTGGATATTGAAAGTATAAAAGCACTTTAACGATATATTAAATATGTCTAAACGTCAGAATATAAAAAATACAGCATCTATTTTTGATCGATTGATTGAAGAAAATCATCAAGATGCTGTACTAGGAATAGATAACCAGAAAATGAAAAATATGGTTATCCGAGATTTACTTTACTTATTAAATACATCGAGTTTTTATTATTCCAAAGATGATAGTGAAACCCAAGAATATGAGTCATCTGTGATCAATTTTGGGATTAAGCCTATATCAGGTAAAAACGTTTCTGAGATTGATTGGGCAGCGGTAGAAAGAAATATTATGTCGGCTATACAGTATTTTGAGCCACGAATATTATCAGAAAGTTTGGATGTCAAATGTATATTAGGTACTGATATAAAAGCTAAATATAATCAGATGAATATAGAAATTAAAGGTTTTATCAAATCAACGCCATTCCCTGAACGATTTATATTGCAAACACATTTAGATGTAGAAACTGGAAACTTTAGATTAACAAATTAAGGGGGAATCATGGATAAGGTCTTTTTAGATAAATATCATCAAGAATTAAAATTTTTCCGTGATGCTTCTAAAGCTTTTGCGGAAGAACATCCAAAAGCTGCAACACGTTTAGGTCTAGCTGCACCAGAAATTGAAGATCCCTATGTCGAACGATTGATTGAAGCAGTCAGCTTTTTGACAGCACGGGTCAATTTAAAAATAGATGCAGAATACCCCAATTTTGTGCAGCATATTTTAAAAGTGATTCACCCAGTACTGACGCAATCTATTCCTAGTGCGGGAATCGTAGAGTTTTTTTCTGAGCAAAATAAAACCATTAAAATACCTCGACTTGCACAAGTATCTACTTTTGATCATGCAAAAGGTTCAGCCACCTGTGAATTTTCTTTATGTAATGGTTTACAAATCGTGCCATTTAATATTGAAAAGTTAAGTTATAGCCATGAAGTTTCACATATTCTTTCCAATAAATTAAACAACAAGAAATCAAAGTCTGTTTTAAATTTCAATTTACATATACCTGCGGGATTTTCATTTGATAAGTTAAATTATGATGAAATGCGTTGGCATATCAATGCTTCAGATTTAAAAGTGAGTTCAGAGTTGATGTATTTTCTCGCCGAAAAAACAGAGTTTATTCGTGCAGAAATAGAAGGGCTTGATGCTTGGAATTATCAGTTTAAACCTGAGCTTAATTTTGTTGGTTTTGATGAATATCTGACTTTTTATAATCAACGCAGTTCAAATCATCTCAAGCATATTTTAGAATATGCGATACTGCCTGAGAAATATTTATTTTTTAAAATTAAAAATTTATCGAGTTTATTTCAAGATATTTTCAAGAAAAATAAAGATGCTATCGTGATAAATGATACTGATCATAGTATCGTAAATCCTTTGATTATAAAATTTAGTTATGTCTTCAATGATACTTCTGATTTATTAGATCGTTTTTTAGATGAAGATGCTTTAAATCTAAATTGTATGATTATTAATAATGCATTTAAAAAACGTGCGCGAATTATTGTCGATCAATTTAAAAATGAACAGCATGTGGTCATGGATAAACTTCGTCCGATTGATTTTGAAGTTTTACAGATTGATCGAATTGAAGGTTATAGCAAACTAAATCACAAGGTAAAAGTTTTTGAGCCAATCTATAAGTTAGATAATGATACCGACCATTTTGATGATTCGAGTTATGGCTTTTTTTCAGAGACGCATCAGCAGTCGCAAATGTCTTCTAAAAAGAATTCATATAAAGGCAGTGAATGCTATGTCTTGCTGACCAATCAATTAAAATCAATCGTGGAAGATGATCTCAATCAACTTTCAGTATCGGCATGGTGTAGTAATCGTTCACTGCCAAGTGAAATCAGTTGGACTTTGGATAAAGATCTAAAAATGTCCAACGATACTTATAAAATTCGTAAATTAAAACGTAAAACTAGTTTTACCCAACCGATTTCAGCACCTTTTGAAAGCTCATCTTTGTGGCGTTTGATGAATTTGGTGACTTCCAATTTCGTGCCGCTGAGTTTAAGTGATAGTAAGGCACTGACACAGCAAATCAAAAATAATCTTTATATTTTTTATGAAATTACTTCAAATGTTTCATTTAGAACGCAAATTAATGCCATTCAAAATATCAAAGCTACAAATGTGCGAAAAGTTAAACGTGTGGAACAGCATTTAACTGCGGTAAGTGGTTTGAACTTTGAAATTATTATCGATGAAATGCTGATGAGCCATGTTCACCCTTATCTTTGGGGGCGTGTATTGTTGGAATATTTTAAATCATTTGCACCGATTAACCATTTTGTCGAGATTTGTTTAAAAAATAAAAATAATGCTGTTATTGCTGATTTCACCAGTTTTTAAGGATGTGTTATGGATCAATTAGAAACTGATTTTTCAAGCTTTAAACAGGTGAACCAAAGTGTTTATTTAGGACAAATGCAGCTATTTGCATTGTTGAGATCACTTGAAAGCTTGTGTGATTTGGAAAGCAAAATCGGGGATGAAAAAAGTTTTCATGCCAGCAAAGTGCGTTTTGGGCAGTCTGCTTTTTTGGCATTTCAAGATAAACAAATTCATGCTTTGGTTTTAAAAGATAAATATCTCAAAGTAAATATTAAAGGCTTTGGGGTGTTTGGTCCCAATGGCGCATTACCGATTCATATCAGTGAACAAATTTACGAAAGAAAACTGCATCAAAAAGATCAAACATTCAATGATTTTGTCGATATTTTCCAAAATAGACTGATCGCTTTATTTTATAAATCATGGCGTGATGCCCAAGATATTATCTCTTTAGAAGGGCGTGATGACTGGCATTTTAGTCGTTTTATTGCAAGTTTAGTTGGTTTGGCAAATCAGCAACACATCCAACCAGATGTTGCACATTATTCAAAATTTCACTATGCAAATTTGTTGTTAAATCAAAATATGCCGAGTGCCAATATTAAAATTTTACTAGAAAATTATTTTAATACACCTGTGGAAATTAAAGAAAATATTGGTCAATGGGTAGATGCAAGCGAATTTAGCACACATCTTTCAAATACAAAAAAAGTTCGATTGGGTCAGGGAATTTTGCTTGGCGATAAGATCTTTGATGCAACACAAAAGTTTCGCGTGGTGATTGGGCCGATAGCACCGACGAAGTATTTAAAATTTTTACGTGGTTCTGAAAATGCCAAAAAACTGATTTCTTGGCTCGATCATTACACTCGGCACCAATATCAGTGGGATGCTGAATATATCGTAGATAAGAAAAAGATTGCCCGGCAAAAACTTGGTGAAGGTTTAGCACTCGGTTTTACATCTTGGATTGGTACGCCAAAACATAACCCTAAAGTCATCATACAATATTAAAATGAGAGGATATTCATAATGTCAGATGTTAGCCGTTCGGCATTGTTCGCCAAGTTAAATAAAACACTTTATAAAAGTTTAGAGAATGCCTTCTTCTTCGCAAAATTACGTGAAAATCGTTATGTCGAAATCATTCATTGGATATTTCAGTTAGAACAGCAAGAAAATAATGATTTATTTTTTATTGAAAAATATTTTCAGTTAGATCACAGCAAAATTTTAAAAGAAATAGAAACACAGCTGAATCAATTAAAAGCTGGGCATAGTTCTGTAAATGACTTTTCGGAAGATATCATTCAGCTGATTGAAGAAGCATGGTTATACAGCTCTTTAAAATTTTCAAAAGCAAATATTCGTAGTGGTTATTTGATCTATACCTTATTGAAATCAAATCATTATCGTCGTCATTTGTTAAATATTTCAGATGAATTTGCAAAAATAAATCCTGAACTTTTGGAAGCCGAATTTAATAAAATTTGCAGTGAATCATTTGAGCAAAAAGAAAGTATTAGTGTTGATCCAAATGCAACTGGTGATGCTGCTCAGGGGCAAACATCGCTGCATAAATATGGTACACATCTGACTCAACAAGCCCGAGATGGGAAGTTGGATCCTGTGACGGCGCGTGACGATGAAATCCGCCAAATGATCAATATATTGTTGCGTAAAAGACAGAACAATCCACTTTTGACAGGTGAAGCAGGTGTCGGTAAAACGGCAGTTGTTGAAGGTTTGGCTATACAAATCGCTGAAGGAAATGTGCCACCAGCACTGCAAGATGTTGAAATATTTTTACTCGATATCGGTGCTTTAAAAGCAGGTGCAAGCGTGACTGGTGAATTTGAAAATCGTCTTAAATCGATTATCAAAGAAGTCAATGAAAGCCCTAAACCGATTATTTTATTTATTGATGAAATTCATACATTAATTGGTGCGGGTGGTGCGGCTGGGACAGGGGATGCAGCAAATTTACTTAAACCTGCACTGGCACGTGGTGAATTAAGAACGATTGGTGCGACAACATGGGCAGAATATAAAAAATATTTTGAGAAAGATCCCGCATTAACGAGACGTTTTCAAACTGTGCAAGTTGCAGAACCGTCTGAAGAAGATGCAGGCGCGATGCTACGTGCTTTAAGTGAACGTTTAGAGAAACATCACCAAGTTCAAATTTTAGATGAAGCAATCGTGGCTGCGGTAAAATTGTCTAAGCGTTATATACCTGCGCGTCAGTTACCAGATAAGGCGATCGGCATACTTGATACTGCATGTGCACGAGTTTCTGTGAGCTTGAGTGCTTTACCCATTCGTTTGACTGAATTGACGCAAAAGATAAATGCTGCTGAGGTAGAAAAGCAACATTTATTGAAACAGCAAAATCTAGGTTATAGCTTAAATAAAAAGCAGCTTGAAAAAATTGAAGAACAAATTGCATTGTTTGAATCTGAAAAAAATCAGATCGAACAGCAATATGAAAATGAAAGCAAATTAGTTGATCAATTGATTGAAGTGCGTGAGAAATTAAACTCAACAACTGAACTGGCTCAGCAACGTAGCCCAGAAGAAACTGAACAATTAAAACAGCAGCAAACGCAACTTTTAACCGAATTACGCCAATTACAACAAGAAAATGCTTTGGTTTTCCCTGTGGTTGATTCGGAGTTGGTGGCGCAAGTTGTTGCTGATTGGACCGGTATTCCGATCGGGAAAATGCTGGGTGATGAAGTTCAACGTGTATTAAATCTCGCAGAAGTCCTTAATCAGCGCGTGATTGGTCAGAATCATGGTATTGAAGCGATCAGTAAACGCGTAAGAACATCAAGAGCATTACTCGATGATCCAAATAAACCGATCGGTGTGTTTATGTTGGCAGGTCCATCGGGTGTTGGTAAAACTGAAACCGCGCTGACGCTTGCTGATACTTTATATGGCGGTGAACATAATTTAATCACGATCAATATGAGTGAATATCAAGAACCACATACAGTTTCAACATTAAAAGGTGCTCCTCCGGGTTATGTGGGTTATGGTGAGGGCGGTGTTTTAACCGAAGCTGTGCGACGTAAACCTTATAGCGTTATTTTGCTGGATGAGGTGGAAAAAGCACATCCAGATGTCCATGAAATATTTTTCCAAGTCTTTGATAAAGGCTGGATGGAAGATGGAGAAGGACGTTATATTGATTTTAAAAATACCGTGATTATTCTCACAACCAATGTCGGTTCCGAATTGATCATGGATTTATGTCAAGATGAGGATTTAAAACCTTCTGTAGAAGGCTTGCAAGGTGCACTCAGAGAACCTTTACTTAAAGTATTTCCTGCCGCTTTGTTAGGGCGAATCCAAACCATTCCATATTATCCATTATCAAATGCAATGCTCTCTGAAATCGTCAAATTGCAGTTAAATCGAGTGGTGAAACGTATCTATGCGAACCATGAAATCGAGCTGAATTATACGGATGATGTTTTAAAATTAATCGTAGATCGTTGCACAGAACTGGAGTCTGGTGGACGAATGATTGATGCAATCATCACCAATACGATATTGCCAGAATTGAGTTTAGAAATTTTATCGAGAATGGGTACTGAAAATAAGATCAGCTCAATCGATATTGATGTAAATGAGACGGACTTTAGTTATTCATATAACGCGTAAATTGTAGTCTTTAAAACCTAAAATGCATCATCTTTGAGCCGAAAAGATGATGCATTTTTTATCAGCAATAAATGCTGTAAAGATCAAATGTTGCAAGGAATAAATGTCACAGGATTATCCCGTAGAAGTCACTGTGCCTTGACTTGCCATAAAAGTTGCGCCACAAGAAGCTTTATCTCCTTGTAAAATCACGGTTCTGCCATTGAGTTTTGGGGTTTTTCCACTGGCAATAGCGGTCACAACAGTTTTACATTTTGGGCAAGCATGCGACATACCCTCAAGATGTACAGGAATACCATTTAGGGTTAAATGTGAATCAACTTCGGTGACAACACCGCCATGTGTTGTCACGCTACCAAGGGTGATTAAAGGTTTAGTCATTATTTAGCTTTTGTTTTATTTAAGTTAAGTAGAACTTTATCAAAATCACGATGAGATGTTAAATGAGTATTTGTGAACACATGTGTTTTTTGGTGAAATTATGCTGACTTTGAAAAATGCAAAGATTGGCATTTTGGCGATCGGGCAAGCGCTGTCTTTAATGTTGTGTAGTGAAAAGACGATGTATCTCACTCCCGATGCAAAAGGAGTGCTATATGATGCAGAAACTAAGCAGCCTCTCAGAAATGTTTCTGGATATATAAGTTTTTCACCAGGAAAATCTAAAAAGGATTTGATCACAACCAACAATAGAGGAGAGTTTAATATTCATGGTATAACATATACCTATTATTTATTTAGACCATCAAAAGAAAGTGTTGGATATCCAGCTGAAATTTATATAGATTTTGAAAATTTTAAACATAAAACTTTTACATATACAGGGCTTGTCCCAGAGAGTTATGCTTATTCAAGCAATGCTGAAATGAATGTTGGGAGGATAGACCTACAACCCTTAGCTTCATCAAAATAAATATCAATAATGTAGAGTCATAGCAATGACAATAATAGCTAAAATTTTTTTAATCATAGGTGTATCGGTATTGATCACTGGTTGTAAAAAAACGGATCAAGATAAATTTGATTATGTCATTCAAGGAAATGATTTGTGTGCGATTAAAAATGAGCAAATTGTAAAAGCAAAAAGAATGAATTGGATCTATCCTGAAATCAAAAATCTTGCAGACACAGTGATTAGCTCCGATTTAAATTTTGATAAAGATCGAGATGGATTTTTAATTTGCACCGCAGATTCAAATCCCAAGTGCAACACACTTGTAGTTAGTTGAAAAAGTTAGGTGTATTCATAGAATCATTAGACTTTTTCAACTCGCAATTGGAAAGCACACAATGAAGAAATACACCCAACTTTCTCAAGATGAAAGATACGAAATTTATGCTACTTTGAAAAGTAAAAGTTCAATCGCTAGCCTTGCTCGGGAGTTAGGGCGTTCACGATCAACCATCTACCGTGAGTTAAAAAGAAATACTGGGCAACGTGGATATAGAGCTCAAC
Source organism: Acinetobacter gerneri DSM 14967 = CIP 107464 = MTCC 9824 (assembly GCF_000368565.1). Lineage (GTDB taxonomy): Bacteria > Pseudomonadota > Gammaproteobacteria > Pseudomonadales > Moraxellaceae > Acinetobacter > Acinetobacter gerneri. The sequence goes on along the minus strand of NZ_KB849542.1, from coordinate 530,315 downwards.
AGGCAGCGAAATTTGCAAGTCAAAGACGGTACCATCCTTCATCATCCATGACAGCATTTGCCTTCGCTTATATTGATTACTTAATTGGCTTAGACTGGTCACCAGAACAAATTTCAGGTGCTTTAACACAACGCGGTTGGCTGGATGTACCTTCACATGAGTGGATTTACCAGCACATTTATCAAGATAAATCACAAGGAGGTAACCTCCATCTACACTTAAGGCATCAGAAGAAATATCGAAAACGAGGTTACAAAAACACGGATCGTAGAGGGCAAATCATTGATAAAACAAGTATTCATTGCCGAGACCAGGTCATTGATCAGCGACAACGTTTAGGAGATTTCGAAGGTGATACGGTGATTGGTAAACATCATAAAGGAGCTTTATTAACCCTCGTTGATCGAAAGAGCCTGTACGTACATATTGTTCATTTAGGGTCAACGAGAGCATCCTCTAAAACGATTACTTGTGCATTAGATCGTTTACGAATGAGCCATGCTTATAGTGTAACATTTGATAATGGAAAGGAATTTGCCGAACACAAAAGAATTACTGATGTCGGCATAGATACTTATTTTGCTGATCCTTACAAGTCTATTCAGCGAGCTAGAAATGAAAATACGAATGGTTTAATCCGGCAATATCTGCCAAAATCATCATCGTTTGATGACGTGTCAAACGATGAAATAGAGCAGATAGAATTTTCACTCAACCATCGTCCTAGAAAAACACTAGGCTGGTATACGCCAAGTGAAGTTATGGCTGGTTTTTATACTGTTGCACTTGCTGCTTGAATCCGCCCACTGATATAAATAAGCTAAGAGAGAAAATAAAAAATGGAGCGATTAGAACGAGTATCGGTGTGGAGGTTGAATATGGTTCATATACAAAAGAATATAATCTAGTGAACTATTCATGTATTTCAAAAGATTCATTTATATTCAATATTTCCAAAGAAGAAGCATTTGAAAAATGTAAATAATCATTATATTTGTTTGATTGTAACTGTTTTTCTTGTATATGGGATATCAAGATATCAAGATATCAAGATATCAAGATATCAAGATATCAAGATATCAAGATATCATGCATAAATAAAATTTAGATTGAAATTCACCCTCATCCTAGCCTTCTCCCTAAATGGAGAAGGAACTTTCGATACTAATTTTAAAAAAATTATATAAAATTCAGTGTATTATGTTAGGAAATCACATTTAGTCTATTGTAATGATGTGATCAATATCGAGCCTAAAGCGAGTGATAGCTGGAAAAGAATAAGATTGTTACATGATCGAAATCCCTTTTTTGAAATACTTTCTTTACCCTTTGATATTTTACATTTTTTGGGAAGAAGGGTTTGTTTAAAATATCGGAAAATGCCAGAGTGGATGAATCAAATCGAAAATAAAAACAAGGTTGATGCTGATGATTTATATAAAATTTCAGCTAAAGATAATTATAAAATAAATTATTTTTCAGTGACGAAAGACGATGCTGGAAGCAGATAGAGAATATTTTATATACGCTATCTGCATTTAAAAAAGTTATTTACAGCTAAAATTTTCAGATTTTTCGCTATCGCCTTGGCCATTGTAGCGTGCGATCAATGGGTAGGGGCATAGTGGTCGTGTACGATTAGGTGACCAATCACTTGGTAGTTCGGCGTTAATCACACCACTCGCATTGCCTGTGCCACGTGCGGTTGCAATGATTTGATCTGGCTTTTCGCCATATTCAACCCAGCGAACCAATGCTGTGAGCGCATCAAATTGGTCTGTGGCAATACCCGCAGAAGTGTGATTCATACCGGGTACTCTAAAAAATCGGACAAAATTTGCTGTATTGATTGATTTTGTTGCATAGGTGGCTGTTAGATTGTCATACCATTTTTGTGTGTCATCTACAGAAAAAACACCGTCAGAGACCCCTTGTACGACGATCATTTTACCCCCTTTATAAAGAAGCGCATCGAGATTGAGTTCGTCAGGTGGCAACATAAAGGACATGGCACTTTCAGTATAGACATCATTCGTTTGAGATAACTTTAAATAATCGGTGTCAAAATTATAATTAAATGCAAATGTGCGTGAATCATCCATAACCGTTTTATCAGGCGGTACTTGGAAAATGATACCGACAGCAACAGGGTCGCGTTGATTGCCGACAGAGGATGAAAACTTCCAACTGGCCCAGTTACTTCCGATTAGACCCGGATCATAAGGTTGGGTTGCGTAAAGTTGTTCACCTTGAGAATTGGTTGGTCCTTTATATATTTTATCAATCACATCAATTTGTTCTGCGCTTAGACAAGTTCCATCACGTTTATTGTCAGGACATAGAGGGACATCTCGGTGGATATCAAATGCTGTACGGCAAGCTTCGATATCTTGAACCATTCCATCGCTTATTCCATCCAAAGCATCACATTGTTTTAAAATTGCATTTGCAAAAACTTTTCGCTCAGCGAGGGTAAATGCCGTACTTAAATCATTTTCATCAGTCGCAACACGACGTAGTTGTTGTGCGGTATAAAGCTGAGCAGCTGCCGCACGTGGCAAATGAAAGCCCGGAGCATTGGCGATAATGCCATCAAATTGATCGGCAAAACGAGTCGCTGCAACCATTGCATGTCGCCCACCATTGGATGAACCTCCTGCATAAGAGCGATCAGGATATTTACCATAGGAAAACTTGATCAAGTTTTTTGCCATTGGCGTCAATTTCTCAGTTGCACCGTAGCCATAGTTGATCCGTGCTTCAGGGTCGATGCCAAATAATGGATTTTGCGAAGCGTTATGTCCTGCATCAGAGGAGATCACTGCAAATCCTGTATAAAGTGCATTGGAAATCGGACCACCACTGCCAATATTTCCGACAGCACTCACGATATTGCCATCTGTTCCGCCATTGCCTTGATAGAGAAAACGACCATTCCATTGGATAGGCAAACGCATTTCAAAACCGATCTGGTAGCTTTGTCCATCTACAGGGCTAACGCGTTGCTCCATATACCCCGTGACGAGACAATGCGCGGGAATCGGATTATTACCTACTTTGATGGTTCCAGCTTTTTGTAGCTCTGCCGATGAAATCACGGTTTTATCATATTTAAAATTTAAAATATCTTCACAACTCGATTGCATCTCAGCCGCAGTAGCAGGGGTTTGCTGAGGAATAGTGCTGGTTGATTGTGATGAATCATTTGATGAATCATTCGAGGAGCCATCATTGCAGGCTGCTAAGGATAAAATACAACTCAGTATCAAGATTTTTGAAGTGAATCTTTTGTTTGGCAATATATCATTCATGAAAATAATCCTTTTATTTCATTTATGGCTGATTGAACAAATTTTTAAGATGAATTGATCGATTGAGAATGTAATTATCATTCTCAATATTGATTAAGAGGCTGATTTATAATGATTTAATATGCAGAACTCTATTGCACTTAAATAAATACCACTCTGAGGGTGCTTATTTATTGAGAACCAAAAAGTTAGCTGTTGATCTCGCTACGATCTTGTTATTTTGCAATGCCACAGCATCTATATTTAAAATTTTATTGCCTTGTCTTAAATATTGGCATGTGACGGAGATTTCACCGACCGCACATGGTCTTAAAAAATCCATCGTCAAATTGATCGTCGTCGCTGGATGTCCATCATTTGAAAGCACCGCAAAAAGCCCCATGGCATCATCTAACATGGCACACAACATACCACCTTCGATATGTCCTCTAGGATTTGTAAATGCCTCGATCCCGATATATTTCACGTTAAATGTCTGGGTTTGGGCATCCCATTTTAAGTCATGACCAGCGAGTGTTTTATGAATTGGAGGCAGCTCTATTTGCTGTAATATATCCATATTTATGTCTCAAAAAAATAGCCTTATTCGTATGAATAAGGCATAAAAAATTATTTAAATTTCCATGTATAATCGATATTTATACGTGTTTCATTGACGGGTTTAATATTTGCAGTAGATAACATGTTGTTATCATAAATTGCATAGCGAGCTCTGAGCCCTAAATTTTTTAACCAGCCTGTTTGTACGGTATAACCAAGATCAAAATCGAGTTCATCTTCTTTGAGATTGGTTCCACCTAAGTTTGGTGCGTAGATATTACTGCCGCGAGTATAGCGGGTCATAAAGCGTAATCCAGGAACATAATCTTTAAAATCATATTCATAACGATAGCTATAGACTTTTTCCTTGGCATTTAAAAATTCGCCCGGCCATGTATCAATCAGCAAACCTGTTTCACCACCAGACAAATATGGAAATGCTGTATCGCCATGATGTTGGAATGTACCAAAGATAAATTTGTGGTTATCCCGTTTCAGTTCTAAGTGCGCATGATATAAATCATTATCTACTACGCCTGCTTTAGCAGAACCTTCATCTCGACTTCGATAATAGTGGAAATAGGTACTCAATTTTGTGCGTGGGTCGATATCCCATTTGTATGAAAATCCAGCTGTTGCTTGATCATACAAATCGTTGACATTGAGATAAAACAGTCCCAATCTGAGTGCTGGACTATAATTATAAAAGCCTCCTGCATAATACAATCCATCTGTTTCTGCGGCTTTAAAGCGACCATTCACGCCAGAGATTTTGATATTTTCCCAATTGGTAGAGTCACGATGTTTGACTTTATCTATGTAGGCAGCTTGCAAATCAAAGTTTTTGAGGTCTTTGGATCGAAGCGAAATCCCTTCATAGGTTTGTGGCAATAAACGGGCAGGTGAGGCAACCAAGACAGGATTCATCGGCAATAATGTCCCGACTTTTAACTCTGTTTCACTCATTTTCGCTTTAGCTGTTACACCAACTTTTCCATAACTAGAAGCAGCTTTGTTGGTCGTGGCATCGCGAGGTAAATTTCCTGTACCTGCATCATGATCATTAGCATAGAGCTTAAATCCCGCCATAGCCAAAATATCTAATCCAAGTCCAACTTTGCCTTCGGTATAACCAGAATTTGCTTTTAAAATAAAGCCTTGTGTCCAGTCTTTAGCGGCAGGATAGGCGGATTGTTCTTGATAATCCCGATCAAAATAAAAATTTCTTGCTGTCAATTCTACAGAACTTTTATCTATAAAGTCACTGGCAATCACTGATGTAGAAATCACCGAAGATGACAAGACCGCAGTCGATATTAACCATATTTGACGCATAACATTTCTTCCTGAAATGATTTTGTTGTTTTGTGGCAATACAGGTTGTATTGCCGCCCCATCTATTGCTGAGAAATTGATTAAGACTCAATACAGCAATGTTGTTATTTTCCAAGTAATTCACGGGCAACGATTTCTTTCATTATTTCGTTGCTTCCGCCATAAATTTTTTGCACACGTGCATCTACATAAAAACGTGAAATTGGATATTCCTGCATATAGCCGTATCCACCAAATAGTTGTAAAAGCGCATCTACGATTTCACATTGGGTGTCTGTGATAAAACATTTAAGTGCTGCGACTTCAGATACGCTAAGTTGATCTTTGCTATACAATTCAGCACATTGCTGGACAAAAGCTTGTGCTGCTTTGGCTTTGATCTGTGCATTGGCGAGTACAAAACGGGTATTTTGCATTTGGCTTAGGTACTGACCAAAAGCTTTGCGCTCTTGGACATATTGTGCGGTGAGTTCAATTGCTCCAAAGATCGAACCTAAAGCAGTCATAGAAATACTTAATCGTTCACGTGGTAATTCCTGCATTAAATAAGAAAAACCTTTGCCTTCTTCACCTAATAATTCATGTTTTGGTACACGTACTTGGTCAAAAAATAATTCCAGTGTGTCTTGTGCATGTAGACCTATTTTTTTGAGTGAGCGACCTTTTTTGACTCCTTCAAGCTGTGCATCAACCAGTAAAATCGAAATACCTTTGGCTCGTGCTTGTGGATCAGTTTTTGCGACCAATACGATTAAGTCGGCATTAAGTCCATTGGAAATAAAGGTTTTTGAACCATCAACAATATAATGCTCTTGATCAAGAATGGCTTGAGTACGGATCGCCTGTAAATCTGAGCCTGCATTGGCTTCAGTCATGGCAATCGCTGTAACGACCTCGCCTGAAACCATTTTCGGTAACCAGTATTTTTTTTGCGCTTCAGTTCCAATATTTTGGATATATGGAGAAACCAGTTCATTTTGTCCACCGATTGCTACCGCAAGAGAGGCATAACCTGCTTTGGCGGTTTCTTGAACCAGCATCAAAGAATATTCGATCGGTGCGCCATATCCACCATATTCTTCTGGAACATCAACACATAAAAATCCGTTCTCACCCAATTTATTCCATAAATCACGTGGAATAAGCCCTTGTTCTTCCCATGACTCATAAAAGGGAGCAACGTGCTCGGCTAAAAAACGCTTAAAATTGTCACGAAACAGTTCAAAATCACTATCTTGTTGCATCATATCGTTATTCTCATTGCATAAATTTGGACAAAAAGGGGCCGCATAGCGTTATAAAAACGCTATGTTTTTAGTCACTTAAATTATTTTTTCAGTACAGGAATTCGTATGATCAGCGAATCTTCTGTTTGTTTTGAATAGAGTTTATCTACAAGTTCAGCACGTTTTTTTAAGATATTCCCTTGATTGAGATTACCTTTATCGGTGATTTCGCCTGCATCCAGTTGCGGAGGATTTTGCATCAAATACAGCATAGAGACGGTATTTGAACTGCCAGTAGCATCTTTGTTAAATTCGATGAGAAATTTTTTAAACCATTCCGTGATTTTAGGATGTTGTAAAATCTGCTCATTTGAATTTTGCTTTGGATCAAGTCCTGAGAGCTGGGCACAAGCATCGATTTTTGGGAAAATAAGGAAACCAATCGCGTTTAGATTTGACCCCGTGATACAAACATCTTGAATCAATTGATTGCCTTGAATTAAAACTTTATTTCTCAATGTGCCGACATTGACAAATGTTCCAGTATTTAATTTAAAGTCTTCAGCGATGCGTCCATCATACATGAGCCCCATTTCAGGTCGTTCTAAGTCAACCAAACGTACAGCATCACCTGTATGGAAATAGCCTTCATCATCGAAAATGTTGGATTGTTGATCTGCGTTTAATCGCCAATATCCCTTCATGACATTTTTGCCACGGACACAAAATTCTAATTTGTCGCCGATTGGCTCCAATTTGATTTCACAGCCCGGTGCAGGATATCCAATAAATCCAGCCATGACCCGTGGACCAGTAGAAAATGAACAGGATGGGGCAGTCTCTGTCATGCCGAGTCCAGACATGATGCGAATGCGCTCGCCACAATGTTTTTGTGCAATATTATCCAGTCTTTTCCAACCTGCATCTGAAAGCGCAGCGCCTGCAAAAAATAGAATTTTGACATCTTTAAAGAAATGCTCGCGAAGCTCTGCATCATTTTCTAAAGCAACAGTTAACTCTTCCCAACCTTTGGGAACATTGAGATATACCGTTGGTGAGATCTCTTTTAAATTGCGAATGGTTTCTTCAAATTTGCCTGTAACAGGTTTTCCATCATCGATATAGATAGAACCGCCGTTATAAAGTGCAATCCCAACATTATGGCTACCGCCAAAAGTGTGATGCCATGACAACCAATCAAGTAAGATAGGCGGTGTATCTTCAAATTCTGGGAAAGTTTGTAGCAACATTTGCTGATTAGAACACAGCATTAAATGAGTAGTTGGAACAGCTTTAGGCAGTTTGGTTGAGCCTGAAGTAAACAAAAATTTCGCAATTTGATGTTCATCTAAACTTGCATAATGAGTTTTGATGTCACTAATTGGTGTGTCCAATAGGCTTGAAAATGTTGTTGCAGGTTGATCGCCAATCAAACCAGAATTGGTCACGATTTCCACTTTTTCATTTGCGCAGGTTTGAATTGCTGCAGCAAAGGCATTGCCATCATTGGCATAGACCATTGAAGGGGTGAGTACATCAAAGACATGCTTAAGTTTGGCAAAATCTTGAGAAATAAGAGAATAGGCTGGTGAAATGGCTGAAAATGGAACGCCCGCAAGCATAGCTGCCATCGACAAAACTAAATGCTCTAAATCATTGCCAGATAAGATTAGAAGCGGATGTTCTGTACTTAGATCTTTACGGTTATGCAAGGCTTGCGCAATATGCCATGCACGTTTTGCAACCTCAGAATAACTCAGTCTGATCCATTCACCATCTTGACCACGCTTTGCAGCAAATAGGCGATCAGGATGATTTTCTGCATGTTCAAGTAGGCGATCAGTTAACTTTTGTGGATACGCTTTTAACTGTTCTTTAGGTGAAATATAAAGTTTTTGACCATCATAATGATAGTTGATTTCATGCCCACCTAGCTTGACGAACCGTTCTGGAAAATCTTGATGGGCTGCATTCATTTGCGCCATTTTTATTACTCCATGTAAAATTTTTAGAAATTCTTAGGCAATGTTTGGCTAGGCCATTTCATATATAGCTTGATAATGAATGAGTAAGTTTGACTTACTCATTGAAATTAAATGATTTTAGATCGGATAGTGTCGTGGCGTAGTTTGTATCGTGATCCAGCGCAATTCTGTAAATTCTGCTACTGAAACTTTACTACCAAAACGTCCATAACCACTTTGCTTTACGCCACCAAAAGGCATTTGCGCTTCATCATGCACAGTTGCGCCGTTGATATGGCATATGCCTGATTCAATGCGCTGTGCAACAGCTAAAGCTTGAGCAAGATCTTGGCTAAATACCGCTGATGACAAACCAAACTCACTGTCATTTGCCAAAGCGATCGCTTCATCTTCAGTTTTAAAGCGTTGTACTGTGCAAACAGGGGCAAATGATTCTTCAGCATAAAGTTTCATCTGTTTGTTTACATCAACGATAATGGTCGGTTGCATTACCGTATTTTCGATTTTGATGCCTAAAGGAAGTTTTGCTCCCAGATTTTGCGCATCTTCGAGTAGCGCTTGAACGCGTTGTGCTGCACGTGTGCTTTCCAAAACCCCTAAAGGAAATTGTTGGCTTGTTGGATCGCCTGCTTGGATTTGGCGGGCTTTTTCTGTCAGTTTTTCAATGAATTGATCTGCAATTTTTTCATCCACTAAAACACGTTCTGTGGACATACAGATTTGTCCTTGATTGAAAAATGCGCCAAAAGCAATCGCATTTACAGCATCATCTATATTGGCTTTATCAAGGACGATGACAGGGGCTTTACCGCCAAGCTCAAGGAGTACAGGTTTTAAATATTTCGCTGCAGTTTCAGCAATAATTTTTCCAACACGTGTAGAGCCTGTGAAATTGATACGTTTGGTTAAAGGATGAGAAACCAAGCGTTCTACGATTTGCGGTGCATCTTCACCAGCATGGGTAATGATGTTCACCACGCCATCACCTAAACCAGCCTCATGTAGAACTTGACCGATGAGACGATGCGTTGCTGGACAGGCTTCTGATGCTTTTAGAACAACTGTATTACCGCAAGCAAGTGGCATAGCGAGGGCACGTGTTGCCAAGATAATCGGTGCATTCCAAGGTGCCATACCCACAATTACACCGCAAGGCACTCGAACGCCCATAGCAAGATTGCCCGGAACATCAGAGGGAATCAAACTGCCATCAATTTGTGTCGTCATGGCAGCTGCTTCACGTAGCATATTGGCTGCAAGGTGCACATTGAATCCATACCACGTCGCACTAGAGCCAGTTTCTTGCATCCCCACTTTAATGAATTCTTCTGTTTTAGAATCTATGATGTCGGCTGCTTTTAAAAGGCGTAAGCGACGTTCAGTCGGTGAAAGTTTTGACCAAACCGCAAATGCTTGATGTGCTGATTGAATTGCCTGATCAACATCATCCAAACTTGCTGCTGCCGAGACTGAAGCGACTGAACCATCAATGGGGCTAATTCGCTCAAATGTTTTACCTGAACTTGAGTTGAGGGATTTACCATTGATAAGTAATTGAATCGGGTGCATGGGTATGTTTCCTTACATGGCCATTTTTAACAGGAAATGATGTGAATGGCATTTACAAACAGTATCTAAATGAGAATGTTTTCTAGGTAAATGCCACTTTCATCTTAGCCTGTACGTTTATATGTTTGTAGTCCTGGTTTAATTGATTTTTCATCTAAAAATTGTTTTAAACCTTCTTGACGACCACCTTCAGTATCACGGTGGATACATTGGTCTAGTTTGGCATATAAATAGTCTTCATTTTGATCCCAAGTCAGTTCACGACAGCGTTTAAAGCCATTTTTAGCAGTACGTAAAACAACTGGGTTTTTCTCGATCAAAATATTAGCCAGTTCTGTAACTTCATCTTTGAGTTCAGCAAGTGGGACACTTTTGTTGACCAATCCCATATTTTCAGCTTCTTTACCATCAAAGGTTTTACCCGTCATGATGTAATAAAGAGAAGTGCGGTGTCCTACAGTATCCGCCATTGCTTTGCTAACTAAGTTACCCGGTGGGATTCCCCAGTTGATTTCAGATAAACCAAATGTTGCCTCATCTGCTGCAATGGCTAAGTCACAAGCAACGAGAGGAGAGAAACCGCCACCAAAACACCAGCCATTAACCATTGCAATCGTAGGTTTTGAGTACATACGAAGCAGTTGCCATTGCCAACGGCAAGAATCGCGGCGGATACGTTCATTATAAATTTCAGGTTGTGCATCCACTTCACGGAAATATTCTTTTAAATCCATTCCTGCTGTCCACGAATCACCAGCACCAGTGAACACAAGTACTTTCGCTTCAGCATCTAATTCTAAAACTTCCAATACATCGATCATTTCTTTGTTGAGTGTTGGGCTCATTGCATTCTTTTTTTCTGGGCGATTAAAAGTTACCCATGCAATACCTGCTTCAACTTTAACATCCACTGTAGTCCATCGATTTTGATAGCTCATTTACAAACTCCGTTATGTTCTGTGTTATTCGCTGTAATTCAATTTAATGTCAGTTAAACTGATATACAAGCTTTTTTTGCAATTATTTTATAAAATATTGTTTTTAAAAATATTAAATATTATTTAATAAAAAAAATATAAAAAAATGTTGATTTATATCTAAGTTTAACTGATATTAATTTGGCTGTTTTTCATTCTGTAAAGAACAGGAAATTGAATGCAATGTTCATAACAAGGAATTTAAGTGATGGAAAAAACAATGCGCTACAGAGGACAAGTAGCAATAACCCTAGCTTTATGTTTTGCAATTGCTATTTTTGAAGGATTTGATCTTCAATCAATGGGTGTAGCCGCACCACGTATGCGGGCTGAGTTTGGTTTAAACAATGCACAAATGGCTTGGGCATTTAGTGCTGCGACATTAGGAACACTCCCAGGCGCGTTGCTTGGCGGGCGTTTTGCAGACAAAATTGGACGTAAATCAGTACTGATTTTCAGTATTTTATTATTTGGCATCATGTCTGTGCTTACAGCATTTGCAAGTGATTATTCACTGTTATTGTTGATCCGTTTTCTAACAGGATTGGGAATGGGCGGGGCATTGCCAATGATGATTACTTTGGCATCTGAAGCTGTAAGTGAGAAATACAAAGGTACTGCAGTGAGTGTGATGTATAGTGGTATTCCTTTTGGTGGAATGCTGACTTCATTTGTAGCCATGGCGTTGGCTGGCGATAGTGAGTGGCGACATATTTTTTATATCGGGGGATTAGCACCGATATTTTTAATTCCACTTTTGATGAAAATGTTGCCAGAATCAAATGCTTATATCAATAAGTCAAATAAAATGACCGTTCCCTATTTTGAAGTGCTTTTTGCTAAAGAACGCCGTTTCTTAACGATACAGATTTGGGTCAGTTTCTTCTGCACACTGGTTGTTTTGTACTTCTTACTCAACTGGTTGCCATTACTGATGGGTGCACAGGGCTTGTCAAAAGTAGAGGCAAATTATGTACAAATTGGTTATAACGTCGGCGGCATCATTGGTTCGATTATGATGGGTGTTATGCTCGATAGACTGCGCATGAGTTTTGTTGTTAAACTGATTTATGCTGGTATATTATTTTCATTATGCTGCTTAGCTATCTCGCCAAGCGTAGGTTTATTGGCACTTTCAGCTGTGGGATGTGGTGTATTCATTGTTGGAGGACAATCTGCGCTTTATGGATTGGCTGCGATGTTCTATCCAACAGAAATGCGTGGTACAGGCGTTGGTGCAGCCGTAGCCATTGGTCGATTGGGTTCTTTTGCTGGTCCATTATTGGCAGGATTATTATTATCTTTTGGTTCAAGCTCAACGATGGTGATTGGTTCAAGTATTCCAATGATTTTGATCGCTGCAATTTCTGCCTTACTGCTCGTACGTCGTAAAGCGAAGCCTCAGACACAAATGTTAGAGTCATCTGTTTAAGATATAAGCTCGAAGTATGATTTTTATAATCATACTTCGTTTACTGATGTAGAAAAAATTAAAATGGAACAACACTTGGAAAAACTTAAAACACCGACTGCGCCAACGATTAGCTATATGATTGCGCGGATTGACCGTTTGATCAGTCGAAGATTGACAGAACAATTAAAACAACTCGAAATCAGTTTACCCCAGTACACCGCATTGTCTGTTTTGGCTGCGCGTGGTGGTTTGTCAAATGCAAAATTGGCGGAAAGATCATTTATCAAACCTCAATCCGCAAATAAAATATTGCAAGATCTACTTAGTGCAGGTTGGATCGAGAAGCACTCTGATCCTACTCATGGTCGTCGCATATTGGTTCAATTGACCGATTCAGGACATGAAAAATTGGCTGAATGTAATCAAATTGTGGAGCAATTAGAACAAAAAATGCTCAAAAATATTGATATTAATTTGGCTTATCTGATCCGAAATAATCTAGATATTATGGTCAATAACGTCAAAGATGAATGATCAATTAAAAGCATACATCTAAAATTGATGCTGAGATGGTTTGATTAAAGCAAATCTTGTATTTGAGTTCGATATATCCATTGATCTTGTAGTGCTTAAACGGATAGGAAATTGCCAAATTGCATGGTTCAATGTAGCATCGAAAAATAAATTTAGATGAACGGTTTGATCATGTCTTCAGGACAACAAGTACTGATACAACTTAGAAAAATGATTATTTCAGGTGAATTTGCTGCAGGCTCTCGTATTGCAGAAATCCCGACCGCTGAATTACTCGGCGTATCAAGACAACCTGTCAGAATGGCTTTTCAATTATTAGAACAAGAAGGGTTGTTGATCAAAAAGCCGACACGAGGTTATATCGTACGTGAACTTTCCAATCAATTGATCCATGATGCACTCGAAGTACGTGGTGTTTTGGAGGGCTTGGCGGCAAAATACCTTGCAGAAAAGGGTATGAGTGAAGAACAAAAAAGCATATTATTAGAATGTTTAAATGAATGTGAAAAACTGTTTCAAGGTCATGATTTTGATGATGATGGAATCGAAAAATATCACCATTATAATGTGATTTTTCACAATACAATTATCCAAGCTTCCAACAATTTAGCCCTGATTCAAGCGTTGGAGAAAAATAACCAATTGCCAATGGCTTCAGCGCAAGCACTGACATTTGACAAATCACAATCACTTTCAGAATACCGCCGTTTGCACTATGCACATTTACAGCATTGCTCGATATATGATGCCTTATTACAGAGACAATCTGGGCGAGCGGAAAGTTTGATGCGTGAGCACAGTAGTGTGGTGATTTTAGGTGAAAAATTACGAGAAATGATCGGCTGAGGTTTTATTTAATGATGCGTTGTTTCTGAGCATTATTTTGTAAAAAACAAAGCATGATGATATTTGGTATTACAGTGCTTAAAGTCTAAAAAGCAATGTCTATACTGAGATAGGCATTGCTTTTCATTCAATTGTTAATGCGAAGAATATTATCGCTAAAGCGAAGAACTTTATAAGTCTAAGACTAAAATTTCACTCTTAGATCGAGAGCAACAAGGTGCAAAAAGTTTATTTTCTGCCTGTTCTTCTTCCGTCAAAAATAAATCACGATGATCAGGCTCACCCGATAAAACACTGGTCAGACAAGTTCCACAAATACCTTGTTCACATGAAACTGGAATCGAAATTCCATTTGTTTCCAGCGCAGAAAGCGCAGTTTGATTGGCTTCAACTTGAATCTTTTGCCCAGTCGATTTGATTTCGATACTAAAGGCTTTATCCTCAGACGAATCGATTTGTTCAGCGACAAAATGTTCTTGATGAATTTGTGTAGAATGCCACTGACTTTCCACAGCAGATTGAATCACATAATTCATAAACCCATTTGGACCGCAGACATATAGATGCGTGTTGTTGTGTGGATTTTTTAAAATGTCCTGCATGTCAGCTTTGGATTCAGTTTGTTCATCTAAATGAAAATGCAGCTGATTTTTAAACTTGGCATCCAGATCATTTTTAAAAGCTAAGGCATTTTGACTTCTAGCAAAATAATGCAATTCAAATTCAATATCTTGAGCCAATAACTCTTGAGCCATCGCGTAAATAGGAGTGATACCTATACCACCCGCAAATAAAATGGCCTTTTGGGTTTCAGGGTGTATCGGAAATAAATTGCGTGGTTCACTGATTTCTATGTGATCGCCAATTTTAAAATTTTCATGAATATAATGTGAACCACCACGAGAATTTTCATCTTTTAATACGCCAATCACATAGCGATTTTGTTCAGAACTACAGTTGGCGATAGAGTATTGACGGATCAGTCCATTTGCCAATTTGACATCAATATGTGCGCCAGCACTAAATTTAGCGAGCTCCAAACCATCTTGATGTACCAATTCATAAGCTGAGATATTGTCACAATGTTGTGTGATATTTCGAATAATAACGTCCATGTTTGTTGATCTCCTTTAGCTGATATTGAGATGGCTGATATGTTGAGTATTGGTTTTTTCTTTCTCGATCAGTCGATCAATGACTTTGCGAGATTGAACCCCACCAGCATCAATATTCAACATGAGTAACTTTCTATTTGGATGATCAAGAATATTTTGTTGCTGTTGTTCTAGCATGTCTAAATCTTCACTAAAAATGGTATTTTGACCCGCTTTGATTTGTTGAGTTAGTTCGTGATTTTGCGCTTGAAAGTTGCGAGCCATTCCCCAAAAATACCAATGAGAAGTTTCAGTTTCAGGGGTAATAAAATCAACAACGATTGATGATACTTTGTTTTGAGGCTCTGCTTGATAGCCACCTTTGCCTGCATGCGCGACACCCACTTCGATATGAACATTACTCGGAGCAAAAAAATGACAACGCTGCCAGCGATCAACCAAGACATCATCAGCCAATTGATTGCCACGAAGTGCCATTTTCCAAAAAGGTGGGGCTTCGACATTTTCCATAAAACGTTCAGTGATCACTTTGTCACCTTCGATGAGTGTTTTTGGCAAAGCATCATCAATTTCTTTTTGACCAATACTGGATGAATGCACATAAGTTTCATGTGTTAAATCCATTAAATTATCGATCATTAATTTATAGTCGCAGTTGATATGAAATAAGCCGCCATCGTATGCCCATTCAGGGTTATCTGCCCATTCAAGAGCAGGCAATTGTGCTTCAGTAGCAAGGGATTGATCACCTGGCCAGACCCAGACAAAGCCATATTTTTCGATGGTTGCATAGGTTTTGTTGCAGGGGAAACCACGTACACGCTGTGATGGCATAGAGATCACTTTGCCATCTTGTCCCATGACCAAACCGTGATAACCGCAGACCAATTCACCATTTTCAACAAAGCCTAAAGATAGAGGCGCGCCACGATGTGGACAAAAATCCTCTACAGCCGCGACCTTATTTTCTTTAGCACGGTAAAAAACCATTTTTTCATTACAGATCGTTCGAGCGAGTGGTTTTTCAGCAATATCTTCAATACGGCTAGCGACATACCAAGCATTTTTTACAAACATTTTAGATATCCATATCTTTTCATTGGATCCAATATATTTTTAAAATGTGAATTTTGCAATATAAATTTAAGGTTTTTATTAAATTTTGGATCCATAAATTAATTGGGTTGACGTTGGTTATAGATGGAGTTGGCATAAGAAATTTTATATTTTTAATAAAATTAGATACCTATTGAAAATCAGTAGAGACATTTGAGGATAGGACAATAATCAGTTTGTATATATTGTATTTGGAGATTTGAAAGGAAAATAACGATATTGGGATTCATGCTGAAAATTAGACTTACACGAGTCATATAGCTTAGAGCTTTCAAAGCTGAGGAAGGTACAGCATTATCAAAACTTTTAAGTGCATCACCTTTGCAGCGGACTGTAGTATGATTTACAAAATCTAAGGTTGTTAAAGAATAGATATTTTGTTCAGAAATCACTAAACTAGCGATGTGAATTTTTACCCCTGTTGCTTTTTACGAGCAAAGCTTTCTGCTTTATTCAAATATTTATTCATCATTTCAGTGCCTAAGCATTTAATTTATCTATTTGCTCAAGATTATTTTGCTAAATGCTATTGATGCCTTTGATGTTGTCAATATTGAGTAGTTTTCACGTTATATCTACAGTTGAAAGTTGGCTGATCCCAATTTTTTCTTGGCGTTTAGTCATTGCTATACAATTTGTACTATCATTATTCTGTAGCACAAATAGGGCGCACCAAACTACATTTAAAGTCAAGATGTAGTGATCCAAAGAAGTTAAATGAGGTTAAATAAATTGAGTCAAAACAATGTAATTAAAGAATTGTTTGATAAACCAATAAGTAAGAAACTTTGGGTCGCACCTATGGCAGGCGTTACGGATCGTCCATTTAGAACACTATGCAAGTATTTTGGTGCAGGGCATGCTGTCAGTGAAATGATGACCGCAGATAAAACTTTGCGTATGACCAAAAAAAGTTTATACCGTGCAAATTTTGACGGTGAGCTCGCACCAATTTCTGCCCAAATCGCAGGATCAGAGCCTGAGCAATTGGCTGAAGCGGCTCGTTTCCAAGTCGCCAATGGTGCGCAAATTGTTGATATCAATATGGGGTGTCCTGCCAAAAAAGTCTGCAATAAACTGGCTGGATCAGCACTTTTACAAGATGAGGATTTGGTCGCTCGAATACTCGATACAGTCGTTGCTGCTGTGGATGTACCTGTTACGTTGAAAACCCGATTGGGGTATCTCAATGGACATGAAAATATCCTCCGAGTTGCAAAAAGGGCAGAACAAGCAGGAATTGCAGCCTTAGCTTTACATGGACGAACTCGTGAAGACATGTATTTAAATACTGCACGATATAGTTTGATCAAAGAAGTAAAACAATTGATCAATATCCCTTTGATTGCCAACGGAGATATTGATAGTCCAGAAAAAGCCAAATATGTCTTGGAATATACAGGTGCAGATGCTGTGATGATCGGTCGAGCTGCACAAGGGCGTCCATGGATTTTTCGTGAAATGGCACATTATTTAACGACAGGTGAGCATTTAGCTGCGCCTGAGATAGCTGAAATTAAACAAGTTTTACTTGGACATTTAGCTGAGTTGTATCAGTTTTATGGTGAATATTCTGGCTGTAGAATTGCACGAAAACATATTGCTTGGTATACCAAAGGTTTAAGATCAAGTAATGAGTTTCGCCAAAGCATGTATAAAGTGGAAAATACAGCCGATCAAGCTAAAGTCGTAGAAGCATATTTTGATCAATTACTTGATCAAGGTCATATTTTGAGTGATGTACAGACTGAACATGTAAATTTATTGGAGACTCAATAAGTCAGCAGGGGCGCGTCAAACAGAAAGTATCAGTGAATATTTTTGTTATAACATTTTGGGTGGATGTTGATGTCAAAAGAAAATTTACAGCTTCTAGCCCGATACAATATTTGGGCAACGACAAAACTGGTGCATTCACTAGAAGCAGTTTCACATGAAGATTTTCATAAAAATATCGGTTTATTTTTCCAAAGTATTGCTGGAACATTAAACCATTTATTGTTGGGTGAGCATTATCTTTGGTATCAACGCTTTAATGCGGGCGTATCTCCTCTGATTCCACTCGATACACAGATTCATCAAGATAAAAATTTACTTTTAAACGAATTAAAAGAAAAATCATTACATTGGGTAGATTATGTAGAAAGCTTAGAGCATTCTAAAATACCAGAAAATTTAACTTATAACCGTGCCAATGGACAGCAAATGACTTTGCCTTTTGAAGCCACTTTGATTCATGTTTTTAACCACGGAACCCATCACCGCGGGCAGGTGAGTGCTGCCATGACGCATTTAGGATATGACGGCCCTGAACTAGATTTGGTTTATATGCTTGCTGAATTAGCGAGAAAATAGATTAAAAGTATACTAGTTAGCAAAAGTAAAATGGTTATAAAAAACCCTCTTTTTAAAAGAGGGTTATAAAGATTGATCACCTAAAATCAGTCTATGGATTAGGTCTCAGCAAGAGATTGTGCATGATCCAAAATCAATTGTTTCAATTCAAGGGTATCAAATGTTTTATCCCAGATTTCACCATCAACGATATAATATGGTGTTGGGTGTTTCCCAAAGTTTTGGACATACTGTGTAATATCACGTTGTTTATCCACAATTTCTTTGTGTTGAATCGAACGCAATACTTTACTGCCATTTAACCCTGCGCCTTCGATTACATCACGTAAAACGTCAGGATTGGAAATATCTTTACCATGGGCAAAAATTGCGTGAAAAATTGCTTGAGTTAGCGCATATTGATCAAAGGTATTATCCAAAGCCAAAATCGCTTGGTGAGCAAGCTGGCTATTTGGCATACGACGCATATGTTCTAAGTTAACTTCAATATTTTCACCATAAGCTGCTGATTTTGCCATATCCAATTTACGATATGCTTCAGCTGAACCATATCTTTTTGTTAGATATTCAACCACATCCAATCCTTCTTCAGGAATTTCAGGCAACACTTGAACTGGCAGTAATTCGATCTTTCGAGCAGTCGGTTCATTCCAATGTTGTTTTAGCTTTTCAAAGGCAACATAACTCATCGGATAAACAATATCGAAAACAAATTCTATTTTCATGTGAAGCCTCTCTTAAATTGTGACGACAATTTTCCCTGAAAGATGACCATTTTGACTTCTTTTTTGCGCATCAGCGATATGTTTAAAGTCATAAATGTGGTCAATCACAGGCTGGATATCTCGATCAACAATCATTTGATGGACAGTATTGAAAATATTTCCCTGAATACCGTGCATAAAATAATAGTTTTGATCTTTTTTCGGTGTTTTAAAGTGTTCTCGTTCATCAGAAACCAGAGTCACCAAAGTTCCTTGGTCTTTTAATAACTCCCAAGAATCAATCTGTGTTTGTCCACCTACAGTATCTAAGATAAGATCAAACCTTTGATCTATATGCTGTAGTTTTGTTTTTTTATAATCAATTATGTGATCAGCACCGAGTTTTTTGGCTAAATTAAGGTTATTTTCAGAAACTGTGGTTGTAATATTTGCCCCAAATTTTTTGGCTATTTGAATCGCATTAGAACCGACACTACCAGCCCCTGCATGGATTAAAACATCTTGCCCTTTTTTGATTTGACCAATGACGCTCAATGCTGAATAGGCAATTTGTGAACCACTCGGTAAGCTTGCCGCTTGAGCAAAATCAAGAAACTCTGGAATAATTTGCAGACTACTTGGATGAGCCACACTATATTGAGCATAAGTATGATTGGCACGTCCATAAACGTGATCGCCCACTTTGAATTGTGTTACATTTTTTCCAATTTTGCTGATTACTCCAGCAAATTCAGCCCCGAGTAGATGTGGGAAATTTAACGTGAAAAAATGCTGCATGATTCCAGCTCTGAGCTTCCAATCTAGAGGATTGATCCCAAAAGCTTTAATTTTGATGAGTACTTGCTCATCATTTGGAATAGGCATTGCGACTTCGTTAATTTCCAACACATCGACATCACCATAGTGATCAAATTGTATAGCTTTCATATATTTTATTTCCTATCATTTGTGAGTTAAACCTTACAATTGATTAGGAAATTGAGATATATACGCTTTTAGGAATGATTGTCCTATAAATCGTCTTTTTAGATTTGCTAAACCGATCACATTTATAATTACAAACTGTTTTACCTATTTATAAATATGGCGTAATATTGCTTTCAAGATAAGAAATTAACTCCTTTGGAGAACGGAAAATGTTAGATCAAAATATTAAAGCCCAACTCAAAGCTTATTTAGAACGTCTAGAAAGCCCGATTGAATTGGTCGCAGCCTTAGATGATTCTGATAAAGCATCTAAAATCAAAGAACTTGTCACAGAAATCGCTGAACTTTCTGACCAAGTCACTGCTCGTTTTGATGGTAACAATAGCCGTCGTCCAAGTTTCGGTGTAGCAAAAGTCGGTGAACAACCACGTGTATTCTTTGCTGGCTTACCGATGGGGCACGAATTTACCTCTTTAATTTTGGCTTTATTGCAAGTTTCTGGCTATGCACCAAAAGTGTCTGATGAAATTTTAGCGCAAATTAAAGGCTTAAATTTAAAAGCAAATTTTGATGTATTTGTTTCTTTAAGCTGTCATAACTGTCCTGATGTTGTTCAGGCTTTGAACTTAATTGCGATCAATAATCCTGAAACAACAGCAACCATGATTGATGGTGCATTCTTCCAAGACGAAGTTGAAGAACGCAAAATCATGGCTGTACCGATGTTGTTCCAAGACGGTGAGCATGTGGGTCAAGGTCGTATGACTTTGGAAGAAATTGTCGCAAAATTGGATACCAACTCTGCTGCGAAAGAAGCTGAAAAATTAAATGCAAAAGATGCATTTGATGTATTGGTGATTGGTGGTGGACCTGCAGGTGCAACAGCAGCGATGTATGCATCACGTAAAGGGATCAAAACCGGTATTGTTTCTGAGCGTTTCGGCGGTCAGGTGATGGATACGATGGATATTGAAAACTTTATTTCTGTGGTAAAAACTCAAGGTCCACGCTTTGGTGCAGACATGGAAACTCATGTTCGTGAATATGAAGTTGATATCATGAACTTGCAACGTGTTAAACATCTCCGTGGTGCTGATGAAACTACCAATGGATTAGTTGAAATTGAACTTGAAAATGGCGCTAAATTAGAATCAAAAACTGTGATTTTATCTACTGGTGCACGTTGGAGAGAAATGAATGTGCCGGGTGAGAAAGAATACAAAACACGTGGTGTAGCGTATTGCCCTCACTGTGATGGTCCACTTTTCAAAGGTAAAAAAGTTGCCGTGATCGGTGGTGGTAACTCTGGTGTAGAAGCAGCAATTGATCTTGCGGGTATTGTTGAGCATGTAACTTTGGTTGAATTTGATACTAAATTGCGTGCGGACCAAGTGCTTCAAGATAAATTGAACAGCTTACCAAATACCACAGTGATCTTAAATGCTCTTTCAACTGAAGTTGTCGGTGACGGTTCACAAGTGACTGCACTTAAATATAAAGATCGTGCAACAGATGCAGAACATAGCTTAGAACTTGCAGGGATCTTTGTACAAATTGGTTTGTTACCAAATACAGATTTCTTAAAAGAGAGCAAAGTTGCACTTTCAAACCGCAATGAAATCGTAGTCAATGAACGTAATGAAACCAATGTTGCAGGTGTTTTTGCAGCAGGTGACTGTACAACTGTACCATATAAACAAATCATTATCGCAGCAGGTGAAGGCGCGAAAGCATCATTATCCGCTTTTGATTATATGATTCGTTCTGGTCAGTAATGATCTGAAAATGAAAGCAAAGTAGCATAAGCTACTTTGCTTTTTTTATGGAAGTGCCAAATGGAAGAGTAAAGTTGTTGATAGAGATTAATGCTCAAAATTAATCCTTAACAGGTATAAAAATAATTTCCATTTTGTAAAAATAGCAGTCGGAAGTTCCTTCTCCTTGCGCAAAAATCAAAGTATTACTTTGATCGCAGCACAAGACGTTGTGAGAAGAATATTAGTATGAAGAGCAATTTTTTAATAACTTACTGTGATTTTTCCAATAAATGTTCAACCAATTGAATGGTCTTTTTTTCAGCCAATAAAATTGAATTTTCAAGCGCTTCACCACCATGTTCTTGATACTCAATGGCAATTTCTGAAAACTGATTTAGCCCAATAAAATTAAAGGCAGTTTTTAAAGAAGCTTCTACATGATTCGTGAAAAAAGCATTCGGTTGATCAAAATCATGCCCCCCTCTTGATGATAACAATACAACTTGCTTGTTTGAGTTTAACAATCCTATATAAGGATTTTCTAAAGTGTGATCCAATCGGTAAGTCTTGTTAACTCTGACTATATTATCAATATAGGCTTTAAGATGAGCAGGGGGACCGAAGTTATACATAGGGACACCAATCACGATAATATCAGCCCAATGTAACTCTTCAATTAATGCATCACTTTCATGCATACGTGCCTTTTTAAACGCTTCATCTGCATGTCCAAATTCGGCAACGATCCAGTCTTGGTCGATAAGTTTAGGTGGAAATTGACCTACATCTCGTACCTTGACTTCTGATTGATCATGATTAATTTTCCATGTATTTACAAAGATTTTACTGAGTCTTCGTGTTAGCGACCCATGAGCATCTTGTCCCGAAACACCCGTACGTACACTAGAATCAATATGTAAAATTCGGCTCATTTTCATACTCAAATTTATTTAAAATATGATTATTGAGTGGATTTTACACACTGACAAATGATGAGTTTACATGCTATAAGTGAATTAAATTCATCTGTGGTGCTTATCATGTCAGATCTACATTATTCTTTAGAGCAACTTTTGGCATTTCAGTATGTTGCTGATGATATGAGTTTTAAAAAGGCGGCAGAAAAGTTGCATTTAAGTTCAACTGCACTCAGTCACCGTATCTCGAAATTAGAAAAGTTATTAGAAATTAAATTATTTGAGCGCAAAACTCGTGCGATTTCTTTAACCCCAGAAGGTGAATATCTATATAAACATGTACAAAATGGTTTTATGACTATTCAGAAAGCTTTGAATGACTTACAACAAAAAAAGCAAAAAATGTTTACGATTACAACGACACCACCTTTTGCAAGTGAATGGTTGATTCCTTATTTGCCTGAATTACAAGCATTATTTCCACAGGTCATATTTCGGGTTCATGCAAGTTATGATCCCGTTAATATGCTGACTGATCAATATGATTTGGCAATTCGCTATGGCTTGGGGGCATATCGAGATCTAAATACAGAACTGTTAGTCAATGATGAATATGTGGCTGTAAGTCATGCATTTTTTGATGAAAATACACTTGATTGGTCAACTGTTCCTTTGATTCATTTCTCTTGGGGAGAGGAGTATTGTCCGCTTAAAATTAATTGGCAAGTTTGGTATCAAAATCAAGGTATGCAGATCAGCGCAGGACAGCGCCAAGTATTTTATAATGAAGAAAATCATGCCATTCAAGCTGTATTGTCAGGTCAAGGTGTCGCTTTATTGAGTTCAGTTGCGATCAATAATTACTTGAAACATGGAACTTTAAAAGTGATTTCACCTTTTAAGCTTTCTGCGATGAATTATTATTTTTTAAGCCGATCAAATGAAGATGAAGTGGTGAATAAAACCAAAGCATGGTGTAGAGAAAAACTATTTTCAGTGATTGATTGTGAGCCATCTGCGACTTGGATTAATTAGGGTCTGTTGACATTTCATAACTGAATTGCCTTGCCTGAGAGAGTTTTAGCCACAATCCTGTGGAACGAGAGTGCTTTTTGATGCTATATTGTTGTAGCTTGATCATTTAGATCACTAAATTTCTCAATCTACGCCTCATATCATCTAAAAAACACTCAAGTCGCAACCAATTTGAAATGTCAACAGACCCTAAAGCCTATTCATGTGAATAAGCTTTAATTTTTGATGATCAAGGTCATACAATATTTAGAGCTTTAAATTTGACCATCAATGCTTTTTCATCTTCGATATGTTCTGGATGTTGCATGATACAATCGATTGGACAGACCGCTTTACAGGTTGGCGCATCATAAAAACCTATACATTCAGTGCAGCGTTCCGCATCAATTTCATAATACTTTGCACCTTCATAAATCGCTGTATTGGGGCATTCAGGCAGACACATATCGCAGTTGATGCAATCATCAGTGATTAAAAGAGCCATAATTAACCCGCTTGATATGCCAAAGAATTTGCTGAAATATCCTGTGAAGAATCAGGTAAATTTCGGATGAGTAAGGCAAAATCTAAATCAACATCAGCAGGTTTTGGAATCAACACAAAATGTCCTGAGCCTTTGGCATCGCTAACAGGATTCATTTTTAGATCAAACATCTGTTCCAATTTAAAGTGAATATTACCTTGAGGTGTCATTAACTCAAGAGAATCACCGACAATAAATTTATTTTTCACTTCAATTTTCATGTAATGATCTTGTGTTCCCAAGACTTCACCACAGTATTGTTGATAGTCAAAAACAGAAGAACCTGTTTGATAGTTTTGGTATTCGCTGTGCACATGGCGACGTAAAAAACCTTCGGTATAGCCACGATTTGCTAAACCTTCTAATTGAGTCAGTAGGGCTGGATCAAATGCTTTTCCTGCAAGCGCATCATCGATGGCTTGACGATAAATTTGAGCCGTACGGGCGCAGTAGAAATACGATTTGGTACGACCTTCAATTTTTAGTGAATGTATACCCATTTTGGTTAAACGATCGACATGTTGAACTGCACGCAAATCTTTAGAATTCATGAAATATGTGCCATGTTCATCCTCTTCGGCAGCAAACATATCTTCATCATTTCTTTGTAATAATACTGGATCTGTAAACTCATTTTGTGCTAATGCATGTTGTTCATCTGCATCAACTTGATCTGCTGAATCTTCGATTTGTTGTACAGGAATAACATCACCTGTGGCATCTTCTTCAGCATCATGAATTTTGTATTCCCAACGACATGCATTGGTACATGCGCCTTGGTTGGCATCACGTTTATTCATATAACCTGAAAGTAAACAACGTCCAGAATATGCCATACAGAGTGCGCCATGCACAAAAACTTCAATTTCCATATCAGGAACGTTTTGCTTTATTTCTTCGATTTCTTCAAGTGAAAGTTCACGCGATAAAATCACACGAGTTAAGCCCATTGTTTTCCAGAACTTAACAGTTGCCCAATTCACTGCATTGGCTTGTACCGAGAGATGGATCGGCATATCAGGAAAGTTTTCGCGGACCATCATGATGAGACCCGGATCGGACATGATCAAGGCATCAGGTTGCATCGCGATAACAGGCTCTAAATCTCGGATGAAATTTTTCAATTTACTATTGTGTGGTTGGATATTTACAACAACATAAAATTTCTTGCCAAGTTGATGCGCTTCTTGGATCCCGATTGCCAAATTATCATGATCAAAAGCATTATTTCGGACACGTAAACTGTAGCGTGGTTGTCCTGCATAAACTGCATCCGCACCGTAAGCAAAGGCATAGCGCATATTTTTTAGTGAACCAGCAGGGGAAAGGAGTTCGGTCGTGTATTTCAAGCTCATGATCTATAAAAAGGCATAAAAAGATTAGGGCTTTATTGTAATAGTTTTCTATTTTCACTCAACCTAGTGATTTAGTAGGGATTATCAGAATAAACAGGAATATTCACAGAATATTTTACAAAAAAATGTATGTATTTAAGTCCATTATTTTTAATAAAATTTTCCTTTTCACGTAAATTATACCTTTAAAGAATAAATTTATATTGATAAAGTAATGGAAAATTAAATTGAATTATGAAAATAATGGTGCATATTTTCTTCAAAGTGAACAGTGATCGTTCATAAAATTATAGTTTAGGGCAAGCGTGAGATTTTAAAATAAAGTAAAAAATTTGGTTTCTAGTAATTGAATTTTATAGTGTTTTAAAAAATTTCTCAGTTTTTCTAAGCTCATGGTACGTATTTTGCCTAACTGGGACAGTTATATAAGGCAACAAGATAAGGAAATTTTCGATGAGTGATGACAAATCAGGAGTGATCAGTCACGCGTATCAAACATCAGGCAAATATGCTTGGTATGTTGTGATGTTGTGCATGATTGCCTACATTTTTTCTTTTATTGATCGGCAGATTTTGGCATTGATGATTGAGCCAATCAAAGCAGATTTAAATCTTTCTGATACGCAATTTAGTTTATTACATGGTCTGGCATTCTCACTGTTTTATGCCTTTATGGGCTTACCTTTAGCCTATATTGCTGACCGTTTTTCGCGTCCAAAACTGATTTCTGCTGGGATTATTTTTTGGAGTCTGGCAACAGCAGCATGTGGCTTAAGTAAAAACTTCGTGCAATTATTTTTATGTCGAATTGGCGTGGGTGCAGGTGAAGCCGCACTTTCTCCAGCGGCATATTCTATTTTCAGTGATTTGTTTTCCAAGGAAAAACTGGGCAAAGCTGTCGGTGTGTATTCTACAGGTGCTTTCTTAGGTGGTGGTATTGCATTTCTGGTTGGCGGTTATGTGATTAGTTTATTGAAAAATACCGCACTTATTGATGTGCCATTATTTGGTTTAATGAAAGCATGGCAGGTGGCTTTTTTGATCGTAGGATTGCCGGGTATCCTGATTGGAATTTTGTTTATCCTGACAGTTCGTGATCCAAAACGTCAAGGGCAGCGCTTAGATGCCAATGGGCAAGTTCAAAAAGTTAATCTTTCAGATAGTTTTAAATTTGTCGCTAAACATCGTGGGACTTTTAGTTGTCACTATTTAGGTTTCTCATTTTATGCAATGGCATTATTTTGCCTAACCAGCTGGTCACCTGCATTTTATATCCGTAAATTTGGTCTATCCCCAACAGAAGTCGGTTATATGCTCGGTACTGTTTTATTGGTTGCCAATACTTTAGGGGCATTAACTGCAGGTTGGCTTACAGATTGGTTTATGCAAAAAGGGCGTAAAGATGCATCAATCTTAGTTGGTGCAATCGGCGCTGCATGTATGATTATTCCAATTGCGACTTTTACTTTGGTTGATCAGTTATGGTTATCTGTATGTTTATTGGTTCCTGCGATGTTCTTTGCATCCTTCCCAATTCCAACGTCAACTGCTGCGATGCAACACCTTGCACCTAATCAATTACGTGCGCAAATCTCTTCAATTTTCTTGTTAATTAGTAATTTGATCGGTTTAGGTATTGGTACGACCTTAGTTGCGCTGATTACTGACAAAGTGTTTGGTTCACCAAAAGCTGTTGGCTACTCGGTTACCATTGTTGCGAGTATTTCTGCGGTCTTGGCAGCGCTATTATTGCGTGCAGGTTGTAAGAAATTCCGTGAAAGTATGAAGCGTGAATATTCAACTGAATAAATAATCGTGTATATTGAAAATTCCATCTATTCGTAGGTGGAATTTATCTATTTTAAAAGAACAATTTTTTCAACATTATGCTTAAATTTTGTATGAAAAAGATCATGATAAAGTGATTATTCATGAACATGAATCAGCAGAAAAAATCGACTGAAAATACGCAATCTCCAACCCATACCGAACATAACAACGATCATCAAACACATATCAAATTGGATTATTTAGATCAACTTGACCATTCTGTGTTATTGGATTCGGATGATTATAAAATTATCAAAGACAATATCAGTCATTATCTTTGCCCACATGAGTTTGAAGTTGATCAATATATCCCTGTCCAGACGATTTTAAATGGTTTTGAATTTGGAAATTCGGCACTTTTAGATTTGCGTTATAACGCGCCTGTCTCAATATGTATCGAAAATATGCAGTATTATTTGTTTCGGATCACCTTGGAGGGGCAATGTAGTGTTGAGTCGAATCAGCAAGAGATAAGACAAGTTCCGGGTTTGATGAGTATTTCTTCACCTTTTAGTCAAAATAAGATCACCACTGACGGCAAGTGCCGCAATATTATTTTGAAAATAAGCCGTCAAGATTTAGAGCAAAAGTTACAGTTATTGATTGGACGTACCGTGCATGAACCTTTGATTTTTGATGCAGGTTCCGGCTGTTCTTCTGATGCAATACAGGTGTTTATACAAACCTTAAATTATCTATGTCAGTCCTACTATACCTTGCAAAATTGGCAATATTTAACTGATAGCTTTAATGATTATCTGATTAAGCTCATTTTGCTCAATCTTCCACATAATTTTAGTCAAGCTTTAAACTCCGCACATCAACAGTTGCTGCCAAGCTATATCAAGAAAGCGCAAAAATACATTGATTCCAATTTGGATCAAGCGCTGAGTTTACAAGAGATCAGTGACAAAGTCGGCGTTGCTGTACGTACATTGCAATTGGGGTTTAAACAATATTTAAATCAAAGTCCTGTGGCATATATCAAGGACAAACGTTTAGAAAAAATTCATTTTGAACTGGAAAATAGTCAGGGCAATATTTCTGTTACTGATATATTAATGAAACATGGAATCAATAGTTTAGGACATTTTTCAGCACAATATAAAAAGCGTTATGGTTGTGTTCCATCGCAAACATTAAAAAATCAACATAATCTATTTGCCTAATATATTTTGCATTTGTTTGCGCAATTTGAATAAGTGATGCATTTTTCGAGAAGTAATGAGCATTCAATTTTTTTAATATTCTCTTATAGAATAAAGGAGAATTCTAATGAAAATTACAGTACTCGGTGGTGGTCACGGTTGTTATGCAGCAGCAGTAGAAATGGCGGAAAAAGGACATGATGTTGTTTTATGGCGTCGTGATGGTGAAGCATTTGAAGCACTCAATCAAGCCGCTCAGTTAAATGTAAAAGATTATCAAGGGACACGCTCGGTCACTGTTGGCTTTGAAAATGCACAAATTATTTTAAAAACAAATCTTGAGCAAGCCATTCAACATGCTGAACTGATTATTATTCCATTGCCAGCAACAACACATACAGATTTATCTAAACAAACAGCACCTTATTTTAAAGATGGGCAAGTGGTGTTCTTACCACCGGGTACTTTTGGTAGTTTTATTTTCGCCAAAGCAATGAAAGATGCAGGAAATAATGCCAAGGTTGCTTTTGCTGAAACTGGAACATTACCGTATTTAGTGCGTAAACATGGGGTAAATGACATCGTTGTGAGTGGCTATGCGACACGTTTACCTACAGGCGTTTTTCCTAGTGCGCTATCTGAGCATGCATTTAAGATTTTAAAACAAACATACCCAAGTGTTGAAGCGATTGAAGATGGTTTAAGTGGTGCATTGATGAATGCTGGTCCTGTGATTCATCCACCATTAATTATGATGAATGCTGGACCTTTAGAGCATTTTGAAGCATGGGATATTCATAATGAAGGAACCCAACCTTCGATCAGACGTGTTACTAATCAACTTGATGCTGAGCGCATGCGTGTCCGAGAAGCGCTAGGTTATGGCGCACCGCATTTCCCATTGGCTGATCATTATAATAAAGAAGGTGAGGGTGATGAGTGGATGTATGGTCGTGGCGCACACGGTAAATTGACCGATAGTGGCGATTGGCGTGAAGACATTGATTTAGAAAAGCATCGCTATATGCTTGAAGATACACGTTTAGGTTTATCATTTTTAGTTTCGGTTGGACGTTTTGCAGGCGTAAAAACACCAGTTGCCGAAGGTTTGCTCAATATTGCATCGGCTGTGACAGCCAAAGATTTATATGCTGAAGGGCGTACTTTAGAAGATTTAGGTTTGGCAAATTTATCCAAACAGCAACTCAAATCACTGCTCAATGAAGGAATCTAATATGCAAAAAATTCAGCATATCGCGATCGTTGGTGCTGGACGTATGGGGAAGGCAATCGCAATTGCCTTTGCCTATGCGGGATTGGATGCTGTACTGATTGATGCCAAGGATCGAAGCGAAGACCAATTTAAAAAATATCAGGAAAATCTGGCTCAAGATTTATTACAAGAGTTGAATCTTCTTGAGAAAATTAACTTTATTCAAGCAACACAAAAACAGGTTATTTTTGATCGAATTCAATTGATGAGTAAACAAAGCTCGTCAGCGTATTTGCAAAAATGCCAATTGATTATGGAAGGTGTGCCAGAGGTTTTAGAGGCAAAACAAGCACTATTTTCATGGCTGGATGGTGAAATCTCAAAAGACTGTATCGTGGCTTCAACGACTTCGACATTTTTAGTGAGTGATATCGCTCAAATGTTGTCCCATCCTGAACGTGTGATCAATGCACATTGGCTCAATCCTGCTTATTTGATTCCACTGGTTGAGCTTAGCCGATCAGAACAGACCTCCGATCAAGTCGTCGACGTTTTAAAAGACTTCCTGAAAAATATCGGCAAAGTTCCAGTGGTCTGCAATGCCAAAGCAGGCTATATCGTACCTCGCATTCAAGCACTTGCCATGAACGAAGCCGCGAGAATGGTTGAAGAGGGTGTAGCATCTGCAGAAGATATTGATATTGCGATTCGAACCGGATTTGGACTGCGTTTTTCGGTACTGGGTTTACTTGAGTTTATCGACTGGGGGGGCGGAGATATTTTGTATTATGCGTCGCAGTATCTAGAAAAAGAACTCGGACAGCGTTACGAATCTCCGCAGATCATCGTGGATAATATGCAAAACAATCGCAATGGTATGCGTGAGATGCAAGGCTTTTACGATTATCAAAATATGGATGTGCAACAGTATAAATTGCAAGTACTTAGCCATTTTTCAGATCGTATCGAAATGTCAAAATTAAAGCCGAAATTTGATATTGCAAAAGATTGAAATTTTATTGGTTAATGTTTTAGGAAATTTCTAAATCATTATATTAAGCTTTTGATTTTATTGAATAGGTTTGATCACAATCTAGTCCGTTGGATATGATTTGAACATATTCTATAAAATTGAAATGGCAATAAACTAGATTTTTATTGTCTTCGGAAAAGGTGCTTATACGTGACTAAGCACCTTTTTCTTTTATAAGTAAATGATATTTAATAAGAGAATCTTCTACATCAAATCATAGAGCTTTTTAAGCTTTAGATTGAGGTCTTTTAACTCGTCTTCATCAAAAGAATTGAGGATACCCGATAGGGTTACGATACTGATCTGATTGATTTTTTCAACCAGTTCTTGACCTTTATCGGTCAATTTAACCATCGAAATACGTTCATCGGACTCAGATGAAAATACTTCTACAATCCCATCTTCAACGAGGCGATATACCGCTTTGGTCGCTGTGGTGAGCTTAGTTGTTGAAAGATTGGCAATATCTGTAATGCTTGCTTGACCTAAAGCATTGGTACTTAAAATAATTTTTCTTTTGGTATTGTCTATACCTAGTTTTTTTATCGATTTTTCAATAAGTTGAGAATATTTTCCATTGACTTGCGATACCCAGAAAAAAGGGAAGTTCTTTAAACTATCAGGTTCGTTATTTGGTAGGAATTGTTCTAAATGAGTTAGCATCTTCAAAGCCACAACTTAGAAATAAAAGATGCAACATTATATACACACTTTGAAATAAATACTTTGATATACATCTATGAAAATTACTTGACAATTACATTTATTTTTACGATATTTAGTGCATAGATTAAAATTACATGGAAAAGTGAATGAATTCTATAAATATGAACATTATTGCAAAGGACGTTGCAAAAGGTTCAGGTTCTCTCAAAGTCATGGTGAAAGACTCTATTGATATTGCAGGCTTTCAAACATTGTCAGGCAGCTTGGCTTATCAAGACAGCCCTGTTGCAGAGCAGAATGCACAAATTGTAGATCATATTTTAAATGCGGATTGTCAAATCACCGCAAAAACCAATTTGCATGAATTGGCTTTTGGTATCACAGGTATCAATAAAAACTTTGGTACGCCGATCAATCCTAAATATCCAGAATTAATTCCAGGTGGTTCTTCAAGTGGTTCGGCTGCGGCGGTTGCAGCAGGTTTGGCAGATTTTTCTATAGGAACAGACACAGGTGGTTCGATCCGTATGCCAGCAGCTTGCTGTGGGGTTTATGGTTTAAAACCAACGTTTGCCCGTGTGAGCCGTATCGGTGTAGTGCCAGCACAGAGTTCTTTGGATTGTGTAGGACCTTTTGCAAACTCGGTGAGCATGATCAAAACTGCAATGCAAATTATTGATCCGACTTTTAAAAAAGATTTTAGCCTAAGCAAAACACCTCGCTTTGCCATTTTAGATGTTGCAGCAGATGAGGAGATTTGGCAAAGCATTCATGATTTTCTAAATCAGGCTCAAGCCGTGTCTGAAAAGGTTGAGGTGCAGTCATTTAATGATGCTTATCGCGCAGGTATGCAAATCATTAATTATGAAAATTGGCAAGCGTATGGCGCTTTGACCAAAACAGGAAAAGTGGCGGCTGATGTCAACAATCGTTTATTAAAAGCGGCAGAAACCACATTGACTGATGTTGAAAATGCGGAACAGATTCGCAAGAAATTTAGTCAAGAAATTGATCAAATTTTACAGCAATTTGACGCGATTATTTTACCTACGCTTCCTCAAATTCCGCCCAAAGTCGTTGATGCTGAAAATACCACAGCATTTTTAAATTTAACGGCATTGGTACGACCTTTTAACTTATCGGGTCATCCAGCCATGTCGATTCCACTCGAAACAGCAAATGGATTGCCTGTAGGTTTGCAAATTGTTGCAAATCAAAATGCAGATGAAATGTTATGTGCACTTGCTGAGGACTTGCTCAAAGCAGCACAGTAAGCGCGTTTAGATAAATAGTTGGATACTAAAAAAATATAGACAGGGAGTTAAAACATGAATGTTTTATCGTCAAATGATTTTGCACAAGACACAGTTAATCTTGATCAGTTCTGTCAGGAAATTCGAGAGCGCGCATGTCAGGGCGAGTTTGACAAGCAAGCTTATATTAGCCAAGACGTGATTGATCGTTTAAAAACACTAGGCGTGTACCGAGCATTTGTACCAAAGCGTTTTGGTGGCGATGAAAAATCACCTCGTGAATTTTGTGAGTTGATTGAAATCCTTTCTAAAGCTGATGGTTCAGTGGGCTGGGTGGCAAGTTTTGGTATGAGCCCCGCTTATCTTGGAAGTTTGCCTGAAGAAACCTTGCAACTACTTTATAAAGACAGTCCTGACATTGTCTTTGCTGCAGGTATTTTCCCACCGCAACCAGCCGAAATAACGGATGAAGGTGTGCTTGTAAAAGGTCGCTGGAAGTTTTCAAGTGGTTGTATGGGTGCAGATATTTTAGGTGTCGGGATTTCTCCTCGTAAAGATAATGAAACGCAGGGTCTACCACGTTTGGCTGTGTTGCCTGCCAAGAAAGCCAAAATTGAAATGACTTGGGACACGGTAGGTTTGAAAGGTACAGGTAGTCATGATTTGGTCGTGGACAATGTCCTTGTAACCAAAGAATGGACCTTTGTACGTGGTGAGCCATCAAAACTGCCTGAGCCATTTTTTAAATATCCATCATTGTCATTGGCAACTCAGGTTTTGACCGTAGTGGGGATCGGTGTTGCAGCAGCAGCGTTAGAAGAATTTAAAAAACTTGCACCGGGTAAAGCTTCGATTACTGGGGGCAATGAAATCGCCAATCGTCCAGTCACTCAGTATGAATTTGCACAAGCTGAAGGTGAGTTTTTGGCAGCACGTAACTGGTTCTATCACACGATTGATGTGGTTTGGAATACGATTTTGGCAGGTGAAAAACCGACGAAACAACACATCAGCGATATGCGTTTGTCATGTACGCATGCTGCTCGCGTATCAGCTCAAGTGGCTCGCAAAATGCAAATGCTAGCAGGGATGACTGCGATTTATACCCAGAACCCATTTAGCCGTTTTGTAAATGATGCAAATGTCGTAACGCAACATGCCTTTATGGGTGAGGCGACTTTACAAAATGCAGGTTTGGTGAGCTTTGGTTTAGATCCAATGCCGGGTTATTTATAAGATTTTATTTTCAATATAAGGATGTTTGAAAATGAAGCATGACAAGGAAATGCAAAAAATCATCACACGCCTCGAACATCTCGAAGCAGAAAGTGCGATCCGCAATTGCATCAATCTTTATATGGAAATCTGTGATGCACTGGATGCCAATACTGACCTTGATGCGTTGATGAACCTGTTTGATACAAACAGTATTTGGGAAGGCATTGGTGAAAAATATGCAAAATCCTTTGGACGCTATGAAACATCAAAGCAGATCCGAAAGATGTTTCAAAGCTACATGCATAAAGAATCACATTTTGTGATGAATGCGCACTTTGTCAGTTCTGAACAGATTTATATTGAAAAAAATAGTGCTAAAGCCTCATGGCTCATGCTGCAAACCTCAACATTTAGAGATGGTCGTAGTCATCTCAATGCAGCCAAATTGCAGGTCAAATTTAAACGCCAAAAAGATGGCACTTGGAAGATTAAACATTTTCAAACGGAAAATATTTTTAGTCGTCCAGTGGATCATTGGCATAGCGATGCAGAATTGCCTGTACCGAAAATTAATTAACAAATGATTGAAAGAAAATAGCAAAGCCGAGTGGTTTTGTTCAAAGGAAAATGAAAAAGGAAAATGGACATGAATAGCCTTATCCCAATGCAAAATATAGAAGTGGATTATAGCCAGCTGGTACAAGATGATCGCGTGCATACGTCTTTGTATAAAGACGAAAAAATCTTTGAAGATGAAATGGAAAAGATTTTTTATAACACATGGGTCTGGGTTGCACATGCCAGTGAAATCCCAGATGCAGGTAGCTATAAAACCATGAATATTGGTAAGCAACCTGTTGTTGCGGTACGTGACCGTAAAAAGAAAGTTCACGTACTTTTAAACCGTTGTCGCCACCGTGCTGCAACTGTTTGTGAACATAAAAAAGGCAAAACCAATAGTTTTGTCTGCCCATACCATGGCTGGAGCTATGCACTGGATGGTTCATTACGTGGCGTACCTTCACCAGAAAGCTACGGTGAATGTTTGGACAAATCAGAATTTCCACTGATTAGCCTACGTGTTGAAGAATATAACGGCATGATTTTCGCGTCATTTAAAGAAGATATTCAGCCACTAGAAGAATTTCTTGGACCTGCAAAAAAATGGATTGATTTATTCATGAAACAGGGTGCAGGTTATCCGATCAAAGTGTTGGGTGAACATCGCTTTACCTTCCCAGGCAACTGGAAAATCCAACTTGAAAATACAACGGATGCTTACCATTTCCCATTGGTACACAAATCATTTTTAAGCTCTGTTGACGAAAAAACAGAAGAGTTATTTAACTTTGAAAATCAACCGGGTTTTGTAGAAGATTTGGGCAATGGTCATAGCGTAATGGTGATGATTCCTGAATTGGTTGATTTGGATGAAGAATTGATGGAGCGTCCGATTCAAGAGCGTTTCGAAGATTTGGCACAAGCATTACGTGATGAAGGTCATGCTGAACTTGAGGTTCGTCGTATCGTTCGTGCGGTAGGTGGTTCAGGATTTAACTTAAATATATTCCCAAACATCGCTTGCTCAATGGCGTTCTTCCGAGTGATGCAACCATTGGCAGTGGATAAAACAGAAATTCACCACTCCGTAATTACCATGGATGGCGGACCACAAATCGCAAATCAATACCGCCTACGTTTGCATGAACATTTCCAAGGACCATTTGGTTTTGGTACGCCAGATGATGCAGAAGCTTGGGAGCGTGTACAACATGGTGCCAATGCAGGGAATGATCTCTGGATCATGCTCAATCGCGGTTTGCCGGGCGAAGTAAAAACAGAAGACGGTTTAAAAAGTGATGTGAGTGCAGAGACGGGTATGCGTGGTGCATATCAGCAGTGGAAAAAGATGATGACGGCTTAAGGAGAGAGCAATGAATATCAATTTGAATTTACTCAATGAAGTGACTGCTTTCATCTGGGCTGAAGCAGATATGTTGGATCATTCAGAATATAACGAATGGCTGGATCTTTGGAATGAACAAGGTAAATACATTATTCCGATTGATCCAAAGTTGACGGATTATGAAAATCATTTGAACTATGCTTATGACGATCATCATATGCGTAAGCTGCGCGTTGAACGTTTACAAAATGGTGAAGCGATTTCAACTGCACCGAAAGCCAATACGGTGCGTAGCATTTCACGTGTACGAGTCATTCAAGATCAAGACAATGAAATCGTTTTACGTTGTGCGCAAAACCTGCGTGAGTTTCGTAAGGAAAATCTTAAGCACTATACCGCAGACGTGACATATCACTTGGTACGTGATCAAGATGGTCTCAAAATCAATCGTAAAATTATCAATTTAGTCAACTCTACCGATACTTTGGCTGGTATTAGTTACATTCTTTAGGAGCGAGATATGCAACAAGTTGTTTTAGTTACAGGTGCAGCATCTGGGCTTGGAAATGTCATCGCTGAGAATTTTGCAGCTCAAGGTCATCAAGTGATTTTGTCTGCAAGTACTTTAGAAAAAGCTGAAAATGCTAAGCAAAAAAGTGCGCATGCTGAAAATATTTATCCGCTGAAACTCGATATTTCAGTTGAAGGTGATTTTATTGCGGCAGTAGATTGGATCAAAAACAACTTTGGAAAATTGGATGTTTTGATCAATAACGCGACTGTGACCAAAGCAACCCCTGTCTTGGAAATTACAGCGAGTGATTTTGATTGGGTAACGCAAGTCAATCAGCGTGGCACATTTCAAGCTTGTCAAATCATTGGTAAGTTTATGGCAGACCAAGGCAATGGCCGTATCGTCAATATGGCTTCGCTTGCAGGTCAAAATGGCGGTACAGCAACGGGCGCGCATTATGCTGCAACCAAAGGCGCAATCGTGATATTAACCAAAATTTTTGCCAAAGAATTTGCTGGCAAAGGTGTCACAGTCAATGCAATCGCACCAGGTCCAATGGAGTCGCCGATTGTGCATAGCGTTGTGTCAGATGAAAAAATGGCGCAGTTTATCCAAAACATTCCAGTCAAAGCTTTGGGAAGTATGGAGTTCATCGCTGAAACATGTGCGCTTTTGGCAAGTCCAAATGCTGCCTTTGTGACAGGTGCAACTTGGGATATTAATGGTGGATTGTTCATGCGCTAAGGCGCAACGATCTACGATCAAATCGTTTTATTTGAGCTAAGTTAAATAACGATTTGATCAAACAATTAGCTTGAGCCTGCATTTTAAATCACATATGTGGGCGTGGCTTTAGGAAAATCCAGACATTGGGAATATTTTGAAAAGACGCAAAGCGTAGTCAATTTATGATTCAAAGTTTTTGGGTGGTATAGAAAACAAATGGAGTTTGCAAAATGACAGCACTTTATCATGTCATCGTCAAAAACCGCCATGTAGAAGGCGGCAATGTTGCAGTAATGGAATTTGAATCTGCAACAAGCACGCAATTACCAAAAATTGAAGCTGGATCACATATTGATGTGCATTTACCCAATGGGATGATACGCCAGTATTCACTGTGCCAAGATCCAAGCAAACAAGGGATGTTTAGATTAGGGATTTTAAATGATCCTGAATCGAGAGGTGGCTCACTTTCAGCATTTAATGACATCCAAGATGGCATGCAAATCCAAGTCAGTGAACCGCGCAATTTATTTCCATTAGTGAAAGCAAAACATAGTGTTCTCATCGGTGGCGGGATTGGTATTACACCACTGATTACCATGGCATATCAGTTACATCATGAAGGTGCTTCATTTGAATTGCATTACTGCGGTGCAAGCCCTGAACGCTGTGCATTTGTAGACGAAATCAAAAATGGTGTACTGGCTGCACATAGTCATTTTCACTTTAAATCAGAAGGTGCAAGTCACCGCGAGTTTTTTGAAACAGCGATTCATAACATAGACAAAGAAAGCCACATTTACACATGTGGACCAAATGGTTTTATGGATTGGGTGATCAATCTTGCAGAAACTCAACAATTTCCAAGCGCCAATATTCACAAAGAATATTTCCAAGTCGAAGTGGAAACGGGTGGAGATTCTTTTGAAGTCGTTGCGCAGCAAAGTGGCAAAATTGTCATGGTCAATGGTGATGAAACGATTTTACAAGCGCTGGCACGAGAAGGCATAGAAATTGAAATGTCATGTGAACAAGGTGTCTGTGGCACATGTATGTGTGATGTGATTGAGGGTGAACCTGATCATCGAGATGTATATTTTACCGATGAAGAAAAAGCCAGTAATGAACAAATATTGGTGTGTTGTTCACGTTCTAAATCTGCACGTTTAGTCCTTGATATCTAATAAAAATCTAAGATGGCAAGAGATCAAGACAAGTTTTGGCAGAGATTTTAAAGACAAAAATTAGATAAGATTGAAATTCAGGAGAGAATGATGAATGTATTGAAAAACATGGATGAAGTACAGATCGATCCAATGAAATTTAGACGAGCTTTGGGTAATTTTGCGACTGGAGTGACCATCATGACAGCGCAAAATGAACAGGGCGAAAAAGTCGGTGTGACAGCAAATAGCTTCAACTCTGTATCATTAGACCCACCTTTGATTTTGTGGAGTATTGATAAAAAATCATCAAGTTTTCCAGTGTTTGAACAAGCGACACACTTTGCAGTCAATGTATTGTCGGGTTCACAAATTGAACTATCAAACAAATTTTCTCGCCGTAACTTGGACAAATACGAGGGTACAAATCATCTTGAAGGTGCGGGTTTAGCGCCATTACTTGAAAATTGCTCGGCAGTTTTTGAGTGTGAACGTCATCAAATTATTGAAGGTGGAGATCACTGGATTATTATTGGAAAAGTGGTCAATTTTCATGATGAAGGTCGTAGCCCATTGCTTTACCATCAAGGTGCGTATTCGGCAGTCACACCACATCCATTATTGCAACTTAAAGATAGCCAAGAAGTTGAGGATGTAGGGCAAATGCATCACGGGCATTTACATAGCAATGTGTGTTATTTGATGAGCCGAGCGTTTAAATTCTACCAAACTGACTATATTCCAAAACAATTGGTGACGGGATTTAGAACCAGCGAAGCACGAATGTTATTGGTCCTAGGAAGTGGTACAGCATCCAATAAATCTGAGCTACCACGTGATATTGCGATGCCTATGCATGAAGTCGAGCAAGCAGCAAGTATCCTAAAAAATGATGGATTATTAACGGAAAATGACGGATTTTACTATTTAACTGAAAAAGGTAAGAAGACCGCACACTATCTCTTTGATATCGCCGATAGCCATCAAAATGAAGTATTTAAAAAGTATCCTGATAGTGAAAAAGATATATTTATCAAGATATTGAAAGATATTTCTGGGATTGTATAAAGATAGAACCAGTAAAAAATAAAAGTTTTTACTGGTTTTTACTTATTTCAGATGATACCAAAGAGAAATAAAACCAAAAATGATCGTTAATTTAGATGTGAATTTTTATAATAATTATCAATAAAAATATAATTATAAAATCTAAATTATCATAAATTTATATGAGTGTTTTTCTTTTATTTATTTTTATAAATACTTTGTATTAATAAATAAAAACTATTGTGATAGTTCAAAGGTTGTAGAGTGGAAAATGAGCGGTAAATAGCACTTTTAAAATTTTTTAATACATTTTACATGTTATTTTTTATCAATTGATAAATAAAAATTCGCAAAATACCTAATTCAAAGTAAATCACTTGTAAATATATTTATTATTGTATGTTTATTCAGATATGTTTGTCTTCGTAATTTATCAAAAAAATAGAATGTTTATAAATATCCTATAATTATGAATAAAATGTGAACTAAGATTTTTTTTATAAATTATTGATTATATTTTATATTTAAATAATTTTTCATATATTAAATTTAGATCATTTAAACAGTTTAAAAGTGTGGGGTTAATAAAAGTACAATAATAATAGTGTAACCAATGGT
The DNA here is from genome assembly GCF_000368565.1 of Acinetobacter gerneri DSM 14967 = CIP 107464 = MTCC 9824. Taxonomy (GTDB): domain Bacteria; phylum Pseudomonadota; class Gammaproteobacteria; order Pseudomonadales; family Moraxellaceae; genus Acinetobacter; species Acinetobacter gerneri. Next base: position 490,418 of record NZ_KB849542.1, on the reverse strand, counting down.
AATTATTAATCATGAATAACGTCAGTATTATATCTAAAGCGTCTCATCAAATTATTGATTCGGGGTTAAAGTACGACTTCGATATTCAAGAAAATTCAGTTGTACTCGTTGAAGTTTCAACTAAACAAATCAAAAAAATTGAAAGAATTGGTAATGACTTATTTATCCATTTTAATGATAGTGACGAAGTTCTAAAAATAACAAATTTCTACAATAATCAGGAAAATTCTGATAATAGTCTTGTTTTTCTAGATGATGATCAGCGTCTTTTATGGATTCAACATTTAGAAGACTTGCAAGTCATGGATAACTCTATTCCATATCAAGTTTTAGATGATGTTGAGCCACTTTTGTACCATGATGATTCAGGATTTATGTTGCTGAATCCTTGGTGGTTTGCTGGCGGGGCTGGTGTTTTAGGAGCTGCTGCAATTGCAGCGAGTGGTGGTTCAGGTAGTTCTGACTCTAAAGAAGAGCAATCTACTGAAACTCCAGTTGTTCCAGTAGAACCATCTCAACCCATTGATCCAATTACTCCAGAAGAACCAGTTCAACCAGTCGATCCGATAGCCCCTGTTGATCCAGTAGACCCAATTGATCCTGTTGATCCTGTTGATCCTGTTGATCCTGTTGATCCAATTGACCCAGTAGATCCTGTAGAAGTAAACAAACCTCTTGTTGATGAGAATGGTGCGAGCTTGTCAGGCACTGGTGATGCTGGAAGCACGATTATTGTGACAGATGCCGATGGTAATACCTCTACAACTGTAGTTGATGAGAATGGCAAATGGACTTTCCCAGAAAATCCATTAACAGAAGGTGAAGTCGGAAGCATCGAAGCGGTTGATAGCAATGGTAATGAGTCTGGACAAGGGCAAATTATAGGTGGTGATCAGCACGTTGATATCCCGGAAATCACAGAAAATGGCACAAGTTTGTCAGGTACAGGCGAGGCTGGAAGCACGATCATCGTAACTGATTTAGATGGTAATACTGCTACAACAATCGTTGATGAAAATGGTCATTGGACCTTCCCAGAAAATCCATTGACCGAAGGCGAGCTTGGTACGATCGAAGCAATTGATACGAATGGTAATGAGTCTGGACAAGGGCAAATTATAGGTGGTGATCAAATTATTGACCCAGTAGATCCTATTGATCCAGTAGATCCTATTGATCCAGTAGACCCGATTGATCCAGTGGACCCAATTGATCCGATTGATCCAGTAGATCCTGTGGACCCAGTTGACCCGATTGATCCAGTCGATCCTATTGATCCAGTAGAACCTGTAGATCCAGTGAATCCAGTAGATCCAGTTGACCCGATTGATCCAGTTGATCCAGTGGACCCAATTGATCCTGTAGATCCGATTGATCCAGTATATCCAGTAGATCCTGTTGACCCAATTGATCCAATTGATCCAGTTGACCCTATTGATCCTGTTGATCCTGTTGATCCTGTTGATCCAGTTGATCCAGTTGATCCTGTTGATCCGATTGATCCGGTTGATCCGATTGATCCGATTGATCCGATTGATCCGATTGATCCGATTGATCCGATTGATCCAATTGATCCAATTGATCCAATTGATCCTGTTGATCCTGTTGATCCTGTTGATCCTGTTGATCCTGTTGATCCTGTTGATCCTGTTGATCCTGTTGATCCTGTTGATCCGATTGATCCTGTCGATCCGATTGATCCAGTTGATCCAGTTGATCCTATTGATCCAGTTGATCCTGTTGATCCAATTGACCCAGTAGACCCAATTGATCCTGTAGAACCAGTAGACCCTGTTGATCCGATTGATCCAGTAGATCCTATTGACCCTGTTGATCCGATTGATCCTATTGACCCTGTAGAACCAGTAGATCCTGTTGACCCAATTGACCCAATTGACCCAGTTGATCCAGTTGATCCTGTTGATCCAGTAGAACCTGTTGATCCTATTGATCCAGTTGACCCTGTAGAACCAGTAGACCCAATTGATCCAGTAGATCCGATTGATCCAGTAGACCCAATTGATCCAATTGATCCAATTGATCCAATTGATCCAATTGATCCAATTGATCCAGTAGATCCAATTGATCCAGTAGATCCTGTTGACCCAGTTGATCCAGTAGACCCAATTGATCCAGTAGATCCGATTGATCCAGTCGACCCAGTAGATCCAGTAGATCCGATTGATCCAGTAGATCCTGTAGACCCAGTAGATCCGATTGATCCTGTAGATCCTGTTCATCCTGTTGATCCAGTGGACCCAATTGATCCGATTGATCCAGTAGATCCAGTAGATCCAGTAGATCCGATTGATCCTGTTGATCCGATTGATCCAGTCGACCCTGTAGAACCAGTAGATCCGATTGATCCAGTAGATCCTGTTGATCCAGTTGATCCAGTAGATCCAGTAGATCCGATTGATCCAGTAGATCCTGTTGAACCAGTGGACCCAGTTGATCCAGTTGATCCAATTGACCCAGTAGACCCAATTGATCCTGTTGATCCAATTGACCCAGTAGACCCGATTGATCCAGTAGACCCGATTGATCCTGTTGATCCTGTAGACCCGATTGATCCTGTAGAACCGATTGATCCAGTGAATCCAGTAGATCCTGTTGACCCAGTAGATCCGATTGATCCTGTAGAACCAGTGGACCCAATTGATCCAGTCGATCCGATTGATCCAGTGGACCCAATTGATCCAGTGGACCCAATTGATCCAGTCGATCCAGTAGATCCTGTGGATCCAGTTGATCCTGTAGAACCAGTTGATCCTGTAGAACCAGTAGATCCAGTTGATCCGATTGATCCTGTTGACCCTGTAGAACCAGTAGATCCTGTAGAACCAGTTGATCCTGTAGAACCAGTAGATCCTGTTGACCCAGTAGATCCGATTGATCCTGTAGAACCAGTGGACCCAATTGATCCAGTCGATCCTATTGATCCAGTGGACCCAATTGATCCAGTCGATCCTGTGGATCCAGTTGATCCTGTAGAACCAGTAGATCCAGTTGATCCGATTGATCCAGTCGACCCTGTAGAACCAGTTGATCCGATTGATCCAGTAGACCCGATTGATCCTGTTGAACCAGTGGACCCAGTTGATCCAGTGGACCCAATTGATCCAGTGGACCCTATTGAACCAGTGGACCCTATTGATCCAGTGGATCCGATTGATCCAGTTGATCCAGTTGATCCAGTGGATCCTATTGATCCCGTGAATCCAGTAGACCCGATTGATCCTGTTGATCCAGTAGATCCTGTAGAAGTAAACAAACCTCTTGTTGATGAGAATGGCACAAGTTTGTCAGGTACAGGCGAGGCTGGAAGCACGATCATTGTGACGGATGCTGATGGCAATACCTCTACAACTGTGGTGGATGAAAATGGTCATTGGACTTTCCCAGAAAATCCATTAACAGAAGGTGAAGTCGGAAGCATTGAAGCGATTGACACAAATGGCAATGAGTCTGGAACGGCACCTGTCGTTGGTGGCGATCAACACGTTGACGTTCCAGAAATCACAGAAAATGGCACAAGTTTGTCAGGTACAGGTGAGGCTGGAAGCACGATCAGTGTGACGGATGCTGACGGCAATACCTCTACAACTGTGGTGGATGAAAATGGTCATTGGACTTTCCAGAAATCACTGAAAATGGCACAAGCTTGTCAGGTACAGGTGAGGCAGGAAGCACGATCATCGTGACAGATGCGGATGGCAATACCTCTACAACTGTGGTGGATGAAAATGGCAATTGGACCTTCCCAGAAAATCCATTAACAGAAGGTGAAGTTGGAAGTATTGAAGCGATAGACATCAATGGTAATGAGTCTGGTGAAGTTGAGTTAATAGGTGGCGATCAACACGTTGATATTCCAGAAATCACAGAAAATGGCACAAGTTTGTCAGGCACAGGCGAGGCTGGAAGTACGATCATCGTGACGGATGCTGATGGCAATACTTCTACGACTGTGGTTGATGAGAATGGTCATTGGACCTTCCCAGAAAATCCATTGACTGAAGGTGAGCTTGGTACGATCGAAGCGATAGACACCAATGGCAATGAGTCAGGGAAAGCTGAGCTTGTCGGTGGTGATCAACATGTTGACGTTCCAGAAATCACAGAAAATGGCACAAGTTTGTCAGGTACAGGTGAAGCTGGAAGCACGATCATTGTGACGGATGCTGATGGCAATAC
>NZ_KB849542.1:484779-486131 GCF_000368565.1 Acinetobacter gerneri DSM 14967 = CIP 107464 = MTCC 9824 | reverse complement strand
CACGTTGACGTTCCAGAAATCACAGAAAATGGCACGAGTTTGTCAGGCACAGGCGAGGCTGGAAGCACGATCATTGTGACGGATGCTGATGGCAATACTTCTACAACTGTGGTGGATGAAAATGGTCATTGGACTTTCCCAGAAAATCCATTAACAGAAGGTGAAGTCGGAAGTATTGAAGCAATTGACACGAATGGTAATGAGTCTGGTCAAGCTCCTGTAGTCGGTGGTGATCAACATATTGACGTTCCAGAAATCACTGAAAATGGCACAAGTTTGTCAGGCACAGGCGAGGCTGGCAGCACGATCATCGTGACAGATGTGGATGGCAATACCTCTACGACGGTGGTAGATGAAAATGGCAATTGGACTTTCCCAGAAAATCCATTAACAGAAGGTGAAGTCGGAAGCATTGAAGCGATTGACACGAATGGCAACGAGTCTGGTGAAGTTGAGTTAATAGGTGGCGATCAACACGTTGACGTTCCTGAAATCACTGAAAATGGCACAAGTTTGTCAGGTACAGGTGAAGCTGGAAGCACGATCATCGTGACGGATGCGGATGGCAATACCTCTACGACGGTGGTGGATGAGAATGGCAATTGGACCTTCCCAGAGAATCCATTAACAGAAGGTGAAGTCGGAAGCATTGAAGCGATAGACACGAATGGCAATGAGTCAGGGAAAGCTGAGCTTGTCGGTGGTGATCAACACGTTGACGTTCCAGAAATCACTGAAAATGGCACAAGTTTGTCAGGAACTGGCGAGGCTGGTAGCACGATCATCGTGACGGATGCGGATGGCAATACCTCTACGACTGTGGTTGATGAGAATGTTGACGTTCCAGAAATCACTGAAAATGGCACAAGCTTGTCAGGCACAGGTGAAGCTGGAAGCACGATCATCGTGACGGATGCGGATGGCAATACCTCTACAACTGTGGTGGATGAAAATGGTCATTGGACTTTCCCAGAAAATCCATTGACCGAAGGTGAGCTTGGTACGATCGAAGCGATTGACACGAATGGTAATGAGTCTGGTGAAGTTGAGTTAATTGGCGGCGATCAACACGTTGATATTCCAGAAATCACTGAAAATGGCACGAGCTTGTCAGGTACAGGTGAAGCTGGAAGTACCATCATCGTGACAGATGCGGACGGTAATACCTCTACAACTGTGGTGGATGAGAATGGCAATTGGACTTTCCCAGAAAATCCATTAACAGAAGGTGAAGTCGGAAGCATTGAAGCGATAGATACGAATGGCAATGAGTCTGGTGAAGTAGAGTTAATTGGCGGTGATCAACACGTTGACGTTCCAGAAATCACAGAAAATGGCACAAGTTTGTCAGG
>NZ_KB849542.1:274580-484769 GCF_000368565.1 Acinetobacter gerneri DSM 14967 = CIP 107464 = MTCC 9824 | reverse complement strand
GTTCCAGAAATCACTGAAAATGGCACAAGTTTGTCAGGAACTGGCGAGGCTGGTAGCACGATCATCGTGACGGATGCGGATGGCAATACCTCTACAACTGTGGTGGATGAGAATGGTCATTGGACTTTCTCAGAAAATCCATTAACAGAAGGTGAAGTCGGAAGTATCGAAGCGATTGACACGAATGGTAATGAGTCTGGTGAAGTTGAGTTAATAGGTGGTGATCAACACGTTGATATTCCAGAAATCACAGAAAATGGTACAAGCTTGTCAGGTACAGGCGAAGTCGGTAGCACGGTTACAGTGACAGATTCTAAAGGTAATACTTATACGACTGTGGTTGATGAAAATGGTAACTGGAATTTCCCTAAAAATCCGTTGGCTGAAGGTGATAAAGGTACGATTGAAGCAACTGACAAAAATGACAATGAGTCTGGAAAAGCTGGACTGATTGGTGGAGATCAAACTCCACCAGTCGCTCCAGAGGCTCAACTGGCAAATGATACAGGCGTAATTCATACCGATGGCGTGAGCAGTGATGGTACGGTCAATGTCAATTATCTAGAAGATACGGCAACTTGGTTCTATAGCTTGGACGGTGGAAAAAATTGGACTCAGGGAACTGGTCATCAATTTGTTATACCTGAAGGCGAATACGCGGCAGGTCAAATCCAAATGCGTCAAACAGATGAAGCTGGATATTCTAGTGAAATCACTTCGCTTGGACATATTGTGATTGATAGCAAAGCTCCAGCACAGCCAGTTGTAAGCATCAATGCGGAAAATACATTATCAGGAACAGCTGAAGCTGGTGCAGTCGTGATCTTAACTTTGGCTGATTCTAGCAAAGTAAGTACAACTGTAGACGCTGATGGAAAATGGAGCTTCGGACCAAATCCTTTAGCGAGTGGCGAAACTGGTCAACTCACCGTAGTGGATCTTGCAGGAAATACCAGCCCAATAGCACCGACTGGTTCATGGATAGCGGTAAGCTATGCATCTGAAGCACAAATTTTTGGTTTCTATGATAATTATGGTACTGAGCAAGGTTTAAATAAAACTTCTGGTACTGTAACAGATGACCGATCACCAACGTTGCAAGGTAGCATAAATGGTGAGTTAAAAGCGGGTAGTCAGGTTGCGATTATTGATACCACGACAGGTATAATTGTTGGATATGCAACTGTTGATGCTGATACTCAAACTTGGACTTTTGAGATCTCAGGTTTAGTTGATCAATCTAGCCAGAAATATCAAGCTGTGATTGAAAATAAAGATGGTACACGTGGCAATGTTTCAGACGCTTTTGAAATTAAAGTTTCACTTTCATTAATCGTTGACAGCATTAGCACTGTAGATAAAACGCCGATTATCACTGGATCAATTCATGGTGAAATTGCAGTAAATGAATATCTAGAAGTGACTGTAAATGGTGTGACTTATTCCTCTAAAAATGGAGCGGTAGTACTCGATACAGAAAGTGGTCGTTGGTATCTACAAATCCCTGAAAATGCAGCTTTGAGTGTCGGGAAATATGATGTTCAAGCGATATTAAAAGGTAGTGCAGGCAATGTCGCTCAAGATCATACAAGTAATGAAGTCGTCATTACAGAGCCGACAAGTACCGCTTCGACGCTTGATTTAAGTAGTGCAAATACGTCAGACATATCTACGGCTGTGACTTTGGGTGAGGATGGTGTTTGGAGAATACTGACAAATGGCACTGTATTTGATCAAAAAGCTGTTAGCTCAAGCAATATTTATGATTTGTCTAAGACCACATTGACAGATGCGAATGGAAATACTCAATATTCATCATCATTTGTCGATATAGATCGTGATGGATTGATGGATATTTTGGGTGAAGATTCGAACTTTGTAGATGGGCAACAGTCTTATAAGTACGACGGCACTAAATACACGACTTTCCAAATTGGTGCGACTGATGATCGTAATAGTAATACGCATGCTGCGTATGGCTCAGTTGTCATTGTTGATCTAGATGGTAATGGTTATGGTGATATTGTATACGGCGCTTATGCACCATCATATGAATCTTATTACAATCTAGGGAGCGGTTTCATCAACCCTGATTATAGTTATTTGGGTAGTCAGTTTGATACTTCGATTGTTTTTAATACCAACGGCACGATTGCAGGATTTGATAAAACCAATCTCTATGTAGATAACAAAGATTTATATCCTACAGGGGCTTCATCAACTGATGTGACAAGTACTAGCGGCAATGCACAGCCAGATAAAGAGGTAGCAGGTGTTGACCTCAATAACGATGGTTATGTCGATATTGTTTATCATGGTACGACAGGAAGCAATAACGGTACGGTAACAGGTACAACATCAGGAGTTTATAGCTCAACAAGCCCAGACCGCTTAGTCGTACTCTCTAACAGCGTCAATGCATCAGGCCAAACAGTATTGAAATCGACTCAAGTCGTGACAGGTGTATTTAAAGGTTTGGATGATAGTAGTACTACATCGAGCCGCATAACTACAATGACTTGGGCTGATCTTAATGGTGATGGTTATATGGATCTGGTTATGGCAGGTTCGGGCACAGCCTCAACGAGTTCAAATTATGCTGCGACACGTATTTTCTATAATGATGGTACAGGCAAATTGACAGCTGGAGAAAACCAAGTTGGTATAGGCTCTAACGTACAAACTCTAACTGACACAACTAACAGTAATATTTCTTTAGCATTGGATTGGAACTGTGATGGCAAGATGGACTTTGTTGAGTTTGCAGGTGTTTCGCATAACTCGACTGACTATGCGGCAGATACAACGAATCAAGGTCTAGTCTGGTTAAATGGTGGAGTGAATTCATCAACCAAACAAGTCAACTGGACTTCACAAAACATATTGAAACAAGCAAACCTAAGCAATACACAATATGTAACGGGTGTACTTTCAGTCGATTTGGATTGGAATGGTGTACAAGACCTGATCGTATTTAGAGCAGGTGGTGGAGCATCGAGTTATATTCAAAACACGACGAAAATCCAAGATGGCACCAGCATTATTTTGAGGATTTTGGATCAAAATGGTGTCAATGCATACTTTGGTAATACCGTAGCATTGATTGATGAAGCGACAGGTCAAGTGGTAGCAACACAAATCATCAATGCTCAATCGGGTACGGTGAATAACTCGACAGGACTGGTTTATTTCTACGGCTTAGATGCAAGTAAAACCTATAGTGCGGTGATCCTGGCAAATGGTAAAGATTATGGCGGTATCATCAATTATAAATTGGGTACAGATCGCACTATCGTGAACTACAACGAAACTTGGGGTGGCTTAAAAGCTGTAGCCGCAAATCATGCTTATGTCTTGACCACAGAAAATGGAGATAAGGCTGCAAGTACAGCTGCTGCGACAGATGCGACGAATACAACGGGTATTGTAGGTACAGGTTATAACGACACGCTTTATGCAACAGCAGGTCAGCATATCTACAATGGTGGTGGCGGAAGTACAATCGTTTCAGGCGAGACTGTATGGTCAAGCACAGGCGGCATGGACATCATTGATTATAAATTGGCTGTAACTAAATCTCTAAATGTTGATCTGTCATTGACGACTGCTCAAAACACAGGATTTGGTATCGCTACACTGATCAATATCGAAGGTGTTGCTGGAGCTGGCGGAAATGATGTCTTCACCAATAATGGTAAAGATAACAGCTTCGAAGGACGTGGTGGCAACGATACGTTCAACCTTATTCATCATGGTGGACATGACACCCTGATTTATAAAGTTCTAGATAGTACTGATGGTACAGGTGGAAATGGCGCAGATAGCGTTAAAGGATTTACGGTTGGGCTATATGAAGCCAATACTGATGCCGATCGCATTGATCTTAAAGATTTATTGGTCGGCTACCAAGCGGATCAAGATGGTGCGGCGCATTACCAAAACGGTAAAGCCACAATTGATGCCAACGACACAATTGAGCAATTCTTGCGTGTGGTATATGACGGTCAAAACTCATATTTACAGATTGATCGAAATGGTACAGGTGGGCATTACCAAGACTTGTTGGTGATCCAAGATGTCAAAACTGATTTAGCAACTTTGTTAGCTAACCATCAAATCATCATTGCATAACATACTTTTGAATCATCTACTCCTTCGGGAGTAGATGGCTCGTGCTTACAATTTGAAAATTTTTATTTTTGAACATATCTCCCAGTAAACGTGTCATAAAGAGTTTTTCATGGAAAATACACATGATGTTTATCGTAAATTTACGCTGTCTAAAAATTCGGATTACGACATAATTCAATCTTCGTTTGGACATTTCAATGTGTTCAAACGAGATGCTTGTTCCTTTTTAACCCCATATAGCCGTCGAGATTATTATAAGATTTCATTGGTCATGGGAATGGGGGAATTACACTATTCAAACCGCTGGATCAAAGTTGACCGACCAGCATTATTATTTTCAAATCCTGTCGTTCCTTATGCTTGGGAAATGACATCAAAAGACCAGACAGGTTGGTTTTGCTTATTTACAGAGCAATTTATCAATCAGGAATCGAAGCAGAGTGTATTAAAAGATTCTCCACTATTTAAAGTAGATGGTGATCCTTTATATTTTTTAAACGATTATCAGGTCAATGAAATCTCTTTGATTTATGAAAAAATGATGCATGAAATGCATTCTACCTATACGTACAAATATAATGTACTTAGAAATTATCTGCATTTGATCGTACATGAAGCAATGAAAATGCAGCCCAGCAGCAATTTTGAAAGGCAGGGCAATGCATCATCGAAGATTTCACATTTATTTTTTGAATTGTTGGAGCGTCAATTTCCAATTGACTCACCTAGCTATCAATTAAAACTGAAAACTGCAAATGATTATGCCTATAGTTTATCGATACATGTCAATCACTTAAATCGTGTGATTAAAGAAGCAACCGGTAAAACGACTTCTGAACATATCGGTAATCGAATCACTCAAGAAGCTAAAGCTTTATTGCAATATAGTAATTGGAATATTTCTGAAATCGCACATAGCTTAGGTTTTGAATACCAAGCATATTTTACCAATTTCTTTAAAAAGAATACGGGATTGTCACCGAAAAGATTTAGAGAAATTATTTTTAATCAACAAGTTTAATTTGGATTTTATAAGTTTTTAAAAATCTGAAATAAAAAAAATGGTAGCCACTTGGTTAAGGGCTCGGCTACCATTATTAACTGAGAATTTTATGATATTTAAATATTTGCATATATTCATGCACTGATAGATCCATTATGAAGCAATAAATAAAAAAGCCATATCACTGAAATTTGTGATTTTTAATGCTTTTTATCATCTGCTTAGCAAGCATAGAAACTTTGATGGTATTTGAAACACAAAAATTATTACAACTTGCAACTTGGATAAGTTAAAATAAATCAGTAGATTAAATAAAATAACAAATAATGGAACAAATTTTGCTACTGTATTGTTCAAACAATGAATGAGGTATCAAAATGATAAAATCTGTAAAATATGACACGATTGATAAAATAGCTTTAAGGCAAAAGGGTTGGATGTGGTTCCTATTCGTCATCACATTACAATTGCTATTTGTATTTATAGGGATGTTGTTTCGATAGGCTATTTTGATAAATTTAAGCCTAGATAACGACATTAAATATTTTCAAATTAACTATTTGTTTAATTAGGAAAAATGTATTGTCTAAAAGAATATCGAACTTTTTATAAAATTTAGTTTCATCATCACGTAATAAAGGATAGAACTCAGTTGTAGAAATTGCTATATTTATAAACAAGATGCACATTGAATATAAGAAAGTTTTGATGAAAAGAATTGGCGTAGTCGCTGTTTGTAGTTTAGTTTTTTTAATCGCATGGGCTTTGTTGCACAAAGATTTGAAATGCAAAGCGCCCCTAATTGAGCCAAATTTAAGGCGTAACTTGGGTAAGTGGGCGACCTAATTCCGTAAATCTGTTAAGGACTGCTACACGTGCATGGATCTCATTCACTTGGCTATCAAAACTCCTTGCACTGAGTTTATCTCCTAATAATTTGATGCAATGCATCTTAGTTTCAACCAAACTTCGCCGATGATAGCCTGACCATTTTTTCCATAGTGTCCTGCCTAAACGTTTAATTGCTCGAAGTAATTCATTTCGCTCTAGCGAGCTACTCTTTGTATCTTTCCATGGTTTCGCATTTTTTCTAGGTGGAATCACCGCATGCGCTTGCCGATCTGCAATGACCTGACGGCATTGCTTGGTGTCATAAGCTCCATCGGTATAAACAGAGTTAATCTGCTCATCTTGTGGAATCTGATTAAGTAAATCACCAAGCACCTGTGAATCACTGATATTATTGGTTGTAAGCTGAACTGCTCGTATTTGTAGGGTTTTAGCATCTATACCAATATGAAGTTTACGCCATTGGCGACGATATTCAGGTCCATGTTTCTTGCGTTTCCATTCGCCCTCACCTAGAAACTTCATGCCTGTAGAGTCCATGAGTAGATGCAGCCCATCGCTACTTTTTTGGTAGCTGATTACAATATCAATATGCTTTTGTCTTCTACAAAGCGTGGTGTAATCTGGAGCTATCCAATTTAATCCGCAAAGTTTAATCAGACTTTGCACAAAGCCAGTGACCATACGTAAAGACAGACGGAATAAGGATTTAATCATTAAGCAGCATTGGATGGCTGCGTCGGAGTAGGTTTGATTTCGCCCTTGTTTGCCTTTTGATGGAGCATACCATTGCGTAGCAGGATCAAACCAAATGGCAATATTTCCGCGACTCATGAGTGCTCGGTTATATGCGGGCCAATTGGTTGTACGGTAGATTTTGTGTGCAGGCTTCTTCATTTGAAAATTATATCGCTGAAAAACCCTTTACAGATAGGTTTGTGCAACAAAGCCAATCGCATGTGAAAAAATTAGCGATTATACCATCGACCAGATTGAACACCCAAGTTTGTCTATTTCTAGTCATCAAGAAACACGCATTCATGAATTGGTCTATCAGATCCAATCTCGCAATATTGAAGCATTGAAGAACAGTGTAACTCCAGAATTACATGAAAAAATCGTGACTGAACCAAAGTATTTAGAGCAATTATGCAGTTTATTACCCGAAGCAAAAAGCCTGAAAAATAAAGAATTGATCAGTACCAGTGAACGTATTTTAGATCGAGATGATCGAAGTTTTGAAGTGCTCTATAAATTGAGCTATCCGACAGATCTGGTTTATTTACAGATCAAATTTTCAAAGAACAACAAGAGAAGTTTGGTTGATGATATTCAAATTAGTAAAGTGGCAAAAAGCAAAGCCTAAGCCACTATTGCGTTCATGAGATAACGTGATTTATAGCATAAATGATAAAAATTTAAGTCCGTGCTTTTATAACCAAACGGTAGTAGGCGAGAGTCAGTAAAACAATGGCTGCAGCAGCTAGATAGATCAATTTTGGAACCACTACAAAAGTGGGTACGCCCATTTGATTTAGCTGGACAAACATTTGGATACCGTTGGTTGAAGGTAAGCACCAAGAAAGCCATTGCATCAGTTGCGGCATAGCTTCAAGCGGCCAAGCACTCCCTGAAAGTAAAAATAGCGGTATAGAGGTAAATACAATCACATGACCAGCACGTTCTGAAATATCTAAAAAAGAAGCAAAAAACATGGCAAGTCCGATCACAGCACTTAAAAAAATGGGTATAGCGATGATCATTCCCCAAAAATTACCACCACGTGGATAATCATTGAGCCAAAAAGTAAAGCCAAATAAATAGAGACAACCGAATGTTCCAATGGTCAAGGCTGTCGCAAATACTGCAAAAAATTCAGCAGATTTTGGTTTCCATTTTTTTTCACGATAGGATGCAATCAGCATACATAGACCAAGAAAAATGGTTTGATGGATAATTAGTGGCGCAACGGCTGGAAAAATGTAGCTTCCATAGCCTGAAAGTGGATTAAATAAGGGGATTTGATGTATAGGCAAGTCGACTTGAAAATGTGAAATTTCCGTAAATTTTTGAGCATAATCGACTAAAACATTTTCAATAGAAGTTGCTATGCCAACGCCTGCTTCTTTGGTTTGCAGAAAATAAGCACTACTCAAATATAATCCTATACCACCTGATTCACCACGACGGATACTTTGCGATAAATTGTCAGGGAGCAATAAAATTACTTGTGCTTTTTGTTCGCGAATGAGCTGTTTTGCTTCAAGGAAATTACTAGTAATTGCTTGAATTTTCACATTCGGACTTTTTTCTACAGCTGAAATGACTTGATTGCTGAGCTGACTTTTTTCTTCATCAACGATGACAATGGGTATATTTTCAGCTTTTTCACCTTTATAGGCGATTGGATAGAAAAAACTATACAGAAATACAGAAAGAATCATCGTTGTTAGAATTGATGAATTGCTGAAAATATTTTTAAAAGTCTGCAAATAATATGAGAAAAATTGTTTGAAAAATGCTTTCATATTTCAGCTCCTTTTAAATATTTTTTTAGGAGTAAACTTGAAATAAGGAAGTAAAATACAACATAGGCCAATAATATCAATAAGGCGACAATTGATACCCAGATAGGACTGCCTACAACCCATTGCTCGGTTTGCAATTTTGCATAAGGCGTAAAGGGAATAATATTGGACCAAAATTTAGTGAATGTTGGAGCATTATTTAAAGGCAAGGTCACGCCAGCAAAGCTCAGCGAAGAACCACCGTAGACTGCGATAAAGCCAAAAGTTTTAGCTAAATCTTTGGTTGCGAGTACGACTGTTGAGCTGATAAAGGCATAGGCGGTATAAAGTAAAAATTGTGCCAATAAAATCAGCCATAAACTGCCTGCGATGAACCATCCACGAATTTCAACCAGCCAAAACATCCAGATCCATGTCCAAAAACAAAAAATCATGACATAGAGCATAATTTTTGCGAATAGGGCAGACATGACATTTTGTTGTCCAATCCATGATTTAACAGTTTTGTATTTTAATTCTTGCCCTACAGCAAATGCCACACAGCAACAGAGCAATAAATGTAAAATCGCTGGAATCATAAAGGGTTCAAGATAAAGCTCATAGCTCAACGTTGGGTTGAATAGTGGCGAAACTTTGATATTGGCGGTGGGGATGTCGATGTAGGGCATACTATTTTTTAAATAATCCTGCCCACTAAATTCAGCCATACCTTGTAAGGTGCTGACCAGCATTGCAGATGAAATCGTATTACCAATACTAAAAAATGACTGATTATAGGCGATACTGATTTGGGCATCTTGCCCATTGACCAAACGTCGTTCAGCGCCTGAAGGAATGTAGATGTATCCCCAGACTTTGGTTTGATTAAGTAAAGTTTCAACTTCATCGGGATTGTTGGCGATAGTCGCAATCTCTAGTCCTTGATTTAGACTGATATATCTCGTGATAGTTCTACTTAATTCACCATGATCTTGATCAATAATCGCAATCGGTAAATGCTCAGGTTTACCTGCATAAAACATGCTACTGAACATCACAATGATCAAAAGCGGGGCAAGTGTGACTAGACATAAGTCCCACTTATGCCTAAGCAAATAGACAAGTTCCCGCCACATACAAGCCAACATTTATTTTGACTCTTGGATTTTAAAAATTACGCTCATCCCAACTTTTAGATCTTTGATTGGTTGAACTGGAACTAAGTGCAATTTAAAGCTACGAATATCATAACCACCTGTTTGACGTGTTGTTTTGATTGTCGCGAACTCGCCTTCGGCATCGATATTTTCTATTTTAAACGTCGCATTTTGCTGCAATGCCGGAATATATCCTTGAAGTGTTTTACTCTGATAGACATGTGCATATTGATCCTCTCTCACATTCAAAATCACTTTCGGATGTTGATCTTGGATGATACTCACCACAGGTACACCTGAAGCGACCAGCTCGGAAACTTTGCCGTAAGTTTTGGAAATCGTACCCGCAGTAGGTGCGAACAATTTTGTTTCGGCTTCTAAAGCATTTACTTCGTTAACTGCTGCTTTAGCAATTTCTACTTGTGCATCCGCAGTCTGCTTTTGTTCAGGCGTACTACCACGTTTTGCACGTGCATATTGTTGATAGGCAGCTTCGGTTAATTGACTTGAGGAAAGGGCAGCAGCTTGCATTTCATCACGACGTTGTCTAGAAATGACCCCTTGACGATATAAGTTCTCACCACGTTGGAATGTAGTTTGAGCCAGATTTTGCTGTGCTTTAAGGCTTTGCCAATTTGCATATAAACTATCGATATTTTCTTGTTGGGAACCACGATCAGCAGTAGATTGTAGAGCAAGTGCAGATTGTAAGCTGGCTTGTGCTTGCTGTTTTTTTGCATCAACTTCAGGGCTATAAAGTCTGACTAGCGGTTGATTTTTTTCAACCTTTTGTCCTTCAGTGACATAAATTTCTTCGATGCGGCTCGGCACTTTGGTGCTGACATATAGGCTATCTGCTTCAACTCGTCCTTGTATATCGACCATTTTCGGTTGATAACTTTTCCAAAGTCCAAAAGCAATCAATGCCAATAAAATCGCAAGAATAATCACAGCTGCAATAATGAGAATTGGTTTCTTTTTATTTGATGGTGCGTGCTGTTGCGTGGTCTGGTTTTGTGTTGAATTTTCACTTTTTATTTCAGATGAATGTTTATCTGCATTTTCATGATTTTGTGATGTGACATTTTGATCATTTTCAACTAAAGATGAAGATTGATCAGTTTTGTCATTGAATGATGAGTTTTGATCTTGTGACATTTTCTGCTCCATCTCTTAGCGGATAAAATCGGTATTGGCTTGATTTGTATAAACTTTAAATTGGCTAATCGAACCATTGCTTTGCAATAAGGTCGCCAGTGAAATGACATATTTAAATGCATTTATTGCCATATCAGTCTTGACCGTCATTAAAGCATTTTGTGCATCAATCACTTGATTTGGTGTAGCCATTCCTTCTTTATAAGACAATTCTTGAATGCGAAGATTTTCCGTAGCCGCCAAAATATTTTGTTTAAGTAAAATCTGGCTTTGCTGTGCAGAGGTCATTTCACTAAAGGATTTATAAATGACATTTTCAATTTCTTGTTTGGTTCGCGCCGTCATTAACTCTGAAGCATAACGTTGTAATTCAGCAGCTTGCATATTTTTATTTTTATTTACACCATCAAAAATATTGTATTTTGCAACAACCCCCACGATCCAATCTTGTTGGTCATCGAGACTATATTCTCCAAAAGCAAACAGATTTGGACGCTTAGCCGCTTGTTGAATTTTGACATTTTGTTCGGCGATGCGAGTATCCATTTGCAGTTTTTTGACTAAATTTGAACCTTCAGGATATGACTGCAAAAGTTGTTGTAAAGATTGATCATTTTGATTATTTACAAATAAGGGGGTACTCAAGCGGTCAATATTTTTTTTATTTAATAAATTATTCAAAGTAAATTGGCTGGCTTGCAGATTGGATTGTGCATTTTGCAGCAAACGCAGGGCATTATTACGAGCAACTTCAAATTGCATGCGTTGCCCTTTGCTGATAAATCCTTGTTTTTCAAGTTTTAATGCACTGTCATAATGCTGTTGCGCAGCCGTATAATTGAATAGGCTTGCATCCAAAAGTTGTCGTTGCAATTGCACATTGAAATAAGCTTGGATCATTTCAAAACGTTGTGTGTCTTGTTGTTGATGGTGATCGATTTGACTACGTTCAGCTTTGATATTGGCGACAGTTTTACTGCTACTAATCAGACCACCCGTATATAAAGGCATGAGTACTGAAATAGAGGGTTTAACCACTTCATCTTCAAGCACGACATTGGATTTGTCTGGGAAAAGTCCGATACCACTATGAATGGTTTGGTTGAGTCCTTGTTGTAAGGGATCTAAAACCCCAGACGGGATACTGCCTTCAAATCCAGATAATTTATCATTGATCCCCTGAGATAGGGTTTGTTCCAAATTGCTTTTAAATTTATCCAGTGGAATATCGACTTCGCTATGAAATTTATACGCTCGTACATTTAGATCCACACGTGGTAGACCTAAACCTTTGATCGCTTCACTTTGCAGTTGTGACGCTTTTGATAAGGCTTCGCTGGCTTGAGATGTATATGAATTTTCTAAAATTTCTTGCTCAGCTTGGGCATAACTTAAATCTTCTGCCAAGGTGTTTGTACTCAAAAAACCAGTACACAATAAACATGCAAATGTTAGCGACTTAAAATTCGCAAAAGAAAGGAAATTGCGTCTAGCTGTGGTATAGCATTTATTTGTCATAGTTTTCGGCAACTTAAATTTATTTTGTGAAACTTTATTTGAATTATAACGATTAAAATTAGAGTTTTTAACTCATTTTGCGATCTTTATTACATCATAAAGGATGTAATATTAGTATGATAATATTTTAGTGATGTTGGTGAGATTTCAATTATAAAAGGCCTAGATAAAAATGACTAAAAAGAGCCTCATCGTTGCATTGGCAATCAGTGAAAATTGTGAAAGAGAGGCGTATGCCCTACGTAGTTTTTTAGAATATCTCAATATTCAAGTCATTACATATTGGATTGCTCGACCAAATGATTTTATAGGTGTTTTAAGCGGTACTGATCTTATGAGTCCAATCGATTATTTGATTTTATGTTTTCATGGTGATCATGATGCTTTTTTACTACCTAAACTTGCCCCAGAAATTTATACAAATGATGAACCTCCTACCCATGCTTTCGGTGCTCAATATATTGAAAAATATGCAAAACTTAATAAGGTGAAAGTGATCGCAACAGGTTGTGCTCTTGGTGGGGATTTGCTTTCACAAGCATTTCTAAACTCTGGATGTTCTGTTTATATCGCTCCGAAAGATTATATTTTAGGATCGGCGGTTTTGATTTTTATGATGCGCTATTTTTATGAAATACTTGAGCAACAACGTGACGAAAGAGAAGCATTTAATATCGCTCTAAATCTAGATCATGATATGGCAATTTTTCAAAGATACAGCAAAGATTAAGAGAATATGACCGCATTATTTTTATAAATGTTCTGCTGAATGAAGCGCATAATTAAATGATCAAAATAATAAAAATGAATCCTTTTTACTGTGTTGATTGAAAGTTTGACTAGAGAAAATACTGCAAGATTAAGCATTTTATGGTTAAATGCACACACTTATTTCGTTTCACTTATTTAAGGGAAAAATCATGCGCGCGTACAATTTCTGTGCTGGTCCTGCTGCATTACCTACTGCCGTTTTAGAAAAAGCTCAACAAGAAATGTTGGATTGGCATGGTAAAGGCTTATCCATCATGGAAATGAGCCATCGCGGTAAAGATTTTGTTTCAGTTGCTGAAAAAGCTGAATCTGATTTACGTAAATTATTAAATATTCCAGAAAACTATAAAGTGTTATTCCTTCAAGGTGGCGCTTCTCTACAATTTTCTGCGATCCCACTCAATTTATTGGGTAAAAATAACAAAGCAGACTATATCCATACTGGGATTTGGTCTGAAAAAGCACATAAAGAAGCAAGCCGTTATGGCGAAATCAATGTTGTAGAAGCTGCAACGACTGTTGATGGTAAAATTGCAATCGCTGATCAAAGTACTTGGAATTTATCTAAAGATGCTGCTTACGTGCATTATGCTGAAAATGAAACAATTGGTGGTATCCAATTTGATCAAATTCCAAATGTAGATGCGCCTCTAGTTGCCGATTTATCTTCTAGCATTTTGTCTGCACCGATTGATGTTTCAAAATTTGGTTTGATTTATGCGGGTGCGCAAAAAAATATCGGACCTGCTGGTTTGACTTTAGTGATCGTTCGTGAAGATTTGCTTGATCAAGCTAAACCTGAAATTCCAAGCATTTTAAAATATGGCGCTCAAGCGAAAAATGATTCAATGGTGAATACACCTGCGACTTATGCATGGTATTTGTCAGGTCTTGTTTTTGAATGGTTACTTGAGCAGGGCGGGGTAGAAGCAATTCATAAAGTAAATCTTGAAAAAGCAAACTTACTTTATGGTTATATTGATTCAAGTGATTTTTATAACAACCCAATCGCAATCCCAAATCGTTCAATCATGAATGTACCATTTACTTTGGCAAATGCTGATTTAGATAAACAATTCTTGAAAGAAGCTGAAGAACATCATTTATTAAATCTTGCTGGTCACCGTTCTGTTGGTGGTATGCGTGCAAGTATTTATAATGCTGTACCACTTGAAGCTGTTCAAGCTTTAGTGAACTTTATGGATGATTTTGCTAAACGCAATGCTTAAGTGCTGCGAATTTTATAATAAAATTCCATTAAAAAACCCCTCTTTTATGAGGGGTTTTTAGTGCAAAACGATATGAAATAATAAAATATTTTCGATAAACGATAAACGATAAACGATAAACGATTAGCGTTTAAGCGACTGGAAAAAGACCAAGCATATGGATGATCATGGCAGCCAGAAACATGCCAAGAATGAAAAAGCAAACGCAGCCCTTGTCCAATTTAAAAAAGGGACGGGTAGTGGTGCTAATTAGACTAGTCGACTGTTCGGGTATAATTTTCATCACTGAGCCTAGAATATTAAAATTATTGTTAAACCATATTCGATTTATCGTATTTTTAGCATAAATATTATGCTATTGAAAGTATTATTTTGACAATGTCATATTAATTAACAAAAACATTAAACAATATTAATAAAAAAATGAATTCAAAATGTGGATATAATTTTGAATTTAAAATAATCAAAACTGTGGATAACTTATAATATCTATGAGTATAAATCACTGATAATAAAGTATAAAATTTAGAATATTTTGAAATGGTTATAATGGTTATTTTCGAATTTAAATGTGGATAAAATATTTTTTTTAATGTGGATAAAATATCAGCAAAATAATGATTGCAACTGAGGTATTTTGAAATGGTTGAAAGTTAATCAAAAAAATGAAGCGGATGTAGTATATTTTTTGAATGCGATATTTTCTTTCTAAGGGCAGATTAATGATTTTTTGAATTCAAATTAATAATGATCTGCTTTTAGTTGTGGATATGTTGAGATCATTATATCGAAATAAAAAAGCTAGGACTTTATGAAAACCCTAGCTTTTTATAGTTAATTTACTGTTTTTATGCAGTTTTTGCGTAGATATTGGCTTGAATCCAAATATTCCCACGAATATATTGACCAATTTCAAAGTGTTTATGTGCCTCTTCTTTAGTGGCAACACGAATTAAAATAGCAGGTTGATTTTCTTCAAGGATCAGGGTGACATCATAAAGTGTGTATTCTTGATCCATAAATTGCATTTGGGTTTTACCTACGACCTTGCCTTGGAACCAAGCTTCATCTTCTTGTCCCACTGTTTCGCCATAGAGATAAGCCACCATTTTTGAGAAATCAACAGTAACAGGCTGCGTATCATCATCTGATTTTGGCTGCCAAGCATCAATCAACTCTTGTAGGTTTGCAGGAGCGACACCGTTATGTTCTGCCAAAATATCATTTAAAGCACGATGATGTTTAATCGAAGCAGGATCATCTACAACGATTTGTTCATGATCAGAAACTTTTTCAAGTTCATAAGCCCATGCATTTAATTGGACTTTATAAGTTTGATTTTTGCAATATTGTTCGCTATTGACACTATATAAGCTATCAAAAGCATAAATCACGCTATTTGGATTGAGTTGTAAACGTAAAACCGCTTGGGTATTGGATTTACAAGTGACAATACGATCAACATTGGCATTGAAAGTGTAAGGGCTATCAAAGCTAGGAAATGCAGTTTTCACTGCACGTGGTTTATTATCTTCAACTTCGATTACTTGGCACAATTGAACCGCAGAATTGTTTGGCCCCTGAATTAACCAAACTGAGCTATCCATATCACATTCTTTTTCACATAAGCCCATAGGCATAACAGGAGCATCAAGCGCTAGACCTAACCATTTGGGAACATCGCTAGTTGGATTTTCAGTGAGCAAATTCCAGTGCTCGACATGGCTGCCAAAGCTTTGATCTTCTATAGTAATAATTTCAGGTCTATTTTGATTTTTCATATTTACTGTTTGTGATTCGTGGATATATCTATTAAATCGAGGGTAATCTGATTTTTTCAAGTCCAAATTTTGATTTGCTGGTCAAAATTTTTGTTAAATCTCAGAAATTTCATTTTATATTACATAGTTATTGCTGCAATGTATGTTTTTGAATGTAATAGCGCATCAAACTTTTACTTGAAAATTTTCATAAAAATATAAATGAATAGATCGGAACAGTCTTATTATTTTGTTAGACTATGTACATCTTCATATCATGAGAATGCATGTGCTTCCATTTAAACTTTGGGTTGATGCTGATGCATTGCCAAAGATTCTGCGTGATGTCATTCTGCGCGCGTCTGATCGTTATCAGTTAGAAGTCACTTTTGTTGCCAACCAAAATGTTGGGATTACGCCTTCTGTGCGGATCAAATCTATACAAGTGATGAGTGGTGCAGATCAAGCTGATAAAGAAATTGTGGAGCGTATGACTGAGCATGATATCGTGATCACACAAGATATCCCCTTGGCTGCACAAGTGATCGAAAAGGGCGGTGTTGCGATTCATCCACGCGGTGAAGTCTATACCACTGCCAATGTGAAAGCACGTTTGCATCTGCGTGACTTTATGGATACTTTGCGTGGTGCAGGTGTTCAAACAGGTGGACCACCACCGATTTCTGAACGTGATAAACGTGAATTTTCAAGTAGTCTGGATCAGACCATCCAAAAGCAGAAACGTAAAACTTCTGTTTAATACCGAGATCGATGTTCTTCAATCGATTTTCTTAGTTTGAATTGAGTGAGCTTCAAATGCCTTCAAAACGCAATATTATGGCGACCTATGCTTTATTGGTTTTCATTTGGGCAACTACACCACTTGCTATTGTGTGGAGTGTTCAAGATATTCACGTGATGTGGGCATTGGTTTTGCGTTTTTTTATCGCATTACCGATTGCAGTGATTTTATTGATTGTATTAAAAATCAAATTTCCAACCGATCGAGTTGCATTACATAGTTATTTTGCAGGTTCTTTTAGCTTAATTGGATCACAGATCTTTACCTACGCTGCGACCCATTATTTGAGCTCTGGGATTATTGCTTTGATGTTTGGTCTTGCACCGATCATGGCAGGTTTTATCGGACGATTTGGATTTAAGCAACATTTACAAAAGTTACAATGGCTTGGAATGTTGGTTTCTGTCAGTGGTTTAGCGATTATTTGTTTTAATGGTAGCTCGACTCAGCATGTGCATCCGATTGGTATCGGATTGATGATGATGAGTGTGTTTACTTATGCATTGTCTATTTTTTGGGTTAAAAAAGTTAATGCCGATGTGGTTCCTATGGCACAGGCAACGGGTTCAATTTTAGTCTCAACCATTGCAGCGATTTGTATTATTCCTTTCATTTGGCAAGATATTCCTACACATATGCCAAATGGCAAGTCTTTGTTTGCATTGCTTTATACGGTATTTATGGCTTCGCTTTTAGCTATGTTCTGTTATTTTAAATTGGTACAAAATATCAAGGCGACGACATTGTCATTAACGACTGTCATGACACCTGTACTTGCTATGTTTTTTGGGGCAATTCTCAATGATGAATATCCATCGATGATGGTTTTTGTCGGTGCAAGTGTCTTGTTATTTGGTTTATTTTTATATTTTTATAAAGATTTTAAATCAAGCCGAGAACTTGAACATAAGATGAAACGGTGAGCCAAGCCTCATTTTTTATTTTAATGCATTTTGTTTAAGAACATACTTAGAGCAATTTGTTGATCTTATGGATAAAATTGTATTTTTTCGTGTGTAAATGCCAGTTCAATTTGATCTCATCGAGCAACTAGTAGAAAATAGCGCGGTAAAATAAAATTTAGATCATTTATGGATCGTTAAGAGCCAGCTTGAGCATGTGCTACAAGCGAATTCTTAATCATAGACATTGATTCAATTGAATTTCTTTTGCGTCGGTGCACTGTGCTTTCCATTCAAACTCCTCGGACTAGATGGTATGTTTAAACCAATCTCGCTGTATATAGGGTTACGATATACCCGTGCGCGGCGTAGTAATCACTTTATTTCTTTTATTGCATTAGTTTCGATGATCGGACTCACTTTAGGTGTTGCTGTATTGATTACGGTGATGTCGGTGATGAATGGTTTTGATCGTGAATTAAAAAATCGTGTCCTTGGGATGATTCCGCAAGCCACGGTTTCCTCAAATCAGATTTTGACAGATTGGCCAGTTCTGGCTGAAAAAATTAAGAAACATCCTCATGTTGCAGGTGTAGCACCATTTACTCAATTACAAGGCATGATCACTGCTCAAGGGCAGGTTTCAGGTTTGATGGTCAATGGTATTGATCCGAAATATGAACGCAATGTTTCGATCATTCAAGACCATATGGCTGCTGGAAGTATTGATAACCTGAAACAGGGTGAATTCGGCATCGTACTGGGTAAGCAATTGACTGATGCCTTGGCACTCGGACTTGGTGACAGCGTGACGCTGGTATTGCCAGAAGCAACAGCTTCTCCTGCAGGGGTGATGCCTCGTTTTAAACGATTTAAAATCGTGGGGATCTTTGATATCGGCGCAGAAGTCGATTCGACTATGGGGTATATCGCGCTAAATGATGCATCTGCATTATTGCGTTTACCTGCTGGTGCGCAAGGCATTCGTATGAAAATGGATGATATTTTCCTTGCCAAAGATGTTTCACAAGAGATCGTGAAAACATTGCCACCAGATTTTTATGCGACAGATTGGACATATACGCAAGGTAATTTGTTCAATGCAATCAAGATGGAAAAGGCAATGGTTAGCTTGCTTTTATTCTTGATCGTATTGGTTGCTGCTTTCAATATCGTCTCTTCATTGGTCATGGTTGTCACTGATAAAAAAGCAGATATTGCAATTTTACGTACCTTGGGCGCATCGCCTGCCACGATTACCAAAATCTTTATGGTACAAGGGACAGTGATTGGTGTGATTGGAACGGTATCAGGCGCAATCTTGGGTATTATATTTGCAACGACCATTTCAGGATTTATGGGATGGCTCAATGATACTTTTGGTTTGCATTTGTTTGATGCTTATTTTGTTCGCTATTTGCCTTCATACCTCAGATGGGAAGATGTGATCAAAATTGTCTCTGCTTCATTAATCTTGAGCTTCTTGGCAACAGTTTATCCTGCACGTCGAGCAGCAAAAGTCCAACCTGCGGAGGCACTACGTTATGAATAATTTTGCAAATAACAAGATCGTGCTCGAAGCAAAAAATATCCAAAAAAGCTTTAATGAAGGCAAAAACTCTGTCGATGTGATCAAAGATTTATCTTTGAAAGTCGCGGCTGGTGAGTTTGTCTCAATCGTTGGTTCAAGTGGTTCAGGTAAAAGTACTTTGCTGCATGTATTGGGTGGTTTGGATCGCCCAACAGAAGGTATGGTGTTTTTAAATGGACAGCGCTTTGACAATTTAAATGAGACTGAGCGTGGTTATAAACGTAATCAATATCTCGGTTTCGTTTACCAGTTTCATCATCTTTTGCCAGAATTTACAGCACTTGAAAATGTGGCTATGCCGATAATGTTACGCAAAGAAAGCCAATATAGCGAAGTTAAACAACAAGCTGAGGCTTTGCTTGAGCGAGTTGGTCTGTCACATCGTTTAACCCATAAGCCTGGTGAGTTGTCAGGTGGTGAGCGTCAACGTGTAGCATTGGCGCGTGCGCTCGTGACCAAGCCGGCATTAATGCTTGCAGATGAGCCCACTGGTAATCTGGATCGTAAAACTGCGGTGGGTATCTTTGAGTTGCTGTCAGAGCTTAGAAATGAGCTGAATATGGCGATGTTGATCGTGACACATGATGAGCAGTTGGCGAAATCAGCAGATCGTATTTTGCATATGCAAGATGGGATTTGGGTTTAGATTGACCAATAAAAATTCGTAAATTCATATTGTTAAAGCCCACTCAGTTGGGCTTTAATTTTATATAAAATATTATTTCATAAACTTATGTATTTTCTATTCATTCTGTTTGGATGGATTTTGGGGATTTCAAGCATGGGAAGTCAAATATCCTTGCTTGATACAAGCATTCATCCGCTATTGATTTGCAGCACTAGTTTTGTTGCGATATTACTATTTCTAAAAATAAAAACGATCAAACAGCATTTCTTTAGATTGTGTATAGCAATGATTTTGTCTGCTTTAAGTTTTAGTTTGGGGCATCTCTATGCAGATCGGGCATTGGATATACGTTTGGCAAATCGGATCACGCACATTCAAGATCTTGATGCCATTATCTATGTCGATCAAATAAGCCAAATCAGCAATAGCATTGAAAATGTTGACCTATCCACAACCAAAAGTAAGCAAAAAGTTTGGGTCTTAAATCAAGGTGCGGAACCCGTACAGTGGTTGGCATATCTCAATGAAAATCAAGCACAAATACTCAAATTAGGACATTATTATCAGATACAAGGGCAGGCAAAACCTGCGCATAGTTATGCTGTGGATGGAGTTTTTGATCAGGAAAAATGGTTTATACAAGAAAATATCTCCGCGACATTTACCATCCATCAAATTATAGAAATAGATGAAAATGAACTGAATTATAGTAAATTCATCCGACAACAACAGCATTGGATATCGAAATTTAAACTGGGCATCGAGCAAAAACGCTTGGATTTTAGGACATTGATCAATGCTGGAAAATATCAAAACCAAGGGCTCATGTTGGCATTGCTCACAGGTGATGAAAGTTTACTGAGTAAAAAGCAACAAGATCAATTTAAGCGACTTGGAATTTCGCATTTACTGGCGATTTCAGGTCCACATGTTCTGATTTTTGCCAGTTTGGTGATTGCGGTTTTTAGCGCGATGATCAATCGTTTTTATGCACAAATTTATTTGAAAATTCCCAAACAATATCTAATTTTACTGCCATTTTGCTGTGCTGTTTGGATTTATACAGCGTTTGTCGGTTTTGAAATTCCTGCAATCCGTACCTTATTGACGGTATTGATTACAGCAACTCTGTTACTGACTAAACAAAGTATACAACCGCTGAAAACCTTATTAATTAGTGCGAGTCTTTTACTGCTGTATGATCCTTTTAGTATTCTATCTGCAGCATTTTGGTTGTCATACGGGGCATGCTTCATCTTGCTGCGAATCTATCAGACCATTCAGAAAAAATCATTTACAGAACAAGTTTCAGTAAAAAATCAAATATATACAGCAGCTAAAGTCCTGATTGAATCACAATGGAAAGTATTCATTGCCTTGATGCCTTTGGTGATTTTGATCTTTAAACAAGTCTCTTGGGTTGCTCCGATCAGTAATTTATTTGCGATTCCATTGATTGGGGCAGTCGTTGTACCTGTGGATATCGTGGCAGCGATGTTGAGTTTTTTCTCAGATTCATTGGCAAGTTTTACTTTTCATCTTGTTGATTTTTCACTCAGTATCCTGATGTCAGGTTTAGATCATATCGATCAATATACGCATGCACATTTAACATGGTTTGCTTTCAATATCTGGACAATTGTTTGCTTTTTTATAGGAATATTCATTTTATTTTTACCCAAAGGTGTTGTACCCAAATTTTGGGCTGTATTGTGTTTTTTACAGATTTTCTTACCTGTAAAAAAACAGCATCCTTTTGAAATGACCATACTTGATGTGGGGCAGGGGCAAGCAGTATTTTTAGAGCTTGCTTCGAAAAATATAATGATTGATACGGGAGGTTATTATGATGAAGAAAAATTTAGTGTAGGTGAGCAAATCATAGTGCCTTATCTGATGAGACAAGGCATTTCAAAAATTGATCAACTTATCCTGTCTCATTTGGATCAAGATCATAGCGGTGCATTTGACAAGATGGTTAAGTCTATAAAAATAAATGAAATATATTCAAGTGAATACCGAGATAAGTTTTCTCCAGAACAATTTAAATATTGTTATGCAGGACAAAAATGGCAATATGATCAGGTCAAAATCGAGATTCTACATCCAGATAAAAATAGCCTAAGCAATGCAAGTATTGATCGAAATGAAAATTCTTGTGTGGTGTATATCCAAGTTTTGGATGCCAAGGTTTATCAAAATTTTTTAATTATGGGTGATGCAGGTTGGGATTCAGAGTATCAAATATTAGAAAAATACCCCGATTTAAAAGTTGATGTTTTGGTTTTAGGGCATCACGGCAGTCAGCACAGTTCTTCTTATGACTTTCTAGCAAAGCTCAAACCCAAACTCGCAATTGCCTCAGCAGGATATAATAATCGTTATCATCATCCTACGCCGATCGTAATAGAGCGACTCAAAGCCTTAAATATTCCTTTTATAAGTACCATTGAACAAGGGAGTATCCATTTTGTTCAAGAAAGGCGCGGTGAAATGAAGCTATATAAATATCGTGATACTTTGAAATGGTTAAAGAGATAAGCTTGTCTCTTAAGCTTTAGACAATTTTTAAGACTTAACCATTTTGTGAATTTTGGTCTATTTCATCTATGCTTTGATTGATTTTATCCAAATGAACTTTTAATGTTTCTTGACGGATATGTTCAATTTTTTCAATAGCTTGATCATTCGGAATGTTATACACATTGTTCAATTCTGGATTGGCTTTAAAGCGTTTATAACTCCAGTGATAATGTTCAGGATAGCGACGAATGAGTTTTTCTAATGTTTCATGAATCACACGCGTACCATCTTGTGCTGTACCTTGATAAATACGTTCATCCATTGGCTCGATAAACATATTGAAGCCATCACTTTCATTACGAATTGCATATAATAACAGTGCTTTACATTTGGTTTTTTGAATCAATTTGGCACTTAAGCTACTAGAAGCCAGCGGAATACCAAAATAGTCAACCATATCACCACCTACATGTGGCGTATGATCTGGCAGGATAACGGTAGTTCCACCACGTTTAAGTGCTTTAAAAATTTGCATGACACCTGATTCATCCGTAGGAACCAATTTGGCATTTTCACGACTACGTGCATCACGTACAAATCGATCCGCATCAGGGTTTTTAATCGGTTTATACATGATGGTCATTTGAGTGTGACTGGCAAACCATGCATTCATTACTTCCCAAGTGCCAAAATGCGGAACAATTAAAACTAACCCTTTGCCTTCAGCCAAAGCTTCATGGGCGAAATGCTCACCTTCTATATGCTGAATACGTGAAATATTTTTTTCATTACTTGAACCCCAAATACAAAAAAATTCGAGATAGGACTGCATTTCATTACGAATGGCTGCACGAGTTATACGCTTCTGTTCTGATTTTGATAATTCAGGCAGACAAACCTGAATATTGAAATTAATCGTTTCAGAGGTTTTTGTAAAATGAAGTAAGTTAATTAAGCCAGCCAACATTCGAGCAAAAAAACGAGAAATTTGAATGGGTAGGCGACTAAAGAATTGTAAAATCCCAAATGTCATAGAGTTTTGTTTATCTGTCATCGTTTTCAATTGTTTGGCTAAAGTCAAAAAATGTAGTGATTTGGGAAATATTATATGATAAATCATTTTGATTAGACAGATTTTGCGTATTCCTTGTATATAATGGATGCGAATTTTTAATATTTTGGATTATCTTTATATGTCCGACTGGCCACCTAAACCACAAAATGAAAATACAAAGCCAAACAAAACTGAAATTTCAGGTCCAGAATGGCAAATTTTAGAAAAGGCTGTACTGGCTTCTGTTGAAGAGCAACGTCGAAGTCGTCGTTGGAGTATCTTTTTTAAAATTTTGACTTTTATTTATGTACTTTTTGTTCTGATATTTCTTGTTAAGGCATGTACGATCACATCTGATAGTGCTGAAACATCGACTAGTTCACCACATTTAGCAGTAGTAAACGTAGTCGGTACGATTGATTCAGGCAAACAAAATGTAAATAGTACAGATACGATTAAATCATTAAAAAGTGCTTTTGAAGCTAAATCGGCAAGAGCAGTTGTGCTGAATATCAACTCACCTGGTGGTTCACCAGTACAATCCGATGATATTTGGCAAGAGATTCGATATTTAAAATCAGAGCATCCGGATAAAAAAGTCTATGCTGTGATCGGAGATATGGGGGCTTCAGGTGCGTATTATATCGCTTCAGCTGCTGATGAAATTTGGGTAAATCCTTCGAGTTTGGTCGGTTCGATTGGCGTAATCATGCCAAACTATGGTGTAAATGGATTGGCGCAAAAACTTGGCGTAGAAGATCGTACGATGACATCAGGTTCAAATAAAGATATCTTGAGCATGACTAAGCCGATTGATCCTGCACAGCGCGCACATATTCAGGCTTTACTCGATAATGTTCATGATCACTTTATTAGTGCAGTAAAACAAGGTCGTGGAAAACGCTTAAAATCTACAGATCCTGCGATATTCTCAGGGCTTTTCTGGACAGGTGAGCAGGCGATTAAATTGGGTATTGCAGATAAATCAGGCAATATCGAAACTTTAAAACGCGAGCTTAAAGTGAGTAAAACTGTGAACTATACAGTTGAAAGAAGTCCATTTGATTCTGTGATGGGTCGTGTAGGATCAGAAATGGGTCAAAGTGCTGCTGAAGCAATGACTAAACAAGTAGCAACACAACAATCACTAAAATTGCAGTAAATATCATTAAAACTTTGAACTCTAATAGTTTATAAAACACATTAGAGTTCACTGAGTTTTTATGTCTGTTAAAACTCAGATGGATCATATTGGAAATGGAATCGATGAAGCAAAAACCACTTATTCATTTTGCACATGCAAATGGCGTACCTTCAAAAGTTTATCGTAAAATTTTCGAGCAACTTTCATCTGAATTTGACATTATTTCAGTACCTTTGATCGGTCCAGATCGTCGTTATCCGATTCGCAATAATTGGGCTGAACTGACCGAACAAGTGATTGATAGTATTGTAAGACAGGCGGAAGGTCGCAAAGTTATAGGGCTTGGACATTCATTAGGTTCTGTTTTAACGTTTATGGCATCGTATCAACGTCCTGAATTATTTGAAAAAGTAATCATGATGGATCCGCCATTGATTGTAGGAAAAGCTTCTTTTGCTTTTCAAATGGCGAAGATATTTAAACCGAAACTTATCGATAAAATAACACCTGCAGGATTGAGTGCTAAACGCAGAGATCATTGGGATTCACGTGAACAAGCACACGATTTATTACTGAGTAAAAAGTTTTATCAGGATTTTGATCATGAATGTTATCAGGACTACATTGATCATGCTTTAACTGAAGATCATCTGAATGGTGGAGTAACACTCACAATTTCTAAGCATGATGAAGTGGAAATTTTCCGTACAAGTCCCGCAAATTGGTGGTTACCTATGCCTAAGCCACCAGTCTCAACGGAGCTGATCGTCGGGGATCAAAGCCCATTTTTAAAACAAAAATTTCCGCAAATTACAAAGAAAAAATTTGGGATACCATACACTGTGACTAATGGTGGGCATATGTTTCCTTTGGAACATCCAGATGAAACTGTGGCACTACTTAAAGCAAAATTAGCCCATTTTATTTAACTTTTTATGAGATAGATCAGAAGAAAATTATTTGGAAATATCATTTAATTTTCTTCTTTTTTATTGTTGTGAAATATAACATTTAACGAAAAAATATTTATCATTTTTATAAAAATCAATCTATTCATATGATTTGAAAATAAAAATAATTATAGTGTTGATGATAAAACACAAGATAAAGAATTTTAATAATGTTAAATGAATTATTGGGGATATTAGACAAGTTTGGTCTAAGTGCTGAAAAACGCCCATTGTCAGCTTTATTTTCATCAAAAGAACTCAATCAAAAATTGTATGCGCAGCATTTTTCGGGGAGAAGTGCTGTCAATGAAAGCATGCGAGCACAGTTATTGTGTTTTTCAACGGACTCAACTATTCCCCTGAAACGTTTTATCGCATGTCAAATTGCTGTTGATCAACGTACCGATGATGGACGCATTTTTAGGACGACTGGGATTATTACTGAAGCAGTGCAGGGAGCTTCTGATGGTGCTTTAATCAGTTATTTATTGACCATAGAAGATCCACTAAGTTTACTCAATCATAGAAAGAACAGCCGTGTATTTTTAAATAAGAATGAAATTGAAGTAATTGAGATTCTACACAAGGAATGGTGTCAAAGGAGTCGAGTTTATGCCGCATCAAATCAACTGGATTTGCGAGGCTTAAATGAAAATTATGAAATTAAGACACAAATCACACAATATAATGAAACAGATTTTCAATTTTTAAAAAGATTATTAGCCCGTATTTCTGTGAATTTTATACAGAAAGAACAGCATGCATTTGTAGCAAGTTTTAGTACTGATATTCAGGCAAAAAAATTATCTTTATTTGATCAAAATCAATTTTTGAATCAACTCAGCAGGCAAAATATTCGGTTTCATCGTAGTGATGCGACGGAAAGATTCGATAGTATTACGCAGATCTCTGCGAAAAGAATGATGCAGGCGACACAAGTACATTTACAACGCTGGCGATCCGATTTTATAGATCAAGAACAAACGCAAAAAACGTCTAAACATCAACATAGTGAAAATATTTCAAATTTTGGTTCAGGTTTAGAATTATCTTATGCAATCACACCAGCCAGCATCAATGACTTAAATCAAAAAGATGGCGCTGATCGTGCTGATATCCTGCATCTAGAAAAATTAGCAAAAAATCAAACTTTGATGTTAGATCAATTAGCCAAAGTATTTGTGGCAAAAAGTACAGTACGTGATGCTGAGGTCGGTTGCTGGTTTGAGCTTTTGGGGTATACGCAAATTGATCAGCATCGTGGTGCTGATAACGAATATATTATTACTTCTAAAGAATTTTTTAATCAAAATAATTTACCTAAAGACCTCAATTATCAGTGTCAATGTTTAGTTGAGGAAAGTAATTGGCTGGACAAGCTAGTTGGTTTTAATGGTGAGAGACAGGGCAATATTTTAAATTTGCAACGTCGTGAAGTTCCTGTTTTACCTATTTATGATCCTATATTGGATCGCCCTAAAGCCCATCCAATGCATGCAAGAGTTACGGGTGAACAAGGTGAGACGGTTTATGTCGATGAATGGTCTCGAATTAAAGTTCGTTATTTGTTTAGTCGCAGTGAAGATAATGTTCATGCAAGTAATGCTGGAAGTAGTGAAACGGATCGTGATAGTGCATGGGTAGAAGTTTTAACAAATTTTGCAGGTAAAGGATTTGGTTCTCGCTACCTGCCTAGAGTGGGTGAACTCGTTTTATTGGATCATATAGATGGAGATATAGATCGACCTATCGTGGTTGGACGAATTCATGAAAGTGAACGCTATCCGAGTAAATTTGATGATAAAGGGAAGTT
Source organism: Acinetobacter gerneri DSM 14967 = CIP 107464 = MTCC 9824 (assembly GCF_000368565.1). Lineage (GTDB taxonomy): Bacteria > Pseudomonadota > Gammaproteobacteria > Pseudomonadales > Moraxellaceae > Acinetobacter > Acinetobacter gerneri. The sequence goes on along the minus strand of NZ_KB849542.1, from coordinate 457,279 downwards.
ACCTGATACCAGATATTTGAGTGGTGTGAGAAGCCAAGAAATTAATGCGAGTGGTTATAACCAGCTTAGATTTGATGACACGACTGGACAAATCAGTGCTCAGTTGCAAAGTTCTTATGCGGTGAGCCAGCTTAATTTAGGAAAGCTGAGTCATCCAAAGGAAAAGGAGAAAAGCGATGATCGAGGTGAAGGCTTTGAACTTCGCACAGATCAATGGGGGCAATCAGGGCAGGTGCTGGTCTATTGCTGAGTACTTATAGGCAAGATCAGGCGAAAGGTGATCATTTAAATGCTGAGGAAGCGAAGAAACAGCTCGATCATAATTATGATCAAATAAAATCATTAGATAAAACTGCTAAAGAATTAGAAAGTACACCATTAGATGTTTTAGAAAATTTAAAAAAATTTATAGAGCAATTATCGAAAGAAGATGAGAGTAAGGCTGAGGCTTTTAAATCTGCAATAGTTATATTAGCTTCCCCTAAAAGTATAGGGTTAAGTAGTGAAGAAGATATTCATTCTGTTGCTAAAGGGTTTATTTTGCATAGTGCTGGCAAAAGCATAAATATTTCTACCCAAAATAGTTTTCTAGCCCAAGCTAGTAAAAAATTAAGTTTATTGGCAGCACGTGAAGATGCCAGTTTTATCGCCGGTCTTGGGAAAGTTTTGATTAAAGCAAGTTCTAATGTTCTCGATATTATTGCTCGTAAAGATATACATATGAGCTCTAAAGAAGGAAAAGTTTATGTGACTAGTCCAACGGAGCTGATATTAACTGGAGGGAGTTCACAAATTTGTATAAAGGATGCGGGAATCTTTTCTAAAACAGGTGGTTTATATGAGTCAAAGGCAGGCCAGCATTTATTTAAGAGTGGAGAGAAAGTGAATAAAACTGAATTTGGTCACCAGCTTTATGACTTAAAAGTTCAGTTATTCAATCAAGAAACCCAGCAGGCAGTTCCAAGTCGAAAATACAAAATGATTTTAAGTGATGGTAGCGTATTAGAAGGAGAAACAGATGAAAACTGTTTTACTGAAACGGCATTGTCAGCAAAACAGTTAAAGATAGATTCAATTGATTATTCAGATGAATAAAAGGGGAAGTTATGGGAACTACTCAAAGTACAATCAATAAAAGTTTTGCGATTGCTGGGAAAAATGCTCAAACCAGAGTTTATTTAAAGCCCCAGTGTGTTAAAGAAGTGCCAATAGCAGACAATTCTATATATGGAAGTTGCAATTATTACTATAGACCGTATGTACTAGATCCATTAGGTCCTACGGAAATCTATAAGTTTAAGTTCATCACAATATTTGATCTAGCAAGAGAGATTTTTAACAGTCCAACAAGCTCAAAAAGTCTATTTGATAGGCTTTATGATGGAAAAGAAGGTTTAATTAATATAAAAGAAAAGAACTGGAGCAGGTGGCACGATTTTAAAGGTCGACACCGTAGCTGTGGACACGAACCACCACCATATTATATTAACTATGGTTATTATTATTGCTCAAGATATGTAACTTATTTATACCCAAGTTTTAAAACGCAAGAGGCTAGAAACTGGTTAATTACAGCAAGAAAGAACCTTCAAATCTATTTAGACGATGCGTTAGCACAAAATATGCATGGTAATGGAATAATTGTAATCACGTCAAAAAAATATCCAGATAAATTTATCAAACCACCTATAAATGTAGGACTAAAAAATATTGAATTATTAGCAGATCAATTTAAAAATATGGCTTTTACTACACATGTCCCAGCTTATGTTGATGCTAATTTGGCAGATATAATTAATACTTCAATTTTTTCAGGGTGGATAGATTTATTTAAAATATGTCTAGGGCCGAGACCAATAGAGTGGGCTGACTCAGAAACACGTCAACAGGCGATTGATGCTGCTGTAATCGTTTTTGGTGATTGGATTGGACGTATAATTAAAGCAATAGAAGTAGCAAGAGATATGATAATCAAAACAATTAAAGATCCAGAACTTGCTCAAAAAAAGTTGGATGAGCTATATGAAACTGTTGCTAAAAAAATTTTAAAGATATCAGAACAAGCTACAACATATGTTGACGATCTAGTAAATGTATTAAAAAAGTGGAATCCATTTAAATGATTTTTATTTTAAAAAAAAATCAAATTATAATTATTTTATTTTTTTTAGCTTTTTCCTTAGTGGGGTGTGAAAAGGTGTGGAATTTTGAACGTGATTTTAAAGTTAACTCTGAAGGTTTAGATGGGGGGATATTATATGTATACAGTGACAGAGTCTATTTTCAAGTAGATAAAAGAGAGAAGATTAAGTATAAATCAGTTTATGATAAATATGGAAATACTATAGACCAAATTGTTACTGAAGATTGGATGAAAAATAGTGGAGATAGATTGAACCGAAGTTATACTGAATTATATCGTGGGTTTGATAATTCAGAAACAAAATTAATATTTAGTAAACAGGCACAAAATAGTTCGATTGCAATATCTGAAGATAAAAAAACTATATATATATCAACTGAGTTTTTAGATTATAAATTGGCTGAAGTTATTTCAGATGAAGATCCAAACTATGATAGAAAAATCTATTTTTATCATTTATATAAATCTGTAGACTGTGGAAATGTTTTTACTGAAATGGATTGGCCATTATATTTTTCAGTACGACAATTATTATTTGATGATACAGGTGTGTATGGTTATGCTGTGGGTGGTAAAAGAGTGCTTAGACGTACCAGTGATGGTGCAAAAACTTGGCAAGCCATAACGATTCCAAGAGAATTTAGACTTCCAATTATTTGAGACCGAAATAATATGCCAAATATTTCTCTTGAGTGGGATGCCTTTTATTTTGATAAAAAAACGAAAACCCTATATTTGTCTTGTTTTGTACATGATCCAGTTGAAGCACGAAAGGGTAAAAGCATAATATACGCTGTGCCTTGGGATGATAAATTAGTCGATTTGAATAATTTGAAGCCTGTCGCAACTATTGATAATCAGTTTGTCACAGATATAAAACTTGCTGGTGATGGTAAATTTTATTTATTAACTGAAGTCTATCCCTTTGATGCATACTATACGGGAATGGAAGCTAAAGTTTCTAATTTTATTTTTTTAGAAAATAATCAAATCAAAATATTACACAAATTTGGTAAGAATTATTTATTGGGTGCATTTTATGTAGGTCAAGACAATCTGCTTTATATTATCGGAATGAAGTCAACGGGTATAGCTTCATATGATGATATCGCATTTATAAGTCATGATAATGGTCAAAGTTGGAAAGAAGAAATGGAAGGAAGTTGGGGGCAAGGTAGTTATTTTGATCCTAAAACTAATAAAGCTTGGTTATATAAACAAGGTAAATTGTATTCAAGGGTAATTAAATAAATACTTTGTATCTATTATCCAAATTTAATTTTAGTTTTAAAAACTTAAGGTTATAAGATTGTTTTATAGAAACGACCAGCCAACCTAAATTGACTGGTTATCTTTAAATTTTACAAAACTGCACAGGTGCATTTAAAGACTGTCCTTTAAATAAAACACCTTGATCTGTATGCACAAGCGTACCATTACAAATCCATTCAACCGCTTGAGGATAAATCAAGTGCTCAAGGACATGAACACGATCAGCCAAACTTGAAGCGTCATCATGTTGATTTACACTGAGTACACCTTGAGTGAGTGCTTGACCTGCATCAAGCTCAGCGGTGACATAGTGTACCGTACAACCATGTAGACGATCACCAGTATTGAGTACACGCTGATGAGTATGCATACCTTTGTAATGAGGCAAAAGAGAAGGGTGGATATTGACCATTTTCCCTTCCCAAGCATTGACAAATTTGGCACTTAAAATACGCATAAAGCCTGCGAGCACAACCAAATCAACATCCCAAGCAAGCAATTGTTGATGCATTACATCATCAAATGCTTCACGGTTTGGAAATTGTTTATGTTCAATTGTCGCAGTGGCAATACCAGCTTTTTTTGCACGTTCAAGTGCATAGGCTTCAGGCTTATTGGAAATAACCCCAACAATTTGCCCTGAAAGATTTGCATCAATCAAGGCTTGTAGATTACTTCCACTGCCTGAAACGAGTACAGCAATTTTGATCATGCAAAAATCACACGAATTTTTTCGTCTGCGCCTTCAACTGATTCAGCATTTTCTTGAATGTGACCAATTTTCCACGCTTTTTCGCCTTGAGCATTTAAAACTTGAACAGTTTTATCCGCATCGTTTGCATCAACAGCAATCACCATGCCCACGCCACAGTTAAATGTACGGTACATTTCAAATTGTTCTACACCGCCTTCACGTTGTAAAAGTTTGAATAGTTCAGGCCATTCCCATGAAGCTTCGTTGATTACAGCTTGTGCACCATTTGGAAGTACACGTGGCAAGTTACCCGGTAAACCGCCACCTGTAATGTGAGCCATTGCATGAACATCAACTTGTTTGCATAGTTCTAATACAGGTTTTACATAAATACGTGTAGGTTCCATTGCTGTATCAGCAAGAGGGCGACCATCAACGATTTGAGTAAGGTCAACATTTTTCACATCTAAGATTTTACGAAGAAGTGAATAACCATTTGAATGTGCACCAGATGAAGCTAAGCCAATTAAAACATCGCCTGCTTTGACTTTAGTACCATCAATGATTTTACTTTGTTCAACTACACCAACTGAGAAACCAGCTAGATCGTAGTCTTCACCTTCGTACATACCTGGCATTTCGGCAGTTTCACCACCTACAAGCGCACAGCCAGCAAGTTCACAGCCTTTACCAATGCCTGTAACTACATTTGCAGCAACATCAACATTTAAGTGACCAGTCGCATAATAATCAAGGAAGAATAATGGTTCTGCGCCACATACAAGAAGATCGTTTACACACATTGCAACTAAGTCTTGACCAATAGTGTCATGACGGTTTAAGTTGAGTGCAAGACGTAATTTAGTTCCAACACCGTCTGTGCCAGAAACCAATACAGGCTCTTCATAACCTTTAGGAATTTTACAAAGTGCGCCAAAGCCACCTAGACCACCCATAACCTCTGGGCGTGTAGTACGTTTAGCGACAGATTTGATTCGATCGACCAGTGCGTCGCCCGCTTCAATATCGACACCAGCATCTTTATAGCTTAAACCAGTGTTTGGGGTAGAAGTTGAGTTGCTCATAATGAAGTCTCCGCATTGGCGGCAGATTATAACCTGAAATGATGAAAGTCTTGTGCTATTTCTCGGCTAAAATGCTATCTTTATTCAAATATTTTTGCTTTCTATAACGAATAAACTGAAAAAAGGCTAGATTGCATGCATGATCGTACATTGAAACGAATTTTTTTACTTGCAGGACTGGCTTTGGTCTTGTGGGTTTTGTATTTACTTAAGCCAGTCGTCCTACCATTTGTCGGCGCTTTTTTCATGGCTTATTTGTTTAGTCCATTGGTTGAAAAGCTTGCAAAATTTTTACCGCGTTGGTTAGCCATTGCAATCGTATTCCTTGGAATTTTATTGGTATTCATCTGGGCTATTTGGTTCGTTGTACCATTGGTGTGGAAACAATTGGTTTATGCCAGAGATAGTATTCCTGCTGGGATTCACTGGATTAATTACAAATTTTTACCTTGGGTGTCCTCGACTTTCAATGTAGAGCGCATGCAGATTGATACAGATCAATTGTCTAAAGTTGTAATGGACTATGTTCAGACCAATTATAGTGTAGATAGTATCCAAACCATGCTGCTCAAAGTTCTGCAATCTGGATGGAGCTTTATACAGGTTGGCGGTACTTTGGTGCTGTTACCGATTATTGCCTTTTATTTTTTACTCGATTGGAATCGTATGCTGTTGAGTATGAAAGATCTGATTCCACGTCAATATGAAAAAAGTACGATGACGATTGTTCATGAATGTCATAGTGTACTAGGCGCATTTGTAAAAGGTCAATTCTTGGTCATGGTCTTACTCGGTATTGTCTATGCTGTTGGCTTGCAATTGATTGGTATTGAAGTTGGTTTGATTATTGGGATGGTCGCAGGGCTTGCGAGTATCATTCCATATTTAGGATTTGCGGTTGGGATTATTGCTGCAATTATCGCTTCATTATTTCAGTTCGGACTGGATTGGACGCATTTATTGTTGGTCGGTGTGGTCTTTATGATTGGTCAGGCAATTGAAGGCTATGTGCTACAGCCATTCTTGCTTGGAGATAAAATCGGTTTGTCACCAGTAGCGGTTGTGTTTGCAGTTTTAGCAGGTGCACAACTTGGTGGTTTCTTAGGCATGCTCATCGCTTTACCTGTAGCAGCAGTGATTGTTGTTCTACTAAAACATGTACGAGAATGTTACCAAACTAGCCAGTTATATCGTCCAGCTGCAGTTTCAATAGACAATGTGGGTTCTTCAAGCAAAATTTCCATTGAAAGTGATCAGCTTGATCTTGATATTGAATTGAAAAACACGCAAGATACTGTGAAATCAGATAAAGCTGATCAAGAATAATTTAGGGATTTAATATATTTATGCGTCAATTGCAGCTAGATATAGAACCACAACTCGATGCCAGAATTAGTGATTTTTCTGGTCCGGGATGGGGGCCTGTCATTGATGCTGTTCGACAACTGCATGCTGGGCTGATGAATAGATTTTATATCTATGGTGGCGCTGGTACAGGAAAAAGCCATTTACTCTCTGCGATCTGCGACTCTTATTTAGAAATTGGCAAATCAGCGATTAAAGTTTCTTTACTAGAACTTTTAGATGCACCAATTGAAGCCATTACTTCATTGGAAAATTATGATTTGGTGGCTTTAGATGATATTGAAGCGATTAGCGGAGTGCCGCACTGGCAAAAAGCTGTCTTTCATCTGATTAATAGCAACAATGAAGGTGGTGGGCAGTTAGTATTTTCATCACGCTTTGCACCTATAGAATTAAAACTCGAACTTCCAGATTTACAATCCCGCCTCACTCAAGCCGTTAGTGTACGTGTACCTAGTGGCCATTCTTATGCGGATCGACATGCACTACTAACTTCGGTGCTTTCTCGTCGGGGTGTCCATTTTGACAGTCAAATAACGGAATATTTGCTATTACATGGTCCGCACCAAACAAGTACACTCTTACAAACTGTGGAACAGCTTGAAAAATTACTTAAAGGCGAAAAAACAAAATTATCAAATGCAACTTTGAAACAAATTTATGCATTAATTGATGAGTATCATCAATAAATTATCTTGTTTTAATCGCTAAGCTGTGACAAAGTACGCAAAAATGGAATGTTAGGTGATGCTTTTGGCTGAACCGTAAGAAATAATTAAAAAAAATCAAGGAGACTAAGATGCTCAAACAGGGCATAGTTTTAGGATTATTATGTATTGCGGGTCATGCATATAGTGGTGCTATTGTTGTAAAAACAACAGAAGATAATGACAGCGAAACATCTCAATGTTCTCTTCGACATGCAATCGAATACGTCAACCAAGGTATGCCTGAAGCAGGTTATAAAGGTTGTGGTGGTAAAGATGCGACCAATGTCATTCAGTTAACAGGTAATCAGACTTATAAGCTCAATAAACAAATATTGATCACAAAAGCGGTTACTATTAATACAATCTATGATGCAAATACCACGCCATCTACTGAGGTTATACCAGGTCAAAATAATGCGGTGATCCAAATGGTCGGTAAAGATCGTTTATTTACCATTGATCGTAAAGGGATAGACCCAACAGTACCCGTTGTTTCAAAAGATGCAACTGAGTCCGATACTAGTACACCTTCTGATGGCTCAACAACAGATGCTGCGATCAGCGTACAATTTTCAGAAGTGAGCTTCCAAGGTTGTGGTCAAGCAAACTGTGCCGATAAAGGTGGTCTATTTTTAAATAGAGATCAGTTAATTATCAAATATGGCAAGCTAGAAAAAGGCTATGCTGTTCAAGGTGGTGCAATCTATAACGAAGGTTTATATGATGAAAAAAAACCGCTTAGCCTTGTTTCTTTGCAAAATGTCCTTGCCCAAAACAATACAGCACAGCAGGGTGCGGTAATTTATACGCAAATTGCGCAGTATGTCGTCAATTCATCTGTTATTCGAGATAATACTGTTACTGATAATAATTCAGCAGTGTTTGATATCGAAGTCGCTTTTGACGAAGCAACAAGCAAAGCATTGACTACATCATCTGCGACTACATCTGCTTATTCTCGTGGGATTTGGAATACGACGATCTTTAAAAATACGGGTCACGTTGCCAAAGTTTTCGATTCGATGCTGGTCAATAACATCACTATGATTGGCAATAGCGCAGGTTTAATGATCAATGCCCCATTTAACTATAGTTATGTTGTAAATAGTATTTTAGTTCAAAATGGTAGCGCCGATTGTGAAGTGCAATCAGCGGATTTTAAAGCTGATCAAATTTCCAATAATTTATATTCAGTAGGATGTGCAGGAACCAATGGCCAAGCTATAGGTTCAGCCAAGCTATTTGCAGGTTCATCGATTGAAGGTGAATGTGATGTGACTTCGGAAGGTATGCTTTGTCCATTTGCAAATTATAGTTCTACAACTTGGGGGTATTTCCGCCCACGTTTAAGTCTTTCTTATAAAAGTATTGCAGATTCACCGATTGTCAATAAAGGACCTCCGCCAGAAGCATTAGATTTAATGAGATGTGTAGCATCGGATCAACGTGGTAAAAAACGTCCAGATGATCAACAGTTGTGTGATCGTGGTGCAATAGAATTGACAGTGAGTACGGATAATATCCCTACGATGGGTGAGGATTTGCTCTATGGCGAAACCGCAACGATGAAGTTACCAGATATATTAAGCGATGGTGATTTGTTGATGCCTGAACAATGTCAAAGCTTATTGGGTGATAATCCAACTGGAAAACCGTGGGAACCAGGTTGTGCCAAAATCATCCAGCGTAATGCAACACCTTCAAAGGGTACGATGACGATTAGCCAAGATGGTACGGTTAAATATGTGCCGAATGGCAACTGGCATGGTTCAGATGAATTTGATTTACAAGTGATTACCACAACAATGCGATTTAATGACTCTAAGTCACCGTATATCACTATACCAGTCAATATAGTACAGGCACCGCCAAATACTTTTGAAAATAAGAGTGTGAAAACTTCAGGTGGTAGTGTAGGAATTGGCGCTTTAAGTATACTTTTTGGATTAATCGTACTACGCAGATATAAAGTAAAGTGCTAGAAAGTTTAGGGAAGAGCAATGAAAAATTATAAAAAAGGCTTGGTTGGATTGACCATTGTATCTGCCATGATGGTGATGGCAGATACACCAGATACAAAAATTTATGTGAATACTTTTGTTGATGAAGATGGTGAAAATACCAATAACTGTTCACTGCGTGAAGCTGTGAGAGCTGCATCGACGCATATGTCTTATGGTGGATGTAAACCAACAACGGGTGTAAATGTTATTCAACTCGAAAAAGGTGAATATGTATTAAGCAAAGAGTTGCAACCGACCTCATCAATGACGATTTTAGGTGCAGAACCACTAGATTACAACAACGTCAATGTGATCACCAATACATATCCAGCAAGTATCGCTCCTCAAACGACCATTACGGGTAAAGGTCAGACCCGGCTTTTCAATACAACCATCAATAACCAGCCTTTGTTAACTTTATCTAATATGGTATTGAGTGATGGTTTCAGTGCTGACCGAGGTGGGGCGCTATATATGGGGGGGGCAGTATCACTCAGTAATGTCACCATTCAAAACTCTAAAGCAAAGGCCGGAGGTGCTATATATTTAAGTAATCCGAATAGTAATTTAACAGTTTCCAAAGGGAATTTCTTATCCAACAATGCGGTCGATGGTAGCGTCGTCGCGATGTCTTGTCAGGATAATTTGGATATAGGTTTGCGTAATCTCTCCATGGATAGTGTCAGTATCATTGGCAATGGTGATAGTAATAGCAACTCGACTTTGGCACTGTGTGGTAAACTAACGACTGTAATCTCAAATGCAACGATTGCACAAAATACTGTAAACACAACAAACGGTACCATTTTACAGTTTAGCTCAAATAGTCCACGTGGCAAGATTGCTTTAAGTGTAAATGCGACTTTGACACTGTTAAATAATACCATTGTAGAAAATACAGCTTGGGCAACGTTGCTTTATAACAATATTGGTCGAAAAGCTTTAAATAACAATGTGATTGCCTATAACAAGTCTGGTAAATCGTGTCGTTATGCCGATACAGGTTTGAAGGATAATAAATCAAGTCAATTATCATTGTTTTGGAATGCCTTTGTTTTAGCAGAGGGTGTTGATCAATGTGAACTGTCTGATGAAGATATTAAAAATTCTAAAGATAAAGTTGTAAATTTAAGTCCTGATAGTGGTGTTGTTCCGATGTCGAGTGTCTTAAGTACATTACAACCTGCTTCTGCATATACTGCATTTATGCAAATGTATTTTCCTGTGGACAATAAAAACGACACAGATCTAGTTGATGTAGGATCAACACAATGTGGTACGAATGCTGATCAACGTGGCATTTTACGTACGATTACAGGAGTGGCAGAAGGTGCAACCGATCCAAATACATGTGATATTGGTTCTACTGAGCTGATCCGTTTGACAGCAGCTAATATCGCCAAAACAAATGATGATGTAGTGGACTTGCTTAAAGGCTTCTCCGAATATCAGACTAAATTTACGGATCTCATTAACAATCCAGCGACTCGCCCTGATTTTTTACCGTATTACAAACAACAGGCTGAGAAATACACAAATTGGATCAAGTATGTAAAATCAGACCAAAAATATCGTACAATCTTTGCTGATCCATTTGCAGCAAGTATGCCTGCCGAAAAAGTCCTTTCAAATAATGGTCGTGAGATTAAATATCTATCAAGTAAAAACTATCAAGTAGATACATGGCCTCTAGGTAAAGGACGCTTAAGTGATAAAAATGTTTTCATACCTGATGGAACAAATTCTGACAAAGATAAAATTAAATGTGAATGGGATAAAAATCTAGAACAAATCTTAATGTATCGAACAGATGACAATATTACTGCAACAGGTGATTCATTATTCTGTGGATATTCTTTGACTTTGCTCAATGATCAAGGTACGGCCACTGCGACCAAATCAACAGGTTATGTCATTGCAAACTTTTCCAACATTGCGCCATATGCCAAAGATGCAACTTATACGATTGAACATGGCACATTACAAAGCATATCAGTAAATTTATTGGAAAATACCAATGATGATGGCGATGGTAACGTGGCTTTCCTGATAGATAAACCAAATAAAAAACCTTACTATACTGATGCTCAAGGACGTGATTTAGCGATCAATGTCGATTCTGTCCCTGATTCAGTTGCTGTGACAGCTGAGCGCTCTGGTATATGTCCAGGAAAAGACAATAAAAAAACGTGTTTAGGTGGAAAAATCCAAATTACTGTGAAAAATACCTTGGATCCATTTAACTATAGCTTTAAATACTATGTATATGATGCAGATGGTACACCGTCTGCAGCAGCGGGTACTGTTTATCTAAAAAATACTGCATCGAGTGCAAGTGCTACCTCGGGCGGCGGTAGTTTTGGGATTTGGAGCTTATTTGGTCTAGCTGGTTTAGTTGCTTACCGACGTTATAAGACTAAAGCTAAATAGTTAAACAGTTTCAAAATTTGAGAGTAGTCATTAAAAAAGCTGGATTAAGATCTGGCTTTTTTAATCCATTCAAATATGAGCAATGCTTGCAACAAAAAATAATATTTAAAAATTTGCAATTTGCTATATAAACCCTCAATTAATGATTACTATTATTTTGATTTACAACTGATTAAGCTCTGACTATGCAATTCATTGAATTAACACCATTAGATCGTTTTGATATCGCGCGTGAAGATATATTATCGATTCAGCGCAATGATCTGATTCCGTTACTCAATGATCAGTCACGTATGAACTATTATGCAGATCAATTGATTCAGGCACAGTCCGTGATGCTTAAAGGCGTTGATCCTGCGCTTACGCAAAAGTTGAGTCAGGTCATTAGTGAAATTATTGGGCAACTCAGCAACTCGAAAAAATATCTAAAAAATAAAAAATTCAATGCATTACAAAAATGGTTGGGTTTAGATATCGAGTTTGATGCAGGGCAGGTAAAATATTTTAAAGCTTTAGATACTTTGATAGATCAAGCCAATCATTTGAGTCAAAAATTGCATATAGAGATTCAAAAATCCCAATCTCGCTATCAACAATTGCTTGGATACCGAGAACAAATGGCAAAATATATTGTTGCAGCACAAGATTTTCTGCAAGAATATCCAAAATTTAGTAACAATCAGCATCCCTTGAATAATTTTCAAGAAAGATTATCCAAGAAAATAAACACTTTACAAACTGTGCAAACCAGTAATGATATTGCCATTACACAGATGCAATTATCACAACAATTGTCCTATGATTTGCTTGATCGTTATAAAGAAGCAGAGCAAGTTTTAATCCCTGCTTGGCGATACAATTTAAAACTTAAAAATAATTCAGATTCAAATGAATATTTAAGTGAATTAAACATCAGTAGAGAGCGTTTGATTCAAGCATTAAAAGATTCATTAGAAAAAAATAAGGTGAAATGATGAGTGATTTAACCCAACAAAATGCATTGATTCCACAAACTTCAAAAGAAGTGCGCGAGGAGAAATTTGGACATTTAAACCTGAAAGATATTGGCTTAGAAAATGCTGATTTTGATGAGGTGATGAATGCGCATCAAGAGTTAAATGATCTCAATCATACTTCAGTGGCTGAATATGGGAAAAGTATCGCAACTAAAACCTCAACATATACTGATGAATTACTTGATTTGGTTAAAAATAAAGACTTGGACGAAACGGGTCAAAAACTGAATCAAGTGGTGCAAGTTGCTCAGCAACTCAATACCTCTAGTATTTTAAGCCCAGCAAAATCTGGTGGTTTTTTAGGGAGTTTATTGAGCAAATTTAAAGGTGCAAAACAAAATTTTGATCAGCATTTCAACACCACTAAAGAACAGATTGATGCATTGGTCAAAGAAATCGAGACATCGCAATCAGGTTTAAAATCACGTGTTGGCACTTTGGATAAGATGTTCGGTGCTGTGCAAGATGAATATAAGCAATTGGGTATCTATATCGCGGCAGGTAAAATTAAACAAACTGAAATTCAAGACTTTATCCATGAATTAACAGCCAAACCTGAGCAAGATCAGCAAACTACACAGCAGATTTACGACCTTAATCATTTGGCAAATAACTTAGAAAAACGTGTCAGTGATTTGCATATTTTGCAGCAATCGGCAATGCAAACTTTGCCAATGATCCGCATTATCCAATCAAATAACTTAATGTTAGTTGATAAATTCTATGCAATTAAAAATATTACTTTACCTGCTTGGAAAAATCAGATTAGTTTGGCGATCTCTTTGGCAGAGCAAAAAAATAGTGTGCAGTTGGCAAATACTATTGATGATGCAACCAACGAGCTATTGAAACGTAATGCTGATTTGTTGCATCAAAATTCTGTCGATACAGCCAAAGCCAATCAGCGTTCTGTGATCGATATTGAAACACTCGAACACGTTCAAAATAGTTTGATTAATACCGTGAATGATGTCATTCAAATCCAAAAAGAGGGCATGCAAAAGCGTCAAGAAGCAACAGTACGTTTGCGCAATTTACAAGACAATTTGCAGCAACTTGTGATTGGTGCAAGTCCTGCAAAAATAGAGCAGAAAAAATAGTTTGATCAGCGAGGTGTAGTATTTGTCCATTCCTGAATCGCAAAATGCTCAGTTACAAAGCGTAGAACAACGCCTTGTAAGTCTTAAAAAAAGGCAAAAACATCTGATGTGGTTCGCGACTACATCATTAAGCCTGTGTATTTTGTCTATTTTTACATTGTATTTTCAGCATGATATTGCTTTTGGTTTATTTGGACTGGCAAGTGAAACCAAACAGCTTTATTTTCCAGCAATGATGAATCTTGATTTATCTTATTTTTCAAGTGATTCAGATTATATTTTCAGTCTATTTAAATGGATTGGTTGGCTGATTTTAAAGTTCTTTGGCAGTTTTTTTGCTGCCTTTATCTTAGTGTCGATCTTAAAACATTTTCATTTTTTTAAAGTGCGTTTTAAATCTTTGGTATTAAGATTTGTGGCTTGGCTCCTGTGTTTTATCTTGGTTTGGACAGGCATGAGTTTTGTTCAATACGATATGAAAGATAAAAAAGAAAAAGCCTATGCGGAATTGACTCAATATGATCAAAATATTCAGCAAAGTAAAATCGCACAGTATCTACAAAATTCAAATGAAGATCAGTATGTTAAAGCTTATCTACTCGCTCAAACAGCGCTTTTGCATAAACCTGCCGATCTAGCAACTGCAAAACCATATTTGCAAATGTTGGTTGATGCAGAACGACAAAATCCCAAGTTTGATCAATATGGTTTTCGCCCAGAACAACTCTGGACGATGCAACAACAAGTTTATGGAAAAGCCATCACTCCAGTTGCACAGAGTGTGAAAGATCAAGTGAAAAATGCCGAACTTATAGAAAAGATGATGCAATTTGTTTTGTGGACGATTTTCACATTAAGTCTCGTCATCGCATTATTTCTCTATTTGATTTCGAGTCGACTCAAAACACGGGTCTATAGGATTGAGCAGAGCTTATAAAAGGCTGATTTGATTTAAAATTTTATGATTAAATATTTTGAATAAATTCATGTTTTTAAAAATTTATATAAATAAAGAAAACCTTGAAATCGTAAAGTAATTTCAAGGTTTTTTAGGATCAAAGCAACTTAAAACTGATTCATTTCTAAAACCAATTGATTAACGAGATCTTGCGCTTCCAACTCTCGGATTTGTGCAACATTACTTCCCGCCCAAAATGCGCCATAAGCAAAATCAGCATGTGCAGATGCAGCAGTGTTGAGTTGTTTTGCCAAATCATAAGCATAAGGATAGGCAGCGTGAGTTATACGATCTGGTAGATCAATGTCTTTATGCCAATGATTAATTAGGCCACGTGCTGGACGACCAGAAATGGTTGAAGTAATTTGTGTTAATGGTTGATTAAACAATGCATGACGATAAGCAGTATTGGCATTTGAGCTTTTGCATTGAACAAAAGCAGTTCCAAGTTGCACAGCATCCGCCCCCAATTGCATAATGCTTCGTGCTTGTGCGCCGTTCATGATCCCACCTGCTGCAATGATCGGAAGTGAACAGTGCTGTTTGATCAATTGAACCAAATCTGAGGTTTTGATAGATGCATCAATATTTGCATTGAAAATGCCACGATGGCCACCGGCCTCAACACCTTGAGCGATAATGATATCAATGCCTGCTTCTTCGATTGCTTGAGCTTCTGCCAAATTTGTAGCGGATACGAGCGTTAGGATTCCAGCATCTTTCAATTTTTGAATTTGGTATTGGTGCGGAATACCAAAATGGAAACTCACAGCTTTCGGTTTCATTTCCAAGCATAAGTTTA
The DNA here is from genome assembly GCF_000368565.1 of Acinetobacter gerneri DSM 14967 = CIP 107464 = MTCC 9824. Taxonomy (GTDB): domain Bacteria; phylum Pseudomonadota; class Gammaproteobacteria; order Pseudomonadales; family Moraxellaceae; genus Acinetobacter; species Acinetobacter gerneri. The sequence continues at coordinate 441,701 of NZ_KB849542.1, read as the reverse complement.
GAAAATTATCATTATCTAAAAAACTTGGATAAATACATTTCAATTCTGATGGGGGAGTGGCAGAAAACTTTTCAAAATGTGGTGCCAGATGCTTAATCCAACGCGCATTTGTGCTTTCATCAAGCTCAACACTTTGATGGCAAAAGAAGTTGATTTGAAAGGGTTTATCCGTAAGTTCTTTGGTCTGTAAAATTTGTTGGCGAGCAGATTCGACGCTATTTGCACCTAAACCAAGTGAGCCCAAACCGCCTTGATTCGAGACTTCAGCGGCAAGCTGAGGGGTGGAAACACCAGCCATCGGTGCCAGTAAAATTGGATGTTTAATGTCTAATCTTTCTAATAAAGTCATGTTAACGCTCCCTTGATATATTTTTACTTTGCCTAACCATGGCGCAATAAGCAAATAATCTTCATTATTTATTTAAAAAATATCTTTAAAATACATCTTTTGTAAAGCGTCAAAGCGTGTCGCATAAAAGATCAACAGCATCACAATTGGGATTGATTTTTTTATAATGACTAATCTTTTTAGTTAAATTTAAAAATCATGTCTGATCGTATCCGTGAAAAATTACAGATTTTAGCTGATGCTGCCAAATATGACGTTTCATGTTCATCAAGTGGTAGCGATCGAAAAAACAAAGATAAAGGACTGGGAGATACAGGCTCAGGCATTTGTCATAGCTATACTGAAGATGGGCGCTGTGTTTCTTTATTGAAAATATTATTTTCAAATGTATGTATTTTTGATTGTGCTTATTGTGTTTCGCGTCGCTCAAATGATGTCAAACGCGCGGCATTTACTGTGCAAGAAGTTGTTGATTTAACGATTAATTTTTACCGTAGAAACTATATTGAAGGATTGTTTTTAAGCTCAGGTATATTCAAATCTGCTGATTATACAATGGAGAGAATGCTGCAAGTTGTTAAAAAATTACGGCTTGAAGAAAATTTTAACGGCTATATTCATCTAAAAACCATACCGGGCGCATCGGCAGAAATCATTCATGAAGCAGGTTTATATGTTGATCGAATGAGCATCAATTTGGAGATGCCGACTGAGGATGGATTAAAAAAATTTGCTCCAGAAAAAACTCATCAAGAAGTACAAAAAGATTTGGGTATTGTTCGAGATCGTTTAATTCAATTTAAAGATGAACGGAAAATAATTAAATCAGTGCCCAAATTTGTACCAGCAGGACAAACTACACAAATGGTGGTTGGGGCACATCAGGAAACGGATCAAGATATCATTATGATGGCGGATCGCCACTATAAAGAATTTAAGCTGAAACGGGTTTATTATTCTGGTTATATTCCAATAAATTCAGACGAAAAATCTCTGCCAATGATCGGTTCAGCACCGCCATTATTACGTGAAAATAGATTGTATCAATCTGATTGGTTAATGCGTTTTTATGGCTTTGCCGCAGAGGAGATTGTCGATCAGCGATATCCAAATTTGGATTTGGATGTTGATCCAAAATTGAGCTGGGCATTAAGACATCCTGAAATGTTTCCGATTGATATTAATCAAGCAGATTATCAGATGATCCTACGTGTCCCAGGTATAGGATTAAAATCTGCAAAGAAAATCGTGCAAGCACGCCGATTTTCCAAAATTCACATCGATCAGCTTAAGAAAATGGGCGTTGCTTATAACCGCGCACAATATTTTATTCGCTGTGCTGATACGCCTCAATTTAAAAAAGAACAGCAATCTTTTCAGATTCGCCAGCAAATTTTGCAAGCAGGGCAGTCTAAATATACTGCGCAGCTTTCGCCACAACTGAGTTTGGGTTTTTAAAATGATCATCGTTAATCGAGTATATCGTTAAAAATGGCAAAATATATTTTTGATGGAACGATGACAGGGCTTTTATGCTGTGTGTTTCGGGCGTTTCAGTTTAAAGAATTTGATGTCATGGTCAGCGAAAATCAAAATGATCAATCAAATTTATTTGATGAAAATATCTTTATTTCATCCAATGAGGCGCAAGCGGATCGTGTTTGGAAAGGCCTAAAATCAAAGCTATCCAAACAGGGATTGGCTGCTTTTTATTATGCATTTTTATCTGAAAATGTAGATGCTTTTCAACATCTGTTTGCTTATAGCATTTACGCATTTTCTACTAAGCATCGAATTGATCAGGACTATGGGCATCGTGATGTTTTGGCTGTATCACAGTGGGCGAAACAAGTAGGTCGAGAAAAGCATCGAATGGAAGCTTTTGTTCGCTTTAAAAAATGTAAGGATCAACTTTATTTAAGTTTAGTGCGTCCTGATTTTAATGTTTTGCCTTTGATCGAACGACATTTTAGGCAACGATATCAAGATCAAAAATGGCTCATTTATGATGAAAAACGTCAGTACGGGATTTTTTATGATCTAAAACAAGTTCATCAAGTCAATATGAATGTATCAGAAATGGATCAAAATATAAAAACAGGACATAGCCAAAATTTCGCTATTGAGTTAGATGATGAAGAAGTTTTGTATGATCAGTTATGGAAGGATTATTTTAAGAGTATCAATATTGCAGCAAGGCAAAATATGAAACTTCATGTGCAATATGTACCAAAAAGGTATTGGCGTTATATGAATGAAAAGACTATTTAAACGTGAAAGAATGATTAAATATTATTCAAAAACATAACATATTAACCTAAAAAAACTTCCTCTATCAAGAGGAAGTTTTATGCAAACATAAATTCAATTTATGATTTAACAGCCAGTGATTTTAGTCGGTTGTGGTTTTTCATTTGGGAAGAAGAATGGACGCAATTTAACACCAAATGCATTACCGATAAAAGCAAAAACTAACCATAACCAGCCATGCAAACTACCTGAAGCAATACCACTGAAATATGCACCAATGTTACAGCCATACGCTAAACGCGCACCATAACCAAGTAGTAATCCACCAAATACAGCTGCCAAAATTGAGCGTCTAGGGATATTGAAATTTGGAGCAAATTTCCCAGCCAAACTTGCCGCAAGCAATGCACCGAGCATGATACCGAAGTTCATCATTGAGGTGATATCAAACCACAAAGGTTGTGAGAGGGCAGCGGCATTTGCAGGTTGTTGCCAATAATCCCAAGTTGACACATTGAAGCCGATCATATCGACAAACTTCGCAGCCCAAACGGCAAGTGCAGAAGTGACACCCCATGGACGACCAGCTAAAGCAAGAGTGGCAAAGTTTAAGAGGGTTAAAATAATCCCGCCCCAAACCAATGGCCAAGGTCCTTGTAGAAAACGTTTGAGTCCATGCTGAGAAGTTTTTGTTTCACTTTCAAGTGAACCATGACGTTTTTTCTCGAGCACAACTGTAATGGCAGCGATCACAGCGAAAAGTAGAAAGTTCACCAAAATCGCAGGCAAAACACCGAATTGTTCAATTACAGAAATCGGTGCGAGATGAGGTAGGTTGAACCACCAGTCTAGATGTTTGGTCGCCAATAAAGAACCAAAACAGAAAAAGACTAAAGTGATGACCATACGAGCGCTACCACCACCGACAGTATAAAGTGTGCCAGAAGCGCAGCCACCGCCGAGTTGCATGCCAATCCCAAAAATCAACGCCCCGATAGCGACTGACATTGAAACTGGTGATACGAAGCCCTGCACTGGATGACCAAACAGTTGACCTGCGCCTAAGGCAGGGAAAAATAACACAACTGCCAAAGCCAACATGATCATTTGTGCACGTAAGCCACGACCACGACGTTCTTTGATAAAAACACGCCAACTTGAGGTAAAACCAAACGATGCATGATACAAAGTCATCCCTAAAGCACCGCCAACTAAAAAGAGCAATGCTTGGTTGAGACCAACAAAATGATAAGCACCTAGACAGCCAATGATAAGAAATGCTAAAGCAAACCAAACCGACTTTTGGACGGAAATAGCTTTATTCGAGAGAGTAGACATAAAAGAGAAATTTAAAACGACATCGTGGTTATTTTAACTTAATAATTAATATTAAATATTATATAACAGAGTATATTGTGTTTAAAGTGATTTGAAATAATTGATGTAGTATATTTAAAAAACTTATATGTGATTTATCTCAATATTTAAAATGATATTTTGTGATCAATTGCAAATGAATAATAGATTTTAATTATCTCAATAAACAATATTATTAATGTTAAAAATATATAAAAAATAATAGTTTGATCTAGGTGGTATTTGGGGGATGATTGAAATTATGCTGACATGTTTAATCTTAAATGCGCGAAATATAAAATATTGATTATCGAATGTACTGCATATTCAATTTAATTAAAAAATGAATAATCTAATAATTAATTCCAAAAATTTTAATGAATTATATATTTATATTATAGATAAATAGTATTTACTAATTTTTTTTAAAATAATTAAAATCATATATTTAGAAATTTAATATTTACAGATTTCTAGTGATTTTAATGATTGGGGGATTTATGGAAATTCAAGTTGGTGAGCAGTCACCACCACCACGTAAAAAACAAAAGCTATATCAAATCCTATACGTACAAGTTGTATTTGCAATTGTATTGGGTATTTTGTTGGGGCATTTTTCGCCTGATTTAGGTAAAAGTTTGCAACCACTAGGCGTTGCATTCATCAATTTAGTCAAAATGATTATTGCTCCTGTCATTTTTTTAACCGTTGTTACGGGCATCTCCAGTATGAAACATATGGGGGCTGTGGGACGGGTTGCAGGTAAAGCTTTACTGTACTTTATTACATTTTCAACGCTTGCGCTGATTATCGGGATGATCGTTGCCAATGTCATACAGCCGGGTCATGGTTTAAATATCGATCCAGCGGTTTTGCAAGCCAGTAAAGATGCTGCAAAAATTAGCACCTATGTTGAAAAAGCACATGATACAAATATCGTGAGTTTTTTAATGAATATTATTCCAACAACATTGGTTAGCCCATTGATTGGAAATGACATTCTTCAAGTTCTTTTTGTTGCGATTTTATTTGGAATTTCTTTGGCTGCTACGGGTGCTAAAGGTCAGCCGATTGTTGATTTTCTCAATCATTTAACTGCACCGATTTTTTATCTCGTTGGACTATTGATGAAATTTGCACCACTGGGTGCATTTGGTGCGATGGCCTATACCATTGGTGCTTTTGGTTTGAAAAGTATCGGAAATTTGATGTTCCTGATACTGACATTTTATATCACTGCTTTTTTATTTGTGGCGTTAGTATTGGGCGCAGTTGCTCGATATAACGGTTTTTCTATCTTTGCATTGATGCGTTATATCAAAGATGAACTTTGGTTAGTATTGGGCACCAGCTCGTCAGAAGCTGCTTTACCATCTTTGATGAATAAAATGGAAAAGGCAGGCTGCGAAAAATCAGTTGTAGGTCTGGTGATTCCAACAGGTTATTCATTTAACTTAGATGGAACCAATATTTATATGACTATGGCAGCATTATTTATCGCTCAAGCCATGAATATCGATTTGACGATCGGTCAGCAAATATTATTACTTTTGGTTGCGATGATTTCTTCGAAAGGGGCGGCGGGTGTTACTGGTGCAGGATTTATCACTTTAGCTGCGACCTTGGCAGTTGTGCCGAGCGTGCCTGTGATTGGTATGATGCTGATTTTGGGAATAGACCGTTTTATGTCGGAGTGCCGTGCTTTGACCAATTTGATCGGTAATGCTTGTGCAACAATCGTAGTCGCAAAATGGGACAAAGCTTTAGATAAAGAACAATTAGATCTAGCATTGAGCAAAAAAACAAATGATTTAATTGAAAAATAAAACTGAAAATGTCATGACATTAAATAAAATGCTTATCCTTGGATAAGCATTTTTTATAAATATAGCTAAATAATATCGGTTTTAATTTGACGTTTCTTTTTTCACGTGAGCTGCGCCATGTTCTACGGCTTCAGCTGTTTTTGCTGTTGCTTGTTTAGTTGCATCTTTTGCGTCTTGTGCAGCTTCTTTAGCAGATGCAAGCGCACTATCTGCGGCTTTATTGGCTTCATTTACGGCATGATCTGTAGCAGTAGCGGTTGCATTTGTCGCATTATCTACAGCCGTAGCCGTCGTATTTGCAGCATGGTTGGTTGCATCTTTGATATCGTGTCCTGCTTGATCAGCAGCATTTTTTAAATGTTCACCTGTTGAAGCGCCAGTTTCTGGTTCTTTTTGTTTATTACAGCCAACAAGCGCTACTGTTGCTGCTAAACCTAATGCGATTGCTAATTTATTCATGTTTTAGACCTTTTATAATTCATCCACAATCTTATGGACACTCAGAATATAAATTAAGCGCTCTAAAAAAATAGTGATCATTTGTAAATGCTTATCTCAAATATAAAAAATCCACTTTATGTAAAAGTGGATTTTTTAAGTCATTCTTTAAAATGGATGACTGGGCTTATTGACCAGAACGAATCATATAATCAAAAGCGGATAATGATGCTTTCGCGCCTTCACCTGCTGCAATAATGATTTGTTTATATGGCACAGTTGTACAGTCACCTGCTGCAAAAACACCAGCAACATTGGTTTCATTGCGTTCATTGACCACGATTTCATTGCGGTTTGAAAGTGCAACTTTGCTTTCTTTTAAGAAATCTGTATTTGGCAATAAACCAATTTGGACAAAGATCCCTGCAAGTTCTAAGCTATGTTCTTCATCTGTTGCGCGATCTTTATATTTAAGTGCAGTCACTTGTGAACCATCACCGACAACTTCAGTTGAAAGTGCATTTAAAATCACTGTGGTATTTTGCAAGCTGTTCAATTTATCTTGAAGCACTTGGTCAGCACGCAATTTAGTATCAAATTCAACCAAAGTTACATGCTCAACAATACCCGCAAGATCAATCGCTGCTTCTACACCAGAGTTACCACCACCGATCACGGCAACTTTTTTACCTTTGAAAAGTGGACCATCACAGTGAGGGCAATACGCTACACCACGTGTTTTGTATTCTTTCTCACCCGGTACATTCATTTCTCTCCAACGTGCGCCTGTAGATAAAATCACAGTTTTTGATTCTAATTTAGCGCCATTTTCAAGTTCAATTTCAACTAATCCATTGGCAGTTTCATCAGCACCGCGGAGATGTTTAACACGTTGCAAGTTCATGATATCAACTTCATATTCACGAACATGAGTCTCCATGTCTGCACCAAAGCGTGGACCTTGAGTTTTCACTACAGAAATAAAGTTTTCAATATCCATTGTATCCATCACCTGACCGCCGAAACGCTCAGAAACGATACCGGTTTTGATCCCTTTACGTGATGCATACATCGCTGCTGTTGCACCTGCAGGTCCACCACCAATCACCAATACATCAAATGCATCTTTTGCATTTAATTTTTCAGCTTCTTTCGCAGCAGAGTTTGTATCCAATTTAGCGACAATTTCTTCCAAAGTCATACGACCTTGACCCACATGCTCACCGTCTTGGAACAACATTGGTACAGCCATGATTTTGCGTTCTTCAACTTCGTCTTGGAAAAATGCACCATCAATCATGGTTGCCGTTGTTTCAGGATTGTTGATCGCAATTAAGTTGAGTGCTTGAACAACATCAGGACAGTTATGACAGCTTAAAGAAACAAATACATCAAAATTCGCTTTTAAATTTAAGCCTTTAATTTGCGCTAAAATTTCATCAGACACTTTTGGTGCATAGCCAGAAACTTGCAATAAAGCCAAAATTAAAGAGGTAAATTCGTGCCCCATCGGTAAACCAGCAAAGAATACGCGTGGTTGTTCACCGACTTTTGCTACACCGAAACTTGGACGACGGCTATTGTTACCATCAAAACGAGCAGTGACTTGGTCAGAAAGTTCAGCGATTTCTGTGACAAGTTCTTTGATTTTAGATGCTTTATCAGAATCATCTAAGGCTGCAACCAATTCAATCGGGCTTTCTAGACGTTCTAAATAAGCTTTGAGTTGGGCTTTAATATTTTGATCTAACATTTTCCGTTCTCCAAAGGAGTTAATTTCTTATCTTGAAAGCAATAGTACGCCATATTTATAAATAGGTAAAACAGTTTGTAATTATAAATGTGATCGGTTTATTTGATGGTTTGGCATAAACGGCGTAAAACAAGACTTTTCTTACAAAAGAGGACTGAAAATTTATTTTCTTTGCTCGTCAAGATACATTTTTTGTTGAGCTGTTAAAACTTGAGCAGTACAGTGCAAGTTATCATTAAAATTAGATAATATTTTGTAAAACAACTATATTTTTAACATGACATTGATTTAATATCGGAAACAATCAAGAAATAAAGTAGCTCATTTTCATGTTAAAAAAAGGGATTTACCAACATTATAAAGGTCAGCTTTATCAAGTTTTTCATGTGGCGACACATAGTGAAACGCGAGAACAGCTTGTCGTTTATCAATGTTTATATGGTGATTATTCAATGTGGGTTAGACCCCTAGAAATGTTCCAAGAACAAGTCGATGTAGATGGTCAAACATTGGCAAGATTTAAATTGATTCAAGAAACTACGTAAAATTTAACTATTTTGACGCATATAAAAAATACAATCTAACTGCGCTGAAAATAACAAGGACACAAAATATGAGTTTAAATCCTGAGTTTTTACAACGTGTAAATCAGTTATATCAATGTTTTATCAAACATGATGCGGCAATGCCAGATCGAATTCAGCGCTATAGAAATATTGAACCAGAATCTGCACAGTATTTGGCGATGTTGATTCGTATCCAGCAGTCTAAGCGGATTTTAGAAATCGGAACTTCTACTGGTTATTCAACACTTTGGCTTGCAGATGCAGCCCAAGTGACACAAGGGCAGGTGACTACACTTGAAATAGATCCAGAAAGAACGAAACAAGCGATCGAATATGCCAATGAGCTGAAAGTTGCGGATGTGATTGATTTTTGGGTCGGTGATGCCAAAGATTATTTAGCTGAGCATCAGCAACAATTTGATTTGATTTTACTTGATGCAGAACGTGAAACTTATATTGAATATTGGCAATATTTACAGCATATGATCAATCCAAATGGCGGCGTGCTCATCGTAGACAATGTCATCTCGCATGCTGCAGAAGTGAAAACTTTTATCAGTGAAGTAAAACAAGATACACGCTTTATGACGACGACATTATCCGTAGGTGCTGGACTATTTATGGTGGTATTTAAGTCTTAGAGATAGAGCAATTAAAGGAAAATCAGGGAGAATCCCTGATTTTTTTATGAAATTGTTATTCGTGTAAAGTGCAAGTCATATTCTAAGTATTTCTGTACAAAGGCAGTTTTATCACTACATCGAAGCAAATTATTATAGATAAATTCGGGCACAGGGTGATACAGCTCTCCTGAGCCATTATTATAAAAAATTTTGAGATACCGTGCAGAAGCATTGTAGTTCCAAGAAGTCACGGCAAGCATTGTTCCCATAAGCAACCTCTGATTAAATTTACATTCACAGAATTTATTTTCTGCTTATGTTTGAAACTAATCTAATTTGCCTTGGTCTTGTATTACTGAATTGTAAAAATAATATAATTTATCAAATAAATAAGCATATTTTTATCACTAAAAGTGCTATCGAATTTTTCATGAAATTGACATTATTTCAGCTGCAATTCATTTTCTATAAATGTCTGAATGTTTTTTTGGAAAAAATCCTGATCCATACCCGTAAAACCTAAATTATAAATACTTTCAAGACCACAAGACGCTGCAATGAGCCGCCATGCGATATTTTCAACATGGGCTATTTGAAACTGAAAAGCACCATGAGCTTGCCCATGCTTTAAAACTGTCATGACTGCTTGATGCCAAAGTTGTATCGCTTCTTGATAAGCAGGTTTAAATTTAGTGTCTAAATCCATCAATTTTTCGGCATCATTCCAAAGCTTTAGATAACAAAGTTCTTCTTGAGTCTGATCAAAACCTAAAATATAAATCAGCTGGTTCAATTCATCTAAATTTTCAGGTTCGATCTGTAGATTGATATGGACTAAATTTAAGAAAACCGTAGATTTAAGCTCAGAGACTGAGCCGAAATGGTGATGCACTTGTCCTACTGAAATGTTAGCAGTTGTTGCTAAATGTCGAACAGTTAATGCATTTAAACCATCATTTAATACAATTTGTTTTGCAATTTCAATGATTTGATTCTTTCTATCTTGCTTGTTTAAATAGCTCATTCATTTGCCTAGCACTAAATTGAACATTTGTTCAAGTTTGTATATCATAATTGAACATATGTTCAAGTTAATAGTCGGTAAATTTTATGTTACGTCAGTGGTATATATTAGCAATAGTTGTACTGATATATCTGCCAGTTTCAATTGATGCAACGGTATTACATGTTGCGATTCCAACGCTTACGCAGCAATTAGGTCTAACAAATACTCAGATGCTGTGGATTATTGATATCTATTCACTGATGATGGCTGGTTTTATTTTACCGATGGGTGCACTTGGAGAAAGGCTAGGCTATAAGCGTTTGATGATCATGGGTGCTGGGTTTTTTGGAATTGGATCGCTGATCGCAGCTTTTTCAATCAATGCCTATTATTTAATATTTGCCAGAATGGTCTTGGCTTTCGGTGCTGCAATGATTATTCCAGCGACCCTCGCATGTGTTCGAAGTGTATTTTTAGATGAAAAAAAGCGTAATTTTGCACTTGGAATGTGGGTGGTTGCAGGCGGTGGTGGTGCGGCATTCGGCCCATTAATCGGTGGCTTTTTACTTGAACACTATCACTGGGGTTCAGTTTTTTTAATTAATATTCCATTGATCATTATCGTGATCTTTGCTGCATATTATTTACTTCCAAATCAAGAGATAAACCAACAGAAACATATCAATATTTTCGATGCACTGATTTTAGTATGTTCTATATTGCTGATTATTTATGCATTAAAAACGGCGATGAAAGGCTTAGATACGCTGGTCTTTTCGATTGCTTGTATCGGTGCTGCTTTACTGTTTTATTTTATCCATAAACAAAAACAGTTGGATGAACCTTTACTCGATCTAAGTTTGTTTAAATATAAACCTGTGAAAATTGGTTTTCTGATTTGTGTTTTTGCAATGATTGCCTTAGTCGGTTTTGAATTGCTTATTACACAAGAATTGCAGTTTGTATATCAATACTCCGCTTTGGACGCAGGATTATTTGTACTGCCATTTATGTTGGCAGTCAGTTTGAGCGGTATTTTTGCTAGTTTCCTAATCAACCATTTTGGTGTGCGTCACATCATATTGGTTGGGCTTGCTTTGTCTGCGATTTGTCTCATTGGTCTTGCTGAAACTCATTTTATGCAACAACAGATCCTTGCATGGTTTTGGATGATCGTGCTTGGTTTTAGTATTGAAGCGACATTTTTAGCTGCGACTTCTGCGATTATTTCTGCAAGTCCTGTCGAAAAAGCCACAGCGGCAGGATCAATTGAGGGCATGTCTTATGAGATAGGAGCAGGATTTGGAGTTGCGATTTTTGGTTTACTTGTCTCATATTTTTATAGTCAAAAAGTCAATTTTGGGCGACTTTTATCTGAAGAAAATACATCCAGTGCACAAAATTCTATTGCAGAAACTATGCAAATTTTGCCACATGTAAATGATCAAGTTGCAGCTCAAATTCAATTGATTGCAAATCAAGCATTTAGTTCAGCACATCATTCAGTGTTGTATTTATCCAGTATTACGCTGTGGTTATTGATTGGATTTGTGATGTTGTATTGGAGAAAACCGAGCAATACTCAGCAGTCATACTAAATAGAGTAGGGGCTATGTTGTGACATATAGCCCCAAAGTTTTAACTTCTCGTGCCAAGTCATTTTATTGAAAAGATTTCTTTTGACGATTGATTAACCAAGTAATCAGTAACGCTGGGATGAAGAAGCCGATAAATACAAAAAATCCATGTAAGAGAGACGCATTTGGTTCCGCCAACTGAGCAGCCTTTTTCATCGGAGAAAACCACGGTGAAAGGTTAAAAAATGAGATAGTGAGAAATACAACTGGCCAAAATATGGAAATATTCTGCTTTTTAAATTGTTGCCAAGCATAAGCGAGGACTATGGCAGAAAAAATACCTTCTAAAATCCAAGATCCAGTCCCCAATTTTCCCCAAAGCCCATATCCAAAGTGCGCGATAGAGTATGGGAACAGAGCCAAGTCCATATTATGTAAGGGCCAGTCAGCAAGCCAATGAGAGAAACAAGCCAAACCTGCGACGATGGCAGTGGTTTTATTTTTAAAAAAAATTGCACCCCATAAAATCGATAAAAGGATCGCCATTAAAAGTGAATGATCCCAGTCAATAAACTTCAAATCAAAAAACAAATAAGGTCCACTTTGAAGATTTGGGCTGACATGATTGATCCCCAACATGATTAAAATACCATCAATAATGTCTAGGAAGCCGACTCCAAGCATGATTGCCAGAGTTGAAACTTGTGGAAACTTGGATTTGATGGCTACGCCAATCGCTAAATGTCCTACATACATGGTCAGTGTCCTAAATTTGCTGGATGAGTAAAAGGGTGTTGTTTAAGATTGAATCAATAAATACATCTGTCACTTCCGCTTTTTGTACGAAGATTTGAAAATAAAAACTTCCCAATGCCATACTGACCACATTATGCAATTTTGCTAGATCTGTTGTATGTGGCGCAGGCTTTAACTTTAGAAATATTTGAACAATTTGCTGATAACGGATGTCCCATAAATCCTGTCGCTTTTCTAAACTATGTTGATCCTGTAGCCGAATCGTCGCTTGTAAAACAGCATGACCTAATGGGCTTTTTAAGAAATCTGCCAATTGAACAAAGACATGGCGTAGTTCAAGTATCGGGTCTGCACATGATTCTAAAATAATTGCAGAGGGAACTTTGTCAGCGATCGCATCTAACAATAAATCATCGATAGAAGCCCATCGCCGATAAAGTGTGGTACGGCTGATACCAGTAATTTTTGATATTTTCTGAAAATTGGCTTGTTCATAACCTTGTTCAAGCATCAATTGAAATAATGCTTGGAAAATAACTTGTGAATTTGCACGTTCTTGCTGATTCACTGAATCTGTTTGGCTTTTTTTACGATATTGCTCTAAAGGAATATCACTCATATTTCAGCACCTCAATTCAACATTTTTAAAATGTAACACATGTTACATTTTAAGTGAATACTTTTAAAAGACTGCTATTGTCGAAACAAGAGATCTAATTATTTAATTATATGAATTTGTACACTAATTATTTTTATGTAGATTGTTCTTTTATGCTTATCTTGTATTGTTTACTCAATATCACGATTGAAGTATATCGTTCAATTTATATAAGACTTTTGAGAATGAATTGATTTATAGCTCTGGTCATGGTTATAAATCTAAATCATTTAGCAATAAAAAAACCACGCCATAAGACGTGGTTTTTTTGATCAGTTTAATCTAATTAAAAATTAGATTTTACCAACTAAGTCGATTGAAGGAGCAAGAGTTGCGTCGCCTTCTTTCCATTTAGCAGGGCAAACTTCGCCTGGGTGAGAATGAACGTATTGAGCTGCTTTAACTTTACGAAGAAGTTCAGAAGCATCACGACCAATACCACCAGCATTGATTTCGATGATTTGGATTTTGCCTTCAGGATCGATAACGAAAGTACCACGATCTGCAAGACCGTCAGCTTCGATTAACACTTCAAAGTTTTTAGCAAGAGTCCAAGTAGGATCGCCAACCATTACGTATTGGATTTTTTTGATTTCTTCTGAAGAATCATGCCAAGCTTTGTGTGTGAAATGAGTGTCAGTAGAAACTGAGTAGATTTCAACGCCTAATTTTTGGAATTCAGCGTAGTTGTCAGCAAGGTCACCAAGTTCAGTTGGGCAAACAAAAGTAAAGTCAGCTGGATAGAAGAATACAACAGACCATTTGCCTTTAAGATCAGCTTCAGTAACTTCGATGAATTGACCGTTTTGGAAAGCTTGTGCTTTAAATGGTTTAACTTCAGTATTAATTAAGCTCATCACTATCTCCATTGATTGTGGTTTGTATTTAATTTGAAACTAGCATAATGATTTTTTTGTTATTGGTGAAATAGTATTTTTTCATAGCTAAAATCGGAAAATTGAATTTAGCTCGCTCCAGTACGATTTCACCAATTCAAATCGTTTGTCATTTTAGAAAATCTGCAAAAAATTTTGCATGAAATATATGATCGTACAATGACAAAAGTTCTCGTTAACTCGTGATAGAACATGATGCCTTAGGCGGATGATTTCAAGGCTTGATATAAAAAAATAACAATAAATATTTCAATTGTTTGAAATTTAATCATAAAATTTATAAAAACAATTTTGAATTATTAAGATGCATCACATCATTCGTTTGTTTGCTGTTTTATTTCTCTTTTTGTCTGCATTGGCTGCTTTTTTCTCAGAACGTGATACGAAAAGCTTTTGTCTAAATGGCTATACTGTACCAGATGAACTGACTTATTTTTCAGAGCTAAACGGGGTATCGGCAAATGATCCTGTCGCTTTCGTGCTGATTGGAATGATTGCATTTTTATTTTCTATTATTTTGATATTTATCAAAAATAAAATGGCTTTTTTTATCGTCATGTTGTTTTGTTATTTGCTGATTTTTTGGGCAACAGGATTTATTGAAAGCTCTACCGCCTATCAAATGATTCATGACAGTATTTTGTATTGTCACAATATGATGTTGATCGTATGGCTTGTAGGATTGTGGTTTTCCTTTGTATTTAGTTTGATATATTTAAAAATAGAATAAAAACATCACATTTCTATGTCTTTATCTCTTTTAGATTACAGCGTAAAATAGCCCGTTCATTTTTTATCTTTGGGATTATTTATCTGTGCCAAGTCATTTAAACGTAGATCAATTGGTCATGGTGCGCGACCGTCATCGCTTAAATCGACTTAAAAAGGGTAAAGACGTAAATCCTGAGCAATATCAAACGTTATTTGAAAAATCTAATGCCCAAGTTCGTAAACGATTTGAGCGCATTCCAAATATTAAACTTAATCAAGATCTTCCAGTCACTCAGTATGCAGATCAATTGATCGCAGCGATTCAAAAAAATCAGATCATTATCGTTGCAGGTGAAACAGGTTCGGGTAAAACAACGCAATTGCCACAGATTGCAATGTTGGCTGGTCGTGGTTTAACTGGGATGATTGGTCATACTCAGCCTCGTCGTTTGGCTGCTCGAAGTGTTTCGGAGCGTATCGCTGAAGAAGTCGGGGAAAAACTGGGCGAGTCGATCAGTTATAAAGTTCGTTTCAATGAACAAGGTTCAAAAGATTCACTCGTTCGTTTGATGACGGATGGTATTTTGTTGGCTGAGCTGGCAAATGACCGTTATCTCAATAAATATGACACGATTATTATTGATGAAGCACATGAAAGATCACTTAATATTGACTTTATCATGGGCTATCTCAAGCAACTGGTAAAAAAACGTCCTGATCTAAAAATTATCATTACTTCTGCAACATTAGATGTAAATCGTTTTAGTGAATACTTCAACGCTGCTCCAATTTTTGAAGTTGAAGGTCGTAGCTTCCCTGTAGAAGTGGTCTATCGTCCTATCTCTGAAATGACGATCGGTGGCAGTGATGACGATGACTTTGATGATTTTGAAGAAAATCTACCACGTGCAGTCGTTCAAGCTGTAGAAGAATGTTTTAAGGACGCCGAAAGAAAAGGGCATCCCGAACATGCGGATATCTTGATTTTTTCGAGTACCGAACAAGAGATTCGAGAATTACAAGAGACCTTACAAAAATATGGCCCACGTCATACGCAAATCTTGCCTTTATATGCACGATTGGCTTTGGCTGAACAACAAAAGATTTTCAATCCATCTGGTGGTGGTCGACGTATTATCATCGCCACAAACGTTGCCGAAACTGCATTGACTGTACCGAATATTCGTTATGTTATTGATAGCGGATTTGCACGTATTTCACGTTATAGTTACCGTTCTCGTGTACAGCGATTGCCGATTGAAGCGGTATCGCAAGCTGCAGCAAATCAGCGTAAAGGGCGTTGTGGTCGTATTGCGCCAGGTGTCTGTATCCGTCTTTATAGTGAAGAAGATTTTCTAAGTCGTCCTGAGTTTACAGAACCAGAAATTAAACGAACCAACTTGGCTTCTGTGATTTTGCAAATGCAAAGCTTGGGCTTGGGGGCTGTCGAAGATTTTGATTTTATTGAGCCGCCAGATCACCGCTTGGTCAATGATGGTCGTAAACTCTTGCTAGAGCTTGGTGCGATTTCTGATCATGAAAATAATTCCCCTAAATCTTCTCCTGATAAAGAAGGGTCTGATTCAAGCCATCCGTCTCATTCACAAAAAAGAAAGGCTAAGGGCGATTCATCGAAAAGTGGCTTAACTAAAATCGGTCAGCAAATGGCGAAAATGCCAATTGACCCACGTCTTGCACGTATGATTTTAGGTGGGGCACATTTTGGTGTATTAAATGAAGTTTTAGTGATCGTAGCGGCACTTGCTGTGCAAGATCCACGTGAGCGCCCAGCGGATAAACAGGCACAAGCAGATCAAAAACATGCCTTGTTTAAGCAGCCAGATTCTGACTTTTTATTTTATAGTAAGCTCTGGGAAACGCTGCAAAATAACCGTGAAAATTTAAGTGAAAATAAACGTCGTACATTTGCACGTCAGCATTTTTTAAGTTGGTTAAGATTAAGAGAATGGAAGAAAACACATGAGCAGTTACTTGATTTGGCTCAGAGTTTAAAACTTTCTTTCAATGAAAAACCTGCAAGCTATGAAAATCTACATCGTGCTTTATTGACGGGATTGCTTTCGTTTATTGCCAATAAAACAGATGAAAAAAATGTTTATATGGCAGTGCGTCAGCAAAAAGCCCGAATTTTCCCAGCATCTACTTTACATAAAGCGGGTGCGTCATGGGTTATGGCTTTTGAGATGGTGGAAACTTCACAGGTTTATTTACGTAATTTGGCAAAAATTGAACCTGAATGGATATTGCTCGCTGCACCAAATCTATTGAAGCATCACTATTTTGAGCCACATTGGGCGAAGAAGCCGGGCATTGTAAATGCTTATGATCAGATTTCGTTGTTTGGTTTGATTATTGAGCCGAAACGATTGACCAATTATGAAAAAGTCGATCAAGCTGCTGCACATGAAATCTTTTTAAGAGATGCATTAACAACAGGTAATCTAGGTTCAACCCCACCATTTTTAAAACATAATTTATTAAAACTTGAAGAAGTTGAAAGAGTTGAAGATAAATTACGACGTCGTGACTTGGTGGTGGACGAAGAAACCATTTACCAGTTTTATGCTGCAAAAGTCCCAGAAGATATTGCCAGCCGTCGAAGTTTTGAAGACTGGCGTGCGACTGTTGAGCCTAAAAATCCACGTTATTTATTTGTCGATGATGATGCGCTCTGGATGAATGATCGTCCAACCACGCAACAATTCCCAGATTAT
This sequence comes from Acinetobacter gerneri DSM 14967 = CIP 107464 = MTCC 9824, assembly GCF_000368565.1. Taxonomy (GTDB): domain Bacteria; phylum Pseudomonadota; class Gammaproteobacteria; order Pseudomonadales; family Moraxellaceae; genus Acinetobacter; species Acinetobacter gerneri. The sequence goes on along the minus strand of NZ_KB849542.1, from coordinate 424,201 downwards.
TTACAAAATGGTCAGCTACGTTTGGCTGCAAGTTATCGATTTGATCCGAGCCATGATGAAGATGGGGCTACGGTTAAAATTCCTGTGCAAGCCTTGCCGCAAGTCGATGAAAAGATTTGGTCATGGGGAATACCGGGCTGGCGTTTGGATTTGATTGAAGCATTACTAAAATCATTGCCTAAAGATAAACGTCGTAATCTTGTACCCATTCCAGATACTGCAAAAAAACTGTCAAAACAAATTGATGCCACACATTTGCGTGAGCATATTTTTGAATTTTTGGCATTTCAATTGCGCGGTGAACAGATTACAAGCAAAGATTTTTCTTTTGATAAAATTGATCAATTTCTCATTCCATTTATCAAAGTGATTGATGAAAAAGGGCGTGTGATTGAAAAAGGTCGTGATCTTGAAGAACTCAAAGCACGTTGCCGTACAGAAACACATAGTCCAGTGAAACAACTTAAAGGTGAATTTAAAACTTTCCCTGAAAAATTTGTGTTTGAAGCTTCGCAAAAAGTGACAGGTGTTATTGTTAAACAATATCAAGCACTTGTGCCCGTAAAAGCCTTTGCGAAACTAGATGCGAAAGATGAGTCAGGGATCGTGATTCAAACCTTTAATGATCAAGATGAAGCGATCAAACAGCATCGTGAGGGTATCATTCGCCTGATTCATATGCAGTTGGGCGATTTGATCCGTCAGTTGAAAAAGCAGATTTCAAAACCATTAGCTTTGGCTTATTCGCCTTTAGGTGATAAGGCAAAACTTGAGCAAATGTTGATTTATGCGACTTTGCAAATGTCGATTGTAGATCTTCCGATTAATGCAGATGAATATAATCAACTGCTCATTCAGGTCAAACAACAGTTTTTGTCGATCGGACAAGAAGCCTTAAAAATGATGAGTGAAATTTTCATTCAATGGCAGGAAATTCGACAAAAGCTTTTGGTCTTGGATCAAAATGTATTTGCTCAAAATATGGATGATATCGAAGATCAACTTGATTTGATGGATTTATCAAATTTTGTTTACAGCAAATCTTCAGATATTTGGCAAGAATATCCACGATATTTAAAAGCTTTGATCTTGCGTTTAGATCGATTGCCAAATAATCTAATGAGGGATGCTGATGCGATCGCACAGATTGATCCTTGGATGGACAAATTATTTAAATTTAAAAATGACGCGCGCCTCAAAGAATTGTATTTCATGGTTGAGGAATTGCGCATTTCATTATTCTCTCAACCAATGAAGACCAAGATGCCGATCTCAGAAGCCCGCTTGCAAAAGCAGTGGGCTCGTTTAGGAATCAGTTAAAATATAGGTCATTTTATTAAGGAGTTTTACATGGGCATCCGTATCACAGGTACTGGGTTGTATCATCCTGAAGAATTTATTACAAATGAAGAGCTTGTAGAAAGCCTGAATGCTTATGTGGAACAGTATAACCACGATAATGCAGACAAAATCGAAACTGGTGAAGTTGTCGCTCGTCGTGGCTCTAGTGCCGAATTTATTGAAAAGGCATCTGGTGTTAAACGCCGTTATGTGATTGAAAAATCAGGTGTATTGGATATTAATCGTTTACGTCCACGTTTAGAAGAACGTACTGATGAAGAACTTTCGATCCAAGCTGAATGGGGTGTCATCGCAGCGAAACAAGCGATGCAGAATGCAGGTGTAACAGCTGAAGATATCGATGTTGTGATTTTAGCTTGCTCAAATCTACAACGTGCTTATCCTGCTGTAGCGGTTGAAATCCAGACTGAGCTTGGTATCCAAGGTTATGCTTATGACATGAATGTGGCTTGTTCAGCAGCAACGTTTGGTTTGAAACAAGCCTATGATGCGATTAAAACAGGTGCTCGTCGAGTACTTTTAGTTAATGTTGAAATCACTTCAGGTCACACAGATTATCGTTCACGTGATTGTCACTTTATTTTTGGTGATGTTGCGACAGCTTCGATTATCGAAGATACAACCACTAAAACAGGTTTTGAAATTGTAGATACCCAATTATTCACACAATTTTCAAACAATATCCGCAATAACTTTGGCTTCTTAAATGCTTCAGAATTGACGCATCGCGATGATAAACAATTCCGCCAAGATGGTCGTAAGGTGTTTAAAGAAGTTTGTCCTCTAGTTGCAAAAATGATTACTAAGCAATTGGAAAAAAACAATATTTTACCAACGGATGTGAAGCGTTTCTGGTTGCATCAAGCCAATGCCAATATGAATGAGCTTATCTTAAAACTGGTTGTAGGTAAGCAAGCTGCTGAAGCTGATCCTGCTTTAGTTCCTATCATTTTAGATGAATTTGCAAATACTTCATCGGCTGGGGTGATTATTGCCTTGCATCGTACTCAAGACCAAGTGAATGATGGCGAATACGGTGTCCTTTGTTCTTTTGGTGCAGGCTACTCAGTGGGTTCAATCCTCGTTCAAAAGCATGTTGTCTAATGCTTTGATGTCGCGATAAAGTCTCAAATTTTGCCTTATAGCCATGTGCTGTAAGGCAATAATAAAATAACAAGATCAATCATATACATCATCAAAGGATTTGAAGATGAAAAAAACTTTGAAAATTACTCATAATGCCAAACTCATCCGTTTGGTGAGTAGTTTGCAGCGTTTTTATTTTGAGCCTAAATTTTTTGGTTCGGAAAATATCCATCCCGAAAAGCCTGCAATGTATGTGGGAAATCACAGTATTTATGGTGTATTTGACTCACCCATTATCATTGATTATCTCTTTAATGAACACAAAATCGCAGTGGTGAGCCTCGCTGATCATGTGCATTTTCACATTCCCATTTGGAAGAAAATGGTTAAAGGCATTGGCGCAATTGATGGTGTCCAAGCATACGCTAAGCTTGCCATGCAACAAGGCTATTCCATTTTGGTTTTTCCGGGTGGTGGCAGAGAGGTGGTGAAACGAAAAGGTGAAGAATATCAACTGATCTGGAAAGAGCGCTATGGATTTATCAAGCTCGCTCAGGAGTTTGGTTATGACATTGCACCCTTTGTAGCGATTGGCGGTGATGAGGTTTTTGATCTGATCTTTGATGCCAATGGATTGTTAAAACAAAAATGGTTTCAAAAGCTGTTAAGTTATCCACGATTGGGTAAATTTTTAAGACATGGTGAAATCATTCCATCAATTCCAAAAAATATTATTCCCAAACGTATTCCATTTTATTTCAAATTTTTACCTCGAATGAGTATTGAAAATATCCATTCTGTAGAAGACTTATATCAGTTTAGGGATCAATTGCAGGGTGAAATTTATCGTGAAATCGATCATATAAAACAGTTGAGAGATCAGGGTCAACTTTGATCGAAGCCTTATTTTTGAACAGCATAACTTGATAAATTTTATTTAAATTTCATCTAAAGATGGCTTAGATTCTTTGCATTCTTTAAACGCTATAATCTGATCATGACGAACATCAATAGAACCAATACCGCCATATGTAAAATTTGAAAAGGTGCAAAATATAATAAAAATTTAAGCCCACCAGTTAAGAAAGAATTAACGCATTTTGCTAAGGCATGCACACTTAATCCTAAAACAACAGCATAAAATAAGATGGTTTGATCAGGATCACCTTGCATGACAACAGATGCCATTGCACCATGAACCTCAAACAATGAAGCCAATAGAGTGCCAGCGAGTAAGCCAGCATCACCGAGTAGTACACTTAGACCATAGACTCCGGCTTGGATCAACGTCAATGTAATCGCAATAATTCCAGCTTCTTTAAGGCTAAACATCCGCCCTGTATCTGCTGAAACACTTTCATTGTTTTGTGATTTGTACATCAAAAAAAGTGCTGCAATGATCAAGATTAATGTTGCGGATAGGCATGGTACGATGAGTACCTTTAGCCATGCTGGATTCGTTCCTGCAACGATAATGAGCAGTTGTAACAAGGTTGCGACACAGGACATCAACGCAGCACCAGCATTGGATTTGGCTTGTGCGTGACCTGCACGCACCTGCATACCCAAATTGGCAATGGTCGCTGTACTAGAAACAAATCCTGATGCTACTGATGATAAAATCAGCGCTTTTTGTTTTGACATCAGTCGCTTGGCTATATGTGCTAAGGCTTGAACGGCAAGGATTAAGCTCAGTAGTTTAACGATGACATAAGGGTTGAGGACTTGTCCCCAGAGCGGCTTGTTTGGCATTAAAGGTAATGCGATCAAGATCAATGCTAACAAAAATATACCGTCTGTAATTTCTGATTCGGTGATCCATTTTCCCGCAAATTGGTGCATTTTATGTTTACTGAGCAATAATATGGTTAATATCACAGCTAAAGCCGCAGCAAAGGTAATATTATAAATACACATTGCGCCGATAAAATATGTGAAAAAGAAAGCGATTTCAGTGGTGATACCTGGGTCTTCTTTTTGATTTTTAATGGTGATAATACAAATTCCACCAACCACAATAGCACCAACGATACCGAGTATAGGATCGAATAAAAAGCAGATTGCACCAAGTAATGAACAGATCGCAAAAGAACGGAAACCTGCGAAACTATGCTGATTTTCACGTTGTCTACTTCTTTCACGTTCTAAACCAATCAATAACCCACAACCAAGCGCAGCCGCAATAATCGTCAAAAATTGTGTGATTGAGATTGTATGTATAGAAATGAGAGACAACATACTCATGGTGCTATTCCTATATTTTTATAGTGTAAATTTCATTTTATTTTGCATTATTTTTATAAATTCTCAAATTAAATATTTTAAAAAACAATAATCTATATTAAAAACCATTTAATAGCACAAAAACTATCAATTGTGTGCAACATTGCGCATTTTTCAGTCTCTAAAAGGGCTAAAGATATTCATTATTTTGGATTCATTCACTTCTTACGAATAAACAAACCCTTTTAATCCAATTTTTTTTTCTAAAAATAATACGAGAGTGATGTAAAGCTTTTGAGAATGGTGTATAGGGGCTAAATTTAGACATCTTAAGATTCGCCTCATCTTTCTTTGATTTAATGACTTTATCGAAACAATCATGTGATAAAGGTAAAAAAAATGAAGGCATTAAATAAAATTTTATTGGTGAGTACTCTTGTTGCAACAAGCACTTTTGCAATCGCAAATACAGCAGTTAATCAAACTGCCATTGCACCTACAGTTACTACAGTTAAAAACGCATTAAATATGAAAGATGACAGTAAAGTCCAACTTCGAGGTCATGTGGTTAAGTCCATCGGCGATGAAAAATATCAATTTCGCGATAATACTGGCTCGATTACCGTTGATATAGATGATGAACTTTGGCAAGGTCGTCCTATTGCTGCAAATACACCAGTGACGCTTATTGGTGAAGTAGATATTGACTATAAACCGATGAAGCGTGTAGAAATCGATGTAGAACAAGTTAAATTTTAATTAGACAAAATTTTTCATAAAGAAAACCACATAGCTGATGTGGTTTTCTTTTTACTACAGGATTTATTGAGTGATCTACGATTGACTTTAACTTTTAGGATCAAGCCCCTATAGTGCATCTATAAAGCATATTGATATGAGATAAAACATGAGAATATTGCTCGCTGAAGATGATCAATCACAAGCAGAAAGTATAAAAACTTGGCTGGAAATGGATGGCTACAATGTAGATTGGGTCGAGAGGGGTGATCATGCAATTTTGGCGATTGAGCAACATCAATATGATTGTATTTTACTTGATCGAAATATGCCGAAAGCCAGTGGAGAGGAAATTTTAAAAAAATTGCGTAGCCACCATATCAGTACGCCAGTGATCTTCATCACTGCAAAAGATAGTATTCATGATCGGGTTGAAGGATTAGATCTGGGAGCAAATGATTATTTGGTCAAACCTTTTAGTCTTGAAGAATTATCTGCGAGGGTGAGAAGTCAGATTAGACAACAACAAGTTTCAGTTGATTCTCAGATTATTTTTGATCATTTACGTCTAGATACTCAAGCGAAAATACTCTATAAAGATGACCAAGTTGTTCATTTAACAGGGCGGATTCAAGCAGCAAGTGCAACAGTATAAAAACCAGCCATAACTTCACTTGGCGTATACCAGCCTAGTGTTTTTCTAGGACGATGGTTGAGTGAAAATTCTATCTGCTCTATTTCATCGTTTGACACGTCATCAAACGATGATGATTTTGGCAGATATTGCCGGATTAAACCATTCGTATTTTCATTTCTAGCTCGCTGAATAGACTTGTAAGGATCAGCAAAATAAGTATCTATGCCGACATCAGTAATTCTTTTGTGTTCGGCAAATTCCTTTCCATTATCAAATGTTACACTATAAGCATGGCTCATTCGTAAACGATCTAATGCACAAGTAATCGTTTTAGAGGATGCTCTCGTTGACCCTAAATGAACAATATGTACGTACAGGCTCTTTCGATCAACGAGGGTTAATAAAGCTCCTTTATGATGTTTACCAATCACCGTATCACCTTCGAAATCTCCTAAACGTTGTCGCTGATCAATGACCTGGTCTCGGCAATGAATACTTGTTTTATCAATGATTTGCCCTCTACGATCCGTGTTTTTGTAACCTCGTTTTCGATATTTCTTCTGATGCCTTAAGTGTAGATGGAGGTTACCTCCTTGTGATTTATCTTGATAAATGTGCTGGTAAATCCACTCATGTGAAGGTACATCCAGCCAACCGCGTTGTGTTAAAGCACCTGAAATTTGTTCTGGTGACCAGTCTAAGCCAATTAAGTAATCAATATAAGCGAAGGCAAATGCTGTCATGGATGATGAAGGATGGTACCGTCTTTGACTTGCAAATTTCGCTGCCTGTTGAGCTCTATATCCACGTTGCCCAGTATTTCTTTTTAACTCACGGTAGATGGTTGATCGTGAACGCCCTAACTCCCGAGCAAGGCTAGCGATTGAACTTTTACTTTTCAAAGTAGCATAAATTTCGTATCTTTCATCTTGAGAAAGTTGGGTGTATTTCTTCATTGTGTGCTTTCCAATTGCGAGTTGAAAAAGTCTAATGATTCTATGAATACACCTAACTTTTTCAACTAACTACAAGTGTGTTGCACTTGGGATTTGAATCTGCGCAGCAAAAGAATACCAAATATTACATAAGCTTATGCAAAACCCTCAGCATATTGTTACACGGGAGCAATTGGAGGAATCACTCTATGCTTGGGGTGATGAGATTGAGAGTAATGCAATAGAGGTTTTTATTTATCAATTACGAAAGAAAATAGGCAACCAAAGTATCAAGACGATTCGTGGTCTGGGCTATCGCATGAATCAGGAAAACTAGAATTATGGCAAAAACGATCTCGTTACAGCGAAAATTGCTTCAGACTTCAATGTTAGGCTCTGTTGTAGCGGGAGTGATTGCTTTGATTTTATTGGTTGGGATTTCTATCTATCAGACCATGTCAGTTCAAGATGAGATTATGGATGAAATCTCTGACATGTTATTAATTTCAGATCTCACAGCAAATTCTGGTCAGCAAGTCGATGAGTTAAGCAGTGAGTTTGATATTGAATATCAATTAAGAATGAATCAACACGTGCTGACTCAATCTACTCAATATAGTTTTCCACAAGATCAATTTATCACTCAAAAAGATGAATATTCATATATTTGGTATAAAAAAAGAATCTGGCGTAGTTATCATGCCAAGAATGAAGATCACAATATGCAGGTGCAGGTTTTACAGCCACTGCATGTTCGCTTTGAGGAAATGCTACAAAGTTTTTTAGGCTATACCGCTGTGTTGTTGTTTTTATGGTGTTTGCAATGGTTGATCACGCATTTTTCTATAAAAAGACAATTCCAAACACTTCATCAGTTATCACGTGAAATTTCTGAAAAAAATGCTGAAGATTTAAGTCCTATCCAACAAAAAGAACCAGAGTTAGAAGAACTACAGCCGATGATCAAGCAATTGAATCAACTTTTAGCACGTTTGGAAGATGCCTTGATTCGAGAGCAGCGTTTTACTGCTGATGCATCTCATGAACTACGTTCACCATTGTCTGCCATACAAATGCGTTTACAAGTGTTAAAGCGAAAATATTCGGATGTCGCACCAGAAATCAAGCAAGATCTAATTCAAATACAACAAGATGTGGATCGCGGCACACGGATTTTAGAAAATTTAATTATGTTGGCACGTTTAGATCCAACACAATCGACTCAAGTGGTGATGACAAAAGTATATTTACCGCAGCTTATTGATGAAGTAATGAGCGCTTTGGCACCATTTGCTGAGCAGAAAAAAATTCAATTTCACCTTGAAATTATGCCAAGTGAGATAAGGGCAAACCAAGAACTTATTTATATTTGTATAAGAAATCTTCTCGATAATGCGATTCGTTATGCAGAATTTGGTGGCAATATTTATGTCCATTTAAATTCTGATCAACAAAACAGTATTTTAACGATAGAAGATGATGGAAAAAAATTAACAGAACAAGTCATCAATCGTTTAGGTGAACGCTTTTATCGTGCACTGGGAACCAAAACTCAGGGCAGTGGTTTAGGCCTGTCGATTTGCAAAAAAATAATTGAGTTGCACCATGCCTCCATTCAGTTTTCGCCTTCTGAATATCACGGACTCAAAGTGCAACTCAATTTTTCTAATGATTAAATATGGGTACTAAAGCAAAACTGAAATTTTATTATATTTTCATTTCAGCCTTTGGGACGCTCGATGCCTAAAAGTAGTACGCGCTGATTTGTACTACTTATTTCCACCTTTCTTATTATAACAATTGTTATTATTGTTATTTGGTAAGAATGAGGCGGTTATTTCGAGTCAGGCGTAGGCGATATTCTTCACCTGCATGCATGATGCGGATTTCACGTCCAAGCGCAAACAGATTATTTGAATGAAGCATTGGTAATGCGTGGTGAGCTTCATTGTTACGAGTAAAGAAGTTAAAAGGTGCGTTCATTTTGCTACTCCAGCGAGGGTGGTTTGAAATTGTTTTAAATGATAATCATTATCGAATAGGCCTGTCAACGATAATTTTTATCATTTCAAAAAAAATGATTATTGCTTACAATTTCATAAAATATTTTGTGTTGAATGATCATGTCAAAACCATCCATTCATGTTGCGATCGCTTTATTGTTTCACCAAGGAAAAGTGTTAGTCGGCTGGCGCAATGAAAATCAGCATCAAGGGAATAAATACGAATTTCCTGGTGGAAAAGTTGAAGTAGGTGAGAGCATTGAACAGGCGTGTCGCCGTGAAATTTTTGAAGAAGTCGGCGTAGGTATTCAGACTTGGCATGCATTTGATGTGATCCATCATGAATATGATGATCTCGAAGTAACATTGCATCTATTTCATGCTCAAGTCCCTCGCCAGTATTTAAAAGATATTCAGCAGCCATGGAATTGGTATAGTCGTGAAAAGTTATTGGATTTGAATTTTCCAAAAGCAAATATCAATATCATCTCTCGATTGATTTGGGCTCATTTTATAAAAATTAGCAATGATTTGTCCCAACTTGCTCATTTAAATCAAGATACTTGGTTGTATTGGCGGACTGAGCAAGACATTGAAAATGAGGCCTTAGAAGCCTTAACTGAAAATGAGCTGAGCAAATTGATCGTCAATATCGATATTTGGAAAAAATTAAATATTCATCAACAAAAATATGTTGCGGCGATTCATTTTAAACAATCACAATTATTTGAATTAAATAAAGGTGATTTGCCTGTGGCTATACGTTGTATCGCTGCTTGCCATGATGCTGTGTCGATTCAGCGTGCCAATCAGCTTGGTTTTGATGCATTGCTGCTTAGCCCTGTTCAGGCTACCCAAACGCATCCAGATGCCAATCCTTTGGGCTGGGAGCAATTTGCTGCACTGGCGGAGATGTCAGACATTCCTGTATTTGCTATGGGCGGTTTAAATCCTCAAGACTTGGAAATAGCGCAAAAACATCATGCTTATGGTGTGGCTGGTATTCGAAGTTTTTAATCAATCCTTTCCACTGCCTAAGCCGAACAATAAGTGATGGATCTAAAGTGCAAAGCCTTAAAAGCTACAGTGCTTTTAAATGGCTTTGTGCTTCAGTAATCACTTTGGTATTTTTTTGCTTAGTTGCAGAGTTTAAAATCACTTTCCAGAGTTCACGCTTCATTGGGGGTGTCTGCGCATAGCTTAAACCACGACGTGCAAGCGATTCTGCATTAGTATTTTGATTACGATGTTCTGAGATTAAGGCGAGATATAAAAAGGGCTCGGCAGCTTGTGGTGCAAGTCTTTGTGCTTGTAATGCATGTTTTTCAGCATCATCCCATTTTGCAGCTTTTAAAGCTTTATTCGCCTCGGCAATCGTGTTGCGATAGGGAACTAAGGAAGTGCCATCATCGATGTGTTGTTGCGCTACTTGTTGTTTTGGCACGATGATTTTAGGTGGTGCAGGCTTTGATGGCTTAGGAAGACTTTGTTTAGAGATTTCCCCTTGATCATAAGGTGTTATTTTTACACCATCAGGTGTGGGTATACCTTTTTGAACAGGCTTTTCTTGGGTCGCTTGTGGCTTTGTTTGCTTAGGTTCAGGTGTGGTTTGACAGCCAACTAAGATCAGTAGACTGCTTATCAGTATGCCTTTTTTTACAAACATAAGCGCTTTTTCCTAGTATTAAAATGATAACAAGATCATCGTTATACCTGAGAAATGCTGAAAATTGAACCGAATCACTTTTAATATTAACAAATTTGATAACAAACCCATGTAAGTGATGTACGGTGTTTAGCTATAGATTCTTTGAATCCACCCCCAACAGGGAGCTTTTATAACTAAAATATTTATTTACAGTGAGTTCCCCTCTTTTTAAAGAGGGGCTAGGGGAGATTAAAAGATTGGGTCAATAATTTTTAACTGATCAGTATTTTAATCAGTTAAAGGTTTATGAATCCACCCCAGCCCTCCTTTGATAAAGGAGGGAGCTTTTATAACTAAAATATTTATTTATAGTGAGTTCCCCATCTTTTTTAAAGAGGGGTTAGGGGAGATTAAAAGATTGAGTCAATAATTTTCAACTGATTTGCCTTTTGATCAGTTAAAGGTTTATGAATCCACCCCAGCCCTCCTTTGATAAAGGAGGGAGCTTTTATAACAAAAAACATTTATTACTGTTAGTTCCCCTCTTTTTTAAAGAGGGGTTAGGGGAGATTAAAAGATTGTGTTAATAATTTTTAACTGATTTGCCTTTTGATCAGTTAAAGGTTTATGAATCCACCCCAGCCCTCCTTTGATAAAGGAGGGAGTTTTTTAAAGAGGGGTTAGGGGAGATTTAAAAGATTGTGTTAATAATTTTTAACTGATTTGCCTTTTGATCAGTTAAAGGTTTATGAATCCACCCCAACCCTCCTTTGGTAAAGGAGGGAGCTTTTCTACATTGCGCGATTAGATAGGTCTTGATCCATGTTATTTTCACTGTCACGAATATAGCTATCTGAATCATTGCTTGCTGGTGCTGAAGTTTCAGCGTTTGGATCATAAGTCGGTTCAACTTGATAATGCGGTAAACCACATTCCGTTGCGCGAGTGGGTACTGTATTACTCAATAATGGAATGTACATCGCACCTTCACAGCCTTGTGCCGATAGATAACCAGAATTGGTATCGATCCATTGCCATTGCACAGAATCAGGCTGACGAATATTGACCGGTTTTTGCTTTAATTGTTTCATGACATTCATCCAGACAGGTAGTGCGCCTGAAGATCCTGTCAAACCAGTCACTTTGTTGTTATCTAGTCCAAGCCATACCACAGCAACATGATTGCCTGAATAGCCTGCAAACCACGAATCACGTGTATCATTTGTGGTACCAGATTTACCTGAAAGCTTTAATTCACTCGGCATTACACTATAAGCAGCCTTACCCGTACCATTACTCATGACTTGTTGTAAGCCATAATTTAAAATATACGCTGCAGAAGGGTCTATGGTTTGTTGTACATTTAAACCAAAACGATCTAGTACACGACCATTGGAATCGACAACTGAACGAATTGATTTAATTGGATATTTAAAGCCGCCAGTAGCAAAGTTACCATAAATACTCATGACTTCCATTGGAGACATATCCACCGCACCAAGGAAGATAGATGGGTAGTTTGGAATGTTGGATGTCACACCAAATTTCTTCAAGTTATTACTAAATGTCGCTACACCAAACTCTTGACCTACACGGACTGCTGCAAGGTTATATGAGTTTGCCAGTGCTTGTGCCATAGGAACAATGCCGTGCCCACCACCGCTATAATTTTTCGGTGTCCACGTTTTGCCTTCAACTGAAACGCTAATCGGTTCATCTTCAATTTTTGACGCCCAGTTATAACGTCCAGATTCGATTGCACTCAAATAAATCACTGGTTTGAGTAGAGAGCCAACTTGGCGTTTGGCATCAATAGCACGATTAAAACCAGTAAAGTCTTGTGTAGAGCCTACAACGGCTTCAAGCTCACCATTTTCAGGTCGACTGACAATCACAGCACCCTGTAAATCTTTTAGACGAGTTGAACCCGCAAGTCGAGATACAGTTGATCTAAATGCATCTTGAACTTTAGTTTGTTCAATTGGATCAAGTGTCGTAAAAATACGTAGGCCTTGATTGGTCAAATCTGATTCTTGATATTCAGTTTTGAGTTGACGACGGACAACATCCAAGAAGTCTGGGAAACGGGAAGTACCCAAAGTTGGTTTTGTCACCACACCTAATGGACGAGCAACTTCCTTATCATATTGATCTTGAGTTAAATAACCCATCACCAACATGTTGTTTAAAACAACATTACGACGGTTCAATGCACCTTCTGGATTTCTCCATGGGTTATATAGAGTCGGACCTTGTACCAAACCAACCAAATACGCTTGTTGTGCGATATTGAGTTCACGTAATGGTAAACCAAAATAATATTGGGCTGCCAAACCATAACCATTAACAGAATAATTACCGTTTTGACCTAAATTTACTTCGTTTAGATAGGCTTCTAAAATTTCATCTTTACTATAATGAAGCTCAAGCAACAAAGACATCAGTGCTTCATTGACTTTACGTTTCAAGGTTTTTTCAGGGGTTAAATAAAAATTCTTGATCAACTGTTGGGTAAGGGTCGAACCACCTTGACGTTTTCCACCTGTGACATTACTCACTAAAGCGCGTGCTGTACCTCGGAATGAAATCCCGTGATGCTTATAAAAATTGCGGTCTTCTGTTGAAATCAAAGCTTCAATCAAAGTTTTTGGAACTTTGTTAAGTTTGATGAGCACACGATCTTCGTTATGCTGAGGGTAGATCCCACCGATCAGCAAAGGCTCAAGTCGGACCATACCTGTACTATTCGGCTTGGTTGCTTTGACATCAGCGATTTGTTCACCATTGAAGCTGACTTGGATGACTTGTTCAGGATCAACATTATCTCCATAATCAAAGCCACGCGTATGGATATAAAGTGAAGTGCCATCACTGACATAATGGCCAGATTTTTCATAACTTTCTGATTTTTTATAACCGAGCATGTTGAGCTCTTGTTGAAAATCAGCAGAAGAAATTGGTGCATTGGCATATATTTCTAAAGGGCGGGCAAAAACCTTCGCTGGGATATCCCAACGTTTCCCTTCAAATTTATCTCGGATAATATTATCCAAACGAATTAAATAAGCACTAAATGCCAAAAATGCGACAATCACCAATATTGAAAAGATGAGCGCAACAAAACCAATACCGCGTTGAACCTTCATATATAATAAATAATCCCCTGATTATTGCGTTAATCATGCGAAGCTTTTCATCATTTTGCAATGATTAATCTGTGAATAAAATAAAAATACAGATACAAATGTGATGCATTTTGTCATTTAAATGTTTTTTTAAATCAAGGTCATTAATGTTATGATATGCCTGAATCGTAACGGAGCCGTGCTTTAGGTGCAAATCTCAGCTAAATCATTTAGAAATATTGGACTGATTGGACGTCCTGACAAATCTTCAGTCGTTGATACGTTATGTCTTATTCATGATCATTTATTAAGCATAGGTTTACATCCTGTATTTGATACTGAAACTGCCAAACTTGTTCCTTATACTGATACTCAAACGGTTAGCCGTCATTTACTCGGTGAAGTGGTGGATTTGGTCATCGTCGTCGGTGGTGATGGATCTTTGCTGCATGCAGCTCGTGTTTTAGTTAAATACAATACGCCTGTGATTGGGATTAACCGTGGTCGTTTGGGCTTTTTGACAGACATTAAGCCGACCGAAGTGATTTTTAAACTTGATCAAGTTTTAAAAGGTGAGTTTCAGCTTGATCGCCGTTTCTTGTTGGAAATGGAAGTACGCTCAAGTAACCAAACGATTTATGATGCAATTGCGCTTAACGATGTGGTTTTGCATTCTGGAAAATCGGTTCATATGATTGATTTTGACCTCTATATTGATGGTCAATATGTTTACCGTCAGCATAGTGATGGCTTGATTGTGTCGACTCCGACAGGCTCTACGGCTTATGCACTTTCAGGCGGCGGTCCTATTTTACATCCAAGTATGGATGCGATCGCATTGGTGCCTATGCATCCTCATACTTTGTCTTCGCGTCCGATTGTGGTGGGTGGACAAAGTGAGATCAAGATTGAAATAAGAGAAAATCGTGTCTTGCCTATGGTCAGTGCTGACGGGCAACACAGTGTTTCATTAAATGTCGGTGATAGTTTGCATATCCGCAAGCATCCATTTAAATTATCATTATTGCATCCACCGGGTTATGACTTCTATATGGCTTGTCGTACAAAACTCGGGTGGAACCAAGATTTCGACTCATTACAGCAGCAGGATTGATCATGAATGTAGAACAAATGCTTGCCGTTTTAGATGCTGATATTGTTGAGCGTTTAAAAACAGCCATTGAAATTGGTAAATGGCCAAACGGTGTTGCTTTAACAGCAGAGCAACGTCAAATTTGTATGCAAGCAGTGATTGCTTGGGAACATCAACATGTTGATGAGAAACAGCGTACAGGCTATATCGATAAAGGTAAAAAAGAAGAAGGTGAAGTGTGTGAAGATGATCACCACTTACATGAGCCAGAATTTAAACCGATCCGTTTTGTCTAATCACCAGCATATTGCAAATGAAAAACCATTCTTGATGAATGGTTTTTTTGTAGGAAATAGCGAACTTTTTAAATATACTCAAAACGTCAGAAAAATAAGACATTTTTGTAATTAAGTTTAGAATATTTTAATGGAATTAAAGATACGATCATCATACAGCTAAGCCTTTTCATTATGATTCTAAATGATTTTCGTAGGCAATTCGCTTTACTTTTGGCAGGGCAAAAGTAACAAAACCACCATGTAGCAAATGGGCATACATCCTGTAGCCCTTGCACACGAACGGCATCCTGCCTTGTCACGTAGCCAATGTGTTTGTATGAACAACCCTTGGGTTTCGCCGTATTAGAATAAAAGAAAATAGTCTCTTATCGTCTTGTTTCCCACAATTCTTTAGCTTTCAGCATACTTTTTTCAAAGCTATCGCATACCTGCATGGTATAAAGCGCAATGCCCATGGTTTCGATAACAGCTATTTCACCATATTCATGCTGTGCTTGACCCTGCCAAACTGCTTTAAAAATATTGAGATCAAGTTCTTCTTCGGTTGGGCTGCGGCTATCTGTGAGTTTCGGCAATTCATGCTCATACAATTCACCATTTTTAATCCCACAAATGAGTGTCTTAGCATCAGGATTACGCTCAAATTCTCCACCTTCACCTTTGATCACGGCACTATTTTGATAGCCGAGTTGGAAGGCTGCCTGCTGATGAGAGCTACGATAGGCAGGGTGGAAAATGGCTTGCATCGTTGCTTTAGCATCAAAAGGGTTGATCAGGCGGGCCAATGTATGGATAGGGGAACGTAAGCCCATAACATTTCGTAATGCAATCAATTCACTTAAAATCGGTGAAATCACATGCAATGGTAGATAAGCAAAATTGGATTGTTGTAGCTGAGTTTGGACATCGTTTTGATTTTGGCAAATCGGATAACCTAAAAACTCCAAGACTTGTTCGGTATAAACACGATTGATGGTATGTCCAGATGCGCCATGCATCACGATTTTATAGCCGTGTTTAGCTAAAGTGAGTGCCGACAAGATAAACCACGGAAAATGTTTACGCTTTCCTGCATAAGATGACCAGTCTAGATCGACGTGCATCGGTTCAAACTTTAACTGATCTTTGGTTGCTTTGACAAAACCCGTGAGCTCATCGACGGACTCTTCTTTAACGCGAAGTAGCATTAAAAAAGCACCGAGCTGAACATCTAAGACTTCATCATTTAAAATCATGGAAAATGCTTGATACGCTTCTTCAAAAGTCAATGATCTTGCACCGTTTTTACCTTTACCAATGATACGGATAAACTGCGCAAAAGGATGTTCAAAGTCTTGATAAAGATTACGTTTGTTATTCATAGCGATCAAAGCACAATAAAAAAATCCAGCAACACTATGCCACATTTAAAAGCTTTTGTTCATATTTTCAAAATATTAAGCCAAAAAAAGGAAGCAAATTTGCTTCCTTTTATAAATCTTAGATTCTCATGAGAAGTGCAACATTCACATTTTAATGGCTAGCACGAGCTTAGCTTTTACTGTGAATATTAACCTGCATCAGATTCTTTATGATTTAACACACGATCAAGTTGTTCTTTGTCCAACGCATTTTCCCAACGAGAAACTACGATTGTTGCACATGCATTACCAACCAAGTTGGTTAAAGCACGACATTCAGACATAAAGCGGTCAATACCTAAGATCAACATCATACCGATTACAGGGACACTTGGTACAACTGCGAGTGTTGCTGCAAGGGTAATAAAGCCTGCACCTGTTACACCTGCGGCACCTTTAGAAGAAATCATTGCAACTAAAAGTAATAACACTTGTTCGCCGAGAGAAAGATCGATATTCATCGCTTGAGCAATAAATAATGCAGCAAGAGTCATGTAGATGTTGGTTCCATCAAGGTTAAATGAATAACCTGTAGGAATCACCAAACCAACTACTGATTTTTCACAACCTGCTTTTTCCATTTTACTCATCAAAGATGGTAATGCGGCTTCTGAAGAACTTGTACCGAGTACTAACCACAATTCGTCTTTGATATAACGCATCAATGCAAAGATAGAAAAGCCGTTATATTTGGCAACAGCGCCTAATACGATTGCAACGAATAAAAATGCTGTGATATAGAAAGTTAAAATCAGGAACATCAAGTTACCGACACTTTTTAGACCAAAAGCACCAATAGTATAAGCCATTGCACCAAACGCGCCGATCGGTGCAAATTTCATGAGCATACCGACCAAGTGGAAAATAGGCGCAGTCAGGTTGTTTAAAAAGTCCACGATAGGTTGACCTTTAGCGCCAATCGCTGCCAAAGACAAACCAAAAAGAACAGCAACAAACAACACTTGAAGAATGTCACCAGCAACAAGTGGACTGACCAATGTTGTCGGAATAATGTTCATTAGAAAGCCAGTAATTGTGCTTTCATGCGCTTTTTCTACATAACCAGAGATCTTAGTTGCATCTTTACTTGCTTCTAAAACGTGAGGGTCAATATTTAAACCACTACCAGGTTGAACTACGTTTGCAACGATCATCCCGATGATTAAAGCCAGTGTAGAGAACGTGATGAAATAAAGCATTGCTTTACCCGCAACTCGTCCTACAGCCCCCATATGCTTCATACTGGAGATCCCTGTTACCACTGTAAGGAAGATAACAGGTGCAATAATCATTTTTACAAGATTAATAAATGCAACACCTAAAGGTTGCAAGCTTTTACCCAAATCCGGCCAAAAGTGACCGATTAAAATACCTACAATGATAGCAAATATCACTTGTACATAGAGAATTTGATAAAACTTTTGTTTCTTTGGAGGAAGGGAATTTCCCTCGAGTTGAATCTCCATACGGACTCCTATTTCGTTATTCCAGACACTTTGGATTAACTATTTTTTTTCGAAATACTCTATATCACGGAAACAAAATAATTAAAGATAAAGCAGAAAAATTTGATGATGCGATTTTAAGTATTATGAATTGCTGCTCACCAATATTAATTAATAATAAATAAACAAAAGAAAAACAATTTATATACTATTTATTCACAAGATGTTTTTATAACTTTTGTTCAAAAAAAAGATGAGCGTAAAATGTTCAAAATGAAAGATATATTTATTTAACTTATTAATAAATAAATATAAAAAATGTTATTTATTTTTGATCAAGAATTGAACTTATAAATATAATTATAGCTATAAATGAAATAATGTTCGCAATAATGAGGATTTATTGAAAATTTATTAATACAAAAAAACTATAAATAAAATAGACAAAAAAAGGATAAGAAAAAAAATTATTTTTCAATATAAAAATAACGCGATTTTTATTACAACTTAATGGTTTAACATTATGAAAAATAAGTATTTTTGTTTGAAGTTAAAACAATTAACACATCTATAAAGTCAATGTAAAGTAAAAAAGCAGAAAAACACTTTAAGACTATAGTCTAAGAAAGCACCAATTTTAGCTCGAAAATTGTGTTACAAATAAAATATGACTTAAGCAGGATTGGCTTTAGCGACTTAAAAAATAAGAACAAAGATCATGACTTCATTTTGAAAACTATTTAGGATGAAAGAGATTGAAAAAAACAAGTTTTAAGGAATAAACATAATGCTTGGCTATGATGCAGATTTGGAACTTTTTCGCGATAACTTTAGACGTTTCATGGGTGAACATATTGCACCATTTTATGATCAGTGGGAGCGTGAGGGGTTAATGCCTCGTTCGGTTTGGTCATTGTTGGGTGAAAATGGTTTTTTATGTGTTGATGTTCCAGAAGAATATGGAGGTTACGGTGTACCGACCGAATATTCTTTGATGCTGGTTGAAGAATCTGCACGTGCAGGATTTGCTTCATTATCGACTGCGATTTCATGTCATTCTGAAATTGCAGCACCTTATATCTTGCATATCGCTTCTGAAGAGCAAAAACAGTACTGGTTACCCAAAATGGTTGCAGGCGAGGTTGTTGGTGCAATTGGTATGACCGAACCGGGTGCTGGTTCAGATTTGCAAGCTATGCGTAGTAGTGCCATTTTGCAGGGTGATCACTATTTATTAAATGGATCAAAAACATTTATTTCAAATGGTCAGCACGCTGATTTGGTGGTATTGGCAGTGAAAACTGATCCACAGGCGCGTGCAAAAGGTGTTTCTTTACTTTTGGTTGATACACATCTTGAAGGTTTTAAAAAGGGAACCAATCTGGAAAAAATTGGTCTACATTCTCAAGATACCTCAGAATTGTTTTTTGATAATGTCAAAGTTCCAGCTAATCAGATTTTAGGACAAGCAGGGCAAGGATTTGTTTATCTTATGCAAGAATTACCTCGTGAGCGTACTTCGATTGCTGCAACAGCTTTAGGTGCGATCCGTGGTGCGATTGATATCACCACTAAATATGTCAAAGAACGTAAAGCATTTGGTCAAGAAATCGGTCAATTCCAAAATACACGATTTGTTTTAGCGCAAGCGAAAATTGATGAATTGGCGACGGCAGCGTTTTATAACCAAAACTTAGCCCTCTATAAAGAAGGAAAGTTGGATGTTGAAACGGCTGCAGCACTTAAAAGTTTTAGCTCGGATATGCAAATGAAAGTTGCTGATAATTTGCTGCAACTTTTTGGTGGTTATGGTTATATGAGTGAATATCCGATTTCTCGTTTCTTTGTTGATGCTCGTATCCAGCGAATTTATGGCGGAACCAATGAGATCATGAAAGAGATTGTGGCTCGTGGGATCTTGGGTAAATAAGTTTAATTATCTGTGTTTAGTTATTTGTACTTTTAATAAGTTCGCTATTTCTAAAATAGAACAAGATCGAACAACAGATTAGAATAAGCGTTTTAACTCCGGATTGTGGCCTCAAAATCACAATTCTTTTTTTTGCCTTTTATTAGACTTTTTCCATAAATAAAAAATGATCAGATAACTGGGTAGAAAGTACCACTTACGGTCACATTTGCCGAGAGTCATTTAATTTACTTTGCGTAGACAATATTTCTTACTTTGTTTTCGGACAAATGAGAAATATATTTCGCAAGAAAACCATTGTCGAACAAATGGGCGTACATCCTGAGCATTTTTTAAAGCACTGCTTTAAAAAATGCGGAACGCCCTAGACCAACGGACGGCATCCTGCCTTAATTACAAATTTTATTATGTTTTGAAGCAAAATGATGAGAGTGCAAATTTGAGCAAAATATGACTTATGCAAGAACTTTATTTGTGTGGAAAATATTTGACGACATATTGAGGCATTTAACGTCTAAGGACTTTTAAGGTTTCTTGGATGAAGTAAGGTAGATCAAGCGTGGAGCGTGATGAGATATACAGGTTATTATCATTCATGACTTCTTGATCAAACAAAACCGCGCCTGCTTGCTCTAAGTCTTGAAAAGTATGTTGCATCTTGGTGATGCGTCGTCCCAAGATTACGCCTGCCTGCATCAGTAAAATGGGGCTATGGCTACACATAAAAATCGGTTTTTGTGCATTGGCAAAATGCCTAACAAAATAAACAAAGCGTTCGTCTATTTTTAAAGAGCTTGGAGAGTCCCCGCCGGGGATTAACAGCGCATCAAAATCATGGATTGAAGCATCATCAATACTACGGTCTATACTTACTGATATTTTCCTTTGCTTACCATAGACAATATTTCCAGCACGTTGTTCGATATTGGTTACACTATTTCGAGCAGCACGAAAAGCCTCTACAGGTTCGCTATATTCTGCATCTTCAAACTCATGAGTAACGAGTACCGCAACACGTTTTTTCATTTGGAAAATCCCAAAATATTTTATTTAGTTTTAAAAATTTAAATAAAACATGCAAGCCAATCTTTGTAAGTGAATCGTGATTTAAAGTAAATCATAAAAATCAGAGAAATGATGTGAAATTTCATCTTGAAAATCGAGTATTTCACATTGAAAATAAAACCATTTTTTGAATTATAAGACACATAAATTTTATCTATATTTAAAATCAAGATTTGACAACAATTTAAACGCAACTATTGCTATACTGTCCTGATATCAACGCAATAACAGG
The DNA here is from genome assembly GCF_000368565.1 of Acinetobacter gerneri DSM 14967 = CIP 107464 = MTCC 9824. Taxonomy (GTDB): domain Bacteria; phylum Pseudomonadota; class Gammaproteobacteria; order Pseudomonadales; family Moraxellaceae; genus Acinetobacter; species Acinetobacter gerneri. The sequence goes on along the minus strand of NZ_KB849542.1, from coordinate 402,980 downwards.
GCAGCATAACAAATGGTCCATGATGGTCAAAACTCATCAAATTCTCTTGATTTGGGTCAAATTCGCCAAGACATTGATTCTGTAGATCAACAAATTCAGCAACTTATTAATCGTCGTGCAAGACTTGCCGAAGCAGTTGCAAAAGCTAAATTTGCCGCTGAAGAGAATCCATTGTTTTATCGACCTGAGCGTGAAGCACAAGTATTAAGAAACGTGATGGAACGTAATGAAGGTCCTATTTCTGATGTGACAATGGCACGTTTATTCCGTGAAATTATGTCAGCATGTTTGGCACTTGAAGCACCACAAAGCATCGCGTTTTTAGGACCTGAAGGGACTTATACCCATTCTGCTGTATTAAAACATTTTGGTCATGACGCTGTGATTCGTCCTTTACCTACAATTGACGAAGTTTTCCGTGAAGTTGAAGCGGGCAGTGCACATTATGGTTTGGTGCCTGTTGAAAACTCATCTGAAGGTGTGGTGAACCATACTTTAGATTGTTTTAAAACCTCTCATCTCAATGTGATTGGTGAAGTTGAATTGCGTATTCATCACCAATTTTTAGTGTCTGAAAATACGCGTAAAGACAGTATCAAACAAATTTATGCACATCAGCAAACTTTGGCACAGTGCCGTAAATGGTTGGATGCGCATTATCCAAGCGTGGAGCGTGTAGCGTTAAGTTCAAATGCTGAAGCAGCTCGTCGTATTCGAAATGAATGGCATTCTGCTGCGATTGCATCTGATGTGGCTGCAAATCTTTATAACTTAGAAATATTGCATAGTAATATTGAAGATAATCCTGAAAATACCACACGTTTCCTTGTAATTGGTCGTGAAAAAGTGCCGCAAAGTGGCAATGATAAAACTTCATTATTGGTTTCAGCACATGATCGTGCAGGTGCTTTACTTGAGATTTTACAACCATTTGCTAAACACAATTTAAGCTTGACCAGTATTGAAACTCGTCCTGCTTTGCCTGAAAAATGGGCTTATGTGTTCTTTATTGACCTTGAAGGACATATTGAACAAGACAATGTAAAAGCAGCGATTGAAGAAATTCGCCCGTTGGTCAAAGAAGTTCGTGTGCTTGGTTCTTACCCTGTGGCGGTGTTGTAAGTCATTATGTCTGGAACATTGTTTAATAAAGTTGCATTTATCGGCTTGGGTTTGATTGGTTCGAGTCTGGCGCGAGTCATGCTTCAAGAGCATTTGGCAACAACGATTGTTGCCTCTACTCGCTCTAAGAAAACCTTGCAAGATGCTTTGGAACTTGGCTTGATCACTGAGGGATTTAGCGATCCTGTTGAAGCTGTAAAAAATGCAGACTTGGTGGTTTTAGCATTGCCTGTTCGTGCTACACAAAAAGTATTGGAAATGATTCAGCCGTATCTATCGGAAAATGTCATTATCACTGATGTGGGTAGTACCAAAGGAAATGTGGTTGAGGCAGCAAAAGCTGTTTTTGGCGAAACATTACCGGCGGGTTTCGTTCCGGGGCATCCGATCGCAGGTGCTGAACATACGGGTGTGCACGCTGGAAAGGTTGATTTATTTGCCAATCATAAAGTGATATTGACGCCATTACCTAGTAGCTCACCTTTAGCTGTATCTAAATTGACACAGATGTGGCAAGCGGCTAAAGCTGAAGTAATCTGTATGGATGTCGAAAAGCACGATGAGGTTTTGGCGCATACCAGTCATTTACCGCATTTGATGGCTTTTAATTTGGTTGAGCAACTGGCAAATCGTGAAGATAACTTGGATATTTTTCGCTATGCGGCGGGTGGATTTCGAGACTTTTCACGTATCGCAGCCAGTGATCCACAGATGTGGCATGACATTTTCTTTGCCAATAAAAAGGCAATTTTAAATGCAGTCGATGGTTTTGAACATCAGTTGAAAATATTACGACAATTGATTGAAGATGAAAATTCTCAGGCTTTAATGGGACTTTTGGGGCATGCACAAGCTGCACGCCAACACTTCAATCATATGTTAGCCAAAAAACCTTTGATGGAGAAAAATAAGGTGACACAACAATTTACCATTTTGCCGGGAAATAAGACATTTAAAGGTAAATTTACCGTGCCAGGCGATAAATCAGTATCGCATCGCTCCATCATGTTTGGAGCAATTGCTGAAGGTACGACTCATGTGACAGGCTTTTTGGAAGGTGAAGATGCATTGGCAACTTTGCAAGCTTTCCGTACCATGGGTGTGAGTATCGAAGGACCAAAAAATGGTGAAGTCACTATTCATGGTGTAGGGATGCATGGTTTGAAAGCACCGACTGGAGCACTCTATATGGGGAACTCTGGTACATCTATGCGCTTACTTTCTGGTTTGCTTTCTGCTCAAGCTTTTGATTCTGTGATGACAGGTGATGCCTCACTTTCAAAACGTCCGATGGAGCGTATCGCAAAGCCACTTCGTGAAATGGGTGCACAAATCCAAACTACAGGTGAAAAAGGTACTCCACCAGTATCGATTACAGGTGAGCAAAAGCTTCAAGGCATTCATTATGACTTGCCAATGGCTTCTGCACAGGTGAAGTCAGGTATTTTACTTGCTGGGCTTTGGGCTGCGGGTGAGACTTCAGTGACTGAACCTGAGCCGACTCGTGACCACACTGAGCGTATGCTTCGTGCATTTGGTTATGATGTGAAAACTGAAGGCAATCGAATTTCCCTACAAGGTGGTGGGAAATTGACAGCGACTGCAATCCAAGTGCCATCTGATATTTCTTCAGCAGCATTTTTCATGGTCGGTGCTGCAATCACCGAAGGTTCTGACGTCGTTCTTGAAGCGGTCGGTGTCAATCCCACTCGCACAGGTGTGATTGAAATCTTAAAGCAAATGGGCGCTGACCTAACGGTTGAAAATGAACGTATTGCTGGCGGTGAACCGATTGCAGATATTCATATCAAAGGGACACGTACTTTAAAAGGTATTCATATGCCTGAAGATCAAGTACCGCTTGCGATTGATGAATTTCCTGCATTATTTATTGCGGCAGCATGTGCGGAAGGTCAAACCATTTTAACTGGAGCAGCAGAGCTTCGTGTTAAAGAATCTGATCGAATCCAAGTGATGGCTGATGGCTTGAAAATTTTAGGTGTTGAATGTACCCCGACTGATGATGGCATCATTATTGAAGGTAAAGGCAAAGCAGGTGATTGGTCTGCAATTTTTGGTGGTGGTGAGATCGAATCACATCACGATCATCGTATTGCAATGAGCTTTAGTATGGCGGGTCTACGTAATACGGGTGAAATCGTGATTACTGGAACTGAAACTGTAGCGACCAGTTTCCCAACATTTACTCAACTGGCAAATCAAGCGGGTTTAAGTATCCATGTAAATGAAGATTAATTGATCATTTACTGATTTTTAGATCAGATGCTGCTGTGCACTATGTGGATGATTTGAAGTTTTTAGCATAGTACGAAAGTTTATTAGACTTTGTATGACAATGGCCAAGCAAATGCTTGGCTGTTTTGTATTTATTGCTTATGCTCTAGCTATACAAAAAAATGCTTTGGATGAAAAGTCATGAGAACATTACAATTCAGTGCAAATTGCCAGTCACACTCACAAATCGATAATTCGAGTGATGCAGCTCAACAATATGTGACGACATTATTGTCAGAAAAATTGTCCAATTTTGGATTTCAAACAGATTTAGAAAAACAAGCCTCAAAAGTGGAAGTACGCCTTGATGATCATCCTGTGGCAATCTCAGTGATCTGTGATCAGGTTGATGATCAAGGACATTTGCTTTGCCGTATCAATGCGCATGCTGAAGAGGAACAGCCTTGGTTTAAAAAAATCGAAACGCAAAGTATGATTAAGCAACTGGCTAGTGCTGTAGAAAACACATTAAAAGATGATGCAACATTTAGTGAGTTTGAGTGGAAGGCATGATTTAAAATACTTTATAAATAATATATTTAGAAGAATACTGCTCTTAGATTGAAAATATTTAAGGTTACATAGCTGTATAAATAATAAAAAGTATTCCCTGTGATCAGGAATACTCCGTAGATTTAAACATTGACCTGTATTTTGCTGCAATGTTCGGCATTTTCATGAAAAATGATTTCACAATCTAAAAAACGTTCAATCAACATGGCCTGAGTACGTGTGTGTTCGCTGATCACTTGTGCAGTAAATTCTCCACCTTTACCAAGGGCTAAAGGTAGTAGAAGTTGGTCTGCTAGGTACTCGTCTGCAATGGCATCTGAATTGAGATAATTTTTTACATCTTTTGCCAGATCTTTAGCAACATTTTCAGCACTTTTACGCTTTTCTCCAAGCGCAGAAAATACTTGAATATGTTGTTCAAATTCAGCAAGCACAAATGCACTATTTCCCTGACTGATACCTTGAGGGTACAGTTGTTTCTGTGTTGTGAGTTCCAGACGATTGCTTAAGACCTCAAGTTCTCGTGTTGCGATATCGTGAGGAATGTTGAGCGCAGCAGCAAAAGCGCTCAGACTCATTAGTTTTCCGCGTGACAGTTTTGAGTAAAATGCAGGATTTTTCCATGGGATAATTTTTACATTGATCTGTCCTGCACCAATCGGGAAAAAGCCTGCACGTTCAGTCTCGATAGCCATTTCGATACCTATTTCATTCAGCGCAGGAATAAAGCAGTGTTCGATAAAATCAGCCGAAGGCGCGAGTGGGTTGTGTGTCCCGCCGTGGATGCTGATCGTACTTGGATGGTTCTGAATCATCAGGGCAGGTAAAATCGTTTGCAAAAGCAATGTCGTGCTACCTGCTGAGCCAATATGAAAATCATATCGACCAGATTGAATTTGTTGTGGTGCAAAATACAGATTTTGTGAATGCAGCTCTGCACCACGTGTTTCAGCGTGGCTGATCTGCTGTGAAGCATTTACACAGACGAGATGTTGGCGCATAAGCCCTGGTTTTTTTCGTCCAGCGCGGATGTTTTGTAGCTCGAAAGCTTGTCCTGTAATCATGGATAAGGCGAGGGCGGTACGTAGGATTTGTCCGCCTCCTTCGCCAATTGAACTATCAATTTGGATGGTTGGTTTTTTTAATAACGTGTTCATTGTAATTTCGCGATATTTAAAGATTATAAAATTTAGAATAAGTTTTCATACAGCCTCAATTTACCATTAGGGTTTAAATGGATCTGCGTAGGCAATTAAATCCTTCTTTTGTCAGACCAAAAGAAGCAAAAGTCTTTGTTGGACAAATGGGCTACATCCCTGTAACCCTTGCCCAACGGACGGCATCCTGCCTTGTCGTGATAGCTGATATTTATAACGTTTTGATGGTGTGGATTGTCATGTATCAAGAATTGGAAATTTAATTTTCTTACATGAATCTAAACCATACTTATAAAATAAGCGATTGAATAAGGTGAACATACTGTCAGTACACGGTAGTGCTAAGTCAGTTGTGACTTTGCTTTTAACAAAGTTTTAAAAGGTACTTTGTGCTGGACTAAATTGTAAAAGGATTTAGCTAGCCCGTTCGCTTCAGGACCACTACACATTATTTTCAATCCTGTGTTGTGGGAGTAAAGGATCTTGTACTCGCCCAGTATGTTCAAACTGGATTATAAGCCGAAACTTATAAATTTTTTAAACTTCAAGTAAATCAATTTGCCAATTGTTTGATTGAATCAGTACGTTGAGGTCTCGCAATTTTGCGCTGATATCATCAGCTTGCTTTTGCAAGCTTGATACAGCAATGACCTTATGCCATTTGATCTCACGGGAACTATAACGATCTGGTTCGTGGTGAGTATTGGCTATCGCACTGATCAGTATTTTATGTCGTTCCACGAGTTCATCACGCTTGGTGAGTAACTCAAGGAGTGAGCGACCATCTGCCAATGTTGCTTTCGCATTGGTTTGATGAATTGCATAAATTAAGCGTTCTGATTGACCGATTAAGGCAAAAACTTCTTTCAGCAATTCATTTGGGTTTTCAGAAGGTTCATCGCCTTCTTGCACCAATACGTTATTATTGATACGTTTTTTTAATGAAGCAATCTTGGTTTTTTGATCGCTTCGAAGGAGTAAAGCTTCTGCGAGTTTCATTTTATTTTCCTAATTTATTTGCGTATTTGATTTAAATTTAAAAATATCCGCCATTTGCATCAAGCCAAATATTATAACCGTCTAACTCTTCTTCTTTTACAGTTGATGTTTGAACAAAGAGTGGTGTATATGCTTGAAAAGTTTGGTAAGAAATAGGCAAATGTCCTACGCTTACTGTCTCATCATTTGCATCGAATTGACCAAAAGTTAATGTATCTTCATCTATATCTTTTGGAAAATCCAAATATTGATTTGAATAGATGCTGATATGAACACCAAATTCATCAAGTTTTAGTATTTTTATCGCTTGAAGTAAACCTGTATTGTTTGGTGAAAGGTAAATTCCACCTTCAACAAGTTGAATAGATTCGAGCTGTAATGGAAAAAATAAAGTCATCTTATCACCCCTTTACACAGACCACTTGACGAAGCGTATACACGACTTCAACTAAATCACTTTGTGCTTTCATCACATCTTCAATCGATTTATATGCAGATGGGATCTCATCAATTACGGCTGCATCTTTACGGCACTCCACACCTTCTGTTTGTGCAATTTGATCCTCAACAGTGAAGCGTTTTTTTGCTTCAGTTCGGCTAAATACACGACCAGCACCATGTGAACAAGAACAGAATGAGTCTTGGTTTCCTTTACCACGTACGATAAATGATTTTGCACCCATTGAGCCTGGGATAATCCCATATTCACCTAAACGGGCACGCACAGCACCTTTACGAGTAACAAGAACTTCTTCACCAAAATGTTCTTCTTTATCCACGTAGTTATGATGGCAGTTTACCGCTTCAACTTTGGCATTAAAGGCTTTAGGTACGATCGTGCGAAGCGCCTGAACTGCTGCTTCCATCATCACTTCACGATTTTTCATGGCGAAGCGCTGCGCCCAACCCACAGCAAACCAGTAATCATCAAAGTATTCTGTACCCTCAACCAAATATGCCAAATCTTTATCTGGTAAGTTAATAAAATGCTTTTGCATATCTTTACGAGCAAGCTCAATAAAATGGTTACCGATCGCATTTCCTACACCACGAGAACCAGAATGCAACATGATCCAAACCTGTTGATATTCATCCAAACAGATCTCAACAAAATGGTTGCCTGTACCTAAAGTCCCTAACTGTTTATGGTTATTGGTATTTTTTAAACGTGGATGTTTCTCACAAATATATTCAAAATCTTTAACTAAGCCTGCCCATTCTTGATCGACGCGTTCAGGAGTATTTTCCCAAGAACCTCGGTCACGACGACCACGCCCTTTGGTCATCCCGTGTGGAATTAGACGTTCCAATTCTGTACGTAGGGCATACAAATTATCAGGCAAATCTGATGCTGTTAAACTCGTACGTGCCGCCATCATACCGCAGCCGATATCAACGCCGACAGCAGCGGGGATAATCGCACCTTTGGTTGGGATCACACTTCCGATCGTTGCTCCGATTCCTACATGTACATCTGGCATCACTGCCATCCATTTATAGATAAAAGGCATTTGCGCAGTTTTTAAAAGTTGTTGTTGTGATTTTTCATCTACAGGAATACCTTTGGTCCACATTTTTACAGGGACGCCTTGAGTGTCTTGAATCACGTTATAAGAACGATCATTTAAGTTTTGTTTTTCGATCTGCTTTTCAATAGTCAACATTTTATGTTCCTTTTCTAAACCTGCCTGCCAAGCGTTTGCAGGCAGGTGTTGTAAATACATCCAATGATGTATGCAAGGTATATAGCAGAGAGCGTGCCAAGTTTGGTTTTAAGCTGTAAATTATTTTATAAAATATTGATATTTATTTAAATAAAAATTAAATCCAATTTTTAAAATGAATTCGTTAGATAAAATTATAAAAAATTAAATATAAATAAATATATAAAACTATCTTATTTTATATATTTTTATATAAATGAAATGCCTCGCAGGTGATTGAGCATAAAAAGCTTACATAGCTTAATTGTGAAATAAGCATAGAAACATAGCAGATAGAGCGAATGAAAGAGACAAGGATAAATCCTCATTAATGCAGCATATTTTTATACGCTAAATGAGCTTATTCGAACTTAGTATAAAAAGATTGGGTGTAAAGAGACTAGGTATAAAGAGGTTAGCACAGGGAGAATTGCTTCTCCCTGTGCATGATTTAAAAAATGAATCTTAATAACTTTGTAATGATCCTAGTCGTTGGTAACTTGATAATAATCCTCAAGATGAATCTTTAAACGCTGTGCCAATGGATCATCAGCTAATACTTGGCTATGACCGATAAGTAGTTTCATATCGGTTTTTTTACGGCTTTTGCTCGGCGGTTTGTTATGGTAGTCATGGCATTTTTTATACCAATGATGGGTGGTTAGGTAATAACTTTTGATGCGGAGTTGTTCTAAAGCGAGATCAAGGTCGTCATGAAGGACTTGGACTTGAATAGACATGATATGCGTTTTAAAGACTGACACCTGTCTTTGCTTATTTTGAAATTTTAATTTAAATGAAGATTAAAAATTATGCAATACATAAATAAAAGCCAAGTTGTAATTAATTTTTGAATAAAATTAGATATAGTATGGTTCAGTAAATATAAAATTTTATAGATTTATAGAAAATGCAAAAATCTAAAAAAACAGTGGTGATCGGATTTGTAGGCTCTACCTTAGACCAAGGCACAAAACCAGATCGTTGGCAAAGATGGCGACCAACGCTGAGTTTGCTTATGCATGATGATTTGATCATTGATGAAATGGTGTTATTGCATGACAAGCGTAGTCACAGTCTCGTCAATCATTTAAAAAAAGATGCTTTGGAAATATCTCCTCAAACCCAAATACAAGGCGTGAAAGTCAATATTCGAGACGCTTGGGATTTTTCGGATATGTATGGGGCGCTATACGATTTTGTAAAAAGCTATCAGTTTGATACAGATCATTATGATTATTTATTGCATATTACAACGGGGACGCATGTTGCACAGATTTGTTGGTATTTGCTGATAGATGCACATTATTTACCTGCAAAATTGATCCAAAGTTCGCCTACAGGCAAGCAACAGCCTGAGGGAGAATATCGTATTATTGACTTAGATTTATCACGATATGCCGCTTTAACTCAGCGTTTTGAACGAGAAAAAAATGAGAATTGGCAACAATTAAAATCACAAATTGCCACCAAAAACTCTGCTTTTAATGCGCTGATCCAAGAAGTTGAATTGGTCGCAACACGCTCTAATGCACCTATTTTAATCATGGGGGCAACAGGTGTGGGCAAGTCGCATTTAGCCAAGCAAATCTATACATTGAAAAAAGATAAGTTTCATTTAACTGGTCGTTTTGTCGATGTAAACTGTGCGACGCTGATTGGTGATAGTGCGATGTCGACTTTATTTGGACATCACAAAGGGGCATTTACTGGCGCAGTTTCAGCACGTACTGGTTTGCTGAAAAGTGCCGATGGCGGTATTTTGTTTTTGGATGAAATCGGTGAGCTTGGTTTGGATGAGCAAGCCATGTTGCTAAAAGCTTTAGAAGATAAAAGCTTTTTCCCTGTGGGTAGTGATCAGGAAGTTTTTGCTGATTTTCAATTGATTGCAGGAACAAATAAAGATTTGCGTAAGGAAGTGCAAGCTGGACGTTTCCGTGAGGATCTATGGGCGCGTTTAAATACTTGGACATTTTTCCTACCCAGTTTAAAAGATCGTACTGAGGATATTGCACCCAATGTAGAATTTGAATTACATCGTTTTGCCAATGTGCATCAAAGACAATTGCGTTTTCATAGTGATGCTTTAGAAAAATATCTAAAATTTGCACAGTCACTGCATGCCACTTGGCAAGGTAATTTCCGTGATCTTGCAGCAAGTGTGACCCGTATGGCGACCTTAACTGAAGGTTTATATATCGGTTTAAAAGAGGTAGATGCTGAAATTCTGCGTTTAAAAAATATCTGGGCACAAGATCACTCAGAAAAGAAAAATTCAAATTTAGATGAAATATTAAGTGAAGAACAATTAGAAAAATTGGATGAATTTGATCGTATACAGTTGGAAGGGGTTATTCAAATTTGTCGACAATCCAAATCTATGGCAGATGCAGGAAGACGTTTATTTTCAGTATCAAGAGTAGAGCGACAGAGCACCAATGATAGCGATCGTGTGAAAAAATATTTAGCGAAATTTGGAGTGAAATGGGATGATTTACAAGCTTGATCATCCCAAAGCACAGAGAAAATCATTTTTGCTTTAAATTTTCTAAACTTGAAAATTCTAAATTCCAAATCTTTTCGGCATAACGTCCAATTAGCCAAAATGAAACAGCAAGTATGATGAAAAATATCGCTTTATGGGTATGATCCCAAAAGTATTCAAAATAGCGAGTATATAAATTGATAAATAAAAATGTGATGCCAAAGCCACGTGAAGTGGCATCGTCATATTTTAAGCCATAAAAAATCGTAACTAACGCGACAGCAGCAAACAAAATTCCCCATAGTGCCAACTGATATTGAGGAACTTCACGCCAAGTGTCGAGGTCTGAATAATTGCCAAATATAGATAAAATCCACAAGGCAATAAATAAGTAGAGTAGCCCTATCACATATGTAGAGTGTGAAAATTCATTTAAAAAAGCACGAGGTTTGAACGTGAAACTTAGCGCAACCAATACTGCCCCAAATAAGATAAAGCGCAGAGGATAATTCATCCCTAAAAAATATGCGCCTGATCCAGACATATAGCCCGTTTCTGTCCCGAACCAAGCCCCTAGAGACAATAAGCAAAAAATCCAAACCAATCGAGACGGAAAACAAAATGCAATAACCGCATAGATCACAGTAGATAAGAGAAAGAGTAGCGAATAATGCCCACTACCTGTATCGATGAATTTTCCAAAAAATGCGACTGCTGCTGCGGTAAATAATACCCCGATAAAAATAATAGCTTCATTACTAAAAGTTTTTTCAGGGAATTTTTTCCGTCTTTTAAAGGCGAGTATATAGGTGACTACTGATAAAATACTAAAAATAATACAAGGTACGAGCCCTGAAGAATGAAATAGACGTTGTAACAATTCCATCAACATTTCGTCTAGCAAGATTGCTGCAACAGCAATCACTGCACAGATGATTGAGATCCAAAACGAATATTTGGCGAGTCTAGCCCAGTCAAAAGGACGTATTTTAAAACTACTGGACAATGTATCGGCTGTTTCAGGAGAAATAATTCCTTGAGCTTGCCAGTCTTGAATGGTTTTTGTTAAAAATAAACCTTGTTTTTTATTGAATTGCATAAAATTAACTCAACATTATTATCATTATGTTGAACTAATATAAAAGTGTTCAGAGATAATAAGCAAGAGTTGAGCTAAAAATAATCATCAAAAAAGGATAGTCATCAAGCGATCACTATCCTAGATATTTCAATATTTTATTGGATTATTCAACAAGTAAAAAACGTGAAATTGCGACACGTAATTGTTTTAAATATCCAGTAAAGAAATGATTTGCACCTGGCAATACCGTAATAATATGGCGCTGTGGTTTTGCCCAAGCAATCACATCTGACAACAATGTAGTCGGATCAGCTTCACCATGCACAAATAAAATATCACCTTTGATCGCAGGTGTTTCATAGTGACGCACACCATCTACAGTCGCAGTTGGTAAACCGCATAAAATCAATTGCTTAGGTTTAAGTTCGTCAGGAAGACTGTGATAAGACTTCGCCATCACATGTGCACCAAAACTAAAACCACCCGCATAAAAGCTTAAACCTTTGTGTAATTCACGGGCATGTTGGATGACTGTTAATATATCTTCAGTTTCGCCAAAGCCTTCATTGTGTACACCTTCACTTTGACCAGAACCACGAAAGCTTGGACGATAAACGACTAAACCTTGTTCAAGGAAGATTTGAGCAAGCAATGCAGGAACTTTATGTTGAGGAGTACCACCTTGCAGTGGATGCGGATGACAGACAACAGCAAAACCTTTCACTTCGCCTTGAGGATAATCGACAAAAACTTCGATTTTGCCCACAGGACCATGAATGAACATTTGTTCGGACATAATTTAAACGAATATTTGCGGGGGAGAGTGTATAGTTTACCGATTATGTTCAACAAAAACACGAATTGGAATTAAAATATTCCTACTGATATAGTCTGATTAATTATTTTTTGACCAGGTGGTACATGTTAGCCCTAATTTCCCCCGCTAAGACTCTCGATTATCAATCGACACTTCCCACTGACGAGCACACTTTACCAAGACTGTTGCAACAATCGCAACAGCTTATAGACGTAAGTCGTAAACTATCTGCTAGTCAAATCGCCAGTTTGATGAGCGTCAGTGAAAAAATCGCCAATTTAAATGTAGAGCGTTTTAGAGACTGGGATTCAGATTTTGATTTATCAAATGCCCGTCAAGCAATTTTTGCCTTTAAAGGTGATGTTTATACGGGTTTAGATGCTTATCATTTAGATGAAAAAGACTTTAAATTTGCACAAAAACATTTACGTATGCTTTCAGGTTTATATGGTCTGTTGCGCCCACTTGATTTGATGATGCCTTATCGTTTGGAAATGGGTACTCGACTTGAAAATCCTAGAGGGCATAATCTTTATGAATTTTGGGGAGATATCATCACCAATCTAATCAATGAAGATCTTGAACAAGCGGGTTCGAATGTTTTGGTGAATATTGCTTCTGATGAATATTATAAATCCGTCAAAGAAAGCAAGATCAAAGCAGAGATCATCAAGCCTGTCTTTTTAGATCAAAAAAATGGTAAATATAAAGTGATTAGTTTCTATGCGAAGAAAGCCCGTGGTTTGATGGCGCGCTTTATGATTGAAAATCAGTTGAGCAGTATTGACGATCTGAAATCGTTTAATACGGATGGTTACTATTTTGATGCGGCAAGCTCTCTTGCAGGCGAGTTGGTATTTAAGCGTGACGAGCAATAAATTTTTTTTTTAAAATTCATTGCAAATGTTATAAAACGGTTGTGATTTCATAGCCGTTTTGCTTTAAAGATCACGGTAAAAATAAACAGCGCTACGATGAACATTACGATAATTAGAGTTCAATAAAATGGATAATATTAAACAAAAAGAATTATTTAAATTAACAATTACAAAGCATTCTCTAGGTGTTTTAAGTCATTTGACCAATCTGACTGAGCTTGCAGTTCGCGATAGTATTGAAACGAATAATGGAACAATAATCGCTTTAAATTATTACCACGAAAATGAAAGTTATGACCTCGTTTATTGTGTGATTGATGTCGAAGGGCATATGCAAAGTTTTGTTGAAAATGACGGTATTTTACCCACATTATTTCTAAGTCCTGATCAACAAAATTACATTTCAATTCAGCCTTATGATCCAGATAAAGATTTAGAAATTTCAATTCCTCTTTTCAATAGAGGACATGTAGATACGCCTAAAGCAAATCGTCCTTTTGTCGGCGATTTTATCGGAACAACACAACAGCATGCGGTTTTTTTTCACCATGATATCTGGTCTGATACAAAGCCTGATAAATTGTTAATCATTGATTTTAAAAATAATGCTGTCAATAAAAAGAAAAATATCAAACTTGAATTACCAAGAACAAATTCGATCGTTATGCAAAATAATCAAATTCATTTACTCGCAATCGATGGAAAATCATGGAATCATCGAGAGATTGATAGCAATGGAAAAGTATTAAAGCAACGCTTTATTCAAGTTACTCAAAAGAATTTTTCTGAAATTATCAGTTTAAGTTTTGAAGAAAATTCATATATTTTATGCCATGATAAGAACACTATATTTGTGCAAACAATTTCGCCAGATCATGAGTGCAAGCGAACAGATTTAATTGAATTTACTGACCCGATTTACAACACTTGGCGGGCTAAAAATATTACAGAAGATATCGTCGTGATCCAATTCAATACTGAGTTTGGCAATGGTTGGATGACTATACAAGGCGATCATTTACTTGAATTTTATTATAGTAAAAATATAAAAGGCTATCGCAATTTACTTGATGGATCGGTGTTAGAGATCGACAATGAACGTATTATTATTTCAGCAATAAATAAAACAAAGCATGGTGCTTATGCGGTGGTGATGTATCCAATGGTCGATCGAAATGAAAAAAATAATCAATTTTGGGTCTTTAACCGAAATTTGAGTCTCTAATGAGATGACTGAATTTGCTTGAGATTTAAATTGAATTGTATTTTAAAACTCTCTTTTTAAGGTGATTTAAAATGAATAATACACAAATGATTTTTAAAGAATATTGGCTAAATTTTGCATATTCTCTTGGATTAAATAGTGAAAAAACTCATCATATTTTACAAACTTTAATACATGCCTATTCGCAGCCGCAGCGTTTTTACCATACTTACCAGCATATCGTAGAATGTCTTGAACTTTATGAAATGGTCAAAGACCACATAGAGGATAAAAGAACATTTCAAATCGCGATTTGGTTTCATGATTTTATTTATCAACCTCAGGCGCAGGATAATGAGGAGCAAAGTGCGATTCAAATGCAAAATCTTTGTGCAGAATTTTTAAGTGAAATTGAACTTGAAAAAGCCTATAGTTGGATCATCGCTACTAAACAACACAAAGCCTCTACACAACAAGACTTAAATTATTTACTCGATATTGATCTTGCGATTTTAGCGGCTGATGCCACGCGATTTGTCGAATATGAGCAACAAATCCAACAGGAATATGCTTGGGTTGAGCCTGAGATATATCATGTGAAAAGAGCAGAGGTTTTACAGCACTTCTATACGATGCAGCCTTTGTATCAGACTGCATATTTTAGAGAAAAATTAGAGCAAAAAGCAAAATCAAATCTTGCTAAAGTACTCAATACATTCAAGGGGAAAATCAACTAATTTTGCCCGTTATTGCCCCATTTCATATATGCAGCACGTTGACTGAGTAACTCATAATATTTTTTCACATGGTGAAACTCAGTTTTTTCAAATGGCGTTAAATACCAGCGTTGTACAGAAAGTCCTAGAGGGATATCAGCCAGAGTAAATTGGTCGCCAATAATATATGCCCCAGTTTTAGCTAACTGCTCATCCAAAATACCCATATTCTCAGTCCACGCATTTATACTCTTTTTAACCAAATTCGGATCTTGATGATCAGGCGACTTTCTAAATAGATTCATGAGGGCATAGGTCCAGCTATGATTCAGCTCTAGCGCCTGCCAATCCATCCATTGATCAATCAGAGCGCGTGGTTTCGCTGTCTCGGGATAGAGTGCCTGTCCTTGATATTGATTAGCTAAGTAACGAATAATGCTGTTAGATTGCCAAAGTACTAGATCTGCATCAATGATGACGGGAATGGTTGCATTGGGATTGAGTTTGATAAATTCTGCTTCTTTGGGTGATCGAAATCCACGTCCCCAGTCTTCACGGTCATATTCAATGTTGAGTTCATCACATAGCCAGAGCACTTTACGAACATTGATTGAGTCTGAACGACCGAGTACTTTTAACATGAAATTTCCTTATTTTTAAAGCGATTTTTAGACTAAATTTGCGGTTGTCTGCATTGTAAAATTATATGCTTTTAAAAGCTTCAATAGCAGCTTGCCGTGTTGCTTTTAAGTCAACAATAGGCCGTGGATAATCTAAAACGATATTCGGGTTTTTCGCATAGGGATCATGGATAGTTTTTGCATCCAAGGCACTAAGTTCAGGTAGCCACTGGCGAATATAATCACCATTTTTATCAAATCGTTCTGACTGGCTAACAGGATTGAATATCCTAAAATATGGAACAGCATCAGTACCAGTAGAAGCACACCATTGCCATCCGCCGTTATTGGCAGCCAAGTCACCATCCATCAGATTTTGCATAAACCATTGCTCGCCTTTACGCCAATCTATAAGCAAGTTTTTAGATAAAAACATCGCGACGATCATACGAACTCGATTATGCATCCAGCCTGTAGCAAGCATTTGACGCATTCCTGCATCGACGATTGGAATACCCGTTTGACCATATTTCCAAGCTTGAAAATGGGCTTCATTATTTTGCCATTTCAGTTTTAATGTATTTATTTTAAAAGGCAAATTTTTAGATACTCGGGGAAAATCAAAAAGGATATGTTGATAAAATTCTCGCCACAAAAGTTCATCTAACCACGTTTGTTGTCCGGTATTTTCTATAAAAAAGTCACCGTGTTGGGCACGGAAAAGCGCCTGCATACATTGACGTATAGAAATCACACCAAGATTTAGATAGGTTGAAAGTTGGCTACTGGCATCTAGAGCGGGGAAGTCACGTTCCAACTGATAATGTCGTACTTTATCCTCTATAAATTCATCTAATAATTCAAATGCTTTTTCTTCGGTTCTAAACCATTGCTCAGCGAGATTTTTATGTGAAATATTGGGATAAATGTCTTCTATTTTAGGCAGGACAACATCATTCAACGCAAGTTCGACAGGCTGTTGTACTTCGGGTTTTGCATAGCATTTTGGAATACTGATCGAAAGTTTTTCATAACATGCTTTTTTAAATGCACCAAAAACCTGATAGGGCAAATTACTTTTATTTCGAATTGATTGAACAGGAAATAAAGTCCGATCATGGTAGAGGATTAAGTCTTTGCCAGAAGTATTGAGTTGGTTTTGTACTTCGCTATCGCGCTTTAGTTCATTTTGCCCAAGTTCGATATTTGCATGAACATTGGCTATTTCATATTTTAAACATAGTTTTTCGATTTGCTCAGCAACATTTTCCCAGAGATCTATTGTTTCAATGATCAATGGAATATTTAAGTGATTTAGCTCAGTTTTAAGGGCTTCTATTTGTTTTAAATATAACGCAATTTTATCGACACAATCATCATGTTTTTGCCATTGAGTAGGTGAGAGGATGATCAAAGCAACACATTGATCGTTTTGTGTGGCATGCCAGAGTGCAGCATGATCATGTACGCGTAAATCTTGTCTAAACCAGACCAATTGCACGATTTATCTCCTCACATCATTCTTCATCAAAAAATAGACATAAAAAAAGCAAAGTTTGCACTTTGCTTTTTGAGATCATACGATCTTAGTGGTGATGACCACCAGCACCGTGAACATGACCATGCTCTAATTCTTCTGGTGAAGCTTCACGAATTTCAACGATTTCAACTTCAAAAGTAAGATCTTGACCAGCAAGTGGGAAGTTTGCATCAACGATTACGTTGTCGCCTTCGATTGCTTTAACAGTCACGATTTGTACGCCGTCATCAGTTTGAGCTTGGAATTGCATACCAGGCTCAATGTTTTCAACGCCTTGGAACATTTGCGCTGGAACTTCTTGAACTAAATCAGTATTGTATTCGCCATAACCTTCAGCAGCAGGAACATTTACAGTAAATTTATCCCCAACTTTTTTACCTTCAAGCGATTTTTCTAAACCAGGGATGATGTTGCCTGCACCATGCAAATATGCAAGTGGTTCACCTTGTGATTTATCAAGAACTT
Organism: Acinetobacter gerneri DSM 14967 = CIP 107464 = MTCC 9824; assembly: GCF_000368565.1. Taxonomy (GTDB): domain Bacteria; phylum Pseudomonadota; class Gammaproteobacteria; order Pseudomonadales; family Moraxellaceae; genus Acinetobacter; species Acinetobacter gerneri. The sequence goes on along the minus strand of NZ_KB849542.1, from coordinate 385,385 downwards.
CGCCTTCAGCGTTTGTTAAAGTGTAGTGGAAAGAAACCACGTGATCATTTGCAATTACAGTTGCATCGGTCATTGTATTGATCCATTTAATATTTTAGGGGTACATCATAAAGTGAAAATCGAATTTTTGCAGGTATTTATTACCAAATTATGCAAATAAACTTTTTTCTTGATGATTTTTTCATTAATGGGGACAGCCTTTAAAATTTCAATGCAATTTTATTTTTGGCGCGATTTTTCGTGTAACAAAATCTTTTGCAGTCAACAATCCCGCATGCGTATAACCGTAAATTGTGGCTTGGTGCATACGATAGAGTGAAACGTACATGGATTTGGCAATAAAACCTTGCACATGAACTTGTCCCATCATTTCACCAACAGCTTTATTTTTGCTCAATGAAACTAGTGAACCTTTATCACTAAATTTAAACATCGGTTGCTTGCTTCCATTCAATCTTGCGCTGATTGCATCCACCATAAATGAAGCTTGCTGACTTGCGACTTGGGCACGTGGACCGAGCGGTGGTTCTTTGGCATCGAGTACGCAATGAGCACAGTCACCTAGCACAAAAATATCCGGGTCTAATTTGCTTTGTAAAGTCGCGTAGACTTCTATACGTCCCATTCTATCTTTTGGAAAATCAGCCAAATTGGCAATGACATCAGGCGTTTTAATACCTGCAGCCCATACTTTGAGTTGTGCAGGAATTTTTTGTTCATCATTGATATAAATAAAGTTTTCATCCACTTTTTTGACACGACAAGCCGTAAGAACTTCGATTTTCATGCGTTTTAATTGCTTCATTGTATTTTCAGCAATAGTTTCGGATAGCGCAGGTAAAATACGTTCAGCACCTTCAATGAGTGTGATTTTGACATTTTGTGGATGGATTTTATTTAAGCCGTATTGATGAAAATTGGTTTTAGTTTGAACCAATTCAGCAGCAAGTTCGACTCCTGTTGCTCCAGCTCCAATGATTCCAATATGTAGTTCTTGAGGTGTTTCTACATCAGTTGATTGTTGGGCATCTAAGTAATATTGCAAAATATCTTGATGGAAAACATCTGCTTGATTGCGACTATCGAGGAAATGGCAATATTGTTTTACTCCTTCAGTATTGAAGTCATTGGAAATAGATCCGATTGCTAAAATAAGTGTGTCATAGTGCAAAGTTTTTCGATCACTTAGATTTTCATTTTTTGATGGCGTCTTGATCTGTAATTCAATGGTTTTGTGTTCACGATCTAGTTTTGTAAATGTACCAAGTACAAACTCATAATGGTGTTTTGCAGAATGAGCTAAATAGTTAGTTTCTTCATCATGTGCATTCATAGTCCCAGCTGCAACTTCGTGTAAAAGAGGCTTCCACAGATGAGTTAGCTTTTGGTCAACTAAAGTGATTTTCGCTTTTTTATGTTTTGCAAAGGTATCACCTAGTTGAGTCGCGAGTTCCAGACCTGCAACACCGCCACCAACAATCACAATATGATGAAGATCGCTCATAGACTTTCCATTATATTCAATAAAAAAAAGATGGCTTAATATGCCATCTTTAAATTGGAAAACCATAAAAATGCTGTGTTCTTAACATTTTTTCTATAAAATGTTAACTCAAAGGATATATCTTTAATTCGCTTTTTGAGCTCGAGAACAATGCTTTAATCCACATAAAAAAGCGTTCAAAAATATTAGCTTCTTTGATTTGTACATCATCTTCAATATTTAAAGTTTGGATCAGTTGGTCATTTTGATAAACATGTACTTTCGCCAATTGCATAACTTGAGCAAGAGGAGCAGTAAGCGCATTCTCATTCACTTCAACATTCATGTGAATATTGGCGCTTTGTAAGGGCTCAATCACTGAGCTAAGACCATTTTGATCTAAGATGACTTTATGATTGATATTATCAAAAGTTTGTACATTGATTGGGCTTGGGTTGTTATAAAGTGAAGTGGTCACGATTTGAGGGCTCTTCGCTTCGACTTTAAACATTTTCAAAGCAGATTTGATCACAGGCAATTCAGCAATCAATTGTTTATCTTTGATCGCAACTTCATCACGAGTATAGGCATAAGCAAGATTGAGCAGGCGATGTGCAACTTCAGCACGTTTTGCAGCACTTTCTGTACCCATAACAACGACAATCAAGCGACGTTCTGGTAACTCTGCCATGCCAGTAGGGCGATGTGCCGTCAATGCTAAATTATATCCAGCAGCTTTGGTAAATCCTGTTTTAAGACCATCAACACTGGCATCTTCTTTTAAAACCAGATTGGTTGCATGATGAAAACGTTGGTTATAACTAAAGCTTGGTAAGATTGAATAGTGTAAATAATCAGGTGTTTCTTTTACCACATGTGAAGCCAAAATCGCCAAGTCATGCGCTGAAGAATAATGACTATCCATAGTGACACCCGCAGGATTGGTGAAATGGGTGTCTTTCATGCCAAGTGCTTGAGCTTCTTGATTCATACGAGCGACGAATGCAGGCACGCTACCAGAGATACGATTTGCCAAAGTCACAGCTGCATCATTAGCCGACATGACGATCAAGCCAGCAATCAACTGATCCATGGAAATCTGTTCACCCGGTTTTAAATACATCTGTGATTCATCCCACTGCACCATGTTTACGACAGGAGTAGCTGTGATGATTTCACTTTTCTTTAAATGTCCAGCTTGGATTTCTTTGAGTGTGATGTAAGCCACCATCATTTTTGTTAATGAAGCTGGGGCACGCTGTTCATGACTATTAAATTCGGCAATGGTTTGACCAGAATTCGAATCGAGAATTGCCCATGATTTTGCTTCAACAGTTGCTGGGTCAATATTGAGTAACGCTGCATTCACCAGCGTGGAACATAGAATGCTGAGTAATGCAATCATGTAAGTGAAGATTTTCAACTTTTAAACACCTTATGCCAATCCTATGGCCAACTTGACGGTTAGTAGAGTAGTGCGAATCCTATGCCTTTTTTTTTTGTGAATCTACTAAGATTTGTTGCTAAAAGCGACACAGATCACATGACTGTGTAAAAAAATGCTAATCTAATTGTTAAGACCATTTTTACCATTTTGATTACGAATTATGTTGCATTATCAGATCGAATTTGACGATTATCGTCAGCATTTAGTTCACGTAACTTTACGTTTTTTGGCGAACCCTACACAGATTTTATCCCTCCCAACTTGGATTCCCGGCAGTTATTTGATCCGTGAATTTTCTAAGCACATCGAATCTGTCAACGCTTATGATGAAGCTGGGCGTCAGTTACAGATGAGCAAATTCGAAAAAAATAAATGGCGTTTGTTCAATACAGATCATGAGCTGATCACTGTTGAATATGATGTTTATGCCTATGACTTATCCGTACGTGGCGCTTATGTCGATCAAACTCGTTTATATCTCAATCCTGCTTGTGTTTGTTTAGGATTGCAAGATCAAGAAGATGCGCCGATTGAATTAGAGCTATTTTTGCCGCAAGAGCTAAAACATTTCCAAATTGCAACTGGACTTCCTCATAAAAGTTTGGTCAAAGGACGCTTTACATTAAAAGCAGATAACTATGCACAGTTGATTGATAGTCCAGTCGAATTGGCAGAACAAACGCGTTTTAGTTTTGAAGCAAACGGCATCCCACACGAGTTTGTCGTTTCAGGTACGCACAGCATGAATGGCGAGCGTATGAAACAAGACATTGAAAAAATTTGTTCAACCGAAATTTCAATGTTTGGTTCTGCACCATTTTCAAACTATACCTTTATGACGATGGCAACAGCCAATAGTTATGGTGGGCTTGAACACCCAAACAGCACAAGCTTGATTTCACCACGAAGTGATCTCCCTAAAGCGGATGAACCTGCTGAGCCTTCAGAAGATTATCAACGCTTTTTAGGGTTGTGTAGCCATGAATATTTTCATTCTTGGTTGGTTAAATTTATTCGCCCTGAAAATTTCGTCAATTATGATTTAGATAAGGAAGGCTATACCTCTTTATTGTGGATCTTCGAAGGTTTTACTTCTTATTATGATGATTTGATTTTGTATCGTAGTGGTGTGATTTCACAAGATTCATATCTAAAATTGATCAAAGGGCAAATCGACCGTTATTTGCAAAATCCGGGACGTTTTGTGCAGACCGTTGCAGAGTCAAGCTTTGACGCATGGGTAAAATTTTATCGTCCAGATGAAAATACCAATAACGCGGGCACAAGTTACTATAATAAAGGTGCTTTAGTGGCACTTTGTTTGGACTTGGGTTTACGTCTGAAAGGTTCGAGTTTAGATGATTTGATGCGTCGTCTATACCAAGATGCTCAGGCTGGAAAACAGGTCAATGAGCGTACTATTTTTGATCTTTGTGAAGCATTGACAGGACAAAAATGGATTGAACAAATCAATCATTTGATCAATACAACAGATGAATTACCTTTAGACCAGTTATTGCCTGAATTTGGTTTAAGCTATAACTTGAAACAAGAGAAGACTTTGCCATTTGGTTTGAAAGTTGTTGAAAAACCAGAAGGTTTATTGGTTCAACAAGCACGTCGTGATGGAGCAGGGGCAAAATCAGGATTGTCTGCAAATGATGTTATTGTTGCGATTGATGGGTTAAAAGCCACTGAAAAATTGTTTAATAAATATGCTAAACAATCAGGAACTTTCCAAGTTTATGCATTCCGAAGAGACGAGTTTTTACAGTTCGAATTGTCTGCTGGAGAAACAGAGTTAGTGACTGTAGAATTGAAAGTTACTGATCAAGAAAAAGCGGATACTTGGTTAAAAGCTTAATTTTTTGAAAATAGATCGGGTTAAACTAATCATTAAGTTTAACCCGATTTTTTATTTTTAAACCATGAAAATAAAAATTATTTCCCACCCACCATTCGTGAAATTCCTCTAAATTCAGCAATGATTTCATCATGTTGATTGGTTACTGTGATGTCATAAATTTCAGAGCGGCCACTCGGAGCTTTAAAAATAGCAGTCGCTGTTAAGGTATCACCGATTTTACCTGGCTTTAGATAACTAATCGTACAATGTTGACCGACTGATGCGGTTTCAGTATTGCAAGCCATGGCAAATGCTCCATCAGCAAGAGTAAAAATCACTCCGCCGTGGCATGTGCCGTGCCCTTGAGTATGTTGCTCTTTGACAGTGAATGCGACTTTTGCATAATGATCATTGCAGTCGATGAGACTGGCTTCAAGCTGTTGCATCAAATGATCTTGTTTAAATAAGTTTTGGATATGCGTCCGATCCATTGAAAAGTCCTTTTATTGATACATAAAAAAATAATAATTAAAATTATTGAATCATAAATAGCATTATTCTTGTACTGTGTTCAAGCGATATTTCTAATAAAATTTGTACTATTCACATAAAAAAGCCCGTATTTCTACGAGCTTTTTTTGAGGCTAATGCGATGAACGGGATAGATATTCAAGCCATCTTAAATTAGAGGTTTAAATCCTTAACGGGCGCGGCGACCGCGACTTTTTGTATTTGGACGAGTAGTACCGTTAGTCTTACGACGTGGTTTTTCACTTTCATCCATTTGCCAAATACGTTTAGTTCCTGATTTTTTAGGTTTGCCGTCTTTGTCCTTACGTTGCATTGGTTTGCCACCAGTACCGCCCGGTTTTTTAACATAAGAACGTGAACGATAAGGTTTATCTTCAGGCAGGTCTTTAAAATCTGGATAAAGCAAAGGTTCGATTTCTGTTTGTTCACCCGGTTGTAAAGCCAGTTGGATGAGATCAATTGAACCAATACGAGTACGAATCAAACGTAAAGTCGGAAAACCAACAGTTGAAGTCATACGACGAACTTGACGGTTACGACCTTCACAAATTTGGATTTCGACCCAAGATGTTGGAATATTGGCGCGATAACGTACAGGAGGATCACGTTCCCAGAGCCATTCTGGTTCATCTACTTTTTGCACTTTAGCAGGTAAAGTTAAACCATCGTTCAACTCGACCCCTTGACGCAATTTTTCAAGGGCTTCTTCAGTGATATCACCATCAACTTGGGCTAGATAGGTTTTATATTTTTTACTGGCAGGGTTGGTAATAAATTGGTTTAGGCCACCGTGATCAGTCAAGAACATTAAACCTTCTGAATCAAGATCCAAGCGTCCCGCAATACGTAAATCAGGATCATGGACGAAATGAGAAACCGTTAAATGAGCATCATCTTCGCGAAACTGGGAGAGCACATCATAAGGTTTGTTCAGGATGACAATTTTCATAAAAAAAGCTTCTTAAACTTAAATAAACTGCAAACATTGTGATCTATTTATATGCAAAATGTGGTTATTTTTCATATAAATCAAAAATCACGAAATCTTAGATTAGAATATTATGCGTTAACTACAGATGAAAGTAATGTTAATTGACAATTTTTTTTAAATTTGTCGTAAAAAATAAGTCATAAAAGCTATAAAAAGGAGAATCTGCACAATGGGTTATCAGAAAATAGTTATACCTGTGGACGGTAGTAAAATTACGGTAAATGCTGATTTATCATTAAATGTTCCAAATCATCCAATTATTCCTTTTATTGAAGGGGATGGCATTGGTGTTGATATTACACCTACAATGAAAAAAGTAGTGGATGCTGCAATCTTAAAAGCATACGGTGGTAAGCGCTCAATTGAGTGGATGGAAGTGTATTGCGGTGAAAAAGCCGATAAAATTTATGGCACTTATATGCCAGAAGAAACATTTGAAGTTTTACGTGAATTTGTCATTTCAATTAAAGGTCCATTAACGACGCCAGTGGGGGGCGGGATTCGTTCTTTAAATGTTGCTTTACGCCAAGAATTAGATCTATATGTCTGTGTCCGTCCAGTACGTTGGTTTGAAGGTGTACCATCACCAGTACAGCATCCTGAGCTAACAGATATGGTTATTTTCCGTGAAAATTCCGAAGATATTTATGCCGGAATTGAATGGAAAGCAGACTCACCTGAAGCCAAAAAAGTGATTAAATTCTTAAAAGAAGAAATGGGTGTGAGCAAAATCCGTTTTGAAGATAATTGTGGTATTGGCATTAAACCTGTCTCAAAAGAAGGGACACAGCGTTTGGTTCGCAAAGCAATCCAATTTGCGATAGATAATGATAAACCCTCTGTGACACTGGTGCACAAAGGTAATATTATGAAATATACCGAAGGCGCGTTTAAAGAGTGGGGCTATGAATTAGCCATCGATCGTTTTGGCGGCGAGCTCATTGATGGTGGTCCTTGGGTGAAAATCAAAAATCCAAAATCAGGCAAAGACATCATCATTAAGGATGTGATTGCGGATGCTTTTTTACAGCAAATATTGATGCGTCCTGCCGATTATTCAGTCATTGCAACCTTAAACTTAAACGGTGACTATATCTCTGATGCCTTGGCAGCGGAAGTTGGTGGAATTGGGATTGCACCGGGTGCAAATATTGGTGGGGCTATCGCTGTTTATGAAGCGACACATGGCACAGCACCAAAATATGCTGGTCAAGATAAAGTGAATCCGGGTTCGATTATTCTCTCTGCCGAAATGATGCTAAGAGATATGGGCTGGACTGAAGCAGCTGATTTGATTATCAAAGGTGTTTCAGGGGCGATTGCTAAAAAAACGGTGACCTACGATTTTGAACGTTTGATGCCAGGAGCAACTTTGCTACGTTGTTCTGAGTTTGGGGATGCGATTATTGAAAATATGGAATAATCCTCATTGAAAATTCATTTTAAACATCTCGCTTTTTAGCGAGATTTTTTTGAAATATATATTTCTAAGAAGTAATTAATGAAGGTTTTTAAGGATTTATTTATAGGAACATTAAGTTCTGTAAAATTATGCAAATGGGCTAAATTAGTGTGATATATTTTTGATTAATACTTAAATAATGGCTAGTTAATCATGAAATTTTCTTTTATAAATCTAGATGGAAAAGAGTTAAATGGTGAGTGTAAAGCCATACAAATCAGTGAACTTGATCCAAATCATGCTTTAAAAAAAGTGATCACAAACTCTACAGCTTTATCTGCGGTTTTGGGAGAGTTTAGTTTTTTTGAAAATATAAATTCTAATGGCGAACTTAGTGCTTCAGGATTTGCGGTCGATAATGAAAATAATGTATTTCACAGTGATAAATTGCCAGACTTTGTACAAATCGGCTCGCATTGGAAAGTGATTGCCTAGTACAAGAAAGACTCTATTTACCGCGTCTTACTCATTTTTTACTCTAAGTCATTTTTTTTGATACATATTATGGTTAAAGTAAAAGCTGAGAGCATTCTCATTTCGAGCCAAAGAAAAGGGTTAGGGAGAGTGGCTTTTGATATTAGATTTCTCTCAAGTCGAAAATAGTAAACCCCTTCTTCTTTTAGGAGAAGGTTAGAATGAGGGGAAATTTATAAAAGAATCCTCATTTGCCTATTGGAACCTAAAAACTGGGCTTACAGTGAATCATTAAAAGCAAAGTTGGAGAGGACTTAAAATTACTGTGGTTGATTATTGGCATATTCCAATTTAACAAATATTTCAAAAAACCAATTTTTCTATAGCATTTATTTTGCAATATTTATGCAAAATTTAGAAAAAGAGTGCTATAGCTATGATTATTATAAAATTCAAACTGGATTGTTTGTATATCTCAAAATCATAAAAAGTGATAAAGACTGTGAAGAAAAAAGGCATTGTCTTATAATAGCTTCATCAAAACTTATGGAAATCCAATGAACATAGCATTGATTTTGAATATTGTAATATTCATTGCACTGTTAATACTCTTAATGCAAACCCGAAAAACAGATTGGAGTTTGGCAAAAAAAGTATTTGCAGGCTTATGTTTGGGTGTCGTTTTTGGCTTGGGTTTACATCTGGTTTACGGTGAAAATACTCAAATATTAAAAGAATCAATTCAATGGTTTAATATCGTTGGTAATGGTTATGTCAAACTTTTACAAATGGTGGTGATGCCATTGGTCTTAGTTTCGATTTTGAGTGCGGTAATCAAACTGCATGATGCTGGTTCATTGGGCAAAATCAGTTTTTATAGTATTGGCACTTTATTGATCACGACTTTTATTGCCGCATTGGTCGGGGTATTTGTGACCAATTTATTTGGCTTGTCCGCTGCTGGTCTAGTACAAGGCGCACAAGAAACAGAAAGATTGAACAAGATTAACACTGATTATGTCTCAAAAGTAACTGATTTGAATGTGCCAGATTTAGTTTTATCATTTATTCCAAATAATCCTTTCGCTGAACTCACAGGTGCACATCCAACTTCTATTATTAGTGTGGTTATTTTTGCAGCATTTTTAGGTTTTGCTGGTTTAAAACTGATTCAAGATAGTCCTGAAAAAGGCAAACTATTGTTGACTGCGATTGATACTGTGCAGTCTTGGGTCATGAAGTTGGTTAGAGTCGTGATGATGCTGACCCCTTATGGCGTTTTTGCGTTAATTACCAAAGTCGTGGCAAGCTCAAACCTTGCTGATATTGTCAATCTTGGTGGTTTTTTGGTTGCATCATATATTGGTTTGGCGATCATGTTCGTTGTGCATGCGATCGTATTGCTATTTACGGGCGTAAATCCTATACGTTTTTTCAAAAAAGTATTGCCTGTACTTACTTTCGCATTTACAAGTCGCTCAAGCGCAGCCACCATTCCACTCAGTATCGAAGCACAAACTCGCCGTTTAGGTATTCCGGAATCTATTGCTAGTTTTTCGGCTTCATTTGGTACAACGATCGGTCAAAATGGTTGTGCAGGTTTGTATCCTGCGATGCTTGCTGTCATGGTTGCACCAACGGTTGGAATCAATCCACTCGATCCAATTTGGATTTTAACATTGGTTTCTGTCGTGACTTTAAGCTCGATTGGGGTTGCGGGTGTTGGTGGTGGAGCAACGTTTGCTGCCTTGATTGTTTTGCCGATTATGGGTTTACCAGTGACTTTGGTTGCACTTTTGATATCAATCGAACCACTGATTGACATGGGGCGAACTGCATTAAACGTCGATGGTTCAATGACTGCAGGTATGGTAACGAGCCAACTCATGGGGCAAACGGATAAAGAAATCTTATTGTCAGATGAACATGAGAATCTACGTCATAGTTAAAGATTCATGTGATAAGTAAATAAAAAAGGCATCTCGATTGGGTGCCTTTTTTATTGAAAATGATGGGGTAATGTGACTCAATCTGTGTCTATTTTTAATCTTAAACTGTATCTGTATCCAAATTTCTAAATCGATATACTCAAGAAAACAATGAGGAACTGAACCATGAAAATCTACCAAGTCGATGCTTTTACACAACAACTATTTAAGGGAAACTCCGCAGCTGTATTGGTGCTAGAAGAATGGTTAAGTGATGATTGGATGCAAAACATCGCGTTGGAAAATAATCTTGCAGAAACGGCTTTTGTAAAGAAAATCGACAATCAAAATTATCAAATTCGCTGGTTTAGTCCTACGGTTGAAATAGATTTTTGTGGGCATGCAACTTTGGCGAGTGCCTATGTTTTATTTAAAGATTATATCCAAGGGAATACTTTAAATTTTCATGTGAAAAATCTTGGGATATTCAATATAGAACAATTGCAAGATGGCAAAATTACGATGAATTTCCCAATACGAAAAGCACAACAACTGAGTCACTATCCTGAAGAGCTAAATCACGTGATTGATCGTCCATTTTCAGAAGTTTATGTGAATGAACAAGCGTTTATTCTGGTATTAGAAAATGAACAAGATGTAATCGACTCAATACCTGATCTTGAGGCGATTAAACAACTTGCAGAGTTGCATAACCAAAGTGCAGCCATTACTGCTTATGGGGCTGATTTGGATTTAACTTTGACAGCAAAGTCGGAAAAGTATGATTTTATTTCACGTTATTTTGCCCCACAAAAAGGCATAGATGAGGACCCAGTTACAGGTTCAATGCATACTGGACTCGCGCCTCTTTGGGCTGACAAACTAGCAAAAAATAACCTCATTGCTTTTCAGGCATCTGCTCGAGGCGGAGAGTTATATTGTCAATTGTTGGAAAATGAAAGCATCGAAATTTCAGGTTATGCTAAGTTATATATGGTTGCCGAGATCAATGTTTAATTCATTCAACAATTTTTAAAATATCGAGAAGGGCTAACCCCTAATATGCGATGAAACATGGTTGTAAATGCTGCGGGATTTTGAAAGCCAAACTCAAAAGCGATATTTTGGATAGATTGATTTTGGATAATTTTTTCAAGACTGAGCAATACGCATGCATGTTGCCGCCATTTGGAAAATGACATGCCAACTTCTTGTTTGAAAATTCGACTAAAATGCCTTTCACTCATATTGAGCTGAGAGGCAATCTGTTCAGGAGAGAGGTGGATATTGGGTGTCTGGATAAAGTCTTGGCAGATCTTTAATAACAAAGGATGTGTGGGGAGTGGTAAATGTAGCTGAATCTCTTCAGCATTTGCGATTTCACATAAAATGAGATCAAAAATCAATGTGTCATGATGTGAAAAAGGTTGTTTTAATTCGGGTGCTTTGAGTAGCAATTGTCGTAATAAAGGACTGACTGATAAAACAGAGCATTGCTCAATTGCTCTTGGAGATTGACTTGCTTCAATATACAAACTGCAGGTACGAACCTGATACATTTTAAGTTTATGCGGTACGTTGGGTGGAATCCAAACAGCCCGTTCAGGTGGGATAATCCAATTACCATGTGGGGTTTCAATGTGTATAACGCCCTCAGCGCCATATAATAACTGACCACGTAAGTGACTATGCCAATCCAATATATAAAAATCAGCATATTGTGTATCTATCGCAATAATTGCTTGCTCTAAATGTTCAATACTATGTATAGAAATCTGCTTCATCTTGTCTGATTGGCGTAATTGAATGCTGAATATAACAAATTTATCGAAATTATTAAGGCTTAAACTGCATTTTTTTAAATGAGAAAGTGCAATGGAACTTTATTTATTGTTGATTTTTGCAGGAATATTAAGTGGAATTTTAACGATATTATTTGGCTTTGCAGGAGGATTTGTTGTTGTTCCGCTCGTCTTCAGTTGTATCCGTTTATATACAGATGTTGATTCTTTGGCCTATCAATTTGCTTTTAAAAGTGCGATTGCAACATCATTATTATTAATGGTCATCAATGCAGGATTGGCAACATATCAGCAATTTAAAAAAGGCAATATTCGTACAAATTTTATATTTCCTTTGGCTTTTTATATCGCGATCGGTGCAGTGATTGGCACTTACTTTTCATTTTATATCTCAGCGACAGTTTTAAAATATTTATTCATTATTTATTTGCTTATTACAATTGTGGATAGCATTTTCAGACAAATCCAAATACAGCAAAATACTGTAAAAATACGCTCATTAGCACATCAAACTCAAATGAGTGTTGGTGTATTCATCGGCTCCATTGCTGCGGCTTTGGGTGTTGGTGGTAGTGTAATGACCGTGCCATTATTTCGCCGTTGTGGTTTAAATATGGCATCGGCTGTTGCATTGGCAAACCCTTTAAGTATCCCAGTTGCTGTCGCAGGATGCATAACGTATTGCATTGAATATGTGATACATCCGATTGTTTTAGGATCTGATTTTATTGGCTATTTTTACTATCCAGCCTGTATTTGTCTGATCATGAGTAGTTATGTTGGAATGAAAATTGCGCAAAAATTTATTGGAAAAATATCAGATAGATCACATGAAAGAGGCTATATAATTTTATTATGTCTCGCCATGATTAGTGTAATTGTGCAATAGGAAATCGTTCTATATACATTATTATTTATGTGAATTTTCTGAAATAAATAACAAATTTCAAAAAGTTACTATAAATTTTATTCAGTATTTTCTAATATAAACAGCTTAATTCATAAATATTTAAAACTGGAAAATTCATGCGTTTTAAGCAATTAACTCTCTCCCTTTGTTTGATTGGTTTTAGTGCGTCTTCTTTTGCTGCGACAGTTTTGGTTAAAAGTGATCATCAGATCGAAGAATACAAGTTAGATAATGGTTTTAGGGTCATTCTCGCGCCCAATGAAAAAGAAAATAAAGTTTTCGTAAATACAGTTTATTTAACGGGTTCACTCAATGATCCTGCGGGCAAAGGTGGTTTGGCGCATTTGCTTGAACATTTGGCGTTTAAAGGCACACAAGATGTAAAAGGTGAAGAGTTCCAACGCCAATTAGATCAACATACGCTCATGGCAAATGCGAGTACTGATTATTATTCAACAAAATATATCAATATCGTCCGCCCTGAAAAAGCCGCGCTCGCTAAAATTATTTATCTTGAATCTCAACGCATGGATAAACTGGTTTTACAGGAGAAATTTGTTCCTTCTGAAATCAATATCGTAATGCGTGAACGTGAAGTGCGAATGGATCAACCTTTTGCAGTACTTATGGATCAAATGTGGAAAGCGGCTTATGGAAATCAATCATTAGGACGTTTGCCGATCGGGGATTTAGCAGAATTAAAATCTATCAAAATGGATGAGTTAAACAAGTTTTATCGAGCATGGTACGCACCGAATAATGCTGTCATGGTGATCGCTGGAAAATTTGATAAAAAAGAAGTATTAAAGCAAATTGATCAAAACTTTAGTTCAATTCCTGCACGCAACATACCTGAGCAGGCTAAAGTCCCTGTGTTAGATTCTAGCCAAGTCAAACTGCGGAACTTTCTCGTGAAAAAGGGCAGTGATTTAGCTAAATTTAACATCTATATGAATGGTAAAAATACTACAATTCAGCCAGCATTAGCCCTCGCACCTTATCTCTATACTTTACAACCAAGTGGTCATTTATATCAGGATATGGTTGAAACAGGTATTTCAACCAATGTTCAATCTACAACTTGGCTCAATCGAGATTTTAATCTCGTGTTTATGGGAGCGATATATGCACCCAATCATGATGCAAAAAAAATTGAAAGTTCATTGATCAGCAGTGTGGAAAAGAAACAGACATTCAATGAAACCGAATTGAATCGTGTGAAAAATATCATAAAAAATGCTGCTGATAGCATGTTATCAAACTCAGTCAGTGTCGGTACGACTTTGAGTGAATATGTGGTTTCAAATCAAGGGGATTGGGATCAGTATTTCAAAGATCAACAAGCTGTACAAAATTTGACTGTGCAACAAACCAATCAAACTCTCAACGAGTTTTTAACTGCGCAGCACCGTTTTTCAGGGGATATACAACCGACACCTGAAGATCAAAAGAAAGCGATGCAGCAGGATAAAACCACTGATAAGCAAAAAACTTTAGATCAGACGAGCGAACAGCCTGAACCATTAAAAGATGTCAAAACATACCAAGCTGAAGTTCAGCAGTATGTTAAAACGTCGAAAAAATACTTGCAAAGTACTGAAAATAAAATCCAACGCGGTAAGTTGAGCAATGGGATGAAATATGCATTATTCCCGACTCAAACACGTGATAATAAAACTTATGCCACCATTCGTGTCAATTTCGGTAGTGCTGAGTCTTTATTCAATAAAGATGCTTTATTGGATTTAACAGCGTATTTATTACTTCGTGCCTCAGATCAATATAGTTTGCAGGATATCGCAGATAAGTCGATTGCTGCAGGTGGGATGGCAAGCGCTGCTGCCGATGGTAATGCGATGGTCATCAATATCGTGGCAAATAATGACAAATTTGAAGATTTTTTTAAATATATCGTTGAAGTGATGCAAAATCCGAAATTTGAAAAATCACAATTTGATCTGATCAAAACGCAAAGCTTAAACGACCTCAATCGTCCTTATACAGAGCCTGAAGTCGTGTCAGCGATGACGATTTCACGTTTGCTTGAAACTTATCAGCCAGGAGATTTGCGTTATCATTTTGAGCCTGAGTTGGCAAAGAAACAGTTGCAATCATCTTCTGATGAGCAGGTACGTGCGCTGTATCAGAAGTTTTTTGCGATGAATCACGCACAAATTGCTGTTACAGGAAGCTATGATGCTAAAGAAATGCGTGCACTTTTAGATCAATCATTCAGTAAATGGACAAATACTGAACCTTATCAAAAAATCACATCTGACTATGTCGCATATAAAGGTCAAAAAGTGCATGCGCTATCAGAACAACGTGAATTTGGTAGTTATAACAGTATCTTAGCTTTCCCTGTTGGCGCACTTAATCAAGATGCACCTGCTTTGTTAGTGTTCAATTACATCCTTGGAAATTCACAATTATCTTCTCGCTTAGGTCGTGAATTACGTGAAAAAAATGCTTTAGTTTATGGTTTTAGTAGTCGTGTTGTATTGGATGATGATGTTGAATCAGGTGCATTACAGATCGATGCAAATTATACCGCAGGTAAATCTGATCAAGTCTCGGCTGTAGTATATAAAGTATTGAATGATCTAATAAAAAATGGTGTGACTACGCAAGAATTAGAAGCTGCCAAAGCTGATATCATGAAAAAACGTGTCACAGTGCTTGAGGATGAACGATCTATTCACAATATGCTGAATCATCAGTTAGAGCAAAATAAAGACTTATTATCACGTGAAAAGCGTGATAAAGAGATCGTGAAATTGACAAAGGCTGATGTAGATGCAGTGATCAAAAAATATATCAAACCAGAACAACTGGTCGAAGTATTTGCTGATCAATATGGGCAAGCGCAAAAATAGTTGAAAATGAATCTAAAAAACCCTTTTCATAAATTGGAAAGGGTTTTTTTATTACGCAGATTCAAATCCCAAGTGCAACACACTTGTAGTTAGTTGAAAAAGTTAGGTGTATTCATAGAATCATTAGACTTTTTCAACTCGCAATTGGAAAGCACACAATGAAGAAATACACCCAACTTTCTCAAGATGAAAGATACGAAATTTATGCTACTTTGAAAAGTAAAAGTTCAATCGCTAGCCTTGCTCGGGAGTTAGGGCGTTCACGATCAACCATCTACCGTGAGTTAAAAAGAAATACTGGGCAACGTGGATATAGAGCTCAACAGGCAGCGAAATTTGCAAGTCAAAGACGGTACCATCCTTCATCATCCATGACAGCATTTGCCTTCGCTTATATTGATTACTTAATTGGCTTAGACTGGTCACCAGAACAAATTTCAGGTGCTTTAACACAACGCGGTTGGCTGGATGTACCTTCACATGAGTGGATTTACCAGCACATTTATCAAGATAAATCACAAGGAGGTAACCTCCATCTACACTTAAGGCATCAGAAGAAATATCGAAAACGAGGTTACAAAAACACGGATCGTAGAGGGCAAATCATTGATAAAACAAGTATTCATTGCCGAGACCAGGTCATTGATCAGCGACAACGTTTAGGAGATTTCGAAGGTGATACGGTGATTGGTAAACATCATAAAGGAGCTTTATTAACCCTCGTTGATCGAAAGAGCCTGTACGTACATATTGTTCATTTAGGGTCAACGAGAGCATCCTCTAAAACGATTACTTGTGCATTAGATCGTTTACGAATGAGCCATGCTTATAGTGTAACATTTGATAATGGAAAGGAATTTGCCGAACACAAAAGAATTACTGATGTCGGCATAGATACTTATTTTGCTGATCCTTACAAGTCTATTCAGCGAGCTAGAAATGAAAATACGAATGGTTTAATCCGGCAATATCTGCCAAAATCATCATCGTTTGATGACGTGTCAAACGATGAAATAGAGCAGATAGAATTTTCACTCAACCATCGTCCTAGAAAAACACTAGGCTGGTATACGCCAAGTGAAGTTATGGCTGGTTTTTATACTGTTGCACTTGCTGCTTGAATCCGCCTTATTAAATTTTAGGACTAAAAAATCTTTATAAATCAATAAATCTGGCTCAAAGATAGTTTTTTAAAATAATAACTTTTTAGCTTGAAGCAAAAGGTGCTCAGTCAATTGATCTAGTTTAGCTGTTTGTTTATTCCAATGATGCCAATACAACGGAATATTGATACATGCTTCAGGTAATATTTCTACTAATTTTCCGCTCGCTATTGAGGATTGAACTTGAATGGTGGGAATCATCCCGTAGCCCAGACTTTGCTCGATAGCACTGACAAAAGAGTCAGATGATGGGATAAAAGAGCAGGGATAAGTTCCTTTTACTAAACCAAATAATTTTAAAATGGCATCAAAATGAATTTGATCTTTGTCATTAAAAATGATGGCAGGCGTTTGTTTTAACTGTTCGCGAGTAATGCCAGATTTAAAATATTTTTCGATAAAAATAGGCGTGGCTAGCATTTTATATTGCATAGAGCCTAAGAAAATAGATTTGCAACCTGTCATTGCTTTGGGTTCAATCGAGATACATGCATTGACAATTCCTTTTTCTAGTAACGAATAAGTATGTGATTGATCATCCAATTTTATATCTAAAACAATGCGCTCTTTTATCAATATTTCACTTAATGCAGGAAGTAACCATGTGGCTAGAGAGTCCGCATTTGATGCGATACTGACGGCATAAAAGTTGCTGTCGATTTCACCATGTAGATTTTGCAACAAGTTTTGTTCGAGCAATCGAGCGTGTCTCAAAAACGCTAAAACTTCTATTCCAGCTTTGGTTAAGCTGCATGGGCGTGCTCGGATCAATAGAATTTGCCCTAGATTTTTTTCAAGTGCTTGTACTCTTTGCGTGACCGCTGAGGCTGTGATGCAGAGTTGCTCACTAGCAAGATCAAAACTGCCTGTTTCCGCAACTGCAAAAAAAGCTTCACATTGTTTGCTATCGAGCATCACATTTCATCCATATCTCAAACAAAGTATTCTTAATAAAATTTAGTTAATCATAAATAAATTTAATTTTAATGAATTAAATTTGCAAATAAAAGATAATCTTTTCTAGTAAAATTTGCTTTAAAAATAGATTTTTAAAGCAGATTTTATAAGAATTTTTCATTTTTATTTACGTTTAAATATTTGAGTTTGAATCCAATATGTCTGCATATTTCTATGGCTTAGGTGTCGGTTTTTCCTTGATTTTAGCAATAGGTGCGCAAAATGCATTCGTACTAAAACAGGGTTTAAAGCAACAATATGTCATGATCGTTTGCGCTATTTGTGCATTGTCGGATTCGATATTGATTTATTTGGGCGTTGTTGGATTTTCAAAGATTATTCAACAATACCCAATCATCGTCGAATTGGCTAAATATTTGGGTGCGGGATTTTTATTTTTTTATGGCTTAAAGAGTTTATATTCGGCATTTTATCATCAGGACGTACTTGAACCGAGCCAGATCGAGCCTGAAAACTTATATA
This sequence comes from Acinetobacter gerneri DSM 14967 = CIP 107464 = MTCC 9824, assembly GCF_000368565.1. GTDB lineage: Bacteria > Pseudomonadota > Gammaproteobacteria > Pseudomonadales > Moraxellaceae > Acinetobacter > Acinetobacter gerneri. Next base: position 367,092 of record NZ_KB849542.1, on the reverse strand, counting down.
AAATCATTGGACTCTGTTTGGCTTTCACTTGGTTAAATCCGCATGTATATCTAGATACTGTGATCCTGATTGGTTCTATTTCTGCACAGTTTAATGCCGACAGTATTAAATTTGCGCTAGGCGCAATGAGTGCCTCGTGGATATTTTTCTTTAGTTTGGGTTATGCAGCCAGATTATTACTTCCAGTATTTCGTAAAGCTATCGCATGGAAAATATTGGACTTTATCATCGGTATGATGATGTGGGGCATTGCGATTTCATTATTAATCTAAATATTTATTACATGAAAGATTGCATAAAATAAAACACAATCTTTCATGTATTTAGCTGTCTTAGGAAACTACAGACGATAAAATTGTTTAGCATTGTCATGAAATACTTTGATCAGTGCATTTTCATCATATTGATCTACGATATCACTAAAGGCATCAATGATATTTTCCAAACTTGCACTGACGCTGTCCATAGGAAAATTTGATGCAAACATCACGCGATATATACCGAAACTATCCAGCGCATGGGTGATGAGTGGTGCCACTAAATCAATGATTTGCTGCTTAGAAGCTTGTTGCTTTTTCTTGTGAAATTGATGACCTAAAACAGGCATAAACAGACCTGACATTTTGGTGTAGACATTTGCGAAATTGGCAAGCTCGGCGATATGATCTTGCCATTCATAAAATATATTTTCACGAGCAGTTTTTGACAATCCAGTATTTTCTCCAACTTTCCCAAACAAACCTGCAGGTGTTCCTAGATGATCAAGTACGATTGAAGTTTCTGGGAATTGCTTCGCTAAAGCAATGACATCAGCCAACTGAGTTGAGTATACCCAAGCATCAAAGCTCAGATTGAACTGGGCGAGTTGTTCAAATCCTTTGAGAAATTTTTTATCAGTATAAAGATGTGGCTGATCTGCCCAAGCATGGATTCCTTTATCTTCATGCACAGCGCCCATTCGACGAATGCCACGAATTTTTTTTGATTCTTTTAAATGAAGTTTCAATATCTTTTTAAAGTTATTATCTCGAGGATCCGCTGTCGCAACAATAGCTCCAAGCTTTACGGTTTGTTCATTGAAGGGGAGGGATTCGATAAAACGTGTTTCACCAACGACACCTTTTCCCTTATGTTCAGCCCAGCTCGCTTCAATGTGAACCACTTGTTCAGCACTATATCGACCTAGATCTTTTTTATAATCAGCAGGTAAGTAGGGTTTGGTAATATGCGTTGTCAAGCCTACAGTTTCGATCAGGTCTTTGGGTTTGACTAAGCGGACCATTTTATCCAGCAAATAAGGTCGATTTCCTAACAATTTTACTGCTAAACGTGCAGCATGTGGGGTGTTATAAGGATCCCATTGATGAATATGCGGATCAATCAGGTTAAAATCTAATGTTTGCATAATTTCCCTATTTTTTATTTTCCTACTGATTTTAAATTACTATAAAAATTTGCCAAATAAATAGTGCTTTAGTAAAAAATACTGAGCTATAGAATATATTTCAATAAAAAAAGCTCCGAAGAGCTTTTGATTTTAATGTGAATGATCATGGTGATGATCAGTATCATCGTGGTCATGTTTATGTGTATGAAAGTCTTCATTTTTACGAAAACGTAGATAATTATCAAATTGCTCACAATATTCGTCAAAATTATCTTCAAGCATCATTTGAAATTGTTGCAAAATATAAGACATCACTTCAGATTTTGCATCACGCATTTCTTCGCCATTTTTAAAGGTATTTGCAGCGACCCAAGTATTAAAACGGGCAGTAGCAAACAGCATTGCTGCACTCACTTGACCACGTAGTTCATCAGGATTCGCTTTTTCACCTTTAGGTGGGCGGCAAAAATCATTGGCTTGCTTAATAAATTCATCTGCACGTTCAAAAAAAACCGCATTTAAAGCTTCTTCTTCAGTGACATCAGTGGCATCAATTTTTTTAGACACGACATTTTCCAAACATTTAATTCAGCTCTATTATAGGCAAAGACTTGCAGAAACTAAACCTCTGGCATATTCTAAAATAGCCTAAGTAAATGGATTGAACTGGAACTCTTATGCAAGATGCGATCGCAGTACAAAGTTTGAAAAGTGATATTGCTTTATTGCGTCAAAATATTTGGCCGCCTGTAGATTTAGCAAATGTTGAAGGTTTACCAATTTATTATGGAAATAAAGCTCAAGTTGATGAATTTTATAAACAATGGCTTGGATTGATAGAGCGGGCGCAGGATTTGTATCAGCCTTTTATGCAGGATGAGGTTTTGGATGCGGTTCATTTACCTAGTCATTTGAATTTTCCACTTTTTTATTTTCATGTTGACCGTATTCGGATCAATAAAACACGTGCCAAAGAGTCGAAAACTTTTCGTGGTATCGCAAGTTTGCAAGAAAAATGTGGTCAGTTTGAACCAGAACAGGTGGCAAAAATGGCTGCTTGGCTCAATAGTGATGACACTGCAGCTTTAGTTGCACATCGAGAATTCATTGATTTACGAGTTTATGTTTTTCAGCATGGTCAAAGTGAATACACACGAACTCGATTTTATGTGAATGGTCTTGTATTAAGTACTGAACAAGATTTTAAGTTAATCGATGCCAGAGATAAGCCACGTAAGCAACGTAATGATAGCTATAGTGATCCATTAGCAGATAATGGAACTTGGAAAATATTTGGAAAATATAAATAGGGTCTGTTGGCATTTCAGACCCTTTTCAGGGATTAAATTTATGTTTGGCGAGATTTTCTAGATCCTTTTGTGCTTGATTTACAGTATGTTGCTGTTCTGATGCAATCCAACCTAGCACAAACCAAAGCGTTGAATCTTGCTCAACATTTGTTTTAAATAGGCTTTCTGCAACACAAAGATCGTTATAGTGGCCCAATATTTCCTGAACAGGTTTTAAGTTTTTTATATAAGATGAAACTTCTTTAGGATCAAATAATGCTGCGGTAAATTCTAAACTATAACGTAATCGTTTAATTTTTTTACGGATCTCATGCCGTTTTTCAACTTCCAGTTGATTGAAAATAGCTGCATTTTTGCAAACTAAGTTATGTAAATGTTCAATTTGTTTGGTCGCCAATTTTTTTATATTTTTACTAGAATCAATATGTGAATCATTAACTTGATAACTAAAAGCTAAAATTTCGAGTAAAAGCTGTGTGGTTGCTTTATCTTGCATAATTAAGTGGATTGAATGATCGCTATCTTGGGTTTGTGGTAGTTGGATTGGAGGGGAGCCAGCAATTTCAATTTGAGGAATGAGTTGATCCCGAATTACATCAAGATCACGCGTTGTACCTAGATGCTTAAATAAATCAGCAAGTTTAATTTTCCAATTTGGATCGATTGCTTGTGACCAATCTTTAAAACTCTGAAGCGCGCTACGCATACGCCGTATAGCGACACGTGTTTGATGTATATGATCGGGAGTAAATTGATTCGTTGTGAGTGCAGATAAATTGGTGGTTAAATGCTGCAATGTATTTTGCAGCATGAGTTGCATAGCATGATGCACTGTATATTTTTGATCTAATTTTATAGCCTTTTGATATTGAATAGGGTAGCAATGATCTGGATAGTTTCCTACTGTAAATTGTTGAATTGCTGACAATTGGCAAAAGTAAATCGGATAATTTTCAAGCCAAGACTGTATATATTGAATGAAGTCCTGATATTCGCCTTTTTTATGTGAAAATTCTAGTTGATTGATTTCACGATTTTTATTGTGGATTTTACTTTTACTATTGATGAGCGAAACTTCAATTTCAAGATTATCTTCAATATAAATATATTTAAAAATTTTTTGGTTGATTTTTATAAATGAAATGAGCGGGGCTTGGCTGTCTTTGAGTGAGCTTGAAAGTAGCTTATGGATTTTTTTATGAGAAAGAATATGCTTATTTTCTAATAAAAAATCAGCGATATTTTCATTTTTTTGAAAATTTTCTAGTTGTTTATAAAAGTGATGCTGAGGAATTTCAATCGTCAAAAAATGCTGGTCTTGATCAAGCGATATAAAAATATGGTTTTGGCTTAGTTTTAGATCTTCTGTGTCTAAGTATTGTTGGGTATATGAATCTTCAACCGCATTTTTAGAGAGGAATAATTGCTTGATTTGCTTAAATGTATTATTTGCAAATTGTAATTTGATGTTGTTGTAAAACATACTTTATTCTCTTATTTCTCATATGATTTTGTTTAGTATATATCAGAAAAATAAAAGTTTAAGTATTTGTTTTATAGTATTTTATTATGATGAAATAATTCACATATTTAGCTAAAAACATAGGGCAAAACACATAAATTATTTCATCATCTGCTTTGATTATTTTAAAAATTTACGACTGAGTAAGAATTGTTCAGTGGCATCAAGAAAGGTCTGCGCATAATTTTCTTGCTTCGCTGTAAGCCAGCCCAGTGCAAACCAGTCACTCGCTTCAAGTTCACTTTCTTGCAGATAGGAAGCTGAAGAAGATAAAACTTGATATTGTTCAGAAGCATGTTGCGCCTCATTTAGCGCTTTCGCATACTTTTGTAGATTTTTTACATCGTAAACATTGGTTAAAATAGGGAAGCTAAATTTCAATTCATTCAAACGTTTAGCAAGATCATCCAAACTTTCAAAATCATTAATATCGGCTTTATTTAACGCATCTTGCAACTGTTTATATTGATGTTGCAAGGTATTGTGTGCATAAAATCTGAGATCTTGTTTTTGTGCGGTTTTTGCTTGTTCCACACTAAAAATCAATAATTGAATGAAATGCTGCACGTTTTGGGTTGAAGTCACCAAGTTAAACAGTTTTTCTTTGGCATATAAAATATCTTTGTCCAAACTTTCAGCTGTTTTGGGATTTTGTAATAAAGCCCCCAAGGTATTTTGCATGTGTTTGAAGTGTTTAAGATTTTCAAAATGGTTTTTAAATGCGGCAAGTTGCATAGACCATTTTTCAACAATATCATCACTCCAATCTTTAAAAATCGACAGCGTCAAATGCAAATGATCAAGTGCGATATGGGCTTGATCGATATGCTCTTGATCATTTACTTGTGCTGAGATGGCAGCAATATTTGGCAGTAAATGATTCAATTGATCTGCAATCAAGTCACGTAAATTTTTATCTGCTGTATATTTTTTATTGAAGTTAAATTCATGTGAAGTTTTTGCAGGACTTACGGTTTGTTTGGCAACAAGTAAATGCCCAATTTCGGCTTTACTACGAACATCGAGCCACAAATGGTATTTTTTTACCCATTCAAAACTAAAAGCAAGAAGTGAAGCTGTCGCACCACTTTTTAATTCAAATTCAACTTCATAAACAGGGTGTGAAGCATCTTGGCTACGGATTTCACCAATATCCAAACTCACTTCTATTTCTGCATCTTGGAAATGTACGATCTTTGAAGTACGGGTAATATCTGTTTCAAACTGTAGTTGTAAAGCTGAGCTTTGATCTGCCAATGCATGATTGAGTATGGCAGAAGCTTCTGGATCATTTTGGTATATTTCAAGGTTTAATTCAGGTGAATTTTCCAATTCGCCAAAATCATGATTGTGCTCAAAACGCTCGATTTGACTTTTTGTCGCTGCTTTGAGGGTTTGTACCCAATTTTTGCCTTCTAAGCGTTGGCGAATTGCTGCACCATTTTTCGAGAGAAGTTTGTCAGCTGTATCAAAATACTTCGCTTTAAGTTGAATTACTTCCGTTTCTTTCGACTCTAAAGCTTTGTGAATAGCTCGTTGACGTGCTTCAGGAATTTGAAATTTCAACTCAATTTCAAGCATTATGAAAATCCTAATATTAAAAAAATGTGGTTAGAAAATGTTAAAACTCAATATTTTCTAAGCTAAGCGTGATTGTAACCGAATCAACAAGATAGAAAAAATGATTTATTAAAGAGATTATGCAATAGCGAGTATAAAGCCTTGAACTGTCTGTTAGCTTAGCAAATCTAACTTTAAATTGATCAAAAAATAAGATATTTTGGGTAAAAATGCTGAGGAATAAAAAAATGAATGCATTCGTTAAACCAGATTTACCAGAACAACCTAAAATGCAAATGCCGATTAAAAATTATTCGGAATTTTACCGTTTTTATCTGACAGAGCATCGCAGCATTATGAGTCGTCGTTTACATGCAACGGGCAGTGCTTTAGGTATTTATTGTTGGACAAAAGCTGTACGCCAACGTAAGGCTAAATATTTAGTTTTAGGATTGTTATCAGGTTATGCATGTGCGTGGGTAGGACATTTTGTATTTGAAAAAAATAAGCCTGCAAGTTTTAAACAGCCACTTTATAGTTTTATTAGTGATTGGCGAATGTTGTCAGATATCATTCGTGGAAATCTAAGCTTGAAGGATCGTAGCCTAGATAAAATTGAGAGTTAATACTCGATTTTCAAGTAAAAGATTGAAAACCATCCAATTAAACAGGATGGTTTTTTATTAAATGGTATAAAAAATATCCAAACGAATTTTCATTGATTGGCATTTTATTCCAAATAAATAATCTAAAAATTATATATTTAGCTAATATTGTTTCTATTAATTCAAATTTAGTCGCTGTTTTTTCTCGATTTTATAGTTGATTATTAGAGTAATTATTCCAATAATGGTCGTGCGATTTTGGTGCGGATTATCAAAGTCATAAAAAAAATTAATTGTAAAACAGGGAAATATTATGAACCAATGGTTAAAGGCTGCTTTGCCAGCTGCAATTCTTTTAAGCACAAATTTAGCACATGCTGAGGGTGATTTTAAGCGCTGGTCGGTGTCGGCAGGTTGGATGCATGTGATGCCACAAGGAAAAGCCAATCCATTTAATGTAAATACTAGTGTGGCTGAAGGTACAAATGCCAAAATTGGTAATATCACTAGAGAATCTTTTCTTAGTACATTGGACCCGAACCAAGTTCGAGATAATAATAAAAATCAAACAGTATATGATCGTGCAGTATGGTTATTGGATAACAAAACATTTACTAATCTAGTTTATGACTCAGCAACTGGTGAAATCAAAGCTTCCAATACAGGAAGTGCCCAAATTAATGGGCTAGAAAGTTGGCAAAATGCTGGTACTGGTTTAGAGGCTGATGATGTTGATACTTTGGGTTTAACACTCAGCTATTACGTAAATGATAATGTTTCCTTGCAACTTATTGGTGGTCTTCCTCCAAAAGTTGATATTCAAGGTAAAGGTGAAATTGTTGCAAATATGACTGGTATAGCGTCACCAGCAGGTAATGTTCAATCGCTTGTAAATAAGCAATTGAATCTTATAAAAGATATTCCAATCACGAACTTAGGCAATAAAAGCAAAGCATCATCTGTTCGTGCGTGGACACCAGCGATTGAAGCACAGTATCAGTTTGGTAAATCAGGTGTTAATAAGTTTAGACCATACGTTGGCGTAGGTTTAATGTATGCACACTTTAGTAATATCAAACTGGATTCACAAATTGGTGCTGATCTAGTTGCCGCTGGTCACATGATACAAAATATTCATGATGGACAAGCAGGGGCAGCGCTTGATGGGAAGACTTCATCAGCAAATCCATTTGTTCGTGTTAAAACAACAGATGCTATTGCGCCGATTGTCAGCGTTGGTGCAACCTATGATATCAATCAAAACTGGTACGGTATTGCATCAGTTTCTTATGCAAAATTGAATAATCAGGCAAATATTGATGTAATTGATGCAAATAATGGCAATAAATTAATTCACTCATCAACTAAAATTGATATTGATCCGATCATTACCTATCTAGGTGTTGGTTATCGTTTCTAACCAATAAGATGACTTAGTCCTAAAAGCCCGAAGCATATTTGTTTCGGGCTTTTTTTCGTCTTTTCAAGCGTGTTCGGTTTATCTCGACTATAATCAGGCAACTTTGAATTTTGGAATACATTATGCGCGGTTTATACCTCATTACCAATGATGATGCTCTGCCATTATTATTAGAAAAATTAGAAGTAGCATTGGCGACCCAAAAGATCGCAATTTTGCAATACCGTCGTAAAAAAGTAGCTAAAATCGACCAAGCAAATGAAGTTAAATTGATTAAACAATTATGTGAAAAATATCAAACTCCATTTGTGATTAATGACGATTTAGATTTGGCTGAACAATTTGGCTTAGGCGTACATTTAGGGCAAAGTGACGGTGAAATTGTTGATGCGAAAGCTCGACTTCCACAAGGCGTTATTATCGGTCGTACTTGTTTAAATTCACTAGAACTCGCAGAGAAGGCGATTGCTGATGGGGCAAGTTATGTGGCTTTCGGCGCGATTTATGCAACTTCAACCAAGCCCGAAGCAGGCAATATTGGCTTAGATGCAATAAAAAATGCTGCTGAAAAGTTTGATTTGCCGATTTGTGCAATTGGTGGCTTAACAGTTGAAAATTCTAAAATTGTGATAGAGTCTGGTGCTGACCTTTGTGCAGTAATAAGTGATATATTAGGTAAATCGGTTCAAGATATCCCTGAGCGTGTTCAAGCTTGGGCGCAATTATTTTAAATTAAATTTTTAGTTTTATTCAATTTCAATAGTTTATAGGACATCGTAATTTTATGAGCTTATCTCCAAAACAAGAGCAACTCTTTAAACAAGCCAGCAAACATATTCCGGGTGGTGTCAATTCACCGGTTCGTGCGTTTAATGGTGTTGGTGGTACGCCTGTATTTATTGAAAAGGCAAATGGCGCTTATCTCTATGATGTAGATGGCAAGCGTTATGTAGATTATGTGGGTTCTTGGGGACCAATGATTTTAGGACATGCCCATCCTGATATTATCAAAGCAGTCCAAGAGGCGGCTGTTGATGGTTTAAGTTTTGGTGCGCCAACTGTTCATGAAACAACTTTGGCAGATATTATCTGTGAAATCATGCCTTCAATTGAATTGGTTCGTATGACCAACTCAGGAACAGAGGCGACCATGACTGCGATTCGTTTGGCTCGTGGATATACAGGTCGTGACATGATCGTCAAATTTGAAGGTTGTTATCATGGTCATTCTGATTCGCTTTTGGTGAAAGCGGGTTCTGGTATGTTGACCATGGGTGAGCCGACTTCAAAAGGTGTGCCTGCTGATTTTGCTAAACATACGATTACCTTGCCTTATAACGATATTGAAGCTGTAAAAGCATGTTTTGCCAAATATGGTCAAGATATTGCGGGCGTGATCGTTGAGCCTGTAGCAGGAAATATGAATCTGGTTAAACCTGTAAAAGGTTTCCTTGAAACGATTCGTGAGCAATGTGATGCCTATAAATCTGTGTTTATTATTGATGAAGTGATGACAGGTTTTCGTGTCGCGCTCGGTGGTGCACAGGCTTATTATGGCGTAAAACCTGATTTGACCACTTTGGGTAAAATCATTGGTGCTGGTTTGCCTGTAGGTGCGTTTGGCGGTAAACGTGAAATCATGGAATGCATTGCGCCACTTGGTGGGGTATATCAAGCAGGGACTCTGTCAGGTAATCCACTTGCTATGCGTGCTGGGATCAAAATGTTTGAGCATTTACGTAAACCTGAATTTTATAGCAATTTAACTCAACAACTTGAGAAATTGTTAACAGGTCTACAGCAAGCTGCGGATGAGGCGGGTATTGCATTTACTACAGATCAAGCAGGTGGTTTATTTGGTCTATATTTTACCGAGCAAAAAGAAATCACAAGCTTTGATGATATCTTAAAATGCGATATCGAAGCATTCCGTGCATTTTTCCATGGCATGTTAAATCGTGGAGTAAACCTTGCGCCGTCAGCATTTGAGGCAGGTTTTATTTCGGCGGCACATAGTGACGAAGATATTGCTTATACGATTCAAGCAGCCAAAGAAACATTTGCAGAAATGAAAGCTAAATAACCTATCTGTGTAATTTTATAGATCTGTGTAATTCTATAGATCTGCATAGTTTTACAGAGAAAATTATTTAATGCAGCATTCAAAATCGCTCGTGATACAACGGGCGATTTTTATCACTTTAATATAGGGAAATCACATGAAAACTAAGCACTATCTAACACTTGCTGATGCAGAATTTTTACTAGAACAATCACATCAATTTGCAATTGAAAATTCATTTAATGTCAGCATAGCGATTGTTGATGAATCAGGCAGTTTATTGGCAATGAAACGTATGGATGGTGCCTCACCAATGACGGCAAATTTATGTCTAGAAAAAGCAAGATGCTCTGCGGTCAGTCGTCGACCTTCTAAGGCTTTTGAAGATATTATTAAAAATGGTCAAATGGGATTTTTGACGATGCAAACATTTTCAGGGATGTTAGAGGGCGGGGAGCCTATTTTATTTGAAGGGCAGTTAGTTGGGGCGATAGGTGTATCAGGGGTTAAATCTTTTCAAGATGCAGAGATTGCTCAATTTGCAATCGATAAATTTTTAGCTCAACAAGTATAATATAGTATTATCTAGCTTATCTTTTACGCTTAAGTCTTTTTAGATCAAATATTTAATCTATGTTTTATTTGTTTCCCAAGAAAATTCAACTACAAGCAAGCCAAGCGAAATGGTCATTGCAGTCAGCAAAAGCAGTGTTATTGATTGTCGGTTTGGCGCATTTAAAAAGCCAAACCGATTTTACTGATTCTGTTTTGGCTCAGCATTTATTGCAATTGATTAAAAAAGCTAAAGCTTTGGATATCCCTATTGTAGATTTGGATATGCATCAGCCACAGCATGGCATGTTGCATCTTGGGCAAAAACTGGGTCGGGATTCTCAGTTGGTTGTTGCTGGAATGGTTGATTCACAATTCAAGCAAATTATGAAGTATATGAGTTCAGTGACTCAGAATATCTGCGTGATTAATGATGCAATATTACTGCAAAATCTAGATCAACATATACAGTGGATCAATACGATTGCGGCACAGAATATTCAGCATAGCAATACGCAAAATGTGACTCGACTTTGGGCACTATCTGCGCCAAGTGAGTTGATTTTATCGAGTAAAGGGATATTGCTCGCTATCGCTGAGCAGTTAGATATGGATGCTTTGGAGATAGATCCTGAAGTAGATTTACGTGAATATGGGTTGGATTCTGTGGCGATGGTCAGCTTGATTGGGCTGTGGCGTGCCAATGGCGCAGATATCACTTATGAGAATTTTTGGGAAAATAATTCATTGGTGAAGTTGTTTCATTTTCTCAAAATATCCTGATCTTTTTACTCGATCAATTTAACTCATCCAATTTTAGAAAATAATTCCGTTTAAAAGAATCGTCTTCTGCTAAATGATTTAAAAATTGAAGTGCAGCATCCTCAGAGCAATCTTCTCGTAGACTACGTTCAATAAAGGCAATATCTACAAATCGATCTGCGATACCAGCACGTCCGACATCTAAAAAGTAGATTTGTGCATCATGACTTAAAAATACATTGCTGTCGGTTAGGTCACCATGACTAAATACATATTCTTCTTGGAAATTTTGCTGTTTTAGATCATCTAAGAATTCAGCAAAATTTTGATAACTGGACCAAAGCTTTAGATCTTTTTCATCATCATCCAATTCATCAAGTAAGCCATTTTCAATAAAGAATTCCGCCTCAGCTAATCGAAATTTTTTATTGGATATAAATGGACAGTTTTTTATTGAAATAGACTGTAATTGTGCCAAAGCATCTGTATAAATATCTATGAAAAATTGATCACTTTTTCCTGTGAAATCTTGTAAGGGTTTTGCGGGGACTGCCTTGCTGATCATGTACTCATTTTCATGGTCGGTATCCATTAAAACTAGCTCTGGAACATTGAGCTTTCCATCTAGCCAGTCGAGTATTTTTGCTTCACGTATGATACTATAAGTTGTTTGAGCATAAATTAGCTCAGTGGTTTTTAAATAGTATTTTTCATTATTTTTGGTAAAAGAATACACATCAGAAGGGGATTGTCCCACTTTATCTTTTTGTAATGGTTGATTTCCAATAAAACTTTTAAGACTTTGCGGAAGTGAAATTTTCATATCATTGATCATGCATTTATTGGTTTTATTTTATGATAATCATCTTTTAACTAGCCACATATTTAATATTATTTTTACATGATATAAATGATTTAAAAGAGACTGAATAATATTTTTGATAAGCGCAAAAACATGAGTGCTCTATAGCAACTAAATTATCATTAAATAGCCTAAGCAATTTATGTTTCTAGCTTAGTAAGCGGATCATGAAACATTTGAAAAACATAAAATTGTATTTTAATACGTTATGGATCTATTTAAATTCATGATAAGCACTTGATAAATTCTCCCGATAAGCTTCATGGGGAAAATCACGAGAATAGCTTCAAAAAAGCTAAAATATTCATTGTAATTTTATCTCAAGATTCTTATTATTGCTCGCTTGTTTGCACGATCAGCGGAACTGAAACTTGAGTAATTTTCTAACTGAAAACCTGATACATCGTGACGATGATTTTATGGTCATTCATAAGCCCGCAGGAATTCTCACAGTACCCGGAAAAACATTAGAACTACAAGATTGTGTGATCAACAGATTATTAAAGATAGAACCCAAAACATTACTTATTCATCGCCTAGATCGTGATACATCGGGCATTTTAATTTTTGCACTTTCAAAATCTGCTCAAAAAAGTATTTCCCGTCAATTCCAAGAACGTGAAACTTCAAAGACTTATCAAGCTCTCGTTGCAGGTCATTTGCAGGGTGAGGGTGAAATCAATGTGCCTGTTGTTTATGATCCAGCGCACCCTCCATTACATATTGCAGATCCAGATCACAATAAAGCGGCATTAACCCATTATCAAGTGATTGAACATTTAGAAATTCAGGGACAACCAGTAACGCGTGTGAAATTGACACCCATTACTGGACGATCTCATCAACTGCGTGTGCATATGCAATATTTAGGACACCCTATTATCGGTGATACTTTATATGCGACTGCTGCGCAACAACAGCTTATGCCTAGACTTTGTCTACATGCTGAACGATTGAGTTTTTATCACCCACAAACGAAGGAGCAGGTCGAGTTTTATTGTCAAGCTCCTTTTTAGGTAAAAACTTTTAAATAAATATTGAAAATGCTCATTTTTTAGTGAGCTTTATGTCAAAATGTATTGCGTAAAGGCGTAGAACTCTGATCAAATTATCTCCTGCTTTGAACTGAGTTTTGCAGACCCAAATTGAAATATAGGTGGAAAAATTGCAGCAATTTGCTATTGGTCAACGTTGGTTATCAGACACAGAAACCGAGCTAGGACTAGGCGTCCTGATTGATGTTGATGAACGTTCAATCAGTATCTTATTCCCAAAAAGTGACGAAACTCGTGTTTATGCGCGTAACAACGCACCTTTATCTCGTATTGTATTCAATATCAACGATGAAGTTCACGATCAAGAAGGCAATGCCTGGACTGTTGAATCGCTAGAAGATCGTCATGGTGTTATTCGCTATAACGTGATTCGTAAGCAAGAAGATGGAACTGAAGAGCGTAAATCTTTAAATGAAACGCGTATCGGTGCATCAATTCAGCTTTCTAAACCACTTGATCGTCTGCTCGCGAGTCAAATTGATTATAAAGAATGGTATGACTTGCGTATTGAAGCTTTGCAATTACAAGCCAATATGAAAAATAGTCCATTACGTGGCATGATCGGTGCGCGTGTTGGTCTAATTCCTCATCAGCTTTATATTGCGCATGAAGTGGGTAAACGTTTTGCTCCGCGTGTATTGCTTGCTGATGAAGTCGGTTTGGGGAAAACTATTGAAGCTGGGTTGATCATTCACCAACAATTGAAAACAGGTCGCTCAGAGCGTATTTTGATTTTGGTTCCTGATTCACTTCAGTATCAGTGGATGATTGAAATGCGCCGCCGTTTCAATTTGCAATTTTCATTATTTGATTTGACCCGTACGGCGTCGATCAAAGAGCATGATCCTGAACTCAATCCATTTTTAACTGAACAATGCATCATTGCTAGTGTCGATTTGATGATTGACCACGATGATTTGCGTGAACAAGCGATTGAAGCAGGTTTTGATCTACTCGTCGTCGACGAAGCGCATCATTTGATGTGGAGCGAAGAAGAGGGTGGTAATGACCGTTACGATCTTGTTGAAGAGTTTGCTGAATGCACACCGGGCGTACTTTTGCTTACTGCTACACCAGAACAACTGGGCGTAGAGAGCCATTTTGCTCGTTTACGCTTACTTGATCCTCAGCGTTTTAGTTCGCTTGATCGTTTCTTAGATGAAGAAGAACAATATCATCACACTGCAAAAATCGCTGAAGTTTTAATGTCTGATTTGGCTCTAGAAGATGAACATTTACAAGCAGTTGAAAAACTTCTTGGTCATCCGATTAGTGACGAACCAGAACAACGTTTCCGTGCAATTCATGAATTGCTTGATCGTCATGGTACAGGTCGTATTTTATTCCGTAATACACGTGAAGCGATTCAAGGATTCCCTGGACGTGATTGTCAGCCTGCTGCACTTCCTGCACCAGAAAACTGGTCGAAAGATGGTAAGCTCCGTGAGCAAATGTGGCCTGAAGAAGCTGCACTTGATGGATCATGGATGCAAACTGATCCACGTGTAAACTGGTTAATGGAAAGACTTCGTACTGATCTTAAACATAAAAAAGTGTTATTGATCGCACGTAGCGGACCTGTCGTTGAAGCGCTTGAAAATGCTTTACGTCTACATGCAGGTATTCGTACTGCTATGTTCCATGAAGCAATGAGCTTACTTGAGCGTGACCAAGCAGCAGCATATTTTGCTGAAGAGTCTTATGGTGCTCAGATTTTATTGTGTTCGGAAATTGGTTCTGAAGGGCGTAATTTCCAATTTGCTTCTGATCTCGTTTTATTTGATTTACCAGCAAATCCAGATGTCTTAGAACAACGTATCGGTCGTTTGGATCGTATCGGTCAAGAAAATCGTATCCAGATTCATGTGCCATATTTACTTGGTACTGCACAAGAGCGTATGTTCCGTTGGTATAACGAAGCACTCAATATTTTCAGTAATATTTCGCCAACTGCGCAAACATTGCAAGAAAATTTCATTGTAGATCTCAAAGATTGCTTGCTTGCAGACAAAGGTCAAGTATTTGAAGATTTGCTTGAAGAAGTTAATGTACAACGTCAGGCGCTCGAAACTGAGTTGCAAGATGGTCGTGACCGTTTGTTAGAATACAACTCATGCCGTCCGATGGTTGCTCAAGAAATTGTACAAGCACTTGAAGATTATGATGATAATACGACTTTGCCAATGTTTATGAAACGCTTTATGGCGTCAACAAATATTGATTTTGATGAGCAAAGCAACGGTACAGTGATCATCAAACCAACTGATCAAACTCAAGTTCAAGGTTTAGAGATTGATGAAGATGGTATGACCGTTACTTTCTATCGCGATCAAGCGCAAATCCGTGAAGATGCACAGTATTTGACACTAGAACATCCATTCACTGAAAGTGTGATGGAGATTATCAATACTCAAGCGTTTGGTAGTACAAATGTCGCATTATTAAAAACCAATGCGCTCAAACAAGGTTCAATCTTGCTTGAAGTTTGGTTTAAAGTAGATGTGATTGCGCCTAAGGCATTGAATCTGCCATCAAGCTTACCAACTCAGTTAATTCGTGTACTTTTAACTGAAAATGGTCAGGATATTTCTGCGAAACTTGATCCAGAAATCATCAAGCCTTATTTACATCACTTAGACAGCAACAGTTGTCGTCAAGTAGTGAAAGCACGCCGTGAAATCATTGAGCAACGTTATGCCGATGCTTTGAATATTGCTAAATCTGCTTTGCCTGCATTGAAAGAGCAAGCGAAAGAGATCTATGGCAATAAATGGCAATATGAAATTGATCGTTTGACTTATCTTAAACAATTCAATCCTAGCATTCGTACAGATGAAATCGAGCGTCTGCAAAAATTGCAAAATGAAGGTTTGAGTTTGTTGGATGGAATTGCTGTTACACCAGAAGCGATCCAGATCTTGGTTGTGGTTAAGCCATAACAAACAAAACAATAAAAAAAGCTCCTTAAGGAGCTTTTTTTATTGTTAAACAGGAGGGTTATCGCTCATTTATCAAAAGAGCTTAAATGGTTAAGTTATAAAGATACTGTAAAAGAAATATAGTTTATAAACAAAACCCCATTTTTATAATGGGATATATTCTCAATTTTGGAGTCAGTCGTTGTTTAAATCATCCCAGCTTCTTTCAACTCAAGCTTAATATAGGCATAGAAAATCGGAGCGACGATTAAACCAGCCAAACCAAACAAAGATTCACAGATCAGCATAGCCAACAACACTTCCCATGATTTCGCATGGATTTTAGTGCCGATAATTTTTGCATTGATAAAATATTCAAGTTTATGAATTAAAATCAAATAAATCAGCGCAATCGATGCAGTCATTACAGAGATCGTCAAACCTGTAATCACAATAATCGTATTTGAGATGAGATTGCCGACAATCGGAATGAGACCAAAAATAAAGGTCAAAATGACTAAAGTGTTGGCAAAAGGCAAATGAATGTCAAAAATTGGTAAAATAATATGCGAAAACACTAAAAATAAAATGGTATTAATCACAGAAATTTTAAACTGTGCAAAGACCACATTTTTAAAAGAAATAGATAAATTTTCGATGCGTTTAATCAAGGCGCGTTTAAAAGGTGGTTGACTTGGATCACGATGCAATTGATTTAAAGAAACCAAAATCCCGATGATCATCCCGATCACCATGGTCGCGATATTGTGCAGAAAATCTGTCCCCGTATGTTTGAGCGTAGATAGATTATCTTTCATTAAAGTTAAAGAATGATCTTTTAGCTCAGGTAGGGTATAGGGGATAAATCCTGGAATATACTGCGCGATTTCTTGTTGCAATTTTTGCAAAGTTGCGTCGATCTGATCACTGAGCACACTCATCCCAGTACCTTGGATATCGTGTTGCATAAAACTAATCAAACTGGTGATACCAAGCACAATTAGGGTGACGATGATCACACCTAAAATCACACTAATGGTCAAACGTGCCCTTTGCCCATCGATATATTTTTCAGTAATATTACCGAGCGAATTAATGATTTCAAAGATGACAAAACCTGCAAAAAAACTGGCAAGTAAATGTAAAGGAATCAAAGCAACCAGAAAAATAAGCATTAAAATATAACTTGCGATAATGCTATGTTTTTCATCAAAAAATTTGTACATAAGTTATACCAAATAACTTGCGTGTGCAGAAACGCGATGACCAATAAAAATTTATACAGTCAATTTAGGGTCATTCTATTTTAGACGACAGGATCGCCTAGTCATGATATGTCACAGACCCAATATATTTTGAGGGATAAACTTGTTACTTTATATAACGCCAATCTTAAAACGATGTGAATCAGATTGCATTAATAATTTATTACATTTTGAATATTATTTAAACAATAAGTGTTATTCTAAAAAATTTACAAGAAGTCATTACAGCAATTAAATTGATTGGTTTAGCTAGATGATTCATATAATAATAGACATAAATGAATAATCGCTAAACCATATTTATTAGTGATTTATTTAATTTTTGCTTCATCTAAATGACGTGATCCTTCTAAAATCATACGGATCATAATCATGGTTTGTTCGGCAACTAATTTACGTTCATCTTGTGGTAAATCAATCACTTTTGCACCCATATTGAAGACTAACTGAGTGATTGCTTTTGCAACGAGGTCGGGATGCGCCAATTTGCTATTATTAAAACGTTCTAAACGGATTAAATCATCCTGTAATTCTTGCTGGAAATAATTGAGCTGACTTTCAACGGCTTTTTTATATGAATCTGAACCTGTATAGCCTTCACGAAGTAATAGACTGAGATTACCTTCATCAACATTAAGTTGTTCTATAAAGACTTCTACCGAACTGCGGATAATACTGCTTTGCTTCGGTGCTTTGAGGCGAGCTTCATGCAAAATTTGACGTAAAACCAAGCCTGAACGCTCAATAAGTTCGATTGCAAGTTGGTCTAAATCTTTGAAATGTCGATAAAAACTATTTGGTGCAATACCAGCTTCACGTGCAACTTCTCTTAAACTTAAAGATGCGATACTTTTCTGTGGACCAATTAAGTGTAGTGTTGCTTCGAATAATTCTTCTTTGGTAATGGTTGCTTTTCTTCCGACCGTACGAACTGGAGCCTTCATAGGAGCTAACTCAGAAGGATCTGGTAATTCAAAAAAATCATCAAAGTTCGAGGATGGTTTCATATATATCAAGCAAATAAAGCAATTTTAAGCATTATAGCCCTTCGAGCCAAAATTAGAAATGTCTGGATACAATACAGGTGTATATACAAATATATATACATGTGTATAATAATTCAAAATTCATCGCGTGGTACGAAAACTATGCAAGCTATCCAAAAGACTAAATCGCCTGTAAATGCTTTGGTTGACAGCGTTTATGACAGAAATATGGCAAATTTTTGGCTTCAAAAAATCAATACACTTTGGTCTGTAAATCAGGCTTTGGGGAAAATCGTAAAAAAAGAACAAGTTGCAAATGACATGGTCACTTTGACCATTCGTTGCAATCGTATCTTTAAAAAAGCACAAGCAGGGCAACATCACCCAGTTTTGATTGAAATTAATGGGCGTACTTATGAACGTACCTATAGTCTCTGCAATCTCGATCAAGATCATGTGCAATTGACTGTAAAACACGTCGATCAAGGCGTAGTCAGTACTTGGTTGTGTGAAACTGCTCAAGTCGGTGATGTACTGAAATTTGGTCGACCTTATGGTGAAATGACCTTAGATAAAGTACAAGAACCTTTGGTATTACTAGCAGCGGGCAGTGGTATTACACCGATGTATAGTATGTTGCAAGCATTGGCCCAAGCTAAGAAATTACAAAATCAACCGATTCATTTATTGTATTGGGTGAAGAAAAAAGGCGATGCTGCATTTCTTGATATATTTGAAAATTGGGCAAAGTCATATGCCAATGTTGAATTTCAAGTTTTTTATACTCAAGAAAATGATGCCGATGAGCGTTTGAATAGCGCACATTTAGATACCATTCGCCATATTGACCAAGCAACAGTATTTGCCTGCGGACCTTCAGGTTTTGTTGCAACGGCAGAAGGCCTTTTTGATCAAGCAAAATATTTCCAAAGTGAAGCATTTAGCCTCTCACCGACTGTAAATGATGATGTCGGCTTTGTGAATATTACCTTAACCAAATCTAATAAAGTTCTTGCCGTTGCAAAAGGTGAATCCATTTTAACAGCGCTTGAACAACAAAATGTTAAACCAACGTATGGCTGCCGTATGGGTATTTGCCATAAATGTGTGTGTCAAAAAGTTCAAGGATCTACCAAAAATTTACTTGATGGTGCAGTCAATCCTGAACCGAACAACCAAATCAAAATTTGCGTCAACTCAGCTCAGTCTGACCTTGTCATTGATCTATAAGCGAGTACATCTATGAATATGCCAGTTCAATTTCAATATTTTAAAAATCCTAAAAATCGTGATTTAACACCAGCAGAATTAGATGAATTAGCACGTGAATTGGATGCGATTCGTCAAGAAGTATTGGATGATTTAGGTGAAAAAGATGCGAAATACATCCGCCGAATTTATTCAACAGTACGTTATAGCAGCATGCTTGGACGCGCATGTTTATTTGCAGGATGGTTTCCACCAGCATGGCTTTTGGGTACAGGATTGCTTGGTGTTTCAAAGATTTTGGAAAATATGGAACTCGGTCACAATGTCATGCACGGACAATATGACTGGATGAATGATCCAAAATTTGATGGTAAATCTTTCGAATGGGATACCGTTGGTACTTCTGACAACTGGCGTCAAACGCATAACTATAAGCATCATACTTATACCAATATCAAAGGGATGGATGATGACATCGGTTATGGTTTAGTGCGTTTATTCCCAGAGCAACGTTGGAGATGGGGTTATGTATTTCAGCCTCTATATAGCATTCCATTTTGTACCTTGTTCCAGTGGGGGGTTGCGATCCAAAACCTTGAAATAGGTAAAGTATTTAGTGGTCGTAAAACCAAAGCTGAGTTCAAAAAAGAATGGCAGCCTGCGCAAAAGAAAATAGCTAAGCAATTATTTAAAGACTATGTATTTTTCCCATTGATTGCGGGACCTGCTGCATTACCTGTATTTGCTGGCAATTTTGTTGCAAATGGTATTCGTAATGTTTGGACTTTTAGTGTGATTTTTTGTGGACATTTCACAAAAGATGTTGAGGTATTTCCTAAGTCTGTTATGCAGAATGAAAGCCGTGGGCATTGGTATATGCGTCAAATCCGTGGTTCTTCAAACTTATCTGGAACAGAAGCATTTCATATTTTGACAGGGCATTTGAGCCATCAGATCGAGCATCATTTGTATCCTGATATTCCTGCGCGTCGCTACCGTAAAATGGCGCCTAAAGTTGAAGCTGTTTGCAAAAAATATGGTCTTAACTACAACAACGGCTCAATGTTGAAACAATACAGCCAAGTGATTGGACGTATTTTTAAATATGCATTGCCATTTAAGAAATAATTGATATTTGACGTTTTAAATTAAGCCACTTTCGAGTGGCTTTTTTACTTATTTATTTCATGATTTTTGTGTATAAAATGAGGTATGAATAATAGGAATAAGAAAATGCAAAATAATTTACAACGAATTGAACAATGGTTATCCCAACATGCTCCCAAAATTAAACAGGATTCGCTAAACCCTCCTGCGACTTTGCAACAACTAAATGAATTAGAACAACTGATTAAACAACCATTACCAGAAGACTTTAAGGCACTATATCTTTGGCATAATGGTTTAAATGATGATCGTAATTTAGGAAATCTATTTTATGCGATGGATTTTTTCCCTATCGAGCAGGTCATTGAACAGGTCCAACGACGCGCAGATATGGTAGATCAATTGATTGCACTACATCATGCTGATCCAGAAATTGATGCTCAAAATGTATTTAATCCACTTTGGATCAAATTTGCTTTTGATGGTGGGGAAACAAGTTTGTATTTGGACTTAGCACCAAGCACTTCGGGAAAGGTGGGGCAAGTCATTTTTATTGATGATGAATATGAGATTGGGCTATGTGTCGCCAATTCAATTCAGGTATTAATAGCGGATTTTGCAAATGATTTAGAACGTGATTTATATAGTTTGGATGAAGATGCTTTAGAAGATGAAAATGAGTTTTTAGTTTGTGATGATCGTATTGATATTATTAACTGGTCAGCGAGTGAAAGATGGACAAGACCGAGTTTTGAATAATTCAAAATCTATTTTTTTTAATAGATCTCTTTCATAAATCTAAAATATACAATCATTTATCGTTTTGAAAGTTAATACAGCAAGTCCTTTCTCTCTTTGGGAGAAGCTTAGGATGTGGCTAAATATAGAATAGAATCCTCACCCAGATAAATATGATTTATTTATGCTTAATTCATAAACAAATCATAACCCATTCGTCCAATCAAAAAGATTAACAAGATTAGAAAGAATATTCGTATAAATCCGCTACCAAGTTTAAAGGCTAAGATCGTGCCGCAGATCGCACCGATAAAGCCGAAAACTGCCATATATACCCCCGTGAACCATAAAACATGTCCAGCAGGTGCAAAGAAAAAGAGGGCAGCACTAAAAGTGGCGATATTGACGAGTTTTGCTGAAGCGACAGCATGGATAAAATCAAAAGCGAAAACTTTGATGAATAAAAATAGTAAAAAGCTACCAGATCCTGGACCAAAAACACCGTCATAAAAGCCGATTAATCCACCAAATATCACGCCCAAAGCAATCTCTCTCGGGCCAAATTGGACAGCAGTATGGACTTGTCCTAGATCTTTTTTGGCAAAGGTATAGATTGCCATCAAGATTAATAGGATAAATACCGCATATTGCATCAGTTGTTTGGGAATGAGCGATACGGATAGAGCACCGATATAGGCAAATATAAATGCCGATAGCATCGTGGGTAAAATCAATTTCCACGAGATGGTGACACGCCGCATAAAGCCCAGAGCAGAGGACGTTGCACCTGCAATAGCAACGACTTTATTGGTTCCGAAGATCGTGGCTAAACTTTGATTTGGGAATGCATACATCAAAGCCGGTACGATGAGTAAGCCGCCTCCACCTACCGTTGCATCAACAAATCCACCACAGAATGCAAAAAATGCAAGGGCAAGATTAAAGTGTTCTAAGTCGAGCATATTCTGCAGCTTATTGTTCAATCCTTGAGAATTGATCATAAATTAAAATTGATACATTTCATATTATTATTCAAATTATTTTGATCAATTAAACTGAAGCATATTAAAGTTTTTCGTATAAAAAACCATGCATAAGGCATGGTTTTTGGGATAAATATTGAAGATGCAAATAGGTACTATTTAAATTGTACGGAACCATTTGCACTGACAGTAATCGTAGATTCACCAGCTGCCATTTCTTGAGCAGGTGCTGAATCGGCTGCAAATTTAGCCATACTTACACGTGCGCCCATGATCGGTTGAGGATAAGAACGATTGGTGTTGATATTGAGGTTCACGAGGTTATAGCCTGATTTATTCCAAGCATTACTCATAATCTGTGCTCGTTGCTGGAAGTTTTTAGAGGCTTCTACAATGAGTTCATTTTCAACTTTAATACGTTGTTCATCGGAAACTGTAAAGTTGATCGCCTGAGTTTGGAAGTTTTGTTGTAGTTCACTAATCAATTGGCTGGCTGCTTTAAAATCTTTACTTTCGATGTTGATTTCTGCACGACCACGCCATTCTTTGAGTTTTTGGTTGTCATTGTCATAAACAGGGTAAGTGGTTTGCGAACCTGTATCGACCTTGATTTGCGGATATTTGCGGGCAAGGGCTTGAGCTTGATTCATCAATTGGCTGATTTCTGATGACAACTGCGCTGGTTGTTTGTTGGTTTTTTCTATAAACATGACAGCGTGCATTTCATCATTTGATACTTTGCGATTGGCTTCAGCTTGGATATTGACGACATTATAGTTGATGTCGTTATTTGAATTTGTGGCAGCAAATGCGCTATTGAGCAAGCTTGTAGATAACAATACTGATGATAGGATGAGCGATCGCATATTAAATCCTTGAATGAAAATTGTTTAATCGAAAAAATGCAATTTTTATATATTTTTCATGGTAAATGTCCCATTTGAAATACGTGAGGAGTTTTTGTGGTGACTTTGTAATGTTTTTCAGTATTATAGTGACTGATATTTTTAAATATTTATAAATAAAATCAATAATTTGAATTGCATGCATCTGCACGATATATATTTAAAAATAATTGCAAAATTTACAGGGCAAATTTATGGTTTTTCTTTGCTTTGTCACATAGTATGATGATAATTCTATGATCCAGTTTGTGCATATTTGAAATAGCAAAAACTATTTGCGTGATAAGGACATAAAAGGCATTTATTTTTTTTTAAAAAGCTGTATGATCGCGCTCCTAGTTATGAAAAATCAAAGAGCTCTGACTAGAATTCTATAAAGCACCGAGTCAAAGGACCGCAAGTCACCCGACTTATTTTCTTCAACCCATATCAGAGATGGTAATTCGATATGAGCGTTACTTCTGTAAACCCTGCCACCAATTCTACTAACGAATACTACTTGACTCGCCAAAGTCAGATGGAATCCAATGTACGTAGTTATCCACGTAAATTACCGTTAGCGATCGCGAAAGCACAAGGTTGTTGGGTTACCGATGTTGAAGGTACAAAATACCTCGATTGTTTAGCTGGGGCAGGAACGTTGGCATTAGGCCATAACCATCCTGCGGTGATTCAAAGTATTCAAGACACTATAGCAAGTGGTCTTCCTTTACATACTTTAGACTTAACGACGCCGTTAAAAGATGCATTTACTGAGGCATTACTTGAAAATTTACCAGGCGGTAAAGAAGAGTATTGTTTGCAGTTCTGTGGTCCATCTGGTGCAGATGCGACTGAAGCGGCGATCAAACTTGCCAAAACTTATACTGGACGTGGTTCAGTGATTAGTTTCTCTGGTGGTTATCATGGTATGACACATGGTTCACTAGCGATGACTGGCAATTTAAGTGCTAAAAATGCTGTAAATAATTTAATGCCAGGCGTGCAATTTATGCCTTATCCGCATGAGTACCGTTGCCCATTGGGGATCGGTGGTGAAGCGGGTGTTGATGCATTAACTTATTATTTTGAACAATTTATCGAAGACGTTGAAAGCGGTGTAACAAAACCTGCTGCTGTGATCTTGGAAGCAATCCAAGGTGAAGGTGGTGTCGTTATTGCGCCTACAAAATGGCTTCAAAAAATTCGTGAAGTGACTGAACGTCATAACATCGTTTTAATTCTTGACGAAGTTCAAGCTGGTTTTGCCCGTTCAGGTAAAATGTTTGCATTTGAACACGCAGGTATTGAACCTGATGTTGTGGTGATGTCTAAAGCAGTTGGCGGTAGCTTACCGCTTGCAGTGCTTGGTATTAAACGTAAGTTTGACGCTTGGCAACCTGCAGGTCACACGGGTACTTTCCGTGGTAACCAACTTGCAATGGGTACTGGTCTTGCAACAATCAACACCATCAAAGAGCAAAACTTGGCGAAAAATGCTGAGGAACGTGGTGCATTCTTACAAGCTGAAATCAAAAAATTAGCTGAAGAATTCCCATGTATCGGTCACGTTCGTGGTCGTGGTTTGATGCTTGGCGTTGAAATCATTGATGAACGTCAACAACCGAATCATTTGGGTGCATATCCTGCTGATTCTCAATTGGCTGCTGCTATTCAAACTGCATGTTTCGACAACAAACTCTTACTTGAAAAAGGTGGTCGTAGCGGTACTGTAATTCGTTTACTTTGCCCATTGATCATCACTCAAGAAGAATGTGTTGAAGTTGTGGCACGTATCAAAAAAGCAATTGCTGAAGCATTGGTTGCTGTGCGAGGCGCTCAATAATGGTTGATTTTGCAGAACATCGTAAAGCGTTACTCTGCAATGATGCACAATCTATCGCTGACTATCAGTCGGCGATGGATCAGGCAGTAAAAGCTGTTGCTGCATGGTTGCAAAATGACAAGATGTATACTGGGGGTAGCATTAAAGAGTTGCGTAGTGCAATTTCTTTTAATGCTCAAAAAGAAGGTTTAGGACTTGAACAGTCACTAAATCGTATGGTTGAACTATTTTTAAATAAAAGTTTAAAAGTTCATCATCCTCATTCTCTAGCACATTTGCATTGCCCAACGATGGTTGCGAGCCAAATTGCCGAAGTGTTGATCAATGCGACTAACCAGTCTATGGACTCTTGGGATCAAAGCCCAGCGGGTTCATTGATGGAAGTACAATTGATTGATTGGCTTCGTCAAAAAGTGGGTTATGGTGCAGGTGAAGCAGGCGTATTTACCTCAGGTGGTACACAATCAAACTTGATGGGTGTATTACTTGCACGTGATGCTTGTATTGCTAAAAACTACAAAGACGAAAATGGTCAGCCGTGGTCAGTACAACGTGATGGTATTCCAAGCGAAGCAATGAAAACTGTCAAAGTCATTTGTTCTGAAAATGCACATTTCTCTGTGCAAAAGAACATGGCAATGATGGGTATGGGCTTCCAGTCTGTA
Source organism: Acinetobacter gerneri DSM 14967 = CIP 107464 = MTCC 9824 (assembly GCF_000368565.1). Lineage (GTDB taxonomy): Bacteria > Pseudomonadota > Gammaproteobacteria > Pseudomonadales > Moraxellaceae > Acinetobacter > Acinetobacter gerneri. Next base: position 341,394 of record NZ_KB849542.1, on the reverse strand, counting down.
GTGACTGTACCTGTCAATGAAAATGCCCAAATGGATGTTGATGCTCTAGAAAAAACGATGGCGCATTTACAAGCTGAAGGCAAGATCGTGGCATGTGTAGTGGCAACTGCAGGTACAACGGATGCTGGTGCGATTGATCCATTAAAGCAAATTCGTGAAATTACTACGAAATACGGCGCATGGATGCATATTGATGCAGCATGGGGCGGGGCGTTGATTCTTTCAAATGATCATCGTTCAATGTTGGATGGTATCGAGTTATCTGATTCAGTAACGCTTGATTTCCATAAACATTATTTCCAAACGATTTCATGCGGTGCGTTCTTGTTAAAAGATCCAGCTAACTATCGTTTTATGCATTATGAAGCTGAGTATCTTAACTCTGCTTATGATGAAGAACATGGTGTGCCAAATCTTGTTTCAAAATCATTGCAAACGACTCGTCGATTTGATGCGTTGAAACTTTGGATGACAATCGAAGCGCTTGGTGAAGAACTTTATGGTTCGATGATTGACCATGGTGTTGAATTGACACGTGATGTTGCAGATTATATCAAAGCAACTGATGGTCTAGAGCTATTGGTTGAACCTCAATTTGCATCGGTATTATTCCGTGTAGTGCCAGAGGCTTATCCAGTCGAGTTACTTGATACATTGAATCAAAACGTAGCAGACGAATTGTTTGCGCGTGGTGAAGCAAATATTGGTGTGACTAAAGTTGGCAATGTTCAATCATTGAAAATGACCACTTTAAGCCCAGTTGCTACGCTTGAAAATGTTAAAAACTTGCTTGATTTAGTCGTTGCAGAGGCAGACCGTATCAAAGGTCCGATTCAGCAAGGTACTTATACTCCTGCGATTGATTAATCACTGTATTCATCAATAAAAAACCCAGTTTTAAAACTGGGTTTTTTATTTAGAAATGAAAAGTTTATCAAATTGATAAATTCAATATCAGCTGAATTTAGGTTTTATCATAATTTGATTCGTTTGTTTGAAATTTTTCAAAACAATGTAAGATTTTATGTGCCCAATAAAATCACAAGCCAACAATCGCTCAGTGACAAAATGTGAAAGTTGTTCCAAATTTTCAGCAACAACTTTGAGCATATAGTCGGCATCTCCGCTTAAAGAAAAAGCCTCCTGAATCTGATCTTCACATTCAATCAAATCTTGAAAAGCCTGTTTTGATACCGCACCGTGCGTACTCAAATTGACATGGACCATGGCCATGACTTGTATTCCAAGTGCTTGGGGAAGAATTCGAGCGGTATAACCCAAAATAATTCCTTTTTGTTCTAAGACCTGTCGCCTTCTAGAACATTGCGAAGCTGACAATCCAATCGTGTCACCAATTTCTTGGTTGGTTAAACGTCCATTGCGTTGTAATGCTTGTATGATTTGCCAATCAAACTTATCCATTGCAGAAAATCCTTTTATGATACACAGATCATGCATATTGCAAAAAATCTGTTTCTATTATGCATGAAATATAAAAATGAAATGCAATATTATTTTTCTAAAGGGAATAATAATGTAAAGGAAAGTGAATATGTTAATAGAAATTGGTCAATACCTTAACAAACGCTTACAAGAGCTTGGAATCAAACATATTTTTGGTGTGCCGGGTGATTTTAACTTATCTTATTTAGAACAGATTGAAGAAGAGAAACAACTTGATTTTGTTGGAAATTGCAACGAACTCAATGCTGCTTACGCTGCCGATGGCTATGCACGAATCAACGGTTTTTCTGCGCTTGCAACCACATATGGTGTAGGGGATTTAAGCGCAATCAACGGGATCGCAGGTGCTTATACTGAAAATGTTGCAGTAGTACATATCTCAGGGATTCCGCCTTTGCATGCAGTAAAAAATGGTGCACTTTTACACCATACATTGGTCGATGGTAATTATGACAATATCATGAACTGTATGAAGGAGTTTACTGTAGCGCAGACACGTTTAACGCCTGCAAATGCAGCGAAAGAAATCGATCGTGTATTGCAACAATGTTTTATCGAAAAACGTCCAGTGCATATCCAACTTCCATCAGATATTACTCATGTCAAAATACAAGTAGAAGATCAGCCTCTAAATTTTGTTATGCCGAAAAGTGATCCGGAATTACTTGAAAATGCAATCGAAACGCTATCGACAGCGATTATACAAGCAAAAAGCCCTGTGCTTTTGATTGACAATGAAGCGCAAATTTTCCAAGTGACCAAGCTGGTGGAAAAATTAGCCAATCAATATGCGATTCCTTATGTATGTTTAAGCACAGCTAAAAATATCGTTGATGAGTCATCACCGTTATTCGCAGGGGTATATGTAGGTGCTGCAAGTCAGCCAACAGTACGTCAATTGGTGGAAAATTCAGATTGTTTGATTGCGATTGGTGCGCGCTTTACCGATGTGGGTTCAGGCTATTTTAGTCATCAAATTAATCCCAAAACTTTTGTCGATATTAAGCAATATGATTTAAATATTTTTGGGCAAAACTTCCCAGCAATTGAATTGTCAGAATTATTAACTTCACTCTGCCAAGCTCTACCTACTCGAAAAGTGCTAAAACCAGTATTAGAGGCAACCCCTTTCACACCACAAAGCACTCAAGGTTCACGAAAACTTTCACATGATATTTTGTGGAAATATATCGGTGCATTTTTAAAAGAAGATGATGTGATTATCGGCGAAGTAGGCACTTCAAATTCTGCTTTATCAGGCATCAGATTGCCTAAAACAGCAAAATATATCGCGCAGCCGATCTGGGGTTCGATTGGTTATACCTTGCCAGCTTTGTTAGGCGCGATGAAAGCAGCACCAAAACGCCGTCATGTTTTGTTTATTGGTGATGGTTCAATACAACTTACAATGCAAGAGCTTTCAACTATTATTCGTCATGATCTTAAACCAATTATTTTTGTGTTGAATAATGGCGGCTATACCATTGAGCGTTTGATCTTGGGCGAAAAGGCGGCTTATAACGATATCCAAAACTGGAAATATACCGAAATGGTTCATGTATTTAATGGTCAAAATACCTATGAAACATTCAAAGTTGAAACCGCAGCAGAGCTTGAGCAAACCTTAGAAAAAATCAATGATCATCAGCATTTATCGTTTATTGAACTGAAACTTCCTGCGATGGATGCGCCACTTAGCCTACAAAAATTTGCCGATGTCGTGGCTCGTTATGATTATGGCGATCATGCTTACCAAAAACTAAAAATGCCTGAACAGTACGTGAAATGTCAGGATGCTATTTCGTTTTGACGCTAAGAGGGAATGTAGTGGCATAGCTACATTTCCTCTTCTTTTTTATTTTCCAATTCAAGTTATTTCTAAGATGTGATCGTAATAAAACTCTGATCTTTAATGCATGGGCAGTTAAAGATCATTTCTTCTAAAAAAGTTGTCACGGATACGACAACACAGGAGTTAATATGGAAATTCAGGAAAAAAATACCCTAAAAAAGGAGCTTTCCAATCGTCATATTCAATTGATTGCACTGGGTGGTGCAATCGGAACGGGCTTATTTCTCGGACTTTCTCAAACCATTAAGCTGGCTGGACCTTCAGTATTATTAGGTTATGCATTGGCGGGCGTGATCGCATTTTTGATCATGCGACAACTTGGTGAGATGGTGGTTCATGAGCCAGTGAGTGGTTCGTTTAGTTATTTTGCCAATAAATATCTCGGTAAAATCGCAGGCTTTATGTCTGGTTGGAATTATTGGGTGCTGTATGTTTTGGTCAGTATGGCTGAGCTTTCTGCGATTGGAACATTTGTGCAGTTTTGGTGGCCCGAGATTCCAACGTGGCTCACGGCACTTTTCTTTTTTATTTTGATTAATGGTATTAACCTGATCAATGTGAAATTTTTCGGTGAATCCGAATTTTTATTTTCAATGATTAAAATCGTAGCGATTTTGAGCATGATTGGCTTTGGTGCTTATCTGTTATTGAGTGGCAATGCTGGTCCACAAGCAAGTGTGAGCAATCTTTGGCAATTCGGTGGATTTTTTCCAAATGGCGCACATGGTTTTATTATGGCGATGGCTGTGATTATGTTTGCTTTTGGTGGTCTTGAGCTGATCGGTATCACGGCTGCGGAAACCAAAAATCCGCAAAAAACCATTCCTAAAGCAGTCAATCAAATCGTATATCGCGTGCTGATTTTTTATGTAGGTGCGATCGGGATTTTATTGTGTTTATATCCTTGGAATCAGGTTGCGCAAGGTGGCAGTCCATTTGTATTGATTTTCCAATCTTTAAATAGTGGCGGTGTGGCAAATGTTTTAAATTTTGTAGTATTGATCGCGGCGATTTCCGTCTATAACAGCTGTATTTACTGTAATACACGGATGTTGCATGGTTTGGCAGAACAGGGTAATGCGCCTAAATTTTTGAAAAAAGTCAATAAACGTGGGATTCCAGTCAATGCTGTTCTATTGTCATCTGCGGTGACGGCACTTTGTGTTTTGATCAACTACATTATGCCGAGTAAAGCTTTTGAACTTTTGATGATGTTGGTGGTATCAGCTTTGGTGATTAACTGGTTAATGATTTCGATTACACATTTAAAATTTAGAAAAGTCATGTTAAGTACAGGTGAGCAGACGTCATTTAAGAGTCTGTTTGCACCGTGGTCAAATTATCTAACGATTGGTTTTGTATTCTTTATTTTGATTGTGATGAGTTTCACGCCAGATATGCGTATTGCTGTGGTGATGATCCCTGTGTGGTTGGTGTTCTTGGGTGTGATGTATATGGCGAAATATCGCAAGAAAGCCCCAATCATGCCTGAGGTGGGTATCTCTCGCTAATTTAAAACTATAGCCATGATTCTTGCAGTAATTTCGTGGTACTGATCACAAAAGATGTGATGATGATCAGAACCATGGAAATACTGCTACAGATGAAAATGATTTTTTGATAATAATGTTTACAGTTTTGCATCAAGGGTAGATGATAGCTGTGATACATAGAACGCAGAGTTTGTAATATAAGTATCACAAATGAAACAATCGCAACACTGCAAATGAAACTCTGCAATATCGAAATATTCGGTAATTGCCCTATTAAAATGTAAATAAAAAAGCTGCTCATACTAATAAGTAGGCTAATCGTACTGGTCGAAGCAACCATTCTTAAATAAATTTCATGCCATTCTTTGGTGGTTAAAATGGGGTTGGTGTATTGGCGCATTTTTTCGCTCTCATTATGTTTTTTCTATTTTAGCTTGAAAATAAAGGTCATGCAGCCCAAGTACGACATTATTTGTCGTTTATGTTGCATGAAAAAATTCGAAATATTTATGACAATAAAATGAAATATTACAAATAATCTGTGTCTAATCTACGCATTATAAAATCTTGAAATGATAAATTACATATTGATTTTAAATGAAAATTATATAAATCAATAATAAAACTCAATAAATCATGAAAGCGTAATAATTCTGTCACTTATTTGTCATATTTTAAAATCAAAATGCAGTTATCCGAAAAGCACTCTACATTGAACGTCGAGTACTTGATAATTGAATCTACATTAAGAGAGAAAACAATGCGCTTTAATCACATTGCAATTGCTTTAGCAGTTTCAGCTGTAGCGACTACTGCAGCAAACGCAGCACGCGATACGATTCAAATTGCTGGTTCATCAACTGTTCTTCCATATGCGAGTGTTGTTGCAGAAGAATTCCGCAACACTTTCCCACAATTCAAAGCACCTGTTGTAGGTTCTGGTGGTAGTTCTGCTGGTCTAAAACAGTTCTGTGCTGGCGTTGGTGACAACACGATTGATATCGCAAACGCATCACGTAAAATTAAAGATACGGAAATCGCAGCTTGTAAAAAAGCAGGCGTAAATAAAATCCAAGAAATTAAAATCGGTTATGACGGCATCGTCTTTGCATCTAACATCAGCAAAGCCGCTTATAAATTGCGTCCACAACATGTATTTGCTGCTCTAGCTGCTGAGTTACCTTCAAATGGTAAATTGATTCCAAACCCATATACACGTTGGAACCAAATTGACAAGAGCCTTCCAAATGAACCAATCACTTTAGTGATTCCTGCGGCAAACCACGGTACTCGTGAAGTTTTCCAAGAGAAAATGGTTGATTCAGGTTGTGAAGCTTACGACTACTTTAAAAAGTTAGACAAAGATGCTCAAAAGAAAGCATGTTCTAGCTTCCGTAAAGATGGTCGTGTTATCGAAATCGCGGGTGACTATACTGAAACACTGGCACGCTTGAAAACTCAACCGAGTGCTGTAGGTGTATTTGGTTTAGGTTTCTATGATCAAAACCGTGACAAATTACGTGTTGCGACTGTAAATGGTGTAGCACCTTCTGAGAAAACTGTATTGAATGGTTCTTATCCTGTATCACGTCCGTTATTCTTCTACGTGAAAGGCGAGCATATCAAGTCAGTTCGTGGTTTATCTGAATACACAGAATTCTTCTTGAACAAGAAAATCTCTGGTAAAGGTTCTAAACTTGAGAAAGCAGGTTTAATCTCATTATCAGATGCTGAACGTGCAAAAGTTCTTGCGGCATTTAAAGCTGGCAAATCTTTGTAATAAAGCAAAAGCGAAGCTGATGGTGGGATGACTGCCATCGGCTTTTTGTGCTAATAAAAAGTTTTTTCAAAGAATGAAAATTGGAAAAACAGTGGAGAATACATGAATCTGCTACTTATTGGCGTGTTATTGGCACTTGTGGCAATCGCGTATCAAATTGGGCTACGTCGTAGTCGTAACCTAGCAGGTAAGGGGAACAATTCAGCTACCCTCCATTCCCGTCCAGGTTATTATGGAGCCTTAGTGGCGCTTTGGTGTGGGATCCCTGCGTTTTTAATTTTGATGGTTTGGAATATTGTAGAACCAAACATTCTGCAACACATTGTACTTAATAGTATACCTACAAATGTCGCATCTGGTTTGGATGAGGCAGGGGTGCAAGTGCTGATGGATCGAGTGAAAGCGATCGCATCAGGTTTTGGTGTTTCTGATCATCCAGCGGCTTATGAAGCGATTGCAGCTGAGCAATATAAGAAATTTCAAACAGTTGGCTCTTTTGCAAAATTTGCGGTGGTGGTCTGTGCTGCTTTACTTGGTTTGGTTTTTGCGAAAAAACAAATTAGTCAAAAATATCGTGCACGTAACCAAGTTGAAAAAGCCATCAATGTTGGATTGGCATTGTGTTCTGGGGTTGCGATTTTAACGACTGTTGGCATCGTAATGTCAATGTTCAGTGAAGCGATGCATTTCTTTAAGTTTGTCAATCCAATTGATTTCTTCTTTGGCACAATGTGGGATCCTGGTTTTAGTACTTCAGGCGGTGCTGAAGGTAGCTATGGTTTATTACCACTGCTTTGGGGAACATTGATGGTGTCAGGTATTGCACTTTTAGTATCTGTACCTGTGGGTTTGATGATCGCAATTTATCTAGCAGAATATGCTTCCCCAGCACTTCGTTCTTGGGCTAAACCAACCATCGAAATCTTGGCTGGTATCCCAACGATTGTTTACGGTGTATTTGCTTTGATGGTGATCGGTCCTGTATTTAAGATGCTCGGAGAAATGGTGGGCATCAACATCAACGCAACCAGTGCTTTAACAGCAGGTTTCGTGATGGGGATTATGATCATTCCATTTGTATCATCTCTTTCAGATGACATCATTACCCAAGTACCACGTTCACTTCGTGATGGTTCTTTAGGTCTTGGTGCAACAAAATCAGAAACGATTCGTCAAGTGGTGATTCCTGCAGCTTTACCGGGAATTATCGGTGCATTCTTGCTTGCAGCTTCTCGAGCGATTGGTGAGACCATGATCGTGGTACTTGCAGCAGGGAATAGCCCATTACTGCATATCAACCCACTTGAAGCGGTATCGACTGTAACCGTAACGATTGTCAATCAATTAACTGGCGATACAGACTTTGCCAGCCCGCAAGCGTTGGTGGCATTTGCACTTGGTTTGACATTGTTTGTGATTACTTTGGGTCTAAATATCGTAGCACTTTATATCGTGCGCAAATATCGTGAGCAATACGAATGAGTACATCAAATACATCTCCAGTGGATCAAAATGTATTTGATCCTCGTCAAGCTGCAGAGCTTCGCGAAAAACGTAAATCTCAAATTGAAAAGTCACTTTCAAAACGTCATCGTAAAGAGAAAACATTTAAATTTTTTGGATTCTCTGCTGTTGTTGTCGGTTTAGCGTTTGTAGCCTTACTTTTTGGTAGTATTTTATACAAAGGTGTGCCAGCTTTTTGGCAAGCTAGTATGACTATACCTGTATATTTTGATCCAACAGTAATCGATGCAGGTCCTAAACCAGTCAAAGCACAAAATGAATCTCCAGCTCAGTACCAAGAACGCTATATCGCGTGGCAAGGCAAAATGGGCATGGTGGATTGGGATGCTTTGATTCAAAATGGTATGATTGCTAAAGATCCAGCATTGGCATCAAAACGTGATGATTTAAGTAGTATTTATACTAGCTCAGAATCATATCGCCTACGTGATATGGTGTTTAAAGATCCGAGTCTGATCGGCAAAAAAGTTGAAATCAAATTTTTAGCTGATGCAAATGTGGATGTTTGGTTGGCTGGAAATATCGACCGTACTTTGCCAGATGAGCAACAACAGCTTAGTCCTGAAGTTCGCAAAATTGCTGATCAAATGACGGCTGATGGTGTTATCGATCGTACCTTCAATTTCCAAATTTTCACCAATCCAGACTCTCGTAGCTCACCAGCAACAGCAGGTTTAGCGGGTGCATTTATGGGATCATTATTTATGATGCTGATTGTGATCATCATCTCGATTCCTGTTGGTGTTGCAAGTGCTGTCTACCTTGAAGAATTTGCGAAAAAGAATTGGATTACCGATGTAGTCGAAGTCAACATCAATAACCTTGCTGCTGTTCCATCGATTGTATTCGGCTTACTCGGTGCTGCTATTTTTATCGGTTGGTTGCATTTACCTATATCCGCTCCACTTGTCGGTGGTTTAGTTCTCAGCTTGATGACTTTACCTACAGTGATTATTACTACACGTGCTGCTCTGAAAGCTGTACCGCCATCTATTCGTCAAGCGGCACTAGGGCTTGGTGCATCACGTATTCAAACCGTATTTCATCATGTTTTACCGCTCGCATTGCCGGGTATTTTAACCGGCGCAATTATCGGTGTTGCGCAGGCGCTCGGTGAAACAGCTCCATTACTCTTGATTGGTATGAGTGCCTTCGTTGCAAGTGTGCCGATGACACCATTAGATCAATCAACTGCTTTACCTGTGCAAGTGTTCTTGTGGCAAGGCAATGAGCTACGTAACTTCTTTGAAGGACGCACTGCCGCAGCGATCATCGTGCTCTTAGCTTTGATGATTGGACTAAATAGTTTGGCTATTTGGTTACGTAAGAAATTCGAAGTACGTTGGTAATCGAGGATAAAATATGAGTACTATAGAAATTACAAATTCCTTAGAAAAGGATAAATCAGTGAACCAAGATCAAACACAATTTACTTCAGATACTGAACGCAAACAGCAAAGCACATCGTTCGTTTCACAATTTGAAACTAACGCATCTGAAAAGAAAGAACAAAATTCGACTGTTAAAATTAGTGCTGAAGATGTTCATGTTTATTATGGTGATGCTGAAGCGATCAAGGGTATTGATTTAAAAGTATATGAAAATGAAGTCATTGCTTTTATCGGACCATCTGGTTGTGGTAAATCAACATTTTTACGTACTTTAAATCGTATGAATGACACCATTGATAGCTGTCGTGTAACAGGTAAAGTAACTTTGGATAACCAAGATATCTATGATCCAAACTTAGATGTGGTGTTACTCCGTGCGCAAGTGGGTATGGTATTCCAAAAGCCAAACCCATTTCCAAAGTCTATTTTTGATAATGTTGCTTATGGTCCAAAATTGCATGGCTTGGCTCGTGACAAATACGATCTTGAAGAAATCGTTGAAAATAGTTTGCGTAAAGCAGGACTATGGGATGAAGTTAAAGATCGTTTAAACCAGCCGGGTACAGGTTTATCAGGTGGTCAGCAGCAACGTTTGTGTATCGCACGTACGATTGCGGTAAGCCCTGAAGTTATTTTGATGGATGAGCCATGTTCAGCACTTGATCCGATTGCTACTGCAAAAGTTGAAGAATTGATTTCAGAGCTTTCAACTCAGTATACGATTGCAATCGTAACTCACTCAATGCAACAAGCGGCACGTGTATCAGATCGTACTGCTTATTTCCATCTAGGTGATTTGATCGAAGTGAACTCGACTGAAAAAGTCTTTACACAGCCTGATCATCAACTTACCGAAGCTTATATTACGGGTCGTTTCGGTTAATGATTCGATTCATCATTTAGCAATCGCGATAAATAAGAGCCGTAATCATTTACGGCTTTTTCATTTTTCATTTTTCATTTTTATAAATGCTATGACTCAGTACAATATTTATGATGATTTTTTAAATAAATTGGCTTTTTAGCTCTTCATCGGCTTTATAAAGTATGTGTTGATCTGTTTTTTTAAATGAGATAGTTGTTGTGCTACTTACTTTAATAAAAGCCTTTTGTGGTATAGGGTTATTTTACTTATATGGTTATTTATAGATTTTAATGATAAATGACCGTGAGTTAAATCTTACTAATTATATTTGCTTTTTTAAATAATAATTATAAATCAACAATTTAAGTTGTTTTTTAGAAGTGTTTTTAATTTTTAATTTTGGTTTGATTTTGTATTAATACTTAATTTTTCAAAAACCGTATTGAAATTTGCGCCTGAAACCCACATGTTATATCAAAACGTATTGATCTCATGAGAATCGAATTTTATGTTATTTCATTTACCTAAATTACCAGCAGAAATACGTGTGAGTCATCTCAATGCACGTGTCAATGAACAACGAAAAAAAATTGCTCAGACAACTGCTTCAAAATTCGAACTTTTACAACTGACCCAGCAACTTGCAAAAGAGTCAAGAACGCGTAAAAAGAACAATCAAAAAATCTATGTTTTAGATTTTAAAGGTGATGTACAAGCTTCAGCTGTAGAAAATTTACGTGAAGAAATTACTTTGATTTTAGCGACTGCAAAAGCAGGCCGTGATCGTGTGGTATTACGCTTAGAAAGTCCTGGTGGTATGGTGCATGGCTATGGTTTAGCAGCAGCACAACTAGTTCGTTTGCGTGAAGCTGGATTTAATTTGACGATCTGTGTGGATAAAGTGGCTGCAAGTGGCGGTTATATGATGGCTTGTATTGCCAATGAAATCGTTTCAGCACCGTTTGCAATCGTAGGGTCAATTGGTGTGGTTGCTCAAGTGCCGAATTTTAATCGTTTACTTAAAGAGCATCACGTTGATTTTGAGCTGTATACCGCGGGTCAGTTTAAACGTACTGTGACTATGTTTGGTGAAAACACGGCTGAAGGTAAGGCAAAGTTTGAAGAAGAGTTACAACAAACGCATTCTTTATTTAAACATTTTGTGGAAAATTATCGTCCAAAACTCAATGTTGAAAAAGTTGCTACAGGCGAACATTGGTACGGTAAAGACGCGCTAAACCTCAACTTGGTCGATAAATTACAGACCTCTGATGAATATCTCTTGAGCCAATTGCTACAACATGATGTATATGTGATCCAAACTCGCCGTAAGCCAACTTTGGGTGAAAAAATTGGTTTGCAAGCTGCGCAAATGGCAGATCAGTTTGTACCGAGTTTGATGAATAAAATTGTAGATAGCTTAAGTAAAGCAAATGCAACTTTGGTACAAATGCGTGATCCTAAGCTATAAGATCATGTGTATTTAGCCATAAGAAAAACCAACTTTCGAGTTGGTTTTTTTTATATGGGTGTTTACAAAAAAAATTGCAGAAAATTTCAAAATATTTAAAAAAAATATGAATTTAATTAAAGCATGATAGTTATTGTTTCCTTGAGTGATACCTGATTTTTCTATATATTAAGTATAATTTTTAACGTGCTGATGTACATAATTTTTTATAAAGCGAGATGAAGATGGCACAATTAGTTGTGTATGCTCAACAAGATCACAAAATTATACTTAATGACAATACTAATAAAGTTCAATTAAACCAAGCTTCTATTATTCAACTTGCTGTAGGGCGTGATGATGTTGATTCAATGGTGCGAAGTGGTAATAAATTGATTATTACGCTTAAAAATGGTGAAAAAATCGTTATTGATCATTATTTTACTGATATACCAGATGAAAATCAGTTGGTTTTATCGCGTGGTAATAGCGAATATTATGAAGTTAATTTCGACTCAAAAGGTCAATTTCAAAGCTATACAGATTTGGTCACACCATCCTCAATTGAGTCGTTCCCTCAATTGTCTACACCTCAAGCTGCACCAGTAGCAGAAGAATCGACTTTTTCAAAGTCAACTTTGCTTAAGCTTGGTCTTGGTGTTTTAGCTGCCGAAGGTATTTATTTGGCTGCTTTTGATGATAATAAGAGCAGTAATAAGTCTTCAAGTGCTCCTGATATCGTAGCACCATCTTTAAAATCTGCTACCTTAAATACAGACGGTGATACAGTGACAGGTGCTGCATCTGAAGCTGGATGTATTGTATATGTAGTGGATACAGACGGTAAGGTGCTCGGCACTACTACGGCGGATGCGAGTGGTAATTATTCAGTTAAACTGAGTGAGCCTTTGACTGATGGTAATCAAGGTTTAATTTACGTACAAGATAGTGCTGGTAATAAATCGCAGCCTTCATTACTTCAAGGGTCCAAAGATACGATTGCACCAGAAGCGCCAGTGGCACAGGTGAGTGCAGATGGTACAGCAGTATCAGGTACAGCAGAATCAGGCTCTACGATTACCATTACAGATGCGAATGGCAATGTTTTGGGGACAGGTGTTGCTACAAACGGAACATACGTCATCAACTTGAAAACGCCACTTGAAAGTGGTCAAGTTGTTAAAGTGACAGCCAAAGATAAAGCTGGAAATGTATCTGAAGCAAGTGAAGCTGAACTTGGTAAAGATACGACGCCGCCGACTAAACCACTGGTTGAAGTCAATGAAGAAGGTACTAAATTAATCGGTACAGCAGAAGCCAATGCAACAGTACAGATTTTAGATAGCGAAGGTAAAGTCATTGCTACAGGAACGGTAGATGCCAATGGACAATTTAGTATTGATTTACCCACTGCTTTGACAGATAAGATTAGCAATCAAGTTGTTATTGTAGATGCTGCTGGTAATAAATCTACAGCTGTTACTATTAAAGCGGGTACTGACACTATAGCGCCTGAAAAAGCGGCTGATTTAAAGATTAATGCAGATGGCAATGAAGTTACGGGTACTGCTGAGCCGAATTCTACTGTAACGATTAAGGATAGTAGTAGCAAAGTGATCGGTTCGGCGACTGCAGATGCTGATGGTAAATTTACCGTGACACTGAGTACAGCTGTGACTGATGGTAAATATTGTTATATTACAGTTGCTGATAAATCTGGCAATGTTTCTGACAGTAACTCTATTCAAGGCAACAAAGACACTATCGCCCCAACTGTTCCTAAAGTACCAACTGTGACAGACGATGTCGGGGCTGAGAAAGGCACTATAGAGAATGGTGGAACAACTGATGATGCACGTCCTACGTTTAAAGGAACTGGTGCAGAAGCAGGAACAATCTTATCTATTTTTGATAAAGGTAATAATCTGATTGCTCAGGTGACTGTCGATACTGATAAAACTTGGACTTGGACACCATCATCTGACTTGGCACTAGGTGAACATAATTTTACGTTTGTATTGACCGATGCATCCGGTAATACCAGTCCTGAAAGTGACGTCTTAAAAATTACTATTGTTGCTCCACAACCTGAAACTCCTCCTGATGAAACAGTGCCTGAAACTGAGTCTGTACCAGATACAACGGATACTGATTTGGTTGAGCCTGCATCGATTGAACCAACTTTGGCGAAAATTGTACCTTTGAGTTTATTGGAAATTGCTACTGATCAAGCATCTGAGCCAGACGCTGAAAATACGCTAATTTATCAGGATGGTACAATTAATACTGAATTGCTATTAGAAAATACGACTTCTGGTGATTTGGCTATTGAGCAAATGATTGCTGATAATAGCTCAAATTCATCAAGCCAAACAAATAATGAGACCGCTATCCAACAATCCCAAATCGAGGCTCAAGTTTTAACACGTTCTGACTTGGATCAGTTAATACAAAGCCAGCAGGCCTTATTCTAAGTCAAGTTATTCGTGCGCATCGTAGATTAAAATAGCCCCTTCAATTTGAAGGGGCTATTTTTTAATTTTTAGTTTTATCTGATTTGTAGATCATCACTGCGGAAAATATAGCCCCAAGCGTAGCGACGAACATATCTTTATGCGCATCCCAAATATCACCTTGCTGACCATTATATTTTTCCGCTTCTTCAGGTGATAATCCGATGGCAATCCACCATTCGATCCATTCATAAAACAAACTACTTGCCATGACAAATTGCACCACTAATATGAGTAATACACCTTTGGAAAGCTGTGGCAACCATACTTGAAAAATGCGTAAAAAGAATGGTGTTAAGAGTAATCCATAACCGATATGCACGAGGCGGTCGAACATATTGCGTGACCAGCCCATCGTCTGATTGAGATCAAAGTGGAAAATAGTTTTGATCCAGTCATTATAGGGGACATAAGAATATAGATAATGTGCGGCAAGCACATGGATCATTAAAAATAAAATATATAAGGCAAATGCTTGAAAGCTTAAGCCATATTTCTTTTGCATAAAAAATAAGGCGATTAACATCAACACAGTACCCAGTTGATGTAAAAGATACGAACCCATTTCTAAGGGGTTGATGGATGCGATAACGATTTCAATCAAGAGTAATAGAAGCACGAGCCAATGCTTCGTCGTCAATTTGTGATAGATCATTTTTTTTAATTTCTAAGTTTATCGATAAGGTTAAAGGGGTGTTGCTTTTATAATGACATTTTAGTGATGATGTTGGTCAACTTTAAATTTTATTGTCATTTAGATATTTTATTTGAAAACATAAAAAAAGCGAAGTCATGACTTCGCTTTTTTAGAACATTTAAAGTTTAGATTTTAGAAATCAAATCTTTAATTTGTTTTGCTTGTTCTGCTGCATTACCTGTATAAGTTGCAGGAGTGAGTTCAGCCAAACGAGCGCGTTGTTCTGCTGGAACTTGAGATAGTTCATCACCATTTACGAAGTTCACCATCATGTCACGTGTCATTGCTTGACCGCGAGTAAGGGCTTTCAATTTTTCGTATGGTTTTTCAACGTTATAACGACGCATTACAGTTTGAATTGGTTCAGCCAAAACTTCTTGAGCATGATCCAAATCTTCTTCGATACGGTCAGCATTGAGTTCAAGTTTACCGATACCTTTTAAGCAGGCATCGAAAGCGATCAAGCTTTGCGCCAAACCAACACCCATGTTACGTAACACAGTAGAGTCAGTTAAGTCACGTTGCCAACGAGAAATAGGAAGTTTTTCACCTAAGTGAGCAAGTACCGCATTGGCAATACCCAAGTTACCTTCAGAGTTTTCGAAGTCAATTGGATTTACTTTGTGTGGCATAGTTGAAGAACCAACTTCACCTTCTTTTAAACGTTGTTTGAAGAAACCTAAAGAGATATAGCCCCAAACATCACGGTTAAAGTCGATCAAAATCGTGTTGAAACGACGTAATGCATCAAACATTTCAGCGATATAGTCGTGTGGCTCGATTTGAGTGGTATATGGGTTAAATGTTAAACCTAAAGATTCAACAAATGCTTGAGAATGTGCAGGCCAGTTGATTTCTGGATAAGCGGAATAATGTGCATTGTAGTTACCTACAGCACCATTGATTTTGCCTAAAAGTTCAACATTTTTAAATTGTTTGATTTGACGTGCCAAACGATAAGCAACGTTTGCCATTTCTTTACCCAAAGTTGTTGGGCTCGCAGTTTGACCATGAGTACGTGACAACATTGATTGGTCAGCATGTGTTTCAGCCAATGCAACGATACCATCGATGATTTTTTGCATAGATTCAACAAGCACTTCACGACCATTTTTGAGCATTAATGCGTGAGATAAGTTGTTGATGTCTTCAGATGTACATGCAAAGTGAATAAATTCACCTGAATCTTTTAATTCATTAATATGAGCAATTTTTTCTTTAAGAAAATATTCAACTGCTTTCACATCATGGTTTGTTGTGCGTTCAATTTCTTTAATGCGAAGCGCGTCTTCTTCAGAAAAATCACTGACAATTGCATCTAAAGCAGCATTTGTAGCAGTAGAGAAAGGTTTAACTTCAGTGATTTCTGGGCGGTTCGCAAGCGCTTGTAACCAACGAACTTCAACAGTCACACGAGCATGGATCAATCCAAACTCAGAGAGGTAAGGGCGAAGTGCATCGCATTTGCTAGCATAACGACCATCAAGTGGAGAAAGTGCAGTTAAAGCGCTCATAGTGATTCCTTAAACTTTGGAATTGGGGGTTAAGACGATTTAAAAAAATATCATTAACCAAAAACAAAAACTTAAAAATTCGCGACAATAGGGGCTATACCACCTGATATTGTAAGCGAGCTAAATCTTGAATATCTTGTAAAAGTTTACGTTTGCTGAACATCATATTCCAAGAACTTCCACCCAATTGACGCCATAAGTGCGCCATTTGCAGACCTGTAAATAGGCTGGCGCGGATACGATTGGTATGGGATGAGTCTTTGAATGCTTCAGCATTGCCACGAACCATGATGCGGGGATTGATCGCCCCAGCAGTTTCAACATAAGTCTGTGCAAGGTTGGCAACGATACTTGGATGAACGTAGTTATTATCGAAAAATGAGAGTTGCTTTAATATTTTTTGTTGCGATTGTTCAATGATTTGGACAAATTCTGGATTGCCGTACACTTTCTTTTCTAGCGCCAATAAAGACATTGCATAAGACATTGGCAATTTGGCATTGCTCATTTTAGGCAGTCTGGATTTTGGCGTTGTAGAAAAAGGTTGAGTAATACTGCTTTCTAAAGTTTTAAGCCCTAAGGAAATGTCTGCCAGTTGATTAAAAAAATCTAAAGTCTGACAAGAGCAACTTCCAGTAGGGCGTATATTGAGGCTGGCTTTGATGAGTTGTTCAAAATAAAAATTGCCGCTTTCACCAATACTTTGACGCCCCATCATCGCTGTCATATGCGTCAGCTGGGTTGCTTGAAATACGCCTGCTAACGCCAAAGCTCTGTTTTGGCGTTGATTCAAAGTACGAGGCTGTTGAAAGGGTAACTCAACCATGCCTAATATTCCTTTAAATAAAATCTGGTTTAGGTGCATTGGTATGGTGAATGACTCCACCACCTAAGCACATTTCATCCACATAAAAAACCACACTCTGTCCTGGAGTGACTGCACGTTGTGGTTCATCAAATTCAACACGTACTCCATTTGGAGTCGATGTATCATTATAGATTGTACACACTTGATCAGGCTGACGATAACGTGTTTTGGCAGTACATCTGAAACCTGTCTCAGGAATCACTTGTTCACCAGCTACCCAGTCGATTGCTTCTGACCATAAAACAGTGCTTTGCATAAGCGGATGTTCATGACCTTGACCGATAACCAGACGATTATTTTCAATATCTTTGTGCAATACAAACCATGCACCTTCAGATTCGCCTTTTAATCCGCCTAGCCCAATACCACCACGCTGACCGAGGGTATAGTACATTAAGCCGTGATGTTCACCAACCTCTTTTCCTGTGTCGAGCAAAATTTTTCCAGGTTGCGCTGGTAAATATTGTTTTAAGAAATCATTAAAACGGCGTTCACCAATAAAACAAATCCCAGTCGAATCTTTTTTCTTAGCAGTTGCAAGACCGAGCTCTTCAGCAATCTTACGAACTTGTGGTTTTTCAATCTCACCCACTGGAAATAGGGTTTTATTGATTTCACGGCCATGCACAGCATGTAGGAAATAAGTTTGATCTTTATTGTTGTCTAAGCCACGTAGTAAAGGTGCATATTCTTCACCTTTAGAATTAAGCAATGTTTCGCCACGACGCGCATAGTGTCCTGTTGCAATAAAATCAGCACCGAGTTTCATGGCATGATCTAAAAATGCACGGAATTTAATTTCTTTATTGCACAAAATATCAGGATTAGGTGTACGACCTGCAGCATATTCTTCTAGGAAATGCTCAAATACACGATCCCAATATTCCATAGCGAAGTTTGCAGTATGTAATTTAATACCGATTTTATCGCATACCGCTTGAGCATCGGCTAAATCTTCCATCGCCGTGCAATATTCCGTGCCATCATCTTCTTCCCAGTTTTTCATGAAAAGGCCTTCAACTTGATATCCTTGTTGAAGTAAAAGTGCAGCAGAAACAGATGAATCTACACCACCAGACATACCGACGATGACACGTTGTTGCATAAAATTAGGCATCCAATGAGGAAGTAAATGGGGAGTTTTGGTGCTCATAAACGAGCGATAAAGGATAACGTTGACCAGAGGCAGCATCTTGTACAGCTTTAATCACTAGAGGACTACGTGCACGAGCAGTTTCAATCAATTCTTCAAGCGTCATCCAAGCAGGACCGACAATACCGGTATCGAGTTTTGCTTCTGGAAAGTATTCCACGACATGCGCAGCAAATAAAAAACGATAATAAGTACGGTCAGGAAACATCGGAGGGGTATAGGTATATATCCCAATCAAAGAATCGATTTCGACTTGATGACCTGTTTCTTCCATCGTTTCACGTATCGCAGCTTGGATCAGCGTTTCATCTTTTTCAACATGACCTGCAGGTTGATTGAAAACGGTATGTGTCACACCTTCGGTATGTTCCTCAACAAACAGGAATTTTCCATTTTTTTCAACAACTGTGGCTACTGTGACGTGTGGAGTCCAAGTGGTCATAACAAGCACCTTGGTTTAAAAGCAGTATTCTACAAAATTTAGGGGAAGATGGCTATGGTGAGGGATGAATTGTTTGCTAACATTTATCCTTATATAAAACTTTAATCAAATTTAGTACAGTTTGAGCGATTGTTAGCAATTGGTTTGTATTTTAAAAAGATTAAGTGAAAGAATTACTTTTTGATTTTAAAATGGAATAATAAATAAAAAATAGCAAGGTAATAACAAATGTATGATGCAGATAAATTAAAGTTCAAATTGAAGTTGGGGTTAAGCTTAATATCTCCAGAAGATATTCAAAAATGGGCAATAGAGCAGCTCAGTGATGATTCTAATAATTTATTAGCATTAGATCTCTTTCATAAATCTAAAATATACAATCATTTATTATTTTGAAAGTTAATATAGGAAGTCCCTTCTCCCTTTGGGAGAAGGTTAGGATGAGGGTAAATTTCTAATAGAATCCTCACCCTAGCCCTCTCCTTTAAAAAGGAGAGGGAATCTCATTGTAAAATATAATTTTAATCTAAAAATTATTTAGGCGAGTTATCTATTAGAGATTTGTTTTTTATCAAATGATCAACAAGTTTTAGATTATTTTTTAAATATTAATGTTGAACATTTGAGCATAGCCTTAGATCTGAATAATAAAATTTATTATGAAATTTTAGTGGACTATGCAGAGAAACAACCAACATCTGAATATTCAAAAGACATCATCTTATGCAAATTTATGACCTTATTTAAAATTTCCAAATATATTGAAAATGAAGGCTTCGCTGGTTTCATAGATTACTATGATGATGAGTTTTATTTATCAAGTGAAGGTTTTTCTCAATCAGAACCTCATGAAGTCTGGTCTAAATCTCTTTATGAGTTGAAAAATAGGTTTATTTGACTTTTACTATTCGGCAAAACAAAAAGTACGATAGGTGAAATGATGGCTGAAAAGAAAAATGCTCAATGTCACTGTGGAGCAATCAAATTCACAGTAGAGCTGTCAGATGGTTTTAATACACTGCGTAGATGCAATTGTTCATTTTGTCGTATGAGAGGGGCAGTTGCTGTATCTGCACCGCTTTCTGGAATTAATGTTTATCAAGGTAAAGATAAGTTAAGCGAATACCGTTTTAATACAGGGCAAGCGGCGCATTTTTTCTGTTCAGTTTGTGGCATTTATACATTTCACCAAAGACGATCTAATCCAGAACAATATGGCGTCAATGTTGCTTGTATCGAGGGTGTATCACCATTTGATTTTCAAAATATTCCTGTGATGGATGGGGTAAACCATCCCAAAGATGGGGGTGGTGGCATTGTTGGATATTTAAATTATAGAAAAATTGAAAGTGACGATTAGCATGAAAAGATTGAGTTGTTTTAGTGAGATAAGGTTTTTAATAGAGGGTTATTGATTGATATTTATAGTATTATTTAAAGTAAAATTAAGATAGAAATTCCTTTCCCCATGAGCAAAAATCAAAGCACTGCTTTGATCGTAGCGCAAGATGCAGGGGGGGGAGAAGGTCATGATGATAAGGATTTGTAGTTAACTATATAAAGCTCATAGAAACAATTGACCAATCTAAATCACAAGACGTACACCGATGATCACCAGTGCAGCCACACCTTGAAAAATAAAAAATCCAAAAGTTAACCACCCCGAACCACCTGTGTTAGATTGTTTTTCAATTAAAAAATGCTCATTTAAAAATGCATAGAAGCTATTTTTATAATTTTTTAAACACATTCCCATTTGGGAATATTGCAAAATCTAAACAATAGTCAAAATATAAAAAGAGCAAATAAAAAGGGCTCGATTATGGAAAGTGTCAAAAAATTAAATATTGGGTATTTCCCCTCAGAATTTTTTAACAGATTTCTTTATAAATTGATCTTATTTTAAATGGTATGGTAATCCTCCCATAACTAACTGAAGTTAAAAGTAGAGGTTAAGCAGCCATTAGAGGAGGCCTTCCTTTGTTGGCTTGGTGTGGTCTTTCATGATTGTAATGCCATAGCCAATTCGTTGCATAATCTTGTACTTCATCCAAAGTATCAAATAAATGTTTGCTTAGCCAACTATAACGTATGGTTCGATTATAGCGTTCAATATACGCATTCTGTTGTGGGTTACCTGGTTGAATATGTTCAATACAAATACCGTGTTCAGTTGCCCAGCGTACGAATTCATGACTGATAAACTCAGGTCCATTGTCGCATCTAATCACCAAAGGTTTTTCCCGATATTCCAACAACTGATTGAGTGCTCGAATAACTCGTATTGCAGGTAGTGAGAACCCTGCTTCAATAACTAAACCTTCGCGGCGGTAATCATCAATCACATTCAATAATCGAAATTTGCGACCATCGGAAAGCTGATCGTGCATAAAATCCAGTGACCAGACCTGATTTTCACGGATGGGTTCTTTCAATGGTTCAGGCGCATGTCGTTTTAGTCTTCTTCTTGGCTTAATACGCAGATTCAGTGCTAACTCACAGTAAATGCGGTAAACCCGCTTGTGATTCCAACAGTGACTCTTAACATGCCGTAAATATGAGAAGCATAGACCAAAGCCCCAATCGGAATTTTCCTCAGTGAGGTCTATGAGCTGTTCTGCAATGAGCACATTGTCATCACTGAGTTTAGCCTGATAACGGTAGCAGGTTTCACTTATGCCAAATGCAGTGCAAGCCAAACGGATACTAACAGCATGTCGGGCCACTGCATGTTGAGCCATCTGACGTCGACAAGATGGCTTCACCACTTTTTTGACATCGCTTCCTGAATAATTTCTGCCTTTAACCGCTCTTCAGCATACATTTTTTTCAGTCTGGTATTTTCTGTTTCCAACTCTTTCAGCCGTGCCATCAAAGATGTATCCATGCCGCCATATTTAGCACGCCATTTATAGAAGGTTGCATTACTCATACCGTGTTCACGACATAGGGCAGCAACAGGTGTACCAGACTCCGCTTGCTTTAAGATGGACATGATCTGGCTGTCTGTAAATTTAGATGTTTTCATGCAGAATCTCCTGCTTGTATCTTAAGAGAAAATTCTACTTTTAGATCCTATTATTTTTAGGGGGGATTACCGTATTTCGAGGTTAATATGAAAAAATTTCTTTTAGTTCTACTTATTTTACCAGTTCTTCAAACTGCTTTTGCAGGAAGCGTTGGTGAGCAGAAGGATACAGACTCTTCAGCAATTAATGATTCTTCACGTAAAAGCGGAAAATAAATTTTTAAAATATGGCTTTATGCTGCACAGTTTATTTTTTAAGCCATAAAAGCCCAATACACGTGATTGGGCTTTTATGTATTTTCTTATCTGATAAAAACCATTTTTAAAATGATACTGTTCTAAATAGTTACTGTTCTAAATAGTTATTTGCTACTTTGACATAATGTCTAGCTGAATAAGGCAAAAATTCAAGTTCTTTTTCCGTCAAAGGACGTACTTTTTGAACTGGGCTTCCAACATAAAGATAACCGCTTTCTAAAACCTTGCGCGGGGGAACTAAACTTCCCGCACCGATCATGACGTCATCTTGAATGATTGCATCATCTAAAATAATCGTATTGATGCCAACAAGCACACGATTACCGATGTTACAGCCATGTAAAGTCACATGGTGTCCGACAGTGACATCTTCACCAATGATTAGAGGTGAACCGTTGGGTTTACTATCATTTTTATGGCTCACATGCAGCATACAATGATCTTGCACATTGCTATTTTTACCGATTTGAATTGAATTGACATCGCCACGAATCACGGCAAAAGGCCATACTGAAACATTTTCGGCGAGTTTAACTTCACCGATAATCACGGATAAATCATCGATATAACAGGTCGAATCAATTTTTGGATGCATGTCCAAATACGAGCGAATATTTTTTTTCATCTTGTCCCTGAGATTTTAAACTTTGTTTGAATGATAAAATAAAAAAGCATTTATACCGATGGTATAAATGCTTAATTTTCAAATCTTTTAAAACTTAAAATAAGTTGCTAAAAAATTGTTTGATATGGTCAATCATACGAGAGAAGAAACCAGCTTCTTCAACTGCTTGAAGTGCAACAAGTGGTTTTTCTGCAATCACTTTGCCATCCATAGTTGCGATCAATTTACCTACAACTTGTCCTTTTTGCAGTGGAGCATTTAGGTTTGGTTGTACAGAAATTTGAGTTTTGATATCGCCAGCTTGACCTTTAGGCATCGTAACGCTGAAGTTTTCCGCTAAACCAACATTAACTTCATTTTCTTTACCGAACCAAACTTTTGATTTTGCGAGGACTTGGTTAGCAGGTTTAACATTTTTAGTTTCAAAGTTTGCATAACCCCAAGACAAGAGTTCACGTGTTTGAGTTGCACGATCATTCATACCTGGTGCGCCGAAGATAACTGAAATTAAGCGCATTGGACCACGTTTTGATGAGGTGGTTAAACAATAGCCAGCTTCATCAGTATGACCTGTTTTTAAACCATCAACACTTGGATCTGTGTAAAGTAGGGCATTACGGTTGCCTTGTTTGATACCGTTAAAGGTAAATTCTTTTTCAGAATAGATTGGGTAATATTTTGAGCTATCATGAATAATATGTTTAGCCAAAAGCGCCATATCTTTTGCTGTTGAATAATGACCTTCAGCAGGCATACCCGTCGCATTCATAAAATGTGTATTGGTCATGCCGATGCGTTTTGCTTCTTTATTCATTTCATAAGCAAAAGTGCCTTCATTTCCTGAAATGTGCTCAGCCATAGCTTTAGATGCATCGTTACCAGATTGAACGATAATGCCGCGAAGCATTTCTAAAACAGTCGCTGTACCATTTAGAGGAACATACATACACGATTCGGAGCTACTACCACGACACCAAGCAGACTCGTTCATGCGAACTTTTTCGCCTTCAGTCAGTTGTCCCTTGAGCAGTTTCTGTTCAATGATGTAACTGGTCATCATTTTTGTCATTGAAGCAGGCGCGAGTTTTTCATTTTCATTCTTTGCCGCGAGGATCTGCCCAGTTTCATAATCCATCAAAACATAAGATTTATTATTTAATTCTGGTGGGTTAGATAATACTGTTGCTGCGTAGGAAAATGAAGGTAAGAGTAATAATGCAGCAATGGCGCTTTTTCCGGTCATTCTAGGTGGTTCCAATATCTTATTGAGCACAAAAACGAAGTTGCATTTTAGGACAAAGCAAAGCCGACTTCCACAAGTGAAATCGGCTTATTTAAAACTTATTGTAACGAATTGGTTTCAAAAGCAAGATTAGCTTTGATAATTGCTCACATCTTCACAAATTTCTTTGTTATTTTTGTCACCAGCCTTTTTAGCGTCGCTACGAGCTTCTTTTAAAGCAGACTGAAAAGCGGCTTGTTTGCTCAAAGATTTGAGCGCTGAAACTGGGTTTTTTTCATTCGGCATATATTCTTTGGTTAAGCGACTTAAACCAGCATCAAACTTGTCACTTTTACCTTGAAGTTTTGGGCAAATTTCAGAAAGAACATAGATTGCTGCAAGTTCTTCTTTAGTGACTTGGATTTGAGTTACATCGATATTTTCTTCATCAGATTTAGTTTTTTGAGAAGCGGCAAAAGCTTGTGGGATGAGGAATGAAGTAGAAAGTAATCCTACAGCCATTAATTTTGCTAATTTTAATTGCATAATGAATCTAAATCCTAAATAAAATAACCAAATGGTTTAGGGACTGTTGACATTTCACAACCAGAGCAAGAACAAAGCACTACTTTGTTCGCAGCGCAAGGCGAAATGACGAGAGTATTTTTTGATGCTATTTCGTTGTAGTTTGATCATTTAGATGACTAAATTTCTCAATCTATGTCTCATATCATCTAAAAAACATTCATCAGCGAAACCAATTTGAAATGTCAAATGACCCTACATAGATTAAACTTTTTCTCTGTGAAATAAAAATAGAGGAAGTGTATTGATGATGTATTTATATATGAATTGTGTTTGATTTTTCAGCAAAATACTGTTGATTTTGAGGCTTCAAAGCAAAAACCTTCGTTAAGTTGACGTATTTGCAAAGAAGTGTGAAATGTTAGCAGCCTTGTTTCTTTTGTGTTTATAATCATATGATTGAAATCATTTTAAAAAATGATTTGTATTTAACGATTCGATTTGCGAGTAAACTTTGAATATTTTAATAGCCAATGATGATGGTGTTTTTGCACCGGGTATCCAAGCCTTAGCGAAAGCTTTAAGCCCATTGGGTCGAGTAGTAATCGTTGCTCCTGAAAGTGAACGAAGTGGGTTTTCCAGTGCATTGACTTTAGATCGTCCACTGCGCCCAATACAAATCCAGCCAGATGTTTGGGCTGTAAATGGTACGCCAGCAGATTGCGTCTATTTAGCTATGAACGGTTTGTTTGATTTTGAATTTGACTTGGTTCTGAGCGGTATCAATAGCGGTGCAAATTTGGGTGATGACGTACTTTATTCGGGTACAGTCGGTGCAGCATTTGAAGGGCGTTTGATGAAACAACCTGCCTTGGCAATTTCATTTTGTGGGCAGCATGTTCGTTCTTATGAAAGCCCTGAAGACTATGCTGTCGCTGCAAATTGGGTGCATGATTTTGTTGCTAAAGGTTTGCCGAGTCTACCGCCGCGTCATATTTTAAATATTAATATTCCAGACTTAAGTGTTATCAGAGGCGCAAAAATAACTTATCAAGGCAAACGTACTCAATCTAAACCAATCACCAGTCATGTCGATCCTCGTGGTCGCCAAGTGTATTGGATCGGATTATCTGGTGAGGCTGTAGCTGAACCAAAGAAAAACTCAGCGCAAATGCAGTCAGATTTCTATGCGATCGCCAATGGTTTTGTGAGTATTACACCGATTCAAATGGATGCCACAAATTATACTGTTTTAGAAAATCTACAAGCTCAATTGGCTGAAAATGCCGTCTTGGTCGATGATTGATTTGAAGCATGTTGAATATTTGTAGGTGAATATTCAACATTATTTAAAATAATCAGTGGATTATAAGCTTCAAGATTGTTATAAGTTTGTGAAAATAAACCATTTGATTCTTTATTTAACGAGCAATTTTGCTAATCTTGGTGAAATTTTTAATAAATCTAAATAGATGAGGGAAAGTAATGCAACAGGTTCAATCTCAGGAAATCGCATTTCAATCACAAAAATGGTTGAAAGTAGCTTTTCTGTCTGTAGCTGTTACTACGGCACTTGCTTTCACTGGTTGTGCTTCTAAGCCACAAATCAATAATTCAGTCCGTTATGCCAATGCGCCTGATTATTATACAGTTCGTTCTGGTGATACTTTAAGTGGGATCGCACAGCGTTATGGTTTAAGTTATATCAGTGTTGCTCAAATGAATGATATTGCACCGCCTTATACCATTTATGTCAATCAATCACTACGTTTAAAGTCTTCCGGTAAAAAGACCACAACGACGCAAAGTTATACCGATTCAACGCCGATCCAGCGTCAATCGATTGCCTTGCCAAACCAAACACAAGCAGCTACACCACCAGTTCAAAACACCGTTCCGCAAAATACAGCACCAACCGTGACCGTTGCACCGACACCAACGTCATTAAAATGGGTTCGTCCATCAAGTAATGCCATTATTGCGCGTTACAATGCTGCAGGTAATATTAAAGGTGTTCGTTTTGGTGGAAATCTAGGCGATCCAATTTATTCAGCGGCTGATGGACAAGTGGTTTATGCTGCGGATGGTTTGAAGGAATATGGTAATTTAGTTCTTGTAAAACATATAGATGGATACATTACAGCTTATGCACATAACAGTAAAATGTTGGTGAAAAGTGGTGATAATGTCAAAGCAGGGCAGAAGATTGCAGAGATGGGATCTTCAGGTGCATCACAGAATATGCTTGAGTTCCAAATCCGTCTAAATGGTAAGCCAATTGATCCGGCTACAATTTTACCGTTGAATTAATTAAACAAATCATTACAAACGTATAATTTCCTCGTATAATACAAAGAGTTGCATTAATAGAAAAACGTGATGCATCTCATAATTTCAGAGGGAAATTTATGTTAGATCAACTTCGAGCAATGGGTGTTTTTGCTTGTGTGGTTGAAAAAAGTTCGTTCAGTGGCGCGGCTCGTGAATTGGGTATCACGACAAGCGCGGTGAGTCAGCAAATTCGTTCACTAGAACAAGATATGGAAGTTACACTTTTGCATCGTTCTACAAGGCGTTTGAGTTTGACGGAAGCTGGACAAGCCTTTTTTCTAAGCTGCCAAGAAATGTTAGCGGCTGCTGAACGTGGGAAAATCCGTATTAATGAATTACGTGATGAATTAGTCGGTGACCTACGTATAGCAACCACCCCAGAATTGTGCGCGACTCATGTCGTTCCAGCACTATCACATTGGATGTCTGCTCATCGCGGTTTAAATGTCTTTTTTGATGCAAATAATCAGATCAATGATTTGATTGACGGCAGAATAGATATTGCGATCAAGATGTGTTCCAAAATTGAAGAAAACCACAACCTGATCACTATTCCATTAGCGCATGTGGATCAAGTTTTAGTTGCATCCCCAAGTTATTTAAATCAAACCAGTATTCCTATTTCTCGCCCAGAAGATTTATTGAATCATGATTTGATCTATTTAAATACAATGAAAAATAATCATTATTTTTCATTTGTGCATCCATCAAGTAGTGAAGAAATCAATATAGACATGGAGAGTCGGATCCAAACCAACAATGTTTTTGTGGCAAAGTCACTTTGTCAGCAAGGTCATGGTTTGGCTCGTATACTTTATTTAGATGTTCAAAAAGAATTAGTCAACGGTTCACTTGTTGAAGTTCTACCTGATTGGAAACTTCCAGCATTTACTTTATGTGCTGTGATTGCCAAGAAAGAACAACAACCTGTTAAAACTTATCGTTGCTTAGATGCTTTAAAACAGTATTTTAGCCAACTTCCTGGGGGCAGGATATATCAAGAAGCTTCATAAAGTTTCAATTAAAAAGCCGCATTACGCGGCTTTTTTATACTTCAAAGATTCTATCTATACAAAATCAGCATAGATAGAGTTCGATTTAGGCAGTCACAAATTTTTTGATTGCAGGAACAAGACGTTTTAGTAAATCATCCGCTTGTTCATGATTCATATTGAGCGCAGGTAATAAACGAACGACATTGCCTGCTGTTACGTTGATAATCAAATGATGTTCATCACGTGCAATTTCAACCATTTCAGCACATGCTTTAGGCAATTCAATACCGATCATCATCCCAAAGCCACGTACAGTTACATTGCAATCTGCAAGTTGGCTACGGAATTGATCTACAAGATATTGACCAATGGTTGCCGCATTTTCAACGATATTTTCTTTTTGAATCAAATCAATTACGGTATAAACCACGCGTGAACCTAAAGTCGTACCGCTATAAGTTGAACCGTGATTACCCGCAGTCAATACACCTACACCACGACCTTGAGTCATAACTGCACCGATTGGGAAACCATTGCCTAGACCTTTTGCTGTAGTCAAAACATCAGGAACGATATTGGTATGTTGATACGCAAAGTATTTACCAGTACGGCCATTACCTGTTTGAACTTCATCAAGCATCATTAACCAGTTGTGTTGATTACAGATATGACGAATTTGTTCAAGATAACTAAAACCTTGAGGGGCAGTATTTACGCCGCCTTCACCTTGAATCGGTTCAACTAAAATTGCCACGATATCAGGATGATTGATAGCAGCTTCTTTGATTGCTTCAACATCGCCAAATGGCACACGAATAAAGCCTTCAACTAAAGGTGCAAAGCCTTCTTGCACTTTTTTATTACCTGTAGCAGACAATGTCGCAAGGGTACGACCATGAAATGAATGATCAGCAACGATGATTTTAGGGCTAGCGACACCTTGCATATGACCAAATTTACGTGCAATTTTGATTGCACCTTCATTTGATTCTGCGCCACTATTTGAGAAGAAAATTTCTTCCATACCAGCAACTTCAGCCAATTTTTGCGCTGCTGCTGTTTGCCAAGGAATCTCGTAAATATTACTGGTGTGAATCAATGTTGCGGCTTGTTCAGCAATCGCATCAGCAATCACAGGATGAGCATGACCTAGACCACAAACAGCAATCCCTGTAAGTGCATCTAAATATTCAGTACCATCTTCTGTATAGAGATAAGAACCTCGTCCTCGGACAAAGCTGATCGGTTGACGGCCGAAAACAGGCATCAAATGTGATGGTTGATCAGTTTGTACCGGAGCGAGGGTAATGTTGTTCATGACTAACTCTTATCTGTTAGGTGGAAATAAAAATAGAGGTTGTACGGCAAATCACTTGATATTTGTCGACAATCCCCTATATAAGCAAAATATGCATCTGATTTAAAGCCTAAATGTAAAAAAATGGAAAATTTATGCGGAACATCACCGTTTCCTAAAGTTTTAGGTATAATGCAGGGCAGATGAGTTGAGGATTTTATCTATGACTGAACAAGCGCGCGATACAGAAGCGTTAATTCGCGATCAAATTGCTAAACATGCTGTACTACTTTATATGAAAGGTACACCACAATTTCCACAATGTGGTTTCTCTGCACGTGCAGTAGAAGCGCTTAGCCAAATCGGTCGTCCTTTTGCTTATGTTAATATTTTGGAAAATCCAGATATTCGTGCAACACTTCCACAAATCGCAAATTGGCCTACATTCCCACAACTTTGGGTAAATGGTGAGCTCGTTGGCGGAAGTGATATTGTGCTTGAAATGTTCCAAAATGGTGAATTAAAACCATTAATCGAACAATATAGCCCAGCACCAGATGCAAAATAATTTATTTTGCTGAATCTAAAAGCACCTTTGATAGGTGCTTTTTTTTATATCTCTTTTGGATAATTTGGCTAGAATGTAAGCAAGATTTTAAATATTGAGTAATCATGAAAAAAATAACAATATTGGTGGGATTGCTACTCAACTTTTTGCTGACACAAATGGTTTTTGCCAATCAATACGATGAAATGAAATTTGAAATTGATTTTGAACAAAGCCCCGAATTTTCAAAAAAGCTTGCTCAGAATAATCAAATTGACTTAAAGCAATTTATGAGCATGGGCGATTTTAGACGTAATCAATTGGCACAGCAGTATTTTAAAAGCCAAAAAATAACCCAAAACAGACCCAAGCTAAACTTTGAAAAAAAATGTGAAAATCGAATCACCTTTGATGATTATCGAATAGAAACAGGCATGCGCTATGGCTTTAGTATGCGACAAGCAGTCAATGTGGCTGGATATTATTTACCATTCAATGTATGTGAAAAATGGTGATTTAAATAAAATAATTAAAATTTTAGCTTTAGATAATGTAATGACAATATGTGTTTATTAAACAATAAAAAAACCTCCTAACGTGACCGCTCGGAGGTTATTGGGATTATTTTTTCATTCTTTTCAATGATTTCATCGCTTTAGCAGAGACCTCAGCTTCTTCAGACTCATTTTTGTTTGTCTCTTTTGAAGATTTATCTTTTGAGTCTTTGTCTTTTTTCTTCTTTTTTTTCTTTTTCTTTGGCTCTTCTTCAATTTCTTCTCCATCTTCAATGGCTTGCCAATACTCTAATTGTTCCATGACCGCGGCATAGATAGAACCTTTGCTATAGCGACCTTTTTTATCTAGAGTACCGACTGGGCGTGCCATCAAAATTTCTAAAGCTTGATCAATCGTATCAATAGCATGAATATGGAACTGACCATTTTCAACCGCTTCAATCACATCATGACGAATCATCAAATGTTGCATGTTTTGACGAGGAATGATGACGCCTTGTTTACCAGTAAATCCTTGAAGTTTACAAGCATCGAAGAAACCTTCAATTTTAGAATTTACACCGCCAATAGGTTGTACTTGACCCAACTGGTTCATCGATCCTGTAATCGCCCAAGACTGATCAATAGGTAGTTGGCAAATCGCTGAAATCAATGCAGAAAGTTCAGCTACAGTTGCACTATCGCCATCGACTTGACCATAACTTTGTTCAAATGCCAAAGCGGCAGAAAAATGTAAAATCTGTTCACGACCAAAATGTGCTTTTAAGAAACTCGACATCAATAACACGCCTTTAGCATGTAGAGAACCACCAAGTTCAACACTACGTTCGATATCTAAAATATCACCACCACCTTGATATACGGAAGCAGTCAAACGTGAGGGTAAGCCAAATTCTACATCTGCATATTGAATCACAGACAATGCATTGATTTGACCTAAGCGATGTCCACGGGTTTCAATCAACTGAGTACCACGAGAAAGGTCTTGCCAGTACAATTCACGTAAATAGCCTAAGCGATATTGGCGATGTTTCAGTGCTGTATTGATATGTTCAGCAGTCACTATTTTTTGGTCTTGCTGAAGGGCATGATGATGCGCTTCACGAATTAAATCACCCAAAGTCGAGGCATGCAAAGACAATGAGCTTTGATCTTCGGCTTGACGACTAGAATCAGTCAACAATGCAGCAAGGGCAGTACGATCAAATGGTAATAACTTATCTTGTTGTACGTAGTCGGCAATGAGTTGCATATAAGCTTGTTCATTTGCGTCATTACGTTGCAATGTGTCGGTAAAATCAGCACGTATTTTAAAGACACTGCCAAGCTCAGGCTCGACTTCAAGTATTTCATAATAGATTTCAGGTTCTGCCAATAACACCACTTTTAAATCCAGTGGAATTGGGGCAGGCTCGATAGAAATACTACCCGTTAAGGTCAGCATGTGTTCTAAAGAAGAAAGTTTTAATTGACCAGATTTTAAAGCACGTTTTAGACCTTGCCATGCATAAGGCTGCTCAAGAAGCTGTTCAGCTTCAAGCAGTAAAAAACCGCCATTAGCACGGTGCAATGATCCTGGACGAATTAAGGTGAAATCTGTAGTGATGGTTCCCATTTGTGTCAATTGCTCAACATGACCGAGCAAGTTGTAGTGCGTTGGGAAATCCTCAAAAATAACGGGTGCGCCAGTATTCGGTTTATTACTTACCACAACATTGGCTTGATAACGTGCAGGGATTTTATTGAAACTCGCTGTTGAAGTATCATCATCGTCTTGCTCTAAAATCAACTCAACATTATTGATAATATCTTCAGCATACAACTTTAAATATTGTTCAAGATCATCTACATGTTCAAATTTGCTGGCAATCAAATCCATACGTGGAATGACAACTTGTTTGGCAATATCACGATTCAGTTCAGAAACTTGATCACGGGCATCATCTTCTAGATCACCCAGTTGTAAACCCAGACGCTCAAGTTTTTTATCCATATAACGGATATTTGATGCGATCTCAGCACGTTCTTTACTGCTTAAAGCATTGATTTCTTCCTGATGCATTTCTTGGGCTTGATTATCAATAATAATCGTCGGCACAAAACAATGTTCATCATTGCGATTAACCAATTTTAAACCAAGCTCTTCACCTTCTTTGGTGAGTTCAACCAGAGCATGTTGTTGTTCATTGCCTGTGATCTGGCGAATACGTTCGATTTGATTGTGATACGTTTCTGCACTAAAACGACGATCAAGTTGTTTGAGGATTGTTTGCCATGTTTGATGCAATAAGTTCTGAAATTTTGAACCTTGTCCCGCAGAAAAGCGTAAGGCGAGTGGATTACGTGCATTTTTAAAATTATTGACGTAGACCCAGTCTTCTGGTGTCGGCATTGTTTTCGCATGTTGTTGTAGCAAACGCTTGATCATGGTGCGTTTGCCCAAACCTGCTGTACCGACTGCAAAAATATTGTAGCCAGAATATGGCAAGGCGATACCCGCTTCCACCGAAGCGCGTGCACGATCTTGACCCAGAAAGTTGTTGAGTGGCTTAATTCTCTTGGTTGATGTTGGAATGTTCGCCTTATTTGGAATATGGGTTAACTGTTCTGGATTAAGCTTGGTTTTACTCAAAGTATTTTGAATTTGAGGCTGATCGAACACGGATGGATAAGAATTTTCAGTATTTAAAAGTTCATTTGTTGTAGTGGTGGTAGAAATAGCGCTTGTGTTCATTTGATCGTGTTTTTGGGTCACAGGTGAAATCCAAAACTAAAATTAAGTTGAAAACTTAAGGTATACAGGTTTGGCAGGAAATTTCAAGCTCAGTTGTAGTAAATATACGCAAAAATCATGCAGTAGTTTCATAAAAAACATTGAATCTAATCGCATTAAGCGGTTGAATAAGCCAATTTAGGTTCGTGGAAAATAATAACGCAATGACAACACAAACTTCGGGTTGGAAAAATGCCTTTATGGCTTTTCTAGATCGCCGTGCTTTAATCATGTTGTTTTTGGGATTCTCAGCGGGTATTCCCATTTTATTGATATTTTCAAGTCTATCTTTATGGCTTGGTGAGGCAGGTATTGATAAAAGTGCGGTGACTTTTTTTAGCTGGGCCGCACTTGGTTATTCTTTTAAATTTGTTTGGGCACCGTTGATTGATGAATTGCCTGTGCCATTTTTGACCAAAACATTAGGTCGTCGTCGTGCGTGGCTTTTAATCGCACAGTGTTTGATTATTTGTGCCATTTGTATCATGGCATTTTCTGATCCATCTTTGGGTAAGAGTTATTTGATCCAGATGGCGGTTGGCGCTGTATTGTTGGGTTTTTCAGCTGCGACACAAGATATCGTGATTGATGCTTATCGTATCGAATTGGCTGAAACTCAAATGCAGACGGTTCTTGCTTCAACCTATAATGCAGGTTATCGCATAGGGATGATCATTGCTGGAGCAGGTGCACTATTTTTAGCAGCTTCGCTTGGGACAGCAAAAGGGAACTACATTTATAGCGCATGGAAAATGACTTATCTGGCAATGGCTGCGGTCATGTTGGTCGGGATCATTACCACTTTAGTCATCCGCGAACCTAAAGTAGAGCGTGTGCATAAAGAATATGCTCGTCTTGATTATTATCGTTTGGTCTTTGTCTTTTTTATTGCTGTTTTGAGTTTTGTTGTTTGCTATATTTTCGGTGATAACCTTGTTCAATTCTTGAAAAAAGCGTTGAATATTCAAGATACTTTTCTACAGTTTTTAATGGAAGCGATTCGCTTTATAGGTTCTGGAGCAGCAGCTGTATTTGTGGCTTATGTGTTGATTCGTTTAGGCGTAGTCAATCAGCAAATGGCCTATGAAACTTGGGTTGAACCGATCAAAGACTTTTTCCAGCGTTATGGCGTGAAATTGGCTTTGGTTTTGTTGTTATTGATCGGTTTTTATCGTATTTCAGATATCGTTTCAGGCGTTATTTCCAATGTTTTCTATCAGGACTTAAACTTTACCAAAGAGCAAATTGCTGAAGCTGTAAAAATCTATGGGGTGATTTTTAGTTTACTTGGTGGTTTCTTAGGTGGGCTTTTGGCACAGCGTATGAACATCATGAAGTTGATGTTTGTCGGTGCAGTTTTGGCAAGTGCAACCAATTTGATGTTTATTGGTTTAGTCAAATCTGGTACTGAACTGTCTCCTGTCAAAGTTCAAATTGGGCAGCAAAGCTATCAGGCTCATGCTGATGAGGCAGGGTATTGGTCAGTAAAAGTTCCAAATCAAGTTCTGCAAAATGCAGATCATGTGACGGTTAAAACTCAATATCAAAATCTAAAAGAGGCCGTTGCTTTAAGTTTGCCTTATATGAAACAGCAAGCCAACTCACAGATTTTATTATTTCCAGTGACCAGTGATAATGCCATTTCGCCGACTGAAGCGACGCAAAGCATCGTGGTAAAAGGGCAATTTTCCAATATCGACCGCAAAACTTTAAATGCTGAGAAGCCATTTATAATCAGTTTAGATGGTCAGGAATATGCAGGAAAACTTGACGGTGATGATCAATTTACAGCTGTGATTGATGCTAAAAAAATGTTGCAATCACCGAGCAAAAATCTGGTAGCCAAAGCCAATTTTATCGGTGCTCATGAGGCTGTGCTTGCATCAAAAAGTTATGAAACAACTCAACATAAATCGACACTAGATGTTGATATACAACCGATAAAAGTACTGCAAAATACACCTTCGGATACAGTGGAAATTAAAGGAAAAGTCATTAAACCATATAGCAAGATTTGGCTATATTTGGCGATTATTTTGGATAATATGGCTTCTGGTTTGGCTGGTGCAGCATTTATTGCATTTTTATCAAGTTTAACCAGCGTCTCTTTTACAGCCGTTCAATATGCTATTTTTAGTTCATTGATGACTTTGACACCGAAGATTATTGGGGGCTATTCGGGTACTATAGTCACCAAAGTGGGATATCCAGATTTCTTTATTATTACCAGTTTGATCGGCATTCCGATTTTAATCTTGGTGGTTTGGGTTGCGAAATTATTGAAAAAGCATGAACAACAAGTCAATACTGGAGCCTCAACCGAGGAATAATCTTGACTTACATGATTGAATATTTGGAGAAAATATATGCGCATGTTACATACCATGTTACGAGTAGGCAATTTAGAGCGCTCTTTGGCGTTCTATACTGAAGTACTCGGTATGACTTTGCTACGTAAACGTGATTATGAAGAAGGGCGTTTTACATTAGCATTTGTCGGTTATGGCGACGAAGAAAATACGACAGTGCTTGAATTGACCCACAATTGGGATACGGATAAATATGATCTAGGCAATGCTTATGGTCATATCGCAATTAGCGTTGAAGATGCTTATAAAGCATGTGACGAAATCAAAGCTCGCGGTGGAAATGTGGTACGTGAAGCAGGTCCGATGAAAGGTGGTGTTACCGTGATTGCCTTTGTTGAAGACCCAGATGGCTACAAAATTGAATTAATTCAACAAGATGAAAATGCTCGTAATAACTGATTTTAAAGGAATATATTCTCAGGAAATAGCGAATATATGACTTGAAAATTGGCTAAACAGCAAAAGCCCAGTAAGATCATAGTTTACCTCTTGGTAAATTAGCGATGTTTAAATTATTTTTAAGCATGCAATCTTACTGGGTTTTTTATATCTATAAAAATTACAGGATGTAGTTATGTTGAAATTATTAGCACTGGATCGTTTTACCATACTGCTTATCCTGATGGTAGTATTGGCGACAATATTGCCAGTTTCAGGGTCTGCAGCACATATATTTGGCGTGATTATCAATGTCGCCATCGCCATTTTATTCTTCTTGCATGGTGCGAAACTTTCTCGCGAAGCCATTGTACAAGGAATATTACACTGGCGTTTACATGCCGTCGTCTTTGCTTTTACATTTATCGTATTTCCAATCTTAGGGTTTATGGCGAAGCCATTCTTATTGCCATTGCTAGGTCAGGAAATGTATTGGGGCTTTTTGTTTATGTGCTTCTTGCCCTCTACAGTCCAGTCATCGATTGCTTTTACATCGGTTGCGAAAGGCAATGTGGCAGCGGCAGTATGTAGTGCTTCATTTTCAAACTTGATCGGGATGTTCATTACCCCAGTGATGGTGAGCCTGTTCATTTTCGGGCAGGCAAAACATGATTATGATCCGACTTCATCAATTATCGAAATCGCATTGTTGTTATTGATTCCATTTATCGCAGGTCAGTTATTACGTCCATTAGTTTTCCCATGGATGCAAAAAGTACCAAGTATCGTTAAATGTTTCGACCAAGGCACGATTTTGATGGTGGTCTATGGTGCTTTTAGTAGTGCGGTGGTTGCAGGATTGTGGCATCAGGTCAGTGCATTAACCATGTTCTATTTGGTTTTGGCATGCTCAGTATTGCTCACGATTATCATGTTATTGGCATACTATGTACCCGTTTGGCTCGGTTTTAATCGTCTTGACCAGATTGCGATTTTCTTCTGTGGCTCTAAGAAAACCTTGGCGAGTGGTGTACCTATGGCGCAAATTTTATTTGCAGGTCAGCCGCTTGGTATGATCGTTTTGCCTATCATGGTTTTCCATCAGATCCAGCTTATGGTTTGTGGTGTGATTGCCAATCATTGGGCAAGACAAAATGACAAAGAAACAGAGCTCGATTCAGAAACAATCACAGAATAGCTGCGCGAATCACTCGCAAAAACTAAAAAAGGGGAGTATAATGT
The DNA here is from genome assembly GCF_000368565.1 of Acinetobacter gerneri DSM 14967 = CIP 107464 = MTCC 9824. Classification (GTDB taxonomy): domain Bacteria; phylum Pseudomonadota; class Gammaproteobacteria; order Pseudomonadales; family Moraxellaceae; genus Acinetobacter; species Acinetobacter gerneri. Next base: position 304,283 of record NZ_KB849542.1, on the reverse strand, counting down.
CCCCACTTGTTGTGCTTAGCTCTGACCTAGAGTCTCGGTGGGCCAAAAGAAATGGTCTGTTGTCGTGTTGATCTGCGATTTTTTACAAATCTGCGTTCCTCATTTGAGAGTGATCAATTGCGATGATGGCAAAACCTTTCTTAACTTAGGAGTAATCGACGATGCGCGCCGATATTCACCCAAAATATGAAAAATTAGTTGCTACATGTTCATGCGGTAACGTAATCGAAACTCGTTCTGCGATCGGTAAAGACACTCTTTATCTTGACGTATGTTCAGCTTGCCACCCATTCTATACTGGTAAACAAAAAAATGTAGATACTGGTGGTCGTATCGACAAATTCAAACAACGTTTTGCAGGTATGTCACGTTCTATCAAACGTTAATATCGCAATACGAAAAAACGGGCTTTATGCCCGTTTTTTTTATTTGTGTGTTTTCATACTTGTAGAGATTATTGATCTTGAACATCGGTGAGATGGTCAAGTTTTTTCTGGAAATAATCCCCTTGTAGATAACGAGCCTCGATATTCCAAGCATTGGCAAACAGATTCATATCATTCAATTCAGACAAAATAATACTTAATTTTTTCCAATCTAGTATTTTTAATACTTGCGTCTGTAAAATCTTTTGCTGATGTTCATCATTCAGCATTTGACTGCTTTTTGCATTGAGTTTGATAAAATCAAGATCTAAAAACTGCAGTAAATTTTCGAACTCAGCATTGACCGCTATGTTTTTCATTGAGGTTTTTAGCCCCAATTGTTTCAAGGCACGAAGTGAAGGTGAAAGTTTATCGAGTAAATGCTTTGTCTTTATAAAATCAATTTGCAAAATCAACGGAATTTCTGGGCAATGTTTAAAGTTTTGCAAAATTTGTGAGATAAAACTAAAAAACTGCTGATCATTAAATAAAATTTCGGGATTGAGCGGTATTAGCAAGATAGCGTTTGGATACTGAGTAATAAAATTATGTAGTTGTTTGCTGGCTTCAAGCAAAATCCAACGGTCAATCTCAATAGATAATAGTGGATCACGCCTTAATTCTTCAATTTTATCGAGATCGCACCATTTTTGCTCCAGATAAAATCCAGCATTGACTTCATATATTGGAAAATTATCTTGCTTATCATAGAGTTGTTGAAATTTGAGTTGAAACTGTTTCGTGCTGAGTTGCTGTTTTAGTGTGGTTAAAATATCAGTTTGAGGAAAGACTGCCGAAGATGGGGATTGTGCATATTTCTGCTTGATCTCGTTTGATGAATGATGTTCTTGAGTCGTTTTAGATGGCGTATATTCAATTGCAGGTAGATCATGGCTGTTTTGTTGCTGCTTTTCATCTAGTTTATCGACTTTATTTTCATTAAAACGACTAGAAAAATCACTTGAATCTTCAGAGTGTTGTATTGAGCTTGTACTCAATAATGCTGAGTTTTGAGGTAGGGCTTGGTTAAATGCCTGTTCGATTAATTGTTCTATCTCAAAGGATCCAATATTATTTTCATTTAACAGTTCTTGATCAATTAACTGATAACCCAATTTAAATTTGATCGGAAAATGATATTCATCAAATTCTAAAACATGTAATTGATCCAAAGTTGCTAAACTCGAGAGATAAGATAGCATCAATTCCTGATTTTGAGCTTGTACTAAAACACCAGTGTGCAAAGTATCAATAGGAAAAAGTGGGTGTTGGATGTGTTGTTTGAGATATTGTTGCGCTTTGGCAAAATAATCCTTCACTATTTGCCAGTTATGCTGCATCAACTCTTCTGGATAATGTGCAATACTCAATAACACAAAGGCATTTAGTTTGTGTGGTGCATGATTTAGAGCGTTGTACAGTTTTTTACTGAGAGGTAAAGGATCATGCTGATTTGAGTTTATATGCGCAGTCTGAATGTGATTTGATAGGGTAGAAGTTACGATACTGAGTTGCAGAGCATCTTCTTGGGTTGAAGGTAAAAACTCAATTTTTAATGGATTAAATGCTGCAATGCGAGGGTGATGGGATTGAATGGAAAATTTCCCAAGTTCAAATTGACCTTGAGTAATTTTTTTAAATCTCTTTTTAAAATCAATGATGTCATCTGGTTTTAAAATGTCGAGTATCGGTAAACCAATCAACTCATCTAGTGTTTTTAACCCAAATAATTGTAAATACTCATCATTGGCATGAACGTGGATTCCTTCTTCTAAGGTTGCAATCGCAATACGTTCGGTAGCAATGCGTTCTTCATTTTGTTCTTGTATATGCCCTAATTCATGCATAAGATGCTTTTGTGTTTGCATGGCACGGCTATAAGTAAAAGCACGAATAAATGAAATATATACACGATCTGGATATTCTAAATTGATAATATCGTAAATGCCTTTATTGATATAAGACTGATATTGTTCTTTATAATAATTGTCGGGTTTAAGGAGTAAAATGGGAACATTAAATTCGGCAGAATTTTGTACTAAAGAAATGGTTTGATCATATTTTAAATCATAAGCTCGACCAAATATGATCACATCCCAAGTGGTATTTAATTGTTTTTCAAAATTCTTTAAATCATCCAATAAAATTGCATGAACTGCATGCTTTTCTGCGCTTAATATATCTATGATTTGGTTATATCTTATTTGATTATCATCAATGATTAAAATCCGAGTTTCAGAGTTCTTTAATTTTTTTGACAATAAAGAATTTCTCACCTAAGTTTCCCCTAAACTAAAATGATCAGATTGATCTAATATAAAATCTTCAATTAAATAGTGTTGCGTATTATTTAATAATTCAAAATCAAATTGAATGAAGCTTTGTGTGATAATTACAGCTTTCGTCAATTGAATTTGAAATTCATGTTTCCCCAAACGCAGTTGTATATTCTGCTTTTCTTTAAATAGCGATAAGTTCGGTATAATTAAAGATATTTTATTATATTCTAGTTGATGATTTTGTATTAATAAAGCAGGTTGATAATTTAAATTTTGCAAGTCAGCTTGCAAACGAACCGCACAGGCAAAGGTGTCCTGACCTAAAACTTCTAAGCCCAGCTCAAGACTTTTATTACTGGCTTGTTTAATCCAGCGGATAATCGCACCTTTCCATTTTCGATTATTATTTTCACTGACCAAAATAAACTCACCAGTACGTAGATTACGAGGCGTTTCACCAGTCCAATGGATACGATAGCCATTGACACTGATATCGAGCACTTCAGTAATATAAATTTGTTTAGAATCTTGATCTAAAAGCTTCGCAGGTGTCGGTGTGAGTGGGCTTTGCTCAATTATATTTTGTGTATTTGATGTCGAATGCAAGGTAAAACTTTGTGCATTCATAATCGTCTCACTAAAACCAATCCGATTAGAAAGATAATAATGTGCTGCAAAAATACTGAAACAAATGCGTAATTGGGCTGAATATTCGTAGCGCTCATGGCGACGCTCGTTCGAACTACTCAAAATATTTTGTACATGGAATTTGAGCGCAGAGGTCAAATATTGACGTTCTGTTTTAGTGATATTGTCCTCTTCTTGCACGATGGTTTTATTGATATGTTCCAATAAGCCCTGTGTTTCTATAAATAAATGTGCATCCATTCCTTGATTGTGCTTTTGATTATAAATAACGGCGTGATCTAATTTTTTATTGACGAAATAACGTGATAATGATGTTTCTTTCGGCAAAATCTGGATCATTTTTGCCCAGTCTTGACTACAGTAGTAGAGCGCTCGGATTTCAGTTGGTCGGATCTGGTTGGTATTGAAAATATCAAGCAGTAATAGCTGAGCATAAATTTGCGCAATATTGTTGACTGGTAGATGTGTTCCTTGTATTTGATTGATATTTAAAAATATTTCATTGTTTTTGTTGGCGATGTCATACAGAGTATGAGCGAGGACCCATTGATAATTTATGCTATCGCTATAGAGCGTTTGTTGTTTATATAAGAGGATACACATTTGCTGCAAGGCATAGTAAGTCGCCAATTGACGTGCAATTTTCAAATTATTTTTTTGTTTTATGGCAAATAAAGGCAGTTTTTTCTGTGCAATTTGCTGATTACTTCGGCGTGCAATGTCAGCATATACCGCGATCGTTAGGCCACGTAAGCAATTACCAAGCTCGATAATTTGTTCATTTCGATCCGTGTGGATTAGGTTTTTATCGAAGAAAAATTTTTCTAAGCTATGCAGCACATTTTCAATATTGGGTTGTAAAACTTGTATTAAATCAAAACGTAATGTTTCTTCGCATTTGAGTTCAGAAATTTCTAAAACTGCTTTTAAAATGGCTTGCGCGGCATCACCCAAAGGCATGACAGATAAAGCAACAGTCCAATGCCGTAAATCGTCTACAGTTGCATGGCAAAAACTTAAACGATCAAGCGTGAGTTTGCGGGGAGATTTAAATGCATTTGAAATTTCTTTATTCATCATTTTTTGGGCACTCAAATTCTAAAAACGATTTATGCAAGAGCTAAATTGTGATGTCTAAAATGACGAGATCTAAAAAGATCATGGCTAAAATGTGGCATGTCCATAGAGTGGTGTTTTGTTGTTTTCACCTGCAATTTCACGTACCAATTTGGGGACGAGATAGCCGGGTAACTCTGCCAAGATTTGAGTATAAAGCGCGTCAATTTTATCAGTTTCTAAATCAAAATGATGAGCACCTTTGACTTTGTCTAAAACATGCAAATAGTAGGGCATGACACGTGCCTCAAAAAGTCTTTGACTTAAAGCAACCAAAGTGTCGGCATTATCATTTACACCTTTCAATAAGACAGCTTGATTGAGTACAGTAATCTGTGCTGTAGCCAAACTTAAAAGTTTGGAACAGGTGAGGTCATCAAGCTCTTGAGCATGATTGGAGTGTACCACTAGTATGCTACGTAGCCTACTGTTTTTTAAAATAGAAATAAACTCATCATCCACTCGTTCAGGAATCACAATTGGAACACGAGAATGGATTCGAAGTGTTTTAATCTGCGCAATTGACTCCAAGCGTTCGACCCAAAGTGCAAATTTTCGATTGGATAAAGTCAAAGGATCGCCACCACTTAAAATGACTTCATTAATCTCTGGATGCTGCCCTAAATATTGTTTGATATCGGGCCAATCATCATTTTTGGGCAGATTTTCTTGATAAGGAAAATGTCGTCTAAAACAATAACGGCAATGTACCGCACAAGCACCTGTTAAAGTCAGCAAAAATCTAGATTTATATTTATGCAAAACCCCTGGCAATTGATTGGCAGCTTCCTCACCCAAAGGATCTGTCACAAAACCTGCATGTTCTTCTAGCTCAAGATGATGGGGCAGTACTTGTAAAAGTAGTGGATCAAAGGCATTATTTTTTTGCATCTTCCCGACAAAGGCACGCGGTACACGCAGCTTGAATTGTTCAGTTGCGAGCACTGCACCTGAGTAAAGGGCATCTGAAGATAAATCCAGTAATTCAAGCAATTCAGCAGGGTCGGTTACGAGGTCACTTAACTGTTTTTGCCAGTTTTGTGATTGATATAAATAATGAGTCATGCGGGAGATTTTTTTACATTTGATTTTTGAAATAACGCGGCACTAAAGCAGCTTTCAAAAAATAAGGGTTCAATATAGGGATTTCGCAAAATAAAAACATGCAATAAGCAGATACAACAAGCAAGTCGTATTCTGCATGTGCAAGCTAGACAAAGCGTGTGAAATTGTCAAGTTTAAGCCAGATATGTGGAAGTGTTTTTAAAATATTTTTTGTATTGAAATGGCATAAATGAAAATTTTTACTCTGTATTGAGCCGAAATCAGACAAAAATGTGCTTTATCGAGGGTCAACATAACAAATTCACAGCGACAATGAAATTTTATACATTGATTCAACCTCTATTGCTCATTTAGAATATACGCGGATCCGATGCATTTACTGTATCATTAAATATTGATTGTCTTAATGTATAGAAATTTGTTGATATTTCACATGGATTGTAAAATACGCAATTGATGTCGAATGTAAATAAGTTTTGATTGGAGTCGCAAGACTCGCTGCATTATTTGATTTAAGTTAGTAAGTTTGGAGTGTGCCAGACATGGCCTATTATTCTACAAATGATTTCAAGTCAGGCTTGAAAGTCATGCTTGATGGCAACCCGTGTTCAATCATGGAAAACGAATACGTAAAACCAGGTAAAGGACAAGCCTTTAACCGCGTTAAATTACGTAACCTCAAAACTGGTAAAGTACTAGAAAAAACCTTTAAATCTGGTGATTCATTAGAAGCTGCAGATATCGTTGAAGTAGAAATGAACTACTTGTATAACGATGGTGAAATGTGGAACTTTATGGATCCAGAAAGCTTTGAACAAATTGCTGCTGATAAAGTCGCTATGGGCGATGCTGCAAAATGGTTAAAAGACGATTCTAACGAAACTTGCACAATCTTATTATTTAATGGTGTTCCATTAACAGTAAGCGCGCCAAACTTCGTTGTATTGAAAATCGTTGAAACTGATCCAGGTGTTCGTGGTGATACTTCTGGCGGTGGCGGTAAACCAGCTAAACTTGAAACAGGTGCAGTTGTACGTGTTCCATTATTTGTTCAACAAGAAGAAAGCGTTCGCGTAGATACTCGTACAGGCGATTATTTAGAACGTGCTTAAGTTTGAACGTGCATAATGGTGTAGAAATATACTATTATCGAAGGGATGATGAAAATCATCCCTTTTTTTATGCCAAAGTATAAGATGAAAATAAAAAGATGAGGAGTAGAGTCAGATGTGATTGGATTCACATGAAATGCATTACGAGTAAAGAAAAACAATGGATCTGCTTTTTGTATTCAGAATGTGAGGTATGAATGGAAAATATTCAAAAAAAATCTACGCCTGTCTCAAAACTGATGTGGGCGATAGTTGCTGTCATTGGAGCGGTATCGTTTGGGATACTGGCAGTAAGTCGGGGTGAACACGTAAATGCAGTCTGGTTAGTCCTTGCTGCGATCTGTGTATATAGCATTGCTTATCGATTCTATAGCTTATTTATTGCAAATAAAGTTTTTGGTTTAGATTCTCGCCGTTTAACGCCCGCAAAGCGGTTGGCGGATGGACTTGACTATGTCCCTACCAATAAATACGTTTTATTTGGCCACCATTTCGCAGCCATTGCTGGAGCAGGACCTTTAGTTGGTCCTATTTTGGCTGCTCAGATGGGGTATCTACCTGGGACAATCTGGCTTTTAGTCGGTGTTGTACTTGCAGGGGCAGTTCAAGACTTCCTTGTGCTCTTTATTTCTACTCGACGTGATGGTAAATCACTGGGTGAAATGGCTAAAGATGAGCTAGGTTCATTTGCGGGTGTTATTGTCATGCTTGGTGCGCTAGGTGTGATGGTGATTATCTTGGCAGTACTTGCTCTGGTTGTGGTTAAAGCATTGACCAACAGCCCATGGGGTGTGTTTAGTATTGCAGCAACCATTCCAATTGCACTCTTTATGGGTGTGTATATGCGTTTTATTCGTCCGGGTAAAATCTTTGAGGTTTCAATCATTGGTTTTGTCTTGATGATGCTGGGCATTATTTATGGTGGTCACGTTGCACAAGACCCGTATTGGGGACCTTTCTTTACCTTGACAGGCACTCAATTGACTTGGTGCTTGGTGATTTATGGTTTCATTGCATCTGTTCTTCCTGTTTGGTTGTTACTTGCACCGCGTGATTATCTATCTACATTCTTAAAAATTGGCGTGATTGCAGGTCTAGCTGTTGGTATTGTTGTTGCTATGCCAATGCTTAAAATGCCATCAGTTACACATTTTATCGACGGTACAGGTCCTGTATTTGCGGGTTCATTATTCCCATTCTTATTTATTACCATTGCCTGTGGTGCGATTTCAGGTTTCCACGCTTTGGTATCGTCTGGGACTACGCCAAAACTGGTTGAAAATGAAGTTCACACTCGTATGATCGGTTATGGTGGTATGTTGACAGAATCATTTGTCGGTATCATGGCGATGATCTGTGCGACTGTACTTGATCCGGGTGTTTATTTTGCGATTAATGCACCAGCAGCAGTACTCGGTACGACCGTTGAAACAGCTTCAGAAGCAGTAAAAAATCTAGGCTTTGTGGTTACACCAGAAATGTTGAGTCTATTGGCTCAAGAAGTCGGTGAAAAATCTATCTTGTCTCGTACAGGTGGTGCGCCAACATTTGCAATTGGTATGGCACATATCATCTCTGAAATTTTCAACAGTCGTGCCATGATGTCTTTCTGGTATCACTTTGCGATTTTATTTGAAGCACTATTCATCTTAACTGCGGTAGATGCAGGAACACGTGCATGTCGTTTTATGGTGCAAGATACCGTTGGTGTAGTTATTCCAGCAGTTAAAGCATCACATAACTTCTTTGGTAATATGCTGGGTACTTTGGTTTCAGTTGCAGCTTGGGGGTATTTCGTTTACCAAGGCGTGGTCGATCCTCTTGGTGGTATCAACAGCTTGTGGCCTCTATTTGGTATCGGTAACCAAATCTTGGCAGCAATGGCATTGACACTCGGTACGGTCATCTTGTTCAAGATGAAAAAAGAAAAGTATGTTTGGGTGACGATTCTTCCAACGATTTTCTTGGTTGTCACTGCAATGACTGCGGGTTGGCAAAAGATCTTCCATAGCAATCCTAAGATTGGTTTCTTGGCTCAAGCAGATAAGTTCTCAGCAGCAATTGCTCAAGGTGAGATTTTAAAACCAGCCAAATCAATCGCTGAAATGCAAACGATTGTTCTCTCTAACCAAATCAATGCAGCGCTTTGTGGCTTCTTTATGATCGTGTTAGTGGTCATGATCATTGCATCATTTGGTGTGGTTCGCCGTGCACTTGCAAGTAAAATACCTACAGTAAAAGAAGCACCAGCAGTTTATGATGATGCCGAAGACACTGTAGTTGCAAACAAGCAACTTTAAGAGGTGAGTGATGGATCTAAAATTTGGAAAAAATGGAAAAACTGTGATTTATAACATCATCAAGATGACGATTAAATCACAAAAACATTTGATCTTTTCTCCAAAGAATTGGTCACGTATTGCAACACTTTGGCAACGGTTACAGCAAAGTTTTCGTTTGATGGTGGGTGTGCCAGATTATCAAACCTACCTTGATCATATGAAAAAACATCATCCTGATCTCAGTCCGATGGACCCGAAAACTTTTTATCGTTACTGTGTGGATGCACGCTATCCAAGTGCTGCTAACGGCGCGATGAAAAAATGTCCATGTTAGTTTTGAACTAATTGAAAAAACGGTGTATGAAAATACGCCGTTTTTTATGGGTTTTATAAAGTGAAAAGTCTGAGTTTATTTTATATGAAAAGGATGCATTTCTAAGTTATTTTGTATTCACACTTTATAAGTGGCGGACTAGGTTTCGGATGGTATTAGAAGGACTTATGTACTTTAACCATAAATCTAAATGTCTAGCAAATAAGGATGAGCTGGTTCAGGACTCGAACCTGAATATACGAAATGAGAGATATCATTTCGATGCTTTCCCCTCAGCTACTTCAGCTCAATTAAGTATAGATTAGCATAGCATTTAAACTAGCTGAATTAGCTCAATTTATTATTTTGATAATGTACTTGCAACAAGAGAAGATCAATTTTTGTTGTCAAAGAATTAAATGCCTAACAATTTGATTTTATTGTATTTTGTATGGTGAACATTTTCTATTTAACTTAGTAAGTTAATGTTAACAGTCACTTAACAGATTTAAACCTTGCTTTTGCGGTTTTTTACGGATTAGTAATGATAAAAATTTTAAAAATAGCTAGGGATAAAGACGTGTTATTAATCACTTAAAGCTCACAGAAATGTGGGCTTTTTTGTTGTTAATTGAGCTAAGATGTTTATACCTAAACATGGATTAGATTGACAATGAATACTGCAGAATTAGAAGAGAAATACGATGCTTTCTTGAAAAGCTATCGCTTTCCAAGCGATGTAAAAAATAGATTTTTAAGGAAGAACGCTGAATTGGATAAGCTATCAAGGATGGCTGATAATTTGGCGTGTAATATACTATTTTTAAAATATTATTTTGAAAAGGCTAGAGTTGGTGAAGATCAATACAGTATGGCAAGTAATTACGCATTCATAGCTGACGGTAAAGAGATAGTTGTGAATATGAATGAATCTCCTGATTTTAAAGACAAAGAAGTTTACTTGAAATGGCTGTTAGATGTTATTAATAACTAAATGAGCTAAAGGATTTTCTTTACACCATTGGCTCATAGAGTATCCACCTTATAATCGGGCAATCACAGCTTAGAATTTTTCTGATAGCATTATATATTTAACCCTATATTACTTGATTAATCTTGGATATATTAGCTTGATGTTTTTTAGTAAATAGACAAAGAGAGGTAGCCATTTTTTGATTTGTAACCAATAACTGTGCTGTTATTTGATAATTAAGTATGATCTAAATACTAAGAGTAATTAAAATATGTATTTTAAAATGATGATGATTCGTAGTTCATCATAAAACATCAATTAAGAAGCCTAAATTAGGGTCATTAAAACTATTTTAATGACAGACAAACAAAATTATCTAATGGACTTTGTTGACTCTTTAATGCTTGTTCCAATTCTGGTTGTAATTTTATCGCTTCTAGGGCGAGTTCTTTTTTTGATTCAGAAATCTTGTTAGAGTCCTCAATTTTTAAATATTTAATAATAAATTTGTTCCCTGTGCATAATCCATCTATGGTTTGGACATTAATCATACTTTCTTGATCAGTGCTAGCTAGTTTAATTTCTTCACTTAAATTTTTCCCCACACTTTTATACAACTCTTCGAATGTAATGACTTGCTGTCCTGCCAAAGACATTATTTCATCGTATATTTTTGATTGATTTTTCACTTCGTTGTAGGCTGTTTTATATAAATAAGTTAATTGACTTGTCTGATTATTCTGGGCATAAATTGCCGCTTCTTTTGCTTGATCGAAGCTTTTATTTATATCTTCTTCAGTCCATTTTTTAGCGTTAGCTGTTTGCCCACACGCCATTAACATAATGGCGAAGCTAGATATTATCGTTTTATTTAAGATACGCACCGGGTTTCCTCCTTTTTTATTTCCAATTATCAAATTTAGAAAATACGCCGTTTTTGTTTAGAGAAATAATATCATTATTGAGAAGGGCTTAGTCTCCCAGATATTTTAAGGTCCTTCAGTTTAATCCATCCAGATGTGTCATTTCCGTTTTTATCAATATACATAACATAGAGCCAAGTTTGGTTTTCATTTTTAAATTCTTGATATCCGATTACCGAGTCACCCGTGATTATAAACAAGTCTTTAATTTTACATTGGCTAGATGGTGCAGAGTGAAAATAGCTCCGAAATCCTTTTGGTCCTGTGACGACGAAATTATATTTTGTACCATACATAGTGCCATTCTCATCTGCAATTTTATCTAATTTGTCACAAGCTGAATTAGCTAATGCTCCAAAACTCAAAGTAGATAATATTGCTAAAAGTAGTATCTTTATCATTAATATTATTCTCATAAAGTTGTATAAATAAAGAGAGTATCACTTCAATAAGGAATGTAAAGCAAGCATCTTCGTCATGGATCTGCGTGCAACAAAACGATAGGGCTAAATTTGAAAATGAAATGACCAACGCTTATTACAGCAATTCAATAATCTAAACTCAGCTGTATTTTTATACTGAAAATGAGTAGCTTGATTAAAGTTTAAGGAAAGTAGAATATGAATAAAATTTTAATCGTTTCTTGTATTTTAAAGAGTTTTAGGCTTCTCTCATGTAGATATAGTAAGTGATGTTCTTAATAATAAGAAAGAATTTTCTAAATATGTAAGAAGATGGGAGGGGATTCGGATGAAAAAAATATTTATTTTTTTGGTTTCTTTCATAAGCTGTTTTCCAGTTTATGCCCAAGAATTGCAGTGCAGTAAAAACTATCCATTATTTGAAAAAATGATGGAAGATAAAATGATGATAATGAAAAATGGCAATTTTGAGGAAGTTTCACGATTTAAGGATAAATATGCCTATTCAACTCTTTTTGAATCAAAGCATCTTGGAAAAATGTTTACAGGTGTTAAATGGGTCAGTCCTGAAGAGTATGCAGATCGTGTTAAGCGCGTAATGGATGATGTTAAAAGTGGCTTTATCGTTGATGATGGGAATAAGTTATTTCCTATAAAATATAACGGTATACTCTCAGCTGGTGAGGTTTGTGTTATACCTGTTGAGGCTCGGTTTATTATTAATGGCAAAGAGAAATTAGATCGGAAATATACAATTTATGTAAGGAACTTAAAGACGAATGAGTGGAGGGCTTTTATTTACTCCGATTACATAAGTAAGGATGATTTTAATGAATTTTTTCCTGACTTCCCGAAAAATATTGATCTCTCAAAAGTAGACTAGAACATTCTTCAAAAGATTTGGAGTTTTACATGCAAAAAGTTTTGATAACTATATCGATTCTAATTTGTTCAAGTTTATCGCATTCAGAAACTGTAAGTTACGTTCTATATAATAAGGAAGGGTTGTGCGATGCAGCGAGCTATTAAGCGTCATTAGCATTTGAAGGGCATCAGAAAGGTGAAGAAAAGAAAGAATATCTTGAAATGATTGATGAGAGTAAAGAGATACCAAGCGCAAAAAAGAATTATTTTAAAAGACTCTTAAATGATGCATATCGTAAACCTATTTATTCCTCCGAAGAAGCAATGAAAAGTGCACGTTTAAAGTTTAATGATAATACTTATAAGAATTGCATGAAGCCAGATTCAAGTGCATCTAAATAGTTAAATACAAAATATACAACGGCCCCTCACTGAGTGGGTTTTTATTGGGAAAAAATTATGAAGCATTTGGGGTGAGTTTTACGGTGCAGTTGAGGAAAGTGTGAAACCATTTCGATATTCGATATTCGATATTCGATATTCGATATTCGATATTCGATATTCGATATAGTGGTATTTTAAATAATAGATCCTTAAAAATTAATTTAATTATAATAGGTTGAATTTGTGAAAAAAATACTTCTGATTGTTTTATTGTATTGCGGGCAATTGTATGCACAAGATAATGCAAATCCCGTCCAAGCAAAAGAGTTTAATTGTCAAATGATGAGCACATATGTTGAAGCTGCAATGTACGCCCATCAAAATGGTAAAGATAAAAAAGAATTCACTGATAGTTTGGATAAAACAGATAAAATTTCAGAGGATACTAAGCTGCTCTATAAAGGGATTGCGATCATGGCATATGAAAAATGGCCAATTTATCTAAGTCCCGTTGAAAAAGAGAAGGTGGTTAAATTGTATTCAAAAATAATATACGACAGCTGTAAAGAATAAACTTTTCCTAAGCCCACTCGCTGAGTGGATTTTTATTGGAAAAAATTTATGAAGCATTTGGAGCGAGTTTTACGGCTCAGTTGCGGAAAGTTTAGACATTTTAAAATATATTTGTTATTTTTCTAAAAACTAATAATAGGTAAATTGAAAATGAAAAAAATCTTACTAAGTCTGCTTTTACTATTTCCAGTATTGTCTCACGCCAATGATGTAATCGCATTTGATGGAGAATGCTATGTTCAAGGTAAAGATAGTACGACCAAAACTTGCCAAATAGCGATTACAAGCGAGAATGGATCTAGTTATCAAATGTTGCAATTAGATAAAAAGTACTATTTAGAGCAAGGACCTAATGGTGAGTTGCTGAACTTAGATAAAGCAAATTATGTATTTGAGGCACCAAGCGATTGCTACAATACTTGCGGCTTTAAAGTTGGTACTAGTGTTGATAAACTGAAGAATGCAAAAAGACTTTTTAGAGATTATAAGACCAAAAAAATTGTAACTGAAAACAAGGATGGTGATTGGATTTGCAATAAACAAACTCAAGGTAATCTTGAGGTTTGCTATGTGATTAAATAGATTTTGATAAAGATCTTTACTTGATATTTTTAATGCAATTATTTTTTAAAGGCGGATTCAAGCAGCAAGTGCAACAGTATAAAAACCAGCCATAACTTCACTTGGCGTATACCAGCCTAGTGTTTTTCTAGGACGATGGTTGAGTGAAAATTCTATCTGCTCTATTTCATCGTTTGACACGTCATCAAACGATGATGATTTTGGCAGATATTGCCGGATTAAACCATTCGTATTTTCATTTCTAGCTCGCTGAATAGACTTGTAAGGATCAGCAAAATAAGTATCTATGCCGACATCAGTAATTCTTTTGTGTTCGGCAAATTCCTTTCCATTATCAAATGTTACACTATAAGCATGGCTCATTCGTAAACGATCTAATGCACAAGTAATCGTTTTAGAGGATGCTCTCGTTGACCCTAAATGAACAATATGTACGTACAGGCTCTTTCGATCAACGAGGGTTAATAAAGCTCCTTTATGATGTTTACCAATCACCGTATCACCTTCGAAATCTCCTAAACGTTGTCGCTGATCAATGACCTGGTCTCGGCAATGAATACTTGTTTTATCAATGATTTGCCCTCTACGATCCGTGTTTTTGTAACCTCGTTTTCGATATTTCTTCTGATGCCTTAAGTGTAGATGGAGGTTACCTCCTTGTGATTTATCTTGATAAATGTGCTGGTAAATCCACTCATGTGAAGGTACATCCAGCCAACCGCGTTGTGTTAAAGCACCTGAAATTTGTTCTGGTGACCAGTCTAAGCCAATTAAGTAATCAATATAAGCGAAGGCAAATGCTGTCATGGATGATGAAGGATGGTACCGTCTTTGACTTGCAAATTTCGCTGCCTGTTGAGCTCTATATCCACGTTGCCCAGTATTTCTTTTTAACTCACGGTAGATGGTTGATCGTGAACGCCCTAACTCCCGAGCAAGGCTAGCGATTGAACTTTTACTTTTCAAAGTAGCATAAATTTCGTATCTTTCATCTTGAGAAAGTTGGGTGTATTTCTTCATTGTGTGCTTTCCAATTGCGAGTTGAAAAAGTCTAATGATTCTATGAATACACCTAACTTTTTCAACTAACTACAAGTGTGTTGCACTTGGGATTTGAATCTGCGAAAAAAGAAAAGGTCTAATGAAAAGTTTAATCGCTATAAGCCTTATGTTTGTGTCGATCTCAGCGTTTGCACATGAGAATCCAGATCGAAAAGGGCAATGCCTCATTGTAAGTGGGAAAAACAGCCCTCAGCCTTGCGTAATTTCCTCAGGTGGTGGTGCTGGAGGGATGTATACGATTTTAAATATCAATAAGAAACAGTATCATATTGAAGAGTCCACTATGTGTGAAGATGATTGTGGGATTTCACTGGGTAGTGATTTAAATCATATGAAAGATGCATCACATTATTATCTAGATGCTAAAACAAAGAAAATTGTTAAAGAACCTAAGCCGAGTTCAACAGTTTGGAATTGTTATAAGCAAGTCAGGGGCAACTTAAATGTTTGCTATGCATTGAGATAATAAAACAAGCCCACCTCGGTGGGTTTTTTAATGGGTGGAATTTATAGCATGGGATAAAAAACTAACTGATTTTGCATTTTCGATCTAAGATAATGCGGAAAACACATTAAAAATTATCAATAGAAGTTGTTTAGTCATTAATGATTGGAAGTCCAGTTATGGAAAATGGCAACAATATGGCGATGGGCATGCACTTGTTTCTATTGCCTCAAATTCTAATGCACCAAGCTGGGTGAAAAGTCGTTGCATGTTGGTTGAGAGAGGAGTAGTAGGTTGTAATTTAGTGCAGAATAGACTGAAAAGTTACATAATCTTGGCGTAAATTATGCCGAATTTTAGCTATTTTATACAGCATTTAATGATTTTGATGAAATTTCAGACATAAAAAAAGGCTTGCAAGTTGTTGATTCTAACTGCAAGCCTTTGATTTTATTTGGTAGGCATATCCAGACTCGAACTGGAGACCTCTACGATGTCAACGTAGCGCTCTAACCAACTGAGCTATACGCCTATATGGCACGAATCATATTGATTTTTTTTGCTTTTGACAAGAAAAAAAAGTCAAATTACTGCTATAAGATCATTCTTTATACAAGATGAGGCAAAATATATAAAACATGGGTTAGATCAAGAATTATTTTTACGAAAATGTGACTTTTGTCACATTTTTAAGTTTAATTATGTTAATATATATTTCGTTCATTAACCATTCAATAGATAAATTGTTTAGCTATGAAAGCAATGATTGTTACATTAGGTTTATTTTTTTCTATTTTTGGCATCGGATATCTTTCACATCAAGATTCTGAACAACAAAAAAGAGCAGAAATGGATAAAATTTTCCAAGAAGCACAAGCTTCAAATACAGATGATTCGGATAGCAATTATCCCTATGATGCTGATTTATATAAAGCCAATAAAAATATTTAGAACGAGCTTTTAAAAAGAGCAGATGAATGACGTTTAAGTTTTACTAAAACATTTTGTTACTATGCTATAATTTTCCGCGATGAAATTCTAACTTAACTACATTGTTCATATTACCCAATGTTACATTGAAGCTGCATTTAATTTGCAGCTTTTTTAGTTCAGTTAGTCCCGATTTTCTGATGTTGAAAAGTGGCGTATTTCTTGCAAGTTTGCAATCGACAGCAAATCTTATTTCAACTCAATATATTTAAAAAGCTTAGACCTATATAGGGGCTAAATATGACAACTCCCAATTCTTCAGCAGGTGTTTTAGAACGCTTATTTAAATTAAGTGAAAATAAAACAACTTTTCGAACTGAAGTATTAGCTGGTTTAACTACATTTTTGACAATGTGTTACATCATCATTGTAAACCCAATGATTCTCTCTGAAACGGGCATGGACCACGGTGCGGTATTTGTCGCGACATGTTTAGCTGCTGCGATCGGATGTTTGGTTATGGGTTTGGTTGCCAATTATCCGATCGCTTTAGCACCGGGTATGGGGCTAAATGCATATTTTACTTATTCTGTTTGTATTGGCATGCATGTGCCTTGGCAAACTGCATTGGCGGCAGTCTTTGTTTCAGGATTGATTTTTATTGCGATCAGTATGTTTAAAATACGTGAAGCAATCGTCAATGCGATTCCAATGTCACTCAAATTTGCGATTGGCGGTGGGATCGGTTTGTTCTTAGCACTGGTTGCTTTGAAAAACTCAGGCATTATTGTGGCAAATAAAGCGACTTTGATTGGTTTAGGTGACATCAAACAACCGACTGTGTTATTGACATTACTCGGCTTTTTCTTGATCGTTATCATGCATCATTTCAAAGTTCGTGGCGCAATCATTATCAGTATTTTGGTGATTACTGCACTTTCTACTTTAATGGGCTTTAACGAGTTTAAGGGTGTTGTAGGTACGATTCCTTCAATTGCACCGACATTCTTACAAATGGATTTTGTTGGTCTATTTGAAGCAAGTTTGGTTGGGGTGATTTTTGTATTCTTCCTTGTCGATTTGTTTGATTCTACAGGGACTTTGGTTGGGGTTTCTCATCGTGCAGGTTTGCTCAAAGATGGTAAATTACCACGTTTGAAAAAAGCTTTATTTGCTGACTCTACAGCGATTGTTGCTGGTGCAGCGCTTGGTACGTCTTCAACCACTCCATTTATTGAGTCTTCTGCTGGTGTTGCGGCAGGTGGTCGTACTGGTTTGACTGCGGTTGTTGTCGCAGTACTTTTCATTGCTTGTTTGTTCTTGGCTCCACTTGCACAATCTGTTCCTGGTTTTGCTACCGCTCCTGCATTGTTATTTGTAGGTGTGTTGATGATTCAAGGGATCACCAATATTGATTGGAATGACATCACTGAAGCTGTTCCAGCATTTTTAACCATTGTCTTTATGCCATTTACGTATTCTATTGCAGATGGTATCGCGATGGGCTTTATCAGTTATGCTTTAGTCAAACTGTTTACTGGTAAGGCTGCAACTGTTCCTTATATGGTTTGGATCATTGCTGTGTTATGGGTTATTAAATTTGTCGCATTTGGCGGTTAATTTTTCTTTCAATAAAAGGGTGTAAACTTTAGTTTGCACCCTTTTGTTTTTTGCCTTTTAAATAGTTTCAGAATCATCGAATTTTGAATAGAAAAAATGAGGATTTTAAGTGAATAATGTAGAACTTATTCGAACGCTCCCTAAAGCCGAATTGCATGTGCATATCGAAGGGACATTTGAGCCTGAATTGATGTTTGAAATTGCACAGCGCAACCAAATTCAAATTCCTTATGCTTCTGTAGAAGAAGTTAAACAAGCCTATAATTTTCACAACTTACAATCATTTTTAGACATTTACTATGCTGGGGCAAATGTCCTTATTCATGAACAAGATTTTTATGATCTTGCATTTGCTTATTTTAAAAAATGCCATGAAGATCATGTGGTTCATACAGAAATTTTCTTTGATCCACAAACACATACCGAACGTGGTGTGAGTTTTCAAACTGTTTTAAATGGTTTGAAAAAAGCATGTACTGATGCAAAGACTCAATTTGGTATTAGTTCACATTTGATTATGTGTTTCTTGCGTCATTTAAGCGAAGAATCAGCTATTGCGACACTTGAACAAGCATTGCCTTATAAGCAAGATATTATCGGTGTAGGCTTAGATTCGAGTGAAATGGGGCATCCACCTTCAAAATTTCAAAACGTCTTTGCTAAAGCACGTGAAGAAGGTTTGTTGGTTGTCGCGCATGCAGGGGAAGAAGGACCTGCAGAATATGTTTGGGAAGCGTTGGATTTACTGCATGTCAATCGTATTGATCATGGTGTGCGCTCAGAGGAAGATGAGCAATTGATGCAACGTCTAATTGCTGAAAAAATGCCATTAACCGTATGTCCGCTCAGCAATTTAAAACTCTGTGTGGTATCGGATATGGCTGAGCATAATATTCATCGTATGTTACAGCAAGGCGTTAAAGTTACAGTCAATTCAGATGATCCAGCTTATTTTGGCGGTTATATGAATGACAATTTTTATGCGATAGAAAAATCTTTAGATTTGAGTCAAGACGATCTAAAACAACTTGCGATTAATTCTTTTGAAGCATCTTTTATTACAGATGCAGAGAAAGCGAAATGGATCGAAGAAATTCAAGCAATCGTCTAAGCTCGCTTAAACTGCATCATCATATCGTTGGATTTAAAACGATATGATGCATCTAAATGTTTTTTGCAGACAGTACCGCATGTGCTGTCTGTAAATGATTTAACAATATTTTATTTGCTGATCGATATAAAAATAAGGCAAATATTTGACCTATATTAATAATATTATTTATTTGAATAATCTTTAAAATTGGCAACTTATAGATCTGTAGAGTAGGATAGGATTCTGAACATTTGATTTATGTTAGATACAATGAATTTTTTTGCTAAAACCATCACAGTGGCACTCTGTTTGATTTGGATGAGCACAGTCCAAGCAGAAGAAATGGACTCGATCACTGACTTGATGCAGACATTGAAGACCAAAACACCTGAAATAAAAGAAGCAGAACCAGTTAAACAACAAGAAATTATTAAAAATTATAAAAAAGAATATGTGCTTGATTGGCTAGTAAAGCCAAAAATAGACGTTTCAGCTACAGATATGAAAACTTATAAAAATCCAGTCAAAATAAAAATGACGGTTTTAGGTTCTGCTGGCTTGGTGATTAAATCAGATATTTTAAAAAGCTCTGGCTCAAAATCATTTGATGCTAAAGTGATTCAGGCTTTGGCGTCAGCAAAAATTCAACCAATTCAATATGCAGATCAAACGGTGATTTATGAATTGGTTCATGAGTTTTCTGTTGCAAATTAATACGAATTGAGATTTTCAATATTTCAATAGCATCAAAAAAAGCCAAAATAGCATGACTATTTTGGCTTTAGTAAATAAGAGGATAAGAAATAATTATAAAATCTTTTTCAATCGTTCAATCACTTGTTCACATTGCGCAATATCCGCAACCAATGCCATACGTACATGGTTTTCTCCAGGATTTCCGGTTTCTGTTTCACGTGATAAATAACGACCCGGAAGCACTTTGATATGTGCCTTTTCCATTAACATTTTGGCAAAGTTTTCATCGTGATCAACTTTTAGCCAATAATAAAAACCAGCGTCAGGCTTTTTAAACGGAAGCAATGAACCAAGTTCTGATTGGAATAAATCAAATTTTGCACGATACAATTTACGATTTTCTTCGACATGTGCTTCATCATCCCAAGCTTTGATCGAAGCAAGTTGATGTTGAACAGGCATAGCTGCGCCATGATAGGTACGATATTTTAGATATGGTTTCAATAAATTGGCATCGCCAGCGACAAAACCTGAACGCATACCCGGTAAATTTGAACGTTTAGAAAGTGAATGGAAAACCACACAATTTTTATAGTCATCACGACCAATTTCGGCACAAACTTCCAGTAAGCCAGTAGGTTCTTGGTCAAACCAGATTTCTGAATAGCACTCGTCTGATGCAATAACAAAGTCGTATTGATCTGATAAAGCAATTAATTTTTTATATTGTTCTTTAGAAAGGACAGCACCTGTTGGGTTGCCCGGACTACAAACAAATAACAATGCAGTTTTTTGCCAAACTTCAGCAGGAACTTGATCAAAATCACCGAGGTAATTATTTTCTTCAGTACAATTTACAAAATAAGGTTTTGCACCTGCAAGCAGAGTCGCACCTTCATAAATTTGATAAAAAGGATTTGGCATCACCACATAAGGTGAATCTTCACGTTTAACCAAGGCCTGTACAAATGAGAAAATTGCTTCACGTGTACCAGATACAGGTAGTACATGATCTTCACTACTGATGTGATTTAATTTAAAACGACGAGTGAGCCAATTAGCAATACTTACACGAAGCTCAGGCAAACCTTTGCTGTTTGGATAAGTTGAAAGATGATTTAAATTGTCAATAATCGCTTGTTTTACAAACTCAGGTGCAGGGTGCTTTGGTTCCCCAATTGACAATGGAATCAAAGGTAGATCTGCTGGCTTAACATCCTGAAAAAGTTGATTTAACTTTTCAAATGGATAAGGATGTAATAACGACAAACTAGAGTTCATAAAACAATTACCGATCAATAAATTAATGTTGGTTCACTTGATTTGATGCTTCATCCAAAGCGGCTTTAAGCTGGGTTGCCAATAGAGACGCTTCTTCATCAGTCATCGGTGTACCATCTTTTTTGGTGACAAAGAATATATCTTCAGCACGTTCACCTAAGGTTGCGATGCGGGCAGAGTGAATATCAAGTCCTTGCATCATAAATAAACCACCGACACGTGCCAACAAACCCGGTTGGTCAAGTGTTGCGATTTCAACCATATTTTGCAATAGGGCTTCATTTAATGTGATATCTACTGTAGTTTCAATATCAAAATGGCGCAATTGACGTGGAATACGACGTTGCATCAAGCTTGGGTATTTATCAGAATGACTCAACGCATTAACCAGAGCCTCTTGCACTGTTTCTTCACGCTCAGGATCTGTGAGTAGAGTACCAAAACGATCCAAGACTACATAAGTATCTAAACTAAATGCTTTTGTTGCCGTAATAATCCGCGCATCTTGTACATCGAGATTCATACGATCGAGTACAGCAACGGTCGTGGCAAATAAATTGGGTTTATCTTGGGTGTAGATAAAGATCTGAACCGCATCTTGTGCTGCTTTTCGGTGCGCACGCATGAGCACGATTGGTGCAGGATTGTCGCCGTGCTGTAAAATGGCGCGGGTATGCCAAGCAATCTCGTCAGCAGATTCTTTAATGAAATATTCATCACCCAGTTCTTGCCAAACTTTTTCAACTTCATCGAGTGAAAAATCATTGACTAAAAGTTCACTCGCAGCAAATTTGGTGTCTTCGATTAACATTTGATAATCGACAGGGCGATCTAGGCCTGAACGGATCACATCACGGGCATGTGTATAAAGTTGACGCATCAGTGATGCACGCCAAGTATTCCAAAGTTTTGGATTGGTCGCATTAATATCTGCAACAGTCAGGGTGTACAGATAATCTAAGTGCTCCATATCACCCAGTTTTTCTGCAAAATTCTGGATCACATCAGGATCGGAAATATCTTTTTTCTGAGCTGTGATGGACATAAATAAATGATTTTGAATCAACCATGCCACAAGATTACATTCACGTTCGGTAAAGCCATGCGCACGGCAAAAATCTATTGCATCTACAGCGCCGAGTTCACTGTGATCACCACCACGACCTTTGGCGATATCGTGGAAAAGTGCAGCTAAATAAACAATATCACGACGTACTAATCGCTGGAAAACGGAACTAACGACAGGATAATCTTTGGCAAACTCAGGCTCTTTAAAACGATTGAGATTGCGGATCAATAAAAGGGTATGCGCATCAACCGTATAGATATGGAACAGATCATATTGCATCAAGCCCATGATTTGACCAAAGGCAGGAATATAAGCACCCAATACCCCATAGCGTTTCATAGACAACAAGGTTTCATATAAACGATACGGGGAGCGAATAATGGCCATAAACAAGGCTTGATGCTCTGGATTATCACGGTATTGTTGATCAATCCGTTTTGCTGCCAAGATCAATAAACGCAAGGTGCGGGCACGTATTCCTTCAATATCAGGCCGATTCGCCAGCAAATAGAAAATTTCTAAAATTGCACTTGGCTTTTCTGAAAAAATCTTATGATGTTGTACGGCAAGTTTGCCATCAACCAATTTGAAATGATCGTTAATGTTTTCAATTTGACGTTCATAATTGGGTAAACGCGGCGTAATAACAGACTCATTGAAATACGCTAATAGCATTTCATTGAGGGTACTGACCTGCTGTGCAGTCCGATAATAACGTTTCATGAACTGTTCAATTGGATAGTTGATATGTTTACCTTCTTCTTTTACATATCCAAATTTAGCAGCAATTTCACGTTGATAATCAAATAATAATCGGTTTTCATCACGTTTGGCTAAACGGTGTAAATGGTGACGGATTTCCCAAAGAAAGTTTTCAGCCTGTTCGAGGATTTGTAGTTCAAATTCGGAAATAAAACCCAAATGAACCAAATCATAAATACGATTGACTCTAAAATGACGCTTAGCAATCCAACCAATTTGGTTAATATCTCGAATGCCGCCCGGTGCATTTTTAATATCAGGTTCTAAGTTACTTTCAGTATTATTATGTTGGGCATAACGTTTGGCTTGTTCCTGCATTTTCGCATCAAAGAAGGTTTTATCCGTCCAAGTTTGCGAAACGACACGACGTGGCCATTTTGCAAGATGTTGATTACCAATAATTAATCGTGCTTCAATTAGCGCTGTTGCAACGGTTAAGTCATTGGTGGCTTGTTCAAAACAGCAGCGAATGGTACGGACACTGACACCCGGTTTAAAATTGCCGACATCCCACAGTGAGGAAATAAATTCAGTGACGATTTTTTCTTGTTCTTCGCTTAAATCTTCTTCCGATAAAATCATGATATCGACATCAGAATAGGGCAGCATTTCACGTCGGCCATAACCACCAACAGCAAATAAACCCAGATCGGTTTTGTCTAAACCAACATGATGCCACAAGAAAATTAAAGCTTCATCAATGAAATTTGATCGCGCTCGGACAATATCTCGAATCGGATGACCCTGTTCAAAAGCCTCCTGAAGCTGTTGCTCGACATCTGTACGCCATTGATTAATCGCCTGAATATCGTGATGACTACTCACGTAATTCAACAGAGGAGAGGTATTGATCATATAAATATTGTCCGAGTTTTATCAGGAACTGCCGATCAATTATCCGAATTGTATTGCAATTCAGCTAAGTGCTCAGCAGAAATCCATATACTAATTATTTAAATTTACACTAACTTTTGCAGCTGATTCACTCGCAAGTTCACGTGCTTTATCAGTTGATTCTGCACGTGCTGTAGCCACGCCCATACGACGACGTTTAAAGCCTTCTGGTTTGCCAAATAAACGTAAATCAGTATCAGGGTTTGCTAAAGCAAGATTTAAGCCAGAAAATGATAAGTTTGTCGAATCGACTCCAGCATAGATTACCGCACTTGCTGCAATACTATGGCGAGCAGTATTTACAGGTAAACCTAAGATCGCACGGGCATGCAATTCAAATTCACTTTGGAACTGCGATGCTAAAGTGACTAGACCTGTATCATGTGGGCGTGGTGAAACTTCGCTAAACCACACTTGGTCACCTTTTACAAAAAGCTCAACACCAAAAATACCACAGCCTCCTAAAGCAACAGTGACTTTATTTGCAATACGTTTAGCTTCTTCTAAAGCAACAGCAGTCATAGGCTGAGGTTGCCAGCTTTCAACATAATCACCAGAATCTTGACGATGACCAATTGCATCACAGAAATGTGTCTCTACAACGCCAGTTTCAGGATTTTTAGCACGAACTGTGAGAAGGGTAATTTCAAAATCAAAATTGATTTGTGATTCTACGATGACTTTGCCTTGGTTTACTCGTCCACCTGTTTGTGCATATTCCCAAGCTGCGTCAACTTCGGCAAAACTTTTTACACGAGATTGACCTTTACCTGAAGAAGACATGACGGGTTTGACAAAGTTTGGATAGCCAATGTCATCACAAGCAGCACGGAAACTTTCCAAAGAGTCAGCAAAACGATATGCAGAAGTCGGTAAACCCAATTCTTCAGCTGCAAGACGACGAATACCTTCACGATTCATAGTCAAATTGACTGCTTTTGCTGAAGGAATAACAGTTGCGATTTTTTCTTCTTCAATTTCAACTAAAACCTGAGTCGCAATCGCTTCAATCTCAGGCACGATAAGATTTGGTTTAATTTTTTCGATTAAAGCTTTTAATTCGGCAGGATCCGCCATATTTAAAGTATAAGCAAAATGCGCAACTTGCATCGCAGGTGCATGATCGTAACGATCTGCGGCGTGAACTTCTACTCCTAGACGTTGTAGAGAAATCACCACTTCTTTGCCCAATTCTCCTGAGCCTAAAAGTAAAACTTTAAATGCAGAAGACTGAAGTGGAGTACCAATAGTCACGCTCATACGATTCATCCATGCTTAGGAAATGGGACTTTAAGCATAGCAGAACTTAAGCCAGTGTTAAGCCTTGATTTACATAAACTAATCGTTTTTGTCGAACAAAGCTGACGATTATGATCGGAAATTTGACTCTGATAGAAAATATGCAAACTAAGTTATTATAATTAAAAGTAAAAATAAACGAGACGAAGCGCATTTTTCATAGATATAACTAACAAAATTAGATTGATAAAAATCAAACTTGATCGCAAATAATATTTTCATCAGGATAAATATCATTTGCGAGAGATTAGATTTAAAAAAACCAATCCCATATGCCCTTATAGCTCATTTTTAGGAGCTTTAAGTGCGTTATATTTTAAAAATTTTAGCCTTAAAATGCGTTGGGAAGGTAGGTATAGACCAGTCCATAAGCTAAGGCGGCAGTTAAAGTTGCAGGTACGATTTTCTTAAATTTGAAATACAAACCCGTGAGTACAATAAAACCGACTAACATGGCAAAGCTTTTATTGGGTGTTTCGATTAAAGGGGGAAGCGTTGCAACGACAAGCATCGAACTGATCGCAGCAATGCCAATACTACCTAAGGCAATTTTTAGCCAAACTGCGCCACGCTGTTGTTTATTTTGATGATTTTTTTGAATAAAAAATAAAGGACCAAAACGCGAAGCAAAGTTTGCGATTCCCACCACGATACCGACTAAAATTATTTCAAGATTCATGTGATGCTCCTGATGGATCTACGGGATGATCATCATGTTGTTTTAAAATATAATATTTGAATAATCCTGCGATTATTCCAGCAAAAATACCAATAAAAATTGCAGCAGACATATTGATAAAATAACAAGCTAAGATCGCTGTAATGATCGACACACCAACCACCAAAGTGTGTTTCTTTTCAAAGGCTGCGAGTAAGAAACTTAAAAATAAAGCAGGAAGTAAAAAGTCGAGTGCGGCTTGCAAAAATTGGGGTAAATGGCTGACTTGATTTGAAAATAAGCCACCTAAGAATGATCCCAATGCCCACGACAGCCAACTAAAAAGACTTAAACCGAGCATCCAAGATTCAGACCATTCTTGACGACGTTGTGACAATTTAATCATGCCACTGGCAAAGACTTCATCTGTAAGCCCCCAAGCCCAGACTGCCGTTTTTTTTAGATTAAGCTTATCTTGAATGAGGTTTTGTAAGGCGGGACCATAAAGCACATGGCGTATATCCAACGCAATTACAGTTAAAGCCGTCATCCAGATCGACGTACCACTGCCTAACAGGGCAACGACTAAAAATTGACTCGCGCCTGCATACATGGTGCAAGATAAAAATAATGCTTCCCAAGCACTAAAACCAAATTGGGTTGCCGAAACACCAAAAGCAAATGATACAGGAAGATAAGTAAAGATAATGGCTTGACTATCTTTTGCGCCTTGCCAAAAGCCAGCAGGCTGGATTTGATCTGTTTTAAGTTCAGACACAAAATACCTTGCGAGAGAAGAATTGAAAAACAAGATTGTGTATTGTACCCGAATTTACTAGCATAGGAATGAATTAGTTTATTTGGGTAAGCAAGTATGTCTACGATAAAACCACGATCATTGTTACTGATAACAGTGTTCGCAAGTTTATTTGGATTACAGGCATGTGGAAATTCTAATGATCAAACGACAGATCAAAAGAATAAAGTTGAAATCAAAGCAGCACCTAAATTGACCAATGATGCAACAAGCTATGCGCATGAAGCATGGAAAATGATGAACAATGTAGATCCTTATGTTTATCGTAAACAGTTGAATCTCATCGAAGAAAAGGTCAGAAAACCAATCAGAAAGTTGAGTACAGACTGGCGGATCAATGTCAAAATGACGGACTCAGTAACAGAAGGCAAATACGCACTATGTCGTAAAGCTTTAACCAGTTTGGATAATTGGGCGCGCGCCACTTTGGAAAAGAAAGATGGCGATTTGCTTGAAAAACAAAAAGAATATGAGCGCGATAAAGCCTTGTGTAAAGATGCTATAGATAACCCAAGTTTGGGTAATACTAAAGCCAATAATAATATTTTTTAAATGATTTATATGACAAAAAAAAGCGAGCATTTGCTCGCTTTTTTATTAGAAAATAATTACTGAGTTTTGGTCGCTGTTTTAGCGGCTTTTTCTGCAGGTTTTGTGTCAGCCTTCGCTTTTGCTTTCGCTTCAGAAGCAGCAGCGGCTTTTGCTTTTGCATCCGCAGCAGCTTTTGCTTTAGCCGCTTTATCATTCGCTTGAACAGCAGCAGTATTTGCTTTAGCTGCACTATCTTTAGCTTTTTGACTATCATCTTTCGCTTTTACTGCAGTAGCTTGTGCTTTATTTGCATCTTTTTTTACAGCTTTCGCAGCAGGTGCCCCAGTAGATGTGACACATTTACCACCTTGATGATGAGGACCAACACCGCCTGTTAAAGTTGTACCTTTAGGACACGCAAAAGTTGTTGCGCTGATCATCGCTAAAACACTTGCAGCGATTACCGTTGTGATTTTCTTCATATTCGTCATCTTATTTTGATAAGGCATTAGCACCTAAGCATAATTTAAATATGTGACAAAGCTTTGAAAAGCATTTTTTTGTTAAATAAAGCAATGAATTATAGCTTTTTGCATCTACGTGCACATTTTAATTTTGATTTAAGTTTTTTGATTAAAGATAAATGATTTGCTGTTTGTAAACCTAAGAAAAAGTGATGTGAATTATTGAAAATAATGCTTTTGAGTATTTGAAATTTTTTATCAAAATTATAATAAGGAAAGTCAATTTTTTAGATATTTATTATTTTAACTAAGTGGCCGTTTATTTTCTTTTATATTGATTATAGAGGGTCTTTATATTGGATTTAATTGTTTATTTTTCTTATGACATAAAGTTATCATGAATTTGGTTTATGATTTATGGTTTATTGAATTTTACTAATATTGAAAAATTGTGTGATTAATATATTTAAATAATAGTTGCTAAGATTTGATGGTTTTAATTTTGATTTTTTAAAACTATTATGGATTTTTTACAATATGAAATAATTCAAACTATAAGGACAAAGGGTGTAGTTGTGGTTATATTTTAAATTTATTGGGCTTTGGTAATGAATAATCGTAAATAAATATAGTGTGTTAGCGGTTTTTTGCTCAAATGTTTTAAATGCTTAATTTTATTTCGTAATTAGTTATTTTTTAGATATACATTTGTATATTTTAATTATTAAAAACAATGTATAAGCAATATTTATTTTCATATAATGCTAAAAAAAATCTTAAATTTATATAGTTAACTTATTAATATATTGATTTATATTGATTAATGCTTTTAAAAAAATATTAAAAATAATACGTATTAAAATTATAAAATGAATCATTGGAATTTTAATATATTTTAGGGGGTATATATGAAATACATTAACGTGATCTCTAAGCAAAATCACAATGTAATTGAGTCAAAATTAGATGATAATATTATAGTCAAAGAAAATTCAGTTGTGCTTATAGATGCAAATTTAGAAGATGTACAAAAAATCGAAAGACAAGGTAATGATTTAATTATCCATTTTAAAAATGGAGAAATCTTAAAAATAAGTGATTTCTACAATGAGAATAATACGGCAGATAATAGTCTTGTATTTAAGGATGATGAAGCTAAGTTATCATGGATTCAACACTTAGAAGATACTCAAATCATTGATAAATCAATATATTATCAATCAATAGATGAGCTAGAACCACTGCTTTATGAGCATGATGCAGGCTTTTTGATTGGTACACCATGGTTATTTGCAGGTGGCGTATTGGCAGCAGGCGGTTTGATTGCGGGTCTAAGCAGCTCTAATTCAAAACATGAGACTTCCACAGAAGATAATACGATTGCTCAGCCAGTTGCACCAATAAAATATATTAATGATATTAGTGGTGGAATAATATATTTGAGTATCGATAAGATTTCAAATGATGATACGCCGAGTTTTGTGATTCAAAATTTAGCAAATGGTCAAACTGCTTTACTCTATGTCGATGGTGTGAAAGTCGACGCGATTTATGATAAAGCTTCGAATACCTTAACACCTAAAATTCCACTTGCTGAGGGTACGCATGAGATTAGCTATATTATTGTTAATCAACAAGGAAATGTAAGCTCGCCAAGTGATAAAGTAGTCATTACGATTGATGTAACAGCACCAATTGAACCAAAAATTACTACAAATAATGCTTCAGGATTAAGTGGTAGCAGCGAAGCCAATGCATTGATCACGCTTGATTTGGGCAATGGCAATACTTTGACCACAACAGCCAACAGTCAAGGCAAATGGTCATTCGCCCCAAACCCGATTGCAGATGGTGAAACAGGTAAGCTGACGGTAACCGATGCCGCAGGCAATGTTGGTTCATCGATTACGACTGATAAGGCCGATACGGTTGCACCACTCGCACCAAGTGTTGAGCAAAATAATGCAGCAAGTTTGTTAGGTACGAGCGAAGCCAATGCGCTGATCACGCTTGATCTAGGTCATGGCAATACTTTGACCACGACAGCCAATAGTCAAGGCAAATGGTCATTTGAACCAAATCCGATTGCCGATGGTGAAACCGCAACACTTACTGCTACAG
>NZ_KB849542.1:272537-273940 GCF_000368565.1 Acinetobacter gerneri DSM 14967 = CIP 107464 = MTCC 9824 | reverse complement strand
TATGGTGAAACAGGCAAGCTGACTGCAACCGATACGGCAGGCAACATTGGTCCATCGGTTACCACTGATAAAGCAGATACGGTTGCGCCACTCGCACCGAGTGTTGAACAAAACAATGCAGCAAACTTGTCAGGTACGAGCGAAGCCAATGCATTGATCACGCTTGATTTGGGCAATGGCAATACCTTGACCACGACAGCGAATAGTCAAGGCAAATGGTTATTTGCACCAAATCCGATTGCCGATGGTGAAACTGCTACGCTTACGGCAACCGATGCTGCAGGCAACATTGGTCCATCGATTACGACAGATAAAGCGGATACGATTGCGCCTCTCGCACCAAGTGTTGAGCAAAATAATGCTTCGGGATTAAGTGGTAGCAGTGAAGCTAATGCGGTGATCACGCTTGATTTGGGCAATGGCAACACGCTGACCACGACAGCCAACAGTCAAGGCAAATGGTCATTTGCACCCAATCCGATTGCAGATGGTGAAACAGGCAAGCTGACTGCAACCGATGTCGCAGGCAATGTTGGAGCTGAAACCACGACAGATAAAACAGATACAGTTGCACCACTCGCGCCAAGTGTTGAACAAAACAATGCAGCAAGCTTATCAGGTACAAGTGAAGCCAATGCAGTGATCACGCTTGATCTAGGTCATGGCAATACTTTAACTACGACAGCAAACAGTCAAGGCAAATGGTCATTTGCACCAAATCCAATTGCGGATGGTGAAACAGGCAAGCTGACGGCAACCGATGCCGCAGGTAATGTTGGTGCATCGATTACCACAGATAAAGCAGATACGATTGCGCCACTCGTACCAAGTGTTGAGCAAAATAATGCTTCGGGGTTAAGCGGAACAAGTGAAGCCAATGCAGTGATCGCGCTTGATTTGGGCAATGGCAATACTTTGACTACGGCAGCTGATAGTCAAGGCAAATGGTCATTTGCACCAAACCCAATTGCTAATGGTGAAACTGGTAAGCTGACAGTAACCGATGCCGCAGGCAATATTGGAGCTGAAACCATCACGGATAAAGCGGATACAGTTGCGCCACTCGCACCAAGTGTTGAACAAAACAATGCAGCAAACTTGTCAGGTACGAGTGAAGCTAATACGCTGATCACGCTTGACTTGGGTAATGGCAATACTTTGACTACGACAGCAAACAGTCAAGGCAAATGGTCATTCGTACCCAACCCAATTGCGGATGGTGAAACCGCAACGCTGATGGCAACCGATGCCGCAGGTAATATTGGAGCTGAAACGACCACAGCTAAAGCAGACACGGTTGCACCTTTAGCTCCAAGTGTTGAACAAAACAATGCAGCAAGTTTGTCAGGTACGAGCGAAGCCAATGCCGTAATCACCCTTGATCTAGGTCATGGCAATACCTT
>NZ_KB849542.1:73257-272042 GCF_000368565.1 Acinetobacter gerneri DSM 14967 = CIP 107464 = MTCC 9824 | reverse complement strand
TATGGTGAAACAGGCAAGCTGACTGCAACCGATACGGCAGGCAACATTGGTCCATCGGTTACCACTGATAAAGCAGATACGGTTGCGCCACTCGCGCCAAGTGTTGAACAAAATAATGCAGTAAGTTTGTCAGGTACGAGCGAAGCCAATGCTGTGATCACCCTTGATTTGGGCAATGGCACTACCTTGACTACGACAGCCAATAGTCAAGGCAAATGGTCATTTGTACCCAACCCAATTGCTGATGGTGAAACCGCAACACTGACAGCAACAGATGTGGCAGGAAACATTGGTCTATCGATTACCACAGATAAAGCGGATACGGTTGCACCTTTGGCACCAAGTGTTGATCTAAACAATGCAGCAGGATTGGTCGGAACAAGTGAAGCCAATGCAGTGATCACGCTGGATTTGGGTCATGGCAATACCTTGACCACGACAGCTGATAGTCAAGGCAAATGGTCATTTGCACCAAACCCGATTGAAAATGATGAAACTGCTACGCTTACGGCAACTGATGCCGCAGGTAATATTGGAGCTGAAACCATTACAGAGAAAGCGGATACAGTTGCACCTTTAGTGCCAGTTGTTGATCTGAACAATGCAGCAAGCTTGTCAGGTACAAGTGAAGCTAATACGCTGATCACCCTTGACTTGGGTAATGGTCATACCTTGACCACGACAGCAGATGAAAATGGTCTATGGTCATTTAAACCGAATCCTCTTGCCGACGGTACAAGTGGAGCAGTGACAGCAATGGATGCGGCTGGTAACGAAAGCAGTGTCAAATTAACAGGTGTAGCGGATACTGTTGCACCAACTGCCCCAATTATTAAGAACAATAGTGTTGCTGAATTGGCTGGTCGTGCTGAGCCAGATTCTGTAGTGACAGTAAAAGACATTCACGGGAATACAGTCACCACGATTACAGATAGTACTGGCAAATGGAGCGTCACAATGCCGGGTCTCTCTGAAGGAGATATGCTGAGTGTTACTGCGACAGATGTAGCTGGCAATGTGAGTGAGCCTACATTGGTCAATGTTGTGACTGTGTCTGAAGTGTATGCAACGATTGACAGCTATACGGACAATGTTGGTGCCTTTGTTGGAGATTTCTTGTCTGGTACTTCGACGGATGATACATCACCAGTTCTCAATGGAACCTTGTCTGCTTTACTTGAAAATGGACAAGTATTACGCATCTATGCTGGTACGACATTGATGGGTACAGCGACTATAGATGGTAAAAATTGGAGCTGTGCATTATCCAATCTTGCTGACGCTACTTACACCTTTACAGCCGTGATTGAAAGCGACACAGGTATTTCAGGTACACCATCTGATCCGTTTACGCTGATCGTCGATACCGTTTCACCAACGACAACGACGACTATTGCCTTTCATGATGATGTTGGGGCAGTACAAGGTGATTTTACAGGTACAGGAACTGTAACGGATGATCGTCAAATTCAACTGAGCGGTAAGCTTAGTGATACGCTTTTTGTCGATGAAAAAGTGCTGATTTATAATGGAACAACATTATTAGGCTTTGCAAAGGTTTCAGGTACAGAATGGACATTTGACGTCACTGATTTGCTCAAAAATGGGGTTAATTATACTTTTACAGCCGTTGTGGCCGATACAACAGGTAATACGGCATCAAAAGCTTCAGTGAATTTAACTGTAGCTCTAAATGTAGGAATACAAGGACAAACTACAGCAGATACGACACCGTTGCTCACTGGTACGATCAACTTTGATATGTTGACAGCGACTGAGCATCTCAATGTCATTGTGAATGGGGTTACCTATAGTTCGCTTACAGGGGCTGTTGTTTTAGATTTGGCAAATCATAAATGGTATGTGCAAATTCCAGATGCAAATATTTTAACTGCAAAAACTTATACTGTGACTGCTCAAGTGGTTAAAACTGATGATGGTAGTGTTGTTTCATCATTGGCAAATGCACCATTGATTATACAAACTACAGCAGATGTTGCACCGACAACATCAAGTTGGGCAACTACTGCAAATCCAGGATCATCTACCAACAATACCATTAGCTATGCTTTAAATACTGATGGCCTATGGACAATCGTTGCAAATCATCAGGTTTATAACAGCACAAGTATTTCAAACTATACCCATTATGCGACTCTTACGACTTCACATGGTACGACTGTGAGCGTTGCAGGTTTAGATTTTAACCGTTCTGGGTTGCTTAGTATTGCAAGCACAGATACGAGTTATAGTAACTCAACTCAATCATTTTATACCAATACGGGAAGTGGTTACGCCTTATCTCAATTGAATATGGGGACTACGATTTATTATGGTGGAGTAGTTGTATACGACAAAACGGGTGATGGCTATCTAGACCTTGCTTATGGTGATGGTGGTCATGATTCAATGACATTTATTGCCAATACCAATGGTGTACTCGCTCCAGATGGTACAGGTGGTCGTGCAGGTATGGCGAATTATAATTCAGGTCGTGAGATATCAGGTGTTGATATCAACAACGACGGTACCATTGACATTGCCCAGCATGCTACACAAGCTGGAGCTTATGGCTTAACTGTGATTAATAATAATGGCACATCATTAAGTGTGGGGCAAAGTATTGCGAATGTATTTGCTAATGCTACACATGAATCCACAACAGATTCGGCATCGCTGACTTGGGCTGATTTTAATGGTGATGGTTATATGGATTTATATTTATCCACAGGTTATAACAACACTATTGGTGGGATTTATTATAACAATGCTGGAAAACTTTCATCGACGATAAGTACTGTAGGCAGTACGGCATCAGCAGGATATCTATCTGTAGCGCTCGATTGGAACCATGACGGTATGATGGATCTAGTCAAGTTCACAACCTATGGCACCGCACAAACGGCGACCTTATTTACCAATCTTAACTCTGGTACAAACTGGAACACAGGCTTACTCAGATCTGGATTGGTCAATGTCACAGGTATTGCAGCTCTAGACTATGACTGGGATGGTGCAGTGGATCTCATGGTATCTCAGGCAAATGGCAGCATTGCGCTGATTCACAATGAACAAGCTATTGCCAAAGGTACAGCAATGCATTTACGTATTGTGGATAGTGAAGGGATCAATGTCTACTACGGCAATACAGTGCAACTTTATGATTCAAAAGGTCGATTGGTTGCCTCGCAAATCATCAATCCTCAATCTGGGATTGGCTCTAACGATGCATCTGCGATTGTGAACTTTTATGGCCTTGATCCAAATGAGACTTATTCGGCAACGATTGTGAAAATGAACAAGGGTGTGTCAAATAATGTGACTTGGACTGGATTGGTCGCAGGTGATGGTACTGAAAGTTATGCATTGACTGCTGTTGCTGCGACAGGAATCCATTCAGGTACATTGACAGGAACGGGTTATAACGACACATTTATCGCAGACACGGGAACTTATGTTTATAACGGTAGTGGTGGCTGGAGTAAAGTTTCAGGATTTGGTGTTTGGAGTGCGACTGGTGGTATAGATATCGTTGATTACCGCAATTCAACTTCTGGTATCACGATTGATTTGAGCAAAACAGGTTATCAAATCACGGGCTATAACTTTGCGAAGTTTATCAATATCGAAGGCATCGCGGGGACTTCGAGCAATGATGTCTTCACCAATAATGCCGCTGATAATTATTTTGAAGGTCGTGGTGGAAATGACATTTTCAATTTAATAAACCATGGTGGTCACGATACACTGATTTATAAGCTGATCAATGTGACGGATGCTACAGGTGGTAATGGTGTCGATACAGTTAATGGCTTCTTTGTCGGAACATTTGAAACGGCACCTGATGCTGACCGTATAGATATTCAAGGTTTGTTAAATGGCTATACCGCTTCTGGTACAGATGGTTATTCAGCAAAATATATCAACGGTGTAGCGACGATCAACGCAGGTGATAATATTTCGAAGTATCTCAATGTTTATTTTGATGGCACCAATACCCATGTGCAGATTGATCGAAATGGTGCAGGTGAGTATACAGACTTGCTTGTGATGAATAATATTCAAACTGACTTGGCAACATTGTTGGCAAATCATCAGATTACTATTGCTTAAGTAAATGATTGCGCTTAAGTCAATGATTAGCACCTAAGTAAATAATTTAAATGAATCAAGCATCTATCTTCACGGAGGTAGATGCTTTTTTTTATGAAAATGAGAATTTTAATTTTTAGCCAAGATGATCCGATTTGATGAAAATAAAACAATCAAAAAAGCCTATTCCAAAGAAATAGGCTGAGTGTATTTTTTCTTAGAAAATTTGAATCTTAGATTATTTTTGTCTAAGCATACTGCGTAAAACATTATCTTTGTCAATGAAATGATGTTTTAACGCCATGAGAATATGACCTGCAACAACAAAACCTGCGAACCAAGAAAGATAGATATGCATAGGTTTAACGATGCTCATGATTTGAGGGTTTTCCCCTATAAGCTGAGGAATATTAAATAAATATAAAACAGGAGCAGGGTGACCAGCACTCCAACTAAACAAACAACCCGTAATTGGTAAAGCCAAAAGTAATAAATACAGTACCAAATGACCAAGATGAGCCATGGTTTTCATCATCGGTGACATAGACTCTGGCAGGGCTGGAACTGGGTGGGTATAACGCCAAAATATACGAATAACGACTAAGAAAATAATCGTCGTTGCAATATTTTTATGTAAAGTAATGACATCTCCTTTAAAAGAACCATCATTTTCATAACTTAAAAAATTACCGCTATAAAATCCAATCAGCCAAGCAGTAATAAAGATAATTGCCATGATCCAATGGATCACTTGAGCGGTTTTTGTATAGTATTGAGAGTTTGACTGCATTTTATGCTCAAAATAATCTGGAGGTTGTGACATATTAATCAAAAATGCAGTACACATTAAGTATGATTTTGCAACGGTATCATGCCAAATTTGCAACACTGATACACAATTGAGAGTTTTACGAAAATCAAAAAGTATTTAATTTGTGCAGATACAATATGATTACATCAAATATCTTCATCATTAATATTAATTGTGTGAGATATTTGGCAGAATAGCCGCGAATTTAAATTCCAATTGGATTGAGTAATGAAAAAAATATTCGCGGTATTGTTACCTTTGGCTTTATCTTTAACTGCTTGTGCAACAATGGACGGAACAGGTGCTGCTGGTACAAATGGTACACAAGCTACAACAGCACAGCAATTGGGTGGGGCCGCGTTAAAAATTGCAATTAATGCAAAATGTACAACAGAATTAAACAATCTTCCTGCTTGGCAAACTGCAACAAAATTGATGACTGCTGATCAAAAACAAGAAGTTCAATCAAATATTTGTGGTTGTGTAAGCGACAAAGCGCCTGAAAACATCAGCGCTGTAGATTTGGCAACTGCTGCATTAGATCCACAAGCACGTACTACGATTGTCACCAATGCTGTTACTAAAACGATTAATCAGTGTGTAACACAAGCGATTCAATAATTTATTCTCTAAATTATTTATGATAAACGCATGCACTATAATGCGTTTAAGCATAAAATGGCTGACTTTGTTCAGCCATTTTTTTAGGGTAAATGTATGTTAATTGCGGGTGTAGATGAAGCGGGTCGTGGACCATTGGTGGGTACTGTGGTTGCTGCTGCTGTAATTTTAGATCCAAATAATCCAATTGAAGGATTGAACGATTCCAAAAAATTAACCGAAAAAAAACGCGAAAAACTATTTATAGAAATTCAAGAAAAAGCATTGGCATGGTCGATTGCAGAAGCATCACATACTGAAATTGATCAACTGAATATTTTACAAGCGACTTTTTTAGCCATGAAACGCGCTGTAGATGGTTTAAAGCCCCAACCTGAAAAAGTAATCGTAGATGGTAATCAGATTCCAAAGGGGATAGAAATTGCCTGTGAGGCGATTGTAGGTGGAGATGCAACACATGCTGAAATCAGTGCAGCAAGTATTTTGGCAAAAGTAACACGAGATCGCGAAATGGTCGAGCTTGATAAAAAATATCCACAATATGGCTTTGCCAAACACAAAGGATATCCAACCAAAGCACATTTTGAAGCGATTGAAGCGCATGGTGTGATTGATGAACATCGTCGTTCTTATGCACCCGTTAGACGTGCTTTAGAGCAACAAAAATAAAAATCACATTGTAAAAATGTTTAAAGCGGCCCTATGAGCCGCTTTATTCTCCAGTAATAACAACAAACGCTTAGCGATTGTAGTTATTATTTTGAGAAAAATTATCTTCCTCGAAAGAAGGTTGATAATCTTGGTCTAAGTGTTGAAGATGTTCATGCATCGCACGTTCATGTTGAATACGTTGGTAAATTTCTTCACGATGAACAGATACTTCTTTTGGAGCATTGACACCAATACGAACTTGATTGCCTTTGACACCAAGTACAGTAACACTGACTTGATCCCCAATCATTAATGTTTCTCCGACACGACGGGTCAGAATCAGCATGTTTATCTCCTTGCTAAAATGCTAAACCTGCAACAATTGTCAAATTAAAAGCACAACCTAAAAAATACTATGACAATTAGAACAGAAATCTGTGACAGAATAACCATTTTTGGCAAGACTATCGTAATTTTCTGTATAAAGCTAAGCCTTAATATAACAGAGCCACTATAGAAAAGACTATAGCGGCTCTGTGATTTTCTTGCTATTTACTGCTACATAAATTTAATATTTGATCAAATATTATGCACGTACGCTAGATTCGCCATGTTCACGGTCTAAACCGAACGCTGTATGGAGCGAACGAACAGCAAGTTCTAAATAATTTTCTTCGATAATGACTGAGATTTTGATCTCAGAAGTCGAAATCATCAAAATGTTGATGCCTTCATCAGCAAGCGCGCTAAACATTTTGCTCGCAACACCCGCATGAGAGCGCATACCTACACCTACGATTGACACTTTTACGATGTCATCACGAGTAGCAACTTCACGTGCACCGATATTTTGTGCAGTTTGTTCTAAAATTGATTTCGCTTTTTTAAGTTCACTACGGTTTACTGTAAAAGTAAAATCAGTTGTGCCATCTTCTTCGACGTTTTGGATAATCATATCCACTTCGACGTTGGCATCACCGATAGGCGATAAGATTTTAGAAGCAATACCTGGTTCATCAGGCACACCTAAAATAGTTAATTTAGCTTCGTCACGATTGAACGCGATACCTGAGATGATAGGATTTTCCATGTTGTCTTCCGCTTCAGTAGTGATTAGTGTTCCGACATTCTTTTTGAAGTCTTCGTCGAATGCGCCATCATTGTCATTATCAAAACTTGATAATACGCGTAAAGGCACTTGGTATTTTCCTGCAAATTCCACAGAACGGATTTGCAATACTTTTGAACCAAGGGATGCCATTTCAAGCATTTCTTCAAATGAAATGCGATCTACTTTTTTCGCCTTTGGTGCTACACGTGGGTCAGTGGTATATACACCATCAACGTCTGTGTAAATTTGGCACTCATCAGCTTTTAATGCTGCTGCTAGGGCAACACCTGTAGTATCTGAACCGCCACGACCTAAAGTAGTGGTATTGCCGTTTTCGTCTACACCTTGGAAACCTGCAACAACAATAACATTTCCAGCATCAAGCAAAGAACTCATGACATCTGTGTCAATCGCTTCGATACGTGCTTTGGTAAATGAACTGTCAGTTTTAATACCAACTTGGCGACCTGTTAGTGATTGAGCATTTACTCCAATTGAGTTCAACGCCATCGCTAACATAGAAATCGTTACCTGTTCGCCTGTTGAAACCATTTGGTCCAACTCACGTGGGTCAGGGGTCTCGGTAATGGCTTTCGCTAAAGCCAATAAGCGGTTGGTTTCACCACTCATTGCTGATACGACCACAACCACCTTGTGACCGTGATCATGCCAACGCTTTACACGACGAGCAACATTTAAAATGCGCTCGGGAGTACCCATAGAGGTACCGC
Source organism: Acinetobacter gerneri DSM 14967 = CIP 107464 = MTCC 9824 (assembly GCF_000368565.1). Classification (GTDB taxonomy): domain Bacteria; phylum Pseudomonadota; class Gammaproteobacteria; order Pseudomonadales; family Moraxellaceae; genus Acinetobacter; species Acinetobacter gerneri. The sequence continues at coordinate 264,025 of NZ_KB849542.1, read as the reverse complement.
CATATTTCTGTACGATTAATGCCATAGTTGTTCCATTTAAGCCATGACCCTGAGTAGCAAAATCAGGGTCTTTACACAAAAGTGAAGTATTATTTTGATTCAAGCCAAGCAGGTAAAGCTGCAATCACTTGATCAAACTTCTCGTTTAGTGGCGCGCCACCTTGTGCTAAATCTGGTTTACCACCACCTTTACCACCAAGCTCAGTTGCAAGGTGTTTAATGATGTCCCCAGCTTTAATATTGCCCGTAAATTCTTTTGCAACAGAAGCGATTAAGCTCACTTTGTCTGCATCAACACCAATAAGGACAATTACAGCATTGTCTAATTTTGATTTGACACTGTCATGAAGATGACGAAGAGATTTCGCATCTTGACCTTTAACTGTCGCAATAAGTGTTTTACGAGATGCAATCTCTTGAGCTTGATTGATTAAATCTGAAGCTAAGAAGTTTGCAAGTTTCTGATTCAATTGTTCAATTTGTTTTTGAAGCTGATGAGCATGTTCTACAGTCGCTTCAACTTTTTCAACAGTTTGATCTTTTTGAGCTTTGAGTAAAGCATTGATATGATTAATTTCACTATCTGCTTTTTGGACTGCTTCTACCGCCTTAGTCCCTGTAACGGCTTCGATACGACGTACACCAGCAGCAACACCACCTTCAGAAGTGATTTTAAATAAACCAATATCACCAGTGCGTTTTACATGGATACCACCACAAAGTTCGATCGAGAAGTTTTTCTCATCTTTGATTGAACCCATAGAAAGTACACGTACTTCATCACCGTATTTTTCACCAAACAGCATCATCGCGCCTTTTTCTTTGGCTGCTTCGATTTCTAAAAGTTCAGTTTCAACGGCTGTATTGGCAATAATTTCAGCATTGACGATACGTTCAACTTGTTGAAGTTGTTCAAACGTTACAGGTTGGTCATTTGCAAAGTCAAAACGTAAAACATCACTTGCAACTAGAGAGCCTTTTTGTTGAACATGTTCGCCTAAAACTTGACGTAAAGCGGCATGTAAAAGGTGAGTCGCTGAGTGGTTACGAGAAGTCGCTTCACGAATATCTGCTTTTACGATCGCTTCAACATTTTGTGTAGCTTTTAAGCTACCCATAGTCACGATACCTTGATGGACAAATGCACCACCAGATTTTTTAGTATCTTGAACTTCAAAAATGCCTGTTTCGTTTTTGAAAATACCGGTATCACCGATTTGACCACCACTTTCTGCATAGAAAGGTGTTTGGTTCAAGACGATCAGTGCTTCATCACCTTCATTTACTTCTTCAACTTGCTCGCCATCTTTATAGATTGCGAGAATTTGACCTTGACCATTGGTTGCGTCATAGCCATCAAATTGAGTTTCACCTTCAACTTTTACGATACTGTTATAGTCGACTGCAAATTTACCTGCATCACGCGCACGTTGACGTTGTGCCGCCATTTCAACTTCAAAACCAGCTTCGTCGATTTCGAGATCACGTTCACGGGCAATGTCAGCAGTTAAATCTGTAGGGAAACCATAAGTATCATAAAGTTTAAATACTGTTTCACCCGGAATGATTTTGCCTTTTAAGTTTGCAAGCTCACCTTCAAGCAATTTCAAACCTTGCTCTAATGTTTTTGCAAATAATTCTTCTTCACGGATCAACGATGCTTCGATAACAGCACGGCGTTCAGCAAGCTCAGGATAAGCTTCACCCATCACTTCGATCAAAGGTTGCAACATTTTGTAGAAGAATGTTCCAGTTGCGCCCATTTTATTACCATGACGAACCGCACGACGAATGATACGACGTAGAACATAACCACGACCTTCATTTGAAGGGTTTACACCGTCAGCAATCAAGAAACAGCAAGAACGTGCATGGTCAGCAACAACTTTAAGTGAAGCAGGGTAATCTACTGGTTTGCCTGTTTCATTTGCAGTTGCTTCAAGTGCAGTAGTATCTACACCGATAATTTCGCTCGCTGCTTTAAGTAAATGTTGGAACAAATCGATTTCATAATTTGAATTGACATGTTGCAATACAGCAGAAATACGTTCCAAGCCCATACCTGTATCAACAGAAGGCGCTGGAAGAGGATGCAATACACCGTCCGCAGTACGGTTGAATTGCATAAATACGTTGTTCCAGATTTCAATGAAACGGTCGCCATCTTCTTCAGGCGTGCCTGGTAAACCACCCCAGATGTGATCACCATGGTCAAAGAAAATCTCAGAACAAGGACCACAAGGACCAGTGTCACCCATTGCCCAGAAGTTGTCTGAAGCGTATTTTTCACCTTTATTATCACCAATACGGATAATACGGTCAGGTGTTAAACCGATTTCTTTATTCCAAATGTCATAAGCTTCATCATCAGTATGATAAACAGTAGCATACAATTTATCTTTAGGAAGATTTAACCATTTCTCACCAGTTAAAAAATCCCATGCAAAATGCAGCGCATCACGTTTGAAATAATCACCGAAAGAGAAGTTACCTAACATTTCAAAGAAAGTGTGGTGACGAGCTGTATAACCGACGTTGTCTAAGTCGTTGTGTTTACCGCCAGCACGGACACATTTTTGAGAAGTTGTAGCACGTGTATAGTCACGTTTTTCAAGACCCAAGAAACAGTCTTTAAACTGATTCATACCCGCATTGGTAAATAATAATGTAGGGTCATTGGCGGGAACTAGAGAACTTGACGCGACACGAGTATGTCCTTGCGATTCAAAGTAGCTTAGAAAAGCTTCGCGAATTTCAGCGGATGTCATAAAACGAGTACTCACAACCAAGTCACTCCATAATTTTTGAATTTGGCAAATGTACCATATTTGATTTTCATACAATCAACGATTGGGTACGGGCTTAATTTTTTAAAAACGCCAAATTATAACGGAAAAAGCTTGATCCACCAATGATTTTAGCTGGAATAAATTAGATTTCGAAATAATTGGGCTTTCGAGATAAAATTTAGAGCAAATTAACAACATTTACCGTCTGAAATGTTTTTAGATGGGGGAAAGTAATATTGAGAAACTAATGTTAAGCAGTAGGCAAGGATCGAATTTCGTTATTGAAAAAGAAGTCGGTTGTTAAATGAAGATCAAGATAACTTTTATAAAGTAACTAACAAATTGGGTCTGTTGACATTTCAAATTGGTTGCGACGTGAGGAGTATACTCCGCAAGATTTTTTAGATGATATGAGGCGTAGATTGAGAAATTTAGTGATCTAAATGATCAAGCTACAACGAAATAGCATCAAAAAATACTCTCATCCCACAGGGTTGTAGCTAAAATGATCTCAGGCATCGTTACGAAATTTGAAAATGGTCTCGCCATTCTCTGCATTTCGTGCCTTGCCTGCTCAATTTTAGCCAACAACGCAATTCAGTTATGAAATGTCAACAGACCCTAGTAATTTAATGAAAAAATATCACTAAAATAACTGAGTTTATGATCTTTCTATATCTTAGAAGGCTTTAAATCTATTAACATATAGCAAATGCGGGTTTCTATCTGAAGGAATAACGATGCAACGAGTGGCAATTAATGGATTTGGTCGAATCGGGCGCAATGTACTTCGAGCTTGGTTTGAAAATCCTAAAGATTTTCATTTTGAAATTGTTGCAATCAATGATGTTGCAGATGTTGAAACCTTAGTTCATTTATTTAAATATGATACGACCCACGGACGCTTCAATGGTCAAGTGGAAATAGAGAATAATCACGATAAAATTTATTTAAATATCAGTGTCGGTTTATTGCACTTAAAAGTACAAGTATTACGTGAAAGCGATCCTGAAAATTTGGCTTGGAAAGCCTTAGATGTTGATGTTGTTTTAGAATGTACAGGCTTATTTCGCTCACACCAAGCGGCAACGAAGCATATTACTGCTGGGGCGAAACGGGTGATTATTGGCGCTGCGCCATTTGATAATGTGGATGCTGCGATAGTATATGGCGTTAATCATACCGAAGTTAAACCGACGGATAAAATCATCTCCGGCGTTTCTTGTACAACGCAAGCCTTAGTTCCTTTGGTTAAAATTATAGACGATGCTTTTGGTATCGAAACTGCGATGATGACAGAAATACATGCAGTAACGGCTGATCAGTCTGTACTTGATCATGCCCATCGTGATCTACGTCGTGCAAGGGCTTCAGGTCATAATATTATCCCAACGACCTCATCTGCTCTAGGCGCATTAAAGCAAGTGATGCCTAAAATGGAAGATCGTATAGAGGGGTATTCGATTCGTGTGCCGACCATCAATGTGGCTGCGATTGACCTGACTTTTGTTGCTCAAATGCCGATTACCACACATTTGATTAACCAAGCCTTGCTTAAAGCAGCCAAAGAAGATTATGCGGAAATCATGTCTTGTACGGATGAATATCTGGTATCAAGTGATTTTAACCATTCACCTTATTCACTGATTGTCGATTTGACTCAAACGATGGTGGTCGGTCATCAAGCCAAAGTCTATGCTTGGTATGATAATGAATGGGGATATGCAAATCGATTATTGGATTTGTGTGAATCTTTCTGTAATGAATAAATAAAAAAGGAGCCTTGAGGCTCCTTTTTTATTGGATGAAATAGCGTAAAAATCCTGATGCTGCAATGCTAATGATGACAGTAGGTAGTAAGGATAAATAGCATGCTGCAAGTAAAGTAATGGCCATAGCGATCAGATTTGCAGGATTGTCAGTGACAAAATAGGGTGCAATCACTGAGATCAGTACACAGCCAGGCACAACTTGTAAAATACGTTGGGCTCGAGTTGAAAGTGTTTTATTTTTAAGTAATAAATACCCTAATATTCGGGTCAAATAAGTTGTTGCAGCAACACAAAAAATTGCAATTAAAGTTGAAGAGTGAATCATTTTTCATCTCCAACTAGAAAAAATGCTGAGATGATTCCAGATAGTGCCCCAACCAAGACATACCAGCCTTGAGGAAGATATTTATAGGCTAATGCGGATGCAATTAAGCTGATAAACCAAGGTCTTGCTATTTTAAAACCTTTCCACATACCACGCAGTAGCACTAAAAATACAGCAGGAAATGCCATATCGAAGCCAAATTTGGTGATATCACCTAAGATTGAGCCGATTCCAACGCCCATCGCGGTAAAACTGACCCACATCACATATAGGGCAAAACACAATCCTGCATAGAAGGACATGCTAAAGCCTTGGTAAGGATTGTTTGGATTGCGTTTTTGTGCATCAGCTAAACTCATTGCCCAACTTTCATCGCACATGAAAAATAACATCGGCAATGTTTTACGGTTGGGTAAATGACGAATAAAGGGTGCGATGGTTGCTCCCATTAAAAGATGACGACTATTCACAAGAAAAGTTATAAGAATAAGGAATAAAATATTGGGAGGATTTGTCCATACTTCAATGATGGCAAACTCAGATCCACCCGCAAAATTAGTCCCAGTTAAAAGCGGGACTTCTAATACAGAAAAACCTTTTTGTGCTGCTTGTGCACCAAGTACCAGCGCAAAAGGAATAATACCTAGCAGTACAGGAATAGAAATTTTGATTCCACGCAGAAATTCTTTGAAATCTGCAGAATAATTTAAATCTTTTACTGAACTTTTAAAGCTAGACATAGTGAACAACCAAGTTTAAAAACGTGGAATAGATAGATTAATGATTTTATGCCCACATAAGAGAAATTTGTCGCTTATTTTGGCTTAATTTTCGCTATAATTGAAATTTAATGCTAATATTTGTGAAATATTGAGATGAAAATATCAAAAAGGTAAGCATGAAAATTGATCAGGTAGATAAGCGCATATTGCAAGCCTTACAACGTAATGGAAAATTGCAAAATAACGAGTTGGCTGCTGCAATTGGTTTATCGGCATCACCATGTCTTCGGCGGGTAAAACAGTTGGAAGATACTGGCATTATCGAAAAGTACGTTGCTATTGTTGATTCAAATAAAGTCAATCTGAAACTTACTGTTTTTGCTCGAATTTGGCTAAAAGAACAAGATCCAAAAACGGTCAATCATTTTATTGACTCAGTAATGGAGTTACCACAAGTTGTTGAATGTCATTTGATGGCGGGGGATTGTGACTTTTTTCTAAGAATTGTAGTTGCTGATTTGGATGATTATCGCCAATTTCAAATTAATCATCTCAATAAAATTAGTGGAATACAAAACGTAAAAACTGAAATTCCTTTACAGAAAGTGAAGCAAACGACAGAGTTGCCATTGGATTAGTGGGAGATTTGCAAGCGAATTTAATAAGTGATTATTTAGATGAAAAATATAGAAATAAATACTAGATTTCTTTCATGAATTAAAAAATGATCAGGTATTTGGATGAAAAGTATCATACAGTCACATTTACTGTGAGTTATTTAATTTACTTTGCGTAGACAATCTTTCTTACTTTGTTTTCGGACAAATGAGAAATATATTTCGCAAGAAAACCATTGTCAAACAAATGGACATACATCCTGAGCAATTTTTAAAGCACTGCTTTAAAAATTGCGGAACTCCCTTGTTTGACGAACGGCATCCTGCCTTAATTGCAAATTTTATTAAATTTTGAAGCAAAATCATTAGGGTATAAACTTGAGCAAAAAATGACTTATGCAAGAACTCTACTGAGTATTACTACTCAGTATCTATTTTAACTTATGGTTTTAAATGAATTTTCAACGGATATTAGACCTTTCTTTTATCGAGTTGTCTCGATAAATGATCTCCAAAAGCTTGTACTGCAATGACCAAAGCAACCAAAACAACAATCACAGCCAGCATGATTTGCATATCAAAACGCTGATAACCATATCGATAAGCAATATCGCCCAAACCACCTGCGCCGATTGCCCCAGCAATAGCAGAGGAATTAATCATGGTGACGATGGTTACGGTAAAACCAGCGACAATACCGGGCAAAGCCTCTGGTAGCAACACATGACGGATGATCTGTTTACGGTTACAGCCCATTGCTTGTGCAGCTTCAATCAGCCCTTGGTCAACTTCACGCAAACTCACTTCAGCGATTCGGGCGAAAAAAGGCGTAGCAGCGAGTGTTAGGGGCACAACTGCAGCCCAAACACCATAGCTTGTTCCTACAATCCATCGGGTGAATGGAATGAGCGCGACCATTAAGATTAGAAAAGGTACAGATCTTGTTATATTAATCACAGAACCAAGCACGTGATTAATCTTTTTATTTGGGTGTATGCCTTTAGCTGAGGTATTGACTAAAATTACCGCTAAGGGTAAACCGATTAAAAAGGCGAAAAATGCCGAGACACCGACCATAAGTAGTGTATCTATTGTGCCTTCGATCAATAAATCAATGAGTTGGTCTTGCATAGCCTAAGCCCTCAATGTTGGCGATATGGGATTTTAGTTGTTTTTTTAACTCATCAATATTCAGATCGAAATCTGGCGTACCAATAATCAATGAACCAATCAGATGATTTTGTATCGTGTCGATATGACTCTGATAGATAAAAGCACCAGCGTTAAAATGCTTTAAGATCTGATTTAAATCAGAAGGATTTTTATGATCGGATTCATATTTAATTTTGATAATAAATTGAGTCGAATCACTTTGTTTTTCATTTGAAATTTCAAATGGTAAATCAAGCTGTTCTAAATTGAGAAGCTCCTGAGTGATCGCCTGCTGAGGATTGGAAAATACAGACCAAACTTGTCCTGACTCTACGATTTCACCATGATCAATCACCACGACTTGATCGCAGATTTCACGTATGACTTGCATTTCGTGAGTGATGAGCACGATGGTGATACCCAACTTTTGATTAATTTCTTTGAGTAAGGATAAAATAACAGCCGTGCTTTCGGGATCAAGTGCAGAAGTGGCTTCATCACAGAGTAAAATTTCTGGGTGATGTACCAAGGCGCGAGCAATACCAACACGTTGTTTTTGTCCACCTGAAAGTTGGCTTGGATACTGTTGTGCTTTCGCGCTCAAACCCACTAAATGCAAAACTTCATCGACACGTGATTGGATTTCCTGTGCAGAAACACCTGAAATTTTTAATGGCAGTGCGACATTTTCCCAAACAGTTTTGGCAGACATCAAGTTGAAATGTTGGAAAATCATGCCTATTTTTTGTCGAATTTTAATTAAATCAGCATGTGAAAGTTCAGATAAATTTTCTTGATGGATCAAAATAGATCCTTGAGAAGCTTTTTCTAAGCCATTCAAGGTTCGTAGTAAAGATGATTTACCAGCACCGCTTTTACCAATAATTCCAAAAATTTTACCTTCAGGAATGTCGAGATTGATATTTTTTAAAGCGTGAACTTTATCTTGTCCATCATAAAATTTGTTTAAATCGCGAATGGTTATATGGGGTACAGCAAAGTCTAAATTTGCACCAAAACTCACCATGATATTGTCCTCATATTGCTATAATTTTCATTAAATTTATTTCCAGCCTTCAAACCAAAGCCCTTTACCAAAATCCTGATCAAGAATTTTTTTGACTTCTGCTGAGTTTTGAAATGCGCTGACGAATTTTTTAAGTTTGTCATTGTGATCTTGATAGTCAGATCTTGTGACAAAAAGGATGGCGTACTTTTTGTCTGTCTGGTCTAAAAAGAGGGCAGTACTTGGATCAGTAATCTTTGCCATTTTCAAATAATGTGGAAAACCGAAAATCAGGTCTGCATCGTTATAAGCCAGTGCCGTTTGAGGTCCTTCAACCTCGATAAAATCAAGATTCTTAGGGTTTGAAATAATGTCTTGCTTGCTAGAAAGTTCATTTGAAGTATCTTTGATTTTAATCAAACCAGCACGATCCAATAAGATCAGCGAACGTGCTAGATTTACAGGATCACTAGGAATGACAACACGTGCATGTTCAGGTAATTGATCAAGTGATTTATATTTTTTTGAATAGAGTCCTACATGACTACCACTACCGATTGCAAAGGGGTGAAGATCGTAGCCCGTCTGTTTGATTGCATTTTTTAAAAATACACTCTGTTGAAAGAAATTGGCATCAATATCTCGGTTTTGAACAGCAACATTTGGAGCTTGCCAATCGGAAAACTCAACTAACTTGACATGAATGCCTTGAGATTCAACTTGCTTAGCCACCGTTTGTAATAGTTCAGCATAAGGTGGGCTGATCCCAATAGTCAGGGTGTCATCGTGTTGCTGGTTTTTAATATAACGATAGGCAAATAGGCTCAAAATCAGTATTAAGACGACTAGTCCAATAAGCCAGTTTCTACTGGCTTTTTTCTGGGAAATAGGCATGATTTTCTCCTTATTTCCAACCCGCAAACCAAAGATTTTTCCCGATATCATCATTCAAGGCTTGATTGACTGCTGGCGATGTTTGATAAATCTCGATAAATTTCTTTAATTTTTCAGCCTTTTCAGGATGTTTATTTTCATAATCATCACGGACTACAAATAAAATGGCATAGCGTTTATTGGTTTCATCATCAAGTAATAATGCCTTGTTTGGATCAATTGTTTTGGCTAGTCGTAAATACAATGGATAGCTAAATACCAGATCAGCATCATCTACGGCACGTGCAGTTTGTGGTCCTTCAACTTCGATAAAATTCAATTGCTTAGGATTGTTTGCAATCGACTGCAAATTTGATAAATGATCATTTGGATCTTTTAGTTGCACAAGTTTTGCTTGTTGTAAAAGCAACAAAGCTCGGCCTTGATTGACTGGATCATTTGGAATGACGACACGTGCGTGATCGGGAATTGCATCAAGTGTTGTATATTTTTTAGAATATAAGCCAACATGTGTCGCCACCCCAACACCTACTGGTTTTAATTTAAAGCCAGTTTCTTTGATTGCATTTGTCAAGAAAGGCTGATGTTGAAAATAATTGGCGTCAATATCGCCATGACTGAGCGTAATATTGGGTGTATTCCAGTCAGAAAATTCAACAATTTTTACATTAATTCCTTGTTTTTTAGCCTCATTTACAGCTACTTGTAAGGGTTTTGCAAATGGCGGGCTAATACCAATCACAATTTCGTCATTTCCCGATTTTTTATGTTGTTGCCAATAAAACAACCCCACGATAATAAGAATTAATACAACTAAAATTGAAATGAGTTTTGATTTTGAAGACATAATATTTCTCTATTTTTCCGATATTTTTTAAGCAGTTTGTTGCGTTAGATCGCGTGTATTTTTATGTGAATCTGTTTGCTTAAAACATCGAAATTCTTGTGCAGGATGTAAGTTTGATAAGTGATCACCATGCTGAAAGAGTTTGTGTCTCAACGTGCCATTTTCATATTTTGTTTTAAATCGATCGCGTGATTGTAGTTCTGGTATGACAAATTTAATGAAATCTTGATGTGATTCTGGTGTGACTGTACGTGTCAGATTAAAACCATCGATACCAGTAAAATCGAGTAAATTGATAAGTGCTTCAGCAATCTCATCACCCGAACCCACAAAGAGAGGATAACGACCACCTAGACTGTGCTGATTTTTTAAGTCTTGAATGGTAATTTTTTGCTCTTTAAAACGATTATTGACTGATTGAATACTATTGGTTTTTTGATAAGGAATAGCTTCATCATCTTTGTACACTGAGAGATCTTTTCCTATAGAGCTTGAGAAATGTGCTAGACCAGCCTCCGGATTTGCATAGGATTGATATTCACGTAATTTTTCATGTGCTAAGTCATTATTTTTAGCAACAACCACACTGATGCCTAAGAAGATTTTAATTGCATCTTCACTGCGACCATTTTCACGTGTTAATTGACGTATTTGTTGCACCTGTTGTTGGATTTTTTCAGGATTATCTCCACCAATAAAAATGCATTCGGCATGTTTGGTTGCAAATTTTAAACCACGTGTTGAGCTTCCTGCTTGATACAAAACAGGGGTGCGTTGTTTGGATGGCGAAACTTGAAATACACCTTGGCTTTGATAAAAGCGTCCATGATGTTCAATCGAATGAACCTTTTTAGGGTCAGTGAAAATGCGATTTTTTTTGTCTTTAAGTAGGGCATCATCTTGCCAAGAGCCTTCCCAAAATTTATAACTCAACTCAAGGAACTCTTCTGCTTGGTCATAACGTAAATCATGGTCTTTTAAATTTTTGTGACCTATAAGACGTTCAGCACTGTCTAAATACCCTGTGACAATATTCCAACCTAGGCGGCCATTTGTAAGATGATCCAAACTGGCAAAACGACGCGCAAATTGATATGGATGTTCATAGCTTAAGTTGACTGTAATGCCAAAACCAATATGTTGAGTCACGGCTGCCATAGCTGAAACGAGCGTTGTCGGATCATGGCTTGGAAGTTGAATGGATTCACGTAAAGTTAAATCCAAACTATTTTGATAGACATCATAAGAGCCTGTAATATCAGCGATAAATAGTCCATCAAACAAGCCAGCTTCTAATGTTTTGGCGAGATCCGTCCAATATTCGATTTCATTAAAGCGAAAAGATTGATCTCGAGGATGTGTCCAAAGCCCATGATTGATGTGACCAACACAGTTCATATCAAATGCATTTAGCAGAATTTTTTTGGGAAAATGACTCATTACAGTGTTCCTCGTCTAGGAGGAAGGATGTGATTTAATTCAAAATTTCCAATAAAATAATATTTCCATCGTGCAGCATCATGCAAGCTATGCACGCGAGCATTTCTCCAATGACGATCTAAGCCATCTTTTTGCTGACTACCTCGGCTTCCTGCCAACTCAATTAATTTTGAAGAGGCTTTTAATGCTGTTTCGGTGCTATGAGCACGTACTTTTGCGACATCTAATGAGGCTTTTGCGATATTTTCAGCTGTTGGATGAGGTTTGGCCGCTTCAATAGAACGAGCGGCTTGTTTAAGTAAAACTTCACTTGCTCGAACATCGACTGCAATTCGACCTATTTCGTAAATTGTTAGGGGATCAAGCTCGGCAGACTCTACATTTGAGTCTATCCAAGGACGTGCTAAGCGTACGCGTTCTAATGTTTCTTCAAGAGCAGCTCTGGCGATCCCTGTTTCAATCGAAGCATGCAAAATTTGAGCAAAAGGACCTACAAGAGTGGGGCTGCTAAATACAGTATCAAAACGAACAATGTCATCTTCAGTCACTGGAACATTGTTGAATTTTACCGTTCCGCTTCCAGTTGTTTTTTGGCCAAAACCTGTCCAGTTATCAATGAGTGTTAAACCTTCGCTATCGCGAGAAACATAAACTAAAAATTCACGGTCTTGTTCATCTTTTACTAGAGTAGGAATGCGATGAGCAAATAGACTTCCTGTGCAATAAAACTTCTCACCATTGATCACAAAGCTTTCAGTATTTTGAGATAATAAAGTCTGTTTTTGTGCAGCAGTTTTGGTTTTAAACTCGGCTAAAGCATTACCAAATCGTGCACCAGCAAGAACTTCTGCATAAAGTTTTTGTTTCTGGGCCTCAGAGCCGTTATTTCTTAAAACCTCTAAGGCATAAAAATGGTTCTGAGGTATCTGTCCTATAGAGCCATCAACACCACTAAACAATGCGATAATTTGGGCGACGGTGAATGTATCGACATCAGCTCCGCCGTATTCTTTAGGTACAGTGATTGCCCACAAACCAGATTGACTAAATGCTTCAATTTCATTGAAAGGTAAAGTTCTTTTTGCATCACGTTCAATCGCATTTAGCTTAAATTGCTCAGCAAGATCATGTGCAACTTCAAGTGCTTCTTGATCAGAACGGAGAATATGTGCTTTGGCGTATTGCTGCGTATTTAAGGGCTGAATATTTTGAAAAGATGTCATGATTTTCTCCTTAAATCCAAGCATGATTGGCAGGGAATTGGTGATTTAGGTAGTAATTACCAACGGCATGTAGTTTCCAACGCACAGGATCATGCAGTGTATGTACGCGAGCATTTCTCCAATGCTGATCCAGATTGGCTTCTTGAAGACTTGCTCGACTGCCACCGAGTTCAAGGAGTTTTTCAGAAATTTGTAGCGCAGCATCATTGGCGTAAATTTTGGCTTCTGCGACTCTGATCGCTGCCTCTTGGGTCTGGGCTTCGGTCAACTTTTCTACTTGTTCTAATTCATCTAAAGCTTCAGCAGCTTCATCAAGCAGCAGAATTGCTGCATCAAGCAAGATTTTTAATTTACCAACTTCTTGTAAGGTGTAATGTTCTTGGCTGGCTTTTTCAACTTGCGCATCAATAATGGGGCGGGCTTTCTTGATCGTTGAAATGGTATCTTCATAAGCACCCTCAGCAATCCCAACATCAATTGCGACTTGGATGAGTTGGGAATATGCACCTCTAAAATTTATTGAATATTCAAGTTTAGATTCATCTAAAATTAAAAAAGGATCGACTGCAACATTGTTTAAGATGACAGTTCCACTTGCGGTCGTGCGTTGACCGAAACCATCCCAGTCATCGACAACTTTTAGTCCTTCAGCATCCTTTTTTACAAGTGCAATGACGGTATGTCCATCAGGGTGCAGCGCTCGTAATGAAATCCAATCAGCGAAAATAGTACCTGTCGAATAAAACTTTTCGCCATTCAGTAAATATTGATTATTTTCAATGCTTAGTTTTGTATGAATAGTAGAACTATTTTTACTATTTTTTTCTGGACCGCCATTAGCAATTCTTTTGCCATTTAAAATCTCGGAAAATATAAATTTTTTTTGTTCAGGTGAAGCGATATAAAGATAAAGATTAAGCAAACCAAATTGATTTTGTGGAATTTGACCTACACTTGCATCAGCTTTGGATAAAATGCGGAATACTTGTGTTAGTGTTTTATTTGAAACATAAGCACCACCATACTCTTTTGGAACACGAATCCCCCCTAAACCTTTTTGACTAAATAAATCTATAATATCAAAAGGTAATTCGCGATTTTGATCGCGATGATTGCGATCGCTTAGGGCTGCATCAGCGACTTGATAAGCTGCATTGATCGCTGCTTGATCATGTTCAATAACATGAATATTTTCTAAATTTAAACTAGACATAACGATACCTTTAAACAATATCAAAACGCTAAATCCAAATTTACAAATTCCCAAATGAGGCTTTTTGCAATCATTATCACAAAGTGTGTTAAGTAAAAAATATGATTAATTATTTTAAAAATAAGATAATTCAATTAATTGAATTTAAATAAAATATATATAAATAAACCATGAAATTTCACATTTTATATCGGTTGAAATAGCATTTCATTTCATAATAAATCCTGAAAAATATATAACTCATTACAATATGTTTCTAAATGAAAACAAGAATTTGAATACAAAAGAATATTGTCATCTCATCAAAGAGTGACTAAAGTAGCAAAACAAACTGCAAAGCTTTGTTCAATAGAAAAATAAATGGAGAATTTATGCGCATACTTTACCAGTTTCCTCTATCACATTATTGTGAGAAAGCCCGCTGGTTACTCGACCATAAAGAGTTGGATTATGAGGCGCATAACCTGATCCCTGGCGTTCATCTGGCATTTGCTCAGCTCAAAACTGGACAAAATAAACTGCCAATTTTAAAAGATCAGGACAGATTTATTGCGGATTCAACGGAAATAGCTTTGTATTTAGACAACTATTATCCCGAACATAGCCTCTTGCGAGCTGACCAAACTTTACGTACTCAAGCGATAAACATTAACTCATTGGCAAATGAGCTTGGCGTACATGTACGCCGTTTTGGTTTGGCAAATGCGCTTTCACAAAATGATGATTCGATTGATATTATGATTGGTGAACAAGGATATTTACGTCAATTTGAAAAATTATCTAAACCTCTAATCAAAACGCTCATGTCCAAAGGCTATAAACTGGATCAAGATAAAGTTGCTGAATCCAAAGAAATGATGGATAAAATTATTCAAAATTTAAATGAATTATTACTTGAAAATGGTGCGAGATATTTCGTTGGAGATCGCTTAGGGCTGGCTGATATTTCTGTATGTTCGATGATCGCGCCACTGCTAGAAATCAGTAATACACCTTGGGAAAGCGATCATTCAGGTGAAGTTTCAAATGATTTTTATGATTATCAACAAGCTTTATTAGAACTTCCTGTAGGACAGTATGTGCAAAGAATATATCTTACAGAGCGGAATGCTCGAACAGATTGGCGAGGCGTTTAGTTATTTGTGTTAATTTTCATGTTCTTGCGTATATGTGAAAATTAATTGCATCATTATTGAAAATTTTAAAATAATATTTGATAATCTAAATTATATGTAAAAAATACCCAGTATGTGGATACTGGGTTTTGAGTTTGAATAATTTCAAATCAATCTAATTGAAAATAAAATGGTACACATGATGGAACTTGATCGTTTTGATAAACAAATACTAGAAATTTTGACTCATGAAGATGTCAATTTAAATGAGTTATCTGAGCGTATTAATTTATCTGTAAGCTCAATACATCGTAGAATCAAACATTTAATCGAATCTAATATCATGACGAATCTAAAACGTGATATCAATTTTGAAAAATTGGGATTTAAATTACATGTGATTCTTCAAGTATCTTTAGATAAGCATGATACGGATACTTTTGCGATGTTTTTAGATGAATTGGAAAATATTCCAGAAGTCATCAATGCGTTTTTGGTCACTGGGCAATCTGCGGATTTTTTAGTAGAAGTGGTTGCAAAGGATATGGAAAATTATAGTGATATCTTATTGAGAAGAATTGGTAAAATTGATCATGTAGTTGCATTACATTCTAGTTTTGTGATTAAAGAATATAACAATGTCTTTAACTGTAGTGGCTTACTCAATCGTGCTTAGGACGTTTGAATGATTCAGTTGTTCCATCCTGATCAGTATCAAGCTAGGTGTGAGCATTTATTTGAATTGTATAAACATCAAATTCAGATGAAATTGCCTGATGTTCAAATTGAGCATATCGGTGCATCTGCGATTAATCATGCAATTTCCAAAGGTGATCTAGATATATATGTCGCAGTTTCACAAAATGATTTCGAATTTGCGCTGGGACAACTTAAACAATTGGGATTTCATGAAAAATTGCATACCCACAGAGCTCATGATTTATGTATGTTGGATTGTGATTTAAATGATGATGTCGCAATCCAGCTCGTGGTTCGAGATTCTGAGTGGCAATGTTTTTTGAAATTCAGGGATTGTTTGAATAACTCAAAAGAATTAGTTGAAGAATATAACCAGATCAAACTGAAATATAGCCAAACTGATATGGAACAGTATCGAAAGCAAAAAGCTTTATTTATTCAATATGTATTAAACTTAACATATTGATTTTAAATTCTTTAGGTCATAGCTTCCTCTTGGAAGTGCATCAATCTATGCTGACTTGATACTGAATCCATTCAATAAATGTTTGTAAGTTCGAGTTTTTCAAACAGTTTTGTTTCAAACACAATGTAAATTCTGCGTCACTGTCTGTAAACCCAAATGGAGCGATCAATTGCCCATTTAAAATTTGCTTTTCAACCAGTATTTCTGGGGCGATGGCGATACCCAGTCCATTGGCAGCGGCTTCTAACATAAGATTTAAGTGATCAAAATAGCGTTGGTTTTTTGCCTCATTTAACTTAACTTGATGCTGCGTCGCCCAAAAAGACCAAGCATTTTTATTGGATTCGGTGTGTAATAAAGTCTGAGTTAAAAGATCAGAGGGTTGCGTAATATTATGAGCTTTCTCCGATGATAAAACAGGTCCAATTTTATCTTTAAAAAGATGAATTTTCACAAGATCAGATTTGAGTTGTACTTGTCGGTTTAAGCTAAGAATTTGTAAATCAATCTGTTCATTTTCAAGTAATTTAAAGTCATTACTGGTCATCAATTTAATTTGGATTTCAGGATACTTTTCTTCAAAACTCTCAATCCTAGAAATTAACCAGTTCGCCATAAAGCTACTTGGTGCGCCTAAGGTAATCCCGTGGTTGATCGGCTTTTGTTGAATATCATTGATACAATTTTCAAGAGAGTTAAAAAGTTGCACACAGGTGGTAAATAAAATCTGTCCAGCAGGAGTGAGTGTTGCACCATGTGAGTGACGTTGTAAAAGTTTGACTCCCATCCATGACTCAAGCAATTTAATTTGATGGCTGACCGCACTATGGGTGATACATAGCTCTTCAGCGGCAAGACTAAAGCTACTATTTCTAGCAACTGCTTCAAACATTTTTAAGGCATTCAGAGGAGGGAGGTTACGCATTTTCATGATGTTAGTTTTTTTTACATGATATGGTTAGAATATATCAATTTTCAGAACATTTAAAATCATTAAAATAAAAATAATTCAAGATAAGTGGTTTTAGATGATGACAACTTTATATACAGGTGATGGACCCGATGCTCTCGGACGTTTTGGTCAATTTGGCGGAAAATATATGCCAGAAAGCCTGATGCTTGCGATCAACGAACTTGAAAATCAGTTTAATATATTAAAAAACGATCCAGAATTTTGGGCTGAATACCATCAAATTTTGAGTGATTATGTCGGTCGTCCGAGTCCTTTATATTTTGCAAAAAATCTAACAGCACTTTGTGGTGGAGCAAAAATCTACTTAAAACGTGAGGACTTAAATCATACTGGTGCTCATAAAATTAATAATTGCATTGGACAAATTTTACTTGCCAAAAAAATGGGTAAGACCCGAATTATTGCGGAAACTGGTGCAGGGCAACATGGTGTAGCAACGGCAACGGTTTGTGCGCTTTTTAACATGAAATGTGTGATTTTTATGGGCGAAGTCGATGTCCAAAGACAGCAAATGAATGTTGAAAGAATGAAGTTATTAGGTGCTGAAGTTCACAGCGTTACCAAGGGGAATGCTACTTTAAAAGATGCAATGAATGAAGCACTTAGAGATTGGATTAGTCATGTGGACGATACTTACTATCTACTCGGGACTGGCGCAGGCCCACATCCATATCCAATGATTGTACGCGAATTTCAAAAAATTATTGGTATCGAAGCCAAAGAGCAAATCTTACAAAAAGAAGGACGTTTGCCTGATGCTTTGGTTGCATGTATCGGCGGCGGCTCAAATGCTATTGGTTTAATGCACGCATTTTTAAAAGATGAAAATGTGAAATGTTATGGAATAGAAGCTGGAGGAAAGGGGCTAAATACAACCGAACATGCGGCTTCACTTTCAGGCGGTCGTCCCGGTGTTTTACATGGCAATCTGACTTATTTACTACAAGACGACGATGGCCAAATCGCAGAAGCACATTCAGTTTCAGCTGGTTTGGATTATCCGGGTGTCGGTCCAGAGCATGCGCTGTTAAAAGAAACAGGACGTGTACAGTACTTTGCAGTGACAGATGATGAAGCGATTGCAGCATTTAAATTGTTGACGCAAAAAGAGGGCATCATCCCCGCGCTTGAGAGTTCACATGCAATTGCTTATGCCTGCAAACTTGCTGCGGAAATGGATCAAGAGCAAATCTTGATCGTCAATCTCAGTGGACGAGGTGATAAAGATATAAATACCGTGAAAAATTATGTTTCTTCTGAAACTGAAAATGGAGCTGAATAATGAATCGTTTAGACCAAAAAATCGCTTCATTGAAGCAGCAACAACGTAGCGGTTTAGTCTGTTATTTCACTGCTGGCGATCCAAATTATGCAACAAGTTTAGCTTTGATCAGTCAATTGGGTGAAAATGGTGCAGATATTATCGAAATTGGTATGCCATTCTCAGATCCAGTTGCAGATGGCGAAGTGATTCAAGCTGCTCATATCCGTGCTTTACAATCTGGGCAAAACTTGAAAAAGACACTAAAACTAGTCAAAGAAGTACGTGAAAAAGATAATGATACACCTATAGTATTGATGGGCTATCTCAATCCACTTTTACAATATGGCATGCAGCAATTCATCCAAGATGCCAAAGGTTGGGTTGATGCATTGCTTATCGTAGATTTACCTTATGAATATCAAGCAGAATATCTTGATTTGATTAAAGCCAACGAAATGCATTTTATTTGTTTAACTGCACCATCTACACCAGATCAGCGACTTGCAAAAATTGCCGAAAATGCTTCAGGGTTTTTATATCACGTCTCTGAAAATGGCGTGACTGGTATGCAGTTACACCAACAAAATCAATTGGATCACAAGATACAAAGTCTAAAATCCTTTTTTAATATCCCAGTCGGGATTGGTTTTGGGATTAAAAGTGTAGAGCAGGTTCGTGCACTATCAGGTAAGGCAGACTTGGTAATTATAGGTTCTGCTTTAGTCGATACTTTGGCGAAAGAGGGTGTAGAAGCTACTTTGCAAAAAGTACGAACATTTGCTGACGCACTATAGTCGATGATTGATTATGAGTTTTTAACGGCATTTAAAAGCTTTTATAAAACTCATGTTAATCAATAGTGTTCATAAAATATTTTCAACATATAACTCCCTCCTTTATCAAAGGAGGGGGTGAGAAAACTTTTGAATTTTGAAATGATTAAAACCTTATTTTTATTTAAGTTTTTGAATCATTTCATTGGCAAGAACAATCCGTGAAGCATGTTCAGGATTATATTCATTAATTTCATCTAAGAAATAATTTTTAACTTTAATGGATTGATTTTTAAATAGTATTTTTCTACGATAATGGAAATTAAGATGAAATGCTTTATTTTCACGATCTATATAATAAACATAAGATGAGGGCACGCGTAAACCGGGTAAATGGCGGTTATAAACATGCTCTAAAACACGTCGAATGTTGATTTCTTCAATGGTTCGGTAGTGAGGTTCACTGTAAATATCCACCAATAATATATCTTTTAACACGATCCATGTTTCGCGAGTATTATGCGGATGCAAGATATAACCTTTGACAATGATTTCTTCACCATCTTTATATGTGTACCCCAATGAAATAAACATTTCATTCCCCTAAAAAATAATTAAATATTTGATATTTATTAATAATTAAATAAAGAATATATGAAGTTTTTAAAATTTGAAAGATCTGCTCAGTCATATGTTTGAGATGATCAAAATTAATTCGTGATATAAGATAAAAATAGATTTGCATTAAATATAAGTAGGGTCTGTTGACATTTCAAATTGGTTGCGACGATGAGTGTTTTTTAGGTGATATGAGGCGTAGATTGAGAAATTTAGTGATCTAAATGATCAATCTACAACGATATAGCATCAAAAAACACTCTCGTCCCGAAGGGTTGTGGCTAAAATTATCACAGGCTTCGTTACGAAATTTGAACATGGTCTCGCCATTCTCTGCATTTCATGCCTTGCCTGCTCAATTTTAGCCGACAACACAATTCAGTTATGAAATGTCAACAGACCCTAAATTCAGGCAGAAAAAAACGCGCATTTAGCGCGTTTTAAAATATTCAAAACATCTGAAAAATTATGCATCCAATTGAGCTAAGACTTCATCAGAGAATTCAACATTTGTATAAACGTTTTGAACATCGTCAAGATCTTCAAACATATCGATCATTTTCAAGATTTGCTTAGCTTGATCAATATCAGTGATTTCAGCTTTAGTTGATGGGCTCATCACAACTTCTGCATTATCAGATTTTAAACCTGCAGCAGTTAGAGCATCTTGAACATCACCAAAAGATTCTGGAGTCGTGATGACTAAGATTTCATCTTCATCCACTTCGATATCTTCTGCGCCAGCTTCTAAAGCGACATCCATGATACGATCTTCTAAAGATACATCTTCAAAAGTAATCTCACCACGTTTGGTAAATAGATAAGCAACAGAACCTGCTGTACCCAAATTACCATTGGTTTTAGAGAAACAGTGACGAACGTCTGGAACTGTACGGTTTAGGTTATCTGTCATCGTTTCAACTAAAACAGCAACACCACCAACACCATAACCTTCATAAGTAATTTCTTTCAAATCAGTGTTGTCTTCACCACCAGCACCACGTTGGATCGCACGGTTGATCGTATCGCGCGTCATGTTGACTGAAAGCGCTTTCTCGACTACAGCACGTAAACGAGGGTTACTCGCAACATCACCACCGCCCAATTTTGCTGCTGTGACTAGCTCACGAATATATTTGGTAAATACTTTACCGCGACTTGCATCTTGTTTTGCTTTGCGATGCTTAATATTGGCCCACTTAGAATGACCCGCCATGCGAAATTTGCTCCTTACAGACTGGCTGTATGCCATATCAAATTGGGGTAGATTCTACCACAAGCTGTTTTTTTAGAGAAAGTGCTTATATTTTAGAAAATATCCAGTTATTCATCTTTTTTTGCTTCAGGGATAATAATATCGAGTCCTGTATGCGCTTTATAGAGTTTTTTAATTTCCGCAAGGTCTTGATCTAAATCGGAAGGATAGATTTTTCCAAAAATACCGCCTTGTTTTGTTTTGGAATTGGCGTACATCAATACAATCGGGACATTGGCAGCTTTTGCAATATGCCAAAAACCTGTACGAATCGGACGACGTGATTCACCATTTTTGGCACGTGTGGCTTCTGGAGCGATGACAAGGTTAAATTTTTCATTATTTTGAAATTGCTCAACCATTTGAGCCACGATGTCTTTACTTGATTTACGATCAACAGGGATCCCACCAATTTTTTCTAAAATCGGCTTAAGCGGTCCTTTAAAGAGTTCTTTTTTGATTAAAGTATGAATTTCTATATCATGAATTTGGAAAATGGCCAATGAAAGCACTGCATCCATCATTGACGTATGTTCAAAACCAATAATCACTTGTTTGTTTTCTAAAACTTCAGGTTCGACTTTATATTTCCAACCTGCAAGTTTAAATGTGAGTTCACCAATCAGCTTTTTCATAAAATACATTTGTACAAAAAATATTTTGGCAAGTTTGATCTGATGCAAGCACAATGACAAGATAAAAATGACAAATTGATGAATTTTTTTGCTAAAAATTGTCAAGAAATATAATTTTTAAAAAATAGTGATGAATTAACAAATTATTCAAAATCTTAAACACTTTTAGGAAATTTTGTATGGAAAATATACTGAGGCATCAGTCAATAAATCGGTATGTTTTTTCTTTATTGAGCTAAAATATTTTTTAATATATCTCTAGTTGTTGGATGTTTATCGCCTATATATCGGATAATTTCACGATAGGAGTTGATCGCGATATGATCAGCGAACAAATTCTCAGCAATCATTTCTTTATGTATAGATACGAACATAATAGCTAACGATATACAAGGTAGTTGAGATGAATATGCTAGATGATTTGTAATGTTAAATGTTGATAGTAAAAAACTAAAAATTATTAATTTTAATAATGAGATAATCATGGATCACTTTGAAAACCAACGCAGACAAAAATATTTGACTGAAACATATTATATTGGCTATAGAGAATATCGAGATGAATCGATTCCATTGGTTTTAGAAAGTGATCACTTTGAAGATGATAAATATAATTGTGGTGAAGCAGAACGTTGGAGTGGAATAAAAGATTGTTATTGGAATCTTTTATTTTTAGAGTATACGGCAGGTTTTTCTATCACTGAACTCATTTCCTTATTTCAAAAAACTATTAATGCTTTTGATAAAAAGGCTGAAGCTTTAGCAATTTTTGAAAATGGCAAAAAACCGTCAGTGATCCCCACAGAAAATGAAACGTTAAATATCATAAGCCTAGCTTATTTACTTGATCAAAAAGATTTACTACATGTTATTCATCAATTGGTGAATGGCGAAGATCAAGCACATATGAATGAAGATGAAATAATCAACAAGCTTTTTGGACTGAATGATCCTAAACATCCATTTGTAAGTGAAGGTACGTTATATGATCTTTCGTATTCACCATTGTGTGATGTTATAGATCAGGTTAAGAAGAAAAATGATCCTAAACATGCTTTAGAGCTTTTAGATGATTATTTAGCTTCTTGGTATAAGAATCATAAAAATCAATCTTGGTACAATAGCCATCTCGATTTAGAAAGTAGTGTGGCGTATAGCGGTTATTGGGCTTTTGAAGCAGCAGCATTAGTATATTTATTGAACTTAGATGATTCTTGCTTGCATAAATTTTTATTTTATCCTAAAGATATCGTGCAATGGATTCGTCAGAAGCACCCTATTCTTAATCGGATTAGCAGTTAAAACCATCTATTACTTGGGTTAAATAATGCGACGTATATGCTAGATGATTTGCAATGTTAAATGTTGATAGTAAAAAGTAAAAAAGATGAATTTTAATAATGAGATAATCATGGATCACTTTGAAAAATACAAACAAGCATGAAATCATGCAACAAGCTGAGATTGCTAAAGCCAAAGCCGATGCAGCAGATGAACACACAGCTGATGAAGAGCGATTGATAGAAGCTTGGCCGTGAAATTACTATAATTCATTTATTAATGGTGGATTATAATTAAATTTAGCACAATCGCCTTTTAGAATCTCATAGTTTTGCTTTATTACAGATTTATCGTATTCCTTTGAAAAGATTACCAGTCTAGTCAGGGCTGGGCTTAGAAGATCTTTATTTAATTCGATAAAATCCCAATAGCTTTCTAGAAATCCAGTTTGTTGGCATAATTGTACTTTTGCTTCAGGAGTATTTTGATAATCTTCTAATGAGTATTGTTTATCATTTAATTCTTTTTTTCTCGCATAGGCATATAAATTTATAATATATTTTAGCTCTTCTACGTTATGAACTTTGACAGGCTTTAGGATTAATGGATTTTGATTACTGGCAGTATGACCAGTAATTGAGATAGAGATTGCGCTAAATAATATTAGGGTGTGTTGACATTTGCAGTATGGAACTTAACCTACAAAGGTAACCAAATAAATATACAAGCTAGAGCGATAGCACTTTGATAATTGCGCTTTAGCTTGTCATATCGAGTTGAAATCCCTCTAAATTGCTTCAACCTACAGAATGAATTCTCAACTAAGTGCCTGATTTTATAGATATGCCAATCCATATGATCATTGTTAGACTTGGTATTTGATTTTCTAGGAATATTTGACTTAGTTTTTGTTTGCTCAATTTGAGTCCTGAAATTGTCTGAGTCATAACCTTTATCAGCACATAATATTTCTGATTCAGTTAAATCCAATTTTGATACCAGATCAGGGGCTATTTTAATATCATGGGAAGTTCCATCTGAAATAATAAACTCAATGGGATTACCATTAGAATCAACTGCTAAATGTATTTTTGAACTATTACCACCAATACTTTTAGAAATATCTTGATGATTAATACCCGAAGAATGTTGGTGTGCCCGTACATGGCTACCATCAATAAATATCCATTCTTTATCAGCATGTTTACTAAATAATCTAAAAATATTCATAAACTTATCATTTTTAGACCACCGATTGTATTTTTTAAAGATAGAGTTTGGCTTACCAAATTCTTGAGGTAAATCTCGCCAAGGACAGCCTGTTCTGATACGAAATAGAATAGCTTCGATAAAATTTCTTAAATTTAGTTTGAGATAAATATTAAAGTGACGGAAAATAGAGAGTAACTTAGACCAGTGTTGATCATTCAGCATTGTACGAGGCATAGCGAGGGTAAAATTGGGTTTGGCGATTTAATTTTACTATCTCGCTATTTTTTTAGGCAACAAATGTCAACAGACCCTAATAGTTTATTCATATCTATATTTTCAATTCTAAATTTTTAGATTAGCTAACATTTTTTCATTTAATTCTTTAAGCCCATCAAAGGATTTTTCAGAGTATTTAGTTAACTCTATTTCACTTAGTTTCATTAAATATTTTTTTTCTTGTAATAGGCGAGGGAGCTTACAATAGCTTTCACGATATAACTTATTCACCTCATTTGTAATATTTGGCATATTGTAACGTTCTAAAACTTGATTTAGCAGATCAATTTTACTTATTGCATGGAATACAACATCATCTACCTGTTTGTATGTTATTTCATCAGTTTTGTAAATATACTGAAATAAATAGAAATGAAATGTATCTTTAGCTCTTATTAAATCCAAAGAAGCATCAAGGGTTAATTGAGCAATAATTTCATATTTTTTCTGTGCTCTCCAATCATTAAAGAGATTTGCAGCAATATACGCAGCACCTAGCGTCGCATATGCACTAAAAAATGTAGCCGTTAAAGTTAGTGATTCCTTTAATTGATCTCTTTCTGGAAAATCTGAACAGCCAAACCATATATAGATAACTACAAACGAAATAATGGTAAGTGCTAAAACTGAGCCAAATGTATTTGGAATCAACTTTTTTGAGATATCCATAAGATTATCAATCCTCTAGTTAAAACAGTTTATAAAGAATTAATCACTTACAGTCAATATCCCGCCCTTAGTAAAATAATTCGGTATCACAGAATATCGAAAAACGGCAAGATATGCTGATGAGCACAGAGCTAATGAGGAAAAATTAGATGATGGGTGGGGTTCTGAGTAATTTGGTTATTGCAAATCTTTAATTTGAGCATCACAACCTGCCCATTCATTCACGTTGTTGAGATATTTTAATGGTTTTAACTCTACGCGCTCTCCATTATTTCTGATCTCATTGATTTGTAGGGTGCATTGAGATGTATTGTCTAGCAATTCATAATTTTTATTTTCAGAAAATTTATATATAGCATTAACTCCACAACCTCGGTATTCAACACCATTGTAATAACCTTTAGATGCCCCAATCGCAAGAAGACGATTTGCAGGTAACTTGAATTCTGAGTAACTTCTATTTTCCTCAGGTGGAAAAGGCATATTTAGTAGCTTTTGTTTATATTCAATTGGTTTACTTAGTAGTTGATTTTTTAAAGATCCCGCGCTATTGACCTCGGGTAACATTTGAAATTTTGGCTGTAAAGATGTTATGCATCCATTTGGATATAGGGTAACAGAGAAAATATTATTGTGTTCTATGCGAATATTTGAAGTATGTTCTGCTTGTGAATCTTGATAAAGTTTTAAGCCTAATATTTTCTTTGATTGATTAATCATACCAGCACTACAACCAGTTAATCCTAGCAACATTAAGCTAATAGCTATTTTCTTCATCAGATTTCCCCTTTTGTAAAAAGAGGAGATAATATCAAAACTCTATTGTAATAGTAATATTTAAATATGGTCGTATTGATAATTGATCAAATAATTGTGGTTGCTCAATGTAAGTGTAGAGCCAAGGTTTCATATTTATTCCTATTAGCATTATTTCTATATTTAAAAGTTTATATTTGAGCGCTTACATAATGCTTACATGAAAGCAGATACAAAAAAACCACTTAGGATTAGCGCACCTAAGTGGTTGTTTTATTTGGTGGGCCCAGACAGACTTGAACTGTCGACCAACGGATTATGAGCGGAGACAGTTTTTTATAATTTTACTATAAGAAACAATATCTTGTGATTTTTTTAAATAGTCAAAGTGAATAAGATCAACGAGACCGCGGATAAATTTAGAAGTGTAAGAAAACTAAGGCTTTTGACTTTTCTAAGACGAAGAAGAGCCAAATGCGAGTTTTTCTAGGTATAAGAATAATAAGCTATTTTTTGTGCAAAAAACTAACGAAAACCGCAAAAAGACCTCTGTTTACTGCGGTCCCGCAAAGATAGACCGCAGAAATGCAAAGGTTTTTTTATAGACCTCAAAGACCATGCTTACTTTGTAAACAAAGTACTAGACCGCAGAACCTTCTAAAGAAACATCTAAAACAAATATATCAATACGACCTTTTAAGTCACTTGGTAGCTTGCTCTCTAAAATGACTTTCAATTCTTGAGCTGAGCTAATTCCATGCTTAATAAGATTGGCTACTTTCTCATTCGTGCCAAACCATAATACAAAATAAATTCCTTGCTGTTCCGCATCTGGATGGATCGAATATCTCTCAGCTAACTGCGTTGATGCCGCATTGTATAACTCCTTGTGCCATTGGCCTTTAGATTCTAGTACTAGAAGTTTTCTCTGATTATCAATTACTTTAGCAAAAGTTATGTCACAACGATTAGCATGTTGCATCTGATGCTCTAAGGTTACAATAACCCCTTTATTTGAAAGTCTTAATTTCAATCTATCTGCAACAATTTTAGTAGCATCTACCTCATTTAAATGAATATATTCTGAAACAGTCGATCCATCATATTGCTTATGATAAAAAAGCGAAGGTGATGTTGTATCTCCTCCTCGGAGATCATTTTGATAAAACTCTAGCTCTTCTAAAATTAATGCTCTTAAACCTTCTACTGTAATCACACTATCATTATCTAAAAAATTAACGATTTCTTCTGAGGATGGAGCCTTAAAATTAACTAAAGCAAGGTTTCGAATAAGGGTTGAACGAATACTCTTTAAAGCTAATAGCATACCTTCAAACCTTGAATCTGCAATCAAGTGATTCACAATTGATAAAGTAGTTTCAGAAACATGCTTGGTAAAATTCCAAATTAAATTACTTAAAAATCTGTAACCTGTTTCATTTGGAGGATCTTGCATACCCCAAGAATCAGGTAAATCAACTTTTGGCCACTGATCTATAAACTCATCTAAAATCCACCATATTTTAGTCGGTGTTAATGTTGGCCAGAATGGATGATCACCATGACGAATACCTTCAGCCCTATCATTTAAAATAAATATAATTTTTTCTTGTTCTTTTAAATGCTTCCAGTATGGCTCGATCTCAGATTCATCCAAAAAGAAAAATCCCCTAACAAACCAAAAAATTACTTTAGAATTTATACTTTCTATATCGGTAGCATGTGTTATGTATTGTTTATTAAATTCCTCACATCTTAGTGCGATTAATTTTATCAATTTATTTTTATCGCAAAATTGAGCACTTAAATCGAACAATGTTTTTGTCGTTTCTATACTGATATTTGGGTATTGATCTAGCCACTCTAGAGGTAAAGTTGCTTGAAATTCTTTAAATGTATCACTGTAACGCAACCAACTTACTTGTGTATATTGACAGTCGCTATATGTAAGTTGAGGTTCAATATAATCTTTTAAAAATTGTAGTCGACTCTTAGAATCTGGAAAAAGGATTCGATCAACTTCATTTCTAAATTCCTCATGTTCTTTCTCATTAACAGCAGTGGGACGGTTATCAATATCTGTACGTAATGCTTGTAATAAATCTAATTTAACACTTTCAAGATTTCCGATATCTCTAAATATTTCTAAACATGAAGCATATAGAATAACTTCTGCATGGTATCTAGTTGAATTACATTGTGCTTTAGCTAGTCCACCTAAATTATGCACATAAGATTCAATAAAGGGTAAACAATTCTTCAATGATGTCTTTACTAAGTTTATATCGTTAAATTCCTCTTTTATTCTTTCAGGACTATGTAACGTTAGATTAGCAAAGTCGATCAAACAACCAAAATGTTTTCCAGCTTCTATTAGTTCACGATTGTTTTGAATATACTGAATATTTTCATTTTTAATTTTTTGTCTTTTGAACTGTCTATTTTTTATACGACGCCTATTAACTATTCTTTGTGTATCCAAATAATTTTTTTTAACAGCTAAGTTTTTTTTAATCCATGCTTTTAAAAGTTCATTCTTTTCTCTAGCCTGATGTTTTGCATATTTGCGTAACTCATATAGAGATTCATTTCTATTTGTTGCATGAAAATGATGAGTCTCAACAAAATAAGACCATAAGTTTGTATTATTATTTTCAAAAGCATAATCTAGAATGAAGTAAGAATCTTGTATCTTTAAACTCAAACCAGAATGTGATGATAAAGTTTTCCAACGTACTTGATTTATATCTTCAATTGAAGTTACCCCATCAAATGCTAACCTAATAATATTTTGGCGTAGATTATCATCGTTTTGTAATACTTTTACAGCAACGCTATCTTCTTCACGCTTTCCACCATGGAAATTTAGATTTTTTAACCAAAACCATATTTTTTGAGGATCATAAGAATTTTTTTCAAGTTCAAAATAACGATCAAGAAGCACTCCGATAATTTTACTTATTCCATTTCGACAATAACAATCATATTGTTCTTTCTTACACGTACAATAAAGATCATGAGATAATTTATCTAGAAGATTTACAACTAACTCATAATCAAGATTGGTAATGAAATTTTTAATAAAATAACGTTCACCTATAGTTATTTCTCGTCCAACATTTTTATTTGGATATAATAAAGTACATTTTTCTAAAAATCTTAAAATTACTTCAAAAGAAAGGGATTTGATATTAATTCTTTCTATCAAATGCGCAACTATATTTAAGGATGATTTTGTGCCTTGTTCTATAAGTCGATTAATGGTCTGTGCTGCTTCATAATTAACTATTTCCGTTAATCTTATTCCTGCTAATTCTCTTATGTATTTATCAGTTGCCTCATTCATTAGAATTTCTTCCAATTCAGGTAACAAAGATTCAAGAATTACGGCATTTTCTATTAATTCTAAAACTAACCCACGTAATAATCCTTTATCTGAATTTGTTAATATATATTTAACAGAAGTTACAGAATCATTATCAAAAAATCCTGAAATAGAAAAAGTTCTCCACATATCACTTCTACGGAAATAGGGATCCTCATCAACAAGACATATTAATTTTTCTAATAAGTATTTTTTTGATGATGGTAGGAGCTGAGAAGGATCTCCGTTGGCTAATACGGCATAAGGATCAATATTAATTAATGTCTCTTGTATAGACTTATCACCTAAAGCAGCCATCCATGCAACCAGCCCTCTCAACTCATCACGTACAACTCCATTTGGCGCAATTATCGACAGACATTGATGAAGTGAAATATGATTACAATCAGCATTAATTTTTCTTACTAAATAATTAGCAGCTGTAAATTCAGCAATAATTTTATGACTTGGCTGATGTATGCTCTCATTTTCTGCTAATTTAAAAAGTCTGCTAGATAATAGTGATGGATATAGATCTATATTATCTAATCTAATTAGTGAGTCTATCCGAGGGTACAATGTATCTAAATTATCTACATTAGTACTCACACCCTCAGATCCTGATAACAGTAATTTTGCAAATATTTCTTCAGTATGTTCTATTTTTTTTAGTAATGGTAAATCATTTCTTACATTGAAAGTGTTGTTTGTTTCTTTTGCCAAAGCCTTAACTGCTTGACTAAAAATAGATTTTCGATCAGAAAAGACTCTATTACTTTCAATATATGCATCTGCAAAAATCTTTAAAAACTGTGGATTTGCAAGTAGCTGTTCTAAGTTATATTTTTTTACTTCAGATTCAAATTTTTTGAAATCTTCCTGCGGTTTATAATGTTCAAAAATTTGCTGCTGTTCAGATTCATTAAATGGATATAAACGAAAAACTCTAGGTTCGGTTTCAAAAAAATCTCTGACTAAACTAGTATAAGACTCTTCCCATTCACTTGATCTACTAGAAATAATTAATTTTCTCGGCTCTAAGTCGGCAGCTCTGCCAAGTAAATTACTAACAGCTGACTGATCTACTCTTACTAATTCATCTAACGCATCAATAATTAAAATTGAATTTTCATCATGATTATTTCTACTGTTAAATATATTTGCTGTTTTCTTTTTTATACTTAAGTGATTCGAAAAACTTTCCAAAAGAGATGACTTGCCTGCACCGGGCTCAGCTAAAATAATGATTATCTGAAAAGCGTCTAAGACTTCAAGTTCAGTGTATTCTTTTTCATGATCATAAAGTTTTCTTTGTAAATAAAAGCTAGAGGTCATACCAAATAATTAAAAATATCAATAAGATCCTTTTTTACATTGAAAATCTTGCATTGTCTATTACTTAAATAAGTGACTTTGAAAAATTTATTCAGATAAATCATTCATTTTCCCTTTTTTGAGTAATTTAGAAGTAAGATAAAATTTGAAATTAGATTATTACTTAAAGATTTACTGCAATTAACCTAGATTTTCTCAAAAATAACAAAACTCCCCCTACAAGCTTTCACACAATTCGATGCAACGTAACGCACACCAAAAAATTTTCCCTCATCAGAAAAACTCCCCCCACAAAAATACTGCTACATCGTGCAGAAATAAGTTACTTTCAGGATGAACTAATCGTGAAAGGGTGAGAACAGAAAGTAACTTATTTGTGGACATTGGACATGCGATAGATGGTACTAGGCTAGTACAAGTAAGGTGACTTTGATCTAACTAAACAATTCATCTATCTCTTTCTGAGTAGCTTTGCGAATCATATTGGTCGCACCTGTATAGGCATCATAGGTTTTGCCATCCATGATAAATGGCTCTCTAAGAATAAGATGTTTACCTTGCCAATCTTTCAGATGTAAATATTCGAGTCCATCTACTGCAATGCCTTGAAATTCAAGATAGCGTCTTTTAGGCTTGTTTTTGTTGCGATCTATGACATCAAAATATGTCGCAAGAAAATTAAGTGCTTTACTATTATCAATCTCAAATGAGTCTGAAATATGGTCATAATTCATTCCCTTGATAAGGTTAGCTTTGACAATAGACTTCATTGGAAGATTTGTTTGTTTCTGCACCGCCTTAAAGGTACTACACAGTAATTTACTTGCTTGCGGACCTTTGAGTATATGCTTATTTTCCAAATATTTTTCAGGACAACGCATATAAAATTGCCTTGCAATATATTGGACAAATACATTTTTTGCATATCCATCTGCTACTTTAATAACTCGGCTAAATCTTTTTTGAGAAAGGACTTGATAGATATCATGAAGATTACCAATGTACTGAGCTAGATAAACAACTTCATTTAGAATCTGAGCTACTTTAACAGGGTATATAGGTTGTTCATCACAGTAATAGGCTAGATTATCGATGTAATCTTCATCAAGCTGTTTGTGCTCGATAAACTGAGTAGACATCTCTTTTAAGGATTCAGGTTTTTGATGACCTTTCTGAAAGTGTTCAAGAAAGATTTTTAGTGCAGGTTTGATACTTACAGCATAGGCACTGTCAGCATTAGCCTTTTGCTCATCAAAGAAATCAGCGATATAGAGGGGAGTAGATATTGAATTCTCACTAAATTCAATTACACAGTTAGGCAAGAATTGCTTAATACGCCACGCCATATATTCAAAGCTACTGTAAAAATAGCTTGTATCAATTAAATACAGTGCTGAGACCAAACTGGCAGTATTTTGGATGGATTTCCCTTGATATACAGCAAATAACTTACAATCAAACCAGTCTCGAAAACTCTCGTTCATTCGACTAACTTTGTCATAAATATTGGGCTTCTCGTTATCTTGAAAATCAAATTTATAGTCTTCTGCTAAACTCGCTAAAGCTTTCGCAATTTCATTCACACGAGTAATAAAATCATTTAACCTTCTAAGATGCTTGCTGTGAAATTGCTCTGGATTGCCATTTGATCTAGATATTCCAGTGTGTAATAAAATGTGGCATGGTACATTTGCGATTCGTAATCGACCAATGAACTGAACCAATTCTTCGACGTGCGCTTGTTTACCTAAAATAAAAACTGAATCAATTTCAATTTCGGGATTGTTGAGATTCACAGCCTCATCCATAATAGAAGTTGTAAAGACAATATCAATGCCAGTCGGGATTTTTTGTGTCTCAAAAATTTCTTTGACATCGGCTAAACCCTTAGTTTTACTATGTACCACAATACATTTAAGTTTGTAGCGTTGTTCAAAGTATTGCCTAAAGCTTTCGCATTTGTCCCTAGAGTTCACACGTACAATAATCGTTTTGCCACATCTCCCTTTAGCCGAATCAGATGATAAACTAATTAACTCTTTGACTTTTTCCTCAATAATCGCAATAGCTGTGTATTGATCCCCATTGGTTAAAGAGGTTACTTTGATATTACGTACAGGTGGGTTTTGATGCTTAACAATAATTTCTTGATCAATATCTATTTTAAGCTGATCAAATAGCTCTATTGTTTTGGTTGCAGTCAAGAATAAACTTGTAGGTATTGAACGCTTTTGTAGATGCCAAATCACAGGCGTTAAAGCATCATCCCGAAATGAACCAGCCGAATATAATTTATGCGCCTCATCAATGACCAGTAGAGCTGATTTCTTTTGAGAATCAGACATTAATTTAATAATTTTGTCGAATTTATCATAGGTTGCAACTATGACGCCTTTGAACTTACGAATAGTCTCATCAGGATTTTCATTTGCACAAAAAAATAAGTATTTAGAAAGAGCTGTACATTTTCCTGAATATTCATGTTGTAACTCCATGACTTTAGCTTGAGTTGGTACAAGAATGAGTACAAATTTAAATTGATCTCTTAGCTCCTCCATCGTGAACGTGGTCTTTCCTGCACCAGTTGGAGCAACAAGAAAAGTGGATTGATTAGGTTCAACCTTAATACCAAATGTAGATAAATATTGGTTGGGGATAAGCTGAAATGCTTTTTTAGACATGAGAAATCCTTAGGGCATGTCGCTTAGCGACATACCCTGACAATAAGTTAAGATGAAAAGTTAGAGATTTGGACGAGCGCTGTTGATACGTTCAGCAAGCATTTCAGAAGCATTACGCAACGTATCCTGACGTAAATGTGCATAACGCTGAGTAGTGGTAGGTGAAGCATGACCTAATAAGTGTTGAACCACATAAATGTCACAACCATTATTAACTGCCATACTGGCAAAGTTATGACGTAGATCATGGATACGGAAATTCTCGATCTGAGATGCTTCTAGGATTTTTTGGAAAGTTTTGCGGATATCATTAAAAGGTAGTCCAGTTTTAGGATTGGCAAACACATACAAATACTTGCGTGACATTTTGCGAATGATTTGCTGTGCTTGACTGTTGAGTTGAATAATTCGAGGTTTACCCGATTTATTCTCATTAAGCTTCCAAAGATGGTTGTTCTCATCTAAATCAGCCCATTTGAGGTTTAACACTTCACCTTTACGGGCTCCTGTTAATAACAGCATTTCCACAATACCAACAATGACTTGGTTATCGATATTATGGACATTGGGATGTGCTAGAACGTACATCAGACGTTTTAACTCATCCTCATCGAGGTAACGCTCAATCTGATTTTGTTCAATCAATTTTTTGACACGGCTCATCGGTGATTGATCGATAATCTCTCGTTCAAAAGCCACATTAAACATACTGCTCAATAATGCTCGTGTTCGATTGACTGTTGCGTTGGCACGATCCTCTGTTTTGATTTCAAGCATCAAATCACTGAGCATTGCTGCTGTAATTTGAGTCAATTGGATATGCCCTAAAGTAGGCTCAATATGATTCTTAAATCTTGAAACATCGTCCTTCCAAGATTTCTTGTTTAATTGAGCCATAGGCAGATACGTCTTATTGAAGAAAGCTAAAAGCGTTGGAATATTCTCAATACGTGCCTTTTCCTCAAGAGGATTAATTCCCTTACTTAGCATAAGTTGGTAGTTATCTACCATACTAATGGCTTGCTGTAAGGACACTTCAGGATATTTACCTAATGTCGTGCTGATCTTTTTTCCCTTAAAGACAGCTCTGAACATAAAAGTCTTACTTATATTGGATATAACAACTTTGAGTCCTTTTACATGAGGAACTGAAATTTCGACTTTGGATTTACCCTCTGGTAGCGTAAGTTGCTCGATATTGAATAACTGAGGCATCCCAAAATTTGCTAATGATTTAAGTGGAAAAGGTGTGTTCATTGGTTCTCCTTATGAAAAAGAGGCGCACTTATCCCTGATCGTGAGACCATGTATGATGATTTGCTAGGGAAGTAAGTGCGTCTAGGTAGGTTTAAAAATTAATATGAATCATAAAACTCACTTACAGTCTTGGGTACACGGAGTTTTTTACACCCCTTAGGTGCATTTTTTTCATCTATAAACTGTATGATGTGCTTGATAATAAAATTATCTTGTCCATCTAATAAGTAAATTCCCAAAATGCTGCCTTCAAGCAAATAAGTATTCCTATTAGGTTGGATTAAAATAATTTTAGCTGGTTGGTAGTCATGCAGCATTTCTATGAAATCATAATTTGATTGGTAAGTCATACAATTAACCTTTAATGTTTTTAGATTAAACTTATTCTGAATCACCAATAAAGGAATATCTTTACACATTGCATAATCTAATAGCTCATCACAAACTTTGTGAGAAATATAGTTAATATATTCCCTAGTAGTGTAACTTTTAAAATCACACTGTATTGTCAGAGGAGTTTCTTTCTTACCAAGCTTTTTTAAGCTCAGTTTTAAGTTTTCCTTTTCATTTAATATGTCGACGTTATCAAATTCTTTATAAGTTTTAAAATTATAGTAAACACTAGCAAAATGGGTAAATATGTCGTGTGTGGCATCAGATATTTCATTTCTGAGATTAAATGCAGCTTGCTGCATTACTTTTTCTTCCGTCCAAACGTTAGCTTTCATTGGGTTATCCTCACTGTATTTAATTGGATTAATGTGCATTTTATTCCATTGAATGGAATGAAAATAAGATTATATTTTTATTGAAGTATGGACAATGGCATGTTTTGAGTAATTAAAGTTCTTATATTTTACTTAGTATTTAATTGTAACTGGTTAAAACAAGGTAATAAAATTAATTATCATTCGAAATGTCCTGATAGTAAATTTTTTATAAGAATGATTAATTAAATTAATATTTTTATATTTTTATATAATGAAATGGCATAATGTTACAAAATTATTTTTTACTATAAAATGTATATAGAGTTTATAATATTGGTTTGATGTCACCGAACTGAATAATGTCCATATATATTCCAAAGCTTGTTTATAAAGCCTTAATGGCTAATCCAAATTTAACAATTAAAGAGATTATGGCGATACAGAACTCACCTTACTCGACTGCTGCAAGATATAGGCAGAACTTTCAAGGCTTGAAAAAAGAGTGTGATTATTCTGAACAGGTTCATCACAAAATAAATAAAACCAAGATTGAGAGCTGGAGAAGAATTAATCATCAAGCACAGCAGATGATGGATCTTCTGAGTGAGTTATTAAATAGTATGGGATTTGAGTCAACAGCTAATTTAAGAGATATATACTATTCGCGATACTACGCAACTAAATCAGGGGAGCCCCAATCAAGAAGAAACTTTAATAGGTATTTCAAAAATGCTCGTGAAAACCTAGAGAAAAGTGACTTTAGACTTTTAATATGTAGATCATCAATTAATAGGATAGGCTTTTATACTGTAGAAAATCCTAACTACAAACCCGAGGACTAGTAGAACGTCCGACAGGTTATTTGTGTAAAGCATCATTGGTTGTCTCACTTAAAACGATACAAAATTACCCCAAGGCCAGAACGGTCTTGGGGTCTATTTTACGGTTAGGTCAGTAATCACTTGGCATCAACAATGTCGTAAAAGAACGATCAGCTTCCGTGATAATCCAAATTTTATCTTCAGCTATCGAATAGCTAGAGAATATCCGAGTGTCATTAATTAATGCTTCCTCATTTGATTCTTTGTCTTCATCTTCTAAGTCTCCCCAATCACCAGTCTGATGACGATAAAGTAATTGGAGTAAATCAGTTTGATTTTTCTCTGCAAAAGCCAAAGCATTGGGTGTAGATACAACTTGACCCAAAGCGAATAGTCGTTGCCTTGTCATAAATACGTCTCACATAAAAATTAATAGAAAAATGTGCGGGCGGTGGTCTGTGAAGAGGTTTAGATTTGATTGATTTTATGGCGCTCTAAAATCTCAGTCGGTACATAGATCAAAATGCCTTCATTGTCGTTCAGCATGATATACACCTCATACCAATCATGCTTTTTCTCAACAAATTCAACTTCGCCTAATGACAGCTTTTCAGATAGGCTAAAACTGAGTTGTGCAAAAGGCTCAGTTAAATCATTGTCATACTCACAAATAACAAACCACCCATGCAGGGTGGCTTGATAAAGTTCATCATACTGATGTTCGAGTGTCTGTATGTGCAGTGAAATACTTGCTCGAATTGAATCATCTGATACTTGCTGTAAGTCAGATTGGCTCTTGATGTACTGCATTTTCATCCCCCACATTGGCTAAGGCATCTGAGTCATCAATCTGAGTTGATTGTTGATTCTTTGGTTTAGGACCTCGTTTCCCACTTACAGGTTTAATATCATGAGAAGATTCAGAGGGTGATGAACTTTGTTGTACAGCATCATCAAATGAAAGTGGCCAAAGTTCATATTCATCATTTACTTCAAGTAATCGTGCAGTTTGTGGATGCGGGCGGATTACACCTTGATCAACTAAAGCAGCTCCTAGAAAACTTGCATTGTTGACTGACTTGCCTACGAATAATTCTTTCAATGCAACAGCATGGAATGGCTTTGCTGAGTGATAAAGCTTCTGTAAGGTTAAAATGATCTGCTCAACTTTGATCAATTCTGTACTGAATCCACCTGATGATTCATTTTCACTTAGGGCGATACCAAAGCTTTGATCGTCATTATCTTGCCAGAGTTGATATTTAAGCTGACCTTTAGCTCTGTCCGATAACTTATTACAACTCCATGTTTTAATGAGCGTCTGATTCATTTTGTCAAAAATTCTTGATTGCATAATGGCTTCCTTTAAGCGTAAAAAATCCCGATGTACTGCAAGAGCACATCGGGACTGAAAAATTGAGATTACGGGTTAGAACATCGCATTACATGTAGCAATATGTTTTGCTACTGATTTGATGCTGTTGGGGGTAGGTGTCATAGTTGTGACCTTTTTATTATTGAGGTACACATCAATCTTTTTGGCTTTGGAAATGCCTTGTGAGAACTCATACCAAGCATTTGCACCATTACGCCATTTTGTCGATGCTGATGCGGCTACTTTACTTTTTCCATCCAATAAGAAGGTCAAAGGGTATTTTGAGTCCGAATTTTCATAGCTTTTCTTTGGAGTTTGAAAGCGTACAGAGTGATCATAATCATCACCTGCACCATCATTACATGTCACCCAAAGTGTATTGCCTTTGGTATCCTGAATTGAATATTCAGAAAAGCCTTGAGCATAGCTAGATTGCCAAACATTGGGTACTGCATGAGCAAATCCAGTGACTGCCAGCAATGATAAGAATATGAGCTTTTTCATCAAATGATCCTATATAGTCACAATTATTTTTTCGGGCATAGTCGAATACTTTGGATGTATTGACCATCATTGGTGTCGTTGAAAAATCCATTCTTTGACTGGATTTGTAGACATTGACCTTTTTTGAAAGGCTTCATTTGCTTTGCAACTTGATTGGATAACATAGATGTATTCAAAACAACTTCGCCCTTTGTGGTTGGGAAAATAACAGCTTCGCCACTCACGATAAGATTCTTTTTAAGTGTGACTTGCTCCGTTTTTGCCAAAGCTACGTTTGAAAGTGTGATGCCTAAAATAAGACATAATAAAACTTTAAAATTTTTCATAAAGATCTCGATATTTGATTAGTTAACTAGACGATAAATACAATCATTCCAAGGTGGTGTATTTTCACGATATTTGGAACATGCCAATACAGCTTGTTCTAAACCTCCTAGCATTTTTCCATAAGCATCAATCTCTGAAGTCGAGCTTGATTTATACTTTTGTTGGGAAGCATACTTACGTTGAGCTTCTACCTGTTCAGCTTGAAGTTGCTGTTGTCGCAACTGCTGAGCTTTAAGCTCTTGCTGTTTTAACAATAAATATTCCTCTTTGCTGTTAAAGTCAGAAAAGCCAACAACTTCACCATTTCTGTTGTATTGCAATGCTTTCCAAACAGTGACGCCTTTTTCAGTGACAGGGATAACCCCGTCTGGAGAATTCAAGATACGCTCAGCCATTGCTTGCTGTTGCTGAGTTTGATAAGACACGACAAGATCATTAGCAGAGTTTGCCACCCGTTGCACATCAGGATCACCTGATAAAGTTGCTACCGCTGTCAAAGCGGAGTTAAGTAGATTAGAAAACCCCATACAATTTCCTATAAATATGGTTATAAAGTAATAGCTTAAGCTCAACTTTTGAGTCCAAATCAAAATAATGTACCTATATTGGGTACATTGCATATTGTATCGATAATAAGCGCATGACAGCAAGTATCAATACGAAAGAAATGCAGGCTTTGACGAACTGGTTGAAGCAAGCACGACAGGACCAAAACTGTTCTATGCGCGCATTAGCAGAACGCATGGATAAACCACACTCGTTTGTTCAAAAAGTTGAACAAGGCGAACGCCGTTTAGATGTGGTTGAATATGTTTGGTATTGCCGTAAGCTAGGCGTTGATCCGCAAGATGGACTGATTTTGATTGAGCAAGTGCTCATAGGACCTAAGGACTGAATGCCTTAAGCGATGAAGCTTTTAGCTAGAAGTTAGATTTGATTCAATAAGTACTAAACCCTGATTAGGGCTAATTCCTAAAGCTTTGCAGTAATATAAATACTCCACGATATCTAACGAATGTTTCCCATTTTCTACATTCTGAACATAGGAAATAGGTTTTGCTAATAGATTAGCCAATTGCTCCAAACTTAAATTTTTTGCTTGACGTTGCTCAGTCAGCCATTGTTGCAAGATAAGCATCGATTTCCCCATTTAAATAAACACAAGAGCAACAGTGCAAAGCTTTGTTGTTAGGTCTGTCTTTTTATCATTACAGACCCGAATCGCTTTGGCTATAGATTTGCATTGGGGATGGGGAAGAATCTCGATTACTTTAGAAACAGATTCGAGTTCTGGATAGTATTTTTTCATGGTCACTCCTTTAGTGGTTAAAGACCATGAAAATAATATGTGTTTGAAAATTAGTTAAATTCATATTTATTTACTTGCTGTGAATTGTAAATTTCTTTTTAGTATTCATTTAAGTGATCATCAACTAATTCATTGACAATCTATAGTCTTTTTAAATATAGTTAGCCCACTTACTATATTTAAGCTAATTAAATGAATCTCGATCAAAAATACAAAGCTCTTTTAGGTGAAGCAAAAAAACGAAAATTACCTGATATCGAAGGAATACAACTTTGTTTTATGACTCTTTCACTTGCGTCCAGTATAGATCGTGATTGTGCAAATCAACTCTCTGTTCATGGTCTATCTGAAGGACGATTCATTCTCCTATTTTTACTTGAAGCAGCTGGTGAAGGAATTGCCCCTAAAACTCTTGCAGAACAAGCTGGAATCACTCGCGCGACAGTAACAGGCTTGCTTGATGGTCTAGAACGTGAAGGATTAGTAGAACGACAAGCGGACACAGAGGATCGTCGTGCTTTAAAAATACAACTCACATCAAAAGGAAAGCTAATAGCTAAAGAAGTTTTTGATCAACACAGTCGCTGGATCTCAGGCCTATTTGGTAATCTTTCTTTTGAAGAGCGTGATCAATTAACCCAATTATTAGAAAAAGTCTCAAACAACCTCACCAATAAGGAATAAACATGAATCATTATCTTGTCGAGCTTTATACCCCAAATTCTGCTTGGAAAGCGTTATCATTCGATGAACGCGAAAATTATTTAAATAATGTTGGGTCTGCAATGGCTGGACTGTGTGATGCTGGAGTTAAAGCGCTAACACTCACTCAAATTGACTCTAAAATTGATCAAAGTAGTGACCATCAATTCTTAGCTGTTTGGCACTTTCCAAATCAAGAGGTTTGCAATGCTCTACTCGACGGTATCAAAGCAAGCGGTTGGTATAACTACTTTTACCATGTAAATGCTGTTGGAGTTGAATGCGATTTCAACAAGCATCTAAATGCGCTCGCTAATATTTGAATTTAAAAATTAATTAAATATCAAAGCCATCATTTACATAAAAATAGGATGGCTTTGATTGATCATTTAATTCATATTGAAGGAAAAATTAGACTCAACCTTTCCAACAGACTTAAAAGATTAAGGATTTGTGTGCAACAATCCCTGTCATAGCTCCATCACCGACTGATAGAGCAACAGATCCTCCTGAGCGAGTTACATCTCCGCAGGCATAAACACCTTTGACATTCGTTTCTTTTGTAGGTGAGGTTTTAATCGCTTCACCATATTCATTGCTATCAATTTCTAAGCCTAAATCACGAATCCAATTTGCCTGTAAGCGGGTCACTGTTGCAACAAATAATCCGTTCACAGTCATGCGTTCACCATCTGTGAATACAACATCGCAATGACCTTCAATACGAGAAATTTTACGAGTTTCTATTAGAACTTGACGCTTAGATAATTTTGCTAAAATTTCATCATCTAATTCATTAGTATTGATCTTATCGTTTAAGAATAAGGTTGTATTCCCCCAGTCAGGTAACATCAATGCCTGATGAAGTGAATGCATACCAGATGCGAGTACACCAATCTCACCTAAATTTAATTCATATCCATCACAATAAGGACAATGGTAAATTGATTTTCCCCAACGTTCTGCTAAGCCTTCTACTGGAGGCAATTCATCTTTTACCCCTGTCGCAATAATGATTTTTTCAGCTTGAATATGTTGCTCTCCAGCGATTACCAAATACTGATCATCTAAAGCTTTCACATCCGTTACTGTTTCAAATAACCATGAGACCGTTGAATATTTCTCAACTTGTGCACGGGCTTCTTCTGCAATTGAACTAGGCGAACGACCATCTTGAGTTAAAAAGTTATGGGAATGTTCTGCAAAGCGGTTTCGACGCTGTCCTGCATCAACTATCAAAATCTGACGACGAGCACGTGCTAATGGTAATGCTGCTGAAAGCCCTGCATAGCTTCCGCCGATGATAACAACCTCATATTTCATTTTGACACACCAATAAGTAACATTTAAAGTTACTATATCAAACTAATCTCTATAATTGAAACTTTTAATGTTACAATAATGACAAATTACTATTTTGACTATCCTTATGCGTAAAGACAGTAAACTTTCAAGAATGCTGCATGTACTGTTACATATGGCACGTGAAAATAAGCCTTTTACATCAGACTATATTGCAGAAATGCTAGACACAAACCCCGTGGTTGTGCGTAGAACAATGTCTGGGCTAAAAAAGGCTGGATTTGTTGATTCTGAGAAGGGTCCTGGTGGGGGATGGACTTTAGTTCAGGATCTGAAAGATATTTCTCTATATGATATTTATTTAGCCGTTGGAGAACCTTCTATTTTTGCAATAGGTAATCAAAATGAAGAGCCCAACTGTCTTGTTGAAGTTGTGGTAAATCGATCGTTAGATCAAGCTTTTATTAATGCTCAACAAATATTAATTAGTAATTTAAAAGCTACAACCTTAGCCCAGTTAGCTCATGAATTTCAGATTGAGTGGGATCAGCACATTGCAAATAAATAGTCCAGAATAGGGAATGCGAATCTGGCGACCTTTTGCAGATTTGCTGGTTCAATTTAAGACATACGAATCAAATGTTAAAACAGCAATACAGGACTACAATGAAGCTAAGACTCAACCCAACAAAAAAAGAAAAATTCAGTTACTACTAAACTCAATTGATATTATGAATGATCTTAGACGTCCAGATTCTCAGTACTCGTTTTTTGCAATCAAATGATAAGTAAAAGCGAAATCTTTGCTCAAGCTGAGTCCCTATTGAAAGAACATGATGCTTCTCAACTTTAGCTTATGTGGGAGTACCACAAAAAGATATTATATATAATTTTCAGGACTTCTGATTAAACCGCGTACATACAGGGTTTAATCAGAATTTCTATCCTAGTTCTTGATATCAGTACAACGAGCAATCATCTAAATGCTAAAATTTTTATTCAATCAGTTTCTACACAAGATAAATACCCTTATAGAAAACTCCCCATACCTCAATCAGGAATCCCCTAAGCAGATAGGGGAAAAAGGTCAAACAGCAGAAAATCCAAATCCCCCCAAGCCTAATCGTTTTCCACACGCTTTACGCCTCGATGGTCTGGATTATAAAAGATTCATCTTCATCGTAGATCGAGTGGAAAGCCGAAGTGCTAGAAAACGTTAAGTGGGGGGGAGAGATTTACATGTGAGATATAGACCAACGGACTATCGAATGGATGGACCACAGAATAGACCGAAAAATCCGATGGTCTAAAAATAACAGGCAATAAAAAACCCCATAAATCAATGATCTACGAGGTTTGATATGGTGGGCCCACCGTGACTTGAACACGGGACCAACGGATTATGAGTC
The DNA here is from genome assembly GCF_000368565.1 of Acinetobacter gerneri DSM 14967 = CIP 107464 = MTCC 9824. GTDB lineage: Bacteria > Pseudomonadota > Gammaproteobacteria > Pseudomonadales > Moraxellaceae > Acinetobacter > Acinetobacter gerneri. Next base: position 220,937 of record NZ_KB849542.1, on the reverse strand, counting down.
CGCTGCTCTAACCAACTGAGCTATAGGCCCGATAAATACTTGTATCACAAGTAATTTCGACATGAATACTAGCGAAAAAAGAAATCAAAGACAAGAGCTTTACACATTAAGGTGAAATATATGCATATTTCTTAATCAAAAATATAAGTTTTGTTTATTGAAATAAATAATTGGGATGAAATGATAATACTAAATGAAGAAAATTTGAGAAAGTTAGACTGCAAAGGCATTTTTCACTAATTTTTCCTATCCAAATAAACCTCCAAGGCACTCCAGAGGCAAATCAAAATAAGCATACCGACAAGAAAAATAACGAGTGTGAAGTACATTGATGTTCCCTATCATTTAAATGCCAAAATGGATGAATATTCAATAAAACTGCCTACTGAACCTCAGCATTATCATAAAAATGAATAGAAATGAGAAATCGTTTATTTATTGAGTATGATCAAAAAAGATGATCATTTAAACAAATATTGTGATAAAAAAAGCCCAAACGATTGAGTTTAGGCTTTAAAAAAGATTGGCTTGAGGTATTTGTTATGACAACAACACATTTCCAAATTGTTCACGTAAATCACGCTTCAACATTTTTCCAGTACCAGTTAACGGTATAGAGTCGACAAAAATGACTTTATCTGGAATTTGCCATTTAGCGACTTTATCTGCGAAATAATCTAATAACGCCTGTTCTGTAATCTCACTATCAGGGGCTTTGATTGCAATGATGACAGGGCGCTCATCCCATTTAGGATGATGAGCTGCAATAGCTGCTGCCATCGCGATTTGCGGATGACCCATCGCGATATTTTCCAGTTCAACGGAAGAAATCCATTCACCGCCAGATTTGATCAAATCTTTAGAACGGTCACTAAGAGTGAGGTATCCATCTTGATCGAGTGAAGCGATATCACCAGTATCGAACCAACCATCCGAAGTCAGGGCAGAAGAGGATTTACCTAGATATTGATTGATGATCCAGTGACCTTTGATCTGTAAATTGCCTGTAGTATGCCCATCTCTTTCCAATTCATGCGTTCCATTTTCTTGATCGGTAATACGCAGATTGACCCCAAAAGGTGGACGACCTTGTGAAAGGCGAACTTTAAAGCGATCTTGCTCACTTAATGTTGCATGTTTAGCTTTCAGTTGATTTGACGAACCGAGAGGGCTGGTTTCAGTCATTCCCCATGCATGAATCGTTTCACAGTCATAATCATTTTTAAATGTAGCCATCATCGCAGGAGGGCATGCAGAACCACCGACGATATTGCGTTTCAAGCTATCAAGTTTAGAACCAGCTTGTTTTGCAGCTGTCAATAAACCTTGCCAAATTGTAGGAACACCAAGCGCCACAGTGACCTTAAATTCATCAATCAGTTGAACTAAACTTGCGCCGTCTAAGCCAGGACCTGGTAGAACCATCGTTGCGCCGACCATAGCCGCTGCATAAGGCGTTCCCCAAGCATTGACGTGAAACATCGGCACAACAGGCAACATAATGTCACGAGAGGAAAGATTGAGTGAATCTGGTAGACTGATCGCATAAGTATGTAAAATGGTTGAGCGATGAGTATATAACGCGCCTTTAGGGTTTCCAGTTGTCCCTGAGGTATAACAAAGTGAACTCGCAGATAACTCATCAATTTCAGGCCAATCAAAATCAGCAGAGTTTTCCGCGATTAAAGCATCATAAAATTTAACTTCTGGAATTGCATCCGCAACATCCTGATCAAATGCCCCCAAATAGATAAAATGTTCAACATTTGGCGTATGTGCTTTCACACCTTTGATTAAAGGTAAAAATGTTTTATCAAACAATACGACACGGTCTTGGGCATCATTGATAATAAAAATCAGTTGTTCTGGAAATAAACGAGGGTTAATGGTATGACAAACCATACCACTACCTGAAATGGCATACCACGCTTCGAGATGTCGATGGTTGTTCCATGCAATAGTCGCAACGCGATCCGCGCTATTTAAGCCCAAACCACGTAAAGCATTGGCTAAGCGTTTGGCATTTTCTGAGATATGAGTCCAGTCAGTCTTGGTGATGGTGCCATCCGTATTTTTTGAAATAACAGGTGTATCACCATGATAACGCGCAGCATGTTCGATTAAGCTACTGATTAACAGTGGCTGAAACATCATATTTCCTAACATAGATTTCGTCCTTTTTTCACTTTGTTTTTGTTGAATTATTTCCTAATATTTAATCGCTATTTCTTTACAAATTATTTGAAATAGAAAATATTTTCGATTAGATTTCATCCTAAAGTTTTCTAAAATTAAATCAAGAGATGTAATGAAATAAATGTGAATTTTTCTTAAATAGCTCTTTAAATAACAATAGATTAGCCAGTGTTTAAATTATCAAAAATGTTTTATTTTCTAATAAATAGAAGATATAGAATGTGAAAAAATAAAAAGATTCTCGAAATGAGATAAATATATTTAATTTTAAATGGCTTAATTTAACTTCAAAAAATAAATCAAAAAAGTTTGAACTCTATCACAAAATATGATTAATATATTCACAAGTCATGAAAATGACATGGATGTTTCAGGATGAAATATCTTTAGAAGCTCAAGACAATTAGACAAAGGAGTTCATTATGCTTCATATTTTAAAAAAGATTTTTTGCATTCATGTGTATGAATATGAACTGGGTGAAAATTCCGTTCAAATTAAAGAATGCCGAAAGTGTGGAGCACAGCATCATTGATTGCTTTCGTTGTTTGAACCAATTCTAAATTATTATTTTATATTTCATCTTAAATGAAAGCTATCATCATGTTATACATTGATGTGATGATATAAAAAATCTGTTTTATTCAATTGATCACGTTTATTGTGCTTCCAAATTCCAAATTCCAAATTCCAAATTCCAAATTCCAAATTCCAAATTCATTAGATTATTTCTATATCAATTCAATGATCTTCGTTAAACTAGCGCATCCATTTTGCATTTTAATGCGAGTTTTACATGTCCAAAGATTTTAAATCTGAAACTTATATTGTAGATGAGAGCTTAGTAGATACTTTGCAATGGCTAACACAGCATCAAGATTGTTTTGATTCTTTACATTTTGATGTATTGAAACAAGAGCTGCTTGTGCGTCATGCCAATGGTGAGGATGTGATTAAGAAAGGGCAGTATTTAAATGCGAGTTATGGGATATTGATCACATCTTTATAGTTGATCGCCAATTTTTATCATAAATTTTTGGCATAAAAAAAGAGCATGTTTTCACATGCTCTTTTCTTTGCGAGAAATTACTCAGATACGATAGTAACGAGAACTTCTGCAGCAACATCATGATGCAATTGGATTGCGATGTTGAATTCACCAGTGTTACGAAGCGCACCGTTAGGTAAACGAACTTCTGCACGGTCTACAGTAAGACCAGCATTAGTTAATGCGTCAGCGATGTCACGAGTACCGATTGAACCGAATAATTTACCTTCGTCACCAGCTTTCGCAGTGATTACGATATTTACTTCATTCAATTGGTCAGCACGTGCTTGAGCAGCAGCTAAAATTTCAGCTTCTTGTTTCTCAAGTTCAGCACGACGAGCTTCGAAAGCAGCAGTGTTAGCTTCAGTAGCTGCAACTGCTTTACCTTGAGGGATAAGGAAGTTACGGCCGTAACCAGCTTTAACTGATACTTTATCGCCTAATTTACCAAGGTTTTTAATGCGTTGTAATAAGATAATATCCACGGCTCAACCTCACTTATGATTGTCAGTGTAAGGAATCAACGCTAAATAGCGAGCTTGTTTGATAGCAAGCGCTAATTGACGTTGATAACGAGCTTTAGTACCTGTAATACGGCTAGGAACGATCTTGCCGTTTTCAGTGATGTACTGTTTTAAGGTGTCGATATCTTTGTAGTCGATGTACGTAACGTTCTCAGCTGTAAAGCGGCAGAACTTGCGACGACGGTAAAAACGTGCCATTGATGTTCTCCTTATGCTTCAGCAGAATCGTGTGCTTGTTGTGCTTCTTCACGTTGAGCTTTACGCGCACGTTTTTCTTCAGCACTTTTAGCAAGTAAAGATTCTTCAGTGATAGCGTGTTCACGACGAATAATAACATTACGAAGGATTGCATCGTTATAACGGAACAATTCTTCTAATTCATTAAGCGTAGTTTGACCACATTCGATGTTCATCAAAATGTAGTGCGCTTTGTGGATTTTGTTAATTGGGTAAGCCAATTGGCGACGGCCCCAATCTTCAAGACGGTGAATTTGACCTTCAGCTTCTTTGATGTGAGAAATGTAACGTTCTACCATTCCCACAACTTGATCGCTTTGGTCTGGATGTACCAGAATTACGATTTCGTAGTGACGCATTGTCAGCTCCTTACGGATTATTCAGCCCCTAACTTTAAGTTAGAAGCAAGGAGTCACAGCTTAATTGAATAAGTTGTGTCGCAAATTTGCGATGGCGAAGATTATAGTGAAAATAGACGCTGATTACAAATTTATCTGGATATTTTTTTGATAAGTGCTGGTTTTTATTTTGCTTGGTGAATTACAGACTGTTTTTAAAGCCCAGTTCACGATAATTTTAAATTAAAAAAAATAGGACAATTTGCGAAAGTGAAAGCAATAATTGCGCTATTTAGAGCGTAATAAAAAAACCACATAGCCTTTAAAATGAGGATCTTGGGCTAAATTGAGGGGTTGCCATTCAGAATTTTGTACCAATCCCACTTTATAAGGGAGCTTGAGCTTGACAAAGCGTTGCAAATAGTTTTGATATTGATCGATAGTCCTTGTACCTTGATAAGTTTGAATGATGATTTCATCAATATTTTGTCTCAATAAATCAATGGTTTTCTGATCTTTGATATTTGCCCAGTCCATCAAACCCGTGATGCTGAGTTGATATTTTTTAGGTAATTTTTCTCTGATTTCTTTTAAGAAAAGGGCATATTGATATAAGTTTTGGGTTTTACTATCGAAGTCGATCTGGATTCCAACGATCTGATTACCCTGACTTTCCCATTGTCGAACACGATTTAAGATCACTTCTAATTCAGTGTTCTGCCACGTCAGTTGATGGTTGCGAAATACCAGCCAAACTTTTTGTTCGGGAATGTGAAGTATACCAACGCCTTGCGCAGTTACTTTATTTTGTTTAATTTTTTTATCATATTTTACATCACCTTGTAATATATAGAGTTCTTTCGCTTTTTTTAGATATGGTGCAGTAGAAATATTGCCCCATATCCAAAAACGATCAAAATGATTGGCATCAATTTTTTCTGATGAAAGCACCGATTGGTTGGGATTGCAGGCAGCAAGAAAAATCAGCCCAAAAATCCCAAATTTATACAAGTGTTTTAAACCAATCATGTATTTTTACCAATAATATTTAAGTGATTTTGCCCATGATGTATTTGGATAATCACGTCTGATTTGATCAAACCATTGCTTACGTACTGACTTTGCAACATCTTCATCTTGACAATCATTAGCCCCTGATGGTGCATAACATTGTATTGCACGATAGAGTGCATAGGCTTTCAACTCGCCATTTGGCATGCTTTTGATGATATTTTTATAAGTATTGCCACGTGCAAAAGTTGTCCCGTGAAATGCAGTCTTTTTGATAGAAAAACTGGCTTCAGTATACGAACCAGCAGGATCTATGCTGTAAATGCCAACATTTCGGGCATATTCGCCTAGGCAAAGTTGTGTATTTAGGTCTTTGGGTTGTTGTTGTAAATTGGCTGTGATCGTTGCAAGGTTAGGGCATTTGATTTGTGTACTGATTTGTGAGCCATTCCAAATAAATCTGGACAGAGGTGCAGCATCTTTATATTTTTCTGCATTACTTTGATCAGCTTTATAAAGGTTGGCATCTTTTGGTAGCCAATTTTGTGCTTTATTAAATAACGAATAATCTTGATAGGTCAGAGATTGATTTAATAAAACATATAATGCAGCATTTTTTTGTGCAGAATTGAAGGTTTGTCCGTTGATTATTTTTTCAAGACTATTGGCATCAGCAATTTGACTGATCCAAGCTTTTTGTAAGTTGGCTTGTTTGATTTTAGGGAGTAAATTTAAAACCTCATTTTGCTTATTTTGTACGCTTAAAATATAAATCAACTGATTTTCAAAAAGGCTGGATTGTGTTGCTGTTTTCGCTTGGCTAAGCGCCGTTTTCCAAAATTGTTCAGCAGCAGGAAGCTGATTGGTTACTTCCAATAAATTGCCCTTTAAATAGACTGAACTGAGTTGAAGATAAGTATTAAAGTGTGATGGATCCACTTGATTTAAAAGTTTTAATGCTTCATTGGGTTTCTTTTGTATAAAATATAAGTGGTTGGCTAAAAGATACTGAAATAATTCAGGATTTTTCTTAAAGTGATCTTTTTGTGCATTGAGTTGTGACCAAGTGATGGGCTGATAACCATCTCGATCAGAAGCACGCATATTCATCAAATCATATAAAGCCAAAAAGAATGGATCACTGAGTTTATTTGCTGTTAGCGCAGGGTTGAGCAAAACTTTTTGATCGATTTCGTATGCAATATTTCCCATTTCCAAATTATAGACAGGTGATTTTGGGTTGTTGATTTGCCAAACATATTCATTGACTAAAAGTTCTGGTTTGTTGGCTAACCACAAACCGCGTCGCAAGAAACCACGAGCACTTGCGATGTATTGACCATTGGGATAAAGCTTGAAATAGGCAGTAATGTGATTAAAAAATTCATTTAATAAGTTTTGATTGATTTTTTTAAAATCGATATCGCCATATTCACCACGACCAGTAATATAAGCTGTATTTAAAGATGAACGGATAAGCATATATTGTGCTGTTTCTTTGATCCAAGGATCTTCGACTTGGCTAATCACGGTGTAAATCTTAGTTGCTGTGCTAAAGTTAGTATTGTAAAAAGCAATATTTGCGTTGAGATAAGAAGCGTATTGTTGGGTTGTTTTTGTCCAGCTGGGTTGAACTGTGATCAAGTCAAATTTGCTGTCACAGTTATTTTGTTTTTTTCTTTCATTAATCAATATGGTTTTTTCATTGGCGGGGATATTTTTATTGTTTTGGACTTGCTGGATAAATTGCGCTGCGCCTGAACTGATACTGCCACAATGTTCATCTGAAAAACTATTGTCGCTTACTTTTATTTTTCGTTGATTTGGAATGCTATTTTCAAGCGAGACCGTACCTACTTCAAAAGGTGTTGGTCCGTAGACCGCTGTCCAGAGTTTGCTGTCGGCATCTGCAAATTTTATTTTCGCCAAGCCCAAATCACTCAGTAGCAGGGCAATGTTGGTTTCATTGTCATTGGATGGTGTAAGGATAGGAAAGTTATTGCAATTGTCATAGGTATTGTTAAGGCTACCAATGACTGGCGCACATACTGGATCTGAACCAGCTTGAGCTTGTTGGTTATAAAAAAATAGAGGTAATGATGTAAGAGCTAAAAATTTTATAATGGAATAAAAATGGGTTTGCATGAGTTGATCCTTATTATTAGTTTGAGGATCATAGCAAATAAAAAATGGGGCGGAAATAAAAAAAGATAGAGTCAGACTCTATCTTTTTAAAAAATGGGTAGATGTGGGGCGGGGGATACAAAACTAAAAGCAAAGCTGACGCTTAATGCTGTAATCAGAATCACCGAATACAAAAAGTATTTTTTTGCCCAAATCTGATCGTTTTCTGCTTTAAAACCGATAATCGATAAATACAGCCAATAAGCACAAAGTGCATTGAATGTAATTAGGAAAAACAAGTTGGTATAGCCAAAACAATACAAACCATTGAGTACCGCTGCGAACAGCAATACATAAATTAAACATTCAACTTTGGTACGTTGAATCGAACGCGCAACTGGTAAAATTGGAATCCCTGCGTTTTTATAATCATCAAAACGATAGATTGCAATTCCCCATGAATGTGGCATTTGCCATAAACCGTATGCTAAAAAGATCAGCAAAGCAGCAACGTCAAATTCATGTGAAACGGCTGTGTATCCAATTACAGGTGGACTTGCACCTGAAATACTACCAATCACTGTTTGGTGAATTGTAGTTCGTTTACTCCACAGACTATAGAATACTACATAGACCAAGAACCCCAGCACTGCAAAACCAAATGCATAGGCATTGACATAAAACCAAAGTAAAGCAAAACCAAGTAATCCAAGCGCTGCTGAATAAATCAAAGCGACAGTAGGGGAGATGGTTTTTTTGACTAGGGCGCGATTTTGAGTTCGTGCCATTTTTTGGTCGATGTCTTGATCGATGACATTATTCACAACACAGCCAGATGCCACAACCAAAGTTGTACCAAGTAGTGTGATGAGAAGTAAAAGGAAATCTACAGAACCTTGAGCGGCTAAGAAAAAGCCGCCCAAAGTGGTAACGAAGTTACCGAAGAGAATTCCTGGCTTAGTCAGGAATAGATATTTCTTCAACATGACACCCGTTTAGAGCATCATGTTTGAATGTAAGTAATTCATGATCCATACAGAACCGATCAGAAGAACTGCGATACAAAGCACTGTATAAACAAATGCGATCACGTTCCAACGTTGTTCTGAAGATGAGTTCATGTGCAAGAAGAAAACTAATTGAACAAGAACCTGAATCACTGCAGTGATTGCAATTACGCTAACCAATAAACCGCGGCCAAAACCACCAGTCATCACCATTCCAAAAGGAATGATGGTTAAAATAACTGATAGAACAAAGCCAACTGTATATTGTTTAACATTACCATGAGCCGCGCCAGCAGCGTTATGATCATGACTCATTATAGAACTCCTAATAAGTAGACTACGCTGAATACACAGATCCATACGATGTCAAGGAAGTGCCAGAATAAGCTTAAGCAAGCAAGGCGACGAGTGTTGGCAGTAGTCAAACCATATTTCTTGATTTGAACCATGAGCACGATCATCCACACTAAACCTGATGTTACGTGGATACCGTGAGTACCCACTAAGGTAAAGAATGAAGATAAGAATGCACTGGTACTAGGACCATGACCTTCAGCAACCAAGTGATGGAACTCGTTTACTTCCATTCCGATGAACGTAGCACCGAAAATGAAAGTCACGATTAACCAAGTGATCACTTGATTTACGTTCTTCTTATAAGAAGCAAGAACAGCAAAACCAAAAGTTACAGAAGAAATCAAAAGGGCAAACGTTTCGATTAATACATAATCAAGCGTATGACCAAAGAGTTCTTTTGCATCTGGAGTGCCAGCTGGAACATGACTGCTCAAAACAGCAAACGCGATGAAGAGTGTACCGAATAAAATCAAGTCACTCATCAAATAAGTCCAAAAACCAAAGACGGTGATGTCTGTATCATCGTGATGATGTTCATCGTGTCCGTGGTTTTCGTGATGAAGTACTTCAGCCATTTTACTTAGTCCTTCTTCAAGTGTTGTTCAAGTAACGCATAACGTTCGTTTTCGATACGTTCAACTTCAGCAGCAGGAACGTAGTAATCCACTTTTTTAGTGAATGAACTAACGATAAAGCTGATGACTGCACCTAAGAAAGCAATTACAACTAACCACCAGATGTGCCAGATTAAAGCGAAGCCCATACCAGTAATGAACATTGCAATAACAAAACCAGCAGCACGGTCAGTTGGCATATGAATATCTTCATAATGCGTAGGGCGTGCATACGCTACACCATTCTCTTTATCAGTCCAGAAGCGGTCGATACCGTCAGCTTGTGGAACTTGAGCAAAGTTATAGAACGGAGCAGGGGAAGAAGTTGACCATTCAAGAGTACGCGCATCCCATGGGTCACCTGTGTTGTCCATGTTATCGTTACGTTGTAAGTAACCTACAACGATTTGCATGATGAAACATGCGATACCGATAGCAACCAAACAAGAACCGAAGAACGCAATAGCAAGGTACGGATCCCATTCAGGGTTGTCATATGTATTCAAACGACGAGTCATACCCATGAAACCAAGGATATACAATGGAATGAATGCAAAATAGAAACCGAAGAACCAGAACCAGAAAGATGCCTTGCCCCAAGCTTCATTTAACTTCCAACCAAACATTTTTGGCCAGTAGAAAGTGATACCTGCGAACATACCGAACACTACACCACCGATAATTACGTTATGGAAGTGAGCGATCAAGAACAATGAGTTATGTACCAAGAAGTCAGCTGGTGGAACAGCCATAAGTACACCAGTAAGACCACCGATGCCGAATGTTACTAAGAATCCAAGCGTCCAGTACATTGGCGATGTAAAGGTGATACGACCTTTATACATGGTAAATAACCATGAGAAGATTTTCACACCAGTAGGGATCGCAATGATCATGGTCATGATACCGAAGAACGCGTTAACGTTGGCACCAGCACCCATTGTAAAGAAGTGGTGAACCCATACAACGAATGCTAAAACAGTAATCGCGATGGTTGCATATACCATTGATTTGTAACCGAACAATGCTTTACGAGAGAAAGTTGATACAACTTCTGAGTAAATACCAAATGCAGGTAAGATCAAGATATATACTTCTGGGTGACCCCAAGTCCAAATCAAGTTCACATAAAGCATTGGGCTACCGCCAAGCTCATTGGTGAAGAAGTGGAAATCGAAGTAACGGTCAAGCGTCAACATTGCAATAGTTGCAGTTAACACAGGGAATGATGCGATGATCAATACGGCTGTACAAAGTGCAGTCCATGTAAAGATCGGCATATCCATAAGTGTCATGCCAGGCGCACGCATTTTGATGATGGTAACAAAAAAGTTAACACCCGTTAATAGCGTACCTAGACCAGAGACCTGAAGTGCCCAAATATAGTAGTCAACACCAACACCAGGCGAATATTGAATACCAGAAAGAGGAGGATAAGCCATCCAACCTGTCGCTGCGAATTCACCTAATACAAGTGAAAGCATCATCAGACCTGCAGCACCAGCAAATAACCAGAAGCTTACAGAGTTCAATAATGGGAATGCTACGTCACGTGCACCAATTTGAAGAGGTACAGTGATGTTCATCATACCTACAACTAGACCCATTGCCACGAAGAAGATCATGATCACACCGTGTGCGGTGAAGATCTGGTCATAATGGTCAGGGTGTAAGTAACCTTCACCACCACCTTTCGCTAGGAATAATTGTAAACGCATCATGATCGCATCGGCGAAACCACGCAATAACATGACAACAGATACGACGATATACATGATACCAATTTTTTTATGGTCTACAGATGTAAACCATTCTTTCCAGAGGTATCCCCATTTTTTAAAATAAGTGATACCGCCAAGAAGCGCAATTGCACCAAGAGCCATAATGACCATGGTTACTAGTACAATTGGCTCTTTAGGGATTGAATCCCAATTGAGTTTACCTAATAACAACATGACTTATTCCCCTACAGAAGCTGCATGTTCAGCATCAGCATGAGCAGCATCATGGTCAACACCGTGATAATTACCCATATAATGATTGATTACTGAATCAAACAAGTTAGGCTCGACAGAAGAATAATAAGTTACAGGATACGGTTTTGTCGGGAATGGTCCTAAACGTTCCGCTTTTTCTGCTGCTTCTTTCTCTTTAGCTGTATGAGCATTATTAACCATTGCTTCAATTTGGTGTTTAGAACGATCACCATCTTTCAGCGTAGCAAAAACTGCTTTATCTAAAACAGGTTTATCTACAGCTTCAGGATTGATTGATGTTCCTTTTCCAGCTTTTACAGCGTCTACCCAATTTGTAAATTCAGCTTCAGTTACACTGTGAGCTTTAAAGCGCATTTGAGTGAAACCGTAACCACTATAGTTAGAAGAGAAACCACGGTAAGTACCGACGTTATCTGCCAACATGTGAAGCTGAGTTTTCATACCTGCCATTGCATAAACTTGACCAGATAACGCTGGGATGAAGAAAGAGTTCATCGTAAAGTTAGAAGTAATCTGGAAGTTAACAGGTGTTTTCTCAGGGAAACGAACTTCGTTAATGGTAGCTATCTGTTGTTCTGGATAAATAAAAATCCATTTAAACTGTTCAGCGATAACTTGAACGGTTAACGGTTTTTTCTCAGAATCTAACGGACGGTATGGGTCATACTGATGTGAGCCCCACCATGTTAGATAAGCTAGAATACCAATAATAATGACTGGGATACCCCAAACAACAATTTCAATTGCAGTTGAGTGTGCCCAAGTAGGTTTATAGTCTGCATCTTTATTTGACGCACGATATTTCCAACCAAACCACAATGCCATAATAATTGATGGAATAACCACCAAAAGCATTAAATAGATCGCAGTCATCATCAGGTTACTTTGACCTGAAGCAACTGGACCTTTAGAGTTTAGAAGTACCATATCACCACCACACCCTGTTAAAAGTGCAGCAAGCGTTGATAAAGACAATACAGCTAAAATCGTTTGTCTCATTTTACAACCTCGGTGAAGAGTCCCATTCCCTTATAAATCTGGGATAGCGATTAAAGTGTCGCATGATTGAAAATCGAATTTGTGATAAATCACGCTAATTCTCAATCATGATACACCGCTACGTTGTAGGGCATTATGCCTCATATCGGCAAACTTAGCTATACATAAGCTAGCTAAATATTGGTTGAATAAAACTAGATTCTTTTAGTTGGAATTGTCAGTGGGAGGGAGGAATTACTTGTTTTTTTAATAAGATAAACTTAAAAAAAGGCGATAAATCGCCTTTCTATTAATTTGAAATATCTATTACTTTTGTTTTTGCTAAGCGATCATGTAGTGATATATTTTCTTTTGAGAAAAACATAACGATATCTGCAATGAAAATGATGATTAATAATGGGAAGAAATTCATCATTTGAGAAATCACTAGAAATAAAAATGAACGAACAAAAAATCCACGTAGTTGACCAGGATTTTCGTTTGTTTCTATATCAACGATTTTCAATTTATATATTTTCTTACCAATTGATTGACCATATTTTTTGATCATGAATGATTGTGTGAAAAGTAAAATTAAAATATAAGCAAATAGTGCATAGAAATAATAAACCGCCGAACTATTAAGCAAGTTAATGATAACATTATCCATAAATTGCATTTGTTCAGCATACGTTTGTGGATTTTGCTTGATCAGTTCATCAAATGGAAAGAAGGCAAATAAAATTACGATTTGAGGAATGTATAATAAAGCAAAATCTATAAGTTTTGCCCCAATTCGTTTACCTACAGATGCAGCTTTGACTTGTGTGCGAGCTGTTTTTTTAACTTCAATATTTTGAATCGTTGAAGTTTGATTTTGAAATTGCGGTGTTGTTTGCACAGATGGAGTGGCTTGTGGTTGATACACAAGTTTACCTTGAGTGAGTTCACCTAAAGCTTTCCATTCAGACATACCTTCGTGCCATGCCAAGTCTGTAAGTAATACTTGTTGATTGGCAAGCATTTCGTTGACATCGTCTAAACTGTATGGACCTGCTTGTTGATTATTCCGCGCCAAGTAAATTTGCATAAAAATTAAATCTCAAACCTAATCAAAATAATGAATCAGAAATACTATTTGAAAAAAAAGACCCTACTAGAGGGTCTTTTTTACCACGTTTTATTAGTCTTGTTTAGTCTTTTCTTCAGATAAGAAGAACCAAGTATCTAAAACAGAGTCAGGGTTTAATGAAACAGATTCGATACCTTGTTCCATTAACCATTTTGCAAGATCAGGGTGGTCAGAAGGACCTTGACCACAGATACCTACATATTTACCTGCTTTACGGCAAGCGTGGATAGCCATAGAAAGAAGTGCTTTAACTGCAGGATCACGTTCATCAAACAAATGTGAAACGATACCAGAGTCACGGTCTAGACCAAGTGTTAACTGAGTTAAGTCATTTGAACCGATAGAGAAACCGTCGAAGTGTTCAAGGAATTGTTCAGCCAATAAAGCATTGGTTGGCAATTCACACATCATGATCACTTTAAGACCATTTTCACCACGTTTAAGACCATTTAAGCCCAATAATTCAATCACACGTTTCGCTTCAGCAACTGTACGTACGAAAGGAATCATGATTTGAATGTTGGTTAAGCCCATTTCATCACGAACTTTTTTCAATGCACGGCATTCTAATTCGAAGCAATCACGGAAGTTTTCAGAAACGTAACGGCTAGCACCACGGAAACCAAGCATTGGGTTTTCTTCTTCAGGCTCGTATAGTTTACCGCCGATCAAGTTTGCGTATTCGTTTGATTTGAAGTCAGACATACGCACAATAACTGGTTTGTCAGCAAATGCAGCAGCAAGTGTTGCGATACCTTCAACCAATTTTTCAACATAGAACTCAACAGGAGTAGAGTAGCCAGCGGTACGTGCCAACACAGCTGCACGAGTTTCACGTGGTAAGCTGTCAATGTTAAGTAATGCTTTAGGATGCACACCAATCATACGGTTGATGATGAATTCTAAACGAGCTAGACCAATACCTTCGTTTGGAATTTGCGCGAAGTCGAAAGCACGGTCAGGATTACCTACGTTCATCATGATTTTGAACGGAAGTTTAGGCATAGATTCGATAGAGTTCTTTTGAACTTCAAAATCTAATGAACCTTCATAAATAAAGCCAGTATCACCTTCAGCACAAGAAACAGTTACTTCTTGACCATCAGTCAATACTTCAGTTGCATTACCACAACCAACAATCGCAGGAACACCAAGTTCACGTGCAATAATTGCAGCGTGACAAGTACGACCACCACGGTTTGTTACAATCGCAGCTGCACGTTTCATTACTGGTTCCCAATCTGGGTCAGTCATGTCAGATACAAGTACATCACCTGCTTGTACTTTGTCCATTTCTTTGATTGAAGTCACAATACGAACGCGACCAGAACCGATACGTTGACCGATAGAACGACCTTCACAAAGAACTGTACCTTTTTGTTTTAATAGGTAGCGTTCCATAGTGCCGACATTTTCACGGCTTTTTACAGTTTCAGGACGTGCTTGAACGATATAGATTTTACCGTCATCGCCATCTTTCGCCCATTCGATGTCCATAGGTGCTTGATAATGTTCTTCAATGATCAATGCTTGTTTAGCAAGTTCTTGAAGTTCAAGATCATTCAACGCAAATTGTTGACGATCAGCTTTTTCAACATCAACAACAACAACTGATTTACCAGCAGAAGCTTCTTCACCGTAAATCATTTTTTGGTGCTTAGAACCAAGATTACGACGTAAAATAGAATGTTTACCTGCACGAAGCAATGGTTTAGAAATGTAGAATTCGTCAGGGTTTACTGCACCTTGAACAACCATTTCACCCAAACCATAAGATGCTGTAATAAATACTGCATCACGGAAACCTGATTCTGTATCGAGTGTAAACATTACACCAGCAGCGCCAGTTTCAGAACGTACCATGCGTTGAACACCGGCAGAAAGAGCTACGATGTCATGCGCGAAGTTTTGGTGTACACGGTAAGCAATCGCACGGTCATTATATAAAGAAGCAAAGACTTCTTTAATTGCGATTAAAACGTTATCGATACCGCGAATGTTTAAGAATGTTTCTTGTTGACCTGCAAATGAAGCGTCTGGTAAATCTTCAGCTGTAGCAGATGAACGAACAGCAACTGCAATATCAGCATTACCGCTTGAAAGAGCAGCGAAAGCTTCGCGTACTTCTTTTTCTAATTCTGGAGTAAGTGGAGTTTCTACGATCCATTGGCGAATTTTAGCGCCAGTTTCAGCCAATGCATTTACATCATCAACATTAAGTTGAACTAGTTCAGCCTGAATTTTGGCATTTAAACCACTCTGTTCTAGGAATTCACGATAGGCTTCAGCAGTTGTTGCGAAACCGCCAGGTACCGATACACCAGCATTAGCTAAATGACTAATCATTTCACCTAAAGATGAGTTTTTACCACCCACGATTTCTACGTCGTGTTTCCCTAATTTTTCCAGACCGATTACGCGCGCTTCCAAAGTTGTTACTCCACTTTTGCAGTATTAATCACTATCTTGGCAAGAAATCATAACAAATCACTTAGATATTTGACTTATCTGAGCGACAGTCATGTAAGATGAGCTTACTATAAAGATTATATAGCACTTAGACAAATTTTTGAGGAGAATTTTAATGTCAGAAGGTAAAGAAATTAAGCGAAGTGTGTTTTTTATTTCCGATGGAACGGCAATTACTGCTGAAACCTTAGGCCACTCACTGCTTGCACAGTTTCCAAATGTAGATTTTGACATTCATATTATTCCTTATATTACCACTGAAGAAGCAGCCATGAATGTGGTCGCAGAAATCAACAAAAGAGCTGACTCTGATGGACAAATGCCTTTAGTTTTCGATACTTTAGTTGATCCTTATGTGCGTGATATTATCAACACAGCAAACGCAGTAAACCTCGATGTGTTTGAAGGAATGATCAGTAAGTTGTCTGATGAGCTTGGTACACCTCCTACAACTTTAGTCGGACAAACCCATGCAGTGACTGATTCTGAGTCATATAAGGCGAGAATTGACGCAGTTCATTTTGCTTTAGACAATGATGATGGGGCACGCACGCGTCATTATGATAAGGCTGATTTGATTTTGATTGGAGTATCCCGTTCGGGTAAAACACCAACTTCAATTTATTTGTCATTACAATTTGGAATTCGTGTAGCAAATTATCCGCTAACTGAAGAAGATTTGGATGACAACAGATTGCCATCTGTACTTAAAGAACATAAACATAAATTGTTTGGGTTGATGATTGATGCAGAACGTTTGGTTGCGATTCGATCTGAACGCAAAGCCAACAGCCGTTATGCAAGTTTCAGCCAATGTCAGATGGAGCTTCGTGCAGTTGAAGGAATTTATATTTCTGAAGGCATCAAATATTTAAACGTGTCAGAAATGTCGATTGAAGAGATTTCAACACGTATTTTGCAGATGACAGGATTGAAGCGTCGTATCGGTTAATCTTTTTAGAAGTAAAAAATTCTCTCTCAAAGCTCAGCTCAGTCTGAGCTTTTTTCTGGGGTTTAGAATATTATTTTAGGATTTTTAAAATAAAACAACTCAAAGTTATGATTAATAATATTAAGAAAAACTAAACTATTATGTGTGAGAATAGAAGGTAACTTTTAATTTGTACAATTATTAGACATTGGTCGAATGTTAATTTAAAAACATTATTCATGTTCCTTATTTAAATAAATATTATATGAAAATTAAAATAGATTAAGCTGAATTTAAGGAAAATAAAGGTGTGGATAATAAATAATCAAACACGTCTTTTTATAAAGAATCAGACTTTGGCTGCTCATGTATCGCTAACATATTCAATTATTATTAATAATTTTTTATTAATTAAAAAAATGATCCTGAGTTATGCATTTTGATTGCAAAGATGTGTGCATATACACATTGTTAAAATCGAAATAACAGTTATAATTGTGAACAATGTCACAAGTATTCATGTAAATTGCTAAACTGAGATTATAGGAGGGTTGGCAAATGTCTATTCTAAATGCTCAACCCGATACTATGGTTAAGCGAGAAGAAGATAAAGATGTACCGTTGGGACAAGTCAACAAAGCTGAAGTTTTAAACTATGACAAAATGCAAAAACTCTTTCAAACTTATGAGTTATTGCCGATGTCAGTTAATATATTCTTAATTGATGGTCAAAATATATTTAATAATAAACAATGGAAAAACCATATTGGGGAATCTGAGTTTTTTTATTCCATTATTCATCCTGATGATTTTTTAACGTTGAAGTCGGCAATTCAAAATAATGCGCAGGATGATGTTAACCAGTTCGAATGCCGTATCTTATGCCAAGATCATGGCTATCAATGGTATGTGTTACGTATCAATAGTTTTTTTATGGATGAAATTCAACAGCAAGTATTTATCACGACTGCTGCAAATATCCAAAATAAAAAAATAGGGCAAGTGAGCTTATTAGAACAGTTAGGTGCATATGAAAATATGCTGGATGTTTGTGTTGATTGTATCAAAGTTTTAGATACTGACGGCAATGTCAAACACATGAATCTATCTGGTCGAAAAGCACTTGGTGTACCACTTGATGAAAAAAAATTCGGCATGAAATGGATGGATCTTTTGCCAATAGAAGTGCGTGGTCGAGGCAAAAAAGCTTTAATCGAAGCAGTAAAAGGGCAGAATGCGCGATTTGCAGGTAAAAGTGTAGGTGCTGGAATCACTCAATATTGGGATAATATTTTAACTCCAATTGTTGATGAAAATGGTCAAACACAGACTATTTTATGTGTTTCGCGTGATGTTACCTTGCAAAAAGAAGCTGAAAATAAACTCCGTGAAAATAGTGAATTAGATGATTTGACTGGGTTATATAATCGTAAATTATTTAAAAATAGATTAAAACGTCTGATTTCAGATGCCAAAGATAAACAGCAGATGGCTGGAATCTTGCTAATTGATTTAGACCATTTCAAACATGTGAATGATACCCTCGGCCATTCAGCTGGAGATCATTTACTGCGCGTTTTATCCAAACGATTACAACTTGTTTCTGATGATCAAGGCTTTGTTGCTCGTTTGGGGGGTGATGAATTTGCTATTGCTGTGGGCGGTTTAAAATCAGAGCAAGAATTTAGCAAAATTGCTGAATTAGCTTCTCAGCAACTGGATGCGCCGATCAGTTATTCGGGACGTTTGATTAATGGTGGGATGAGTATTGGTTGTGCCTTATATCCGCGAGATGCTGAAGATAGTGCAGGTTTGATTCAATGCGTGGATACTGCCTTAAATGATCTTAAAGCAGATGGGCGTGGCGGTATTCGTTTTTATAATGAACAAATGTTGATTAATACGGAAATTACCGCAAAACAGTTGAATCGTGCACGTAATATCATACGTATGGATATGGTGACACCATATTATCAACCCAAAGTTGATTTAATCACACGTAAAATAGTTGGCTTTGAGGCACTTCTTCGTTGGGAAAGCCCTGAACTTGGGCTACAAATGCCGAATGAGGTTCGTGAGGCATTTAAAGATTATAAATTAGCTTCAAAAATCAGTGAGTTGATGCACAATAAAATATTTGAGCAACTTGCACAATGTATTGAAAATGATCTAAATGTTGTACCTGTAGCACTTAATGTAGCACCAGTCGAATTTCTACGTGATGACTATGCTGAAAAATTACTACAAAGAATTGATAAATATAATATTCCCTATCACTTAGTGGAAATCGAAGTGACTGAGCAAATTTTAGAAGAACGTGGCTCAGATTTTGTCTTACGTGCATTGGAAATACTTAAACGTAAAGGTGTTAGAATTGCTTTGGATGATTTTGGGACTGGGCATTCTTCATTGACACGTTTAAGAGATTATCCTGTAGATTGTTTGAAAATTGATAAAAGCTTCATTAACTTGATTGCAACTGACCGTACCATATTGGCGGTCATTCAGGCCATTACTGAGCTTGGTCCTAAACTCAATTTGGATATAGTTGCAGAGGGTATTGAAACTGAAGAGCAGTTGAATATTTTGGTTGAATCAGGTTGTCATATCGGACAGGGCTACTATTTTAGCCAAGCAGTCGATCTACAGGGCATGATTGAAATCTTAAGAAAATTTGCTTAAAAATAAATTTTAAGTCTCTATTTGCATAAGTTTTTACTCAAATGTTGTCACAACGAGATCAACTTTATGCTCAATACCTTCTAAACTATAGACACCATTTTCAGTGACTTTAAGTACGGGCCATGTAATGAGTTTGCAATTACCTTTTTGCAAAGCAGCATAATAAGCATCTGATTTAAAAAAAATTCTATTCTTTGATGTGGGGTTTGGCATCAAGTGTCTTTTCAACCAATTATCTTGGATCTGCGATTCCAAGAAGCGGGTAGCCAATAAAATTTTAAGTTGCGGTTTAAACTTGAGCCTCTTTTTTAATAATAAAGGATGATTCAGTATCCGATGAATTGCCTTTTCAGTATGAGGCAGAACGAAATGTGGCTTGATTTGAAATACTTTCACAGATTCTGCATGCTGTGTGATGTGATCTAGATATGAAACTGAAAGTTGATTAGCGCCTATCACAGCAACTTTTTTATGACTTAAATCAGTCAATTTTATGTCTTTAGCCTCAATAATTTGACCTTTAAATAGGGTAAAAAACTCTGGTAGATTTTGAAAAAAACCTGATAATTGATTCTTTTTATCCTTTGACATATCCGTCCCTTTTCATGCATTTTTATTTTTAATGTCGTGTTGCGATTATTGCAAGTTAAGATATATCTGACTATGTCTGTGAGGTAAAGTTGTATTTTTGTCTATACAGTCATCGTTATTTTCGTAAAATGATAAGATTCTCTCTTATCAATATGAGTGTTAATTTTTTTAAATAAAAGAATTAATATTATGTATGCTATAAAACTTTAAATGTATTTTATTATCTGTTGATTATTTTTATTTTAGTCTTTGATGCATTTCTTTCAAAATACATGAATAGTTGAGTAAATTTCATATAGAATTTTAATATAAACTATATGGTCTTGCAAAGATGTATTTTATTTATATATTTGTTTTTATTTGATATAAATTGATTATTATAAGTAGATTTCAAGGCGTATTTAATGATTTTTTAGTGTTTTTTGATAAAGTGTTTTGAATGTTTAGCTATTTAATTTTCTTAATGGATAGTATATAAAATAAACAATAATAAAAATTAATTATTTTTCTTAACCTTTTTTAATATTGGCGAGTTTGCTATGGATATTGATCTGATAAGACAAAAATACAAAATAGATCTTCAATACAGTAAAATCATTCAAAATGATGACAATTTTGAGCGATTAAATATTGATGATTTTCATGAAAAATTATTGAATCCCTTTAATTATTTACCCCATTTACTTGGCGTATTTAAAAGTGATGGTTCTACTCTTTTTTTAAACCGTGAATGGTTGGAAATGGTTGGAAATATTGATAATTTTTTTAGAATAATTTCGATGGATGATTTGCAGGATTTAGTTGAACAACTGATCCAATTGCCAAACAGCCAACAGAAAATTTTAAAGGAAGTTCAGCTTTTTGATATTGCTGAAAAAAACCATTGGTACTTTATTCAAGTTAAAATTTATTTTGATGACGTAAGTACAAAAAAAGTGATTTTAATTAGTGCGATTAATATACACAATCGTAAGACTAAGCATTTAAACTTTACCCATCAATTTTCCTCATATAAAAATATGCTGGATATTAGTGCTGATTGTATTAAATTGTTGGATAAAGATGGGACATTACTTTATGTCAATAAAAATGGCAGAAAGCTTTTAGGTTTGCCTCCAGAAGATGGAGCGACTGTTTTTAATTGGTTTGATTTAGTTCCTTTGGCATTTAAGTCACGCTGTAGAAATGCTTTAAAACTTGCTTTTTCGGGTAAAAACTCTTTTGCTAAAATGGAAACTCCTGAGGAAGGTTCAGTAAAATTTTGGAATATACGTTTTACCCCAATCGTAGATGACAATAATCAAACCCAATCGGTGCTGTGTATTTCTAGAGATATTACTCATCAAATAAATACTAAGAAGCAATTGCAAAACTATAGTGAATTGGATCAACTTACAGGTTTATACAATCGCAAAATTTTTAAAAACCAACTTAAAAAACTACTTGATAGTGCCAAAGATCAAGCCCAACAGGTTGGCTTGATTTTATTAGGTTTGGATTATTTTAAGCATATCAATGAAATGTTAGGACATGCAGCGGGAGATCATCTATTACGCGTTTTATCGAAGCGCCTGATTACAACCTTAACTGATAAGGTGTTTATTGCACGGGTTGGTGGTGATGAATTTGCTGTTGCAGTGAACAATCTTGAAAATGAAAATGAACTATATGCGATTGCAGAAACTGTAGCAAAACAACTCGAAACACCGATTAGCTATGACGGTAAACGTATCAACGGTGGGATGAGTATCGGTTGTGCGATCTATCCCCATCATGCTTTAGATGTAAATGGTTTGATGCGATGTGTAGATACAGCATTACATGATATTAAAAATGATGGTCGTGGTGGAATCCGTTTCTATGATGAGCATATGTTATTTTTAAGTGATCAAACGGCCAAGCAACTCCATCAAGCAAGAAACATTATCCAAAAAAATTGGATTGTTCCCTATTATCAACCTAAAGTTCACTTACTATCTCAAAAAATTGTTGGTTTTGAGGCTTTATTGCGTTGGATTTCTCCAAGTGAAGGGTTAAGTTTTCCAAGCGTTTTACAAGAGGCATTTAAGGATTATCAATTGGCGACCAAGATTAGTAGTATTATGCAAACTAAAATTTTTGCTGACATTTCATCTTGGCAGAAACAAGGTGTTGATGTGGTGCCGATCGCGATTAATGCTGCGCCTGTGGAGTTTTTAAGGGATGACTATGCTGAGAAATTTTTACTCAGACTTGAAAAATACAAAATCCCCGCACATTTAATCGAGGTTGAAGTAACCGAGCAGGTATTATCTGAACGAAGTGCCAATTATGTTTTGCGTGCTTTACGATTGTTGAAGTCAAAAGGTGTGAAAATATCTTTAGATGACTTTGGGACGGGGCATTCTTCACTTTCTAGATTGAAAGATTATCCAATTGATTGTTTGAAAATAGACCGTAGTTTTATTCAACTCATCGAGCCAGATAAAGAGACTTTAGCCATAGTACAAGCAATCATCCAACTGGCTCCAAAATTACAATTGGATATCATCGCTGAAGGGATTGAAAAACATAGTGAACTCGAAATTTTGATCAAATCAGGCTGTAAAATCGGGCAGGGATTTTTATTTAGTAAAGCTATTGAGGCAAATCAAGTGGTCAATAAATTGATGTGTTAATTTGACTGTAGATTTAAAATATTTTATATATTTCAAATTTATGGGTTTAAAAAGCTATAGCAAGGTTGCTATAGCTCTTAAAGTAATTAGCTATTTTTGATATCCATCAATAATTTAAAGTTATTCAAACGCTGATCAGTATCATAAACATCACACGTAAAAATAAACTCATCAACATCATACTGAGCCAATAAATTTTCCAAACCTGCTTTTACGGTTTTAGTTGAACCAATTTGTGCTTTGCCTAAGAAGTTTTCGACAGCCATTTTCTCTGAAACAGACCAAAGCCCATCCATTGATTCAACCGGCGCTTTGAGTTTACGTAAATCACCACGAATAAGACCGAGTACACGTTGATAAGGACTGGTTGCAAGCTTTTCTGCTTCTGCATCAGTTTCTGCAACGACAACAGGGACACCCATTGATACATAAGGCTGTGATAGATATTCAGAAGGTTGGAAATTTTCACGATAGAGCTTGATCGCTTGATCTAACATACGCGGCGCGAAATGTGATGCAAATGAGTAGGGTAGACCGAGTTTTGCTGCAAGTTGTGCACTAAATAAACTAGATCCAAGTAACCAGACTGGAACATGAGTACCTTGACCGGGCGTAGCAATGATTTGTTGACCCACATAAGGCTCATCAAAATATTGTAAAATCTCTAATACGTCTTGTGGAAATTGATCTTCTGTTTCTTGACGGCCGCGGCGAAGCGCACGCATGGTCATTTGATCTGTACCAGGAGCACGACCCAAACCAAGCTCGACTCGATTTGGATAGAGTGTGGCTAAGGTTCCGAATTGTTCTGCAACAACGAGCGGTGCATGATTGGGTAGCATAATGCCCCCTGAACCCACTCGGATACTTTGGGTATTTGCTAAAATATAACCGATAAGTACTGCTGTAGCCGAACTGGCAATACCTGTCATATTGTGGTGTTCAGCCAACCATAGACGCTCATAACCTAATTTTTCAGCGTATTGAGCAAGTTCTAATGCATGCTTTAAAGAAAACTCAACACTTTTGTCATCTCTAACAGGTGCGAGTTCGAGTATAGAAAATTTAGTATCTTGCAGCGTACGCATATGCATATCCATTCTCAATGTATATCGAAATTTTACGATATAAGTCGAGTTTTGTATATCGTTTATTTACGATATATAACAAACTTTCAGGCAAAGGGTGGTGAAAATATATATATATTTCACATGAAATATATATTTAAAATTAAGTTCTAGTATTTAAAATCATTTCATACAAAAAAAGCACCTGAGCGGTGCTTTAAAATATTGAATCGCTTCTAGCAAAAGCGATCAGTCTTAGTCATTATAACGGTGTTTATAATGTCCACGATGGCGACCATTGTCACGGTGATAATAACCGCGGTTTGAATAGCCACGATCACCATAATAGCGGTCATTGTCATAGCGACGGTCTTGGCTGACTTTACGCCCTAAAGCTGAACCACCACCTGCACCTAGAGCAGCACCGATGTAGCCACCTGATGTTCCGCCTATGCTTTTACCCGCAGCATAACCACCAACACCGCCTAGACCACCACCAATCGCTGCACCTGTACGGTCACGTCGATTACTTGCTGCGGCTGCACCACCAGCACCACCTACTGCTGAGCCAATCATCGCACCTGTATTACCACCCATTGATTTACCAACAGCTGTACCGAGCACACTTCCGAGTGCTGAGGTTGCTGCTACACCTAAACCACTATCTGCATGTGTGATACCAATGGTTGAACTGGCTAATAGTACGGCACAAAACCAACGATTCATTTTCATGACTTCACTCCATTTGAATCTTTTAAGTATTTATCTTTAACTTGCAGCTAAATTATCAATAAATTTTAGAAAGAAAATGGATAATTAAAATGTGATTATTACAGTTTGGTAAAGGTTTTGTTGAGTTTTATTTTTAATGTAACCCCAACATTAAAAGGGATGATTATTTAAAAAACACCTTGAATAAATAGATGAAAATTACACCAAATTTTAAAGCAAAAAAACACCCGAAGGTGTTTTAATATTGTTCGATCTGAGCCGAATCAGCTCATGAACGATTAACGACGGTGATGACGTTTTTTGTAATAACGTTTGTTACTGGTTGAATGTTTGTCTTTAGAAATTTTATTACCTAAAGCAGAGCCACCTGCAGCACCCAATGCCGCACCTACATAGCCACCACTTGTACCGCCAATACTTTTACCAGCAGCATAACCACCAACACCGCCTACACCACCACCGATCGCAGCAGAAGTACGGTCACGTTTGTTTGCAGCTACAGCACCACCAGCAGCACCACCGACAGCAGAACCGATCATAGCGCCTGAGTTACCACCCATATGTTTACCTAATGCAGTACCAGCAACACTACCTAAAGCTGAAGTTGCTGCAACACGAGCTGTATTATCTGCATGGGCATTTACTGTAAACATAGACGTTACTGCAAGTGCAGAACTTAACAGGATTGCATTAAATTTCATTTTATTTGCTCCATGTCCAAAAAAAAGGACAGCTCTATTTGATGAGATAAATGTAACAAAAGGATTCAATTTAAATATGGAGATAAGCGTCTTTTGTTTAATATTTTCGTATCGGAATGTATGTATTCTATTAAAATCGACGGATTATTCATCTAATACTTCAACAATCGCAGCAAAATGTGAAGATCAGCAAATTATTTTCAATTTAATAAAGAACAATTCAACATTTCAAATCTATGACCGCAATTTATTTCCAGTATCCATTTTAATAGTTATGTCATTTAGTTCTGAGAATCGGTAAACTATGCGCAATTTGAATTGCTTAGCATTTTCAAGCTTTGTAAGGCTTGTGGGTTAAGTTCGAGATTGAGATATTTTAAAAAATGAAAGATTCATTACGTCTACGTTTAGATCAATTGTGTGATCGCTATGAAGAATTAACAGCACTTTTAGCCGATGCGGAAGTGATTTCTGACAATAAACGCTTTCGTAATTTGTCACGTGAACACAGTGATTTAAGCGAAATTACTGAAGTTTGGTCTAAATACAAACAAGCAGAAGAAGACATTGTGACTGCTGAAGGAATGCTTTCTGATCCAGATTTTAAGGAAATGGCTCAAGAAGAAATTCAGGAAAATAAGGCACTCATTGATAGCTTAGAATCTGATTTAAATATTTTGATGATTCCAAAAGATCCAAATGATGCGAACTCTGCATATTTGGAAATTCGCGCTGGAACAGGCGGTGATGAAGCTGCGATATTTTCTGGTGATTTATTCCGTATGTATAGTAAATATGCTGAAACTCAAGGTTGGCGTATTGAAATCCTTTCTGAAAATGAAGGTGAGCACGGCGGTTATAAAGAAGTCATTTGCCTGATCAATGGTGACGGAGTATATGGTCGTTTGAAATTTGAAAGTGGGGCTCATCGTGTGCAACGTGTACCTGCAACCGAATCTCAAGGTCGTGTGCATACTTCAGCTTGTACTGTTGCGATTTTGCCTGAAATCGATGTCGATACTTCTGTTGAGATCAATCCCGCCGATCTACGTATCGATACTTACCGTGCCTCAGGTGCGGGTGGTCAGCATATTAACAAAACAGATTCTGCTGTGCGTATCACGCACATTCCAACAGGAACAGTTGTTGAATGTCAGGATGAGCGTTCGCAGCATAAAAATAAAGCCAAAGCGATGGCTTTATTGGTTTCACGTTTGGAAAATGCAAAACGTGCTGCTGCCGATGCTGCAACTTCAGAAATGCGCCGTGACTTGGTAGGTTCGGGCGACCGTTCAGAACGTATCCGGACTTATAACTATCCACAAGGTCGTATGACTGATCACCGTATCAATTTAACTTTATATAAGTTAGACGCGATTATGGAAGGTGATTTGACTGAACTATTAGATAGTTTGCATCGTGAATATCAAGCGGACCAATTGGCATTGCTTGCACAACAAAATGGTGGCTAATGAAAATTAGCGAAGCTTTGGCAGTTCGTGGCGAAATAGATAGTTACGAACGTCAGGAAAGTATCTGGTTGCTAGAGCAGATTTTACAAATGGATGCTTTGCAGATCAAATACAAAGCCGAACACGTTTTGACACAGGTACAAGAGCAAGATTTTCTAAGCGCTATTCAGCGCCTTGAAAATGGCGAACCTTTGGCTTATGTCATTGGTTCACAGCCTTTTTGGACTTTGGATCTCAAAGTCACACCTGACACTTTAGTACCACGACCTGATACTGAAGTGTTGGTTGAAACTGTACTCAATTTAAACTTACCTGAAAATGCCAATATCGTTGATTTGGGGACAGGAACGGGTGCGATTGCTTTGTCTTTGGCGAGCGAAAAGCCAGATTGGCTAGTCAATGCAACAGATATTTACCAGCCGACTTTAGATGTCGCAAAGGAAAATGCTAAAACCCATCATCTTGATCAAGTGAAGTTTTATTGCGGGGCTTGGTTTGAAGCTTTGCCAAAGCAAAAATTTGATTTGATTGTATCCAATCCGCCCTATATTGATGAAGAAGATCACCATCTACATGATTTGCAGACTGAACCTGAAAGAGCATTGGTCTCGAAAAATCATGGGTTGGCTGATATTGAAGTCATTATCTCTGAAGGCAAAAAATGGTTAAATCCCAATGCTTGGATTGCGCTAGAGCATGGTTATGATCAAGGTTTGGCAGTGCGAACGATTTTTCAAAATCATGGGTTTAAGCAAATCCAAACGCTAAAAGATTATGGTGGCAATGATCGAGTAAGTTTGGCGCAGCTTTAAAGTGGCTGACTTATGTACTAAATAAAAATTTGCTAATCAATAAAAAAGCGACTGATCGGGTCGCTTTTTTATGGGATAAAATATGTGAATGCGAAAATAAAATCACATCGGATAATCGGTTAAGCTCTCAGCAATATGCACATTTTCTAACATTTCTGTTTCCAATGCTAAGCAGAGCATAACGACTTTCGCGGTATTTTCGATATTGTCTTGGGCTTGTAGATCAAGACCTTGCTGTAAGTTGTACACACGGCTTGGTTCGATATCAAGTGCCGCTGCAATATCGAGCACATCGTTATTGCTGAAAAAGTACGAAATCGCATCATGAAGTTTTGATTCTGGTGCATTCAAAATACATTGGTTAAGCACTTCATCAAATTGATCACAAGGGCTGGCTAAATTATGTTGAAAATTCTGTACTAGGTTTTCACCAAATACATCAATCATCTTAAACATGGTAGGACCTTAAGGTGACTTAGGAGGAAGAATAAGCAAAAGCTTTAAAATATGTGTAAAAAATAACCTATTTTGATATTTTTAGCAAATCTACCTCAATCTGGGAGAATAAATTTTTATTATTAAAATTCAATATTATGTGTCTATATTTTATATAAAATTCAAATGATGACTGGCTCGTCATTTTCATGATCTACACGGTAAGCACTGGGATTGACTCCCGTCCATTTTTTAAAAGCACGATAAAAAGCACTCGAATCATTGAAGTGCAATTTTTGGCTGATTTCGGCGATTGAATAATTTGATTGAGTTAAATATTCAATGGCGATATCACATCTCAATTCATTTTTGAGTTGTTGATAATTTAGTCCCTCAGATTTTAAACGCCGTTGTAGGGTAATTTCTGAAATGTGCATTTGTTTGGCTATTTCATGTAGCTCAAGCCAGTAGAGATGACCGTTTTCGAGTAATATTTTGCGAACTATGGCACTACTGGCATGAGGATTTTTAAATCGAACCAATAAGTTTTGTGGAGTATTTTTGATAAATTGATACCAAGTACTTTGATCTTGTTTAATCAAAATACTGAGATAAGAAGCATCAAATTGCACAGAATTTTCATTTGAAAGGTAGTGAATTTTTTCGCAAAATCTTACCCGATAGTCTTGATCATCTATAGGTGCAGGGCAGCGTACATGGATTTGGTTGAGAGGAATACGTTGACCAGTAAGCCAGCATATCAATCCATGAATCAGCATCAAATAAGTCGCATAGTGAAACATTCGTTTAGGCTGATCATGATCGTGCATGATGATATAAGCCATTTCATTTTCAATGCACAATTCACTTTTTAAATCATCAAATACTGCATTAAAAAATTGTAAAATTTGTTGCAAAGCTTGCTGTAAATTTTGCGCATGTATCACAAATCGAGACAGCAATTGAAAAGTCCCACGACGCAAGGGATGCCGATCCATAGCAAAAAATTCATCATTAAGTTGATCCGCAAGTGCGATCCACAGCGCCGCATAGTTTGAAACTGCAATTCGAGCTTTGGTTGAGTTTAGAATTTCGGGTGAAATGCCAACACTACGTAAAATATGTTGCATATCGAGCTTAGATTGATCAATTTGCAGCAATGCTTCATGGAGCAGTGCAACTGAAATCGTTCCTTTACTTTCAACCGCCAGTTTCAAATCTTATTCTCACAGGATTTTATCATTGTCCAAATACATCACTGAAGATGCAACATTTGGAAATTGTACTCAAGATGAGGAAAGATTAATCTTGCAGAGGAGAATACTCAATATAAATTGTAATTTTGAAATATATTAGGAAAATAAGATGCTTGTAAAAGGAAAAGTTTTTGTCGTTACAGGTGGTGCATCAGGTTTGGGTGCTGAAACAGCAACACATCTGGTTGGATTGGGTGGCAAAGTCATCATGGTCGATATGAATCATGAACTTGGTACTGAAATGCAACATCGACTTGGGGAACATTCAGAGTTTGTAAAATTGGATGTGACAGATGAAAGTGCAGTGGAGCAATTTTATAAAAATGTCGCTGAAAAATATGGTCAGCTGAATGGGCTAATTAACTGTGCTGGGATCGGGCCTTCAGCAAAAGTTTTAGGTAAAAATGGTATCCACGATCTAGCAGCATTTCAAAAAGTACTCAATATCAATGTGACGGGTACGTTTAATATGCTACGTTTTGCCGCTGATTTGATTTCAAAATATGAACTGAAATCGGGTGAGGAAGAACGTGGAGTGATTGTAAATACCGCATCTGTTGCAGCTTATGATGGGCAAATTGGGCAAACTGCTTATTCAGCATCGAAGGGTGCTGTGGTTGCGATGACTTTACCATTGGCTCGTGAACTTGCTCAACATGCGATCCGCGTGATGACGATTGCACCAGGGATTATGGAAACACCGATGCTCAAAGGACTACCTGAAAAAGTTCAGGAAGCTTTAGGTGCGATGGTGCCATTTCCTCCACGCCTTGCAAAACCTGAAGAGTTCGCACATTTGGTTGGGCATATCATGGAAAATGCGTATTTGAATGGTGAAGTGATTCGTTTGGATGGTGCAATCCGTATGCAACCTAAATAATAAGTAAAATCAAGAAAATTTATCGCTAGCTTAGATTTCGGTTTAAGTTAGTGAAATTGTTTTTAAGCTAAAATTCTCTCCTTTGCGCTCATTTTGAAATATCAAGCTGTTACCACTCTCCAAAAAACCAATTTTATTTTCAATACATCATAAGTTTTAGCTCTATCAACATAGATTTTATTATTTTCAAAAAAACGATTTTGATTGCCCGAGTTAGTGCTAGCAAATCTCTGCTCAATTACTTTATGAATGTATGTTTCATCATCGATAGATATAAATGACTTTTCCCACGTAGGGTGCAAGCTAAGCGGTTTAATTTGTTATGAAATACAAAATCTATTAAGTACGTAAATTGCTATAAAAGAAGAGTTATAAAGCTAAGATTTTATAGGGATTGTTTATATATAGTAGATAAAAATAACAAATTAAATATCTCCCAAATTTTGATGGGATTGTTTTTACGTAGCCATATCTTTGCCCCTCTGACAAAGATATGGTTTTTTTTTGACTATTGGTTATAGAGGGAGGTTGAAACAGAAATAGATTCACAATAATTATCATTATGCTAAGTTAAGCACAGGTTATTTTTACTTATTGGAACTTTTGATTTTCGCCATTGAGAAGGTGCCATACCTGTCCAGTTTTTAAAAGCTCTGTTAAATGACGTTTGATCTCTATAAGCCAATAAAAAGGAAATATCAGCGATACTTAGATTTTCATCTTGCAAAAATTTTATCGCCAAATTAAAACGAATTTCATTTAACATTTCCTGAAAACTGAGATCCTTTTCTTTAAGATTTTTTTGTAAAACTCGTGCTGAAATATTTAAACTACGTGCGACATATTCGATATGTGCATGGTTATCCTGCAGCGCTCTAATAATCGTGTTATTTACAATTTCAGCAAAACTATCTTCTTTAGGCATTTCCGCCAATATCCGATCCACTTCCTTGCATAAGATCTGAAATAAAAAAGGATCTGAATGTGCAATCGGGATGTCTAAAATTTCTCTAGGTAAAAAAATGCGTGTTTGTTCAGTATCAAATTTGACTGGGCAATTGAACATTTTTTCATAAATATCAGTTTGGCTTGGGCGGGGTGTCGCAAGCTCAATAGAGTCTATGATTTGAGAGTAATTGCCTACTAGCTGTTTTAGACGGTGGTAAAAAATAGAAACTTGGATTTCTTCAGATATCGCAGTTTCGCGGGTATATAGCCCAGCTTCAAGATAGGCAGGTTTGTCCCAAGAAACGATAAATTGTTTCTCATTAAAGCTGATTTTTTTAGGCATATAGTTATACCAAAGCTTGGTATATTTTGCAGAAAGCTCTAAGAAATCACTTAATTTGGTACAAGAATTGGCTAAGTAAGCTGAAATACCAATGTGGGTTGGATTGATCAGCGCGCCAATTTCTAGCCCTATACTTTCTTTACGATATTGCCTATCTAAATATTTTAGTTTTTTTAACCATTTCCCAAAAGTAATTTGTTCATCGATAGCATATTCACGGCTCACTGGTGATTCTAAATCATGCAAAATACAAAAGTCATTGAGTAGACGAGTCATACCGCTACCCACAGTTTTTACTTTTAAGAAAGTTTTCATCAATTCTCCAATAGAAAATATAGAGGAGTTCTATTTCGCTTTTATCCGAAAATTGGGAGTGCAGAATACTCAAAATATCAATGAGTATTCTAGAAATGATGGTTTATTGTTAAATTTTGCTAAACCATGCATATATAATAGTTATTATTTTAATAATTTTGTAATCAAAAAATAATAATTATTTTTATTAATATGTAACAAAACTCTATTAATTCACTCTAACTTATAGAGTTGTATTTCACATAATTTAGGTAAAGTGTTAAATATTGTGTAATAAAAATATGATAAAATTAAAATAATATTTTTAAGCTATTGATAATTTAGAAGAATTAATCAATTTTCACTATATAATATATTTAAGTAATATTAAAAATAACTTTATATCGGAGTGATATTTTTGGGGATCTTAAATCAGAGTGATTTAGTCGGTTAATGTTGTTTGTATGATCGATAATGAAATATTGCTTATTCATATAATGTTTATAAATTATACGGAGTAATCAGATCTAATATGCCAATTTGTGCTAATTGCAAAAATAAATAGAATTTTTTAATTTATTTATGAATGTATATTATTTTATTTATATTCAATGATAACTAAAGATGATAGTTAACATCGATTATTCATAAGTTTTAATTTGGGAAAATAAAAAATTTTATTCATATTACATTGCTGTGATTTTATTTATACTGACGACAATGCTGGTTTTGATATATAGGTATAATGTGACTGATTTTAATCAAGATTTTGAATTAAGCGACGAAGAGATGCATTTGTATAGTCGTCAAATTCTACTTGATGGTTGGGATATACAGGCTCAAGAAAAATTGAAACTAGCCAATGTTTTAATTGTTGGGGCGGGTGGTATCGGTTGTATGACCGCGGAGTTGTTGGCACGAGCGGGTGTAGGCAAAATTAGTCTGATTGATCCAGATATTATCGAAATCAGTAATTTACAACGCCAAGTGGCTTTTATGCCACAAGATGTTGGCTTCTATAAAGCTGAAATTTTGGCGAAAAGATTGATGGAGATCAATCCTCATATCGAAGTACAAAGCTTCACGCAAAAAATTGATGAAAGTAATGCGGATGAATTGATCGCTATGCAGGATTTGGTCCTTGATGGCTGTGACAATTTTACGACGCGTTATTTGGTGAATGCTGGGTGTAAACAACACAATGTTGCTTTGATCAGTGCATCGGCGATCGGTTTTCAAGGTCAACTGTTTATGGTCGAAGGCGAGAGTGCTTGTTATGAGTGTCTTTTTCCTAAAGAACATCATCAAAATGAAAATTTGCGCTGCGCAGATTCGGGCGTTTTAGCGACTACTCCCAATGTTATGGCAAGTTTACAAGCACACCATGCATTACTTTATCTGGGATTGGGGATCACTGCTTTGAAAGAAAAGTTGTTGCTTTGGGATGGATTGAATATGCAACAGAAGCTTTTATCTTTTGTGCATGATGAAGAATGTCCAATTTGTCAGGCAAGATTATCCTCTGACTAAGTTAATTTTGATACACTGGAACAAATTCACGTTTTATAGACATTATGAAAAAAAGTATCTTGTTAGACGGAATGCGCTCTGTCGCTCGTATGGGCGAAACAGCAGTGGTCGCAGCCAAAGCAGGCATTAAGTATGCGACTGAGAAGCCAAGTAATGCCAAATTGATGCGCGAAACCTTTGAGTCTTTAGGTTCAACTTATATTAAGTTAGGTCAATTTATCGCGAGTACACCTTCACTATTTCCTCGTGAATTTGTTGAAGAATTCCAAGGCTGTTTAGATCAAACCCCATCATTGCCTTTTAGCTATGTGCAAGGTGTTTTGGATGCTGAGTTTGCAGGCCGTGATTTGAGTGAAATTTTTGCCTCAATTGATGAAAAGCCTTTGGCTTCAGCTTCGATCGCGCAAGTTCATGCAGCAAAATTGGTCACAGGCGAAGATGTCGTAATCAAGGTGCAAAAGCCTGGTGTAGAAACGATTCTTTATACCGATTTAAATGTGTTGCATTTTGCAACCAAAGCACTTGAAAAAGTCGTACCCAAAGTCAAATTTGCTTCACTTGCCGATATCGTAGAAGAAATCAAAACACGTATGGTACGTGAAGTTGATTTTATTGAAGAAGCTCAAAATATAGATGATTTTAGAGAATATCTTGAAGTCACCAATAATCAAGCAGCGACTGCACCTCGTGTTTATCACCAGTTTTCAACACGCCGTGTTTTGACCATGCAACGATTATTTGGCGTGCCTTTGACTGATTTTGAAATCGTGAAAAAATACGCTAAAGATCCGTCACAAGTGCTCATTACAGCGATGAATACATGGTTTGGTAGCTTGATGATGTGCAAAAGTTTCCATGCAGACTTACATGCAGGCAATCTCATGTTGCTTGAAGATGGGCGTATCGGTTTTATTGATTTTGGAATAGTCGGACAGTTAAAACCTGAAGTTTGGTCTGCATGTATTACATTTATGGATGCATTGCAAAGAACGGATTATCAGGCGATGGCTGAAAATATGTTGAAAATGGGTGCAACCAGTCAGCATGTGGATACTGATGTTTTAGCACAGGATATTGAACGTTTATTTAGTGGTGTTTTAACGGTTGATCCGCAAGAATTATTGACCTCTAAGCCTTCTGATCTGAATGATATCATGATGGATATGGTAACTGTTGGTGAACGTCACGGTATTCGTTTCCCGCGTGATTTTGCATTATTGTTCAAGCAAATGTTGTACTTTGATCGCTTCATGCGAGTACTTGCGCCGTATACAGATATTTATGCAGATTCACGTTTACAAATGCAGATGACGCCAGAGTTTTTGCTCAAGCATTGATGATTTGCCTGATTTGTAGGATCAGACTCTAAATCTAAAAGACCTCCATTTTGTCGGATTTATTCTAGGTGAAATGGAGGTTTTTTTATGTGAGGTCAAAGATAAAATAAAAAACGATGCTAAATTTATAAAATTTGATGCTGTTTATAAGGTAAAAGCCGATTTATGGCATAATATACAGCGAGATAAATTGGTCCAGATCTCATGATTTGGGTGTTGTCATTGTACTTGGTAAAATTGGAATTTTATGGATTCGATCATCATCGAAGGTTTAAAAGTTGAAACTGTTGTTGGTTGTTTTGCTTGGGAACGCCAGATCAAACAACCTTTGCTTTTAGATTTGCTCATTCACACGGATTTGGAACAAGCGGCGAGTTCTGATGAGCTTGAAGATACATTGAATTATGCAGAAATTTGCGAATTGTCGAGTAAAGTCATACAAGAAGCTGCACCAAAATTAATCGAACATGCAGCAAAATTGGTTTTAACCACGCTTTTTACTACCTTTTCTGCGATAGATTCGATTAAAATTACCATTCGTAAACCCGCTATCATTGCAGAAGCAAATTCTGTAGGAATAAGTCTTGAACGCCACAGATCAGATTTTCGCCTTAGCACTGGCGAGTAATTTCAATCCCAAACAACATTTTCAATCTGCTTTCGCCCAATTAAAAGCTTTGGGTGTTGTGCATTTTTCTCCAATTTACTTGATTCCTTGTCGTGATGGGATTGGGGCAGATTATTGGAATGCAGCGTGTTTACTTAAATGTAAATTATCACGTGATGAATTGATTATTTTATTGAAAAAAATGGAAGCAGATTCGGGGCGTATCAGACCTTCACATCAAATTGCCTTAGATGTAGATTTGATTGCTTGGGGCAAAGATTTATCTGAGATGCAATTCAATCCTAAGAAACTACCGCTTGCGCTTGATGTGAAAATCCCAATGTTTGATTTGTGGAAAGATGAAATGTTCCAACATCCACCGCATCAATATCCAGTCGTTCGCTGTGATGGCTAACAGTCATTTATATGATTTGTTTTTAGTTTATGTGATTTTTATAGAAGTTCGATTATTGAGGTTTTATAGAAGATTTAGCTTCAAATAAAAATACCCACTGAAAATTATCCCTTCAACATTTTAAAGCCATTTCACTATTTTAATTTTTAAATCGCTTTGTAGGTATATTTCACTTTTATTCGTATCGAAGTGATGTAAAGGACATGACTTAGTATTTTGCCTGATATGTGTCTATTTCAGCTTTTAAAATCTTTATCAATATTAAAAAATTAAAGTCGGTATGGACGTCGATAACATTCTAAAACCCCATAATTTTACGCAAAATTTACGCCTATCCCATTTCTCGAAATAGAGAGTTTACGCGACTTTTACAGATACTAAACACTGGAATATCCCGATGTTTAGGACAACAGCGATG
This sequence comes from Acinetobacter gerneri DSM 14967 = CIP 107464 = MTCC 9824, assembly GCF_000368565.1. GTDB lineage: Bacteria > Pseudomonadota > Gammaproteobacteria > Pseudomonadales > Moraxellaceae > Acinetobacter > Acinetobacter gerneri. Next base: position 184,799 of record NZ_KB849542.1, on the reverse strand, counting down.
TGTGCAAAAAGCATAATCCATCTACATACAGCACCACAAAATATAGCCTTAGAACGGCATAAGTCTGAGAAAAATATTTATTTTAAACAGGACATTTCCAAGTCAGGAGAAATGCCATGTTAGAACTTTGCTTATTGCTGGTACTGGTTACGATTTTGGCTTATCCACTTGGAAAATATCTCGCTCTGATTATGCAAAATCGTGACATGAAAATTGATCCACTTTTCAATTGGATTGAAAAACCTATCTATGCTGTTTTGGGAACCAATCCTCAGCAGGGGATGAATGTTAAAAGCTATATCCAAAGCTTTGTGCTGAGTTGCATGATTCTGGGATTATTGGTTTGGATTCTCTTTATGAATCAAGCCTTTTTACCGCTCAATCCAAATCATGCACCGAATATGTCATGGGATTTGGCTTTGCATAGCATGATTTCATTTTTAACCAATACCAATCAGCAGCATTATGCGGGACAAGCTCAACTGTCTTATCTATCACAAATGATGGGGATTGTGGGTTTGCAGATCATCACACCGATGATGGGGCTTGCGATGGTTGTCGCGACAGTGCGTGCATTATTTTTCAATCAATCGAATCAGCTTTCTCATGATGAACATGCTCGTGATTTATCTACGCGGATGCGAAAAATCAATGTCGGAAATTATTGGGCGGATCTGATTCGTCCTACTTTTCGTTTTTTGATTCCGCTTTGTATGGTCTGGTCATTGTTCTTGACTCAACAAGGTGTGCCTTCGACATTTCAAGGTGGTCCTGAAGTTCAAGTCATCGATCAACAAAATAGTGAGTTGAAGTCACAGAAAATTCCGCTTGGACCTGTTGCTCCGATGGTTGCCATTAAACAATTGGGGAGTAACGGTGGTGGTTGGTATGGTCCAAATAGTGCAACGCCTTTGGAAAATCCCAGCCCTTTATCCAACTTTATGGAAATGTTTGCGATCTTATTAATTCCCATTTCTGTGATTTTTATGTTGGGTTTTTTCACGAAACGCGGAAAATTTGCTGCCTTTGTCTTTGCCTCGATGCTGCTTATGTCAGTGATCTCAGCGACGAGTGCGATCTGGTCTGAAAGTATTTCACAGACTGCATCACAACTTTCTGTAATGGAAGGTAAGGAAATGCGTTTGGGGGAAAGTTCATCTGCGCTCTGGACAGCGATCACAACGCAAGTGAACAATGGCTCTGTCGATATGATGCATGATTCAGCTGCACCATTAACAGGTTTGATTGCGATATCCAATATGCTCATCAATGCGATTTGGGGCGGTATAGGTTGTGGTCTGCAACAATTTATCATTTATCTATTTTTAGCTGTTTTCATCGCAGGTTTGATGACAGGACGTACACCAGAAATCTTTGGTCGGAAGATTGAAGCAGGTGAGATCAAATTGCTTGCGGTGGTTATTTTGATTCAGCCGATCACTATTCTTGCTTTGACATCAATTGCTTTGTTCTTTCCAAGTTTAACTGGCAATTCAAATCCAGCATTTCACGGTATTTCTCAGATTCTTTATGAATATGTTTCTGCCTTTGCCAATAACGGTTCTGGTTTTGAAGGCTTAGCGGACAATACGGTGTGGTGGAATGTTTCATGCAGTATTGCACTTTTACTTGGAAGATTTCCGACGCTGATTATTCCTTTGATGATTGCAACTCGTTTGGCAGCTAAACGGCAAGCACCTGAAAGTAGCGGTAGTTTAAAAGTTGAAACGCCAACATTTGCGCTCACCATGATTGCGATCGTCGTCATGCTGACCTTATTGCAATTTATGCCTGTCCTGGTTTTGGGACCGATTGCTGATCATTTGTTATTGGTTCAAGGTTAGGGAGATAAATCTCATGAGTATGACTAAACAAAGCAATTCAAACCAAATCAACTCAACTCAAAACAGTTCAGCATCTTCAAATTCGACTTTGTTTCAAGCCGAAGCATGGAAAAATGCCTTTATCAAACTCTTGCCACAGCATGCGTTTAAAAACCCTGTGATGGCAATTGTTTGGCTAGGTACGATTGTGAGTCTGTGTAGCACAGTTTTAGCCAAATCTAATCTGATATTTGGTGCTGCAGTCAGCTTGATTTTATTTATTACGGTGCTATTTGCTAATTATGCAGAAGCCGTTGCAGAAGCCAAAGGACGGGGTCAAGCATCGTCTTTACGTCAAGCACGACAAAATTTGACTGCACGCCGTATATCGTCAGTTGATGCTGAGGATGGTTTAGAAATCGCAGCAACAGAATTGAAAATGAATGACCTCATTGACGTTCGGGCAGGTGAGTTAATTCCTGCTGATGGAGAAATTATTCGAGGTTTTGCGACCATCAATGAAGCCGCAGTGACAGGAGAATCTGCACCTGTATTGCGTGAAGCGGGTACGGATAAATCTGGTGTGATCGGGGGCACAAAAGTATTGACTGACCGCATCATCGTGCAAGTCACCGCAGAAGCAGGCAATAGTTTTTTAGACCGAATGATTGCCTTGGTTGAAGGTTCAAATAGACAAAAAACACCGAATGAAATTGCGCTTGGGATTTTATTAACGGTGATGACAGTAACCTTTATAACAGTTGTTCTGAGCCTGCCATTTATTGGACATTTCCTCCATGTTTCAATCAATCCGATTATTTTAGTGGCTTTATTGGTTTGTCTCATTCCAACGACAATTGGTGGTTTGCTTCCTGCAATTGGTATCGCAGGCATGAACCGAGCTTTAAAAGCCAATGTTATCGCAAAATCAGGTAAAGCTGTAGAAGTTGCAGGTGATGTCGATGTGCTGCTTTTGGATAAAACTGGAACGATTACTTATGGGGATCGTCAGGCGACCGCCTTTTATCCGTTAACGGGCGTGACTGAATCACAATTACGTCAGGCAGCGGTCTTGACCTCATTGGCAGATCCAACGCCAGAAGGTAAATCAGTTGTTGCACTTGCCAAAGAGCAAGGTGAAAAAGTCCAAGAACCAGAACACGCTGAATTTATCCCTTTCAATGCAGCAACACGGATTTCAGGGATCAATTTGGCAAATGGAGATCAAATTCGTAAAGGTGCATTTGATGCTATTTTAAAATTTTCAGCGCAAGATCAGCTTGCTCATCCAGAATTGAAAACACGTGTTGAACAAGTCGCTTCAAAAGGCGCGACGCCATTGGTTGTGGCAAAAAATCATGAGCTTTTAGGTGTGATCGAACTTTCAGATGTGATCAAGTCTGGGATCAAGGAAAGGTTTGCACGCTTACGTGAAATGGGCATTAAAACGGTGATGGTTACGGGAGATAATCCTTTAACTGCAGCAGCGATTGCCGCAGAAGCAGGAGTGGATGATTATATTGCAGAGGCAAAACCCGAAGATAAATTGAGTTGTATCCGTACTGAACAAAATAAAGGGCATTTGGTTGCGATGGTGGGTGATGGGACCAATGATGCACCTGCATTGGCGCAGGCTGATATTGGTTTGGCAATGAACTCTGGGACACAAGCTGCCAAAGAAGCGGGGAATATGGTGGATCTCGATTCGGATCCGACTAAGTTACTTGCAGTGGTTGAAATCGGTAAGCAACAGCTCATCACCCGTGGTGCGCTCACAACGTTCTCTCTGGCCAATGATGTATCCAAGTATTTTGCGATCTTGCCAGCATTATTTGTCACGGCGATTCCACAAATGAATGTCTTAAATGTCATGCATTTAGCGAGTTCCGAAAGTGCGATTTTATCTGCCCTGATTTTTAACGCGATCATTATCCCGTTATTGATCCCAATTGCATTACGTGGTGTGAAATTTAGGGCATCGACATCGACTCAACTTTTACGTCGCAATATGCTGATTTATGGTGTGGGTGGAGTGGTTTTACCTTTTATTGCGATCAAACTGATTGATTTGATGATCAGTCCATTTTTGTAAGCTTAAGGATGAAAATGATGAATATTGAGCAAAATATTTTAGAAGAATCTTCACCTACACAACGATTACGTGCAGCACTGGGTTTGAGTGTAATTACATTGACATTATGCGGTTTTGTATATAGTGCTGTTACGACGGGTATAGGACAAATTCTCTTTCCTGAACAAGCCAATGGCAGCATGATTGAGCAAAATGGAAAAATTGTAGGTTCTCGTTTAGTGGCGCAACCTTTTGTGCAAGATCGATATTTTAGTTCGCGTCCTTCTGCTGCAAAATATGATCCAATGACCATGGCAGGCAGTAATTTGGCGAGAAGCAACCCTGAGCTGCTTGCGCAAATTCAACAACGTGTTAGCCATATTGCAGAGCGAGAGCATGTTGCTGTAGAGCAAATTCCGAGTGATATGGTGACCAGTTCGGGTAGTGGTATAGATCCACATATCAGTGTGCAAGCTGCAACGATTCAAGTGAAAAGGGTCGCAAAAGCTCGACATTTATCGGAACAAGAAGTGCGAGAATTGATCAATCAATATACTCAAAAACCGACTTTGGGGTTGTTGGGACAAGCTCGGGTAAATGTGCTTGAACTAAATCTAGCACTGGATCAGATTCAAAGTTAAGATCAAACAAAGCAAAATCTGAATCATGCAATGGATGTTTTGCGTAGAGTGGAACATCCATAAGAGGAAATGGTTAGATCTAAACAACATTTAAATCTGATTTGATCAGCCCAATCGTCAATAAAAATCAAGACCAAAGCACATGAGTGAAAATAGAGACAATAAAGCAGATGTTTTGCTACAACACACCAAGCGTTACCAATCAGGTCGCTTGACGATATTTTTAGGGGCAGCTCCCGGAGTTGGAAAAACCTATGCCATGTTGGTCCGTGCGCATGACTTATTTCAACAAGGTGTCGATATCGTGATCGCTTATGTTGAAACACATGGTCGGGCGGAAACTGATCATTTGGTTGATGGATTGCCGATTATTGCGAGAAAAATGGTGAGCTATCAAGGGCATCAGTTACAAGAAATGGATCTTGATGCGGTACTTGAAAAAAAGCCACATATCGTATTGGTAGATGAATTTGCTCACACCAATATGCCGGGCAGTCGTCATGAAAAGCGCTGGCAAGATATCAATGAACTGCTCGATGCAGGGATTGATGTTTTTACCACTATGAATATTCAACATCTAGAAAGTTTAAATGATGTGGTACTGCAGATCACAGGTGTGCGTGTTTTAGAAACTGTTCCAGATCGGGTATTTGAACGTATTCGTGATATTCGTTTGATTGATTTGCCAGTAAATGAACTGATCGAGCGACTCAATCAAGGCAAAGTCTACGTTCCAGAACAAGCCTCACATGCGCTAAAAGGTTTTTTTACACCATCCAATCTGACGGCTTTGCGTGAATTGGCAATGCAAACTGTGGCAAGTCATGTCGATAGTGATGTTCGTGAAAACTTTGCTATACAAGGCATTGCCCCCATTCCACTGAAAAATCATATTTTGGTTTTGATCGAAGCAAAGGGGAAAGCAGAAGCATTAGTGAGGGCAGGATGTCGTTTGGCTGAAAATCGTTTGGCTACTTGGACTGTTGTTGCATTTTTTAAGGATAATGCGACGAGTGATGCGCTGAAGCTAGATGAGCATAGTCGAGAAATTGAGACTGCGCTAAATTTGGCAAGACAATTGGGGGGAATGACTGAGATTTTATACGGCGAAAAACACGCCAAAGTATTGTCTGAATATGCGATTGAGCGGGGGATTTCGACCATCGTTTTGGCACAGCAAAATGAGAGCATCTTGCAAAAATATTTTCAGCCAAGTTTGATAGATCACTTATTGAAAAATCATCCAAAATTTGAATTGAGTATCGTGCCAATTCAAGAGAATCATCAAGTAAAATCTAAACATTTAAATAAACGTTATTTGCTGAGTTTAAGCGAAACACTTTTTGTTTTATTGATCACGATATGCAGTATAGCGATCGCAAGTTTAAGTGAAAAATATTTGGGAATAAGTGAGATTTCCATTATTTTCATCACGGCTGTGGTTTTTATCGCATCAAAAACACGCATGATGGCAGCAACCACGGCTGCTATTTTATTGTTTTTATCCTATGATTTTTTCTTTATATTGCCCAAGTTTACTTTTGATATATCTGCACCGAAAGGCTTTATCACAATTGTGGCTTTTCTTGCGGCAGCGTTGATTGCCAGTCGTTTAGCTTCGCGTTTAAAAGAGCAGGTCAATGCCTTAAAAGCTGCCAATCGTTATAACAGTATTATGCAAGATCTAAGTCAAAAGCTTTCTGTTGCTGCAAATCTTGAACAAGTTTTAGATATTGCACTCAATCAATTATCACAAAATTTGAAGGCAAAAATTTGGTTCAATTTAGCGGAAAATGCGCCTTATCTTGAACAGATCAATCATCATACACTTTCCCAAAAAGAAAAAATCTCTGCTGATTGGACATTTAAAAATAGTCAGCCTTCTGGAAAATTCACACAAACACTCACGGAAAATGAATGGTGGTTTTTACCTCTTTTGGCATCGAAACAGTGTCTAGGTGTCGTCGGAATTAAATTTGAATACAGCATTTCACAGATGACTTTAGAACAAAAGCGTCTGGCGGAAGCGATGATTGAAAATATTGCTCAAGCCATTTCACGGACACAGCTTACTCAAGATCTGGAACTTGCCAAAGTAAGCTCTGAAACAGAAAAGTTACGCTCAGCATTGTTATCATCCGTTTCTCATGATTTGCGCTCACCACTGGCTTCGATGATTGGCGCCGCTGATACTTTGAGTAATTATCGGCATAATATGAATCAACAAGATCAGGATGATTTATTACAAGCCATTCATTTAGAAGGTGAGCGACTTGATCGTTATATCCAAAATTTGTTAGATATGACACGTTTAGGACATGAAGGTCTGACCCTACGCCGTGATTGGATTGGTGTGGATGAGCTGGTAGGTTCAGCGGTTCGGCGTCTGAAAAGGTATTTGCCAAAAATTAAAGTCAATGTAAAATTTTCGGAGGCGAACTTAAGCCTCTTTGTCCATGCCGCGCTGATTGAGCAAGCGATCTTTAATGTGCTGGAAAATGCAGCCAAATTTTCGCCAGAAGATGAAGCAGTTGAATTGGACGTTGAAAAGCTAAATGATCAACAGATCCAAATTTCGATCACCGATCAAGGGCAAGGCATACCCGAAGATGAGCGCAATCGGATTTTTGATATGTTCTATACCATGCAAAGAGGTGATCGTGGACAATACGGTACAGGTTTAGGTTTGACGATCGTGAAAGCAATTATTGGTGCGCATATGGGGCAAATTTCTGCATCTTCAGGACGCCAGCAAAAAGGAACATGTATTCGGATCGTCCTTCCGATTCAACAGATGATCTCAGCTTAGGAAACAATATGTCTGAAATGAATAAATCGGCATCAAGTATGGTCAATGTATTGATCATCGATGATGAACCGCAAATCAGAAAATTTTTAGACATCGCGCTACGTGCACAAGGCTATAAAGTGTTAATGGCTGAAAATGGTCAAAAAGGCTTAGAAATTTTAGCCTTACAAGGGGCAGATTTGGTGATTTTAGATTTAGGTCTACCAGATTTGGATGGTTGCGAAGTGCTTAAAGAGCTTCGGAGTTGGAGCCAAGTTCCTGTAATGATTTTGTCAGTACGTTCTGATGAAATAGAAAAAGTAAAATTACTGGATGCAGGTGCTAATGACTATGTGACAAAGCCCTTTAGTATTCAGGAATTTATGGCGAGAATAAGAGTCATTTTTCGCAATGCACCGCAGCAAGTAGAGCATTCTATTTTTGATGATGGCGTTTTAAAAATAGATTTTGCGCAACGTCAGGTCTTTTTAAACCAAACTCTGATCTCACTTACACGTAAAGAATATCAGCTCCTCAATTTATTGGCACAACATCAGGGACAATTGATTACTCAACCGCAATTATTAAAAGAATTGTGGGGACCATCCCATCAAGAAGATACGCATTATTTACGTATATTGGTGGCAAAGTTACGTGCAAAATTATGTGATGATGCGGTATTACCAAAGTATATCATCACTGAGCCGGGTGTTGGTTTACGATTTATTGGTAAATCGCTATAGAGCAAAATCTCCTTGAGACAGGACCGATAAACGCTCATACATGTTGAAAAGAAAATAGCCTAAGCAATCTAAGTACCTTAAATGAAGACAAATAAATCGATTCGTCCAACTAAAATATCTGATATTGCTGATTTGATTGAGATCGAACGCTCGGCAGCACAAGCTTTTTTAGCAACAGACTATGCATGGATCGCAACAAGTCCTGTTTTGTCGTCTGAAGAACATCAAGCTTTGATTGAAAATGATTATGCATTTGTTATTGCCAATTCCGAAGATCGAGCTATTGCATTTATTTATGCTCAGAAAATGGCAAATGATTTATATATTATCGAGCTTGATGTTGTTTCAAATATGCAAAAACAGGGCTTAGGACGATTGTTGTTAAATCACATGATAGATATTGCAAAAAAACAAGCTTTCGATGCCGTGACATTGACGACTTTTGTCGATGTTGCTTGGAATCATGATTTCTATCAAAAGCTTGGATTTGAGAAGCTTGATCGTATCTCTTTGCTAGATTATTTGGAAAAAATACTCAAGCAAGAACAGGCATCGGGTTTTCCGCGTGAAAAACGCTGTGCCATGTTGCTCAATATCTCGTGATTTAGCAACAGGCAAAGCCTTAGGTTTTACTTGACGATACCCGTGTATTTATACATATTTTGAGTAAAACTGTAGCGTAGATATTTATTTTGAGGAACATCATTTTTATCAATCAACATAATATCAACTGCTTTGGGTCCAATTCTCATATATTCAGGCATATTTTGATAATCTTTGATTTTAGAACAATTAAAATCTACCGTGATGCGATCAAGTTTTTGAGTATTAGTTTGAAAAATATAAGATTTGATCAATTGTTGTGAGCCAACCTGAACTGCTCGTACTTCATGCATGCCTGTGCAGTTATCACCTTTATAGTAGCTTTTTACCAGATATACGGGCTGATTTTTAATGTTATTTTGGCTAATACTTTGAATATAGCCTGAGTCAAATGAGTCGAGTTTCATTTTATTATTGACTTTGTACTGGACGTAATTTGTCCACTCGCCCATAGTGCCACCACCACTGACATCAAAATTATAAAATTTCAATTTTTTATCAGGTGAATATTTGATATCGATAAAATGAGCTTTTTTCAATTTTGGAAAATCATAATTGAAACTCGCAGGATCTTTGGCTAATTGATTGTGAATATCAAGTTCAATTTGCTGATTATTTTCATAAAAATCTTTATTTTGATATTGCTTGAGGATGTCAGTTTCAAATTTTTTGAGTGAGTTGAGATCAGCATAAGAAAGCGAAGATAAGCCAAGCAGAAGGCCAGTGATCAATATTTTGCTATATTTAGCTGAGTTCTGCATTTTATATCCTGTCGTTGTTGTTTATTTTTACGGGAAAGAGAGTCAAGTAGAGCACTTTTGAGCCTGTATTTTCAGACTCAAAAGTGTAGGTTCGATTTTGATGTTATTTAAAATAAACTCTAAATATAATAACTTGTCTTTGTCATCAATTTCGAAATTGCGGTCATGGTAATACGCACAGGTAGTGGCAGATTGACACCACCTGCATTGAGTGCCGTATCACGATGATGCAGTTCATCCTCGTCCATTTGCATCAAGATTTTACGTGAGCGTTCATCTTGAGCAGGTAGTTGTGAAATATGGTGCTGTAAATGCAAACTCACTTGGCGTTCAGTTTCTGCGACAAAACCTAAGCTATATTTGTCACCTGCAATTCCTGCGAGCGCACCCATGCCAAAGGATAATCCATACCAAACTGGATTGAGTAAACTAGGGATGCTATTGAGTTCTTTTAAACGGTCTTCGCACCATGCTAGATGGTCTTGTTCTTCGATGGCAGCAAATTCCATTTCACGACGGACATTAGGCAGTTTTGCTGTCAATGCTTGACCATGATAGAGCGCTTGCGCACAAACTTCGCCACTATGATTGACACGCATTAACCCTGCGACATGGCGTGCTTCACTCACACCAAGCTGTGATTCAACGACATTTCCAGGATTTGCACGTTGTGCTGAAGTTGCCCCCGGTACCAAGCTACGTAAAGCCTGATCAAAAGAATTGATGAGTTTGTCTATGCCAGTATATTGACGCATAGTTAATCCTCCAGAGAGATTTGAGTCGTGGCAACTTTCGGTTTAAGACGAATTAACAACCACGTAGTAAAAATTGCACTTAATACAGCAGTGATACAAAACAGGATCTTCATATCTATATGTAATAGACTTAAAATTATAATAGAGAAGACCGCTGAAGCCACCATAAATATAGCATTAATAATATTATTTGCAGCAACTACTCGTGCACGATGTGAGCGAGGAGCATAAGCTTGCATCATCGCATATAACGGCACGATATAAAAACCACCACTGATTCCAAGCAAAGTTACGGCGATCATCACATGATAATAGACAGCACCTGAGCTAAACATGGCAGGTATACCGATTAAAGGTCCTGTCATTTGTGGTAAAAAATACATGCTGATCGCGAGATAAAGTGCAAATACAGTCAGACCCACTGCGCCGATCGGAACCATTTTGATGTTGACTTCGCTTCCACCGATTTTACGGCAAAGCAATGAACCGATACCAATACCCACTGAGAAAAATGTCAATAATAAACTCACGACATTTTCATTGGCATGAAGGTATTGTTGAGTGAGCTGTGGGATTTGGGTCAAATAGGTCGCGCCATAAAACCAATACCATGAATTGCCAAGCAAAACTAAAAATACTAAAGGTAAGCTTTTGGCATATTTTAAAGTTTGAAAACTGGTTCTAAAAAAATTCCAGTCTATTTCTAGATCATTACTGGAGACTTCTTGTTTTAAAATAAAGCGACTGCAAATAAACCCGATGACAGCGATAGAGAGAATGGTGAGGCTGATCCAAACCATATTTCCTTGTGAGGCTGAAATCACTGTACCGCCCAAGATCATCCCAATTAAAATTGCAATCGACGTCCCTGATTGGAACAGCGCATTTCCAGACATCAGTTCATTTGGTTTTAAAATGTCAGGCAAAATAGCGTATTTGATCGGACCGAAGAATGTACTGTGTGTGCCCATTAAAAATAAAGCAATGAGTAATATCCATAAATTGCCGAACATAAAACCAACAGAGGCGATCAGCATGATGATTATTTCTAATATTTTTATCGCTCGTACTAAAAATGAGCGTTCATACTTATCTGCGATTTGTCCTGCGGTCGCTGAGAAGATGAAATAAGGTAGAATAAATAACAATGCCGCGAGATTATTCAGTGTACTCACAGAAGCTGATTGTTGTTGTATCCATCCGTAAGTAATGACTAACAATAACGATTGTTTGTAGACGTTATCATTAAGCGCACCAAAAAATTGGGTTAAGAACATGGGTAAAAAACGTCTTGTGCCCAAAATATGTTCAGTTTTTTGCATAAGTCTTTGCTTCTTTAAGTATTGCTTAGAATCGTGACGAATCTGTAACAGTAAAGTGAATCATAATTATGTTAGTTTTGCATTGATTTGAATGAAAAATCTAATAGATTAGACATAGTTTTGGGATATGATTAAGGTGTTATCCCATTTGAATATCAAAAATCCGATCAAGAGCTTGAGATGCCACTAGAAGTCAAATTCAAAAAATCTAAACTCGCTGAATACATGCATATTATTTTTAGCACAAATGATGTAAATAAATTATTGTGCGCAAGTGTTTTTTTAGGAATTTTTGTAAGTTCAACGGCTCAGGCTCAAGATGAGCCGCCGATCACGAGCAATAGCAGTGTAACATTGAATTCTAAGTCGATCTCTCAGGCTGATGCAGCTTTGGGCTCAGATACTCAGCTTGCTCAAGAAAAAATAAATCAGGCACAAAAAGCACAAGTTGTAAAAGACTTAGAAAATCAGGTTGATAGTCAACAAATGTTGAATCAACAAATCAACGCACCAGCCGATCCCGCATTTAACCCCATTCAGTTTGATGATCTTGAAGATTTGCCAATCATGCCAGTTGATCAGTCTATGGCGGATGAAATTTTTAAAGTTGCGGAAGAAGCGAAGGCAGAAGCGGCAAATTATAATGCAGGTGTAAGCAAAGCGCCTGAGCCAGTGATCAATGAAGCGACTTCTCAAGAAGTTACCCAATTGACTCAAGCTCCAGTCAATGTTGATCAATTGATGCAAAGCATTCAGGCTGATAAACAAATTGTGGTTGAGCAAAATGATGCAGGTCGGACATTACATGATTTAAGTGCGGCAGAAAATAAAGCTGATGAAGAAAAGCAGGGCTTTTTTAAACGTTTGTTGAAACGTTTTCATCCAAAACAGCAAGATCAATCTGTTCCAAAAATCACTGCATCCGTTTCGGGTGCTCCTGATATTTTGGCTCAAAATATTAAAGCCAAGCTTTCATCATTTACTGTTGAATCTTTTTCAGATTACAACTCAGCGATTCCCCAATTACGTTCTTTGACAACTCAAGCAGCCCAAGCAGTCGGTTATTATCAAGCACAATTTAAATTTTCAAAAGTGAGTGATAATCAGGTCAAAGTAGAAGTGACGCCAAATGACCCTGTTAAAGTCAAATCGCAAAATATCGAGTTTACAGGTGCAGGGCAAAATATTCCTCAATTACAAGTGTTAAAAGTCTTGCCTGATTTAAATGAGGGCGACATTTTCAATTCAGGGCTTTATGAAACCACCAAAACCCGTATAAATGATGCGGCAAGCAATAACGGATTTTTTGATGCGTATTGGCGTTTACATGACGTCCGAATAGCTCAACCTGATAATACCGCTGACATTAATTTAAAATACGAAACAGGCGGTCGTTATAAAATAGGTGACGTCGAGTTTCGTATGAGCGATCCTAATAAGCCATTTCCAATTGATTTAGAGGTATTGAAAAAATTGGCACCATTTAAAGATGGTGATGATTATGCCTTTTGGAAAGTCAATACTTTGGCAAATAACTTGACTAACTCGCGTTATTTTAACTATACCTTGGTTGATGCGATTAAACCTGATCCAATTGAAAAACCGCTAGAATTACCACCAGACTTACAGAAATTGATCGATGAACAAGGTGTTTCTGAGTCAGATCTAAATATTGCTAAACAAAAACCAAAATCGGAAACTTCAGCCAAAGAAGTGACCCAAAATGTGGTCAATGAAGACCAATTTGCAGGGGTTCGTGATCAGCAGGAAAATGAAAATCTTGCCAAGATGCGTTCAGAGCAAAAACAGCAACAAACTGAGGAAGACCAACTCAAAGACAAAGCACGAGAAGAGCAAAAAATTCCTGTCATTGTCACCTTAAATGCAGATCGTTTAAATAATATCGAGGCGGGTATTGGTTATGGAACCGATACAGGTGTTCGTTTACGTACCCAGTATCGCCGTTCGATCGTCAATCATCTTGGGCATTCATTTGATGCCAACATGGAGTTGTCGCAAATCCGTCAATCGATTGAGGGACATTACAATATTCCATATAAACATCCAATCAATGATTATTTTGCATTGGTGGGTGGTTATGAACGTGAAGAACGTGATGGTGTCGGACCAGGCATGAGTTTGACAACGGAAGCCGCTGTTGCTGGTATTGATAGAATTATCAAAAATCCGCGTGGACAATGGCAGCAGACTTATGGTGTGCGTTATCGTTTAGATCGTCTAAGTCAAAATGGTATTGTAAATGAAGATGATATTCCTGATAACTTTAAAGTTCCAGGTGCACAAGCCCAACAAGAATCTTTACTTTTAGGTGCTGAGCTTTCTAAAACAGATAGTAATAACCGTCTGAATCCGACTCGTGGTTTTAAACAAAGTTATAAATTGCAATTGGGTAGTGATTCATTACTTTCGGATGCCAACATGGCGATCGTCAATGCAGATTGGAGCTTTATCTATTCGCTTGGGCAGAATGACAATCACCAATTTGTTGGACGTACAAATCTAGGTTATATCTTTACCGACAAATTTGAAAAAGTGCCATATAACTTGCGGTTCTTTGCGGGTGGCGATCAAAGCATACGTGGTTTTGACTATAAGAGCTTATCTCCAATGGAGTTTGGCTATAAAGTCGGTGGACAAGGTTTGGCGATTGGTTCTTTAGAATACAATTATCAATTTAAAGATGGTTGGCGTGGCGCGATCTTTACCGATTTTGGTAATGCCTATGACCAAGATTTTAAAAATGATACCGAATATAGTCTTGGTCTAGGTTTAAGATGGAAATCACCAATTGGACCAATTCGTATCGATGTGGCTTCAGGAATTTCTGATCCAAATCATCCGATTCGTTTACATTTTTTCATTGGTCCTCAGTTATAACATTTAAATACGCTGATCCTATTCAAAATTATTGTGAAATGAGAAGAAAATGGCTGAACAAGAGCAACCAGACTTAACACCAGAATCATTGGAAAAAACAAGCCGATGGTTGAGGAATACACTACTCGCGATCGGGATAGTGTTGTTAATCATTGTCTGTGCTTTTGTGGTCATGATCACAACTGACAAAGGAAGTAAGTTCCTACTGGATCGAGTTGCTGCCAGCCAAAAAATTATTCACTATGAATATGAAAAGGGCAATCTTTTACAAGGGATTGTTCTAAAAAATGTTTTAGTTACTTTGACTGCAGTGGATGTAAAAATAGATCGTGCGGATGTATCTCTCGGTTGGCGTGCGATATTGGACAAAGAAATTCATCTGAGCCATGCCGATGTCAATAATTTACGTATTATCAATAAATCGCCACCAAGTGATGAAGAATTTAAATTTTCACCAATTAAATTACCATTTGTATTACGTATAGATAAAGCTGATGTCGATCAGATGGTGATCCAAAATGGTACAACCAATGTCGATTTTAAAAACCTACATTTAGAAGATGCACTTTGGTCAGGTACTGAGCTGACTTTTAAAAATACGGCGCTTGATATGGGCTATTTATCTGTAAAAGATGCAACAGGACGCATGGATTTTCAGGGTAAATATCCAATAACAGCCAAAGCGATTTTAAAAATTCCTGCTTTAAAATCATTAAATATTGAAGATATATACGTACATGCACGTGGCACACTGGATACCCTAAAAGCAGGTGTTGCGACCAATACTCCTGATTTGTTAACGGGTTGGGCTGTGGTGCATCCGATGCGTAAGCATGTACCAATGAATGGTCAATTAAACTTTAAAGACTATCATTGGCCGTTGATGCTCGATCAAAAATTACTTTCGAAAAATGGTGTAGCCAAATTTATTGGTAATGTTGAAAAGCTAGATCTAGATATCAATACGGATTTGAGCGGTAAAAATATCCCAGAAGGTCAGTATACAGCCTTGATGAATACAGACTTGGTTCACCAGTTAAATATCAATGATTTTAATGGTCAATTGATGGGTGGCTCGGTGAGTTTATCTGGTTTGGTTAACTGGAAAGATCACGTGCATTGGGATGTCACTGGACGATTGAATCGACTCAACCCTAAAGACAAGTTGATCCCATTAGCGGTACAAGACTTTTTACCTCCGAGTTTAGATGCAAATATCAACTCAAAAGGTGATCTCAAACAAGGTTTACATTTACTGGCAAATCTTGCATTTGATAAATATGAAAATTGGGCGGTAAAACTCGACCAAGCTGAGCAAAAAGGCAAAACGCCTGAGCCGATGTTGCTTGATGTAAATTGGAAAAACTTTGACCGTGCCGTTCCTTATGTAGGCTGGTTAAGCAGTGAATCTGGGCATGTAAATGTTGCTTTAGAGGAAAATAAGCAAGACATTATCGTATCGACACGTGTAGGCAAAAATGAGAAAAGCTCATTGCCAGCAGGTTTATATGATGCCAAGTTAAATCTGCATAACAATATTTTAAATGTTCCAGCATTTACCTATGCAGCAGATAATGGTTCTTTGGCAGGTAATGCCGTGGTTGAGCTACCTTCTGATAAACATCAATTGAAATGGACAGCAAACCTGAATGCTCAAAATTTCAATCCGCAAAGTGTAGTGGCTGAAGCACCAGTTGATTTGCTCAATGGCCAGATTAAAGCCAATGGTTATGCATTACCAAATCAGCAGATTATCCAGCTCAATGCGATTGATTTATCAGGTCGTATCGCTAACCAAAATCCGCCAGAAACTGTTCGTTTAACGGGTAAAAGTACCATCGCCGTTTTATTTAATGATGCAAAACAAGGTGGTGCGTTTAAAGGTTATGCAGTCAATTATGATGGTGCTTTAACTGCCAAAAATATGCAGCAAGGCAATGGATTATTGAAATTTAAAATTGCCGGTACACCAGAGCTGGTTAAAATCAATGAATTACAGCATGCTGGTGTGGCAGGTAAAATTTTAGCCAATGGTATGGTACATATCAAAAATGGCTTTACTTGGGATCTTAATGCATCATTGGTTCGCTTTAAACCGCAGTATTTTGTATCGAGTGTTCGTGGTGAAGTGTCTGGTAATGTGAAAACACAAGGGACGTGGTCTGATCAACTGAAAAGAGTCATGATCGATAACCTAAACCTTGCAGGCATGATCAACAATAAACCATTACGTGGTAAGGGTAACTTGGCACTGGTGCTCAATTCAAATCAAAAAGGGTTTTTACCACAACAATTTGAAGCCAATAATCTATTTTTGAGCTATGCCAATAACCAATTACAAGCGACAGGTAATGCGCAAAATTTAAAAATTAAGTTAAATGCACCTGCACTTTATGAGTTATTGCCAGGCTTACGTGGTCGAGCATATGGTTATGTCAACGTAGCCTCATCACCTCGTTTAACCGCTAGTGCCAATATTGCTGTGGACAATTTGGCGTATAACTCGATCAGTGTGAAGACCATTCGTATCCAAGGTCAGTTGCCAACGTCAGAAACAGTACCTTCATTGTTGACGGGTAAATTTGATACTTTGCGTAGCGGTAATCGAGAAATTCAGCATGGTGAAATTAACCTTGCAGGTACTCGAAAATCACATGTGCTGAAGGTTCAGGGTTGGAACTATTATACAAAATTCTATGTGCAACTTGCAGGTGGATTTAATGCGCAAAATAACTGGATGGGTCAAATCCAAAAAGGTGATTTTGACTCCGTTCGTGCACATTTGACCCAACAACAAAATGCATCGGTGATTTATAACACTGCAAAATCAGAGCTATTTGTTGGGGCGCATTGTTGGGCGAGTAATGAAAGCCAACTTTGTTTTGATCAGCCAATTCGTGCGAGCAAAGCCAAAGGTGATGTTTCATTTGTCACAAAAAATCTAGATCTAAACGATTTTGCAGCCTTTATGCCAGAAGGTTTGGCAATGACTGGAAAATTAAATGGTTTTGCAAAAGCATCTTGGGCTGAAGGCTCTAAACCAAAAATTGATGCAAAATTAATTACCCAAAATGGCGTAATCGGTCTAGCAGCTGCGGATCCGCAAGATCCTGCATCTACACTGAATTATGACCAAATAAGCGTCATCGCTAAAAGTGTTAATGATGGCTTGTTACTTCGCCTTGATTTAAAAACGCCTGATATTGGTACTGGCTATGCGAGTGTGATCGTCAATCCATATGTCGATGCCAAACCGATGCACGGTGAAATCGCATTTGACCAAGTACAGTTGAAAGTCTTCAAACCATTTATTGCTGATGTTCGTAAAATGGAAGGAACACTTTCACTTGCAGGTAAGATTGGTGGGACTTTGACCCAACCATTATTTAATGGTGATTTACGTCTGAAAAATGGCGTAATTAGCATGATTTCATTGCCTGTTAATTTGACCAATATCCAAGTTTATTCTGCGATTCGACAAGACCATGCCGACATCAACGGTGCATTTAACAGTGGTCGCGGTGTGGGTAAAATTACAGGAAATATAGACTGGAAAAATGATCCGCGGATGCATTTTGATTTGAGTGGTGAAAACCTCTTAATTCGCCAAGCTCCGTTGATTACCGCATTGGTTACACCTAAATTTAGTATGGATGTTTTGCCTGCTGATAAACGTTTGAGTGTGAAAGGTTCTGTTGAGATACCACGTGCTTTGATTTCAATGCCAGAATCATCCGCTACTGTGGTCAACGTGTCACCAGATGTACGAGTGGTTAAAGAAGGTCAGGACCAACTTGCGATTTTAAAAGCGGCTAAACCATGGGATATCAATGCTGATGTCGATGTGAAATTGGGCAATCAGGTCATTTTCCAAGGCTTTAATAGTCGAATTCCTTTGGTTGGACGTGTCTATTTAACACAGCGTGGTCTGGCAACGGCTATGCGTGCTAACGGTGCGATCGGTGTTAGTCAAAAAGTGACGATCGAAGCCTATGGTCAACGTCTGGATCTAAACCGCGCAATTGCCCGTTTCAATGGTGCTTTGGCAAATCCAACGCTGGATATTGAAACCACTAAATCTATTCAAGGTAGTACAGTTGGTGTGCGTGTGACGGGTACAGCGACTAGCCCTCAAATCAAGATTTATAATGATGCTGGTTTGTCTGAGCAAGAAGCTTTGAATGCGTTGATTACGGGACGTATCAATGATGGTTCGAGCAGTTTAAGTAATGCTGATGGTTTCCGTTCCGATGTAAACAATACGATTGCGGCAGCAGGGATCAGTTTAGGTTTAGGTGGAACACGTGCTTTTACTAACCAAATTGGTCAAACATTTGGATTAAGCGGTTTGGCATTGGACGCTCAAGGTACAGGTACAGATACTCAGGTGAGTGTGACGGGTTATATTACACCTGATCTATTTATCCGTTATGGTGTGGGTGTCTTTACCCCAGTCAATAAATTGACTTTGCGTTATCAAATGAACCAACGCTTATATCTTGAAGCTAGCCAATCTTTAGAAAAAGCAATCGACTTGTTCTATAACTGGCGCTTCTAGGTTCCAAGATTTAAAGTAAAATTTTAAAAGCCTTGTTTGATACAAGGCTTTTATTTTAGAAACAATAAGAAAGGTGCTGAAAGAGTAACGTGGCCATCAAGAGTTAAAAAATGCGATGAAAAATTTAGTTTTCATAAAGCGTTGGATGGCACTTCTAAAAATGTCCACGAATATGTTTATAGTACTGTTAAGCGTACTCTTATGATTTGGAAGTGAATCCGAAATTAGTGGCAAGATATATGCTGATGAGCACAGAGCTAATGAAGAAAAATTAGATGAAAGTTGGCCCTCTGAGTGAGTGCTTTTAGTCAGTATTGATTCTTTAAATATCTATTGAGTAGCCAATTCAAAAGAACTTTGAAATTGAAATTTCATTTTCTCATCTGTAGTTGAATTTATATAGTCTTGCATTTTTTGCTTATATTCACTATGACCTGCTTTATACATTTCTAAAAGATAAGTCCACTCACCATAGCTGTATAAAAGATCATTTTTAGAGGTTGCTTTCAACTCTTTTTGTATATTTTGAGCAGATATCTCATGACATTTTTTTATTTTATTATCATCAAATTTTAATGACTGCATTAATTCACATTTAATAAATTGTTTTTGGGGAGACGGGTTTTCTGATAATTGTTTCTCATTTAAGTCATATGCCTCTTGGTACATACCGAGTGAAAGATATATATTTTTTTGAATTTTTTCTCTTTCTTGTTTATTTTGAATTTTTTCAATTTCCAGTAGATTTTTCCTTAGTTCATTTTCAACATTAATCCTATTACTCATATCTAAATTTTTAATTAATTTTTTATGATTTTCGATAATTTTTTTATCATCTAAACTTATTTTTTCTTTCTGTTCATCATTCTGCTCAAAATTTGTGTCGTTTTGAATGGAATTATTTCTATTATTAGAACATGCAGTGCCGATTATAGAACTACAAAGAAAGAATAGAATTAATTGACTTTTCATTTAGCAAGCCTACTCCCTGATGATAATGTAAATGTATGAGTTGTAAACCTTGGATTTGGAACCGCTGTTCCACCATCATGTTTAGCTTCATATCCCAGATCTAATGTTAGGCGGATTCAAGCAGCAAGTGCAACAGTATAAAAACCAGCCATAACTTCACTTGGCGTATACCAGCCTAGTGTTTTTCTAGGACGATGGTTGAGTGAAAATTCTATCTGCTCTATTTCATCGTTTGACACGTCATCAAACGATGATGATTTTGGCAGATATTGCCGGATTAAACCATTCGTATTTTCATTTCTAGCTCGCTGAATAGACTTGTAAGGATCAGCAAAATAAGTATCTATGCCGACATCAGTAATTCTTTTGTGTTCGGCAAATTCCTTTCCATTATCAAATGTTACACTATAAGCATGGCTCATTCGTAAACGATCTAATGCACAAGTAATCGTTTTAGAGGATGCTCTCGTTGACCCTAAATGAACAATATGTACGTACAGGCTCTTTCGATCAACGAGGGTTAATAAAGCTCCTTTATGATGTTTACCAATCACCGTATCACCTTCGAAATCTCCTAAACGTTGTCGCTGATCAATGACCTGGTCTCGGCAATGAATACTTGTTTTATCAATGATTTGCCCTCTACGATCCGTGTTTTTGTAACCTCGTTTTCGATATTTCTTCTGATGCCTTAAGTGTAGATGGAGGTTACCTCCTTGTGATTTATCTTGATAAATGTGCTGGTAAATCCACTCATGTGAAGGTACATCCAGCCAACCGCGTTGTGTTAAAGCACCTGAAATTTGTTCTGGTGACCAGTCTAAGCCAATTAAGTAATCAATATAAGCGAAGGCAAATGCTGTCATGGATGATGAAGGATGGTACCGTCTTTGACTTGCAAATTTCACTGCCTGTTGAGCTCTATATCCACGTTGCCCAGTATTTCTTTTTAACTCACGGTAGATGGTTGATCGTGAACGCCCTAACTCCCGAGCAAGGCTAGCGATTGAACTTTTACTTTTCAAAGTAGCATAAATTTCGTATCTTTCATCTTGAGAAAGTTGGGTGTATTTCTTCATTGTGTGCTTTCCAATTGCGAGTTGAAAAAGTCTAATGATTCTATGAATACACCTAACTTTTTCAACTAACTACAAGTGTGTTGCACTTGGGATTTGAATCTGCGTTACCTTAAGGGTGGATAAGTTTGGTTTTGGAAGTTTGATATTACATGAACCTACAGGCTCAACTCCTTTTTCAGTATTCCATATTCCATTGCCAATTTTGAGTGTTTCAGATGAAATAAATTCAAACTGTCTATTTTCCTCTCTATATATTTTTAATGTAGCAGACGGATGAATTGTAGCATCTGCACTTAGACTAGGAGGTATAAAAGAAACAGTTACAAATAAATCTAAACCTTTAACAATATACGTAACAATAAAAGTGCAAACTCCAGAAATTGCTTGTGTTACAACTCCGAAAAGACTTTTTTTATCTTCATCATAAGGGAAGATAAAATTTTTAAATGTGACATAATCTGTTTTGTTTCGTTCAATATAGTAAATTTCATACTTATCTTTATCACCAACCAAATTACTATTTGTGTTTTGTGAGGATGTAGTACTTTGTAAACCTGATATGCTTGAAGCAGCTATAGCCTCACTTCCACTTCCAACCCAAGTATAAGATTGAGCCTGTTCTAAAGTTGCGCCACAAGTAAATTTATCGCCGACTACAGCAGCTTTTTTACCATGAACACTCACAGTCGTATTATTTCTAATTAATGTTGACCACGTTTTACATTTCGGGCATGCAAATCCGTCACTTTCTCTTAACCATGGCTTACCATCAGTCTTCGTCGTACTTTGTGTGGCTTTTACAATACCGCCATGTGAAGTAGTTGAGCCATCTACGCCCATAGCTTTCATCAGTATTTATCCAAGATAATTTAATAATCCTTAAATGTAACATTAGCAAAAAATGTTAATCGCAATTGTTTTTTTATGAAATCGAAAAAAAGATGGTAAAACTTCTAACTCAAAACGTGTTTGTCTCGATGAATGGTGTGCGAGCAAATGGATACTACATTATTTGTAGACGATCGAACTATCAATGTAGAATTTTCTAAATTTTAAGTGTGAAGTGTTTTAGGTATGTACAATGAAAAAATCTCTAATTTTATTTTTTATATGCAGTTTTTTATTGAGCATGGCTTGTTCTTCAAGCAGTAAAGAGGCTTTTGAGGCTAAAGCGGAAAGCAAAGAGTCGCAAATTTCTATACAAGATCATGCAATTATAAAAAAGTATAAAGATCAGACGAATAGTTTAGATTTGAGCGATCGGGATCTTGTAGATAAAACAATGAAAGAAAGTTTGCTTGCAATCAATAAAATCAAAGATAATGATGAAAGAGAAAAAATACAAATGAATATTTACCTTTCTACAGGTATGTATGAAGAGGCTTATGCACTCAATACTAAAATTTTAAAAGATCATCCTTTTATTACCAATTTATTAACCCAGTGCGAGTTAATATATAATCTGAAACGTCCTAAACAAGAGTTTGAAAAATGTCATGAAAAGTTAGCATCCGCATTTCAAAAAGAATTGGATGAAACGTCTAAAAAAACTCCTGAATATGCTTATAGCCAATGGGGTTATTTTCTATCAATGTATAAAGCAGGGCATGAAGATTTTAAGTTTAAATTAGAAGAATTTATAAATTCTACAAAAGATGACCAAGTAAAAAAGCAACTTGAAAGTTCTTATCAGCTTGCTACAGCTCAGAATAATCGTGAGTAGATTTAGAAAATACCCAACCTCAGGAGAAGTACAAAGTGAATGGTAGACTAAATAAATGTATAACTCTTTGCCTTGTTATTTCTTTTGGTATTTTCTCGGGATGCACTAAAGGGTTATCAACAAGTGAACAAATAAAATCACAAATACCAATGACGGTAGCTGTTATAGGTTTGGATGAAAAAATATATATCGAGGCATCAAAGGAGCAACCAAATCATTTAACAAAAAAAGTTTACGATGGAGCTGTAGCAAAAGCTATGTTACTGCAACGTTTAGAATTTGACTCCGGTGAGGGCTATGAGCTTGAAAAAGAGGTAAAAGTTAAATCTATCAATTCATTATGTTTGATGGCTAATTTTATTTTATTAGATAGTTATAGAATTCCTTATCAAGCACAAGTAAATTCCTATAGTGATTTTTATTCGTGGTTAAGTAAAAAGCAGCTAAAGTGGAAGATGTTATCAAGTAAAGAAAAGGATATTATTGATAGGCCTTGCAAATAAATATTATTGTGTGGTTAATAAATTAAGTAAATAGGGATTTTAGAATTAACTATTTACAGTCAACATACCATTCTAACTAAAACAATTCGGCATCACAGAATATCGAAACATGGCAAGATATGTTATGAGTATAGAGCGAATAAAGAATTATTAATTGATGCATTGCTTAAGTATTATTAATTTGTATTAGATGCATTCTGTGTTTTAAGTGGTTCGACTTCACTTTCATATAATGATTCAAAATTACGCTTCATTATTTCATCCGTTTGTGATTCAATAAATTTTTGCATAATAATATCGTATTCCTTATGTCCCGCTTTATACATGGATATATAATATGCCCATTGAGCATAGGGATACATTTTATCTTCTTTTGAAGTTGTATGGTAATCCCCCCTAAAAATAATAGGATCTAAAAGTAGAATTTTCTCTTAAGATACAAGCAGGAGATTCTGCATGAAAACATCTAAATTTACAGACAGCCAGATCATGTCCATCTTAAAGCAAGCGGAGTCTGGTACACCTGTTGCTGCCCTATGTCGTGAACACGGTATGAGTAATGCAACCTTCTATAAATGGCGTGCTAAATATGGCGGCATGGATACATCTTTGATGGCACGGCTGAAAGAGTTGGAAACAGAAAATACCAGACTGAAAAAAATGTATGCTGAAGAGCGGTTAAAGGCAGAAATTATTCAGGAAGCGATGTCAAAAAAGTGGTGAAGCCATCTTGTCGACGTCAGATGGCTCAACAGGCAGTGGCCCGACATGCTGTTAGTATCCGTTTGGCTTGCACTGCATTTGGCATAAGTGAAACCTGCTACCGTTATCAAGCTAAACTCAGTGATGACAATGTGCTCATTGCAGAACAGCTTATTGACCTCACTGAGGAAAATTCCGATTGGGGCTTTGGTCTATGCTTCTCATATTTACGGCATGTTAAGAGTCACTGTTGGAATCACAAGCGGGTTTACCGCATTTACTGTGAGTTAGCACTGAATCTGCGTATTAAGCCAAGAAGAAGACTAAAACGACATGCGCCTGAACCATTGAAAGAACCCATCCGTGAAAATCAGGTCTGGTCACTGGATTTTATGCACGATCAGCTTTCCGATGGTCGCAAATTTCGATTATTGAATGTGATTGATGATTACCGCCGCGAAGGTTTAGTTATTGAAGCAGGGTTCTCACTACCTGCAATACGAGTTATTCGAGCACTCAATCAGTTGTTGGAATATCGGGAAAAACCTTTGGTGATTAGATGCGACAATGGACCTGAGTTTATCAGTCATGAATTCGTACGCTGGGCAACTGAACACGGTATTCGTATTGAACATATTCAACCAGGTAACCCACAACAGAATGCGTATATTGAACGCTATAATCGAACCATACGTTATAGTTGGCTAAGCAAACATTTATTTGATACTTTGGATGAAGTACAAGATTATGCAACGAATTGGCTATGGCATTACAATCATGAAAGACCACACCAAGCCAACAAAGGAAGGCCTCCTCTAATGGCTGCTTAACCTCTACTTTTAACTTCAGTTAGTTATGGGAGGATTACCATTCAGTCGTCAGTAAATTTCAAAAAAATGGTGTCAAAGTGACAGTAAGTGGTTTGAATGAAGCAAGCACAAATATGATTGATAAATACGGAACTCACGCCAAAATTTAAACCTAGACGCTTCTGCATTGATATAGGATTTCTAGAATGAAGATCATACTGGTGATGTAAAGTTTTAGAGAAATTTATATATTAGTTTTCAAACGCTATCTTGCCCGAGCCGCATAAAATTGGGATAGGGCAGGATAGCAAAATCTTACTCAGGATCATTGATACTGTAGCTATATATAGTAGGTGTGAGTGTGGTGCAATTTAAAAGCCATTGAATAGGGTTTTAAAGGATTTTTATTGAGTTAATGCATCATAAATGACTTGTGCGGTTTTTTTATGTGTTAAGTACGTGGAAATTCCATGAGGATTTTGCGCATCAGATGTAATCTCAATATTATCATCCATTGTTTTTAACTCTTTCATGTAAACTGGATCATTATTATGATAGATGTTAATCCATTTTTGATTGCAACATTTGGGCTTGGCTAAAGGTTTCACAAGATTGTGAAATGTTTTTCCAGCTAAAGGTGAGCCTAATGTTATATAGGTGTTTATAGGAAGGTTTTGATTCGTTAGACTATTAAATGTAACTACACTTCCTAATGAATGTCCTAATACTACAGAGGGATAGCCTAGGCAATTTAAAAATCTTTGATTAACTTCATTTCTATAATTATCATTATTGCGGTATAAAAATACTTCTTCAGCAAATATTCTTGCTAATGGTACAGATGCTCTAGATCCATCTATAATTTTTGCTAATATTTTTAGAGCAGTATATTTGTTTGGAAGAAGATTGCTTTGCTCCATCATTCTTATATGTTCAGGCTCTCCAAATTCATAGATTAATTCTGATGCAGTTAATGTGATTGGGTCCATAGCTTGATTAAACAAATTGTTATCTAATAGTTCAACTTTTGAAACTTTATATTTCTTTCTAACATCATTGTAATAAACAAAATCAATTTCTAAACCATCTAGGATTTTTGAGTCAAGATTTTGATTTTCAAAACCTGTTTTTAAATAAGCGATCCATTGCTTTTCCAACTTATCTTTAGGGCTATTCTGCCATATTCCATGAACTAAGATTAATTTCATTTTAATTCCTTTTATAATATATTAAAGTTTATTTATTGGTTAAATCACACCAGACTAATGATACATTAAACTATAATTTATTAGGTGACATCGTCCAAACGCTATTTTTAATTTTATTTGCACCGATAATTGAAGATTGATTTCTAAAATTGAAATCTACTATCCAACACAAAACAGAAAATATGTTATTTCAAACACAAATATATTTTCATTTTTGTTAGATGACAATGAAATATACGCAAACAGATATTTGAAAAAACATAATCATTGCTATGCTGAATGTGCATGCGACTCAGGTATGTCGGTAACAATGGTTGGCTATGTTGTAAGTCATTCAGCATAGCCAATTTTAAAAAATATCAATGAACTTTATCTGAGCCTCAATGTATTCGAAGCTTTAGCCATCCCCAAAGGAATAAAAAATAAAGCTTTGAAATTCTCTTAGAATTTTAAACACTATTACAAATTCTCAAAAATTCAGAAAATTGCCAACTATTTATAGATAGTGCTATGCACAATTTGAAAAATAATCGAAAAGTTTTTCAATTTAAACTGCCATTTCGAATCTCTTTCAGTATGATATGGGCACAGGAGAGATTTGATGAAAAAGATTCTTATTTTAGTGACCTTATTCACTATAGTCGGTTGTTCTGAAAAAAAAGTGGCAACACCTGAAGAAAAATGGCAAGGCTACTGCACCAGTATCGGTAATGCTGCGCGGACGATTGCCTTAGATCGACAAAATGGCATTTTAAAACAAGAAGCTTTGGATTATGCCAATAAAGTGACTGATCCTACGACGCATAAATTTATTCTTGAACAAATCAAAGTTATTTATGCAATGCCAGAAGATCAATTAAAAGCGGATAAAGATGCTGTTCAGGCAAAATTTAAAGATGATGCCACTCAAAAATGTATCACTACTCCACATGATCCAAACAAAATGCCAGAGTATAAACCGTTCTAAATAGCGTTGATGATATAAGGTAGGTTTTAAATTCTTCCTTATAAGCTAACTTATCATGATGATTCTAGGTGATTTGCTTCGGTGGGTTGCCTTAGTTTTCAAAGATGTAAAGTAATAAATCTGCTGTTAGGCTGGGGGTTATTTATATACTTCAGCCTAATGACTGAATCCTACCTTGATAGGATTTTTTAAGTTTAATTTCCTTGTAATGCATTGATATATATTGTTTTTATTTATATAAGGCACAATGAAATTTTCTTCTAATCAGAAAAGACACAATTAAGTAAATATATTTACATATAAATGATGCTGATCTCCGAGATCATTATTTTCAGATATTTATCCTACAATTTTCCTTAAATGATTGGTGAGTTCTAAGAATGACATTTTCAAAAATTCATTGCTTAGGCATAGATCGTGATTTTAGTACAAATTTCTATGCTGTTCTTTAGGAATGGTCGATGAGATATTTTGTTATAAATCGGCTTAACCCTAAATCGAGGATTTATGCAACATTTACTAACAGAAAAATTATAAGCAGAAATATAGAAAAGCTTAGCAAAAAAATGAATAATAAATCATCAAAATAACAATAGTGAGAGCAAAAAGTATGGAAGTTATCGCGTATTTACATAATGCAGATCTGCTCTTGGAAGATGAAAAAGGCGTCGCTGTGATTTGCGGAAGTCATTATGTATTGAGTATTGGTGATCAGGTTTATTTACAAGAGTTGATTGATCAACAAGCCAAGTTATATCAGGTCAAGATTTCATTTGCATCGGCTGAACACATCATGATGCATGATGATGAAATCCAATTGAAGTTTGAAGGGGATAAGCATTCGCTTGAGTCTTATCTTAAAAGTACAACAGTACACTAAGGTTTAATGTATTTTTTACAAAAAAAAGGGCATTATACATTGCCCTTTTTTATTGACTAAAAATGGCAAAATTGATGCGATCTATAAGATTGAGTAAAAAACATTCAAACTCTGAACGCTCGGTGTACAAAAGTCTGATCATATTTATTTATAAAATAATGATCATCACGAATTAACACTGTACTTGCATTAACTTTTGTCCTGTTTTTTAGTAAAATTTAAATGTCCACATTACCCGTGAAGCTTTTGACAAGCTGGAATTTACGAGTAATTTTTTACAAAAGAGGAATAACACCGTGCTAGAAGCTTACCGCCAACACGTTGAAGAACGTGCCGCACTCGGAGTCCCACCGAAGCCACTTGACGATGCTCAAACTGCTGAGTTGGTTGAATTATTAAAAAATCCACCAGCAGGTGAAGAAGCATTCTTAGTTGATTTGCTTGAAAACCGTGTTCCTGCAGGTGTTGACCAAGCAGCTTACGTTAAAGCGGCTTTCTTAGCTGCTGTCGCTAAAGGTGAAACAAACTCTCCATTAGTTTCTAAAGAACGTGCGGTTTACTTACTTGGTACTATGCTTGGTGGTTACAACGTAGCTCCATTAGTAGAATTATTAGATGATGCTGCACTTTCTGGTTTAGCTGCAGAAGCATTGAAAAAAACTTTACTTGTATTTGATGCATTCCATGACGTTGCTGATAAAGCAAAAGCTGGCAATGAAAATGCAAAATCAGTTTTACAATCTTGGGCTGATGCTGAATGGTTCACTAGCCGTAAAGACGTTCCTGAAGAAATCAAACTTACTGTATTTAAAGTAACTGGCGAAACAAATACTGATGACTTGTCTCCTGCACAAGATGCTTGGAGCCGTCCAGATATCCCATTACATGCAAATGCAATGCTTAAAAACGAACGTGATGGTATCAACCCTGAAAAACCAGGTGAAGTTGGTCCATTAAACCAAATCAAAGACCTTATCGCGAAAGGCAACCAAGTTGCTTACGTGGGTGACGTTGTTGGTACAGGTTCAAGCCGTAAATCAGCGACTAACTCAGTACTTTGGTTCTTCGGTGATGACATTCCACACATTCCAAACAAAAAAGATGGTGGTGTGTGCTTAGGTTCTAAAATCGCTCCGATTTTCTTCAATACTATGGAAGATGCTGGTGCATTACCTGTAGAAATTGATGTTGCTGACATGAACATGGGTGACGAAGTTACTCTTAAAATTGATCATGCTGCTGCAAAAGTAACTGCTTTTAAAAATGGCGCGCAAATCGCTGAAGCTGACCTTAAAACTCCAGTACTTCTTGACGAAGTTCGTGCGGGTGGTCGTATCAACTTGATCGTTGGTCGTGGCTTAACTGCTAAAGCTCGTGAAGCACTTGGTCTTGCACCATCTACTTTATTCCGTACTCCAGTTCAACCTGAGAATACTGGTAAAGGCTTTACTCAAGCTCAAAAAATGGTTGGCCGTGCATGTGGTCTTCCAGAAGGTCAAGGTGTTCGTCCAGGTACATACTGCGAACCTAAGATGACTACAGTTGGTTCTCAAGATACAACTGGTCCTATGACTCGTGACGAGTTAAAAGACTTAGCTTGCTTGGGCTTCTCTGCTGACTTGGTTATGCAATCATTCTGTCACACAGCTGCTTATCCAAAACCAGTTGACGTGCAAATGCAACATACACTTCCTGACTTCATCATGAACCGTGGTGGTGTATCACTTCGCCCAGGTGACGGTATCATTCACTCTTGGTTAAACCGTATGCTTCTTCCAGATACAGTTGGTACTGGTGGTGACTCACATACTCGTTTCCCAATCGGTATTTCATTCCCAGCGGGTTCTGGTCTTGTAGCATTTGCTGCAGCAACTGGTGTTATGCCACTTGATATGCCTGAATCAGTTCTTGTGAAATTCAAAGGTAAAATGCAACCTGGTATCACTTTACGTGACCTTGTTCATGCGATTCCTTACCGTGCGATCCAAGAAGGTGATTTGACTGTAGAGAAAAAAGGTAAGAAAAACATTTTCTCTGGTCGTATCCTAGAAATCGACTTAACAGAAATGGAAACTCAGTTGACTGTTGAGCAAGCATTCGAACTTTCTGATGCTTCTGCTGAACGTTCTGCTGCGGGTTGTTCGATCACTCTTTCTGAAGAGAAAGTTGCTGAATACTTACAATCTAACATCACGATGTTGAAGTGGATGATTTCTCAAGGTTATGGCGATGCGCGTACTATGGCTCGTCGTGTTGAGAACATGGAAAAATGGTTGGCTAACCCAAGCTTGCTTAAAGCTGATGCTGACGCAGAATATACTAAAGTTTACGAAATCGATCTTAGCGATATCAAAGAACCAGTTCTTTGCTGCCCGAACGATCCAGATGACGCTAAACTTCTTTCTGACGTTGCTGGCGTTAAAATCGACGAAGTATTCGTTGGTTCATGTATGACTAACATCGGTCACTTCCGTGCAGCTGGTAAATTACTTGATAAAGTACCAGGTGGTTCATTGTCTACTCGTTTATGGTTGGCTCCACCAACTCGTATGGACGAGCGTCAATTGATGGAAGAAGGTTTCTATAACATTTATGGTAAAGCTGGCGCTCGTACTGAAATGCCAGGTTGTTCATTATGTATGGGTAACCAAGCACGTGTAGCACCGAACACAACTTGTGTATCTACTTCTACTCGTAACTTCCCTAACCGTTTAGGTCAAGGTGCAAACGTTTACTTAGCTTCTGCTGAGCTTGCTTCTGTTGCTGCTGTACTTGGTAAATTGCCAACTCCTGCAGAATATCAAGAATATGCTGCTCAAATCGACAGCATGGCTGGCGACATCTATCAATACTTGAACTTTGATAAGATGGAAGACTATACAGACGCAGCTGCGAATGTTGATACGAAGAAAATTGCTGCTGCTCAATTAAGTTAATTAATTGAAAAGTTAAGCGATTTGTATAGAATAGGGGCTGAGTAATCAGCCCTTATTTTTTTATGAAAAGAATAATAAATTGAACAGTAACTTAATAGTCTATAATATCTATTAATTATAATTAATAAGTAATAGTGAAGTCATTCATACATATAGATGAATGAGATATGAAAATAAAACTTATTCTATTGAATGAATGGAGAGATAAATGACGATCCAATCTTATATTTTCGCGCTTTTTGCCTATGGCTTCGGTTTCTTTTTATCTTGTTGTTTGGTTGTAATTTATTTTCTTATGTTTATTACTCATACATATGAAGTTGAAAATTTGGGAATGGTATTTATGTTCTCTTTCTTTATTATCAATGTATATGTAAGTCATTTTATTCAAAAAAGAATTGCTAAATATAATACACGAGATTTCATGAAAATTTTAATTTTTTTATTTCTTGTGACAATGCTTCTTTCGGTAGCATGTATCATGTTTATAGGAGCGAGAATTGAGTTTAAAACATTATTATTTATAGCTTGCTCATCAATTGGACCATTATTCATCACTTATTTATTTTCTATTGGAAAATATGAAAATTAAGATTAAATACATTTGTTTGATTTCTAAATCTATTTATAAAAATCAAAAATATACAATCGTTTATCATTTTGAAAAATTAATATAGTAAGTCTCTTGCTCCTTGAGCAAGTATGAAAGTGTTGCTTTGATTGTAACGTAGGACGCAGTGAGGGCAAGGCTAAGATAAGGGTAAATTTTTAATAAAATGCTCACAGATGGGACTAAGAAATAAATTTATGAACCTACTATTTTTAGAAAACAAAGTATGCAGAGTTAATTAAACCATAAATAAACTATGGGATTTGTTCTTAAGATATGCTAAAAATATAATATGAAAAATGAGGAAAATATATGAATTTTAATAATAAAGTTGTAATCGTAACAGGCGGTGCAAGTGGTATTGGTTTAGCATCAGTAATTGGTTTTTGTAAAAAGGGCGCAAAAGTTGTGATAGCTGACCTCAATGATCATGGTCAAGCAATCAGTGATGACTTAAATGATCAGGGGTTTATTACCAGCTTCTTTAAAATAGATGTACGAAACGAACAAGAAAATAAAGACTTGGTTCAACATGCAATTACAACATTTTCAGGTTTAGATATTATTTTTGCCAATGCTGGAATTGCAAGTGATGGACCTATCGATAAATTGGCTTTAGATCACTGGCAAAAAACCATAGATATCAATTTAACTGCAGTTTATTTATTGGATAAATATGCGATTGAGTATTGGTTGGCGCATGATAAAAAAGGTGTGATTGTAAATTGTGGTTCTATTCATAGTTGGGTAGGGAAAAAAGGGGTGACGGCTTATGCTGCTGCCAAAGCAGGCGTAAAACTACTCACTCAAACTTTGGCAACGGATTATGCTGCTAAAGGTATTCGTGTCAATGCTGTGTGTCCGGGCTATATTGACACACCGCTATTGAGCGGAGCAGATGAACGACAAAAAGAAAACCTCGCAAAACTTCATCCAATTGGTCGTTTAGGTAAACCTGAAGAAGTTGCAAATGTTGTAATGTTCTTGGCAAGTGACGAAGCTTCATTTGTAAATGGTACATCAGTCTTGGTTGATGGTGGCTATACAGCACAATAAACCAAATGATTTCAATGGAAGGACACAAGTTGTAGGTTGGGTATTTTTAACTTAACTCGTGGCTTGAGTCCTTTTTAGCGTTATTTTTCTCAGATCCGAATTATTTAATTTCTCTTAAGTGTATAGACACTTTAAACAATGGCGACTTAAAAACATAGCTTTTATGTCTTAATAGGTTGATAAGTATAAAAAAATATATAAAAGCATATGTTTGAAGATTGAGCAAAAATCAAATACTCAAAAGTTAAACATTTCTTTAAGATAATCTTATTTAAAAAAAATAGTTTATTAATTAACATAATTAAATAAACTCTGATCAATATTGACAATAAGAACAGTAAATTATGAGCAAATCAAATGGGAATAGTCTATTTCCCATAAAATGTCAGATTCCAGTCATTTTCAGTCTATTTTGTTTGATGAGTCAAATCATTCATGCAGATCGTCCAGTGGTGATTGGGTCAAAAATCGATACTGAAAGTAACTTGTTGTGTCAGATGATTCATTTAACACTGAGTCATCAAGGCTTAAAAATAATCGATAAATGCTCAACAGGAGTCACACAAGTCGTGCGTAAAGCCTTGCTTGAAGGTGAAATTGACCTATATCCAGAATATACGGGCAATGTACAAAATCTGGTAAAAAATGTTAAAACCAACTCAAAGGACCCATTGAAGATTTATCAAACTTTAGTTCAAGCAGATTTAAAACAAAATAAGATCGTGTGGTTAAAGCCTGCACCAGCCAACAATACTTTTGTCATTGCTATTACAAAGAAAATGGCGAATTCAGAACATATCAATTCAATGGATGACTTTGCCCGCTATGTCAATTCTGGCAATCATGTCAAACTGATTGGCAGCTATGAGTTTGTATCCCGTGCCGATGGTCTGAAGGCGTTCGAATCAAAATACAAATTTAAATTGAAATCCAATCAACTGATTATGTTGCCAGGTGGAAATACAGCCCAAACCGAAACAGCATTGGCGAGAGGTGCGAATAAAATTAATGCTGCAATGGCCTATGGAACGGATGGACAGCTTGCAGCATTAAACTTAGTGGCTTTGAAAGATACACAAGGTGCACAAGAAACCTATCAGCCAGCTGTAACGATAAGAGCGTCGGTGTTAAATAGTCATCCTGAAATTAAATCAAGTATAGAACCTTTATTTGCGGGGCTTAGCTCTCCAGTTTTATCTGAATTAAATAGCCAAATTGTGGTGGGTGGTCAAACACCGAAAAGTGTTGCAGAACAATATCTGAAGCAACGAGGATTTATAAAATGACAAAAAGTGTTGTTTCGGAACAAGAATATATTAAAAAGAATATAAGCGGAAAACCAAGAACATATAGTGGATTTTTTTCCTTTTTATATTTTCGAACAGAAGTTAATCAAGTCGCATTATTGGCTGTATGTTTTGGACTATTTGCTTTGGCACATCCTTTTGTGACGAAATATGCAAATCGTGTATTACCACTCGGTGAATCATTTGATTTATGGGCTTTAACTGAGCACGCAACAGGATCAATTCCGTGGCTATGGGCTATTTTGTTGTCATGGATCGCTGTGCTTGTGGTTGCATTTATGCCAAGAGGACGAAGTAAACAGGTTCTTTTGGTCTTGGCCGCAAGTCTGAGCTGTGTCCTGATTATCGCTGCAAGTACTTTTGGAAGTGTAGATTTAGTTCAAGATCATTTAAGTCGTATTAGCTTATCGACAGGTGCTTGGTTTTCAGCTTTCGCTCTCTATATTTTGTTGTTCTCTGTTTATCAGGAAAGTAAAAAATGGGTGCTCATTCCTATTCTTTTTATCGTGATCATTACAGCAATTGCACCGTTTCAGCATTGGGGGATTTATCGAGAATATATTGCAAACTCGGAGATATTTAAAAGTGAGTTGTGGCAACACATTATTTTAGTCCTTAGTGCATTACCTTTGATTATTGTTTTGGGTACAGTTTTAGGTGTTGTTGCTACAAAAAAAGCTTGGTTAGAGGAAGTGATTTTAAGTTTAAATGGTTTTATGCAAACAGTTCCTTCTATTGCACTATACGGCTTGTTATTACCATTACTTTCTTTTTTTGGCAAAGTCTTTACGGTGCAGCAGAGCTTAGGTCTTTTATTGATCATTATTGCATTGGTCGTTTTAGGACGCTTAAGTTTCAAATGGCTACCTTATGGACCATTGACGAGCAAGATTAAAATTACGATTGGCTTTATTGTATTTTTTGGCATCATCGTATTTTTGCCGATCTTGACCAATTTGTTTTATCAACTTTTTACCCATCCAATTCAATGGTTCTCATCTTTTCATTTAACAAGTCATTGGGACGAATTGGGCGTGAGAGGGTTGGGGACAACACCTGCGCTGATTGCTTTGGTGCTTTATGGCGTATTTCCTTTGATCGTCAATGTACATAGTAGCCTACAAAATATTCCGAAAGACATCATTGATGCCGCTAAGGGAATCGGACTAAGCCCGCATCAAATCTTTTGGAAAGTTGAATTACCTTTAGTGTTTCCATTTTTTATCAATGGTATACGCTTGACATGCCTGATGTTGATCAGTTTGGCCACGATTGCTGTGATCGTTAATGCCGGTGGTTTAGGTGTGTTATTGATGCGTGGAACAGAACAGTCGGTACAAGATCTCATTTTATTGGGGTGTATTCCAGCAGTCGTCTTGGCTTTGGTGATTGATGCGTTTTTACGCTTGATCGAAGGTGTATTTACCGCAAAAGGATTAAAATAATGATTCATTTAAAAAATATCGTAAAACAATATGGCAATACTAGCGCTTTAAAACAAATCAATTTAGAAATCCGAAATGGTGAACTGGTTACGCTCATTGGTCCTTCTGGTTGTGGTAAATCGACATTGTTACGTGTGATCAATCGTATGATTGAACCGACTTCGGGCGAAATCCTGATTCATGGTGAAAATGCTTTAAATCTTGACCCGGTGAAATTACGTCGTTCGATTGGTTATGTAATTCAAAATGCAGGATTATTTCCACATTTAACTGTAGAAAAAAATGTTGAAATTGTGACTGAACTTTTGGGATGGGATAAAGCTAAACGCAAACAACGTGCACAAGAATTGTTGCATGTCGTTGGGTTGGCGCCTGAAAAATTTGCCCATCGTTATCCTAAGGAACTCTCAGGTGGTCAACAGCAACGTGTCGGGATTGCAAGAGCTTTAGCTGCTGATCCTGCAATTTTGTTAATGGATGAACCGTTTAGTGCAGTTGATCCGATTACACGAGAACAATTACAAGCAGAACTTTTAGCAATTCAAACTCAGGTCAAAAAAACCATTGTCTTTGTCACTCATGATATTCATGAGGCAGTACGTTTAGGTGATAAGGTTGCGTTGATGCAAGAGGGCGAAATCGTACAATTTGATACTCCAGATCAGATTTTAAAATCACCTAAAAATGACTTTGTTGCACAATTTTTGGGTCAAGAACGAGAATTACAACGGCTGAGTTTACATCTTGTTGGAGATATCATACAGCAAGGTCACGGTTTTTTTGATTTAGAACAGGTAAATATAAATCAAGAGCATACGATTTCTATTAAAGCCAATGCCCGAAATGCACTGAGTAAATTGTTGTCAGGCGTACCTAGCTTATTGGTGCTAGATGATGATGAAAAGCCGATTGCACGCGTGAGCGTACACGATTTTATCAGAGGTGCATTATGAGTAGTCAACCGCATAGAACGATATCGATGCGTAATATGATTGCGATATTGGTGTGGCCAGTTTTAATTACTTTGTTCTATTGGCAAGGTTTGTGGCAAGCGCTGTTGTCACCATTTTTATCTGACGGACAAGCACTTTTATATGAACAATCCTCATTAATTGAGTTATTTAAAGATCATGCACTGATTATTTTATATACCTCTTTATTGATCATACTCACAGCAATTCCTTTGGGGATATTTGTGACCAGACCAAGTGGAAAAAGTTTTTCACCATTACTTAGAAATATCGCCACAGTGAGCCAAACTTTACCGCCTTTGGCTGTGTTATTTCTTTTCTTACCTATTTTTGGGTTTGGTTCAAAAGTCGCTATTTTTTCCTTGTTTTTATTTGGATTGATGCCGACCTTACAGGCAACGATCACAGGGATTGAAAATGTTGATACTCAAACCATTGACGCTGCAAAAGGTATAGGACTAAGTCCGAGAGAAATCTTTTTTAAAGTTGAATTGCCATTAGCATTACCCTCAATACTTTCAGGGCTGAGAATTAGTATTTTGCTGATCATTGCTACAGCAGCATTATCGCCAATGGTAGGAGCAGAAAGTCTAGGTTCGCCGATTATCGTTGGATTTACGATCAATAGTACGTCACAAATTTTACAAGGTGCGATCGCTGTTGCTTTAGTGTCTATCGTTTTTGATTTTAGTATGCGTACATTTGAACGGTATGTGACTCCTTGGAAGCGAGAAGCACATTCATAAATCCTTTAATTACTATTGATATGTTACTTACTAATAGTAATTTTTTTTAAATTTGTATGATGAAATTTATCAAATGGATATCGATAAGATCTGATATGAGTGAGGATTAGGATTGCTTTTAATTATTTTAGATTAGGCTTAAATCTTGATTGAAATCAAATTGGATAAGCTGAGCTTGTTTTTCTAAATCCAATATTTTTTGATATTCCTTTAGATCAGTCCTTAAAAAATCTTTGATTAAAAGGGCTTGGTACAATTGTGGATGCAGCTTAAGCATGTTTTTTAAGGCATGGAAAACGAGATTTTTATATTGGTCTTTTAGTTCCTTTGATGCAATGATCGGTAAAGCTGGAGATTGCACACTATAGGAAAGGATACGTATCTCTTTTAAAAGTTCTGGGCGAAATTTTTCTATATATGCAAAACTGACGCAATCAATTGCTGCTAGATCAGCTCGATGTTCCGTGATCGCTTGGATACTATTGAGATGTGATCCAGAAATTTTTACAGTCTGAAAATAAGGCTTATCATCGACAAGAGCTGCAATCTCAGCACGTAAAACATTCATTCCGCTATTTGAATCTATTTGATTGATCACAATTCGCTGATCTATAAATGAGTTTAAAGAATCAAAAATATTGTCGCGATGTGTAATCAAGACGCTTCGATAATATCCATTTTCACAACCTACAACAGCATAATCAGGTTTTGCAATGAGCTGGACTTGATCCTTTAATGATTTAATCAAAGGATAGCCACAGCATTGAGTAAAAAGGACATCTTGATCCTGCCACCAAATATATAAGTCCTCAGGAAATTTTGAGATGATTTCGATATTATCTTTAAAGTCTAAGCGTTTAATTTCTTTCATAAAATATTGTAAAAACAAATCATAATAATCCTGATTTTGTTCTGATAATAAATACATGGGTAGGCCAATTTTCCATAACTGTGACATATTGATCCTCTTTATTTACGCTGATTAATTTTAGATTGGACTTGTTCTAAACTGTGCTGATATATCGGTGAATCTATCGCTTTTATACTATGCAATCTAAAAAGTGTTCTATAACCTCTGACATAAAAGCCATTATTTTTAATCAGATAATCTTGTTGATGTCTTTTAAAAATTGTTTTTAACATAAACCACGGTGCATGAGGTAAGTCGTGATGGATTAAATGATAATTATTATCCAAAAATAGAATTCTAAAGATAAATTCAGCCTCATTGATTACAGTGCGATCAGAGATATTCACTGCGGGCCTGTGCTCATAGAAAGAACGAATTAAGGCAATTGAAATCGAAAAATACGCGATGATGATATATAGACTGATCGGAACGTGAAAGATCGACTTGAGTGCCCAAAATAGCACAGCAATCAATATAAAATGTTCAATCCACATTAAAATGGCACGCAATTTTAGCTGATAAAAATCTAAAAAAATTTGTTTAAGTACTGAAATGAAAGAAAAAAATGGACCTGCCAAAAAACGTCCGAGTAGATTGCGATTAAGTTGAAATTGCCACTTTTGTAGCAGATTCAAAGCTTGCCAATTTTCAACAAAAATATAATTACTTTCAGGATCGAGGATCGGATCAGTTAAATGTTCATCACTATGATGAATAAGATGCTGTTGTTTATATAAATCAAAGGGATACAGGAGTGCAAATGGCAGCAAACCAAACAGACGATTTAATTCATCATATCGTGTTGGATGTCCATGTAGTAACTCATGTTGTAATGACATATAAAAAGTGATCAACAATAATAATAAAATACTACTGATCAACGAACCCAGATGTTCAAAATGAGTAAGTGTAAAATAACAAGCCATATAGAAGAATATAATCAATAGCCATGTTGGCCATTCAGTTTTCCATATAAACCATTTTTTTAAATGTGCAATATCTGATTTTTGACTATCATTAACAAATTTATTCATAATAATTATAGCGCTATGAATACTAGAGTATAGATAATTTAATGTGTCAGAATTAGAATTTATAAAGATATTGTTGTATGAAAAAAAGATAGCGCTGGCTTAGCTTAATTTGCGACTAGATTATCTATTATTCGTATTTATTTAAATAAATTAATGTAATATAAGATCAAAATCAAAAAGAAAACGGATAATAATATATGTCTTTCACATTGGTAAATAAAATTAAAAAACCAAACTTAAAATTAGGTTTGTTGTTGATTTCTTTATTTTCTTCATATAGTTCAACTCATGCAGCGATTCGTTTTGGCGATACCAAAGCACAAAGTGGCGAACTTGCGATCTCAGGTGCGATACGTGCGAAATATGTTTATAACTTTGACACTACACCTAGCGACAGTAAGTTTTCTTTTTCGGATGCCATAATTTGGCTCGACTATAACTCGCCACAATGGATCGGTCATTTAGATTATCGGTTTTATGAGTACTATGGTCATTTAGGTGATGCCAGTTGGTTAACAGATGCTTGGTTCGGTTATAAAATAGATCAGAATAGTAAAATCATCGCTGGTTTAAATCCAGTACCATTTGGTTTAGGACGTTTTTGGGGAAATACCTTTTATCTGGGCATAGCGAACGCAGCAGGCTTGGAAGATGTGCATGATTTAGGTATCAAATACGATTTTAACAATGGCACAAATGAGTTTCAGTTGGCTTACTATCCCACCGATGGAGGCAATTTTTACGGACATAGCAAGGACTCGAAACGTTTTAGTGTAAACCTAGTCAATGCTGATGATTATGTTAAAGATGGAACAAACACCCGGGAGAAAAATGCAATCGTAGTTAGGGGCGCACATACTTTTAAAAATATAAATAATGATGAAAAAATAAGTTCCCAATTGGGTGCCTCTGCATGGTACTCACAAGTAGAAAATAAAAGATCAGAACAAACAGGGAGCCGCCAAGTCTATGCCATATTTGCAAATAACACATACCATCAGTGGAATGTTCAAGCATTGGCTGGCTATCAAAATATAGATAATGCCGACCACCAATTTCCAAATCAAATTACATTGGGTGGATTTGATGGTTCTTTTAATTCTGCGACCAAAGGTCAAATTTATTCAGCAGAAGTCAGTTATAGCTTTCCCAATAAAGTGGGACCATTTACAGGTGTGAGACCCTATTTAAACTACAGTACTTATATCAAAGATGAAGATGGTTTTAAAAATTCCACGCGCTTTATTCCTGGACTGGCTTTTAGTTATGAAAAGTTAACGGTTCAAGCTGAATTACTGATTGGTAAACATGATCCATACGTGGGGGATAGCGAAGGCTTAGCGGCAGGAGGAACAAATGGAGATTGGTTTAAACGAGCCTATGTATCTTTGGCTTATTATTTCTAATGATTTGATATTAAATGATTAATATGTATTCTGCTATCAATTTAGCATATAAAAAGCCCCCATTTTCAGGGGGCTAGTCGTATAACTCTCGTTATACTCATATAAGGCTCATCTCATACTGCGCACATTAAAACATAAAATCAGCTTTAAATCGAATAAAATCTCGATTCAATAGCAGCAGATTATCGTTGAATGCCAAATTTATAAACAGTCGTTTCACTATACGTATCACCTTTTTTGAGAACTGTAGAAGGGAAACTCGGAATATTTACTGAATTTGGAAAATGTTCAGCTTCAAAAGCAAAGCCATCTGTTTGACGATAAGCTTTGCCTGATGATCCGATCACGCTGCCATCTAAACTATTGGATGTATAAAACTGTAATCCAGGTTGAGTCGTTGATAACTCAAGTGTACGCCCAGATTCTGGATCATAAGCACGTGCAGCTAAACGAGGCTGAGTTGCATTTGGAACATAAGCATCTAATACCCAATTTTGATCATAACCACGAGCATAATTAATCTGATCAAAATTAGTTCTCAAATCATCGCCGATAGCCTTCATTTTACGAAAATCAAGCGGTGTATTGCTTACAGAAACAATTGCCCCAGTAGGGAGTGATTGTTTATCTGTAGGTGTATAACGTGATGCAAGAATTTGAATTTGTTGTTTTTCTATATTGCCGCTACTTTCACCTGCCAAATTCAAATAAGTATGGTTGGTGAGATTGATGACAGTATCTTGGTCTGTACGTGCTGAATAATGTATAGACAGTTCATTCTGATCATTGAGACTATAAGTCACGGTAGTGGTTAAGTTTCCAGGAAAACCATTCTGACCGTTTGGAGAAAAATAGCTCATTTCGACAGAGGCTACTGCTGGGTTTTTTTGTGGCAAAATTTTGGCTGTCCAAAGGTCTTGGGCAAAAGTAGAAGGACCGCCATGCAAAGTATTATGTCCATCATTTAAAGGGAGCTGATACGTTTTGCCATTTAAAGTAAAGCGACCATTGGCGATACGATTGGCATAACGACCAATGATTGCACCAAAATGCGGATCATTTTTTGTCGCATAAGCTTCAGCATTGGGTAAGCCTAAAGCGACATTTGCGATTTTACCATTTTTATCAGGCACATTAATTTCAGTAATTGCGCCTGCAATATTGATAATTTTGACATTCATGCCATTTGCATTTTTAAAAATAAACTGCTGAACATTTTCACCACTTGCTGTTTTGCCATAGAATTCTGAGCTTACAGTGGCAGCATGAAGCATCTCTACGCTGAGTGCTAAAGTACTTAGCACTAAGGAGATTTTCAATATTTTTGACATTTTACAGCCTCTAAAAGCAATTTATTTTGATGAATATTTCACGTAATATAATAACTATATGATACAAGCCACAAAATAGTTGCTTTGTAAAATATGGACTAAAACTGCTTAACTGGTTTTTCTTAGATTGATTTTTGTTAGATTAAGTGTCGCGTCTTGCGAGTTTAAGTTCAATGAGAAGAGATTTTAATTCGCAAATTGATCTTTTAAATACAATGTAGTGGCTTGCCATTTTCTTCAAAAG
The DNA here is from genome assembly GCF_000368565.1 of Acinetobacter gerneri DSM 14967 = CIP 107464 = MTCC 9824. GTDB lineage: Bacteria > Pseudomonadota > Gammaproteobacteria > Pseudomonadales > Moraxellaceae > Acinetobacter > Acinetobacter gerneri. The sequence continues at coordinate 142,997 of NZ_KB849542.1, read as the reverse complement.
ATCAATTCATTTTAAATGATAATTCAATAGTTTATTATCATGAGCTAATCAATCAATTAACATCAAATCAGCTTTATTTTCAAGCTTTAGAGGGCGCAAGGCAAAAATAGAACGTGTATGACGAATACCTTTCATTGCATATAATTTTTTACGTAAAAACCGCTCATAATGTTCCGCATCTTTTACTGCAATTTTCACCAAATAATCATAATCACCAGTAACCAAATGTGCTTCTATTACTTCAGGAATATCGGCTAAAGCTTCACTAAATTGTTCAAGTATTTCGTCATCATGACGTTCCAAAGTGATTTCAATGAAAAATAACTCATTTATACCAATGGCTTTGGGATCAATATTGGCACTATAACCATCGATAATTTTTAGCGCTTCCAAACGTTTTAATCGAGTCCAACAAGGGGATGTTGATAAACCAACGATATCAGCCAATTGGGCAACAGTTAGCCGACCATCTTGGCGAAGTGCTGACAGAATTTTGCGATCAATCTTGTCTAATGTATGTTTAGAGTCATTCATAATTTAAACCAAAGAAAAATTTTCTGTTAATCGACAAAAATATGAAAAATTTTGCTGAAACTGGGTGCGAGAAGGGGCGAATTAGGGAAAATTTTAAATACATCATACGCTAAAATAGTCTCATGAAATCGAAGTCATTTGGGAGACTGGCTTTGATTGTACAAATAGCACCTTTAGAGAAGGGTGCTTTAAAGGTGCTATTTGTCGACTTCATTTATATTTTAAGATTTTAAAAAAATAAATAAAACCATTCCAATCTATGATCAAGAGAATCTATTTAAACTTTCTTAAGTTTGCGTTGTTTTAAACGATAAGCAATGGTCAAAATCATTAACCAAAATGGAATCAAAATGACTGCAATTTTCATATCGGGGGTATACCACATGATCAGTAAAATACCCAGCATAAATACGACACAAATATAGTTTGAAAAAGGATACGCAATACTTGGAAATATAGTCTTTTTCTTTTGATTATTCATGCGACGTTTAAACTTTAAATGGGTAAGCGAAAGCACCATCCAGTTAATCACAATTGCAGAAACAACTAAGCTCATGAGTAATTTAAAAGCTTTCTCTGGAAAGACATAATTTAAAATAACACAAATCAGTGTTACAGCAGCTGAGGTCAAAATCGCATAATAAGGAATACCGCGATGATTGATTTTGGCTAAAAATTTTGGAGCATTGCCTTGTTCTGCAAGTCCTAGAAGCATACGGCTCGTTCCATAACTGGTTCCGTTATATACAGAAATTGCAGCAGTTAGCACGACAAAATTTAAAATTGTTGCGACATACTGCGAGCCAAGTGAATCAAAAATCAGTACAAAAGGACTACCACCTTCCGCAATTTGATTCCATGGATAGAGTGAAAGCAAAATGAAAATCGTCAAAATATAAAACAACAAGATGCGATAAACGATTTGATTGACTGCTTTTGGAATGGTCGTCGTAGGATCTTTTGCTTCAGCAGCAGTCAAACCGACCAATTCTATACCACCAAAAGAGAACATGATCACCGCCATTGCCATCACTAAGCCCATCAAGCCATTTGGGAAAAATCCACCCAATGCCCAAAGATTGCTAATGTGTGATTGCGCTCCAGCATTTCCAGTTGCGAGCAAATAAGCACCAAAGCCGATCATACCGATAATGGCTAAGATTTTGATAATAGAAAATATAAATTCTGTTTCACCAAATACTTTGACATGCATTAAGTTAATGATATTAATGAATATAAAAAAGCCTAATGCTGAAACCCATGTCGGTATATCTGGAAACCAATATTGCACATAAAGTCCGATAGCAGATAACTCTGCCATGCAGACCAGTACATTTAACACCCAATAATTCCAGCCAGACATAAAGCCTGCAAATGGACTCCAATAACGATAGGCAAAATAACTAAAAGATCCGCTGACAGGCTCTTCAACCACCATTTCACCGAGCTGACGCATCATAAAAAAGGCGATCAAACCTGCAATGGCATAACCCAATATGACAGATGGACCTGCAAGTTTAATGGTTTGTGAAATACCGAGGAAAAGACCTGTGCCAATCGAACCACCAAGTGCGATCAATTGAATATGACGATTTGATAAGCCATGTTTAAGCTGACTTTTAGTGCTGGAAGACATAACATCCCATATATTTTGGGTGAAAGATTGAAAAATAATGAAATTATCGCACAAATATAATATTTTTTTATTCAATTGAGTAATTATATTTATGAATGATGAATATTGCTTATTTAACACTCAAAATTGTATGAAAAGTTATAAGAAATCAGTTGAAATATATTATTTTTATTGGTCACGTATTAACATGCTTTTTTGAAAAAAATAAGCACGAAGTATGAGAATTACCGCTTGGTACTCGTTAAGAAAGTTTGTTTATAACAATTTGCACAATGACGATTATGAAACATGGTTTAGTCGTTCGATTAACTATTTGTTGATTATTCTCATTATTGGTAACGTTATTGCGGTCTTACTTGAGTCTGTGAATGATATCTATAAAGCATATCAAATCTATTTTGATATCTTTGAAAATCTTTCGATCGTGATATTTTCAGCAGAATACTTGCTTAGATTTTGGAGCGTTGTTGAAAAAGATCCCTTTATGCCTGCTTGGAAAGCACGCTTAAAATGGATCACAAGCGGTGCTGCGATTATTGATTTATTGGCTATTTTGCCTGCTTATCTCAATTTCTTAGTGCATATCGACTTACGATTCCTGCGAATTTTACGTTTATTACGTCTGTTAAAACTGACACGTTATTTTGTGTCTTTACAGATTTTATTACGTGTAATAGAACGTGAAAAAGGCTCTTTCCAAGCGGTTATTTTTATCTTATTGATTATGATCGTGATGTCGGCTGCCGGTGTTTATGTTGTAGAAAGTCGCGCCCAACCCGCCGTGTTTAGCTCAATTCCTGCGTCGATGTGGTGGGCAGTTGTGACATTAACTACAGTAGGTTATGGAGATGTTACGCCAATCACGCCACTGGGACGTTTTTTAGGTGCTTTGATCACCATACTTGGTGTGGGTTTGGCAGCATTACCCGCAGGTATTTTGGCGAATGGTCTTGCAAATGAGTTAGAACAAAGAAAGCAAAAACTAGAATTAAAATTTCGTGAAATGGTCATCAATGATAAAGATATTGATTTGGTCACCGATCAGGACAAAATCGAAGAATTGCGTAAACACGTAGGTTTAACGGTCGAGCAAACACATGATATTTTGCTGCAACTATTACGTGAACAAAAAGAACAGGAGTTGAAAGAAGAACGAGAGCAGTATTGCTATTGTCCGCATTGCGGAAAAAAACTTCCTGATAATTAAAAAGCATTGTTGTCAATCTTATCGATCAAAATGGAGTTATAAACATTTTGATCGATTGAGCTTTAATTTTATTCTGTCTATCTTAAGATTTGTAAAACGAGAATTGGTTTTCATTAAATCAATAATGTGCGACACCCAAAACAATAATTTTCTATGGAAAATCTGATGAAATAGAAAGTATTTTATACAGCTGATTTGTTTATATATTTTATTTAAATCAATAAACACAATAACTTAAAAATTACATTTTTATACATGACAAATTCTCAATATAAATTTTTAATATAATAATAAACTTTTATTTATGCATTCGTGGGGAATTTATGACATTTAGCATTGATGCATTTGGAACAATCGTAATTGCGGTGGTTGTTCTTTTAATTGGACGGTTTTTAGTCAATAAAATTAAGTTTTTTAGAAACTACAATATTCCAGAACCCGTGGTTGGTGGTTTGGTTGCAGCCATATGTGCTTATATTTTATATAAGTTTTTCAATATTAGTGCGACTTTTAATGCTGAAATCCAGAAGGCACTGATGCTGATGTTTTTCACATCGATCGGTTTAAGTGCAAGTTTTGTCAAATTAAAAGAGGGTGGAAAAGCATTATTTGTTTTTCTGATCTGTGTTGCTGTATTCGTAATTGTGCAAAATGCTGTTGGTATGGGGCTTGCAACCTTGCTTGGACTTGATCCTTTAATTGGGCTAATAGTAGGTTCCATTACATTAACGGGTGGGCATGGTACAGCAGGTGCATGGGGTTCTATTTTAGAGTCACAGCATGGTATCAAAGGTGCGATTGTTTTAGGGATGGCAAGTGCGACTTTTGGTCTGATCATTGGTGGTATTATTGGCGGACCTGTCGCCAAATTTTTGATCAAAAAACACCATTTAGCAGAACGTTTGACGCATGATAGCCAAAGTGATGAAACTCCTCCGACAACTGATGTTGCGCCGTTTGAATATCCGACAAAAACTCGTTTAATTACAGCAAGCAATGCGGTGACAACTTTAGGTATGTTCGCGACCTGTATTTTTGTAGCCAATTGGATGACTGAAATCGGACGTGGGCAGTGGTTTGAGCTTCCTACTTTTGTTTGGGCACTCGCATCAGGCGTGGTTTTACGTAATATTATTGAAAATATTTTTAAAATTAAAATTTTCGATCGTGCGATTGATGTGTTTGGTAATGCCTCCTTATCTCTTTATTTGGCAATGGCGTTATTGTCATTACAATTATGGTTATTGGCGGATTTGGCAGGACCATTGATTATCATTTTATTGGTTCAAACCTTGGTATTGGCACTTTATGCTGGTTTTGTGACATTTAAAATTATGGGCAGCAATTATGACGCTGCGGTACTTGCAGCAGGTCACTGTGGTTTTGGAATGGGAGCAACCCCAACAGCAATTGCAAACATCCAAGCGGTCACCAATAGTTATGGGCCATCGCATAAAGCCTTTTTGATCATTCCACTTTGTGGTGCTTTCTTTATCGATATTATTAATGCCGTGGTCATACAAACCATCATTAAATTTTTCTAAAATGAATCAAAAAAATGCGCTAAATGAGCGCATTTTTTTGTGAAATATTAAATGAACATTATTCGATATTTACATGAGATACTATCTGGAAATAGGAAATAGGAAATAGGAAATAGGAAATAGGAAATAGGAAATAGGAAATAGGAAATAGAGAAGATATAATTTTCAAAAGAAAAAGCTAAAGCATGATTTTAATGCAATTTTAATTACAACTTTGATTTTTAAATAAATCAATTTGATAAAAGAAGATAACAATGAGCTATAACGTACAGATATTTAATATACAGACCATGCGAAATTTTGAAAATTTACATACCGATGATTTTTTTGAACATAGTGAAAATTTGAGTGAGTTGACTGAACAACAATTTGAAGAGCTGAAAGATCGCTTGATTGCTTATGATTATGAATTACTTGTCACGAAGAAAGACTATTTAGAATTTCGTAAAGTCGATTTTAGTGTCCAAGCAATACTCACAAAATTTGGATTGTATTTTAGTGCGGCTTCAAATGCGGATGATATTTTCGAGATAAGTATGACAGCTTCAGAGTTTACTGATACAGGAGAGTTTGCTAAGTTCGATCCACAGCAAGGGGAATGGGAGATTTAGTCAAATGCAGAACATTTTGATCAATAAGAAAAAATATATTATTTTTATAATTTCAATCTTATTAAGTGCTTCTGCATGTTCAAGTCAGAAAAAAGAAGACAATATAAAAAATATTATGTCTCTAGCAGAAAGTGGAAACCTTGATGCTCAAGTTGTGTTGGGACAGCATTATTTGGATGGTGAAAAAATTCCAAAAAATATTGATCAAGCGATTTATTGGTTTAAAAAAGCTGCGGATCGAGGTGATACCTTGGCGCAAAATTATTTGGGTTTGATTTATAGAGATAACACTTATGGACATGAGGATTTAGACCAAGCTATTGATTGGTATAGGCTTGCAGCTCAGAAAAATGATGTTGGCGCGCAAAGTGAATTGGGCGAAGTATTGTTTAGGAAAGGAGGTTCTGAACATTATGCTGAAATTATTCATTGGCTTAGCTTGGCAGCGAAGCAGGGCAATGCTTATGCACAAAATAATCTAGCTATGATGTATAAAGATGGTTTGGGCGTGAGTCCGGATTATAAGAAAGCGGCTGAACTTTGGAAGAAAGCTGCTGATCAACAGTTGGCTGATGCAGAATATAATCTTGGGACTTTATATTTTCATGGCGATGGTGTAGTTCAAGACTATGCAATCGCAAAAGACTATTATCAAAAAGCTGCTCAGCATGGCAATCAAGAAGCAGAGGTTGGCTTGGCAACGCTTTATAGTTTTGGATATGGTGTTGCTAAAGATGAAAATAAGGCGATTGAAATCTTGCAGGCGGCTACTGAAAAAAACAATGCAAAGGCAATGTATAATCTTGCTTCGATTTATTTATCTAATCAAAAGTTGCTGGATGAAAATAAAACTAAAGTGATAGATTTACTTACAAGAGCAGCAAATTTAGGCTTGCCTGAAGCGATGTACAATTTGGGCGCTATTTATAAAAAGGGCGGAAACGTGGTTGAGATTGATCCTGAAAAATCAAACTATTGGTTTCAAAAAGCAGCCGATAGTGGACTAAAAATAGCTCAAGAGCAGTTATAAGCATATTGAATTTTAATTGTATTGCTTTACAGGCATATGATAAAAAAAGCCTCATTTCTGAGGCTTTGCGCAATTTATAATTATTTCAATTGTTATTTTCAAGCAGCTTCTAATTCTTTTCGTATTTCTTTTGCCATTTTGACTAATTCTGTCAGTGCAGCTTTCGTTTCTGCCCAGTTACGTGTTTTTAAACCGCAGTCAGGATTGACCCAAAGACGCTCAGCAGGGATGGTTTTTAAAGCACCATCGATTACGCTACGCATATTTTCACTGCTTGGAGTGCGTGGACTATGAATATCATATACCCCCGGACCGATTGCATTTGGATAGCCTTGTTGGTGGAATACCTCTAAAAGCTGTAAACCTGAGCGTGAGGTTTCAATGGTAATGACATCCGCATCCATTGCTGTGATTTCAGCTAAGCAATCTTTAAAATCTGAATAACACATATGAGTATGAATCTGGGTATCTAACTTGGCACTGCTTGAACAGTGTTTAAATGATTTAACTGCCCAATCCCAGTATTCTGGACGATCAGCTTTACGTAGAGGTAAACCTTCACGGAATGCTGCTTCATCGATTTGAATGATCTCGACACCTGCTGTTTGCAGATCAGAAACTTCTAGGCGAATCGCCTCAGCAAGTTGTAAGCAGACTTCTCGGCGTGTGCGATGCGCAGGTGGGAATGACCAGTTCAAAATGGTGACAGGACCCGTCAACATGCCTTTAACAATTTTGTCAGATAGACTATTTGCATATTCAATCCATTTCACAGTCATTGCATTTGGACGGCTGATATCAGCTACGATGATCGGTGGACGTACACAACGACTACCATAAGATTGTACCCAACCAAATTTTGATAACCAGAAACCATCGAGCAGACTTGCGAAGTACTCAACCATGTCAGTACGTTCAGCCTCGCCATGCACCAAAACATCTAGGCCCAATGCTACTTGTTGCTCTATTGCATATGCAATCTCTTTTTTCATTGCTGTTTCATAATCAGCATCTGAAAGTTGACCTTTATTCCATGCTGCACGCGCTGCTCGGATTTCTGTTGTTTGTGGGAATGAGCCGATTGTGGTGGTTGGTATAAGCGGTAAGTTAAATTTTTCTTGTTGTGCTTTGAAACGGATTTCAAATGCTTCAGGACGTGATTGAGCAACGAGATCAAAGCTATGTTCTGCAGCCTTACTGAGTTTTTCATTTACATAAATGTTGCCAGACGCAAGTGCAACCAATTCATCAAGTTTTTGTCGAGCAAAAGCAAGTTTACCATCGATATTGCTTGGTACAGTTTCCGAGCTTAAATCTACTGGGACATGTAAAAGTGAACAACCAGTGGATAACCATAGACGATCAGCTAAGGTTTTTTGTGCAGTTTGGACAATTTCATCGAGTTTGACCAAATCACTCGCCCAAACACTACGGCCATTAATCACACCCAAAGAGAGGATTTTATGTGAAGGAAGTTGATCGATGACTTTTTTCCAGAAAAATTCACCTGCTTTTTCACGGCTAATGTCGATATGCAAACCTGCAACTGGTAGATTTACCGCGAGATTTAGATTTTCACCCAAAGTTTCAAAATAGGTGGTGATGATAAGTTTTAGAGCATCACGACGTTGCAATAAGTGATATACACGTTCAAAAGCTGCTTGCCATTCTGGAGCGAGATCGAGTACTAAAATAGGCTCATCGACTTGCACATATTCAACCCCACGGGCACTCAATTCATCAAATAATTTGGCATAAATGGGAATGAGAGCATCAACAAACTGAAGTGTCGCTTTATCAGCTGCAAGTTCGGCATGTTCATGGCCACATTCACAGTCATGCTCTTTATGATGATCCTGAACTTCAGAGCTTTGTTGCTGATCTACAATGCGTGAAAGGTAAAGGAAAGTGAGTAAACCAGGAACAACGACTTTAAGTGGCTGTTTCAATGTTTTTGCTCGGTCAACTTGTGCATATAGCTCAGAAAAATCAGCATTAAATGTTTGAGCTGAATCTAATTCAGGTACGAGATAATGATAATTGGTGTCAAACCACTTGGTCATTTCAAGTGCGGCGACGTCAGAACAGTTCGGTGCACGTCCACGCGCCAAGTAAAATTGTTGATCAATCTGATTGAGTTTTGAGGCTTCATGGAAACGAGCTGGAATGACACCAAGGCGTACAGCATGAGTCAATATACTGTCATATAAAACAAAATCGCCTACAGTTAGCAATGATGTACCAGCATCGATTTGAGCTTGCCAATTGCTTGCTTCAACGGCATATGCTTTTTCTAAAAATTCAGTTTGTGAAGTTTCATTTTTCCAATAAGCTTCGCATGCAAATTTAAGTTCACGTTTTGCACCAATACGTGGATATCCTAAAATATGAGTTTGAATAGTCATTTTATTTAGCCCTAAATCTAATTAATAAAATTCATTTGTTAAAATAATAATTAAATATTTCTCATGATGAGACAAACTAATTAATTTCATGATATAGTGAATACTATTCATTTATACTAATCTGTCTTTTATATTTATTTTTGTGATAAATGCTTCACATTTTATAAGTTTAAAATTGTTAGATTAGTTTAAAAAATTTAGAAATTTTGATTCAGAAATCAGCGCAATGTTGGAACCTTATTCATGTTGGAAATTCGCCATTTAAAAACTTTAATTGCTTTACGTGAACATGGTTCATTGGTTGCTGCTGCAAATGATTTGTGTTTGACACCTTCGGCGATTTCTCATCAACTTAAAGAACTTGATCATTGGTACGGGGTAGAAGTAGTCAATCGACGTAGTCGTCCAGTCACCTTTTCCAATGTTGGACAACGCCTGTTAAAACTTGCGGATGACATTTTGCCGCAGATTCAAATTGCGCAAACGGATATTACGCGGATTGTACATGGTCAAACGGGGCGGATTATTTTCTCATCGGAATGTCATAGTTGTTTTGACTGGTTAATGCCTTTGCTTAATCAATACCGCCAACAATATCCTGATGTTGATCTGGATTTTGCTTCTGGTTTTGAGGCAAATCCGCATGAACTTTTACAAAATGCTGAGTTTGATTTGTTAATTACAGCCGATCCAATTGCATTAAAAGGTATTGAATACTTTCCAATTTTTGAGTACGAGTCGCGTTTGGTTTTGTCCAATACTCATCCATTGGTTCGTGCAAAAAATATTACGGTTCAAGAGTTGGCTGAAGAAACTTTGATTACCTATCCAGTTGATAAACACCGCTTAGATATCATAGCAAAGTTGTTCATTCCTGCAAATATTTTACCAAAGCAGGTACGTACTACAGATTTAACTCAGATGTTGATTCAATTGGTGGCAAGTGGTCGAGGGATTGCAGCTTTACCTGATTGGGTCGTCAACGAATATGAGCAAAAAGGCTGGGTAACTTCTAAAAGATTAGACTGTGTCGCAACAAATGGCTTACGTCGAACTTTGTATGCAGGATATCGAATAGAGGAGAAAGAGAAGAATTATTTCGAAGGTTTCTTGAAACAGTTAGAAAAATTTTCGCAAAAACGTAACAGCTATTATGCAAGTTAAATTGTATTTTTTTAAACTATTGTGATCTGGTTTTCATTTTAAATATCTGTTTGAATTTTATATGATAAATATGTGTAACTTTGTTCGAAAATATCATAATATATCTGAAAAATGTATTACTATTTAAATTCCTTATTTGGTAAAAATCCAACTGGGAAAGGTGTATGCCTAGATCAAGACTGCTTACGCAAAAACAGCTCATGAGTATTATTCAACTGCAGATTCAGATTGCAAAATTGGGTCTGGACAGTAAAGCTGTAATGGCTACAGTAGTTGATAAAATTCAAGAGATGACCAATGCCAAAGGTGTGGTCATTGAGCTTCCTGATGGCGATGAAATGCTCTATAGCGTTGTTTCACAAAGTGCAGCTTCGTTATTGGGAATACGCCTTAAAAAAAATCATAGTTTGTCCGGTTTGTGTTATTTACAAAACGAAATTTTTTATTCCCCTGATGCTGAAAATGATCCACGAATAGACCCAATTAATCGCCGAAAAATAGAATTTCGTTCTATGGTTGTCGTTCCACTTGCGCATGTCGGTGAGCCACTTGGTGTTTTAAAAGTCTATTCTGAACATTTGGACGGTTTTGGTGAACAAGATATTCAAATTTTAAGCTTGCTTGCGGAACAGGTTGCTGCTGCGATTTATCATAGCTCGCGTTATGGGGCAGAGGAGTTATATCAACTCGCAACACGTGATTCTTTAACACGATTGGCAAATCGTTCGTTGTTCCGTGATCGTTTACATTTATCTATTTCACAAGCAAAACAAGATCAACATCTTATGGCAATCCTTGCGATTGATATGGATGGATTAAAAAAAATAAACGATCAGTTTGGGCATCGTTTTGGCGATGAAGCGATTAAAGAAATTGCCAGAAGATTGGTCAATGCCGTAGGCAAAGAAGATTTGGTTGCGCGTTTAGGTGGTGACGAGTTTGCTATTATTCTCAATCATATTTCCGAAGCTTCAGAAGTTGTTTCTGCTACAGCACATATCGAGCAACTTTGCAGCATGCCCTTTGAGTTCGAAGATAAAATTCTACAAATGAGCGCAAGTATTGGAAGTGCGGTTTTTCCAGATGAAGCCCAAACGATTGAAAAATTGCAAGAAATGGCTGATTTGCGAATGTATAAAAGTAAACGTGAGCGAAAAAATCAAAGACAGCTTTTATTGCAACAATTATCCTTTTCCGATCAAAAGTGACAAGATGCCTGCTGCGATGAGTGGTCCTACTGGGACGCCACGTAGTAGTGCAACTCCTGCTACTGTTCCGATCAATAAACCTGCTACGACATTGGGTTGTAAGGTCATGAGTTTTACACCACGACCGCCTAACCACGCGACTGTAAGTCCGACTAAGATCGCAAGGATAGATTTCCAGCTCATAAATGATTTTAAAATCTCATCCCCTGGGATTTTACCGCTTGCAATCGGTGTGAGTACGCCGATGGTTAAAATGATAATCCCAATATTTAAGCCATGATTTTGTAAAAGTGGAAAATACTCTGATAAAGGTGTGATTCTAAAAACAATCAATACGGCAGCAGCAATGGTCACAGCAGTATTGTGACTGAAAATCCCACACGCTAATAAAATAATTAATACGATTAGGTTGAGATCTAAATTTGCCATATTCGTTCTTTCTTTATGAAAACAGGAAAATGACAGCATTATAGACAATAATTACAGCAAAAAGACAAGTTGCATGCAACGAAATTGCTCAATCAGCTCCAAAACAGATTAGACTATGCAAAATTGAAAATGAGGTGCTTTTATGATTTTGCTTGAAAAAATTTTACAGAGTCAGGGCTTTGGCTCTCGAAAATATTGTCAGCAATTGATTAAAAGTGGTGCTGTATGCGTAGAAAATGGAACAATTCATGATTTAAAACAGAAATTTAAACCGCAAAATTTGCAATTTTCTGTGTTTAATATTCCGTATATTTACCGTGAAAAAGTTTATATTGCACTGAATAAACCCAAAGGCTATGAATGCTCACATCAAGCGACACATCATTTAAGTGTCTTTGAGCTTTTTGATGAGATTTTACTCAATCGTGGTTTGCAATGTGTAGGGCGTTTAGATCAGGATACCTCTGGATTATTGTTATTGACAGATGATGGTCAATTTTTACAGGCACTGACGAATCCACGTAAGCATGTGCCCAAAGTTTATCGCATGCTTTTGGCTGATCCAATCGATCATGAACAGATTGAAACTTTACAACACGGTGTTGAACTGCGAAATGAAAAAGGAGTCTTTGCAGCGACAGATGTGATAAAACGTGCTGAAAACGAATTGCAAATGACGATTCACCAAGGCGTTTATCATCAAGTTAAGCGGATGTTGGCAGCGGTTGGTAATAAAGTTGAAGCATTACATCGCCACCAAATCGGACAACTTTCACTTGATGATTTTAAGGAAAATTCACTTGAAGAATCCAACTGGACTTATCTTGATGAATCACAAATTTTGGCTGCCAAAAATCAACTTACTTGAGGAAGCAATGATAAGTGATAAATTCATCATCACGAACAAAGCCCATTTTTTCGTAAAGTTGCTGTGACTGATAATTGGTCTTTTGAGTTTCGAGGCTGATGCGAAGCGCATTTTCATGTCGTGCAAATAAAATTGCGGTGTCTATGAGTTGTTTTGCAGAGCCTTGACGTCGAAAAATTGGAGTCACATAGACGTCATCTAAAATATAATAACTCGAACATGCGACAGAATTGAACCCTTTATAAAGTAAAACAAAACCTGTAAATACATCATCTTTCACATGAACAAAGAAGACACTTTCTTGATTTTCAAAGCGTTGAATTAAAAAATTTAAAGATTGGTCAATGTTGGAAGATGCGCCGTAAAATTGGCGATATTCATCAAATAAAACTGCAAGTTGGTTTAAGTCTGCTTGTGTTGCGCGTCTTACGATCATTTTCAGCTCCTTGCACTTTTTATTACAACAGTTTGGTATCACTGTCATTTTTATTTGTTTGGCAATAGAGCATAACGAAAAATGAATAAGGATCGAGTTAAAGTTTGTTTATAAATGCTTCACTGTTAAGTTTTGTCACTTTCACCAAGCAGGGCATTTAACTCTTCAAAAATGTCATCATGATCATCTAAGTCAAGTTCTGTCGCTGGTGTTTGAGCATTGGTATCCAGTTGCTCTTGTTTGAGTTTACGTAGCTTTAACAATTGTTCCATGTTGATATTTTGGTTTTCAATTGCAAAGGGAATGGATTTTGTTAAAACCACTTGTTTGAAGAATAAACGAACCGCTTGAGCAGGGGTAATCCCGAGCTGTTTAAAGACAGCAAACGCTTGTTTTTTTTCTTGTGAATCAAGTCGGACTTGATAAACTTCTGTTTTTCTCATGAATGGTGACCAAACATCATTAGCTTTAAGCGTTTATTTTAATGAAACTAAATGTAATTTCAATCTTTTAGCGATAAAAAGTGTATTTTTTGTCATTACAATGAAATTATAGCGTCAATACTTGTTCCGAACAAAAGTGATTTTGCTGCTTTGTTATCGGATCGATGAATAAAATCTCTTTGGCAAGTAGTTGTAACGGTTGAGTAAAATCTTGTTCATTTTTATGTGAAATAACGGGATAAAACGGATCATTTTTGATTGGAATTCCAAGATGATTCATGTGAACTCTTAACTGATGCTGTTTACCTGTTGTTGGTTTTAGTTCATATAGTGCCCAGTTTGTATCATGCTCGATTATTTTTAATTCGGTATGGGTATTGGCTTCGCCATCCACGACTTGCATGGTGTAAAAAGGTTGTCCCTTTTCCATTCTTAAATTAATCGTTAAGTTTTGCTTTAAGCTCGAATCGTAAGACGCAATCGCATGATAGATTTTTTGGATTTGTCGATTTGCAAACATTTGTTGATAAATACCACGCGTTTCAGCTCGTTTGGAAAATAAAACAACACCTGCTGTTTCTCGATCTAGTCGATGAATCGGTGTGAGTTCCGCTATTCCTGTCGTATTTTTTAAGCGAACAAGTAAAGTTTCTTGAACATATTGACCTGTTGGACTCATGGTTAAAAAATGAGGTTTATCGACGACCAATATATCGTCATTTTCAAAGAGAATTTTCTCATAAAAAGGAACATGAATTTCATGTGCCAAAAAACGGTAATAGTAAATATGCGTATTGGCGATATAGGGGCTATGTCGGTTTAAAACTTGCCCATGAAAATCATAGATCAGACCATCATCAAAACGCTGCTGCCATTCTTGTGGCAAAATATGCGAAAAATGTTGGCATAAATATTCGTATAAACTGCTAAAAGAATGCGTAGATTTTTCAATAAAAACCTTGCTTGCCGTAACGCCATTTCGCATCGGAGGAATAAAATTTGGTTGTAAGGGCAAATTAGACATAAAGGTTTGAGCTGACTGGGTTAAGTAGATAAACTAAAAAATAGCTATTAATGCTTTGATTTGCGCAAAATTTAAAGCATTTGTTTCAAAGCATTAAATTGCACATAGGCTTTAGGCTTGGTCAATGTTATCATATTCGTTTGCTTTGAATCATGTTGTGGACCCTATGTTGCATTCGTTTAAATTAACTTTAAGTCATGAACAAGATACTCAAAAGTTAGCAGAAACGCTGGCGAAGCAACTCAACCAAGGTGTGATTTATCTGATTGGGGATTTGGGTGCTGGTAAAACAACGCTGACGCGCTATTTATTACAAAGTTTGGGACATCAAGGGGCGGTGAAAAGTCCGACCTATACCTTGGTAGAGCCTTATAAAATTAATGGAAAAGAAATCTTTCATTTTGACTTGTATCGTTTAAACGATCCTTATGAGCTTGAACTGATGGGGATCCGAGATTATTTGGATATTCCAAATGCGCTTTTTTTGTTTGAATGGCCGTCTAAAGGTGGTGATGAAATTCCACAAGCGGACTATGTCATTGAAATTGAAAAATCAGCAGATGATACCAGTCAAGAACATATGCGTTTTGTAACGATTCACTCAAATTCTCTAGAATTCATTCAAGCCCTTCAGCATTAAATTGAATTGTTGCCATTAGGAAGACAAGATGACAGATGATCGTTTAAGTTTGCGTCGTATTCATACGCTTGATCCAGCTTTGGCAAACCAGATTGCAGCGGGTGAGGTGATTGAACGACCATCATCTGTCGTAAAAGAATTACTTGAAAATTCAATTGATGCAGGTGCATCAGAATTGATTATTCGTATCGCTCAAGGCGGTAGTACGCTGATCGAAATTATCGACAATGGGCGAGGGATTCATCCTGAAGATTTGCCATTGTCCGTGACGCGTCATGCCACCAGTAAAATTCAATCAGCGGAAGATTTGCATGCGATTGTGAGTTTGGGGTTCCGTGGTGAGGCATTAGCTTCGATTGCAGCTGTGTCACGTTTGACTTTGACCAGTAGTCAAAATGATGATGGTGTGGGCTATCAAGTTGAGGTGAATGGTACTGCTTTTGATCATCAAGAAATCCAAGCCGTTGCTGCACAGCGTGGTACACATATTCGTGTGCAGGATTTGTTTTTTAATGTGCCAGCACGTCGGAAATTCTTAAAAAAACCCACCACTGAATACGGACATATCGAAGAAATTGTTCGTCGTTTGGCATTGACGCATTTTGATATACGATTTGTCTTGGAACATAACGATAATATTCGTTTGAATCTTCCAGTCGCAGATAGTGGCGAATTGCGCTTTCAACGTGTGCAGCAGTTACTTGGTCGTCAGTTTATTGAAAATGCCTACTGGACTGATTCGGATAGTATCAGCATGCGCTTATCGGGTTGGTTAGGGCATCCTTCTGATGCACGTGCTCAGGCTGATTTACAGTATGTTTATGTCAATGGACGTATCGTCAAAGATAAGACCATTTCGCATGCACTGCGCATGGCTTATGATGGGATTTTACATGGTCATCAGCACCCAGCCTATTTGTTATTTTTAGAAGTTGATCCTGAAAATATCGATGTCAATGTGCATCCAACGAAGCATGAAATCCGCTTTTTAAATCAACGTGAAGTGCATGAGTTTGTGCGCCATTTTGCCAAAGAAACATTATCGCAATTTCAAACAGCAAGCGCAGAATTGTCTTCAGCGATGAAACAAAATGAGCAAGATTCTCATGCTTCTGTGGCACAGCCACGATATCAAGAACAATTTAGTTTACATCGCGATCAACAAGCACAGCAGCAAAATTCACCTGAATCTTATCGTGAAACAGGATTTAATGGTGGCTTAACTGATTTTAATAGCACTCAGCCGCAATCTGTCGCTTATCAACCGCAAAGTTCATATCAAGGTAGTCAACAGCTCAATAATGCATTGAAAAGTTATCTTGCGCCTTTACGTGAATCTTCAGATGAAGGTGCAATTGAATCTGAATTTAACCATGCATTGGAAAATATCGCGCCTAAAGTTGATCAGCATTCTCATGTTGATGAGCATCCATTGGGGATTGCGATTGCGCAGCTACACGGTATTTATATTTTGGCGCAAAATACTGAAGGTCTGATCATCGTTGATATGCATGCAGCACATGAGCGTATTGTGCTTGAGCAAATGAAAATGGCTTGGGATAAACCTGAGTTTTGGATTTCACAACAATTATTAATTCCAAAAGTTGTTTCAATTACACGTATGCAAGCCATGCGTATTGATGAGCTAAAACCACAATTGGAGCGTTTGGGACTCGATATTGATCAATATGGTGATGATCAAGTCATTGTGCGTGGTGTGCCTGCTATTTTACAAAAAGCAGATTTTGCAGAGCTTATCCCTGAACTGTTAAATGATTTAGATCCAAACGATCAGGCAACAGCGCTACAACAAAAACGTGATCAAATCTTGGCAGGTATGGCGTGTCATAGTGCTGTGCGCGCGCATCGTATGCTAAGCCTTTCTGAAATGAATGCTTTGTTGAGACAAATGGAGCAAACTGAGTTTGCTAGCCAATGTAATCATGGTCGTCCAACATGGCGGGCATTTCCACTTTCACAACTTGATAAACTTTTTGCTCGTGGAGAGTAATTTTTGATGTCTAAACAATTACCTGTGATTAACTTAATGGGACCTACTGCAAGTGGTAAAACTGCTTTGGCTTGTGAACTTTATGAGCGTGGCGGTTTTGAGCTTATTTCAGTGGATTCTGCGTTGGTTTATCAAGACATGGACATCGGTACTGCCAAACCTACAAAACAAGAACAGGCGCTTTATCCGCATCATCTGATCGATGTGATAACGCCATTAGAAACTTATTCTGCTGCACAATTCGTTGAAGATTCATGTCGCCTGATTGATGACATACATTTACGTGCTAAAACCCCAATTTTAGTGGGTGGCACTATGTTGTATTTCAAAGCATTACTTGAAGGTTTGTCGGAAAATCTACCCAATGCAGATCCTCAGATTCGCGCTGAAATTGAAGCTCAGGCTGAAGCAAACGGTTGGCAAGAGGTTTATGATGAGCTAGCTCGTGTTGATCCTGAAGCAGGTGAAAAGTTTAAGGTCAGTGATCGCCAACGGATCATCCGTGCTTTAGAGGTTTTTCGTATAACTGGCACGCCAATTACACAATTACAGCGTGAACAACCTAAAAATATACCGTATCGTTACACATTTCATAACTATGCTTTGTTGCCTGATCGTGTAGAATTACACGAGAGGATTCAACTTCGCCTAAAAAAAATGTGGGAAATCGGTTTTTTAAATGAAGTTGAAGACCTTATTAAAAAATACGATCTAAATGAAAATTTGCCTTCCATGCGCTGCGTCGGTTATCGTCAGGCTTTAGATTTTTTAAATAATGGTGATAGAAGTCTCAAAAAATATGCTGAAATGGAGGACAAAGCTTTATTCGCGACACGACAACTTGCAAAACGTCAATACACTTGGTTACGATCTTTGCAAGAATTACACCATTTTAAAACTTATTCGTCGATAAAGCAGGCACATGAAGACTTGCGAAAGTTGTATGGATGAAGCAAAATTCAATGACCATCTTTTTTATAAATTTTAATTGAAAAATAAAGATGGCTTTTTGCGCTGATTTAAAAATTTTTTTGGAGTTATAAAATGTCTAAAGGCCAAACTTTACAAGATCCGTTCTTGAATTCTCTCCGTAAAGAACGTATTCCAGTTTCTATCTTTCTTGTAAATGGTATTAAATTACAAGGTCATATTGAATCTTTTGACCAATATGTAGTGTTACTTAAAAATACTGTAAGCCAAATGGTTTACAAACACGCTATTTCAACTGTTGTTCCTGCACGTAACCCACGTCCTGCTGGTGCTCCTGCTGGTGCTCAAGGCACAGCTGGCGGCTTTGGTGGTCAAGGTGGCTTTGGTGGCGGTCAACAAGGTGGCTTCGGTGGCGGTCAACAAGGCGGTTTTGGTGGTCAAGGTTTTGGCGGTCAAGGCGGTTTTGGTGGTCAAGGTGGCTTCGGTGGTCAAGGTGGTGGCTTCGGTGGTCAAGGTGGCTTCGGCGGTCAAGGTGGCTTCGGTGGTCAAAGTGGTTTTGGCGGTCAAGGTGGCTTTGAAAGCGAAACTAAATTTGAAGATTCACAAGAAGACGAAAATAATCGTTAATCTAAGAATTGAAAAAAAAGACGCATCATGCGTCTTTTTTTTGTGTTAAAAATTCGATGTAAGCAATATCTAGCATTTTTCGAGTTGTATCGATGTTTGACATGAAAAATTAACGATTAAAAAAGCCCAAATTGATTTGGGCTTTTTTGATATCTGTCTATGTTATGGTGACATGACTATTTTTGTTCAGCTTCTTGAGTCGAGTCATTTTGAGCTTTTTCAATTGCTTTTTGATCTAGCGATTTGTCTTTGATATCTACATAAGTGCTGGCACGAAGCTCACGTAACCAACTGTCTAACTCAGAGTCAAATTGACGTTCACCTAAAATTTGTTTCGCCATACGCTTTTGCAATTCTGAAGTCATATCTTGGTCACGAGTATCCGTCACTTGTAAGATGTGCCAACCAAATTGACTTTGGAAGGGCTGACTGATCTGATTGACTGGTGTATCTTTCATTTGCTGTTCAAATTCAGGAACCATTGTGCCAGGACTCACCCAACCTAAGCTACCACCATCACGTGCTGAACCAGGATCATTTGAATAAGTTGCTGCAAGCGTTGCAAAATCTTCACCTTTGCTTAATCGGCTATAAATGCTATCAATCATTTGTTTTGCCATGTCTGCAGTTACAACTTCTGAGGGTTGAATGAGAATGTGGCGAACTTGGTATTGATGAACAAGGGCTTTTTGATCATTCGATTTACGATCAAGAAGCTTTAAAATGTGAATACCGTCTTTAGCGGGTATCAACTCGGAAGTTTGACCTACTTTAATATTAGTCACTCGTGCAGCGAGTTCAGCAGGGATGTCTGAAAAACTGCGGAACCCCATATCTGCGCCATCAACTGTAACATTGGCAGTACTGAATTTTTTGGCGATTGCAGCAGTATCATTGCTGTCTTGTAAGGCATTTTTAACATTTGCGGCAGTTTGATTAATTTCAGCTTCTGAACCACTACCTGCGATACGCATATGTAAAATATGAGCTTGACTGCCTACTGCAGCTTGACCTTGTGGCGATTTTAAGAAGTTATCGACATCTTGGTCACTGATTTTAATACGTGACATCACCATTTGTTGGCGAAGTTTTTGTACGCTTAAATCTTCTGCAACTCGATCACGTAAGCCTGCATAAGCACCGGGGCTATAAGCATCAAGTTTTTGCTGAAAACTCTCTAAGCTATTGCTACCAGATTGTTTGGCAACTTTGAGTACTGCATCATTTAACGTTGCTTCGTCAATTTTTACGCCATAACGTTTAACTTGTTCAAGCTGAGCATCACGGATAATGATGGCATCAAGTGCTTGCATTTTTAAATATTGTTCAGGCGGTACTTCTTTCTTTTGTGCTTGATAAGTTTGTTTTACTTCATTAACTGCTTGATTAAGATCACTTCTTAAAATGGCACTATTTCCTACGATCGCAATAATTTCATCAGTAGGTTCTGCAAATGAAGGCATAGATGAAGAAATTAGGAGCGACAAAGTTGCCGCCTTAAATAAACTTTTAAAAATTTGCGTCTTCATTAACGTTGTGTCCAAGTTTGGTTTGTTTTGTCGAAGCCTAAAATACGGTTTTGAAGTAAAGAAGCGAGCTTATTATTCAAACCACCTAAGCCTTTGAGTGTGAATTCGGCCATAACCGCACGTTTTGGTTTTACATTTGAATCATTTACGTTGTCAAGATCGTTATAGTATGAACGACCATATACTGAAATACCCCAACAGCAAGACTCATAATTTACACCGAGTAAATATTCACGGAAAATACTGTTATCGATGTCATATTGAGCGTGCCCCATAATACTCCAGTTGTTATGTACTGGTTGTATAAAGGATGCAACAACTTGATCATAATTTTCTTGACGATCCGCAATGTACTTACGATTAAAATAGCCTAAATTGTAAAGATTACCGTGTTCATTAGAATAATAGACTTGGAAATCGCGCTGCGCATTGTCGCCATTTGACATCCAAGCGGAATCAGCAGAAATCGTAAAATTTTGATTTAACTGGCTTGATAAGCTAATCACAGGTCCAGTTTTTGATTGTCGGTCAATAATATCTGGGTTATTGGATAAGTTAACACGACGATCTTCAAAGTAATAACTTTGACCAATACTTGCTCTTAAGCGTTCTAATCCGGCTGTATCAAACAAGCTATAACTTAGACCTAAAGACATGAAGTTGTTGTCATCTAAACGGTCATGCCCATAAAAACGTGATGGGTTGAACAACTGGTCATAACTAATTGAAGCTGATGTTGTATCGAAGTTTGGATAGCCATCTTGGTTTTTGTATGGTGCATAAGCATAGAACATACGTGGTGAGATGGTTTGTAAGTATTTACCTTCTTTTTCAAAGGTTAAACCTGCATCTAAAGTAAATTGTGGTACGACGACAGATTTGTTTTTGTTGTCCTGAGAGGTGTTACCAGTCGCATTGAGTGCATCAATCGTATTTTGATCATAGAAGGTATTTAATGTACGAACTGATGCTTCAGGAATCAAAAATGCATATTGGTTTCGAAAGTTATAGCGTACGGCAAATTCATTATATAAACGTGTACCGCTAGGTTGAGTATTGTAGTCGGTTACATCATTAATTGATTTTTTGAAATATGCTGTGTCATTGTTATATTCAAATTGGACACCTTGTGGATTACCTGCAATATAGTTCACTAAAAGCTGCGGTAAACGAGCATATGGTTTATCAACATCAGGTAATGTTTTATCCAAAGTTTGGAAATCTTCAACACGTAATTGTGCTTTCAAACCAGGAATACCATGAGCATAGTTTAGTTGCCATGCACGACGTTGGTTTAACTCAGTTTTTGAGTTTGGATTGCTATCAAAATCTGAGAAAAAGTCCTTATCTGATACATAGTTGTATTCAGCATTGGTTGACCATTGGTCATTGATTTGCCAGTAATGACGGAAATGGAAATCTTTACGGTCTTCGTCATTATACTTTCTATCTTGAGGTAAGAAGCTACCTTCTAACTGACCAGCACCAAAGTTTTCCGTCAAATAGCGAAATTCACCCTGTAACATTGCACCACGTGAACCCAAAATGCTCGGGGTAATGGTCGTATCATAATTTGGTGCAAGGTTGAGGTAGACAGGAACTGTAAGCTGTAAACCACCATCATTGGTATAACCAAAGTTAGGGTTTAAAATACCTGTGGTACGACGATCATCAATAGGGAAGTTGAAATACGGTACTGAAATAACAGGGACATCTTTGACATAAATACGAGTGTTACGTGTTACACCACGGCCTGTATCTTGGTTAAGCTCGATCTTTTTAGCTTTGATATTCCAAGTTGGTTTTTCATCAGGTGGGCAAGTGGTGTAGGTTGCATTCTCAAGTTCAAGCACATCTGGAGATTTGCGAATAATTTTTTCGGCATGTCCGTGCGCATGTTGTTGTTCAGCGATATAAAAACTATTGTTTAGATCACCTGTCGATGTTTCTAAATTGTAATTAATCTGGTCGCTTTGCGCCAAAATACCTGCTTGAGCAAGCTGAACATTACCTTCAGCATTGGCATGGGTCTGCGTTTTATCAATGGTGACTTTATCCGCACGAATCATACGACCTTGTTGGTCGATCACGACGTTCCCCGTTAAAGTGGAATCACCATTTGGATTGTAATAACCATTGTCCGCAGTAATCACTGATGTGGCATCTTTAGGTGCAACAGCAGGGGTATTTGGATCAACTGGTGTTACCCAAACATTTTGGCAAAATTGATCACTACTGGCATTTTTATTGGCTTTTAAACTTTGTTGATGCTGCATCGCCTCAGGTGAGTCTTTGCTGACATAGTATTGTTCAAAGAAATTTTGTCCAGGATAGCTTTCTTTAATGCTTTGCTTTAACTGGTTGTTATCGACAGTCGAAACGACGCCATCCGTAGTTTCTGCATAACTTGATACAGAAGTTCCACAGAGTAGTGTCAAAATAGCAGTCGCTAAAGGATTAAATTTAAACTGATGCTTCATTTGTCTCATTAACCAAGTATGCTGATCGCAATTAATTATTGTCGCATGATAGAGAAAAAGTTGATAAGTGGCTACACTTAGCACTTTAAAAAAATCAGCCTGAATTAGATTTAATTGCAAATGAATACACAACGTGAACAATTGATACAAACATGGGTTGCATCTGTATTAGATTCAGATCAATTTAAAATCAACTTTTTAGCAGGCGATGCGAGCTTCCGTCGTTATGCACGAATTATCCTGAATAATAAAACATTTATGCTCATGGATGCACCTCCAGATAAAGAAGATTGTGTGCCTTTTGTCAAAATAGATGATTTTTTCGATAAAAATGGCGTCCGTGTACCGCATATTGTTGCTAAAGATTTAGACAATGGCTTTTTATTGCTGGAAGATTTTGGTGATACTTTGTTATCGACCTTGCTCGATGAAGACACGGTAGATGCATATTATTTGCAATGTTTTAAACAATTGATTCAGTTGCAATCAATTGATGGAACAGGGCATTTTCCTGCTTATGCTTATGAAAAACTCATGCAAGAAATGCATTTATTGACCGAGTGGATGTTACCTTCTTTAAAAATCGAAACAGATCAGACTGAAAAAGCCATGATCGAAAATGCTTTTGATTTCTTGGCAAAAGAAGCTTTAGCGCAGCCTCAAGTGATCGTACACCGTGATTTTCATAGTCGAAACTTGATGAAACTTGAAAATGAAAGCGATCTTGGCGTGATTGATTTCCAAGATGCGGTCATTGGTGCTTATAGTTATGATTTGATTTCATTGACTCGTGATGCTTATGTGCAATGGAATCCAGAACGTGTTTATACCTGGTTTAAACAGTTCTACGCGCTTTTGCCAGAAGAGATCCGTGCCGCTCGTAGCGAACAGCAATTGATTCGTGATGCGGATTTGATGGCGATTCAACGCCATATCAAGATTTTAGGCATTTTTGTACGTCTATTTGAACGTGATGGTAAAACGGGTTATCTCAAAGATTTGCCTCGTGTGATGTGGTATTTACTTGAAGAAAGTAAAAATTACACAGAACTTCAACCGTTTATGCAGTTCATTCATTCTAAAGTCATGCCTGCATTTATTGAAAAATATGGTCAATACGAGGTTGTCACAGCATGAAAGCGATGATTTTAGCGGCAGGTTTAGGTAATCGTATGCGTCCGCTAACATTATACAAGCCAAAACCATTGCTTGAAGTTGGTGGTAAGGCTTTGATTGTATGGCATATTGAAAAACTAAAGAACATTGGTGTGACAGAGATTGTGATCAACTCTGCATGGCTTGCAGATGTCTTGATCGGCACGCTTGGTGATGGCTCTCAGTTTGGTGTCAAGATTTTGTGGACACGTGAAGAGGAAGGGCTTGAAACAGCAGGTGGTATTATCAATGCGTTGCCTTTGCTTGGTGACGATCCTTTTATTTTGGTGAATGGTGATGTTTGGACGACAATGGATTTCGCATCATTGTTGGAGATTCAGCTTGAGCAAGATGTAGCGCATCTTGTATTTGTACCAAATCCAATACAACATCCTAAGGGTGATTTTACTTTGGCTGATGGTCGTGCATATACATTTGAGCAAAATCACCAAGGTGAAAATTTAACCTATAGCGGAGTTGCGGTGATTTCGCCTAAACTATTCGAAGGTGCAAAACCGGGTAAGCAACCCATGCTACCATTTTTAAAAAATGCCATGAATAATGCTAAAATCTCAGCAGAGAAAATGCAGGGTGCTTGGGTAGATGTGGGGACACCTGAACGATTAACAGCCTTAGATCTACAAATTAGACAGGGTGAATACGCTTAAGTGCGTATTCACTAATCGTTAACTACTGTGACAATGTTAATAAATCGGTATACTTCCAACTAAATTTTTTTGAGATGTGAATTGTTTATGCATCCATTTTTTCAAGACTTAGAGAAAGGCAGTCGTAAGCTTGGTTTAAATCTAAGTGAAGATGTGCTCGGCCTATTACTAAAATATCAAGATGCTTTGGTGCTTTGGAATAAAGCTTATAACTTGACAGCGATTCGTGATCCGAAAGAAATGCTGGTGAAGCATTTGCTCGATAGTTTAAGTATTTTAAAAGATTTACCGCAAGGGCGTTTGCTTGATATCGGTACGGGCGGTGGTATGCCTGGGATGATTATTGCCTTATGTCAACCAGAACGCCAATGTGTATTGCTTGATTCAAATGGTAAAAAAATTCGTTTTCTCAAACAGTTTATTGCAGACTTAAAATTACAAAATGTGATTGCGGTTCAAACGCGAGTAGAAGATCAAGATTCTATTCAAGAATTGGGGCAGTTTGATGTGATCACCAGCCGTGCCTTTGCTTCATTGACAGATTTTGTTAAAGCGTCAGCGCCTTATATGCATGAAAAAAGCATCATTGCTTCCATGAAAGGCTTGGTGCCAAATGATGAAATTGCACAGCTTAAAAATGATTTTTCATGTGAAATTATTGAATTACACGTGCCGCGTTTAGACGAGCAACGTCATTTACTTTTATTAAAACAGATCTAATGTATTAAGGACTGGGGTTATCATGGCTCAAATTATTGCGATTGCGAACCAAAAAGGTGGTGTGGGCAAAACGACCACAGCAGTCAATTTAGCTGCTTCACTCGCAGTCTTAAAAAAGCGTGTTCTTTTGGTGGATATGGATTCACAAGGGAATGCAACGATGGGGTCAGGCATTCAAAAAAATGATTTGCTTTACTCCATAACTGATGTGCTTTTAGGTGAAGTTTCAATTGAAAATGCCATTACTAAAGCTGAAGTTGGTTATAAAGTTTTAGGTGCAAACCGTGATTTATCAGGTGTCGAACTTGCTATTGCAGAGCAAGAGGGCCGTGAGTTTATTTTGCGTAATGCATTGCAAGAAGTTGAAAAGAATTTTGATTATATTATCGTCGATTGCGCACCGAGTTTGAGTTTGATTACCGTCAATGCTTTGGCTGCGGTAGAAGGTGTGATTATCCCGATGCAATGTGAATACTATGCGCTTGAGGGTTTGGCTGATTTGACCCAAACGATTGATCGTATTCAACAAGCTTTAAATCCAGAATTGCAAATCATCGGTGTGGTTCGTACCATGTATGACGCACGAAATGCGTTAACACGTGATGTATCTGCTGAGCTTGAGCAGTATTTTGGCAAAAAGCTATATGATACAGTTGTGCCTCGAAATGTGCGTTTGGCTGAAGCGCCAGCACACGGTTTACCGATTATATATTTTGAAAAAAGCTCCAAAGGTGCGATCGCATACTTAAATTTGGCAGCAGAATTGTTAAAGAAGAGCAAAGTGAAGAAAGGAAATAAAGCATGACCACAAAAAAACGCGGATTGGCTAAAGGTCGTGGTTTAGATGCGTTATTAGGCTCAATCCAAAAAGAAAAATTACAACTTGAAGCGCAATCCCTTGATCATGGGCAATTGAAACAGGTTGATGTAGCAACTTTACGTCGTGGTGAATATCAACCACGTCGTTTTATCAATGAACAAGATTTACAAGAGCTAGCAGCATCAATTAAAAAACATGGTGTGATGCAGCCTATCGTGATTCGTCCTGTTGAAAATGAACAGTTTGATTATGAAATTATTGCGGGTGAGCGTCGTTGGCGTGCTGCACAAATTGCTGGATTAACTGAAATCCCTGCAATTGTGCGTGATCTATCTGACCAAGTGGCGATTGCACTGGCATTGATTGAAAATATTCAACGTCAAGATCTCAATCCGATTGATCAAGCATTGGCATTGCAGCGTTTCCATGAAGAGTTCGGTTTAAGTCACCAAGAAATTGCCGATACCGTAGGCAAGGCACGTACTACAGTCAGTAATTTACTGCGTTTGCTTAGTCTTGAAGAGCAAGTCAAAGACTATATGCAACAAGGTCAAATGGATATGGGGCATGCCCGTGCCATCTTGACTTTGAAGGCAAAAGATCAGTTGAAAGTTGCTGAAATCGTTGTTTCTAAAAGTTTATCGGTGCGCCAAACTGAGCAATTGGTTCGTGAATGGAATGCACCTAAACAAGACAAACCACAAGAACGTATGTCTGCAGACTTAGAGCAATTGACACAAAAACTATCTGAGCGTTTTAGTGCAAATGTGAAAATTGATCACAATAAACAAGGCAAAGGTAAACTTGTAATTCATTACCATTCACTAGATGAATTGGATGGAATTTTAAATATCTGTTTGCCAGAAAGTTAAGTTGGATACGAGATTAAAACGGCGTGAAATGCGCCGTTTTTTTGTTTTTGATTTGGAATAAGGTTCGGGTAATACGTTTTGAGCTGTTTTGAAAATAGCCTAAGCAAATATGTGTATTTTATAAATACATGTCTGTAAATTATTCTAATATTTTCAGTAATTTATCTATATTTTATAAAGTTTAGAAAAATTGTAAGTCTGGTTTTATTTGTATGCTTCTATATTTTATACTGATCATGTTTTTCTAAGTTGGAAACGGGGTGCGGTTGTAGTCTACTATTTCTTTTTTGATTAATATTTTGATTAATATAAGTTTTTAATACTGTTTGTTGTTTTTTAAGTTTTAGTTTTTTGTGATATTTTATTTTGTGGGGAATTTATGTGGGAATTGGTTAAGGCTGGTGGTTGGTTAATGCTGCCTCTTGCATTGTGCTCAATCTGTACCGTAGCCATAGTGCTAGAAAGATTTATTCGTTTAAGACGCAATTTGGTTTTACCTAAGCAAATTTTATTATCACAGTCATGTGATATATCTAAAATAATTCGAACGATAGAACAGGATAAAAGATCGGAACAGTCTGCATTAGGGCAAATTTTTACAGCGGGTTTTTTAGCAAAAAGTCAAAGTGGGGATTTCGCTCAGGCGCAGATGCAAGTGAGAGCATCGGTTGAAATTTCATTTTTGGAAAAGAATATCAATTTTTTGGGAACGTTGAGTGCTGCAGCGCCTTTACTTGGGTTATTAGGTACAGTGATTGGGATTATTGAATCTTTTTTGATGATGGATCTAGGGAGTAGTAGTAATCCTACGGCAATGATTCCTGGGATTTCTAAAGCGCTGATTACTACGGCTGCGGGGATGCTTGTAGCAATTCCAGCCTTATTTGCTTATCGATATTTTCAGCGTTTAGTACAAGATTATGTAGCTGAGTTGGAACAACAATCCACTTTATTTCATGCAACTTTGTTTTATCGAAATAGCGCAGATGAATCGACAGATGAAGTTTTAGGCGATCAAAAATGAAATTTAAACGTACAAATGTGGAGGATATTCAGATAAATTTGACGCCTATGATTGATTGTTTGTTGTTTATATTAGTTTTTTTGTTATTAACAACCACTTTTAGTCAAAGTAGTCGTATAAATCTCACTCTGCCTGATGCAGAGGGTGTTCCACCAAAACAATATGATCATAAAGTTGAAGTCATGGTAGACTCTACGGGTCATTATGCTGTAAATGGTCAAGCCCTTTCCAGCACAGAAGTATCTGATTTGATTATTGCAATTAAACAAGCGACCAATCATGAAAAAGATTTAATGTTTGTGATTGCAGCAGATGCAAAAGCCACTCATCAAGATGTGATTCGTGTTATGGATGTTGCGGGTCAACTCGGTTTTGTGAATGTCAATATCAGCACAAAGGTTCCTGCTCGAGGTTATTAATTAGTGAAACAGGATTTTAAAGTTTATTTACGATTGCTATCTTATTTAAAGAGTTTTAAATGGGCAATCATACTTGTCATTGTTGGTTTTGCGATTAATGCGGGTACTGAAGTTTCTGTTGCAAGATTGCTCAAATATATTATTGAGTCGATTCAAAATCACAATCAGCAAAATTTAAATTTATTTCCATTATTGATCGTTGCTTTGATCTTTTTTCGTGGTCTGGGGTTATTTGTTGGCGGTTATTTTTCGGCAGTTATTTCTAGAAGTCTTGTATTTAATTTGCGTCAAGAAGTGTTCTCGAAATTGATGCGTTTACCTTCACAGTATTATCTTGATCATTCAAGTGGTCAGATTTCTGCAAAATTGATGTATAACGTCGAGCAAGTCACAGCAGCTTCAACAGAATCGTTACAAACTTTGATTAAAGAGGGCTTGGTAACGATTGGTTTGCTTGGTTTCTTGTTGTATACCAACTGGAAATTGACTTTATGTATCCTTATTTTTGCGCCATTGATCGGTGGTTTGATTCGTAAAGCAGCGAAGCGACTTCGTAAACTTTCTATTCAAGTTCAAAATACCATGGGTGATATTAACCACGTGGTACAGGAAACTGTCATTGGTCAAAGTGTAGTAAAAGGCTTTGCTGGTGAAGATTACGAAAAAGAGCGTTTTTATCGTCATTCCAATGAAAATTTAAAACGTGGCTTGAAAATGGTTGTAGTGCAGCAACTGAATAGCCCCGTTGTTCAGCTGATCATGGCGATCTCGATGAGTATCATTGTCTGGTTAGCTTTACGTCCTGAGATTTTGGGTGATACCTCTGCGGGCGCATTTGTTGCCTACATTACTGCGGCGGGTTTACTCGGTAAGCCAACTAAAAATCTGACTGATATCAATGAAAAATTGCAACGTGGTTTGGCTGCAGCGCACTCAGTATTTGAGCTTTTGGACTTACCAGAAGAGGAAAATAACGGCACATTAAAACCAAAGTTGGATGGTCAAGTGACTTTCGACAAAGTAAATTTGGTTTATCCAGATGGTTCACATGCAATCCATGACTTTAGCTTAGATATTCAAGCGGGGCAAACGGTTGCATTGGTAGGGCGTTCTGGAGCTGGTAAATCATCTCTGGTCAATCTTTTGGTGAGATTTCAAGAATTGTCTTCAGGGCAAATTAGCTTTGATGGAAATGCGATTCGAGATATTGAACTTTCTTATCTGCGTCAAAATATTGCCATGGTCAATCAACAAGTGGTTTTATTTGATCGAACAGTCCGTGAAAATATCGCTTATGGTCAACTGCAAGGTGCCAGTGAAGAGGATATTATCAAGGCGGCAAAAGCAGCTTATGCACATGACTTTATCATGGCATTACCGCATGGTTATGACACTATATTGGGTGTAAATGGTTTAACACTTTCTGGCGGTCAACGTCAGCGTGTTGCTATCGCGCGTGCGATTTTGAAAAATGCACCCATTCTCATTATGGATGAAGCAACAAGTGCTTTGGATAATGAGTCTGAACATTATATTCAAAAAGCATTTGATGAGGCGATGCAACATCGAACAACCATTGTGATCGCGCATCGACTTTCTACTATTGAAAATGCAGATTGTATCGTGGTCATGGATAAAGGTCGTATTATTGAGAAAGGTACGCATGCTGAGTTACTTGCACAGCATGGTGCGTATTACCAGTTATATCAACGAAACTTCGAGGAATAACGACATGTCTATAGCGCAAATCATTCAAAATGCTTGGAATAAACAATCCAAGTGGCTGATTGCTTTGCGCCCACTGTCGTGGTTGTACGGTTTTGGCTTTGGTTTTAACAAATTTTTATACCAATCGGGTATTAAACATAAATATCATGCACCCATCCCTGTTATGGTGATTGGAAATATTACGGTTGGTGGTAGTGGTAAGACCCCGTTATTAATTCAGTTGGTGAAATATCTCCAATCAAAAAATGTAAAAGTCGGAGTGATCAGTCGCGGTTATGGTGGTGAAGGTCCATTTCCTCATCAAGTGACTTTGGATTCGATTCCTGATGTGGTTGGTGATGAGCCTTGTCTGATTGTGCAGTCTACTGGTGTGCCCATGGCGGTTGGAAGTAATCGCCGTGAAGCGATTGAGTTGTTATTGCAGCACTACGAACTAGACTTGATTATTAGTGATGATGGTTTACAGCATCTGGCACTCGATCGTCAGTTAGAATGGATTGTACTGGACAATAATCGTGGTCTAGGTAACCAAAAAATTCTGCCTGAAGGTTATCTGCGTGAACCTGTATCAAGACTTGAACAGGGGACTGTGATTGAACATGCACATGAACCTCACTCACATCTGCATATGCATTTAGAAGTTGCTGAGCCTTATTTGCTCAATCCACAATTTGATCAAGCATCTATTTTTGATCCAACACTGGATTATTATGCGGTGGTTGGGATTGGTTTTCCAAAGCGGTTTTACCATACTTTGGAAACGATGGGAGTGTGTGAGTTCCAATGTCACGAATTTCCAGATCATTATGATTATGAAATAAGCGATCTGCATTTTGAAGACATGAATCCGATTATCACTACTGAAAAAGATGCTGTTAAACTATTACCATTACTCAAGAAACATCCCTCATATCAACGAGAAATTTGGGTTGTCCCTGTAGAGGCAATTTTGTCTGAACAATGTTATCAATTGTTAGATCAACAATTGGGCGCATTGGGTATTCAAATCCACTAGGTTAATTTAATGAAACATATCGTTATTCCTGCGCGTTATCAAAGTTCACGTTTGCCGGGCAAACCTTTGCTCAATATTCATGGTCGCCCGATGATTTTGCGTGTGGTTGATCAGGCAAAAAAAGTTCAAGGTTTTGATGATTTGTGCGTTGCCACAGATGATGAGCGAATTGCAGCCGTATGCCGTGCTGAAGGTGTGGATGTGGTATTGACCAATCCAAACCATCCATCGGGTACAGATCGTTTAAGCGAAGTTGCTCGCATCAAAGGTTGGGATGCTGACGATATTATTGTAAATGTGCAAGGTGATGAGCCATTATTGCCTGCAAAATTGGTGCAACAAGTCGCTGAACTTTTGATTGAAAAACCACAATGTTCGATGTCAACTCTGTGTGAGCCTATTCACCATTTACAAGAGTTTCAAAAAGACAGCATTGTCAAAGTGGTGATGTCAAATCGCAATGAAGCTTTGTATTTTAGTCGCTCACCGATTCCTTATGATCGTGATGGTGCAAAACAAGCAGATTTGAAATTACATGCGATGGCATTTCGTCATTTAGGTTTGTATGCATATCGCGTCAAGTTACTTCAAGAATATGTAACTTGGGATATGGGTAGTCTTGAGAAACTAGAAAGTTTGGAACAATTACGCGTTCTGGAAAATGGTCATCGTATTGCAATTG
Source organism: Acinetobacter gerneri DSM 14967 = CIP 107464 = MTCC 9824 (assembly GCF_000368565.1). Taxonomy (GTDB): domain Bacteria; phylum Pseudomonadota; class Gammaproteobacteria; order Pseudomonadales; family Moraxellaceae; genus Acinetobacter; species Acinetobacter gerneri. Next base: position 111,138 of record NZ_KB849542.1, on the reverse strand, counting down.
ATGTGGCACAAGTCAATTTACCACCAGGCGTAGATACCCAAGAAGATCTTGATCGCTTAAATGCGATGGCTGTTGAGCATTTCGAGTAAGAGAAGATGGTGCAAACAGAGTCTATGCAAACTGAGTCAAAAATATATCCATGGCAACAACCTGTTTGGGAAACACTCACCAAGCGTTTTCCAAATCTAGGACATGGTTTGTTATTTTATGGAAAGAAAGGTGCGGGTAAAGCTGAATTTACTCAGCAGTTTTTGGCTTGGGTGCTCTGTTTAAATAAACACGCAGATGCAGCTTGTGGTGAGTGTAGTAGTTGTCAGTGGTTGAAATCTGATACACACCCAAATTATGTGCATATCACGACCGATGAAGAAAATAAAAAGCAAAATGCCAAGATCAAGATAGAAAAAATCCGTGATCTTTTACCTTTTGTGCAGCAGACTGTCGATGGTTGGCGGGTAATTGTGATTGAACCTGCTGAAGCCTTAAATGTCGCTTCGAGTAATGCTTTGCTCAAAACCTTGGAAGAGCCGGGTGAGCGCACAGTCATTATTTTGCTTGCAGATCATTATTTAAAACTGCCAGCAACGATACGCAGTCGTTTACAACATTTTGCTTTGGATCGGGTGAGTACAGCCCAAGCTGAACAATATATACAGCAACATTTACCAGAACAAGCAGCGCAACAAAGTCAGTTGTTGATGAATTTGTCCAATCAAATGCCTCTTGCTGCAGTTGCTTTGGCTGAGAGTGCTTGGCTAAACCGCCGTGCTGAGTTTGTGCAAGATTGGCAAAAACTAGTTGTGCAAAAAAATATGCCAATGCAGTATGCAACCAAATGGAATAAAGAGCTTAATTTTGCTGATTTTATCCAAATGTTTGAATATTTGCTGGCAGATATAGTCGCGATTAAACTTGAACAAGCTTATAAAAATATAGATCTTGATTTGAGTGTTTTGGCTGAACAATACAATCTGGAAAGTTTATTTCATATTTATCAAGAGTTGCAACAATCCAAACTACAAGTTGAACAAAATGTACAAACCAATCTGGTTGTAGATCAGCTTTTTATTCAAATGATGAATTGTTAATATTGTGTGATTTTATAGGCACATTCATTCTTAGCTTAATAATGAATTTATGGTTATTTATTTAGCAATGCGTTTTATTTTAGCTTTCCTTTAAATATGAAAAGACCTGTGGTTGTTCATAACTCATCTTTTGTTATCACATTGCTTAGATTAAATTTGATATTTTGTAAGTCAAACTTGGTTAGATTATAGCTTTATAACGTAGTGATCATTTATATACAAAAAATACTATTTTTTATAAAAGTACAGAACTGAACTATAGCCTATATATATGAATTTAAAAAATATAAAATTTAATAGTAAGGTACATATAAATATTATATCAAGCTCAATTGGCGTATCAAGTTTGGAGACAAAATACCCTGCAATGACTGGTACATTCTTTACAAATGGTGCGAGTATGAATGAAATTAATAAAACTGACGCAAGAATAATTGTAAAAAATATATTTCCTTCAGAAATTTTAATTTCATGCTTGTTCTCTCGAGCTTTTGATATTTTTAAATAACTTGTTCTTTCCCCAAAGACATCCACAACATGAACAATACTTTTATCAAAGCTAGTGAAAATTCGGTTGAACAAGCCTTTACGCTTGAGTGTTAAATAATCTAAAAACACAAGGAAAAGTAAAATTAAATAGAATATAAAAATAAATGTATAAGAACCAATGTATTTTGAAGAATAATAAATTTGAAATCCAATCGATAGAAAAATAAAATACAAATAAAGTGAAAATATATATAAGGAGTATGAGAAAGCACTTTTTATAAAATAGCTAAAACCAAACATAAATAAGGTCATGAATGCTGCATAAATAGAGCAAAAAATATCTTCTTCTGTCACGTAAAATAAAATATTGCCTATACAGGCGAATATCAATGTAAGATAAATGATTTGTATGTTAGATTTATAAAATGCATCATTTTTATCAATAATAATTCTATTCATTACAACATCCTAAAACAGAGCATTACTCTGCCTGAAAAATAAACTATAAATATTTTAAAAAATTAAATCCCTTTTTTGTTTCTTTAGAAATACAACAATATTTTAAATGTTGCAGTACAAAAAATATTCCTTTTGTAGTTGGTAATAACCTGTCTAGTACAAGATATACAATGTTAATTTTGCTTAGCATCGCGTTTGAGTAGATTCTTCTTTATACTTGCCTCTTGGTCTTTAGCACAAGCAAACTCTAGTGAGATTTTCATCTTTAAATATACATGAACTGTGATTTGCTATGCTGATTTATGCTGAGCATACAATTTAGTGTGCCATGAATAAACAGTCTTTTGGGGTAGATCGAGCATACTTTATATGGAAAATTGCTTGAGTTTTATTTGAAAATTTTAAAATACCTTACTATTTTTTTTGAATTTTAATATTTATTACATACTTGGGGAGAATAATCATGATGGCAAAAAGCGGAGTAATCCAGATCAGTATCCCTGATCGTAAAACCCTGCAAGCCTGTTATATGCCTGCTATATCTGGTGGTGGTCTATTTGTTTGCACAGATAAAAAAGTGAGTCTTGGTGATGAGGTTTTTGTACTGGCCAATTTACCTGGACAGTCTCAAAAAATCCCATTGACTGGCAAAGTAGTTTGGATTTCGTATAAGCAAATGGGTGATAAGCCACAGGGATTTGCAATGCAATTGTCTGGTGAAAAAGGCAACTATTACAAAAATGAAGCAGAAAAATTGCTTGCAGGTAGTATGTCTTTAGATTGTCTAAGCTTTACAATGTGACTTTGCAAAGCTTGTTTAGGAAAATATTTTGTTTGTTGATACGCATTGTCATTTAACCATGTTGGACTTGGAACCTTATGCAGGTGACTTAAACCTTGCACTTGATGCGGCACGTCAAGCAGGGGTTTCAAGATTTATGGGTATTTCAGTCGATATGGCTGATCATGCAAAACTTGCCAAGATTGCAAGTGAGAATAGCGACGTTGGTTATAGCGTTGGTGTTCATCCGTGTGAAGATCCAGACGTGATGGCTCAAGCAACAGTTGAATATTTAGTTGAAAAAGGTCGTGCTGAGAAAGCTTGGGCGATCGGTGAAACAGGCTTGGATTATTTCCATAGCACAGATTTTATCGCAGAACAGAAACAATGTTTTGCTCGACATATTCAGGCATCACAAATTTTAAAAAAACCTGTTGTCGTGCATACCCGTTCTGCCAAACAGGACACGGTTGAAATTATTCGTGCAGAAAATTCAACACACGGGATTTTGCATTGCTTTACGGAAGATTGGGAAACTGCAAAAGCAGTTCTCGATTGCGGTTATTACATTTCTTTTTCGGGTATTGTGTCATTTAAAAATGCACAAGATTTACGAGATGTTGCCAAACAAGTACCACTTGATCGTGTATTGATTGAAACAGATAGCCCATATTTGGCTCCTGTCCCTTATCGTGGTAAAACAAATGAACCAAAATATGTTCCTTATGTAGCCAAAGCCTTGAGTGATGTATATCATAAGTCATTAGAGGAGATGGCATTAATTACTTCACAAAACTTTGATAATCTCCTAAAAATGAAGTAAAAATTTTTGAAGAGCATACGAGAAAAAGAGAGTGATAGGGTGAAGATGGATCGTCAAGCTCAGTTCCGAGCAAGAGAAGTATTAATATTTCAAATAGCAGAACAGCTACTTTTAGAAAACGGTGAGTCAGGGATGACCTTGGACGCTCTTGCGGCAGAGCTTGATCTGGCGAAAGGGACCCTTTATAAGCATTTTCAGAGTAAAGATGAGCTGTATATGCTGCTCATTATCCGCAATGAAAATATGCTACTCGAAATGGTCAGAGATGAAGAAAAAGGTTTTCCTGAACATTTAGCTTTCTTTATGTTGCACCATTTGCATCATCCAGAACGTACGGTGTTGTTTCACCAGATTGAAGAAAGGTTGTCTACGACAGGTCAGGGAATACATCAACTTTTTAAAGAGTTGTACCAAGTTCGTAAGGCGAGATTGCGCATTATCATTCGTATGACTGAGCAATACCTTGAATCCATTCAAAGTGAAATGACGGTTCGAGATTATTTGGCTTCGATTTGGTCTATCACCCATGGCGGCGCTGCGATTTTAAATTCTAGTTTTTATCAGCGTTATCTGGAAAATCGTGACACCTTACGTGTTGCATTGATTGATCAAGCTTTGGCTATGCCAAAACATAATATTGAATCAGAACAGTTTGCTTAAAGGTTCATTATGAATAGACCATCATCATCTCAAGCTGGATTTACTTTGGTTGAAGTGATGGTGGTTATTGTGATTATGAGCATTACGGCATCTTTGGTTATTCTCAATATTGAAGGGATAAACCAGCGTAAAGCGATGCAAGCACGAGAGCTTTTGATCCTTGATTTACGTAAGATTAACCGTGAAGCCAATGATCAATCTCGTATATATGCCTTAGGTGTGCAAAATGCGACGGATGTTGCGCCATTTCAATATGCAGTGGTTGAATATAAGCCATCAGTCGTTGATAAAAACAATAATATTCAAGTAATTCAACAAAATAAATGGAAAGCCGTGAGTGATTATGAACCGCGAACTTTGCCAAATAAAGTGACTTTTATGGTCGAAGCGAGTGATCATTCATTGCAAAATTCAAATAATACAGATTTGACGGGTGCAAATGCACCGAGCTTAATTTGGTATGGCAATGGTGAGGCAAAACCTGTACGGATCCAAATTTATTATGATCAAAAACCTGTTGGTGATCCAATCAACGTAGATTATATGGGTAAGGTCGATGAGCAAAACTAGTCGTGGATTTACCCTGATCGAAGTCATCGTTGCCTTGGCTATCTTTGCGGTTGCAGCTTTGGCGTTCAGTAAAGTGGCAATGCAGTATACGAAAGCAACTGCAAATTCAATTTTAAAAACCAAAGGGCAATTTGTGGCGATGAATGAAATCCATCGTATGGAGATCAATCGGGAATGGCTCACGGGTACTGAATCAAAGCAAGTCACCTCACAAGGTGAAACTTGGCAAATAGATAAAAAAGCCGAATCGACTATTAGCCCAAATGTACAGCGGGTTTCAATTCAAATTAGTTTATATGATAAAGATACGGCAAAAGTCGTCAATGGTGTGACGGATCTAGTGTTCTATATCCATAGTCAGCAGGCAGGTACATCATGAGAAAGCCTGCACATAAGCAAGCAGCCTTTACTTTGGTTGAGGTCTTGGTTGCTATTGCGATTTTTGCAATTTTAACTGCACTTGGTTGGAAAGTTTTTGACTATTTGATCAAAGTTAAAGAACGAAATGTCGTAAAAGAGCAAAAGTTAGGAGAATTGCAGAGCGCATATCAGCAAGTACAACGTGATACTTTGCAAATTATCCCATTGACGGCCAATGTGGGGGGGCAGCTTGAGCCGGCATTATCACTGAGTAATAATACTGATAATCCGCGTTTAGTGATGAGCAAAGCAGGGGTAAGCGATCCATTACAGCAAGGGTTATCACCTTATGAACGTATCGAATATCGCTATGATGCACAGGCAAAAAAACTCTATCGACTGAAATATGAGAACTTAAACATTTCAAACTCAGTCCAACCCAAATCAAGTGTCTTACTAAATCATGTGGATCAGTATCAAGTGACAGTGCTCAACCCTGATGAAATGACTCAATGGCCTGACCCTACGATAGATTTTAATAACAAACAGCTTTTGCAGACTTTACCAAAGGGATTGCGCATCCGTTTTAGTATCGACAATGTCGAGTATGAGTGGATTTTTAGCTTGCTGAATACTGATTTCTTGAAAAAATTAAATCCAGCGGATAGTGAAAGTAGTACATCCACACCAAAGACTGATTCTTGAGGTGGCAAAAAGATGCAACAGATTAGGATTTTGACATGAAACAGCAACGTGGTGTCGCATTGATTACGATCCTAATCATGGTGGCTTTGGCAACCATTCTTGCAGCCACAATTGCTAAGCGGCAGATGAGTACGACTGAAGATACGGCTTATTTGATTCGACAAAATCAATCGCTGCTTTATGCAAAAAGTGCTGAAGCATTTTTTTCTGAGTTGTTGATCCAAGACAGCCAAAATGCACCAAATGTTGATGATTTACAAGAAACATGGGCAAAACCGATGCCACCATTTCCTGTTGATGGTGGAACGATCTCTGGTCTGATCGTGGATGAATCTGGTAAATTCAATCTCAATAGTTTGTTGAAAAGTGATGGTACGCCAAATGACGTTGCTAAAGCTTATTTTGAAAAGCTTTTACAACGAGTTGGCTTGCCAGCAGAACTTTCTCAAGCCGTGATCGATTGGCAAGATCCAGACGATGCAACAGTGGGTTCTATGGGGGCAGAAAGTAGTTATTATCAAGGTTTAACCAAACCTTATCTGACACCAAACAGTAAGTTTAGAAGTGTTGAAGAGCTTAAATTGGTGCGTGGTTTTGAAGGAAATAAATACAAATTAATCGAAGCTTATGTAACGGCTTCACCAGATATTAACTCTAAAATAAATATCAATACGGCTCCTGCTTTGGTGCTCGCCAGTATTGATCCAAATGTTGATGTAAATGCGGTCAATAGCCTTTTAGAAGAGAAATTAGCTAAGCTAGAACATTTCAATACTGCCCCTGAATTGTTAGCAACAGCACCATTTTCTAACCTAGAACAGTCGTCTAAAGATATAGCCAATCGCTTATTTGATGTAAAAAGCAACTATTTCAAAGCACAAACAGAAGTTGTTTTAAACAATAGAAAACGTCAATTTTCAAGTTATTTATACCGTAACAATAAACAAGTCTATGTTTATACACGAAGTTTAGCCCCATTTTGATCCATGTTTTTTTTGACTGAAAAGCCAGATACACAGATTGATACCTTTTGCTAATTGTCATGAACGTTAAAATCTATCCTCAACATGAGGATTTTGTTTTATAATCAAGTTTCTTAGCAAATTGTTGATATTTTTTGGCGCATGTTAATACGTAAGTTATTTAAGTTTGAAAATGCACATATTGTACGAAACTGTACTTCGGATCGTTGTAAGCGTTCCATTCATGGGCATAGCTACAAAGTAGAATTATTGCTTAAGGCTTCGAAGTTAGATCATGGTCAAATGGTATATGACTTTGGACTGCTTAAAGGCGTGATTAAAGACATTTATGATAGTTTTGATCATGCAATCTGCTTTTGGCAAAATGATGATCCAGAATACATTCGTGCATGTAAAACGTTTAGTGCAAGATGGGTGGCTTTACCTGTATCGCCATCAGCTGAACAGTTTTCGCGTGTGTTTTTTTATTTGGCAGATCAAGTGCTGAAATCAACCATCACCCAAAATGGGGAAGGTGATGTAGAGGTTTATTCTGTGATTGTTCATGAAACAGATACAGGCTATGCACAAAGCTTCCGTGAAGATATTGAAAATGAACAAATGGGGGTATTGAGCCTACAAGACATCATTTTCTCTGATCAGATTCAAGCTGAATGGGCAGATCATGAAATGTATGCCAAATTGCTACAAGGAATGAAGTTTCAAAATCCAGAAGTGACTTTGCAAGTTAAGCTTTAATTAATCATTTTTAAAAAAATTTAGGATGTTGTCGTAATGCAGTTGACTGAACAAGAACAACAAAAGTTAAATCAGGTTCGGTTGGATGATAGTTGGAAGGCAAATTTGGCTGAGTTTTTGCTCAGTCCGAAAATGCAACAATTAGGGCATTTTTTACGTGAAGAAATACAGGCAAATAAAGTGATTTATCCGCCAAATTCTTTAATTTTTAATGCATTAAATACTACTCCACTCAATCAGGTTAAGGTTGTAATTTTGGGTCAAGATCCATATCATGGACCCAATCAAGCACATGGATTAAGCTTTTCTGTCCAAAAGGGTGTTACTTTACCTCCTTCTTTGCGTAATATTTACCACGAATTACGTACCGATTTAGGCATTGATACACCAAGTCATGGCGACTTAAGTAAATGGGCTGAACAAGGTGTTTTATTACTCAACAGTGTGTTAACTGTGGAGGCTGGACAACCTACATCACATCAAAAACAAGGTTGGGAAGATTTTACTGACAATGTAATTGATGTGTTAAATGAACAACGTGAGCATGTTGTCTTTATTCTTTGGGGTGCTTATGCGCAGCGCAAAGGACAACGCATCAATCAAGAAAAACATTTGGTTTTAAAGGCAGCACACCCATCGCCTTTATCTGCAAACCGTGGTGGTTTTTTTGGTTGTAAAGTGTTTTCGAAAAGCAATAATTATCTGAAACAAAATGGCATAGAGCCAATTGACTGGCAGCTGGACGCATGACAAATTCTCCCGATTCAAATCTTTATCATCCTGATTTAATAGTTGAAACCGCTTCAAATGGATGGCGTATCGTTCGTTTAAATCGACCAAAATCATTGCATGCATTAGATGAGTCTATTGTCACTGCATTACTTAAATTGTTTGAAGATTATCATCATGATGACTCAATCAAAGCAATTTGGTTTGATTCAACAACTCCTAAAGCTTTCTGTGCTGGTGGGGACGTGCGTAAATTGCGCCAATTGGTGATCAATAATGAATCAGAAGCAGCCAACAAATTCTTTGAACAAGAATATGCACTAGATTTGTTATTGCACAATTATGCTAAGCCGATCGTCGTATGGGGTGAAGGCTATGTCATGGGTGGTGGTTTAGGCTTATTTATGGCTGCACCATTTAGATTGGTGACACCATATTCACGTTTAGCAATGCCTGAAATCAATATCGGTTTGTATCCAGATGTTGGTGCAACACGTTTCCTTGCAGATCGTGGACCAATTGGTCTATTTACAGGTCTAACAGGCTCAATTATGACAGCGGCAGGTGCTTATAGTATCGGCTGGGCTACCCATGTTTGTGATACTCAACGTGATGTAGTTTTGCAAAAATTATTGAATATCGACTGGGATCATTATCCAGCGGGTGACTTCCGTGCGCTAGATGATACTTTAAATAGTCTGCATCGTCCTGTTGCACCAGGTCCATTACAAAACTCATTGGATGTGATTCATAGTGTGAGTCGTGGTGCCAATTTTGAGCACGATTATGAAGCAATCATTGGTCTGAGTGATGCACGTAGTGATTGGTTGCGTCAAGCCAGTGAAAACTTGCAAAAAGGTTCTCCTGCGACTGCTGCAATTACTTGGTTGCTATGGCAATGGGGCAGACAAGTGCATTCTTGGAATGAAGTTTTTGCACTCGAAACTCAGATTTCTAGTTGGAAAATAGCGCATCCTGATTTTGTTGAAGGTGTGCGTGCACGCTTGGTAGACAAAGATTTATCTCCAGAATGGAAAAAAACAGCAGATATGTCGCTTAAAGGCATTTTAGGTGATCATCCTCCTGTGACAGATAATGAAAGTTGGAATGCTTTGTTGAAACAATATGGTGTGATCTAAGCACTGAACATGTCTGATATTGATCAACTTGAAGACCAAAAATGGATGCAGCTTGCCTATGAGCAAGCTGCATTTTCTGCTTCTATAGGTGAAATACCTGTAGGTGCTGTGATCGTAAGTGAAGGTAAAGTGATTGGTATAGGTCACAATGCGCCGATTTGCTCACATGATCCGACCGCACATGCTGAAATTATTGCGATCCGAAATGCTTGTGAGAAAATCGAAAACTATCGCCTACCAGTAGATGCCACACTTTATGTGACACTTGAACCTTGCACGATGTGTGTAGGGGCTTTGATTCATGCGCGGATTCATCGTGTTGTATTTGCAGCTACAGAACCTAAAGCAGGCTCTTTGATGAGTGCTAGGCAATTGTTGGAAAATGGTTATTACAATCACAAGTTTGATTTTGAACAAGGTTGTATGCAGGCTGAATGTTCGAGTCAACTTTCTGAATTTTTTAAAAATCGCAGAGAACAAAAAAAAGCTGAACGTGTACGACAAAAAAGCTTAAATGATCCAGATAAATAATTTAGAATAAACACGAATCATGACAATTGAAATTGTCAAATATAAACAAATCTGGAAGCGATAAAAATGAATTCAATCCAAGTAAAAAAAGAGTTTAATGCACCTGTAGAGCAAGTGTTTGATTTATTGTCTAAACATGCAACTTACAATATCGCATTTGCACCGATCCAAGTGGTCCGTGTCAAAGATTCTGCTGATCCAGAGCGCCCTGATGGTTTAGGTTCAATTCGTCGTATGGGTTTTGGACCAGTTAAACCGATTCAAGAACAAATTACACTGCTCGAACCGAATCAACGTATTGAATATAAATTGATTAAAAATCCTTTGATTAAGCATCACCTCGGGGTGATAGAATTTCAATCACTTGCACCAAATAAAACGTTGGTGACTTATACGATTGAATTGCAAGCACGTGCACCCTTTATCAGCAAAATAATACTTGCACAGCTCAAGCTAGCGATTACACTAGGATTTTCCAAATTAGCTAAATCTGTCTAACAGGATCTTGAATGACAACTCAAATTATCACTATTGATGGGCCAAGTGGTTCTGGTAAGGGCACACTTGCAGCAAAACTCGCAGCGCATTATGGCTTTCATTTATTGGATTCGGGTGCGTTATATCGTTTACTTGGGTTGTCATTGTTTAAAAATGCGTTATTAGAAAAATTAGATGATGAAAATGCTTTGCAACAAAGTGTAAAAATTGCAACAAATTTAGACATCAAATTTGTCAGTACGGAGCAGGGCACTCAGGTCTTACTGGATGGCGAAGATGTGAGTCAAACCATTCGTACTGAACAAGTCGGTGAATATGCATCTAAAGTGGCTGCGATTCCTGCATTACGCGCGGCTTTAGTTGATCGTCAACATGCATTTGCGAGCGAGCCGGGCTTGGTCGCTGATGGTCGTGATATGGCCACTTCTATTTTTCCACAAGCAAAGGCTAAAATTTACCTGACTGCATCGGCTGAATCACGAGCATCGCGCCGTGTAAAACAGTTGCAGGGCATGGGTTTGGATGCTAAAATAAGCGACATTTTAGCTAACATACAGGCTCGTGATAAGCGAGATATGGAACGAACCGTAGCTCCTTTGAAGCCTGCTGAAGACGCCTATATTATTGATAGTTCTACATTATCTATTGAGGAAGTCTTCAATTTAATGGTGAATTACGCCGACAAAATGTTAGCTAAATAACAGATATTAGTGGAAGCATAGCTTGATCAGTTCTTATGGACTATGTGAAAACTTAACTAAACCGGCCTTGTCTGATCCAAGACCGCTGACTTTACTAGGTATATCATGACCGAATCTTTTGCAGCCCTCTTTGAAGAAAGCGAATTAAACCTCAACGTAGAAAAGGGTGCAGTCATCCAAGGTGTTGTTGTTAGCATCGATTCTGACTGGGTAACTGTTGATACAGGCCTTAAATCTGAAGGCGTTGTAGCACGTTCTGAATTCTTAAACGACCAACGTGAACTTGAAGTTAATGTTGGTGACACTGTAGACGTTGTTGTTGAAGCGCTTGACAACGGTATGGGTCAAACAGTTTTATCACGTGAAAAAGCTAAACGTGCTGAAACTTGGACTAAACTTGAAAAAATCTTTGAAGATGGTGAAATCGTTACTGGTGTTATCTCTGGTAAAGTTAAAGGTGGTTTCACTGTTGACATCGGTCCAGTTCGCGCGTTCTTGCCTGGTTCATTGGTAGACACTCGTCCTATCCGTGACACTACTCACCTTGAAGGTAAAGAGTTAGAATTTAAAGTTATCAAATTAGATGCAAAACGTAACAACGTTGTTGTATCTCGCCGTGCTGTTATGGAAGCTGAATCTTCAGCTGACCGTGAAGCATTGCTTTCTCAACTTGAAGAAGGTCAAACAGTTACAGGTACTATTAAGAACCTTACTGATTACGGTGCATTCGTTGACCTTGGTGGTATTGACGGTCTTCTACATATCACAGATATGGCTTGGAAACGCATCAAACACCCTTCAGAAGTTGTTGAAGTGGGTCAAGAAGTTACTGTTAAAGTACTTAAATTTGACCGTGAACGTAACCGCGTATCTTTAGGCCTTAAACAATTAGGCGAAGATCCATGGTTAGCGATCATGAGCCGTTATCCTAAAGGTTCTATCGTTAAAGCACGTGTGACTAACTTAACTGACTACGGTTGTTTTGCTGAAATCGCTGAAGGCGTTGAAGGCTTAGTACACGTTTCAGAAATGGACCACACTAACAAAAACATCCACCCATCTAAAGTTGTTCAGATCGGTGACGAAGTTGATGTTATGGTTCTTGAAGTTGATGAAGAACGTCGTCGTATTTCTCTTGGTATTAAACAAACTCGTGCTAACCCATGGGAAGAGTTTTCTAAAAACCATGAAAAAGGCGAAAAAGTATCTGGCACAATTAAATCAATCACTGACTTTGGTATCTTTATCGGTTTACCAGGCGGAATTGATGGTTTAGTTCACTTGTCTGATATTTCTTGGAACGAACAAGGCGAAGAAGCTATCCGTCGTTACAAGAAAGGTGACACAGTTGAAGCTGTTATCTTGTCTGTAGATGCTGAAGGCAACCGTATCAGCCTTGGTATCAAACAATTGAACAGCGATCCATTCAACGATTTCTTAGCTGCTAACGAACGCGGTGCTCTTGTTAAAGGTACTGTAACTGCTGTTGACGCTAAAGGCGCAACTGTTAAGTTAGCTGACGAAGTTGAAGCTCAATTGAAAGCTTCTGAAATCAACCGTGACCGCGTTGAAGATGCAACTAAATTCTTAGAAGTTGGTCAAGAAGTTGAAGCTAAGATCATCAATGTTGATCGTAAATCTCGTACAATCAACTTGTCTATCAAAGCGAAAGACGAAGCTGAAGAGAAAGAAGCTGTAGCTAACTTGCGTCAAACTTCTAACTCTCAAGACAATGGTCCTAAGACTATTGGTGACTTGATTAAAGCTCAAATGGGCAACTAATCAGGTCTGTGTAAATTGTATTGTTAATGTAAGTTAATCAATTTATTTACACAAATACTGTAAACGGTAGCGTAGTATTTACTTATTACGCTACCGTTTTGTATTTAAACAGGTTATTATTCTAGTTATACCTAAGTAGTATGATAATTAACGAGGTCATAGATGACTACAGAAGCACTTAACAAATCTGACTTAATTGAGCGTATTTCTTTAAAAAACCCTCATTTAGCAGAACCATTGGTAGAAGAAGCTGTAAAAATTATGATCGATCAAATGATCGAATCATTATCAAGTGACAGCCGTATTGAAATTCGTGGTTTTGGTAGCTTTGCGCTACATCATCGTGAACCACGTTTAGGCCGTAATCCTAAAACAGGTAAATCTGTGGATGTTGCTGCTAAAGCAGTTCCGCATTTTAAACCAGGGAAAGCGCTTCGTGATGCAGTAAACGAAACTGCAGGAAAATAAAAATTCTTACGGAGTCTTTATGCGTTATTTCTTAGTTGTTCTTTTAATCGTTATATTTGGTTATGCACTGGCTTTAGTGCTACAAAATAGCGCTGAAGTACAAGTTGATCTGTTATTTACTACTGTACCAGCAATGCGTTTAGGTTTGTTAGTGTTACTCACCTTAGCGATTGGGATCGTGGTCGGTTTGCTCCTTGGTGTGCAAGTGTTCCGCGTTTTCCAAAACAACTGGGAAGTAAAGCGCTTACGTAAAGACATTGATCGGTTACGTAAAGAACAAATTCAGTCTGCTCAACTTGCTGCTGCAGAAGCTGCTGCAACTAGCCGACATGAAAAAACGGTGCTTGATATTCATCCTGAAGATCAAAATCAGCGTCCGTTATAATTCATAGCTGATCGAGATTCAAAATAGCCCTTTATTGATAAAGGGCTATTTTTTTATATTGAGTTTGATGGGTTGAAGACGAAAATCATCAGAAGAATTGTTTTTATTTAAGGTTCTATAATGGTATTAGCGAGTTTAGATTATTCAGATTTACGATTTGAAGGGGGAGTAAAGATTTAACTTGATCACTTATTATTATTATTACTAAAAGGCTTGAAGCCTAAATTTTTGGATAAAGAATAAGCTCAATGAGCTTATTCTTTATGTCGCTACATCATTTGATATTCAAACTATTGGTGGCTGCAAGTAAGTCAATTCGCGAGGTAACAATTCCGTTGCGAGGATCTCGAATTGGTTTACCAGTTGTTTGCAGACGTTGGATGGTTTGATCAATCGTTTCTGCTGGTACGACATTATTTGCACGTAGAATTGCAATAGCACCTGCAACATGTGGTGTGGCTTGAGATGTACCTCCTTGAGTAGTACCACCTGCTGTAATAAGTGCTCCTGGTGCAAGTAAGGTTAGAAGTTTGCCACTATTGCTGAAGCAAGTCACTTGATCTGGTGCAGGAGCGCGGTCAGTACACTGCTTAAATGAACCCCATGTTAAGCCACTATAATTACCCGCATATACAGCGCCTACTCGAACAGCACCTTTGCTACAAGCTGGGTAAGCAACGCCATTGGTAAATTGGTCATTTCCACTGGCTACGACAGGTACAACATTGTTATTCCTCAAATTTTGAAATGCTGTTGAATAACTACTTTGTGTACATTCATCTGAGTATTCATCAGAAACGCCTAAACTTAAGTTAATTGCTTTAATGTTATATGTTTTCGCGTTATTTGAAGTCCAATTGATTGCAGCTAAAATGTCACTATCATATGCTCCTCCCGAGCTACTAAATACATCGATTCCAATGATTTTTGTTTTGGGAGCGACTTGTGCAACGATACCTGCAACATTGGTACCATGCCCATTATCATCCAATTGGTGATCATCAGTTGCAGTATCAAATGCTTGAATGACTCGACATGTAGAAGCGGGCGTATTTACAGCAGTACAATTACCAAAATCCGAATGTCGATAGTCTACGCCTGTGTCAGCGATGACGACACTCGTTCCTTCACCAGTAAACTTTTTGGCAGCAGTTTGTGGTTGATTGATAAGGTTTAAATTATCTGTAGCAAAAGCTTTGTTGATACGATTTGGATAGACTGCTTTTATGTTGGGGTCATTGAGTAATTCAACTAAGGCCTCACGATCATTAATTCGATACGTCGTTATTGGTAAGCTATTATAATCTCGCAATATTGTAATGCCTTTGGATTGAAGATGATTTCTTCGGATCGTTTGTTTATCAGAGGCTATAGCGCTTCTTTTTTCTGCACTAGTCGTAGAAGGACCTGTATCTATATTGTATTCAACAATGAGATCATTTGAGTCGTTTTGAACTAATGATTTTAAATTGATACGTGCTTTATTGACTTTATCTACTGCTGCCGTGTTTAAACGTTTTTCAGCTGCAGCAGGTGTGATATTCGCTGCGGAAACTGTGGTGATGACGCAGCTTCCTAGAATAAGAGGTATAAAGATATTTTTGTTCATAGGTATTTGCTCTAATTGCTTTGATTACCAGGATCTTTTTCTGGATCAATAGGTTGGATTGTTAAGTCACTTTTGGTGTCATACAATGTTTCTTGCTCAGATGGATGATCTGATTGTTGTTGAGCATTTGTATTATTAGATACGTTTTTCGGGTTAACCTCCTGATCTGTTGTGCTGTTTTTTTGAGTTTGCGAAGCTGGCGGGGCAGCGCTTGTATTTTGTGATACATTTTTTGAGTTATCTTTGAAAATGTAGATCAAAATGAAAATGATCAACACGGAAAAGATAACAAGAGTGATTTGTTTTGACTTTGATAATTTATAAATTGGCATTCTGTATATGTTTTTATTTGATGAAGTAAAAACATACTAATGTATTTATTGTTAAATTATTTTAAAGAATGGTAAGTAATTGTTTAGCATTTTAATGAAAATAATAATCTTTGAAAATGATATAAGCCATATTTCAAGGCTAGTTTAATTTTTATTTATAATAGCTTAGACTATTTTTATTCAATGTGGTTTGATTCTCTCAACATGAGAAAAAGAATTCTGAAATGTTCTAAAAAAATTAATTTTTGTCAGTATTCGGTATGCTCATTCAGAGTTTTTAATAGCCCTTTATTTGTAAAAGGGCCATTTTAGGACAAACCTATATAGCGAAATAGGGCTGTTAAAATGACGGCAACTATTATGACGACGATTAAAGAATATTTTTTCCAAGCGAAGATGAGTGCAACCATTACCCCTATAATTTTGCTACTGCCACTAAACGTTGATTCATTAAAAAAGGTACTGAGCACTGCAAGTGAGAATAGTAATACGCAAGCAGCATCAGAAAACATTTGTTTTTGATTTGAGCTGAAACTAAAACGATCTGCTAAATAAAATCCAGAATACCGAATCATATATGTTCCCCCTGCAAGCAATAAGATGCCTATGAGAATAAGTTGCTGATTGATCATGTCGAGTGCTTCCAAAAAAATAATGCAAATAGAGAAATAAGAACAGGTAGACCAGTTGGAAGTAATGGAATCGTAAGGACTGAAAATGCAGCGCCGAGCAATGCCCGATTTCTACTGGTTTTATTTTTGAGTAAAGCTAAGATCAAGGCAAAAAGGATCGCAGGAAATGCTGCATCTATCCCAAAGGCATAAATATTGGGTATATTTTGCCCTAATAAATATCCTAAAAAGACACCTAAAGGCCAAGCGATCGCTATGCTTAAGCCGCAAGACCAGTAAGCGGTTTTTTGCGTTGCAGGATCATTTTGGCTGAGACCAAACATGACACTTTCATCATTTAAGATATGACTGGCAAGAAATCTGAGTGCGTTTTTTTCGATAAAATGATCAACAGACAAGCCGAAAGGTAAATGGCGTAGATTGATCAAGATACCTGTTAGTGCTGCAAAAATAGGATGACTACCTGTAGCGATCATCCCAATAAAGGTAAATTCGGCTGCGCCAGCAAGTACAGTTAAAGAAAGCAGTATTGGAATCCACAATGCTAATTTATAACTCGCAGCGAGAGACCCAAGCGAAACTCCGACGAGAAAAGTCGCTATTGCGAGTAATATGATGGCTTTGATCAATGCTAAGTTCAATTTATTGGGCATTTTTTTATCTATATCGAACGGACGTACGATATAATAGATAGAATTAAATCGTTCGTCAAATAAAACGAATGTTCGATATATGGTGAAATATGACACTTCCAATAGAAATTGTAGCGAAAGGCTTGCACAGAGAACGGCAAAAAGCAGGGATATCTTTGGCTGAACTTGCACGTCGGGCGGGTATTGCTAAATCAACGCTATCTCAACTTGAATCAGGGCAAGGCAATCCAAGTTTGGAAACTTTGTGGGCATTATGTGTGGCTTTGGATATTCCGTTTGCGCAATTGATGGAAGAAAGTTCAAGTAAAACTCAGGTGATTCGTTTTGGTGAGGGTGTTTCAATACATTCAGAAATCGCACATTATCGAGCTGTATTGCTTGCCACTTGTGCGCCGGGCAGTCGACGAGATTTGTATATTTTGACTGTTGAACCGGGTGAAGCACGTTGTTCAAAGCCACATCCAATCGGTAGTGTTGAGCATATTATTATGATGCAAGGCAGTGCTAGGGTCGGTTTAATTGAAGATCCAGTAGAATTAAAAGCAGGCGATTATATTTGCTATCCTGCTGATCAGGAACATATTTTCGATGCACTAGAAAGTGGTACACGTGCGATATTAGTTTCTGAACAAAATTAAATCAGTTTTGAGATTGCTCATCTAAGATCTTAAATAAGTTAGTCACAAGGCTTTGTCATGTGGATAAAGACCTTTATAATATCGAAAATTTGTTTTTGGGAAATATCTCTTGAGTATTATTGTTGCCTTAGATGCGAAAAGCCAATTAGATGCATTAAAAATTGCTGAGCAGTTAGATCCTGCTTTATGTCGCGTAAAAGTGGGGAAAGAGCTTTTTACTCATGAAGGACCAAGCATTGTAAAAGCTTTACATGGTCAAGGTTTTGAGGTTTTTCTTGATTTAAAATTTCATGATATTCCAAATACAACGGCTCAAGCCGTCTGTGCTGCGGCTGATCTAGGTGTATGGATGGTCAATGTGCATGCGTCTGGTGGTCGTAAAATGATGGAAACATGTGTTGAACGTCTAAAAGCAGGAAATTATCAAACTCAATTGATTGCAGTGACTATTTTGACTTCAATGGGACGTGAAGATTTACGTGATTTAGGTTTAGATATTGAACCTTTTGAGCAAGTAAAACGTCTCGCAAAATTGACTAAAGACAGTGGCTTAGATGGTGTGGTTTGTTCTGCTCAAGAAGCAAAAATGTTACGTGAAGACTTGGGACAACAATTCGCTTTGGTTACACCGGGCATTCGTCCTGAAGGATCTAGTGCCGATGATCAAAAACGCATTGTGACTCCAAAACAAGCCATGCTAGATGGTTCAACACATTTGGTGATTGGTCGCCCAATTACCAAGTCTGAAAATCCGACTCAAACTTTAAAAGATATTTTAGCGACATTGTAATTTGATTATCTTTTTCAACAGTGAATATAGGGGATGATTGAGTATTTTAATTGACTAAAAAATACGAGATCACTTGCACACTCACCACAGAAATGATCGCTGTGGTGAGTGTGATTATTTTATATGTCATTGATTATAATAAGATATTTTATCTGAGTTTTTATATTCTAAAGCGCAGCCAATACACTCACAGCAATCGGTGCAAGCACAGAAAGAATAAATCCACTGACCATCGCATGTGGAATAAACTCATTACCACAAGCTTGTTTTACCATTGGCAAGGTGACATCCATGGCTGTTGCTGCTGCAGATGAAATTGCGGAACGTGGATAACGCCAACCAATGATATACATAAATAAAATTGCGATAATTTCACGAAATAAATCGTTCATTAATGCAACACTGCCCAATTCTGCATTTTTAAGCTCAGATACAACGATGCCTGTCATTGAATAAAAACCATAACCTTGTGACAGCATAATCAAGTCTTTGAATCCAATTCCGTGCACGAGATACAATGATACAAAAGCTCCTAGCAGTGACCCAAGTATGCAGCCGATCGGGACCAGCAAAATTTTCCAATTAAGCCAAGAGCGATTCAAAGGTGAATAAGCTAAATCAAGTCCAATTAAGAACATAAAGACTAAAAGTAGATTCCAAGTACTGAGATGCAATTGGTAACCTAAATATCCTGAAAATTCAGCTAAACCGTAACCGACAGCAAGTGCAATAAATGCATAACTAATATTAATCAATGATTTAACTAGTAGCTCTGGAGAAACTCGACCAGAAGTTGGTTTTACACCAATCAGTTTGAAGAGCGCATAACAGACTAAAAATGCGCCTACAGACGTCATCGTTGCAATAATCAAGGCATTGGACAGGATTTTTTCTGGATGAGCGATGCTGTGTAGTGTCTGTGAAAACTCAACTGCAATTGCAACCAAAAGAATATAAGTAAAGTAAGGTAGGATCTTAAATGCGAGTTTTTCAAGCCAATTTGGCAAACGTCGTGCAAATACGAAACCTAAAAATAAACAGACAAGAAGCTGAGTAATCAACCAAAGAGATTGCATAAAAATAAGCAGATGATAAACATCTGCTTATTATGGCAAGGATTTATTTAAGCTGCATTAACTTGTTGACTAAAACTTAACAATTGATAGTCAGCAGGGTTCACTTTTTGAGTTTCTAGCCAATATTTCCAAGTATAAGTAGGCCAAAGTGAAAAGTTTTTTCCACCATCTTGTTGATACCAACTGACACAGCCTGATTGCCATACAGTTCCTTTCAGTTTCTCTTGAATTTTCTCATTAAAATCATCTTGAACTTGAGGACGGACAACAATGGCTTGAGTATTGGTTTTTTCGACCAACTGGATGAGCTGCAGGATATAGTCGACCTGAGATTCGATCATGAAAATAACCGAATTATGTCCAAGTACCGTATTTGGACCAAGCAATTGAAATAAATTTGGAAAGTTTTTGGTGGTGATGCCATAGTAGCTCTCAGCACCATCTTTCCATGCATCATTGAGTTCAATTGCATGTTGTCCGATACATTTAAAATTTTTCAAATAAATACGTGGATCTGTAATAAAGCCTGTTCCGTAGATTAAACAATCTATTTCACGTTTTTTACCGTCTTTTGTAATGATGCTGTCTTCGGTGATTTCTTGAATTGCATCTGTAATTAGCTCAACATTTTTTCGGTTAAATGTTGGGAAATACTTATTTGAAATCAATATACGTTTACAGCCCATCACAAAGTCAGGGGTAAGTTTTTGAGCGATATTTTGATCTTTGACCTGATGCTTTATAAAAAACTCTGCGAGTTTTTGAGCATATTTCATGAGCTTAGGCTGGACGATAGGGACTACGCGGGATTCATTTGACCAATATAAGCGTGCACGATGTAATTTTCTAAACCAGTCATATTTGGCAAATAATTTTTTGTCTAAAGCACCATAAGCTCGTTCATCACGAGGGATTACCCATGCGGCAGTGCGTTGAAAGACATAAAGCTGTTTTACTTTGTGTGCGATTTCAGGAATATATTGAATAGCGCTTCCGCCAGTGCCGATGGAAGCAACATTTTTTCCAGTTAAATCGTAGTCATGATTCCATGAGGAGGAGTGAAAAATCTCTCCTTTAAAATGCTCAATACCTTTAATTTTTGGAATTTGTGGTACATGTAACGGTCCAGAAGCAAAGACTAAAAATTGGGATTGAACACTTTTGCCACTTTTTAGCTCAATTTGCCAATGCGCTTGTTTTTCATCGTATTGAGCTGAAATGACTTCTTGATTGAATTTTATAAATTTGTCTAAGTCGTATTCTTCGACCAAATCTTGAATATATGAAAAAATTTCGGGTGCTTCAGCATAGCGTTTAGACCAGTTTTTTTTCGGTGCAAATGAAAGCGAATACATATGTGATTGTACGTCGCATGCTGCGCCAGGGTATTGATTTTCACGCCATGTTCCCCCAACCTCATTGGCTTTTTCCAAGATGATGAAGTCATCTATGCCATTTTGAAGTAGGCGTATAGCCATCGCAAGTCCACCAAAACCAGCACCGATAATGGCTACACGACATTGATTTAGATCTACTGTATTGGGATTCATTGTTTTTATCTCAGAGATTTTCCATGTTTTTAAGCTTAGCGATTTTTCTGTATATGAAACATGATTTCTGCGACATAAAAATTGATATATTCGGCAATTTCCAAAAAAGCCACTTTGCTGTAAAAAATGGTGATCAAGGAAGATATGCAATCATGAAACGTTCAATTTTGGGTTTGATGTACTTAATACAAGGTATGCGTAATGCGGGTATAGATGTTGATACTCGTTTAAAGCAGATTGGTATTCAGGCAGATGCATTAGATCCAAGTTCGATTATCCATCCAAGTTTAGAGTGGGATATCCAAAAAGTCATCGGTGAGGGTGTGAAGCCTGAGCGGGGATTATTTATTGGACAACATTATGCTTTGGCGGGTTACGGTCCAATGCTGATGTTATTAGTGACCTGTGAAACGGTTAAAAAAGCCTTGCACTGTGGTATTCAATATCAAAGCCTTACGCATTTATTTGGGCAACTTGGGCTACGCGAAAGCAAAGGACAAGCTGCACTGATTTATCGACCTGTCGATTTATCAACTGAAATGGGGCTGTTACGTGCCCAATGTGAAATATCTGGGACTTTTAAATTTATCCAAGATATTTACAAAATGGTAGGTTTGAGCTTACCCGATATACGAGTTGAACTTCCATTTCCAAGTCCTGACTCTATCGAGGTTTATCAGCAGTTTCAGGATTATTATGGGGCTGATTTGCATTTCAACTGTGAACAAGCTGCATTTTGCTTAGATCAAGATGTATTAGATATCAAGATTCCTTCAGCTGATGCGATGACTTTTCGTGTTTATGAAGCGAAATGTATTGCTGAAATTGAACGTCTAAATCATGAAGAATTGGAGAAACATTCACTGATTCAGCGTGTTCATGATTATCTTGAGCTGCAACATGGAGTCATGCCTACGATGGCAGAAACCGCTTTGGCATTAAACTTGCCAGAAAGGACATTGCGACACCAATTGCAACAATTGAATACCAGTTATAAACGAATTCGTGAACAATTGATAAAACACAAAGCACTCAGTTTGATTGAATATAAAGAATATTCAATCGAAGTAATCGCTGAATTGCTCGGTTATTCTGAACCAGCCGCATTTAACCATGCATTTAAACGCTGGTTTGGCAGAAGCCCACGGCAATATGGTCGATAAATGAGTGAAATTTGCGCAATATGCGAAAGTGTTATTTACCAATGTTGATAATTCGATATACTTCCATCGGCCAAAAATAAAGTACACGAGCGCTATGTTAGATTTAAAATCAAGTCAAAATACATCTTTTACTCCAGTTTCACCTGCGGAACGATATGAACAGGCGATTAGTTCTGGAAAATTTGTATCAGATCCTGTTCAAGAGCAAGCCGTTCGTGAGTTAGACCGAGTTTGGCAAGAGCTAATCAACCGCTATAAAGCTTCTAAAAAAGCATTTAGACGTTTTCGTCGTCAAACTTCGCCACGTGGTGTGTATATGTGGGGTGGGGTTGGTCGTGGTAAAACTTGGTTGATGGATCAATTTTTCGAATCTATTCCATTTCGTCGTAAAACACGTATGCATTTTCATCACTTTATGCAATATGTACATAAAGAGTTGAATAAACTTTCAGGTCAGCGTAATCCACTAGATATCGTTGCAGATCAAATCTACAAAGACGCTGTTGTGATTTGTTTTGATGAGTTTTTCGTTTCAAACGTAACAGATGCGATGATTTTGAGCGATTTGTTCCAAAAGCTGTTCTCTCGTGGGATCACTTTGGTGGCAACTTCAAATATCGCACCAGATGGACTTTATAAAAATGGTATCCATCGTGATCGTTTTATACCGACCATTGAAATGGTTAAAAAATACTGTGTCGTTTTAAATGTAGATGCAGGGATTGATTACCGTTTACGTGTACTTAAACAAGCTCAATTATTTAAAACGCCATTAAATGATGAAAATAAAGCATGGATGAATGAGCGTTTTACAGCATTGACTCAAACGCAAACCGTTTCAAGTTCACCGATTACCATCAACCATCGTATCGTCGAAACATTGGGTCATACCGAAGATGTACTTTGGTGTGAATTTTCTGAACTCTGTATGAAGCCACGTAGCCCGTCGGACTTTATTGAAATTGCCAATATTTATAATACTGTTCTGGTCAGCAATGTGCCGCATTTAAACGACAACCTGTCTGAAGGAACGCGTCGTTTTATTTATTTGGTCGATGAGTTTTATGATCGTGGAGTAAAACTGTTATTGACCTCTGCTGATTCAATTATTGAAATTTATGAAGGCGAAAAATTGGCATTTGAGATTGAGCGTACACGTTCACGTTTACTCGAAATGCAATCGGATGATTATTTACAATCAGAACATCGCCTGATCCAAGAAAAAGAGTTGAAAGTTGAATAAAACTTTCAATTTCAAGTTTTAAAAGAGTGCTATGGCACTCTTTTTTTATGGATAAGCAAAATGGCTTATTGTCGATTGTTAAAATCTAAATGCAACTGTCTATAAAATGCTTTGTCTTTTTCCAACATTGGCAAATCATCTAAACTTAGTTGAGTTGTATATTGTTCCGAACAAAAATTCTTTTTTGAAACAGTATTGCTTGGATGAGCCAAGGCTAAGTGAACACTTTTGATATCAGGGAGTTGTAGCACTTTTGCATGATTTAAAAAATGACTTTCCTCTGCAAACTGAGCTGTAGCTTGGTAACGGTGCTGATCAAGTGCCGCAACTTTGTAGCACAAAACACCATTGCAGCTTGAATCAGGATAGAAAGCAGGAATGCGCAAGATACGATCGTGCGCGAGATCATAATAATAGTCTTCGGCTGAACCTGAAAATAACAAATCGGATTGGGAAAATAATAGATTGTACATTTCAGAAATATAGGTTGGTCCGTACCAATCATCATCATCCATACTGCAAATCATTTCAGCGCCCCAATTTTTTGCCATTTGATTGAGAAGATTGCGCTTTTCCCCTAAAGGTAATTTTTTTTCGAGCCACATATATTCGACAAATTTTTTATCTTGGAAATATATTGCATGGCTTGAAATTTGCGCTGAATCGTCTAAGACAAACCAACGCAATTCGAAACACGCTTGCTGTTGTTGTTCGATATAGGACAGTGTTTGGGCAAGAAAAAAATCACGTTGATAGGTTGGCGTTACGATCGCTATTTTAATTTTTTGTTTTGGCATTTAGCGACTCATCCCGCTTTACGATTTTAATATTTAACGATTTGTATAAATCATCGACATTTTTGCATATTCATGGCTTAATCACTAGGGGCATAAAACTGTATAAAATGAAAAATGATCAAAAATAATGGCACTTTCTTCACTTAAGTCTAATTTCGACATTTTCAAAACTTTATACACTGTGGAAAGAGTATTCAAATTGTTGATGTTGTTCATATCTTGATCTGTATTTTATTTGGGAATATCACCATGTATTCAATTTAAAATGCTTACTATTTAGGATCGTGATATTACTATTCAGCAAGGTATAAATCGGTATACTAAGAATCTCTTGTTATAAAAAGTAGCAATATTCAGGAAAGACAATGACTGCACGTATTCAAAAAGGCAAGTTAGCGATTGCTAAAGAACTCTACGATTTTATCGAAAATGAAGCTTTACCAGGTTCAGGTTTGGACAGTGAAACATACTGGAAGAATTTTGAACAAGTTGTTGTCGATCTTAGCCCAAAAAACAAAGCGCTTTTAGCGAAGCGTGATGATATTCAGGCTAAAATTGATGAATGGCACCGCAACAATAAATTTGAATTAGAAGCTTACAAAGCTTTCCTTAAAGAAATTGGTTACTTATTACCAGAAGTAGAAGATTTCAAAATCAGCACTGAAAATGTAGACGAAGAAATTGCATTATTGGCTGGTCCACAACTTGTAGTACCTGTGCGTAATGCGCGTTATTGCTTAAATGCAGCAAATGCACGTTGGGGTTCTCTATATGACGCATTATATGGTTTTGACGTCATTTCAGAAGAAGGTGGCGCTGAAAAAGGTAAGGGCTATAACCCTGTTCGTGGCGCAAAAGTTATCGAATTTGCTAAAAACTTCCTAGACGAAACTTTCCCACTTGCACAAGGTTCGCACAAAGACGTAACTTCGTATGTGGTTGAGCAAAATAAACTTGTTGTGACTTTAAAAGATGGCGCAAAAACATCTTTAAAACATGAAGCTCAATTTGTTGGTTTCAATGGTGAAGCATCTGCACCGACTCAAATCGTACTCAAAAACAATGGTCTACATGTAGTCATAGAAATTGATGCATCTAGCCCAATTGGTCAAACTGATACAGCGGGTGTTAAAGATTTAACATTGGAAGCTGCTGTAACAACGATCCAAGATTTGGAAGATTCGATCGCAGCGGTTGATGCTGAAGAAAAAGTTGAAGGCTACCGTAACTGGTTAGGCTTGATGAAAGGTACGCTTGAAGAGTCTATCGAGAAAAATGGTAAGACGATCACACGTAAACTTAATCCTGATCTAACGCATAAAAACTTGATCGGTGGTGAAACAAAAATTCATGGTCGTTCATTGATGTTGCTTCGTAATGTTGGTCACTTAATGACTAACCCTGCGATCTTGGTTGATGGTGCTGAAATCTATGAAGGCATCATGGATGCATTGATTACTCCATTGCTTTCATTTGCAGACATCAAAGGTCAAAACGAAATCAAGAACTCTCGTAAAGGTTCTATGTATATCGTTAAACCAAAAATGCATGGTCCAGAAGAAGTTGCATTTGCAGTTGAATTGTTCGAACGTGCGGAACAAGCACTCGGTTTACCTGCAAAAACTTTAAAAATCGGGATTATGGATGAAGAACGCCGTACATCTGTAAACTTGAAAAACTGTATTGCTCAAGCGAAAGATCGTACCATTTTCATCAATACTGGTTTCATGGACCGTACTGGTGATGAAATCCATACCTTTATGGAAGCTGGTCCTTTCGTTCGTAAGGGTGAAGTTAAAGCGCAAATTTGGTTCCCAGCTTACGAAAACCGCAACGTTATGGTTGGTTTACAAGCAGGTTTACGTGGTAAAGCGCAAATCGGTAAAGGCATGTGGCCAAAACCTGATATGTTGCTTGATATGTACAACAGCAAAATCGAACATCCTGAAGCAGGTGCAAGCTGTGCCTGGGTTCCATCGCCAACAGGTGCTGTGATCCATGCGATTCACTATCACAAAGTTTCAGTACCTTCACGTCAGCAAGAATTGTTGCAAACTGAAGCATTACCACTTGATGATTTGTTGACTCCACCGTTAGCAAAAGACACCAACTGGTCTGAAGAAGAAAAAACCAAAGAACTTGAAAATAACTGCCAAGGTATCTTGGGTTATGTGGTTCGTTGGGTTGACTTGGGTGTAGGTTGTTCGAAAGTTCCAGATATCAATAACGTTGGTTTGATGGAAGACCGTGCAACACTTCGTATTTCTTCTCAACACGTTGCAAACTGGTTACGTCACGGTATCGTAAGCAAAGAGCAAGTTGAAGAAGTGATGCAACGTATGGCTAAAATTGTGGATGAGCAAAATGCGAATGATCCAGAATATACGCCAATGGCACCTGGTTTTGATGGCTATGCATACCAAGCAGCTTATGATCTCATCTTTAAAGGTGGCGAACAGCCTTCTGGTTATACAGAGCCACTTTTACATGCTGCGCGTTTAAAATTAAAAGGTTATACAGGTGATTAATTCACCGAGTCTAATCATTTAATGTTTAGATATCTTTAAAATAAGTACAGCTTATTGATTAAACGTCCAATGGTTCACATTGGGCGTTTTTTTATATATCGGATTTTAAATGCAAAGTGTGTATGAGCTGAAAATATCAGATTGCTGAGTATATAAAATAGTCACTTATTTCTATGTTTTAAAAGTAGATTTGGGATATCAAATCTTTCAATAAATTTTAGTTTTAGATCGTTTTTTTGTGGAAATAGTGATGATTTGAATTTTTAGCTTTTTATCGAATAAAAGTTTTGTATAGTTTTGCATATTTTTGCAGGTTGATGTTTTTAGCCTATATAAATTGCTGTATATTAGCGTGTTAGTGGGTATAAGACATTTTAGACATAAAATAGTATGTTAGAAGTATTTAAGACAACTTCGAGTAAAGTGATATTGGTTGTTGCGCTGATTATTGTTGCAGCACTGCAATATAGCTTTTGGTACGGAGAGGGAGGGTATTTCCCTCATCAAGCCTTGCTTGATCAAATCAAACAAGAAGCAGCAGTCAATACTGAGCTGAAAGAGCGTAATCGCATTTTAGCGGCTGAAGTTTATGATCTGAAAAATGGTGCAGAAGCAATTGAAGAGCATGCACGTTTAGATCTAGGTCTAATTAAGCCACATGAAACTTTTGTGCAAATGAGTACCGTCAGTACCAATTATAAACCTATTTATCTTGATCCAAGTTTGAAACAAAATACTGGAAGTGAAGATGGTGATGGAGCTCTGACAGAAGATGCCCACTAAAATTTGGGCAGTGATCCCTGCTGCTGGTTCTGGAAGTCGTTTTTCAAAAACCGAGTTAAAACAATACCAACTGATCCAAGAAAAAACTGTGATCGAACATACTGTTCAGCGCTTAAACGATCTGCCGTTAGCGGGTTACGTTTTGGCGATTTCAGCAGATGACGACCTTGCTCAGACTTTGCCATTTTCAAACAAAGATAAAGCACATTTTTGTCAGGGTGGCAAAGAGCGCGTTGATTCTGTCTTAAATGCCTTAAATTATCTCAGTAAAATCGCCGATCCGAATGATTTGGTTTTGGTACATGATGCTGCTCGTCCATGTGTGAGTTTTGAGTCTTTACAGCAATTATTGCAAACTGCACAGGATAAAAGTTGTTGTGTAATTTTGGCTGTACCCGTACGTGATACTTTAAAGCAGGTTTTATCTGGAAATAAGATCGAAAAAACAGTGAGTCGTGAGTTTTTATGGCAAGCTCAAACGCCTCAAATTGCGCCGTTAAGTATATTGAAAAATGCGATTGAACAAGCATTGGCTGATCAAGTAGTGATTACAGATGAAGCAAGTGCTTTGGAGCATGTCGGCGTAAATGTTGAAGTTGTGCAAGGGCGTTCTGATAATATCAAAATAACCTATTATGATGATTTACAATTGGCTAAGCTGATTTTACAGTCGCAATCACATTAATTTACCGAATTATTGATTTTATTATTTTAAATAATTCTAATCGAATAAGGGCTTTTAAGTTCTGAAATGATTCTAAAAGTCCATTTAATAAGATAAAGACAACAATTAGGTTGATTAGAGCCTTATTTTTATGTGCTAAGTGTAAAGAAAAAGTGCTAAAACAGATATTACAATAATCAATTATTCATGCTAATTTTATAACATCGAATTATTTTTAAGCAAAATTAGAACCCTGTTTTTCAGTCGGCATAGTCATAACAACCTAGAACATTTTATAACTCAAGATACTGAAGGTGCTTTATGCATATAATCGTAATGGGTGCAGGGGTCATTGGAACGACTACAGCATATTATCTCAATAAAGCAGGTCATGAAGTCACTGTGATTGACCGTCAACCGGGCGTTGCTCTAGAAACCAGTTTTGCCAATGCAGGTCAAATTTCTCCAGGTTATGCATCACCGTGGGCAGCGCCCGGTGTGCCTTTAAAAGCATTCAAATGGCTATTTCAACATCATGCACCACTTTCGATCAAATTGACTGGCGATTTTTATCAGTATCATTGGATGGTACAAATGCTGGCTGAGTGTAATACTCACCGTTATAAAATCAATAAAGAACGAATGGTGCGCTTGTCCGAATATAGCCGTGATTGTTTGAATGAATTGCGTGCAGAAACAGGGATCCATTTTGATGAAAGACAACTGGGTACTCTACAACTTTTTAGAAAACAACAACAATTAGATGCTGCTGAGAAAGATATAGCCGTATTAAAAGAAGAAGGCGTACCGTATGAGCTGTTGGATAAAAAAGGGGTGATACAAGCAGAGCCTGCATTATTGCAAGCGACAGTGGACTTTGTTGGAGGCTTAAGACTTCCCAATGATCAGACGGGAGATTGTCAAAAATTTACAACCGAATTGGCGGAGCTCGCTGCCAAGCAAGGCGTAAATTTTTTATTTAATTCAACTATTGAAAGTGTAGAAAAACAACTAGATAAAATAACTGCGGTCAAACTCAAAGATGGTCGTACAGTCAAAGGCGATATTTATGTGATGGCGACAGGAAGTTTTAGCCATGAAATGTTGCATCAATTGGATATCGAAGCGCCAGTTTATCCTTTGAAAGGCTATTCGATCACTACTCAGATTTCAAATCCAGAATTGTCACCCGTTTCAACTATTTTGGATGAAACCTATAAAATTGCCTTAACACGTTTTGATGAACGTATTCGTGTAGGTGGTATGGCGGAAATATCTGGATTTGATTATTCATTAGAGCAAGGTCGTGAGGAGACGTTGTTGATGGTTTTACAACAATTGTTCCCATTGGCAAGCGATATGAGTAATGCAAATTTTTGGACAGGTTTACGTCCAGCAACTCCTGATGGCACACCGATCGTCGGTAAAACCAAATATACAAATTTATATACCAATACAGGGCATGGAACGCTAGGCTGGACAATGTCTTGTGGTTCTGCACAGTTATTGGCAGATTTGATCTCAAATCAAACACCAAAAATTCAAGCAGATGATTTGGATGTAAGTCGTTATATTTCAAAATCTTAACTAGGAAAATATCGTTAAATTTAGCATTTGGGCTTATGAAGTTGAATAGATGGCATATTTATTGCTCCATAGTTCATCATCAATTGTTCATAAAATAGCGATATATTTGAGAAAGAGTGTGCAATAAAAACACAAAATGAATGCAGGAGAGCAGTGCTAAACACTCGCCGAAGGAGCAACGACCCCGGAAACTCTCAGGCAAAAGGACTGTATTCATGACCAAAATCTGGAGAGTAGCTGTTTTTTTATAGATTAATAGCTCACCGAAGGGGATGGTATAGATTTGAAATTTATAAATTTATATCGAAACTCTCAGGTACAAGAGACAGATGGGGCATACGTTGGAAGATCATATTTCAAGGAGTGTGCTATGTGTCATATTGTGATTGTTGGATCTGGGATTACTGGAGTGACCTCCGCCTATGAGTTGATAAAAAAAGGTTATCAAGTCACTGTCATCGATCGGCATCTTTATCCTGCCATGGAAACCTCATTTGCCAATGGTGGGCAGTTGTCTGCATGTAATGCAGAAGTCTGGAATCAAAAATCAACTGTACTGAAAGGCATTAAGTGGATGGCAAGAAAAGATGCACCTTTATTGCTCAATCCTTCGTTTGATTTACATAAATATGCATGGTTGGTTGAGTTCTTGGGGCAAATTAAGCATTACCAAGAAAATACAAGAGAAACAGTGCGTCTTGCATTGCTGGCACGAGAACGATTATTTCAAATTGCTGAACAAGAAAATATTCAGTTTGATTTGGAAAAACGTGGGATTTTACATTTTTACCATAATGAAAATGATTTTAAAATTGCGACCCAAGTCAATGATCTATTGTGTAGTGGTGGTTTAGAACGTCATGCAGTCAGCGCAGATGAGATCAAGCAAATAGAACCTGCTTTGACAGGAAAATATTATGCTGGGTTTTATTGTCCAAAAGATGCAACGGGTGATATTCATAAATTTACTGTGGCATTGGCAAAAGTAGCAGAGCGTCTAGGCGTTAAATATTTATTTGGCTATGACGTGATGGATATAAAAAAACAAGAGCACGCAGTTTCAATCCAATATCAAGCAAGTATAGAGAACATGCAGTCAGATGCAGAGCAAATTGAAACTCTGCAAGCTGATGCTGTCTTGGTTTGTGGTGGTGTGGGGAGTTATCAGTTGTCGCATCAATTAGGTGAACGAATCAATGTTTATCCTGTAAAGGGATATTCGATTACGATCAATCTGTTAGATCAACACAGTGTTGATGTCGCGCCGTGGGTGAGCTTGTTGGATGAAAGCGCAAAAATTGTGACTTCACGATTGGGTAAAGATCGCTTACGTATAGCAGGTACTGCCGAATTTAATGGCTATAATCGGGATATTCGGGCAGATCGAATCCAACCTCTGATTGATTGGGCAAATCGTAACTTTAATATTTCAACTAAAAGTTGTGTGCCTTGGGCGGGGTTACGTCCAATGATGCCCAATATGATGCCTGTGGTACGGCAAGGTAAAAATGAACGTATTTTTTATAATACAGGTCATGGTCATCTAGGGTGGACATTGTCTGCGGCAACCGCAGCGATGATTAGTGAAAAAATAGCTTCTGTTCATCCACTTTGAAATATTATAAATAAAAATTTAAAAGTATAGATTTAAGCTAAATCTATACTTTTACTTATATTATTAGAAAAATTATGTGAAAATAATAAAAATATATTAAAAGTCATCCTAATAATTTGACTATTCTACGTAAAATACTCACCAACACAGTTTCTTATTTAATTATTCCATTCAAAAAGATAAGTATTTGTTAACTTAATCTATAAAATATTTTAATAATTATTCAAATATTAATTGCTCAAAGAATAAACATAAACTATCCTAAAACAATAACAAGTTCACACTTTAACACAACAATCTATATTAAATCACAGAATAAAAAGTGATGTTTTGAGGAATTCCCCCATGAATAAGGTATATAAAATTGTATGGAACAAGGCTTTAGGTGTTTGGGTCGTTGTCTCCGAACTCGCTAAAGCTGGAAAAAAAAGCAGTAAAGTGACGGTTGTTGGTGGCATTTTAGTTTTAAGTGCAGTGCAATTAAGCCATGCTGAGATGGCTATCACGGACTCAAATGGTACTTCGATTATAGCGGGTGATGGCTTATATATTGAAAATGGCCCAACATTGTCCAGAGAGGTTTTTGATGCAAATGGTTTGTATCTTGCAAATTTAGCTGATGGTCTGGTCACAGCTTCGAGTCAAGACGGAATTAATGGCTCTCAACTCTACAATTCGATGAGTAATGTTGCGACAGCGATTGGTAAATCAGCACTTATAGATTCTAATACGGGTGAGATTACTGTTCGAAATGTTGCAGGAACAAATCAAAATACGATTGATGATGCGATCAGCTTTGTTAAAACAACAGCTGATAACGCGCTGAAAACTGCAAATTTAGGTTTGAATTTTTCTACAAATGGTGCAAATCCTAGTAATATCCCTTTGGGTGGAACGGTTGATTTTTCTAATGGGAAAAATACTACAGCAACTTATAATTCTTCAACAAAATCATATCAATATAGCGTAGTTGATGCGCCAAATTTTGCTGGGAAAGTGACAGCACAAGGCTTCGATGCAAGCAATCAAGTTATTTCAAATGTTGCAAATGGTGTCGCACCGAATGATGCTGTAAATGTGGCGCAACTTAAGGCACAACAAACTCACTATTATAGTGTGAATGATAATGGCAGCACTGGTGCAAATTATAATAATGATGGTGCAACAGGTAAAAATGCCATTGCTTCAGGTGTAGGTGCAGTTAGTAATAGTGAAAATGGAGTTGCCATAGGTTCAAATGTAAATGCTGAGACAGTATTAACACCAATAAATGGACCGACAACTGGTGATATCGCCATTGGTAGTAATTCAAAAGCGGCTGGAGGTATCGTTGTTGGTAGTAATTCCAGCACCAAGGGGATTGGTAATGAAGTTGTACTTGGAAATAATAATACTGCTGTAAATCAAAATTTTAATAATAGAAGCAGTGTAGCCATTGGTTATAATAATTCTAGTTTAAATGGCGGCGTAGCAATAGGTGCCAACGGTGTTGCAAAAGATAATGCGGTTGCTGTTGGCTACAACACGAGTGCTGGATTTAATTCAGTTGCAATAGGTGATGGTTCAAATTCAGCAGATTATGCAATTGCGATCGGTAGTGCCAATGCTGTTGGAACAAATTCTGTAGCAACTGGTTTATTTGCATTTACTCAAGGTGAGAATGCTGTTGCTGTAGGACGAGGGGCAGCTGGTCTTGGTGCCAACGCTGTTGCACTAGGTAACACGGCAGTTGCTCTGGGAGATAACACTACTGCGCTAGGTAATGCTACAAATGTATCTGTGGACAAAGGCGTGGCATTAGGTGCAAGTTCTGTATCAAATACAGCGGCAGGAGCTGCGGGGTATGATCCGAAAACCTCAGCAGCTTCTACTGATACGACTAGTACTTGGAAAAGTACAGCAGGTGCTGTGTCTATTGGAGACAGTGCAAATAATATTACCCGTCAAATCACAGGCGTAGCGGCGGGGAGTCAAGACACTGATGCTGTAAACCTTGCACAGTTAAAAGCTGTGAAAACATTGGCATCTTCAGGTTGGACAGCGACTGATGGGACGACACCTGCCAATATTGGACCTGGTGGCTCAGTCAAATTTACTGGTGATAATAACGTAGCTGTTCAGCAAACGGGTACAGATAATAATGCTGAAATTGCAGTTAATTTAAATAAAAATATTGATTTAACAGAAAATGGTAGTGTGGCTGTTGGCGACACATTAGTTAATTCAGAAGGGTTGAGCATTACAAATGGTCCAAGCTTTACTGCTACTGGTATAGATGCGGCAGGATTGTATATTGCTAATGTTGGTGATGGTCTAATCACAGCACAAAGCAAAGATGCTGTAAATGGATCACAACTCTATGCTGCACAAAGTAATTTAGCTGATCTTATCGGTCCGAGTGCAATGATTGACTCTGGAACAGGAGAAATGACTGCAAAAAATATCGGTGGAACCACATCTTCTACAATTGATGGTGCCATTGGAATCGTTAAAACGACTGCTGATACTGCATTAACGACAGCCAATAAAGGGTTAAATTTTGCTGTGAATGGTGGCACAGCAACAAATCTACCTTTGGGAAGCACTTTAAATATGGCTGATGGTAAAAATACCAAAGCCACATTTGATCCTGTAAGCAAAACGTATAAATATGATGTTGTCGATGCTCCTGTTTTTGCTGGTAAGGTTACAGCGCAAGGTTTGGATGCATCATCTAATAAAATCGAAAATGTGGCTGCAGGTCAGGCTGATACAGATGCGGTAAATTTAGCTCAACTTAAGGCGCAAGAAACGCATTATTACAGTGTGAATGATGGTGGAACTCAGGGTTCAAATTATAACAATGATGGTGCGACAGGTACTAATGCATTGGCTGCAGGTGTGAATAGTACAGCGAGTGCGACAAATGGTATTGCAATGGGTAATGGTGCAATTGCGGCAAGTGCCAACAATTCAATAGCGATTGGTAGTGACGCTAACGTACAAACTTTATCAGGTATTGCAATTGGTAGTGGTGCCTCTGTAAATGCAAAAAATACAGCAGGAACTGGAGAAGGGTATTGGGGTGTTGCACTGGGTAACAATTCGAGCGTAACGGGTGAATATGGGGTTGCGATTGGTGGTGGTAATGTCGGTTCTGGTGCGGGTGGCGGTGGATCAAATAATGCCGGTGTACATGGCGTTGCGGTAGGTTATAACAGTAATGCTGGGTATAACGGAACAGCACTTGGCTATATGGCAAATGCGCCGGGTAATTATAGTAGTATACTTGAGGGCGGTTACAGCGTAGCTGTAGGATACAAGGCAACTACAGGTACTTTTGGTTACGGAACAGCACTCGGTTCATTTAGTAATTCATCTGGAATAGGTTCCGTCTCATTAGGTAATAATTCAACTTCATCAGGTACTGGAAGTGTTGCTTTAGGTGGTGCAGCATCACAAGGGAATGGTGCGCAAGCAACAGGTAGTTCAGCCATTGCTATTGGTGGAGCAGGCATACTTGGATCTGCAACAAAGGCAACGGGTACAAATTCGATTGCTATGGGGGGACAGGCGAATGTGGCAGGAGCTAATTCAATTGGCATAGGTGCCAGCGCAAATGTTGCAAATAAAAATACAGTGGCAGTAGGTAACTCGATTAAATCGACTCAAGATAATAGTGTGTTATTGGGGAATGCGACGACTGACCGAGCAGCAACCGTAGAAACAGGTATGGTTATTGCGGGACTAAATCAAAATTTTGCAGGTAAAGGTTCAGTAGCAAGTGGTGTGGTGAGTGTCGGTGGTAAAGGAACCGAGCGCCAAATTATAAATGTTGCAGCAGGTAATGTAAGTGCAACAAGTACAGATGCTGTTAATGGTTCACAATTGTTTGCAGTTACAAATGGTCTGAGTAATGCTGGAACAAACTATGTTGCGGATAATGCGACAACTGTACATAAAAATCTCGGTGAAACGCTCAGTGTTTTGGGTGGAGCAACGGGAGAATTAACCTCAGGCAACATTGGTGTCAATTCTGATGCTAATGGCAATCTCAATATTGCGTTGGCTAAAGATGTTGATCTTGGTGATACAGGTAGTTTAAAAGTTGGCCAAACTCTTGTAAATAATGATGGTGTGGCCATTGGTAATGATGTCAACTTAACCGCAAGTGGGTTAAAGGTTGGAACGATAGTTGCCGATGCAACAACTGGAAAAATCACAGGTTTAACTGCTGGTACAGTAGCAAGCGACTCTAAAGATGCGATCAATGGCAGTCAGCTTTATGGTGTCTCAGACAGCTTTAAAACTGTGATTGGTGGTAATGCTGCAGTGAATCCAGACGGCACTGTAACTACCTCAAACATTGGTGGTACAGGCAAAGACAATGTCAATGATGCAATCCAAGCCATTGATATAACTGCCAAAGCTGCAAAATCAACCGTGGTTGCAGGTAAAAACACCTTAGTTACGCCAACCACAAATCCTGATGGTTCAACCGAATATAAAGTCGAAACAGCAGATGATGTTGATTTTAACTCTGTAACAGCAAGTTCATTAACTGTCGGTTCAATTAATGCCGATGCAAGCACAGGCAAGATCACAGGCTTGACTGCAGGTACAGTGGCAAGCGATTCAAAAGATGCAATCAACGGTAGTCAGCTTTATGGTGTCTCAGACAGCTTTAAAACGGTGATTGGTGGTAATGCAGCAGTAAATCCTGATGGTACTGTAACTACATCAAACATTGGCGGCACTGGCAAAGACAATGTCAATGATGCGATTCAAGCCATTGATACAACGGCCAAAGCCGCAAAATCAACAGTGATTTCAGGTAAAAACACCCTTGTAACGCCAAGCACCAATCCAGATGGATCAACTGAATATAAAGTTGAAACAGCAGATGATGTAGATTTCAACTCTGTGACAGCAAGTTCATTAACTGTTGGCTCAATTAATGCTGACGCAACTACAGGCAAGATCACAGGTTTAACTGCAGGAACAGTAGCAAGTGATTCAAAAGATGCGATCAATGGCAGTCAGCTTTATGGTGTATCGGATAGCTTTAAAACGGTGATCGGTGGTAATGCAGCAGTAAATCCTGATGGTACTGTAACTACATCCAACATCGGTGGCACAGGTAAAGACAACGTCAATGATGCAATCCAAGCCATTGATACAACGGCAAAAGCTGCAAAATCAACTGTCATTGCAGGTAAAAACACGCTTGTAACGCCAAGCACAAACCCAGATGGTTCAACCGAATACAAAGTCGAAACCGCAGATGATGTTGATTTTAACTCCGTCACAGTGGGTGCAATCCGTGCCGATGCAAGCTCAGGTAAAATCACAGGTTTGACTGCGGGTACAGTGGCAAGCGATTCAAAAGATGCGATCAATGGCAGTCAGCTTTATGGTGTATCGGATAGCTTTAAAACTGTGATTGGTGGTAATGCTGCAGTGAACCCAGACGGCACAGTGACTACATCAAACATCGGTGGCACAGGTAAAGACAATGTCAATGATGCAATCCAAGCCATTGATACAACCGCCAAAGCCGCAAAATCAACAGTGATTGCAGGTAAAAATACACTTGTGACACCAACCACAAATCCTGATGGCTCAACCGAATATAAAGTCGAAACAGCAGATGATGTTGACTTTAATTCAGTCACAGTGGGTGCAATCCGTGCCGATGCAAGCTCAGGCAAGATCACAGGTTTAACTGCTGGTGCAGTAGCAAGTGATTCAAAAGATGCAATCAACGGCAGTCAGCTTTATGGCGTATCGGATAGCTTTAAAACGGTGATCGGTGGTAATGCTGCTGTAAATCCAGACGGCACTGTAACCACATCCAACATCGGTGGCACAGGTAAAGACAATGTCAATGATGCAATCCAAGCGATTGATACAACCGCCAAAGCCGCAAAATCAACAGTGATTGCAGGTAAAAATACCCTTGTTACGCCAAGTACAAATCCTGATGGCTCAACTGAATATAAAGTTGAAACTGCAGATGATGTTGATTTTAACTCCGTCACCGTCGGTGCAATCCGTGCCGATGCAACAACTGGAAAAATTACAGGTTTAACTGCGGGTACAGTAGCAAGCGACTCTAAAGATGCGATCAATGGCAGTCAGCTTTACGGCGTATCGGATAGCTTTAAAACGGTGATCGGTGGTAATGCTGCCGTAAATCCTGATGGCACTGTGACTACATCGAACATTGGCGGTACAGGCAAAGATAATGTTAATGATGCAATTCAAGCGATTGATACAACGGCCAAAGCCGCAAAATCAACTGTCATTGCAGGTAAAAACACGCTTGTTACCCCAACGACAAATCCTGATGG
>NZ_KB849542.1:0-72507 GCF_000368565.1 Acinetobacter gerneri DSM 14967 = CIP 107464 = MTCC 9824 | reverse complement strand
TCTGTAACAGCAAGTTCATTAACTGTTGGCTCAATTAATGCTGATGCAACAACTGGAAAAATCACAGGTTTAACTGCAGGAACAGTAGCAAGCGACTCTAAAGATGCGATCAATGGCAGTCAGCTTTACGGCGTATCGGATAGCTTTAAAACAGTGATTGGTGGCAATGCTGCCGTAAATCCAGATGGCACTCTGACCACATCGAACATCGGTGGTACAGGCAAAGACACTGTTAATGATGCAATCCAAGCCATTGATACAACAGCCAAAGCCGCAAAATCCACGGTCATAGCGGGTAAAAACACCCTAGTTACCCCAACTACAAATCCTGATGGGTCAACCGAATACAAAGTCGAAACAGCAGATGATGTTGACTTTAATTCAGTCACAGTGGGTGCAATCCGTGCAGATGCAAGCTCAGGCAAGATCATAGGTTTAACTGCTGGTGCAGTAGCAAGTGATTCAAAAGATGCAATCAATGGTAGTCAGCTTTATGGCGTATCAGATAGCTTTAAAACTGTGATCGGTGGTAATGCAGTAGTAAATCCAGATGGCACTCTGACCACATCGAACATCGGTGGTACAGGCAAAGACACTGTTAATGATGCAATCCAAGCGATTGATACAACAGCTAAAGCCGCAAAATCAACCGTTATAGCGGGTAAAAATACCCTTGTAACGCCAAGCACAAATCCTGACGGCTCAACGGAATATAAAGTTGAAACTGCAGATGATGTTGACTTTAACTCTGTGACAGCAAGTTCATTAACTGTTGGTTCAATTAATGCTGATGCAACAAGTGGAAAAATCACTGGTCTGACTGCAGGTACAGTAGCGAGCGACTCTAAAGATGCGATCAATGGCAGTCAGCTTTATGGTGTCTCAGACAGCTTTAAAACAGTGATCGGTGGTAATGCTGCAGTAAATCCTGATGGTACTGTGACCACATCAAACATCGGTGGTACAGGCAAAGATAATGTTAATGATGCGATTCAAGCCATTGATACAACTGCCAAAGCTGCTAAATCAACAGTGATTGCAGGTAAAAATACCCTTGTAATGCCAACCACAAATCCTGATGGTTCAACCGAATATAAAGTTGAAACTGCAGATGATGTTGACTTTAATTCAGTCACAGTGGGTGCAATCCGTGCCGATGCAACAACTGGAAAAATCACAGGTCTAACTGCAGGTACAGTAGCCAGTGATTCAAAAGATGCGATCAATGGCAGCCAGCTTTATGGTGTATCGGATAGCTTTAAAACTGTGATTGGAGGCAATGCTGCAGTAAATCCTGATGGTACAGTGACTACATCCAACATTGGTGGCACAGGTAAAGACAATGTCAATGATGCGATTCAAGCGATTGATACAACAGCGAAAGCAGCAAAATCAACTGTCATTGCAGGTAAAAACACGCTTGTAACGCCAACCACAAATCCTGATGGTTCAACCGAATACAAAGTCGCAACTGCAGATGATGTTGATTTCAATTCTGTGACAGCAAGTTCATTAACTGTTGGCTCAATTAATGCTGATGCAACTACAGGCAAGATCACAGGTCTAACTGCTGGTACAGTAGCAAGCGACTCAAAAGATGCGATCAATGGCAGTCAGCTTTACGGCGTATCGGATAGCTTTAAAACAGTGATTGGTGGCAATGCTGCAGTAAATCCTGATGGCACTGTAACTACATCGAACATTGGCGGAACTGGTAAAGACAACGTTAATGATGCGATTCAAGCCATTGATACAACTGCCAAAGCTGCTAAATCAACCGTGGTTGCAGGTAAAAACACCCTTGTGACGCCAACGACAAATACGGATGGATCAACCGAATACAAAGTTGAAACTGCAGATGATGTTGATTTTAACTCAGTCACAGTGGGTGCAATCCGTGCTGATGCAAGCTCAGGCAAGATTACAGGTCTGACTGCTGGTACAGTAGCAAGTGATTCAAAAGATGCGATCAATGGTAGCCAACTTTACGGTGTATCGGATAGCTTTAAAACGGTGATCGGTGGTAATGCTGCAGTAAATCCAGATGGCACAGTGACTACATCGAACATTGGCGGAACTGGTAAAGACAACGTTAATGATGCGATCCAAGCGATTGATACAACAGCCAAAGCAGCAAAATCAACAGTGATTGCAGGTAAAAACACGCTTGTTACGCCAACGACAAATCCTGATGGATCAACCGAATACAAAGTCGCAACTGCAGATGATGTTGACTTCAATTCTGTGACAGCGAGTAAATTAGCTGTTGGTTCAATTAATGCTGATGCAGCTACAGGTAAAATTGTGGGTGTATCTGATGGCTTAGTCGCTGCAAATTCACTTGAAGTGGTCAATGGTGGCCAGTTATTCAAAGTTGCAGATAGCTTTAAAACAGTCGTTGGTGGAAATGCCATTGTAAATCCAGATGGAACAATTAATGTCAGCAATATAGGCGGCACAGGTAAAGACAACGTCAATGATGCAATCCAAGCGATAGATACAACAGCCAAAGCAGCAAAATCAACGGTCGTTGCAGGTAAAAATACCATTGTGACTTCGAGTAAAAATGCGGACGGTTCTACTGAGTACGCTGTTGCAACTGCAGATGATGTAAATTTCAAATCTGTGACATCGGATAAAATTACAGTGGGTAATATTGTTGCAGATGCAAGTAGCAACAAAATCAGTGGGCTTGCCAATGGTGCGGTAAGTAAAAACTCTACCGAGGCGATCAATGGTAGTCAGCTTTACGGTGTATCAAATAGCGTATCTACAGTCATTGGAGGAAACTCTAAAGTTAACGCTGATGGAACACTCACTGTAAGCAATCTTGGTAATACAGGCAAAGACAATGTCAATGATGCGATCGCAGCAGTACAAAACCAAGCGACACAAGCAAAATCGACAGTAAGTTCTGGCGATAATATCGTTGTGAATGAGACCAAAAATGCTGATGGTTCGACAAATTACCAAGTTGAAACAGCGAAAGACGTGAGCTTTGACACTGTGAAATCTGATCAAGTCACCGTTGGAAACATCAAGCTTGATAGCAGTAGCAATAAAATCACAGGTATTGAAAATGGCACAGTATCCAAAGATTCTAAAGATGCAATCAATGGTAGCCAGCTTTCAAGTGTATCGAACAGCGTTGCAAATGTGATTGGTGGAAATACCAAAGTCAATAGTGATGGTACATTGAGTGCTAACGACATTGGTGGTACAGGTAAAAATACTGTAGACGAAGCGATTGCCTCAGTGAAATCAGATGTATCGGCGGCAAAAACTACAGTATCTGCAGGTACAAATACTGTGGTAAATAAAAATCAAAACACAGATGGTTCAACCAATTATACAGTTGATTTAGCAAAAGATATTGCTGTGGATTCGGTGACTGCCCAAGATGTAAAAGCTGATAATGTACAAGCTAAAAACGTAACAGCAGACAATGTTAAAGTTGGAAATGTAACGGTAAATAGCACTACAAATAAAGTTTCAGGGCTTGCAAATGGCGAAGTGTCAAAAACCTCAACTGATGCTGTAAACGGTTCACAACTGCATGCAACAAATCAAAATATGGCAACATATTTAGGTGGTGGCTCGACTGTAAACACAGATGGGTCAACTTCAGCCCCGACCTATAATGTTGCATGTGGTAGCTACCATGATGTGGGATCGGCATTAAATGCTGTAGATGGGCGAGTTTCTAACTTAGAACAAGCGTTCTACCAAACTAACCAAAATATGCAGGACTTACGTAATGAGACACGTGCAGGTATTGCAGGGGCATTGGCTGTAGGCAACTTGCCACAACCAACTGAAGCGGGTATGAGTATGATCAGTGCAGGTGTGGGTGGATATCGTGGAGAAACTGCCGTTGCAGTTGGTGTGAGTGCAATTACAGACAGCAATAAATATGTCTGGAAAATGGGCGCTTCAGCAGACAGCCGTAGCAATATCAGTGGCGCTGTTTCTGTAGGCTACCAATGGAAATAATCACTTAGATCGAAAAAGGCCTAGATTAATTCTAGGCTTTTTTATTTCCCTAATTAATTAAAAAATAAAGTATTTAAAGAATAAAATAGTCAAAGATTCTAGGTTTGATCTGCTTGATAAAAACTATTTACACTTGATACAAATATAGAGTGATATAAAAAATATTAAATTTAAAATAAGGAAAGACTATGCAGATAACACTTAGAGAAATCAGTCAAACTGATCAGACGAGAGTGAGCGAATTATTAACAGAATTAGGCTATCAAAATACTGAAGTTTTCATGGCGCAAAGAATAGCGCAGATCTTAGATCATCCAGATGAATATTGTTATGTTGCTGAAAATGCAGGACAGATAGTGGGCATGATTTCTATGTCAATCATTTTACAAATTGCATTATCTGGTGATTTTGCACGTATTAGTTATTTGGTTATAGATGAAAAATATCGCGGTTTGGGAATAGGGCATTTACTTGAAGAAAAATGCCTAGAGGTCGCTAAATTACGAAAATGTGTGCGTATAGAGTTGCATTGTCATGAACGTAGAACATTAGCCCATCAGTTCTATTATGCTTTAGGTTATGCCGAATCACCCAAATATTTATACCGAGATATCATGTGAATAGTGCAGCATTTTCAACAAAAAGTTTGAGTTTATCTTAGGGCAATATTCAAATGACTAATCATATAAACGATAAACGCCAGTAAAACGATCACAACCTTTCTGCTGAGTTTTTATTTCCAAAATCGCTTTTTGAAAATTGAGCTGATATTTACATTGATGCTCATTATCTAAGATTTCATTTTTCTTATCTGGTGTGGTGTAAGCCAATAAACTTTCTGTCTGCGCATCGGTCTTACGATTTGGATCACGGTAGGCTAAGCCTTCGATTTTGATACGATCTTTGGAGAGCTGGTGAATTTGGATGTGTACAGGTGTTTTCGCCAAATGCCCATTTTCATATTTGAGATAATGTTGCGTCAGGCTTTGATTCATTGAGGTGAAAAAATTAAAATCCTCAATACGATCATTGAGTTGAGCCTTTAAGCAAGACGTGTTTTTACATTGGCTAGCAAAATTGAGCCAAAGTTTATTGCTATCATCAATCAGACGTGTTGGTGCATCGGTAACCAGATAAGCCGTCAAATAATGTGCATTTAAATCATGACGTAAGCTTTTAAAATTGCTATGACAGATTTTTTTGATGCTCGCTGGTTGAGCTGCATTACAGTCAATCACTTGAGCATGTAGATAACTTGTGCTCAAAACGCTGATAAACAGCAAAGAAGCAATTGTTTTAATATGATAAATTTCAGTTTTTAGCAACATGATCGCTTATACTTAGATAAATGTTCAGCTATTGCTACTATAGCGAAATAGAAACGTTGAATACAAGTTTTGATCAGTTAAATTCTGCATTAAAGGAGCTAAAAGTGATCGCACAAATTCGAATTGGTCAGGGAATGGATGTGCATGCCTTTGAAGAAGGGGATTTTGTTACTTTGGCAGGTGTCAAGATTCCGCATACACGAGGTTTAAAAGCGCATTCCGATGGGGATGTTGTCCTGCACGCATTGTGTGATGCATTGTTGGGTGCTCTCGCTTTGGGCGATATTGGTCAACATTTTCCAGATACCGATCCCAATTTTAAAGGTGCAGATAGTCGTGTTTTGCTGAAACATGTGTATCAATTGATTCTTGATCGTGGTTATGTGCTCAATAATGCAGATATTACAGTTGCATGTGAACGTCCAAAACTTGCCAAACACAACTTGGAAATGCGTCAAAGTATTGCAGATGTTCTAAATGTAGATGTAACTCAAATTAGCGTTAAAGCGACCACAACTGAAAAATTGGGCTTTACTGGGCGTCAAGAGGGCATCCTTTCAACAGCAACTGTTTTGATTAGCCATCAAGCAAAAAAATAAAACAATATAAATGGGTTGAGATAAAAATGATCCCTTAGCCTACGTGCTATCGATATGGCTAAGGGAATAACTTTCAGAATGAATTTGGAAGATATTTCACCTGAAAAAGATTTTATTCTTCAAGCGCATTTTGATGCAAAGAATCTTCAAGCTCTTGGGTAGATTTACGCCCTTGTAATTGCAAAGCAACAGCATGCATTAAACCTGTCCAAGTTTCATTGGGTTCCCATATTTGATGTAACTGTTCGTGCGCAGTTGGCATATCGATATTTAGATAATATTGTTTATATAAATACATCAAACTACTGACTCGATAGTTTTTCGAACAATGTACCCAAATCATTTTTTCTTGGGCTAAATGATGAATGAGATCAAGCACAAAGAGACATTGATCATCGGCAGGAGTATCCCATAGGATTGGAAGTTGAATGTAATTAAGCCCCAAATCTAAACAGACACGGTCTTCATGCTCTAGATGGTTTGAAGCATCTGTTAAAGCAAGATTGATGACTGTATCTACACCATATTCTTTAATACGTTGAAATTGTTCAATCGTAGGTTGGCCTGATGTAAATAAGTGCTGATGAATATATTGGAAATTTAAAATCTGGCTTAATTCATCTTCAATTTCGGTCATATTTAAATACCCCATAAAAAAAACGCCATCATGATGATGGCGTTTATAGCAAATTAACGATTTGGAAGGGCATCTTTAAGTGCTTCATTCATCTCTAAAAGCACTTTTTCTGTCGTTTCCCAATCTATGCAACCATCAGTTACCGATTTACCATACTCTAAATCGTCGAGATTTTCAGGAATATCTTGACGACCGCCTTTGAGATGGCTTTCAACCATGATGCCTACAATAGATTTATTACCTTCTAAGATTTGTTCTGTAATATTTTTCAAAACAAGTGGTTGAAGGTACGG
Organism: Acinetobacter gerneri DSM 14967 = CIP 107464 = MTCC 9824; assembly: GCF_000368565.1. Classification (GTDB taxonomy): domain Bacteria; phylum Pseudomonadota; class Gammaproteobacteria; order Pseudomonadales; family Moraxellaceae; genus Acinetobacter; species Acinetobacter gerneri. Next base: position 65,657 of record NZ_KB849542.1, on the reverse strand, counting down.
ATCTTTATTTGAGTTTGCATGGCTAGCATCAATCATAATTTTATTGCTAACTTTTGCTTTTGCAAGTGCATTTTCAGCATCTTGTACAGAACCCGCATCATAATTTGGTTTGCCATTACCGCCACGTAAAACAACATGCGCGTATGGATTACCTTTAGTACGGATAATTGAAACTTGACCTTGGTCATTTAGACCTAAGAAGCTGTGACCATGTTTTACAGATTGCATCGCATTTGTTGCAACTGTTAAGCCACCATCTGTACCATTTTTAAAACCAACAGGTGAAGATAGGCCTGAAGACATTTCACGGTGAGTTTGGCTTTCTGTCGTACGAGCACCAATAGCTGACCAAGAAATCAAATCTTGATAATACTGCGGTGAGTTTGGATCAAGTGCTTCAGTTGCACACGGCAAACCTTTTTCATTCAACTCAAGTAAAAGTTGACGACCGATACGTAAGCCTTTTTCAATATTGAAAGAGTCATTCATATCAGGGTCATTGATTAAACCTTTCCAACCCACTGTAGTACGTGGCTTTTCAAAATAAACACGCATAATGATATACAGTGTATCTTTAACCTTTTCACTCAATACTTTTAAACGATCTGCATATTCGTGCGCTGCAGTTGTATCGTGGATAGAGCATGGACCAATCACAACAAATAGTCGTTTATCTTGACCATCTAAAATTTTGCGGACAGTTTCGCGGCCATGAAGCACAGTTTGATATGCTTTTTCATTCAATGGTAATTCAGCTTTAAGTTCAGCTGGCGTTACAAGAGGTTGAATGCTTTGAACATTCACATCATCAATATCATTTTGATTAATAGGATTAGAATTTAATGTATTCATTGCCGTCACAGGGTATAGATCATACAAAAGTACTTTTAAGTGAACCGAATATAACATGAATTAATTGAATCTAAACTAGTAAAAATATCAATAAATCATATAAAAATTCGGAATTAATATAAATTTCATTTAAACCTGAGTAGATTTGACCGATTCAACGATCATCACTGTCTGCGGTTTTTCTACAGGCTTACTTTTTGTTGGATGAATAATAAAGTTAATTCCAAGTGCAAAAAGTGTAATCCCTAGAATTTTACGAATCAATTTTTCTGGTAATCGTGAACTAATCAACGTACCAATAATGATCGCAGGAATAGATCCAAGCAGCAACCAGCCAAGTAAATGAAAATCAACATTACCAGAACTCATATGACCAAGCCCTGCGACCAAAGTCAACATGACCGCATGTACCACGTCAGAACCGATAATACGGATCATAGGTAAGTTAGGAAACATCAAGATCAAAGCCATAACCCCAAATGCACCAGCACCAACTGAGGATAAGGTCACGAATACGCCTAAAACAATTCCCATAATCACGATATAAACACGTTTATGTTGAACAGACTGTTTTTCTTGTTCTAAAGTTTGAACTTGCTCATCACGTTTACGATTGAAGAATTTTTCGATTTTACTTCTAAAAACAATGGAAATACCGGTCAAAGTCAACATAAAACCTAAAACTGAAGTTAAGACAGTTTTATAGGTTGTAGATTGGCTGAGATAATGGTCAAGAACCCACGTGGTCGCAAATGATGCAGGAATACTCCCTACTGCAAGCCAAATCACAATCGGCCAAACAATATTTAACTTTTTGGCATGCACCAATGAACCACAAAATTTTGAAATGGCTGCATAAATGAGATCTGTCCCAATCGCGATATGAGGTTCGATTTTAAATAGACCAATCAGGATCGGTGTCATCAGGGAGCCGCCGCCCACACCTGTGATGCCCACACAAAATCCGACAAACATGCCTGCTATAATTAGATGGATTGGATCGCCCATTACGTATGCCAGTTATCAAAAAACAGGCATATCTTATGACTTTTTGATATAAGTAGTTGTCTTGATTAATGATTAACTTATGCAAAAAAATGCAAAAGAAAGATGAGCTTTTAAAAATATGAATACAAAAAATGATGATTAATTATCTGAATTTTAAAATGAAAATTAATTCAATCAAAACAGAAGTGAAGTCCTTATTTCTTTTTAAGAAAAATTAACTGAATATTTATAATCAAATTCATATAAATACACGACACATTAGTGAATGCACATCAGCTATGCTACTATAGCCTGAGTTATAAAATAGGATAAAAACCTTTGCAAAATCGTAAACTTAAAATCGGAATTGTTGTCGGTGAAGTTTCTGGAGATACTTTAGGCGCAAAATTAATTCGAAGTTTTCGTGAGCAAGGCATCGATGTCGAATTTGAAGGCATAGGCGGTCCACAGATGATCGCTGAAGGCTTTAAATCATATTATCCGATGGATATTTTATCGGTTATGGGGATCGTTGAAGTCCTGAAAGATCTAAAAAAATTATTTGCTGTACGAGATGGTTTAGTCGAAAAATGGACGAATGATCCAGTCGATATTTTTATCGGGATAGATGCACCAGACTTCAACTTACGACTTTCTAAAAGCATCAAAGAAAAAAATTTGGCGATCAAAACTGTGCAATATGTCAGCCCATCCGTTTGGGCGTGGCGACAAGGTCGAGTGCATGGGATTCGAGCGACAATTGATTTAGTACTTTGTTTATTTCCATTTGAAAAAGCTTTTTATCACCAATTTAACGTAAATGCTGCATTTGTCGGGCATCCGCTTGCTAGCCAATTACCTTTGGAAAATCCGATCCGTCCTGCAAAAGAAGCACTTGGTCTAGATCCAGATCAGAAATTTATTGCACTTTTACCGGGTAGCCGGGGTGGTGAAGTAGAACGTTTAGCACCACTAGTTTTAGATGCAGCGCAATTGATCCAAGCGAAACACCCTGAGTACCAATTTCTAATACCGGCAATCAATGATGCGCGTAAACAGCAGATTGAAAAGATTTTAGAACAATATCCAGAAAGCTTGCGGGCGCAAATTAAATTATTAGAAAATCAAGATAATGAATCGAAGATCGGGCGCATGGTCATGAATGCATCCGATATTGTCGCGCTTGCATCTGGTACAGCGACATTAGAAGCTATGCTATTGCATAGACCTATGGTGACATTCTATAAATTAAATTGGCTCACTTATATTATTGCCAAGTTATTGGTGAAAATTCCTTATTATTCACTGCCTAATATCATTGCTGGTAAGAAAGTGATTTCGGAATTGATTCAGTCGGATGCGACACCTGAAAATTTAGCCAACGATATCGAAAAACTAATGAACATTGAAACAGGGCAAATACAGGTGATGCAACTTTTGACAATGCACAAAAAGTTGCTTGCAGGCAATAGCGAAGATCCCGTACAGGCGATTTTAGCGCTTTTATAAAATAGCCTAAGCATAGTCTAGTCCTAACGAAACCTAATTGACTCTTTATCAGCTTCAAAAAAATGCCATCAAAATTTTGATGGCATTTTTTATAAATAGAATGAAAAACCCAAGCGCTATGTTTGCATCCTATTAAAAGACAATAATAAAAATAAACTAAGTTATTGAAAATGATAAATTAAAATTCATGAAATGATAATGTAATATCGTGTTTAAAATTATAAGATCGGCTAAATAAAACTTAAGAACATCAAATAATGATAGATAAAATTAACTATTTAGCAGAGAAAATGGGGCTTAATACACGTAATCGAGCGATCTATGCCAAATTTTCCAATGAAATTTTAAACAGTCAAATCGTGGTGCAAAGTGTCAGTGGGGTGCATTTTATCAATGATGAACCGCAATATGAGCTTTTATGTTTGTCTTTAAATGCACAAATTCCTTTAAAAACATTTTCAGGTTGCCAAGTCGCTGTCGATATTGTGACGGATTTAGGTGAGTTATCGAGATTTACAGGAATTGTCAGTAAGGTTACGCAAGGTGCGACAGATGGGGCGATTTGTGTTTATAAATTGGTATTACAAGATGCATTTTCACTGCTAAAACTCACACAAAATAGTCGAGTATTCCGCAATATTGATGTTATTGGCATCACTAAAATTTTGATAGAAGAAGCTTTAAATAAAAGCTCTTTACTAAAAGCAGCATTGAAATTAGATCTTTCAGGCATTGAAAAACAATACGATACACGTCCTTTTGTGATGATGTATAACGAGAGCATTTACCAGTTTTTAACGCGATTGTGGCGTTCTGAAGGTATCAATTGGCTGATCAGTGAAACAGATCTAAAAGTTGCCAATCCTGCCCAAGATATACAAGCGCAAAAGTTAAGTTTGATTGATCACAATAGTCATTTTTCAAGCTTATCACGTAAAATTATACGTTTTCATAGCCGAAGTGATGCGACAGAACGATTTGATACGATCACGAGCTTGAGCGCAGAACGGCAAATTCAAAGTAATCGTATCCAAAGCCAACGCTGGGTTCCAGATGGTTTCTATCAGGATCAGGAAAATAGTGTACTGACCAAACATAAACATAGTGAAAATTTTGATAGCGATAGTTTAGATTTAGAACAAGTTTGGAATCTTGCGCCTGCTTGGATTGATAGTAGTAATGAGCAATTAACCACGTCTAGTAGTGCTCAGTTGAGTAAATTAAATCAGCAACTTATTCAATATCAGGATCTACAAGCAAAGAAATTTATCTCGAAAAGCAGTGTCCGAGATGCAGATGTAGGTTATTGCTTTGAATTAGTTGGGCATTTTGAACTGAATTCTCATGAAAGCTCTGATCGGCAAATGCTGATTTTAGGGAAAAAATTCTATCATCAAAATAATTTACCTAAAGATTTAAAAAATCAAATTGATACTTTGATCGATCTCAGTCATTGGCAATATTTAAAAATTAATTCAGATGAAATGCATGGTGCTGAATTAAGTTTAGTCAGAAGAAATACGATCATCGTTCCAGCATATGATCCATTAAAGCATCGACCACAAGTTTATCCAATGCGAGGCAAAGTTGTAGGTCCGAGTGGTGAGCAAATTCACGTCAATGCTTATGGTGATGTAAAAGTTAGATTTTTATTTACACGAAGTGCTGATCACCAACATGCCAGCGGACATGGTGCGAATGACAGTGACCAAGATTCATTTTGGTTACCTGTCCTCACACTTTGGGCTGGTTCAGAGGGCGAAGGCACAAGATTTCACCCACGTGTTGGTGATGAAGTGTGCATCAATTTCTTTGAAGGCGATATTGATCGACCATTTGTCGCGGGCAGTATTTATGAGTCACAGCATCATCAGACCAATTTCGATAAAAAAGGCGAAGTCCCTGCAACTAAAAAAATTAGCGGTATCCGTAGCCGAGAAGTAGATGGTGAAGGATTTAACCAATTACGTTTTGATGATAGTACAGGACAAATTAGTGCACAGCTTCAAAGTAGCCACGCCGCTACGCAACTCAATTTGGGCAATTTAAGTCACCCCAAAGAGTCTGAAACGAGTAAAGGACGTGGCGAAGGCTTTGAGCTACGAACAGATGCTTATGGAGCTGTTCGGGCTGGAAAAGGCATGCTACTCACCACATATGCACAAGAACAGGCGATCGCAGAACATCTTGATGCAGTTCAAGCACAAAGTTTATTAAATCAAGCACATGAAAGCATGAAAATGCTAAGTGAAATTGCAGTTAAACAACAGACAGATGCATTAAATGTAATTAACCGATTACCAAAACTGATCCAATCACTTGAAATTAAAAGCGTTACACAAGCATTGCAAACCACATTAAATCTATTTAAAGAAGGCATAGCTAATGATCCACTCAATGCGCTAAAAGACTGTGCAGGATTTATTCAAGATATTGGGCAAATAGGAGGTGGTGGTATAGCAGGAATCGTGGATGAATTTAATGGATTCTTCCAAGATGCCAAAGGTGCTGTCGATAATCTCAAAGGTTTTATCGAAAATGTAGAAGATTTTGGAACAGATTTTATAAAAAATGAACTAAAAAATATCAAAAATGAAATTAAGAATGATCCATTTTCAGCTTTAACAAATGTTGCATCTACTATTTCAAAGATAAGTTTGGATGATTTTGATTTGACCAGTGTATGTGGGGCAATGGGAGGAGGTAGTGGGCAACTATCAGGCTTATTGAATAGTTTTCAAGGCTTTATGCAAAATAAGAGCCAAGATAAACAAGCATCAAGCGATAGCGAAAGTAATGGGAAGCTGTTTAGACAGGCTTTGATGTTATTTGCTTCACCAAATGGCATAGCAATGACGACACCAGAAGATATTTTAAGTCATGCTGGGCAAGAAATCGGACTCAGTTCAGGTGGTTCGACGAACATCAGTTCGCAAAAAAATATCGTGATGCATGCTCAAGGTAAATATAGTGCATTTGCGGTGAATGGGATTAGTGTAGTTGCTGCAAATCAAAATGTAGAAATACAAGCACAAAATGCATTGATGAAGTTGATTGCGCGCATGGGAATACAAGTCATTTCGACTGAAGGTAAGATTGAAATTACAAGTGCTGTAGAGATAAATCTTAAAGCTGGTGGCTCAAATATAGTGATCAATAAGCAAGGGATCCATCATTATACAAATGCGCTATTTGAAGTGAAATCAGGTCAACATCTGTTTAGTGGTCCACAGAGTGTGAATGCAGAGTTACCTAATTTGCCTATGATGGGTCAGTTTAGCAATAGATGGGATTTTTATGAATTGTTTTATACGCATAATTTCTCAAACGTAAAATACAAAATAATAAATAAACAAGAGAATAGCTATATACAAGGGTATTTAGATGAATATGGAAGAACAGAAAGAATAGAGAAAGAAGAGAATCAAGAATATGACATTTTGATAGGTGCAAGTGAATATTGGTCTATAGAAAATGATGAAATTGTAGGAGGAGAATAGTGGATACTATAGCTAAAATTAAATTTCTAGATGCTATTGGACAACCTATAAAGGGATTAAAACATCAACTTTGGTTGTCTGGACGATGTATTTCTGAAAATAAAACTAAAGAAAATGGGGAAACTGTATTAATTAAAAGACCGGAAGGAGGGATTATTGATGTTCGTGTCTATGATGATATATCAAGTACGTATGAGTCTAAGGTGAAATTTACACTGAAAGGGGAAAGTCAAAATTTAGTTGTACATAGCCCGAAAGTGATGATTGAGGGAGTCAAGCTGAGTGAAAAAAATGTATCAAAAGGTGATTACTCGCGTAATTATCATAAAGTTAAACCCAAAGAAACATTGAGAGGAATAGCTGAGCAATATCATACAACTGTAAACGTACTTATGTCGTTGAATAACATTGATGATCCAAGTAAAATTTATATTGGGCAAAAGTTAAAATATCCACTACAGAAAAGTACAACTGATGAAGCCCAAATACAGAATAACGAAAAAAAATCGTCTTCGACGTCATTAACAAATACTAGTACAAAAATTATTATTGTACAAAATGGTGATACGCTGAGTTCAATTGCTCGTACTACAAATAACTCAGTAAATGAAATTAAAAGTTTAAATATGCTTAGTACAGATATTATTCGTATCGGTGACAAACTTAATGTTTATGTAAGAAGTGCAAATTCAGCAAGTATCAATACAAATAGCGGCCAAACAAAATCTATAGATTCGACATCTGCTAAACCAAAAGTTGAACAGAAAAGCTCAAGTAATCAAGAGAAAAGCCCTATAGCTGAAGTAAAGGGTGAATCGATAGAAAAGAAACAAAAGAAAATTATAGTAATAGATCCAGGACATGGGATACGAGGTGATAGCAAAGTTAGTGCAAATGTTGGCACACAAATTAGATTGTTAAAACTTGAGAAGGAAATAAAAAATACAAAATTAGAAATAGGAAAAAATTATTCTTGGAAAGATTTAACAGATGAGATAATAAATAATGCACACCAGTATTTTAAGTATATTGAAACAAAAGACCCTAAAAGTCCAACAGAAGCAGAATATGTATATGAAAGAGCTATAGAATTAAAACAACTGTTAGAAAAAGATGGGCATATAGTTTATCTGACAAGAGATACAAAAGGAAATATTTCTTATGAAAACATACCAAATATTGCTATATGCAAGTCATTGAAAATAAAATCTAAAGCACCGTTAAGCTATAGAAATACAATAGCAAATGAGGCTAAAGCTGACTATTTTATTTCTTTGCATTGCGATGGCGTTGAAAACTTAATAAATAATTATGCTGTGATGTGTTATAAAGATGAGAATGGAAAAAAATTAGCAGAAAAAATAGTAAAAAATTACTGTAAAATAAAAGCTTTAACTTCAAAAAGGAGCGATTTAACAGTTTTGAAAAATAACGCAAAATATAAAATTTTAATAGAGTTTGGCTTTATGACTACACCGAGGAATGTAAAAATTTTAATTAATGAAAGTAAGACTCTAATAAGTGATATTTATAGGACAGTGAAGGAGCATATTAATGAAAATTAAAATATTTTTAATTTTTTTATTGATTTCACAATATGGTTTTTCACAAGAAATTCCAAAAAATTTCTATATGATAGAAACATATAAAAGATTTGAAAAAATAGTAGGGGATGAAGATTATACAAGTTTTCGATTTGTAAATAATAATTTTATTTCAATAGCTGAAACTAGATTAAAAAAAGATAATCGTATAATTGGGAAATATGAGGCGAAATATATAAATCCATTGAATGATACCTCTTATAATGACTATCATCAAATTGTAAAATATTATGAGTATAAAGGTGGACGTATTTTTAGAGTTCAAAAAAAATTAAGCAGAATAGAAGGTTGTGAAATCATATGTGATAATGAATACATTTATAAAAATGAAAAAATTGTAAAAAAAATAGAACATCCAACATGTTTGAGCCTATTTAATATGAATGAAAGACTGATAGATTATGAAAATAGCTACGTTAAAAAGAATTGTAAACTAGATAATTAGTTTTATATCAATAAAAAAATTGTTGAATAAGTTAAGATTTTTAATGATTTATCTGGAATTATTGAGTATACAGGATATAAAATTTAATAGAATACTTTAAAAATTAATAGTGATAAATAAAAGAGGAAATGTAATCTATGAAAATGCAGATATGTGTGGATGGTTGCTATGCAAAACATTAAATCTAAAGCTTTTAATTTTTTATTTATTTTAAATCTTGTTGCGTATTCAAACCAAATACAGGCTAAAAATAATATTTTAGAAGAAAAGAGCAAATATGAAAAGAGCGAAAGGGATCTAAATGGGATGTATTCTGATATAAGGAATTATATCAAAGAGAATAAAGTTGAATTGGATTATTTGGTAAAAAGTCAAAGAGATTGGCTGAAAAGAAGAAATTTACAATGTGGGTTCAAAGATAAAGTAAATACACTTGAAGGCTATATGTGTTTAAGCATTGCTAATAATAAAAAAACATTAAGCTTAAAGAGTGACTATATGGGTTTTGATAAAACAGAGAACAACTTAATAAAGCCATTTAGTTATGTAACTGGAATTCAAAAAAAACTGGATGTTGGCGGTTGCTGGTGTAGTGAAAGTACACTAAAAATCATAAAAGATAAAATTTATATATATCAAGCCTGTGATAAGGGGCTTCAAGACCCTATAATTTATAAGATTGTAGGTAAAATTTTTAGAGAATATTCAGTAGAATACAAGATTGATACTAATAATAATGGTATTCCAGAATTTAACTTATCATTTGTAACAAATGGAAAGGATGTTTGGAATATTAGGTAATCCTCCCTAAAAATAATTGAGTTTAAAAGTAGAAAATCGAATAACCTTGATTTAAGGAGATTTTCTATGAAAACATCTAAGTATTCAGACAGCTTGATCATGAGTATCTTGAAGCAAGCTGAAGCAGGAACACCCATACCGAACTTGTGCCGCGAACATGGTATGAGCTCTGCTACATTCTACAAGTGGAAGTCCAAATATGGCGGCATGGATCTTTCAATGATGACGCGGCTTAAAGAACTTGAGGCTGAAAATGCCCGTTTAAAACGCATGTATGCTGATGAGCGGCTAAAGTCAGACATCTTGCAAGATGCACTTTTAAAAAAGTTTTAAGGCCTGTTCAGCGAAAGTCACTTGCTCAGCAAGCTACTGAGCAATTTAAGATTTCAATCAGCATGGCCTGCTTAATTTTTAAAGTCAGTCAAACGTGTTATCGCTATAAAGCTCGTTTAGATGAAGAGAATCAACAGATTGCCGAATGGTTGATTCAATTAACCAATGATCATAAAACATGGGGCTTCAAGCTTTGTTTCCTGTATTTGCGTAATGTTAAAAAATACAAATGGAACCACAAACGTGTCTATCGCATTTATAAGGAGCTTGAGCTTAATTTAAGAATCAAGCCTAATAAGCGGATTAAACGAGAACAGCCTGAAACCCTTGCAGTACCGACAGCTAAGAATGAATCATGGTCAATGGACTTTATGTATGATCAACTCAGTGATGGACGTAGTTATCGAGTTCACAACGTGATTGATGACTATAATCGCGAGTCATTGGATATATTGATTGACTTTTCGTTGCCAGCAGAACGTGTGCTGAGAGGACTTGATCAGCTCATTGAATGGCGAGGTAAACCTAAACGCATTAGAACCGACAATGGCCCAGAGTATATAAGTGAGCTGATGGAAAAGTGGTGTGATCAGCATGGTATTGAGCATGTATTTACTCAACCAGGCAATCCACAGCAAAATGCATATGTTGAGCGATTTAATCGTACAGTACGTTATGAGTGTCTAAATCAATATTTATTTCGAGATCTGAGCGAGGTGCAGGACTATACAACTGACTGGCAGTACTTTTATAATCATGAACGACCTCATATGTCAGTAAATGGTTGTCCACCTATTTTTAAACAATAACAAGGCTTTAGATTTTCTACCCATTAATTCAATTAAAAATGGGGGTATTACCATTATTCCTACTGTATTTAGAAAAGAAGATTTGATCAATTTGAATTTTTCTATGAATTATACAACTGATAAAAATTTAATTGAAGAAAAATTAAAATGTAGTGATTTTTAGATTACTAATATTATCTTATTTTAAAAATTCATGAGAGGGTTGAGTGAAAAAAGCTATCATATTTTTATTTGGTTTATTCATAATAAATACTTCATTTGCTGAGAGTGAACAGTATAAAAATTCATTTTTATATAAGCAATATTTTGACGAATTGGTTGTGAATTTTGTAAATAAAAATAAGTATGAAAAAGTAAAAGAAATTAATAATTCACGGCAACGTACTGTAAATGAAATAGCTACTAATTGTATTAATTATGATTCTTATTGCGTAAATTCAGCTTATAAAAAAGAGCTTATGGCTTTAAAAAAGGTTTATGCAAGTGAGCTTTCCTTAAATAATGATGCATTATTACAATCTGGATATAACTTCCCTTCCAATGAAAGAAAGTTGTATGATGATGCTTATAAAGAAATGATTTTAGGGTGTGTTGACATTTGCAGTATGGAACTTAACCTACAATGGTAACCAAATAAATATACAAGCAAGAGCGACAGCACTTTGATAATTACGCTTTAGCTTGTCATATCGAGTTGAAATTCCTCTAAATTGTTTTAACCTACAGAATGAATTCTCAACTAAGTGCCTGATTTTATAGATATGCCAATCCATATGATCATTGTTAGACTTAGTGTTTGATTTTCTAGGAATATTTGACTTAGTTTTTGTTTGCTCAATTTGAGTCCTGAAGTTGTCTGAGTCATAACCTTTATCAGCACATAATATTTCTGATTCAGTTAAATCTAATTTTGATACCAGATCAGGGGCTATCTTAATATCATGGGAAGTTCCATCTGAAATAATAAACTCAATGGGATTACCATTAGAATCAACTGCTAAATGTATTTTTGAACTATTACCACCGATACTTTTGGAAATATCTTGATTATTAATACCTGAAGAATGCTGGTGTGCCCGTACGTGGCTACCATCAATAAATATCCATTCTTTATCAGCATGTTTACTAAATAATTTAAAAATATTCATAAACTTATCATTTTTAGACCAACGATTGTATTTCTTAAAGATAGAGTTTGGCTTACCAAATTCTTGAGGTAAATCTCTCCAAGGACAACCTGTTCTGATACGAAATAGAATAGCTTCGATAAAATTTCTTAAATTTAGTTTGAGATAAATATTAAAGTGACGGAAAATAGAAAGTAACTTAGACCAGTGTTGATCATTCAGCATTGTACGAGGCATAGCGGGGGTAAAATTGGGTTTGGCGATTTAATTTTACTATCTCGCTATTTTTTTAGGCAACAAATGTCAACAGACCCTAAATTTCACATACTCAAATCAAGAAAATTCTTTAAAAATTATGTCAATGGATAATATGAATTTAAAGAAAGAAATTTTGTTAAATTGTAAGAGAAATGATAGTCAGTGCATCAATAGTTATTTAAAAAAAGGTTTGTCAGAACTGAAAAAAAATTATTATGATGTAGAGTCTTTAAAAAATAAAATTTTATATCCCATAGATGTAGATCCAAGTTGTTATAAAGATCAAGCTTTAATTTTTATTGATACACAGAAAAAACAGATTACATTTTATAAAAAATGTAATTCGGAGAAAGTAGTCTTTAAAATTGTTAATATTTTTGGTCATGATCCTGACATGCCTTTAAATTATATGTTAACAGTCAATGGTGATATGGATGGGGACGGTGAAAAAGATAAAAGCTTTATATTTACACCTATAGGTAAACGGAAATGGGTGATTATTACTAATGGTGATATGGTATATGGTAGAGAAGGAAGTCATATTACTGAAATTTCTATTGGCAAAAGTTATAAAATACGTGGAGAGTAAAGGGAGTAATTTTTATTCAGCTACAAGGCAATCTATGCATGCGTATGCTACTGTTTCTGAGTTAAAAAACAAAATACCAAAACCTTTTAAAATAATTTTACCTGATAATTTTATAGGAATTTAATATGAAAATTCTATTAAGAATATTTATTTTATTATCTACTTTGTTGTATATAACCAAATCTCTAGCTAACTGTGACTTTAATAATGTCTACCGAAATTTGAAATGTACTGAAAGTGAGAATAAAAAAATATTAATACAATTGAAAAATAAGAATAATAACAAAACCAGTGATTTTAAAAAATGGAGTTCAGATGTTCAAAAAAAGTGTGAATGGAGTACAAGTTATGCTTTAGGAGAGGGAGTTGGCTTAATCAAAGAAAAGTGCTATCAACGTGAATATTTATCACGATTGGAGTATTTGAACACTGGAAAAAATGATGCTAAAGAGTTTAATTATTATAATCTTGAAATTACAGCATTACCATATAATTCCAATGATCATTTGCAATGTCTTGAGAGTGGAAATAAAGATAGTTGTCAGAAAGTAAATTTAATAAAATCGAGTAAACTAATAAAATATTATTCTTTTATCTCACCATCTTTTGGTGATGGAGTAGTTTTGAAAGAAACTGAAAAGGGGAGTGAGATTATTATTTTACCTTTTTTAGCAAATGAAAATGAAGGTGTGCAACTAGTTATTTATACAATAGATAAATTTGGTGTGGTTAAAGAAAAATATATTTCGGCTCAAAAAAATGTCTCAATAGATAAAAATTATAATATTACGTATTACTTTAAAGGGAATAAAGTACAGGAAAAATTATAAAGTGTGTGGATGATAAATATGAATAAAATTAAAAGCTATAATATTTTAAAATATTATAGCTTTAGGTTACAGTTTATTCAGCTCGGACTTTTAATTCATAACCTGTATATTTGCGAATATTAATTACACCAGTATCTAAGAGAAGATATTGTCCTTTGATACCTTGCAATTTCCCACGAATAACCGGTGTTTTATCTAAATTGTGAGATTTGATTTTCTCAGGATAGATATCAACTGGGTAGATAAATTCGCGTGGTAACTCATCCTCAAGATATTCAACTGTTTCATTAAATTCTAGATTTTGAGCAAATTCATCTCGAATCGTCTGAATTTTAGGTGCAAATTCTTCAACCAATTCATTGCGGATTTCAACGAGATTGACTGGATCTGCTTCACCTTTTAAAAGCTTACGCCAATCAGTTTTGTCAGCAACCTGTGTACCAAACATGATTTCGAGTTGTCCAGATAGACGACGTGAACCGACTTTCATGATCGGTAATGCTTGAGTCGCTCCTTGATCTAGCCAGCGTGTTGGCATTTGACCAATTCGAGTAATCCCAACTTTGAGCGCACTAGAATTTGCCAAATATACGATATGTGGTTGAAAACAAACTTCGTGAGCAAAATCATCTTCACGGCATGTTCCAAGATGGTAATGGCATGTTTCAGGTTTCATAATACACATATCACATGAAGCTTTGGTTTTAAAACACTTAAAACAATGTCCTTGAGAATAGGATTTAGGTGTTTTGCTACCACATGAAATGCAGTAGATATTTCCCGTCGCTTCAAGCTCAATTTCCTGACCTAAATTGAATGGAAGGTCAATTTCTAAACGATCTAAAATAAATTTATACTCTACATTTGCCTTGTGAGTTTGTTGATCAGTTACACTAAGGTCTTTCAAACCTGCATGCATTTTATGGCAAATGCCTTGAAGTTCCATGTTTAATTACTCACTCAATATAAAGGTGCAGTTATGGCTGAGTTAAATGTCATCACTTCTATGCTAGACGATTTATCTAAAGAGCAGCCTATATCAACTGCTGTATGTATCGGTCAAGATTTGACACAATACAATACAAATCACTCAATTCAATGGCACTATTTTAACGTAAATGAGTTTATAAATCTGCCATTCAATATGCGATATGATTTGGGATTTGTATTATTAGATACACCAGAGATGGAAAATATTTCAGAAATTGTTCAATCTCAGCTTTTAGTTAAATTACGTGATTTGATGGCAAAACGCATTGTCGTGGTGTGTAAATTGAAAGATGAACATTTAATGCGCGCCTTAGGTTTTACTCAACTTATAGATAAACAAACGCATGATCGTGATTTTGCACTTTGGCAATTCAATATTTTGACCTATAAACATGTACCAGATTGGTTTAACTCAAAGTTCTGGGCAAATCCTGAAAACTGGAACAAGTTCCGTTGGTAAGCCATTATTTGTAAGTATTTAAAAAGCGGTAGAATTCTGTTAAAAAAATATACAAATTGCTTTTTGATTATTGTAATTTTCACAGTATTCTAGAGCTGAGTCATTATACTTATTAAGGAATAATCATGACAAATCTAAGTAATATTGTGGAAATCTTGGCTCAGCAAGCGCTTGGTGGTCAACAACAATCGGGACAAGGTGGTTTAGGCGGTATATTGGGGTCAGTACTCGGGCAAGTTGCAGGTGGACAACAACAGTCACAAGGCGGTTTGGGTGGGATTTTAGGTTCTGTTCTTGGCGGTTTGGGTGGGGGACAACAACAGGCACCTCAATCGAGTGGTTTTAATGCTTCATCATTATTGATCGCTGTAGTGCCTTTAGTTTTAGGCTGGATCCAGCAAAATGGTGGTTTACAAGGTGCATTAGCAAAACTTCAAGGCGCAGGTCTTGGTGGTCAAGTACAAAGCTGGGTTGATCCAAATCAATCCAATACCGAGGCTGCAACGAGCCAGATTCAAAGTCTTTTCAATACTCAAGAAGTTGAACAAGTTGCTCAGCAAGCCAATGTACCGACAGATCAGGTATATGGTGCAATTTCTTCTGTGTTACCACAAATCATTGATTCTTTGACACCAGATGGTGATGCCACTAATCATCAAGAAGCCAATTCAGATATCCAAAATGTAATGAATCTGGTTTCTGGATTTTTAAAATAATTGTTTTAAATCTCAAGTGAATTTTAACAATAAAAACCTCAAATGAGGTTTTTATTGTTTTAAGGGCTACTCAAAAAAATAAAAGGGCATTTAGCCCTTTTATCATTAACTTTTAATGTGAAATTAGAAGTTATATTCCATGCCTAAGCCATAAACGGTTTTCTTGTCATCATTACTTTGCCAATCACGTTTTTGTTGTGCAAGTACACCGTAAAAACGTGTTTGTTTATTGAAGTTATAGTCAACGCCTACACCGTATTGATCTAATTTACGATCGCCACCATCCCATTCTGTTTTTGCAGATTGATATTGACCTTTTACAGTCCAAGGTGTGTTTAAGATGTTATATGTTGCTTGAATTAGCCATGCATTTTCTTCAAGATTTTGACCAACACGTTTGTCTAAACCAAGAGTTTTACCATCTTTGTCTACTGCTCCGGCAAGAGATGCAGCTGATGGAGCATCTGATGGTTCTGCATGTTGATAAAGTGCACCAAGCACAAGACCAGCTAGACCAACTTTAGTAAAGTCATAAGAACCTGTTACACGAACTGCATCAGATTCAATGCCTTTTAAGCTCAGTGCGTTATATGCACCTTGCACGCCAAAGTTACCTGCAACAGCCGCTGCAAGTCCTAAATCTTTGTTGTCATATGCTAAAGATGTTGATACGCCACTACCGAAACTATCACGTTTTTTTGTTGAATAATTTGATGAATCGTTTTCGCCCATTTGCGCCATAACGCTAAACACTAAACCAGGAATCAACAGGTTTTTATCAGTTTCAAAACCTACAACGTTTTTCAAACGTTCTTCACCATACATTGTTTTAGTGATATCTAGGTTTGTATCATCGTTGAAAATGTCTTGGTAACGACCAGCAGAAGTCTTGAAATATGAATCATATTGACCTGCTTTTACACTACCAATATCTTTAAATTTTAAACCTAGGAAACGGTTACGTGCACTTAAATCTGTGTCTGAACCTGAACCGTCAGTGGAAATTGCCCATTCAGCTTGATAGATCACACCAACACTGTCAGTGAGTTTTTCTTCGCCCTTAACCCCGATACGTGAAGCATTCGAATTTAATTGTGTTTGGTCGTTGCCTTTCCAGTCATTATTATCTACTTGGTTTAAAGAAACATTAAGCTTACCGTACAATGTAGGCGCTGCATGCGCTGCGCTTAAGCCTAATGATGCAACTGCTGCAGCGAGTAGCACTTTTTTCATTGAGAATTCTCCAAAACAGTCAAAATGGTCTAAGCCTTGTTTGCTTTCGTTTTGGCGAGCACGTTATACAAAATTTTACAGATACTCACCAACTTGCTAAGCAGTATCTGCAAACTTTGTGACATTGAAGTGAACAAAAAGTTACAATTTAATGACGTTTGAAAATAATTCTAATAGAATAAAAATGCATCTAAGTGAGTCAATTTAAATAAAAAATGAGACCGAAGCCTCATTACAAAAACAAACTGGAAAAAATAAAATTATAATGCAGCTTTAATTTTTTCAGCCAGAGCTTGGATTTTATCTGTATCACCCATAGTTGCAGCATGGCGACCTAGTTCATGAATTGAACTGGGGATAAGGTGAAAATGTACATGTGGAACGGTTTGTCCAGCAGAAGCACCTGAGAGCTGCATTAAAACGATCCCTTTTGCATCGAGTCCTTTTTCAATGGCACGCGCAATTTTTTGTACGATTTGAATAGTATAAGCTGCATCTTCAGCATCTAAATCAAGTAAAGTTTCTGCAGGGGATTTGGGAATGACTAAAGTATGTCCTTCGGCTTGCGGCATGATGTCCATAAATGCAAGAACTTTATCGTCCTCATACACTTTGATTGCAGGGAGCTCTCCGCGAAGAATTCTTGCAAAAATGTTTTGATCATCGTAAGCCATGTCTAAATCTCCTAGAATTGAATTATTTACAGTTCAATTCTTTCTGACGAGCCTTGATTTCGTCAAGTCTTTGTTGTTCACGTTCTGAAAATTTTGGCTTAGATGTAAAACAATTTTCATTGCCAAATTTAGCTTTTGCTTCAGGATCTTTGAAACAGAAACCTTTAGATGCATAAATAACATTGTAATCATCTTTGAGTTTTTGGCATTCTTGCTCGGGTGTTGCTGCGATGCTGCTCATTGCAAACATCGTCATTGCACTGGCTAAAACACCAATTTTCAGCTTATTCATGTGAACTCCTTTCATAAAAAGTGGGTTGTTCATAGTGCAATATATAAGATTTAATTATGGATATTCAATGACGAGAATATTCAAAACTTGTAAATATATAACATTTTGAAATAATTTTTATTGTGTCAATCAATATTAATCCTTTGATATATATCTGGAAGTATTGATTTCTATTTTGTAAATTTCAATTTAAAAAATATTTTTTCAATCAGCGTATAAATGATGAAACTGTGAATTAAAACAAACTTTTTTTCATAATTTACCTTTTTCGTTTGTTTTTGGAGCTATTGAAAATTTTACTTTTTTCAATTGGCGGGCGAATAAAAGCTCCAAAGCCTATTTGACAGACTTTGGGTTTGAGTATTGTGTTTTAGATTGTCTTATGACGCATTTAAATCTAAATTTTTTACAGGATATGGGGTGGATCGGTCATCTAACCATTGAGTCAGTACTGGCCAAAATTGTTCTGAAGATTTCTGACTCGACATCAAACCAAGATGTCCGCCCGGTATCAATGTATAAGTCACATCTTTACTCTTGGTAATTTGAGTCAGCGGCTCTACAGACGCTGCTAATACCATTTGGTCACTTTTGCCTGCACCCACAAAAAGTGAACAATCGATATTTTTAATGGAAATTTCTTTTCCATAGAGCTTTATTACACCATTTTTCAACGGATTTTGTAGCCATACATTAAAGATCATGTCCTGATTGACTCCTCCTGGATAATCAATCATATGATTTAAAAAATTACCTAAAGTGGCGTGTTCATGCAGTGTTTGCTGATCATCAAGATTGAGTAATAGTTGTTTATGCCCCTCATACCAACCTTTAGGATCTAAAATTTTAAAACCAATGGCATTTAAAATCCCCGGTGTATGAATCAAACGGTTTGGAATGCGACCATAAAACATGACTTTTTTAAGTTTGGGAATATTGCGAATATATTCATGTAAATTTTTATACAATTTGCCCAAACCACCTGATGCATAACTATCAATTGGGCTACCCAAAACAATCAGGTTCTTGACGTAGTTGGGTTGGCGATAAGCGGTATAAAGTAAGGCAAAAATACCTGCCATGCTCCAACCATGCAGTGAAATTTGATCGCTATGAGAATGTTCACGTATTTTATCAACAAAAAAAGGTAAAGCTTCGTCAATAAAATTTAAAAAATTCAATTCTTGATCGGCATAAGTCAGTTTGCCCCAATCGACCAAATAAACGTCATAACCACTATCAGAAAAATGTTTGACCAATGAGCGATAAGGGTATAGATCATAAATCGACATGTTAATCGCAAGTGGTGCAACAAAAACCAATGGTTCTAAATGCTTACGGTTTTTCGCAGCATAATAACGCACATTCGATTTATGATAATGCGCCACGATTTCATAAGGAGTCGTTTGTGATAAAACTAACGATTTTCCATTAAAAATACGAGTAGATAGGTTTTTTAGTTTAATTTTACGGTTTTTAAATTTGCTTAATCCTTGATCCATGTGCGCTGATCGACCTTTATTCATAAAAGATTGTACGAAGTCTATGCGATATTTTCACATTTTACCTTGACCTTAAATACATTAGACGCTCAAAATGTTGGCAATTTTGTACAAAGGCAGTTTCAGACTGGATTTTAAAGATGAGCCAACAAGAAGACCTTGAATACCAACTTGATACCTTAGCGATCCGCACAGGTCATACACGTAGTTTTGAAGGTGAACACGGTGAGCCGATTTTCCTCACCTCGTCATTTGTGTATGAAAATGCTGCTGAAGCAGCTGCTAAATTTTCAGGTGCAGAGCCGGGCAATATCTATTCTCGTTTTACCAATCCTACCGTTGCAATGTTTGAGAAACGTTTAGCAGCTTTGGAAGGTGGTGAGCGTGCTGTTGCAACAAGTTCGGGTATGGCAGCGATTATGGCTGTGGCAATGTCTTATCTTAAGGCTGGTGATCATGTGATTTGTTCACGTGCTGTATTTGGTTCTACTGTATCTTTATTTGAAAAGTATGTTGCTAAATTCAATGTTGCTGTTGATTTTGTAGATTTGACAGATTTAGATGCATGGAAAAATGCTGTATGTCCAGAAACCAAGCTTTTATTTGTTGAATCACCATCAAATCCTTTAGCTGAAATTGCTGATATTCAAGCTTTGGCCGATTTAGCTCATGCAAATGATGCTTTGCTTGCGATTGATAATAGTTTCTGTACGCCTGTGTTGCAGCAACCATTAAAATTTGGTGCAGATTTAGTGGTATATTCAGCAACTAAATATCTTGATGGTCAAGGTCGTGCGCTTGGTGGTGCTGTCGTTGGTAATCATAAATTACTTGAAGAAGTTTTTGGTTATGTTCGTACCACAGGTCCTTCGATGAGCCCATTCAATGCATGGGTATTTTTGAAAGGCTTGGAAACTTTACGCTTACGTATGAAAGCGCATTCGGCTAGTGCACAAAAAATTGCAGAATGGCTTGAAGCGCATGATAAAGTCGAAAAAGTTTATTATGCTGGTTTGAAGGATCATGTTGGTCATGAACTTGCAGCGAAACAACAATTAGGTTTTGGCGGCATCGTTTCATTTGAAGTAAAAGGTGAGCGTGAAGGGGCTTGGACAGTCATCGACAATACTCAGTTTATTTCGATTACAGGTAATTTGGGTGATGCAAAATCAACCATTACTCATCCAGCGACTACGACACATGGCAAACTTTCTCCTGAAGCAAAAGCTGCAGCAGGGATTCGTGAAGGTCTCATTCGTTTGTCAGTTGGTCTTGAAGACGCTGATGATATTATTCGTGACTTGTCACATGGTTTAGATTTAATTTAATTTTTTAAATGGGGTGTGTTTAACTGTCGTAGACAAGATCAAGATTTTGCTATGATCGTTAAACAAATCCAAGTATGTTCGGAGAAACTATGAACATTAATATGCTCATGCAGCAAGCTCAACGCATGCAAAAAGAAG
Organism: Acinetobacter gerneri DSM 14967 = CIP 107464 = MTCC 9824; assembly: GCF_000368565.1. Classification (GTDB taxonomy): domain Bacteria; phylum Pseudomonadota; class Gammaproteobacteria; order Pseudomonadales; family Moraxellaceae; genus Acinetobacter; species Acinetobacter gerneri. Next base: position 44,680 of record NZ_KB849542.1, on the reverse strand, counting down.
TTGAAAACAATGCCAAAAAGGCGAAAGAAGAGCTCGCTCAAACCGAAGTACATGCAGAAGCAGGTGGTGGTTTGGTTAAAGTGACTATGACTTGCCGCAATGTTGTAAAACGTATTGAGATCAATCCTGAACTTTTACAAGATGATCCAGATATGATCGAAGACTTGATTGCCGCTGCGATGAATGATGCAGCACGTCAAGCAGAAGTGATTTCTGAAGAAAAAATGAAATCTGCAAACTCAGGCATGGGTTTACCACCAGGTCTAGCAGGTTTATTCTAAGGAAATATAAGTGTTTAGCGACAGATTTGATCAGCTTGTACAAGCACTGCGTATCTTACCAAGTGTTGGACCAAAATCGGCTCAGCGCATGGCATTACATCTCATCATGAAAAATAAAGAAGGTGCTGTCGGTTTGGCGCATGCGTTAAATGAAGCGACTTCTTATATCCATGATTGTGAGATTTGCCATTCATTGACTGAAAATGAGATTTGCGATATTTGCCAGTCTAATGATCGTGATGATGGTTTACTCTGTGTAGTTGAATCTCCAGCCGATGTAATGGCGATTGAACAAAGCGGTAGTTTTAGAGGTAAATATCACGTGCTTGGTGGACATTTATCACCGCTGGATGGGATTGGACCTGAAGAAATTGGCATTCCGTATCTGATTCAGCGTTTAAGTGATGGCAAGGTCCAAGAAGTGATTTTAGCAACTAATGCTACGGTTGAAGGTCAAGCTACAGCGCACTATCTGGTTGAAGCGGCTAAACACTTACCTGTGCAAATGACAAGAATTGCACAAGGCGTGCCACAAGGTGGTGAACTTGAATATGTGGATAGCCACACTTTGAGTCAAGCAGTACACAATCGTATGAAAATGAGATAAAAACTAAGGTATTTATCTTATTAAGAATATATAAAAATGAAGTAAAATGACTTGTACATTTGCTTCATTTTTATAAAATAAGTTTTGTTACAAACAAAACAATTTAGCTTTATTATAATATATTAATTAATTTATAGCATTTTTTGACTTATTGTTAAAATGTACTAATAAATAATAGAGGTTTTCGCTAATCAATACAAATCAGTTTTTTATTGAAAATTAGTGGAAAATTCTTATATTTAAATGTTATAAATTAGGGTAATATTCCATTATTTCAAATACAAAATTTGACTCAAATCAAGATGTTCCAATTTATCCAGCAACAAGCTGAACTTGCCGATGTACTGACCTTAATGAGTCAATACAAAACCTATGGTCTCGATACTGAATTTATCAAGGTCGATACACTATGGCCGAAACTTGGCGTGTTCCAAATCAATATCAAAGAAAGCGTTTTTTTGCTTGATGGCACTACGCTGGATCTGTCTGAGTTCTGGAGTAAAATTTTCCAAGCAAATCAAAATGTTTTTCATGCATGTAGTGAAGATGTAGATCTGATTTATCATTATTCTCAAAACAAAGCGCTTGAAAATGTCTTTGATACGCAAGTCGCGATGTCTTTTTTAGGTCATGGTCTGCAAGTCAGTTATCAAAATGCTTTAAAGAACATGCTAGATATAGACATTGAGAAGGATCAGACTCGTTCAGACTGGCTGGCACGTCCTTTGACGCCTGAGCAGATGAATTATGCCGCAAATGATGTGCTCTACATCATGCAACTTGCTGAAAAGGTCAAATCCGAACTTAGTCAAAAAAACCTCTATGATTGCGCTGTTGAAGATTGCAATAGCCTGACTCATGAAATCGCGACTGAAACACCACTTGAGCAACTTTATCTAGATGTGGGGAATTATCGTCATTCACGTCGTCAATTGATGCAATTACAGCAAATTGCAATCTGGCGTGAACAGATGGTTAAGGCTTTAAATCTGCCGCGTAGTTTTATTTTAAAAAATTCAACCATGATTGATTTGGTTGAAAAAAATCCTAAGAATAATTTCCAGTTATCGACTGTTAAAAATATTCGTCCAAATGTGGTTCGTGAACACGGCAAAACAATTTTGGATTTATTGAAATATCTACCAGAAGCAGAGCAGTGGCCATTACGCATTGCACGTCCGATCCGACATTCTTCAAAAGAGATTAGCGAGCAGGCTGAACAGCTGATTCAGCGTGTATCAACTGAAATGTCGATTCCCAAAGAAGTACTGCTTCGTAAAAAATGGTTAAATGCTATTTATCAACATATTGTTTTTCATAATGATGAACAAGACTTGCCTAGCTATCTCTTGGGCTGGCGTTATGATTGCTTGACTAAGCCTTTGATTGGTCTTTTATCAAAAGATGAAAGTTATTTGTCTACACAGATAAAAGTCGCCGAATAGTTTTTGGCTGAATTTATAAAATATACATTTTCGTTTAAAAATACGACTGATGCGTTAATAATCGCTAATGTATCAGTCGTATTTTTGTTGTATGCTGTCTTTTAAGTTTTTAGGTGCTGTTGTGACAATGCATTGTGATATTTACAAATCGAGCAAAAAAGATGAAATGTATCTTTATGTGGCTCGTCCAGATTATCCAAACCAAGATGATGAAGCTGATCCATTAGAAGTGGTCCCAGATACATTGAAAATGGCTTTTGGTCGTGCAACTTTTGTGATGCACTTAGAATTAAGTGAGTCTCGAAAATTGGCTAGAGCCAACATTTTACATGTTCTTGATTCATTACTCACAAAAGGCTTCTTTATTCAAATGCCGCCAGAGGGTTTAATTAATCCTAATGCGGTTGAACCAGAGGGACTACGTGGTGCGTGAAGATCAATCAGGACTTTGGGATAATGCCGTTTCTTTGCTTGATGTGATTCCTGAGGATAGCATTGCAATAGCGGTATATATCGTAGGTGCCTTGATCATTTTGTGGTGTTGGTATGGCGTGCAAAAGCGCCTGCCTCAACCATTGGGTGGTATTAGTTGGGCAGTGGTGTTTGCATTGATCGCAACACCTTCAATTTCAGAAGGACCAAATTCATCTATCGCACCTGCATTTTTTGGATTGCTTTTTGGTGTATTAACAAAAGATGGATCTTTAATTTGGTCAAATTTATCTTTGATCAGTTTGGTACTCGGTTTGGGCTTGGTCATTGGTTATTTTTGGTCAAAATTTAAGATGACTAAAAACACGACTGATCTTAGCTCTAAGACAAATAATTCTTCACCTCTTTAAATAAAAATAAGGTTAAAACATGGCTGTTGAATCTCAACAATTTACTGGAACTGATCAGTACATCGCGACTGATAATTTAAAACTGGCTGTAAAAGCTGCACGTGCATTGCAAAAACCATTATTGGTTAAAGGTGAGCCGGGTACTGGTAAAACTTTGCTTGCTGAACAAGTTGCACAAAGCTTAGGTCTAAAGCTCATTACTTGGCATATCAAATCGACAACCAAAGCTCAGCAAGGTTTGTATGAATATGATGCTGTATCACGTTTACGTGATAGTCAGTTGGGCGATGATCGTGTTTATGATATTAAAAACTATATCAAGCCGGGTAAATTGTGGGAAGCATTCACCAGCGAAGAACGCTGTGTTTTATTAATTGATGAGATTGATAAAGCGGATATTGAGTTTCCAAATGACCTGTTGCATGAACTCGATAAAATGTCATTTTTCGTTTATGAAACAGGCGAAACCATTACAGCGACACAACGTCCTATCGTAATCATTACTTCAAATAATGAAAAAGAACTTCCAGATGCATTTTTGCGTCGTTGCTTCTTTCATTATATTGATTTTCCTGATGAAGCGACCATGCGTGAAATTATCGCAGTACATTTCCCAAATATTTCAACAATTTTGGTCAATGAAGCTTTACAGATTTTCTTTAAACTCCGTCAAGTACCAGGTCTAAAAAAACTTCCATCAACTTCTGAATTGATCGACTGGTTAAGCTTGTTAATGGCTGACGATATGCCAGAAGATGTATTGAGAAATCACGATAAAAGTAAAGCAATTCCACCGCTTTATGGTGCATTGATTAAAAATGAACAAGATGTGCAATTACTCGAACGTTTAGCCTTTATGTCACGACGTTAGTAGGTGATCGCTCATGTTTGTGAGATTATTTTATACACTTCGCAAATACGGTGTTCCCGTCACAACACGTGAATTGATCGACTTAAATCAGGCGATTAGTCAGGGTTTGGTTTTTGCCGATCAGGAAGAGTTTTATCAACTTGCTAAAACAATTTTAGTCAAAGATGAGCGTTTCTTTGACAAATTTGATCGTGCCATTAAAGATTATTTTGAAGGAATTCAAACCTTTGATCTTGATGAGTTGATGAATCAAATTCATAAAATTCCAAAAGAATGGCTTGATTTAGAGTTAATCGAAAAGAACCTAACACCAGAGCAACGTGCGGAGCTGTTAAAAGCGGGTTCTCTCGAAGAATTGATGAAAATGTTGGAAGAGCGTTTGCGCGAACAACATAAAAAACATCAGGGCGGCAATCGGATGATTGGTACTGGAGGCACATCGCCTTTTGGTGCTTTTGGTGATCATCCTGAAGGTGTGCGTATCGGTGGGCCTAGCCGTAAAAACTCTGCTGTAAAAGTTTGGGAACAACGGAAATATCAAAATCTGGATGATCAGCAAGTTCTAGGCACTAGACAGATGCAACTTGCTTTGCGTCGCTTGCGTAAATTTGCCCGCCAAGGCGCTGCTGATGAACTTGATATCAATGGCACGATTCGCGAAACAGCGAAGCAAGGAATCTTGGATGTGCAAATGGTTCCTGAGCGCCGTAACCGTATCAAAGTATTGATGTTATTTGATATTGGTGGTTCGATGGATTCACATATTGCCTTATGTGAAAAGCTATTTAGTGCCGCAAAAACTGAATTTAAAACGTTAGAATATTTTTATTTTCATAACTGTTTGTATGATTATGTCTGGAAAGATAATCATCGCCGTTCTTCATCCCGTATGAATACTTGGGATTTGTTTAATACTTATGGTAAAGACTATCGTGTAATTGTCGTGGGGGATGCTAGTATGGCACCTTATGAATTGCGATCAGTGGGTGGTTCTGTAGAGTATATGAATGATGAATCTGGTGAAGTTTGGCTAAGACGTTTGCGCAATCATTTTGAAAAAACGGCATGGCTAAACCCAGAACAAGAAAGTTATTGGCATTACACACAAACAATTTCAATGATTAAAACACTTTTTGAAGATCATATGTATCCAATGACTTTAAAAGGTATCGAAGATATCACTAAATATTTAGCACGATAATCAAATAGATAGGATCGGGCTAAGCATTATTCGATATGACACAGCCTAACAAAGCAAGGGAAACAAATGGATCATCAAATTAATGGCATTGCTTTACCAAATGAAGAAGGATTTTTTGGAGAATATGGTGGTCAATTCATTCCACCACATCTCAAAGAAGCAATGGATGAAATTAATATCGCCTATGAAGAAATTCGTCATACAGCAGAGTTTCAAGATGAATTGGCGGATTTATTTGCCAATTATGTGGGTCGTCCAAGTCCACTTTTTCATGCAAAGCGTTTGTCTGAGCAACTCGGTGGGGCGCAGATCTATCTAAAACGTGAAGATTTAAACCATACTGGCGCACATAAAATTAACCACTGCTTAGGTGAAGCTTTGCTTGCCAAGTATATGGGCAAAAGCAAAGTGATCGCAGAAACGGGTGCAGGGCAGCATGGTGTGGCATTGGCAACGGCGTGTGCTTTGGTGGGTATTCCTTGTGAAATCCATATGGGGCAGGTTGATATCGAAAAAGAACATCCTAATGTCGTTAAAATGAAAATCTTGGGTGCAAAACTCGTTTCGGTAACACGTGGTACTGCAACGCTAAAAGATGCAGTGGATAGTGCTTTTGAAGAGTATTTAAAAGATCCGAAGAACTTTATTTATGCGATTGGTTCTGTGGTGGGTCCACACCCATTTCCGAAAATGGTTCGTGATTTTCAGGCGATTATTGGTCAGGAGATCAAACAACAATCGCAAGACAGATTCGGTCAGCATCCTGATTATGTCGTGGCTTGCGTTGGTGGTGGTTCAAATGCAATGGGTGCATTCAGCGCATTTTTAAATGATAATGATGTCAAATTGGTAGGTGTTGAACCAGCAGGACATGGACTTGATACGGATATGCATTCTGCGACTTTGACTTTGGGTAAACCAAGTGAAATCCACGGTATGAAATGCTATGTACTGGAAAATGACCAAGGTGAGCCATTGCCAGTTCATTCTATTGCTTCTGGTTTGGATTATCCGGGTGTAGGTCCGCAACATAGTTTCTTGAAAGATTTGGGTCGTGTCGAATATTCAACGGCTACAGATAAAGAATGTCTTGATGCTTTTATGACTTTGTCGCGAGTTGAAGGAATCGTACCTGCACTTGAAAGTTCACATGCTGTTGCTTGGGCATTGCGTGAAGCTGGAAAAATGTCGAAAGAAACCAAAATTGTTGTGAACTTATCAGGTCGTGGTGATAAAGACTCTGATTATGTTGCTGAGAAATTGGGTTTGAACTGATTTCATTCTAAACCTAAACAAAAAGCCAGCGATTGCTGGCTTTTTCTTGTCTTGAGGTTGTTTTTTTTGGAGCATGTTATTCTATGGATCATATTGGGAGCAATACTTATCCAGAAATATACTGTTGTAACTGATGAATTAATTTCTTTTGATCTTCCATCGCAGCTTTGACCAAATCACCTATCGAAACCAAACCAATCAATTGATTATTTTCAATCACGGGTAAATGGCGCAAATGGCGATCAGTCATTAAGTCCAGACAATCTTCTACAGTATGTGATCTTTGAACGCTAATTACACTTGCAGTCATAATTTCAGAAACGTGCGTATGGTCTGATGAACGTTGCATCAAGGCGATTTTACGGGTGTAATCACGTTCGGATAAAATCCCAACCACCTGATCTTGGTCCATCACTAAAACTGCCCCGATCCCTTTATTTGCCATGAGAGAAATGGCTTCGAGTACTGTTGCATCGGGACGGATTGATACTGTTTCTTGGTCTGCTTTTGATTGAAGTACTTGTGCTACGTTGGTCATGGATATTCTTCCTTGCCTTTGTTATGTTGTTTTCTACTAAATTAGCGCTTAATTTGAATATTGCAAATAGCTAACAAACCCAAAAAATGAACTAATAAGTCAAAATTTACAGCTTTTCTCTTGTGATATCCATATTTATGCCATAACAACTTGCGGTTGTGAAAAAAAGAAATGTTTCATTTGTTGTGTGGACAACTTAAATTTCTTTGATGATGAGTTAAACAAAGCAGGGGTGACATTGAGGCGAGTGAGTGTGGGTAATAGTGCATCCTCAAAGTCTTTTGGGGTAATCCTTTTTGGTGTGTAATTAGGCCAATGGATCTTTGCATAACGAAACGCTTGAACGGAATTGAGCCAAAATGGAAAAATATAACCTTCTTGATCCGAACGAATAGCCCAACCACCTTGGTGATAAAGACCCCAGAGTACCCCACAGTACATCATCGTTTTGAGTATTGAAATTTTAATGATAAGTTCTCTTGAAATCGGTTGAAGCTGCGTAAACTTATTCATGATTCTCATATCTTATCTACGGTGATTCTATTGTATGCATTCAATATAAAAGTACAGTTTAAGCTTTGCATTAAATCGTAAGAAATTATTTAATCATTTCAATTTTACAAATTTTAGGGTTTAAAAAACGCCACCTAAGTGACGTCTTATTATGCTTGCAATGTGGCCATTTTTTGCCAATATTGCGCTTTTAACGAATCACGTTCTACGCGAAAACCTTGATAATAAAGTTCTGCTAAGAACATTGCCGCTTTACCATGACCTAAACGTGCTGCATCTTCTAACTCTTTTACCGCATCTACAAAATTCATTTCTGATTGAATTGTATTTACCGCATTTGCATACACATGTTCTAGTTCTTGGTGAGAGATTTGATGAATCATATTAAACTCCTTATTCTAATTATGATGATCATATGGTCATTTGACCTACATACTAATCTATCTAAGTATTATTACACTAATATGACAAATTACGTTATTTGTCAAGCATTATTGGAAGAAAACCCGATTTACTAAGATTACACGATTAAACATTAATCAGTATTATTATTTATTAATATGTATATGAGAATTATACCAAAAGGAGAACAAAATGACAACGACTATTGATGGATTCAATTTCAGTGTTCCTCCGCAAGAAAATGAGGTGGTGGGACTCGCCCAATTTCACAGAAAACAGTTAGATGATGCAATTTTTCATCAGGAAATTCATCTTGGGGATTATTGCTTAGCGCAACGTAAACGTGTGTATGATTTTACAAAAACTTTATCTTTTGAGGATAAACGCAAATTTTATCGTGTATATGACGGGGAGTTAAAACGTTTAGCGGACGATGATGATTTGCATCCAGCTCATGCTGAGGGTGGGCTAAGCCTCTTTGCAGTGTTTTTAGCCTTAGCAATTATTGCACTTATACTGTATTTTGCGGTGATTCGTACCATTATTTAAATGTCATACTCGCCAATTATTAGTGTAATTGGCGAGTATTCACTAAATAGATTTGCTAGTGTTTTATTGAATACTATGTTTTTTTGTCGAGCACGGTTACACTAACCTCAATTCGAGGTTGGTCATGCTTATTTTTAAACAAAAAATTTTGAAGTTTTACTCCCAATTCCCATTTGAAAGTTTTTTAAATACCCTGGTCAGTGTAGTGATCTTGAGTATTGTACTTCTGGCTTTTTTTCAGCTATCGCGACCTATTCAACCTGAACAATTGCAAAATATCGTCAAGCTTTCGCAACAAGCTCAATATCCAGATACCCAGCACATGGCAAAGCAATTGCTACAATCTGAGCAAATCAAGCGTGTAGAGTACTTTCATTTGGTTCGAGCTGAGCGTTATGAGGCTCAGCATACGAAAAAATACCCAGCCTTAAATATCAATAATTATTGAGCACTTTGGCTGGAGTTTTATGGTCGAAGCAAAATACCATATAGTCAATAGGCCAATTAGTGTTTGGCTTTTACTTTGGTTTTGACATTTTCCTTCCAATTATTTTCTTTTGAAAATTCATGGTAAGTATTATTTAACAATTGCAATAATTCTTCCTGATCAAGATCTTTGCTTACAATAACAAAACTCATTTGATCTGGTCGTATATGACGACGTATCGCATTTTGAACCTGTTCAGGTGTAAGTGCTTGAAGCTGCTTTTGATATTGCAGTAAATAATCGGCATTTAAGCCATAGAAGCCAATCGACGATATTTGTGAGTTGGTATTGGCATTACTGCTGTAATTCATCGGGAAGGCTCGAAGCATACCTTCTTTGGTTTCTTCTAATTGTTTTTTGTCGATCGGCTTTTGCACAAAATTGAGCAGGGTTTGATAGGCAATCTGTATGCTATCCATCAACTGGTTTTGTTGAGTTGAATAACTCAAACTAAAAATACCCGAAGCTTGTAGTGCTGTTAAATTACTATAGGCACCATAGGTCAAACCACGTTTCACACGCAGCTCTTGCATCAATTTTGAATTGAAATTTGCGCCGCCAAACATTTGATTTGCTAGGTCTAAGGCAACTTTATCGGGATCATTTTTGGTAATGCTTAACTGTCCCATCATGACGGAAGCTTGGCTTGAATCAAAAGTAATATGTTCGATATCAAAACCTGTTTTAGCGTTCGGTTCTTTGATCGGTAAGGCTTTGCTGCCTTGTGGTAGATTGCCCGCAATACGTTCTGAAATATCCAGTGCTTGTTTGGCAGATAATTTTCCAGTAATGGCGATATTCATATTTTGAGCGACTAAAAAACGTTGTTTGAATTGTTGTAAATTTTCAACGGTAATTTTTCGAATGCTTGCTTGCGTCCCTGAAATTGGTTCAGCATATGGATGATTTGCATATATCGTGCGATAAAATTGGAAACTCATCAGACTTGTTGGATTTTCTTGAACTTGTTTTTGTCCAACTTTGGTATTGTTCCAGACCATATTTAAGCCTGAACTATTCAGCGTGGAATTTTTGATCACATCTAACATCAAAGCCAAAGCAGGCTCTAATTTGTCTGGATCTGACATGACACGCAGTTTGACCACGAACATATCTCGGTAAGCATTGACGCTAAATTTTGCTCCAAGTCTTTGAAATATTGTTGCAATTTGTGTTGCTGTGTATTTTTCAGTGCCCTCAGCGAGAAGTTTTGCAGTCATATTGGCTAGACCAGGCAATTGTTTTGAGATCTCTTGGTCTCGAGCAGAACCCGCATTAAAAGTGAGTTGTATATCAACCATAGGTAAATCTTGGTTTTCTACAAACAAAGTCCGGACTTTAAATTGGTTTGTAAGATCTTGTACAAAGGGGGCCTGAAAAGTAGATTTGTGCGATAAGTTTTTTAAACTTTGTAGTTTGGCAATCGCAGAAATTTGATTTGGATCGTTATCTATTTCTAAGGGCTGATCCACGGCATGTTCAGCATCACGTGTATCCGCTTCGACGACATTATCAGCATAGATCGTAGTGCTTAAACTTAACAATAGGGCAAAGATGGGTAGATGTTTCATATAATGCCCCTTATTGATCGGCTGAATCATTTTCAGGTGAAAGATAGAGCGTACTCAGATTGTCTTTGACGAAGTAAGCATTGGCAATCTTGAGTAAATCTTGTGGTGTGACTTCTTCATAATGTTTTGGTAAATCATCCATTAAACGATAACTCAATCCATTGACCTCTAGCATGCCCATCATTTTCGCCTGACCAACGAGATCGTCTTGGCTAAAAATCATATTGGCAACAAAATTGGCTTTGATTCGTTCAAGTTCATTTTGATCAACCAGTTCCGTTTTGAACTTATCAATCTCTTTTTCTATCGCTTTCTGCGCATTTTCCAGACTTACACCTTCTGCGGGAATTGCGGTAATCGTAAATAAACTGTCACCACGATTGTATGGATCATAGTTGACATTAATGGCAGTGAGTAATTTGCGACCGCGAACTAGACGATCTTGCAATCTTGAAGATATACCGCCATCTAAAAGCGCTTGGATAATGGTTAATGCATAAGCATCCTGTGGATTTTTGGCTGTTTTAAGTGAACGAACATTCCAAGCCATATAGAGATTTGGCACCTGAACAGGCAGTGAAACCTCCATGTGTCGATAACCTAGACGATCATATTCGAGCACATCGTTGCGTTCTGGTGTCTGACGTTTTGCAATCGGTGCAAAATATTTTTCGACTTGTTGTAATGCTGATTCTGCATTGACATCACCAACGATTACCAATGTTGCATTGTTCGGGGTATACCATGTTGAATACCACGTTTTTAAATCATCCAATTTGATATTTTTTAAATTTTTCATATAGCCAATGACGGGTTGGCGATAGTGGCTGGTTGGATAAGCGATCCATTTAAAACGCTCAAAAGCCAAATTGCGCGGATTGTCATCGGTGCGTTGTCGTCGCTCTTCCATTACGACTTTGATTTCTGTTTGAAAATCTGAGGGTTTTAACACCAGATTATTCATACGGTCTGCTTCAAGCTCCAAAGCAAGCGGAAAGTATTTGCTCGGATAGAGTTGATAATAATAAGTATAATTGGTACTGGTTGCTGCGTTAACACTACCACCATAAAGGCGGCTTAAACGGGTAAACTCATCCTCGGGTACTTTTTGCGTACCTTTAAACATCATATGTTCTAAGGCGTGCGATACACCCAATATATTGCCAGACTCATCGCCACTACCCACGCCATACCAAATTTGTGTCATTACAATCGGTGAACGATGATCCTCACGAATAATGACTTTTAAACCATTTTTAAGCGTCGTCTCTACAGTGCTTCGGGAAAGCTGGGAATCAGTTTCTGAATGTGATGGTGTAAAAATGGCATTTAAACTGAGTACACTGCTATACAGCAAAAATTGCTTGATTTTGCAAAGCCGAATTTTAGCAAAAAATAAAACTGGAAAATTTGAAAAAAGCACTAGCTACTCAGAAGATTGGGTATTTTAGAGTTTATTGTTCAAAAATGAATGAGTTAAATCAAGCGCAGAATGTTGCATTTTAGTTTGTATCTCATAGACTTTGTGCTTTTGTTGTGCAAAGTATTTGATTTGATATTGTCAGGCGCTATTGAGTAAGATTCGACATGCGGATATCTCAGCAATTTGAGCTTTTTATGTTAAACTCTTTCTTTTTTAACGTGATGCTTTTCAAGGAATCGGCATGCAACAACAGCAAAATAAATTTTTGATTGATGCGGATATCGGGGATGACGATGTTACATTACCGAGTTTACCAGCCGTTGATGTGCCTATTGCCCAAGAAAATAAGCAAGAACAAATTGTTGCTGAAGAAAAAACAGCTGTAGAGCCTGAACAAGCAGATGCAGCTGAAACGACTGAGAAAAAAGGTGGTTTTTTCAGCCGTATGAAAGAAGGTTTGACCAAAACACGTAAAAGTTTTGCCGATGGCATGGTCAACATCTTGATTGGTGGTAAGGAAATCGATGATGAATTGCTTGAAGAAGTTGAGGAACAACTTTTGGTCGCAGACATCGGTGTTGAAGCGACTAAAACAATTATTGCCAATTTAACAGAGCGTACAGCACGTGGTGATTTGATCTATTCTCACGCACTTTATAAAGCTTTGCAGGAAGAGTTGGTTGCTTTACTTGCACCTCGTGTTAAACCATTACACATTGACCCAAATAAAAATCCGTATGTAATTTTGGTTGTTGGTGTTAATGGTGTGGGTAAAACCACAACGATTGGTAAGCTTGCAAAACGTTTGCAAGGCGAAGGTCAAAAAGTAATGTTGGCGGCAGGCGATACCTTTCGTGCAGCTGCAACAGAACAATTGCAAATTTGGGGCGAGCGTAACAACATTGCGGTTGTATCTCAAGGTCATGGTGCGGACAGCGCTTCTGTGATTTTTGATGCATTTGAAAGTGCGCGTGCAAAAGGCATTGACGTATTGATTGCTGATACAGCAGGACGTTTGCATAACAAGAGCAACTTGATGGAAGAGCTCAAGAAAGTTAAACGCGTGATGCAAAAAATTGATGCGACTGCACCACATGAAATCATGTTGGTCGTGGATGCGGGTACAGGGCAAAATGCAATCAATCAAGTTGAAATGTTTGATGAAGCTGTAGGTTTGACAGGGATTACCATTACCAAGTTAGATGGCACAGCTAAAGGCGGTGTATTATTTAATATCGCTAGCCGAACTCATGTGCCTATTCGTTTTATTGGTGTGGGTGAAAAAATTGATGATTTACGTCCATTCTCAGCCAAATCTTTTGTTGCGGCATTGTTTGAAACTGATAAATAAATTCGCTTAATGAATAAAAAGCATCTGTAGTATACAGGTGCTTTTTTGTGCCTTTAATATAATTGAAAATATTTTATTTATAAAATGGGTAATATTAAAAGAATAGTTATGTGAAATAATTAAAAAGATAATAATCATTATTTTTTTGTTAATATTTTGATTACAAAAAATACAATCAAAATAAAAAGATATTATTCAATAAAAATTATAAATATTTGATGTATTGCACATTATATAAAGTTGACTGATTTGCTTTATAACAAAAGCACTGATAATGATAAGTATTGATTATTTTTTATTCAGAAGAAAATATAATGTTTAATACAATTTCTACTTTATTACAAAATTTAGGGTTTAATTCTACAAATAGGGCTCTTTTATTACATCTGTCAGATCATGAGCTCAATAATAAAGTTGATATACAACGGATTGAAGTTTTTCATGAAATTAATCAAGGTCTTTCGGCTGAATTGATTTGTATGAGTACGGATCCATTCATAGAGTTAAAATCATTTATTGGTTGTAATGTAGCGGTAGATCAGATTACAGACAAAGGACAATATAACCGCGTATCAGGCTTGGTCATCGGTGCAAGTATTGGGCAAAGTGATGGTGGTCTTACGGTTTATAGACTAGAAATTTCAGATGCAACATATTTACTAAAAAAACGTATAAATTCACGTGTTTTTATGAATAAAACTGTTCTACAAATAGTGGAAATTTTATTTAATGAATGGAGCAATAAGTCGAAAGTATTTGCCAGTAGTTTGAAACTGAGCTTAAAAAATGTAGAGCTGGAACGATATGATACGCGCCCTTTTATTATGCAGTTTTGTGAAAGTGATTTTAATTTTTTGAGTCGATTATTGAGAGAGGAAGGTGTAAATTTTTTAATTGATGAACATGAATATTTGCTTACAACAAGTCAGAATAATATTGAGCCTCAGTTCTTTAGACTTATTGATGATAATCGTCATTTTCAATGTTTAAAAAGAAAGAACATTCGTTACCATCGATCAGATGCAACAGAACGTTTTGATACTATTACTTCATTGATTTCAAATCGAAAATTAGGAGCGACAGCGAGTCATATTCAAAGATGGCATTCTCAAGCATACTCACACCAAGAGGGTGCTGGAAAGATATATAGTAAACATAAAAATAGTGCTCAATATACCAACGAACAGTTAAATCTAGAACAATCTATGTTGATTAGCCCTGCTTGGATTGGAGATTTTGAGCAAAAAGATCATGTTACGTCGTCGAGCAATCGTCAAGTGGATCGACTTAATCAACAGCTCATCGACTATGAAGACCTAAATGCGAAGTGTTTTATTGCATATGGCAGTGTTAGAGATGCCCAAGTTGGGTATTATTTTGAGTTAAATGAGCATCCAGAAATTGATCAACAGCATAAAAATGCAAAAGAGTTTTTGATACTGAGTAAATATTCCTATAACCAAAATAATTTTCCAAAAGATATATCAGATCAGCTTGAACGCTTATTTTCGTTAAATCATTGGAATAGCGATAAAGACCGTATCGAAGAAAGACAGGCATGCCAATTAACACTGGTACGACGTGATATAAAAATTGTTCCTAAATACGACCCAATGGGTGAAAAACCATTGGCTAGAATAATGCGTGCAAAAGTTGTGGGGCCTGAAGGGGAAGTGGTACATACCGATCAGGAAGGTCGGGTAAAAGTTCAATTTTTATTTAGCCGAAAAGAAGACAATACGCATGATTCTGGAGCGGGTTCAAATCAGAATAATGCTGACTCTGCATGGCTTGAAACAATGACACCTTGGGCGTATTCGGATGGTGGGGGAATATCATTTTTACCAAGAGTTGGAGAGGAGGTTTTTGTAGATTTTGTACATGGAGATATTGACCGTCCATTTATACTAGGACGATTACATGAAAGTGAACATAAACCTGTTAAGTTTGATAAAAAAAGTATTTTACCTGATAGCAAAAGTTTAAGTGGTATCCGTAGTAATGAGTTTGCTGGTGATGGTTATGGACAGCTCAGATTCGATGATACAGAGGGACAGATTAGTACGCAGCTGCAAAGTAGTTTTGGTGCAACTCAATTAAATTTGGGGAATTTAAGCCATCCGAAAACTGGCGCTGAAAGCGAAGGACGGGGTGAGGGCTTTGAGCTACGATCTGATGAGTATGGCGCAATTCGTGCTGCAAAAGGGATCTTGTTAACTACACAAAGTGCGATTAATGCAGCAGGTAATCAACTTGATCGAAGTGAATTGCAGCAGTTATTAGAAGTACATAAGAAAAATAATGAAGCATTGCTTAAATTGGTCAAAGGGCATGTAACCACAGAGCCTGAACTTGATTTACAAGAAAAAATTGTGACCGATCTTGAAGCATGGGACGGATCAGATTCAAATCCTTATGTTTTACTTAATGCAAAAGATTCCATCGTTGCAAATAGCCAACAAGGCATTGTATTACAAGCACAAAACCATGTGGATATCACTACACCTCGCAGTGTGCAATTGTTTTCTGGACGAAACTTTTTAGCCAATGCATTAAATAAAATCAGTTTATTTTCCAAACAGGCTGGAATGAATATCAAGGCTGGCGGTGGTGATCTCAACATAGAGGCACAATCAGGCAATATGAAAATTGCTGCGCAAGAAAAATTTCATATTTATAACTTAAATGACTTACTTAAAATTGAAAGTGGCAAAGGAATTTTAATTACTTGTGGTGGTGGGTATATCAAAATTCAAGATGGCAATATCGAAGTGGTTTGTCCTGGCTTATTAAAACTAAAAGGGGCACAAACACAAGTTATAAGTGGGGGAAGTATGGCTGCTGAATTAGGGGATCTACCGAGTATGGATATGGAATACAACGAACGGTTTGTGCTCAAAGATCGTTTAGGTCAGGCCATGCCCAATATGAAATATAAAATAGAAACAGAAGATGGGAAAGTAATAGAAGGTGTTACCGATACTGATGGACATACTGAAGATGTAAATTCACTTTCGATGAATAAGGCCAAACTAACAGTTCTCGGTCCAGCTGAAGAATAAATATGAATACATAGCTGTTGAATTTTTAAATTAGGGTGAAAATAAATGAGAAAGTTAGCTAGTGTTTTAGTTTTAACAACAACAATTTTTAATACAAGCTGCAGTTATGCAGGAACATCGCAGCGTAACCAATTTTGGGGGAATATGAATATGATTAATTTACAAGATACAAAAACATGGTGTTTAGGGCGTTATATTTTTGAAGCATCCAAAGATGCCCAATTTTTTCTACAACGAGACGAATATGATTCATTTAAGATAGAAACAAAAAAACTAGGTGCAACCAAAAATGATTTGGAGAAAGAAATCGCAAAAATTATTAAGGAATATACTAGTTATGGATCAATTTTGGTTGATCAAACCGCGGAAGTTTACCATGACCGGGCACTGACGAAAATCATTTGGGCAAAGTTAAGTCCAAAGTCGCCAACAATAGAAGTTTTTGCATTTGTGCTCGATAACGGTAGCTTGTTTAAGATAGAAGGATCATATTCGCGAGAATATGAAGCAAAGAGTAAAGAGTCTATCGAAAATTTGGTACAAAAACTAAAATATAGAAATAATGACAGCATTCCTACCTCAAAAGGTTTTTGTATAAACAATGGCTTTATCAAAGATAATGGTGAAAGATATCGATATGCTGACCAAACTTTAATTTTAAATTTTACTCAGTTTTTAACTGTTGATATCGAGATTCAGACGGAAACAATCAGAGAGTTTGATGGCGGCTTGATCGCGAGAACAACAAAAAACCTAAAAGAAGATGGATTACTTGCAGGATTTTTAACTAAAGTCAAAACAATCAGGAAAGGTAAACGCATCATAAATGGCTTTGCAGGTGAAGAGTGGATCACTGAAGCACCGATGAAAGGCAGAAATGGAGTAGATGTGGTATGGGAGTATCCTGGAATTGAAAATAATAACTTAGCACCAGTTTTTTATTTGAGCTTAACAAATGGTAATGATCTAAAAACAAAAACAGCAAGTATTAGCAATGTTGAAGCGTTAAAGCTTTATGAAAATATATTAAAAAGCATTCATAATTTTAACTAATTTATTTTAATCATAATTTTTTAGATTTGTTTTTTCATGGGGTGAAAATAAATGAAAAAGTTAGCTAGTGTTTTAGTTTTAGCAACAACAATTTTTAATACAAGCTGTAGTTATGTAGGAACAGCGCAAACTAACCAATTGGGGAAAAGTATGAGTACGATCAATCTCGAAGATACAAAAACTTGGTGTTTAGGACGTTACGCCTTTGAGATACCAGCAGAAGCAAATGTATTTGGTCAGTCAGTAAATTTTGATACATTTAGGATAAAAGTAAAAAGTAATGCATCAAAAGCAGACTATGCTCAAGCCGTAGAAAAGATAAGGAATGATTATAAAACTGAGGGTAAACGTATATTGTTAGATGATAAGCCTGAAGTTAAATATGGACAAAGATTAACTAAGATAATACGAGGTAAATATAGCCCAGATCCCTTAGTACCTATAGATGTGTTTGCATTTGTATTAGATAAAAATACATTATTTTTAATAGAAGGAGGGTATGGAAATCGTGAAGCCAATAAACTTCGTAGTGATGAAACAATAGAGCATATAGTAAAAAACTTAAGGGCTAGAGGCGATCATGAGGTTCCAGCAGAAGCTGGGTTTTGTATAGATAAAGGCTTTATCAAAGATTCAGGAGAAAAATACCGTTATAGTATGCAACAGTTTTCATTTGATTTTATTAAATATCCTTCAGTTGTTATTCGTTTTGAAGAAGAGGCAACATTACAACCGACCTTAGAGCTAATTCCTCGCATAACAGAAAAATTATTAAAAGTTGGACAATCGAAGCGTCAAATAGAAAAAGGGACTATTCGCAAAGGCATAAAAAATCAGTCGGGTTCAACAGGATTACAAGGTCAAGAATGGATCACAATTGAGCCGATGAAAGGCAAGGATGGGATTAGTGCTTTATGGGAGCATACAGGGACATCAAGACAATCATTAGACCCTTTAATTAAACTGGAAGTTAATACGGGTTATGAGTCATTTACAAGTAAAACAGCCAGTTTAACTGAAATAGAAGCATTAAAGTTATATGAGTCAATCATGAAAAGTATAAGAAAATTTTAATATAGGGGGACTTAAAAGATGAATACAGAAGAAGCTTATATACATGATGCTTATGAAATAGAGACAGTAAATAATCAAGTTGGTTATATTTCTCAAACTACACCCAGTGATACTAAAACCATATGTGAAGTCAGTCCACCACCACCATTTGTTGTTCCAATTATTTTTATACCAGGAATAATGGGTTCAAACTTAATGAATGAAAATAAGGAGCATATTTGGTATCCTCCGAATGGCATTGCTAAAGGAATAAAAGAAATAAGTTTATGGAAAAAGAAAGATGCAGCAAAACGTCAAACTGAACTTGATTTAAAATCTACAATGGTTGGGTATGATGGTGAAATTAAGCTTAATAAGAAGTTAATCCCATATATTTCACAGGAAATTGCAAAAGATAGAGGTTGGGGATCTGTCTGGTCTAAGGGGTACGGTGAGATATTAATTTATCTAGAGTCTTATCTAAATCATAATCTTATCAATAACATCAAAAATCGTACTGATGATGGTTTTAAAGGGACAGATGAGTGGGAGAAAATAGTAAAAATAGGAAAGATTAAGAAAAAACAGGATCATATCAATAAAAATTGGCAACCAGACAAATTTTTTGAACTTCTTGAAGAGATGGATCACAAGGCATTGGTTAATTATGCTTTTCCTGTTTTTGCATGTGGTTATAATTGGTTGGATACCAATAAAAGCTCAGCAGAATTAGTTGCAGCTAGGATGAACAATGAAGTCATGCAACAGTTAAAAAAAGAATTCCCTAGTTCTATTTTTAAAAAATTTATTATTGTTACCCATAGTATGGGGGGATTGGTCACACGTGCCTTGATACAAAATCCGAGTATAAAAGACAATATCGTTGGAGTGGTACATGGGGTAATGCCTGCTAGTGGGGCACCTGCAGTATATCAACGTCTAACTATGGGGTGGGATGGATTTAAAGCAACCGATGGTGGTTTATTTGATAAAATTGGTGCTTGGGTTGCAGCTCCGATGTTTGGTAAAGACTCTAAAGATTTGACAGCGGTTTTAGCAAGTGCACCAGGAGCCTTGGAACTTTTACCCTTTGCTAATTTTAGAAATAATATTGAAATTCCCAATTCTCCAAAAGCATGGTTAATACTTAAAGCGACAAAAACAAAGAGCCAAAGTAATAATGGTACCATCACGGCATACTTGCCCCAAACAGATGATCCATATACGGAAATTTATAAGAAAAAAGACGTCTGGTGGCAGATGGTGAATGAAGATTATATTGATCCATCGGGACAAATAACTGAAAAACTTGATTCAAAGAATGGAAAAACAGTTTTTGATGAATATACGAAAGTTATTGATGTAGTATTAGAATTACATAACCTTATCAAGGATCATTATCACGAAAATACTTATGCACATTATGCTCAGGATGATGATCATAAGGCATTTGGTCAAGTCACATGGACATGTCACGATAAATTAAACATTAGTACAGAAGATGAATTGATCAATTTAGTAGAAAAATATGGGGTAAATCAAAAGATTCCAGCGACCGATGATGCTTCTGAAGGTGCAAATTCGGCGGAAACACAGTCACGGTTTGTTATCGTACAAAATGATGAAAATGAACAAGATGGCGTTCGTGAGGTCATTTTTGACGAACAATATCAAATATCTAAAAATAACAAAGCGACATTTAAAGTTGAAATTCATCCTACCTCGCCCGGAGATGGGACCGTTTGTTATCAATCTGGTGCGGATACTCGAGCTGAAGGACGAAATTTAAAACAGACATTTGTGATTAATGGCTATGACCATGCTAGTAATTACGCCCATAAAGATAGCCAGCGTTGCACACTATATTGCATTGCTAAAATTGCATTGGATATTAATTGAGGGTAGATGATATATAAAAAGTTTTTTTATTTATATTGATATAAAAATAGTTCTTCATTATTGATTGAAATACAAATATGATGAGATAAATAAAATGTTAAAAAGATTATTATTTACAGTGTTTTTATTTTTTACGATCTGTATCTTTATATTGGTACTATTATTATTTTATTGGCGAATCGTACAAAAAAATCCTACAGATAACCAAATTTTATTTTTAGGGATTCTATTTCCATTTGGATTTTCATTGTTATGTTCAATAGGGTATTTTTTAAAAAAAGGAACAGTGGAGAAAACGGAGAAAAAAGTAAACCATGACCATATACAACAAGAAAATGAAGAAATTAAGTCAATAAAAAATGAAAAGGCGGAAGCAAAAATTCAAATCGTGAAGTTATACTCACCACAGCTTAATAGCAGTTTGGGACATAATGGTGAAATTATACTCAAAGAGAACAATCAACCGATACCGATATTTGATACGGATTTATTTGAAAAAACAAAGTTGGCTATATTTAGTAGCAAAATACAAGATTTAAAAGTGGATGAAAATGATCAAAAATACAATAAATCACATCGAATTAAGGCTATGATAAAGAAGGAATTAATACAGCAAAAGCCGGTTCTAGAAAAAATAGCATTACATTTTATGTTGGCAGAAAAATATTATCGTACTGCTTTAAATCATCAATATAGAATTCATCCTAAATGGAAGGATATGGATTTTACGGAAAGTACTTCAGAAATTATAGAAGATAGTCCAGTAGATTTAAAACGATTAGATATACATATTATTTTGTCTGATAAAATCAAAGAATCGTTACAAGAGCATGATATTAGTAAGTGGATATTGTCTTATTTAGATCAGGTTGGAATCATCGAAGAACAGGTAAAAATATTTTATCTTTATCAGAGTCAGCAAGTAGCTTATGAATATTTTCTAAATATTATAAAAAGTGCCAATAATGAGCAATCAAAAATTGATATTGTTATTTTTGCCGATTCTGGTTTGGATGTAGAGGAACTAAAATATATTATCAATTTTATAGACAATAAATATGCACCTTGTGAATTTTCTGGAAGTTTGTTTTTAATAGCGAATCAAGTTGATATATTGGATATGAATTACTTTAAAAAAATTACATTTGCGAAAAATAATTTATATGAGAGCTTTACTCAATTAAATCTGTTAAAAATCGAACAATATAATGATTTAACGCCTTTTTTCCATCTTATAAATCAACCACCAGATATGAGTAAAGAGAACTTTTTAGAACAATATTTTGCTTTTGTTCCAATTCAGACAAATCATTTGCTCAATTTTGACTATAGCCTCGGTGATACGAAAACTTTACAACTACTTTATCAATTTATGTTTGGTGTATTTATTGAAGATAAAGTGACTATGCATTTTGATCAGCATCACGATGATGAAATTACTGTTATAGGAATGTCATAACATTCGATCATTGCAAATATAGAACGCATTGTAATAATTATAAAGCTGACTAGAACACTCCGAATTTATAAACTGGGCACATCTTAAGAAATATGACCAAAGGGTCAACACAAGGATAATCGCATGTCATTTTTAAATCAGATCAAACAACGCCGTACAGTTTATGCAATTGGTAACCAAGTTTCTTTAGAGCAAGCTCAAATTGAAGAAACCATCATTGATGCAATTAAACACAGCCCATCAGCATTTAACTCACAATCTAGCCGCGCAGTAACTTTGTATGGTGCTGCTCATGTAAAATTTTGGGAAATCGTGCTTGAAACTTTACGTAAAGTTGTTCCTGCTGAAGCATTTGAAGCTACAAAAGGAAAAATCAGCAGCTTTGCAGCAGGTTACGGTACAGTATTGTTCTACGAAGATCAAAATGTTGTAAAAGGTTTACAAGAACAATTTGCAGCTTATGCAGACAACTTCCCAGTATGGTCTGAGCATTCAACTGCGATTGCACAATTTGCTGTATGGACTGCTTTATCAGAAAAAGGTTTGGGTGCATCACTTCAACACTATAACCCGATTATTGATGAAGAAGTTGCTCAAGTATTTGATATTCCTGCAAACTGGAAATTACGTGCTCAACTTGTATTCGGTTCAGTTGAAGCGCCTGCTGCTGATAAAGCATTTATGAATGATGCTGATCGTTTCAAATCATTCAGTGCATAATCGAAAATAGGAGAGTATGCCCTGTAAGCTTAATCCGATTGTAGGTGCATTATCCTTTTTAAAAGCTGCTCTTAGAGCAGCTTTTTTTATTATAAGATTGTAGTTTGAGATATTGATTCAATTTTCATCATTATCTAGTGCCGATAGGTTCATACAATCCTTCACCTTGCCCAATTTGACTTTGGTAAATAGGAATCCAGCGTGAATAAGCAGGGTTGGATTTCCATTTGTTGAGTACTGTAAAACCATTACGGGCGATTGCTATACGGTCTTGTAAAGATGCTAAATTGGTTGCTGATAGAGGGGCACGGATGATGAGGTATGGTGTAAAAATCAACTTAAATTTATTGACCCCTATGAAAATATCACCACGGAGTCCGACATTTTCAAGGCTAAGACTAAGCATAAAATCATTGATTTTTGCAAAATCACGCATCAGTGCTTGGTCCCACATTGGCTGTAAAATTTTCTCTTGTTCATGGATTCCAAAGCCAATCGCAGCATCAGTTGCCAATCTTTTAAACTGTTTATCAGTATTCCCTTTGCTCTTGGCATATTCGTCAGCGACTTTCTGCAACAAAAATGCTTTGCGTAGATTTGCGCCGTATGGAGAAAGCACAGTTGCAAGCTCAGCCGAATCATAGTGTTGATGTAAAATACTTAAACCGCCAATATCTGCCATGACGTCTGCCTGACCTTGGATCAACGCTTGATTTGCCTGCATGATTGTATTTTGCAAAGTCGGAATGTTCTTGCCAGCAATCATGATATTTTGTGAGTTGCTGAGTTTTAATGGGTCTAAAGCATTGGATAATGAAAATGTAAGTGCATAATTTGAACGTACATCATTGGCAACGAATACGCCTAAATTTGGCCAATAAAAATTTGGATTTTTACGACTCAGTGCATCGTAATACATCAAAATAAAAGCATTTGTAGCGAGTAAATTTTTTTGTTGAGCATTGCTGCCATAAGTTTGCGCTGCAAGTTGTTTCACTGTTACAAACTGTTGACGTATTTGCTTACGGATATGTTCGTATTGTTCAGTTGGTGATTGAATAGCTGGGTTATATAAACTGGGTGTATTGTTGGCAATATCATAGAGTTTTCTATATAGATTTTTCTCATTGGCAGAGAGATTCCTCTGCGCCATATTTAATTTTATATTTTGTGTGATTTGCACAAGTTGAAAGGGGGAGATTTGAGTGTTGCTTATGTTATTTGCTGCCTGAGCTGTATGTATGCTTAACGGGCTGAGTAAACTCAACGCGATAAGACTCGCAGAAAGTATTTTTTTTAAATGATTTTGATTTGATTTCAACATGAAACGATCCTTGATTATTTAATTTATGTCTTTGTTTAGAGGCAAAGTAATATTGAACACTTAAATATATTTTTTATTTAAATAAAAAATATATTAAGTATTGGATAGCTAGCTTTGAATTAAATCAGTATAGCTAAGAAGTATGACAGAAATTTTAAAAATAATGATTATTTTCAAATACTTAATATTGTTTTATATATAATATAAATATTCATTTTTTAATAGTTTATTTATTTAATTTCAGATATACGGTTCGTGATAGTACCAATAGAATTACTTTTTCTAGCTCAGCTAAATTTTGTTTGTCATAAAAATGTCACGCATACGTAGCATAGTTCAATAAATTTTTTAGTTTATTGACACGAGATACGTTAAAGATGGCATTTAAAATGGGTTTGGCAGCAATTGGCCTGATGATGAGTAGTTCTATTTTTGCTGCAGTAACAATTTCAGCTCCTGAAGATATTGTAATTTTGGCTGTCAATGACCAAGAAGTAAATGCGGGAATTTTAAGAACAAAAAAAAATGAATATAAAGTTGATCCAGGTCAAGTCTCATTAAGTGTACGCTATCAAGGTTATTTTGAGCATATGGATGGTGAACATGATATTTTAAAATCAGGTGTAGTCACCGTTACAGCACCAAATCTTATAGATGGGCAAAAATATAGTATAAGTTTGGTGGGGGCTCCACGCAATTTTGATGAAGCAAAAAAATTTGCTGAACAACCAACAGTTGCAATTTTTGATCAAAATAATAAATTGATTGTTCAACAAACAGGTGCAAATAACCAAGCAAAACCGTGGTTTAAAAGTGGGGTCTTTGGTCGCGTATTTGATTTGACTCAAGATACCAAAACGCCTAGTAACCAACCACAAGCAGTCTATGCAAACCAACCTCAGGCAGCTGTAGTTGCAAGTGCTACACCTGCACCAGTTCAAACAAATGCTGTGCAACAGCATGTTTCAGCAAACTCGGCTGATCAGCAAATGATTGAAATTTGGCAAAAGGCATCTAAAGCAGAACGCCAAAGATTTATGTCTTGGTTGGCGAATCAATAATTTTGATTGTGTAATTTTATAAAAAATAAGAAATTTTTCTAGAAAAGTATTTATATTCTTTAAAAATATGATAAAAGATCGTGATAAGAACGATCTTTTATAATTTTAAAAGGATGATATGAAGTATAGATTTGCACTTAATAATGACATTCCTAATTTAGTTCGTTTAATAAATAATGCATATCGAAATAATATTGATAAAAGCTGGACGAATGAAACCCAATATGTCTCGGGCTCAAGAATTACACAAGATCAATTATTTGAGGAATTGAACAAGCCAGGGTTTTTATTGATGGTTATAGAAGGCCCTGATACACGATCAAAGCAGTTAATTGCTTGTATTGGAATAACATTTTATGAAACATACGCAGAAATAGGAACCTTCTGTATAGATCCATCTTTTCAGCAAGCTGGTATAGGAAAAACTTTGTTGGGTAGGGCTGAGCAATTTTTACAAATCTACAATTCAAACATAAAAGCAATCAATATGTATGTGCTTAATGTACGTGAAGAACTTATCCAATACTATGAACGCAGAGGATATAAGAAAACAGGATTGATAGAAGACTATCCTCTAGATGCAAACCTAGGGATGCCTTTATTGGATTTAAATTTGATTGAAATGCAAAAAACGCTGATTTAGCATTTTGCTTATATTCGTAAATTTTAAGTCTAGACATAAAAAAGACCTCAATTTGAGGTCTTTTTTTAAGCTTTGAAAATTAGTTAAAGAACCATAAATAATAGCCAATTAGCATAAGAGGCCATGCTATAAATGGGCTAAATAACCATTTCCATAACCAAAATCTAGGGATGAAACCAACACCGTAGATAAAGCCACCTGATATGCCAATCATGACCAGCATTAACACGCTATGGTTATAATGACCATTGCTATCAAGCATTAGGGCAGGGTTCACCAATAGAACGCCAGATAAAGGCAATGCCAACAGAAATGAAATGATCATTACGGTTATTTGCATGCCATTTTTTTTCGGAGTTGCCACTGCTGTTGTCATCTGTTATTCCTCATCTAAATCTTGATGGCTTTCGATATAGAGTGCACTTAGTACACCTGCAAAGCATGCCATTAAAATTCCAAGTATCCATGCGAAGTACCACATAATTTATTCTCCTAATGTGCTGCTTAGTACAAACTGTGTGAGTTTTCTTCGATGTGTTTGCTTGTAACAACACCCCACATCTTGTAATAACACCAGAAAGTATAACAAAGGATGATTGGTACGAAGATACACGCTGCTACAGTCATTACACCAAGAGTTTTGTGACTAGAAACGGCATCCCACATAGTCAAGCTAGAGATAGCACTTTCGCTTGAAGGAAGAAGGAATGGGAATAATGCAAAGCCTGCAGTTAAAATCGCGCCTGTAACGGCACAGCTTGAACCGAGGAAGCTTAAACCTGCTTTGTTCTTGCCCGCAGCAAAGACAACAATTAAACCACCTAAAATACCCACGATAGGTGCAATCATCGTAATCGGATATTTGCTGTAGTTATTCATCCAACCATGGTTAGAGTTTTCGATCACTTGTTTAGCCAATGGATTTGCAACACCATTTGTATCGAAGTTAGTTGCAAGGGTATAACCTTCGATGTTGCCGAAGTATAACCAAGCACCAGCGCCTAAGAAACATACAAGGAAAACGAGACCCATAAGCTGAGTTGCTTTTGCAGAGCGTTCACGTAATGCACCATCAGTACGAAGCATTAACCACGCACCACCATGCGCGCATAGCATTGATAAACTGACGATACCGCAAACTAAGGCAAATGGATTAAGTAGACCAAAGAGGTTACCTGAGTAGCTAGAGCGAACAGTTTCATCAAGTGTGAAAGGTACGCCAAGGAATAAGTTACCGAAAGCTACACCGAATACAAGAGCAGGAACTAAACCACCAACGCATAGACCCCAGTCCCAAGCATTGCGCCATTTGGTATTTTCTAGTTTAGAACGATAGTCGAAACCGACAGGACGTAAGAATAAACCAAACAGTACCAATAACAGCGCCCAGTACATTCCAGAGAAGGCGACCGCATAAACCATAGGCCATGCAGCAAAAATCGCACCACCAGCAGTGATTAACCAAACTTGGTTACCATCCCAGTGCGGTGCAATCGTATTGATTGCAGCGCGACGTTCTTCATCTTTTTTGCCGACAAATGGCATGAGAACCATTGATCCCATGTCGAAACCATCTGTTAGCGCTAAGCCAATGAGTAATACCCCAACGAGTACCCACCAGATGATTTTTAGGAGTTCATATTCGATCATGACTGAGCCTCCTCAGTTTTTGGAGCAGCTTTAGTTTCAAAATGATATTTGCCAGTGTGCAATGAACTTGGTCCAAGGCGGGCAAATTTGATCATGAGATACATTTCGATAATCAAGAGAACTGTATAAAACGCGATCAATGCAGCAATAGAGCCCATTACATCACCAGTACTCAAGGTAGAAGTCGATAAATGTGTCGGTAGAACTTCACCAATGGTCCATGGTTGACGTCCAACTTCAGCAACATACCAACCAGTTTGTGCTGCGATCCAAGGCAAAGGAAGAGCAAACAACGCAAATTTGAGTAACCAAGTTTTGTTTTCAGCATTACGTTTAGCGACTGCATAAGTAGCCAGTACAAACAATACCAACATCAAGAAGCCTGAAGCGACCATGATACGGAATGTCCAGAACAAGCTCGGAACATGAGGAATCGTATCTTTAGTAGCGGCTTTGATTTGTTCTTCAGTCGCAGTCACAACATTTGCATCATATTTTTTAAGAAGAAGACCATAGCCTAAATCTTTTTGGTTTTGAGCAAATGCAGCTTTAAGTTCAGGAGAAGTGTCTCCGTTACGCAATTTTTCAAGTTGAGAATAAGCCACCATACCATTACGGATACGTGCTTCATGTTCAACCATTAGATCTTTGATACCTTTGACTTCTTTATCAGTAGATCGAGTTGCGATGATACCCATGACATAAGGGATCTTGATTGCATAATCAGTGGTCATGGTTTCTTTATTTGGAATACCAAATAAAGTAAACGGTGCTGGTGCAGGATGAGTATCCCATTCAGCTTCAATTGCAGCGAGTTTAGTTTTTTGAACATCGCCAATTTCATAACCTGATTCATCACCAAGGATAATGACTGATAGCGTAGAAGCTAGACCAAAAATCGCAGCAATCGCAAATGAACGACGTGCAAATGGTAAATCACGTTTTTTAAGTAAATAAAAACTTGAAATAGCCAATACGAAAATTGCGCCTGTGACATAACCTGCAGAAACAGTGTGTACGAATTTCACCTGAGCAACTGGGTTGAAAATCAATGCACCGAAATCTACCAATTCCATACGCATGGTTTGATAGTTGAATTCTGCACCTACAGGATTTTGCATCCAGCCATTTGCCACTAAGATCCACAATGCGGACATATTTGAACCGATTGCGACAAGCCATGTGACGACTAAATGCTGAACCTTACTGAGTCGATCCCATCCGAAGAAGAACAGACCAATAAAAGTGGACTCAAGGAAGAAAGCCATCAATCCTTCAATGGCGAGTGGTGCCCCGAAAATATCACCAACATAATGCGAATAATACGCCCAGTTTGTCCCGAACTGGAATTCCATTGTTAATCCAGTAGTGACCCCTAAAGCGAAGTTAATACCGAAAAGTTTTCCCCAAAACTTCGTCATGTCTTTATAAATTTCTTTACCAGAAACGACGTATGTGGTTTCCATGATGGCAAGAATAAAAGCCATACCGAGTGTTAGAGGGACAAAAATAAAGTGATACATTGCGGTCATTGCAAATTGGAACCGCGAAAGATCGACCACGCTTTCAGAAATCATCAACGTGTCTCCTTGATTTGGGAAGAATTGCCAGCAATACGCTCGGCAACTTGATTGTCAAAATCTTTGGGAATAGTCGGCGCATCAAACCAAATATGTTTGATGGTTAGCAAAAGAGCGATCTTAATTATTAATATGATCGCAATTTCACGGACTAAGCGACGATTCAAATTTTTAGATTTTAAGCTCATTGATTAAGCCTGACTTTTTAAATCACACTATATTATTAAACAAAAAATAACAAAAATGGAATAGTTTAAATAGTTAAAATATAAATATATTGTTATTATGTTTAAAAACATATAGTTAAAATTGATTTTTATTGATAATTATTTTAAAAATTTGTTATTTAAAACCTGACTAAAATGGTTGTAATTATAT
Organism: Acinetobacter gerneri DSM 14967 = CIP 107464 = MTCC 9824; assembly: GCF_000368565.1. Lineage (GTDB taxonomy): Bacteria > Pseudomonadota > Gammaproteobacteria > Pseudomonadales > Moraxellaceae > Acinetobacter > Acinetobacter gerneri. The sequence goes on along the minus strand of NZ_KB849542.1, from coordinate 15,442 downwards.
AAATCTAAAGTCGACTAATATGCTTGGTTTTAATAATTAAAACCAAGTAAATTAATATGAATTAAACTTGATTAAAATGGTTGGTATTATTTAGGTTTATTAAAATATAATATTTATAATTTAATTTTGATTAATTAATGTGCGATTTTAGTGATATAAAAATTAAAATAAGTGACGTGGTGTGCATAAAAAATAATCAATATTTTTCATTATACAAAGTTGTATTCTTCACTTTTTTTGATGATCTAGATCAGGTTTAGTATCTTTTTATGACTTTAAATTTGCTATTTAAGACAATTTGTAGGGGAGAGATAGATGATCTAAAAATGCAGGCGAATGCAAAATTTGCATTATGAACTGTCGAAAAATCACAGCAGTTGATGTAAAAGTATTATTTATTAAAATTTATAGATTAAGTTTATGTATTTTAATGAAAATACTAAATTCATGCATCATAGTCAGGGTTGAAAAGTTGATTTGAAATCGAGATTTTTTTTGCAACATAATGTGATTTCTTAAAACGAATCAGGATAATTTGTGATTGAAACTCCAGTTCGCCAAATTCTGGTTCGACTTGAACATAGTGTAATTGTCCGAACTCATCACGTACACGTGCTTGAGCAGAGAAACCCGGGCGGGCGTTTCCACTAGATACAGTGGCTAAGCGTCCAAGTAAATTGACACGATTTGAATTAAATTTAGGTTTGATGACTTGGTCTAGGCAATGCAGCATAAAGACTGTAAAGAAGATTGCGATGATTATGGCTGGAATGATGATGTAATACCACGCCATAAATTGGTGTTGTGAAGCAAAGGCTAAGAGTTGTAAAAAATAGCCAGCAAAGCCAAAGTTTATTAATAGAAATACAAAAATTAAAACCTTAGAAAATTTGACTTGAAGTAAAGGGGATGAGCGCAACCAAGTCGGCGAAAAGCGTTTGATTAGGGTGCTTGGGCGCATGCCCAAGTAATACCCAATCGTTTCAGCCATACTTAAAATAATTAATGCTAAAAAACTTAAGTTAAACGGAAGTAAATCTAGCTCTAAAAAGAAATTAAGCATGGCTATCCTTTTATTGATCTTCTAAATAAATGCCGCCATCAGAATGGACTTTTATCGCTACTTTTTCCAGTGAATCACCTTCACATGGACCAAAGATACATTTTCCAGACTCAACTTCAAACAAAGCACCATGAGTTGAGCATTGGATATATTCTTGATCTTGGTCTAAAAATTGGTTTTCTAGGAATTCAAGTTCTGTTTGCAGGTGTGGGCAAAGGTTTTGATAAGCAAAAAAATTGCCATCACGCTGAGTAATAAAAATAATATCACCATTTTCAATGTCAAAAGACCGAGCTTCACGTTCTGGGATATCTTCGGTCATGCAGATTTTATTCATTTATGCACATTCCTTTTGGAAGTTTTGCAAAAGTTTAGCATAGTCCGCTACATCTAGACGTGGTCCAAATTGAGCGACGACTTCACTTGAAATTAAAATTGCTAACTGAGCTGCTGAGCGTAAATCAGATCCTTGGTTTAGTGCATATAAAAAAGCACCTGCAAATGCATCACCAGCACCATTGGCATCAACGGCTGTAACTTTGCGTCCTGCAACGACATATTGCTCATTTTGGTTGGCAACTAAAGCACCTTTTTCACTCATTGTAATGACAACTTCATTACTAAGTAATTTCAATTTAGCAAGTGCATCTTCTACAGTCGAAGTTTCTGTATACATCATTGCTTCTTGTTCATTACAAAATATTAGATCTACAGCACCATCAATAAGTTCATCTAAACCGCTGCGAGCATATTGAACCATTGCCGGATCTGATAGTGTTATTGCGATTTTTACATCGTTTTCTTTTGCAATTTGACGCGCAACTTTAACTGCTTTACGTGCAGTATCACTGGTCGATAAATAACCTTCAATGTAGAGCCATTTTGCTGATTTTAATGGGGTGAAATCCATTTGCGCATCTGAAAGTTCAGCTGTAATCCCGAGATAAGTATGCATGGTACGTTCAGAATCTTCGCTGACAAGTACCATACATGTACCTGTTACGCCATCACTAATGGATTTTTCAGTGGTTTGAATACCCGCTTCATTGAGACCGTCTAAATAAATTGTTCCAAGTTCGTCATTACCTACACGACAGGCATAAAATGCTGAACCGCCCAAGGCACTAAATGCAACTGTAGTATTTGCCGCAGAGCCACCTGAAGCTTGTCCTTTATAATTTTGGCTTGCTTGCAGATTTTGATATAAAGTGCTTTGAGTTTCGCCATCGCTTAACTGCATTGTACCTTTTTGCAGATTTTGACTCAGCAAAAAATCATCTGATACTTTAAATTCTTGGTCGATGAGTGCATTGCCAATGGCAAAAAGATCAACGCTTTTCATGTCTTTAATCACATTACAATTTTAAAAAACGATAGTTTACACCAATGCTCAATTTTTCAATATTCAGTTTTTCAAAAAATTGTTGAATAAAATTCAGGATAAGAGGTGATTATATTGCTAAGTGAAAATACCGATTTATTTTATAGCTCTAGTAAATTTAAGGTTTGTCGACAACGCAATTCAGTCGCGAAATATAAATAGATTCTAATTTTTTGATTTTTATATATTTTTGGTTTAATTGTTTTTTACTTTCCATCCCATCGTGATATGTATTTTAGTGTTTTGAATATTAGAGATATCTTTTGCACTTTATTTTAGAAAATATTAACAATAATGTAATATTTTATAGATTAGATTTAAAGTATCAATACGATAAAAGTGCTCATTAGATTGCGCAAATTGTCGATTTAAGTAGGGTACTTTATCACAATAAAAAAATATACTTGTTTATTCAATGGATTAAATATAGGTATTTAAAAAAATTGCAATATCAAAATACTAAAACTTGAAAAAATGTAGGAAATGTCATGAAAAAAAGTCAAAAGCAAATTGCTGTGGTGAGTGCTGTTTTACTCAGTGCTCCATTTTTTGTCCATGCTGGTTTTTTTGATACATTTTTGAGTGATTTCAATAATGTTCTAAGTTCGTTTTTCGGATCGAATAAAACCAATGTTGCTCCAATAGCAGCGGCACAAGTTAAGCAAACAAGCCCTTATTCTACTCAAACCAATACAATAATAACGACGAATCCTCAACAGAAAAGTTTTACGATTCTCAAAGTGTCAGGTGACACAACTGCTGTAAGTGGTAGTATTCCTAAAAAACCGTTTGTTTTTAAAGTCGTTGATGAAAATAATCAGCCTGTATCAAACGTTCCATTAAGCTTTACGATTTCGGATAAATTTAGCAAAGTATTTTTGAAATCGCCAACTACGGATCAAAATGGATTAATTGAAGCAACATGGATTGCTGGACGGCAGCCAAATGAAACGATAGATGTTGTTGCATCATTAAACGGTATATCTGGCAAGTTGACTTTAAATACAACTACGACCGAAGTTAAGCGTCCATGGGGTATGAGTAATACTTATATACTTTTTGATCGCCCTGAACAAATTGTATCTGATCAAGTCAAAGGATATAAAGTAACCATAATTCCTGGAACTGAAGCACTTGGTACTTATTATGAAGTTATGGGCTTTCCTGGAAGTTATGCAGGGTTACAAGTGAGTGCTACTGGCGATAAAAGGGTTCTCTATTCTACTTGGGATATTGATTCTCTTGGTGATAAAGGTAAAGCGAGAACATTAGATCCGGGGAGTACAAGTTGTGTTACTTTTGGAGGTGAAGGTACTGGCGGAAGTTGTTCAATGCCATTTATTTGGCAAATTGGTAAACCCTATGAATTTACGATGACTTATCAGAATGGAAGGGATGCATCAGGTACGTCGTATGCAGATTCTACGATTACTATTAGAGATGTAGAATCAAACCGAAGTTACAATTTAGGAACGCATCGATATGCTGAAAGTATTATCGTTAATCAAATTTATTTGTTTGTAGAAGATTTTAGACGAAATACAGCAAACTGTTGGGATATGCCTAAACGTAAATTGGCAGTTTCAAATGCTCAAATTCTTAAATCTGACAATACTTGGGTACCGTTAACGACAGCAAATGTTAAGCTTTACAATGACGATGATAAATCCTTCGGATGTTATAATGTTAATGGTGGGGTTGAGACAGATTCAAATAATGTGAAGCGTTGGTTTATGGCAAGCGCCGATGAAGTTGTAGCGAATCCTTATTTGGATTTGAGAAAAGTTAAGTTAAATTAAATTAATTTCTGCTGTTGCACGGTGAGTGCCTAATAATTGATAGATATTTTTAGGCACTCAAACATTACAGCAATAGCAGTAAAATCTTATGATCTTGTGACAAAGGTAGGACCCGATCGTTGGGCTGGTAGATTAGGTACTTCCTTTCAGTCCAAGAGGTTTTAGACATTTTATTATCACACAAATAGGGTGTTATGGGTTTTAGCCTAAATATGAATTCCGGACAACAATTGTCGATATGGGATCATATTCATTTTCTTATCTTTCCTCTTTCAATATATTTTTTATCCGTCTTATGCTTTTTAATATAAAAACAATTTAAATCAATACTATATTGATAGAGGTGTTCCTTGAATGATCAAACAGAGTTTTAGATTTGATTTTTATCATTATCTTAAGAATCAGATATAAATATTCCTGAGCGTAAAAGTAGGATTAAATGTTAAAAGTTGTCTAATTTAGCGTGAATTGTTCTTCGAACTAAAGCTATAATGCAGAATATTTTTTAAAACTTATAAAATGAGGAATTTGCATGACTGTAGATGTCACTGAAACTCTAAATCAATCCATTCATCCCGCGTTTCAGTTGGTACGTCAACACCATGTTGAAGCTTTAGATATTTTAGTTTCTGAATTTAAACACAAAGTGACTGGTGCAATTCACTATCACTTGGCTACAGAACATGATGAAAATGTCTTTTTGGTGGCATTTCGTACCCAGCCGATGGATTCAAAAGGCGAAGCACATATCCTCGAACATACTGCACTTTGCGGTTCTGAAAAATTTCCAGTGCGTGACCCGTTCTTTTTAATGATCCGTCGTTCCCTAAATACTTTCATGAATGCCTTTACAGCAGCAGATTGGACGGCTTATCCATTTGCAACGCAAAATAAAAAAGATTTTCAAAATTTACTTTCGGTTTATCTAGATGCTGCATTTGCTGCAAATTTAAATCCGCTTGATTTTGCTCAAGAAGGGATTCGCATCGAACTTGAAAATGATCAACCTGTTTATAAAGGTGTTGTTTTCAACGAAATGAAAGGTGCGATGAGCTCACCTTCAGATCAACTTTATCATCAGTTGGCTTATCATTTATTTCCTGAAACAACGTATCACTACAACTCAGGTGGTGATCCTAAAGATATTCCAGATTTAACTTATGAGGAATTGGTTTCATTTTATAAATCGCATTATCATCCAAGTAATGCTGTGTTTATGACTTTCGGTAATGAGCCTGCTTATAATTTACAAGAACAGTTTGAAAAATTGGCATTGTCCAAATTTCAAAAAGGCGAAACGATTTATTCTAAAGCCGAAAAGCGTCTTACAGCGCCAAAAGAAGTTACTGAAACTTATGCTGTAGATAGTGAAGATTTAAAAGACAAAACCTATCATATCTTGTCTTGGTTGTTGCCTGAGTCTAGCGATATCAAACTTCGCTTAGGCATGCGTTTAGTGGAAGGGATTTTGCTTGAAAATTCAGCATCGCCACTGCGCCATTATCTTGAAACTTGTGGCTATGCACAGTCTACTGGTCCAATCATGGGCGTAGATGATAGCAATTTTGAAATGACTTTTTACTGTGGCGTACAGGGTTCAAACCCAGAACATAGTGAAACATTTAAAAATGGTGTGTTAAACATTTTAAAAGATGTTGCTTCAAAACCTGTTGATACTGAAATTGTTGATGCGATCTTGCACCAAATTGAATTACATCAACGTGAAATCAATGGCGATGGCACACCTTATGGTTTGACTTTGATTTTAAATGGTTTGGGCAGTGCAATTCATCACAGCGATCCAATTCATGTTTGGGATGTGGATAGTGCGATCGATCAAGTCAAAGAAGAATTGAAAGATCCTATGTGGTTGTCAAATTTGATCCAAACGTATTTGCTAGACAATCCACACCGTGTACAAATGACTTTGGTTCCAGATGCAACTAAATCTGCCCAAGAAACAGCAGACGAACAAGCACGTTTGGCAAAAATTGGTGAGTCTTTGACTGAAAGCGATAAGACTGAAATTAAGGCGCAAACACAAGCGCTTAAAGTACGCCAAGAAACTGAAGACGATTTAGATATATTGCCAAAAGTTGGATTGGAAGATATTCCTGCTGAAATGGCGATCGTGCAAGGTCAGTTACGTGAAATCATTAGCAATGGCGTAGATACTCCATTGAATTTATATCACGCTGGAACCAATGGGATTTATTATCAACAAGTTGTGATTAAAATTCCTGATGCAATCGTTAAGTCACCGTATTTCAATTTGCTCTCAATTTTGATGGGTGAAGTGGGTGCGGGTGAATATAGTTATTTACAATTGCAGCAATTACAAACTGCTGTTAGTGGTGGTTTGGGTATGGGTGCTTCGTTGCGAAGTAAAGTCGATGATAAAAATCAAATTTCATCTTGGCTTACTTTGACAACCAAATCTTTAGCTCACAATTTTGAAGCGATTCGTTTGCTGAAACTTGCATTTGAGCAATTACGTTTTGATGAAAAAGGCCGCATTATTGAGTTATTGCAACAACGTAAAACACGTTGGGCATCTCGTCTTTCAGGTGCAGGTCATAGTTATGCGATGCAAGTCTCATCTCGTAATATGAGTGCGTTGGCAAATCGTGATTATCATAATACAGGTTTAGGCGCTTTAAATTGGCTTGGAAGTCTCATCACTAAAATTGAAAATGATGACGCTTTATATGCTGAATTTATTCAAGAATTACAAGCGATTCACCGTGCATTATTATTGGCTCCTAAACAATTTTTATTGGTTTGTGAAGAACACCAATCTGAACGTTTGATTGAAGAAGTTCAAACTGTTTGGGATAAAGTTGCAGTTGATACATCGCCTTTATATTTGACTGAAGTTGCACAAGAAAACTCTGATAAAGATCAAGCGTGGTTGATTCAAGCCAATGTTCAATTCTGTGCTTCATCATATCCAGCTGTTGAAGTTGCGCATCCTGATGCTGCACCACTTATGGTGCTTGCTGGTTATTTGCGTAATGGATTTTTGCATAGCGCCATTCGTGAAAAAGGTGGTGCTTATGGCGGCGGTGCAACTTATGATGGCAATGCATGTGCATTCCGTTTCTATAGCTACCGTGATCCGCGCTTAGCTGAAACGTTTAATGATTTTGAAGCAAGTATTTCTTGGTTGTTAAATACTGAACAAAAACCATATCAACTTGAAGAATCTATTTTAGGTTTGATTTCTGGTATGGATAAACCGGGTTCACCTGCGGGTGAGGCAATCACTGCATGTTATGCTTTATTGCATGATCGTACGCCTGCATTTAGAAAATTACTGCGTGAACGTATCTTGAATGTGACTTTAGAAGATTTAAAACGTGTTGCGAAAACATATTTAATCGATCAACAGGCGAGTAAAGCTGTGGTAGCACCATTTGCTAAGAAAGAAACTTTAGAGCAACTGGGCTTTGAAATTAAACAAGTAAATTAAAAAAAGAAAGACTGGAGAAATTTATGTCGTTCAAAAATTTTGAGCGAGTTCCTTTTCAGCTAAGCATGTTAACCATGCTTAGCTTAGGATTGGTGCCTTTGCTACATGCGGAAACAGTAGCCAATAACAAAACTCAGAATGTCGTTGCTAGCTATATTGATCCAGTAAATCCAATGACGGCACAAGCATGTGCGGCACTTGAATCAAATGCTGATCGTTTATCTTGTTATGACAAAATCTTTAAAACTCCTGAGCCTGCTCATGCTGAGTTGGTTTCAGAACGTGTCGCAGCAGATGAAATAACGCCTGATGAGGTGAAGCCAAAAACTGTGCCTGAAAAAATTAAGCATGGTTTAGGTAATCTTTTTGCTGTAGAAGCACCAAGTATTGATCCAAATACGTCCTTACTTGATCGGCGTTGGGAGCTTGCTCCTGAAAGTAAACTGGGTACTTGGAATATTCGAGCTTATCAGCCTGTCTACGTGCTTCCTGTTTTTTGGACAAGTGATCGCAATGAATTACCACATAGTCCAAATCCTTTGAACACCGTAACAGAATCACAAGATTTAAAATCTTCAGAAATGAAATTCCAGCTCTCGTTGAAAACTAAAGCTTGGGAAAATATTTTTGGCAACAATGGTGATTTATGGATAGGTTATACTCAATCATCACGTTGGCAGGTGCTGAACAGTAAAGAATCTCGTCCATTTCGAGAAACCAACTACGAGCCTGAAGCCAGTTTGATGTTCCGTACCAATTATGAGATTTTGGGTTTAAATGGTCGTTTATTGGGATTGACACTCAATCACCAATCCAATGGTCGCTCAGATCCGTTTTCACGTAGTTGGAATCGTGTCATGTTAAATGTAGGCTTAGAGCGTGGAAATTTTGCGCTTATGCTACGTCCTTGGTATCGTCTTGATGAAGATTTTAAAGATGATAATAACCCAGACATTAAGGACTATGTGGGTCGTGGTGATTTAACAGCTTTTTACCGTTATAAAGATAATGAATTTTCACTGATGTTAAGACATTCTTTGCGTGGTGGTAGTGATTCACACGGTGCGGCACAGTTCGACTGGGCATTCCCAATCAAAGGTAAACTGCGTGGACATTTCCAATTATTTGATGGTTATGGCGAAAGCTTGATTGATTATAATCACCGTGCAACCTACGTGGGCTTAGGTGTTTCTTTGATGAATTGGTACTAAAAAAATTATTATTTTTAAAATAAAAACCACTCTTTTGAGTGGTTTTTTGCTTTTTGTCTTACTGGATTAACCGACTTGAATTTCGGTATCAGGATGGCTGACACGACTTTTCTTCGGTGTGGCGATCAGGTATGCCAAAGTTAGCGGTCCCAATCGACCTGCAAACATAAGGCATGCTAAAACCATTAAACTATATGGACCTAAGTCTTCGGTTACTCCGCGCGACAAACCAACTGTACAGGCTGCTGAAATAGTTTCGAAGAGTAAATCCAGAAAACGCTTATGTGGTTCTAAGATTAAAAGACTAAAGAAGCCAATCACGATCAACATAGAGGTGATGGAAATCACGGCCAAGGCTTTAAAAGTCGTACGTTCAGGAATACGATGATTAAATACAGTGAGCTCATCTTCACGTCTTAAAAAGCTGATTACGCTTAGCACAGTAATGATAAAAGTGCCGACTTTAATCCCGCCGGCGGTACTTAGCGAGCCACCCCCGATAAACATCAGCATCATGGTGATAAATGATGATGCATCAGTCATGCTACCGACATCGATACTGTTAAAACCTACAGAACGGGGCACAGTGGCATGGAACCATGCATTGAGAGCTTGGTCATCAAATGACATGGGTGCAAGGGTTAAAGGGTTATTCGCTTCTAGTAACCAAATGATAATAAAAGCAAATAAGTTTAAACCTGTAATGGTGGATAGTACCAGTTTGCTATTTGTCGAAAGCTTTTTCCAACGCTTATTTTGTTTAATATCCATCAATACAACAAAGCCAATCCCACCGATAATATATAAAATACTGATGGTAAAGGTCACCATGTATTGCCCAGAGAAACTGGTTAAGCTATTGGGGAATAAGGAAAATCCTGCATTGTTGAATGCGGAAACACTATAAAATAAGGCATAGAAAAAAGCATGCTCAAAATCATAATGTTCCATCCAAGCGCTAGTTAAGATGCATGTTCCCAAAGCTTCAAAAAATATCGAGTAAAAGAATACAGCTTTAATGGTCAAAGTGGCTTTTGCCAAGCTGGTTTGCCCAATGGTTTCTTGAGCCATCATTTGCTGTTTGAGCCCAACTTTAGGCGACAAACTGAGCGCAGCCAAGATCGCAAAGGACATAAAGCCCAAACCGCCACATTGAATCAGTAGCATGATGATGACTTTACCAAAAATAGTAAAAGAGTCACCAACATTGACTACGGAAAGTCCTGTGATAGTCACGGCAGAAGTTGCAGTAAAAAATGCATTGATCCAACTCAACTCACCGATATGTGAGAAAGGGAGTTTGAGCAAAAGTGTGCCAATGGTAATAAAGCTCAAAAAGCCGAGTGCTAGTAGACTCGGCGGGCTTAAATTAACACTTTTATGCTTTTTATTAATGAGTTGTTTCATAAGAATGCTAAACGTAAAATGTGCTCAAAAGCGGTTATAAGAAACGTGTTGAAATCTGTTTCAGCTCATCTACAGGACCTTCGAGGATTAAAATATCTTTTTCCTGCAAAATAGTCCCTGGTGCGATGTCATAAAGAACATGTGAGCCACGCTGTAAAAGCAATGTTTTAATATCGTGCACATTTTCCATGACTGTTTGAAATTGTGCGCCTTGTAAATTACTGCCGATTTCGATTTTAACAATATAATGATCATTATTGAGCGCCATATAACGACTAATCATTGGGTAGCTCAGGTTTTGTGCAACACGAATCCCCATATCTTCTTCGGGGTGAATAATTTTATCAATCCCTAGATGCGATAAGATCATATGATGCGCTTGAGATTTTGCTTTAACCAAGATCTTTTGAATACCAAGATTTTTTAAATGCAGCACACATAAAATACTTGCTTCAATGTCTTCACCAATTGCGACAACAACAGCATCACAATTTTTGATATTGAGTTCATCTAAAACATGCTCATCTGTCGCATCTGCAATTACAGCATGTGTCAATCGATCAGCGATACTTTCAACATTTTTTTTGATACTATCGATACCGATAACATCGTGGTTTAAACTCATCAATTCGAGTGCAACCGTAGCACCAAAACTACCTAAACCGATGACAGCGAATTGCGCCATAAATTAGTCCTTTTCTTGTCAATTTAGTGCTGAACAAATAAGTGCAGAAATTATACAAGAGCTCATCATTTCAATTTATTAATTGATATATTTTATATTTAAATCAAGACAGTGCCAATGCAAATTGAGTAACTTTAACTTAAATTGGAGTTCATCCATGAAAAGTGAACTATTTAAAACACTAAAATTGATCTTTCCAGAATTAAATCAAAGCACGCAGCCTGATGATCCCAGTGATTTTGATGCACTACTGATCTGGGTGAATGCTACACGGCAAAACATCATGAAAATGGATATGGATGAGCCGACTGAAAATTTGGACATGTCCTATCCTTTGATCAAAAATAAAATCAATACGGATGCGCTCGCTGAAAAAATTAGTGATGAAATCCAAGAAGCTTATGATCATTTTCAAGAAGGTGATCATGAACAAGATTTGGATCATGCTTATAGTTATGAAGATCAAATGCTACAAGATATTGTATTTAAAAATATAAATGAAGTTGCTGATGATTTGGAAATGGCTTTATTTGTTATCCAAGCAGAAAATCCATATTGGTTACTTGTACCTGTTGATAATGAAATGAACGATCAATTATTGACAGTGTTTAATGACATATACGATGAAGAAATGCCGATGATTATGATTGGATAATGATAGCCTGAAGGTATTGATATTTGTTGTTATGCTTTATCAACAGTTCAAAAATAGGCAGGAAATAGACAAATATCCGTATTTCCTCTTTATTTCTTATCAAATAAGTAAAAAAATAAGCGTGTTTTAAAACGCTTATTTTTAAAATAAATCGTGCCAAATTCACTTTGACACGATTTATAGGATTATTTTAAGAAACGACGATAACCAAGATTATCAGTGATTTCTACATATGGATAAGAAATATTTTCCAATGTTTCGATCAAACCATCTGGGTTTTGTTTCGCATCCTCAGCATCTAAACCAACCAAAACACGACCTTCAGCAGCACCATGATTTCGATAATGGAAAAGTGTAATATTATGCGTTGGACCAAGACGTTCAAGGAAAGTCAAAAGCGCACCCGGACGTTCAGGGAATTCAACACGGAATAGACGTTCGTTTTCGATATTTGCATGTCCACCAACCAAATAACGAATATGCAATTTTGCAACTTCGTCATCAGATAGATCATCAACGTCATATTTAGATTTTAATAAATCATAAATTTCATGACGTTCTTTTTCACCTGCTTTTAAGCTGATACCTACGAAAACTTGTGCATTTTCATTTTCATCAACACGATAGTTGAATTCAGTGATATTTCGACCTTGTAAAGTACGGCAGAAATTCAAGAATGAACCTTTTTCTTCAGGAATGGTGACTGCATAAATCGCTTCTTTACGTTCACCAAGCTCAGTACGTTCAGCGATATAGCGTAAACGGTCAAAGTTCATATTTGCACCGCATACAATGGACACGATGTTTTTATTTTCTAAACCATGTTCAGCAACGTATTTTTTGATACCTGCCAAAGCCATTGCACCAGAAGGTTCAACGATACTGCGATTTTCATCAAAAGTATCTTTGATTGCTGCACAAATTTCATCGGTATTGACCAATACCACATCACGTTCAACGATCGGTCCAGAATTATCGGATTTTTGTAGTTGAATGACTTGGAATGTCTTTTCACCAATTTGCGCAACCGCAGTACCATCAGCAAATAGACCAACAGAAGGTAAGATTACACGTTCATTTGCATCAAAAGCAGCTTTTAAACACGCAGACTCATCATATTCAACTGGAATAACTTTTACGTGAGGAGCAACATCACCAAGATAGGCAGCCACACCTGCAATTAAACCGCCACCACCAACTGCAACAAATACATAGTCTACATCACGCCATTGACGCAAAATTTCATTGGCAATCGTTCCTTGACCAGCCATGACCAATTCGTCGTCATAAGGAGGAATAAAAGTCATGCCTTGTTCTTCAGCACACGCGATTGCATATTTATTTGCAACATCAAAAGAATCACCATGCAATACCACTTCACCGCCAAGACGTTTAACCGCTTGTACTTTAATGTCAGGTGTAGTTTTTGGCATGACAATAATGGCGCGAATTCCCAGTTTCTGACCAGATAGTGCCACGCCTTGTGCATGGTTACCTGCTGAAGCTGTGATAACGCCACGTTCTAACTGAGATTTCGGTAATTGACTAATACGGTTGTATGCACCGCGTAGTTTAAATGAAAAGACAGGTTGTAAGTCTTCGCGCTTAAAGCGAATGTTATTGTTTAACTTTTGACTAATTCGTGGCGCTGCGTCGAGTGGGGTTTCGATTGCAACGTCGTAGACCGTTGCCTGTAAAATTTGTCGAACCAAACGAGACAGCATGTTAATCTTCCCTCTAACAGTTTAATATAAGCGTTTATTGTAGCAAACCCATTGCATTTGCGCTTTTAATTTTAAGCAAATGTGAAAAATAGTTGAGTGATAACATGAGTCTTTATGCAACCCAAGATGAGAAAAAACAAGCCGCAGCCAAAGCAGCTTTAAAACACTTGCCAAAAGGTGGCATTTTGGGCGTTGGAACAGGCAGTACAGTAAACTTTCTTATTGATCTTTTGCCTGAGTTGCAACTTGAAGCAGCGGTTGCAAGTTCTGAAGCAACAGCACAGCGCCTAAAAAAACTCGGTATTGAAGTTGTTGACATGAATAGTGTTGGCGGACTGGATGCTTATGTTGATGGCGCAGATGAAATTGATCGCCATATGCATATGATCAAAGGTGGCGGTGCTGCTTTAACCCGTGAAAAAATCGTTGCATCGATTGCCAAAAAATTTGTGTGTATTGTGGATGATTCAAAATGGGTAGAACAATTAAGCCGCGAATTTCCATTACCTGTAGAAGTGATTCCAATGGCACGTTCTGCAGTTGCACGTAAAATCGTGGCCTTAGGCGGTGATCCTGCATACCGTGAAGGTGTTGTTACTGATAATGGTAATGTGATTTTGGATGTATATAACTTAAACATCCTAAATGCATTAGAGTTGGAAAAAACTTTAAATGACATTCCAGGTGTAGTGACAAACGGTATTTTTGCATTAAATAAAGCGGATATCGCAATTGTTGCAACCAATAATGGCATTGAAGAACGTACAGCGGTTTAATTGCTTGGTTTAAATAATAGAAAATAAAGCCCAAATTCTCATTTGAGAGTTTGGGTTAAATAATGTGGCTGTTCTAACAACAGTTTAAAGCGATAAATTGAAAAAAGAATTTAGAATACTATCAATGTCTGATCAGATTGCACTTCCTGAAATCAAACTCGTTCGACATGCACGAGCAACTCGATTACGTTTACGTGTAGAGCCAACTCAGATTAGATTGACTGCACCTATATATTGCACGCAAAAACAAATAGAAAAATTTATAAATGAATCACATGAATGGTTAGTAGAAACATGGACTAAACAACAGGCGCAGTACAGCGCAAAAAATCAAGAATTACCCCAACATTTACAGCTTTTCAATCTAGAGCAACCCCTTAACGTTATATATCAAACCCAAAAGCAATCCTTTATTTTGGATGAGTCAAATTTACAACTCTATATAAGCAATCGACATCCTGAAGAATATCTCAAAGCCTTTGTGATTACTTATGCGAAAAATCATTTGGTGAAATTTTTAGAAACGACGAGTCATGAGATCGGACTTAATTACAAGCAATGTGCTGTGCGGCAACCGAAAACACGTTGGGGGAGTTGCACGCAAAAGCACGATATTATGTTGAATAGTGGTTTGGTGCTTTTTAGCAAAGAAATCGTACGCTATGTTTGCGTACATGAATTAGCCCATACCAAACATTTTGATCACAGCACAAAGTTTTGGAATCTGGTGCAGTCTTTTGATTCTAATTATTTGATGCATAGAAAACTGTTAAAAACGACAGCGATGCCGTATTGGTGGTTTTAAAAAATGATAAGAAAAATATGATAAAAATAATAAATGTTCATTATTTAAACTTAAAATGTAGAGATATTAAACATATGTACAAGTTGGTGATTAAAAAATAAGCATACAGGCAAAATAACTCAAAAAAGGGGTTGTGTTAGGTTGGGAATGCTGTAGAATGCACATCCATCGGCGGTGATGAAGATTAAAACTTCTTAGAAATCAGTTAGTTGAATGGATTGATTGAGTTTAAGATGTTTAAAATAATTTGAAATTACTAGTTGACTTTCTGAAAGAAGAGAGTAATATAGCTGACCTAGCTTGATGATGACGAATCATCGAGAAGATCATTAAGAGATTATGAAGAACAACTTGTGTGGATTTTTGCTAGTTGATCATTGAAAAAAATTATCATTGATTGATTGGTAGAAATTACTCGAAGTTTATTTGAGAAATATTTGTCAGAAAATTGATGAGCCAAGTTT
>NZ_KB849541.1 GCF_000368565.1 Acinetobacter gerneri DSM 14967 = CIP 107464 = MTCC 9824 | reverse complement strand
TCTGAAAGTAATCGAGGTTTTAATATCTTAACCAATATTGGTACGCCAATAAAAGGTCAGGATGAAAATAGTAGTAAATTCCCAAGCGGAAGTACGACTGTGGGGTTGCAAAGCACGGGTAATGAAACAGAACAGTTGACCAAAGCGACGATGGGGCAAGGTACTGTTACAAATGCAACTGATGGTACAAACAGAGATATTAACCAAAACCAAGAAATTACCCGAGATCAAGTGACAGGGATGTTAGATGGTTCTGTTACGGTGGATCATCGATTGTTGACGGAGAGTGGGCGAGCTGAAATTATTCAGGAGCAGAAGAATTTACCACAGAATGGAAAAATTATCGCAGGTTCGACAGCTACTGGAGGGTTAATTTTAGGTTCAGGTATTGTAGGTTTATTTGATGAAAATGGGACTGTAAAAGATGCTACTACCCTAACTCAAAATAATGTAAATGCTGCATATAATTCAGACTTAGCTGCAAATCTACAATTAATTCAAGAAGGAAAGTCAACGAATGTTGTCGATAATCAAGATATACTAAATAAATATAGCCAAGGGTTGATTGATGAAACAAGTGTAGGAAACACCCAAATTAATTTGGTACAAGATCTCTTAAATAAAGATGATTATCGAGTTAACGCAACAACCAATATTACAAATAAATTAGATACTTATCTTGATGTGAATGCTCAAAACAAGAGTGTAAATTTAATTACACATGAAGCTTCACATCAAGCAGGTTTTAGTGAAAATTCTGCAGACGCATTAGCTTGGCTTGGTGAAACTGCATTTAACATAAATAGTTGGGTCAATTCAACAAATATTAATGATACTAAACACAACATTCAAAACATACCAAAACCAATTATTTCTGGTGTAAATGATTCCCAAGCCCAACAAGATTTACTGGCAAAAAATGCATCACAAATCGCTGTGCAACAAGCTGTTGGGGATGATTTTAAAGATAGACAGCCTACAAGACAGCGAGATGAAAAAATTGATGATGTTTTTCATAAAAACGTTGCAACACATTCAGCTGTTATATTTAAAGATGACAAAGTATCCAATGGATCAATCATTGCAAATGATTTAAAAATTGCAGGCAAATGTAGTACAGACACCCAATGTAAGCAAATTGCATTAGGTTTGACTAAATCTGATGGAAAAACCTATTTTATTGTTTCAAATAAAGACAAAGATCAGGGGGTTAATGGTCTAAGACTTCAAGCTGAAACATTAATGGCCCAACTTGGAGGAGATTTTAAAGCGCTTGCTGGTTCGAATAAGGATTTACAATTACAAATCAGAGATTTATTAGTCAAAGGACAAAATCAGCCTGCGGTTGATATTAGTGATTTATATAATATTGCAGAAGGATTGGCCTATGTTCGTATGTATAAGGATGCAGGAGTTATTCCTTCAAGTAGTATAGGATCTGCGATCAAAGATGCATTTAATTATTCAAAAGCAGCGAAATTAGATAATGCAGTAAATTCAAATACGACGGCATACCCTCAGGACTTTGCGATAGATGATTTGAAAGTACCAGGTAGACAGATTGATACTGCTCTTAATATAGGTTCTACTGTAATGACAGTTGCAGACTTAGCCTATATTGGAAAGTATGGTTTAACAGCATTTAATACGATGAAAGCTACTAAGGTAGCCCAAAATGCGGAAAAAGCAGCTGCGAGAATTGAAAATAATGTTTATCGTGATGGAGAAACTAGTGCTGATTGGACTTCTGCTAAAAAAGTCTCGAATAATATCAACTTAGCCGGACATTGGCAGAAACATAAAGATGAGTTTCCTACATTATTATCTCAAAATGATTATTACCGTTTTGCACAAGATTTTGTAAATAATCCACCCACTGGTACATTAGTGAAAGTTAGAAAGAATGGTGATAGTGTGTTGTATCAACCGAGTACAAATACATTTGCAGTAAAAACAAAAGACGGACTTCCTAGAACTATATTTAAACCGAACCCAAAAGAACATGGTTATTCAAGTAATTTGGAGTATTTTAATGCACAATAATATGTTACATACATGCAGAATTTGTGGGTATTTTGATGAAACAATATTCCCATGGGGAGATGATGGTAAAACTCCAACATTTGAAATTTGTCCATGTTGTAATGTTGAGTTTGGTTATGAAGATATTCAAATTAGCAGTATTGTGAAGTATAGAGAAAAATGGATGAATTCTGAGAAATTTAATTCAAGTGAGAAATACTTAAAGCAATTAGATAATATTTCTTCTCAATATTTTATGTAAATTAAAATATAGGGAAGATGATATGTTGAAATTTTCACAAAAAGTTTATGATGAGTTACAAGCGGAATTAAATTTATTATCAGCAAATGCAGAACCAAACCACGCTTGATGCCAACAATATCAGTTTGAAGAGCAAAGGAGATACCACACTTGCAGGTGCGCAAGCGACAGCAGATCGTATCGATGCGGATGTAGGCGGTAAGCTCAATATCATTAGCCAACAAGATACAATTGATCAAAAGATAGATCAAACAGGGATAGGCGGACGAGTACAGGCATCATTGGGTACCGCATGGCAAGCCTCAGGTAACTATAATAATAGCAATGCCAATGGACAATCGAACGGTGTCAACCAACAATCAGGACTATTTGCAGGAGATGGTGGTTATCATGTCAAAGCAGATCGTGTTGATCTCCAAGGTGGTGCGATTGTATCCACAGCAACAAAAGATAAAAATGATCTGACTGCCAATAGTTTGACGTTTAGCAATATAGAAAATAAGAGCAGTTATGATGCGACCACTGTGAGTCTATCGGGTGGTACAAGCTTCAATAAAGATAAGACATCTGGTAATAACGAAGCATCAAATCCGACCAATAATGACAACTGGCGTAATGCGACCAGCTTTAGCCCAAGCTTACCACAACATGAGTCAGACAAAGACAGTAGTACGACCTATGCAACGTTAAGCGATGGCAATATCACGATCGGTGGTAAGCAGACGACGACTGAGCAGTTGGGTATCCATAGTGACGCAGCAACAGCCAATAAAAAGTTAGACACATTACCGAACTTACAAAATATATTGGACAATCAGAAGTCGGTGGCGGATGCGACGTCGACGATTGCGGCTGCGACCAGAACATATGCACAAGATCAAATCAAAGCTGCCAATGCACAAAAAGAAGAGATTAAAACAGCACTTAAAGGTTATTTGAGTGAGGATGAGTTAGCTAATGTCAAGCAAATGACTCCAACAGAACAAGACGCATACTTTTCACAAAATTCGACTTATGCAGCTGCATTAGCAAATGAGAAAGTTGTTACTGGTAAATGGGGCATCGGTGGTGATAGTAGCCGTGTTTTAAATGCAGTCACTACGATCATTACAGGTGCGTTAGGAGGTCAAACAGATCTACAAGTTGCTACTAATACTCTCGCACCTTATGCATCGCAATTGATTGGTTCCACTGTTGGTCATGGAGAAAATGAGAATACAGCAGCACAATTGGTATCTCATGCAATATTGGGTGCGGTTTTAGCCTATGTCAATGGAGGAGATCCAGCAGCAGGTGGAAGTGCAGCAGTTGCGAGTGAAGCAGCGGCGAAATACATTGCAAATCAATACAATGATGGTAAGACAGCAATTAACCCTGAAACTGGCAAGTTTGATCCGAACTTATTACCTGAAAGCACTAAAGCAAGTATTCGTGATTTAACTTCAGCAATTGGTGCAGCAGTAGGTGGCACGGTTGGTGACTCGACATTTAATGCGCAGTTAGCGGGTGTGGTTGGGAAGAATGCGGTTGAGAATAATGTATTAGAATCAGTAAGAAAAGATAAAACAACATATTACGATGATATAGATATCAAATTTAATATACTTCAATACGCAGTTGCTAATGGCTTAATTGCAAGAGAATCAGTACCAGAAAGTATTTTTGAGGAATTGACTGATACAACAAACTATAAATCATCTGATGGAACTACAATATTATCACCTGAGGCAAATACATTTTCAAATGATTTTGATAAGCAGATTAAAGACGGGGATGTAATATCACAATCAGAGTATGAACAACTTGTTAAAGATAACCCTAAACTTATTGCTGAGCTGCAGTTAAGTCTAGTTAATCAATCAATTGTGAACGAGAGCCGAGAATTATGGGATACAATAAAAGGACCCGTTTTTAAATATGTTGTACCAGGTTTACAGTTAACAGGAGGAGTTGCTCAACTAGGTTTAGCCGCTGGTATAGATGTAGCGGGTTGTGCAACTGTTGTAGGCTGTGGCATAGCTGTAGTTGGATCTAGTTACTTTATCGTAAATGGTAGTGATGATATAGCCACAGCTATTGCTAATTTTGGAAAAGAGCCATTAAAACAGACAAATTCATTCGTATTAACCAATAATGGAGTTGATGAGGAAACGGCTGGAAATATTAAATTAGTCAGTGGAATTGTTAACTTATTTGGTGAAGCAGTAATTGTTAATCAGGGGTTAAAGGCGACAACAAGTACGGTTGGAAATGTTGCTAATAAATCAAGTGATTTAATGGACAGTAGTACTGCTGCTGGGGATACAGTAAGACATAATTCTGTTAGTACAGCAATTGGTGATGATTCAGCTACAATTAACAATTTTAAAAATGCAACTGATACTGGGAATGGGCATAATATAATTGTACATGGTAGCAAACCAAATTATGATGAAATAGGTGGGATCACAGTTATTAATGATAAGCCTACTAATGTTGAACAAGTAGCAGAAGCAGTTAGAAATAATCCAGATTATGTTGCAGGAACACCAATTTGCTTTGGGTCATGTTGGAGTGGTTCTAGTGGTACTGCTCAGGAATTAGCAAATTCATTGAAAACTCCTGTATATGCTCCGGTAATCCCCCCTAAAAATAATAGGATCTAAAAGTAGAATTTTCTCTTAAGATACAAGCAGGAGATTCTGCATGAAAACATCTAAATTTACAGACAGCCAGATCATGTCCATCTTAAAGCAAGCGGAGTCTGGTACACCTGTTGCTGCCCTATGTCGTGAACACGGTATGAGTAATG
>NZ_KB849540.1:5700-6264 GCF_000368565.1 Acinetobacter gerneri DSM 14967 = CIP 107464 = MTCC 9824 | reverse complement strand
TTAAATTTGTCGATTAAGTCTAAAACTTTCTGTTTACCCTCATCATTTCCACCATTGTTATAATAGATTTGAATGGTCAGAGAAAGTTGAGATAAGACCTGATCATCTTTATCTAACATGAGTAGTTCACGTTCAGCGAGTTGTAGTTGTTCTAGAAGTTCTGCTTCGGAAGGTGTTTGAATTTCTATGGTGTACATTGATGTTTAGTCCATTCACAAAAACTTAAAAAGGATTCGGCAATAAAACAGGTCCGCCATCCTCACGTTTTGCAAGTTTCCATACCGCAAGCTTACTGGAAATGCGACCACTTTGTCTTTCGTGCTCACCCTCTTCAGGAAATTCCTGTCCCTTTTTCAGCTCTTTGCCTAGACCCTCAAAATTAAAAGGAACCCAAATTCCAGTATAGGACACGATACGATTATCATTACCAAACTGACCTAATATAGGTAATAGTTCTTCCTTTTTACCATTGAGATTAAGAATACCTTGATCAAAATTGGCACTATCCCAACGATGTATCCAGTAATAAACCTCTGATTGTGAATAGCGTGGACCACGATAAGC
>NZ_KB849540.1:0-730 GCF_000368565.1 Acinetobacter gerneri DSM 14967 = CIP 107464 = MTCC 9824 | reverse complement strand
ATCATTTCCACCATTGTTATAATAGATTTGAATGGTCAGAGAAAGTTGAGATAACACCTGATCATCTTTATCTAACATGAGGAGTTCACGTTCAGCGAGTTGTAGTTGTTCTAGAAGTTCTGCTTCGGAAGGTGTTTGCTGTTCTATGGTGTGCATTGATGTTTAGTCCATTCACAAAAACTCAAAAAGGATTCGGCAATAAAACAGGTCCGCCATCCTCACGTTTTGCAAGTTTCCATACTGCTGGTTTACTATCAAGCTCTCCATCATTCCAATCATACTCAGCCTCTTCAGGAAATTCCTGTCCCTTTTTCAGTTCTTTACCCAGACCTTCAAAATCAAAGGGAATCCAGATACCAGTATAGGGCACGATATTATCATCATTGCTATAATCACCAAGGACAGGCAGTAATTCTTCTTTTCTACCATTGAGATTAAGAATACCTTGATCAAAATTGGCACTATCCCAACGGCGTATCCAATAATAGACCTCTGATATTGAATAGCGTGGGCCTCGATAAGCTGTATGCATATCATCACTTGGCATCTCAGTGCGCACTACTCGACATAATTGACTGATAACAACATAAGGTAGAGGTAAGGCTAGAGCTTTATCTCCGAGACGTGGCAGTGGCCCAGCTTTAAAGGATAATGTTTGTCCTATTTCTTCGACTGACAACTCTGGATAGGCTTTCATAGTATCTAGATAGTTGGGTTGGCCGACCAATTG
>NZ_KB849539.1:2380-235360 GCF_000368565.1 Acinetobacter gerneri DSM 14967 = CIP 107464 = MTCC 9824 | reverse complement strand
GTACTTCCGCTTGGGAATTTACTACTATTTTCATCCTGACCTTTTATTGGCGTACCAATATTGGTTAAGATATTAAAACCTCGATTACTTTCAGAACGATGATCTTGAATATCTTGCAGGTCTAATGTACCTGTATAGTTCAGCTTGCCATGATCGGTTAGTGTTCCATCTTCATTTTTGCTCGCATTAGCAATCACACCACCAATATTACTTACTTTTTTAACCCCCATTGCATCCAAATCAGCATCATTTTGAGCATTTCCGATGATAAGCGTACTTGTCTCATTCACCCATGCACTATCACTTTTGCCGTTGCTTTGGTTATAACCAGCTGTGACATTGCTTAATCCACCAGTTGTTCCAAAGCCTGCACCTATTGAACCACCTTTACTACTGCTGCTACTTGATGCTGTATCTTGTAAGCTTTCTACATGGATTTCATTCACTTTAAGATCGCCACGATCAGCGATAGAAACGGTACCACCTTGGATATTCAATTTATCCATAGCACCCGAAACTTTATTCAGCTCAACATCACTATTGACATGGGTCAGACTTTCACTGTGTGATTGACTATTCTGTTTACCAATAGAAATACTTCCACCTCCACCAGAGGTATAGCTGACACTTTGAGTGTTGGTTTTACTGCCCGTATCTTGTTTTGTACGTTCTGTACCTGCCGTAACATTGAGATCTTTAGTTCCATCAAACGTGGTTGTTCCAGTCGCTGTTAAACGGCTACCTTGAATATTGATGTCCTGCCCTTCGGATTTCAATTTGACATTATTTAAATCGAGATTGCTGCCCAACCATTTACTGGTTTCAGTAGTACTTGTTTCAGTATTTTCAACTCGTTGTCCATTTGCACCAATGGTAAATCCATAAGTTGCTGAGTTGGCTGCTGCATTTGCAGCTGCTGCTCCTACAGCAATTTGGGCACTTGTCAAATTAGTAATAGCCATCGCAACATTGGCTTTACTATCTTCCAATGCTTCTTTTGTAATTTTACCAGCCGCATAATCTCGCTGCGCCTGACTATAATTATCCTTAGCTTGGCTCACTGCTTTGGCTGCATCACCCACAGCACCAACGGCTAATACTGCATCTACATAAGCATTTCTTACACCCACCTCGGTACTAATCGTCGTCTTATGGGTTTGATCTTCTGTTATCGTTTTATCTTCATACCCAGCAATGTTAAGGTTTCCACGACCATGATCAATGGTTGTATCTGCTGTTGCCTTTATATTTTGTCCTAAAATATCAACGCCATTGTCGCCTTGAATCATTAGATTTTCAGTATTGATATTGCCAGCCTTATGCATTATTTCAGTCGTTTTATTACTTTGGGAACTCTGTTCATTGACAAAACCACCTAAACGAATACTGTCATTATTCAGTTTTGCGCCTAGACCTTGAACCGTTTCCTTACTTTTCGACTCCACACGAATATGCTGTTCTTCGGCAGCATTTAATATGACTGTTTGTCCCGACAAAGTTGTGTTTTTTGCATTGATATCACTACTAGTGAGCGTCGTTTGACCTGCTGAACCAATAAATACATTGTCTGCTTTTAGATTTGACCCTGTTTGATTAATTTCTTCAGTACGCTGGCTAGATGATTCACTAATAGTAACTTTTGGTGCCTTTAATCCAGGAGCTAAAGCTTCTATACCCGCCAACCCAACAGCTGCCACCTTAACAATATCTTTAACAACTCCTCGATAACCTTTTTGTGTTTCATCCCATTGTTGATCATGTGTTTCAAGCGTACTCAATGTCACATTTTCAGGCATGATCGAACCATCAACAGATTTCAGTGTTCCATCCGCTTGGCGCTGCATCAATGTATTACCAACATATATACTTTGCCCAGCTTGGACGTCATTCGCTTGAAGTTCTATATTTTTTCCGGCATTAATATCTACAGAATTACCCGCTATAAGTTGAGTTTGAGCGACTTCCTGATCAATATAGCCTTGCTGTTGATTTTTAAATGTTGCAAAGTTCTTTTTATTTGATGTACTACTTACACTTGTTTCATCAATGGTCGAAAGTAAATTTACGTTACCATTATCCGCATGGATTTGAATATTATTTCCAGCTTGAGCTTGTAGATGTGTAGCAGTAACATCTCCTTGTTGGCTATTTAAAATAACATTCTGACCTGCATTAATTTGATTAGCAATGGAAGTAGATTGATTTTCAGTAAATGTAGATAGCGTCTTACTCCCCAAAGACCCTGTTGTTGTGTCCTTACTGTAAACACTACGTTCATTTAAACCATTTTCAAGTGTAATATCTTTTTGTGCTAGTAATTCAACGTTACCTTGTTGACTAGAAAGGTTTACCGCTGTACCTGTTATATTTTGCCCTGCGACAATCACTGAGCCAACACTCGAAATCTGACTTCCTACATCCTGTTTAGTTTCAAAACTAAAACCACTTTTTCCTGTTATTGGTCGCTTATCGCTTTGACCAATCTGTACAGTACCAATATCAACATGACCAACTGTATTTAGAACAGTTGCACCATTGAGATTTCCAATTTCTGCACCTTTGAGTACACTATTTCCTGCAACATCTATCGCTAAAGTTACTTTATTTGGATCAATAATCGTATTTGAGCCATTTCCAACATATAGACCTGCAATACGGCCAATACCTGTTGTGCTTGAGCTAGCATTTCCATGTTGTGAATCAGAGGTTATGGTTGTCGTAGAAATATTTAAATTACCACCAACTTTGAGTGCCATTTCTTCGTTGGCACTTATTTGACCACCAATATTGTTTAAATCATTTTTGGTGGTGATTGCAACAGTATTGCCTTGAATTCGACCACTTAAATTGGTGACATTGTCTGCTGTAATTTGTACTGCATTACGTCCTGCAATCGTTGCACCATTTAATAAATCACCATTTAGACTAAAATTAACACTATTCCCAGTTAGTAATGAGCCATCACCTTTTAAATCTCCCACGCGGGCTTTAACATAAACTTGTGGCACAAGCGCTTTGGTCACTGTTCCATCTGCTAAAGTGACATTCTTTTCAACCAACCATACGATATCACTGGTCAATTGAGCGATTTGAGCTGCTGTAAGTGCAATACCTGGCTGCAACCCATATAGTTTTCCATAAGTCACACCATTATTCATCAAGGCTTTATATTGTTCTTCATCAGAAGCATAGCCTTCTAGAAAGCGATAACCTGTCAAATTGGCAACCTGATCTTGCACCATACGCTGTTCATAGAAGCCATCACCAATACGCTTTTGTTGTAAAGCTGGATCAAGTCCTAATGCATCCAACATATAGTCTGATGACAACCATTTTTTATAATTGGTAAACGCAGGGTCAGTTTCTATAAGATAGCCTGCTTTTTTATCTGCACTAACACGGTAAAGTGCATTGTTTGGAACTTTGACTTGTTGACCATTAATCGTTCGAATTTCAAATGCTTCACCAGAACCAGCCTGATCAGGTGCTGCTGTTTGATCTTGTTTTGTACCTGCTTGAATTTGTTCAGCACTTTGTCCAATTTTGTGTTCAGCATCAATTACACTGGTTGAATTATTTTGAGCATTAATTTGATCAACATTATGGTTGTTATTTGTGTTATTAAGATCTGTCTGTACTGAGCCTTGATCTTGGATATTTAAATCTTTATTTTGTGATGATCCTGTTTGATCTACTCGGGTTGTATTGTCTTTTTGATCAACATTTTTAATATCAGAATTAGCATTTTTGCCATTCGATACTGTTTCTTGACTTTGATCGTTCGATACATCATTAATCGATTTATTTTCCTGATTAATTTTCTGATGATCAATGACTTGACTAATATTTAGGTCGATTGGCTTTTCTTTTGAATAAGTAAAATCTTCCCAAGTCTTTTTATCCTTTCCACTCCTTATCTCGTAAAGTACGCGAGATCCTTCTGCAAAATATTTTTCAGTTCCCTCAACTTTTGGTGAGTTGATCGAACCACCCACATTTTTAAGTTCTCCACCTGCTATTATCTGGCTTTTATCGTTAAAAACATATGCACCTGAAAGATCCATATTCCCGCCTGCTGTAATTTTTGCAGGTGCAGAATTTACGACCTGAGTCTGTTCCGTCCAATCATTATATCTATAATTCGTAAATCTATTGGCCGCATTTTCAAGGCTAATGACAGTCCCATCTACATTATGCCAACCACCATCATACCCAGCAAACAGATCAAATCCCTCATTAATTTTTACATCTTCGGTACTAAAGTTTTTATTAATGGCGGATTCAAGCAGCAAGTGCAACAGTATAAAAACCAGCCATAACTTCACTTGGCGTATACCAGCCTAGTGTTTTTCTAGGACGATGGTTGAGTGAAAATTCTATCTGCTCTATTTCATCGTTTGACACGTCATCAAACGATGATGATTTTGGCAGATATTGCCGGATTAAACCATTCGTATTTTCATTTCTAGCTCGCTGAATAGACTTGTAAGGATCAGCAAAATAAGTATCTATGCCGACATCAGTAATTCTTTTGTGTTCGGCAAATTCCTTTCCATTATCAAATGTTACACTATAAGCATGGCTCATTCGTAAACGATCTAATGCACAAGTAATCGTTTTAGAGGATGCTCTCGTTGACCCTAAATGAACAATATGTACGTACAGGCTCTTTCGATCAACGAGGGTTAATAAAGCTCCTTTATGATGTTTACCAATCACCGTATCACCTTCGAAATCTCCTAAACGTTGTCGCTGATCAATGACCTGGTCTCGGCAATGAATACTTGTTTTATCAATGATTTGCCCTCTACGATCCGTGTTTTTGTAACCTCGTTTTCGATATTTCTTCTGATGCCTTAAGTGTAGATGGAGGTTACCTCCTTGTGATTTATCTTGATAAATGTGCTGGTAAATCCACTCATGTGAAGGTACATCCAGCCAACCGCGTTGTGTTAAAGCACCTGAAATTTGTTCTGGTGACCAGTCTAAGCCAATTAAGTAATCAATATAAGCGAAGGCAAATGCTGTCATGGATGATGAAGGATGGTACCGTCTTTGACTTGCAAATTTCGCTGCCTGTTGAGCTCTATATCCACGTTGCCCAGTATTTCTTTTTAACTCACGGTAGATGGTTGATCGTGAACGCCCTAACTCCCGAGCAAGGCTAGCGATTGAACTTTTACTTTTCAAAGTAGCATAAATTTCGTATCTTTCATCTTGAGAAAGTTGGGTGTATTTCTTCATTGTGTGCTTTCCAATTGCGAGTTGAAAAAGTCTAATGATTCTATGAATACACCTAACTTTTTCAACTAACTACAAGTGTGTTGCACTTGGGATTTGAATCTGCGAATATTATTAATCTGTTTTGCCGACAATTGCATATCACCTAGTGATTCAATCGTCGCACTTTCATTATTAATTACATCTGCTTGACCAATGGCTTTGCGATTTTCATCCAATGCACCACCCAGATATAAACCACCTGCACTAAAGATCTGTGCTTGACTTGTATAATCGGTCGTATTCGCTAGATTATTGAGCGTTTTCACACCGAGATTCATATCACCACGTGATGCAATGATCGGTGCTTTTCCACTCGTATCTGGCAAATTGTTGAGAGTATTTGCTTCAATAGCTAAATCAGTACCATAAATACGACCTGTGCCTTGGTTATTGATTGTGTCTGCTTTTAAGGTGGTGTAATCCCCATTGATCAAACCAGTATTATTAATTTGCTGACTTGCTGTGAGATTTGTATCATGACTTTCAATACTTGCATCGAGACTATTATTTATATTTTTTGCTGTCAGTGATAATGTATTACTAGCTGTAATTTTGCCATCATTCTCGATATCTTCCTCTGTACTTAGACTTAAATTATGATTGGCTTGTATCTGTCCACCCGCAGCAAGTTGATATCCTTGTTTAAGCTCAATTTTGGCATCACCCAAGCTTAAAACTTTGCCATTGCCTGTAAGACTTTGTGCAGTAAGGTTTAAATTTTCACCCGCCAGCATTTGCCCTTGTGCATTGTCTATATTGAGTGAATCACCTTTGATATTTAAAGCACTTACGGCACTCACCTGACCTGCTTGGTTGTTGAACTGAGTGCTTATATTTAGATGAGCATCTTGACTGCTACGGATCTCACCTGCTTGGTTATTGACGATGTTGGCTGTTAGATCCAAATTACCCGCATTGATCCCTTGTACTTCGGCATCATTGCTCTGGCTATTTTGATTATCTAACTGCTTGGTCTGAATGGTTAATGTTTTGCTGGCAATAATTTGGCTATTGGCATCTGTGGTATTCTGTTTGCCCTGATTATTGATTTGGTCAATATTCAACTGCATATTGCCCATCGAGCTGATTTGCCCAGATTGGTTATTGAGGACTTGATTTTGTCCTATGCCCTGTATTTTGACATTTTCAGCGGCGGTCACCAATCCTGATTTATTTTGGATTTGATTCGCATTGATAGCCAAGACATTTCCACTTGCGATGTAGCCTTGTGTATTATCCAATCTTGCAACATTGTTTAATGTCACATTCCCCTGACTTAAAATACCGCCTTGTTTTCCACTCTGGGTATTGATCAAATCTTGATGATGTGTATCAATATTTATTCCATAATTGGCTTGGATTAACCCTTGATCGTTATTAAGCTGACCAGATGAAATATCAATCTGATCTGAGCTGATCACACCTTGTTGGTTACTCAATTGTTGTGCTTGGCTGTCAAGGCCGACTTCTTTTAATCCAACAATTTGACCCGATTGGTTGTTTATTCCATTGGCTTTGATATTGACCAAGTGAGAGGACTGTAGAGATCCCGATTGGTTATTGAGCTCCCTACTCCCTGTATTGACAAGCAAATCACCATTGACACTCCCAATCTTCCCTTCGGTATTGTTTAAGCCTTGGCTATTTAATGAGACGTTCTGGTTGGCTGCAATAAGACCCGTGGTATTATTAATCTCCGCATCAATGGCTGCATTTAAAGCCCCCTGCGCACTGATTTGTCCAGAAGCTGTGTTATCTAAATTGCCTGCATTAATCTGGATGTCTTGCCCTGACTGGATAACTCCAGTTTGATTTTGTAATATTTGAGTTCCTGCATTAACCGTTAAGTTACCCTGTGTTCCAATCTGCCCTTGGTTGTTATTTAACCCCTGACTAGAAACGTTGATACTTTCATCACCTGCAATCACACCCTTTTGGTTATTGATGGCTTGCTGGCTATTTAAATCAACTTTACCTTGACCGCTGATTTGTCCAGCACTGTTATCAATATTTCCAGCTTTGGCGATTAAATCTGTTTTAGCTTGTAATAATCCAGATTGATTCGACAACGCCGCATTACCTGCATCTACATCAACATTACTTTGGATACTGGCAATCTGCCCTTGAGTATTGTTTAAACCTTGGCTTTGAATATGAACGCTTTCATTCGCAAGGATTTGACCCGATTGATTACTCAGCTGTCCTGCATTTTTTATCTCTAATGCATTTTGTGCAGAAATTTGTCCTTGTTGGCTATTATCCAACTGCTGACTTTGGATATTTAAGTCATTCCCACTATGAATTTGTCCTTTTTGACTATTATCCAACTTGTCATTTATGGTTAAAGTCAGATTTGATTTCTCACCTGATTGAATTTGACCCGCTTGGTTATTCAGGTTTTGACTGCTGATATTCGCTGTGCCATTCGCAAGTATTTGTCCAGACTTGTTACTTAGATCACCTGTACTGTTGATATAACTATCACCTAATGCAATGATCTGACCTGCATCATTATTTAGACCATTGCTGTTGAAATTTAAATGGCTGCCTGCTTGCAATGAACCTGAAATATTTTTGAATTCACCTTGTCCAACATC
Source organism: Acinetobacter gerneri DSM 14967 = CIP 107464 = MTCC 9824 (assembly GCF_000368565.1). Taxonomy (GTDB): domain Bacteria; phylum Pseudomonadota; class Gammaproteobacteria; order Pseudomonadales; family Moraxellaceae; genus Acinetobacter; species Acinetobacter gerneri. Next base: position 227,480 of record NZ_KB849539.1, on the reverse strand, counting down.
TAAGTCAAGCTGACCTTTAACACTACCAATTTGTCCTTGAGTATTATCTAAACCTTGGCTAGAAATTGAGACATGATTATTTGCTACAATGTTACCAGTCTGGTTATTCAACGATTGCTTAGATGTAATATTTAGGCTGTCTTGCGCATTAATCTGACCTTTGCCACTATTATCTAATGATCCTGCTTTGATATCCGCAGATAATCCACTCGATAAAGTACCTGCTTGGCTATTATCCAGTAATCCATCAATATTTAATGTTAAAGATGAATTGGTTAGAATTGAACCGCCTTGGTTATTTAAGTGCTGTCCTGCAATATCAATCGCATCACCACTTTGAATTTGACCTTTTTGATTCTCTAAATTTTGAGTATGTAAATCCAAATGGTTTTGAGCAGAAATTAAGCCAGATTGGTTTTGGATATTTTGGGCTTTTAATGTTAAATCCTGAGAGGATTGGATTTTTCCAGATTGGTTACTTAAATCTGCTGTGCCTGCATCTAGAACAACGTCGCCATGAACTGAGCCGATTTGCCCTGCATCATTTTTCAAACCTTGGCTTTGTAGGCTAACATTTTGATTGGAAATGATTTGTCCAGCTGTATTATCAATATCTTTTTGGCTGCTAAGCTTGAGTGAATCTTGGCTATTGATCAGACCTGATTGGTTGCTGATACGATTTGCATCAATGGTCAAAGTTTTTTCAGCTTGAATCGTACCTGAATCATTTTTAAGTTCTGCCGAACCTGTATCAATCTCTAATTTGCCTTGGCTGGTGCCAATTTGTCCTGAAGCATTATCCAATCCTTCTGATTGAATCAATACGTTTTGATTGGCAACGATTTGACCCATTTGATTGTCGATCAATCCTAGACTTTGTATTGTTAATGCATTTTGTGCACTGATCTGGCCTTTTTCACTATTACTCAGCGAACCCACTTGTAAGCTAGAATTTGCACCACTCACAATCTGTCCAGCTTGACGATTGTCCAGTGCATTTTGAACATTTAGACTTAAATCACCAATCCCTGAAAGTAATTGTCCTGCTTGGTTATTGGCTGAATCCGCACTGATATTTAAACCATTTTGTCCTGCGATGATACCTTGTTGATTATTTAAATCTTGTTTGATCGTTAAACTTAATGGACTCGTTTGACCACTTTGAATCATTTGTCCTTTTTGATGACTCAAACGATCTGCATTTATCGTGATCTGATCTGCCGATGTGGTTGCTCCATCCAATACAAGTTGACCAGCATCAATTGCCAATGTGCCATTACTTAGGATTTGACCATCCGTACCTTGTATATCAGTCGCTGATATTTTGAAGTTTCGATCACCCGCGTGAATCAATTTGCCTGATTCATTATTTAAATTTGATGTGGTTAAGTTGATCGATGAAGCATTAGACTGGATTTCACCTGATTGGTTATTTAAACCATTGGTAAAATTTAAGTTCAGATCATTACTTCCAACTTGATGGATTTTACCTTGGCTATTGTCGAGTTGTTTAGCGTTAAGTAATAGATCTTTTGCACTCAATTGCCCTTGATGATTATTGATCACATTCTGGCTAGTGAGTTTTAATTGATCTTGTGCAACCACTGTTGCAGCTTGTGTCGAAATATTGCCTGTTTGACTTTCTAAAACAATATTTTTGGCTTGTAGCTGCCCTTGACTCGCATCGATATCATTTTTTGCTTGTACGTTAAGTTGATTTCCAGCGAAGCTCTGTCCATGTAATTCGGCCTGATCCGCTTGAATACTTAAATCACCTTTATCTGTCAGCTTGCCCTCTCGATCTAATCCTGCTGCAATCAATCCATCAGCCGTTTGATTTAAACTTGAACTGGTGATTTGAATATTTTGGCCTGCGGCCAAAGAACCTGCATTTTTAAGGTCTTGCCCAGTTAAACTTAGGTTTTGATCCGCGTAAATACTACCCGTATTATTTAATTGTTGATGTTGTAATTGAAGATTTTGAGCCTGAACTTGACCTTGAATATTATCAAACTGTCCAACTGTACTTTTTAAGTTTTTATTGGCTGCAATCGTCCCTTGAGTATTGTTCACTAAACCATGTTGCTGAACAATTTGATCTGCAAGAATTTGACCCGAAGTGTTATTTAAACTTTGACTACTCAAATTTAAATCGGTTTTTGCTTGTATCAAACCCGATGTATTATCAATCGCTTGTTTTGCTTGAACATTGACAGCTTGTTGTTCTGAGTAAATCACACCAGACTGGTTATTGATATTATCCGCATTGACATTTACCGTAGCATTGCTGGCAATTTGTCCTTCTGTATTATTCAGTTCATTGGCTATATTTAGATCCAGTTGATCAACAGATTGGATTTTACCTTGTTGGTTATTAGCAGTTTGGCTTTGGATATTCAACTTTTGATTAGATGCTAACTCACCTTGTTGGTTACTAAAGCCAGAGGTTTGTATGTCGGCTTGTTTAACCGTCAACTTACCCTGATCATTATTAAAACTATCCCCTTTAACATTGACCGTGCCTAAATTGAGCTGACCGCCCTGATTATTTAAGCCATTGTTACTTTCTAAATCGACACCACCATTAGCAACAATCGCACCTTGGTCGTTATTAAAGGTATTTTTGACATGAATATAACCTGCATCATAGGTCTTAGGTGTGGTCTCTGTCGGTGTCGCAGCTTCTAGGCTTCCGCCATCTTTAGAAGGATCTGTAGGTACAGTCGGTTCCGTAGTACCTTCACCACCGCTAGGTTCTCCAGTGCTGCCTCCTTCAGGTATTTTTGGCACACCGATTTTACCGCCAGCATTACTCATTTGCCCTGCTTTTAAATCCAGTGCTTCTAAACCTGTTTGCTCAATTGAGCCACTATTTTTTAAACTATCCGAATCTAAAACAATTCGAGCTGCATTCAACTTACCTGTATTTGTTAATGCATTTTGGTTTTGAAGATGTAATTCATCTGCACTGCTGATCAAGCCTGAGTTATCTAAGTTTTGGCTTTGAATGGTGACTTGTGATGTCGCACTACTGATATTGCCTGAGTTTTGGATATTTTGGGCCTGAAGCTGAACTTGGTCTTTATTGGCAATCATATTGCCAGCGTTAACCAAATCACCATTGGTCATTAGCGTCAGTTGATCAGTCGTTGCATTAATCGACCCAGCATTTCGCACCCCTAAACCATTTTCATTTCCAACAAGGAAAATCTTGCCTGCATACATCCCGCCGAGTTGCCCAACATCCAAGGCAAAATTCGGTTTGTTTGGATTAGTACTGAGATTTGCTGTTGCCGTATTGATCTGAGGCGTAGCTTGGTCTTTAACATTGATATCATTTTGTCCCAAAGCCACATTCAAATTATTTGCATACAATCCAGCATTGACATTTAAAGCTCGGGTATAAATATCGGTATAAGGCGTCAAGCTACCATCCAAACCTTTACCTTCAATGGTCACCTGACCATCACGTACACGAAATGACTCAAGATAGCCTTGATTCATCACAGCCTGACCAGAAGTTAAGGTAAAACGATCCGCGTTGATCACACCACAGCCATCACACACCAAGCCTGATGGGTTGGCTATCACCACCTGAGCAGATTTTCCAGCAACCTCTAAGTAGCCTTTTAATTGACTCGGATTACTGCTATTCACTTCATTTAGAATGACTTTCGCTTCACCATTGGCCAACCAAGGGTTACCTTGCACCCAACCACCGAGCTGAGTTTGGGTATTGTTGCGTGAGTTGTTTAAAATTGCACCTTCTTGACCTACATCAAATTGAGTATAGGTGTTACGTGATACACCACCCGCACTTGGTGTTTGAATATTGACTTGGGTTAACCCATTACTACTATTTAAAATCGTCGCTTGTTGTGAATTCGGCGCAGATTTATCTGCAATAATTTGTGTATTGGCGATACTATTTAATGGCAGGCTATAAACCACTGCACCGAGTACAGCAATGACCGCAAAATTGAGCGGATTTAATTTTTTATAAGAATTTAGTGTGATTTGTGATGCATCATCATATATCTCTGTTGCGCTGCTTTGCCCTACTGTTTTTGTTCGGCTTTTTACAATTTCCGCAACCGCAATAAATACCCCACGAGCCTGACTAAAAATAACGCGATAACGATTTTTATTCATAACAATTCACCTAAATTCTTTATATTTTTTTAAAAGCTTGATATTAAAAATTAAAACTAATACATCCAGTTCAGACTAAAACCCGTAGTCACATCATCTGTTTCAAAGCCCTTCGGTTTTTTCAGTGGCGCACCAACAAATAGGTCATAACTGACAGATTTCAGAACTTGTCCACGTAGTCCAACAACTGAACCGAGTAAGCTTGTTCCAAGTAAAGGATTCGGCTCACGTGTGCTACGTCCTCCCACTTCTCCATAATCGATACCGGCATACCATTGCATCGGGAACTTAGGAATTGATCCACTGAACTCATTGCGTACTAAGAAACCTTGATCTCCCATCAAGGTTTGCTCACCATCAAAACCGCGCACGGTATAACGGTTGCCAATTGAAAAACGGTCTTGTGGGGTTAATGCTTTATTGGTCGACTGCATGCGCCATTCAGCAAGGTATTGCAGGTTTTGCTGTCCAACTTTAAAAGGCACTTGTAGACTGGCATTGGCTTGTAAAATCCCGACATGGGTGTAGGCTTCACCATACTGTTCCTCTGGTGCTCGCATTGCATCAAATGCACCAGTACCGCGTTTATAAGTAATATTGCTACTTAAAGTTGCATGAGCTAAATATTCAGTATGATCTAAACTGGCTTTCCAACCGCCTGTTTTTCGGCGTTGTACTTCAACTTCAACATCTTCAATAAAGTTACGTGACTCTCTATACCACCCCCCAAATGAGGCAGAGGTTTTTCGATGTGAATCGCGATAAATCACACGGGATAAATCAGCATTAATCAGTTTGCTTTCACCACTATAGTTATAGCTTTGATTTGCTCCTGCGACATTTTGGTTATAATTAGAGCGGCTAAAATTCGTATTGAATAGCCAATAACCAAACGGAATACTATAGCTAATATAGTAACCATCTGTACCACGTTTACCTGAGTCCCCACCACCTAAGTCATGGTTATAACTGGCATAAAATAAATCATTTAACGTCAAAAGATGATCTAAAGATAAGGTCGCAGTGCCTTGATATTTACCTGTGGAATCAGAACCTGAATCATCAATCCCTAAATGTAAGCGGTAAGGTTTGGATTGCTGCCAAGCCAATACGAGATCACTATAGCCTGGTGTGGTATTTGTAGCTGAAGGTTCAATTTTAAAATCGGCTTCTACCGTTGGAACACGTTTAAAATTTTCTAAGCCTTGTTCGATGTCTCGAATATTCAGTAAATCACCTTTGGATACAGGCAATGCATTGAATTGATGTGCACGTTTAGACGTACCCTCTGCGAATTTAATTTGATCTACGCGCCCAGGAATGACAGTTAAAATTACTTTGCCTGATGCAATATTTTGCGGTGCTAAAAGTACCCGTGTCGTGACATAACCACGACTAATAATTTTATTTTGCACCAGATCCAGTGCTTGGTTTAAACCCTGTACCCCAAGACAACGCCCTACGATGTTGTGTTCCCCACGCGTAATCGCTTTTAAGGCAAATTGAAAATGTTTGGCTTCTTCCCCTTGCAGTTCAATATTTTTAATTTCAAAACAAGGTGTTTCACTATTGGAATTTAAATATTGCAGTTGGGATGGCTTTTGGAGCTTATTTTCCAATCCCAGATTAACATTCGCCTCAGGTTGAAACTTTTGTTCTAAAGACAAATCTCGTTGTTGCTGTCGAATACTTTGATCAGCTTGAATCGCACGTTCCAATTCTGGATTTTGGGGATCAGCCGCATATACAGTCGTTCCCAATAAGCTCATGAATATAAATATGTGACTTTTATTTGATTTTTTTGAATTCATTTTATGTAAAATGTGATATATCTCACATTAAATTATTACCAAAACGTTAAGTTTTGTAAATATCAATTTAAGACTATTTATTTGTCTTAAAACGCACAATTAAAGAAATCAATAAATTTATTCATTAAAAACTCTTCAAAACATTTTTATATTTTTAAGCTTTATTCATAATCGAATTATATTTCATAAACCCAATAAATATTAAATTTGAAAGATATCTTCAAAAAAATCAATCCCAGAAACAAAAAAAGCCCTGAAAAAATTCAGGGCTTTTTAAGATATTTGGCGGAAGCGGTGTCCGTATAACACCAGTATTATGCCGTCCAACCCAATCCAGCATAAATATATTTTTCAATAACTTATGTAAATGTCAATCCAACCACGTCTTGCAAAACCCAATCATTTCTAATATTCTATGTGGGTTTTTATGTGGGACAAGAACAAGCCTATGCCGAAGAAAGCCAAAGAACTCTCTGCGCTCAGTGTAGCAAAAATCAAAGGAAATGGCAGGCATGCTGTAGGCGGTGTCAATGGTTTGCACCTGCGTATCGTGAATGACTCTCGTGCTTGGGTTCTACGTGTTGTTGTAGGTCAGCGCTTTGATGAAAATGGCAAACAGCAACTTCATCGCCGTGATATTGGATTGGGCTCTTACCCAGAAGTGTCACTAGCAGAAGCAAGGGCTAAAGCTCATGAAATGAAAGCCCAAATCCGAAATGGGAATGATCCTATCCAACAAAAACAAGATCAACTTCAAGCTTTACGTACTCAAAAACTTCGTAATCGTTCTTTTCGTGAATGTGCTCAGATTGTGATTGCCAATAAATCTCGTGAATTAAAGAATCAGAAGCATATTGCTCAATGGTCTACCACATTAGAAACTTATATCTATCCTACTCTTGGTGATATTAATATTGGCACAATTACTAAAGTTGATATTGCTGAAGTTCTTAGACCTATCTGGATTGAGAAGAACGAAACAGCTAAACGTATTCGTGGTCGTATTGAGACTATTTTTGATTATGCAAAGGCTATGGAGTATTTTGAAGGTGACAACCCTGCTGAATGGAAAGGTAATCTTGAACCTATATTAGGTAACTTAAAGCAGGAATCACGCCCTCACCCTTCTTTACCTTATGATCAAGTCTCTACATTCATTCAGCACCTTCGTCAAAAAGATGGTATTTCTCCAAAGGCACTGGAATTTGCAATTTTAACGGCTTGTCGTTCTGGTGAAATCTTTGGGGCAATTTGGCAAGAAATTGATTTTGAAAATAAAGTCTGGACTATTCCTAAAGAGCGCATGAAAGCTGAAAAAGAGCATCGTGTTCCACTTTCAGAACCAGCAATTGAATTATTAAAATCAATTCAAACTGATATTGAACCTCAAAGTTATATTTTCCCTGCACCTCGCACTGGCAACATGCTTTCAGACATGTCCTTAACTGCTTTGATTAAGCGTATGCATGAACAAAAAGTTAAAGAAAATGGCATTGGCTATATTGACCCCAAACAAAACCGAGTGATTACAACGCATGGTTTTAGATCGACATTTCGTGACTGGTCTGCTGATATGACCGATTATCCTCGAGAAGTTTGTGAACATGTCCTTGCCCATAAACTCCCAGATGAAGTCGAAGCCGCCTATTTACGTGGAGCCTATCTTGAAAAACGTAAATCTTTAATGGCTGATTGGGCTGTATTTTGCCTGCCCTTCACACAATAAAGAATTCTCTATACCCTAAAACCTAAAAAAATCGCAGTAGTTTTTATAGTTAACTATCTGAATATCCAAATAGTAGTCTTCTGCTATTTCAGCACACATCATGTAGATGTGGGGTTGAGTTTATTGGAATATCCATAATTAGCTCATTTATTAAAATTATTTTTTATTATTGAACCTAAAATGAAATCATTGCTTTGTAAAGACCATGCACGAATTGAATCAGCATTTTGCCCATTACCTACAATAACAGCTAATGGACATGATAAATATTCAACATTTTTTAAAGAAAATTTACGAAAGCTACTAATATCCTGTGGAGATAAACTTGGAATAGATTCTGGATGTGTGTGCCAATATCCAACTAATATTAAACCTTGTTGGTTTGCTGTTAATATTTCTTTTTTACATCTCTTAGGATCTAAGTGAAGCCAAGTTGGTCCTGCAAAATCATCTTTATGGGGCGAAGTCGCTTCAGAAAGCCATAAACCATCCTCAGAATTCACATCAACAAATAACTGCCCTCCTCGCTCATGCTCACCTTTTTTTTGCCTATATTCATTAAAAAAGTCTGCGACAGTGGATGATACATTCAATTCTACTTCTAGCTTGTCCCATTTCCATACCCAAGCTAATTCATGATTCATTAAAATCTTCCATTAATGGCCAATCTCTTGAAATCACCATCTGTTTACAACCAGAAGGAATATTTGGACCATTATATATCCCATTGGTATCTATTATTTTTTCAATATCACCGATACTACTGATCCATGTTTCTTTGTTAATTTTCCCAGTCAGCGTATCAATTGTAGTTTGTGCTATCAAATTTGCTATTGAACTAATTCCAATCAATCCTCCTGGAATAAAGCCATCACCACATCCATGAAGAGGAATCAAGCCCTTATCAGACCAACTAGTAAAGCTATATTTAAAATTTCCATTGTGGTCAAACATATAGCGTCCATCGATATCACTGTTTAATGGGGAAACCAAAATATGACCTATAATTGCATGAGGCTCTGTCCACCCCTGAATAAATATCCATTTTTTCCTGCACAATCCACGAAAAAACCAAAGTAATTCCTCCGATAACCAATTTGCGGATGTAATAACCACAGCATCTACATCATCTAATAAAGAGATCTGATCTATTAATTCATATTGGATAAACCCTGGTATAGATTTAATATCTGAAAATGGTATGTCCTTTTGAATACGCTCTTTTAAGGCATCAGTCTTATAGTGTCCAAGATCATCCATACCTAAAACATGTCTACCTATATTTGCACTTTCAAATTTATCTGGATCAATGAGCATAAGATTACTAACTCCTGCACGAGCCAATTGCACGGCAACAGAACTGCCTAATGAACCGATCCCAATAATTGCAACTTTTTTATTACCTAAATCTTCATTAATTAATATAGTATCTCGTGAATGAATAGTAGATCTTGAAATTAGGTGAACTGGACAATATTCCAATGATGTTAAGGGTGAAAGAGTTTTTGGAATCTCCCATCTACGTGCTGCGCGTTTACCATATATCTGGTAACTGCCATCTTTGACTCCTTTATGTCTAAGAATAATAGATTGAATAATCGGTGGATTAGTATTAGGCACCTCTAATAATAACCATCTAATTGGATAGCGTGAACTTTTTAACTTCCACTCAGACAACAATAATTTATCTTCTTTTGAAATATGTCCAGATAACCAAGAAATAATATTATCTTGAGATGGAACTTTCACATCAGGACATGTTTTTAGACGAATAAAAAAACCTGCATTTGCTGGTTCAGAAATTTTTGGTATTCTATTAAAAAGCCTAAATAAATGATTTTCTAGAGTCAAGACATCTTCTGCTACCCAAATAATCTTATTATTCTTGAAGTTTTGTCGTTGATCAGTAAGTACAAATAACTCACATGTATTTGTGGGTTGTTGTAATAAAATTAATTGTTGTCTATTCCTTGCTAATTGCATTCTCCAATATGGTGTAATCTCTCTGAAAAACTCATTTTTTCTTATGTCTTGGTCTGAATCAGGAAGCACTAGATTTATCAACTTGGATAATCTTCTAAAAGTATCACGTATAACAAATTCAGGAGAATTCCCAGCAGGTTGGTTTCCAAACCCATATAAACATAATGATTTTTGCATTACGTGAGGCCATTCAAGCCATGCTGATGGTTGAATTTGTAATTTCAGTCCCGTATTTGGAAAACCTTTATCAAATCCTAGACATAAAGTACGCTCTATACCTAAGTAATCTTCGGGTAATGGAAACTCAAAACAGATTATTTCACCATTCTTAGATGGCACTTCTCTTAATAAACTCTTTCCATCCTCACCTAAATATTGGTACAGAAACTCAATTCCTTTTGAGATTTCTGGTGTAATAAAATTATTAATATCAGCCAAGACGATCTACCGGTTTAATTATTTCTTGAGAAGCTACAGCAGCACTTGTTGAAATACCAGCAAAAGTGGCTAAGCTCAAAGAATTAAGCGTTGTATTCGCACTGCGACCTGGTAAAGTCCAATTTCTTGGAGTCTCATTAATCAACTCTTTAGTAAAGGCTCTATTAAGACCAAAGCGCTCCATGATTGCATCTTCAACAGCATTACTGCTCTTTAAATCATTTAAACCAAGTTTCATACTTTCTAATGCATGTATATGCCAATTATGAAATGCTCGAATATAATTTATCCCTTCTCCATTAGGACGATTCCATTTTTCAGCAAAATTTTCCCCTGCATCTTTTGGGTTCAAGACAGCATATCCCTCATCATTATTAGAAACAAATCGTGGCATATAATCAACAATCTTTATCATAGCTTCAATTGGTCGTAGTGCTTGAAATAGCGATTCTTCAACAACCTTTTCATATGCTTGTGCTGCTAAGGTTGTAATAATTGCAGAAATTGGTCTAACATCTTCATTTTCTGTAGATATAGCCCATTCATCACGATGTCGTTTCAATAACTTAATCGTAGCTCTCAACGGATTATGATTTATATAATCACCATATAACGGTATTGGTTCCTGACTAGCACTATCCATGATAATAGAGCGTTCATTTAAACTTTTAATTATTTTAATCTCTCTTTGTGATATATCTTCTAACCATTTTGAATATTCACGCGGACTACTACATTTCCAACCAATATGTCTATCAGGTACTTCCAGATAACCATATCCTCTAAACTCGTTATTATATTTAGCACATCGCGCTGGTGTGACATCAATATGAAAGCCCGGATTCTCATCCGCATAAATTATACGAATACCCCTTCGTAATTGTTGAATTGGCGTACTAACACGACTTCCTATCATAAAACGTTTCTGTAAAGTTGCTAACACTTCTTCAGAAGTAGCATTCCTCGCATAGGGTAGTAATACAATAGCATCTGCATCTATTGTTGCCATATCACCTTCTGCTTCAGATGCTGGTTTAATTGTTGTCTTGAGGCCGATTGAACCCTGAACAAAGATATGGGCATCTTGCAATATTTCTTCATTGGCTACATCAAGTATCTTTTGAAGTTGACTATAGCGACTATTAATTACCTCATATTGGCTTTCTGATAATGAAATCCGATGTGCTGTCTTAAATAATAATAGCTCCCAACTATCAATTTGTGATGGGGCTTGCGCTAATAAAGTCATATTTACTCCTGAAAAATATATCGTATAAATAAAATACTAAGAACCAATATGTAACGTTTTTTGGACTAAACGAAATAATTCTGCTTGGAATAATGCATCCTGCAATGCATTATGATTCCCTTTTAACAATGGACTAAGTTTCTTAGAAATCATACTAGACTTAGTATCAGTCCATTTACAACAAAAACGCCCCATATACAAAGACTTAACATCAAGTGCACTAAACCCAAAAGGGTTCTTTCCAAGATATTTATGAAAATAGTAGTTTATAAACGACCAATCAAAACTTGCATTGAATCCAACAAATATTGGTATTTCATTCTCATTTATATGGTCATTAATCCAAATACCAAATTCTTTCATCGCTAAAATAGGATTTAGCCCATCTTCAGCTAGTTTTTCTAGATTGAAACCTGTAACAGATAGAGCTTCTGGATCTGCATTATTTGATACAGGCTTTAATTCACAATAGAAAGTTTCATTGGGACTATCAATAAAACATGCACCAATAGACAGTAAATCATATTCACCAGGAATTGGTCCTGATGTTTCAATATCCACAGAAATAAAGATTTCCTTCTTTTCAACCATGGTTCCTACTCCATTAAAATATAGTATTTTTTTAATCTATTTCGAGTTGCTCACTATTTGATACTAAAGTAACTTTGGTTGAACTAATTTGAATCGTAGCCTCAAAACCTCCACGAACACCTCCAATACTTGGTTTTCGTTCATAAATAGTGAAATCAGAATGATGTCGTGCTTGCATTTTTTGCCCAATACGTATACATGCTGTAGTAGGTGCAATAATAAATAGGTGAACTTTTCTGATGCGCCATTCATCTTGTATTTTACGATAGATACTATCGATGGCATTTCCTAAAAGCTCTAAATCTTTTGGATGGCTAATGACACTAAAATTACAGTTATCTGTTGTTAGTTCCACTGTTGGGAATTTGAAATCATTGTTCTTAAAAAAATGTACTGGTAAATCTTCAGGTGGAATTTTGGCTGTTAAATTAATTTGTAGTACCATTTCAGAATCTGTAGAAACAGGCTCTTTAAGAATATTAATCTTAAATTTACCTGATAATGGTTCATCCACATCAGAAGGCCAAGCCCATTGTCGACCTTTACCTTCTATTTGTTGGCGATGAAATTGAAAAAGATGGACAGGACTAGAATCGCCTATCAATCTTCCACTCAGCACTAGAATTGATGATCCATGTAAAGCAAATATTGCTAAAGATCTCAATTGTCCATCACGTCCAGTCTCTCGTAAAAAACTTTTTAACCTTGATAAATCAGTACTTTTCAAAAGATGAAAAGCATTAGCCCAATAATTATTGTTATTGGATGCACTAAAATATAAAGCATTGTTGACAAAATATTCTGCTGGGTTAGAGCTTTTAATGTTTCTCAACCACATGGCTTCTTCTGCTGCTTTTGGATCAAAACGGAAAGCCTGACCTTCAATCGCACCTCCAATCACTATCATTTCAGCGTTTGGCATTTTTAAGCATTCTAATAAGCGATTTACTTCTTGAATATTTTTTTGAAGCATATTTCTTAATCTATCTGCATCATATTCATTTGGTGCTATTCGATCAATTAAGCGATGGCACTTATCACATAACAACATGATATTACTAGGATCATCAGCCAAAGCTTCGGACTGCTCATTTCCACGAGGTCCTTCTTTTGAAGAAGCAACAATATGTGCAAAATAACTATAATTACCACTCATACTTGGTGTTAAATGTTGTCTAAGATCTTCACCACAACCCTCAAACTGACATCTCCAAGCAGCAGAACATGCAACTTTAAATTTAGTAGCTTCTGAAACCTCACCTTTCCGCCCCGTAGTTAAATCTTTGGATTCTTTTAACCAATTATCCAATAAAGAAATTTTGGATATTAATTGTGCTTGACTAAAATTAGGTTGGATCTCTGAAAGGTCTTTTTCTTCAGTAGCTATAAAAAATAGTCTATGGTTTCGAGTAAACTTTTTTAATTCCTCTCGGGTTTGATCACCAATTTCTCCCTCTCCCAACCCTCTCCAGTCGGAAGCCCCATCATCAGATAAATATAGCTTTGCATAGAATTTATTAGCAAAAAGGAGAACTTTGTAATTCTGGTTTGTAGTCTCTGCCCTTAATAATTGTGAAAACCCAACATCATCAAATGAACTCAACATTTTGCTCTTATTCCTAAAAGATATCCATTTAATGATGCTATCTCTTTAAAACCATTTTAGAAAGATCAAACTATGGACACTGCGACAGACTCAGTCGCTTTAAATTAGATAAAAATTTGACTATTAGAATGTGATGGCTTGGTTGCACAAACATTTCAAAGACCTATTTTACCCAGTACTACCAAATTTAAGTTACAACTCGGGTATGAGGTCGACCTAATTCCGTAAATTTATTCAGTACGGCTATACGGGCATGTATTTCATTTACTTGACTTGAAAAATGCCTAGCTGACAACTTATCGCCTAATAATTTAATGCAATGCATTTTGGTTTCGACCAAACTTCGTCGATGATAACCTGACCATTTCTTCCATAGTGCCCTGCCTAAACGTTTAACTGTTCGAAGTAATTCATTTCGCTCTAGCGAGCTGATCTTTGTATCTTTCCAAGGTTTCGCATTTTTTCTTGGCGGAATCACCGCATGCGCTTGTCGGTCTGCGATTACCTCACGACATTGCTTGGTGTCATAAGCCCCATCAGTATAGACGGAGTCAATCTGTTCTTCTTGTGGAATCTGATCAAGTAAGTCACCAAGCACCTGTGAATCACTCACATTGTTGGTTGTGAGCTGAATAGCACGTATTTGCAGGGTTTCAGCATCGATACCAATATGTAGTTTACGCCATTGGCGACGATATTCAGGCTGATGTTTCTTACGTTTCCATTCTCCTTCACCTAAAAACTTTAAGCCAGTAGAATCGACGAGTAGGTGGGGACAATTACTGCTTTTTTGATAGTTAATTGCAATATCAATATGCTTTTGTCTTCTACAAATAGTGGAATAATCTGGTGCTGTCCAATCTAAACCACAAAGCTTAATCAGGCTTTGCACAAAGCCAGTGACCATACGTAAAGACAGACGGAATAAGGATTTAATCATCAGACAGCATTGGATAGCTGCATCAGAATAGGTTTGATTTCGACCATGTTTACCTTTTGGTTGAGCATACCATTGAGTTTTGGGATCAAACCAAATAGAGATATTTCCTCGATTTATTAATGCTTTGTTATAAAAAGACCAATTGGTTGTACGATAGATTTTAGGTGTGGGCTTATTCATTTGAGAATTATAATGTTGAATAAGCCTTTAACGGTAGGTTTGTGCAACAAAGCCTCATAAATGTAAAAAAAATCAATATCTTGGCACTTTTTTATAGATTACATTTAATCATGAATGAGTCTGATTTTTTTTTAAATTACCTTTCTAATGTAAAATTAATCTATTAAGCTTTTAGCTTCAATTATTAACCACTTTTTAAACTCTAAAATTTTCGACATATTTAAACACTCCGGACGATATACAATATAATAAGCCAATGGGGACTTGTACTCTACATGCTCAAATAGATGAATTAACCGTCCCGCCTTAATATCCTCTTTAGCCATTACACTCCTAGCTAAAGCTATGCCTTGACCGTCTAAAGCAGCTTGTAAAACAGATGCTGAATTATTGATTTGTAATCCACTTTTAATCCCTGAGTTTTCCAGCCCAACATACTCCAACCATTTCGTCCAAGTCGGAAACGATTTATGAGCTTCCATAGTTAGGTCATGAATCAATGTTGCCTGTAAAATAGTGTTGATTGATAAATCAGACTTATTTGCTAAAAAAGTCGGTGAACATACAGGAAAAATATCTTCCTCCATTAGTTTAATTGCCTCTAAACCTTCCCAATGACCTTCACCATATCGCACTCCGATATCTATACCATTTTCAATAAAATCGATAGGTCTCAAGTTAGTATCTAAACGTACAGCAATTTCAGGAAAAAGTGATTGAAATTTATCTATTTTAGGTAATAACCATTTTGCAGCAAAGGCGGGACTAACAGTTACCGTCAAAATATTTGTTGTATTACCTCTTTTTAATTTTTCTAGCCCAACGCTTAGCTTATCAAATCCAGCACGAATTTCTGGTAATACAGACTCAGCTAATGCTGTTGGAACCAGTCGTTTTTTTCCACCTGATTGTCGATGAAATAATATTATTCCTAAGTGATCTTCTAAGCCTCTAACCAATTGCCCTACCGCTGCTGGTGTGACATTCAACTCTCTAGCCGCCGCAGAAAAACTTTTATTACGTGCACTTGCTTCAAATGCTTTTAAAGCATTCAAGTAAATAGGTGTTTCCATTTTATAGATAGTTTTTCTTTCAATAATCACAAGATTATCTCATTTGTTTTTAAAGTCAACTACTCAATAAAATATGCTTAAAAGTAAAAAGCTATATCTTTACTTTTTCTATTCATCTGATGGAGAAAAACTCATGGTATATCTACAAATCACAATGACTATCCCTTTAGATAATCGTCCTGCAGCAGCAGAGATTTATCAAAAGTATAAACTTCCTTTTCTCAATACTGTTGATGGTGCCGTATCAAAAGAACTGTTAATCCGTGAAAAAGATGTTCAAGTTCTACATGGTTTTGAAACCTTGAGTAATGCGGAAAGTTATCTCCAAAGTGAACTATTTAATAACGATGTTGTATGTGAATTAAAACCCTTGTTTGTAGCAGATCCAGATATTCGTATATACCAGTCTGTTTAGATTTTTCATCTTTAGACTTTTGACTTCTCAAGATGTCAAAAGTCTATAAATATTAGACAAACGCAGATTAAATAACTTTGAGAAATTACTATCTATGAACAATATCTTGAATGATTGGAAATTGTCATCGAGAGCATTAATTTTTCTTGTTCCTTAGTTCCTAACATTCATCATGAGTGGTGTTATTTCTTTTGTGAGCACATTGCAAAGCCTTAGACTTATCCATTGGGAGCTGAGCCATTGGATTAAATCTTGGCTTTGCTCTTGGGTCATTGCCTTCCCCACAGCTTTTTTTGTACTCCCTCTAGCAAAGCGATTTGCAATGCTTTTTATCAAAGCATCTTGAATCTATTAGAAAATTGCTCAGGTATTTAATATGTTAGTAAATATACAACTATTCTTAAAAATCATACTTATTGGTGTTGGTGCAACAATTATCCTAGATCTATGGGCGTTATTTTTAAATAAATTTTTCCGAATACCCATTACTAATTGGGCTATGGTAGGTCGATGGCTAGGTCATATACCAAAAGGAGAATTAGTTCAAAAACAGCTTAACAAAGCTCCATCACTTGATTATGAGCTTGGACTAGGTTGGTTGGCACACTATCTCATTGGTATTAGCTATATCTTAGTACTTATCGCATTTGAAGGGAAAGCATGGCTTTCGCAACCTACTGTTTTCCCACCTCTAGTTATATCTTGGTTTTTATTAATTGCTCCTTTTTTCATTATGATGCCTTGTATGGGTGCTGGTGTTGCAGGGGCTAACACACCAAGTCCAATTAAAACAAGATTAATTAGCATTGCAGGACATACCGTTTTTGGACTGGGTATTTATGGCAGTGCAGTAATTTTAAATTTATTGATAAGTTGAAAACATATTATGCTAATTCGTGCTGATTTTTCAGAAATTGCTATTGTCAAACCTGAAGATTACCACTGGGTACGCTCTCCTCATGGCGAAGTAGAACGAGTGATGTTTGATCGTATTGGTAAAGAACAAGCTCGTGCAACAAGTTTAGTCAAATTCTCTCAAAACTCCAATTTTCCTAAACATCAACATCCACTTGGTGAAGAGATACTCGTTCTATCTGGTGTATTTACAGAAAATGGTATAGATCATTTCCCAAGTGGTTGGTACTTAAGAAATCCTCATAATTCCAATCATCAAGTTTCAAGTAAAGAAGGTTCTTTAATTTTCGTTAAACTAATGCAAATGTCTATATATGAATCTAAAGAAGTAAGAATCAACACGAATGATTCTACAAACTGGATTGTTACAGGCAATAAAAAAATATGCCCGTTATATGAATCAGATTTCGAATATACCTATTTAGAAAAACTTAATCCTGACCAATTATTTATTAACAGGTCTGACCAAGGTATTGAAATATTTATAGTATCAGGTCAACTTCAAAAAGAGGATCAAATCTATCCAACTGGTTCATGGATTCGTTTCCCGCCAAAACAACATGCTGTGCTTACAGTTAATAAAACCGATACCACTTTATACGTAAAAACTCAACATCTGCTTCATGCTCAGAAAAATTGGAATGATTAAAATGCTTAAAACCTCAATTCTAATCATTGGCGGCGGTCTAAGTGGTTTATATGCTGCTTATCTACTAGAACAAGCTGGATTTAAAGATTATCTACTGCTTGAAGCAAAAGATCATCTTGGAGGTCGAGTCTACTCAAAGGAACAAATTGATCTTGGTGCAACATGGATTTGGCCCGACCTCAATCCTGAATTGATGAAATTGATACATCAATTATCCCTCCCCTATTTCTATCAACATACTTCTGGCGAACTTATATTTGAAAAACAACGTGATCAGCCTGCTGTACGTATTTCTGGTGCCTCATGGGAAACATCTTCAATTCGGCTTGAAGGAGGTATGCAAAGTTTAATTCTAGCTTTAACCAAAGGTATTTCAGTTGATCGTATTTTACTTGGGCATCAAGTCACTGAAATAACTTATTTAGAAGATCAATCTTTGGGGTTGAAAATTCAGCATTCTCATGGATCAACAACACAATTTTGTTGTGATCAAATTCTATTAGCAGCTCCGCCACGACTATCTGCTAATGAATTTGCATTTAATCCTCCTTTACCAGCCACGACGCTAACACATTGGATGAATACACCTACATGGATGGCTCCTCATGCCAAATATGTAGCAATTTATCCTGAGGCATTCTGGAAGCAACAAGGTCTTTCAGGCCAAGCTCGAAGCTATGCAGGTCCATTAGGTGAAATTCATGATGCCTCAACATCCCATCAACATGCTGCCCTTTTCGGATTCTTCAGTATTCCTTACACCATACGTAAAGAAATTGAACCAACAACGTTAATGGCTCATTGTCGGGCACAATTGGTCCGCCTATTTGGATCTTTAGCAGCGATTCCTCAATCAGAATATCTCAAAGATTGGACTGAAGATGAATGTATTGCCATAGAGTCAGATTGGAAAACTCCAACCCTATTTCATGGTATTGCACCTGAAAATACTCCTAACCAATCTATTTGGCAGAATCGCATCATCGGTATCTCAAGTGAATGGTCAAAAAAATATTCGGGATACCTAGCAGGTGCTGTAGATGCCGCAGAAATGGGGATTAAACAAATTTTAAACTCTAATGATCATCAAAAACTACGTGAGATCTAAGTATGAAAAATTCATATCAAGCAATACAAGCCAGTGCTTTAGGAAAATTAGAGCTTGTTGTGCGTACCGTACCCACTCCAAACAAAGATGAGGTTTTAATCGCCGTCGAGGCTTGTGGAATCTGTGGGGCTGATGCTATGACCATTGAGAACCCAAATCCTGATAGCTTCCCTCGTATTCCTGGCCATGAAGTGGTTGGACGTATTGTTGCAATTGGCAACCCAGATTCCAACTATTGGAAAATTGGACAACGTGTTGGAGTTGGACGTCTAGGTGGGCACTGTAACCTGTGCGATGAATGTCGTCAGGGTCTATTTAACTTATGTAATAACCAACCCATCATGGGCAGCACCCATGATGGTGGCTATGCCGAAATGATGATGGCTAAACAAACAGGTTTAGTCTCTATTCCAGATGAACTGAGTTCAGTAGAAGCCGCACCTTTACTTTGCGCAGGTATCGCAACGTTTAATGCACTTAAGAAATCTGGTGCCCAAGCAGGAGATACGGTTGCGATATTCGGCATAGGTGGCTTAGGACATCTTGCAATTCAGTATGCAAGAAGAATGGGATTTAGAGTAGTTGCTATAGGTCGTGGACAAGATATTGCTGAACTGACGCATGATTTAGGGGCACATATTTATATTGATACCCAATTAGAAAATGCTGTGGATCGTCTTAAGGAGTTAGGAAAAGCTCAAGTAATCTTGAGTACCATTACTAATGGAGAAATTTCATCTGCACTTTTTGCAGGATTAATACCTCAAGGAAAATTGATTGTAGTTGGTGTTGGTAAGGAGCCTCTAGTAATTTCTTCTCCTTTACTTGTAGGTGGAGAACGAACGGTTCAAGGAAGTATTACAGGCACACCTTATGAAGTTGAGAAAACTTTAAACTTTAGCCTTCTTACAGATGTGCGCGCAATGATTGAAACATATCCACTTGAACAAGCACATGAAGCTTATACAAAAGTTCGTACTGGTAAAGTCGAATTTAGAGCAGTACTTACAACGTCACATTTCGCCCATTAATTTCCAAACAGTTTGAAATTAGGATTCTTTAATGACTCAATCTAAAATCGTTATTATTGGTGCTGGTCTCAGCGGACTTTACGCTGCATATTTACTCGAACTACAAGGAATTAAAGATTATCTTGTTGTAGAGGCTCGAGATCGTTTAGGTGGACGTGTACATTCCATTGTCATAGATGAAGCAAAATCTAAGAATGAAGCCTTTGATATGGGTGCTACTTGGTTTTGGGAAAAACAACAACCAGAACTAACTCATTTAATTAATAAATTTGGACTAGAAAGTTTTTATCAGTATGAGGAAGGCGATCTCTTAATCGACAGAACTTCATCTCGTGAAGCTTTACGTTTGCAAGGGGTTCAAACATCACCTGCAAGGAGGCTTCAGGGAGGTATGTATCAACTGATTGAAAAAATCGCTTCTTATATCCCGCCAGAAAAGATTTTACTTGGTCATCAAGTCAAATCTTTGTCTAGAAGCAATGATGAAATAGACGTTGAGTTGATCAATCAGATGGATCAATCTTTGATTCTTAAATCTTCGCAAATCTTGCTCGCAGTTCCGCCAAGAATATCATTAAATACAATCAGTTTTCACCCTTCTTTACCTGAACAATTTACACAACAATGGCAACAAACCAATACATGGATGGCGGCACATGCTAAATATTTTGCCGTCTACCCAAAAGCATTTTGGCGAGATCAAAATTTATCAGGTGCAGTTCATGGCACTGTTACACCATTATTTGAAATTCATGATGCTTCAAGTACTGATGGTTTTGCAGCATTATTCGGCTTTATAGGTGCCCCCGTAAGTGCTCGCAATCAGTTAAGCAATGAACAATTATCTTTATTGTGTCGCAAGCAACTGGTCCGATTATTTGGGAAAGAAGCTAATTTTCCAATCAAAGAATTTATTCATGACTGGACACTAGATCCTTTGACAGCAACCTCTGCTGATGAAGTCGCTAGTTTAATCTCAAATGGTATACCTGACTCAACTCCACCTTATGGTGATTGGCAAAACTCAATTGTAGCTATTTCCAGTGAGTTTTCACCAAATCATCAAGGATACCTAGCAGGCGCAATTGAATCAGCAACATTAGGGATTCAAATAGCCATAGAACGTCTTTAACTAAAGACATTAAAAATTTTAATCAACAAATGATTTAGCACACATCGAAATCCTTTGATGAAAGAACTTCTTATTAATTTACTTTTTATGATTCATGTTGGATAAGCCTAAATGCTTAAGAATTCAATGCACCGTCAAGTCCTAATATTGGCAAGTTCACAGTCACTTTTCCAAACCGTATCCGTGATGATAATGACTATTGGCGGATTGGCTGGGGCAAATATTGCTGATTCGCCTACACTGGCGACACTCCCAATCGCAGCTATGTTTTTAGGAACAGCTACAATGATGTTTCCTGCATCAATGTGGATGTCGCATGTAGGTCGTCGAAATGGTTTTCTTTGCGGTGCACTCTTAGGGGTATTAGGGGGTATCATTGCTTCTATTGGTATTTTTTATAACTCCTTATATTTATTAGCATTCGGAACATTTTGTGTAGGAGCTTATCAGTCGTTTGCTCAATTTTATCGTTTCGCAGCTAGCGAAGTCGCTGATGAAGCATTTCGTTCTAAAGCAATTTCTTTTGTTATGGCAGGCGGAGTTGTAGCAGCATTGATTGGACCTACACTAGCTCGCATAGGAGGTCCCGTATTTAATCATCTTGAATATGTTGGATCCTTTTTAATTATTACAATTATTTCATTGCTTGCTATGGGTATCATATCAAGTCTAAAAATCCCCGATAGCGTTGAAGTAAAATCTAACTTTGGTGCAGGCAGACCATGGTATGAAATTGTAATACAGCCTACTTATTTAGTTGCTTTGTTTGGTTCCGTTACAGGTTACGGCATCATGATTTTAGGTATGACAGCAACTCCAATTGCTATGCGTCATGCTCACCATGAATTAGGGACTATTACAACTGTTATTCAACTACATGTTTTGGGCATGTTTTTACCCTCATTTTTTACAGGTAACTTGATTGCTCGGTTTGGAGTATTAAAAATCATGTTTTCAGGGATACTATTATTTGCCTGTTATATCGCTTTTGCTTTATCAGGTTTGCAATTCCATTCATTTGCCATTTCCCTAATTCTATTGGGCGTGGGTTGGAATTTTCTATTTATCGGTAGTACTTCATTACTTACTGGCACTTACACCCAAGAAGAAAAGGCAAAGGCTCAGGCTATTAATGACATGACCGTTTTCATCGTTGGATTAATCTGTTCCTTTAGTGCAGGCGCATTGCTGGATATAATTGGCTGGAAAACCATGAATATCGCCCTCTTCCCATGGCTATGCTTATCAACATTCTCATTATTCTGGTTGAATTATAAAACTAAAAAGAAAGAAATTCTCACCTAGCCTAAGATTAGTGAACAAAATTTTCAGATTACTACTATGTAAGTTAAAAATCCTCTTTCATAACAGGTTATATAAATGAAAAAACTCAATTTCTTCCATACTCTTATTTTAATCTTCTGTTTCAACCAAACCGCAATGGCAACAGAGAAAATCGTAGAAGGTCAAGACTATATTGTTTTAGCTCATCAAGGGAAAACTGATTATCCATCAAAAATAGAAGTTCGAGAGTTCTTTTCTTATGGCTGCTCTCATTGTTTTGCTTTAGAAAAACAATTACAACCATGGTTAAAAAAGGGTTTACCCAAAAATGTCTATTTTATTCGTACACCAGCCGCAATGAATCCAACTTGGGAACAAAGTGCACGTGGTTATTATACCTCGGAATCTTTAGGAATACGGCAAAAAACTCATATAGCCCTTTTCAATGAAATTCAACTTCAGCATAAGCCATTATTTGATCAGAAATCTCTAGCTAAATTTTATGGTCAATACGGAGCAAACTTGAATCAATTTAATCAATTATTTAATTCCCCAACCATCTCTAAAAAAATTGAACAGTCAAACCAGTTGGCAAAGCTATATCAATTAACGGGTGTACCTAGCATTGTTATAAATGGTAAGTACTTAGTTCAAGGTACTAAAGTAAATACGGCTGAAATTATTGACTATCTTATTGAGAAAGATAGTCAATAATATGCTGTATAAATAAATTGGTTTAAACATTAGACGAAGTGGTTTACTTTTTATAAACCACTTCGAGTGATTAATATTAAAGATTTAATAAGCCAGATGTAATAAAGCTCTAAAAACTCCAGCAATGACAAATAAAATTAAAAAACCGAGTAAATACAATAGAAAAAACCATTTCAATTGAGAAAGTCTACTGTCTTTTTTCGTATATATCTCTTTCATTATTAATGATACCCCTCATCGCCAACACGTACTTTGTCTCTAAATACCCAATATGATAGACCTGTATAAACAAGAATAATCGGGATGAGAATTAGCGCTCCAATTAAAGCAAATAATTGACTACTTTCAGGAGCAGCTGCATCCCAGATACTTATTGATGGAGGAATGACATTTGGCCATAAGCTGATAATGAATCCTGTATAAGCTAAAAATACCAATGCGAGACTGTAAATAAATGGTGCAAGCTCATAACGTTTTTTGCAAGCACGTAATATTAGTCCCGTTAGCACAACAACCAAAACTGGAACAGGGCTAAAATAAAGCAGTTGAGGTTGGCTAAACCATCGAGTTGCTATCTCTGGTTGAGTTAATGGTGTATAAATACTAACCGCACCAAAAATTAAAAAAAGAACGGAAATTAATTTTGGCATGAGATCATACATTTTAGCCTGTAAATCTAATTCCGTTTTAAAGATTAACCAACCACACCCTAGTGCCGCATATAGAACCACAACGCCTATACCTGTAAAAATTGAAAAAGGTGTTAACCAGTCTAAACCTCCTCCAGCATAAATATGATTTTCTACCTTAATACCTTGTATATATGCACCTAAAATCACACCTTGAAAAAAACTTGCTAATATTGACCCATAAATGAAGGCTTTATCCCATAATTTTTTGGTCTTATTTGCTTTAAAGCGAAATTCGAATGCGACGCCACGAAAAATTAAAGCGATCAGCATTAAAATAATTGGCATATATAAAGCCGATAAAACTACAGAATACACTACTGGGAATGCAGCATAGAGTGCAGCTCCTCCTAAAACCATCCATGTCTCATTGCCATCCCATACAGGTGCAACGGTGTTCATCATGACATCACGTTCCTCTTTCGAGGTTATGAAAGGAAATAAAATTCCAATGCCTAAATCAAACCCATCTAAAACCACATAAACAAAAACACCAATGGCAATTATCACAATCCAAATTAAAGATAAATCAATCATTGTGTTTATCTCCTCGTTGTTTATTCTCTATTTCTATTTGCTCTATTGCATCATCAATACTACTTAATGGTCTTTTTGAAGCTTGCAGAACTGCAATATCGGTATGATCTTGATTAGAATAGATAAACTCAGGACCTTTATGCATGAGCTTCAACATGTAATAGATTCCGATACCAAAAACGATAAAATAAACAAATACAAAGAGAACAAGGGATAGGCCAACCTGTTCAGCAGAAACAGGCGATAATGCATCTTTGGTTCGCAAAACCCCATAAACCACCCAAGGCTGTCTGCCAACTTCTGTGGTAAACCAACCTGCTAATAAAGCTATAAATCCAGTTGGCCCCATTAAAAGAGCAAATCGTTGTAGTAACTTATGCTCATAAAGTTTTCCGCCTTTACGCAATATAAGCGTTGCAAGTGCAAGTAAAACCATCAATACGCCTAAACCTACCATGATTCTGAAACTCCAAAAAATCACGAGTGAATTCGGTCGATCTTCAGGTGCAAACTCTTTTAGACCTTTAACTTGTCCATCTAGACTATGCGTCATGATTAAACTGCCAAGATTTGGAATTCCAATTGCATATTTTGTTCGCTCTTCCTCCATATCTGGCATTCCAAACAAATATAAAGGCATGCCCTCATCTGTGTTTGTTTCCCAATGCCCTTCAATTGCAGCTAATTTTGCTGGCTGATGATGTAAGGTATTCAAACCATGCATATCACCAATTAAAATTTGAGCAGGCGCAAGGAATAAAAGCATCCACAATGCCATGGAAAAAGATTTTTTCACCAAATCATCTCGTCGGCCTTTTAATAGGTGAAATGCTGCTACTGCTGCAACCAGAAGTGACGTTACGAGAAAAGCTGCAGCAGCCATATGAAACAATCGATAAACAAATGAGGGGTTAAAAACAATCGCTAACCAATCTTGTGGAATAATGATTCCATTCTCAATCGTAAAACCAGTAGGCGTCTGCATCCAACTATTTGAAGACAGAATCCAGAACATTGAAATACAGGTTCCTATTGCAACCATTAGAGTGGCAAAAAAATGTGCTCGTGGTCCAACCCGCCCCCAACCAAATAACATAATTCCAAGAAAACCAGCTTCTAAGAAAAATGCTGATAAAACCTCATATGCTAATAATGGCCCTGTGATACTTCCTGCAATTCTAGAGAATTCACTCCAATTGGTTCCAAATTGGTAGCTCATCACCACGCCAGAGACAACCCCCATCCCAAAGGCCACTGCAAAAATTTTGATCCAAAATTTAAATAAATCTTTATAGACAGGATTTTGTGTACGTAGCCAACGCCATTCGAGTACAGCTAAAAAACTAGCTAGTCCGATTGAAATAGCGGGGAAAATGATATGAAAAGATACAGTAAATGCAAACTGAATACGCGCCAGTTCTAACGCTGTCAAACCTAAACTCATACCACCTCCCAGTGATAAATTGAACATTGGGAATACGGTAGAAATGCTACATTAACTGGATTAACGAAACTGCCGAGCCAGATATTTTCCGCCTTGCACAAAGATAAATTGTAGACCTTAGATACTCTATCTACATTTTTAAATACGAACGAATACATTACACTGTTAATAAACAGTGAAAACTGAATTTTCATGATTAAAACTCTTTAAAATATTGTTTAGTACAAACAGATTAACTATTTGTCATGACCAATCGTGTTCTAAAGAGTCAAAGGAGGTGCTCTGCCTTGTGGCTGCAAATACAGCTTCTGTAAGCTAAAATAGACATGCTTGAAGAATGACTGATAAAACTTTAGTTTCACCTGAATACGATCTAAAACATGATCAACTCTCAAGTCAAATGGGAGTACTAAATCCCCATATACAGTGCAATACTGACATTGATGATGGTGTTCATTGTGATCGTGAGAATGTTGAGGTACAAAATCTTGTAGCAGTTCAAGATAAACTGAATGCACATGCTTATGATTAGCTTGTGAAAGAAGATTATGAGTAATGGACATACATACCGGAGCAATATGAAATTTTTCCGGCAAAAGAGGTTGCAAATATACTGCAATCTGCAAGAGTATTACTGCAAACGCAATAAATAGTCCACTTCTCTTCAGCAATTTTTCTCTCGACTAGAATTGCACAAGGGGGGAGATGCTAAATAAAAAAACATTAAGAAATTTACAGATAAATCCTTAGTTATTTACTCAGACTTTCATTATACAAATATATAATATATTCCTAGTTTTGAAAAGCTGTAATTCCTGTCAACTTCGCAATGTACTTTATCTAAAGATGAGTAAATTAAAATTGATAATCAACGTTTGTCTCTTCTAACCAACAACTTACATCATATTTTATTTTTAAAATTATACATTTTAATATATTACGCAGATTCAAATCCCAAGTGCAACACACTTGTAGTTAGTTGAAAAAGTTAGGTGTATTCATAGAATCATTAGACTTTTTCAACTCGCAATTGGAAAGCACACAATGAAGAAATACACCCAACTTTCTCAAGATGAAAGATACGAAATTTATGCTACTTTGAAAAGTAAAAGTTCAATCGCTAGCCTTGCTCGGGAGTTAGGGCGTTCACGATCAACCATCTACCGTGAGTTAAAAAGAAATACTGGGCAACGTGGATATAGAGCTCAACAGGCAGCGAAATTTGCAAGTCAAAGACGGTACCATCCTTCATCATCCATGACAGCATTTGCCTTCGCTTATATTGATTACTTAATTGGCTTAGACTGGTCACCAGAACAAATTTCAGGTGCTTTAACACAACGCGGTTGGCTGGATGTACCTTCACATGAGTGGATTTACCAGCACATTTATCAAGATAAATCACAAGGAGGTAACCTCCATCTACACTTAAGGCATCAGAAGAAATATCGAAAACGAGGTTACAAAAACACGGATCGTAGAGGGCAAATCATTGATAAAACAAGTATTCATTGCCGAGACCAGGTCATTGATCAGCGACAACGTTTAGGAGATTTCGAAGGTGATACGGTGATTGGTAAACATCATAAAGGAGCTTTATTAACCCTCGTTGATCGAAAGAGCCTGTACGTACATATTGTTCATTTAGGGTCAACGAGAGCATCCTCTAAAACGATTACTTGTGCATTAGATCGTTTACGAATGAGCCATGCTTATAGTGTAACATTTGATAATGGAAAGGAATTTGCCGAACACAAAAGAATTACTGATGTCGGCATAGATACTTATTTTGCTGATCCTTACAAGTCTATTCAGCGAGCTAGAAATGAAAATACGAATGGTTTAATCCGGCAATATCTGCCAAAATCATCATCGTTTGATGACGTGTCAAACGATGAAATAGAGCAGATAGAATTTTCACTCAACCATCGTCCTAGAAAAACACTAGGCTGGTATACGCCAAGTGAAGTTATGGCTGGTTTTTATACTGTTGCACTTGCTGCTTGAATCCGCCTTATAAAAATGTAATTTCGATTAAAGCGTATTTACGTGCTCGTCAAATTGGGAAAATTGCTTGGTTTAATAGCAATCTTATTACAGATTACAGTGTTCCTACAGCCTTTATTACCCGAAAAATACTCTGTTTTTCGGGTGTGTAATACTGTTGTCAATGCACTGTACTTAAAAGGTGCTCATACTACTCAACAATCTCCATTAACCAAACTAGGTTTGTATGAAGATCATACTAATGGGATGAGACAAACTCATACGCATCACTTTATTAATTTACAAAATCACCATCAGCAGAATAAAGATTCACAGATTGATGACTATTGTCAATTTTGTTTAGTACATAGCTTTACTCTGCCTCTAGTTGATACAAAACTTAGAACAGTATTGATTAGAATACAAACTCTACTTCTACTATCTAAGACAACAACTTTATATAAACCTGCCCTAAATGCTCTTGAATTTCTGATTCCTGAAAGCCGTGCTCCCCCTGTTTAGTAGTTACACAATAAATTAGAAATGTATTTTTTCTGTGTTGTGTACTAGGGTCACCACATAATGACATAAGCTATATTAGAGTTATCTTTGCAGACCAAGTACACAGCTCAATATCTACATCTCTAGTCACGATACCCCGAATAGGAGTGGATAATTATGAGGCTTAGTATAACTAAACTAGTTTTGTTCTCTCCAACACCTCCAATCAGTTTCGGAATATTTTAAAGAGTTATTACTATTTTCCGATATATCGATACGGAAGAGACCATAATGAATCTATTTAAAAATGATCGTACTCAACCTGATCAAAATGAATTTATTAGCGGCTATTATCTGGGTTTAGCACAGCAAATTGTCCAGATCCGACAGGAACTAAACATCTCCCAGACAGAACTGGCCGCTAAATTATGCATTTCGGCTCGCACATTAGAAAGTTGGGAACGCGGAGTTCGCCATCCATCAAGTTCAGCACAGGCTTTAATCAAACTGCTTATAAAGTCACCTCAGTTTGTATTGGAAAATCTTTCCTGAAGAGCCTGAGCCATATTTTGAGTGATTTAAAAATCGTTAAGAACCGATACGAACCTGCAAAAAGATAACCGTATCGGTTTGGAGAAATTTTCATGTTTATTGTGATTACATCTCAGAACCGGCGTCATATTACGCCCCATGCGGGAAAATGTCGGAAATTCTGGAAATATGAATTAAAAGATGGAGAAGTGACTGACAAACAACTTATTGAAGTTGAAAAGGAGCAATCCTTTTCCCAGTCTGGAGAGGTACTCGAAAAACTGCTGCCTATGGATATATTCGTAACTACGGGAATGGGCGATCGATTACGAGAAAAACTCAGAAATATTGGTGTTCATGTCATGGTAACGGCAGAAATTGAACCAGAACAATTTATCTGCAGTTTAATTTCAGCCAAATAAAATTCTGGATTGAAGCTGTAATTTATCATGAACAAAATAAGAAAACCCTGCATCTGCAGGGTTTTCTTATTTAATTTATTATTGTGAAGTATAAGAACCATCAACAGTATATTGACTGCCGGTCACAAATGAAGCTTCATCAGACAATAGAAAAGCCACTACTTGAGCAACTTCTTCTGGTTTACCCAATCGGCCAACTGGATGAAGTTTCACTAATTCTGATTCCTCAAACTCTCCAATTAATGGGGTTTGGATATAACCAGGGTGAACTGAATTAATGCGTATACCTTGATCAGCATACTCTAATGATGCAGTCTTTGTCAGACCAGTCACACCATGTTTCGCCGCAACATATCCTGAAATGTTCTTTGTCCCGACTAAACCTAAGATTGATGCGGTGTTAACAATCGCTCCACCACCTGACTTAAGTATTGCTGGAATCTGATAATGCAGCCCATAGAAAACAGCATTCAAATTAATATCGATGACTCTACGCCAAGCCTCTATACTCAACTCAGCAATCGGATTGACGTCACCTAAGATACCCGCATTATTAAAGGCTAAATGAAGAGCCCCAAAGCTTTCCACGGCAAACTCAACAGCTTGCTTCATTTCCTCAGGATGAGATGTATCTGTTTTATTCGCAACAGCATGACCGCCAGCAGTCATAATTTCAGCTGCAACTTTCTCAGCTGCATCAAGATTAATATCTGAAACAACAACTTTTGCCCCTTGCTTAGCAAGAAGCAATGCCGTGCTTCGCCCAATACCCGAACCCGCACCTGTAACTAAAGCCACTTTATTATTAAAACGTGTTGACATCATAAACCTCTCTTTTTTATAAAATGAACATGTGAGCCATGCTCGTGCTTGAACCGTTTTACGCTCTATTTCTTCACTTGAATTGCAAATTGAACTACATGACATTTTCCGTTATGTAACTTGCCTTCATGACGTTCCTGCTCACCCACATAAAAATGATAAAGATGATCATTTTTAAATACTGAAAGAAACGACATTGGATCGTACAAATAGTTAATATCTTTCGGACCACCGGTTTGATAATCAATCTGCTCTTTAGAATAAAGCTCTCCAATAAACCAGCCATTGTTTGTCAATGCTTGACGAATCCCAGTGAGAACATTGAATTGAGTATTTTCGTCAAAATGCCCATACACACACATTACATTTTGATAATGCTCTCTTGGCCATTCGACATCATTGAGATCAATATTTCTAAGTGTGAAGTCAAAACCAGCTTGTTGGGCTTTTGCAGATAAGTGCTGCAAAGCAACTTTTGAGTAATCCCATATTTCTGCCGAAAATGAATCATTTTGCTGTTTCGCTTTATCAGCCAGATAAAGGATATTCCTCCCCTCACCCTCTGCTATAGCAAGAGTTTTTCCCACAACTGGAACCTGATCTGCTATATGTTGAATAAAATGATTGGGCGAAATGCCATACAGATCCTGTGTTTGCGAATAAAGATTATCCCAATGCTGATTCATATCTTTTCCCAATGATTGAAAAAATTAAGCTGTAAATTCTTTAAATGCTTCCAATGCATTAGCCGCATACATCAATGAAGGACCTCCCCCCATATAAACTGCAACCCCAAGTACTTCTTCCAACTCTTGTAATGTCATCCCCAATTTGACTAGAGTTCTGACATGAAAACCGATACAGCTATCACATCGTGCTGCAACACCAATCGCTAAGGCAATCAGTTCTTTGGTTTTAGGATCAATAACACCATCTCGCATTGCAACTTGTGACAATTGATTAAAACTTTTCATTAAATCAGGAGAATCCTGCGCTAATGTCTTTAAACTGCCTGAAATATTTTGAGTTAATTCTTTGTACTTCATGATTTTCTCACTTGAATGTCCATAAACTTAAGTTAGACTTAAAATAGAAATCTGGTTATTTCTCTACTGGATAACCCTGCTCTAGCCATGCTTGGAATCCCCCCTGAACAGATTTCACCTGAGTAAATCCCATATTCTGTAAAGTATCTGTAGCCAGAGCTGATCGGCCACCCGTCCCACAAATCAAATAAATCGGCTGATCTTTAAGATGTTCTAGTGCTTGCAAGGTATCGCAATGATGGCTCGCCACAGGATGCTGGTGAATTCTCATTTCTAAAACACCACGAGGATAATTCACGGCTCGGTCTATCGCTGCCGCCTGAAATTCATCTGGTTCCCGAACATCAATCAGAATGGTTTTATGGTTTTTCATAGCTTCAAGTAAGTCTGCGACCGTCACTTCTTGAATTCGGTTTTTTGCCATTGAAATTAATTGTTCTGCTGTTTTCATTACTCTTTACCTCTTCCGATCTTTAGAAATCTGGTCTCTGATTAAATATTCATGTCTTTAAAATGCAGTTTTTAAATTTGGCTCTAATCTCTTGCTTGTATTAAGTTATGATGACTGTAGAAATTAAATAAAATGCTACGCTTATGACAGTTATGGCAAAAACCTTTTGGATTTGACTATTCTTAACTAAAGGCATCAAACTTCGACCAATCAACATCCCAGCCATGCAAGCTAAAACGAAAGTCAGCGTGACCGAAACGGGGTATTGAAAACCATCTAAAATATGAGCTGAAATGCTGACACCACCTATCAGGAAAATAAGCATCAACGAGGTCGCAACAATACTGCGCATATCAAGATCAGTTACTTTACTCAGTGCTGGAACAATCACGAATCCCCCACCTACCCCAAGCAAACCGGTCAATAAACCTGCCACGACACCAATGGCGCCGAGAGACAATGCAGTTTTCATGTTCCAAATCAGACGGCCAGTTGTTTGGTTAACTTTACACAGCACACCTGTATGGTCATTCACTTTTTTAAAAAAAATCCGGTAAGCAACCACGAGCATGACTAAACTGAATGCCAAGGTAAGCCATACTGGAGAAATTATTCCTCCCAGATGCACACCATAACGTGCTGAAGGAATACTGATCAGTGCAATCCAAAGCGCAGCGCGATAGCGTACTATTTTCTTAAATAAGCCTTCAAATGTTCCAACCAAGGCAGATAAAGTGACTGCAAGCAAGCCAACAGGTGCAGCTTGTGCGACCGTCCATCCTTGACTTGCCATCAGTGCGGGTACAGCCAGAATGCCACCACCGGCACCTGTTAACCCTAGCAAACCACCGATGACTAAGCCTTCAAGTATTAGCATCCACATCGCTACTGTCACCCTCTCTTACCAAACCAATTAAACAAAACTTGTGGTTTAATTTTAAAATTTGCCTATTTGAAGTAATTAAGTGGAAGCTTTAAATAAGAAACACCATTCTCTTCTGGTTCAGGGAATTGTCCTGCTTTCATATTGATCTGTATCGAAGGTAAAATCAGTTTGGGCATACTTAAACCCGCATCGCGTTTATTACGCATTTCAACAAAATCATCTTTGGTCGTGCTATCGTGAATATGGATGTTCTGATTTTTTTGAGTCTGAATATCCGTTTCACACATATAGGTATCGCGCTTTTCTGGCAAATAATCATGGCAGAGAAATACACGTGTTTTCTCAGGCAATTGATATAAGCTTTGTATTGAATCAAAAAGAATTGACGCGCTTCCCCTTGGGAAATCACAGCGTGCCGTACCATAATCCGGCATAAACAAGGTATCGCCCACAAACACGGCATCACCGATGACATAACTCAAGCAGGCTGGTGTATGTCCAGGAGTGGGAATGTTATATGCTTCGATTGAACCAATTAGAAATTGCTCATGATCATCAAACAAATAATCAAATAATTGCTGGGTATTCCACTGTTTGATATCCAAATGATAGATCGCAGCAAAGGTCTCTTGTACCGCAGCAATTCTCTGACTCATGGCGATTTTTCCGCCTAATTGGGTTTTGAGATATTGTGCAGCAGTTAAATGATCGGCATGAACATGGGTTTCTAAAATCCACCCGACTGTTAAACCCTGCGCTTTGACATAGGTAATGATCTGATCGGCATGTGTGGTAGAAGTTGTGGCTGATGCAGCATCATAGTCCAGCACACTGTCAATAATTGCACATGACTGGGTAGCTGGATCACTCACCACGTAACTGAAAGTGTTCGTATCTTCATGAAAAAAATCTTTTACAACAGGGGAATTTGACATGATTAAGCTCCTGTCCACTTACGGTGAAGCAAGACGCCTGCAAGCATCGCGACAATAAAATACAGAACCTGATAATGCCCAAGACCAATCAAGGTAAAACTGGGTGCAGGACATATCCCAGCAATCCCCCAACCAATACCAAATAAAAGACTGCCCGAGATCAGTTTAGGATCAATTTCATGATTGCCTGGTAATTCAATTGGTTCATTAAATACGGTTTTGGGTGCTTTACTTCGTACTGCTTTTTGAAAAGGAATAATTGCAACCATAATCGCTCCAATCATTACGAAAGCTAGACTCGCATCCCAATCACCGAACAAATCTAAGAAGTTTAGAACTTTTTCTGGATTAGACATTCCAGAAACCATCAAACCTATAGAAAATAAACCGCCGAAAATGAAAGCCAGAAAATTCTTCATTTAGAAAGCTCCTGTGACATGGCGAATCATGTAAACCGTAACAAATCCAGCGAACATAAAAATCATGGTGGCTAGGATCGAACGTTTAGATAAGCGGCTGATTCCACAAATGCCATGACCACTGGTACAGCCTGAACCTAGGCGTGTCCCAAAACCCACCAATAGTCCAGCAATGATCATCATCAACGGACTGGTATTCAATTCAATTTCTGGCTGAACAAATCGCCCATAAATGAAGGGTATAATGATCAAACCTGACATAAACCAAATAGCAGGTGTCCTAAATATCGTTTGAGGGTTTAGAATTTGTGCAACTAATCCACTAATTCCAGCAATACGACCATGTACATATAGGTAGCCAACTACAGCGGCACCTAGCAATAATCCACCGATAAAGGAAGTCAAATAGTCAGACATACAATTCAAATCACGACAAACAATATACTAATTAATATTATATAATTAAATAATATACAAGTGATACTTTATTTTTTTGTATAATAATAAGATGATTTTTAGGATACGCTTATGAAAACCAATGAATTACAAATGAAAATAGATCTTTCAAAAGTCGATCTTGTCACTGACTGCCTAAAGGTCTTATCGAATCCTGACCGTCTTAAAATTTTATGTGTTTTGGTAGAAGATGAATTGAATGTGCAGCAAATTGAAATACGCACTAATGTGAGTCAACCGACCTTATCTCAACAACTTACGGTATTAAGAAAAAATAAGCTCGTATCGACACGACGAGAAGGTAAACAGATTTTTTATGAATTAAGGGATATACGTGTATTAAAAATCATGCAAACCTTGTATGACTTATACTGTAGATCTTAAGAGTACCTAAGTTGAATAATAAAAATATTATATTAATTTAACTTTGATTCAGCCAAGTAAGCAGCTATTTGATCTACCGTTGCTCTTGCTGTTCTAGAAATCCCAATGAGTGTAGCGGATGCCATGCCTGTCCACTCCCCATAGCCAACCAACCAAAGGTTATTTACTTTTATAGAGCGTCCATCATTGACTGCAACCGTCTGATCAGGTTCTACCACATCAAGACTTCTTAAATGATTCAGTGAAGCTTTGAACCCTGTACACCAAATCACAGCATCTACAGCTTGTGTTGAACCATTAGCCCAAACAACGGAATGCTCCTCAAATGAGGTAAAAGGCTCTCGACTATGTAGTACGCCACGTTCGCGGGCCTCTTTGACACTGTCTATCATGACAATATCACCCAGACCACCAACGGGTTGATCAATCACACGACCTTCCTGTTGAGCTTTTAAACGTTCAGTTGCCCGAAGAAATAAAACACGCCCATCAACATCATCCGATAAAAATTGAGGTGGTGTTACTGTGACCCAAGTGGTATCTGCAACTTTTGAGACTTCGGCAAAAATTTGTGCCCCTGAGTTACCACCACCAACCACGATCACTTTTTTATTTATAAAAGGCTCTGGATTTACATAATGTGCTGAATGCGTTTGTAATCCTTCAAATCGTTCATGTCCTTCATAATGCGGAATATAAGGCTGACTCCATGTCCCTGTCGCACTGACCACCGCTTTAGCTCGCCAATATTGATCGCCAGCATACACATCTAAATAGCCATCTTTTTGTTCGATATGATCGACATGAACTGGTCGAATAATCGGAAATTGATAGCGTTGCTCGTATGCCGACAAGTAGTCAATCACTTCATTTCGCGTTGGGTAGGTTTGTTCAGTTGTTGGCATCATCCAACCCGACAGCGAACTCCACGTATTAGGAGAAAAAAGACGTAGCGACTGCCAAGCATGGAGCCATGCACCACCTGCCTGAACTTGGTCATCCAGAATAATAAATGGAATTTTCTTACGTTTGAGGAAATAAGCTGTAGCAAGGGCTGCCTGACCACCACCAATAATGACCACATCGACTTCTGCTTGTAATTGAGTCAAAGCTTCTCTCCCATTCTTTATTGTCATCATCAAAATAACGCCCAGTCTGCTCAACAGACTGGGCGTATTTCATACAATTTTCAAGCATTTAAATGAGCCTTTCAATTGCTCAATTGATCAAGATACTTTTCGGCATCCAAAGCTGCCATACAGCCTGAGCCTGCCGAAGTAATTGCTTGGCGATAAATGCTGTCAGCAACGTCACCCGCAGCAAATACCCCTGCCACAGAAGTTGCTGTTGCATTGCCTGAAGTACCACTTTGTACTTGAATGTAGCCATCACGTAGGTTGAGTTGGCCGTCAAACATACCTGTATTCGGTTTGTGACCAATAGCAACAAATAAGCCCTGAACTTCAACGTCTTGTGTGCTTCCATCCAAAGTTGACTTCAAGCGAACTGAAGTAACACCAGTATTATCACCTAAGACTTCATCAACTTGATTGTTCCAAAGAATACTAATTTTGCCTTCTTTTTCTTTGGCAAAAAGATGATCTTGTAGAATTTTCTCTGAACGCAAATTGTCTCTACGGTGAACTAGAGTGACATGTTCAGCGATATTAGAAAGATAAAGGGCTTCTTCAACTGCTGTGTTACCACCACCCACGACCATGACTTTTTGGTGCTTATAGAAGAAACCATCACAAGTTGCACATGCACTGACACCTTGACCCATGAATTTAGCTTCAGATTCAAGACCCAAGTATTGTGCTGTCGCACCTGTTGCAATAATCAGTGCATCACAAGTAAATTCTTCCATGTCGCCTTTTAGTACAAATGGACGGACACTTAAATCAACTTCATTGATGTGGTCATACACAATCTCTGTGCCAAAGCGTTCAGCATGGGCTTGCATTCGTTCCATAAGTACAGGACCAGTTAAACCTTCTGGGTCGCCCGGCCAGTTATCTACCTCAGTGGTCGTTGTTAATTGACCACCAAGTTGTATACCTGCAATCAATGTAGGTTTTAAGTTTGCACGTGCTGCATACACAGCAGCACTATAACCCGCAGGCCCTGAACCTAAGATCACTAATTTAGAATGTCTCTTTTGCATTTCTGATCACCTAAAGTTTATAAGCTACGTTGATTGACACGCTTAGATAATTCTTCTGCCGACTCTTTTCGTTCTGAATAACGATTTGTGAGGTACTGACTCTGCCCACGCGTCAGCAAAGTGAATTTATATAACTCTTCCATGACATCAACAATTCGATCATAAAAAGCTGAGGGTTTCATGCATCCATCTTCTTCAAACTCTAAAAAAGCTTTAGGAATAGAGGATTGGTTTGGAATGGTGATCATGCGCATCCAACGGCCTAAAATACGCATTTGATTGACGCTATTAAAAGACTGTGAACCGCCACTCACCTGCATCAAGGCCAAAGTCTTGCCTTGTGTTGCTCGAATCGCACCACCAGCCAATGGAATCCAATCAATCTGCGATTTAAAGATTGAACTCATTGAACCATGACGTTCAGGTGAACACCACACCATGCCTTCCGACCATGCCAAAAGCTCATGTAGTTCTTTGGCTTTTGGGTGTTCCATATCTGCATCTTCAGGTAAAGGTAAACCTTTAGGATGAAAGATTTTTACTTCGGCACCAAACTGCTCCAAGATACGCCCTGCTTCCATCACTGCCAATCGGCTGTATGAACGCTCACGGTTTGAACCATACAGCAGTAAAATACGTGGTGGATGATCTAGCGCTTTGGCCTGTACTTTTTCTAAAGTAGGTTGATCCAAAAGATTCATATCTACATTTGGGAGAGTCATAGAAATTACACCTCTGCTTTAAAAAACTTTTTTCTGAGCCACAATGACACGCTCACTAAAGCAATCAACACAGGTACTTCAACCAGTGGACCAATCACCGTCGTGAATGCGACAGGTGAAGCCAAACCAAAGGTTGCAATCGCGACAGCTAAAGCGAGTTCAAAGTTATTTCCCGCGGCAGTAAATGAAATAGCTGTGGTTTTAGCATAGTCGTTCCCCATCCACTTACTCATAAAGAAGCTAATGAAAAACATCACAATAAAGTAAATCGTCAATGGAATCGCAATACGCAAGACATCCATCGGCAAGCTCACTACATCGTTTCCTTTAAGGCTAAACATCGCCACAATCGTGAATAATAAAGCCAGTAAACTCAGCGGACTAATCTTAGGTAAAAAGGTATTTAGATACCAAGCCAAACCTTTAGTACGAACCAAAATAAATCGGGTCATAAAGCCAAGAAAAAATGGAATTCCTAAATACACCAGTACCGCATGGGTAATGGTCCAGAAATCAACGTTGATCA
Organism: Acinetobacter gerneri DSM 14967 = CIP 107464 = MTCC 9824; assembly: GCF_000368565.1. GTDB lineage: Bacteria > Pseudomonadota > Gammaproteobacteria > Pseudomonadales > Moraxellaceae > Acinetobacter > Acinetobacter gerneri. The sequence continues at coordinate 189,562 of NZ_KB849539.1, read as the reverse complement.
CCTGTCCTGCAATACCTAAATAGGGTGGTAGGAAGGTCAGGAACAACCAAGCATAGGTACTGAAGAATAAAATCTGGAAGATACTGTTAAAAGCCACCAATGCAGCAACATACTGGTTATCACCACAGGCCAAACCATTCCAAACCAAAACCATGGCAATACAGCGTGCTAAACCAATCAAGATCAAGCCTGTCATGTATTCAGGATAGTTATGCAGGAAGATGATCGCTAAAACAAACATCAAAACAGGCGCGATAAGCCAGTTTTGTACTAAGGAGAGTGTCAGTGTTTTCTTATCTTTGAATACCTGTGGCAAAGTGGCATAGTTCACTTTTGCTAAAGGTGGATACATCATCAAAATCAAACCGATTGCAATCGGAATATTGACTGAATCCACACTCATTTTATCCAAAGCCACTGAGGCTTGCGGAAAGAACACACCGATCGCAATGCCTAACGCCATGGCAATGAAAATCCATAGCGTGAGGTTACGATCTAGAAAGGATAATCTTTGTTGAGCCATGATATTCTCATTCAATATGCGAAATTTGATTAATCGCGGCTATCAACTCAGGACGAGACATATGCGCTGTATCGAGTGCCAACAATGCATCTAAGCGATGGTTGATATGATCAACGGTAACTTGGAATGCTTTGAGTTTTTCTTCTTTGGGTAAATCTAAATGTGAAGGATCTGCCAGCCCCCAATGTGCTTTGATTGCCCCACCTAGATAAAGCGGACACGCTTCCTGAGCGGCTGAATCACAAACCGTAATCACCACATCAGGTTGATATTGTTCGCAGTCATCAATGGTTTTACTCCACAACCCTTCAGTTGAAAGACCTAAATTTTCCAGAGTTTCAATAGTCAATGGATGTACTTGCCCTGATGGCTTACTGCCCGCACTATAGGCTTTCCAACCCTCTGGGGCACGACTGTTAAAAAGCACTTCTGACAGGATGCTGCGACAGCTATTTCCCGTGCACAAAAAAAGAAATTTCATCTTGTTCTACTCGCAATAACTATTAATTTGCTGAAATGATGGTGCAACTTTTGGCTGTAAATTGGCATTTTTAAGGGTACTAAGTACCTCTAAGCACCAAGTAGGTAAATTTGGATTGAGACTGTAATAGACCCATTGCCCTTGACGTCGATCTTGTAACAGACCTAAAGAACGCAGTAAGGCTAAATGCCGCGAAATCTTGGGTTGGCTGAGTTGTAGTTTTTCAGTCAAATCACAAACACACTGTTCATTATTTCCAAGAACCAACATGACGATATTGAATCGCGTTTCATCAGCCAAACATTTAAAGAAATTGATTTGATCCATACTCTCACTCACTCTGACATATGGATATATCAATATTCACATATATCCATGAAATTTTTATTTCAATCGCTGCCCATTTGCATCCAGCACTTGTTCACCGTCTTCTTTAGTGAAAGCACCCTTTTGTGGGAGAGGTAGAATTTCTAAAACCAGTTCTGATGGACGACTTAAACGAGTTCCTAATTCAGTCACCACGAATGGGCGGTTAATCAAAATTGGGTACTGAAGCATAAAGTTAAGCAGTTTATCATCCGTCCAAACCTCAAGGTCTAACTCTAGATCACGATAAGGATCAACATTCTTACGGATGGCCTCTCTCACAGTTAAACCTGCATCCGCAATCATTTGGATCAGTTCATTTTTAGATGGAGGATTTTTAAGATATTCAATCACTTCAGGTTCAATATTGGCATTACGGATTAACGCCAGTGTATTGCGTGATGTACCACATTCAGGGTTGTGATAAATCTTAACTTTTGGAGTAGCAGACATTTGCTCAAACTCAACAGGATCTTTGAATATACTTATATATGAATAATCATATATATGCAATTCCATATTTTGTTTTTATAAAATCTAGAATTGCATTTTAATTAATTTGTATTAAGATTAAATTAAAGGAAATGGCTATCTTCCTTCTACAAACCGCCACTAACGGCTGATGATACCTACGTTACCCTTATGCAGGGTGCGTAGTTGTGCGCTCTGCTTTTTTCAATGGAGCTGCGCTATGCCGTATCAAATTCTTAAATCTACTCCCCTTTATTTTTTAATTTTCTCTGTTTAACGAGCAGGGAAAAAGTATGTACATCTCATTATTTTCAATAGGACTTGGTGCTGTTTTAGGTGCTTGGATACGTTGGGGAATTAGTCTTCAATTTAATCACTATTTTCCAAATATTCCTTTAGGCACAGTCCTAGTGAATCTTATTGGCGCATTTGTTATTGGCTTTGCAATCACTTTTTTTGCCAGTAGCTCTTTGAATCCTAATTACAAGTTATTCCTCATTACTGGTTTTTGTGGTGCTTTAACTACGTTCTCAACATTTTCAATGGAAGTTGTTTCTTTACTTCAAAGTGGCAAATTTGAATATGCCATTTTGACAATTACTGTCCATGTTTTAGGTTCATTGCTATTTACTTTGCTTGGCATATTTACCTATCAACTAACGACTATACATTAGTCAGGAGTAGGACTTAATGAACGGATATTTAGTCACATTTTATACCGAGATAAACCAAAGGCATAAAAATACCCCTATCCATGAATGGCTCTTAGAACTAACAAGAGAGTTAGGATTTAAGGGTGCTACAGTCATTCAAGGATCAGAAGGTATTGACCATACAGGACGATTACATTCAGCTCACTTTTTTGAATTAGTTGACCAGCCTGTGCAAGTTCAACTTGCTCTGAGCGAAGTAGAATCAGAACAATTGTTTACACATCTAAATCAAGAAGATGTCAGAATTTTTTACGTAAAAACTCCCGTACAGTTCGGTACTGTCGGTAATCAAAAAGGAAAATAATGATGAGCTACAAAGATGTTCCTGTTGGGATTAATCCACCAGATGATTTCTACAGTATTATTGAAATTCCTCAAAATATTGACCCAGTTAAATATGAAATGAATAAGGAATTTAATTCTATTTTCATTGACCGTTTTTTAACAACAGCTATGTTTTATCCTGCAAACTACGGTTATATCCCTAGAACATTGAGTGAGGATGGTGACCCTTTAGATGTATTGGTTATCTCACCTTATCCAGTAGCAATTGGTGCAGTAATCAGAAGTAGACCTGTGGGTGTAATGTATATGGAAGATGAACATGGCATCGATGCAAAAATTATTGCAGTTCCTCACACTAAACTATCAAAGCTTTATGACCATATTCTAGATATTAATGATGTAGATCAACTTAGTTTAAATCGGATCCATCATTTCTTTGAGCATTATAAAGACTTGGAAGAAGGCAAGTGGGTAAAGCTTAAGGGTTGGGGAAATGTTGAAAAAGCACGAGAAGAAATTTTAAGCTCAATACAAGCCTATCCTGATCATCATTGACCATTAAATAGGGAGCAATCAATAGCTCCCTATTTTTTTGAAATAATGAATAATCCTAAAACAATACATGCTGCACCTAGGATCATTCTGACTGTGATCACCTCTTTTAAAATCAGCCAAGCCAATAAAATTGCGACAACCGCACTACCTTTATCAATAAGTGCAATGGTCGAGGCATCTCCTAATTTTAATGCTCTATAGTAATACACCCACGATAAAGCAGTTGTCACACCTAATAAACCTAATCAAAACAAATTTTTAAAGCTTACAGCCTGAAATTCATAGGTTGAAACAAAAAAACTGCAAATGCCATGACAAAAAAACAAACAAAGAGTGTTCGAATAGTTAGTCCAAGCTCTCCTGAAATTTCAACAAGTCGTTGTTTTGCGATTACGGAAGTAAATCCAGCGAAAAACATTGAAATAAAAGCAAAAACCACCCAATTTTTCATGTCAGACCTAAATGATTTTTAGCTTTTGAGTTAGTGAGTTTTATTTTACAGATCCACAAGGATAGAAAGCTTAAATCTGATAGTAATTTTGACAAATATTTGTTCTAAACATTCTTATCAAGATAAATTCTAAGGGTTAGAAAAAAGCAGATACCTGAACCTTAAATACCTGCTTTTTAAAACCTTAATTAAATTCTTAAGTTATATTCTTGCGTGTGTTCCATATTTATCGATCATAATCGAACTCGCTTCGTTCAACCCACGCACCGTTACATTCACACCATTTTTTTGGAACTTGTTTACCACAGAGTCAAGCATAGCGACTGAGGTAACATCCCAAATATGGGAATGTGTTAAGTCAATCACCACATCTTTCACATCTTCTTTAAAGTCAAAACCCTGCATGAATTTCTCAGAAGAACTAAAAAATATTTGACCGTGTAAATCATATAAACGAGTGTCACCTTCAAATGAAGCAATGACTTGGATATCATTTTCTAACTTATTCGCTAAGAACAATGCTGATAACAGAACACCTGTTAAAACGCCTAATGCTAGATTGTGAGTTGCGACAACAACGATAACGGTTGCAATCATCACGACATTACTACTTTTAGGATTGTCTTTTAATTGGGTGACTGAACTCCATTCAAAAGTACTGATAGAAACCATGATCATGACAGCAACTAAAGCTGCCATTGGAATAACTTTGAGCCAATCACTGATAAACACAACCAGAATGAGAAGAAAAATACCCGCAGAGAACGTGGACAATCGTGTTAAACCACCTGACTTCACGTTAATCATAGATTGACCAATCATGGCACAACCTGCCATCCCTCCCATAAAGCCAGAGGCAATATTGGCAATACCTTGTCCTTTACATTCCTGATGCTTATCGCTTGGTGTATCTGTCATTTCATCAACAATAGTTGCAGTCATCATTGACTCAAGTAACCCCACGGCTGCTAGAGCAATTGCATAAGGCAAAATAATAGTCAGTGTTTCGAAATTTAACGGAATATCAGGGATTAAAAATATAGGAAGAGTATCAGGCAATGATCCCATATCGCCAACAGTCCTAACATCAATACCCAGAAAAATGGCAATAAGCGTGATCATAATGATACATACAAGTGGAGATGGAAGTAATTTGCCTATTACTGGAATTAATGGAAACAGATAAATAATTGCCAAACCTAAAGCAACCAAAATGTATACATGCCATGTCACATTAATCAGCTCTGGAAGTTGAGCCATAAAGATCAAGATAGCTAAAGCATTTACAAAACCAATAACGACTGATTTTGATACAAATCGCATTAATTTAGCGAGCTTTAAGTAACCTGCTAAAATTTGGATCACGCCAGTTAAAATTGTCGCTGCAAGCAAATATTGTAATCCATGCTCTTTAACGAGCGTGACCATGAGTAAAGCCATAGCACCTGTTGCGGCTGAAATCATCGCTGGGCGTCCACCCACAAATGAAATCACAACAGCGATACAAAAGGATGCGTATAGTCCAACTTTGGGATCTACACCAGCAATAATTGAAAAAGCGATAGCTTCAGGGATAAGTGCAAGACCGACGACAAGTCCTGCAAGTACATCTACACGGATGTTAGAGAACCATTGTTCTCGTACATTAGATAACATAAACATAGCCTGTTTTTTAATTTTTTAGATAGGCTAGTGATGTGATATATACAACACACAAGCGACTACACCACATCACTAGACAGTGATGAGTTATTTACTGATTAAAGGGGGTAAATAAACTTAAGGTGGCGTAGGTGTCATATAGGAAAAGAGTGTTTAGGTTTTTAGAGCACTTAGGGTAGCACAATAGACTAATGATGTGAAATCAATCAATCTCTTCAATAAACTACTTATCAAAATCAATAACAAAAAAATTAAGATCTAGATTTTATTAAAAGGCATCCGAAGATACCTTTTATTCAATTTACCGCTCTCACACTACTTTGCAAGCCTTGCTGAATATCCTGTACAAAGCCATCCCCCTGATGAAATTTAGGCTTAGTCTTTGACTCAAGCTGAGTCTGCTCAGACTCAACAACCTCATCCGCATAAAACTCCTCCACCAAATTCAGTCCTTCCTCTGAATCCACCTCAAATCGTGCATTGCCATAACCCTGCCGTGCCATTTGATCTAAAGCAGCCTGATTAAAACCACATAACTTACTCTTCTGATCAATCTCCTTGGCCGTTTGAATGGCTTCTTGCAAATGAATCCCGTCTCGTAAAGTCAAATCCACGTAATACACAGGGGTACGATAACTTTGTGTCGTAGACTTGCCTCGAAGGGTGAGTTGGAATGGTAGACATGAGAGCAAGCCATTCGATGCTGCATGGTAATAACTGAGTCGAGCAGCCAAAGTCCGAATACTATTAAAGCCCGTGGTTCTAAAGATGAATGTCCCGAGTTCATCAGACTCATCCAAATTGACATGCAAACGGCCATAAGGCTTGCAGTTACCCCCTTGTGCCATTGGGCATAGATCAGGGGATGGGCATGGATGTTGTTCTACACCTTGATTGGTCAGTCGCTGACAAGTTTCACCATTCCCTACACAAACGGGACGTCCTGTCTGACGATCAAATAAACTGTATTCCGCTCGTAGATTCAGTTCAGGATCATTGAAGATCATACGGACTGGAATTGAACGGAGTTTTTGATTGGGGGCTTTGGCTCTAAGTTGTTCATCGAGTGGATGTTTCACCCAACCACTATCCTTATTTTGGATTTGGCTGGTAATGGTGAATTGGTCATCCTTTTCAGGGATGCGCTTGCCATTCTTTTCAACCATCTTACCGATACTGATTCGCCCTAGAATGGGCGGTGTAATGGCTAGACCTTTAATCATGGTGTTTTCCTCTTCTACTTAAATGTTTAGATATGCTTGGTTAAAAATGAAATCGGCATAAAAAATCCCATGCATTGAGGCATGGGATTTTTGAGTAGAGCTTGAAGCGCTACTTGTAAATTGAACTTAGGCTAAATCTGTTTCAATCAGCATCGGCATAGATGTTGAAACGTCGTGAACCTTGCTTGCTTTGTGGATATTGATTGAGATACTCAGGGTGTGATTTGAGTAAAGCCTTACTGTCTAAACTGATTGAATCCTTCGACTTTTTCCATGTCACTGAACCAGTTTTAAAGGTGGCACGTTCAGCCTCCTGCATTTTGGCTTGTAGTTGATGCTTCAGCAGATCGAACTGCTGCTGATGCTTGTCAATTTGGCTGCGAGCTTGAAGCAGTTGCTCAAACTGTTGATTGGCCTGCTCATCTTCAGATAGATCTGCGGTAGAGAGTGGCACATGTTCTGGATAAAGCAGTTGTAGTGCTTTGGCTGCCGATTCACTGGCATCGGCTTCAGGTGGGATATCCTTTTCCACGCATTCCCAGAAGTAACGCTCCGCATTGACGATGTGTTGAATCACCGATTCAGAACGGGTGACTTTAAAGATTTTGGTTTCATGCCCACATAGCAACACACAAATATGCGCTGCCTTTTTGCCTGTCACCGCCAATTGGTGTTGGACTTGACACAGCACATAAAGAGGGACGCCATCTCTCCATAGTTTCGCGCCATATTCTCCAGCAGTTTTGCACTCTAAAACCTGCACTTCATCATTGCCGACAATAGCATAATCTAGGTTTGCCAGCATGAAATGTAATTCAGGGTCAGGATGCTGTAGTACCGCATTGACGCGACGGACTTTATGGTTAGTGTGCATGCTGTAATATTCTGCCACCAAAGGTTCTAGTCGCTTGCCCCAATAGAGTGGTGCATGTCCTTCGCTTTCATCATCAATGGCTTGTTTAATTCGTCCTGTTTTAATCATCCACAGTTCTAGCATCGACATATAAGGATTCAGTCCGCACGCTGCCGCAGCATCACTACTTCCAATGCCTTGTCTTCGAATCGCCAACCATTCTGCTTGAGTGAGTTTCTTGGTTTCTGCTAAGCGTTTGGGTTGGTAACGCTTAAGACCATTTTTTGTTCTATGTCTTGGTGACGTTCCTGTATAGGTCGGTAAAGGTAAATGCTTGGCAAGCTGTGGCTGAATAGAATAAGTATGATTCATCAATATTTCCTTTTTTAAATTAAATTTTTTTCAAATTGAACGCATAAAAAATCACGCTCATGGCGTGATTTTTAGCGGTATGATTCATATGATGTTTCGCTCTAAATTACCATATTTAGGGCTTGTTCTAAGGCACGTTGCTTTAAGCCTGCACCTGTTCCAAACCAGGTTGAATCCAGACGATGATCCTGACTCATTGCTCGACGTTCGTGATCACAAAATTCAGTGACCGAACAGAGCAAGCCATAAGAGGTGTCTTTGGCTGAACTCAGTTCTGCCCCACGTCCATGCCCATTAAACATGGTCATCACTTTAGACATGGCACGTCCATTGGGTTCAGATTTCTGTTCTGCTTTATAGACATTGTTCGGCTGCGATGCGATATTGCGATAATATTGAATAATGCCTTCATCCTGCTCTGTTGAGCTTAAACTGGTATTGTTAAATACCGCATCAAAGTAAGCTGCGGCTTCTTGTTGGGTCACTTTACGTTGGCTCAGTTGTTTCATTTCATACATGTGCTGATCCCATGCCCGTACAGAGATGCCAAGCTGCTGTTTAATTTTCTCGGCATCAAACTTGGTACTGTGTGGCACTTTCACCACACCAGCAGCACTGTTTTGTCCTTTCAAGGCAATCGCTAAGGTGTTATTGCATACCACACGAATACTGGTAAATTGCGCGGTGGTTGCCAGCGTGCCATCACAGGCGGTAGCTAAAAGAATATAGCCATTGCTGACATCTTTACCTTTGAGTGCTGAGCTTTGTCCAGTTTTTGCCAATGCCCAGAATTTCTTACCACCTTTGAGCACCCCCGCAGTTTCTAGCTCAAAGCCCGATTGTTCAGTCAAGTCTTTATAAAAATTTAGGATTTCCATTGGTTGGACTTCCTGATAACGCTGACTGACCACAGAAAGTGGTGCATGAGTATCAGAACGATAAAGTACGCGTTGTTCTTCATAGGGCATGATGATGCTTTGTCCACGATCATTTTTAGCCATATAGCTGATATTTGAAGATTCAATTTGCCAATCCATACCTGCCTGTTTTGCCCAGACTTCAATCGGTTGATTTTGGGCCAGTGAGTTTCCTAGCCCATGCCAAGGGGTTTGCCCCACGTAAGCCATTTGTTCAAGTTGATGTGCCATGATCATATTCCTTATCAATTGATAAAATGAAGAGTGAAATAAAGTTGAGATAAAATGGAAGGTTAAGCTTTAATCGACTTGTCGAATCTCAAAATGTTGTTGACATTGCTCACATTGGTAATGCAACACTGTAATTTCGCTTTGGTATTCGACATAAAGTAAAAACATTCCCCCGACCACCAGACCAATACAGCCACCGAAAAGCGGATGAATATGCATCCGTTTTGACATTTGCATGGCGACTGTGGCTAAAGTCATCGGGGAAAAAGTGGAAAGTCGGCTCAGTGGACTGTGCTGACGTTGTTCGGTTTGTTTGAGTAATTGCACATGTTCAGAATGGCAATGAGGACACTGTTGCATTGCAACTTTCTCCAAATCAAAGGCATAAAAAAACCATGAGCAATGGCTCATGGTTTAAAGGTATGGTGCTTAATGTTTTGCGGTGCTTAAATCTTTAGCAAGAATACAACTTAGGATTTAACTTTTGGCAAAGATAAACCAGATGAAGTCGACTTATTTGCAGCTTGCTTACATGGACGAATGCTTTGAATATATTGTCCATCTCCAGTATCGTTGAAGAAGCCATTTTTGGATTGGATTTCTAGACATTGTCCCTTTTTAAACGGTTTAATCTGCTTCGCTACTTGTGCAGGTAGCGCATAACTATTTAGAAATACTTCACCTTTCGTTGTGGGAAAAACCACGGATTCTTCACCATAATAGACGTTACCTTTTAAAGTAATCTGTTCAGTTTTAGCGATTGCAGTCGTGCAAAGAATCAAGCCCAACAATCCAATTCCAATATGCTGCATAGTTTTCATGTGTTTTTCTCCAATTTAAAAATTTATTTAAAACAAGGCATATAGCCTTCATCGAGAACTTGATGATTGTTTTTATCCCAGCTCACCACATACCACGTGCATTGTGAGCGGTCTGAATCCCAGGCTGTACGGTAGGTCAAAACATTGCCTTGTACAGACCATCCCTCTAGTTGTTTTGCCACTTGATCTGCACTTGCTCGCCCCCAAACCTCCATTAAATGTGTTGTCAACATTTGATCGATAGAGTTAACAATGCCTTTCAGATCGGCAGGGGCACTACTCATCGGCTTTAAGCCATAGTGCGATAAGCTTGAATTTAACTTCTGGGTATCATGATATTCAGCGTCAATTTGTTGACTCAGCTTTAATTTAACCGATTGTTTGGCGGCTTGAACGGCTGCTACTGCACTTTCTGCTGAGGCTGCAATCTCTGGGTCTTCAATGTGACTCGATGTTTGGCTTGGTATTTGCCCTTCCATTCCCATACCCTCAATGCCTGACAATTCAGTTGTCGCAGGCGTTGACGTTGCTTGAGCTGATGGGCTGTTGATTTTACTTTGTTCTAAAGCAAGCTTAGCCAATTCAAGGTCTGCTTGACGTTGTTGCTGTTGGTTAAATAACACACCAACCACGACAATCAGAACAATGAGTAAAATCACCCATAATCCATAACGAGAAAAGGTAGATTTTGACTTTAATGGTGATGTATTCATGAGAAAATCCATTGCAAGAAAATAAACGGCCAAACGATTGCTCGTCCAAGTAAATATGATTTCGCATAACCTACAGGCAATGTCCAAATCAGCTTGACCCAATAACCAAATGTGATCAGTACATACAACATCAATGCTTTTTTCATCAGTTTTCCCTTTACTTTAATTCAGCCATACATGCCATGCCTGCGCGTTGCACCTGTTCAGCCCAATCGGATGGAAATAGCCCAGATGTTTTAATCTGCTCAAGAGTTTTCTTGCCATAATGTTGTTCAACATTTTTATAGCTACATGAGCAAAAACTACGATTCCCACCTAACTCTCGGCAACCTTGTTTAAATTCGGATTTAAATGAACTGCTACATGCCATCAGCATGAGGCAGCTACTTATGACAAGCCATGGACCTAATTTCATATTATCCCTCGTTAAAATGTTAAATAGGGTTTGCCCTGATCTCGTCTGGATCAGGCTTCAAGCTCATGATGTGTAATTGAAATATTTTTATTTTCGATTATGTGTTTAGGTAATCCTTTAAAATGCTTCTGGCTTGATTCAACTGCTGTGCTTGTTGCTCAATCAACTGGCGTACAGCTTCAGGCAATTGTTGATATTGATCAGGATGAAACTCAGCCATCTTTTTACGATACGCTGTTTGCAATGATTGTTCGCTCAATTGTTCTGGTGAAATATCAAGAAGCTTACAGGCTTGGTTCTGCTCATCTGTTAATGGCACACCAGCATGTTGCCCATCCTGCTGCATACCACCATAAACCGCATCGACGAGATCTGCCCATACTGCTGGAGAAACACCCGTCACTCGGCATAATTGAATCATAAAGCGTTGCGCTTGCTCCTGATCAATCTGCCCCAAGGCCATGACATATACCAAACTTTCAATCATTTGCATCCGTGCCTCATAAGACATTTCAACTTTCAGTTCGGCTAAGCCATGTAATAAATCTTCATAATCGGTATAGAGTGGCTGTTGAATCAGATAGGCGATAGATTGATTAACATCTGGATTTTTTAATTTGGCAAAATAATCCGTAAGCGCCATTCGGGATGCTTCACTCCATTTCCCTGTAGGATAGGTAATAAAATAAGCGAAGAGATAGTGCATCACATTCAGCTGAACTTTCTCTTTCTGATGTGTCTGAGTCTGCTGTTGTTGCTTAGATGGCTGACACAATTCATTGAGTAAACCTGCCAGGGCTCGAACCGTTCCTTTATCCAATTGGGAAAAATTGAGCGTATGCGTGCCATTGATGAGTAATCCGTGGTTAATAATGCCTAAATCCGCCTCAACCCTTTGGATTTGCATGAACAGAAATTGGTATGCCTCACCAAATCCTTCTTTAAAAAATAGCTCGGTTTCTGTCAAACATAAACCATCCTTAGCACTACCAAAGACCGTATCATCAATCAACATCACAATGTCTTGAGGTCTGATTGCGGCTGAGATATAAGTCATTGCACCTTGTAATTTTTTTATAGGGATATGCGGGGCAAAATAAATATTGTCTGCTCCGCTGAGTAAAGATCGCCATTGGCTGTTGTGCAATCGTTGTTGTAAAGTCATTGTTGTTTATCCTTATTCTGAACCAGTAGTCCAACCATCCGAAGATAAGCTCAATATATGCTTTTCATCTTGGTGCAAGCTTTGATTGAGGATCGGGTCAAAACGCTCAATGGTCACTACACAGTGATATAAATCAAAATATGGATGTGCCCCCTCTTGACCCTCATAAACATTGGAACGTTTACATTGCTTTAAACGCACCTGTACAATTCGATCATCTTGCTTCCTCAAGGCATGCAATATATCATCGGCTTTTGGAGGTGTCAGCGCCCCCCCATTGCCAAAACAACCTGATAAACTGCCAAATAGTACAAGCGTGATACCCAGTCGAAAGATGTGTTTCAGCATCATATTTCTCCATGTTTTAATTGGGCCGTTCGTGCGGACAAACCAAATTGGAAAGGAATCAAATGCTGTAGAGCGATGCTTTGCTCATGAAGAACATCCAAACGAGTATTCAGTGTTTGTACTTTGATTTGCTTCGGCATCAATTGTGCTAAAAGTTTAAACTCTTGCTCTATGCCTAAATATTCCATCAATACAATGCGATTAATCTGGATACCATTGGGTTGATAATCCAGCACAAAGGCAATATAGACAGGTGCTAAGCCACGTGCATCAAAAATCCTAATGATGTCCTTGGCTTGCTCAGCAGATGCATTGACTTTAAAACTAAACAATTGAAATTGTGCGGCAGGATCATATCGTTCAAGTTCAACTGCCCTGACTTGTGGAACGCTGGTTTGTACGGTCAAAAGAGCTTGATCAGCATCATAGTCAATTCGACTGAGTGCATCGAAACTGTCAGGGAATTCCAGTCCACGGCTACTAAAATTTAAAGCATCTTCAATACGGCCAAGGTCAACATTGCTTTTAGCGGTGAGCCTCTGTGTCCTTTGCTGTTCATCCAGCACACGTTGTTGATAAGCTGCTGTGGTTTCATACGGATCTTTTTCAGGAACAGAACTACGTTTAAGCAATGCCAAATGCTCGATCGCCAAAGTATTGGCACGACTAAATAAATCGGTATTGCTCAAATCCACAAATGGTGTGTCTTTTTGGACTTTAGATCTCACACCAAATAAAAGCATTTGATCGGGTCGCAGCTTTAATTGTTTTCTTAAATCAAGAAATGCACCTTTTGCGCCTTTACGATCTGCAATGTAATTTTGAAAATCTTGTAATATCGTTTCGTCAATAGAGGGAGCACCCTCCAAAGCAGCAATAGACTGACCGTGAATCACAATCGGACGTTGAGCCGAACTTAAATCAATCCGTTTAGACAGTTGATCTTTTTTATCAGGAATATAGGTGGTGCGGTCTTGTTTTGAGCATGCACTGATACACAAAGGCAGCAGTAGACATGCCGACAAAATACGGGCATGGGTCATGTTCGCCTCACTTCAGTTTAAGTTGTTTTTATTGGGGTCGCAGAAATTCATGCTCAGCACGAAAACCAGCAATGCTTAAATGAAGTCAGGGATGTAAAAAAGAATCAGTGAAAATAGTACGCATGGCGGACTCCTTTGGGTATAAAGAAGTTTCACCACATCACTGCTAAATAATGGTGGCGAAACGAAAAGGGGTTAGCAGACTGATACCCAAAAAGATCAGCACATCCAAAGATGTCCCCCTCCCGTTCCGCCGCAGAGGGGGTCACGTAGGGATGCCCACAAAAAAGAAAGAAACTTTTTCATGTGCTTTGGGTAAAACGGTCTGCTAAAACCGACTGGCAATGTAGGCCAGCAAGCCAAGAATAATCTGCAAGGCTTGAGGTGTCAATGTTGAAGCTATTATCGGATCTATATTTTTTTATTACTTTTCACGAGATTAGAAATGTAGATGCACATTAAAAAATGCAACTTGCACAAGACCAGAAGCAAAATAATCGCTGAACCAGTAATAGTAAAATTCGTCTAACCAATACATCTATTTTGCCTAGGTCTTATGATTCCATCATTTTTTTCTACAATGATAAAGGCAGTTCATACTACCCTTACCTTACTCCCTCAAATATTCTTACCAGATGTACCAATAAAGTGTTTAAAACCAATTGGCCAAATTCGTACACTTTTTGAAGACTCATCTGTATTTACAACATCCCGTTCAAGCAAGCTTGTCACATCATCTTGATCGTCAAATTCTGTAAATATCTGGCTCACCAACTCATGACTCTGGCTATCGCCATCCAGCAGATCAATTACGATTCCTTCGTAACCTGTTGCAAATTGCCACAATTCTTTCAACCGATCCAAATAAAAAGAGGTATCGGTGTAAATCCGAGCATTAACCGTTAAAGATAAAACCATGACATATTGGTTCTTTTCAGGGATACGAACAACCCGTCTGTACCAATATAAATATTGCATAGGAAAATATTTCTTTAATTTTAGATGCTTATTAAATATTTGAATATGTTTATTCATGTCCAATATAGAAATATGGCAGGCTGTATCTGACTGATATGCACAAACCACATTGATTTTATTTAAATCAAAGCAATACTCAGTGACTTGATCATATTCTTTTTGATATCGTTCAATCTGTTTCAGATGCTTTTCATTCTTTCTCTTAATTTCTTCTAAAATTTCCGCACCTTGAAATATTTTCTCTAATTTAATTAGAATCAAACTAACAAGGTTTTGAACTTGCGCTTCATCTTTAACCCCCAAAATATTCAGTTCAAATTTACTCGCCCGATAACATCCCATGAATATCTCTAGCCAGAAGCCAAAATAAAATTCATTGGTGATAAATAATAAACTCCACTCCTGAATATAACCTGAAAGCCTGTGAAGCCAATAATCAATATCATATTTATCTCCATGCTGATATCGAATATTTAAAAATAGCGTGTGGATATCATGTTCCAAACGAGGGGCAGTATGATGTTCAAGATGGGTTACTGTGATTGATTGCATGATGGTCTTCCTATTGATTCATTCATAGGAAGACCAACGCGATTATTTTTTATTTTTTTAATATACAACAATTCAATTACTGGTAAATTAACACACTCTTTGTGCAATTTTTATTTGAATCCATTCATTAATTTCCTGAGCGATCCATCCCACACGATTACTCGTGAGTGTTATTTGTTTGGGAAAAGTGGCATCATGATATTTAGATTTTGGATCGAGAATTGCATAAATCGTTGCTCGACTCAGCCCTGTGACCTGAACTACCTGTTTGATATTTAAAATTTGATTGATTTGAAAGGTTTGAGGATTTAACGCGTTCATCTTTTGTATTCCTATTCGATATGAAGGCGTGCTTTCTGCACATAGCATGTGCAACTCAATCAAAAAATAATTTCTCAGTCTCAATTTTAAAAATAACAATACGTAAGATCAGAGTGGAGTAAAGCACTCTGATCTACACATGAGGTAAAATGGTTTAAAAAGGCAATTCAACATCATCCAGATCTATACGAGATTGACGTAACATATAACGGCTAAGTTTGAATTGCCCACATGCAAATGTTCTCATTCTTGGCACTTTTATTCTTAAACGTTGTTCGTATTTTTCAGGTTTTGTGAAATACAAAGCAAGTCGAATAGCATTCTCAACCTTCATTCCGTCTTCTCGCCTAACCAAGCCCAATCCATCCCTACCAGCTTTTTGATAAGATTCCCTATGTCTAGAATCCTGCAAGCTATATGCTTTACCCAGCCCTTCGGTCATGTTTTCCCATAAAGCACAAACCTCACTCCCGATCTTCCATTCCCCTTGCCTTAAGGAGCCATTGTAAATAAGCAGCAAATGCACATGATAAGCCCCTGTTTCACCTCCCTGTTCCAATGCCCAGACATAACCAACTAAATCTCTAAAACAGGTATCTTTATCTGATATGCGTTTACGAAAGGCTTTAAAGTGCCGATCAACATCTAGAATAGAAATCTCATCTAAGCTGTCACTAAAGTACTTAAGCTCAACCCTCACCCATAAAGTTTTACAATGCTTATGAATTAAATTGTACAAATATTTCTCAAGCTCACATCTATTTTTACACTCTTGATTATAAAATTTAAGCTGATCCTTGTGATAGGCAGCAGGAAATACATGCATCGCTTCGCATATTTCTATATACTGATCCGTATAAGGAATATCATTCTCAGATAAACCATATTTTAAATTTATTCTCTTGGCTATATCCAAAACACGCATAAAACAGTTTATTGGAAACATTAATTGAATGTCTTGAGAAATAAGCTGTCTAAAGGCTGGAATCAAATCACAACCTCGCCGAGCATAAGCTCTTAGTTTTTGTTCATTTCGTCTTTGAGTTAAACAGCAACCACTATCCAGCGTCTGGCTCACTTCTTGAATTAATTGCTCTATTGCAATGAGTGTTTCGATTTCATTTATCATTGGATTGCCTACCATGCTATTGAGTTTCATAGGTAGCGCATCTAAATATTTTTTTAATTTCTATTGTTCTAGATCCATCATTCACTATCTTGTCGTTTTTTTACGACTAGATAGAAATATAGGAAATATTCGATCTTATGATGAGGCCTAAAATGGTATGGCTAGTTAAGATAGACTACATAAATATTAAGATATTATATGCGTTAGATATTAAGAATATTAGATATTTAAAGGTATTAGATATGATATAGATATATATATAGATATAACATCATTTACCCAGTACCTAAGCAAAAAAATACGCTTGTATACTGGAGTAGTCTTTAGCACAAAACTTCGAAATAGCTTTCATTTTTGTCGCTCTACCTAAAGCGGAAGTTAAGCCCGTTTTTCAATCTTTTTTCCTGTTTCTTTTTTTGTAGCCAGTTCGACCGCGAATTAAAATTTGTTTCTGGATGATGGCAGTATTCTTCCAGTATAAATCACGATGGATTAAGGCAAATAAGAGACTTGATGTATAACGTCGCGAACGTTTTTTTTCAATAAATTTTGACTGAAATGACCTCATGTACTCCATGATGTCGTCAATTTTTTTCACCTTGATTTCATCAATATTCAAATCTTTGGCCTTTTTATCCAGACGTAAATCCGTCTGATGCTTGAGCTTTTCAAACCAGCTTTCTGGTCCTGTTGATTCTATATATCGTTCATCCAGATAAAATGTCAGAGTCGCAATATATTTAATCTTTTGCTCATTGACCTGCTGAAAATTCCAATATCCAACGTACCCCATGAGCTCCTTATGTGTTTTATTAAAATGATCAATAGCACTTTTCAAAAGGGTATCGATTGATTTTAAAGATTGGGAATTTTGCACAGTAAATGTAAATTCTACATCTCGGTAAATATTTTGTTTATTTTCTAATTTGTTGACATAGCTATCAATCGCTAGAAATGATCTTTTTTTGACTCTCTCCTGCACCTTTAACCACTCTTCTAATGATTCAGTGTGAAACCGCCTGCTAGTCAGCAGGGTCTCTAATTTGGTAAAAGCACCTGAAGGCATCAAACGTTTTTCAACCAACCCTTTTATCTGCTCTTTGAACATTTTAAGGGGTAACGCCATAAGTTCCCGAATCTTCTGATGCAATGCGGTTTTATATACGCTAAAAGAATAGGCTGGAGAATATTGTTTTGGGACCATAAAAAATGCAGCGATAAAGCATAGAACTCGTGGCCCAATAAAATCAGCATACTGAAGTAATATTTGAATATTCTTTTGTTCTTGTAGCTCATCCTGTATTAAACCGCCCCAATCATTTTGTTTAATCTCATTTCCTTCAATCGTAACTGGATCTCTTTTCCAGACAGGTGCTAAAACTACTGCAACTTCCATCCGGATCATTGCAGATTTTAAAATCAGAAAATCCCGTCCGTATGACTGATCAATAGAGGGAATGTGTTCGTAACACAACCCAATATCCTTAATATCCTTTTGCAAAGGCTTAAACACGTTTTTTAATTTTAATGCTTGTAGGAGAGATTCGTTTTCCTGATGATGTTCCAATTTTTTTGGTTTTCTTGGAGTAATGGCTTTTTTAGATATTTCTCTAGGCTTATCGATACAGTGATACGGCTTCTCTTCACCCCAAATGGCCGTCCCTAAAAGTATTTGTAAGAGACTTGGTCCATTGGCAATATAAGCAAGTGTTGTTCTTATAAATTGTGCATAACTTAGCCCGTTTCTAGAAATAACCCCAGCTTGTAAAGCCTCTGTGCGATAAAGCTTAGTGTTGAGAAACTCTGCCGAAGGAAGCAAAGCTTGATTGTCTAAAGGATGACCACCAGTCTGTATCGCTTGCCAAACAGTAGCAATATTTTTATATAATTCAAAAATCGCTAAGCTTTTTAAGTTTTCAAAAACCACCACACAAAAGTAAAAAAATTGTCCATCAATACCATATTCAAGTTTATAAAAAAGACCTCGGTAGTGCCCCAGCTTTTCCATCTCACAACAAAGTTTTCTCAAAGCCGAATTTAAAAATTCAATTTGAATTTCACCATAAAGTTTAGGTGCAAATAAATTAACACAAAGTACTTTTACACTATTTTTTGAGGCGAACATTTGTTCAAATTTAGATTGTAAATTAGTGGTCCGTTTATCTCGTAACGCCCAAAAATCCGACTTAAAATTTTCAAAAACAGAAAAACTATTCTGCAAAAGATTTATTTTTCTTTTTTGATAGAATTCAGTAAATCTTTCTTTATCAGACTTAAATCTAATTTTTTCGTGCGATACCCAATAGAGTTGAAAAAGCGCTTTCGCATAATTGGAGTCAAGTATTACTTTAGCTATGCCATGACGTTGACCAAATAGCACAACATTTTTCGCCTGCACCTGCGACTCTGTCAGCTTTGCATCCAAAACAGACATTTCTTCTAGCTCAAAACGCTCTATTCCTTGTTTATATATTTCGTGTAAAAGGTCAAACAGATCTTGCTCTTCATTTCGTTCTAATTTCCCGTTATACACAAAACTTAAAATGAGTTTTTCAAACTGTACAACATTTTTCAGATAAGCCATTACAGAATAATATTCATCACGCAGCACCATCTGCTGCATGTTAATGGGCTCAATCTGCATCAGATAAAAATTCAAAAGAATTCTTATCTCTTGGATACGCTGCGTGTACTCAATATTCGATAGTTTCATCTAAAAACTTTCCCCCAAAGGCCCATTCTATCTACCATTTATCAATACAAATTAAAAAATAGCATATTTTTTCACAATCTATAATTCAAAAAACTCATCTCGTAAACCGCATTTTCAATACTTTTAATTAAAAGTTGAATCGCTTTATCAGTATAATCACACACCATATACACTCATTTTAAACAGATTTAAACATGAAACAATTAACTGTACTTCAGCTAAGCAAACAAACGGGACTATCCAGAACACAAATTTATTATTTAGCAAGTCAAAATAAAATCAATATAATCAATGGTAAAATAGATTTAAATGAAGCTATGCCAGCCATTATCGAGTTACTCGATAAAAAATCAAACAAAGATAAAGAAATAAACTATAAACAGATTTTAAACTTACTTATTTCACAAAATATCTTGCTACAAACGCAGCTAAACTTAGCTCATGAACGTGAAAAAATGTACCTTACTGAGTTTGCAAGATATCAACAGAATTTACCCTCAAAACCTGCCATACAACCGCCAATAGTCGAAGGTAATGCACAAGCAAAGCTAAAATGTAATGGTAATGAAAATATAGAGTCTCAAAATCAAATGGAATATAAAAGGGATAATCAAGCCCGATTAGAGTCATGTCAAAACATCAATAAAGTAACGAGCTCTGTAAATGAGGTTGAAAGCCACTCTAACTATACAGAATCTATCTATAATGCAATGACCTCACCCAAATCAGAAAGTGTGGATACTGGATGGATCAAACAAACAAAAGAAATGGTTGAGCAAAATCCTGATGCACTCATTGGCACACGTTTACCAAACCAAGATGAAAGAGAACAATTACTAAATCTAAAAAGACAAATAAAATCTACAGCCCAAGTAGCAAAAGTGGCAGTAAAAAAAGTTTCAATACCACTTACCGCTCGTAATCCGAACCGTAAACCAACAAATGAAACGAATGCAGAACAAGATGACCTCAAAAAAGAAGATCATCACAACTCGAAACAATGAGAACAGATACTAAAAGTAGGTATGCAGAACCTTTATGTTTAGGTTTGTACTGTAATAGACAACTTAAACTCAATTTACCAATTATCTAACGCCATCTGAATTATTCTTATTTTGATTAATCCAATCCAAAATTTTATGTGGGTTACAATGTGGGACAAAAGCATATGTAATAAAAAAGCCCTTGTAAATACAAGGGCTTAATTCAAAATTTGGCGGAAGCGGTGAGATTCGAACTCACGGAGGGCGTGAACCCTCGTCGGTTTTCAAGACCGGTGCATTAAACCGCTCTGCCACGCTTCCATGTGCAGAAGAATACTAAGCTTTTCCTGATTAGACAAGTAAAAGTTACGCTCAAAGCATTCAAATGCATAATGTTTCATCAAATCCTTAAAGTTTGGCTGCTAATTCAGCACCTTCACGGATTGCACGCTTAGCATCAAGCTCAGCAGCCAGTTTAGCACCACCAATAATATGATAATTTGCTAATGTTTTATCGCTTTCTTTCGGCATCAAATCTTTGACCGACTCCTGTCCCGCACAGACCACAATCGTATCTACACGCAACAATTGATCATGGCCATCCATTTCAACCCATAAGCCTTCATCAGTAACTGCTTTATATTGGACACCACGCATCATTTTTACAGCATGCTTTTTCAATTGAGCACGATGTACCCAGCCTGAGGTTTTTCCAAGACCAATACCAAGCGGTGTAGTCTTACGTTGCATCAAATATATTTCGCGAATCGGCGCATCGACTTGAGGTCGTTCCAAACCACCTTCACTCATATAATTTACGACAGGATCCACGCCCCATTCACGTTTCCACTCATTTAAATCTTGTGGCTGAGCTTGATGTTCAGGCTTGAGTAAATATTCAGATACGTCAAAACCTATCCCACCTGCGCCAATCACTGCAACTTTTTGACCGACAGCAGCGCCTTTTAAAACTTCTGCATAAGATAGTACTTGTGGTGCATCACTGCCTTGGATTTTCAAGGCACGAGGAATGACTCCTGTCGCAACGATCACTTCATCGAAACCTTCACGCTCAAGCTGTTCACGATTGACTTTGGTATTTAAACGCAGTTCTACACCTGTCTTTTCGATTTGTACTTTAAAATATCGAATCGTTTCATGGAATTCTTCTTTGCCAGGTACGACCTTAGCCAAATTGAACTGACCACCCACTTCATTTGCAGCTTCAAATAATGTCACTTGATGACCACGTTCTGCTGCCACGGTAGCTGCCGACATACCCGCAACACCACCACCAACAACCGCGATTTTTTTGACTTTTTTGGTTTTGATATAAACCAATTCAGTTTCATAAGCGGCACGTGGATTGACGAGGCAAGTCGCGCGTTTATTTTTAAAGGTATGATCTAAACATGCTTGGTTGCAGGCAATACACGTATTGATTTCATCAACACGATTGGTCGCGGTTTTATTTACCCAAAATGCATCAGCCAACAATGGTCGTGCCATTTGCACCATATCCGCTTTGCCTTCTGCCAAAATCTTTTCTGCAGTTTCAGGCATATTGATACGGTTAGACGCGATTACAGGAACACTGACATGTTTTTTAACTTCAGCAGTATAGTCAACAAATGCTGCACGAGGTACAGATGTTACGATGGTTGGAATACGTGCTTCATGCCAACCAATACCTGTATTGAGCAAAGTGATGCCAGCTTTTTCCAAAGCCTTGGCAACAATAATCACTTCATCCATGGTATTTCCGTCATGTACTAAATCCAGCATCGAAAGACGGAAACAGATAATAAATTTTTCACCCACTTTTTGACGAATTGCTTTTACGATTTCCACCGCAAAACGCATACGGTTTTCAATCTCACCGCCCCAGCGATCATCACGCTGATTGACATGGCGACTCAAAAACTGATTGAGTAAATAACCTTCTGAACCCATGATTTCCACGCCATCATAGCCAGCTTTTTGCGCTAGGCTTGCAGTGTGCGCATAGTCATCAATGGTCTGTAAAATATTTTTTTCACTCATTTGTCTTGGTTTAAATGGTGAAATAGGCGATTTAATCGGGCTTGCTGACACAACAAATGGTTGATAACCATAGCGTCCTGCATGCAAGATTTGCATTAAAATTTTTGCGCCATGCTTATGTACGGCATGAGTCACTAAACGATGCGGTGCAATATCACCCAAATGATTCATCGTTCCGCCTGCTGGCAATAACCAACCCTGACGATTTGGTGAAATTCCACCTGTAATAATAAGCCCTACACCACCTTTGGCACGTTCACCAAAATATGCAGCAAGTTTTGGATAATTATAAAATCTATCCTCCAATCCTGTATGCATAGATCCCATCACGACTCTATTTTTTATCGTCGTAAAACCTAAATGCAGGGGTTTAAGTATATTTGCATAGCTAGTTGTCATGATGAATCCTTTTAAGTTTGGCTTTGCAACTTGTTGCATTTACTTTAGCTTCTTTTGCAAAGTTTACGATGACTATTTGAATTATTTTCATGGTATGCATAGTCAATTTTTACAAAATATTAATTTTTGATTGTTTTAATGCTCTACAATAAATCTCAAAGCACCTCTCAGATTCGAAATATGCCACATCGAGTATTTTTGACGAGTTGCCCTTTTGACCACATGCCATTAGGCCATCTCAATCAATGGAAAGTTTTTGCGGAAGTCCCTCGTCCTGAGCTTGAAGCAAATAGTTTTTTGCCCATTTTATGGCTGATGATGTTTGAACAAGATCAAATTCAATGGGCACGTTTTATTGACGATTTTGACATTGATGATGAAAATGTTGCTGCTGAAAGGCAAAGCTGTTTGGAAAATTTTGGTACAGAAAGTGAATATCCCTATCTAATCACCGATACTGCATCTGCTTTACAACTCCTCAAGCAACGAAAAGCTGAGTTTTTACAAATTACAGGTGATCAATACACTGATATTTATCATGAATTTGAAATCATGGTCGAAAAATATTATCCAGACCATGTATTGCTACGCACATTAGGCTTACCCGATATCAATCAAGCTGAAAATTGGCTACAAAATAGTATGATTCCCTTAGAAGCTTTGGGAACAGGTCATTCATTACAAAAAAATCCAATATTTTGGAAACGCTTTTTAAATGATTTACATCAATATCCTCATGAAGTGCAGTATTTTCTGAGAGGTTATTCGAGAGCCAAGGCCAAAGTTTTTCCGCAAAGTTCTGAATTGCAACAAATAAGAGAACATCCATCACATATCCAAGACAGTCCTGCTTTTATTCCACAGTCTCTATTTTTACTTTTATTCTTGATATTAGGAATATTTGCAGCCATTGCAACCTATCTTTATTCTGCATCAATTATTTATAGTTTTATTGCGTTGATGGTTGTCGCTGGATTGTGTACGTATATTTTCATTCGGATCAATGAAATAAATCATGCGGACTGATCTGAAAATATTGATTTAAAAATAGATCAATCCATTTTTCACGATTTTAAAATTATTCCAAAAAATCATACTCAAAAAATAATATTCAAAAATTTTCTGCATAAAAAAGCCCGCACAAGGCGAGCTTTTCGAGCATGGCTATATCGTCATACAGCTTTAAATTACAAGCTGTAGTACATGTCAAACTCAACTGGGTGAGTAGTCGTGTTCAAACGACGAACTTCTTCAGTTTTAAGTTCGATATATGCTTCAAGCATTTCTTTAGTGAACACGCCACCTTTCAACAAGAAGTCATGATCCGCTTCAAGTGCTTCTAACGCCATTTCTAGGTTATGCGCAACTGTAGGGATTTTAGCTTCTTCTTCAGGAGGTAAGTCATAAAGGTTTTTGTCAGCAGCTTCACCTGGGTGGATCTTGTTTTGGATACCGTCAAGACCAGCCATCAACAATGCAGCAAAACCTAAGTATGGGTTCATCATTGGATCTGGGAAACGTGCTTCGATACGTTTGCCTTTAGGGCTTGAAACGTATGGAATACGAATAGAAGCAGAACGGTTACGCGCTGAGTAAGCAAGCATAATTGGTGCTTCGAAATGTGGAACTAAACGCTTGTACGAGTTTGTAGAAGGGTTAGTAATCGCATTCAATGCACGTGCGTGTTTGATTACACCGCCGATGAAATAAAGTGCCATTTCTGACAAACCTGCATATTCATCACCAGCAAACAAGTTCTTGCCATCTTTAGAGATAGACATATGAACGTGCATACCAGAACCGTTATCACCTACCATTGGTTTAGGCATAAAGGTTGCTGTTTTCGCGTATTGATGTGCAACGTTCCAAACTGCATATTTGAATTGTTGAACTTCGTCAGCTTTACGAACCATAGTGTTGAAGCTCACACCAATTTCTAATTGGCAAGAAGCAACTTCATGGTGATGTACTTCTACACGACCAGGACCCATGATGTCTTCGATTTTTGCACACATTTCTGCACGCATATCTTGTGAAGAATCTACAGGTGGAACTGGGAAGTAACCGCCTTTAACGCGTGGACGGTGACCAGAGTTACCTGCTTCATAGTCTTTACCTGTAGACCAAGCAGCTTCTTCAGCGATCAATGTATGACGAGCGCCAGACATGTCGATGTCCCATTTCACTTCATCAAAAACAAAGAATTCTGGTTCTGGACCAAAGAACGCTGTATCACCGATACCTGTAGATTTTAAATACTCTTCAGCACGGCGTGCGATTGAACGTGGGTCACGTTCATAACCTTGACCAGTCGATGGCTCAATAACGTCACAAGTCACGACAACAGTTGGCTCTGCAAAGAACGGGTCGATAAAACCTGTTTCAGCATCTGGACGTAAGATCATGTCAGAAGCTTCGATGCCTTTCCAACCTGCGATAGAAGAACCATCGAACATTTTACCATCTTCGAATGTATCTTCATCGATAGAGTCAGATGGGTAAGTAACGTGTTGCTCTTTACCCTTAGTATCAGTAAAGCGAAAATCGACCCATTTTGCGCCACTTTCTTGTATGAGTTGAAGGACCTTGTTCGCCATGCTCATTTTGCTCCAATGAATTTTTGTTGCACTTGCTACGTGCGTGTTAGTAGTTGGTCGTTACTAAGCAAATCCCGTACCAACTTTTCAAACAAAAGCTAAAATATTGAATTCTATATAACAAATAAATCAATACTGGCTGTTGTTTGCACCTATTATACTGTGTGCAACTTTAAATGCACCATATTCAGACATCGTCTTAAGCTTTTAAACAAAAACATATTTAGACTGCTCTAAAATGGTGCATATTTTTATAAAAACGCCTTTTACGCCTATTAATAGAGCATAATTGGCATTTTAAATAATTTTAGCTGATCAATTTCACAAAATTGCTAAGTTTGGCAATTTTGTGTTTGCACTATGTTTCAGCACAACATGTCTTTTTTTATAGCTTAAAAAAATCACATCTTCATGAAAATCGTCTAAATTTTAGATGTAAAGCATCCTGCTGAAAAATATAACGATAAATTTCAACTGCTGAAAACTAAAATTCAAATGAAGATTCAATACCCGGTAGTATATTAGACTTTTCATTATTAAGAGATATCAATAGATTAAATAATGCATCTATTGATCATTTTTTAAATCAATTTTCATTTTTACATAAATTATATACACTCTTATCCATAATTTTTTTTTATATTAAGCAAAACTAAAAGTTTGTTTTATTTTTTTCAACTTTCATTTTCAAGGATTTGAAGATGCAACAACATGATTTAGAAACACAGAATCAGGCTTTTTTAGGTCATCCCAAACCATTAAAAAGTTTATTTTTCACAGAGCTTTGGGAACGTTTTTCTTATTATGGCATTCGCCCTCTCCTCATTTTATATATGTCCGCTATGGTTGCAAATGGCGGCTTAGGCCTAGACCGTCCTACGGCAGCAGCCATTGTTGGTTTATTTGCAGGTTCTATGTACCTGATGACCGTGCTCGGTGGCTGGGTCGCAGATAACTGGCTAGGTCAAGCCAAATCTGTTTGGTACGGTTCGATGATTATTGCATTAGGGCATTTATCAATTGCGCTGACCAACATTATTGATCATTTTTTCTTTTATTTTGGCTTAGTGCTGATCGTTATTGGTTCAGGTCTGTTTAAAACCTGTATTTCGGTGATCGTCGGTACGCTCTATAAAGAAAAAGATGTGCGGCGTGATGCAGGCTTTTCGATTTTTTATATGGGGATCAATATCGGATCATTTATTGCCCCACTGATTACAGGCCTGCTGATCAAAGATAATGGCTGGCATCTCGGTTTTGGTATCGGCGGAATCGGTATGCTTATCGCACTTCTCATTTTCCGTTTCTCTGCGATTCCATCACTTAGACAGTTCAATACATTGCGTGGTCAAGAAAATACTTGGAATAAACCTGTCGTCATCAATACAAAAGCACCTAAAATCGTATTTGGATTTCTTGCTCTCGTTGCTGCACTCGTTGCTCTGACTGCTTTTGGTGTCATTACGATCCATCCTGTGGCTGTTGTGACATATTTAACCATGAGTATTTGTATCTGCATCGTGGTTTATTTTGCTTATTTATTATTGTTTATGCATTTAAATCAGCAGGAAAAGTTCCAAATCATCATTTGTTTTATCTTGCTTGTTGCAGCAGCTCTATTTTGGTCTGCCTTTGAACAAAAGCCGACTTCATTTAACTTATTTGCCAATGATTTTACGCAACGTCATTTCTTTGGTTTTGAAATCCCGACCGTGTGGTTCCAGTCGATCAATGCCCTCTTTATTATCATTTTCGCGCCAATTGCAGCATGGCTTTGGGTCAAATTGGGCAAAAAAAATAAAGATCCAAGCTATATTTCCAAATTTATCATTGCGCTCGTTCTGGCAGCTTCAGGATTTTTAGTTATGGCATTTGCCAGCACTTTGGTGGCAAAAGGCAATGGTGATCTGGTTTCTCCACTGTGGATCGTGACAAGTTTATTGTTATTAACATTAGGCGAGCTTTGTTTAAGTCCGGTCGGTTTATCCACCATGACCAAACTTGCACCGACTGTGATTCGCGGACAGATCATGGGGTTGTGGTTTACGGCTTCTGCACTAGGCAACCTTATGGCAGGTCTGATTGGTGGACATGTTTCAGCCAATGAAATTGACAATTTGCCGACATTATTCATGCGCTGCGTGATTGCGCTCGCGATTGGTGCTATCGTTTTATGGCTATTAAAAGCCCCAATCAAAAGACTGATGAATAAAACCGAGTCTGTCTCACCTCAATCGAATATGGAAACATTATGAGTTTTTTAAGCGTACCTGAAAAGTTACAACAACTTCGTGCATTGATGCACACTCAAAATATGACCGCGTATATTGTATTGAGTGCTGATCCGCACATGTCAGAATATCTCCCAGAATATTGGAAAATGAGGCAGTGGTTGTCTGGATTTACAGGTTCTGTAGGCACACTGGTGATTACTCAGGATTTTGCAGGGCTATGGGTCGATGGACGCTATTGGGTGCAAGCAGAGCAACAACTCAAAAATACGGGCATCACTTTACAAAAGCTGACCCAAGACCCGAGTTCAAATCATTTAGCATGGCTTGAAAATAACATTGCTGCAAAACAAAGCGTTTGTGTAAATGGACAGACGATTTCAGTCGCTCAGTTTCAAGCGCTTGAACAACTTGCGAAACGAAAAGATTTTCAAATCAATACCCAACTCGATCTGATCAGTCAAATCTGGCAAGATCAGCCTGCTCTGCCATCCAAAACTATCTATATCATGGATGATGAAATCAATGCTTTATCACGTAAAGAAAAAATTGAAATTATCCGTGAAAAATTAAATGAAAAGTCAGTTTCTTCACACTTTATATCTGCACTCGATGATATCGCATGGATCTTAAATAGCCGTGGACAAGATGTAGATTATAATCCTGTATTTTTAGCTCATCTCTTTATCAATCAAGAGCAAGTTGTACTGTTTATAGATCAACAAAAACTAGATACCGAAGTTCGTAAACAATTCCATGATGATGGGATACAGATCAAAGACTATCAAGATACAGCTTTGTATTTAATGCAGATTTCTGAACAAAGTCTGTTACTGGATCCGAGTAAAGTGTCTATTTTTCATGAACAATCGATTTCTAAACAAAGTCAGATCATGCATGACATCAATCCAAGTACATTACTCAAATCACGTAAACAAGACAGTGAAATCGCACATATTCGCCACGCCATGCAAAAAGATGGTGTTGCGCTATGTCATTTCTTTCATTGGTTAGAAAATGCATTAGCCAATCAAGAAAGTATCTCTGAATTGACCATTGATGAAAAAATCACAGGCTTCCGCCAGCAACAACAAGGGTTCATTGGTTTAAGTTTTTCAACCATTGCAGGCTTTAATGAAAATGGTGCATTGCCACATTATCGTGCAACGCCTGAGCATTATTCACAAATCACGGGAAATGGACTGTTATTAATAGACTCTGGAGCTCAATATCGTGACGGTACAACCGATATTACCCGTGTTGTTCCAATTGGACAGCCAAGTCAGGACCAAAAACGTGATTATACCTTGGTACTAAAATGTCATATTGCGCTGGCTCAAGCGGTCTTTCCTGAAGGAATAGCTGCACAGTTACTAGACTCGATCTGCCGCCAGCCTCTGTGGCAATACGGTTTAGATTATCGGCATGGCACAGGTCACGGCGTTGGTTTTGCGCTCAATGTGCATGAAGGTCCACAGGTTTTATCGTATTATGCACCGATACATGCTTATTCAAAAATGCATAAAGGCATGATCGTATCGAACGAACCGGGACTATATCACGAAGGGAAATATGGCATTCGAATCGAAAATCTAGTGGTTAATCGTACTAAACAATTCGATGATGGCACTGATAGTGTATCTTCAAATTATGGTGAATTTTTAGAATTTGAGACACTAACACTGTGTCCAATCAACCGCGAATGTATTGTGCCCGAGATACTAGATCAATCTGAAAAAGCTTGGTTAAATCAATATCATGCCACTGTGCGTGAACGTTTATCACCCTCTCTCTCTGGTGAGGTTTTGGAATGGTTGATCCACAATACTGAAGCTGTGATTTAGTATAAATACCTTAAACACAAGTTTAATGTATTCAAATCATCTAATACTTTAAATCAGTTCAAGAAAATACCATACCTTTCAATAAGAGGGAGAGGAAAGGTATGGAAGCTTGATCTACTAAGCTCAAAGTTAAGCAAAATATATTTCAAACTTTACAGCAGTTATCTTAAAAAAACTTTTTGAAACTTTAATGTCAAAATCCTATTTTTATTTCAAGGTAGAAAAAAATTGAATTTTAATCAGCAAGATTAAAATAGACGATTAGCAGCTTCTGATTTTAAAGGTTTAAAATTTGAAGATGATCTCACCATTTTCTACATTTTGTTTCTGATCTACTTATTTAGCTAACAAGCTAATTTAGTTATATAAAGTTAACACCCCGAATAATATGCCAATACTTTTCAGCTTGAGGAGTATACTCCTCAAGGTTTTTAAAGAATTTTAATAATTGATATATAAGTGAGTTTAACGTGACTTAGATCGTGTCGATATAAGTTTCTTATCTACACTCGCAAATGCACGTACCAGATCAGGTTGAGTACCGACCACAGTTGAGTCACTAACTCGCCCTTCAGATCCCTTTAATGTAGTCCCTGTACTTGCTAAAATTGTTCGAACTTCACGCGGCGTTAAGGTCAGCCTTCTTGCCTTTGCATAACCAGACAAACTAGCAGCTGCCCCAGCAATAATTGGGTTTGCTGATGATGTACCTGCAAAAGACTTAGTATATTGATCATTATCACCACCATTATATAAATCTGCAGCTACATTATTTGATGTGGTTGAGACGACATCCCAACAGCCCCAACTTGCAGAAGTAACACTTTTTCCGTATGTAGAAAAACTGGCTTTTTGACCATCCTTAGCACAGAGTGCACCAGCAATGATTGCCCCTGAATCACGAAAACTTCGGTCAAATTTTCTATTAAAACTAGCCATATCTAAATTAACGTTAGAATTACCAGCTGCTTGAATGACTATAATTCCCTTATCTGTCAAAGTTTTGATCGCATCATACCAAGCAGGTTGATATTCCATTGGTACTAAACACTGTTTATCGCAACCGGCTATACCAGTTGCAGGGACTTGCATACCCACCTGTATAACATCACCAGCTTGTAAAGCATCACCAGCTTCAATAATAGATGGTAGAGAACTGTCAAAATGATTTGCTAATAGATGACCAAAACGTGCTTTATTTGCTATACCAGTCACTCCAAAACCATTATCTTTTGCTCCCATAATTCCTACTGATTTGGTATCGTGATAATTGATCGCTGGGGGAGTACCAAAATCTCGAAAAGATGCAGGAAGATCACTATGATTAGTATTCCAGTGATAAGATTCAGCTGAAATAATAGTGATATTTTCACCTTGAGCACCGACATTATAGCGAACATTCTGCCAATTTATTCCTCCCAAAACATAACCTTGGGGAGCTTGTGTCGGTGCATTTAGATAATATTGTTGAGAAGTAAAATCTGGTGTTCTTTGGGAAGTCGCTGCTCGAGGACTCGATGCTGATCTCTGAGCAACACCTTCCGATAATGGCACAGGATCTGTCGTTGGATAGACCAATTCAATGTCTGAGTGTTTAGCTAAATTTTTCAAGAGATTGTTAATGTAGACACTATCCGACCGTTTATCTGCTGGAAGTTTGATGTGATGATAACGCTGCAGACCATTTGGATCATCATCAACATTCAGTGATCTAGTTTGTGCTTTAGATTTAAAAAGCTTCTCTGATACGATTAACTTTCCGTTTTGATCGACTAAATTGTTTGAATTTACAGTTCTGTAATTCCTCCCACCCGTCTTATTATACTTGATGACAATGGCAGGATATGACTGACCATTCTGAGCATAATAATCCACATTGCCCGCTTGAGAGATAGCTGGCAATCCGAAAATGGATGTGAGTAAAAAAGCACTATGTTTTAGTTTCATTATATGTACCCTTCAATAAATTTAAAAAAATAGACTACATATGGTTTTGTTAGTAATTAATTAAATATTAAACATATACAGTATTTTATTAAGACTAAAAATTTTATATTTCAACGAGATCACCGAGAGAGCATTGATTTCTGGATAAAATAAAATTATTTAATAAATCTTAATAATCCTTAAAATTATATTCAAATAATGAAGCTTTTGTTAAATTTAGTATTACTTTTACTTAATAATTATTAACAAATATTTCGATCAAAAGATCAGCAAAAAACAGGATTTATCACGTTAAAAATAATTTAATTACAGATTGGAGCTGTAGATATCTCAAATTGGTTGCAACGTGAGGAGTATGTTCTGCAAGATTTTTTAAATGAGATGAGGCATAGATTGAGAAATTTAGTGATCTAAATAATTAGGGTCTGTTGACATTTCACAACTGAATTGTGTTGTCAGCTAAAATTGAGCAGGTAAGGCACGAAATACAGAGAATGGCGAGACCATTTTCAAATTTCGTAACGAAGCCTGAGATAATTTTAGCTACAACCTTAAAATTCAATATTTTTTATTGGCAGCTATTTTCAGAATTATTCAATTTATCATCTAAATCTTTAAGATCCTTTGTCCATTCAGCTTTACTCGCCTTGATAAAAAATGGTTTATCTTTCGAGGCTTCGTATGCTTTAAAATTATCGACGATATGTGCAGTAAATGCTTTATTGGCTCGCCAAGTCTTGCAGTCTCTTTCTGCTTGAATCTTGATTTTGTCTGCTGGATTTGTGACCTCACTCCCATCTGAATATCTATACACATCTGAGCCTTGAGTTTGTGCTTCAATATATTTTGTTAATAATCGGTAGTATTGATCTTCAAACGATGGATTTGATTCAGCAAAGCTATTACTTACGGCAAATAGTGCACAGATAAATATTATTAACTTCATTTATTTTTCTCATTCTTGAGTCGTAGTGAAAATAGTAAACCACTCTAACATGCACTGTTTTTCTTAATCATCAAAAATGTAAAATCAAAAAACTAAATCTGACTTTTTAAAACCTAAGTTTAGATACAAAAGTGATGTGAAAGAGAAAGTTGAAGAATTCAAGCAAGAATCTGATATTATAGCCTGCACTTGCTGAGCTTTAATATTTCCAAAGCTTTCAAGTGGTTTTAGTAAAACCTGTACTCAAACTGGTATAGCAGCTTACTAAATAAATATTATGGATAAATTTCAAGAGGTTAAAATCGAAATGCTTCTTATGATCGAAAAGATTCATAATACAAACCTTTACAAATTACGCAAAATTTAAAATTACTTTAATTCTTTAATATTAATAATTTAACAAACCTAACCAAATCTAATAAAACTATGCAAAACGCATCACTTTGAGTACGATATTGAGTACAGTTATTTTTTTAACAAAGTGTACTCAATGTTAAGTGATACGAAAATAAAATCATTAAAGCCCGCTGAAAAAATTTATCGCGTTCTTGACTCAATGGGATTGTGTATTGAAGTCCGCCCAAATGGTCGAAAGTATTGGAGATATCGTTACCAATGGGAAAAGAAATCTACGACTTTAGGTCTCGGTGAATACCCTAATGTTTTATTAGCTGAAGCTCGAAAAAAACGAGATGATGCTAAAACTCTTATTTTAAGTGGTGTTAATCCGTTAAGCGAAAAAAAATCTAAAGAAAATACAGAAAAAATAACAACCTTTAAATCAATTGCTCAAGAATATAGAGACGAGCACTTAAAAAATAAATCAGAACGCTACATCAATCAGTTTAATACATCAATGCAAAAAGATGTATATAAGGTAATTGGTGATAAGGATATTAGAACTGTTACATCTGCCGACATTCTTCTAATTCTAAAGAACACTACTAAACGAGTAAAAAGACAAAAAAATTACGGCACAGGTGAGTCTACAGCACTTCAAAATAAACAATTTATTGGAGCTGTGATCCGCTATGCAATTATGACTTTACGTACAGAGTATGATCCTACTCAAGCCGTTACTGGGGTAATCAAGCGCCCACCTATTGAACATGCAAGACCTCTTACTAAAGAGGAGAAAAAGCAAGTAAGAACAAATCTTGAAAACTACAATGGAACAGAGACAGTTAGAAATGCAGGAATGATACTTTTATATGCAATGTTACGCACAATCGAAATTAGACGGTTGCTCTGGGAATGGGTAGACTTCCAAGAAAAAACAATTACCTTTCCTAAGAATGCCATGAAAAAGAATCGTATTCATATTTTACCTATGTCTTCTCAAGTTTATGAGGTTCTTCAACGGCAACATAAAATTTCAAATAACCGAGAATTTGTTTTTCCTGCAGTTTACAAATCTGTAGGCATGTTGAGTGCCTCTACTCTAAATAGGATGCTTGAATATGTAGGGTTGAATAATGTTTCAGCACATGACTTCCGCGCCACAGCCTCCACTTCGCTCTACGAGAAAGGATATGAAGAGGCATGGGTTGAGAGACAGTTAGCTCATGCGGAATCTAATAAAACTAAAGCCTCGTACGATCATTCGAAGCATCTTCAGCAACGCCGTAAGATGATGCAAGATTGGGCAGATATTGTTGATGGGTGGAGAGATTTATGATTCCACATACCCAACCTATCTACTGTGTTTTATTCACGTGAATTTTAATGTATTCTGTAGCTGATCACTTGAAGAAGGGTGATCGATAATAAGATGGTGGATGTTTAGTGCTCCCTGCTTCGTGCAGGGATTTTTTTTGCTTCATATAAAGCTACTTTCATACATGATGCGCAATTTTTATTATTGTTTTGGCGAAAATGTCATTACGGTTTTGCTTTTTTAATAGTTTTTATTCCAAAATTATTCCTAAGGAAAAGCCTTGTTTAAAAGCTTTATTCTTCACATCATTCAAAGCACTACACACGTTGAATTTGGCTACTGTATCAATAATCCATAGCGTAATTTCTTTGCCCTGCCCTGACTCATGTTTTAAGAGTTCAGGGCAAGGTACAATCAGATTAGCTAGAATCGTCGGTGATAAGTGAGTTGATGTTGCGCAAGCCGTCATCATCAATACAGACAGCACTATGTATACTACAAAACAAATTAAATAGTTTGCATGATTAATCAAAAGCTGCTAAGCTGCTTTTGTATTTTTTGGTAAACTTTAGGTCAGATTGTGAAAAACATTGAGTCTTTCAAACTAGGTGAGTTGTTCTGTGGTCCAGGAGGAATCGCGCTTGGTGCTAAATCAGCTCTTCACAATAAATTTAAAGTGAAGCATGTATGGGCAACAGACTATGATGCTGATACCTGTAATACTTATGCAGAAAATATATGTGATGGAAACAAGTCATCTGTTATATGTGAAGATATTCGAAAACTTGATATTGAAAAATTAAAGTCTATTTCCGATATTGATGCATTGGCATTTGGTTTCCCGTGTAATGATTATAGTGCTGTAGGTCAGAAAAAAGGTATCAATGGTGAGTTTGGTGCACTCTACAAGTATGGTGTTAAAGTACTTGAAGAATTTAAGCCTAAATGGTTTTTAGCTGAAAATGTTGAAGGATTATCATCATCTGATGACGAAGGTGCTTTAAAGAAAATTCTACAGGATCTGTTTGAAGCTGGGTATTCAGTTTATCCTCATCTTTATTCATTTGATAAATATGGTGTTCCTCAAGCAAGAAAAAGAATAATAATTATAGGTATACGTAAAGATATTAATGTCCGTTTTTACCCACCATCACCTGCATCATTTGCAAATATAGATACAACTTGTCGTAATGCAATTGAAAACCCACCAATCCCCTTGTCTGCTAATAATAATGAGTATACAACACATACAAAATCTGTAATTGAAAGATTGAAATATATCAAGCCTGGTGAAAATGCATTTACAGCAGATATCCCATCACATCTTCAACTGAATGTTAAAGGCGCAAAAATAAGCCAGATTTATAAACGATTAGATCCAAATAAACCAGCATACACAGTAACCGGTAGTGGTGGTGGTGGTACTCATATGTATCACTGGAGTGAGCCACGAGCTTTAACCAATAGAGAACGGGCAAGATTGCAAACTTTTCCTGATGATTTCAAATTCATGGGATCAAAAGAAAATGTTAGAAAGCAAATTGGTATGGCTGTCCCAAGCAAAGGTGTGCAAATTATAATCGAAAGTTTATTTAAGTGTTTGGCAAATGAACAATATGAAAAAATTGAGTGTAGTATAAAACCTCTTATTCATTAATTTAATTAAGAGAAGTACTATGACTCCGGAAGAAAAAAACCTTTTTAATAATTATCCACAACTTACTTTGACCCTTCTTAAGCAGACAGGTGATGAAACTGGTGAAAAATCTGGACCCAACTGGGGACAAAGAGATAATCGTGAAGGTGATGAAATGTATATTCCGTTACCTTCACGGGAACAAAATACAGGTTTTTTCCCAAGCACTGGTGAAAATTTCACTGTTACGACAATTGATAATAAAGTATTCAATTGTGTTCGACAGCAAACTGATGGAAAAGCCATCACCACAGTTGGTGATATATCTTTA
Source organism: Acinetobacter gerneri DSM 14967 = CIP 107464 = MTCC 9824 (assembly GCF_000368565.1). Lineage (GTDB taxonomy): Bacteria > Pseudomonadota > Gammaproteobacteria > Pseudomonadales > Moraxellaceae > Acinetobacter > Acinetobacter gerneri. Next base: position 153,647 of record NZ_KB849539.1, on the reverse strand, counting down.
TTAGGTCGGTATATAAGAGAGAAAATGGATATCGGACAATTTGACCCTGTAACTAAGAGTGATTTAGAAAATTACGGCAGAACAGATGTAACCTTTTATAAAAAGTCTGATAAAAATTTTGTTATGAGTTTTGAAGTGCCTGTTGAAGATTAATCTATAAATTAATCAAAAAATAAAGCCCTCATTTGAGGGCTTTATTTTTGTAACATTTTGCCAATACACTCCAAACACTAAATACAACAAAAACATTGAGTTATTATTTTTAAAAATTTTGGCCACTCTTATTTTTTAAGTTTGGCCAAGTAATATTTTGCCAATCAATTAGAGGACCATGACTCACTTAATCGCCGTGCATCAGCTGCGTGTTCATCAGCTGCTTTTGCCACTGTTCGATATTCTGTGATGCAGTTTTCGAGTATGTCATTGTTGGTATTGGTGTACTCAATGATGGTTTCTCGGGAACCTGTGGACATACGGCTGTTTGCAATTTTGAGTTGCTTTGACAGGCTGTTAGCACTAGCAGTAGCGGAATCAGCATCAATTTGAATTTGTTTGATTTTAGCATTGTAATTTTGCTCAGCTTTTAGAAGTTGATCTGACCATTGTTTTTCTTTGACTGCTGCATCGGCTTTGGCTTTAGCAATCTCTGCTTGTTGAATAATTTCAGCTTGTTTGAATTTTTCAATCTGCCCTGTTTTGTTATTCAGCAAAGCTATACAAATAAGCAATAAAAAAGCGAGAAGTCCGATTAAGATTTCTCGCCATGCTTTTACAGCTAAATATAGATAGGTCATTTTAAGAATAACTCCATTTCAGCCTTGCGACGTTTTACAAGTCCATTGAGAACTTTACCCCCTGCTTTGTTCCAACGCGGAAATTCAGCAGCCGTACCTTTGTAGTCTTTGGTATTTAGTTTTTTGAGCAACGTTGAGCTTGCTAGGTTCGTTTCACCCAAGTTGTAAGTAAATGAAACCAGAGCATCGAATTGATTTTGTGTGAGTGAGACTTTGACCAGCTTATTGATAGCATTTTCAAAAGTGACTAAATCATTACGAAGATATTGTTCAGCTTGAGCCTCAGTACAAGCATCGCCTTTTTTAACTCGAATGCCATTCGGATATTTGATTGTGCCAAATCCAATGGTCCATACACCCACACCGTCGTCATAAGCTTTGAGTCGCAAGCCTTCAAAGCTTTTGATTAAGTTGATTCCTAAATTACTTGTTTTCACGGCAACTTGCCTCCCGATATCACTGCTTTCCAAATCAACACAAATGTATCGATCGCTTTACCACCTAAATGTCCTGCCATGCCTGCAAGTACTCCAATCAATACCAACGGCATATCCCAATAAATACACAATAGAACTGTGATAATTCCTGCGAATGCAGAGACAATTAACTCACCGAAAAGTCGCATAAATATCTCCTTCAACGGCTTGGGTTCTTTTGATTGATTTAGCCTGCGAATGAAGGCGACTAATCCTCCTAGCATTGCTAAAGCAATCATCCACCCGTAAGTAATGAGACCAGTAACAATCTCTTTTAATGTTTCTTTATCCACAAAACCTCCAAATTTTGGCAATAAAAAAGCACCCCGAAAGATGCTTTATGGTTGAAAACTTTAACTATCAGCAGTTGCCTGTGTGATTCGTGATGAATAGTTCCACGAAGTCGGCTTCCAAACGTCCCTTGCTGCAACACGCACATAATATGTGGTCGTTGATTGCAAGCCTGTAATCGTGCAAGCATTTTCGGTACCTGTCCAACGTGCTGCAGTTGTATCAGGATCAAAAATTGCATTGGTACTAATCCACACTTGGTAATCTTTTAGATCCGGCACTTCACTTGGAATCCAAGTCACTGTGATCGAATCTGCAGTGGCAGAGGTGTAGACGTTCAACAATTGTGGTGGCACTGGATTACTGATATTCAACTCAGCAAATGTGCTGATAATCGAACCATTTTTACTTGTGACACGTACTGTATAAGCACGTTGAATACCGTCGATTTTCGCTTCATCCATACTGTATGAATAATCTGTATTCGTCGTTTCAACTGTTCGAAGTAATACACCATTAGACCAAATTTGAACAACATAACCCGTTGCACCAGCTGCACTTTGCCATTGGACTTTAAAGCTCATTCCTTCAAATGCAGACTGAAGTGATAAGCCTTTGACACCAGCTGGACGTCCACCATTGATGGTGTAACTGTAGGCAGTCACTTCATCCAAGGTTTCTTCTTTTTGCTCAAGGCCATTAAAGCTGGTGAACTTCAAATAAACCTCTTTGCCAATCATGTTCGGATTAAAATCGTACTCAAAAATGGCACGGTCAATACGAACAAATGATTCACCTGCATTGTGTGAGCTTGCATCATCAAAACGCCCACGAAGCATGCCACTTAATGTATAGCGCCCTGATCCATCCAAGGTTGCATCAACATAGTTAATATATTCATCGCCCACCTTACACAAGGTTGCATCAACTTCAGCATCTTCAAGCGTACCACCAAAGATTTGAGATGATGTATTCAACTGGACTTGCATAGATGTGTCATCTGCATCAATTGCCGAAACTAAGGTACCGTAACGCGCTGAACCATAGATTGTCCCGATCATTTCATAAGTCGTGTTATCTATACTCGCCCAGACGTTACACCCCCCCCAATTGATACCACCGCTTGCCGCAACCCAAATCTGATTTTTACCATCAGTCAGTTCTAATGGAGGCTCAAAAATTACCGGCGCATTAACATTACCTGGTTCCTCATTACCTCCCTGATAGCCATTTGACGCCTGCAAGTCGTATTCAACTGCTGATCTTGAGCCTAAGGCCAGTTCTTCTGCGGTCACTGTAAGTAATCCGTCCTGATCCTCCTCGATGCGGGTGATACGCACGGGAAAGCGATCTAAACCTAAGGACTCATCTGTCAGCGTCACTATGTCCATCGGCTCGAGTCGGCAGTACTTCCAGCCGAGATCAAATTCATACTCATTGCGCACGTAAAGTTTGCGCTGCAGCAATAATTGCACGGCGTGTCTTGCAATTTTTGGTTCACAGAAGAAGTCGTACTTCACTGGATCTTGTGTACGTAGTCCAAACATTTCAATATTGGCTTGGTCTTTCGCTTCGACCGTCTCGGTATTGTACTGATTGAAGCGATTCACGTACTCAATCTGACAGTGATTAAATGCATCTGTGTCACGGCTACGCTTCACGCGAACGGGCTGATCATCACCAATGAAGTCATCATCTGTTAAATGATAGGCTGGTGTCAGATCCGGTGTAAACGTGACTCCATTTCCTGATACTGCAGTGTCACCATAGGACCGAATTTTTAAACCATCCGGGCTGGGTACAATCGCACAATTTACCACCTCAACGATTTCATTAATGATTTCATGCGCGGCACGCTGTTCTGTCAAAGCAGGACTAATCAACAAATTAGTGGCTGCACAATATGTTCGAAATTCGGATAAATCTGCCATATTCAAACTAGGTGCTGCACCGTACCGCGGATTTGTGATGAAATCTTCAATCACATCAGCTGGATTGGCATCATGAATTGTGTCAGAAAACGTGATGTCGCTAATCACTTCAAAGTTATGATTCGATAATGATGCACTACCACCTAAGTCATAATTTGCACACGCGATATAGCCGAGAAATGGATAATGTACTGCCTGATCAGGATGCATGGATGCCAGATAACCCCACACTGGGTTTTGGTCACCGTCAAAGAGTTCAAATCCGAGCTGGTCGATTGGTTTGAGCTGCACACCGCCTTCAGTCTTTGGAACAATCTGCTCCTTGTCTCGCCAGATATTGCCAATGTCGCGTATTTTGGTTTCACAAAGACCCAACATTAATGATGCAGAATACGTATATGTAGTGTTTTTGGTCTTGGTTTTACCACCTTTACCACCAGATTTAGTAGTTGTAGTATGGGCGGTGGCTTTAAAGTCACCATACCAAAACATATTTGCTGCAACGCGATTTTTGCCGTATACCAATGGCTGTGTCAGACCATATGCTGATTGCTGAATACGCATTGAATTAATACGTTTATCCGAGGTACTAATCGTGGTACTGCCAAATATTCCACCCATTATTTTTTCAGCCTCTTCATACGAAAAAACCCGGCGATTCGCCGGGCTAAACTTCCTTTGGTCCCATCTTGAAGAATGACTCCTAGATGGATATATGAATGAATGATCGTTGGCCATTCGACGACAATTGCGCCATGGCTGACGCATTTGCCAATTTTATAAAGCACAATATCTCCCGGCTCTGGTGGCCCGTCCACTTCAAAGCAGACACCCCGGATATGCTCAAGATATCGCTCACCCATTTGATGCATGTGCCAGTCTGGCGGATACGGACGCGGATCTAAATGGTCCATGAGTCCAACTTTTTCATAAACCTCACAAATCAAGGTTCCACAATCCACCCCAACGCCTTTGACACGCCCCTGGTGATGGTAAGGTGTACCGAGCCATGTAAGCGCCTCTTGTACTGCTTCAAGGTTTTTCATAGGTTGACTAAATAACTAAATATTAAAATGTGGAAAATTCTTATGTCGTTTTACCAGCTCGCTGTAGCCTTTTCTAACTCTGTAAGTGATAACGCGCGGTTATAAATAATCATGTTTGAGAGAGCTGCATTACCATCAGCAGTCACCCACCCTGAAACAGCAGATAGTAGTTGAACCGTATTGGCCTTGAAATTCGCATCCATTGTTGTATTAACACTGTATGCTTTACCATTTACCGCATATGAAATAACACCATTATTCCAAGATATCGCAATTTGATTTTTTGGCGTTGTTAGTGCGATTTGAGGCACTAATACTTCAGAACCATCTTTGAATAAACGGAGTGTTAATATATTTCGCTCAACACGTCGATTCATTGCTAGATAGTTATTTTTATCAAATCCAATTTGTACATATGGAATATAGTCAGATTTACCATTGTTGATATTGGGTTTGTTCTCCAAGATATTTAATATAATACAGCCTTGTGTTGACGTAAAAATGTCCGTCGCTGGAATAGACATGCTTTCAGATGCCTTTGTTGCAGCAGATACACTAGGGACCGCACTTGCACTTGTTTTTGCTACTAGCTGCTCTACTTGAATTGCTTTTGGACTGCCAGACACAGTGATAGTTGGTGTTAAAGTACCACCAGACTTCAGAGTAAAGAATTGCGGGTCGTTATATGTACCAGTACCCCCAATAATATCAACCTCGCTTGCAGATGCTTTAGCTGAACCCCCCAGCGCATAACAAGCAAAAGTATTTGTTGTAGACGGTAGTGCGTTTGTTTTCTTTGTAGCAAGTGTTGACTGATCAAAAAAATTATAACGAGCCTCTTCAATTAAAATCCCGAAAGTATCATAAGCAGGTAAATACGATCTACGCGGAAAGTTAGCACCTACTTCGCTAATGTTTAAATTCTCGTCAAACACACGCCCCCGTGATGAAGAACGCGCAACTTGAAAAACTTCATCCATTGGCGCATATTCCTTATTACCGTTGGATTGAATAAAGTACACATCATTTGCAATATCGGCACTCAAAAAATAGTCAAGTGGGCCTTTATAACCTGATGCATCACTAATTACATTCGTTGCTTTCTTATTGCTTGTAAAAGATAAAGCCATTTTTAGACTCCTTCAATTTGAATAAGTTGTGTTTTTGCATGAAATAGCTGCCAAAGATTATCCCCTGTAGCCACATTGCTTGATGTCCAAAAAATATCGAAATGAACCGAGTCCTCAGTCACATTCGGAACAATTGAAGCTTTGTAAGTATTTAGATGCTCACCTTCGAGCATTCCAACCTCTGAAAATTGCCAAGAAAATCCATCATCACTAATTCCGAGGAACAATTGCCCTGTGATTCTTTGATCATTGATAATCGTTATAAATTGATTGCCACAATAGCGTGTTTCTTGATGCCATGAAGTAAATGGGGCATCAATAAACACTGGCTCAGACCATGGTCCATACAAGCTATCTGATAAACGATAATTAAATTTATTGCCATCAAACGACTCATGAATTACATCATTAGATATTGAATACATAACCCACTTATTAAGAAGAGGATTAAACAAGATATTAGGTGAGAGTAATAACTCAGATGATATCGGGGTGATTGCTTCACGTTCGGTCCAGTTGATACCATCACTTGTTCTACTCATCCACAACGAAAAACCAGAAGCTGTTGCTCCATTTCGCCAACACACACAAAATTCACCTGTTGTGTGATCATAGACACCAAAATTATCAGAGTTGTAATTGTAGGAGCCTGGATAACGCTCATAAAGCGGTTGAGGCATATCTGACAACAACTCAAAATTCACCAGATCATTTGAACCGTAAACGCATGGGTTTTCGTAATAATCTTTCGTGTCTCGATAGGGCGTTAACAACAGAAGGTGTTTAAACCCACGGAACGTTTTGTAAAAATTACACAAAAATGGATGCACAACATGATCATCTTGATAGTAAGGTGTATCAATTTTGATCCTTTCGGCTTGTGAAATTTTTAAGCTTAGGAATTCAGCTTTATTGCTGATTTTAAACTTTTGACTACACAATCCTGTCGGTATTGGTAAATCTGAAATATGACTTAAATTGCGATAGCTTGATATCAATGAATTGAAATCATCAGTAAGCAATTCATAAGAAGATGGAATGCCAATAACCGAATTGCTCTCTTTATGAGCAAGAGCTTTTAAAGATCTACCACCACCGAAAATCACATCCCCGTCATTTGTAAAATCAAAAACAAGATTACCTTCTACATCGTGTAGCTTGAAAATAGATGAATCTTCAGAAGAATCTGCTGAAACAGAAAGTAACAGCTTAATAAACTGCGCCACACCTTTACCATCTAATGCAGCTAGGTTTAAATCACCGTTTTCTAATAGTTGAGCAACAATACTTTCGTCTTTATCTCTAAAATCAAAGAGACTTTGTGAGGAGTTTTCATCTAAAGATTTGGTTTTGAAATCAACATACTGTTTTGCTTGATCCAAAGTTGATTTAGGCAAATTACTAAGTTTGCCAAATTTTGCTGTTTCAATATCACCGTCACTTAAAATTCTAGCTACTGTATTTTGTTCCGAATCATTGAAATCAAATAAGCTTTCCAAAGCATTATTTTTTAATTTTAGATCAACATACTGTTTTGCTTGATCCAGTTCACTCAAACCCGTGTCGTGCCAAGATGGTGAGCTTTCTCCTGCATGCTGAATCCAAAGCCATACTTTTTTAGTATCCATAGCTTTAGCGGCTTTTTTCGGCAAAGTTGGCTTACTAGCAAGAAGTTCTTTTTCTGTAGAAAATGGCTCGAATCCGCCTGTTTGCATGATTTGATAAACTGCATTTGCGAGTGAAGGATATTCACTACCGCTTCGTGTTGTCACATTATCCGTTTTTGAGCCGTTTACTGCTGTATTTAATCGGTCCGCATCTTTGTCAGCATCAATAAGTTTTTGCGCTGTAATGATCTGATCTACCATTAACTTTTCTCCAAGCATAAAAAAAGCACTCTTTCGAGTGCCTTGTATTTCAATAAAATTTAGATAAATGAATGATCCATTTCGTAATATCGATCATCGTAATTAATACATGTAAGCTTGTTCGTCATTGCATCATTCGGAGACATTTCAGAAAGCATAAATGCTTGTTTTTTAGATTCTTGTGATTTAACAATTGAATAAGTCGTTTTTGCATAACGATCTGGATCTAAAACCAGAGCTTTTTTAGGTGCCCTACTCAATAGAACCTCATTAGAATATTCAGTTTTAAAACACTGAATCATGTCAACTGAGCCATCTGATAATTGTAAATAACAGTAGTAAGCCGAGCTTTCGTCAAAGATAACATCTTGTGAAAGCGTTAGAGTTAAAGCATCTATTGACTCAACTTCACCGTCTTGTGTGCTTGAAATCGTATTATCAGCAACTAAAATACGATCATTGATCATCAACAAATTGGATTCATCTAATCCGTCGAATTCAACTGCAACATTCTGAAATCTCAGTTTATTCCATTCTCGCCATGCCCTTGTTTTTGCAACTGCTTCATTGCGAATACCTGAAGTGGTAATCTTCATCGGATTGATCGCAGAGCTATCAGAAGGGATAGTATAAGTCACACGCGCATCATCATCTGGTGATGTATATTCGAGTTCGATTCCGTCATAATCTTTCTCAATTCCGAATGAATATGTACGCTTTTCAGAGCTTGGCACTTTATTTCGATGATTAAAAAGTAATACAGAATTCTCTTGCGGCTTTTCAAATTTCAATCTTAGCTTGTTGCCGAAACGTGTTGTTTGACAGAAACAAGCAGAAGCAATCATGCCAGCTTGTTCTTCAAATGACAGTGAGTCATCGTCAAACGTATATGAAAATTCAGTTGGACCAGAGCTATTGAAATAGTTTTTCACAGCCAGTATTTCAGTCTTAATCTGCTCAATATCTACTTCATCAATAGATCTGCGCCCAACATATTTATCTAAAGCTAGATTAATGAGCGCTTGCCCTGCATCTTTAGTTGCAACTAACTCGCCAGTTCCATCAACTTCTAATTTGCGTGTCACTAAAGCATTTGCTTTACGCTCTTTAACAGATAGAGCACCACTTGTTGCAACCGTTTTCATCAGCCATGTTGTGACATTTTCATAAACAGTTTTAGTTGATTTAGTGAATGCATAAACGTCTTTGACTTTAGGAATGCCGTAATATTGAGAGTCTGTAGCCATTCCAAAACAAATTCTAAATCTAAATGAGCCGATGAATTTATCAGAGAAATCAATATTTAAGGTTCGACCGAAATCATTCAATATTTTAGATTTGAAGTAGAGTTCTTTCTTATAAATTTGTCCGATTGGCTGATTTGTAACAGCATCGATTTGCTGATATTCAACTATGACATGTGTTTGAGTTGCATCTTGTCGACCAGATTTAGATTGCCAATATAGTCCAGTTTGCCAATACAGATTTGCGTAAAACCCTTCAGCTTCTGTGAACTCTACATCGAACCAGCCGACCCATTTATTTGAAATTACATTGAGCTGCACATCATTGACTTGTCCAAGTGTTGTACCTTCATTTAAATATGTCAGCTGGTCCCAGTCGTCATTGATAGCGCTAGGATTTGTAAGCGTAATAACTGAAAAATATGCAGGTGTCGTGCTTGTTGCAGCGCTGTAACCCGATACATTCGTAATCGTATAAGTCCCACTGAGATCAACACCTTTTTCATTTTTCGCAAAAGTAGCAGATGCATTTACTGTTTCTGAATCTACTGTTATGTAGTTCCAGTTGTAATTCACTACTTTTGGGCTTTGCAGTGTCAAAAGGTATGTATAAGTTGAACCACTTACGCTATATCCAACACTTGAGATGTCGTAATCACCTGAAATATCGTAGTAATCAGTATGCGTTTGAGCTTCTTCACCTTCACCTAAAGTTGTAACTACTGCGACATTCACCCCTGAAAGTTTTAATGCTTTAAATCCGCCAACATCATCAATATAAGTATCAGAAACAATTGAAATCGTTAAATTTGAATGAGCTGTGATTGCCCCGCTAATTGACTGATCTAATGTACCAAATTGTGCATTGTGGATTGCAACATTGTCGCCATTTGAAAAATACTTCGTGAAATCAATACTGCTTGAAGTTGTACGAATGATATTTGGCGCTTCAAAGTAGATTGACTGTGATTCTATTGCATCATCATTTGGCTTTTCTAAAGTCTGGCCATTAATTGAAGATGACTTTTTAGTATAAAGTGGTGCTTCAGTAAATCGAGATCCGACTTGATAGATTGGTGTGCCAGAAACAATATCAACATTTGGATCGAAGATTGAAACCGCACAACCATTAATATTTGCAATATCAGTTTCACCATCTTGGCAGTCATGAATCTTATAGTAGCCACGCCCGATAACCATGAGCGTATATTCAACCTCTAAGCCTGTGCTTGCATCATAGAAAGTATAAGGCTGAGCGATTAAATCAGCATAGGCCCTTACTTGACCGTAAATGTCTGGAATACGAGCTTTTACACGTGCTTGGTTTGATCGATTGGCAAGTTCATTGTTAGATGATTTTAGCTGTGAAGTATTAGCTTTCGGCATTGTGAGTATTGAATACACACTAAATGCAGCCATAATCCCAGTCACTATCCAAAATGCCACCATAAAAGGGTTTGATGGATAAATAACTACATAAAAAACGCCATTAAGAACTTCTAGATATTCAATATCTGTCTTATTTTTTGGTGTTATATCCCGATTTTCAGCTATTTCACCGTGATAAACATGAAGATTCTCAGGGCATTTTTGGTTGAAATACTCAACTAAAAATGGCTCTAATTTCTCAACATTTTCAAAAGTCTCATTTTTAGATTTATCATAAAGATCAGGAACAATAATGACTTTCTTCATATATAAAATCTCACTTCCCTGAAATTCATCCGAACCATTTCAAGCGGTATGTAGTGCACGCCTTGCGGCGTTAGGTGTAAAAGCTTGCCGCAATAAAAAAGCCCGACATGTGTCGAGCTTCGGTTGTTATTTGTGAAAAAAACTATGCAGGGGGAAATAGGTTCACTGAGTTGTTTAAATTTTCCTTTTCCATTTAAGAAGTTATTTAAACGCTTTGATAGATCTTTACCGGTAATTTGCTTCCATGCCTCACAAGCAAACTCATTACATGTATATTGCTTGGACCACGTTCGATCAAGGAGATTATCTATAGACATCAAATCCCCCTCAAAAGCGGATAATTCGTAAAATCATATACAAGCCCTGTACCTACACTATTTAGATCAGGTGCTTGAGCATCAAAAGTCACAAGTCCACTTCCATCTTTAGAAACCTTTGCTATCTCTAAGGTTTGCAATGTCAGCATCGGTGCAGAAAGATCATCGTCACGATAAATCTTGTATAAAAAGCTCGGTCTTAGTAGCGGATCGTCTGAATCTAAGATATTCATAAATTCTTCGATCAGCTCATCATCAACATCAGCAAATGTGACTGAAATAGCCTGATCTAAATCATTCGTCACATTATTACGTTTGATTGTCATTGGAGCGTATTCAAAGCTCAAACCATTTGCCGTAAAGCCTTCTGTATCACTAAGTGTGTATCGATAAACTTTGCTAAAAATCGGATGAGAAATCTCAACACATTCAAGCTGAGTAACACCGCCCTGACAATCAAGGAAAAACGAAGTGTAATCACTCAATTTAACCCCCTTAAGGCATTTGGAAGATCGACATTGACAAGCTTTTCAAGGGGATTAAACAGATCTGAAAGATCAATACCCTGCGAGCCAGATTCAACAATAATCTTATTTAATTCACTATCTACAATTGGCTTAACTCGAAGCTGTGCCGTGCAGGTAAATACAAGACCTTCGACACTATTTAATTGAAATGAATCTTCAACAAAATAGCTTTCATAGTTCTTATATTCAGGGCCATTTACTTTGAGTGGAGCGTAGAAAAACTCGTTAGGATTCTCGCACCAGACGTTATACAAAGCATCCAGGTATTGAAATCCTGACTCTTGCACGACCCATTGCACATTTACAGTGTGATAAGCGTTCTTGATATTTCGTCTATAACGTGGTGCTCCACCATCTAATTCTTGTGAGATAACTCCACTTTTATATCCAACGGAGTAACCACTTTGAGTCACACATTTTAAGAGTACATTTGGCATGGTTGCTCCATTAAAAAACCCACCGAAGTGGGTTATAGAATTGCTGATATTTAAATTGGTAGCTTTTGCTGATAAGTCGCAGTAAACCAATCAAAACTATCTACACATTCTCTCAATTCAAGTTTCTGATCGGGTTTAACAAACTGCCATGCAAGGCTTGAGCCACTTATAAAATGATCAGTCGCCCTACTGTAAATAGTTGGGTTTAGCTTCTTAATAACATCACTAAATTCTTGCCACCAAGATCGTGCCCAAATCATATGAATTACCAAGGCATGCAAATTACATAAATCACCCTCACTAAACTGTTTCCTTTCAGCACTACTATACAAAGCAATCAAATGGTGAACATATTCCACGGCGACTGGAATAGCGTCGTATGGGATGTCGGCAACATCATTCACATTAAAGCGTTGATGGATTAACTTCCATGCTTGACTAGAATTTAGATGCTTGGTCTTAGTCACTAACAAGGCATGCGCTTCATGTAACGCCGTGCGTTCTGATTTGTGGGTTTTAGGTCTAGGGTTTATAGCTTGACCTTTCGTCCAGTAATCCCATAAAACATCATCACATTCTTCTTGATACTTAATTACAGTATCTCGAAGTTCGGGTTTTACTTTGTTTGGGCTGATTGTCATTAGCCAACCAAATAGTTTTCTTACTGGTAAACAAGTCATCAAGCGTTCTTTACCATCATTTGCAACTATTGTGATTTCCACAATAGTTGAAGCAAATCGTTGTTTTAACTTAACAAATTGTGATGCCCAATCCATACCTATACCATCAACAATTGGTTTCATTGGTGTATAAGGTTGCCCATTATGCTCAACTAAAAATAATTCAGCATTGTGGAAAGGTATGGTTATTTGTTGTAAACTGTTCATGTGGGTGTTCATCCTTAGTGATGGCAACTAAACCTTGCATTGATTGGTAGTCGGGCAAGGTTTTTTTTGTGCCTGTTGATTTCATGCTTTCGCACTCTTGTGTTTTTCAATTAATAATTTAACTGCCTCGTTCAGAAGAAACACCATTGAGCGTTTCTCTGAATCCGCAATCCCTTTAAGTTCTTTATGTAAGTCACTTTCTAAACGACCTTTCACATACACAATTTGATTTTTCATCTTGCCTCCAACTTTGCCACACTCTGTGGCGTTTAATTAGCATAGCCACATTTTGTGGTATTGTAAATAGATCAAGACAACATTTTGCCACTTTTTGTGGCATGAGGAATTTATGAGCAATCAAAGCGACCACACAATCGTAAGACTTCGTGTTCCACCTGAGCTAAAAAAACAAATTGAAGAATCAGCAGAAAAGAATAATCGCTCTCAAAGTGCTGAGATGGTTGCAAGGCTTGAAAAGAGTTTTGAAAAAGAAGATACAGAGAAATTTGATAAAGGATTTGTTTTGCAAGTAATTAAAAACCAACAAGATCAAATCGATCAACTTCAAAAAATGATTAAAGATTTAATGAACCATCCCGTATAGCCATCAATTCACATGCAATAAAAAAAGCACCCTAGGGTGCTTGAATTCATAAACCGCTTGTATCTTTTCTATCTTTTTCTTTAAAACAGCTTTGTGAGTTTGATAATTCATACGACAGTGTAACTTGTCCAGAATTTGGACCATTAGCACGCGCCTTAAGCATTATGTTCTTAACCCCATTTTCTTCATTTGGCTCCCATGCTGCTACCAGCGTTCGCTCTTCTTTATATAGCCCCATTGTCCAGTCGTTAGGTTCTTTCCAAATACTTCCAGACCTTAAAAAATTATAATCGCCAACAGGGGTACCGTATTTTTCTGTAAGAGACTCTTTAAGAGATGCAAACTCATCCTTAATACCATCCCCATAAACATTTGTTGTAATCGGCTTCCCCCAACCAAGTACTTTGCACAATCCATTTTGCGGTGTGATAAGCATAAGATAATCTTTAAAGGCTTTGTATGGCTTTGGAACATTTTTAAAAGAGTAATAATTCTTATCTAAAACCTCTGCAACACCACTAACTTTTTTAACGTCAGCTAAGGACATCCCTGTTTTTAATCCGAAAGGTGCTTCTGCATTAGCAAATCCTGAAAACAAAAGAATCCCTATTAATAATTTTTTCATTTTTAAACCTTACCAGTTGGAATTAACTTTTTGCTGAGTTTTAATCTTTTCCGCCATCTCATCAGCAGATTTATTTAAAGCATCCAAAGTAATTTTAGCAGATGATGTTCTTTCCGTTATTGGATAATTGCTTTCTTGAATTCTTACATTTCCGCTCATATGGGAAGGTTGATAATGAGTTAGATTATCGTAACTTACACGCATTCTTCCATCCTTAGTGTCAACTCTAACGGTAAAGTCTACCCGATCCCCATTTGTCATTGTCATGCAATCAGCAAAACCCGAACAACGATATGGCATGTTTCCTTTCCCAATAATAGATCCAGTTGCTTTATCTTCATACTGAATAACCGCATTTGCTGAACGAAAAGCTGTAGCAAACCATTGACGAGCACCGTCATAAATCTGAGCCTGATTTAAACCATCAATTTGGTACACTTTCTCAAATTTCACTGGTTCTACTGGTTGTTGTGGTGTAGTTGCACACCCACCCAAAACTGCACCAATACCCAAAACACCAATCAATAATAATTTTTTCATTCTAAAGCACTCCTTGAAGTGCTTATAAAATATCAAGTTAATTAACGAAAAGCCACTCGAAAGTGACTTATCTTCTTCTGCTAGCAGTAGTATTTTGCTGTACCGACTTTGAGATTTTACTATTTGGTCGAGCCATTGAATTAGCAACAAATTGTTCAACCTCATCAATAGTGACATAAATTTTTCCATCTGCACCACTTGTAGCAGTCACTTTAGAAGAACCATTGTTATTAATCACAATTTTAGGCTCAATAGATACCTGCGAGGAATTAGACTTGGAGTTCTGGATTGATTCAAACTGTTTTCTTTCAAAGTTTGGATTTGAATTACCAACTATCCCACCATCAGAATATCCTTTTTTACCACTTAATCGCATTGCTTCAACATTCGCCACACCACCCCAACGAGCAATGTCTTCTTGTGAAAAAACTACCTCACCCTTGTGTACGATACCAGCAGGGACATACTTTCCACCAAACCCTGTATATCCTCCAGTTGCAAAACCCGTAAGAGCTTGCGCCTCTATCATGGCTGCATTTGTTAATCCAAGTGCCAACATTGAACTCGCCATAGGGACATTATATGGTGCTGGAATATTTGCCAATGCATTACCATATGCAGAAAATGCCTGAATCACAGCTTGACCAACGGCAACTTGCTGCTGAATAAAGAACATAGTTTTATAAATACCAGATTGCTCGCCTGCGCTATCTTTCATGATACTAGTCATATTTGACCAGATCCCACTAAAGTTTCCTAAACCTTGATTGGCTATGCTTAATTGCGCACTTATAGCATCACTTTCAGCAGTTTGACGCTTTTTAATAGCCTCCATAGTTATTGCTGTTCTTTGGTCTTCAAATGCTTGCTGAGCTTCCAATATTTGACGGTGTTTCTCATCATCATCTAAACCGCTGTTGATAATGCTACCGATAGCATCACCTTCCTCTACGCGGCTTTGTGATTTAGCACTTTTTTCATAAAAACTAGCATAATCAAGAAAGTCTGACTTGCTCCATAGTCCAGTTTTACCTTGAGCCATATTCATTCGTTGACGAGCATCCCAATACACATCGCCAGTTTTTTTGGAAATAGACATTTGTTCAGCAATCGTAGCCATTTTTGCCTTAGTTATTTGATAAGCATACTTATCATCAATGGCTTTTTTTAAAATTTTTAACTCAGCTTCAGCATATCTTCCAGAAATATTAAGCTGATCCTGTAAAACTCTTTTTTGGTACTCTAGTTTCTCTACCTCATTCCACTTATATCCATTGAGTTCTTCATTGAATTGGAGTTTTGCTAGATCATCTTGAGCATCATATCGTTCCTTAATTTTTGGGATTAAATCAAGTTGACCTAATTTTTCAGCGTCTGAGATTTCCTTAATTCTAGCTTTGTTTCTGGTAATAGCATCAGAATCATATTTAGCCCTAAGTTGATCAATCTCTTGTTGGGTTTTTAAAGCCTCCTGAACAAACTTATCCAGATCTTTTTGCGTCTGAGAGCCATCAACAAATGAAATAGAACCGTTAAATGCCGCTTTCCATGCTTCTTGAGCCGATTTGCCAGATGCAATCGCTTGGGCATAAAGTTCACGACTAGCTTTTAATGCATTTTGCGCATCTTTAACACTAATGCTTGATTTATTGCTAGCCTTATCTCCATCGTAATAAGATTTGCCAGTCAATGGGCTTGCCACAGAAGCAAACTCTTTTGCTAAATCAAGATTTGCAGCAGTTAAATTATCACTCTTACCTGTGATGTAATCTTCAATACTTCCACGCCCTTTTTTTGCGGTAAGTAAATATTGCTGAACTATGCGCTCTTGAACCTCTGCAGTAAATTTTTCTGCAGAAGAAACTATTCCAGCATCAATAGCGCCTTGGAGTGTTTTAGGGATTGTTTGGTATTTTCCAGCAGCAAAGATAGATCCATTTTTTTGTAAAGTTCTGATTTGACCAACAGTCATATCAACCAGATTAAGCTTTGATCCTATACTATCGCCCGCTTTACCTCTATTGAAAGAATTGTAACCACCTTCACCTCGAGCAATCACTGAATCGACAGTCATCGACTTAATTGTTTTTTCTCTGATTTTTTGCTGTTTTTCTAACTCTTTGGTTTTCTCCTGTTCGGCTTTTCTATCTTTTTCATCAAGATTTTGAATCTGCTGTTTTAGATTCATCTCTTTTATCAAAATAGTAAAAGCCCCCATATCTACGGGTTGATCTTTTCCGAGCAAACCTTGAGATGCTTTGAGCTTTACATATGCTTCGGCATATTCTTTTGATATACCTTGTGCTCTGAGCTTGAGTACTTCAGAGTCTGTCGAGATATTACTTAATGAATCATTGATGAACTTTTGAATATCAGCGCTTAAATCTTTAACTTTTGAAGAAGTAGTGATTGCTTCTTTTGCAATATCATTTATGCCATGCGATGCATTTGTTGCTTTATTACCAGCCAACTCAGCATCCACACCAAAAACTTTTAAAGCCTCCTGAACTTTTTGAACGATAGGTAGTTTTTCACGATAAAGCTCATTGTCTTTTTCAAGCTGTTTAAGCTGCTCTGGATCTATAAAGTTAAGTTTATTTAAGCGCTTAATTGCCTCTTCTTGGCTGATTATGCCTTTCCGCACATCATTAGAAATATCAGCTATTTCAACGCTAGACTTATAATCATTTTGAAGCGCAATTACGTGAGAATTGAACTGGTAATTTAGTTTTTTCAGCGCTTCATTTTGACCCTTGAAAGAATCCTCAAGATCGCTTATTGCTCCTTTCTTTTGAACACCTTGCAGTGCAAGTAACTCTTCTTTGGTTTTATTTGCAACATCGGTTTGTTCGGCAAGTTTTTCAGTAGCCTTTGCTGTGTTATCTCGCATCAGTAAATAGCTTGCTGCCAAGGTTGCCACAGTAAATCCAATACCTACTGGGCCACCTAGAACTCCGAGCAACTTTGAACCAATTCCCAGGCTAGCAGTAGCTGCCGCACTTGATCTTGCTTTAGCTGCTGTTAGTGCTGTTTCTGCTGCTGTAAGTTCTGCCGTTACTTGAGCTTCAACTTTTCTAAGTTCTGCCATACGCTGCCCTGTGGCAACCTGACCTACCATACTTATTTGATTTTTAGTTCTTTGTAATTCAAGTGCTTTTTCTGCCGCAACAAGTGCCATAGTAGACTGAACACTGTTTAACTTAGCTGTAGCACTTGCAACCTCTTGTGCTGCTGCAGCACGTTCAGCTTGAATTAAACCGAACCGCATCGCAGTTTGATCTGCTAAGGATTTTGTTTGTGCAATCCCTGCTGCTATTCCTCTATATAAAGTTGGGATATAAGTTCCAGCCCAATAAGCACCACCTATCATTACGGCATTCGTAGCTAAATCAATATTCTGTGACAACACTTGAATTGAATCAGCCAATGTTTTAGCTGCACCTGAGCTTTGCCCTGCTTCACCTACAAATTTACTCAATTCGTTATTTAGCAAAGTGATTGATTGACCGATTGTGATGTCGGTTTTTGAAAATAAATCATCAACCGAAGATTTTGCTTTGGTAAGAGCCTTAACCAACTCTTCGGATGTAATTTTCCCTTGTGCCGCTACGGTACGAAGTTGACCAACAGTAATCCCCATGCCTTCAGCAATTGCTTTTGCAAGACCAGGGGTTTGTTCCATCACACTGTTTAATTCTTCGCCACGTAATGCACCAGCACCGAGGGCTTGGTTAAATTGAATCAAAGCAGCTTCAGAACTTGCCGCGCTCCCACCTGAAATCGCCACAGCCTTAGATACTGTTTCAGTCAATTGCGCTGTTTGTGACATGGTTAAGCCAAGTGCTTTGGCATTATTTGCAAACCCTTGATAAACCTGTGCCGCACTTTCCCATGATTGACGTGTTTTTTGAGCGATAGCAAAAGTATCACTCATTGCTTTGTTAAGCTCGACCTGAGAGTTTGTGACCAGTTTTAAGCGGTTTTGTAGACCTGTATAAGCATCCATCTTGCTAACAGCAGCACCAACTGTAACCAACCCCGCCATATGACCCGCCAAGGTTCGAGTAGCGACAGACAATGAATCCATCGATTTTGATGCGAAATCACCGTTTTTTTCGATGCTATTGAGTTCTTTATTTACTGCTTGCGCATTGATTAATGCTTGTCTTGAATCGATGGTGATTCGTAATACTGATTCAGCCATTTGCTTTCCTACGGGCGTAAAAAAACCCGCAGGAAGCGGGTTGGAATTAAGCGTTTTTGCTTGCTTCTTCTAAAAACAAATTATCTAACGCAAAAATACAGTCATTAAATATCCACCTTGGCACTGGCGATTCATACTGTTCGCAATACTCGTGCACTTCGCCTAAGCATAAAGACATAGGCACGCATTGTTCATATCGTCTTGATCGAGCAATGATGTAGTAAGCTGAAAGAATTGCTTCTGCTGTGTATGAATATTCAGGCGCTTGGTAATGCTCAGGGATTTTATGACCTAACTTTTTGTAGATTTCCGTGGCTTTTTCGGTGTCCCACTTTTTGCTTCGGTATTTGTAGAGTCGGATGACTTTCCCAGAATTTCTGCCTTTTTAGAATCGGCTTCTGTCTGAATTTTTTGAGCCTGATCTATCACCCACACAACTATTTCAATTGAATGTTTTGTACTTGTACAAAGCAGTTCGGCATTTTGCTTCGAGTATTCAAATAGTCCACCATCTTTATCTTCAATGCCTTGCCAATTAAGGATTAAATGAGAGACTGCTTTATGGTACGAGAGTGCAAATTCACTTGCTGATTCGTCTGTTACTGCTCGCCACCCTCCGATCTCTTGATTTACCTGAGTTCCTCGCAACTCCATTGCATGCTTAAATGATGGCTTTTCAATGCCAGCAATTAGAAACTTTGCCCCATCTTTATATTCAACGAGCTTGCTTGGAATCTTTGCTGATTCTTGTTCTTCAATTTCAATTTTCATTATGGACCTGCTACAACTGGAACGCGGGTAATCGTTGGCGCAACATCAGCAACAGCGAACGAAAATTGCGTAGTTAGAATATCACCTGCACTACCACTTGGTAGAGGAGCTGATAAAAGCACTTTAGGTAAATCTAAAATATATTTATTACCTAATGAGTCTTTCAATGTATATGAAATTTCAACTGGCTCATTTAAGAATTGTTTTTCATACATTTCAGCAGTGTTTTTAGACCAAGCAATCGTTGCATTTCCCGTACCTTTCATAATGGTTTCAAGGATTGCACCGATAGAATCTTCAAAATTTAAACACTTTTGAACCTGCATTGAATTATCGATAGTCAGATCAAGTTGTGTTACGCACATACCAGCTTTCTTTACACCATCAATTAGAATGTCACCAGCGCTCTGAGCAGTGAATAATGGCGAATCAATTGCAGGCGTAGCACCTGAAGCTTTAGACACTTCATAAGCTGTACGCTTCATTCCCATAATTGAGAATTTAGAAGTCACAATCCCACTGTCAGGAATTGATAAAGTCCACTGATTGAGGTGACAGCCTGTGAACACTTGATAGTTATCAATATCTGTAAATCCACGCTCAACACTAATTGTTTTGCGAGTAGTGCCGCCAAATGTTAATTTATTGGCTGTCCATGCATTAAATGCAACTGCTTCAAGCAAATCATCTTGGATACCATATGCAAATTCAGTTTCGATATCACCTGCTACATCAATACCAGTTACCAACGTTCCTGCAGCAATGCGAGAATCTTTAATAGTTTGTGATTCAGTTGTATTGGCTTTTGCATCTAAACCGTTTGATTTGTTTGCAAGTGTTTTCCAAGTTGTTGCAATTGTGCCAACGGCTGTTTCAATGCCGTAGCGTGTAATCTGTTTAGCACCTGAACTCATAGAGTTCTCCTTAATTTAGACATAAAAAAACCTCCGTTAAGGAGGTGGGTTGTTTAATTAGATCATCAAATTTCTTGAGTATTCGCCATATATCGAATATCCATCTCAATTTATCCGATATTCAAAAACTACATTCATTTGGTAGAGATCTTCTATTTCACCAACATCAATTACAGACCCAGTCAAAATTGTTAAGTGGTTGTCATGTTTAAATTGAAGATGTTGAATCCATGCGTCAGCTAGATTTGTTAATTCAAGTGTATCATTACCACGGCGATCAAAGCATTGAATGATGAGATTACCCATCGTTCTTACACATGGTTCATCTGCCATGCCTGAAATGAAAGATGGAGCATTACGAATAAATACTCGACACCAAAGCCCCTGATCAGGTGGCTCGAACGGCTGACTGGAATGCTCTTTTTGATTTTGCGTACAAATTACAGATTGATCAAGATAATCAAAACTATCGATTAAGCGCATAAAAGCTGCTCGCGCTTCAGTATGAGTCATCATTTATATTTCTCTTTAATCAATGTGAAAGTTACGCCGTATATTCCGAGCGGTGCTTGTTTACTAAAGCCACCTACTGATTTAATCACATGACCTTTGCCTTTTACCCAGCTACCATTCTTCACTGGATTTGAATATCCGCCGTATTCGAGCGCGGGACCATATGGCGCATTGTTTTGAATATATACTCTTGAGAATGGTACAAGCTGAGAAAGAATGCTTAAGCCTTTTGCTAGGGTGCTTGATCCAGTTTTATCACTGCTATTCGCATCAAATCCCATATCTCTTGAATTGATGCTCAGCCGATGATTACCCTTGAACGCCCCTGTATCCACAGGTGATGCCTCAATAACACCACGCAAGGCATCTGTAGCGATTTTCTTTTGATGGTCGCATAAGTCTTTTTCTATTTGTGCGATAAAATTAACAGGGTTATTTGTCCAGCTCATGACTTATCTCGCTCTGCTCATACATTTCAAATAAATCTTGAGCCAAAGCTTGAATGGAATAAGCCTCAAACTCCACACTTGGATCATTCTCACCCATTAACAACTTAATCTCTTGCCAAATATGTACGGCTTCGTGAAGTAAAAGCCCGTGTATTTGCATTAAATCCCATTGATTGGATTCAGCAATTTGAACTATTGCGTACCCTTGTGTGAAATTAACTCTCGCATCCGCTCCACCATCTAGAAATTTAAATGGTGCTTTCACTGTATCAAACAAAATATCTAATTGGATTTGATTTCTAACAAGCGTGTAGTTAAGGTGCTGAAATGGTGTTTCATACCACTCAGGAACATAATTGTTATTGATCATTAAACAGACCTTAGTTGAACTTTCCAAATCGTTTTAGCAGGATCTTGACCAACAAACATCACTTTGAATTTTCCAGATGGTGTAATCCACTCATCATTCACCAGTGGTTTCGCCGTTACTTCGTTTTGAAGCAATGTCGCTTTTTTATCTGTAGCCAATACGCCTAAGGATTGAACTTCATACTGGTTATAACTACCAAAAAGCACACCATGACCTGAATAATTTACCACTTCCTCAAATTCATATTTACCAGTTACCCGGTCATATTTACCACTGTAAGTGATGCGCTGGCATGTGAAGGTGTGCACGGCGTCAGCTAATTTATTATCAAATGCTTTGGATAGCTTGGATTGAATTTTATCTCTTAATCCCATATCACACCCGCGTCAAATAAATACCGTACGGCGTTTTAGGTTGATCAACATCAATGGCTGCAATAATATCCAAAGCAATCTGTTCATAGCTCGATAAACTACTACTACCATCTTGATATTCCTCTTCAGATTCAACGCCGTCTGCTTTAACCTTCTCACGCTTTAAAGCCTGTGCTTGCCCGTTATAAATTACTTTACCAATAATGCCTTTGATAATTTCACATGCTGCCACATTTAACTCATGCGGTACTGGATCAGGTGCTGGTCCAGCATTCTTTTTCATCCATGTATTAGCAAGCAAAATAAGACGAGCTTTATCACTATCTTCAGAGAAATTAGCACCCAGAATCGTTTCAGCTTGTTCAATTGTGATAAAGCTCATAATCTTATTCCTTTGGAATTAGTGCTAACAATTCATCTTTTGATGCAGATGACTTAAAGCCGATTTCTTTTGATGCTAAGAAATCTTTAATTTGAGGTACTGTCCAGCTTTCATAGTTGGTGTCAGTTGTTTCAACTCGGGAGGCAGGAGATTCATTACCTAATGCCAATTGAGCTTTTAATTCAGCACACTGATTTTCCAGGATAAGCAAAGCATCTTTCAACCTTGAGTTTTCCGAAAGCAATTCAGAGTGGTCTTTATTCGCTTGCTCATAAACTGAAATCTGGTTTTTTAACTCAGTATTTTCAGCAACCACTTTTGCGCATTCAGCTTTTGCATCATCAATGAATTGTTGAAGTTCTGGCGTAACGCCGACTTGAACATTCATGGTTAATGATTCAACTTTCATATGTGGATTTTTACGAACCTCAACACTAATACCTAGTTTTTCATAAGCATCCTTAATATCAGGATAATCACCATAAATAACTACGGATGTGGCAGTACTATCTGGATGATCAAAGTATTTAGGATTTTGAAATGAGCCATCTTCATTGATACCAGTGCTTTTTTTTGCATAAATAATTTTCATTTTTTACTCACAAAAAAAGAGGCCTAAGCCTCTCTAATAGTAAAGTTATCAGCTACCTTAAGGTGTACCACTTAAATCAAGCAATGTACCAGCAGTCATTTTGTTGCTAGTAGCATACTTTTTCCAATTCGCATCGGCACCAAGTAATGCCAATGTTGGATTTGCACCTTTGGATGTATCCCAAGAGTAACCCAGTAAGTCAAGGTTGAAAGTTCCTTCAGCACGCATACCAATGGCAAGGTTTTCTTCGTCATTAATATCATAAGCTCGGAAACCTGGTGCTTGTGATTCTGTGACAGTTACCGCACCTGCTTGCAAACCAAATGCATCATCATCTTCAACAAGATCTGTGACTAAAACAGGTTTACCTA
Source organism: Acinetobacter gerneri DSM 14967 = CIP 107464 = MTCC 9824 (assembly GCF_000368565.1). GTDB lineage: Bacteria > Pseudomonadota > Gammaproteobacteria > Pseudomonadales > Moraxellaceae > Acinetobacter > Acinetobacter gerneri. Next base: position 130,295 of record NZ_KB849539.1, on the reverse strand, counting down.
AAGTACCTGGCAAACCACCATAAATCACAATTTCAGATTCACCATAAATTTGATTTGTTAATGCTTCATCAACGATATCGAAATAAGTATCAGAATTCATAACCCAAAGTGCAATTCGACCAAATTTATCACCAAATTTACGCATACCTTTTGTAAGCGCCTTGCGACCATCAGTAGCTATGCTGCCCTTAGCTACCATTTCAGGATTACTTGTAATAGCAGCTTTGAGAGCTGTTAAGCTGTATTGCAATCGACCAGCCACCAATGCATCTGCCAAATCGTAGCCGATAATTTCTGCAAATTCTTCAGGAGAACGTGCACGGCGTTTAAAAGCTTCTTCTGTTGATGTGTATGGACCATATTTAAATGGAATTTTAACGCCCACTGATTCACCAGCACCGATTTTCTTGTTTGTAACTTTCGCCGTGGAATTAACATCACGATGCTCAATACTCCCACCAACACGGTAAAAGGATTGCTGATTAAAATCACCTTGAATAATTTCATTTAAATAACGGATTGCACCATTAGATGCTTGGTTAAAAACGTTTAAATTATCTTGAAGACGTTCTAAATATGCTGTTTGTGCTAATTGATTATAAATAATCATGTCGCTGTTTACGGTTGTAGTCATAATGACTCCTTATTTTTCAAGTTTTAAAAATGCTGCTTGGCCATGTGCTTGGATGTATTCAGATTTTGCCTTAGCATCCATCTGGCTGCGCTTTAGGCCAGTGTTTAGATTGCCTTGACCTCCGAAACCACCACCATTACCCTGCCCACCTTTTAAGATCTGATCTTTAAATTGGTAGCTGCTTACAAGCTGTTCCAAGGCTTCATCAAACTCAGCAACTTCACCTGGGCGAGAGCGTGAAAAGATTTTTTGACCATCTACGCCGTATGCCACCACCTTTCCATCTTCGATCTTAAAGTTTTGACCAAAAGTGGCTTGAAGCATGTCCACTGGCACGGCGATTTTGTCTTGAATAAACTTAGAACGAGAAAAACCACCGCCGATAAGCTCTTTATGTAGTTGCGCTTGGAATGAATCACGCTCTTGAACAATTGGAGCGTATTTATCCTCTACCGCTTTAATCGCCTCAGCTTTGACTTTTTCGACTTCACCAGCATCCACCAGTTTTTTATCATCGAAATTTTTCAGAGTTTCTAAAGCTTTTTTAGCTGCAGCAGGATCATCAATACCAGCAAATGTTTGGAGTGTTGATTCGGCTTTTTCATAGCGTTCTCGATTGGTTTTTGCCTCGCCATTTAAACGAGTGATTGTTGCCACGGTTTGTGCTGCGTCATGCGCTACTTCTTTGCCATCATCATGAACATAGATCGGAAAACCCTGTTCATTCACTTCTGCATAAGTCTTACCATCGATTGTTTGTGTTTTAAGTTTCATAAGTCATCCGACCCTATATTTAATTGAGCATCCGCCCGTTGCGCCCTATTCATCCGAATTTCAGGCAATAAAAAAGCACCTAAGGTGCTGTAATTTAGTTTTGAATGTTTTAGATATTGGCAAACAGTCGATAACCTTCTAGTTCCCAAAGTTTGTTTTCTGCTGTCTTTAAAACATCTTCAGTTGAATATTTAATTCCCAATTCTTCATTAAAGTTCGCAGGATCAACCGATTTTGAAATTGCTGTTCCAAGATGGAATTTCCCATCAAGCCACGCAATAGCCATTACATGCGGTGTTGGGTATTGGCAAGTTGTGGTATGTACTTCAACTCGATTCAATAAGGTATCAATTTGCTCTTTGGTAACTCGTGGTGCTGTTTGGTTTTCCATTTTCTTCTCACATAAAAAAATACCCTTTCGGGTCATGGTTTAAATTTAGTTAAAGTCCTAAATCCACAAAAGTCTTTTCATCCAATGCCTTTAGCTCTTTCAACGTATATAGCTTACGCTCAGGATCCACAAACTTATCAATCGTATAGCCACCATTTTTATAAAGCTCATAACGCTTATTACCAAGCCATTCACGCTGATAATCTTCACTCTGCTCTTCAAACCATTTTTTATAATTTGTATCGGCACTCACCTGACCAGCATCACCGGCAGAGCGAACAAAAGGACGTTTCCCTGCAAACTTTTCATCTTCATTTTCAACATAAGGAACATAAACAGTTCGATTACGTGGATGAACTGGGAAGCGTGGACGGTTCGGATCATCAATATCGTAAACATTGCCATCTTCAGATGCACAAAACTTACACGTGCGACTATCTAGAGTTGCTGACACCTTAAGCTTCTTTACACCTAATGCTTTATAAGTCTCCTCATAAGCAGTATTGCTAACATGACTACGCGCAGTCCTCACCATCATATCAATAGACTGTCGAGACTGATTTAATATCCCATCTTCATAATTTAGCTTTGAAGTTCCTTTGATATGCTGAATGATTTGCTGATTTGTCTGCCCGATAGAAATACCATCACGAATTGCGTATTCGACACGGCGACGAGTACTTTCAGCCATATCACTAAACATGTGATCAATGAGCATACCGCCAGCAAATGGCTTACGCTTGGCTTGCTTTAGAATGCTTTCACCATTCGACTCTTTGATTTTCTTACCCAATGTCTTAGCTTGATATTGAGACTCATACACAGCCAATGCAACCGCAGAAACAGCAAAGGATTCAGGTAGTGCAGTGACAACAAAGCTCTGCCAATCATCAAGAATGCGCTTTATTTCTTTTAAGTTCGCCGTGGTATATCTCGCACCAGATAAAGCAACTCTTTCAGAATCACTTAATTCATCTAGTAAATCACGAAGCTTGCTCAACATTGAGCTTGATTCACTGTTAAATTGCTTTAAAAGCGCAATCACCTCACCCGATGAAAGACGGTAAAGATAAGATTGGTGACGAATGATTGAGTTGAGCAATGAATCATCTTTTTTATCATCCATATTATTCACCAGTTAAATCAAGTTTGCCTTCTTGCTCAGCCTCTAGATTTTTCTGCTCTTCATCATAGCTTTGTTTAGGGAACATGCCCGACTGGTTGTATTCCCACCATGATTTAAACGAGCTATGACCTTGCACGGCGCTTTCAAATAACTGTCGAGATAAATCTGCTAAATAACCTTGTTTATTGAACTCTTGACTAATTTCATAGAGCAAATCATCTTTCGTCAATATATCGACATTTGGCATCACAAACTTGGCACACCAACGCAGCGCCATCGTAATCGCTTCATTGATATTGACTGTGCACAGGGATAATACTGAATGTTGAACTGCATCATCGTTTTTAGCTTCGGTCGCCGTTTTACTAGCTGAGCCTTTTTCGACTAAGCGCGCCCCCATTTCTTTCATTTGCTGCCATTTATCTTTCATGGCTTCCCGTGACAGTGTATTAGGCTCAACCTGTGCAATCCCAAATGTTCCATCAGTAGGAATAGGCATTAAAGTTTTAGAGCCGATATAAACACCGTTCTTTCGTGCCTCTTTAAACCAATTCCAATCTACACCTGTAACATAATACTGTGGCTGCCCCATGTAATAGACCGACTCCTGAAAGTCTGCACTATCCCGATAATGAGCAAGATTTAAGTCGGCAAGCTCTAACAAAGGCGAATTATCTATTTGTGCTGAGTTATCAACCGCACCAACAAAGGTGAATGGAATATAACTCCAAGGGTTGCCATTATAATCCGTTGGCATCTTTCGACCGCTGCCAACCCACACGCCTTTATCCGATTTGCTGTAAACCTCAATGGTATAAGCAAACTCGCCGTGCCCCACATCCTCTAAACGTAGTACCCGGTACTGCTGCTTAGATTCGGTACTAAAGCCATCTTGACCACGCTCGGAGATAATCTCCTCAATCACAACTAAATTTAACTTTACTTGGTTGCCAACTGTAATCGTATCCCAGTTGATAACACTTTTTGATGAAAGTAAGTGCACCATTGGGTAGGCTTGTTTGGCTTTTTCCTCCGCACGATTACGCGATGGTTCAACATCAGGAAAGTCTACATATAAAGCACAACGATAATGCTTCAGGATATGCCGTAAAGCTGATTGTGATAGCTGGTATAGACTCACACCAGCACCATTAGCATTACGTTCTAAGTGCTCAAGATCTTTAGGAAATTTAAAGGTTGGATCAGTAGAAAAAGCAGCACCTACCAAACTCCCCAAAGTTTTACCTGTCACACCATAAAACACAGCACGCTTTAGATAGGAATCATAAAAGCCATTGGCTTCTTGACTAGTATCATGCGGGTTATTTCGCGGCAAATAAGCTGTACTTTTTGCTTTAACCGCATCTTGCCCTTTGCATACATCATCAACCTTGTCCCACATGTGAAAGTTTTTGACGTACTCAGGGTGTTTAAAGGTTACATCACTCATCGAGCAAACCCCATTTTAGGAAAGAACGGCGTAAAGCCTTCGTATAAATCGTTAAAAGCATCCGCAGCAGCATCCACTTGGTCTTTGTATTTACCATTGGGAAAGTTTCTGAGCTCATCCTTGAAATCTTTATTCCAATCACCACGAAGCATTCGTACATTCCCGACGTTGACTTGTGCTGCAAAAGGCTGTGCGCGTGTGACCTTATCCCCTGAAACAGGTAAGGCAACCACGTTATAACCAGCTAAAAGTTTGGTGAAAGATTTGACTTGAGATTTACCAGCTTGACCAGGATCTTGAGGCAATCGAATAGTGACCGTCGTGCCATCCAGATCAGCAGTGCTCTTAATCCGCTTATTGACGTTTTCGGGACCAAGTTGTTCACGCTCAACACCAAAGATATATGTATAACCATCACTAGCACTTGCCATACCCACACCCGCCGTGTACGCACCTTCACCTTCTGAACTTGCCAAATCCCATGCGCGTGTCTTTTTAAGAATGCCAGCAGGCAATGCATCTACAATTTCAATTTCATCAGGTTTAAAAAAACCACCCGCAGGTGGCGCTGGACGCTGACGATACTGACCAGCAAAGACATACGGCGCAGCTTTTTCCATTAGTGTTAGCTTTTGGATATTGTGCTTAGCTGGCCATAACGCTGAGCCATCATCTTGAATCGCTGACAAGCAAATGTGCTCCCATATTTCACCGTTGCCACCTGCAATTGGTTCGCCGTCTTTACGATCTCCCAACAACCATCCCGCCAAATCCTCTTCATGCAAACGCTGCATAATGACAATGATTGGCGTATCCGGTGAGTTGGTACGTGATTCAAGCGTATTTTGGAACCAATCAATCACGCCTTCACGAATGGTTTTAGATGATGCCTCATCGGCTTTATGTGGGTCATCAATAATAATGCATCCACCAAAGCCCTCTCGCATTTTTCCCGCACCAAAGCCTGTGATCGTACCACCAGTACCCGTGGCATAGCAGACACCGCCATCCGCCGTGCGCCAGTTATCCTTTGCTTTACTATCATCACGTAGTTTTAAGTCTGGGAATACCTTTTTATAGGATTCTTCTTGTACTAAGTTACGTGTTTGAAAGGCATTATTCGCAGCTAACATTGCCGAGTAACTGATATGAATAAACTCACAGTCAGGATTTTTACCTAATGCCCATGCCATAAAATTAATGACGGCGATTTCGGTCTTAGAATATCGTGGCGGAATATTTATGATTAAACGCTTAATTTCGCCGTTATAAACACGCATCAGAGCATCACAAACTTCACGGTGGTGCCAATTATGCTTCCACTTATAACCACGGCGCTCCTTGAACATATAGCGCGTGAAGAAATACAAATCCTGCTGTGCTTCGATCTGAATCGCTAAGTCACGGGCAGAATCAGTAGTCATCCACCACCTCCTGACGAGCTTTAAGATATTCCTCTTTAGAGACAGAAACCGCTGTTTGAATCGATTCCAGTGGTCCACCATTTTTACCAGTGATTTCGATTCTTTTCTCATAAAAGCCCTTCACAATTTTTTGCATCTGATCGATGATCTTTATCGTCATCGGTACGTTGTTTTTTTTCTGAAATAATAAATCGCTCAAAATCTTCAGCTGCACAATATCGTTTGCCCCGCTGATATTGTGGATGGGTTGCTGCAAATATTCTTCACGTGCCTTTTCAAATTCTTCTCTAAACTCTTGCCTTAAGTCCTGACCTGCCACCTTGGTTGGGTCATACCCTTCGACCTGCTGAGGTGATACATCAATGTTAAATTTTTCCTTGATGTCTTTTACTACCTCAGTGGGTGTCATGAACTGTGCAAGTGACCGAATAATATAGAATTGCTCGGCTTTTCTTAGCTTTGCCATAAATCAAAATCCATCAAGGCCCATCAAGGAAGCAGGCAAAAAAAAGAGCCTTTTGGCTCAATTGATTACACAGTTCCCACAGCACGCTGCAATATTTTTTTCAGATACAAACGGCGCATTCTTTGCGATTTCCAATAATCGTTTAACATTTGCATCTGCGCCCCAACGCTTGGTTTCACCGAAGAACACTTCCACGTCATGGCCAGCCAAGTAATGCTTAGGCAAGCCAGTATGATCGCTATAAATGATTTCGCCATCTTCATCACGTTCTACACCAATGTGGTATAGCTCATGATCGATCAAACGGCAAAACTCAACATCATTCGAGTTTTCACAGAAACTCGCATTAACTGTAATGAGATACACTGGTACAAACCCAAACCAATCACGCATCTGTTGTTCTTGTCGTGCTTTCTTCCATCCACCTTGATTGAACATCACTTTTTCACATTGACCTAATACCATTCTCTTTTTAGCCACGGCGGCACTCGATGCCCATGCAAATGATAAAAAGGTTTCATCATCGTGAAGTAGCTCGGCAATATGGTCATGATCAGGATTGTGTAAGTGACCACCAACAGTAAGCCAATTCGCAATCACCCATTCTTTTAGATCCGCTGCAGGTGCCAAGCGAATCGCTTCCTCTTCCTCAGCTTGATCTATCAAGTCTGTTGGTGGAAATGGTCTGATCTGTTCCATTTTCTGAACTCTCTAATTGTTCTTTAATCCAATTAATCACATGACCTGAAAGAATCGAATCCGGATGAAACCGCTCAATCTTATAGCCCATATCTTCAGCCAAATCATATTTATTAAAAGAATTTGCTATCTTCTTGCCACCACGACCAACAGCCCACGGGCTACCCACGATTTCAATAAGAAGATTTAACTTCACAATATAAAAATCAAACCGCCAATTTCTTGTAGATTCAAATTGAAATTTACGGCGATAACCGATGAGATTTTCTTCTAATTCTTGAAACAACGTTTCTTCAGCTTCTAAATATTTTTCTGTAGCTTTCGGTAATGGTTTAGTTCTAGGCTTTCTTCTAATTTCAGACTTCTTGGTCAGTTGTTTGTATTGGTCAATTTCCATAGCTCACCTAATAATAAAAAACCTCCCGAGGGAGGTAATTATAAAGTTATTCGAGTATTCGCAAGGAAGGTTTTTTCTTAACCACAATTTGTCCAATATTTGTAGTGCTTTGAGTAATACTTTCAGACTTTAACTTAGTATCGACTCTAAAGAAATCAGAATTAATTTTTGCAATTTCTAATTTCAAGGATTCTAAATTAGCTAAAAAACTAAAGAAATCATTTTCTTTAACTACCTTAGTTAAATTATAATCAGATAAACAACGCAATGAATGCAAACTACCAATATACCTTGAGATGGAACCATACTTAAGATCTTGGCTAATTCTAGCGTATTCAGAAAAGGTATTCACTAGGCGCATGTGTGAGCTTGGGTTTTTATTTTTAAATAATTCATCGTTAAAAATAGAAGATAAAAAATCATTATTTTGAATAAAAACTAAGGCTTCGTGATAGATATAATAATACATCCTTCCAATAGCATTCCTAATAACAACCTCTTTAGGAGGATTGCTACAATCTAAATTTATCGAAATCCCTTGATAAAAAAAATCTTTGTGATCCATTTAGGCAGCCACCATACTGTCAGGATGAATAGAAGCAAAAACCAAGGATATTTTTGTTAAATGATCGAAATATTGATCCTTACTCAACTCTTCCTCATTAACCAAAATATGAAGACTGGATTCAAATTTTTGGTTTAAATAAACTATATCTTCAATATTGAAAAACTGGCTTCCTACACAAATAACAAATTGATTAATTTCTTCATTATCAAAGGTTTCTATATTTAATTTACATTTAAATGCAGAATTAACAACTTCAACAGCTAGTGTCATATATCTTTCAAAATATTCTAAATCAATTTCGTATTTGCTGAGTACACTAATATCCTCAACTAAACCGTTGAGAAGCTGATCATATTGCTCACTTAAATCCAAGCTTTCTGTTTGAAAATTCCTGTATTCATATAATTTATTCAATCGGAATTGAGAGGGATACTTACAAGTCATTTGTAGTAGTGAATTAAAAACAACCTTATTATTGAGATTCATATCCAGAAAGGAAAAAGCCTCATCAAATGCTAGAGAAATTTGATTTAAACGTTGCAGGGTAATTAAGTAATTCACATAAACATTTTCATCATGATCCAAGCTATATGATTCGTAGTAATAATCTTTAGCTTTTTCAAAATCATTAAGATAAGTATAGATCAAACCAACCCTATTAAATGCGCGTGCTTTATCCTGCGGACTGACTTTGCATAAATCACGAATTAAAACATTAAGCTCATTAATAGTAGCTTGAGTTAAATTTTTCTTCCCGTTTTTTTGAACAAAATCTGGTATTTGTTTCAATGCAGGATAAATACGCATAATATTCTCAATTAAATCAATCGTTTCATAAATTGATTCTAGTAGCATCTCATTTATTGCAACTATATTAGATTGTTATTTTTCGGTCAATGTTTTTCATCTACCACATTCCAGTAGAATTTGTAACTCACTTCGAGGAAAGCTACGTTAAATAATGTCGCACGAGACTCAAACATAAAGTGCTTCACGCAAATTCTTGATACGCTCTTTCAACTTAATCATGATACCATCTATTGCTAACATCTCATTACGAGTCAATCCTGTTCTACTCAATATCTGATATTTAGAAAGCTCATCAGTACAGAGCTTTAATTCTTGTTTTGCTTGAACTCTGTTTGTCATATTTCACCTGACAAAATACCCCCCTTTTTTTCGGGGCTAAGGAAACGTAACGAAAGGTTAGAACGTTGTTGGTTGAGCAACCGCACGAACCAAATACATTAAACCTGTTTGAAAATCTGTCTTAGCCATAGCAGCAAAACGTTCAGGTGTTGCAGATTCAAGACGATCCCATTCATCTAAATCATGAACTTGCTGACCAGCATCACACTTACAGTTATAACGCTGTGTCGAAATGTGGTTTTGAACTTTCTCAATAACAGCTTGGACTTGTGGACCAATTGCTTTGATCTCATTCATCAAGTCGATTTCTTCTTGAGATAGGTCACGATAACCTTTGATTTTTTGGTGTTGGTTTTGCATCCCACTCTCCTCTAGGCATTAAAAAACCACCGTTGAGGCGGTTTAAAAAACAATTACCAGAATGTTTAATAGACAGCTCACTTAACTTCGCAAAAACTTCAATCTTCATCATAGAAATTAAAGGCTTGTTAATGAGTAAATATAAAATTGCACATGTTAAAGAACAGGGGCAACAAATGATTATTATCCCACTGGATAGTAGCTTTCATCACAAGACAAGTGATGAACAATCAGGAATCAAAAATGCACTACAATCTTGCGCATCAAGTGCTGGTTTAGCAGGAACGGTTGTTCCAGTTTGGCTACATGGTGGGAGTATGTACTTTATAGCGCCACAACCATGGCACCCTTTTTTTAGAACATTAAGCTGGAATGCTGTGATAAGTAGCCTAAACAAAGAGCTCACTTGTGGTTAATTAGACTTTGAATATGTAGAAGCGATTCTTGCAGTTGAGCTTCTACATATTTTAATACTTTTAAATCTAGCGAAGCAACACCGCCTTTTTCACCAGATTTCTTAAAATAAGAATACTGAAGATCATCATCTATCTCTACAGAAACCCGGGTTTTTGTATGTTCCATAAATCACCTGTTAAATTTAACCTAATTAAAACAGCCCAACCATCCAAAATGAATAGCTGGGCTGAGTAACACACGGTTCTTGTAATGGCTACTGTATGCGTTAAGAGGTCGCCAATCCCAAGTAAATACTCGCCTCTTTTTAGGTGGTCAATCCAAGGGTAGTGTTTATGCTTACATCAAACTCCGCACCCTTTCTATCACTTTATTGACCAAATAAAGCGCTTATCAACATTTAAGAGCTTGACAAGTAACTCTGTTTGCTTGTGCTCGACCACATACAAGCGGATGTGTGATTAGGCTAATAAAACCCAGTCTAACCCTTTACGCCCCTATGATGTGCTGGTGGTAAACCAATGCCAAGGGTTGAGGCAACAAAAAAAGCCCACTAAAAAGTGAGCTTTTACTCGTCTTTCCGAGCTGTCAACAAATTCACAATTAAACTTCAATTGAGAAAGTTTCTCATATTGACCTAAAAAATTAATATTTTCAACATCTTTATGCAAAAAAAATACCCACTTATGGGTTGTGGGTATATAAAATTAAACATATTCAAAACCAATTAATCTTCATCCATATATTTCTGCAATGTAGAATACATATGTTCACGATCTTTTGAATAAGCATCTGCTAATATTTTTTGAACTTTAGCATAACCCCATCTTTTATTTTTTTGTACATAAGATAAAAAAGAAGCCACCCAAACAAATGAGTGATCACTTTTCCTTAAGAAAGGCTTATTATTTGTTGATCGTTTTACTCTAACCATTTAACTATCTTATATTCCAAAAAAATACCCACAATAAGGGGTAATTGCAGGTATATAAACTGAATAAAAAACCTGCCCATTGGAGTGAAGCAGGAAAAGCAACTACTGATCTTTATGTAAGTTTACAAGAAACTCATAAAGATCACCATATTTCACTTCAACATATTCCTTAACAGCCTTTAAGATTGGTTCAAACTCTTTGGGAACTTTAAAGTCCTCAACTTGTTCCATTGCCTGCTCTGGAAACTCATCAGAAAGCTTTACTAAATCATTTAACTGCTTTAATAGGTCTTGTGAGTCCATATTGCGCTTCTTAAAAACTGTGTGGATTACCATAACTTCGTCCACTATAGCAGAAATATGCCATAATGCACCCTGACTTTCAAGCCCCTATGATACGACTTTTAAATTTATACTTAGTAGCCAGTCGAACCAAACCAAGCATTTTATCTCGAGTAACCGCATATTCAGAGATACCTAGTTTTTTAGCTATGGTTTGTTCTGTTTTAAATTCTACATAAAACATGACTACAATCCTTAACCACTTTCTTACTTTTAAATTTTCACTTTTTATAATATTTTCAAGCATATCACTTACTGCGTCTGCATGAGAATCATTGATTTTACACAACGGCGCAACACGCTCTCGCTTATCAACTACCACACCATTAGCCGTATCAATTAGATGCCCTAATACGCTAGATGCACCTAAACAGCCTATATAATGATCATCTAATAACAACCATGATCCGTATTGCTCTAAATGCCATTCTATTGGTTTTTCTGCCCAGTTAATTGCAACTGAAAAATGTTTTTTATCTGCCGCCATATTCATAACTATCACCTTGCCAATAACCGTCTAATTTCTTCAATCGCTTTACCGCTTTTAACCTGCTCAGTGCTATATCTATACACCGAATAACCCAGCATCGTTGCTGAGTTATATTTCTCCATATCCCCTAAATACCCTTTTCCCCTTGTATGCCTACCATTGCTCCAGATCCCACCCTCAACTTCAATTAAAATATTGGTGCCAACTAAATAAAAATCTGCTCTCCATTTGCGACCCTTATTGAATTGAAACTCTTGCTCAAATTCGATTCGATATGCTTGTAAATGCTGTATTAGTGTTGCCTCTCCTTCACTTACAACACGTTCTTTTTTAACTGATGCACGGCGTGTTGTTTTACGCCGTGGTTTTGCATATTTCGCTTTGTAGTCAGCGAGTGAGATACTGGTCATCAATTACCTGCAATTAATTTAAAAACCAAAATCACAGTAACTAGGGCAATCGAAAACCCAAGGCCAAACAAAAACCCGCGATTTAGCCACTCTCTGACAGCGATATTGTTGAAGCCACCATTCACCCACTTCCAAAAGAACTTGACTGCGAAAAATACGAAAGTGCTTAGTAATAGACAGATCAAAAAGTCTTTGTTATTCATGATCTTCACCATGTAAAGCAATGGCGGTGCGGAGGTCGTTTAGTGATTTCAACTCAGGCATCATGAAATAAATTTCAAACCAATCACCGTAATCATTATCGAAATAATCACCATCTCTAAAATAAACAAGGTCTCCATCTTCATCACTGTAATAAAGAGCGGTCTTATCAGGCGCCCCACTCACAATCTCTATCGCTTTCTCAATACCGCCGACTTGATCTATCAGGTTATTTATCGTTGTCATAGAGCCACCTTATTTTTCATCTGCTGTTTTCTGTACTTCATGTAAATTGTGTTGGCTTGACGTGTTTTGAAATTTCTAACACCGTAGTTATAGGCTTTACGCAGGCTCATCATTTCCTCATAAGTCATAATGTTGAAAAGTAATTTTTCTTTATTCACACCCCACCCCCTACGCTTTCCACGTCTGCAAAAAATTCATTAATGCGCTTACCAATCCACTGCATAACTGGAACAGCCATAGAATTGCCTAATGCCTTGTAACGATTGCTTTTTGATGCACCTGGTATGCCTGTGTAGTTATCTGGAAAGCCTTGTAAACGCTCACATTCAATTTCAGTTAAATAACGTGCAATTGATTGATAAGTCACGCTTGATGGTACTATTCCACCGCCACCGCTTGAGCGCAGAGTGCCGTTAATTTCTTTTGATATTTTGGGCGTTGTGTCTGCTATCATTGCGTACGCAGGTTCAAACACGGCGTGTCTTATAGGTCCACCACCTTTGCCACCACTTCTACAAGTAGGTGCGATATTTACGGATAAATCACGCAATGCATCATTGAACGTGCCACATAGTGCAACACCGTGACGATCCGTGGATGTGAGTGTTGGTGCTTGTTCTTCTTTAAAACCAATACCATTACCGCCTGCATTGATGTTTCTGCCAATGATATTGCCTTGGATGCCGAAAATTTTTATTACATAACCACGATCGTTATTACTCAGAAGTGTTGCTGATGTTTCAGGTATTATTGTTGCATTAGAATTGCATCCACCCACACCGATTGCATGTTTAATGTAATAATCACCACAAAATGCCTCTTGATTGCCAAGCCACATTTTTTGACCATGCGATGCAAGCAACGGCGGTACTATTCGCTTTCCGCTAACAGTTTTGCTTGCATTGAGAGTGTTTGAAACACCACTTCTGGCAGTACTTTCTTTTTGGCTTCTGCGCGACGCAATATCCCCAGACATGCTTTTGCGCTCAAATAATATTTTGGCGACACATTCTGTTCTAGCACTTGCGACAACAAACACACGCTTGCGTCGTTGTGCGAGTCCGAAATATTGAGCATCAAGGACTCTCCAAGCGATTTGTCGTTGTGGTCCAAACACACAACCAGCGTTTGGCCACTTTTTCCCTGTCGGTTGTAACTCACACCCCTCGCCTGACAATGCTCCCAAAAAACATCCGAAAGCATTGTCTTTGGTGTTAAGCACACCAGGGACGTTTTCCCAAACGATAATGGTTGGCTCAAGTCCTCGAATAAGTCTTGCTGAATCAATTTCATTCGCTAATCTCACAAATTCAAGGCTTAATTGTCCTCGATCGTCATCTAATGAGTTTCTTAACCCTGCTACAGAAAATGCCTGGCATGGTGTTCCGCCGACTAAAATATCTGGTGCTTCCACTTCATTGTTTTTTACTTTTTTTGCAATTTCAGTCATATCGCCTAAATTTGGTGTTTCAGGGTAATGATGAGCTAAAACTTGGCTAGGGAATTTTTCAATTTCTGCAAACCATTCTGGTTGCCATCCAAGCCCATGCCATGCGACTGTAGCAGCTTCAATTCCTGAGCATACTGAACCGTATTTCATGCCGCCTCTCCCTTGCCCTTAGGTTTAAAACCTACGTCAGCAAGATATGATTTCCAGTTTTGACGTTCTGCTGGATCTGATAGTTTTGCAGCAATGCGGCCAGCAAGATTTTCATATGATTCACCTGCAGTGCTGTACTTGCTGATAACTTCAGGATGTCGAGCAAGTTTGTTCGCAAACATGTACATCTGACTTGGTGATGCAAAAACTAGAAAATCAGAATTGGTATTACCAACTGATTCACCTACAGGTGATTTTGAAAATTGTCCTTGAGAATTCGCAGAATTATATTTTTCGTATTTCAAATATGCTCTGATTAACCAATCTGCAAAAAAGTAAATCATCATTTCATCAGAATGATTCTTTTCAGCGTTGTAATTTTCAAATTGTTCCAGCTCACGTTTAAACCACGAAGCGTTCAAAATCTCGTCAGCATTTACCGAAGTATTGGCAGAAATAATTTGAGATTTTAAATTTTCAAAAGAAAGCCAATTTTTTTTATTTTGATAGTGTCTTTTGATAGTGTTACTTTGTGGGTTAAAATTCTTTACCACTTGAGGTAAAAAATCTTTACCACCTGTGGTTAAAATATTTGACCACTTGCCATTTTTAGCGGTAAAAAAAATTGACCACATTGGAAAGTTATCCACAGCTTTAAAGTGGTAAAAATTTTTAACCAGTAAAGATTTTTTACCACCAATATTTAAGTAAAATTCGACTGGTTTTTGAGCTATTTTTTCACCATAACCAAAGTGGTAAAAATTTTTAACCAGCTCTTTTTTGAACAAAATAAGTGCCTTAACCAATATCTTTTTAGATGGAAATTTAATCAACTCTCCAATATCGTAATTATCAACAGGTGAGAAAATATTCCCATATTTTGATTGATGATGTTTTTTGATCAAACCTACTTCTTCAAGTTCTGTTAAACACTTAATGACAGTAGGTCGGCTCTTCTTAGATAAACTTTCCAACTGACGTAAAGAAAGTGCATCACTTTCCTTGGTCCAGCCACGTGTCTTTCGGATGATCAATAAATAGATTTTCACAGATGCATCACTAATTTTATTCATAGCCTCATCTACAAATGCATTGGCGACCATGAATGAATTAGGTACAAATTTACTCATGAGATATCACCTCTTCATTCATTTGAATGAAACGACCAAACATTAAAATTTTGCCAGCACGCAATAAACTCGAAATGATTTCACCAGCTTGATAGACAGTTATGCGATGGTCATTTATTAAAATTTCAATAAACTCGTCACGTGTGATTGCCGCTTGATTTTCATCACGTTTGATTTTGCGTAAATTTGTACGGCGAACATCTAAAATTCCATTTAATGATTTCAATGCTGGTTCATACCAAGATTGCGTCCACTGGATCTGTTTATGCTCTGGAGCTTTTTGGAAGTATTGATTTGTAGTCATGAAACCTCCGCTAATGCTTGTTCTGCATCTGTTAAACGGCGATTGGCATCCAATTCAGCTACCGTTGCAGTCCGAATCCATGATTCATGCACACATTGACCACATTCAAGCCAGTAGTGGTCATTTGGCTGATAATCCTCAACCACTTCAAGATCATCGAATTTGATATGGCTTATATATACGATGACATCGCCCTTGATAAATTTTTGGTTCACAGTTTCAGTCACGGCGTTTTGTGCGTTTTCTGGCACCAAGCACGTATTACACTGCTCTTCTTTAAAATTCGGGCACTTGTTTGTGCATGGGTGTTGTGCTAAATTTGATTTCATATTCATTTCTACCTCGTTATGAATTACTAAAAGCCTGATTTCTGCGATCAGGCTTTTTTAATGTCTAAAATTTGAGATTGATCGCTTGCTTTAACTTGCCCTACCAATCCCAAACTTTCCCTTTTCTTCCTATTTTTATTTGCTCTTTCAAGCATTAAGCTAACTTCATGAAATTCACCCATGATCGCTTTTTCTAATAGGATGACTGATTGATGTGCATAATCTTTCCCGTAAACATCTGCAATCAAACGCAAACGCTCCATCATGTCTGGGAGCATCTTCATACGAAGATCTTCTTTTTCGAGACTCATGGTTGTTCCTTGCTGACGGATGTATCTGGCTTGGCTTTCTCTAATAGCCATTGCGCTGTAAAAGCTCCATCACTATTGCTTGCCAGAATCTGGGCATACGTGGTTTCACCTGTGTACTCGGTTCTGGGTAATAATCCACGTTTTTCCATCTTACTCATCGCCATATACGAGCGACCTAGTAATAATGCAGCTTTAGTTCGCCCACCTACTGCATCAAAGGCATGTTTAATAGGATTCAAATTAAATCTCTCTAATTATTTAACACCACTAAATTAAATCATAGGTTTAATTTAAATTCAATTCACGATTGCTTCTATTTTTATTTAATTCAATTAAAATTTTAAACTAAAGGTTTATTAATGTTGTTACCCATGGAAACTATAGTTGATCGTATACAGTTAGCTCTTAATAAAGCAGATATCAAATGGTCTGCTGCTGCATTGAAGATCGGCTTATCAGCTCAAGCCGCTTCCAATTGGAAAAAGGGGAAAATTGGTAGGGAGACTGTTGAAAAGCTAGCAGATCTCTTAAATGTTGATGCTGGGTGGCTATTAACTGGTAATGGTTCTGAAAATTCTCAACAAAATGAAGGTACACCTGTTGTTACATGGGAATCTCCTGATGACTTGGACCTTGATAAGTATGTAATTATTCCTCATGTTGAGGTGAAGTTTTCAGCTGGAAATGGTCACTTAGCCGCTTATGAACCAAGTCAAAGGGATATTGGATCTGCCCATTTGTTGAGTTGGGTTCATAAGAAAAAGATTTCCCCAAAAAATCTAATGACTGTTGATATTGATGGGGACAGCATGGAACCAAACATTAAAAGTGGCAGTGTTGTGATGCTTGATAAATCCATCAACACACTTGAACAAGTTCAATCTGGAAAAGTCTATGCTATTCGTTACGGCAATGAATTGAAAATAAAGAGGCTTTCTCGCCGTTTTGATGGTGCTTTGATAATTGATAGTGATAATCCGCAGTATCAGCGCGAGATTGTTGAAGCAGATCAGTTGGAGCATATTGGTATTATCGGTAAATACGTTTCTCACACATTTGATGGTGAGATATAGATCATCAATTCCAGCGAACTGTTAATTAAAATTTATTATATAAATGAGAATATTATGATCGCAACACTCAATAAATCTAAAACGGCGCTAACAATTAATCGCCAAGAATTTAAATTGGCGTTAGCTAAAATCGGTGAAGGTATTGAAAAGCAAATAGCATCACTCAAAAAGGCTAAGCAAAGCTATGACGCAGCAGATATAGCGCGTGAAGTCATCAGCGAGGTGAATATCTTTGAAGCCATTATTGAGGGCTTTAACGAAGCCGAGGGTACTAATTTAAAGCTGACTGATATAACTAATCTTGATCTGGCACAGGGATGGTTGGATGAGTTTTTAGAGAAGTATTCTGTTTAATTATGGCGAATTCGCCGGAATTAAAAAATTAAAACTGCGAACCCGGCACAGGACTTTAGAATTGATCGGTAGAGAATATATGTATAAGATACCTAAAGTAGTTATTCCTGATTCCGCTAAAGAATATAGACCTCCCAAAGTTAAATTAACGCTAAAAGAAATCAAACAGCTTTCAGATGACGAGTTAATGATGCTGTTAAGCGGTGAAGGCCAAAGCGGAATCATCCCAGCACCACTTCTACAAGCTATAAGTTATGAGTTAACTTCAAGACAAATAAAAAAGTCCAGCAAACCACACTGGACTATTATCCCTACTTTTATTGTTGCTTGTATTGCAGCTATCGCTGCTATTATTTCAATTTATATTTCGCTAAGATGATAAGCGTTTAGCAATTATAGATATACAGATCAATGTAGCTGCATTTAATATGACTGTAGACCAAACAAATATTTTTAATAACTTTTCCTGACCTTTACTCATCTTAACAAACTCCATATAACCCGCCTTGTGTGGGTTTTCTTTTTTAAACCATATGTTCCCTGATATTATGCATTTAAGACATTGTGCCAACATTGATCTTAATTACATAAATATCGGAGAAAATATGAAACCTGAAATTATAGAAGCCCTAGCGTTAGAGCTTACCAAAGCAATTATTAATGAGCGATCAAAGCATGAGAGTTCTTTTGATATTACCGACCCAGCATTATGGGTGGTCATATACGACGAATCCCTAAAAAATATATCCCAAGAGGCTGTAGAGCTCGAAGAAATTAAAAAATCTAATAAATCAACAATTTTTGATTAATCAGATTGATCCATGCTCTTGATCAGATTTTCAAGGGCATCTCGCTGATCTTTATTCTTGATTTCTACAATAAAATCATCTTGAAATACATATTTTTCCAACTCTTTGGTTTCACTAATCGCATCAATTACATTTAATCGTCCTGCTTCAATAAGTTTTAAAGTTGCTTCATAGCGCCATTCTTTGCGATTTTGAATGATTTTCATCTCAATAAACCCCGCCAACCCAACCCTCTGTCGGGTTTTCTTTTGTCTGTTATAGCATATTAAATCTTAAATTTAAAATAATTCAATCTTTGGTTTAAAAAACTATTGCGCAAAAGTTAAATCTTTGGTTTAATATTTTTCATGAAGACAACAAAAAAGCACACCGACCGCTAAATCAAATGTGCTTTTTCAAAACTACAGGTGAATTATGAACGCAAAACTAAATCCAATCAATAGCGCAAAGCTAACACTTGGTGTTACTGCTGTAACTCTTAGTGTTTTAGCAATGAGCTTTAAGCCGTTTGCTACAACGGAATATACGCCAACTACCAAATCATCTCCTGCTGATCAATATGTTGTTGGTGTTCAGTCTATTGAAATTACTTCTAAATCCACTGGTATTGCTGTGATCAAGCTTGATGATTTTAGAGTTCAGGTTTCATTTGATTATTCAGCGCATAAAGACAGCTACGGCGTACCAGGTTCTGAATTTACAGCTGTTGATATTAATCAGCTTACGATTGAAAACACTACAGACATCAATGGTAATCAGTACCGTGATTTCACTGTTTACAACGATGTTGTTCAGATCAAAGAGCTAATTCGTGGCTACATCGAGAAAAATCAACTTGTTGAAGTGGAGGCTGTGTGATGTCTATTCAAATATTTACACCTGAAAAAACGTTACTCGTTGAAAGCGTTATTTGTTACCTCTACACAGACCCAGGGCTAGGTAAAAGTTCGATTGCTCACACTGCGAGTAAGCCAGTTATTTTTGACTTTGATAAAGGGCAACATCGTGTTTCTGCAGAACTTAGACGTGGAACCATTGTTCGTATTGATAGTTGGTTTGATCTTGAAAATCTTAAGGATGATTTTTATAACAATTACAATACGATAGTTGCGGATACTGTTGGTGCAATGCTTGATGCAATTAAAGATCAGCTTTCTAAAAATAGGGACAATCTGCAACGAGATAAGACTTTGACTTTAAAAGCTCAAGGTTTAGCAGGTACTAAATTTATGAATATGGTTCGTAAATGGCAATCCTTAGGCAAAGATGTTGTATTTATTGCACATGCGGTAGAGGAAGAAGCAGGTAAAGAAAAATTAAAAGTTTATCGTCCAGACCTTGCAGGGAAAAATAGAAATCTACTTTATCGCATGGCTGATGTAATGGGTTATTTACACTCAACAACTGATCAAAACGGCGATACGATCCGTACTATTTTGTTTAATCCATCCACAACACATCATGCTAAAAATTCAGGTCGCCTTGGTTATACATATAAAACTGATAGCGGTGCAGAAATTTGCAATGGTCAGGTCGCCGTACCAGACATGACGAACTCGCCTACTTTTCTAGCTGATCTATTGAAACAAGCCAAGGATCACATCAATACATTAACACCTGCTCAAGCTGCAGAAATTAAAGCTCAAGCAGATTTAAGTAACTTAAAACAGTCTTGTAAAGAAGCGAATCATGCTGGTGATTTAAACCAATTAACTGAGTCTTTAGATCGTGAACACAAATACAGCAGAGAAATGTGGCATGCAATTCAATTACAAGCACATGAAATGAAATGCACTTTTGATAAAGAGAAAAAACGCTGGTTTAACCCGCCTCAGTTCAAGGGAATCACAGACACTCAACGCGACGAACTCCAAGCATTCATTGATGAACGTGGCTTGGATGTAAAGACAGTTTGTGAACATCTTGGCATAGATGCCCTCACCCAAATTGAATCTGCAAATTTGCAAGAAGTAAAAAATGAACTTGAAATCTTAGCTAAATCGGAGATGGCTACAGCATGAACGCAATTATCTTAGATACAGAAACTCACGATTTAGAAGGCTTTCCGATTGAAATCGCTTACACACCCTGCTCATTCGAGCAAGGTGTATTAGTGATCATGCAAGATCAGGTGTTTGATGAATATTTTTCAAGTCCTGAACCGATTAAATATGGCGCAATGGCTACACATCATATTCTTGAAAACGACATTGCAGATAAACCAAGTTATGACACATTCCGCCTGCCTGCTGATACTCAGGTTTTAATTGGCCACAACATTGATTACGACATTCGCGCCGTTCAACGATGTGACCACGACGTAAATGTCAAAGGTATTTGTACCTTGGCATTAGCACGAATGGCATGGGATAAATTGGACTCTCATGCACTATCAGCTTGTTATTACTACGTTATGGAAAACAAAGAAGTTGCACGTAAACATTTGAGACACGCACACAACGCAAAGGCTGATATTTATTTCACTGGTGTAATTTTACAAGCATTAGTTGAAAAGCTTGGCATCAAAGACATGAATTCGCTTTATCAAATGTCTGAGATAGCACGTATTCCTAAAAGAATGACTTTTGGAAAGCATAAAGGTGAACTCATTGATGAGCTTCCAGATTCGTATATTGAGTGGCTGTTAAAACAACCTGACTTGGATCCATATTTAGTTAAAGCATTAAAAGGATAAGAATATGAATAATATGATTTCAGCACAAGAAGCAATCTCAGCAGTTCAAGCGGGTAAAACGGTTTTGTGTAGATATGCGGGTGATGGATCACTTCATGCCGATCCAGATTTCAGTACACTAGATCAGGTCCCTGCTACAGTCTTTTTTACACCTCATTATGAATTTTGCATAAAAATTGAAATGACTGAGCTTGCAGGAATTCAATTTACAAAACCTGCAGAACCACACGATTTAAAAAGTGGCCAAGTAATTTATATTGTCATGCCTACGTGTATTTTGCGTACTCAATATGACAGTGAGCACGGCGATATTTGCTTAAGTGTTGCCAATGGCTTTGCTCAGCTTGATGAAGAAAATGCGAAGCTACAACTGCAAGCTTTTGGAAAAACATTCGGCAATATGATTACCGAGATCGAAGTTAAGGATGGTTTTAATGACAAACCTAAAAAACGTGCTTCTCGTAAAAAAACTGAGGTGCAAGCCAGTATCATTGAAGAACAAAGTTCTATTGATGTAGTTGAAGATAATTTAATAACTGGATCTTTGATCGAAAAAGACCAGGAGGATCAGTATCAAAAGCAACTTACTGAATTGTTAGATTGTGCTGCAAAAGCCAACACACCCGATGAAGCAAATAAACTATATAGATATACAACATCGTGGACCGAAGAACAGCGTAAGCCTTTAATTGATGCTATTCATAAGCGATTAGCCGAACTCAACCCACCTGAAAAATCAGAATCAAGCCTGATGTGTCGCATAAATAATTGTCAGACTCTTGAAGAATTAGACTCAAAAGTTATTGAAGTACAGCAATGTGATCCTGTTATTCAAGATCGATTGATGAGCTATGTTAATCAGCGACGCACTGAAATCAGTCTTGCTGCGGATGATCGTATGCCATGGGATGATGAATAATGTCAAAAACTAAACACCTCCCTCACAACTTGTGTACGCCGTTTATGTTTTGGATGTTTAACGGCGGTTATATTTCTGAAATTAAAAAAAATTGTGTGGTGCTTCATAAAAGTAAGAATGTTGCAAAAATTCATTGTGATGGCAAAACTGCTGAAAGCTATTTAATGAATGACCACTGTAGCGATCGTTTTGCTATGTTTCTGAAGCAGTATTTAAACAATGGTAGAGGATTTATTGATGCACTAAATGCTCAAGCTACTCAGCAGTACGAGCTTGTTTTCTTAAATGAACAATTCAAATATTTGCAGGTGGCGTGATGGATATTAAAAATACAGCTATTACAGCAACAATGGTTATTCAGTCTCTTGTAAAGCTTCTTGAAAATGAAAATGTTGATATTTCATCTGTGAAATTCAAAGTTGGGTTTGAAAGCGAAGGATATGAAAGTCCAGAATTTAAATTGGAAAAGTTAATTGATTTGGCTTATGAGGGTTTGGAAAAGATAAAAGAACATGCTATTCCCGAAGGGTTTGTTTTGGTAGAAAAAGAAATCCCAGACTGCGTTGTTGACCGTCTTGAAAATAGCTCATACCACTGGGGTGAAAGCACAAGGGATTACTTTGCGCCTATTTATCGAATGATGATCGAAGCACAGGAGCAAGGGCATGATTAGAGCTGAAGTGGTCTTTGAAGATGATTATGTGGTTCTACATGGAAAAGATATCTGGTTAGATCTTGAATCTATGAATTTTGCAATTGGTTGTTATCTTTCTAATTCAATCGAAGAACTTTTTGCATCACAAGAACAAGCCGTTCAGTACTGTTTGGAGCAAGGGCATGAAAATAAGTGAATTTAATGCTCTTATCAAACCGATTGAGCGCCCTATTCGTAATTTCCACTGTGGTTTTAACTATCTTGAAACTTGGATTCAGGGTGAAAGTGAATATTGTGCAGATGGTATTGATTTTACTCCCGACTTTCAAAGAGGTCATGTTTGGACAGAACAACAACAGGTGTATTTTTTAGAGAATGTACTTCGCAGAATTGTAGATGAACGCGGCTTAACTATTTGCTTCAATAATCCCGCTTGGCGTGAGACTGATTTGACTGGTGATCTGCCAGATCAAACAGTTTGTGTTGATGGATTGCAGCGACTCACAGCTATTCGTAAATTTATTAAGGGCGAATTAACAGTATTTGGAATCAAGCATAATGATCTGCCGATGCGTGTGATTTTGCGAGATTTACGAATCGTTATCCAGATGTACGATTTTCAAAATAAAAAGGATTTACTGCAATTTTATCTAGATATAAATAGTGGTGGTACTGCTCACACTGAAGTTGAGTTAAATCGAGTGCGAGCTTTGATGAAAGAAAAGGAGGAAGGTTGATGGGTGTATTGAAAATTGAATCAGATTCATTAAAACATTTAACCAGCTTAATTGAAAAATTGGTTAGTCAAAAAGATGAGCGTCGCATTGGTCGTGCTGAATTTGCACACCTACTAAATATTGAACCTGAAACTTTGGATCGTAAAATTAGAGATGGTCTTATTACTCGGCCATTCAAAGATGGCCGTAAAAGTTATTGGTTCTCAAGTTATGTTCAAACCATTGTAAAAGACACGACAAACAGTGCTAATATAGCCACCGAATGAGGTGGCTTTTTATTTAATTATTTTAGGTTACTTTAGGCATATTGAGTACAGAATTGAGTACGATTTACCACTCGATTTTAATTGTTTTTAAAATACAAAGGGTTACATTAATCATGCTTCTTATGATCGACAACTACGACTCATTTACTTATAACATCGTCCAATATTTTGGCGAGTTAAACCAAGAAGTAAAAGTAGTCCGTAATGATGCCGTTACATTGGAAGACATTGAGCGATGGCAACCGAAATATTTGGTGATTGGTCCTGGTCCCTGCTCTCCTTCTGAAGCTGGAATCTCTATTCCTGCCATTCAGCATTTTGCAGGAAAAATCCCATTACTTGGTGTCTGTTTAGGTCATCAATCTATTGGGCAAGCCTTTGGTGGAGATATTGTTCGCGCAAAAACGGTCATGCATGGTCGTTTGTCGGATATGTATCACAGTGACAAAGGTATTTTTAGCAATCTTCCTTCTCCTTTTTCAGCGACTCGTTATCACTCTCTAGTGATTGATCAAGCAACGATTCCTGAATGCTTAGAAGTAACTTGCTGGACCAATCAGGCAGATGGCTCAATCGAAGAGATCATGGGTGTAAAACATAAGACATTGCCAATCGAAGGCGTGCAGTTCCATCCAGAATCAATTTTGAGCCAGCACGGCCACCAAATCTTTAAAAACTTTTTAGAAATCTATGCATAATTTAAGTGAATCGAAATAATGGATATTATACAAGCGCTTAGCAATATTACAAAAAACATTCATTTGACCCAAGCTCAAATGGAAGATGTCATGCGTACCATCATGAGTGGTGAAGCTACCGATGCACAAATTGGTGCATTGATGATGGGCTTACGTCTTAAAGGTGAAAGTATCGATGAAATGACAGCGGCTGCTCGTGTCATGCGTGAATTTGCCACTAAAATTGATGTGAGTGACATTCCATATCTCATCGATATCGTAGGTACTGGCGGAGATGGTCAAAACCTATTTAATGTCTCTACCGCTTCAAGTTTCGTGATCGCCGCAGCAGGTGCAACCATTGCAAAACATGGTAACCGTGGTGTTTCGAGTAAATCTGGATCATCTGATTTACTTGAAAAAGCAGGCATCAATCTTGACCTGTCTATGCATCAAACTGAACGCTGTATCCGTGAAATGGGCGTTGGTTTCTTATTTGCGCCAAATCACCATAAAGCAATGAAATATGCGGCAGCTCCACGTAAAGAATTAGGCTTCCGTAGTATTTTCAATCTCCTCGGCCCGCTTACGAATCCGGCTGGGGTAAAACGTTTTGTGATTGGTGTATTTTCAAGTGAACTTTGTCGCCCAATGGCTGAAGTACTAAAACAGCTTGGTGCCGAACACGTCATGGTGGTTCATTCTAAAGATGGTTTAGATGAAATCAGTCTTGCATCTGCAACTTATGTCGCTGAGCTAAAAAATGGCGAAATTAGTGAATGGATGATCAATCCAGAAGATGTCGACATTGAGTCACAAACCTTGACAGGACTTTCGGTAGATAGTTCTGAAGAAAGTCTTGCTTTGATCAAAGATGCTTTAGGCAAAAAGAAATCTGCAAAAGGTGAAAAAGCTGCCGGCATGATTGCATTAAATGCAGGTGCAGGCATCTATGTTTCAGGTCTAACCAAAGACTATAAACAAGGTGTCGCTTTGGCGCATGACATTATTTACGGTGGTCAAGCTTTAGAGAAAATGAGTATTTTGTCTGAATTTACCAAAACTTTGAAAGAATATGGCGAAGCGTAAAGCTATACAGGAATCATCATCATGGTCGATATCACAAATACAATTTTAGGCAAAATTGTTGATCGTAAATACGAAGAATTAGAGCTACGTTTAAAACAACGCAGCTTAAAAGATGTAGAAGAACTTGCCAAAGCAGCTTCTCCTGTACGTGGTTTTGCTCAATCTTTGCAAAAGAAACGCCCGGGCGTGATTGCAGAAATCAAAAAAGCCTCTCCTTCCAAAGGTATTATTCGTGAAAATTTCAATCCTGCTGAAATTGCTGCTCAATATGAAGCAGCGGGTGCAGCATGTTTATCTGTTTTAACAGATGTAGATTTTTTCCAAGGTGCAGATGAAAATGTTGCTATTGCCCGCAAACACTGTGCTTTGCCTGCAATCCGCAAAGATTTTTTAGTCGATCCATATAATGTCATCGAAGCTCGTGCCATCGAAGCGGACTGTGTTTTATTGATCGTTTCTTGTCTTTCGGATACTCAGCTTGAAGAAATGTCAAAAACAGCCTTTGAATACAATCTCGATGTATTGGTCGAAGTGCATGATGAAGATGAGCTTGAACGTGCTTTGAAATTGTCTGATCAATGTCTTTTAGGTGTCAATAACCGTGATTTAAAAACTTTTGAAGTTGATTTATATAACTCAATTCGTTTGAAAAAATTACTTGATCCTTCACGTTTATTGGTGACAGAAAGCGGCATTGCAACACCTGAAGATGTTCGTCTCATGCAAGATCATGATATTCATGCCTTCTTGGTGGGTGAAAGCTTTATGAAACAAGCTCGTCCAGATCAGGCGTTTAATGCATTATTTGGACATCCTGAGTCTATCTAATCCTGCTTTGCTGTAAGGCATAAGGTTTTGTTTATTTTTTAATGTCGATATTTTCGATCAAAACATTTTAAAATATCCATTCACCTTATGCCCATTTCCTTTAAAATATTCTGTCTATCAAAACCTTCATTGAACTGTATGAGTTATGAGTAATCAAGATTCTTCGTTTTCAAAAGAACAGCAAAATCTTTTGAAAGCGTTTAAAAAACAAATTACCAATCCTCATTCTGCCAAAATTGCCGCTGAGCATGAGCAAAAAAAAGCTCAGGTAAAGACTGAGCAAGATGATGAATTGGATTTGTTTAAAAAAGCCTTACAAGGTGTAAAACAACTCGACAGCAGCAACATCGCCAAAGTCGAAAAAAGTCGTGTGCGTAAACCTGATGCAAAAACATTAGCAAAACGCGCTGCAGCTGAAGGCCCGCGTGAAACTGATGATGCTGAACTTTCTGATACCCAAGCCATGCTCAATCCTGTGGCGAGTCAGGCTGCCCTCAGTTATCGTATCGCGACTTTACAGCATAAAGTTTTTGAAGAATTGAAAGCTGGCAATTTACGCTGGTATGAAGCAGTTGACCTTCATGGTTGTACTGTAGAAGATGCCCGTACTGCGGTTTTACAAATTATTCAAATCGCAAAAGATGAAAATCAAAATGTCATTAAAATCGTGCACGGCAAAGGCCCTGATGCGGTTTTAAAAACTTACGTCAATAGCTGGCTACGACAGCATCGCGATGTATTGGCATTTGTCAGTGCACCCGAAAATCAAGGGGGAACTGGAGCGGTTTTAGTACTCCTAAAACGCAGTGAAAAGAACCCTAAATTTAAACAGTAATCTTTTTAACAATGACGGCGATCAGTCAATTTCCGATTTTTGTTGGTTTTCTGCTACAATGCCGTCCTTGTTCAATCAGTGTAAGTGAACACGTTTTATGTCAATGCAGCAATCCTACGCAAATATTTTAACCGCCGTTGGTGAGGACCTCGAACGTCCTGGCCTTAAAGATACGCCTATGCGTGCTGCTAAAGCTTTTTCGTATTTGACCTCTGGCTATAGTAAAACGTTGGAAGAAGTGACCAATAATGCGGTCTTCCCTTCCGATAATCATGAAATGGTTTTAGTGAAAAATATCGAATTCTATTCGCTTTGTGAACATCACTTATTGCCATTTTATGGTCGTGTGCATATTGCTTATTTACCAGAAGGCAATGTTTTAGGACTGTCTAAATTTGCCCGTATCACTGAAATGTTTGCTCGTCGCTTACAGATTCAGGAACAATTAACCAAGCAAATTGCTGAAGCGGTTGCTGAGGTAACTCAAGCTCGTGGCGTAGCCGTGGTTATTGATTCTGCACATATGTGTATGATGATGCGTGGTGTCAGCAAACAAGAATCGACTACTCGTACTGTTTCATTTATCGGTGATTTTAAAACAGATAAAGATGCCAGACGTGAGTTCCTCTTGGCTGTCCCTGAAGCCCATTAATGGCATATCATGAAACCCTGAGTCATCAGGGTTTTTTATTGGGTACACATTTTCATAGAACGTTTTTCAAACATGACGTGTTCAATCTGACGATCCATTCTTGATTTCAAAGTTAAAATTCATTTCCCATATTTTCAAAATCTTTGAAATGTTGTGCCATAGGACAGTATTTTCAATATTGCTAAACTGCCAACCGATTTATGGAACCTAAATCATTTCAATTTTTCTGATTGAAATATCGGTTCAATTCACACATGTGCAAAAAATGGACATTCAATATGGCGAATAATTTTAAATTCCAGATCCGCGTATATATCGAAGATACTGATGCAGGCGGTATCGTTTACCACGCCAATCATATCCGTTTTATGGAGCGCACACGTACTGAATGGCTACGTGCATCAGGAGTAGATCATTATTGGCATCAAGCAGATTATAATTTTGTCGTGCATAAAATATCTTTGAAATATAGTCGCCCTATACTCATGGATGACTTAATTACTGTTACAGCAAGTGTAGTTTCGTGTAAAGCGACATCTTTTGTATTGCAACAAAATATTTATCGTGGTGAAATCATGCTTGCTTCTGGTGAGGTTGAACTCGCATGTATTAGTGCAGAGATGAAACCCCGCAGACTTCCTGATGAAATTCGTGATCTAATTCGTAAGGAATTAGACCAAGATTAAAAAAATTTGGCACATGTAACTATGGCAACACAATTAGAATCTTCTCTACACATTACTGATTTAATCTTACAAGCAAGTCCAGTTGTTCAACTGGTCATGCTTTTGCTGTTATTGGCTTCGTTATATAGTTGGTATTTGATTGCCAAGTTACATATGAGCTATAAGAAAGCGCAAAAAGGCGATGAACATTTCCAGAAAATGTTCTGGTCAGGAGCTGAGCTCAATACTCTTTATAATAATGCTCAGCTCAACTCTAAACGTGAAGGTTTAGAAGATATTTTTTATCAAGGTTTGGGTGAATTTTTAAAATTAAAAAAACGCCATGCTGAACCACATGCCAGCATCGAAGGTACTGAACGTATTTTACGTGTCGGTTTAAGCCGTGATCAAGGTCGTCTTGAACAAGGTATTGGCACTCTTGCGAGTATTGGTTCTGTTGCACCTTATGTGGGTTTATTTGGTACAGTTTGGGGCATTATGAATGCCTTTATCGGTCTTGCTAAAGTTGATCAAGTGACGCTTGCAACTGTTGCTCCTGGTATCGCTGAAGCATTGATTGCCACTGCGATTGGTTTATTTGCAGCAATTCCTGCTGTATTGGCCTTTAACCACTACACTGCTAAAGGTGAAGAAGTTTATTCTGATCGTGCCTTGTTCAGTGAAGAAATGGTGGCGCTATTACAACGTCAATCTGTGGGTTCAACACAGGAAACTGAATAATGGCAATCCAACGTTCTGGACGCTTTGAGCGAATCAAAAAACCACTGAAAAGTGATATGAATGTCGTACCGTACATTGATGTCATGTTGGTGCTATTGGTCATTTTCATGGTCACAGCACCAATGATCACTACAGGTGTTAAAGTTGATCTGCCTCAAGCAAGTAACAGCCCGATTCAGTCAGAAGATCGTCCTGCGATCGTAACATTGAAACAAGATGGGAAAATTTCTTTGCAATATCAAGATCAACCTGATCATGATCTCAGCATTGATGAGTTAAAAACCATTTTGACTGAATCTCAAAAACAAGCCGAAGCCAATAAAAAACATTTAACTGTTTTGATTAATGGTAGTGAACAGCGTCCTTATGGTGAAGTCATGAAACTCATGTCTGCCCTTCAAGATGCAGGCTTAACGCAAGTTGGATTACTGACCGCACCGATAAAGTAAGTTATGAAAGATTTAAACAAGCCACAATCTAAAGAAAAAGCAATAGCGCTTGGATTTACCATCGGGGTCCATGTGGTGGCGATTGTTGGCTTACTTTTTCTAGGTCTAAGTAAACCACCAGAACCACCTAAACGTATTAAAACCGTTTTGGTCAAACCTGAAGATATTCCGCCTTTGGCAGAACCTTTGATTCAAACCGACTCAGCTGAAACGACTGACACACATCAAAGTGACCAGACTGAGCAAACCGCTGAACCAGATGTAGAAGCTCCAAATATTCCGACGGATTCGACACCAACGGAACAAGCTCAAGTGAATCAAGCAGAAGCTGCAAAAGAAGCCGCTGCTGCTGCTGCCGCAATGATGGCTGCTGATGCTGAAAAAGCGCGTCAAGCCAAGCAAACACTTGAAGCACAGAAAAAAGCAGAAGCTGCTGAACAAGCACGTCAAGCGGCTTTAGAAAAAGCGCGCCAAGCAAAATCAGCTGCTGACAAGCAAAAAGCTGAGGCCGAAGCTCGTGCTCAAGCCGCTGCCGCAGCAAAGGCTAAAGCAGAAGCTGAAGCACAGAAAAAGGCTCAGCAAGTCAAAGAAGCTGCCGCAGCTCGTGCCAAAGCTGAAGCGCAAGAACGTGCTCGTTTGGCGAAGTTACAAGCCGCTGAAAAAGCCAAAGCTGAAGCAGCTGCAAGAGCTAAACAAGCAAAAGCTGATGCTGCAGCAGAAGCGCGTAAAAAAGCGGCGGCTGACAAAGCTCAAGCTGATGCTGATGCCAAGAAAAAGGCTGCAGCTGATAAAGCTCATGCAGACGCAGAAGCCAAGAAAAAAGCTGTAGCTGACAAAGCTCGTGCAGATGCTGATGCTAAGAAAAAAGCTGCAGCTGACAAAGCCCATGCTGATGCAGAGGCCAAGAAAAAAGCCGCTGCTGACAAAGCTAAAGCTGATGCCGATGCCAAGAAGAAAGCCGCTGCTGAAAAAGCTAAAGCTGATGCCGATGCCAAGAAGAAAGCTGCAGCTGACAAAGCTAAAGCTGAAAGAAACAAACGCAGTATGTCTGATATCGACGATGAGCTAAATGATGTTAAATCTTCTACTCAAAAATCAAATCAATCTGCGGCGAATAAACTTGCAGCAGCGAAGAAAACTGCATCGACGGCAAAACGAGATTTTGAAAATAAAATCAAAGGCCGCTGGAATGTTCCAGATGGAAGTTCTGGGAAAAAGGTTCGCGTAAGATTCATGCTCTCTGCAAGTGGAGGCGTGGAATCAATTACCATCCTTTCTTCAGGTGGTGCAGACATCGATGCCAGCATCAGAGCAGCGATTAAAGCAGCCGCACCTTACCCAATGCCTTCTGATCCTCAAGCTCGTGCACAAGCTCAAGAAGTGATTTCAACATTTACAGCAAAATAGCCTGTAAAATAATCTTCTAAATACACCTCGCTTTATGCGAGGTTTATTTTTATACTTTTACCTACCTTTTTATAAACGACTTCCTTCACTACAAAATGCATAAGCTATTTATCTTTGTAATATTGTTTATTTCATCAACATCAAATTATGCAGAATTAGTAGGGTCTGTTGAAAACACCCCAATCGTTCAATCCCGTGCAAAAGCAAAAAGTTCTGCTAATAAGGAAAATGAAATTATCCAACAAGAGGCAGCTAAGAAAAAAACTATAGAATATTATGAAAAAAGAAAGCAACAATCTGTTGATATAAAACGAGATTTTGAACGTCGAATTTTTCGAAACTGGGATGTTCCCGAAGGTTCTACTGGGAAAACTGCAAAAGTTTTAACAGTACTGAATGATGATGGAACAATTAACTCCATCACTTTTGACTCTAATGATCAAGTTTTTAATAAAAGTATTAAACAAGCGATCCAAAATTCGGCACCATTCCCTTTGCCAACCGATTACACACTTAAACAGATGTCAAAAAAATTTACCTCGACATTTAATGCAAAATAAAACACACTCCGTACATAAAAAAATACCAACAAAACAGCATTAGACAATATGCTCATTTTATAAACAATTTAGTATAAAATATTATTTTAAAAAATTTTTTATTTTACAATCTGAGTATAAAACCATGAAAAGCTATACTTTATTGTGCGTTAATTTAATCGTTTGCACCGTTTTCGCAAACTCTTCTACATTTGCCAATTCTCAAAAAAGCAAAGAAAAAGCACTCGAACAAACGTTAAAAACCAAAGTTCCTAAAGAAGATGCACAAACTCAACTTTTTAAACCCTCAAAAAATCTAGCTGAAAGCAACCCGTCCAGCACCCCTTCGCAAAATACAACTACAAATACAACAAATCTCAATACAAATATCGCACCTATCGAGTCCCCATCGGCAACTCAAGCAAAGCAAACTTTTGCAGATAAAATCTTAAATGACTGGAAAATTCCACCTTCTTCTATAGATCAAACTGTCGTTGCAAAAGTGACCCTAGATGAAAAAGGTATGGTGAAAAATATTGAAATTCAATCACATGATGCAAATATAAAAAATTCACTTGAACAATCGATCCGACGATCTGCGCCATTTTCAATGCCTAAAGACCCTAAAGCAAATCAAGAAGCGAGGCAGTTCAACCTCAATGTTTCTCTAAAATAATCGTATGAATTTTTTAAGCTTTATTATTTTTTAAATATTTAAATGATATTCATCATTACATGCTTTATATAGATTAGAATCATGTCATTATGTTACAAATTCTTTGAATGACAAATTGGTACGACACGTACATGGCGACAAATGAAAATGACTTATAAACATTTTTTAGGATTAGCAATCATTGCAGCACTTTCCCCTGCTGTTATTTCAATGTCTTATGCGCAATTGCATTTAGAAATTGCCAAAGCACCTGAACAAGCGCCAAAAATTGCGATTGTTCCATTTGCTGGTGATCAGACGATTTATCCGATCGTAGAAAGCGATTTAAATCGTTCAGGTCGTTTTAGCAGCAGCTCTAAAAATCTCCCTTCATCTGCTCAAATCGACCAAATCAATGTAGATGCTTGGAAAAATGCGGGGATTCCATACGTGGTTGTTGGTACGTCTAAAGCCAATGCCAGTGGTGGTTTAGAGATTCATTACCAACTATATGACGTGGAAAAACAAACGTATCTGCTCAATGAATTGCTCAATGTCCCTGCCAATCGCTTACGCGCAGCAGGTCACATGATTAGTGATGCAATTTATCAAGCGCTTACAGGTATCAAAGGTGATTTTAGCGGTCGTATTGCTTATGTACTGCGTAATCCTGCTACGCCTGAACAGCGTTATACATTGCAGATCGCGGATACTGATGGTGAGCAACCTAAAACTGTTTTAACTTCACGTGATCCAATCTTATCGCCTGCTTGGACCCCTGATGCTAAAAAAATTGCATACGTTTCATTTGAAACTAAACGTCCAGCGATTTATCTGCAAGATTTGGCAACAGGTCAACGTGAAGTCTTAGCTAAATTTAAAGGCTTAAATGGTGCGCCAAGTTTCTCACCAGATGGTCAATCCATGATCTTTACAGCATCTATGGACGGCAACCCAGACATTTATAAAATGAATTTGTCGACTCGTCAGCTCGAACGCATGACCAATGACTCTGCGATTGATACTGAAGCACGCTATGCGCCTGATGGAAAATCATTTATTTTCACTTCAGATCGCGGTGGTTCACCACAAATTTATCGCTATAACTTTAATGATGGCTCAGTTAAACGTATGACTTTCAAAGGCTCGTTTAATGCACGCGGTACACTCAGTGCCGATGGTCAAAAACTCGCTATCGTTCATCGCCCGACAGGCAGTAACTATAAAGTTGCCATTCAAGATCTCAACACCAGTATTGTGAGTATTTTAACGCCAACAAGTCTTGATGAATCACCAAGCTTTTCACCAAATGGGCAAATGGTGGTCTATGCAACACGTGAAGGTAATCGAGGATTGCTTTCTGTGATGTCAACAGATGGACGTTTCCGTATGAATTTGCCAAGTGAGCAAGGTGAAGTTCGTGAACCTGCTTGGGCACCGAAATAATTTTTTATTTTAAAAGATAATGAAAGAGGATCAGATGAATTCTATTAAATATTTAGCGCTACCCCTTCTTGCTGTTAGCCTTGTCATGACAGGCTGTGCAAGTCGTAAACCTGCTGCAAACGTTGAAGCGGGTCAAAATCCAAGTGGTTCTGTGAGCACAGAAGGTCTAAGTGATGATGCAGCGTTAAGCGCACAAAACTTAGCAGGTGCTTCATCAAAAGGCGTTACTGCACAAAACCGTGCTGAGCTTGCAAAACGTGTCGTTCACTTTGACTATGATAGTAGCCAACTTTCAAACGAAGACTACCAAACATTGCTTGCACACGCTCAATTTTTGATTGCCAACTCAAATTCTAAAGTTGCGCTCACAGGTCACACAGATGAGCGTGGTACACGCGAATACAACATGGCACTCGGTGAACGTCGTGCTAAAGCTGTACAAAGCTTCTTGATCACTAACGGTGTAAACCCAACTCAATTAGAAGCTGTCAGCTACGGTAAAGAAATGCCTGTAGATGCTGGTCATGATGAATCTTCTTGGAAAAAGAACCGTCGTGTAGAAATCAACTACGAAGCAGTTCCGCCATTATTGAAATAAGTATTAAGCTTTGAAAATGCCTGACTTGTTCAGGCATTTTTTGTTTAAAAAGACCAAGTTTATAGCCCAAAGATATTCAGTATTTTAATAATACGAAGCCTTACTATCGTGACAAGGCAGGATGCCGTCGTTGGACTGGGGGATATGGATATCCCCATCAGTCCAACAGATGGTTTTGCTTACTTTTCCCAAAAGAAAAGTAAGTCCAGCGGAAGGCTTATTCTTTTATTAAAACCTCAAATGCAAGACACTGTGATGTGCCTATTTAATTTTTTATTCTAAAGAATCTTTAATTAGCCCATTAAGCTTCAATAATGAAATTTCATAATTAAAAACGACAAGAATTACCCATGCCATCATTTTTTATGATCGCATCACCAGACATTTCTCCATAAAAAACGCCCAATTCATATTGAGCGTTTTCTTTCGTTTAACCTTCAGATTCTTCGATTGTTTCTTGCTTGGGACTAACCATCGAATCAATCAAATCATGTTTATTAAACTTTTTGTATTCTGGTTTAGCTTCATAGTCTTTCCATGCTTCTTTCATGTGATCCACAGAAATGTCATCTAAGCTAATACTTTCCGTTGAGCTTGGAGTCGCATCAAATTTCTTCGTCGTCATATGAGTGCTCCTTATTAAATAAATCCGTTTCTTCAACATAACACTTTACACAAGAGATTCAAGTGCAAAATCACGACAAATAACATGGTTTGATTTTTATTTTTGAGCGAACTCATCTAAAATAGGCAGATTCTTTGATTTACTGTAAATCCATCGCTTTATTTGGAGCAAGCCTGATATGTCATATCGCACATTATCCCAATACTTAGAACAACAACAAGGGAACCTTACACCTGAACTTGCAAATGTTATTGAAACGATTGCTGCTACTTGTTCAACTATTGATTTAGCCTTACAGAAAGGTGCACTTGCGGGTGTTTTGGGAAGCGCGGAGCATGAAAATGTTCAGGGTGAAACGCAAAAGAAATTAGACGTTATTTCAAATGATTATTTAATTGATGCATTAAAAATCAACAAAAATGTCGGCGGTCTTGCTTCAGAAGAATTAGACGAATTTACCCCTGCTCAAGAAAACGGTAAATATCTAGTTCTTTTCGATCCATTGGATGGCTCTAGCAATATTGATATCAATATGTGTGTAGGGACTATTTTCTCAATTCTTCCTGCAAAAAATGCAGTAACTCAAGCAGAAGACTTCTTACAAGCGGGTACTGAACAAGCTGCAGCAGGCTATGTACTTTATGGTCCATCGACCATGATGGCGCTCACTATTGGTGCAGGCGTAGTATTCTTCACTTTTGATCCAGATACTAAACAATTCCTTTTGACCAAAGAAAACATCAAAGTTGATGCAGATACTAAAGAATTTGCAATCAATGCCTCAAATCAACGTCATTGGGAAGCACCTGTTCAACGCTATATTGCTGAACTTCAAGCAGGTAAAACTTCAGTTCGTGAAAAAGATTTCAACATGCGTTGGGTTGCATGTATGGTGGGTGATATTCATCGTATCCTTTGCCGTGGCGGTATTTTCCTTTATCCATACGACACTAAAGACCCTAAAAAAGCAGGTCGTTTACGCTTGATGTATGAAGCAAACCCAATGAGTATGTTAATGGAACAAGCAGGTGGCGCATCGACTACAGGTCGTTTACGCATTTTAGAAGTTCAACCGACTGAGCTACACCAGCGTATTCCAGTTGTGATCGGTTCTAAAAATGAAGTTGAACTTGTTACTAGCTACCATAACTAATTGAAAAAATGAAAGTAAGTACATCTTGTGCTTACTTTCATGGATGAATCAACACCATGCCAACGATCTTTCTTGAATCAAAAGATAATCCCAAAATTAAACACTTACGTGGTTTGATTGAACAAAATAATTACCGGAAAAAACAAGGACAAACTGTTCTTGAGGGCACACACCTTTGCCTTTCTTGGCTTCAAGAAAACCGAAAAATCAATTCTATTTTCACCACTGAACATGCACTAGAACATACTGATTTTGATGAAATCACAGCACAGTACACTGGCATGATTTTCGTTATCAGCGAATCTTTATACAAAGACCTAAGCACACTTGGAACAACTTTGGCATGTCTCGCGATTGTCGATATTCCAAGTTCTAGCCAAGCATTGGACTTTAAATCAGACACACTGATTTTGGAAAATATCCAAGATCCAGGCAATGTCGGAACACTGTTACGCTCTGCGGCGGCTGCAGGTATCGAACAGATCATTTGCACCAAAGGCTCAGCATCTCTATGGTCACCACGTGTTTTACGTGCTGGTATGGGTGCACATTTTTCATTGCAATGCTTTGAAAATATCGTACTAGAAGATGTCTTGCCACGTTTTCAAATCCCTGTCTATGTCACCAGTTCACATAACTCAAACAGCTTATATTCAAAAGATTTGAAAAAAGCATGTGTATGGGTTTTGGGAAATGAAGGACAAGGCGTTTCAGAATATGCATTACAACATGCAGAAGCAGTCTCAATCCCTCAACCGGGCGGTCAAGAATCACTCAATGTGGCAATTGCTGGCTCAGTTTGTTTCTTTGAAATGGTCCGTCAGCGCTTATAAGTGCTGACACCCTCTTCATCGCTTTGATATTCGTTAATTTATATTAATACTTCCCTCAAAACGCTAAAAATCCATTAAACTCTTAAAAAATATTTATCTTTGTTGTCAACCTAACATTATCTTCAAACGTTATATAAGTATGATTTGATGATAATGGTGGGCGCCCAATGACGGGATTTTCCATCTCTATGGATTTAGCACCTAAACAGTCTGGCTCAGAAAGTTCGAGTGCTCTTAAGAGTACGGCTGAGCAACGCCTGAAGTTTTTCATGCAGGATGTAACAGGTCGTGCCTTAGTGATGATGGAAAATGCAACCAAAGGGCAGCATGGTATTGCGATGGATTTAGTGCAAGAAGCGTTTATTTCTTTGCATAAATCGTATAGCGATAAAAGTACCGAAGAATGGTATCCCCTGTTCTACACCATTTTAAATAACAAATTACAAGATTGGCGTCGTAAAGAAGCGCGTCGAGCTAGCTCATTTTCTTTTTTCAAAAAAATTGATCTAGAT
Source organism: Acinetobacter gerneri DSM 14967 = CIP 107464 = MTCC 9824 (assembly GCF_000368565.1). Taxonomy (GTDB): domain Bacteria; phylum Pseudomonadota; class Gammaproteobacteria; order Pseudomonadales; family Moraxellaceae; genus Acinetobacter; species Acinetobacter gerneri. Next base: position 92,934 of record NZ_KB849539.1, on the reverse strand, counting down.
TCGGATGAAGAAGAGGCATTGGACATCGTTGATGAGTCCACACCTAATCCATCGGTATTTTTAGACCAAGAAGTAACAGTAGAAGAGATCCAAGAAGCCATTAAACAGCTACCTGTTCGACAACAGCAAGCGTTTATGCTTCGTGCTTGGGAAGGTTTCGACACGCAAACCACAGCGCAAATCATGAATTGTACCGAAGGCAGTGTAAAAACTCATTACCATAGAGCAATACAAGGGCTTCGATCAACTTTGGCTCATTTGAATCCTTATACAGGAGGATCAACTGATGAATGATAACTTTACAAAACAAATTACATCCAAATTGGACGGCTTAGCTCGTACCCATAAAGACAAAGCATCAGTGATGAATAATGTCCTTGAAACCATTCAAGACAAATCAAATTCACGCTACAGCTTCTGGAAAATGGGCGGCTTTGCACTCGCTGCTGCGATTACAGGTATCGCTGTGCTACCCGGCACTTTCGATATGACTGAAAAGCAACATCAACAACAAGTGGTCGTGAGCCCAAAACTCTCTCCACAAATGGTTGAAGATTTGGAAATGTTATCTGTATTTGGTGAGGATAAATCATCACATGGCAGCTAAGAAATTAGTTCTTGCATTCTGTGCTCTAGGTTTTCTGCAAACCAGTTTTGCAGGATTTGATCGTTTTTGGATATTTTCCAAAGATGCGAAATCGCAGGTCAATGAAAATTGGGATTCGCTTTCTGATGATGAACAGAAAGTTTTGATTAAAAAATATCAATCAATGAAAGAATTACCTGCGAATCAAAATGATACATTGCAGCAACGCATGGATTGGTTTAACCAGCTTCCTGACAAAGAAAAACAGCAAATGCGCGAAGCTTGGCAACAAATGAGCACGCACGAACGCAATGAAATGAAGCAAAAAATGGCGAAAGCAACGACTTCAGACCAACGTGCAGAAATTCGCAATGTTTACCTTCATAAATATATTCAAAACAATATAACCAATACAGCTCAATAGTTTTGGGCTGTATTTATTATAACGAAGCCATATAGGCGATAGACTCGACACTTTATTTTCTTCGATCTTTATGCAACTATTAAATAAATTTATAGCTTAAGTTCGAGTCAACATAATGAATATAAAAACGAAAATAACTTTATTAAGTTTATTTTGTAGCCCCTCATGTTTTGCCCTAAGTTTAGCTGATGCACCGATTCAACAAGTCACCTTGTATCCAACTGCTGCAAAAATTGAACGTAGCATCCCCGTCAAAGCAGGTGAAAGAATTGTGACATTGGAAGGTTTAGCAGCCAACTTTGATGCAAATCAAATGCAATTTCAAACATCAAATATCGATGTCAATGCTGTTTCCCATAGTGATAGTGCCGTTGATAAACCCTCAGGCAATGAGTCCAGCAAACTTAAAACACAGATCGAACAACTAGAAAAAGAAATCTCAGTACAAAATGCCATCATCCAATCCGCTGAATTGCAAAATAAATATCTAGGTAATCTCACCTCTGGCTCATCCAGTAGCAAAGTTCGTCAGGATGCTTATGATGCTTTTGTCGCAATAGATAAGGCGAAAATCATTAAAGAAAAACTGCTTAAAAAAAGTGAAGAGCTACAACAAGATCTAGATAATATCGGAGACAACGATTTTAATCAGCGCAGTCTTAAATTTTATGTACAAGCACCAAGCAACGGTCAAATCAAACTTAGTTATATGGTGCCTTATGCACGCTGGCAACCAACGTATAAAGCTGAACTGGACAGCCAAACCAAACAAATTAAATTGACACGTATGGCGATGATTGCACAAAAGACGGGTGAAGATTGGAACAATGTCAATCTCGTTTTATCAACCAGCTCACCACAAGGATATGTCAGACAAGTAAGCCCTGCAAAATGGTGGGTTGATTATGAGGAGCCTCAACCGCAACGAAGCACACAAGATCGATATGTAGTCGAAATGGCACCTGCTCCAGCTCCTCTTGCGCAAAGTCAAAAGATGTCCCGTAGTGGTGCAAATGGACCGAGTTTTCCAGATTTTCAAGCAACCGATCTCAATTTTAGTTCCGAATTTCGTGCAAATGCGCAAACGTCCATTCCAAGCAGCCAACAACAAATCTATCTGCCTCTAGGGACTGAAACTTTTAATAGCCAACTCTCTATTTGGGCAATCCCAAGACAAAGTAATACTGCAACCGTCAATGCTGAAATCCCAAAGCTTGATGGCAATTGGCCCTCTGGCATGATTAAACTATATCGTGATGGGGATTATATTGGTCAAAGAACATTGCAAAACACCACAGCTGAAAATCTGCAAATGAGTTTTGGCCAAGATGAATTAATTCAAATCCAAGTGATTGATTTGACAGACAAGCGTTCAGCCACTTCATCATCCAAAACTGAAACTGTGCAAAAACAGCAGTATATTATCCAAAACATGCACCCCTACCCTGTACAACTGACTTTATTTGATAGCCAACCTGAAAGTCGCAATGACAAACTCGTGGTGCAGACCCAATATAGTCGCCAACCCAATGCCACAACTTGGCAAGATCAACCCAATATTAACTCTTGGAATATTTCACTTGGGGCAAAACAAAAGTTTGAACTCACTGTAGATCGTCATTTTAAATATCCAAGTAAAGGTTCGACTTCTGGTTTCTAATTTCTAATTTCTAATTTCTAATTATCTTAGTCAAAAAAAATGCCACTCTTTTGTGGCATTTTTATCAGCTTAGAGAAAGTCACCTTCTCTTTCAGCTTGATAAAGAACTTTTTCAATTTTCACTTTCATCAAATGACCATCTGGTTGTGGCCATTCGATTTCTTGTCCCTCAGCCAATCCTAAAATCGCAGCCCCCACAGGTGCAAGGATATTCACCTGCCCTTTTTCACCACGAAAATCATGCGGATACACCAAATGAATCTCAGTCGGTTCCGTCGCTGGTGCAATGGTAATCAACACCTTTGCATTCATACTAACCACATTTGCTGGCACATCATGAGGATCAACCACATCTGCACGTGCGAGTTCTTCTTCAAGATGAATCATCGTTGGAGTCAATTGTGACTGATGCTCAAGCATCGTTTCCAAACGATGTAAATCCTGAGATGAAATAATAATACTTGGTTTTTCCATCTATTCGATTCCTATTCATCATAATTTTGATATTTAAAAAACATAGAATAAAAAATTACTGATGACTTTAGTTATATCAGAAATTCATCCATTTTGTATCGTAATCGCATTGTTTGAGCTAGAAAAAAATAGATTTTTCAGTCAAACCTGTTTGCCCTAAATTTTCATCGCCATAAAAAAAGCCCCTATGAAAGGGGCTCTTTCAAAGTGTTTGTTTATTTTGCATAAACAGGGAATTTAGCGCATACCGCAGCAACTTTTTCCTTCACTTCATTAATTACTTTTTCGTCGCCTTTGCTTTCGAGTACATCAGCGATCCAGTTTGCAAGATCACGTACTTCAGCTTCACCAAAACCACGAGTTGTTACAGCTGGAGTACCGATACGGATACCAGAAGTGACAAATGGTGAACGTGGATCATTTGGAACAGAGTTTTTGTTCACAGTGATATGGGCAGCACCTAACCAAGCATCTGCATCTTTACCTGTTACATCTTGTTTGATCAAAGATAATAAGAATAAATGGTTTTCTGTACCACCAGAAACGATATCAAAACCACGAGCGATCAATACTTCAGCCATTGCTTTAGCATTAATAACCACTTGTTTTTGATATTCTTTGTATTCTGGGGTCATTGCTTCTTTAAAGCAGATTGCTTTAGCAGCAACAGCATGAACCAATGGACCACCTTGGTTACCAGGGAATACAGCTGATTGAAGTTTTTTCTCGATTTCTTCGTTTGCTTTCGCAAGGATCAAACCAGAACGTGGGCCACGAAGTGTTTTATGAGTAGTCGTAGTTGTTACGTCTGCAATTTGAACTGGGCTTGGGTAAACACCAGCAGCAACCAAACCTGCAACGTGAGCCATATCTACAAATAAATATGCGCCTACTTTATCCGCGATTTCACGGAAACGTTGCCAATCTACGATTTGGCTATAAGCAGAGAAACCAGCAACGATCATACGTGGTTTATGTTCTAAAGCTAAGCGTTCAACTTCTTCATAGTCGATTTCGCCAGTTTCAGGGTTTAAACCGTATTGGATTGCGTTATATGTTTTACCTGAGAAGCTTACTTTTGCACCGTGAGTCAAGTGACCACCGTGTGCCAAGCTCATACCTAAAACAGTATCACCAGGATTCAAAAGCGCAAGATAAACAGCAGAGTTTGCTTGTGAACCAGCATGTGGTTGAACGTTTGCATAATCAGCGCCAAAAAGCTCTTTAGCACGGTCAATGGCTAATTGCTCGATGATGTCTACGTATTCACAACCGCCATAATAACGTTTGCCTGGGTAGCCTTCCGCATATTTGTTAGTGAGTTTTGATCCTTGTGCTTCCATTACAGCTGGAGAACAATAGTTTTCAGATGCGATCAATTCGATGTGCGCTTCTTGGCGCTCACCTTCTGCGTCGATTGCTTTGGCTAATTCTGGATCAAATTCAGAAATAGAGATATTGGCGAACATTAGCGAGGTCCTATTAATTTAGGGCTTTTAAGCCGTGCTAAGATTACCGCGCATTGTAACACGAACTTTCCAATTAAACAGAATGAAGTTTACTCAGTTTTAAATAAAAAAAGCTCATGATTTAGATTGCATGAGCTTTTTTATTCCATCAAAGCCAAAAACTATTTTGTTGGCATCAAACTTTGTACATCTGCCACGATATTATCCAAGTTCAATACATAAGCAGTTGTATGATCCCAAGCATCATTTGTACGGTATGAAATTTGACTTTCTTTCGCTGGTACACCCGATAAAAGTAAATCAGTCGCAGATTTAGGAACAGTCGTATCTGCGCCACCTTGATAAATGATCACTGGCTGATTCAGTTTCACTTGTAATGGCTGTGAATCAGTAACCAAAAATTTGCTTACAGCTGGTAAAGCCATAAAGTTACTTTGCGTACGTGGATAGCCATCCAATGAACCTGCATTTTGACTTGCATAAATACCCATTGCCCCACCTAAGCTTTGCCCAAGTTGGGTATAACATACAGTATTGGCTGTTTCTGCGATTTTATCTGTAGGTGATTTAAAGATATCTGAAAATTTGAGGCTTGGATTAGACGTTTGTAAACCAGCAGTGATCAGCGATGTAAAAGTATCTAATGCAGCTAAAGTCGTAATTTTGGTATTGAGATCTGCATTTGCGACTTGTGATTCACCCACATTTAAAATGATCGTCAGATTTGATGCAGGTGCAACAGCAACAGTACCTTTATAATCAAGATTTGCTCGTGCAGCATATTGAGCTGCGCCAAGTGCTGCTTGCCCACCTTGAGAATGCCCCACAGTCATCCACTGTTTTGAAACCAATTTACCTTGTTTAGTTAAATAATCACGCGCTGCCACTACAGCATCAGTGATTGAATATGCTTCACTTTTAACATTTAAGAATGGATGCGCTTCTTTTCCACCTGGCTCACCCAAACCTTCATAGTCAGGCGCAACAACAGCATAGCCCGCTGCCAAGAGTTTCATGAGCAAATACTGCGTGCCTTGTAAGCCTTGTTGGCTTGGCGCACATTGGTCAGCAACACCGGTTGTCCCGTGTGCCCAAACGACGACAGGCCATCCACCTGCTGGTGCAGCTGTACGAGGTGTGAAAACCAAAGCTGTGGCTTGAACTTCATCACCATTCACGCCTTTCATTTTATATGTCATCAACTGGCTATCTGCTGCCAAAGCAGCAATATCAGCATCCTTACTATAAGCTGTGGTTGTGACTACTGGATTTTGAATATTATTAATATCAGCCGAAGAAGTTGAACCACTTCCACCATCATTGCTGTCATTACAAGCACTCAGCATTAAACCTGAGCTAGCCAGCACAATGGCAATTAAACTTTTTTTCATAGATGTCTTCCCTAAACATTATTATATTCATCATGTGATAAATTTAGATTTATCTCAGGGAAGATCTTGACTGATTATTAAACTGAAAAGCAAGAAAAAAATTGTATATTTTTCAACATTATTAACTCTAGCAAAGCGATATTAATCTTCTAAAATATTGATTAAAAATGTGTTGCAATATCCGAATGCCAAACCCTACCCATGAGTGGTGATTCAACCACGCTTTCGATCTGAGCAAACTCATTTACATCGATATAGCTATCTTTGTTTTGATCAAGTTGTTTAAAAATTTTGTGATGTTGCTCGTGTCCTTGAAATGTATTTGCATAAGAAAATGGAGCGAAATCTTCTACCTTTTCAAACTCATCTTGACTCAGTTTTTGGTCATGATTTATGTCATATTTTTGCCAAAACCCAGCCCAATCTGCCGCCACTTGATCTTGTGCAAAAGCAGAAAAAGAAGCCAAACTCATCATTAGAACAAATGCTAATTTTATTTTCATTGCGCTCTCTATATTTGAATTTTCATGTGATCAATATTACACTTTTTATTGATAGAAAATAAATTTTATTAAGACTTAAAACAAATATATAAATAAAACCTAATATCGTATTTTGATAATATAACTATATTTATAGTAAATAAACCCAAATAATCAACCATAAAAACCAATCCAATATCGTTTTTTATTCTTAATTATTCCACATAAAATTTAGAATTAAAAATAAATCATCAGCGCATCCTGATCATATAAAAAATTAAAAATACCCAACTTATGCACCCTTCCACTAAATACAGGACACCTGCAAAAAGATTTTTTGTTTGAATTTTTTGATTGAGCCGTGTTAAATGAATTTTTAAATTTTTTGGAGCAGCCAATGCAAGCAATTATCCTCGATACGGAAACCCATAACCTCAATGGATATCCGATTGAAATTGCCTATGCTCCAATCCAAATCGAAAATGGCAAATTGAGTCTTGATCGCAGTCAAATTTTCGATCAACTCTATAGCATTGGCGATGAAAAAATTTCTTATGCGTCTATGGCAGTCCATCACATTTTAGAATCAGACATTGAGGGAAAACCCAATTTTTCTAGCTTTGAACTGCCAAATGAAACTCAATATATCATTGGTCATAACATCGACTATGATATTCGAGCGATCGAACAATGCGGTGTAAATACTCAAAATATCAAAGCGATTTGTACTTTGGCACTTGCTCGTGTGGTTTGGCCAAACGTCGAAGCACATAATCTTTCTGCATTGATTTATATGATCAGTAAAGGAAGTGAAAAAGCACGTGAAATGTTACGTGGTGCGCATCGAGCTGATGCAGATATTATTTTGACTGCAAATATTTTGATGCACATTATTTATCAATTGAAAATTCAAACAATAGAAGAACTTTTTGAAGCGTCTGAAGATGCGCGTATTCCACGTAGTATTACTTTTGGTAAGCATCGCGGTACGGCAATTTCGGACCTACCACCAGACTATGTGCAGTGGTTGCTTCGCCAAGAAGATCTTGATCCTTATCTACGTAAAGCACTTGAAAATGCCAATATTCAAACACTTTAAATAGGGCCTGTTGACATTTCACAACTGAATTGCGTTGTTGGCTAAAATTGAGCAGGCAAGGCACGAAATGCAGAGAATGGCGAGGCCATTTTCAAATTTCGTAACGAAGCCTGAGATAATTTTAGCTACAACCCTGTGGGACGAGAGTATTTTTTGATGTTATTTCGTTGTAGCTTGATCATTTAGATCACTAAATTTCTCAATCTACGCCTCATATCATCTAAAAAACACTCGTCGTCGCAACCAATTTGAAATGTCAACTGACCCTAAACAATCAGGAGAAATGAATGAGCTCATTTCTCCTGATTAGAGTTATTTTGCATAAGCTCAATGCTTTTTTATCTAAATCCTTAAAATAAAATGATAACTTTCAAACCATTAAGTATTTAAAGAAATATTATTCACCATTCAGCAATGTCTTTAAGACGATTTGCTTAGCTGTAAACACATACAATTTCTACTAAATTATGCTTGTGAATGACGGGGAAATCATCATGAATACACAAACATATTTATTAGAATTTGATGAAATGGATCACCCTGCCCAGCTCGGTAAAGTCGGTCAATGGGTGATTACATTTTCAGAAAATCCTGCAAATCCTCAAACAACTGAATTAAAGATGACGGATGTTATGCCGTTACAACATGATCAAGGCATACAAATCAGACAACTATCCATCCAACATTTAAATGAACATTTATGGAAAATTACTCAAATTCAATATCAAAAAGAGGCAATGCAGAGCACTAACCAAACTGAAATTGGACATATTCAACAGCTAAAATTACTGGATAAAATAATTGAAAATTTTAGAAAATATGATGTTAACATAAAGCTTTATATTCAATAATTTACATTATTATTCACAATAAGATTGTAGCGTTTTCAACATGTGAGAATAATCAGCTTTCCGTGCTTCGATCATGACGGTTTTAATCTCATCACTGGTCCAGCTCTGTTTTTTTGCTGCACAGCTGAAAATGCTCATCAGCACCATCGGATGTTCACCCTTTCTTAAATAGGTTTGTTTTAATTTTTTCATATAAGACCAAATTTATTTTGCTTCCTGCAAAGCTAAATATAACCAAGCTTTATATTTCCTCCAAGTACGATTCGAGCAAAATTCAGTTCATTTGTTGCAATTTTATACAGCTAAATCTCAAATCCAATTTTATTTATATTTTAATGTAAATTTCACATAAAATTTCATCAAATATATGATGCTGTGTATGCAATTCACTTATTGCCCCCCAAGAGCCTCCAATTGGATCATGAACTAAATAGCGACACTCTAAAAATCAATAATATAACAATAGATACGCACATAATTCCAACAATCTGTAGTTTTTTTAAAACTCTTGCAAGCTCTATTTAAATACAGATAAAAGACTATATTTGAAATGCAATTTGAGAACTAAGATTTAGATCTTAGATGTGAGTAGACATATTATATGTCAGCGAAAACTAATGGTCTGTTTTCGATTTCAGCACCAGACTCAAATATTGCAAAAACATATAAAGTTGCACATTATATAGACGAATTCAACACATTATAAATTAAGTCAGCGCTTTCATTTAATTATCTATTTTCTTTAATGCAACCAAGAAATAAACCGGATATTTCAACGATTCCTTCATTATAAATCGTTCCGTTCATGATACCTTTCATATGAAATCGTGCACTTTTTTGTACAAAAACATCTCCTTCAATTATTCCTGAAGCACTTAAAGTAAACTCTGTAAAGCTTTTGATCACTAAGTCACCTCTATGAACGCGAGCTAACCAAACTTTCTTTGGCTTAGTTGTGTGTTTCATAAACGTTTTAATAATTGTAAAGTTAATATTTAAATTATCATTATGTAAATTAAATAGTAATAACAAAATCTGCCACAATAAAAAACCAAGCAATTCACTCAGGAATAACCATTTTAGGAGTAATTTAGTAAAATGTTAATGCTCTTAACTTAGCAAACTCATGAATTATAAACATTAATATAAAAAACAAAGTGGATGTAACAAGAATTTCGATCGTGGTCATGATTCCATGCCCAATTTTTACCCATCACTTATTTTATATGTCAAACCATATTAAATATCAATAAATTCAATTACATAATAATGATTTATTTATAATTTAATTATATTAAAATTACTATTAAATTTATATAAACAAAATGTTTAAAATTCTTGATTGGCATTTAATATCTTTATGTATTTTACTAAAAATACAAACCTTAATTTATCGTTAAAATTTCAATTAAAATTATTATAATTTATCCGCTAAAAATGGATAAAAAAATTTCTACCCATCACAAAAGATCTAAAATTAAACTTTAGCAGCTTATTTGTATTAGAAATGATTGTTTTTAAATAATCCTAGACTGCCCTCTACTTGATTTCTAAATAATGCTTTTCAGTCACCATTTTTATTTTTATACCTTTGTAATATCTCACCATCGTATCTTTGCTATCTTTCGTGACTTTATCTGCAAACTTGTTATCACTCATCAACGATGCATAGGTTTTATAGCCAATAATCAACTTTTTTGGCTCTTGCCCATCTTTTTCAAATTCTTCAATAAGTTTATTTAGTTCTTTTAAATTCGTATCCATAATGATTTGCCAATTGTGATTCGTAATAAGTTTTACCCTAACAACTCATCATGACAATTAAGTTACAGCAAAAATCTGCCTAAGTCATAAGCATCATTAAAAGATAAATTACTTAACGATTTAGACACAACTTTACGATTAAATTAGTCAATTTATCATTTGAAATAAGCCATAAATCACAATGCGTTTGGTCTCACGTTATAAGTTTATCTAAACAGCTCGCAATCCTAAAAAGATCATTGAGATACTGTATACATTAACCTTTATTTAAATATTTCTCGTTGAGCAATTCATTTGTTTCTACAATATTGGCATTTAAAATATTTAAGATACGAATTAAATGTTCTTGGTCCTCTTCAGCAAGCACATTAAATATCGCCTGTTCACGATCCATCGCGACCTTATACACACGATCATGTAATTTCAGCCCCTCTTCTGTTAAAGAAATACGTGTCGCACGTGCATCCTTTTGATCTGGGGTAATTTTGACATAGTTTTCCGCACTCAGCTTTGCGATAGCTCGGCTTACTGCCCCTTTGTCTAAACCAATAATTTGACTGATACGACTCGCCGAAATATTTGGCTCAACCGCTAACATCGATATGATGCGCCATTCAATCACATTGATTTGAAAAAGCTGTGCATAAATTTGCGATGCGCCAACAGACATTTTGTTAGCAAAAAAAGTAATTAACGCAGGAATATAACGATCAAGTTCTAATCTTGGATTATTGTTCATTGAAATATAAGAAATTGAAATTTTTAAAATCATAGCATATTTAAAAATATCATAAGTTGATTTAGCAACTATTATAGTTGACTTAACAACTATTTTGTCTTATTTTTGAGCTAAGCAACAACAGTTGAAGTCAAAACTAAAATAGATGGATGGATATGAATTGTAGATCACAAAGCGCTACAGTTTATTGATAAATATAAGGATATGAAAATGACGAATACGCTAGAACGGAAAATCAAAGTAGAGAACAACCCGAGTATTTTCCCTAAAAATCAATGGTATGTGATTGCACTATCAAAAGAACTTAAGCAAAACATGATTGCTAGGAAAGTTCTCAATATTCCACTGATTATCTTTCGTGATGAACATGGTCAAGTACAAGCATTAGAAGATCGTTGCTGCCATCGTGGCATGCCGCTTTCCTGTGGAACACTTGAAAATGGTCGAGTTCGTTGTGGCTACCACGGTTTACTTTATGATGGCACAGGACAATGTGTAGAAGTTCCCGGTCAAGATAAAATACCGAGTAAGGCAAAAGTTAAAGCGTATACCGTTGTTGAAAAACAAGGTTTGGTATGGCTTTGGTATAGTTTTGGACAAGAGATTGCGGATATTGAACCACCTGATTATCCATATCACGATCATCCTGATTATTTATACGACGGTGATGTATATCATTATCAAGCACCCTATCAATTAATCCATGATAATCTCATGGATTTAAGTCACCTCGCTTATGTGCACTTAAAAACAATTGGTGGTAATGCCAAAATTCACATGAATGCTGAAATGAAAGTCACGCAAAATGACGATCAAGTGGTCGTGAAACGTCACATGATAAATTCTGAACCACCTCCGACTTATAGTATGGCTTATCCATTTACAGGGAAGATTGATCGCTGGCAAGAAATTGATTTCCGTGTATCACATATTCGGATTTGGACAGGTGCAATCAATGCCGGTACTGATAGCCTAGATAATCCTGATCGTGATGGATTTAATATGCGGGGCTTTCATGCAATCACCCCTGAGACTGAAGACACTTGCCATTATTTTTGGACTATGTCTACAAACCCTCAAATAGACAGAGAAAATATCGCCAATGTCGTGATTGAACAAACACGTTTAACTTTTGATGAAGATAAAGTCGTCATTGAAAATCAGTATAAAAATTTAAAACAATTTGAAAATTCTGAAATGGTCGGAATTCATATTGATGTAGGTTTGGTTCGTGCTCGGAGAATGGTTGAGCAATTAATTTAGATATTTAAATTAATAAGTTTTCGACAGGAAAATGGCATTTTATCGTGCTTAGATGAGCATTAAAAACACAGTACTATGTTGTTTAACCTAGTACTGCTTATGCTATTTTTCGTTGCATTTAATATTTAATTTATCATGCCCTCTGCAAATACTTTATCGCGTTAAAGCATATTTGTACCTTGAACACCATTATTTATTACAAAAACTTAAAACTACATTTATGATGGTTTAATCTTCTTTGCTATACTTCCCATACATTTTTATAATTTTAACATGATGATTATGATAAAAAATATTTTAATAAGCTCAATTTTAAGTTGTGTATTATTGACAGCAAATACCGCAACTTTTGCTTATGAGGATCCACTTCATGTCTATCAAGTGGGAATTGCCAAAAATGATCCTCAACAGCTTGATCATGCTTTTAAGATTTTATCTGCCCAAGCCAATGCAGGTGATGCCGCATCACAAGGTCAACTTGCACGCATATATATGAATGAAGACAGCCATTTTTTTGATAATCAACTGGCCATGCAATGGGCGATAAAAGCAGCCAATGCGGGTGATCTCTACGGTATGAATAGTATTGGATATCTTTATGATCATGGACTAGGTGTTAAAGAAGACAATGATATCGCAATGAAATGGTTTCGTAAGGCAGCCGATCTAGGGCTACCTTTAGCACAGAATAACGTAGCGGTGATTTATCATGAAGATAGCTATAAAGGCTATGATCCCAAACAAGCATTAAAATGGTTTGAAAAATCTGCCAATAATGGTTATTTGGAAGCGCAATTAACTTTAGCTGATTATTTCCGTACAGGTTGCTATGACGGCTTTGATCAAAATGCAAAAAAATCGGAATATTGGTATAAAAAAGCAGCTGAGCAAAATAGTAGTGAAGCACAGTTTCGACTAGGCGATTTCTATCTCTATGGTTTTAATGAAATTCAAGTCAATGATGTCTTGGCTCAGAAGTATTTACTACAAGCTGCCGAACAAGGTCATGATGATGCCATGAATGATTTAGGCGTGTTCTATTCCACAGGCGACACAGATGAAAATATTGATTATCAAAAAGCCTATGAATGGCTGTCCAAAAGCGCTGCACTCAAAAATCCTGCTGCACATTACAATCTAGGTAATTTATTTCTATATGGCGAAGGGCGATCTAAAGATGTAAAAAAAGCCATTGAATGGTTTAAAAAAGGTAGCGATTTAGAGAATATTTCGAGCCAACTTGAGTTAGCCAAACTTTATTCAGAGGGAATAGAAACTAAATCTAATAATTTTTTAGCATTCAAATATTACAAATTGGCTGCTGAGAATGGTAGTCGCGAAGCACAACAACATCTGGTCAGAATTTATGATGAAGGTATCGGTATCCCAAAAGATCCGAAAAAAGCAGAATATTGGAGTACTTTACTCAGTGAATGAGCAATTAAATCAAGAATAATGATTCTTACTTGATTATTTTACTTATGTGTACTAGCTCAGACCTGATCTGACAGTTACCCATTTTTAATAGTGACTGTCAGTTTAAATTTGAGCTAAATTCTTCTCAGCCCAAATTCGTTTTCCATCAAGCAATGTTTCAAATGGTGTTCGACCATTGCACATTTTGCCCTGATGGGTTCGTTCAGTATTATAAAACTTTAACCATTCGTCTAGGTCTATTTGTAAATCTTCCAGCGAACTATAAAGTTTCTTCCTGAAGGTGATTTGATAAAACTCCTGTAAAATTGTTTTATGGAAGCGTTCACATATACCATTGGTTTGTGGGGATGCAGCTTTCGTCTTTGTATGGTCTATATCATTGACTGCTAAATATAATTCATAATCATGATGTTCTATCTTTCCGCAATATTCCGTTCCTCTATCTGTCAGAATTCGAAGCATTGGTAAACCTTGTGACTGATAAAAAGGCAGGACACGATCATTTAATAAATCAGCGCAAGTAATTGGTGTCTTTGTTGTGTAAAGTTTGCAGTGTACGATCTTGCTATAAGTATCAATAAATGTCTGTTGGTAGATACGCCCCACGCCCTTTAAATTACCGACATAGAAAGTGTCTTGTGAACCTAAATAGCCTGGATGAGCTGTTTCAATTTCACCACATGCAATATCATCTTCATGTTTACGCTCCAATGCAGCTATTTGCTGATCATTCAGCTGAATACCTTCTTGAGCAACTTTAGCTGCTAATGCCTTGAGTCGCTTTTTAAAGTTCTCTAGATCATGGCGAAGCCAAATAGATCGAACTCCACTGCCTGATACAAAAACACCTTGTTTACGTAGTTCATTACTTGTTCTGTGTTGTCCGTATGCAGGGTATTGAATGGCATAATCAATAACGGCTTTTTCGATATGATCATCAACTCGATTTTTTAAATTAGGTACACGTTTGGATTTATTGATCAATGCATCCATATCACCTGATTCGGTGAGTTCTTGATAGCGATAGAATGTATCTCTAGATACGCCCATCACTTTACAAGCTCTGGAAACATTTTGAAGTTCTTCAGCTAAATTGAGTAAGCCCACTTTGTGTTTAATGATTTGATTGCTAGTATGCATCATAGAAAGTTACCTTTGTTTTGTTTAGATTCGACACCTTTATCAAAACGGGTAACTTTCTCTTTTTCAAGACCTGTGTCAGATCAAGTCGGAACTAATACAACTTATGATTATTTGAATAACTCTAAAATACAGTGCAACCCAATACGCTATGTAAAATATCGCTATTTCGTTGCACATTTCAAATACTTTTTAGCTATTTTAAAAACCATTCAATTTCTTTCTTGCTTCAGCTTCCTTTTCGCTTTTTTGTAAATTAATTAAAACTTCGGGCGGCATTTCCACCCCCATATCCTTAAACATTTTTTGCGCTACATCAATTGATGTTAATTTATGTCCAGATTTATAAATGGTTGAAGATGCTGAAAGCTTTATAGATTTTGGGAAATCAGGGAAAAATTCATTAAAATATTCTTTTCTTTCGCTTCCATAATATGAATATATTCGCC
This sequence comes from Acinetobacter gerneri DSM 14967 = CIP 107464 = MTCC 9824, assembly GCF_000368565.1. Taxonomy (GTDB): domain Bacteria; phylum Pseudomonadota; class Gammaproteobacteria; order Pseudomonadales; family Moraxellaceae; genus Acinetobacter; species Acinetobacter gerneri. The sequence goes on along the minus strand of NZ_KB849539.1, from coordinate 77,706 downwards.
ACAGATTACTTTTTAAATCTCTTACAAAAATAATATCAGCATTCGTTGTTCCTTCTTCATCATAATAGATGCCAGTTGATTGCACTGGTATTACACAAACTTCACCTACGCTTGATATAAAATTCGCTTTAGGTTTATTTAGTGTGTAGTTAATAATTTTAAACTTGCCGCTTTTAACGCTAGTAGCCAGTACAATAAGAGAGGTTTTAGCAATATCATCATCTACCCAATCATCCATCCAATACCCTTTTCCTGGATGCTTATTTTTATATAAATTTGCATAATCATACTGCTCATTAAAATCAAGAACTTGTTTTATAGTTCCATTTTCTAAAATATTTATGCCTTCATCTTGAATATTTCTTAAAGTTTCATATGAGTTTAGGCACTTTAAGTTTTCGGCAAAAGAATGAGTAGACATCAACAACATAATCAATATTATTTTTTTCATAAAATCATCCATTTATTAAGTTTTTAAAATATCAAATAATGTTAATCATTAGATTAAAAACCACCTTAGCAGGCGAGTCAAAATTTAATTATACATTTTAATTTTTGAAAGTTTCATTTTGATTCGCTTTGGAAGATCTGGGAAAAACTCATCCATCACCTCTTCTGACTCATTTCCAGTATTTGCTATGAATATCTCTTACAAAAAAAACATCCGTTAGGCTTCCAGAGCGTTTCCCATCATAATTTACAGAGAAGTACATGGGAATGATGCATACCTCACCAACACTTGAAATGAAATCTGCCTTAGGTTTGAGAAGCGTTGTTCTATGCTCTTTAGATTTACCAATCTTAATCTCATCAGAGGCATGAAGAAGTAATGCATCGTGTTCTCTCTCATCCCTCCAACCATACCAATATAATTGTCCTGGGTGATTCTCTTTAAATAACGCTGTGTAGCCATAGCGTTCATTATGTGCTTTGATTTGTTTTAAATTACCATTTTTTCTAACATCAAAAACACCTTTAATAATTCCCTGAAATATATCGTAAGATTCTGAACACTTAAGCTCACTAGAATATGAACTAAAAGATAATAACCCAACTGTTAATCCTAATATTATTTTTTTCATGATGATCATTTTCATTTCTGAATATTTTGTTTCCTCTAGCATCCACAATCCTCGTCATCAGCAGTATTGAAGGGGAAATAATATTCCTTTGTCATTTTAATGGGCAGGAGCTTGCCATTAATGATTAAAGGTTGAAAACTTGCAGTTTCTTTAAATTGATTTAAAACATAATCATCCAATTTACTTAAGCCACTACTTTTAGTAATTTTAGCCTTGGTCAGTTTTCCACTCTCATTTGCTTCTAAATAAATATTTAATGATCGCGACTCTCCATCCAAATCTGAATTTTTGACATCAATCATTGGTTTAATTGCAAATTTTGGGTCTCTAGAAGCTTTAAAGTCAAACTTTTGTACTGATGATATTGGCTGATATACTTTTATACCCTGCTCATTCGACATTTTCAGTCGTGATTTTAGTACAGCTCGTAAAGCTAAATTATCTAAATCATCCAACCCACTGCTTTTACTTACTTTAGCTTGAGTAACCTTACCATTAGAATCTGTTTGGAAACTAATTGAAATATCCCGATCATAGTCTTTTAGCATTTCATTCTTAAAAATAATGTCTGGTGTTCTAGCCCAACCAACTAAAATTAAATCATTTTTAACATTCTGAACGTCTTGGGCTTGGATATTTGAACCAAAGCAAAAAGCCAATGTAAACAAGATTACATTTAATTTTTTCATCAGGTATCACTTATTTTGATCTTTTATTCATTGATTAAATGTAGCATTTAAAATACCTAAAAAACCACCCAAGCGATGGAGAACAGAAAATTCAATTTTATAATACTAGACAGGATTCGATTGTAATTTTCTTCTTAGTTTTTTCTAAGCCTATATGTTTTGGACAATCCATCCAGCACTTGTTACCCCATCAAAAATAAATATCGTTTCATTTTCGTCTCCTAAAATGGGCTTTTGACAACAACAAACGGTATATCAAATTCCCTACTTTGCTATAATTCCTTTTTTTTCATACTAAAATTTAGCTGTACAGTTATATTAAACCAATACCAAAAATATAGTCGACTATACAAAAAAATTTAAATAGACATATCATATGTATAAGTTTTTTATTATTTTTATCTCATTTATGCTATGCATAAATTAAGGATTATTTTGGAAAAATAGATGTGCTTTTTTAAACACTGATGTTATCCCCCTCATACCACCAGAAGAACTAAATGACCAAAAACTTAAAAAATTGCTCAAATCACAGTAAAAAATGTTAAGACTTATCATATAAATAAAATTCAAAATGCAAAAACTATTGAACAATTAAACATAGCAAATTGCTCTTATGAAAAAGATCTTTTTAACTTAATGGTTTGCTTTATAACTTATAGGCAATTTAATTCTGCAAATGAAGGTATTAAACCTATTCGTAACGAGTTTGTTAAAATGCATGATCAAAGTAAAAAAGCCAATATTAAATGTATGTAGTTCTAAAAAAGCTATTTTTATTATTAACTTATATTCTATTCGCCTTCCACAACTAAATTGCGTTTTTGGCTAAAATTGCGCAAATAAAGCACAGAAGGCGAGAATGGCGAGAATGGCGAGAATGGCGAGAATGGCGAGAATGGCGAGAATGGCGAGAATGGCGAGAATGGCGAGAACAATTTAAAATGATTAATCACCCCTAGTCTATACTCAAATGATCTGACTTAAATATCCTAAGTATTATATTTACAATATATTTTTAGGCTAGGGTTGTTGCTTAGATTAATAGAGTTCTTGTATAAGTTATATTTTGCTCAAATTTATACTCTAATCATGTTGCTTCTAAACATAATAAAATTTGCAACTAAGGCAGGATGCCGTCCGTCGAACAAGGGCTACAGGGATGTATGCCCATTTGTTCGACAATGGTTTTGCTTACTTTGTCCGAAAACAAAGTAAGAAAGATTGTCTACGCAAATTAAATTAAAATACTCACGGCAAATGTGACTGTATAATACTTTTCACCCAAATACCTGATCATTGTTTAATTTATGAAAGAAGTCTAATCTTTTAAGAATTAAATAATCGTCAAAACGATATAGGTCTCTTTATGATGCATTTTTATAAAATATTGAGTATTGCAAAGCACCGTAAAATACAAAAATAATCATGACAGAATTTGAAAAAATATGAGTATAAACAATATTATATATCTAAAATTATGATCTTTTTTAACACAACATCAAGATGGTGCGCCCAGCGGGACTCGAACCCACTCCACAGGCTTCGGAAACCTGTACTCTATCCAGTTAAGCTATAGGCGCAATTAAGCTCGCACATCATAACAAAAAAATACAGAAGGTAAAGCCTATCCAAGCGCTTATATGAAATTGCTGCTTATGCTTTGTACAATGTTCTAATACTGCAACGCATTATTGCATGGATGGACTTGGTTTCTGACCTGATATCGCTCACAATAGGCGCTCGACTAACCATGTGAGAATTTCATGACCGATGCATTGACGTTAAGAGATTTATCCAAGACATATAGTAATGGATTTCAAGCTCTCAAAGGCATTGATTTGACCGTGCCTGAGGGTGAGTTTTATGCACTTTTAGGACCAAATGGTGCTGGAAAATCAACAACTATTAGTATTATTAGCTCTCTTACACGCAAAACATCTGGCACAGTAGAAATCTTTGGGCATAACTTGGATACTCATCCCTCTCATGCTAAACAATGTTTAGGCGTCGTTCCTCAAGAGTTCAACTTTGGACATTTTGAGAAAACTTTCGATATTTTGGTCACTCAAGCTGGCTATTATGGTATTCCAAAAAAAGAAGCAGAAAAGCGTGCAGAACACTATTTAGAAAAACTCGGTTTATGGGAAAAACGCAATACTCAAGCACGTATGCTCTCAGGCGGGATGAAGCGTCGCTTGATGATTGCCCGTGCCATGATGCATTCACCAAAATTGTTGATTTTAGATGAACCGACAGCTGGTGTAGACATCGAATTACGTCGTTCGATGTGGGATTTTTTAATTGAAATGAATGGTCAAGGTACTTCGATTATTTTGACGACGCATTATCTCGAAGAAGCAGAAATGCTCTGTCGAAAAATTGCCATCATCGACCGTGGAACCATTAAAGAAGATACAACAATGAAATCTTTCTTGGGACAACTCAATGAAGAATCATTCATTTTCGATTTGGCAGAACCAATTGAGCCGCTTCATATCGAGATTATTGGTGTGAAATTTAACTTAATTGACCCAGTCACTTTAGAAGTAACGATGGATAAAGCGCATAGCTTAAATGATCTTTTCCAACTTTTAGAAGCTCAAAATATTCGTGTACGAAGTATGCGTAATAAGAGCAACCGACTCGAAGAATTGTTTGTGAAAATGGTTGAAAAAAACCTTGAAGGAGCGAAAGCATGAATTTCACTCAGCTCCGCATTGCATTATTTACCTTGGTTCGTAAAGAAATTCGCCGTTTTATGCGAATTTGGCCTCAAACCTTGCTACCACCTGCCATCACCATGAGTTTGTACTTCGTGATTTTTGGTAATTTGGTCGGTTCACGTGTTGGGCAAATGGGTGGATTTAGCTATATGCAATTCATCGTTCCCGGTTTGATCATGATGGCTGTGATTACCAATAGTTATGCCAACGTTTCTTCAAGTTTTTTTAGCGTCAAATTTCAAAGAAGTATTGAAGAATTAATCGTGAGTCCAATTCCTCTACATTTAATTATTTGGGGATATGTAATTGGCGGTGTTTGTCGAGGTATTTTAGTCGGTACAATCGTAACAGCGATGAGTATGTTCTTTACTCAACTTTCGATCCACAATATTTTTATTACTATTTATACCGTAATTATTACATCATTATTATTTTCATTAGGCGGTTTGATCAACGCAGTCTATGCAAAATCTTTCGATGATATTTCAATTATTCCGACCTTCGTATTGACCCCGCTTACCTATCTTGGTGGAGTATTCTATGCGATCAGCTCGCTCAGCCCTTTTTGGCAAAATCTTTCGTTGATCAACCCGATTGTCTATATGGTCAATGCGTTCCGTTATGGCATTTTGGGGCATAGTGATGTCAACGTTTCATTATCTTTGATCATCGTTACTTTATGTTGTGGCCTGCTTTATGCCATTGCATACTATTTATTGGCTCGTGGTTCAGGAATGCGTGAATAATGGCTGTTGAACATTCTCTATTGGGCAAAGACACCAATTACCCTACTCAATATCAACCTGATATTTTATTTCCAATTTCACGTGGTGAAGCACGTGAAAAATACAAAAATGTAAAAGGTATATATAAAGGAAAGGATTGGTGGCACGTTTTTGAGATTTCGTGGTTAAACCAACATGGTGTACCGCAAGTCGCGATTGGACGGATTTGCCTTCCAGCATCTTCTACACATTTAATTGAGTCAAAATCACTTAAACTTTATTTCAATAGTTTAAATTTTACTCAGTTCGAAAATCAGCAAGATTTTATCAAAACTGTCGAACAAGATTTATCAAAAGCTGCTCAAGCCGATGTTAGTTTAACGCTATATAAGGTAGATGATCTTGCGATCAGCCAACCTCAGGGCTTGTGTATAGATGATTTGGAACCCACTCGTTTAGAAAATCATCCCGATGCAACACTTTTGAGTTTGGATGAACACGCTGAAAATGTTGAAGTACAATTGTATTCTCATTTACTCAGAAGTAATTGCCCTGTTACAGGTCAGCCTGATTGGGGTACTGTATTTATACGCTATCAAGGCAAAAAACCTTGTTATCGCAGTATTTTAGCTTATATTATTTCATATCGTCAGCATAATGGTTTCCATGAACAATGCGTGGAACAAATCTTTGCTGATATTTGGCAAAATTTACAACCTGAAAAACTGATGGTTTATGCAACTTATACACGTCGTGGTGGTTTGGATATCAATCCCTGCCGTGTATCTGATGAATCATGGATGCCAGAGCCTATTCGGTTAGCTCGGCAATAAACAAGGAAAATAGAGGTCTTCATCATGCCTTTTTTTGGTTTTGTACCGTCTGAAGCTTTGCTCAAAAATATTCAGACTGGTATTGAGAAAAAAAATTCTAACGAACCACTTTACCCATTACGTGATCAAACAGCGCTATTGATCAATGACGAAATCATTGATGCGATATTGACTGAATTGGTGCGTCGTTTTCCAGCAAGTGACAAACGTGAAACAGCTGAAAAACTTGCAGGTTATATCAAATCAACAGTTGCGGTTCTACTTAAACAGCTATTAAGCAAAGCTCCAAATGATGTGGTCCGCCAATCGATTGAGTTTTCAGAAAAAAGCTTATTTAAGGATCCAACAGGTCAATACCGTGTTGGTGAACCGCTTGATGCGAGTTTAGTCACCAATCTAAAAAATTGTTTTGCTGAAATTAAAGCAGGAAATGAAATCAATCGTGATGTTTTAAGTGAATTGTATAAACAATTTGCTGAAGCAACAGTGCGTCATTTCATGAATGATTTTAATAAAACTTTAGATTTAGGCATGATCAAGCGTAAAGCCGCAGATATTGGTTCTGCTGCAGTGATTAAAGCTGTGCATATTGCGATAGGGAAATTGATTCCCCATTTCACCAAAGACGAGTTAATGGCTGTGGCTGAATACCATGACACGTTGTTTTATCCCTAAGGATTAGGTGAAATTTACCGCTGATTTGAATCATCTCAAATTGATGTGGATAAATAATGAAGATTTTGAAAATTGCCCATTCTATTGGGCAATTTTTTATCTAGCTGAAAAAGTTTACCTATATAGTTAAATTTATGATTGAGATTAAACTTCTTTCATAAATTCAAAAATGATCAGATTTTTGGGTAAAAGTATCATACGGTCACATTTGACGTGAGTACTTTAATTTGCTTTGTATAGACAATCTTTCTTACTTTGTTTTCGGACAAATGAGAAATATATTTCGCAAGGAAACCATTTGTCGAACAAATGGGCGTACATCCCTGTAGCCCTTGTTCGACCAACGGCATCCTGCCTAAATTGCAAATTTTATTACGCTTTGAAGCAAAATGATGAGATTATAAATTTGAGCAATAAATGACTTTTGCAAGAACTCTATTGTTTGACTATATATAGTTGTTAAATTCACATGAATCCAACCTTGTCTTTTTTTCATTATTTTCAGTTTATTCACATGTATTTTCATGCAAAATCAATATCGATATTTTCACAAGATAAGCGCAAATATCCACATTAAAACTATGCGCAATCATTTCTACCATCACTCAACCTAAAATTAAATTTTCAAAACTGTATTTCATCATCTTTTATTTAAAGAATTACAAGATTTTTTATTGCTAAATATTGTTATCCGTTGTCTTCATGGCTGTTTGTGATAGCATTCGCAAAGCGATTCCCAAAGCATATAAATATATCCATGGCACCTAGTTCACAATACAAATTTTTACGCCAAGCACCACGTGATGGATTAAGCACCGCAATGCAACCATCAAAGTGGCAAAGATTGCACATTGATCCTTGGCTCACGCTTTTTCTCATTTTAAACGCACTGCTCGGCCTAACAGTACTCTATAGTGCTTCAGCTCAAGATGTGGGCTTAGTCACAAAACAAGCCATGAGTTTTGGTATTGGTTTTGTCGTGATGTTTAGCCTTGCACAGATACCACCTAAAGTTTATCAAGCATTTTCACCTTATTTTTATGCCTTTGGTGTGGTGTGTTTGCTTGCAGTCATGGTTTTCGGTGAAATTCGTATGGGGGCTCAGCGCTGGATTGATATCCCTGGCTTTGGGAGTGTTCAACCCAGTGAATTTATGAAAATTGGTATGCCAATGATGATTGCATGGTTTTTATCACGCAATCCGCTACCGCCAAGCTTTAAAAACACCCTCATTTCTTTGGTTTTGATCGGCGTACCATTTCTACTTATCGCAGAACAACCCGATTTGGGGACTTCTGTGCTCATTTTGGCTAGTGGTATTTTCGTCCTGTTCCTGAGTGGTCTTTCTTGGAAAATGATTGCTGCTGCGGGTGTTGCTGCTGCTGTAGTGATTCCAATTGCTTGGGAATTTTTGCTACATGATTATCAACGACAACGTGTCCTAACATTACTCAACCCAGAAGCAGATGCTTTAGGAACAGGTTGGAACATTATCCAATCTAAAACAGCCATTGGTTCTGGTGGTTTTGTAGGTAAAGGTTATCTCGAAGGAACTCAATCACATTTACACTTTTTGCCCGAAGGTCATACCGACTTTATTATTGCGGCATTTTCAGAAGAATTTGGACTGATTGGGGTTTCAATCTTAGTCATTATTTATTTTGCAATTATTTTCAGAACCTTCCAAATTGGCTTACAAAGTTTCCATAATTATGGACGTTTGGTCGCTGGTGCTTTAGGTTTGTCGTTTTTTGTCTATGTATTTGTAAATGCAGGGATGGTTAGTGGTATTTTACCTGTAGTAGGTGTGCCTTTACCGTTTATGAGTTATGGCGGTACTGCGATCATCACTTTGATGGCAACATTTGGTTTGGTCATGTCGATTCATACTCATCGCTAGTTAGTAGGAACTTTTTACCCAATGTTAAAAAATACAGTTATATATAAGTTAAGAAATATCGGATTGGCGACTTCAGCATTTTTTTTATCGAGCTTTAGTCAAGCCAATGATTTTATCAATGATCCAAATTATAATAATTTTAAAATCAAGACTATGCAGACTTATGGATTGACTAGTCAGCAGATTGATATGGCCATGAGTGATGCCAAAAATTTACCAAACATTATAAATATTATGAATCGTCCGGGTGAAAGCAAACCTTGGTACGAATATAAAACGAATTTTCGCGCGCAAAGCCTCATCAATCGTGGCGTACAATTTCGCAATCAATACCAAGATGTGCTCAATCGTGCTGAGCAACAATATGGCGTTTCACAAATCGCTATTTTGGGCATTTTAGGTGTCGAAACAGGTTATGGTGCAAACAAAGGCAATATCAATACCCGAAATGCACTTGCAACATTGGCTTTTGGCTACCCTCGCCGCGCTGAATATTTCCAAAATGAATTAGGTGCTTTGATTGATTGGACCTATAAGGAAGGCTACCCGATCAATAGTATCGTTGGCTCTTATGCAGGTGCGATTGGCTACCCACAATTTATGCCAAGCAATATTGAAAAACTTGCGGTCGATTTTGATGGAAATGGGCACATTGATCTTCGCAACTCGCCTGCCGATGCGATCGGCTCAATTGCGAACTATTTGGCTAAAAATGGTTGGCAACGAGATCAACCGATTGCCTTCCCTGCTCGTTATGCAGGTAATAATCCTGACAGTGTCATTGCCAAAGATTTAACTCAGCCAACACCATTTGGTGCGCTTAAAGATTTGGGGATTTCTCCACTCAATCCAATTGTAAAAATTGACAACCTAGATATGGTCAATGTCATTCAATTACAGGAAGATTATGGTCCTTCTTATTATATAACTTTCCCGAATTTTCAAGTCATCACAACCTATAATAAAAGCCGTATGTACGCGACTGCTGTATGGCAATTAGGCATGGAAATTGTTAGCCAATAAGGCTAACAATTTCCATAAGAAATAAAAGTCAACAATTATTTTTGTGAAATAGATCATAAAATACACTTTTTTAATATCTTGTTACATTATTGATCATTTATTGATCAGTTATATGTCAAAATTTCACCTTTTTGTAATTTTTTTTCAATAAGTGCTAGACACCCATCCGTTAGCATGAATATTATCCATCTCGTTAAATGTGGTTGCAAAAGTGAATTTACAGACCTTTGCATTGAAAGATCAGTTCGTAGTTTTGGCTATTTCTACTGGTTTAAAAGAGGTCGATAGGAGTTAAACGATGCATTCTTCACTGAAATATATTATCGCCCTGAGTATGGGTTTAAGTGCAGTGCAGACCAAAGCCGAACTGGTTCAGTCTTCATACTTAAACAATGACTCGGACAATTCGAATCTTGCTGCTCGTGTACTTAGCAAAGATTCAACAAACTATAATTCTCATTTCTCTAATCTCAATAGTTTGACAATCACAGAGCGTTCTGGTGATAAAATCCGTCGCCAAACAATCGCTGCTAAAATGAATGTCCCAGAAGATGAACCTTCTGTGATTGACAAATTAAACGCTGTGGCTTCAAACACAGTGCGTAAGTTTAGCCAAACTGGTGTAGCTTCTTGGTATGGTCGTCAATTCCATGGCAAGAGAACTGCAAGTGGCGATACATTCGATATGAATGAACTTACCGCAGCTCATCGCAGCTTGCCGTTAAACTGTTACATTCGTGTGACCAATAAAGACAACGGTAAAAGCGTAGTTGTAAAAGTAAATGACCGTGGTCCTTTCCATGGTAACCGTGTACTTGATTTATCTTATGGTGCTGCTAAGCGTCTAGGTATTACAAACTCAGGTACGGCTCGTGTGAACATCGAGCGCGTTGATGGACCTAATTCCTAATCTCTATCGACAAAACTGCATTTAACGGAAAAAAGCCACTTTGTGGCTTTTTTTATTTTGGTTTAAATGTAAATCTCATGCGAAATTAAAAATAATAAAAAACTCATCGACAGTGGATTTTATTTACTGTAAAAATCAAGAAAACAGGACGTTTTATAAAAACAAAAATTCAAATCGGGCGCTTAAAATGGATGTAACCGAAAAGTTAAGTCAACAACTGCAAAATAAAACACGCTGGACAATCGCCTTAGGCTTCGCTACACAGGGTTTAGGCTATGCGACTGTGATGACCTCCCTGCCTTCGCTTAAAAGCCGTTTTACGCTAAATGACGACGAATTATCAATTATCATCTTAGCTGTATGTATCGCAGCCGCATTAGGATCAATTTTAGCAGACCGTTTAGCCGTCAAAATCGGTTCTCGTTTCGCCATTATTATTGGTTTTTTACTTGAAGCCTGTGGTGTTATTTTTGCGGCGTTAAGCAGTACGACTACGCTCATGACCATCAGCTTTATACTTTACGGTATAGGCCTAGGCTGTATCGATGCAGCCTTAAACATGCAAGCCGTGATCTTGGAGCAAAAGACCGCAAAAAGTATGCTTGGTGGCTTTTTTGCATGTTATACCGCAGCGGCATTTTTGGGTGCCATGATTATGTCTGCCGCTGTATCCACCGTGCTCGGCGCAACAGGCGCTTTGTGTGTAGCAGCAATATTGGCGTTATTTACTGCGCAACTTGGTTATCGATGGTTAAGTGCAGGACGAGAACGAGCTGCACTTAAAAAATCAGCCAAAACACCTTTACCGCATAAAAATCTACTTATTTACGGTTTGATCATTTTAATCGCATTTACGGTCGACTCTGCTGTCAGCACTTGGAGTTCAATTTATCTCAAAGATGTCCTTAAGTCTTCAGCCAGCATTGCACCGCTAGGCTATGCTGCTTATCAAGTGGGTATCCTCATCACACGTTTGATCACTGATCCTTTAGTAAAATACAAAAGTGCCGCATGGCTTGCAGGAATCTGTACTGTCATCGGTGCGCTCGGATGTTTTGTTGTGGGTTTAGGCTTAGGTTTCGGCGCAGTGATTTTCGGTTTTTTACTGGCAGGTGTTGCTGTAGGTGCATTAGTTCCTTTAACGTTCTCAGCAGCTGGACGTTTAGACCCAAATCGCCGTGATGAAATTATCGCGAGAGTCAATATTTTCAATTATGGCGGAGCGGTCTTTGGTGCTGTCGTCATTGGACTTTTGTCAGGACCCATTGGCTATGGACCCGCATTTTATACTTTAGCTATTGCGCTATTAGTGGTACTGATCTTTAGAAATAAATTTTCCAAAGCAAATGAGGCTCTGCTGGAAAAGTTTTGAATAAATTATAGACTATACATTTCTAAATCAGTTTGTTAGTTTGAATAAAACAGTATTTTTAAAGTGAATTTTCTAATGGTGCGTATATGAAAATAATATCTCAAAGCTCGACATTCGCTTTATTTTCTATTTTTTTAGCAGGACTGAGTGCTTGTAGTAGCATTCAACCCAATCAAACAAATAAGCTCACAGATGCTGATCATCAAAACTCAAATGCAAAATTACTGATTCATGGCGGTCCAATATTGACTATGCAAGGCATGTCACCACAGTATGTTCAAGCCTTGGTTGTCGACAATGGCCGCATACAATATGCAGGAACGCTAAAACAGGCTGAGCAATATAAAAATAACAACACGCAGATAATCAATTTAAATAATCACACCCTACTCCCGGGTTTTATTGATGCACATAGTCATTTAAATAGCGTCGGTTTACAACAAACCGTTGCAAATCTTTATCCACCACCTGATGGCACAGTGACGGACATCGCTTCACTGATACAAGCAATGAAAGATTGGCAGGCAAAAAACCCTGCATTTATCAAAGCAGCATCGGGCTGGATCATTGGAAATGGCTACGATGATGCTCAAATCAATGAAAAGCGTCATCCGACTGCCGATGATTTGGATAAAATCTCCACGACTCAACCGATTATCATTTTGCATCAATCAGGGCACCTTGCTTCCGTAAACCACAAAGCCCTCGAATTATTAAAAATAGATAAAAATACTGCCAATCCTTCAGGCGGCATTATTCGTCGTAAAAAAAATAGCAATGAGCCAGATGGTGTACTTGAAGAGTCTGCCGTATTTTCAGCAATGGGATTTGCCTTTAGTAAAGTTCCACCTGAAATCATGCAAAATATGGCAAAAACCGCATTAAAAACCTATATGGAAAATGGCTATACCACTGTCCAAGAAGGACGAGCTGATGCAGGTACATCTGAAATGTGGCGAAGCTTTGCTGATATTCGTCAACTGCCGATCGATGTTGTGGTCTATCCTGACATTATGAATGAAAAAGCCTATATGCTGAAAAATGGTACACAGTTGAATTATCAAAACCATTTTCGAATTGGTGGGGTCAAAATCAGTTTAGATGGTTCACCACAAGGTAAAACGGCTTGGCTCAGCCAACCTTATCTGATTCCACCAGAGGGCAAGCCAAAAGATTATCGCGGTTATCCAGCCTACCCTGACACCAAAACTGTTCAAGATGCGATTGATCTGGCTTATCAACATCATTGGCAAATTTTGGCACATGCCAATGGCGATGCTGCCATTGATCAATATTTGGATGCGATTAGTTCAGCCAACAATAAATTTGGTCAAGCCGATCGACGAAATGTCATTATTCATGCGCAAACCATGCGAGAAGATCAACTAGATCGTGCAAAAAAATTGGGATTGATTCCGTCATTTTTCTCACTACACACCTATTACTGGGGTGATTGGCATAAACATGAAACGCTCGGACCTGAACGTTCCAATCGCATCTCACCGACTGCTTCTGCGCTGCGGAAAGGAATTTTATTTACAGAACATCACGATGCTCCAGTCATCCCACCAAAAAGCATGATGACCATCGATACAACCGTAAATCGTATAACTCGTTCAGGCGATGTTTTAGGTGCTGATCAGCGAGTCAGTCCTTATATTGCCTTAAAATCAGTAACAGATTGGGCAGCTTATCAATACTTTGAAGAGAAAGACAAAGGTACACTCGAGTCTGGCAAACTTGCTGATTTTGTGATCTTAGACAAAAATCCTTTGACGGTTCCAAGTACTGATATTAAAAATATTAAAATCTTGGCGACCTATAAAGAGGGTCAAAAAGTCTATTCAACTCAAACTGAAAATGCCCAATAAAACATTTAAAAAAGGAAAAACCAAGATGCGATTTAATAGGTCAAGGACTCAAGGATTTTCAAAGCGCATCTTGGCTGGCTTGTACACATTGAGCGTAGCGCTTTGTGTACATGCAGGCTCAAATGATGAATTTAAGCCTGTATTTCCAAAATACAATCCATCACCCAATATTCACTATAAAATGCTTGTAGAAAATATCGGAAATGTACAATTAAATCAGGGCAAAATCTCAGCCATTGGAGTTGCTATTGATAGCCCATTTTCCGATGATGGGGATTTATATCGCGACTATCAAGATTGTAAATCAAAAGCATGCACGATCAAATTTGAACTCAATGAATCTTTAAGATCACAATTTAAAATCGCTTTTTTACCGGGGATCGGCTCAGTTTTAATGCCTAAAGAATGGATCATCAAACAGGCTGACATGGGACCTTCTGGTGTTGCTTCTGCAATGATCATGAGTCCTAAACAAGATGAAGTCATCACGATTTATAATTCTTCAGCCTGTATCGGCTGTGGTATGCGCCCTGCGACTTTGTATTTTCCGAAACTCATAAAAGAAAGCATCAAAAATGAATATGGTTATATTTCTGATCCACATAAATATATAAATATCGTTCATCCTAAAAATAATGTTGCTTATTTTAGTTATCAAATTCCAAACTATCCAAACAAAACACATGGGCTTGCGTTCTATTCTGATGGTGATTTCAATTTTCAAGAAATCCAAGTCAGCCTGAAACCTGAGCATCAAACATGGGCACGCTATATTTTAAATTTTTATCAAGCGACGCATTTAGATCCCTAAAACGAGAACACATTTAAAGTTGATATAAAACCAAATAGAACATGAAACTTCACTAAAAATGAACGGTCAGTCTGAATCTTTTTTGACCCAATTTTAGTTCTCGTATATATTTTAGGTGATAAACAAAATAATGAAGTGCCACAAGGGGTGCATAATGAAATCAATTTCTGAATGGTTAAACGAGTATAGTGAAAGCCATCAAAACAAAACCAATAAAGCGATCCATTGGGTCTGTGTACCTGCGATCTTATTTTCAATCATTGGTATTCTTGCGCATTTCAGTGCCTTACTCACTGCATTAGTCATTGTATTAACACTGGTTTTTTATGCACGACTGGATATCGTCCTTGCCATAGCTATGGCAGCGTTGATTTTTGTGATGGGCTGGCTCATCTATATCTTGCCTGCAAGCAAAGGACTGTATATCGGAATATTTGTGGTCGCTTGGATTGGACAATTTTATGGACATAAAGTTGAAGGGAAAAAACCTTCATTCTTTAAAGATCTACAGTTTTTACTCATAGGACCTGTCTGGTGTATGGATGCTTATCTAGCAAAAGTTTTGCCTAACTGGAAAAGCCGCCAAAATACAGCATATTTGGCTTAAAAGTTTAAAAAACTTAAAATCATTCAGATTTAAATGGGATGAGTAAATCTTCATCCCATTTTTGGTTTAAAACATAAAAATCAAGATGTAAAATACCGCTAAGCTCAATGCTAAATTCAACAATAAATTCTTAAAAATTAATGCAAATATCACGCAAAATATCGCTGCAATGAAATACGGATCAAGTGGAATTGAACGTAAACTCGAACCATCAAAAAAGACAATCGGTGCGCAAATAGCTGTTAACAAACATGGTGCTGAATAATTCAACATTTTTTCAATCAAAACAGGTAAACGCAATTTGATATTTGGCTCAAGAAACAAATAACGGTTACAAAAGACGATCAGAGCTAAACTCAATAATAGCAACCAAGTCATGCTTTTTGCTCCTGTCTTGAAGTTTGAGTAGCAAATAAAACAGCACAAAACATGCCTAAAACACCTGAAAGCACTGTACCTGCTTCGATATGAAAATATTTAAAAATCAATGCTGAACACATGGAAACCAATGCACCAAACAAACATGCTCGGTTTTTTATCATGGGAATAATCAACAAAATAAAAACTGCGACGATAGAGAAATCGAGGTGTAGCTTTTGCAGGTCGCTGATGGAATGCGCCAATACAATCCCAAGCAAACTAAAAATACACCATGCAAGATAAAAGCACAGCCCTGCACCAAATATATAGGCAAAAGTCAGTTTGTTTTGACGTGTCACAGCAACGGCAAAAAGCTCATCTGTAAGTAAAAAACCGATTAGCAAGCGTTTGAAAAATGGATAATGCATCACTTCTGGTCGAAATTTTAGTGCATAAATAAAATGCTGACTGGTAATGAAAAATACCGTGATAATAATCGTGAATATTGAAGCACCCGCCATGACCAGTCCCAAACTGACCAACTGTGCTGCTCCTGCAAAAACCACAGCAGACATTGCGATAGATTGCCAAATGGATAAACCCGCATTGACTGCCATCGAGCCTGCCAAAATCCCCCATGGCAAAACTGCAATAGACAAAGGTAAAATATCAAGAGCACCTTGATAAAAGGAACGGCTTGCATCGGACTGCCGAGTGAAAGAACTGAGATTCACAATCAATAAACCTAATTTGGCTTTTAATGATATATTTTTAACGTGAATCGTAAACGAGAAATAGAATGAAATTGCGCTTTATTCTGTTTTATATCGATTAACTTTTTAAAGCTGAAATGTACTGTGCTGGTGTCAATCCCATTGCTTTTTTGAAATGTCGATTGAAATGACTTTGATCAGAAAAACCAAGCCCCAAAGCGGTACTGGCAATAGACTCACCATTTTTCATCAATTTTTTTGCTTTAATCAAACGTGTTTGTATCAGCCATGCATGTGGTGGCAAACCGAAAGTCTTTTTAAATTGTCTTAACAAATGCCAAGAACTGAGACCTGCCATTTCTGCAAGTTCAGTCAAGGAATAATCATTTTCAGGGCAGTTCAGAATCAAATCATGAATCATTTGCACTTTTTTTTGTGCATCACTCAGTTCTAGCGGTGTATATTTAGCCTTGGCATGCCGATGCATCAAATGTGCAAGCGTCGAAATATACATACTCTCTTTCAATAAAGAGTTATTTTTTTGTGCTAATAAATCAAAGAGTAAGCAAAGCTGAGCCGCCAATCCTTGATCATTAACCACTGCATCTGGAAACCACGGTGCGGCATTTTTTTGTTTAAAAAAATCTAAGCTTATATCAGCCAACATTTCAGGAGTAGGATAAATCGCACGATAGCCCCACCCTGTTTCTACTGCCGATGAACCTGTATGAATCTCATCGGCATTGACCAAAATGATCTCACCTTTAGGCGCAACATGCAGACGATCAGTGCGATAAAAGCACTGTGCGCCCTCTTCGATCACACCTATGCAATAACCCTCATGCACATGTTTGGAAAATTGGGTTTGCAAATATTTCGCTTTAAGCAGTTCTAAACCACCAAATTCCTTTAAATGTAAAAAATCTACCTGTTCATTGCTATTTTGCATGACTTAACTCTCAATACAATCAATTACCATAGCAAAACTCAGCGATTTTTATAGAATAAAATTGCGCTTGTGTAAAATTTATTGATAAGTTTTACCATCATGTTTTAACCAACCATCAGCATGATGTCCTCTAGGATCACGATGTGTCCAGTGTATCACCCCACCTTGATTGCTATATTCATAATCCCCTTTAAATTGAACTTGATCACCTTTATGTAAATTTTCGATTTTTGGCGCAAGATCGATATTATGCGCAACCAAGACCGTCAAGCCACTCTCTAGTTTTAAAATAAATTTTTGATGTCTCGAACCTTCATTATCATCTTTCAATACTGCTTTTACGATACCCTCAGCCTGAACAGGAACATCTCTTTGCTGCTTTTCATAGGCTTGCTGGATACGTTCCAGCCCCTGTTGATTTGAAGATTGATCACGTGAATCTTGTTTTGAAGTATCCGTTTGGACATAGCCACTTTGGGACTGATTTTGCTCAGGCTTATTGGTTTTATCAAAGCCAAAATACGCCGCAACTGCAAAAATAATCAGTGCGATGATACCGATATTTGATTTATTTCCCATGCAACTTCATTCTCATTTTTTACTGGCTCAAGTGTATTGTAGCTAAAGAAAAATTGTTGGGAAAATATTGTTCTAATTATGATAAAAAGCGACTTTTTAAAACTTAGATTCTCATAAGAAATATTAAATCGCAGATTCAAATCCCAAGTGCAACACACTTGTAGTTAGTTGAAAAAGTTAGGTGTATTCATAGAATCATTAGACTTTTTCAACTCGCAATTGGAAAGCACACAATGAAGAAATACACCCAACTTTCTCAAGATGAAAGATACGAAATTTATGCTACTTTGAAAAGTAAAAGTTCAATCGCTAGCCTTGCTCGGGAGTTAGGGCGTTCACGATCAACCATCTACCGTGAGTTAAAAAGAAATACTGGGCAACGTGGATATAGAGCTCAACAGGCAGCGAAATTTGCAAGTCAAAGACGGTACCATCCTTCATCATCCATGACAGCATTTGCCTTCGCTTATATTGATTACTTAATTGGCTTAGACTGGTCACCAGAACAAATTTCAGGTGCTTTAACACAACGCGGTTGGCTGGATGTACCTTCACATGAGTGGATTTACCAGCACATTTATCAAGATAAATCACAAGGAGGTAACCTCCATCTACACTTAAGGCATCAGAAGAAATATCGAAAACGAGGTTACAAAAACACGGATCGTAGAGGGCAAATCATTGATAAAACAAGTATTCATTGCCGAGACCAGGTCATTGATCAGCGACAACGTTTAGGAGATTTCGAAGGTGATACGGTGATTGGTAAACATCATAAAGGAGCTTTATTAACCCTCGTTGATCGAAAGAGCCTGTACGTACATATTGTTCATTTAGGGTCAACGAGAGCATCCTCTAAAACGATTACTTGTGCATTAGATCGTTTACGAATGAGCCATGCTTATAGTGTAACATTTGATAATGGAAAGGAATTTGCCGAACACAAAAGAATTACTGATGTCGGCATAGATACTTATTTTGCTGATCCTTACAAGTCTATTCAGCGAGCTAGAAATGAAAATACGAATGGTTTAATCCGGCAATATCTGCCAAAATCATCATCGTTTGATGACGTGTCAAACGATGAAATAGAGCAGATAGAATTTTCACTCAACCATCGTCCTAGAAAAACACTAGGCTGGTATACGCCAAGTGAAGTTATGGCTGGTTTTTATACTGTTGCACTTGCTGCTTGAATCCGCCAATCGTTTTAGATTTAACAAAAAAGTTAAAAGCTAAAAAAGATTCCTAATCTAATATAGGGTCTGTTGAAATTTCAAATTGGTTGCGACGTGAGGAGTATACTCCGCAAGGTTTTTTAGGTGATATGAGGCGTAGATTGAGAAATTTAGTGATCTAAATGATCAAACTACAACGAAATAGCATCAAAAAACACTCTCGTCCCGAAGGGTTGTGGCTAAAATTATCTCAGGCATCGTTACGAAATTTGAAAATGGTCTCGCCATTCTCTGCATTTCATGCCTTGCCTGCTCAATTTTAGCCGACAACGCAATTCAGTTATGAAATATCAACAGACCCTAGATATAGGAATCACATTTATGGATTATTTTATACTGATCAAACGTTTCACTACTTCCACACCAACCTCACGTGGTGACTGAGGATTTTGCCCTGTGATAATGCGATCATCGACAACGACATAAGAAGTAAATGGTAAAAAGCCTTGTGAATATCGAGCACCTTTAGATTTCAATTGATCTTCTAGAAAAAATGGCACCTGTTTTTTCATCCCTGAAAGAGATTCTTCACGATTGGAAAACCCTGTGACTTTACGATTTCCAATCAGAGGTTGTCCTTGCTCATCTTTGAGTGCCAAAATCCCTGCAACGCCATGGCACACCGCAGAAACCACCCCACCTTGACGATAGATTTGCTCAGCCAAAGCCGTTAATTCAGGATTATTGGGGAAATCCCACATGACGCCATGCCCACCCGTAAAATAAATTGCTTTATAGTCTGCAGCATTGACTTCACTCGGGTTTAAAGTGTGATTTAACTGCTGCATAAATGCTGGATCAGCGAGATGTACACGTGCGGCTTTATTCATGTAAATCCATTTTTGGCTACGTGCATCCAAAGGTACGGCCCCACCTTGAGGACTAACAAAATCCATCTCATATCCGGCTTGTTGCGCAACATCATAAAAGTGCGTTAACTCAGTGACCCATAACCCTGTTGTGTCTTCACGTGATGGATATTTGGAGTGATTGGTCATCACCACCAAAATTTTGCCTTGCGATTTTGTAGTGACTTGATTCACGGCATTCTCCTGATTTGCTGAAGCAAAAGGCATTGCAAACAACATTGCCAAAACAACGAGTAATTGTTGAACGATATGCGATTGAACGAATCCACGATTGATCATGACGCGACTCTTTGAGTGATTTCAGAGTGAGTATAAGGTTAAAGTTAAGTTGAAGGTAATAGGGCTTATCGTTATTTTTTAATCATTTTAGCTGTTTTAAATATGATTACTAAATGATCATTTTAGAGATCGATATTTTAAATGAAAAACATCGATCTGCTATGACGGAATGTTATTTATTTCCTTATGCTTTTTCAGGCTCAGTCAGATAAATATCCATTAAACGCTGTGCATTTTCACCACAAGTAATGTCTTCAGGTTTATTTTTAATTGAATCAATTAATTGTAAAATGTTTTTTTTATTTTCAGTCAAAGCCTTTTGCATTTGATTGATATCTTTTACTTTTTCTTCTAAAGCACTAATGATCGTATCATGCTGCCAACTAATCATATTGGATGGTACTAAGGCTCTAATCTCTTCCAAACTAAAACCAACTTGTTGTGCTTGTTTAATCAAGAGTAATTGCTGTAAATCATTTGCTGAATATTTGCGATAACCATTGCCCAAGCGTTGAGGTTTAGGCAACAATTTGATCTGTTCATAATAACGAATCGTTGGGCCATTTAAGCCACTCAATTTCGAAAGCTCACTAATATTCATGTCAATTCATCCCGCATACATTCAAGTTTACTTTAGACTTATCCAGATTAAAATTCAATCAAAAAACTTGTTATAAATTTTATTCAAAGCTCTTGACCTTAAAGTTCACTTTAAACTTAGCATAAATTTAACCAAAGAAATTGAGTTAAATCTGATGTCTAAAAAATTCAATATACAACAAGCTTTGCTTGCGCTTGCTATGGGTCTGACTTATACGCACTCATTTGCAACTGATCATCTTGCTCCAGCAAATTCAACTCAATTTATCTCAACACCACAAGAGAATTCCGTGATGCAAAATAGTACAAGTACGCTTTCTTCCCATTTGGTACTTGCAGATCAACCTCAAACACAATATCCGTATGCCACAGAGTTTGTTACAGTTGAGTTTGGCACAAATAAAGTTCAAGTACCTAAAAATGGTTTCTATGATCGTTTTCATTCAAAACCTGATTTAGAGCAAGTCGCAAAGGACTCTCGTATAACTAATGTTGATTTTTTTAGAAAAAATCCCAAACAACTGGTTGATACACGTGTCGGAAAAGTATGGTCTCCAAATTATTATTATCAAAGTAGTCAAGTCCAGTTGTTAATGCTTGCTCCATTGGACAAATTAAAAGCCAAATTGCCTGCCAAAGTTGAAGCATTAAGCCCTATTTTAGGATATGGCTTAGTTTCTCTAACGTTTTATGCCTATGATGTTTGGGATAATGATCCTTATGACGAAGTTTCCGTAGCTGTTGTAGTGCGTCGCCCAAATGCCAAAGGTTCGAATGTGGCTGAGTTAATATCCTCGATTCGCCAGCATGAATTTTATGGTTATGTGTTGGCATTGCCTGTCGACACTGAAATTGCGCGTGTGCGTGGCGTTTATGGATATAACTTACCGAAATGGTTAACTGCGATTGATTTAAATATCGATGATCATATTCAAGCGAATTTATATGATACACAAGGCAACATTGATGTGAGCTTGAATGCTCCAACGCCAAAGTTAAAAACTGTGAAAAATGAATCTCACCTAGAAAAGAAAAACATGCTTAATCAAGTAGATGGAATTTGGTATAGATCATATGTGCAGGCAAATAATTTAACCTTTGCACAAAAAATGTTTCCTAAACATGTAGAACTCAAGCGTAATGGTGGACCTGTGAGTCAGTTACTTGATCAATTGGGTGCGAAGAAAATTTTGCGTATGGATGTGATTAAAGATGCACAATTGGCATTACATATGCCAACGCCAATTGATGAGTGGAATAAATAGTCTTTATATTGCATTGAACAAAAGCGTGCTGGATAACATCATGCTTTTTTATTGCAGAAGTAAAATACGCATATTCGCCAATCTATTCAGTGATTATAAGCAAATGGTACTTTCTGATTTATTTAAAATAGATATCTCACAATGATCAAATATAAAAAAGAGTGCCATTCAACACTCTTTGATTTTTTAAATATCATTTAAGTACTACTTTGCATAACCTTACGATACTGCTTGGTACGTTTCATCATTGCACACTGCTGTAAAATCAACGCCCAAAGTGGAGAAACTTTTGCATTGGTTTGTTGACCTTTGCTCAGTTTGCGTAATTGATATTTCACTGTAGACATATTCGCCACTGAAGCAAGCGTCTTGTTTTTCCAATGAATAGGTTTCAAATGTGGCGTATCTTTATGCCCTGATTTCCATGCATTGGGTAAATTTGGCTCAATCGCCAATGCAGTTGCAATACCCACCATATCAACACCACTTTCAACAACATGTTCCGCAACTTCTTTACGTCTAATTCCACCAGTCACCATGATTGGCATTTTGGCAATTTTTTGAATCTCTGTGGCAAATTCTAAAAAATAAGCCTCACGTGCCAATGTTCTGCCATCTCGTGCCTGACCTTGCATTGCAGGAGCCTCGTAGCTTCCACCAGACAATTCAACCAAATCGACAGCCAAGGTATTTAACATTTCTACAACTTGCTTCGCATCATCAGCACTAAATCCACCACGTTGAAAATCTGCGGAATTTAGTTTAACTGCAACTGCAAAATCTTTAGATACTACAGCACGAGTCGCTTTGACGATTTCAATGAGCAGGCGCGCACGATTTTCCAATGAACCGCCCCAATGGTCTTTACGTTGATTGCTCAAAGGAGATAAAAACTGACTGAGTAAATAGCCATGTGCCGCATGGATTTCTACACCTGTAAAACCCGCTTGTTCAGCAAGTTGTGCTGTATGTGCAAAACGTTGAATGACTTCCTCAATCATAGATTGTGTCATTTCAATAGGAGTATCAAATTTATTGGACATTTTTCCTAAATCAAGGGGAATTGCCGAAGGAGCCCAAGTCTGCTGTCCCAAATTGGATTGCATTTGTCGACCCGGATGATTAATTTGCATCCAGACCTGAGCACCTTTAGAACGCGCTATTTTCGCCCATTGTTGAAATGCTGGCAGATGCTGATCATTCTCCAATACCACCCCACCCGGTCCAGTCATCGCACGACGATCGACCATGACATTACCCGTAATCATTAAACCAACACCGCCATCAGCCCAAACTCGATATAAATTAAATAATTTTTGTTCTGGAAGTTGATCAATATTCGCCATATTTTCTTCCATTGCCGCTTTAGCAAGTCTGTTTGGAATGACCTGTCCATTTGGAAGAACGAGTGATTTAAAAATATGCATAAGTTGTATCTCTATTGAGTTAGGATACACTCTAAGATTAAAGTAAACTTTAAGGTCAAGCACTTAATCCAAATTTATTTCAAAAAAAAGAGCTACCCTTGGGTAGCCCTAAATGACATTAAACTTTCAACGATCAATTAACTTTGGATAAATGCCAACAAATCAGGGTTAATCGTTTCAGCATTTACAGTCAACATACCATGTGAAAAACCTGGATAGACTTTCAATGTACCATTCTGTACCAATTCTGCTGATAATTTTCCTGAGATCTCAAACGGTACAACTTGGTCATCATCACCATGCATAACGAGCACTGGGACTGAGATTTTTTTCAGATCTTCAGTAAAGTCGGTTTGTGAAAATGCAACAATACCGTCGTAATGAGCTTTTGCACCACCCATCATGCCCTGACGCCACCAGTTTTGAATCACGGGTTCTGAAACTTTGGCACCTGCACGATTAAACCCATAAAATGGTCCTTCAGGTACAGCACGATAAAATTCTGCACGATTGTTAAATAATTGATTTTGAAAATCATCAAATACTGCTTTCGGTAAACCATTTGGATTATTTTCAGTTTTTACCATTAGAGGAGGTACAGAACTGACTAAAACAGCTTTAGAAACGTGTGCTTCACCATGTTTTGCAATATAGTGCGCAACCTCTCCACCACCTGTCGAATGACCAATATGCACTGCTTTGTTAATACCCAAATGTTTAACAACGGCAGCAACATCATCGGCATAATGATCCATATCATGCCCATCCCATACTTGAGATGAACGACCATGCCCACGTCGATCATGCGCTACAACACGATATCCTTTTCCGAGAAAATAGAGTAATTGCGCGTCCCAATCATCAGAACTTAACGGCCAGCCATGATGGAAAAATAATACTTCCGCATCACGTGGTCCCCAGTCCTTATAGAAAATTTCAACTCCATCATTTGTTGTAACGTAGCTCATGTAATGACTCCTTAGATAAAATTAAGTTTTACTAAATAATTTGTTTAGTTTTATTCAAAATTATCTTATCTTTAAAGCGCACTTTAAGGTAAATACTTTTTACTTCACAGGAATGGATATTTGTAAGAAAGGTATGCAATGTCAGTATTTGTATCGTTATCGATTTACCCTAAATACAATAAGCTCGTTAGAAAAAATTATGGGTCGTGAAAATATCGAAAGACCTATTTCATTTAAAATATTCAATCATTTATAAAAAAATACTAAAATTCTGATGAATTGATATCACAAATAGGACTAGAGAATAGATTTATATAAGCATAAGCAATCAATATTGAATCTAAAATCCTGCCTGCTTGAGTATTTTCTCTATTTAAATACCACAAAAATTGAAAATAAACTCTATATTTAATTTTATTGAGATTTTTTTTTAATTGTACCGCCTATCAGGTATACAAAATTAATTGAAATTTCAACTATTATTTATCCAATTAAAAGCGCATTATGAATAACACACTATGATAAAAGAGCGTATAAAATGAACAAAAAGTATGAGTTTTATACATTGCAGCAAATCTACTATTTTTTACTTGAGCGCCCTAACTTTTTGAATACAGGAGAATTCAATAAAATTCAGGCTTTTTTTGCAGAATGCCATGATGGAGATAGCACTAGTTTTAAATTCACTCCCCCTTTTAAATTTTCCGGTCAGTTTGGTGATAAACAAGAAATATCTATTCGATTGGCCCCAGAATTCAGTGATCGAGACATTTTTTTAAAATGGTCTGAAAATATCCTGAATTGAATATTATATATTTAAACCTGTAGTCAGCCCTTTTGTCGTCGTGGCTCTGGGGGTGATATTCGGTCTGAGGTTTTAGCATGAAAAAATCATTCAGACACCAAAGTAGAAACCAATACAATTACCTAGAATATGAAATTGTTTACTTTATTTTTGTAGAGAAGCTTTATTTTTAAATTAGTTGTTTAGATCAATACATTCAACTCCCGAAAAAATATCCCTCCTTATCGCATCAATGCTGTTTCAGTTCCAAAACTAAGTTTCTGTTTTATTTTTATGAAATTTTAAATTACTCTCACCCGTCCCGACATTTCATTTCTTGCTGTTTGTTTTAAGCAGCAGAAAAAAGTCCAGTGATGAAATGTGACGACGGACACAAATTTATAAACTCCGATCAACCATAAAAAAAGCCCCCGAAAGGAGGCTTTTTCACAAAATAATTTTAAAAATTATTTTGCAGCAGCTTGAGCAGCAGCAACTTCTTCAGCGAAGCTTAATTCTGCTTTTTTCTCAATACCTTCACCTACTTCGAAGCGAACGAATTGAGCAACAGTAGTACCAGTTGCTTTCAAGATTTCAGCAACTTTTTTGTCGTTGTCGATAACGTATTGTTGACGTTCTAAAACAACTTCGTTCAAGTATTTTTCAACTGAACCAGTAACCATTTTTTCAACGATGTTTGCAGGTTTACCAGATTCCAATGCTTTAGCTTCAGCGATTTCTTTTTCTTTCGCGATAAGATCAGCAGGAACTTGATCAGCAGAAACAGCAACTGGGTTGAATGCAGCAATGTGCATAGCCAAACCTTTACCAGTTTCAGCATCACCTGTGTAAGATACAACTACACCGATTTTTAAACCGTGTTTGTATACTGCAAGGTTTTCACCTTCAATAATGCTTGCACGACGAACTTGGATGTTTTCACCGATTTTTTGAACAAGCGCAATACGAGCTTCTTCTACAGTATGACCATCAGCAAGTTTAAGTTCAGCAATTTTAGCAGCATCAGTTTCATTTGCAGCCAAAGCAGCTTTAGCTACTTGCTCAGAGAAACCTGCAAAGTTACCGTCTTTAGCAACGAAGTCAGTTTGGCAGTTAACTTCTACCAAAATTGCTTTGTTACCTTCTTGAACGATAGTAATCGCGCCATCAGCAGCAATGTTACCTGCTTTTTTAGCAGCTTTTGCTTGACCTGATTTACGAAGGTTATCAATCGCTAATTCGATGTCACCGTCTGCTTCTGTCAATGCTTTTTTGCATTCCATCATAGCAAGACCAGTACGGTCACGTAATTCTTTTACCATGCTCGCAGTAACTGCAGTCATGTTATTCTCCTAAATACGGTAGAAATATCAATCTTTTAAACAAAAACGACCCAAAATTGATCTGGGCCGTTTTGTGCTTTCTTGACGCTTAATTTGCCAGCATTACATGTCGCAAAAATGACAAAGCTGCGTCAAAACGCATTAAGCCTCAGGAGCTTCTTTAGCTGCTTCTTCGCCTTTTGCTTGAGCATTAGCTTGAGTTTGAGCGTATTCTTTACCAGCAAGAATCGCATCAGCCATAGCTGAAGCATAAAGTGTTACTGCACGAATCGCATCATCATTACCAGGAATAACGAAATCTACGTCATCTGGGTTTGAGTTAGTATCAACGATACCGATTACAGGAATACCAAGGTTTTTAGCTTCTTTAATCGCAATTGCTTCATGATCAACGTCGATAATGAATAATGCGTCAGGTAAACCACCCATGTTTTTAACGCCGCCTAAAGAGCGTTCAAGTTTTTCCATCTCACGAGTACGTTCTAAAGCTTCACGTTTAGTAAGCTTAGCAAAAGTACCGTCTTGAGATTGAGTTTGAAGATCTTTTAAACGGTTGATTGACTGACGGAGAGTTTTCCAGTTAGTCAACATACCACCCAACCAACGGTGATCTACATATGGTTGACCAGCGCGTTGAGCTTGTTCACGGATGATATTAGAAGCAGCACGTTTAGTACCAACGAATAATACTTTGTTCTTTTTGCTAGCAAGATTGTTAACAAAGTTCAATGCATCATTTAACGCAGGAACAGTGTGTTCTAAGTTAATGATATGAATTTTGTTACGCGCACCAAAAATGTATTGACGCATTTTTGGGTTCCAGAAGCGAGTTTGGTGACCAAAGTGCGCACCAGCTTGAAGAAGGTCGCGCATACTTACGTTGTAATCTGCCATTTTCTATATACCTTAAGTTTGGGTTAGGCCTCCATATATCCGCATTCTCCACCTTTAAAAGGCACCCAGAGTAATGTGACGATATATGTGCGGATTTTAGTTTCACCATTTATCATATTTTTTAAGTGAATATTATTTTAAAAACCAGCCTTAAAACTTGTCTCAAAAATTATTCACGAAAAGCATTTGATAAAATGGGCGGCTATTTATACCATATACACCTACAAATTTCCAAAAGTTTTTAAAGATCATGAATAGTACTTACGAAGCTCCACGTCGATTAATCAAAACTGCAGACGAAATTGAAAAGATGCGTGTGGCGGGAAGACTGGCGGCAGAAGTCTTGGATATGATCAAACCACATATTAAAGCAGGTGTCAGCACACTCGAACTCGATACAATTTGTCACGATTATATCGTCAATGTCCAAAATGCAATCCCAGCTTGTTTAGGTTATGGTGCAGCTCCAGGTCGCCCTGCTTTTCAGCATGTGATTTGTACTTCAGTGAACCATGTGGTTTGTCACGGTATCCCTTCTGAATCAAAAATCTTAAAAAATGGTGACATTTTAAATATCGACGTCACTGTAATCAAAGATGGTTACCACGGCGATACCAATATGATGTACGTCATTGGTGAAGGTTCTGTACTTGCAAATCGTATTTGTCATGTTGCTCAAGAAGCCATGTATCGTGGTATCGCAACTGTTAAACCGGGTTCAACCATTGGTGATATTGGCGCGGCGATCCAAAAATACGTTGAATCAGAGCGCTTCAGTGTCGTCCGTGAATACTGTGGTCACGGTATCGGTACTGTTTTCCATGATGAACCACAAGTTTTGCACTATGGTCAGCAAAATACAGGCATGGTACTTGAAGAAGGTATGACTTTTACCATCGAGCCAATGGTCAATGCGGGTGTTTGGCAAACTCGTTTGATGGGTGACAAATGGACTGTTGTAACCAAAGATCATAAATTGTCTGCTCAATATGAACATACTTTATTGGTCACAAAAGACGGTGTAGAAGTACTTACAGCACGTCCTGAAGAAGATCTTTCGCGCTTCAAAAACTAAACTGTCATTGACCTTAGATGAAGGTTTATGGAATAAAAGGTCATACATATTATGGCCTTTTTTATTAAACTCTAAGCTTCTAAAAACTCATTTAATTGATTTATAATAAAATATATTAATCATCAATATAATTTACAACATTCAAATTCTGTAACATTATGCAATCTTCATTACATGAGACCACTATTTTTTTACTTAAACCCCTCAAAAACGTATGTAATTACACAAAGCTTAAAGAAAAGCGTATTTAAACCCTACATTCAATTTTCGAATAATCTTAAATAATGGCGACTTATAAAAACACGAACGATTGATCGGACATGGAGTCCCCTTATGAAAAAAGTTATTTTATATCTCGCTACTTCAGCTTCTATCTTTGGAGTTTCAGGGCATTTATTTGCAGACTCACCCTACTTTAGCTTAAAGGATGGTGATGGCTTTAAGCGTTTCTCTATCTCTGCAGGTTGGTTACATGCCGCGCCACAAGGTGATCCTAATGGTGTAAATATCAACACTGTTGTATCAAAAGGTGACTATGCTGTAGGCGATGTGCAATTGGATACAGTTACGAATGCAATTGCCGATACTGAAGATGGAAATGCTAAAAAATCAAAGCTTCAGCAAATAGCGAAGTTGGGTGAAACATTAGGTTTAATAAAAAATGGCACATTAACTGCTGACATGAGTGGTAAAGCAAATATCACGAGCTTAGACAGTTGGAGTAATGCAAATGCTGGCTTGAAAGCTGAAGATGTCGATACTTTCGGTATTATGAGCAACTACTTTTTTACCGATAATATTTCATTGGAAATCAAAGCTGGGGTTCCGCCTAAAGTAGATATTAAAGGTGAAGGACAAATTAATGCACCTGTTCTTGGTACTGCTACGCCTGAAGGTAAGCTTCCTCCTGGCTTAGTTAACTCAATCGCTAATGGATTAATCAATGGTATCGGAGGGATTCCTTTAGATACCCAGATTCCAATCACCAACTTAGCACAATCTAAAAAAGCGGCTTCCGCTACGGCTTGGTTACCTGCTGCTGAGCTGCATTATCAATTTGGTAAAACTGGGGTCAATAAATTTAGGCCTTATGTGGGTGTCGGGGTAATGTATGCACACTTTACGCATTTAAAACTTGATGATGCAATTGGCAATGACCTCATCGCCGCTGGTCATATGATCCAAAATGTTTTAGATGGCAAGGCTGGTGCGGCATTGGATGGTAAAACATCTTCAGCAAACCCTAAAATCAAAGTTGAAGCTGATGATGCTTGGGCCCCAATCGCCACTTTAGGGGCAACCTATGACTTCAACCCAAATTGGTTTGCAGTAGGTTCTGTCAGCTATGCACCAATGAGTAGTGATGCAAAAATTACGATTTCCGACTCAAACACAGGAAAACAGTTGATTAGTGCTAAAACTAAAATCGATATTGACCCTCTGATTACCTATGTCGGTGTGGGTTATCGCTTCTAAATAGGACTTCGTTTTAGACTTATAAAGCGATCTTAGATCGCTTTATTTATTTTGACAGTCTCCAATGGCTCAATTTTCCTGCATAAACTCACGTACTGTTTCAAGTATTTTCACTGCTAAATCATGATCAACAGAACGTGCTAATGTTAATGCGCCAGAAAGTAAACTCAGCTGTACTAGCGCATTTTTAGAAAATTCTTGTTGCGCCTCACCAGCATCAAGTTCAGATAAGATTTTCAGTAAAGCCTCTACCCCATCCTGAAAAGATCGCTTGACTGGTTTCTCGCTTGGCTCTCTCGCAACATCAATACTTAATGTAGATAAAGGACAGCTTGTACCCGGATTTTCTAAATTTTGCTCTGACAAATAACGATTAAAAATTGCTTTTAATGCCCCACGGTCATCTTCTGAAGTATCAACAATATTTTGCCATTTCCTCACTGACTGCTCAAAGGTATCCTTACAAGCGATATCAATGAGTTCATCTTTGCTTTGAAAATGCTTATAGAAACCTCCATGCGTCAATCCAGCAGCATGCATAAGATCTGAAACACTCACAGCAAATCCACGATCTCGAATCAGATGAGAGGTGATATTTTCAATTTTTTTTCTATTTTCAGCCGCCAATTGTTTTGATACACGAGGCATAATGCGAATTCCTATCCAAATTTAGCAAAAAAATCACATGATTATTCAAATTAAAACTAATTAAAAAAAATATAGAACCTGATTATAGATTATGATTATAATCTATTTCTATATTTTTGTATCGTTTAAGCTACTTCTTGATATTCTCAAGATGAATAGACACTTAAATAGGCACAATGCAGTATCTAAAATACTAAAAAGCAATTGATTTTCAATGGAAATATTTTTCAATTGCAAAAAGGAATGCCATGGAAACAGTACAGCAACAATATAAATTTTCTAAACCGCTGATTATCATGCTTATCGGGAGTGCTTTTATTTTAGCGCTGTCCTTGGGTGTCAGACATGGATTTGGTCTTTACCTTGTTCCGATGAGTCATGAGTTTGGTTGGAGCCATCAAGTTTTTAGCCTTGCAATCGCTATACAAAACCTATTTTGGGGTGCTGTGCAGCCTTTTACTGGTGCGCTTGCTGACAAATATGGCAGTAAAAAAGTTGTTGCTGTAGGTGGTGTTCTATACACCATTGGGCTTTTGCTCATGGCGATCAGTTCGACCGCTTGGCTACTGGATTTTAGTGTCGGGATTATTATTGGTTTAGCGCTATCGGCAACTTCATTTTCTGTTTTACTTTCAGCCGTTGGACGTGCTGCGCATCCAAGTAAACGTAGTATGGCTATGGGGATCGCTAGTGCTGCGGGTTCTTTTGGTCAATTTATCATGTTGCCAACAACGCTTTTGTTGCTACAGCATATCGGTTGGTCAGCGGCATTGGTGGTGAGCGCAATTTTAGTTGCTTTAATCATACCGCTTGCGCTCACTTTAAATGCACCGCCCTATCATGTACCTAAATCCTTAAAAAATGCCAATGCGCCAGAGCTTAGCTTTAAACAGATTTTAAATATTGCAGCTCACCATAAACCCTTCCTATGGTTAGCTTTGGGCTTTTTAGTATGTGGTTTCCAAGTGGTATTTTTGGGAATACATTTACCGGGATATCTCATTGATCACGGTTTTGATGCCTCAACAGGGACGATTTTCTTGGCTTTAATTGGTTTATTTAATATCGTCGGGACTTATTCCGCAGGCTGGTTAGGCGACCGTTATTCTAAACCGCATTTATTGATGTGGCTTTATGGGATCCGTGGGATTGCCATCATTGCTTTTCTATTGCTACCGCTCAGTATCTGGACTGTTTATGCCTTCGGTGTGGTCATGGGTTTACTCTGGCTTTCCACAGTTCCACTCACCAATGGTATAGTTGCCAATATGTTTGGTGTAAAATATCTTACTATGCTGAGTGGTGTAGTATTTTTCACTCACCAAGTCGGTTCATTTTTTGGTGGTTGGCTCGGTGGGCTCAATCATGATATGACGGGCAATTATAATATGATCTGGGGTTGTGCGATTTTCCTCAGTTTCTTTGCAGTTGCCGTACACTATTTTGTCAATGAGGAGGCAGTTGTGGATGACTAATTCATTTTCATGGTTAAAAACAATGATCATCATTGCGGTGGTGTTATTGATGGCTTTGGCTATTATCTTGTGGATGAACACCCCTTATCTATTTGATTATTTTAATATGGCTTTTTGTCCACACTGATTTTTTATAGCAAGATTCAAATGCTAGACGCTGTCTATATTTCAAAATTTCAAATGACGTATAACGTGAGGAACTACTCCTCACGTTTTTTAAAATGATATATAGCTAGACGGCGATCTTGAGAGATCTAAACAATCAAGCCAACAAGCTCAACTCTTATACATTAACAGTCGCTTCTAAATAATGTTCAATGCAGTTAAAAGCCATTTTTTATAAAATATCAGGCGATTTCGATTCGTGAAAATTAAACTACGCTAGGCGTTCGATAACCAATCCATTACAATTGTTTCTTTTATTCTTCGCTTTGTATTTTGAATAATTCATCTCCTCAATTAAAACGTGCGCTAAAAAATCGACATATTCAACTGATCGCCATGGGCGGTGCAGTGGGTACTGGTTTATTTTTAGGCTCTGCACAAGTGATTCAAGCTGCTGGTCCATCGATTATTTTGGGCTATACCATCGTGGGCCTAATTGCCTTTTTGATTATGCGCCAAATGGGTGAAATGATCGTCGAAGAACCTGTTGCTGGTTCTTTTAGTCACTTTGCACAAAAATATTGGGGCAGATTTCCGGGCTTTTTATCTGGTTGGAATTATTGGGTCGTTTATATCTTAGTCGCCATGACTGAGCTGACTGCTGTAGCCAAATATATCCATTTTTGGTGGCCACATATCCCTGCTTGGGTGCCTGCATTTGTTTTCTTTATTTTGGTGACTTTGCTCAATCTAAGCAATGTTAAGTTTTATGGTGAATCTGAGTTTTGGTTAGCGATTATTAAAGTGGCTGCCGTGATTTCGATGATTGTATTTGGTTTATATTTACTCTTGAGTGCAGGACCTGATTCAACAGCATCATTTACAAATCTTTGGCAACATGGGGGATTTTTCCCGCATGGTTTTTCTGGGCTATTTTATATGCTCGCCTTTTTGATGTTTGCTTTTGGTGGTATTGAACTGA
Source organism: Acinetobacter gerneri DSM 14967 = CIP 107464 = MTCC 9824 (assembly GCF_000368565.1). Lineage (GTDB taxonomy): Bacteria > Pseudomonadota > Gammaproteobacteria > Pseudomonadales > Moraxellaceae > Acinetobacter > Acinetobacter gerneri. The sequence continues at coordinate 44,453 of NZ_KB849539.1, read as the reverse complement.
TCGGTATGACAGCTGCCGAAGCAGAAAATCCTTCAAAAAGTATTCCTCAAGCGATTAACCAAGTCATTTTCCGTATATTGATTTTTTATGTGGCGTCTTTAGCTATTATCATGTCATTGATTCCGTGGAATCAACTCGATTTGGGTGGCTTAGATAAAAGTCCTTTTGTGATGATCTTTAGCCAGCTTGGAATCAGTTGGGCAGCGCATTTGCTCAACTTTATCATTTTGACAGCCGCACTTTCAGTTTATAACAGTGGCATGTTTGCCAACAGTCGTATGCTCTATGGCTTGTCTACACAAGGCAATGCACCCAAAATTTTCCAAAAATTAAGTAAAAATGGCGTGCCTATCGCTGCCGTTATTTTCTCTTCTATTTTGATTTTTGGTTGCGTCTTACTTAACTATGTTGCTCCTGAACAAGCACTCAGTCATTTGATGTATATGGCGGTTGCTGCTTTGGTATTGAATTGGGCAATTATCAGTTTTACTCATCTTAAGTTTAGACAAGCCATGCGAGATGAAGCGAAAACCAGTAAATTTCCTGCGCTATTTTCACCGATCAGCAATTATATCGTGCTGATTTTCATTGTGATGATTTTATATATTATGTGGACTCAGAACTTTAAAGAATCGGTGATCTTAATCCCAATCTGGATCATTGCCATGTTTATTTTATATAAATTATTGGGTTTAAAAGATCAAAATACAGATCCAAAATAAATTTTCATTTTTATGTGATTTAGCCAATTTAAGTCAAAGACTTGAAATTGGCTAATCAAACCATCCTATTCTACTTAAACATTTTTCATCTTTGGTTTAAGTATCTAAATATAAGTACTAGGAAGAGGATTTATTTTAGGGTTAAGGATGAACAATAATTTTAACTGCTGACTCATTATTGTGAATCAAAGTGTCAAAGCCTTTTGCCACCAAATCATCCAGTGCAATACGCTGGGTAATAAATGGTTCCAGATTAATCTTGCCTTGCTCTACTAAGCGAATGGTTTCTTGATGGTCATTCACATAAGCAATGGTGCCTCGAATATCCAGTTCTTTCATCACCACACTGTGCACATTGATGGTTGCGGGATGACTCCAGATTGACACGATCACCACTACACCTGTGGGCTTCATGGCTGCCACTAAAGTATCCATGACTTTATTGACACTACTACACTCAAAAGCCACATCTACGCCACGATCTTGGGTAATTTTCATGACTTCAGCAACAACATCCACTTGAGATGGATCTAAAACATAATCTGCAACGCCTGCCTCAAGTGCTTTTTCTTTACGCTTCGCACTCAGTTCAGTGATAATAACCGTCAAGCCTTTGGCTTTTAAAATGGCCGATAATAACAATCCGATTGGACCTGCTCCACCCACCAGCGCAATATCACCTGCCTTTGCTCCACTTCGCACATAAGCGTGGTGACCAACAGATAAAGGCTCAATCAATGCAGCTTGATCTAAAGGAATATCATTGGAAATCGGGTGTACCCAACGGCGTTGCACGGCAATCTTTTCAGACAATCCACCACCACGACCACCCAAACCGATAAAATTCATATCTTTAGATAAATGATAATTGTCATTCGGTCCAGTCGGTACATCATCAGCGATGATATATGGTTCAACGACGACATGTTGACCAATTTCAATATCAGTCACGCCGTCACCTACGGCATAAACCACACCTGAAAACTCATGCCCCATCGTCACAGGTGCAGATTCTCCAGAAATGGGATGCGGATGCCCACATGGTGGTATAAAAATGGGACCTTCCATAAACTCATGCAAGTCTGTACCACAAATACCACACCAAGCGACTTGTATGCCTACTGTTCCGGGTAAAACTTGGGGTTCAGGAATATCTTCTATGCGGATATCGCCTTTATCATAAAAACGAGCTGCTTTCATCGTGTTATTCCTTGATTAAAATTAACGATAAACCATTCCACCATCAGTCAAGATGGACTGACCCGTTATGTAGTTAGAGTCTTCACTTGCCAAGAAAGCTACTAAAGATGCAACATCATCTGGTGTTTCTGCACGTCCTAGAGCAATTCCGTCCACATATTTCTTATAGGTTTCACCAACAGGTGCTCCCGTAATTTGGGAAAAACGCTGATCGATTTCAACCCACATATCTGTTCCAACAACACCGGGGCAATAACTATTTACGGTAATACCCGCAGTGGCATATTCTTTCGCAGCAGCTTGTGTCAATGCTCGAACTGCAAATTTAGTTGAAGAATAAACACCTAGCAAGGCAAAACCTTCATGCCCAGCAATTGAACATGCATTAATAATCTTTCCAGCATGTTGACGTTGCTTAAACTTCTTTGCCGCAGCTTGGATCCCCCAAAGCACACCACCCACATTGATATCCGTGATTTTACGAAATTCCTCTGGAGTCACTTCTGCTAAAGCTTGAACTTGGGCAATACCCGCATTATTGATAATAATGTCAAAACCATTGAGCGCTGATTCTGCATGATCAATTGCATTACTGATTTGGGCAAGATCAGAAATATCTGCAATGAACGTTGATGCTTTGACACCCAATGCTTCAACTTCACTTTTTACGGCATCCAATTTTTCTTGATTTAAGTCGACCAAGGCGATATGCACACCTTCTTGTGCCAGTCTTAATGCAATACCTCGACCAATGCCCTGTCCTGCACCTGTGATCAAAGCAACTTTATTATTTAATCCTCTAGGCATAGCTACGCTCCTTAAATATGAATCGCACGCTGCATTGCCGATAAAACAGACTCATGCATCGCTTCAGACAACGTTGGATGTGGGAAAATCACCTGCGCTAAACTTTCATCTGTCGCTTCTAAATATTTGGCTATCGCAAAACCTTGGATATGTTCAGTCACTTCATGACCAACCATGTGAGCACCGAGCAATTCGCCAGTTTTCTGATCGAAAATAGTCTTTACAAATCCAGCCGTTTCACCTAAAGCCAAAGCCTTACCATTGGCTTGTAGCGGGAATTTACCAATATTGACATTCAAACCCGCAGCTTTGGCTTTCTGTTCAGTTAGACCAATACTTGCCACTTGTGGATGAGTGAAAATACAACCCGGAATTTGCGTGCGATCCAAAGCATGGACATTGGCAACGCCTGCAATTTTTTCCACACATAAAATCGCCTCATGACTGGCTTTGTGCGCCAAACATGGTGCGCCTGCCACATCACCAATCGCATAGACACCGACCACATTGGTTTTGCACCACTGATCTACTTTGATAAAGCCATTTTCAAACTCGATTCCTAAAGCTTCTAAGCCAAGATTTTGTGAATTTGGTCTTACGCCAATCGCAGAAAGTACCTTATCCACGATGATCACTTTTACTTCTGATGAAGTTTCAACATGGCAGTGTACTTGCCCTTGAACAATTTCAATTTTCTGTACAGCAGCATCGGTCAGCACCTGCATACCTTGCTGTTCAAACTGCTTTTGTACATACTTGGCAACTTCTAGGTCTTCACTTGGTAATATTTGCTTAGCAATATCGACCAAGGTCACTTGGCACCCTAAATCTTGGTACAAACTGGCAAATTCACTGCCAATCGCACCTGAGCCGACCACCAAAAGAGACTTAGGTAATTCTTCAGGGATTAGGGCTTCTTTATAACTCCAAACATGCTGACCATCGACGGGTATTTGCGCTAAGTTGGCAGCTTTAGCCCCTGTCGCCACAATAATATGTGGCGCAGAAATCTGTTGCTTTTTCCCATCAACATCAGTCACTTCAAGCTGTTCTTTGCCGATAAACTGTGCTCTCGCTGTAAAAACAGTGACTTGATTTTTTTTCAACAATTGTCCAATGCCTTGCACCAACTGACTAGAGACTTTGCGGCTATGTTGAACCAATTGCTGGATATCAAAATCTACTGAAGCTACCGTGAAACCAAACTGACCTGCGTGTTTGAGTTGCTGAGCTACCGCAGCACCACTTAATAGTGCTTTCGTTGGAATACAGCCCCAATTTAGGCAAATACCTCCCAAATGCTTTTCTTCAACAATCGCTGTTTTTAAGCCGAGTTGGGCTGCGCGAATCGCAGCCACATACCCACCCGGACCCGCACCAATGACGATGACATCAAATTGTGTATCTGACATTTTTGTTCTCCTACACTAAAATCAATGCAGGATTTTCAACAAACTGCTTAAAGGCTGCTAAGAATTTTGCACCCAATGCACCGTCTATCACACGATGATCACAAGACAATGTTGCAGTCACAATTTCACGAATCACCACAGCATCACCATCCACAACGGCACGTTTTTCTGCTGAGCCTAATGCCAATATTGCACCTTGCGGTGGATTGATAATTGCATCAAATGCTTTGATTCCCAACATTCCCAAGTTTGAAATACTAAAGCTACCGCCTTGGAATTCGTCTGGTGCAAGTTTTCCTGTCTTGGCACGTGTTGCAAGATCTCGCATATCCGTTGAAATCTGTGCCAAAGATTTGCGATTGGCTGCTTTGATGATCGGTGTAATCAGACCATTTTCGATTGCTACAGCAACAGAAATATCCGCTTGATCAAACTGTAAAATTTGCTGATTTTCTTCATCAAACTGTACATTGACTTGTGGGACTTTGATTAATGCTGCCGCTGCTGCCTTAATTAACATATCGTTAATAGACAATTTAACTTGTGGCACGGTTGTATTAATTTGCTGACGCAGTGCCTGAACTGCATCGACATTTAAATCAATAGTTAAACGGAAATGTGGAGCATTTCGTTTTGCAGATTGTAAGCGTGAGGCAATAGCTTTACGCATACCATTCATTGGGATTGCTGTGACTTGTGCCGTTTCTGCTACAGCACCTATCGTTTCTACAACGGTTGGATTTTCACGTTGATAAACGGCTTCAACATCTTCTTTTGACACTCGTCCACGTGAACCCGAAGCACGGCAATCATGTAAATTAATCCCCCATTGCTGAGCTAAACGGCGTGCGACTGGTGTTGCCAAAACTTGGCTATCATCAGCTGTAGATTTTGCAACTTTTCCACTTGATTGATGACGCACATCTGGCCAAGAACCACCTGCGGCTTGTACAGCAAGCTGAATATCTTTGACGCTAATACGACCTTCACGCCCAGAACCTGAGATTTGTGCCAAATTGACATTATGTTTTTCAGCTAATTTCAAAGCATGCGGTGTCGTGAAAATATCATCGACTTGCTGATAACCTTGCAATGTTGCAGGCACTGAATAACCGCCTTTTGCCATTGGTTTCGCACTATTTGCTGCACTATTTCCAGCAATGTTTGCTGCATTATTTTGTACAGCCACACTCTGAACTTTTGTTTCCACAGGCGTTGTCGCTACTTTTTCAGCAACCACTTCCGCAGATTTAGTCTCAGTTACTGCTGCGCTTGATCCACCCAAAGACTGTGCAAATGCTTCGATCTCTGCATCTGAAACTTGGCTGTCTGCACAAATTGCGATAATTCCACCGACAATTAGAGTATCACCTGATTTGGCAATAATTTTACGTAATGTACTATCGAAAGGTGCTTCAAGCACATTGACGATTTTTGTGGTTTCAATTTCACAAATTTCATCACCTTTGCTAAATGCAGTGCCTTCCTGAATCAGCCATTGGGCAATCGTACCCTCTTCCATCGACAAACCCCATTTTGGGATTTCTAGGGTTTTAATTTCGCTCATCCTAAGCCTCCAAAGTTTTACGTACAGCCTGTTCGATACGTTCTACACTTGGTAACCATTCTTTTTCCAATACAGGTGAAAATGGTACTGGCGAGTGTGGTGGCGTAACCAATTCGATTGGCGCTTTGAGATAATAAAAACCTTTTTGTGCAATCAATGCCGCGACATCATGACCAAAACCACAACGTGCTGCTGATTCATCCACAATCACCACACGACCTGTTGAAGCGACGGATTCCAAAATGCCTTCTTCATCAAGTGGTGAAATGGTACGTGGATCAACCACTTCAACCGAAATGCCTTCTTTAGCCAATTTGTCTGCAACTTCATTGGCACGATGCACCATTAAACTCAGCGCAATAATCGTGACATCTGTTCCTTGACGTGTGTAATTTGCTACACCAAATGGAATGGTATATGCACCATCTGGCACTTCATCTTTGATGTCATACAAAAGTTTATGTTCACAAAATACGACAGGGTCATCATCACGAATCGCTTGAATAAGAAGACCTTTAACATCATAAGCACTTGATGGCACCACGACTTTTAAGCCCGGCACAGCAGCAAAAACATTGTATGGTGATTGAGAATGTTGTGCCGCAGCCGAAAAACCTGCACCAATCATGCCTCGCACCACCATTGGGGCTTTGGCTTTACCACCAAACATATAGCGGAATTTAGCGGCTTGGTTATACAGCATGTCATGACACACACCGTAAAAATCCATAAACATCAAGTCTGCAACTGGACGTAAACCTGTTGCAGCAGCGCCTGCCGCCATCCCGATAATTGCAGATTCTGTAATCGGAGTATCAATCACACGCTCTGAACCAAACTCTGTCCACAAGCCTTTGGTCACACCGAGTACACCACCAAAACCTTCAAGTTTATTGTCATCGGTATTTTTACCGCCATGCCCACCACGAACATCTTCACCCACCACGATCACACTTGGATCACGACGCATTTCTAATTCAATCGCTTCTTTAATCGCGTTTCGATAACTTTTATTTGGCATTGCTTTACTATTCCTTTAGTAAGAGACATAAACGTCTGTAAGAAGTTGAGAGACTTCTGGATAATTGGCAGCACGTGCTTTAGCAACTGCAGCATCAATATTGGCTTTTGACTCAGCGTCAATCGCATCCAGTTTGGCTTCATCAATTTTTCCTTTGACTTTTTCACGGAAAATTTTCAAAGGATCTTTATGCTCTTTTACAAAATCTAATTCTTCTTTAGAACGAATCAGTCCAGGATCTCCCTCAAAGTGACCATAAAAACGATTGGTTACGCTTTCAATCACACTTGGACCTTCGCCACGGCGTGCACGCTCAATGGCTCTTTGTGCAACCTCATACATCGCAAAGAAATCAGTACCATCTACTTTTTCAGCAGGCATACCAAATGCTGCTGCACGTCCTGCAATATCTTTACTTCCGACAGCATAATCATGTGCTGTACCTTCACCAAAACCATTATTTTCAAAGACAAAAACCACAGGCAATTTTAAAACTACAGCCATATTCATTGCTTCAAAAGTCAAGCCTTGATTCGAACCACCATCACCAGTAAAAGACAAACCAACTCCACCAGTTTTTAGGGTTTTGGCTGTCAACGCAGCACCAATCGCCAAAGGAGGACCACCACCCACAATCCCGTTTGCACCTAACATGCCTTTGTCTAAGTCAGCAATGTGCATTGAGCCACCCTTGCCTCGACAAAGTCCGTCATCTTTACCAAAAATTTCCAACATCATGCCGTGAATATCGCAACCTTTGGCAATACAGTGTCCATGCCCACGATGTGTCGAAGTAATAAAATCTTTATCCGTTAAATTTTCACAGATCCCGACGGCAACAGCTTCTTCACCACTATAAAGATGGATAAAACCGGGGATATCACCCGTATTGTTTTCATCGTGAAGTCGATCCTCAAATTCACGAATATCTCGCATCCGTCGGTATGCTGCTAGCAATTGCTCTTCCGTTAATTGCATATATTTCATCCTTATCATTTACTCAAAAAGTAAAACCATATTTTTAAAATAATCAATATGGACATTTAAAATCCATATATTTATATAAATTCATTTTAAAAATAATTAATATTAGACTAAAAAAATATTATTTTTAAAAAATAAATAAAAATATTAAAAACAAAGATTTAAACATTCAAAAATAATTGTAATTTTTTATAATTTTCAAAAACTTAAAAAACCAAACCTTTAACCAACCTTTATTTTATAATATTATTATTTTGCATTTATTTATTTTCTATAAATATGTTTTTAAATATATTTGTAATTTAATATTATTTTAATTTACTATTTAATGGACGATTTAAAATGAATTTAAAACGCTCAGTTATTACAGGTGAAAAATTACGTGGCGCAGATAAAATGTCGCGTATCCCTGTAAAGATTATTCCAACAGAACAAATTCCCAAAAAACCAGAATGGATCCGTGCCAAAATCAGCCACCCTGATGAGATTGCACGGATAAAAAGCCTATTACGTCAGCAAAAATTACATACTGTTTGTGAAGAAGCGGCTTGTCCAAACCTGCCCGAGTGCTTTGGTGGTGGCACAGCAACATTTATGATTATGGGTGATATTTGTACACGAAGATGTCCGTTTTGCGATGTGGCACATGGTCGTCCCAATGCCCTCGATGTAAATGAACCGAAACATTTAGCAGAGTCAGTGAAAAATCTAAATCTGAAATATGTGGTCATTACCTCAGTGGATCGCGATGATTTAAAAGATGGTGGTGCACAACATTTTGCTGATTGTATTAATGAAATTCGTAAAACAAGTCCAGATACATTGATTGAAATTCTTGTGCCTGATTTTCGTGGCAGATTAGATATTGCCTTAAAAATTTTCAGTGAAACGCCACCTGATGTGTTTAATCACAATATTGAAACTGTGCCACGTTTATATCGTGCCATGCGTCCCGGTTCAGATTATCAGCATTCCCTTGATTTATTGAAAAAATTTAAACAACTCAGACCAGATATTGCGACCAAATGCGGTTTAATGGTTGGGCTGGGTGAAGTCGAAGCTGAAGTCATTGTTTTACTTAATGATCTCAGTGATCATCAAGTCGATTTCATCACCATTGGACAATACTTACAACCTTCCAAATCTCATGCCCCAATTCATCGTTTTGTTTCGCTACGTGAATTTGAGCATTATCAAACTCATGGTCAATTATTAGGTTTTAAAAATATTTGGAGTGCACCTATGGTTCGTTCGAGTTATTTTGCTGATCGCCAATATAAAGGTGAAGCTGTACCGCAACCCTTTTCACGTGAAAAAAACTAAATTGCGGTGCAAAAATTGAGTTACAAAGTAGAGCTTTTTCCAAACCAAAGTTGTATATGTTTTACACGAAATTTTTTCTAAGATTTAGGCTTAAAATATTTTTATATCGCATTACTCAGCGATTTTAAAATAGTGATAGATTAAAAAACCGTAAGATAACAATTGAAAGTTTTCAACATATATTAAATCTGATAAATATTATAAATACAGTAGGGTATGTTGATCAGTACACATCAATCATAAAGGAATATGATATGGATCTCTGGAATAAATTACAAAACCCAGCTCAACGACTACAAACCACGCATTTTGTGAATCTTGATGGCGTTACATCTGCACCATTGGTCACATTAACACAAGAAGAACAACCCTCACTATTTCGCAGATCGATCCAACATACGCATCAGGATTTACTGAAAATTGCAGAAGATTCTGGCATGGCGATCGGCGTGACTGATCACCAAGGTACACTACTTTGGACTTGGAGTAGCCGTCCGATGCTTTCATCTGCAGAACAAGTACATTTCGTTGAGGGTGGTCATTGGTCAACCCAAGCTGTTGGGACAAATGCTATTGGCTTAGCACTCAACAACCATACTTCTAGTTGTGTTTATTCACATGAAAATCAAATGCATAGTGTACGAGACTGGGTTTGTTATGCTGCACCAATTTTAGATCCAATTTCTGGTCAATTTCACGGGATTATTAACCTTTCAACCAAATATAAAAAACATAGTTCGCTGGGGCTTTTGGCAGTTGAACGCTGTGCAGAATTGGTGAGTCGCTCGATTCAATTTGAACAAAAAAATGTTTTATACATAAAAGCTTTAGGCACACCACAAATTCAATTTAATCAACAAATCCTGACTATTACCCATCGTCAAATTGAGATTCTCTGTATTTTGGCTTTACATCCCGAAGGCATCAGCTTAAATGAATTGCATTATGCCTTGTATGGTGATCGTGATATCAGTGAAAAAACGTTAAAAGCAGAACTTTCTCAGCTCAGAACACTTTTACCTGAGTGTATACTTTCACGTCCTTATAAATTGTCATGTGAAGTACAAGCAGATTTTATACGAGCTGAAAAATCACTCGATGCAGGCTTTTTAGCCAGCACTTTTTCACTGTATAAAGGTAGTTTTTTAACGAAATCTGAAAGCCCGATTTTATCCGCATGGCGTGATTGTTTTGACGCTCGCTTAAGCCATCTGATCTATCAAATGGAAGATGTTGATCAACTTCTTAAATTGGTAGGACGTATTCCAGAACGGATTGATGCGATGCAACGCATACTTGAATTACTTCCTGCAGAGCATCAATTTAGAGAAAAAATATTATTGCGTCTTTAATATAAGTAAATGAAATCTAACAGCATTATGAATAAGCAAGTACAGCTATTCATAATGCCTATCATAGATTTTTTAGAGATCGCTTCATTGAAACAATCTCTACCAAGTCTCTATATTAAGTTATTCTTCAAGCAATATCACAGCACCACTTTGTCCATCTATTTTGACTTTGTCACCATTTTTCAACCAAGTACAAGCACCATGTACACTCATTACCGCAGGAATTCCCAACTCTCTAGCTGTAACAGCACCATGTGAAAGTGGACCACCGCTTTCAGTAATCACACCTACTGCTTGATAAAATAATGGTGTCCACGCTGGATTTGTCGTTTTCGCAACTAAAATCGCCCCTTCTGGGAAATGCACAAATTGATTTGGATCTGTAATCACATAGACCGAACCCTCAACTTGTCCAGAGCTTCCACCCAAACCTTTTCGAGTCGTCGCTCCATCCTCAGCAAAGACATTTTTTTCACCATATACCCACTCAGCGGTACGCTGACAAGCAGATAAATACTGTGATTTTTCATATTTTACGATGCTGCGAATATGACTAAAATCATGTGAATCTATCGCATTTCCCAAATCTTTTGGTGGGATAAAAAATACATCCCATGCATCATTGAGTGCGCCATAATTAACAAGGCGTTTACCAATTTCATGTGCTGCCTTACGAAATGGGATCGTCAGTCGTGTAGTATGGTAATGCTCAATATCATCCAACGCCGTATATGTACGTACTAAACGGATCAACTCTTGCAAGAAAAATCTAAAAGTTTCCGGCACGTTACGCAGCAACTCAAGCTCAGTCGCCAACATCAAATCACGTTTTTGCCAATACGTCGCCTTATGATGATCTTCCTCTTGTTTTGCCATCATCTGAATTTGTGCAAATACGATATGTGGTGCTTCTAACCACGTCGCATGATAAGCATCAAAATCTACTTCACGATGTCCATGTTGATCTAAAAATTGAGTGAATTTTTTATAAATTTCTGGATATTGCTTCAAGTGATCCAATAGCGTTTGCGGGTTTTCAAATGCAGTATTCACTAGCGTCTGATATTCACGTATTTCACGTGAAATTTGCCACATAGATTGATTAACAATACTGGTTTTCGTTTCAGTATTAGAAATTAATTGATCAAATACCGATTGAGCTTGGTCTCCCACAAATTGTTTTAGTACCGCACCTAAGGTTAGATACAGTAAATTTTGTGTTAAAGATATCGCAATATTTGGTAAAAAATATGCCGTTCCCAAGGTATTTATTTCTTGCAATAACGACCAACAATCTGCAATAGATTTATGCTGATAATCAATATGATTAAATCGACCAATGGCCAGTAAATATGAATCAAGATCATTCATCCAACGCGTTGGCAACTCACTGATCCAAGTAAATTGCCACAGCCCACCTGATTCAATAAACTGCGCCAATTTTTCTGCTGTATTGAGTGAGGCAATCGGCATACGCCCTGCATAAACGCGTACTGCATTTTGATTGCCATAAACATAATTATCTTTTAAAACAAACCACTTATCATGAAATGGTGGCAAACCCATCAGTTTAAAAGAATAATTTAATGAGGTATGGAACCCTTCCTCACACAATTGCCAAGTCAGTGGCGTGACAGGATTTGGAAAACGCTCAGCAGATTCATCTCTTGTCCAACGTGGCGCAAATCGTGTGACTGGACGTGATTGAAGTAAAAATAACTGATCACCTTCAAAAGCCCATTCTATATCTTGTGGAAATGAGGCATATTTCTCAGCAAGACGAGCGAGTTCTGCCACTCTTGCAGCCTGCTCTGGCTTAAGCGATGCTGTATTTTTAAGAGAATCATCCAGTTCTATTTCACACGATTTTCCATCTTTACGAACCAAGGCGTGCAATTTTGTCGCAACATGCTCTGAACTGATTGCACCTGCAGGGTCAACTCTAAATTCGTCAACCTCAGCCTCCCCCGCTACGACGGTTTCACCTAAACCAAAGGCAGAATTTATCAGCACATTTTCGATATTTTCACCGACAGGATCTATGGAAAATGCCACACCAGCCGCCTCATGTTCAGTGACATTAACCATTTTCTGTACCACAACTGCCATAGCGGCTGCATCGTCTGGCACTGCCAATTTTTCTCGATAGATGATCACTTCAGGATTCCAAAGTGATAGCCAACATTGCTTAATCGCTTGTTCGAGTGCGGCAACGCCTTTGACATTTAAAATTGTGTCATGCAAACCCGCGAAAGCAGCTCCGGGCAGATCCTCAGCACTTCCTGAAGACCGAACAGCAAAGTAAGTTTCTGGAAATTTTTTCTCTAGTTCATCCAATGCCTTGATCAATTCATCTGGCAAAGGTTTTTCTTGTAATATTTCACGTATTTTTTGGCTTTTTTCTTGCGCCTGTTTGATGCCAAGCAAAGCTGTTTCTATCTCTGCTTTTAACGGCGTAAACCATGCGCTATATACACTGGTAGGAATAACATAACCATCTGGGACAGGAAGCCCTGCAAGCGTCGAGCGAATCAGGCCAGCACCTTTACCTCCGACAAGATTAACCTCGAAGTGCTCCGCTTCTTTAAACGCAATAAATATGTTCTTATTCATGTTTTTTATCCAAATTGATTTAAGTTTTTTGTTGATTGTTAAGCCATTGAGCAGAGAGAAATAACATACCTATTGCGATCAAAACACCGCATAACATATCTATTCCGTAGTGATATCGTAAAAAAATGGTAGCAAAAACAGTGCCTAAAGTGATTGGAAATATACAGATACTGATCTTTTTAAGCCCAATTTGCCACAAATAACCAACGATAAAAAGTGAGATCGCGGTGTGTAAGCTCGGGAAAACATCCATTCCCGTCACACCATCATTGACCATTTTAGTAATGCTTTGTGTGAGCTGACCACCACCTCCAACTTGTGGAGAGATTGTAAAAGCAGGACCTGCGGCTGGCAGGCATATATAGCCAATAAATCCGATCAAATAAAGGGTAATAATTGCATTAAAAAATACGATTCCGATAAGCTTTTTTCGGTGAATCGTAAAATAAATAACACTGCCGACCACTAAAAAATAAAAGAAAAAATAACAAGCAGTAATGAGATCGGAAAATACGGGGTATTCTTCATATCGTAAAAAGTCCGATAAAATATGCCCTGCCCAAATCTTACGATCGATCTGTTCTAGCAATGAATCTGCAGACCACGACAATACATATTTTGCTATAAAACTCATCAACGGGAACACGCCCCATGACAATAAGAACAGTAACAGTCCGAACCATGACCATGTTGGTTTTTTAATTAGAATAAAAACACCAATCAACCAAACAACAGAGACCAATGAAAATAATCCAAAAGTTTGCCACTGGGCAGACTTATATATTCCAATCGCAGCAAGTATCAAGAAAATCAATATTATCGCGAGAAAAGCTGAAGTTATTTTTTTATTCATGCATTGTCCTTCAATGCTTTAGGCATAGGTTCAGGATAAAAATACCAAGATAAAATAGCAGATACGATCCAAGCCATTGCGCAGCTTAAATCAATAAAAAACAGTACAATCCATAAAATAAGTGTCAAAATAGAACCGTAAAATCCGCCTAAAAGTCGGAAAAATGTCACATTATTTCGGCCATCAGCGCCTTTTTCAGCCAGTTTTGCAAAGAGTACAGTTGGGAAGAAAGTCAGGACAAATATAAGCTTAATGATAATTTTTATAGAACTTTGCCAAATCGGAGTTTGAGCAGGTTGGTATGATGCATGAGTAGTATTTAAATCCGCTGATAAAAATGCCAGCCCATAATCTTGCTTTGCAATTTGAGCTTGCTGCCAAGCAAAGGATTGGCGTTGATTAAACTCTGCCACAGACTGACAATTTACTGATACATCATCCAATTTATCTGACATTTCATGAAATATTTCATCTATTTCAACCGACTGCGGTAAAAAAGGTTCAGCTAAAATGATAGAAACACGACTACGAAATCCATCAGGTTTAGTATAAAAAACACCCACAGCCTGAACTTCAAAATCTATACCTTTCGCCTTAAGTTCCTGTACGATTTTTGCCATACCTTGCTTATATTCTTGTGGTCGATAGCCCCACTCACTCGTCCCTTCAGGCATCAAACACAGCGAACCACCCACAGAAATTTGTTTGATCGCCTCTTCAATCGGCGAAGCCACTTGATCTGCTGAAATCCGATAGCGTTCCGTATCCACTGGACGCACGACCGCGATACCATCAAAAATAATTCGCAAGAACCATTTTCTCAGCATTTGGATCGAGATAAGTGATGGTGTTTTGCCCAAAGCCCAAGTATAAACCTGTCCATCAGTCGCACCATTTCGATGACTGGCAATATATAAGGTCGGTTTGTGTGACAATTTACCTTGGACTTGGATCTTAGAAAAATAAAAACCTGTCATTATTTTTGCTAGAACCACATGCCAAGTACTTAATGTTTTCAAATGAATTACCTATGTTTGAAAAGGTTAGGCAGCTCTTGATATAAAGGACTTATTTAGAATTTGTCATCTTTTAAGCTGTTATTTATTAATCTTTTAAAAATACTTGAAGCTTGATTAAAAACTCCAAGATGGCGCTTCGTCAATAATCATTTTATGTTTATTTTATAGACATTTAAAATAATTCTTAGCAATCTATTGATAATTAATGTTTTTATAATAATAAAAATAGAGCATTCATTTTCAACATTTTTATTTAAACAGTGCGAAATCTTTCTTTCACACTGTTTTATAAAAACTCACATTTCGAAATTCTTTGGCTTCATCCAAATCAGGCCATGTAGTCGCACTTCTCTCATCCAGTTTTTGATATTTTGGATGGCTAAAGTTTTTTACACGACTATCAGCAACCCAAACTTCTGGTGCAAATTTTAAAAATTCATCTAAGAAAAAACGATTGCATTGATCATATAAAACATCGGCAGCTAGGAGTACATCGACCTGTTCTGCTTTGTATAAATCATCTAAATATTCAAGCTCTACATCATTTAATAATGCATTTTCACGACTGGCAGCTAAACTAATTTGATCAATATCACAACATATTACACGTTTCGCACCCGCCATCTTTGCAGCAATTGCCACCACGCCTGAGCCTGCGCCAAAATCAAGAACAACTTTATCTTTCACGTGATGTGGTTCAGCCAGTAACCACTGCGCCATCGCTAAGCCAGATGCCCAACAAAAAATCCAATACGGTGTTTCATTCCAAATACGGCGAATCACCTCATCATCCAAACGATCGTTAGAAAAAACAGGAGGAATCAACCAAAGTGAAATAGGCGTTTCAGGTAACTGCTGAGTAATTAACTCACAATTTGGAATCACTTCGTGTAGTGCTTGAAGTAAATGTTCTGGGGCTTTTTGAAATTGGAAAGTACAGCTCATATGCGTTCTTATTTAATTGATTTACCCACACAACGGAGTCTTTCCATTGTAATTTTGATTCTTCATTAACCTTCGGTTCGACCTACTTTTCTTTCGGGAAAAGTAGGCAAAACCATTGTCATTCGCAAAACTCGTTATATACCATCAACAAATCATTCGTATTGCAAAAACATTTCATATCAAATGTAGTCCTGCCTCGAACAGTTGCGAATGACGATTACGCGTATCGAACAACAACTCTAGATCTTATTAACCTAAAGCTTTTTCTGCTGCTTCTACAGTTTGGCGAATCAAAGTCGTAATTGTCATTGGACCAACACCACCTGGAACAGGTGTATAAGCACTTGCAACTTCTTCGATTCCAACCAATTGGATATCACCTACACCACCGCCATCACGTGGATGGAAGCCAGCATCAACCACAACTGCACCTTGTTTGATCCAATCTTTTTGAATGAGTTCAGCCTTACCAACAGCACCCACAATAATATCCGCTTGTTTGACCAATTCAGGAAGATTTTGGGTACGGCTATGACAGATCGTCACAGTTGCATTGGCTTGCAACAACATCATTGCCATTGGTTTACCCAAAATAGCTGAACGACCAACCACAACTGCATGTTTACCCGCGATTTCAATGTTATTTTCTTTTAAAATCGTCATGATGCCTGCAGGTGTTGCAGAACCATAAGCAGCTTCGCCCATTGCCATACGACCAAAGCCAAAACAAGTCACACCGTCTACATCTTTTTCAAGTGAAATGGCATCAAAACATGCACGCTCATCAATTTGTTCTGGAACTGGATGTTGCAACAAAATGCCATGCACATCTGGATTGGCATTTAATTTTTCAATTTCAGCCAATAATTGTTCTGTTGTTGTTTCTTTTGACAACTCAACTTTCAAAGAATCCATACCGACACGACGGCAAGCATTCCCTTTCATACGTACATAAGTCGCAGATGCTCCATCATCGCCGACTAAAATTGTTGCCAAAATTGGGGTACGATTTGTTTTCGCTTTCAAAGCTTCAACACGAGTTAACAAATCAGCTTCAATTTGTTTTGCCAACGCACGACCATCTAAAACTAATGCCACGGCACATCTCCAAAGTAGATATGAATCAATTTTGCAAATAATACATGATTATTTAGACAATTTTATTCTATATGATGCTTTTCTGTGCATATCATTCAATGACACTATTGTTTTTTTTTCAAAGGTTGCTAATATGTGCATCACCAAGTCAAGGCGGGGTGGCAGAGTGGTCATGCAGCGGACTGCAACTCCGTGGACGCCGGTTCGATTCCGACCTCCGCCTCCAACTTGGTAAAGCCCGGGTGGTGAAATAGGTAGACACAGGGGATTTAAAATCCCCCGCCCACAAAGCGTGCCGGTTCGAGTCCGGCCCCGGGCACCATTTTTAATCTTTAAAGATGGTGTCAATAAAAGATCCAGCGAAAGCTGGTTTTTTTATGCCTAAAATTTATAATAAGAAAAAATAATCAATGGAACATGATATGAAGAATAAATTAGCTTGCTTAATACTTTCTTTTTCAACTTTATTTTTAAGTGCTTGTCAAAATACACCGAGCGAAGACCATATCGCATTAAATAAAAATAAAATTGATCTAGCAACGATGAAAAAAGGTCAGGAAGAAGATTTTTATAAAAATTTGCCCAAAGACCAATGGCTGTATTTGTATTTTCAAAAAGATCAACATCACTTTGCCTATATCAGCAATCGCACCTCTAAGCGTTGGCAAATTTCCATGGCATTAAATTGTAAAGATCCAAACAAGAAGCCTTACTTCCTTATCGAAGATGAAGATGGTGCTGACGAACTGAAAGCTTATGACAAGTATTCTGATCGTGTTGAGTTTTTCCTCGATGATAAAAGTTTTGCTGATCCCTTCCATGACGATCAACCCGCGCAATTTGAAAACTTTAAAAATGCGATGTACAAAGCCCGCGTACTGAAAATCGTAAACTATATGAATGAACTCAATCCAGAAACAGGTCGTGAGGAAGAAACTGTACGTCGTGAATTTATTTTCCAAAATCAGCCCGCTGAGCTTTTGAAGCTCCCTTCTGATTATTGTAAATCTGACCAAGAAGAAGATGATACCGAATCAGAGTCCGCAGAGGATGCAACTTAATTTTTAAATATTGAATGAATATTAAAATGAAAAGACAGGTAATAAAAACGCTTATTACCTGTCTACTTCTTTTAGTTAAACATTACATTATGCTGTTTTCGCAATAGGCTGTATCAAGTTAAATTTATTATCTATTTCAAGTGTTTTAGTACGTGAATCATCAATTGAATATTCAGCAGCTTTGATGGTATTGACGAAAATCCATTCTGCTTGCATTTTTTCTGCTGTAAAAGAGACATTTAAATAACCACGTTGCTTTAAGTTGGCATAATTTAACTCATCAATCAAGGTGGTAAATGCAGATTCAAATGCCTTCAGTTGATCATCCGAAATATTGAGATATTTTTCCATCCCCGGTGATGAAACTGAACTCGTTGCAAGCTCCACCCCAACAAAATCCCCTTGTGCTGTGTGCAAATCCGAAGACCATGCATTGTGCGTATCTCCAGCCAGAACCACGACTTTTTTATTTAAAGATTTCAATTTATTGTATAAAATTTCACGTTCAAAGAAATATCCATCCCATGCATCCAAATTGTATGGAGCCACGGTTGTTATACGTGCTTTTTCGACAGCGCTTAAACTCGTATCCCCTTTTAATAATCGTACTTTTAACGTAACAAGTTCTGTGATTTGTTGATTCATTTTTATCAGCGTATTTGCATCAACAGCACCACTGGTAATCGCTGCCAATGACATCAATAATTCAGCAGGGATCCACATTTTCGACATCAAAACCTGCTGCCCAATCACATTCCATGTTGCCTTGCTACTTTCCAATTGTGCCATCAACCAATCACGCTGGGTATAACCCATCAGTGTCCGAGTTTGACTCGTTAAATCTGTCTGAAATTGTGTGATATTTAAACCTTGTGCAGTCATATAATCAGCATAATCGAGCTGCTTATCACGTGCCAAAATACGTGTATCCAGCATCATGAGTTGCACTAAATTGCCATAGCTGAACTGTCGATAAATATTCAAATGATCTTGATCTGAAATTGGACGTATCGGCATCCATTCAAAGTAAGCTTGTAATGCTGCTAATTTACGATCTAAAAAACTTCCTTCATCAGCCTGATGATTTTCCGCTCCCTCTTTCCATGCATCATTTGCAAGCTCATGATCATCCCAAATCACGATAAAAGGCGTAGTTTGGTGTGCTGCTTGCAAATCCAAATCCGTACGATATAAAGCATATCTTTTACGATAATCATCAAGTTTTATAATTTCTTTATTATTGTCACTTGGCAATGTACGACCTAGCTTTACTGCATCTTCTGCAGCATATCCATCCTGCCCATATTCATAAATATAATCACCCAAATGGATAATCGCATCTACCTTTTGTTTAGCCATTTCACGATAAACATAGAAGTAACCTGCTGGATAATTTGAACATGAACAAACAGCAAATTTCACATTATTTGTCGTACTCGGAAGGGTTTTCGTTTTACCCACTGGCGATACTATATTTCCATATTTAAAACGGTAAAAATACTGTTGTCCCGCAACCAATTTATTGGCATCAATTTTAACTGTGAAATCCTGTGCAGACGATGTGACCACACTGCCCGAATTGACAAGCTGGCTAAACTTTTCATCTTTGGCAATTTCCCAATTGATCTGCAAGCGTGCAGCTGTGTCCTGTGGACTGATCCGCGTCCATAAAATGATTTGATCCTGCAATGGATCACCACTGGCCACTCCATGTTTAAAATCAGCTTTTACACTGGGTACAACTTCATCTTTTGAATCCCCTCCACATGCAGTCAATACCACTGGAACAGACAAAGCCCCGAAACCCGCAAGTGATTTTTGGATCAATTCACGACGTGAAATGTTTTTAGACATCATTTTTCCCTAGATTTTTAAGTGTTTTTTCAAATAAAGTCTAGTTTGGAAATATTTAGCCCTGATCTCATTTTGATGAAAAAGAAGTGACAAATTTTAGGCAAACAATTGAGAAACCATTATTTTTCCATCAAGAGTGAGCACAATTGCATGAAAATAAAACAAACCATCCAATTTACCCTTGCCAAGTTTTCATTCGTCCTCTATTATTGCGCACATGCCCGGGTGGTGAAATAGGTAGACACAGGGGATTTAAAATCCCCCGCCCACAAAGCGTGCCGGTTCGAGTCCGGCCCCGGGCACCACTTTTTAGTGGTGAATAAGAGATCCAGCTTTTGCTGGTTTTTTTATGCCTGCTTGTTAGAATATTATTTCCAAAATCCAATACAATAAAGAATAGGGTCTGTTGGCATTTCACAACTGAATTGCGTTGTCGGCTAAAATTGAGCAGGCAAGGCATGAAATGCAGAGAATGGCGAAACCATTTTCAAATTTCATAACGAAGCCTGTGATATTTTTAGCCACAACCCTTCGGGACGAGAGTGTTTTTTAATGCTATTTCGTTGTAGCTCGATCATTTAGATCACTAAATTTCTCAATCTACGCCTCATATCACCTAAAAAACCTTGCGGAGTATACTCCTCACGTCGCAACCAATTTGAAATATCAACAGACCCTAAATCATGAAAAAATACATCCTTGTGCTCCTGTCGGCCCTATTCTTTTCATCAACCTTATATGCGGATGATCAACAAGACGATCGATTTTATGATCTATTTCCAGGAACGGTTGTGCAAAAGGATAATCAGCTATATCTACACACCTGTAGAGCTGCTGATGCGCTATTTTTGCTTAAATTCAATCATGCTGAAGATCAAGAAAAAGTATCAAAATTGGTTGAAAAATATCAGAAATTTTGGCTATATGTAAGTGCATATGCTGATGAAAAAAATGGGAAATATTACATGACAGTTAATAAAATAGTTGCAGAACATTTAAATGAAACCTGCCATCTAACTGATCTACTCGACGAATTGGGCAGTTAATTATTTTTATACTTTGATTTATGTGTGTGATAAACAAATAGAGAGTTTACCACTCTCTATTTGATACAAGCTCTTCCATTTCAATGTCCATATAGCCTGCATCCTGCACCACCATCATCATTGCTTCAGCAATATAATCTGCCGCTGTATCATCAAGCGAAGAATCCAAATCCTCAAACTGAGGTTTCATTTCATTGATTTCAGATACAATTGAACTCGCAACATGATAAATTTCCATATCAGACATATCAGTTTTGGCAATTTTCTTTGCAAAAATTTCAATTAAACTTTTAACTTCGGCAACTAAAATGTCTGGATAATAGTCGTCGTCATACATTGGGAGAAGTATGTCTTGAAACATATAAACCTACATAAAAATTTAGCATAACAATGATGCAGGCTTATATAACACAAACTGTACAAATCACCAAATTGTTAATACTGATTGAGATGATATTAATTTTATAAATCATTAAATTTAGTTTTATTTAGCACTCAAACTTTGAGCAATTTTTGCTAACTCAATGAACTCTTGTCGCAACCCAAACTCATCATTTGACTTTGACTTCTCTGCCAACCCAACTATATCTGACCATTTCATATTACCATTATAAGCACCGCCCTTTAATTGCTGTGCATATGCAGCGACTGCGACGGCA
Organism: Acinetobacter gerneri DSM 14967 = CIP 107464 = MTCC 9824; assembly: GCF_000368565.1. Lineage (GTDB taxonomy): Bacteria > Pseudomonadota > Gammaproteobacteria > Pseudomonadales > Moraxellaceae > Acinetobacter > Acinetobacter gerneri. The sequence goes on along the minus strand of NZ_KB849539.1, from coordinate 22,917 downwards.
AAACGTGTATCGCTACTTGCTTGACTCAAAGGTTTTGAAGTTACTGGAATTGCTTGGCTCAATAGAATACTCTTGGTCTGACTAGGCTGTTTATAGCGCATGTTCAAATAAGCATATTCTTTATTATTATTGCTTTCTTTTAAATTCGTATTTGCTTGATAACGTGAATCTTCGAGCCAACCCTTTTGCCCTGCAGGAATAATTTCATAAAAGGCAGTAACTGTATGTCCTGCACCAATATCTCCTGCATCAACATTATCGTTTTTAAAATCCTCATTTTTTAATAAGCGATTTTCATAACCCACTAAACGATATTCTTTAACCGTCACGGGATTAAACTCAACCTGTATTTTGACATCTTGGGCTACCGTCGCGAGCGTCGAAGAAAGCTGTCGCTGTAAGACCTTTTTAGCCTCTTTTTCAGTATCAATATAGCTATAATTTCCATCGCCAGCATCAGCCAACTGTTCCATCAATTTCTCATTATAATTACCCGTACCAAAACCTAATGTCGTCAATGAAATACCACTTTTTCTTTTTTCAGCGACCATTGCTTTGAGCGTTCCAAAATCCGTTATACCAACATTAAAATCACCATCTGTTGCAATTAAAATTCGATTAATCCCATTTTTAATGAGTGATTTTTCGGCTTCTTTATATGCCATCTGAATCGCTTTTTCTCCAGAAGTCGCACCACCGGCTTGTAATTGATTAATCGCTTTTAGAATTTTATCTTTTTCATTGCCAGAAGTTGGCTCTAATACGAGCTTTTCACCACTAGCATAAGTAATCAGAGTCACTTTATCTTGTGGACGAAGTTGTTCCGTTAGAAGTCTCAGTGTTTTTTTCACCAAAGGTAGCTTATCTTCTGCATCCATACTGCCCGAAACATCTATTAGAAATACCAAATTTGCAGGTGGTAATTCTTTTTGCTCTAGGTCTTTAGCTTTGATTCCAATTTTGATTAATTTAGCATTGGCTTGCCAAGGAGAATCTACTATTTCAGTATTGACTGAAAATGGATGTTGTCCTGTCGGATTTGAATAATGATAGTCAAAATAATTTACCATTTCTTCTACACGTACAGCATCTTTTGGTGGCAAACGACCACCCCTTTCTAGATATCGTCGCACATTTGCATAACTGCCTGTATCCACATCTATACTAAATGTAGATATAGGTTCTTTAGCCACTTCATGTACAGGGTTTTGTTCTAGGTCTTGGTATCGTTCAGTATTGATATTTGGAGGAGATGATTCTTGATAATTTACCCCCTGTGCATCTTGATAGGTATATCCAAAGAGCATAGGTTGTACACTTACTCCAGTATGCCGAACAGACTTACCTAACGTAGGTGCTGCGTTGGCTTGATGCACAGGTGCTGGCATTACAGGCGCTGCTTCTAAAACTGGCGCATTATTCTTGTGAAATTGTGAACATCCAGCAACCATGAATGTTGTCATTGCCGCAGTGAGTAGTTTTATTTGTAATTTCATATTTAACCTATAATTATAAAAAAAGACTTAAAATTTAATTTAAGTCTTTAGCATATAGAACAAAATTAAAAAACCAACTTGAACTTTTTAACAAATTAAATCATCACTGTCGCTTGCCACACTTTGATGGCATCACTCATGGCTTTGACATCATGGGCACGTACCATACAAGCACCCTGCTGAATACTCATCAAATGTGCTGTAACGCTACCTACTGCTCGATTTTGTGCATCAGCACCATTCAAAGCTTCTCCAATAAAACGCTTACGTGAGAGCGCAGAAAGAATCGGATAACCCATTGCATTGAGCTGATAAAGTTCATTTAAAAGTTTTAAGTTTTGCCCTGCATTTTTTGCAAAACCAAAGCCGGGATCAATCATGATATTTTCAGGCTTAACCCCTGCATTGACTGCATCATCAACCCGTTGTTGCAACTCTTGCATGACATCAACTGTGACATCATCATATTGATCAAGATTATTCATCGTGGTCGGTTCGCCACGCATATGCATGATGATGATCGGAATATCTAACTCTGCCGCTGTCGCCAATGCATTCGGACGTGTCAGTGCTCGCACATCATTCCAAATATGTGCACCTGCTTTTACCGCGGCCTTAATCACTTCTGGCTCAGAAGTATCTATGGACAAAACCACATCATACTTTGCCAAAGCTTCGACTACAGGTACAACACGTCGGATTTCTTCCTCAATACTGACTGGCGAAGCACCCGGACGGGTTGACTCCCCACCAATATCAATCACAGTTGCGCCATCTTCGATCATTTGCAAAGCGTGAGCGACTGCTTGTTCTTTTCCGTTGTGTTTACCACCATCGCTAAATGAATCTGGAGTAACATTTAAAATACCCATCACATGCGGAACAGATAAATCTAGGCTCAGTTTGCCGCACTTTAAAACTTGCTTAGGTAATGGCATTAACCGCATGTTTAAACTCCAAAAAATTTTCAATATTCTAACAAGTCTGATTGGATTTGCATTGAAATCTTTTCATTAGATTGTTCACACGAAATTTCCATCAAACTCAATCTTCATGCTGTTTATTTGTAAAATATCTCAAGCACTAAATATTAAGCAAAAAAAAAGAGCCTTTATAAAGGCTCTTTTTTCAATCAAATCAACTTGCCGGTAATGGTGGCGGAGTTGACGGACCATCAGTTGGTGTAATATCGATTACTGGATTTTCAGCAACATAAACTTTTGGTGGGTTTGGCTCACGACCTTCCATGATGTCACGGATTTGTTCGCGGTCAATTGTTTCCCATTCCATCAAAGCTTTAACCATTGCATGCGCGATATCTTTGTTATTTTCCAAGATTTCACGGGCAACTTTATATTGCTCATCCAAAATACGACGTACTTCAGCATCGACTTGTTGTTGAGTTGCTTCAGAAATAGTTCGACTACCGACATTTCCAAAGAAACCGTTTTGGTTTTCGTCTTCGTAAACCATCACACCAAGTTTATCTGACATACCGTATTTGGTCACCATTGCACGCGCCATTTTCGTAGCACGTTCAAAGTCATTAGAAGCACCAGTCGATTGTTGACCGATAAAGACTTCTTCTGCGATACGACCACCAAACAAGATTGAAATTTCATTCAACATCTTGTCTTTATAATGGCTAGTTTGGTCATGTTCAGGAAGCTGCCAAGTTACACCAAGCGCCCAACCACGCGGCATAATTGTTACTTTATGCACAGGATCAGTACCCGGTAAAATTTCAGCAACGATCGCATGTCCAGATTCATGATAAGCAGTTGCACGACGCTCTTCTTCACGGATTACCATCGATTTACGCTCTGGTCCCATGTAGATTTTGTCTTTTGCATCTTCAAAATCATGCATATCAACAGTGTTTTTATTACGACGTGCGGCAAATAATGCTGCTTCGTTCACAAGGTTAGCAAGCTGCGCACCTGAGAAGCCCGGAGTACCACGTGCAAGAACTTTAACGTCTACACCGGTAACAGAAGGAAGCTTTTTCAAGTGAACATTCAAGATTTGTTCACGACCTTTGATGTCAGGAAGACCAACCATTACTTGACGGTCAAAACGACCCGGACGCAATAATGCTTTATCCAATACGTCTGCACGGTTGGTCGCAGCAATAACGATAATACCTTCATTGCCTTCAAAACCATCCATTTCAACAAGCATCTGGTTCAGTGTTTGTTCACGTTCATCGTGACCACCACCTGTACCCGAACCACGATGACGACCCACGGCATCAATCTCATCAATAAAGATGATACATGGCGCATGGCGTTTCGCTTGTTCAAACATATCACGTACACGTGATGCACCAACACCAACGAACATTTCGACGAAGTCAGAACCAGAGATACTAAAGAATGGTACTTTCGCTTCACCAGCAATCGCTTTAGCAAGCAAAGTTTTACCTGTACCCGGAGGACCAACCATCAAAACGCCTTTAGGAATTGTTGCACCTAAACGTTTGAATTTTGCAGGATCTTTTAAGAAATCTACAATTTCGACAACTTCTTGTTTCGCTTCATCACATCCCGCAACATCTTGGAATGTTACTTTGATTTGGTCTTCAGATAGCATTTTGGCTTTTGACTTACCAAAGCTCATCGGACCATTTTTACCACCTGCGCCACCGCCCATATTACGCATGAAGAACATGAACAATAAAATAATTAAAAGCACAGGGAAGCTTGCAATGAGTAATTGCATTAACAAACCTTGACGTTGTGGTGCAGTACCTTCAACGACAACTTTGTTTTTTATAAGATTAGGCATTAATTCAGGATCTTGAACCGCTGGGCGAATACTTTCAAAGTTCGATCCATTTGTTTTTTCGCCACTTATTCTTTCACCATCAATTGTGACTTGCTTAATCTGACCAGCATTCACCGCACTAACAAACTCAGAGTAGTTCATTGTTGCAGGTTTATTGCGGTCACTGATGTTGCTGAAAATCAAGATCAGCACACCCAGTATCACCAGCCACAAAACGGCATTTTTGAAGAGATCGCTCAAAGCTTTATTCCCATATCAATCTAATTTGATCTTGCCCACAGTTGGGAGACCCTTAACAAAAGCGAGTAATTTACTTCACAATAAATTAAAAACGTACAAAATGCACAATTTTTAACTACTTGGCAAGTAGACTTTATCGCAAAGTGCCTTTACGCCCCTGTCCAATCAAAAAAACTTCTTTTGAACGTGCGCGTGAAGCAGCAGGTTTTGCTGTTTTCAGCACCTGAAAACTGTCAACCACTTGCTTTCGAAATTCATCGAAACCTGTACCTTGGAATACTTTTACCACAAATTGCCCTTTAGGACCCAGTACCTTATTGGCAAAATCAAGCGCAAGTTCACATAAATAAATCTGGCGAGGTTGATCAACAGCCTTATTACCTGAAGTATTGGGGGCCATATCTGAAATTACAACGTCTACAGTACGTCCATTTAAAATATTTAACAATTTTTCGAAAACTTCTTCTTCTCGAAAGTCGCCTTGTAAGAAAGTGACGTCTGGTAAAGCATCCATTTCAAGAATATCTGAAGCAATCACTAAACCTTGTGTTCCAACCAATTTTCCAGCGATTTGCGACCAACTTCCTGGTGCAGCACCCAAATCAACAACCGTCATCCCCGGTTTAATGATTTTATATTTTTCTTGAATTTCAAGAAGCTTGTACGCTGCGCGAGCTCGGTAGCCTTCCTTTTGTGCTTTTTTTACAAAAGGATCGTCTAAGTGCTCTCGCATCCACGCACGACTACTTTTAGATAACTTTTGGTTGGTAATGCGGGTTGCCATAACTCTCTATAAAATTAAATGTCTAATTTATTATTGTACGGTAAAAAATGCACACTTGCAGTAGTGATCTGTATCTAAATCATCTCATTTTCAAATATTTTTTCCTATTTTGCTGATCGTAATTTTCGAATTGAGAGAATAAATTTGTCAACGAAATACGATTATTTTTGAGCGTTTGATTTTGGTATTTGCTATACTAAGCCGTTTTTAAAATTAGGTTATCTTTTTATGGCGGCTTTATCTATCCATGAACGCAAGCGTTTACGTCAAATTGGTCATGCTTTAAATCCAGTAGTGATGATTGGCGGTCAAGGTTTATCTGAAAATGTCGTTGAAGAAACTAACCGTGCATTGAACGACCACGAACTGATCAAAATCAAAATTGCAGGTGAAGATCGTGAACTTCGCGTAGCAATCATTGCTGAAATTGCAAAAGTAACACAATCTGAAGTGGTGCAAACCATTGGTAAAGTGGCATTACTTTATAAAAAAGCAGCAAAACAAAATCCAAAACTTTCTAATTTGGTCCGTCATTCTCATCTAGCAAATTAATTTTTTCATCTTATTGATTTGTTTTGCACCAGTACTTGATTGAAAAATTGAGTATTGACGCTGTCTAAAGATTTCCAAAATTCATTTTCGAGCACCTTTTATGGCGAGTTATGAACTGAGCGCTTTTGATCGTTTTTTTGATGTTTCATTGGTCGGAGCGATCGAGCAAGTCAGCCCTTACACACTCAATGTAGGTTTTTGGTTACGTGATCCAAACCAATTGGTTCAGTACCCTGAACTCGTTGCGGCTCATCCTCGCCAAGATTTTTTATGGAATCAAACCTGTTTCGAAATTTTTGTGGGTGTGAAAGATCAAGATTTTTATCGTGAAATCAATCTTTCGCCTTCACAAGCTTGGCAGGCTTATCAGTTTGAAGAATATCGTTATCCTGAAGACATGCCCCCTGTTGCCGCTTATGATATTGAGTTAAATCAATTGAAGCGCACACATTATGGTCTCAATGTCAGTCTAGATTTGACAGAGTTTATGTTGGCAAATAAATTAAAATGGACGGATGTTTTTGTTGGTTTAAGCGCTGTTTTAGCCACAAGCCAAGGTGAAAAATATTTTGCCATGCAACACAGTAGTCCAAATGCCGATTTTCATAACAAACGAGATTGGCTACATCAGTTTTAATTAGTTCAATAAAAAAGTGAGGCAATGACCTCACTTTTTTATATCAACGCATTTTTCAGTCAAGAAATAGCTTGCCTAAAGAGTATTAAAAATAAAGCTCATCATGCGAAACATTAAGCATTTGAATCTTGTTGGTTTTGATCCTGCTCAACAGTATTAGGCTGATCATTCGGCTCAGAAACATTTCCTTTGATACGTTGGTACGACTCTGCAAAATGCGCTTTTGACTTTAAAGTAATCGCTTGCACTTCACCTTTAATTTCTTGTCCAAGTTGATTCAGCTCACTCGCAGAATATTTCAACTCATGCAATAAACTGTCTTTGAGTTCCAACAAAGTTTCTTTGGAATGAGATAGCTTTTCCTTAATCGCACCCACTTGGTCATGCACGTCGTCTTGAAACTCTTTTACCTGCTCTTGTACCACTCCAATAAATGACTTGGCTTCAGTCTGTAAAGAGTGAGCAGTATCTAAAACCGCTGATCTGATTTTTTCCTCAGCTTGCTGAGTAGCTTCTGTAAAGGATTGACCATGTTCTTGCACAATGTCTTTCAAACTACCTTTATTGCTATTTTGAGCGTTCGGCATTTTTATTCCCCTGTGAATTTATTTGAAATGTCTACAAACCCTAACTTACAGCATATTTTATTGCTTATTTTTTAAACATAAAAATTGTCTAACAAAATCAATTTTATTGATCATTTTTAAATATCAGTTCTGCATATTTTATAAACAGAATCAATCTATACTTTATGGATCCTTTTCAAATAAAAACCACCATTCAACAGTTATTATTTAAAATTTGCATTTTGGTTTTGAGTAGCTTTGACGCTTTTATTTTTCTATAGCAACCCAAGCAAATACATAGCAATCAACGATTAGCACTCTAAAGTCGGGTTAAAATTAGTACTTTGAATATTCAATTTTTATTTTTTACATTTCTTGGTTTTTAGCACCAAAGCCTTTGTTCTCTTACCCATACAGAAAATCAATAAGAATGCAAGGAAATAATCTGACATTATATTGATTATTAACGTGGACTTTTCAGGGTTAGATGCGTATAATGCGCTGTTAAGTTAAGCGAGCAGACATGAGGAGGGTAGGTTTTTAAATAGCCTTCCTTTTTTTTCGTCTTCTCGCTTTTTTACAGCCAAAAATTCAGGAGCTTTGGTTTGAGCACCCCCGCCATTTTAGCCCTTGCCGACGGTACTATTTTTAAAGGTACATCTATCGGCGCTACGGGAAATACGACTGGTGAAGTCGTTTTTAACACTGCCATGACTGGCTATCAAGAAATTTTGACTGACCCGAGTTATGCACAACAACTTGTGACATTAACTTACCCGCATATTGGTAATACAGGTTGTAATGACGAAGACTCAGAGTCTGGTCGTATCCACAAAGTTTGGGCGAACGGTTTAATTATCCGTGACTTGCCTTTATTGCACAGCAATTTCCGTGCAAATCAATCTCTCGGCGATTATTTAAAAGAACATAATGTCGTGGCGATTGCTGATATCGACACGCGACGATTGACGCGTATTTTACGTGCTAAGGGTGCACAGAACGGTTGTATCCTTGCAGGCGAAAATATCACCGAAGAAGAAGCTTTAGCTAAAGCTCGTGCTTTTGGTGGTTTAAATGGCTTAGATCTTGCAAAAGTTTGCTGTGATAAAGACGGTTTTGAATGGACTGAAGGTTCTTGGGCTCTAGGTCAAGGCTTTAGTCAACCAGAACTTAAATATCATGTTGTGGCTTACGATTATGGTGTCAAAACCAACATCTTACGTATGCTTGCTGACCGTGGTTGTAAATTGACTGTGGTTCCAGCAGAAACTCCTGCAGCTAAAGTTCTCGCAATGAATCCTGATGGCGTGTTCTTGTCAAATGGTCCTGGCGATCCAGCTGCATGTGATTATGCAATCGAAGCTGTAAAAACAATTGTTGAAACCACTACTCTCCCAGTGTTCGGCATTTGCTTAGGTCATCAAATTTTGGCACTCGCTTCTGGTGCTCAAACAGTGAAAATGGGTCACGGTCACCACGGTGCCAACCACCCTGTGCAAAACTTAGAAAATGGTACTGTGATGATTACTTCACAAAACCATGGCTTTGCGGTTGATGAAAAAACATTGCCTGCAACGTTGAAAGCAACACACAAATCATTGTTTGACGGTACGCTTCAAGGGATTCATCGCACAGACAAACCAGCATTTAGCTTCCAAGGTCACCCTGAAGCAAGTCCTGGTCCACATGACTGTGCACCTTTGTTCGATCATTTCATCGAACTTATCGAAGCATCTAAGAAGTAATTAAGGAGCGAAATAATGCCTAAACGTACGGATATTAAAAGCATCTTAATTATTGGTGCTGGTCCGATTGTCATTGGTCAAGCCTGCGAGTTTGACTATTCAGGTGCGCAAGCATGTAAAGCGCTTCGTGAAGAAGGTTACCGTGTTATTTTGGTAAACTCTAACCCAGCGACCATCATGACTGACCCTGCAATGGCAGATGCAACCTATATCGAGCCAATCACTTGGCAGACTGTTGCTCAAATCATTGAAAAAGAACGCCCAGATGCTGTACTCCCAACCATGGGTGGTCAAACTGCATTGAACTGTGCGCTTGCACTTGATGCCAACGGTATTTTAAAAAAATATAACGTTGAATTGATCGGTGCGACTAAAGACGCTATTGAAAAAGCGGAAGACCGTAAACTTTTCGATATCGCAATGCGTAAAATTGGTCTTGAATGTCCTCGTGCAGATGTTGCCGAAGACATGGAACATGCATTAGAAATTCAAGCACGTTTTGGTTTCCCTGTGATTATCCGTCCATCATTTACCATGGGTGGTTCAGGTGGCGGTATCGCATATAACCGTGAAGAATTCATCGAAATCTGTGAACGTGGTTTTGACCTCTCTCCTACTCACCAACTTTTGATCGATGAATCATTGATTGGTTGGAAAGAGTACGAAATGGAAGTTGTTCGTGATAAAAACGACAACTGTATCATTGTTTGTACCATTGAAAACTTTGATCCAATGGGCGTACATACAGGTGACTCAATCACTGTAGCTCCTGCGCAAACATTGACAGACAAAGAATTCCAATTATTACGTAATGCCTCTTTAGCTGTACTTCGTGAAATCGGTGTAGAAACTGGTGGTTCAAACGTTCAGTTCGGTATCAATCCGAAAGATGGACGTATGGTTGTGATCGAGATGAACCCACGTGTTTCACGTTCATCTGCACTTGCATCTAAAGCAACAGGTTTCCCTATTGCAAAAATTGCTGCGAAACTTGCTGTTGGTTATACCCTTGATGAACTTAAAAATGACATCACTGGTGGAACAACTCCAGCATCGTTCGAACCTGCGATCGACTATGTAGTTACCAAGATTCCTCGCTTTAATTTTGAGAAATTCCCTCAAGCTGACGCAATGTTGACTACACAGATGAAATCTGTGGGCGAAGTTATGGCAATTGGCCGTAATTTCCAAGAGTCAGTGCACAAAGCACTTCGCGGTTTAGAAGTAGGTACATGTGGTTTTGATGAAAAAATCGCTGTAGGTACTGAAGGCGCGAAAGAAAAAATCTTGGTTGAACTTAAAGTTCCAGGTCCAGAACGTATTTGGTATGTTGCTGATGCATTCCGTCATGGTTTTACTTTAGACGAAGTTTTTGCAGCAACAAATATTGATCGTTGGTTCTTGATTCAAATCGAAGACATTATCAAAACTGAAGAAGAAATTAAAACTTTAGGTTTTGGTGATTTAAACGCTGACAATATTCGTGCGTTCAAACGCAAAGGTTTGTCTGATCTTCGTATCGCAAACTTGATGGGTATTTCACAAAAACAATTCCGTAAACATCGTTGGAGCTTGGGTGTATATCCAGTTTACAAACGTGTAGATACATGTGCTGCTGAGTTTGAATCAGATACAGCATATATGTATTCAACTTACGATGAAGAATGTGAATCTAATCCGTCTACTAAAGACAAGATTATGGTAATCGGTGGTGGTCCTAACCGTATTGGTCAAGGGATCGAGTTCGATTACTGCTGTGTACACGCAGCTCTTGCAATGCGTGACGACGGCTACGAAACAATCATGGTCAACTGTAACCCTGAAACAGTGTCTACAGACTATGATACTTCTGATCGTTTGTACTTCGAACCAATTACACTTGAAGACGTACTTGAAATCGTTCGTAACGAAAAACCGAAAGGCATTATCGTTCAATACGGTGGTCAAACTCCGCTTAAATTGGCTCGTGCTTTAGAAGAAGCTGGTGCACCTATTATTGGTACATCACCTGACGCGATCGACCGTGCAGAAGACCGTGAACGCTTCCAACAAATGATTCAAAAATTGAATCTACGTCAACCAAGTAACAGCATTGTAAAATCTGCTGAAGAAGGTTTGGCTGAAGCATCTAAAGTAGGTTACCCTCTTGTTGTTCGTCCATCTTATGTATTGGGTGGTCGTGCGATGGAAATCGTATATAACGATGATGAATTGAAACGTTATTTACGTGAAGCAGTACAAGCTTCTAACGAAGCACCTGTACTTCTTGACCATTTCCTAGATGATGCAACAGAAGTCGACGTTGACTGTGTATCTGACGGTAAAGATGTGGTAATCGGCGGTATCATGCAGCACATTGAACAAGCAGGTATTCACTCTGGTGACTCAGCATGTTCGATTCCTCCTTATTCTTTATCTAAAGAAATCCAGGACGAAATGCGTCGTCAAACTGTGGCTATGGCAAAAGAGCTTGGCGTTATTGGTTTGATGAACGTACAGTTTGCTGTTAAAGGCAATGACGTTTACATCTTGGAAGTGAATCCACGTGCATCACGTACTGTGCCATTCGTTTCTAAATGTATCGGCGAATCTTTAGCAAAAGTTGCTGCACGTTGTATGGCGGGTCAATCTTTAGAATCTCAAGGATTTACTAAAGAAATTATCCCGACTCACTTCGCAGTGAAAGAAGCGGTATTCCCATTCAACAAATTCCCAGGTGTTGACCCTATCCTTGGACCAGAAATGAAATCTACTGGTGAAGTGATGGGTGTTGGTCAAACTTTTGGTGAAGCATTCTATAAAGCTGTGTTAGGCTCAAATGATCGCTTACCAGGTAAACCAACTGAAGGTGAAGTAAAACACGCTTTCATTTCAGTACGTGATTCTGATAAACACCGTGTGGTTGATGTTGCAAAACAATTGACTGAATATGGCTTCAAAGTAATCGCAACTGGCGGTACTTATGATGTGATCAATGAAGTTGGTATTGAATGTGAACGTGTGAACAAAGTCACAGAAGGTCGACCAAATATTGTAGACCGCTTGAAAAATGGCGAAATTCACCTCATTATCAATACTACTGAAGGCAAACAAGCTCAGCAGGATTCATTCTCAATCCGTCGCTCTGCACTTCAAGGTAAAGTGTATTACACTACAACCTTAAATGGCGCAGAAGCTGTATGCCAAGCTTTAGCAATTAAATTGCCAATGGATGTATATCGCTTGCAAGATTTGCAAACAAAAGGTTAATTCGTTTACCGATAAGTCCCGTCACCTATCGGTGGCGGGATTTTTTTATTTTATAAACGTGTATTTTTTTAATACTCAACTTGAGGGACAACAATGCAACGTTATCCTATGACTCCCGAAGGCAAAGAAGCCTTAGAGAAAGAATTACAGCAACTTAAATCAGTTGACCGTCCACGTATCACTGCTGCAATTGCAGAAGCGCGTGAACACGGTGATTTAAAAGAAAATGCTGAATATCATGCTGCACGCGAACAACAAGGATTTTGCGAGGGACGTATTCAAGATATCGAGGGGAAACTTGGCGCAGTTCAAGTGATTGATGTCAAAACGCTTGAACAAAATGGTCGAGTGGTTTTCGGTGTAACAGTTACCATCGAAAACATTGATACAGAAGAACGTAAAACTTATAAAATTGTTGGCGATGATGAAGCTGACTTTAAAATTCACAAAATTTCTGTGAATTCGCCAATTGCACGTGGTTTGCTTGGCAAAAATGAAGGTGATGAAGCAAAAATCGTCACACCACAAGGCGAAGTGGAATATGAAATCGTTAGCGTTGAATATCTATAATTGATCTTTATAGTATGAAATGCATCTAAGCCTCCTCAAATGGGGGCTTTTTTTATGCTCTGATTTTTAATAATAGCTAAGTGGTAAAAACTCACTAGAGGAACGCTCCCTCCTTTTCTATATGAGGATTGGGGTGGATTCTTAAAAAAAGAGTGGAACTTATTTGATAGATTCTTTACTAATAAACATTATCCTCAAATATATCATGTGATCAGTGCAGTAAAATTTTTGATTCTATATTTTTAATCTCCCCTAACCCCTCTTTAAAAAAGAGGGGAACTTGATGGAGTGGATTCTAAGTATTCAACTCACTGCATTACCCTCAAATAAATCATGCCATTAATCTCCCCTTGCCCCTCTAAAAAAGAATGCACCCTCCTTTTCTAAAGGAGGGTTGGGGTGGATTATTTAAAAAGGGAGGAACTTATTGAATAAATTCTTTGCTAATAAACATTATCCTCGCATGAATCATGTGATCAGTGCAGTAAAATTCTTAATCCTATATTTGAATCTCCCCTAACCCCTCTTTAAAAAAGAGGGAGACTTGATGGAGTGGATTTTTTAACTGACTGCATTACCCGCACTCCCTAGCTCCCCTAAAAAAGGTAGCTCCCTCCTTTTCCAAAGGAGGGTTGGGGTGGATTCTTTAAAAAGGGGAAAATTAATGGGGTGCATTCTTTAAAAAACGGAAAAATTTTAATAAAAAATATTAAATGTCTACTAGCCAACAAAATTAGAAATTTATGTTAAAAATCAGAATTTTTTTTCAATAAATAATTACAAATAGTCCTTTTTTGCTATTTCAAAATTAAGTCTTTGAGCTACACTAAAAAAAATAACACTTTAAAAAAATGGGGAAAACAACAATGAAAGCAGGACGTGCCAGCAAAACAGCTTTAGCGGCAGCAGCAATACGTGCTAATCATTATTTGAACGCCATTAATCCAGTTTTTTCAGACCCTTTCGCGCTGGACATGACCAGTACTGAATGGCGAAAATTATTATCCAATCAAACATTTACCCGATTATTCAATTCAGCACCTGTCAATCGTACTTTTGGAAAATTGACTGGACAAGTCGTTGCCAGATCCCGTTATAGCGAAGATTTGCTCAAACAAGCCATCGAAAATGGCATTGAACAATATATATTGGTTGGTGCAGGCTTAGATTCATTTATTTTGCGTTTGGCAAACTTATATCCAAATCTACGTATCTTTGAAGTTGATCATCCCGATACTCAAAAACTCAAACTTCATAAATTGCAAAAATACGGCAATGTACCTAAAAATGTTGAGTTCGTTTGCATTGATTTTGAAAAGGAAAGTCTCTCAGACGCACTGAGTCGCAGTGCTTATGACAAAAACAAAGCAGGATTTTATTCTTGGTTGGGTACGACACATTATTTGCAACCAGAAACTACACTTGCGACTTTAAAAAATATTGCTGATTTTGTAGTTGATGGAAGTGAGGTTGTTTTAGATTATTCTGTTGATTATCGCAATCTGTTAGGGATTGAGCGTATCGGTAGTATGTTGCTTTCACGATTTACGCAACTTTTAAAAGAGCCGCTGATTGGTGCATTTTTACCAGAACATCTACATCAGTCTTTAGAAAATATGGGTTATGAAGTCGTTGAAGATTTAACTGGACTTGAAATCAGTCAACGCTATTTCGAAAAACGCCCAGACTATATCCGTCATACCCATGCCACACACATGCTTCATCTGCGTAAAAATAAATACTGATGAGCAGCCATGTTGTATCGAAGTTTGATATTGAAAATCAATAAAACTGCTTTTTGCGAGTTAATTGATAAGAGAAGCTGAGATTTATCGCATAACTCAGCTATAATTTTGCTTTGTCATCAAAATCTTGTGAAATGTCTGATTCGATTAATTCTCCTGTAAAACATTGGTGTGAATTTGAGTTTATTGCTAAAACCAATACCAATCCTAACATTCATATCAAAGGAAATTATTCGTATTATTCTGCTTATTGGGATCAAGGCTTTGAGCGCTGTGTGGTGCGTTATTTACATGAAAAAGCCACCACTGAAGATAAACCTATAGATCAACTGTACATTGGCAATTTTGTCAGTTTTGGCGCTGAATGCGTGATTATGATGGGTGGAAATCAACTACACCGCCCTGACTGGATTTGCACTTTCCCTTTTGATACTCGTAGCTTTGTCGTTGCTGGAGATACCAAAATTGATGATGCTTGCTGGATTGGCAGTCGTGCCATGATCATGCAAGGCGTGCATCTTGGCGAAGGTGTAGTCGTTGCAGCAGGATCAGTTGTGACCAAAGATGTACCACCTTATGCTGTTGTGGCTGGCGTTCCCGCGCAAATTATAAAATATCGTTTTGATCAAGATAAAATCGAAAAACTGCTTGCACTCAAGCTTTATGATTTAGATGAAAAAGTTATCTTGAAAATACGTGAACAACTTCAAGGTGATGATGTAGATGCTTTAGCTCTATATTTAAGTGCATCTAATCCAGAATAATAGACTTCTGCTCTCTAGACTCTAGATCATCTATTGATGAAATGACAATGTGATTTGCTCGGCTAAACCAGCATCGTACTTATGCTATAGCCATCCCTGCGCTTTTTTTAAGTATCAGAGATAAACTCCCCCAGTCTCTTTAAAGCATGATATTTCTCAAAATATTGGATCATTTGCATAAATAGATTTTAGATTAAAATTATGTTTTACAATGCGGTTGGCTCTCCTTTCTACAGGATCAGGAACATGTTCCGCAAGAAGATGAAATTCTATTAGAAATCTCTCCTCATCCTAAGCTTCTCCTCACTACGTCTTGCGCTACGATCAAAGCAGTGCTTTGATTCTTGCTCAGGAGAAGGAACTTGCTATATTATTTTATAAAATAATATATTATTCAATCCTTTTTGACTGATCAAAGAAATCTATTGTTAAGAGATAATAAATACCTAAAAACGAATCAAAGAAAATTAAAATAAAGTAATATTATTATATTTTTCACGTAATATTATTTTAAATGCAAAATCATTTAAAATTTACATTTACTTAGTTTTATTTAAAAACACTTAAATAATTTTCATTAAAAAATAATCCTATTATTTTACTCGATTTTATGAAGGAAATTAAAATTTGCATAGAAAATCACATTATTTAAAATTTATTTATTATTCATCAATGTTTAATTTATTAAAAAATATTTTTATTAACTTTAGTGGAATATTAAATGATTTTTAAACTATTTTATGTTAGTTTAAATTATGACCTTAATATTTATTTATCCTTACTGTTTTAATAAGGATTATAAGTATTTTACACCAATATACATTTATTTTTTCAAATAAGATTTACCTTAGATATAGCGAGAAAAATTATGGTATATGAACATATTTTAGTTCCGATTGATGGTTCTGAAACTTCAATGACAGCTGTAGCACATGCAGCAGATATGGCTAAAAATTTTCGTTGTAAAATAACAGTACTACAAGTTTTGACGATTGATCCTTATATCGAAGCCCAATATATTACTGCAACACAAAGTAGCGATATTATCGAGCGTGCAAAAAACAATATTCAAGAAACTTTGGACTTGGCGAAACAAAAATTCCGAGAAGAAGGTATCGTCGTTGATACTTTGATTGCGGAAGGTCAAGTGGTTCATCGTGAAATTGTTGAGGCTACTAACAAAGTTGGCGCAGATCTAATTGTCATGGGGTCTCATGGACGAACTGGTTTTAAAAAGTTCATTCTGGGAAGCGTTGCACAGAATGTCCTCGGTGAAGTTAAGATTCCTGTCTTAATCGTTCGCCAAGACTAACCCGATAAGCTCCTTATTCTCTGGCCGAGTAAGGAGCTTATGTTTTTCGACTTAATATCCGTTTAGTCACTTTGCCATGCAAATTGTTTTAAATCGACTTTGCCATTTGCTGCCAAAATCCCCTCTTCTCTCAATTTTATAATTTGAATATTTTCTCCTTTTTCATCCAATTTGCTTAGGCTAATTTTTCCCTGAGAATTGATCACTCGATACCACGGCACTTCACTGGTTTCATCTAAGTGTTTTAATACATACCCCACCAACCTTGCATGTTTTGGTAAACCAGCCATTCGTGCGATTTGTCCATAACTTGCAACTTTCCCTTTGGGAATTCGTATCACGACCTCCAATATTTGTCGCGCCAATTCATCTGAGACTTTCGACTGTACTGTCATAGATTGACCTTAAATATATGCTTTGTATTTTTTTAGCAAATGCTTTTATTCACTAACTATTTTAGGCTAATTTGGCAAAGTTTTTTAAAACTAAAACAAGAGTATTTAAAATGAAACGGACTTTTCCCAAATTATTATTATCAGCTTGTCTTGCAATGGGTTCTGCAGGCGTGCTGAGTATCGCAACTTCATCACATGCAGCTTCTTCCTCAATCAATATTCAAAGTGTTTTGCAACAAGAACGTGCTTGGGCTGGCTTGCAAAGTAAACGTTTAAAAGTTGCGGATATTGATTGGGCTTATAGCGAAGGTGGTGATGCTTCTAAACCTACAGTCATGCTGGTCCATGGCTTGGCAGGTAGCCGTGATAACTGGAATCGCGTAGCACGTTATTTAACACCACATTATCACGTGATTATTCCTGATTTACCTGGTCAAGGCGATAGTAAAGTCCCTGCTGACTTTGATTATTCGATACCAAATCTAGCTGAGAAATTACGTCGTTTTGCTGAAGCTGCAAAAGTGGATAAAAATTTAAATATTGCAGGTCATAGTATGGGGGGAGCTATTGCCCTGCTCTATACCGCGCAATATCCTATTGATACTCAATCCTTATTTTTAGTTGATTCCGCAGGCGTGTTTAAATCTGCCAATACGCCTTATCTCAAAGATCCTACTTTATTACGCCAATTTGTAGTGCGTAAACCCGGTGATTTTGACCGCCTATTTTCAATTGCGACTGCGCTGCCTCCTTTTGTGCCAAATGAGCTAAAAGTCGAACAAGAAAAAATGATGATTTCTCAGCAGGAAAATACTTCAAAATTGGTTGAACAATTGGTAACGATGGCTAAACTCTACACGCCTGATACTTTCTCTTTGGCGACTCGTTCAATTGATCAACCTGTACTGATTGCATGGGGTGATCAAGATAAAATCATTAATGTTGAAGCTGCATCTGAACTAAAAAGCTTACTGAAAAATGCTCAAGATCCTGTGATTTTAAAAGGTGTTGGACATATGCCAATCATGGAACAAGAACAGCTGTTAGTTAAGCCTTATCTAGATTTTTTAAAGAAGAATGCAAAATAACCTGTTATATTTTTAAGAATCGTCTTCGTTTTATTTCCATTTTAAAATCAATTTTAGTAGAAAAAGCCAGAATCTATTCTGGCTTTTTTATTACTAAACATCGCTATATATTCCTAGCTTGCATATTTTAAGAAAAAAAAGAGGATCCGAAGATCCTCTTTTATATCTTAATCAAATCATTGATTAATATAATAATTGATGATTTTTGATTAATTCATCTACAGTCGTATCAACATTTTTCAATGTCAAAATGTCTGTTGAATTAAATGAACCGCCTGCACCGTCACGATCAATTGCAATCACGGTGTCTTTACCGCCTTCAGTGTTATTTACAGTCACAGAAGTCACAAACTTAGAAATATTCGTTGCGTCTACTGATTGTCCGCTCAACAGCTTAGTTACATCAATCACATCTTGAGTACTTTGTACTGTTGAACTTGCATCTGTAGGCGTAACCGTAAATCCATTCCAAGTATCTTGACCATTTCCACCTGTTGCATCTGCGTTATTTAACACATTAAAGATCACTGTGTTGTGCTGTGATGCAGTTGAGTTAAACGTATCATTTGCAGAGGTCGAAGTTTCAGTCGTATTACTTGGTGTTGTATCCTCTAGCGCCGAGAATGCAGCAAATGGCGCAACAACAGATCCACTATCAGATGCAACAACCTCAATTCTACCCGTATTCCATGCTTGACCACTGCTACCAATATCATTCACTTGAGAAATCATAATGTTATCGTAAGTACCAATTGGTAATACTAACAAGTTATCACTTGAACCTGTAATGAATGGACCATCATCAATAGAGTATGACCATGTAAATCCTGGGAGAATGCCCGTGATTTGCAAGGTACCATCAGTGGTAATTTGGTCATTATCATCTGCACCTGTGTCATTCACAAGATATGCTTGCGGTTGCGGTGGTGCACCATTATAGACTTGTAAATGACCTAATAAATAAGCATCCGATGCGTTTCCTGCCGGATCGACTTCACGGACTTGTACTTGTCCTGCTGGGTAATCGCCATCCGCCAAGGTGAAGCGGTTGTTGTTGGCAGTTTGTACTGTCGACCATGTTACGCCGCCATCAGTACTGTACTGCCAGTTATCTATGCCACTGTCCGTCAAGGTTACAGCCACTTCACCATATGAAGTCACGCCATCACCTGGAATACCCGTATCAGAAACCAATGCTGCTGTTGGTGCTACTGGAGTTTGGGTA
This sequence comes from Acinetobacter gerneri DSM 14967 = CIP 107464 = MTCC 9824, assembly GCF_000368565.1. GTDB lineage: Bacteria > Pseudomonadota > Gammaproteobacteria > Pseudomonadales > Moraxellaceae > Acinetobacter > Acinetobacter gerneri. The sequence continues at coordinate 3,762 of NZ_KB849539.1, read as the reverse complement.
TCTACAGTTAAACTCAATATGCCACTCGGTACACTTTCAAAGCCATTGCTGTCAGTCAAGGTGTAGGTCAAATCATGTTTGCCTTCACCCAGTGGAGCATCTGGTGTCAATGTACCCGTTACTGGATCATAAGTCGCAGGGACTTCTGTGCCATCCACATATAACTTCGGTGTTTCACCCGCAGCTGGTGCTGCGATGAGTACGCCTGGCGTTGTATCGTTGGTCGATGTTCCTGAAGCAAATGTGCCTTCTTCTGGCGCAACATTATCCACATAGCCTGTCGGCGTTGCTGGTGCTGAATTATCAACAACTTTGCTCGCTTCTGGGCTGATATTACCTGCTGTATCCGTTGCTGTCGCTGTAATGGTTGAACCATTCACGATACCTGGATGTGTCACACTCCAAGTTCCAGTGCTTGATACAGTAACGATTTCTGTCGTGTTGTCAGCAAACTTAACGGTCACAACACTGTTTTTCTCTGCTGTGCCTGTGACGACATCCGCCGCACTCACATTCAAGATCACTGGTGCATCTGGTGCGCTGTTATCCAACACAACATTACCAAACTTCGTAATCGAATCTGAAGTAAACGCAGGGTTAGATTGGCGTACTTGGATTTGATCCGCTGCATAAGTTCCATCACTTGGTAATGTGAAGCTTGTGCCTGAACCTGGTGTCCATGTTGTTCCACCATCTGTCGAATATTCCCAAGTCCCTGTCGATGCGGACTGGTTGATCCCTGTGACATTGATTGTGCCATTGCTGGTAATGCCATCAGTAGCACTTGAACCGGTATCTGCTGCCAAGCTTAAGCCAAGCGTGATTGGTGCAACCACTTCAATTTCACCAGTATTCCAAGCTGTACCACTACTACCAATATCATTCACTTGGAAGATCATGACATTGTCATATGTACCTGCTGGTAATACCAACAAGTTATCGCTTGAACCATCGACGAAGGTCGTACCACCATCCAATGAGTATTTCCATGTAAATCCTGGGAGAATGCCCGTGATTTGCAAGGTACCATCAGTGGTGATTTGGTCATTATTATCAACACCTGTATCGTTCACAAGCGATGCTTGTGGTTGTGGTGGTGCGCCATTGTAAACTTGTAGATGACCCATTTCATAAGCATTTGAAATGTTTCCTGCTGGGTCTACTTCTCGGACTTGTACTTGTCCTGCTGGGTAATCACCATCCGCCAAGGTGAAGCGGTTGTTGTCCGCAGTTTGTACTGTCGACCATGTTACACCGCCATCAGTACTGTACTGCCAGTTGTCTACGCCACTGTCCGTCAAGGTTACAGCCACTTCACCATTTGAAGTCACGCCATCACCTGGAATACCCGTATCAGAAACCAGTGCCGCTGTTGGTGCATC
>NZ_KB849539.1:0-2370 GCF_000368565.1 Acinetobacter gerneri DSM 14967 = CIP 107464 = MTCC 9824 | reverse complement strand
CCACTGTCCGTCAAGGTTACAGCCACTTCACCATTTGAAGTCACGCCATCACCTGGAATACCCGTATCAGAAACCAGTGCCGCTGTTGGTGCATCAGGTGCTTGAGTATCTACAGTTAAGGTTAATGCACCGCTTGGCGCACTTTCGTTACCTACTGCATCCGTCAAGCTATAAGTCAAGTCATGCTTGCCTTCAGTCAACGGAGTCGTTGGCGTCAAGGTACCTGTCGCTGGATCATAGGTCGCAGGGACTTCTGTACCATCAACATACAATTTAGGCGTTTCACCCGCAGCTGGTGCTGCAATGATCAAGCCTGGTGTTGTGTCGTTGGTTGATGTTCCTGTACCGAATGTACCTTGCACTGGATCTGTATTGTCCAAGTACTCTGTCGGTGCTGCTGGAATCGTTGGTGCAGTTGTGTCTACAGTTAATGTTAATGGACCACTTTGACCACTTTCGTTGCCCGCCTCATCGGTCAAGGTATAAGTCAAGTCATGCTTGCCTTCACCCAGCGGAGTTGTCGGCGTCAAGGTACCTGTTGCTGGATCATAGGTCGCAGGGACTTCTGTACCATCTACATATAACTTCGGTGTTTCACCTGCACCCGGTGCTGCAATAATCAAGCCTGGAGTCGTGTCATCGGTTGATGTTCCTGTTCCAAACTGACCTGTGACAGTTCCTGCATCATCTACATATTGAGTCGGTGCTGCTGGAGCAGTTGGTGCTTGAGTATCCACAGTTAAGCTTAATGCTGGACTTTGAGCACTTTCATTACCTGCTGCATCGGTCAAGGTATAAGTCAAGTCATGCTTGCCTTCACCCAGTGGTGCATTCGGCGTCAATGTACCTGTCGCTGGATCATAGGTCGCAGGCACTTCTGTACCATCTACATACAATTTAGGCGTTTCACCCGCAGCTGGTGCAGGGATGATCAAGCCTGGTGTTGTATCGTTGGTTGATGTTCCTGTACCGAATGTACCTTGTTGTGGATCTGTATTATCCAAGTACTCTGTCGGTGCCGCTGGTGTTGCTGGTGCTTGTGTATCTACTGTGATCGTAATCGCTGGACTTGGATCACTTTCGTTACCCGCTGCATCCGTCAAGGTATAGGTCAAGTCATGCTGGCCTTCAGTCAACGGAGTCGTTGGCGTCAAAGTACCTGTCGCTGGATCATAGGTCGCAGGCACTTCTGTACCATCAACATACAATTTAGGCGTTTCACCCGCAGCTGGTGCAGGAATGATCACACCTGGTGTGCTGTCATTGGTCGAGGTTCCTGTACCGAATGTGCCTTGTTGTGGATCTGTATTGTCCAAGTACTCTGTCGGTGCTGCTGGTGCTGCTGGTGCTTGCGTATCTACTGTAATCGTAATCGCTGGACTTGGATCACTTTCGTTACCCGCCTCATCCGTCAAGGTATAAGTCAAGTCATACTGACCTTCAGTCAACGGAGTTGTTGGCGTCAAGGTACCTGTTGCTGGATCATAGGTCGCAGGGACTTCTGTACCATCAACATATAACTTCGGTGTTTCACCTGCACCCGGTGTTGGGATAATCACACCTGGTGTGCTGTCATTGGTCGAAGTCCCAGTACCAAAGGTACCTTGTTGTGGATCTGTATTGTCCAAGTACTCCGTTGGTGCCGCTGGAGCCGTTGGTGCTTGCGTATCCACAGTCAATGTCAATGCTGGGCTTTGACCACTTTCATTACCCGCTGCATCCGTCAAACTATAGGTCAAGTCATGCTGGCCTTCAGTCAACGGAGTTGTTGGTGTCAATGTACCTGTAGCAGAATCATAAGTCGCAGGCACTTCTGTTCCATCAACATACAACTTCGGCGTTTCGCCCGCAGCTGGTGCTGGGATGATTAAGCCTGGTGTTGTATCGTTGGTTGATGTACCTGAAGCAAATGTACCTTCTTCCGGCGCAACATTATCCACATAACCTGTCGGTGCAGTTGCTGGTGTTGTTGGTGCTTGTGTATCGACCGTCAAGCTTAATGGCGCACTTGGTATACCTTCAAAGCCATTGCTGTCAGTCAAGGTATAGCTCAAATCATGCTGGCCTTCAGTCAACGGAGTTGTCGGTGTCAATGTACCCGTTACTGGATCATAAGTCGCAGGGACTTCTGTGCCATCCACATATAACTTCGGTGTTTCACCCGCAGCCGGTGTCGGGATAATTAAGCCTGGAGTTGTATCATTGGTCGATGTTCCTGTCGCAAATGTGCCTTCTTCTGGCGCAACATTATCCACATAGCCTGTCGGCGTTGCTGGTGCTGAGGTATCAACAACTTTGCTCGCTTCTGGGCTGACATTACCTGCTGTATCCGTTGCTGTCGCTGTAATGGTTGAACCATTCACGATACCT
>NZ_KB849538.1:0-187500 GCF_000368565.1 Acinetobacter gerneri DSM 14967 = CIP 107464 = MTCC 9824 | reverse complement strand
CCACGGTGTGGCCGATGACTGGGGTGAAGTCGTAACAAGGTAGCCGTAGGGGAACCTGCGGCTGGATCACCTCCTTAACGAAAAGATGATTGGCTGGCAAGAATCCACAACAAGTTGTTCTTCATTGATGTATCTGAGGGTCTGTAGCTCAGTTGGTTAGAGCACACGCTTGATAAGCGTGGGGTCACAAGTTCAAGTCTTGTCAGACCCACCAAGTCTACGAAGCTGAAAAAAGCGACAGAGAAGAAGATATATCGAGATCTTAAGCTGGGGACTTAGCTTAGTTGGTAGAGCGCCTGCTTTGCACGCAGGAGGTCAGGAGTTCGACTCTCCTAGTCTCCACCACATATTTGCAACATTGACGAATATGTTAAAAAACAAGCGATTAAGTATATAGATTATAGAAATTAATGAGAGATTGGCGTATTATACGCATCTTGTTAACTTCTGTGATTTATCACAGTTTCTTGACCTGACGAAGGCAAGAGAAATCATTAACAGATTGGCAAATTTGAGTCTGAAATAAATTGTTCAAACTTGATTTTACTAGAAGGTAGCAAGCAATTGTTACTGTTTGGTGAAATTGAGAACTAGCAAATTAACTGAATCAAGCGTTTTGGTATATGAATTAAATTGAAGCTGTACGGTGATTAAGTTCACAGGACAACAAGCTGTAGCAATTAAGTTTGCACGTTGACATTCACTTGTAGAATGTAAACGACTGTTTGGGGTTGTATAGTCAAGTAATTAAGTGCATGTGGTGGATGCCTTGGCAGTCAGAGGCGATGAAAGACGTAATAGCCTGCGATAAGCTTCGGGGAGGCGGCAAATATCCTATGATCCGGAGATTTCTGAATGGGGAAACCCACCTACTATAAGGTAGGTATCATAAACTGAATACATAGGTTTATGAGGCGAACGAGGGGAAGTGAAACATCTCAGTACCCTTAGGAAAAGAAATCAATTGAGATTCCCTCAGTAGCGGCGAGCGAACGGGGAAGAGCCCATTAAGTAATGTGTGTTTTAGCGGAATGCTCTGGGAAGTGCAACCGTAGAGGGTGATAGTCCCGTACACGAAAGGGCACACATTATGATGACGAGTAGGGCGAGGCACGTGAAACCTTGTCTGAATATGGGGGGACCATCCTCCAAGGCTAAATACTCCTGACTGACCGATAGTGAACCAGTACCGTGAGGGAAAGGCGAAAAGAACCCCTGTGAGGGGAGTGAAATAGATCCTGAAACCGCATGCATACAAGCAGTGGGAGCCGACTTGTTCGGTGACTGCGTACCTTTTGTATAATGGGTCAGCGACTTATATTCAGTAGCGAGGTTAACCGCATAGGGGAGCCGTAGAGAAATCGAGTCTTAATAGGGCGTATAGTTGCTGGGTATAGACCCGAAACCGGGTGATCTATCCATGAGCAGGTTGAAGGTTGGGTAACACTAACTGGAGGACCGAACCCACTGTCGTTGAAAAGCCAGGGGATGACTTGTGGATAGGGGTGAAAGGCTAATCAAACTCGGTGATAGCTGGTTCTCCCCGAAAGCTATTTAGGTAGCGCCTCGGACGAATACCATAGGGGGTAGAGCACTGTTTCGGCTAGGGGGTCATCCCGACTTACCAAACCGATGCAAACTCCGAATACCTATGAGTACTATCCGGGAGACAGACTGCGGGTGCTAACGTCCGTAGTCAAGAGGAAAACAATCCAGACCGCCAGCTAAGGCCCCAAAATCATAGTTAAGTGGGAAACGATGTGGGAAGGCATAGACAGCTAGGAGGTTGGCTTAGAAGCAGCCACCCTTTAAAGAAAGCGTAATAGCTCACTAGTCGAGTCGGCCTGCGCGGAAGATGTAACGGGGCTAAAACTATGTGCCGAAGCTGCGGATTTGACTTTAAGTCAAGTGGTAGGGGAGCGTTCTGTAAGCCGATGAAGGTGTATTGAGAAGTATGCTGGAGGTATCAGAAGTGCGAATGCTGACGTGAGTAACGACAAAACGGGTGAAAAACCCGTTCGCTGAAAGACCAAGGGTTCCAGTCCAACGTTAATCGGGGCTGGGTGAGTCGACCCCTAAGGCGAGGCCGAAAGGCGTAGTCGATGGGAAATTGGTTAATATTCCAATACTTCTGTTTAATGCGATGAGAGGACGGAGAAGGTTAAGTCAGCCTGGCGTTGGTTGTCCAGGTGGAAGGAAGTAGGCATGCATCTTAGGCAAATCCGGGGTGCTCTATGCTGAGATCTGATAGCAAGCTAGTTTACTAGCGAAGTGGCTGATACCAAGCTTCCAGGAAAAGTCTCTAAGCTTCAGTTAAACAGGAATCGTACCCTAAACCGACACAGGTGGTCAGGTCGAGTAGACCAAAGCGCTTGAGAGAACTCTGCTGAAGGAACTAGGCAAAATGGTACCGTAACTTCGGGAGAAGGTACGCTGTTGTTGGTGATAGGACTTGCTCCTTGAGCTGATGACAGCCACAGAAACCAGGCCGCTGCAACTGTTTATTAAAAACATAGCACTCTGCAAACACGAAAGTGGACGTATAGGGTGTGATGCCTGCCCGGTGCTGGAAGGTTAATTGATGTGGTTAGCGCAAGCGAAGCTATTGATCGAAGCCCCAGTAAACGGCGGCCGTAACTATAACGGTCCTAAGGTAGCGAAATTCCTTGTCGGGTAAGTTCCGACCTGCACGAATGGCATAATGATGGCGGCGCTGTCTCCAGCAGAGGCTCAGTGAAATCGAAATCGCTGTGAAGATGCAGTGTACCCGCGGCTAGACGGAAAGACCCCGTGAACCTTTACTGCAGCTTGACATTGAACTTTGACCTTACTTGTGTAGGATAGGTGGGAGGCTTTGAAGTGGTGACGCCAGTTGCCATGGAGCCATCCTTGAAATACCACCCTGGTAATGTTGAGGTTCTAACTCTGCTCCCTAATCGGGAGCGAGGACCATGTCTGGTGGGTAGTTTGACTGGGGCGGTCTCCTCCTAAAGAGTAACGGAGGAGTACGAAGGTGCGCTCAGCGTGGTCGGAAATCACGCGTAGAGTATAAAGGCAAAAGCGCGCTTAACTGCGAGACCCACAAGTCGAGCAGGTACGAAAGTAGGTCTTAGTGATCCGGTGGTTCTGTATGGAAGGGCCATCGCTCAACGGATAAAAGGTACTCTGGGGATAACAGGCTGATACCGCCCAAGAGTTCATATCGACGGCGGTGTTTGGCACCTCGATGTCGGCTCATCTCATCCTGGGGCTGAAGCAGGTCCCAAGGGTATGGCTGTTCGCCATTTAAAGAGGTACGCGAGCTGGGTTTAGAACGTCGTGAGACAGTTCGGTCCCTATCTACCGTGGGCGCTGGAAATTTGAGAGGATCTGCTCCTAGTACGAGAGGACCAGAGTGGACGAACCTCTGGTGTACCGGTTGTGACGCCAGTCGCATCGCCGGGTAGCTATGTTCGGAAGGGATAACCGCTGAAAGCATCTAAGCGGGAAGCCTACCTCAAGATAAGATTTCCCTAGGACTTTATGTCCTCTAAAGATCCGTTCGAGACTAGGACGTTGATAGGTTGGATGTGGAAGCACGGTGACGTGTGAAGCTGACCAATACTAATTGATCGTGAGGCTTGACTATACAACACCCAAACAGTTGTATGTTTCAATAAATTCAATGCAAAATGCTTGATTTAGTTAATGCTAAAACTTAAAATTCAGACTTAAACAGCCTTCTGTTAATAACTCATTTGGATAGAGAGTAAGGAAGTAGCAAGACTACGTAAAACCCGAAATCACCATAACAGTTGTGCTGGCGACAATAGCAAGAGTGAACCACCTGATCCCTTCCCGAACTCAGAAGTGAAACCTCTTCGCGCTGATGGTAGTGTGGGGTTACCCATGTGAGAGTAAGTCATCGCCAGCTCATTATTCTAAAATCCCTCAATCTTATGGTTGGGGGATTTTTTTTGCCTGAAAATAACGATTATATTTTTTTGTAAATAATGTGATTCATATTATCTTTATTTTTAAAACATGGTTGTGTTGTGCATTTTCTAAACTAGATTATTTTCATGATTTATATATTGTTATAACTAAAATAAAAACTTTTACGGGGATGTGATGTTTATAACAATAACTCAGTTATGCGGAGGCATAGGGCTGTTTCTACTAGGCATGACTTTGATGACCGATAGTCTCAAAGAAATGGCAGGGGAAACTATTCGTGTTTGGCTTTCAAAATTTACAGGTTCAACTTTTAAGGCAATCTTGACTGGTGCAGTACTTACACTCATTGTTCAATCATCGACAGCGACGACTTTGGCAACGATTGGGTTTGTTAGTGCCGGTGTTTTAAGTTTTGTACATGCCATAGGTGTTGTGATTGGGGCAAGTTTAGGAAGCACCAGCACAGGCTGGATGGTGGCATTTCTTGGGGTTAAGTTTTCTATTGCTCAGATTGCTTTACCTTTAATTGCAATCGGAGCGATTTTAAAGTTATTTGCCAAAGGCCGTTTGGCTTTGTTGGGATTGACGATTGCTGGATTTGGGCTGATCTTTTTTGGTATCGATATTTTGCAAATAGCGATGTCTGACTTTGCTTCAAAAGTAAATCTTGCTCAATATCCTAGTGATACTTTGCTCAGTCAATGTCTGATTATTGTGATTGGTATTGTGATGACAATATTGATGCAATCTTCAAGTGCAGCCGTAACGGCAACAATTGCTGCTTTGGCAAGTAATGCGATCGATTTACAGCAGGCTTTTTGTCTAGTCATTGGGCTAAATATAGGAACAGTTTTTACATCAGTTTTAGCTGCACTAAGTGCAACTGTTGATGCCAAAAGAACAGCAGCAGTTCATGTGATATTTAAAATAATTTCTGCAGTATTTGCCGTATTTATATTGATGCCTGCATTTTTATGGCTTTATAAAAATAATGCTTATGTATCGAATTGGGATAATATTATTTTGGTTGCTGCCTTTCATACTTGTTTTAGCTTGATGGGAATCTTTATTTTTATTCCATTTTTAAAGCAAATTGAAAGTTTGATTACACGATTGATTCCAGACCATTCCCCATCAGTGCTGCAAATGTTGGATCGATCCAGTTTGTCTGTTCCTGCTTTAGCAATAAATGCAGCTTCTAAAGTGATGAATTACTGTATTTTTGACGTACTTTCCATGATCAAAAAAATGATCCAAGAAAGTATTCGGCCTTCAAACGATCAGCTCGCTAAAATTGATGAATATATTTTGGCATTACAGTTTTATTTGAGTGAAATCCCGATTTTAGAAAATGAAAAAGAGCAGAAGAATCTAATATATCTGCTTCGGATTATGGTCTATTTGCGTGTGCTAAGAAGTGATTTAGGCTCGATGACAAGTTATGCAGAAATGAGTACAGAACCTTCGCTTTATCATTTAGCGTTGGATTATGTACAAATTTTGGATAATCATTTAAAAGAAGCACAAGATCTTATATCTGCAAAAAACATGCAAGATTTAGACTTTGATTTAAATAACTTAAAACAATGGAATGAAGCTCATAGATCTGAAATTAGGAATGATATTGTTCATTATTCACAAAAGCATCAGTTAAATGCAGCTTATAGCTTGGAGTTGTTTGCTGCTCAGAGATGGTTAGATCGTTTAATTGAACATAGTCAGCGTTTAGCAAAAGTATTAAGTGAAAAGTATCAAATTAAAACAGAATGAAAGCTGTAAATTTGCAAATAAAGTAGCTTTTATTAATGCAATTCAGTTGTGATATGCCAATAGACTCTATTCATTTTAGAGAGTGAATTTTATAAAAATATAGATGTTCAAATAAATTGAAGCATATAAATGAAAAACCCCCGACATCCTGTCGAGGGGTTTTCGTATTGGTTATAAGGTATAACTCCTGTCCTACCTTTCGCATCCTGCGTTATTGTCATATTTATTCTTATTTTTACTGGAAACTTCCTGTTCCCTGATGAGTTCATAATATAAAAATCGAGCTATTCTGACTATACGCAAAATTCGGCATAACTTGTAAGAAATTGCTTACATCATCACAAAATTTGCATCATATTGAATGCTGTATATCATTAAAAATGCGCATTTAAACCGATATAAGGCCCATTAAAGTCCAGCTTATATTTGGTTTTATTTTCATCAACATCAATATACATGTAGCGATAGCCGACTTTTGCTCCAACATCCAACAGCATACTTTGAACAAAATCGTATTGTAGCTCAGCTTGGACATCAGTTAATGTCACATCACTATTTGCTCCAACAACCACTTCACCTTTGGCACTTAAACCTGTAAATGGTAATTTAGCTCCTACAGATGCATATGCAATAGGTGCATTGTCAGAAAGTGATGAATTGAATGATTGTAGGGCATTATATTGTTTGATTTTTCCATCAATATTTGCCATACCTAAACCAATATCAGCACTAACAATATTGTCGAGTATTTCATAATATAAAATATAGTCGGTATTGGTTAGATCAACTTTATTTGAGGCATATTGACCATTGTTAGTGCTTGTATTTAGATCGGTATATTTGATTTTTATATTGGGCAAGAGCGGAATTGGATGTTCAAATGCGATAGAGGCTTGTATTGCACCATCATGTTTTATGTCATTTTTATTTGATAGTCCTGCATAGGGATCGAGCAATAAATTATCGTTTCCCGTAGAGTTGGACAGGCTAGAATTATTTTTGTTATCAATAGAACCATTAAAATACCAATAATTTACATCGCCTTTTAAGCCTATAAAGTCTGCATGAGTAAAGCAACTCAACAAAAAAGTTGTCGTAAGTAATGTACATTTTGAAATTTTCATCATTCCCTCTAACCCAATCCACTAAGGCATGGTCTTGTTACTTAAAAATATTTAATTGGTGAACATTTGAGCGCATGATATAGAGGTTGATTTGATTTTGCATTATTAAAATTGAAAATTTGAGGACAAAATGAATAAACAAGTAGATACAGTGATCGAATTCCCTCTTTATGTTGCCAATAAAACGGCCAAAACTGGTCAATGGCTTGAAGTATTTCATAAATATACTGGGAAATTATATGCAAAAGTGGCTTTAGCAGATGCGAAAACACTGGAAAAAGCCATTAGTTCGGCAGTCAAAGCAGAAAAAGAAATGGCAGCACTTAAACCATTTCAAAAGCAAAAAATACTGTTGCACTGCGTACGACGATTTAATGAATTACGTGAAGAATTAGTTGAATTGTTGATCATTGAAGGGGGTAAGCCCAAAGCTGCTGCTACAGCTGAAGTTGAGCGTTTGATTAACACTTTTCAAACAGCAGCTGATGCAGTGACCCAGATTGAAAATGGTCGACTGATCCCACTTGCGATCACGCCTGCAGCGGGAGCATTCCGTGGCATGGTGCAACATGTTCCGATTGGGGCAGTGTCTTTAATTAGCCCATTTAATTTTCCTCTTAATTTAACTGCGCATAAAATTGCACCTGCGATTGCAGCAGGTTGTCCTTTTGTTTTGAAGCCAGCGAGTTTAACGCCAATTTCAGCTTTGAAAATTGCTGAGGTTTTAGCAGAAACGGATTTACCTAAAGGAGCATTTTCTGTATTGCCTTGTCAGCGAGAGCATGCTGATATTTTGGTTACAGATGAACGGTTTAAATTACTGAGTTTTACCGGTTCTGATCAAGTGGGTTGGGACATGAAAAATCGTGCAGGCAAGAAAAAAGTGACTTTGGAGTTGGGTGGAAATGCGGCTGTATTGATTGAACCTGATACGGAACTTTCGGATGCATTTTTCGATCGTATCATCTCGGGTGCATACAATCAGGCAGGTCAGGTGTGTATTAGTATCCAACGAATGTTAATCCATGCTGATATTTATAGTGAATTTAAGAAAAAACTATTGGCAAAACTTAAAAAAATCAAAGCAGATGATCCAAGTTTAGATACGACCTTGGTGGGTCCGATGATCAAGGAAGCAGAAGCAATTCGTTTAAAAAAATGGCTAGATAAAGCAGAGAAAAAGGGTGCAAAAATTTTAGTGGGTGGTGCATTAAATGGTGTAATGTTTGAGCCGACTTTACTGGAAAATGTCGATGATAAATTGGAAATTTATCAAAATGAAGCTTTTGGTCCAGTGGCAATGATTGAAAAGTATAAAGATTTTGAGCAGGGCATCGCTCGTATCAATGATAGTCGTTATGGGCTTCAAGCAGGTATTTATACGCAAAATCTCAATAAAATGCTGTATGCATGGGATCATTTACAAGTCGGTGGTGTCATTATCAATGATATTCCTACATTCCGAGTGGACAATATGCCTTATGGTGGCGTTAAAGATTCGGGAATTGGTCGCGAGGGGATTCACTCTGCGATTCGGGATATGCAAGAAGAACGTTTATTGGCAATAAAACAATAAACACGATGATTTGATCAATAGAAACTTGGGTCTGGTTAACATTTAAAGCTGTTATGTCGCGTTATTTATTTTAAATAAATCAATGATCTGAGTTTTTATTGAATAAAATATGGTTCTGCATATTTTAAAATAATGCTGTGATTTGCATTGGTATTAAATTTAATCAATACTGATATTTATTCATTTTTTATTTTATAGATAGACATCCAAATAATCCGACAAAGTGATCATGATGATGATAAAAAAACTATTTCTTGGCTTGATTTGCCTCAGTATTTCTATTTTAAGTTTTGCTTTTCAACCCAATCAGCTGGTCAATGATGCCCGCTCTCAAATCGGCAAAACCTTACTTTATGATCCAGCCTATACCAAACTAAGTTATCCGAACGGAGATGTCGCTATAATCAAAGGCGTGTGTACGGATGTAGTGATCCGTGCATTACGGAAGCAACATATTGATTTACAACAGCGTATTCATGAGGATATGCAAAAGAATTTTAAACAATATCCACAAAAATGGGGACTGAAGTCAACTGATAAAAATATTGATCACAGACGTGTGCCCAATATTATGACTTATTTTCAACGCCAAGGTTTTAGCACTAAAGATGATCAATACCTCGCTGGAGATATCGTGACTTGGGATTTGGGTAAGGGCTTGGTACATATTGGTATTATTTCAGATAAAAAAACCACTTTTTCAAATCGACCTTTGGTGATTCATAATATTGGTTATGGAACGCGTGAAAATGACATTTTGCATGAATATAAAATTATCGGACATTATCGTTTACCTACTTCATGGCATTAAAATTCATTTTTATAAAAAAATGACTTAAAAGAATATTAAAAGTCGTGATTAATTGGGGAAAATATCTTAAAAAACAGGTATTGTGGTGTCATAAAAGCAAACTCGTCAGAATTGTTACGAGCTTTGCTTGTTTGAAATCAGTATAAGATGTCACAGTACATCATCTATTATTCAAACAATAAGGAAATTGAACATCGCTCTTGTATTTCTTTGAATTTTAAAAAAAAGCAAAAGTAATCAAAGGGCATTATGATTTTAGGTGTTATATGACAGAAAAACGAGAAAATTGGTCTGCAAGATCTGGTTTTATTATTGCAGCAGTCGGTTCAGCTGTCGGCTTGGGAAACATTTGGAGATTTCCTTATGTCGCTTATGAAAATGGTGGGGGCGCATTCTTAGTCCCTTATTTGATTGCTCTCTTAACAGCCGGCTTACCCCTTTTATTTTTAGACTATGCGGTAGGTCACCGCAGTATCGGTTCACCTCCTAAAGCCTATAAGCAACTTTTTAAACCTGCTGAAACTCTGGGTTGGTGGCAGGTTTGTGTGTGTATCATCATCGGTTTGTACTATGCGGGCGTGTTGACATGGGCAGGAAGTTATATTTTCTTCTCACTAGGTCAATCTTGGGGGGCTGATCCTGAAGCTTTCTTCTTTAAGACGTATTTACAAACATCGAGTGCAGCAGGATTTGATTTTAGCTTCATTGGACATTTGTTCTGGCCGATTGTTGCGATTTGGATTTTGACTTTAGTCATTTTATATGGCGGTGTTAAAAAAGGTGTGGAGTTATCTAACCGAATTTTCTTACCGTTGTTGATGGTGTTATTTACCATTTTGGTTATTCAAGCGGTCCGTTTACCAGGTGCGGTTGAAGGTTTAAATGCTTTCTTTACACCTGATTGGTCAAAAATGATGAACTATAAAGTATGGCTTGCAGCTTATGGTCATATTTTCTTCTCATTATCTGTTGGTTTTGGGATCATGGTGACGTATTCATCTTATCTCAAACCAAAAACCGATTTGACTGGATCTGGTTTGATTGTTGGTTTTGCCAACTCTTCATTTGAGTTACTTGCAGGTATTGGTGTATTTGCAGCGCTTGGTTTTATGGCTTTTAGTGCGGGTAAACCTGTTCAAGAAGTGGTGAGTGGTGGTATTGGTTTAGCCTTTATTGCTTTCCCAAAAATCATTTCAAGCTTAGGTGCGGGTGCTGAGTTATTCGGTATTTTGTTCTTCACTTCGCTTTTTGTTGCGGGGATTACTTCAATGGTGAGTATCCTTGAAGTACCAATCGCAGCGATGCAAGACAAGATGAAATGGAGCCGTAAGAAAGCGGTGAGCGTCATCGGTGGTGGTAGTGCAGTTGTTTCGATCTTCTTATTTTCGAGTACAAATGCGATTAAACTTGTTGATATTATTGATCACTTTATCAATAACTTGGGTATTGTTTCTGGTGCTTTAGTTTCAATCATCATGGTGTCATGGTTTAAACGTGGCTTGATGCGTGAACTTGAGGCGCATGTTAATCACATTTCTACCATCAAACTTGGTCGCGCTTGGGAGTTTACCTTAACTATCGTGACACCTGTGGTATTGCTTTCTACGCTTTTGCTTGCGTTATTTGCCTTGATCCAAAATGGTTATGACACCTATTCAGGTCAATTGCTCGGTTGGTTTGGCTGGGGCAGTGTAATTTTCTGTGCACTAGGTGCATTGTTAATGTCTAAAGTTCACGATCGCTAGGAGCAAAACAATATGAATAATTCAGCATTATATATGATGATTTTATCCATGGTTTTATTGTGGGGAGGATTATTGTGGTCGGTTATACATTTGATTCGTCATCCAGAAGCGACCGATGTAGATGATTAATATTGAAAAAATCATCATTTTAAAATAAAAAAAGAGCCTGAATTCAGGCTCTTTTTTATGTTCTAGGATCAGCAATCTGATATTGAAAACTGATCTTGGAACGTATTTTAAATATTTACATCAATTTGACGCCTTGCTGACCAGCAGGTGTAACTTTGAAAATTTCTACTTCAAAAGTAATATTTTTACCTGCCAATGGGTGATTGAAATCAATCTCTGTGATGTCATCATTCACCGACTTCACTACGCCAAATAGACTTGATTTAGCTTTGTCTTCAAATTCGATCATGTGCCCGATAATAGGACGCTGTTCAAATTTAACCGTGTCAAATGTTTGGATATTTTCAGCATTCCAAGGACCGAACGCTTCTTCTGGTGGCAAGCTAACAGTACGACGGTCGCCTGCACGTAAACCAAATAATGCTTTTTCAAATCCAGGAAGTAGACTTCCATCGCCCATGACTAAGCTCACAGGTTCTTCACGGCCACGGGTATTGTCGATTTCTACACCATTTTCAATCGCAACTGAAAAATGTAAATCAACTTTAGAGCCTTCCGCTACACGTGTTTCATCATTGGGATTGATTATTTCAGTCATTTTTACTTTCCGCATTGCCTGCACGTTGAATACGTTGCTTTTCTAAAAAGAACGTATCAATCAGCAATAAAATTGTTCCAAGTGTGATCGCACTATCTGCAATATTAAATGCAGGAAAATGATGATCTTGGTAGAACACATGGATGAAATCAACCACATAACCTAAGTAAATGCGGTCGATTAAATTGCCGAGTGCACCACCTAAAATCAGTGCAATGGCTGCTGCTAAAACGACAGAGCGTTTTGGCATACGCATCAGCCAAAATATAAATACAATGGATACTAAACCAGCCAAGCCTGTAAATAAGTATCTTTGCCATCCTCCAGCATCGGACAAAAAGCTAAATGCAGCACCTGTATTGTGCAGTAATGTCCAATTTAAAAAGGGCAGCACAGGTTCAGATATTGCATAAACCAAATGCGTACTCGCAATATATTTAGTCCACTGATCAATCACAAGCGTTAGGACAGCAAGCCCTAACCAAATGAGATTGTGCGGATAAAATTGAAATAAGCCCTTTTTATTTTGAGGGTTAGGCATATTTTCTCTCTTCGCCACGACCCGTGACGTTAATAATACAACGACCACATAAACCAGGATGATCCACATGTGTATTTACATCAGGAAGCACATGCCAGCAGCGTACACATTTTTCACCATCAGCCGCAGAGACTTGAACACGTAAGCCTTCAATGTCAGTTGCTTCGCCTTGTTCAGCAAAATCATGTACCAGTGCTTGTGAGGTAATCAATACAAAACGTAATTCATCACCCAATTGGTTTAATACTTTTTGTAAATCTGCATTTGCCCAAAGTTCAACTTTGGCAGACAGATTACTACCGATCAGTTTAGCATTACGTGCTGCTTCGATTTGTTTATTTACTGCTGATTTGACTTGAATTAATGTTTGCCAATCTGCTTCTGAAACCAAGTTTGCATTTGATGAAACAGGAATGTCATACCATTCGGCAGTAAATACATATTTTTCAGTTTGTTCAGGGATCAATGGCCACGCTTCTTGTGCAGTAAAGCTCAAGATCGGGCTCATCCAACGCACGAAAGCTTGAACGATATGATAAAGCGCAGTTTGTGCAGAATGACGCGCAACAGAATCTGCTTTAGTGGTGTATTGACGATCTTTGATGATGTCTAAGTAGAAACCACCCAAATCATTGATACAGAAATTGGTCAATGCGCTACATACGATATGGAAATTCATTTCTTCGTAGGCTTGCTGAATGGTTTTTTGTACTTCAGCTGCACGTTGCAAGATGTATTGATCGAGTGCAATCAATTGATCTACAGGCAATGCATCAGTTGAAGGTTTGAAACCATTTAAGTTTGCAAGCAAGAAGCGCAGCGTATTACGGATACGACGATAACCATCTGATGCACGGCTAAAGATTTCTTTACCTGCAGTCATTTCATAACGATAGTCAGATGATGCAATCCAGAAACGTAAACCATCAGCACCCATATCTTTGATGATGTCTTGAGGAGTAATGATATTACCCAATGATTTAGACATCTTACGACCTTTCTCATCCACAACGAAACCGTGAGTGAGTAGACCTTTATATGGCGCACGTTTGTTAATCGCGATAGAAGTCAACAATGAAGACTGGAACCAACCACGGTGTTGGTCAGAACCTTCAAGATATAAATCAGCAGGATCGGTCAATTCTGGACGTTGACGAAGCACTGCATAATGCGTTGTTCCAGAGTCAAACCATACGTCGAGCGTGTCACGAACAGCGTTATACTGCTCAGCATCTGCACCGATAAAGTCTTTCGCTTCACGATTGAACCAACCATCGATGCCTTCTTGCTCGATGAGTTTAGCAACTTCTTCGATCAATTCTGGTGTACGAGGATGCAATTCATTGGTGTCTTTATGCACGAAGAATGGAATTGGCACGCCCCAAGTACGTTGACGAGAGATACACCAATCTGGACGACCTTCGATCATTGATTCGATACGGTTTTTACCCCAATCAGGTACAAAACCGATGTCATTTTCAATCGCATTTAAAGCATCTTGACGTAAGCCTTTTTCATCCATGCTAATGAACCATTGTGGTGTAGCACGGAAGATAATTGGTGTTTTATGACGCCAGCAATGTGGATAGCTGTGTTTGATTGGGTTATGTGCCCAAAGTTTTCCAGCAACGCTCAATGCTTCGATGATTTTTGGATTGGCTTTATAAATGTGTTCGCCTGCAAAAATTGGTGCTGTAGGTAAATACACACCATTTCCGCCCACTGGATTGTCCACTTTTAAGTTATAGATTAAGCCAACTTTATAATCGTCCACACCGTGTCCAGGCGCAGTATGTACTGCACCTGTACCACTTGTTGCGATGACATGTTCGCCCAAAATTACAGGTACTTGGCGCTCAGCTAGCAGTGGATGTTGAAGTTGAAGATTTTCAAGTTTGCTACCTGTAAAATCAGCCAATACTTTTGGATTTTCAAGCTTGTAACGTTCACATGCTGACTCAACCAAATCTTTTGCCAAGATCAGGTTTTGTTGACCACGTTCACTTTGTACTTGAACCAATTGATAATCAATTTCAGCATGCAAAGCCACAGCTTGGTTCGCAGGAAGCGTCCAAGGTGTTGTGGTCCAAATCACGATGTCGGTAGGATCGCTAACGCTTACACCTACGCGCGCAGATAGATCAGCCAAATCTACAACACCAAAACCAACGTCGATTGCATCAGATTTTTTGTCTTCATATTCGACTTCAGCTTCAGCAAGTGCTGAACCACAGTCCATACACCAGTTCACTGGTTTGAGACCCGGTTGGATATGTCCCGCTTTTTCGATTTCACCCAAAGCACGAACGATGTCAGCTTCTTGTTTGAAATTCATAGTGAGGTAGGGTTGTTGCCAATCACCGAAAACACCCATACGAATAAAGTCTTTACGTTGTAATTCAACCTGACTCATCGCATATTCACGGCAAGCTTTACGGAAGGTTGAAGCATCAACTTTAACACCGACTTTACCGACTTTTTCTTCGACTTTAAGTTCAATCGGCAAACCGTGACAGTCCCAACCCGGAACATACGGTGCATCAAAGCCGTCCATAGTACGACTTTTAACGATAATATCTTTTAAGACTTTGTTTACCGCATGACCTAAATGGATCTGACCATTTGCATATGGAGGACCGTCATGAAGCACATATTTTTTCTTGCCAATACGCGAAGCACGAATCTCTTGATAAATGTTGTCGGCATACCACTCTTCTAACCATTTCACTTCACGTACTGCTAGATTTGCTTTCATTGCAAATTCAGTACCTGGGAGGTTCAGCGTGGCTTTATAATCCACTGCATTTTCAGGAGTTTGCTTATCGCTCATGCAAGTTGTCATCCAATTTAATCAGCATATAGGCTGACACGTTCTACAATAAAAAATTAAGGTTTAAAAAGGGAAATGGGGGGTGTTTTGACGAAACTCAAGGAGTTTCTCAACATCATCATCAATCCCTTTTTGCAGTGCTTCTAGCGAAGGATAGTTCAGTTCACCATGTAAATAGTCAAGGAACGTCACCCGCATTAACAAGCCATACAGATTAGCAGAAACTTCAGGAAAATGTACTTCCAATCGCCACTCAGGATGTACTTGTTTGATCGCAGGGCGAGTTCCAACATGTCCTGCACCATACAGACTTTCAGGGTGGTAACCAGCAATGCCCGATTTTTCTGGACAATCTGCTACAACTTTAGCGGTTAATGCGCTAGTTTCGCATACCACTTCGACACCATAAATGCCGCTTAAACACGGTTTATGACGGTTTAAACGCACATTAATCGTTGGAAAATTGAGGGTACGTCCGATTTGATCGCCGTATTGCACACGACCAATCATGCTATAAGGACGGCCCAATAATTTTGCAGCAAGTGATAAATTGCCTGCTTGTAAAACTTGACGGACACGGGTTGAACTAACACGTTCACCATCAAACTCAACCGTGTTGAGGTTGGTCACAGCAAAGCCATATTGTTTTAAAAATTCGCTATTGCCTTGACGGTCTTTACCAAAATGAAAATCATCACCCAAAACTAGACTTTGAGCATTCAGTTTATTTTTTAAAATATTGGCAAAGTCTTCTGCGCTTAGACTACGAAATTGATTATTAAATTTGGCAATGACAATGTAATCCACACCAAGCTCAGTTAAATATTCAACTTTTTCACGCAAAGATGAGATACGAGGTGGTGCTTCATAGCCTTTAAAAAATTCGAGAGGTTGAGGTTCAAAGACCATCACCAATGTTTTTAGATTTTGTGCAGCCGCAATTTCTTTAAGTTGAGAAATCATGGCTTGATGTCCCAAATGGACGCCGTCAAAATTACCAATCGTGATCGCGGTTTTCGGCAATTTTAATTCGGGAGATAACGCATTTAGACGTAACAGCTTCATGATTTCAAAATAGGCTATAAATTTGAAAGGATATATATTGCCATAATCTCACAATTTCGTCTTGTTGTTGTGTTTTTACTCAAAAAAATTAGAAAGAATTTAATGTAAATCAATTTTACTGATACATTTTATAAAAATAAATCAATTTTTCTTATAATTAATACTGGTTAAAATCAATTCATCAGCTTCTATGAGGATTTAAGCGATGAAAATGCCATTTTACCAACTTGAAGATAGCCGTGATGTGATCCGCCAATTTACCCCAAACTGGTTTACAGTGACGATGGGTACAGGGGTTGTCGCACTGATTTTACCAGAATTTCCATTTGCTCAGGGGGCTTTATGGGAAATCGCGACATTATTATGGCAATTAAATAGTTTTTTATTTATCGCATTTAGCATTCTGTATTTGTTGCGTTGGTTCATTTATCCTCAAGAAGCAAAACAAATTTTCTCGCATCCAAGTATGGCTTTGTTTTTAGGCGCAATCCCAATGGGCTTAGCAACGGTCATTAATGGCTTTTTAAAGTTTGGTATCGGCATTTTCGGTGATGTAGCGATTCAAATCGCACACAGTCTTTGGTATATCGACTTTATCTTGGCGATATTGATTGGGGTATTTGTTCCATTTTTTATGTACACCAAACAAGATCATGCTTTGCATACGATGACTGCGATGTGGTTATTGCCGATCGTCGCTTGTGAGGTCACTGCAACTTCAGCGGGTTTATTGTTGGCGCATTTACCTGCAAATGCTGAAAGTCTATGGATTTTATTTGCAAGCTATATGCTCTGGGGTGTATCTGTTCTGCCTGCTTTTGCTGTATTGAGCATTTTAATGTTGCGTTTGGCACTGCATAAAATTCCAAGTCAGGATTTGGCGATTACAGGTTGGTTAGCACTTGGTCCAATCGGGACTGGCGCGTTGGCACTGTTGGTGTTGGGTGAGCAAGCGACACGAATCTTAATCCACTTCAATATGATGCAGATCGGTGAGTTTTTCCATCTTGGTGGCATCATGGCAAGCTTGATTTTGCTGGGTTTTGGGTGTTGGTGGTTTAGTATCGCGATTTTGATTACTTTGAAATTGGCGAAAAATGGCTTGCCTTTCAATCTCGGTTGGTGGGGCTTAACCTTCCCACTCGGTGTCTTTACCTTGGCTATTTTTAATTTGGCTCATCAAACTCAAGTTCAGTTTATTCATGTCTTTGGTTTGCTTTGTGCGGCTGTGTTGATGTTGCTCTGGATCATTGTGATGACGAAAACATTGAAAGCGTTGTATCGTGGTAATTTATTTTTCTCTCCATGTTTAAAAACGTTTTTGGAGAAACAACAAGGTTAGGGTCTGTTAAGCCTACAAAGTTAAAAAAGCGATCTTTTCTGGGCATGGGGAAGGTGGCTTTTTTAATGGGCTAAGATTTAGGTTGTTATTGCGTCGTTGAATCTCGCTGTAGGCAAAAATTTAGCTTTGGGGAATAATCACCTTAAACATTTGCACCTTTGGTTATTTTCCCCTTAAATATCCTGACTTTTCTATTGGCATATTTCATGAAAAATTCTTCTGCTTTAATTATGGCTTTGCCGAGTGAATCTAAAGGTTTATTTGAGCAACAAAATATTGATGTTCACTATAGTGGTGTGGGCAAGGTCAATGCTGCATTTAAAGCATTTGAAGTGATCCAAAAAACGGGATGTAAGACGCTTATCAATTTGGGTAGTGCCGGAAGCTCTACCTTTAAAGCACACGAACTGGTTGAAGTCAGCCAATTTGTGCAACGTGATATGGATGTTTCTCCGCTTGGCTTTGAGGTTGGTGTCACGCCGATGGATGAGCATTATCCTGCTGCGATTGATCTTGAGCCGTATTTTTTAGAGCTAAACCAAGGGATTTGCGGTACTGGTGATAGTTTTGAAACATCACAGCCCAAAGTTGCCTGCAATTTGGTAGACATGGAGGGGTATGCGATCGCAAAAGTGTGTAAAAAACTGGATGTACGTTTGATTTCGGTGAAATACATTACGGATGGTGCGGATGATACTGCGCATTTAGATTGGGAAGAGAATTTGCTACTTGGTGCGCATAAATTATTGGGATTATATTTAAATTTAAAATAAATCGAGCTGTAAAATAAAAAGTTTGGCGACCATAGAAGTCTATGGTCGTATGCCAAAATAAACAATACTGGATTATTTATTTACATTAAAAATAAAATTAACGTGGAACGACGCCGTACAAAACGAGATGTACAGTATGTTCGATCGTGCGCTGATACATACTTTTATTACGTAATGTTTTACCTGTGACCATTTCAATTTGTGTGCCGAAATCCGCATAGTTTTGCGTTAAAGCCCATAAATTGATAATTAACAATTCAGCATCAATCTGATCGGTAATTTTGCCTTGTTCTTGCCAATTTGAAATGACCTTTGCTTTGCGTTTAAACAATTTTTTCAAAGGACCTTTTAAAATGTTCAAGATATGTGGCGCACCCTGAATGACTTCAAGTGCAAACAATTTAGACGCTTTAGGTTGAGTACGAGAAACCTCAATCTTTTGCGCTAAATATTGTCCCAAGGCTTGGACAGGTTCCATATCTGCTTCGAGCATTTGTAGTGGCGCAAGCCACTTTTGCATCATCGTTGTTAACACCTCAACATACAAAGCCTCCTTATTTTCATAGTAATAGAAAATATTCGACTTGTGCATTTCAGCTAGCTGGGCAATTTCATCAAGGCTTGCACCAGAAAAGCCATATTGGGAGAAAACATCTAAAGCAGCGTTTAAAAGTTGCTGACGTTTTTGAGTACTCTTTTTTTGTTCCATTTCAAAAATAAAAAAATAAAAAGTTGAAGCCTAAATTGTACGGTAAATTGTTTGATTTGTGCACAGTGAATGTCGTATTTTTTATTTATTTTACGTATTTATTATGAAATTTGTCCATTATATGTGCAACCGAAAAACACTATTTTTTGTAGGTGATTACATTCTGTGAAAACTCAATTTATGTTGCACATATATTTGAAAAATAAATAAATTTTCTATAACCATTTTTTAAATTTATATAGCAAGTTTCGTGTGTGTATGGTGAAATTAATAATATGAAAAATCTATTATTTTTTGTTAAAAACGGCATTTTGTAAAAAATCAAAATACCGTTGCCTTTTCTCGTAAATAATTGGCATTATGTTGCAAGAACGGCATCAAGAACTTGCTGTTCTAGCTCGGCAAATTGGGCATTTTTCTTACGAGGTCTATTTAACTCAACTTTAAACTGCTGGCGAATGTGCCCTTTATCTAACAAGATAATACGGTCTGCCAACTGCACTGCTTCACTTACATCATGGGTCACTAAGATCGTTGTAAAACCTTGTTCTAGCCACAATTTCTCAATCAGGTTTTGCATCTCCAGACGGGTCAGTGCATCTAAAGCACCCAATGGCTCATCCAAAAGCAAAATACGCGGTGTGTGCGAAAGTGCCCGTGCCAAAGCTGAGCGCTGACGTTGTCCACCCGAAAGCTGTGATGGCCAAAGTTTTGATTTTTCTTGCAAACCTACTTTTTCTAAAAGTTGTGCTGCTTTTTCATGTTGCTGTTTTTTTAATCCAAGCTGCACATTTTCCAGAATATTTTTCCAAGGGAGTAGGCGTGGATCTTGGAACATGACGCGTATATCGTCTGAAGTGATGCCTTCACGAAAGTTTTCAGTTGATCTAAATTTGATTTCACCATAGCTGGCTTGTTCAAGGTCTGCAATGAGACGAAGTAGGGTACTTTTACCGCAACCACTACGCCCCACGATCGCGATAAACTCTCCAGCTTGGATATTGAGATCCAAATCTTCTAGAACTTTTACATCACCGTAAAATTTATGTAATTTTTCAATGAATATTTCTGCGCCAACTTTGCGATTATCCGCCGTGTTCTGTGACTCTACAGGAGCAAGATCATTTACAAATTGGCTTACGCTTAAATCTGTCATTTTAGCTTCCTTTTATTTTTGATAACCTGAATGCCAGCGCAGGAGGTATTTTTCTAAAGCCTGAGCCAATACATCTGCAAGCTTGCCTAGCAGGGCATAAAGTAAGATACCGACCAGTACGATGTCTGTTTGTAAAAATTCACGAGCATTCATGGTCATGTAGCCAATGCCTGACTGTGCTGAGATGGTTTCAGCTACGATCAGGAGTACCCAAACCAGACCAAGTGCAAAACGCAGACCGACTAAAATAGAGGGCATAGCACCCGGTAAAATAATCTCTTTGTAGAGTTGCCAACGTGTCAGTCCGTAGCTTTTGCCCATTTCGATCAATTGTGGATCGACAGCGCGGATACCATGATAGGTATTGATATAAATCGGGAAAAACACCCCGATTGCCACCAAAAATAATTTGGCAGATTCATCTATGCCGAACCATAAAATAACCAATGGAATCAATGCTAAAGCAGGGATATTTCGGATCATTTGCAAGGTGGTATCTAGCAAAGTGGACGCTGTTTTGGATGAGCCATTCAATAGCCCTAAAATCAATCCAAGCCCGCCACCGATCAGTAAGCCTAAAAGCGCACGTCCTGCACTGACTCTGACATGTTGCCAGAGTTCACCGCTTACCAATAAACTCCAGAATGCGCTCACTACTGCTGTAGGCGCAGGGAGTATGCGGCTTTCCAATAATCCTGTGCTTGAGGCAATTTGCCAGATCGCGATCAATAGAATGGGCACTAGCCAAGGCAGCAAGCGCTGCCCAAGCTGCCGAGTTCCACGTGAAACGCTGGAACCCTTCGCCGTTGATGTCACACTCATGCAGGCTCCTTAGCAAGTTTAGTTTGCTTATTTTCATCAGCGCTATAATTGTTTGCCACAATTTCACCGAAAGGACCTGTGAGGTTGGGTTGCGTAAGTTTTTCACGTGTTGCAAGAGGTAAGAGAGGGAACACCAATTCAGCAAAACGGATTGATTCTTCTAGATGCGGATAACCAGAGAAGATAAAGGTATCGATACCGAGATCAGCATATTCTTGGATACGATCAGCAACAGTCTGAGGATCGCCGACCAATGCAGTACCTGCACCACCTCGAACTAAGCCTACGCCTGCCCATAGGTTTGGTGAAACTTCAAGTTTTGAACGATCACCATTGTGTAGTTCAGCCATGCGACGCTGACCCACCGAATCCATTTGTGCAAATTTCTTTTGAGCTGCGGCAATAGTGGCATCATCGACATATTTGATCAGTTCGTCAGCCGCTGCCCATGCTTCTTGATTTGTTTCACGAACGATGACATGTAAGCGGATACCGTAGTTGAGTTTGCGACCTTTTGCAGCTGCTTTGGCTTTGACATTTTCTAGTTTTTCTTTGACAGCAGCCGGTGGTTCGCCCCATGTTAAATAGGTATCCACTTGATCTGTGGCAAGTTCTACAGCATCGTCTGATGAGCCACCAAACCAAAGCGGTGGATATGGTTTTTGAATCGGTGGGTAGAGTAATTTTGCATCATCGACATGTAAGCGTTCGCCGTGAAAAGTAAATGATTCGCCTGTATGTGAACGAGTCAGGATTTCACGCCAAATTTTGACATATTCTGCAGCGGTTTTATAACGTGTTGCGTGATCTTCATATACGCCATCACCTTTAAGCTCTTGTTCGTCGCCACCTGTGACCAAGTTGAGCAATACACGCCCATTTGAAAGACGATCAAAAGTTGAAGCCATACGTGCAGCCAAGGCAGGAGTCGTTACTCCAGGACGTAATGCCACCAAAAATTTTAGGTTTTTAGTTGCATCAATCAAACTTGCAGCCGTGAGCCATGGATCTTCACATGAACGTCCTGTAGGAATCAGCACGCCTTCATATCCTAGATTATCGACAGCAACGGCAATCTGCTTCATATAGGCATGATCGACCTGACGTGCACCTTTGCTCGTACCTAAATAGCGACTATCACCGTGAGTGGGAATAAACCAGAAAATTTTCATTTTGATATCCTTAAATAAAACTACTTGCCAGTCCAGACAGCTTGCTGAATAGAAATGGCTCTCGGTATGATTTTGAGTTCAGAAAAACGATTTGCGAGTTGTTGTTGATCTGCAATAACTTTTGCAGTCAGTGGTGCTGCATAGGACGGAACAGGGCGATGAGTTAAAAATGCCTGACTGACATTGCTTTTTAATCCAGTCGATTGCGAGATCAGTTGAATGGTTTCAGATTTGTGGCTTTGTACCCATTTATCAGCTTGGTTGATTTGCTGAATAATGCCTTTAGCCGCCTGAGGATTCTGTTTCAGAAAATTTGGCGCTGCTAAATAGAATGTATAGTTTGGACTTAGCCCTTGCCCTGTAGTTAAAACACGTGCCTGATCTTCAAGCAGAGCAGAGGAATAATAAGGGTCCCAAATTGCCCAAGCATCGACAGCACCTTTTTGAAATGCCGCGCGCGCTTCGGCAGGAGCAAGCCAAATCGGTTGAATATCTGACCATTGCAGGCCTGCTTTACGCACAGCTTGTACCAATAAATAGTGGGCACTCGAACCTCGTTGTAAGGCGATACGCTTACCACGCAATTCTTTTAAACTGCGAAGATTCGAATTTTTAGCAACTAAAATTGCAGATGCAGCAGGTTTGGCAGCCTCATAGGCAAAGTAATACAACGGTTTATTTGCCGCTTGCGCATAAACAGGCGGGGTATCACCTGTGACACCAATATCCAAAGAACCAACTGCTAAAGCCTCTAAAATCTGCGGACCTGCTGGAAATTCATTCCAAGTAATTTTGGCATTTGGAAATTCTTTTTCGAGCAATTTTTGCTGTTTGGCTACTGCCAAATTGATGGCACTTTTTTGATGACCAATGCGTAATTGTTTGACATTGACATCAACCGCCCAACTGGCACTGCTCAACATCGTACACATCGCAATCATGGCTGTTGTTAGACCAAGATGTTTGGATTTAAACCTAGTCTGTGTTTGTGACTGTGTAAGATGTTGAGACATGAGAGATTCCTCTTATTTGAGCTATTATTTGTCTTGATTGACCAAAATCGCGGCTTGAATATTGATTTGATTTGGAATGAGTTTTTGCTGATAAAAAGCATCGGCAACATATTGCTGTTCTTTAGCAACTTCATTGGAAATTGGTTTAACCCCAAAGCCCATACGTGAAATCGAAGTTTCAAGGATGTTTAGTGGTAAGCCTGTTGGTTTTTCTAAAAGTTTGGCTGCTTCATTTTGATGACTAGACACCCACTGTGTTGTGGTATTCAGTTCATTGACGACAGCTTTTAAAACATCAGGATGAGATTGGGCAAACTTTCGATCAGCCAAATAAAATTGGTGATTGCTCACCAAGTTTTCCCCAGTGGCTAACACTTTGGCACCGAGTTGTTGCTCAGCTGCGGCAAAGAAAGGATCCCAAATGACCCAAGCATCCACTGCACCTTTTTCAAAAGCGGCACGTGCGTCAGCAGGAGGTAGATAGACCACTTGAATGTCATCCAGCTTAAGATGATTGGCTTCTAAAACTTTCAATAATAAATAGTGAACATTAGAGCCTTTGTTGAGTACGACACGTTTGCCTTTTAAGTCTTGAACAGACTGGATTTTAGAATTTTTGGGAACAATTAATGCTTCCGCTTTAGGTGCTGCGGGCTGGTTTGCCACATAGACCAAATTTGAATTTGCAGCTTGGGCAAAAATAGGCGGTGCTTCACCTGCTTCACCTGCTTCACCAAAAGAAACGCTACCCACATTTAAGCCTTCGAGCAGTTGAGGACCGGCTGGAAACTCAACCCATTTGATCTCGATGCCTTTGGCTTTTAGGGCTTTGTCCAAATCGCCACGTTCTTTGACGATCGGCAATAAACCATATTTTTGAAAACCAATATTTAAAGTGACTGTTTCTTGCTTTTTAGCACAGGCAGACAACATCATAAAACTGGCAAGGCTAGCAGTTAAAATACTGAATTTCGCCCAAGGGAAATGCTGAAAACTTGCCATGATGATCTGAACTCCTGTATCGAGATGCTTGAAAGAGAACATCAGACTACGGAGCTTTCTATTTTCAAAAAAATAAAAAATCAGGCAAAACAAATCATAAAAAAAGATAAATAAATTAGCGAAAAACTAAGCAGAAAAACTGCTAAAGCCAAGTGTAAAAGGGGAATGATATTTTATTTTAAAATATTGAAATATATATAAATAATTTACTTATCTGTTCAGGCGATAAATACTGCAAAAAAAGCGCAAAAGAGAATACGTTTTTTTTTGCAGTATTTGTAGAATATCTATAGCAGAAAATCAGCTAAGATTTGTAGCCTGAAATGATACAAAAGTATTTAGATTGTTTTCTTAAACACCAATGAATTACGTTGATAATTGTAGAGTGCTTGGCGAGCTTCAGGTAAATCATCCACACTGGCATGGCTAAAACCATTTTCCAAAAACCAATGTGCTGTTCTTGTTGTGAGCACAAATAGTTGTTCAATGCCCAAAGATCTGGCTTTTTCTTCAAGGAAATGCATGATTTGTCCACCGCGATTGGATTTACGATATTCAGGGTGAACAGCAACGCAGGCGATTTCAGCCGAAGAAATTTCATTTTCCGCTTGAGGAATTGGGTATAAAGCAGCACAAGCCAAGACCGTACCATCACGCTCAATCACTGCAAATTTATCGATTTCATTCTCTAAGCGTTCACGTGAACGATATACCAAAATACCTTCTTCTTCCAAAGGTCTTAACAGGGTAATCAAGCCACCGACATCATGAATATTTGCGGTACGGACTTCTTCATAATGCGCATCGGTGATCATCGTCCCAGTACCATCACGGGTAAATAATTCTTCGATCAATGCACCATCATAAGCATAGGACAGCAAATGTACGCGATTGACCCCATTTAAAGATGCTCGTTTGGCATTTTCTAAATGAAGTGCTATTTCAAAGTTTGAATCTCGATATTTTTCAATATGCTGATCGAGTTGATGTGGCGTAATTTCTCGCAGTAAATGCCCATGTTCGTCAAATAAGCCCTGCTGTGATCCCAAGAAAATAAGCTTATCGGCTTTTAATGATGTCGCCGTTTTGGTTGCAACTTCTTCAGCGAGCAAGTTGAACACTTCACCTGTAGTCGAATATCCAGTAGGTCCAAGAAGTACAATATTATGATTTTCAAGATGTCTTTGAATTGCATCCGTGTCGATACTCCGAACTTCACCTGTGAGCTGAAAATCGACCCCATCACGGATTCCATAAGGTTTCGCAGTTACAAAGTTGCCTGAAACAACATCAATGCGTGCGCCATACATAGGGGAGTTGGCGAGTCCCATAGAGAGTAGCGCTTCGATTTGTAAACGAATCGACCCTACTGCATTCATCACGCAGCCCAAAGACTCACGTGTCGTGACACGTCGATTGATATGAATCGGGCTGATCAACGCTTTTTCTTGTAAATTGTCATTGATCTGAGGACGTGCGCCATGCACTAAAATCAGTTTAATGCCGAGCGAATGTAGCAAAGCGATATCATGAATAATATGTTGGAAATTGGCATGACGAACTGCTTCACCGCCAAACATCAATACAAAGGTTTTACCTCGATGCGCATTGATATAAGGTGCAGTATTTCGAAACCATTGCACATATTGGTGGGTTGTGGCCTGTGCTGTTTCAATATTCGGTGTTTGCATACTCAATCCAATGTCATTCACAATCTGCGATTTCTCTTCCTAATATAATCATCGCATTAGTTGAGTACAAATAAAAAAACACCCAAAGCTAAGTTTGGGTGTTGGCTTTTATTCTACTGAGCTTGGGCTCAAAGCAGATTATTTGTGGTCGTGTTGGCTAGGTGCATGTTGTTTTTGCACTTTTTTAGCAGGTTCATGTTTTTTATCTGCTTTATGTTTTACAACTTTTTTAGGTTGAGGAGCAGCTTGGTGTTTAGGCGCTGGTTTTTTATCAACAACATGTTTTGGCGGAACTTTTTGATCATGTTGTACAGGAGCCGCAGCGAAAGCTGTAGAAGCAGTGATTGCAGCAGATACTGTTAAAGCGATTGCAGAAAGGATTTTTTTCATGAACTTTATTCCTTGGGGAATGATTTTATAATGATAAAACTAACTGAAAATTGTAGAGAAATTATGGAAATTTTCATATAAATTATCAAATTTCGAGATATTTGTTTAAATTGCATCCAAAAAAAGCTCAAACCGAAGTTTGAGCTTTTTTGATCAGTTCAAATGGACTGAGAATGTCTGAGCTATTTAACGGACCGTTTTGATAATGTGATGGTTTTGCGTATTGACTAAGACATATTGACCATTCACTTTATACCATTGTTGGTTGTGTCCTGGACGGCTCAATTTTTTGTACTGTTTGTGATCGACTTTATAGCCTGCGCCACGGTATTGACTTGGATAAGTATGTCCAGCTTTCCATTGGTCTTTGGTTACGTGGTGAGTATTGTGTTTCACAACTTGCTGATGTGAGTTTTGATGTTGAGGATAATGATGATCATTCGGTGCAGCCATTGCACTAGATGCAGCCAAAGCAGTACTTACGGTAAAAGCAATTGCTGAGATTATTTTTTTCATTTTAACACCTTTAGGTTTTGACCATTGTCATTTGATATTTTCAATTTAAGCCTGAAAAATAGAAAAAGCATGGATCAAAAATAGTTGAAATGTAAATTATTTAATGGAACATGAATAGATTGTGAATTTTTATAACATAGCGATATAAAACAAAAAAACCCAAATCGAAATTTGGGTTTATAAAAATAAAAACTTTAAATATTAACGGACTACGCGAATGATGCGATGATCACGTTGATTGACCAATACATAATCACCATTCACCTTATACCATTGTTGATAGCGTGATGGTTTTGAAAGATGACGATAATTTTTATAATTTACGGCATATCTTGATGAGTGATATTGGCTTGGGAAATTATGTCCTGAACGCCAAGAATTATTGTTCCAACGATTGTTATAGCGTTGATCATAGCGATTAGAACGATCCCAACGATCATGATTGTTATAACTGTTGTTAGAGCTGTGATAACGGTGATTATCATGGTTGTTATAGCGAGAATCAGCCATTGCTGACGTCGCTGCAAAAGTACTTAATGATAAAACGATAGCTGTAAAAATCTTGTTCATCTGCTTCACCCTGAATATTAGATTTTGTCTTGATGAGCTCAGATTAACGTTTAAAATTAGATTAATAATGAAGAGAAATAGTTGAAATGTGTACTTTGTGAAGATTGTATGTAGGGATAAAAAAAGCCCAAATATGGATTTGGGCTATGAGGAAAGTGGTCTATAAATTCCCTTTTTTTGCCCTCTTATTTAAATAGAGAGGGCATTTCAATGATGTCATTCAATACGATAAAAACTTGATGCAGCTCAGTTTTTTCATATCAAAATAGCGGTTTAACGTACCACGCGAATTACGTTATGCGTGCGTTCATTGACCAGTACATAACGCCCATCAACTTTATACCAGCGTTCGAAACGGTTAGGTTTATATAGTTGATTATAATGACGATAGTCATCTACATAATATCGTTGATCATGATAATGATCGGGGAAACGCGCGCCTTCTTTCCATACAGTATGCTCAGTCATAACGACACGATCGTGACGTCGATCGTCATGATGATAATCATAAGGATCGGCCATAGCAGCAGAAGCTGCGACCAATGTAGATAAAGATAAAGCGACGGTTGTAAGTAGTTTTTTCATCACATTCACCGAATGGTGTTGGTTTTTCGATAGATCAAAAATACAAAAAAAGTTCAGATAAAAAATGAAGAAATTTAGTTGAAATGTGAAGTTTTCTAGGTTTAAGTGACGAAATATAAATTCATGTAAATAGCTTAAAAAATTCTTAAAAAAATGCCCAAAATCAATTCGGGCAAGTGAGGATTGGAAGGTATTTTAAAAACCTAAAATTCTCAAAATACTATTACTGTCAGAATCCACTAAAATATAGTCATTATTGATCTTGTACCATTGCTGATTTTTACCGGGTTTAGGCAGGTTTTTATCTTTATAAGCTACTTTATAACCGTCACCACGATAATGCTGAGGCATAATATATCCAGGTTGCCAACGATGTTGCTGTAAACGTCGAACACCACGTTCTTCACGCTCGCGTCGTTGTTCTTGCATCATGTCTTCATCTTGATTAAAGTCGCGAAATTTCTTTTTATCATGACCATAAGCATTACCATTACCGCGGTTTTGATAACCACGATCATTGTGCGGAGGATCTGCAAAAGTCATACTTGTTGCTATCAAAGCACTGAAAGATAATGCTAATGCAGTCAAAATCTTTTTCATGTTTACTCTCTTTGACATCATTTTTCACATTTCTAATGTACTATTTAAATGCAGAGAAACTGTGAAGAAAAAATATAAGTTCATTTAAGATCATCAAATATTCAGCACATATTTTAAAAAAATCAGCCATTTTCATGGAAATCAGTCTTTTTTATCCCCGAATAAGTTTTATGTGCGACGTCAAAATTGTGTTTTAAATGCTTGAGCATAATTTAATATAATTCAAAGCATCAATAAAGGTAATCTGTCGCGATTAGCGTATTATTTTGCACAATTCATGTATTTTAATGCCATTTTTCAGTCATAACTTGTAATTGGGAAATGGCTTGAATCACGGTCTTGGCTTGTTGTGCATCATCAAGCGCAGTAATTAAGTGTTGTGGCAATTGTAAGTTTTCGATTGAGCGAATCATTTCACTTTTATGTTTTTGGTCTTTCATCAATATTCTCTAGCATGGTTTATTTCAATGACTAAAGTCTATGCTGAATGTTTTAATTTGAAAAACCGAATATTTATATGAAATTAATTTGTAAAAACGATTTATGACTATAAAAAAATCCCCTTTATAAAAAAGAGGATATTTGGATTTTATAACCGATTAATCTTGGGCATCGATACTCTGACCATTCATTTGCAAGCTATCTTCACCCATGAGGTAGAGGTAGGCTGGCATAATCGACTCAGGTGTAGGCAAGCTTAATGGATCTTCATCTGGATAAGCTTTGGCACGCATCGCTGTGCGTGTACCGCCCGGATTGATACAGTTAAAACGAATATTTGGATAGACATTTTCTGCTGCAAATAATTTGCTGACCGCTTCGATCGCAATTTTTGAAACCGAATATGCGCCCCATTTTTCTCGTACTTCGCGTCCTACGCCAGAGCTAGCAAAGACGACTGAAGCATTGTCTGATTTTTGCAGCAATGGCATCAATTCTTGAGTCAATAAAAATGGTGCTCGAAGATTGACAGCCATCACATCATCCCAAACATCTATAGGGTAGTGCGCCAATTCGACGCGATCACCTAAAATGCCTGCGTTGTGCAAGATGCCGTCAAGATGACCAAATTGTTTTTCGAGGGTATCGTATAGCAATTCGTAATCATGCTGTGATGCTGTAGAAAGCTGTAACGGTAAGATCGCTGGTTGAGGTGCGCCTAAGCTTTCGATTTCATCATAAATGACTTCTAGTTTATTGAGTGTTCGTCCATGTAACACCACCGTCGCCCCGTGTAGGGCATAGCTGATCGCAGCAGCACGTCCAATACCGTCACCAGCACCTGTGATCAGAATAATCTTATCTTTAAGTAAGTCTGCACGAGGTTGATATTCTGAGTATTTCATGGAAAACCTCCTATAGTTTTTATGATGAAGCGTTATGCAATACTTTGTTTTATTTGCAGCAAATTACGGATAATTTGCTGTAATTCTTTGACATTTTGTACGATACAATCTGCTTTCCAAGCATTCAAATCATCTTTGTACTCTAAAGGCAGATAACCGTATGCTGCTAAAATAGTATACATATTGGCAGCTCGTCCAGCATCAATATCGCGTGGATGATCACCAACATAGATACAATCTTCGGCTGCAATCTGGATCTGCTTGGCAGCCAAATACATTGGCTCTGGATCAGGTTTGGTTTTACTGACATCTTCAGGGCAGACCAACACTGCGCATCGTTCAGTTAAGTTGAGCGCTTTTAGCAGTGCTTCACTCAACCAACGAGGTTTGTTTGTCACGATTCCCCACGGAATTTGGTGAGCTTCTAACTCTGCCAGTAGAGGATACATCCCTTCAAATAGATCTGTATCCACCGCAATATCCGCACCATATAGATCTAAAAATCTCTGGCGATGCGCCAAAAATACAGGATCATTGACATCAAGTTCTGGATAAACCAACTTGACCATGGCACGTGCACCTTCAGAAACCTGAGTTCGAATTAGATCAGCAGCAACGACTGCTCGACCTTCTTCTTTGCACATATCTTGGATAATACGAATGAAATCAGCCGCAGTATCAATCAAAGTTCCATCCAGATCGAATAAGACCGCTTTCATTTTTTATCCTTCATTGTGAGTGTAAACCATATAGTTTACATCGACATTTGGCGCTAACCAGTAATGTTTGGTCAATGGATTGTAATGTAAGCCGGTCATATCTTTCATTTTTAAGCCCGCATTACGAATGTCAGTTGCAAGTTCTGAAGGCTTAATAAATTTATGATAATCGTGTGTGCCCTTTTTCAGTAGGCGCAATACATATTCCGCACCGATAATCGCAAAAAGATAAGATTTTGGATTGCGGTTAATGGTCGAGAAGAACACATGACCATTCGGTTTTACCAGTTTTTGACAAGCTTGAATAATTGACGCTGGGTCTGGAACATGTTCTAGCATTTCCATACACGTCACGATGTCGTATTGACCTGCTTGTTCTTCCGCGAGTTGTTCGACTGGAATTTGGCGATATTGAATATTTTCAACATTTTCTTGTTCTGCATGTAAGCGAGCAACATTGAGTGGTGCTTCACCCATATCAATGCCTAAAACATCAGCGCCACGACGTGCCATGCTTTCTGCCAAGATGCCGCCACCACAGCCAACATCTAAAATTTTCTTCCCCTTTAAGCCACCTGCATGCTCATCAATCCAGTTGAGTCGTAAAGGATTAATTTGATGTAGTGGTCGAAACTCCGAGTTTTGATCCCACCAAAGTGCCGCAAGCGCTTCAAATTTTGCAATTTCTTGCGGATCAACATTCAACTGTGTCATAGTGAGTGCCTCAATTTTCATTTGTTTTAATAAACGATTATTGCTAGTGTAGCGTTAATTAAGAAAAAAGCGATAAATCGTGTAAAAAAGTTCACAGAAGAAACACGATTTTCCCATATTTCTTTTATAGTTAGGGCATAAGCTATACAGAACAATTTTAGAGGACTATAAAGTCAATGAAAAAATTTATTTTTGGCGGCATGACTGCGATGGTCATGGCATTTTCAGCAAATGCAATGGCAGCAGACTATGTTGCTGGAAAAGACTATACCGTGATTAAAAACCCTGGAAAAGTTGATGTTCCTGGTAAAATCGAGGTACGTGAATTTTTCTGGTACGGATGTCCTCACTGTTTCAAACTTGAGCCATATATGCAAACTTGGCTGAAAGCGTTGCCTAAAGATGTGCATTTTGTACGTACGCCTGCCGCGATGAATAAAATGTGGGAACAAGGTGCACGTGCCTATTATGTTTCTGAAGAATTAGGCATTCGTAAGAAAACCCATTTGCCTTTATTCCATGCTATTCAAGTTGAAAATAAACAATTGTTTGATCAAGCTTCTCAAGCGAAATTCTTTACTAAATTTGGTGTACCTGAAGCAAAATTTAATTCACTTTATAACTCATTTAGCGTGTCTTCTAAAATTGCCAAATCAAATCAACTTGCTCAACAATATCAATTGACTGGCGTACCAGCAGTTGTTGTAAATGGTAAGTATGTGGTTCAAGGTGAAGATGGTAAAGTCACTCAAGTTGTAAATTATTTGATTGAAAAAGAACGTAAAGCAAAATAATCGCTTTGTTGTTGATCAAATCGTGTAATTAAATTACCCCCTATTAAGTTGAACTACTTATTAGGGGGTTAATTTATATGAGCATCAGTTTTTATTTATTGTTCAAATGCAGGCAAATATTTTTTAATGCTGTCCACTGGGGCGATGTCCAATTTTAAAACCATGCTTTTTGCCTAAGCAAACGATCACTAAACTAAAGAGTATGAATATCAGCATACTTGATGGGAAAATTTTTGCACCATAATGTTGAAGTAAATATCCACCGATAAATCCTCCACAGGCAATTGCAAAATTAAATACGGTCACGAGCATTGATTGGGCAATATCAGCATTTTCACCTGCGGTATCAGCTAAAGCTGTCTGTAAAAGCGTTGGTGCACCACCAAAACTCATTCCCCAAAATGCAATGCTGGCAAAAATTAAAAAGGGTGAGCTTTTTGCAAATGCCAAGATGAATAATGAGAGTGCAAATAAGACCAAACTGAATAATGTTAAATTTCTTAATTTTTTGTCAATATTTATACCGATAAACCAAATACCAATAAAGGATGAAATACCAAAGATCATCAGTGCTAGATCGAGCTGATGTGCTAAACCGACCGTATTGAGAAATGCAGCAATATAGGTATATAAAATATTGTGGGCTAAAATCCAACAAAAAAGTGTGATCAAAATAGAAGGAATACCTGCAATTAAAAAGACGCGATGAATCGGTATTTGTTTCTGGCGTGCTTGACCAGCAAAATCTGGTACACTGAATTGAATCCAAAATAATAAAATAAATGATAAAACTGAGATGATCCAAAATATATTTTGCCAAGCAAAATATTGTCCTAACCAAGCTCCTAAAGGAACACCTAAAGATAGGGCAATAGGTTGTCCTACACCTGCAATAGCAAGTGCACGACCTTGTAAATGCGTAGGTACTAAGCGCCGAGCATAACCTGCAAGTAAACCCCAAATAATACCTGCACACATTCCACCGATAAAACGGACAAAAAGAGTCAACAAATAATGATCAGATAAAGCCGTTAAGCTATTGAAAATAAACAATCCTGAAATTGCCATGAGAAACAAAGGTCGTCTGTTCCAACTCTGGGTCAAGTAAATAATTGGGATTGCCGCTACTGCAGAACCGAATGCAAAAATACTGATCAGTTGTCCTGCCTGAGCTTGGCTAATCTGTAAACCTTGGCTAATTTGTGGCAATAATCCAGCAGGCATGGTTTCTGTCATAATGGTTAAAAAACCAGCCATAGTAAATGCCAAAAGTTTAAATAAAGGCATGTGATCAACAGATTCAGATGAGCAAGGTGATGAGGAATATTGTTGTTTATCCATGATCAATATTCCCCTAAATGTAAGGAAAATAGAACTATTTTCTGGATTGTTGGAACAATATTGGATTTAAAGTGCGTTTTACTCATAGCAAGGCAGGCCTTAAGAAGATAACTATTTTTAAATATCTGGAATGATCATTCCAAAATAAAATAAATAAAAACCGATACTTTATTTGAAAAGTATCGGTTTGCTTACTCTAAACTTTGCAATGCAATATCGATAATGCTTTGCAAACATTCTCTACGTGATTCTTTGTTGCTACTTTTGCCCATGATGCGCATTCCTTGCATTGTATTAACAAAAAAATAAGCGAGGGCTTGCGCATCTTTGTTTAAGGCAATTTCACCATTTTTTTGTCCTTCAAGGATTAGACGCTCAAACGCTTGATGTAAACGTGCAAAATTGTCTTGAATCAGTAGCGCAATATCCTGCTCAGCATCTGCCAACTCCAAGGCTGCATTTGCAGCAAAACAACCCTTGCGTTTTGGATCATGTAATTCATTTTCAAGTATATTTAAATACAGTGTTTCAATACGTGATTTGACAGATCCTATGCCTTCTAATATTTCGATATTTGCCATTGTGACTTGCTTATAGCTTTTCAGGGCTTCGCAGTATAGGTTTTGCTTATTGTCAAAAGTATTGTACAAACTGCTTCGGGAAAGACCAGTACCATCCACCAAATCCTGTACTGACGTGGCAGCATAGCCTTTTTCCCAGAAGACTTGCATAGCAGCATCGGCAATTTGTTTCGGTTCAAATTCTTTATTGCGCATAATTATTATCTGGAATGATCATTCCAGATAATATTGCATAACATTTTAAAATGGTCAATTAAAAAGTGATTAGAGCTTAATCTTTTATTTCCGTTGCCAATTTAAAATACCT
The DNA here is from genome assembly GCF_000368565.1 of Acinetobacter gerneri DSM 14967 = CIP 107464 = MTCC 9824. Taxonomy (GTDB): domain Bacteria; phylum Pseudomonadota; class Gammaproteobacteria; order Pseudomonadales; family Moraxellaceae; genus Acinetobacter; species Acinetobacter gerneri. Next base: position 153,232 of record NZ_KB849538.1, on the reverse strand, counting down.
CTAAACATCAGGCGCAGTTGAGTCAGTGCTTGTTCAATAAATACTTGTTGTTGTCTTTCTAGTTCATCATCTTGATATTGGTCTTGCAAATTGATCCAAGACATAGCCCAAGTGAGTGAAATATTGATCAAAATCGTCGCTAAAACTTTGAGATCTTGTTCTTGTTGTATATGTTTCATGCTTGCCATTTTGGTGAGCGCATTGCCAAGATCAGCGATGAGAAAGTCCACTTCACGTGCGATTGCTTGACGAATTACACTAGAACCGCCCCAGCGTTCCGCGATCATAAATTTCCAAGGTAGGGGATCATGACTGACCGCATTAAAAAAGCGCTCAATGCTTTGGCGAGTATTGTCTTGGGGTTCAGCCAAATAGCCTTGTCCGAGTTGATATAATACTGTTTTGATGTTTAAAGCGACTTGGTCAACCAGTTCGATTCCCAGTGCGTTGAGATCTTGAAAATGTCGATAAAATGCGGTTGGCACCAAGCCAACTTCACGGCTGAGTTCACGTAAACTGAGATTTGAAAATGAACGACCTGATGTACTTAAACCTAAAGCGGCTGTCAAAAGTGCTTGGCGACTTTGTTGTTTGCGTTCATCCCGTATAGACATTGAATAGCCTCAAAATTTAGACAATACCGATCACAAAAATCGAGCCGCCTCAGTATTATCAATTTTATTCTAAAAGATCAATAGAGCGCCGATCAGTAAGATTGCTTTTATTGGTTGAATTATAAAACTTTATTGCAAAAATCCAAAATAATCAGCAAAACATTTTGATAAAGCAGTTAAAACATTCATTCACAAAGTACTCTCGTATGGCTAAAGCGACAAAGCATCGCATCTGCTATAATCATGCGCAATTCAATTTAGACTCCATAAGGATAAATTATGCGTATCGACCAACGTGCTTTAGATCAATTACGTGAAGTAAAAATTACTCGTAACTATACGCGATACGCGGAAGGTTCTGTATTGGTTGAATTTGGTCATACAAAAGTGCTTTGTACTGCAAGTATTGATAATAGCGTACCTCGTTTCCTTAAAGGTCAAGGTCAAGGCTGGGTGACTGCAGAATACGGTATGTTACCTCGTTCAACTCATACACGTAGTGATCGTGAAGCTGCTCGTGGTAAACAAAGTGGTCGTACTCAAGAAATTCAACGTTTGATTGGTCGTAGCTTACGTGCCATGGTTGATTTGAAAAAATTGGGCGAAAATACCATTACCATCGACTGCGATGTCATCCAAGCAGATGGTGGTACTCGTACAGCATCTATTACTGGTGCGGCAGTTGCATTGATTGATGCGATGAATGTATTGCTTGAACAAAAGAAAATTAAGCACGATCCATTAAAAGGTTTGGTTGCTGCAATTTCTGTGGGTATGTATAAAGACGAAGTACTACTCGATCTTTGCTATGAAGAAGATTCAAACTGCCAAACTGACTTAAATGTTGTGATGACTCAAGCAGGTGAATTTATCGAAATTCAAGGTACTGCAGAAGATAAACCATTTAATCGTGAACAATGTAATGCCATGCTTGAACTTGCTGAGAAAGGTATTCAAGAATTAGTTAAAAAACAACAAGAAGTATTGGGTTGGTAATCATTTACCAGTTAATTCAATAGTTTATAAACGCACCTTCGGGTGCGTTTATTATTTTAAGTATTTGAATATATAAAATCTTTAATTAAATTGCCATTAAAGTATCACGAAAATGTCATTGGCATTGTGTTGACTATTCGCATCTCTCACCACGTAGTTAGCATGATGCGAATTTTAATTTTAAGTTTACTCCTCGGGAGTAGTTTTTTATTGAGTGCTTGTAATGATGATAAGGATTCATCAGTTACAACTCAGCCAACCAAGCCACAACCCAACTGCAAAATCCACTGCGCACCATAATAATAAGATAGGAAGATAAGATGAATCGTCGTGATTTTTTATTGAATAGTACTAAAACCATGTTTGGCACAGCAGCGATTGCCAGTTTCCCATTGAGTATCCAAAAAGCTTTAGCAATAGATGCCAAAGTTGAAACAGGGACAATCAAAGACGTGAAGCATGTGGTGATTTTGACCCAAGAAAATCGTTCATTTGACAACTATTTTGGGACTTTAAAAGGGGTTCGTGGTTTTGGTGATCGTTTTACCATTCCATTATCAGGTGGTCGTAAAGTTTGGGAACAATACGATGCATCCAAAAACAAAATTTATCCTTATCATTTAGATAGTAGCCGCGGAAATGCTCAGCGGGTAAGTGGAACACCACATTCATGGACAGATGGTCAATTTGCTTGGGATCATGGTCGCATGGGCAATTGGGTGCAGTATAAGCAGCCACAATCGATGGGTTATTACAAACAACAAGAAGTCGAATTTCAGTTCGCGCTGGCAAATGCATTTACCCTTTGTGATGCTTATCACTGCGCTATGCATACTGGAACAAATTCAAACCGTATGTTCATTTGGACAGGAACGAACGGTCCGACTGGGGCAAATGTTGCAAGTGTGGTCAATGATTTAGATTCGATCGGTGCATCATCGACAGGTTATAACTGGACGACTTATCCTGAGCGTTTGCAAAAAGCAGGTGTGAGCTGGAAAGTTTATCAAAATATGCCTGACAATTTTACCGACAATCCGTTGGCAGGTTTTAAGCAATATCGTTTAGCCAATGAATTATCTGGAAAACCAGTCAATAACGATACTGATTGTCCAGCTTATGATGCTGCGATTGATGCAACTCAGCCTTTGTATAAAGGCATTGCCAATACAATGCCTGATGGTGGTTTTTTAGGCTCATTTAAAGACGATATTGCTAAGGGTGAATTGCCTAAGGTTAGCTGGCTAGTTGCACCAGCAACCTATAGTGAGCATCCGGGACCATCGAGTCCAGTACAAGGTGCTTGGTATATTCAAGAAGTTTTAAATGCTTTGACTCAAAACCCAGAAATCTGGAGTCAAACCGTTTTCTTGATCAATTTTGATGAAAATGATGGCTTTTTTGACCATGTGCCATCACCAAGTGCACCATCGAAAGATGTGACGGGGCAGGTATATGGAAAATCAACCTTAACAGATCAACAGATGTCTTATGAATATGCGACGCATGCAAAAGCATCTGCTGGACAGCCCAATTTTACCGATGCAAAAGTCAGTAATGGTGTTGGGGTTTATGGTCCGGGCATCCGTGTACCGATGTATATTATTTCCCCGTGGAGCCGTGGTGGGTGGGTAAATTCACAAGTCTTTGACCATTCTTCTATTATTCTCTTTTTAGAACAATGTTTTGGTGTTGAAGAGCCGAATATTAGTCCATACCGCCGTGCAGTTTGTGGCGACTTAACTTCAGCATTTGATTTTAAAACACCGAATACGACCACTTTACCTGCATTGGATGGCAACCGTAGTAAAGCTCAGGCAGATGCAATCCGTGTTGCACAAGGCCTTTTGCCACAAGTGATTCGCCCCATCAGCCAAGCTTATCCTGTTCAAGAAATAGGCATACGCCCATCACGTGCGCTTCCTTATATTTTACATAGCAGTGCGAAAGTTGATGTCAAAGCACGTAGCATCACTTTGAAATTTGCTAACACAGGTAAACAAGCTGCGGTTTTTCATGTTTATGATCGTTTAAATCTTGATGCAATGCCACGCCGTTATATGGTTGAAGCAGGCAAAGAAATTGATGATGAGATTAAAATCGCGAGTAGCCATTATGACTTTTGGGTATTGGGACCGAATGGTTTTCACAGAACTTTTGTCGGAAATATAGCTCAAGCAACACAGACAGAAGCTTTGCCTGAAATCCGTGTTTGTGTCGAAGAATGTAGCGCCCATCTGTATTTGAAAGTACGTAATGATGCTGCGAAAACAGCCAAGCTACTGGTCAAAGCCAATGCTTATTTGGGGCAAAAGACATGGAATATCGAAACTTCTGCGACTGAACAAGAGTTGTATTGGGATATGTCAGAATTTGGTGGTTGGTACGATTTCACAGTCAGCATTGATGGTGATAACAGTTTTAAACGTCGATTTGCTGGGCGTATAGAAACAGGAAAAGACTCTATTTCTGATCCATTTATGGGTTATATCGAGTCTTGATTGAAGCATCATTTTGAAAATAGAGCGCATAGTCGCTCTATTTTTATGCTTGGAATACATGGGTTGTGTTAAAGAAAATTGCAAGAAAAAACATTTCCATAAAAATGCTTATCTTTTTTATACATGTGCTTCAGAAAGAGTCCCAATCTACAAGTTAGACTGTGTGCTTCTCCAAATTGATGTCATGAAGAGGAGCTATGGAAATACTCACCCTATTATTTGCAATGATTACTTTTACACTTATGGCGAGTGACCCAAGACCAGAACTTTCAGCAACACAAAAAACAGTGTCTCAGTCAAAACAACACCGATCTTAGATCAAAAAAGAGGATTCAATTGAATCCTCTTTTTTATGTTGAAGTGATTAGTTTTCAGTAGTTTGATGCAAAATCTGATAGGTATAGTTTTTACCATTAATGACATCCATATTTAATTCTTTATATTGATCAAATAATTGTGCTTTATCATTTTCACATGATTTTTGTGTTTGAATACCGACTTGATGAATCGAACTATAACAATGATTAACACGACCGATAAATTGATAATAAGGCGAAAGAGGAATATGTGCCGCTTGTAAAATCTTAGGTGCTAAGAAATGTGAAGGAATATATGCAGATTTTAAACCTGAACGATCAATCGGGAAATTACTCCAAACGGCAAGTGGTGTTTCAAAGAAACGCACATCTTTTTTATCGGTTTTTTCTTGTTCATTTTTATAAAAACCAAAATCATCATAGACATTTTGCAAGTTTGGTAAATGATCACCAAAGAAAATGACAATGGTTGGTCGTTTAGAGGCTGCAATATCCTTGAGCAAGGCCGCATAGTGCTGATCAGCACGTTGCATACCTGACATATAGGTATTGAGAGCACGTTTTGTACCCGCACTAACATCTTTGGTAATTTTAAAATGATCTGCGCCAAAACGATCATCATTGTACATCGGATGATTTTCTACAGTAGTCGCATAGATAAATTGAGGCTGATCAGTATGTTGTAACTGATCGCTGATGCTCTTATAAATCAAATCATCATTTGCCCAACCTGCTTGATTGATATATTGGCTACGATTTTGTCCGTTCGCCATATTTTCAATCGAGATAAAACGGTTAAAGCCCATATTTTGATAAACAGCACTACGATTGTAGAAATATTTACCATTATTGTGCATTGCTGTGGTGTCATAACCTAATGTGTTTAAATACATTGGGAGTGAATAGGTCGGGCGTTTTAATTTCGATACGTATAACAATTCATTATGATTTAAAAATACATTTAAACTCGTTAATACTTCAAATTCAACATTGGCTGTACCACCACCGAAACTTGGTGAGAGCAATGTAGACACCTGATTTTTATTGATGGTCGGTGTAATATTTTGTGGCAAAGATTTATCGAGCTGATTGGCATTCCAATGTGACTCACTCATGATAAATACGATGTTAGGTAATACTTTATCTTGATCTTTTTCTGCTGATTCAGAAGCATTAAGAGCTTGGTTTTGCTCAGAAAACAACGCTTGAATTTTATCTTCAGGAATATTTTCAGTATTAAAAACTTTATTATTTATTCCATCCATTGATTTGGAAAAGAAAAAAGCAGTATATCCTAGCTGTTTGATATTTAAGTGATCACCGACCCAATCACCATTAGTATTGGGTAAAGCATTACGATATTGACAAATTAATGCATTTTTTTTCGTGTCACAAAACTGACCAAAATTATTGGTAAAATTGGCTGAAATAAAGAAGCCTAAAATACCTGTGGCCAAGACAAAATTGGGCAATAACAGCATTTTGAACTCAGCTTTTTCTTTACGGTATCCCCAAATGAGAAAGCTAAGAAATACAAAAACGCTGATTAAAACCAATGATTTTAGCAACATAGGTGCAGAAATAAAGGTTTCTTTGACCAGTAAAAAATCACTAGGGGTAAGACTCGCTGAGAGATACTGCTCCTTTTGGATATTGATAAAACCTAAAAGGAAAAATAAAAATTGGCTGAATAATATCGTGATAAAGGTTTTTCTAAGTAGTAAATAGAAAAGACTAATCAAACCATAATTGATAAAAGCAGCAAAAATAAGTTTATACACGCGCATACGCACATAGCTTTCAGGTAAAGCCATGAGAGATGGTATGTCATTCTGATATACAAAAAAGAAGACGACAGATAAAATCGCGACAAGTACAAATAGAACTTGCTGTTTTAAAAAGGTCATTTGGTTTGAGGAGAGGAAATCAAAAACGACTTAAATAATAACGAGTAATTGTACTTTTTTCAATCAATATTGAGTGTCGAATTGTTTACCTGCTTGAAATTTATAATTTTATAACGATCTGTTTGTTTCTAATTTCAGCAAGCATTTTCATATCAAAAATACTTGCTGAATCGAATTCTAAAATATTTTAGCCATTGAAACGCATTGATAAATCGATAGATTTTATATCTTTGGTCAAAACACCCATAGAAATATAGTCAACACCAGTGCTTGCAACTTCACGTAAATTGTCCATTGTAATATTGCCCGAAGCTTCCAATTTACAGCGTCCAGCAACATATTCGACTGCTTTGATCATGTCTTGCTGTGAAAAATTGTCTAGCATTACGATATCAGCCTTTGCAGCCAAGGCTTGATCTAGTTCATTCCATGTTTCAACTTCGACTTCAACAGGTTTATTTGGCGCAATTTGGTGTGCTTTTTCAATTGCTTGCTGGATACCGCCTGCCGCCATGATGTGATTTTCTTTGATTAAAAATGCATCAAACAAGCCTAAGCGATGATTATGCCCACCGCCAACAGTAACGGCATATTTTTGTGCGATACGTAAGCCGGGTAAAGTTTTGCGGGTATCGAGTAATTGAGTGTTAAGCCCTTGCAATTGTTCAACATAAAAAGCAGCTTTGGTTGCTACCGCTGAAAGTGTTTGCACAAAATTAAGCGCAGGGCGTTCAACGGTTAACAAACTACGTGCCGAACCTGCCAATTTTAAAAAGGCTTCATTGGCTTTGACATGATCGCCATCTTTTTTCAGCCAAGTGATCGTAACTGTTGGGTCATATTGTTGAATTAAAGCATCGACCCAAGGCTGTCCTGCAAGAACCATATCTTCACGTGTGATAATGGTCGCAGTGGCTTGCTCATTTTCTGGAGTCAATAGGGCTGTAATGTCGCCATCACCAATATCTTCTTGTAATGCTTGTTGAATATTGATTTGAATGGATTGTTCAAGCAAAGATTGAGGAATGCTCATAACCTAAGTCCCTATATTTATCCTAAAAATTGTGCAATATCTTAGCATTGTCACAATATAAATTGAGAAGTTTTTATTTATTTCAAATCGGATTAAACTAGAAAATGTTGATTAAACAAAATAGGAAAATCCAATGTCTCTGCAGACAAAGTTCCAAGTGGTAGATGGTGAGTTGATCGGGGCACGACAAATTGCATCTACAAACTTTAATCAACGCCCTGAAAATACTGAAATTCAATTGCTTGTGATCCACAATATTAGTTTGCCTCCATCACAGTTTGGTGGTGGTTATATTGAACAATTTTTTCAAAATCAATTGGACTGGTCAGTTCATCCTTATTTTAAAACCATTGAAGGTATGCAGGTTTCAGCACATTTACTGATTCTTCGTACAGGTGAAGTGCTACAATTTGTCAATTTTAAAAATCGAGCTTGGCATGCGGGACGTTCAAGTTATTTGGCGAAAGTTGAATGCAATGATTATTCAATTGGAATTGAACTTGAGGGGAGTGATGATACTGATTTTGAAGAAGTTCAATATCAGGCATTGTCAAATGTTGTAGCGACATTGCAAGAGGCTTATCCTAAGATTGGTCCTCATTTGGCAGGTCATTCGGATATTGCACCGGGCAGAAAAACGGATCCTGGACCACATTTTCAATGGCAGTATTTTAGGGAAATGCTAAAAAACCAAAAAAACGAAACTCTTTAATGAATAAACAACGAAAATTATTTTGAGTTTTATTACAATAGCGACTTTATTTTAACTAGGTGAATACGATGGCGCTTTGGCGATCCACCTTTATTGTAAGTGCAATGACAATGCTGTCACGCGTACTCGGTTTGGTACGTGATATGGTGCTTCTCAATGTTTTTGGTGCTGGTAAGGATTTCGATACTTTTGTAGTCGCGTTCCGTATTCCCAATTTTTTTCGGCGCTTATTTGCCGAGGGGGCATTTTCTCAAGCTTTTATTCCGATTTTAACTGAATATAAAACTCAGAAATTGCATGCCGAAGTGCAGATTTTGATTAGCCGCGTTTTTGGCTGTTTATTGATGGTCATGAGCACCTTGACCCTGATCATGATGATCCTTGCACCCGTGGTGTTATATGTTTATGCACCCGGCTTTCATAATGATCCAGCCAAGTTTGATATGGCTGTGTCGATGTTTAGATTGACCATTCCTTATTTGCTCTTTATGTCATTGACGGCTTTTGCGAGCAGTATTTTAAATAGTTATGGATCATTTTCTACTCCAGCTTTTGCACCAGTACTACTCAATGTTGCAATGATTGCTGGGGCTTGGTGGGTCGCACCACATATGAATCCTGCCATTATGGCATTGGGTTGGGCAGTTATTGCCGCAGGCTTTTTGCAACTGGCGATTCAAATACCGGAACTTTGGCGTAAAAAGTTGCTGATTCCACCTAAAATTGATTTTAAACATGAAGGTGTGGATCGAATTTTAAAACTGATGTTGCCTGCTTTATTTGGTGTGTCAGTGACTCAAATCAACTTATTGTTAAATACGATTTGGGCATCGTTTATGCAAGATGGTTCAGTGTCTTGGCTATATAGTGCTGAACGTATGACTGAATTGCCTTTGGGCTTGATTGGTGTGGCAATTGGTACGGTCATTTTACCTTCATTGTCTGCTTCAAAAGCCGAACAAAACCAAGAAAAATTTAAGAGAATGATCGACTGGGCAACCCGTGTAATTTTCTTGGTTGGTGTACCTGCGAGTATTGCTTTATTTATGCTGTCAACGCCGATTATCCAAGCTTTATTTCAACGCGGTGAGTTCGATGTGCGTGATACGCAAATGACGGCTTTGGCTTTGCAATGTATGAGTGCTGGTGTTTTGGCATTTATGTTAATCAAAGTTTTCGCACCGGGCTTTTATGCGATTCAGGATACTAAAACCCCTGTACGTGTGGGTTTAATGGCTGTTGCTGCCAATGCCATTTTAAACGTGATCTTTATTGGTTTCTTTAAAATCATTGATTGGAATGCACCGCATATGGCGCTTGGTATCGCATCTTCTGGTTCGGCATTGGTCAATGCGGGAATGCTTTATTATTATCTGCATAAGCGCAATATTTTCCGTTTCGGTCCGCATTGGAAGAAAATATTTTTACAATACGGCATTGCCAATATTGTCATGATTACGGCACTCGGCACGTGCTTACACTGGTATAACGGTGAACTTTCTCAGTGGATCCGAGTTGCAGAAGTGGCAGGGCTTTGTATCGTGGGTGTGATTGCTTATGCAATTGGCCTATTGGCTTCAGGTTTTAGACCACGCCATTTAAAACATTAAAATTGAAAAATTTTCAAAAACACCGAATTGAACTGAGTTTAAATTCGGTGTTTTTTTTTGGAATTTTATTTATTTGGAAGAATTTTTAATAATTCAACGTCAAAAATTAGTACGCTATTTGCTGGAATAGTTCCAGATACACCTTCTTCGCCATAAGCCAATTTTGGTGGAATATAAAGCACCATTTTTCCACCTTCTTTCAGCAATTGTAAGCCTTCAGTCCAACCAGTAATCACTTGATCCAGTGGAAATTCAATCGGACCTTCACGATCGTATGAGCTATCAAATACAGTTCCGTCAGTGAGCTGACCTTTATATTGAACTCTCACAATATCTGATTTGCTTGGAGATTTACCTGTACCTTGTTGAGTGATTTTATATTGTAAGCCCGATTTTGTGGTTTTAACTCCCGATTTAAGCGCATTCTTTTTTAGAAAATCTTCACTTAGCGCCAGATTTTTTTTCGCTTCTATTTCTTGATTTTTGCTTTCAATTTTTTGGTACTCTAAATACGCTTGTTGCAATTCCTGATCGGTATATTTAGAGGGTTTTTTTTGGGATGCATCTTTAATGCCCGCAATAAATTGGTCGATATTGGTACTGTCAGGGGTTTGTTTAGAAACCTCATAGCCTAAGGCATAGCTTATTTTATCGATATTACTGTCGGCAAATACCACTGAATGACTAAGTAAGAGTGTAGAGGTGAGTAAGCTGTAGGAAAATATTTTATTTATCATTAATTGGAATACCTAAGAGAGCATGATTGCCCTCTTAGTATAGCCAATTTAAGGCAGTATTTTTAACAGTTCTACATCAAAAATGAGGACACTATTGGGTCCGATCGCATCACCTGAACCGACTTCACCATAAGCCAGATTTGCAGGAATAAAGAAACGATATTTTGAGCCTTCTTTCATCAATTGCAGACCTTCAGTCCAACCTTGAATGACTTGGCTAACTTGAAATTCTACAGGCTCATTACGTGCGATTGAGCTGTCGAAAACAGTACCGTCCAATAAACGACCTTCATAATTGACAGAAACTTTTGAAGAGGCTTTCGGTTTTTTCCCAGTACCAGTTTGCAATACTTGATATTGCAAGCCAGATTTAGTGGTGATCACTCCAGATTTTTTCGCATTTTCAGCCAAAAAAGCACTGCCTTGCTGAGCATTGACAGTTGCTTCTTGTTTAAAATCTTGTAATTGCTTTGATTCTAATTCTTTTTTATATAAAACCAGCGCCTTAGCCATTTCTTCTTCTGTCAGTGCTGATTGTTGACCTGAAGATCCTTCTTTAATGCCCTGAAAAAAAGCATCTAAATTGATATCTTTGATCGCTTCGATATTGCTACGTCCAATCGTATAGCCATAACTATAACCGAATTGATCTTTTACGGAACTCTTATTGGTGATCACCGCTGCAAAACTGCTAGAGCTCAAGATAAATAGTGAGGTAAATAAAAGCGTTTTTTTCATCATATTCAAGTCCTGATTAAAAAGGAGAGCAAAAGCTCTCCTGATTTTTTGTTTTACTTCACATCAAGAAGTTCAACATCAAATACAAGTGTGCTATTTGGTGGAATTCCTTGCATGCTTTGCTCACCATAAGCCAATTTGGCTGGGATATATAATGTCGCAGCACCACCAGCTTTTAACAATTGTAAACCTTCAGCCCAGCCAGGAATCACTTGTTTAAGAGAAAATTCCACAGGTTGCCCACGTTGGTAAGAGCTATCAAAGACCGTTCCATCAGCCAACATACCTTTATAATTGACTTTTACAACAGAGTCAGCATTTGGTTGTTTGCCTTGCCCTTCACGGGTAATTTTATACTGTAAGCCTGAAGCAGTGGTTTTAACCCCGGGCTTTTTGGCATTATTCGTTAAGAATGTATCATTCAAAGATTGGCTTTGTTTCGATTGTTCAAGCTGTTTCTTTTGAACTTCACCTTGGTAAGCGGTTACAGCAGCTTTGAGTTCTTCTTGACTATAAGCACTTGGTTTATGAGCATGGCCATCACGTGTACCTGCATTAAATGCGTTGATATCCATGTCTGGTGGAATTTGATTAGCAAAATCATAACCTAGGATATAACTGATTTTTTGAACAGGGGTCGCATTTTTATCAACAGTACTAGATGCTTGTGCTGGAGCAGGGTGCTTGGTTGCATAATATACAGGAACAAGTGCAGCACCGCCTAAAATGACCGCAACTGCAATGGGTAAGGCTTTACTCATAAGAAATCTCAAATAATTTTATCTAAAAAAATTTGCTTTAGATCATAGCAATATATTCATAGAAGCATATAACTTCTGTGTAATAAACGATATAACTTTATAGTGATCACGTAAAAAAAAGCTAGATCATTGATCTAGCTTTTTAATCGAATTAGTCATCTTTGTTGGCTTTATATGCATAAGCATAATTATAACCATAGCCGTAACTGTTACTACCACGTTGAATATCATTCAGGATAAAGCCATTGACTTTACTACCTGCTTGTTCAAAGCGATTGACAGTTAACTCTAATTCTTTGATTTGGGTTTTTGCATAACGGGCAACGATCAAGTTTACGCCCGCGTATTGAGAAACAATAATCCCGTCAGTCACCGCGAGTACAGGAGGCGTATCAATCAAGATGTAATCGTACATGTCTGAAAGTTTCTCGAGCATTTCCTTGAATTTGCTTGAGCCAAGTAATTCAGCAGGATTTGCAGGACTCTTACCACGAGTCATGATATCTAGATTTGGCACTTGAGAGCTATGAATCGCTTGAGGCAAATCATTTAAACCATTCAAATATTCTGCTAAACCAGGTGCAGTTTCTTGATTGAAATACTTATGTAAATAACCACGACGTAAGTCAGCATCAATCAGTAAAATACGTTTATCGCTTTGAGCAAAAATCGTAGCTAAGTTGGTTGAAATAAATGATTTACCAACTTCAGGCGCAGGTCCTGCAATGGCAATGATGTTATTTTTGGCATTTGCTAAAGCAAAATGAATCGTGGTACGGATACTACGTAAACTTTCGATTGCAATATCATCACTGTTTTTAACCGCCAGCACAGGAATACTTTTCTTCTTCTTCAAGATTTGGATACGTGTTTCTTGAACAGGAGAGCGCGGTACTGTGGCATACACTGGGAGGTCAAGCTCATTTTCAATTTGAGTAGAATCTTTGATCCCTGTGCGCATCATATTGCGTAATAAAGCAATTAATACACCAATAAAACCACCGACAAATATTGAAAGGATTAATACGATGAGCTTTCTTGGTTTAATTGGTTTAACAGGTTCTACAGCTGTGTCAATAATACGAACATTACCAATTTCACCAGCATTAGCAATCTTAAGTTGCTGATAACTGTTCAATAAGGTTGTATAAAGTTCAGTATTAACTTTTACATCACGATAAAGTTGTAAATATAGACGTTGAGTTTCAGGTAACTGAGTCAAACGATTGTTGAGTTCAGCAATCTTTTTATTGATTTCAGCGATTTGAGCATCGATTTGACGGATCAAAGGATGATCATTGGTATATTTAGCAGATAATTCAGCTTGTTTTTGTTGAAGCTCAATTTTCAGTTTTTCTAGGTCAATATTTTGTTTCAATAACAGTTCAGATTCCGCATTTACATCGACTGTTTTATATTTTTCACGGAACTGGTTAAATTTGATTTCAGAATCTTCAAGTTGCTTACGAAGCTCAGGAAGCTGTTTATCTAAGAATGCTAAGGTTTGTTTAGATTCTAAAGATTTACGTTCAATATTTTGCTGATGATAAACTGTTAGAACATTGTTGAGGGTACGCGTAATAAGCTCAGGGTCTTTACCTAAATAACTTAGCCCAACAACCCCTGTCATTTTCCCTCGCTCAGCTACAGCATATATATCATTAAAGTTTTTGACTGCAGTAGGCAAAGCAAGTTTAGTTACGGTAAATGATTGATCTATTAAATTACCTTGACCATTTATCTGAATTTGAAATAAGCCTTTATCAGAATTTAATTTATTTTCCTGACCAAGTTTGCCACTGAATATTACTTGATCTTTATTCGTCAAATTGAATGTATTGCCATCTTTAAATTCAATTTTAAATGGTTTATCCAAATAATAATCAGGAACAATAAATTTTTTGATGAGTATCGAACTTTGCTTATTACGATATAAAACAGAATCGTGACGATAATCTAGCTGATTTGTGTCATGTGTTACAAGGCGATTAAATAATCCGTCTTTATTGTCACGAATGACGATATTCAAATTTAAGTTATCAATGACTTGGCCAAGCACTAAGCGTGATCTCAAAATCTCCATTTCTGCGTCGGCAGGAGATTTTTGTGGTAGACCACCAGCTACTTTAGATAGGTCACCCAATAGGGCTGCAGAAGCGGCTCCCTTACTATCTTCAACTTGTACCATGGCATCAACAGAATATGTATCTGGTGTTACACGTAGATAAAGTAATGCACAAATCAAACTTAATACAACGCAGAGCGCAATGACTTTCCACTGTGCGATTAAAGAAAAGAATAACTCTTTTAAATCAATGCTATCTTCGCTAGTTTTTGAATTTTCGTTCATAAATTTACAACTAATACTGAATTATAATTGAGTGCGCCAATCTTGCACATAACTTTTGATATTGTGACAAGTCTGATCAAAAAAAGCTTGGTCATGCTGATATGGATCTGGGATATTCTGTCCTTGCCAATGTCCTAATCGAAAAACTTTACCTTTAGCAAAAGGCCAAGTTTGTTCAATATGTTTTTGTTGATTTTGACTCATGACTAAAATAAGGTCATTTTGTTTAATCAATTCAGCATTCAGTTGACGCGCAATATGCGTTCTAAGATCAATATTAAGTTGATCCATGCAATAAATGGCTTTGTCATCTGCAGAATGTCCAACCAATGCAGAAATACCTGCTGAAGAAATATTTAATGTTGGATGCTGAGTTTTTAAAAAATACTCAGCCATTGGACTTCGGCAGATATTTCCAACACACACAACTAAAATATTTTTAAATTGCATTTTAGTTTTTACCCAATTGATCAAAAGTATAAAGAGCACTAGAGAATGGTACAATCTGATTCATGATACGTTGCCAGCGTGTTAAACCTGTAGCATCGATATAGACAATGTCATTTTTTTGCATTTGGAATTGATTGGATAGTGCAAGATTACCAATCGTACTCAAATTTAATTGATAGATTGTTGATTTTCGGTTTTGTAAGTTTGTACGCATCACATAAATTCGTGCTGCACTTGCAGAATAAGGATTTACACCCTCACTCTCACCTAATACATCACTCAAAGTCATCCCTTGGTCACGAAGAGGGATTGCTGAACTTTTATTAGACTCGCCCATGACATAAAGTTTTTGATTTTGTTTGGTATTGACATAGATTGTGTCATTCGGTTGAACCAAAAGTTTATGCAAAGAATAACCTTGCTTTTCTAGTGCAACGACATTTAGATTATAGACTTCGCCATTTCGAATCAGTTGAATATCTGTATTATCACCAGACTCTTGATTTACACCACCAGCCATACTTAAGGCTGTGTAAATGCTGATTGGTTGGTCATCTAAAGTATATTGCCCACTTTTCATCACTTGACCATTGACGAAATATCGTTTTGCCTCATAAGACAAAACCCGTACAACGACATCAGGTGTTTTTAGGTATTTAGCAAATTGACTACGTAAATAACGGTTTGATTCAGCAAGTGTTTTTCCTGAGATATGTACTTGCCCTACGAGAGGCAACTGTACATTTCCAGCAGAGTCTATTGGATAACCAAATGCTTTAATATCGGTAGATGAGCCTTGGATTGGAGGAGTAATTTCAGGATATGCCCAGAGTTGAATAGAAAGTACATCACCTGGACTTAAACGATACTGATAAAAAGGAGTATTAAATAGAGAGCTTATATTGGCTTGAGGACGGAGACTTTCTGAACTAATTTCGGGAATATTATTTTGTGTTAATTGAATAACTGAAACTTCTGCCCCTTGATCTGTTTTAAAACTTCCATTTTCAGGTAAATCATAAGTTTGTAAACCCGAAGTGACTGCGCATCCTGTAAATGATAATGAAATTGCTAAAAATAATAATGTGCTCTTATACTTCACATTCAAACCCTTTATTGTTTGTAATCCAACGTTAGCTTACATGAGTGTATTGGATTGTAGTCTATAATTAACCCAAATCATACTTTATTTGTAATGGATTGAATGTATATTTCAAGAAATTTTTGTTTAAAGTCTGCTATATTATCGTAGTAGGTCGTATCCATGATGTTGGTCCATTTAATTATAAATGGTTAGGTTTTTATATATGTTTCAACTCGAACAATTAAAATTAGCGATTATAGGGTTAGGCTATGTCGGTCTGCCTTTGGCTGTTGAATTCGGTAAATATAAGCCAACGTTAGGATTTGATATCAATCAACAACGTATTAATGAATTACAAAGTGGTCATGATCATACTTTAGAAGTCTCTGAAAATGATTTAAAACAAGTTCAAAATTTGACCTACACTTCTAAAATAGAAGATTTGAAAAACGCAAATTTTTTTATTGTCACAGTACCTACTCCAATTGATGATTTTAAACAACCAGATTTGACACCTTTAGTTAAAGCTTCACAAAGTATTGCGAAAGTTTTAAAAAAGGGCGATATCGTCGTCTATGAGTCGACGGTATATCCTGGTGCAACAGAGGAGGTCTGTGTTCCAGAGTTAGAACGCTATTCTGGTTTGAAATTTAATCAAGATTTTTTTATAGGTTATAGTCCAGAACGCATTAACCCTGGTGATAAGCAACGCAGAGTGACTAATATTTTAAAAATCACTTCAGGTTCTACCACAGAAGTGGCTGACTATATTGATCAAGTTTATAACTTAATTATTACCGCTGGAACCTATAAAGCACCCAATATTAAAGTAGCAGAAGCAGCTAAAGTCATCGAAAATACACAAAGAGATGTCAATATTGCTTTGATCAATGAATTAGCTCTTATCTTTAATAAAATGGGTATAGATACAGAAGATGTGCTTAAAGCTGCTGGCACTAAGTGGAATTTTTTAAATTTTAGACCTGGCTTGGTTGGTGGGCATTGTATCGGTGTTGATCCGTATTATCTCACCCATAAAGCTGAGTCAATCGGTTTGCATCCTGAAATTATCCTTGCTGCCCGTCGTTTAAATGACCGTATGGGTGAGTATGTTGCGACGCAATTGATCAAGGAAATGGTCAAACAGCGCATCCAAGTTGTTGGTGCACGTATATTAATTTTGGGCCTAAGTTTTAAAGAAAATTGTCCTGATATTCGCAATACCAAAATTGTTGATATGGTCAAAGCACTAAAGGAATACGATTTGGATCTTGATATTTATGATCCTTGGGTAGATAGTGCTGAAGTTGAGGCAGAGTATGGCTTGGCTCCAATCATGGAATTAAAACAAGGGCAATATGATGCGATTGTCATTGCCGTGGCGCATGACCAGTTTAAGCATATGTCTAAACAAGAGTTTGATGCCCTAGGTAAGGAAAAACATGTTTTATATGATTTAAAATATGTTTTAGATAAACAACAAAGTGATATTAGATTGTAGAAAAAACTAACGCAGGAATTTTATGAAAATATTGGTTACTGGTGGGGCTGGCTTTATTGGTTCTGCTGTCGTTCGACATATTATTCAAAATACTAATAATGAAGTACTCAATGTTGATAAATTGACTTATGCAGGCAACTTAGAGTCATTAAAAGAAGTTGACCAAGATTCAAGATATCAATTTTCTCAGACTGACATTTGTGATCGCTCTGCACTGGATCAGTTATTTAAAGAGTTTAAACCAGATTTAGTTATGCACTTGGCGGCGGAATCTCATGTGGATCGTTCAATCACAGGATCAGCAGCGTTTATCGAAACCAATATCATTGGTACATATCAACTGCTTGAAGCTGCACGTCATTATTGGAATGATTTATCAGAAGATAAAAAACAAGCCTTCCGTTTCCATCATATTTCAACCGATGAAGTATATGGGGATTTAGAAGGTACAGATGATTTGTTCCATGAAACAACGTCTTATGCTCCAAGTTCACCATATTCTGCAAGTAAAGCAAGTTCTGATCATTTAGTGCGTGCTTGGAATCGTACATATGGTCTACCAGTTGTATTAACAAATTGTTCAAATAACTATGGACCGTACCATTTCCCAGAGAAATTGATTCCATTGGTGATCTTAAATGCATTAAAAGGTAAAGCTCTACCTATTTATGGCAAAGGTGATCAAATTCGTGATTGGCTTTATGTTGAAGATCATGCTCGTGCGCTTTATAAAGTTGTTACTGAAGCAAAAGTGGGTGAAACTTATAATATTGGTGGTCACAATGAACAAAAAAATCTTGATGTTGTGAAATCTATTTGTCAATTACTTGAAGAATTAGCACCGAATAAACCAGAAGGTGTAGCACATTATATTGATTTGATTACTTATGTAAAAGATCGCCCCGGTCATGATTTACGTTATGCAATCGATGCAAGCAAAATCAAAAAAGACTTAGGTTGGGTTCCAAATGAGTCTTTTGAAACAGGTTTACGTAAAACAGTTGAATGGTATTTAAACAACCAAGAGTGGGTTGAAAACGTTCAAAGTGGTGAATACAAAAATTGGGTTCAACAACAATATCAAGCTAAAAAGGCCTAAATTCAAAATTACATCATGAAAATATTACTCCTTGGAAAAAATGGACAAGTTGGTTGGGAGTTGCAACGTGCACTTCAACCACTTGGCGAAGTCATTGCATTAGATCGACATCAAAATGAGCATGGTTTATCTGGTGATCTTGCAAATTTTGAGCAAATTCAATATGCAATTGAACAAGTTCAACCTGAGATTGTTGTCAATGCTGCGGCATATACTGCAGTTGATAAAGCTGAATCTGATCAAGAAAATGCTGATCTGATTAATCATTTGGCGGTAAAAAATATAGCTGAACTTTGTCAGAAAAATAAAGCTTTGCTGATTCATTACTCAACTGATTACGTATTTAATGGTGAAGGTGAAAAAGCTTGGTCTGAAATAGATCAGACAGATCCTGTTAATCTTTACGGTAGTACAAAACGTTTAGGTGAAATTGCATTAGAGCAAAGTGGTTGTACATTTATAAACTTTAGAACTTGTTGGGTTTATGGTTCACATGGTAATAATTTTATAAAAACGATGCTGAAGTTGGCTTCAAATCGTGAAGAATTGAGTATTATCAATGATCAGGTGGGGGCACCTACAGGCGCTGCTTTGATAGCCGATGTTACTGCTCAAGCTTTGAGATATTACTTATTGAATAACGAAGAGCAACAAAAGCAATTGACTGGACACTACCATCTCGCTGCATCAGGTACTTGCTCGTGGTTTGAATATGCACAGTACGTATTTGAGCTAGCAAAACAAAATGGGCAAAGCTTAGCAATCCAAAAAATAAATGCAATTGAAACCATCGCTTACCCAACACCTGCAAAACGTCCGCTGAATTCACGTTTAAATACCAGTAAATTACAATCAAATTTTAAAATACATCTTCCAGATTGGAAACTCGGTGTAGCACAAGTATTAGAGGAAATTATTGAATGAGACAAGTTAAACGTAAAGGGATAATCCTTGCTGGAGGTTCAGGTACTCGTCTTTATCCAATTACAATGGGTACATCAAAACAATTATTACCGATCTATGATAAACCGATGATTTATTATCCACTATCAGTATTGATGTTGGCGGGTATTAATGAAATTTTGATCATTTCTACACCTGAAGACCTGCCAAATTTCGAAAAAATGTTAGGTACAGGCGAAGAAATTGGCTTAAAGATTTCATATAAAGTTCAACCATCACCGGATGGTCTTGCTCAAGCATTTATTTTGGGTGAAGAGTTTATCGGTCAAGATAACGTCTGCTTAATTTTAGGTGATAACATTTTCTATGGTCAAAGTTTTGGTACACAGTTAAAACGTGCTTCTGAAAAAACGGATGGAGCGACTGTATTTGGCTACTATGTAAATGATCCAGAACGTTTTGGCGTAGTCGATTTTGATGCAAATGGTCATGCCTTAAGTATTGAGGAAAAACCAGAACATCCGAAATCAAATTATGCAGTAACAGGGCTTTATTTTTATGATAATAAAGTGGTTGAAATTGCAAAAAATATTGAACCATCTCCACGTGGTGAGCTTGAAATTACCGATGTAAATAATGTGTATTTACAACAACAACAGTTGAATGTTGAGTTGTTAGGCCGTGGTTTTGCTTGGTTAGATACGGGTACACATGACTCTTTACTTGAAGCAAGTCAATTTGTACAAACGGTTGAACATCGCCAAGGTTTGAAGATTGCGTGTTTAGAAGAAATTGCTTTTAATAATGGTTGGATCGATGAAGATCAGCTTGTTAAACGTGCTAATTTCTTTAAAAAGACAGGTTATGGTCAATATTTATTTAAATTACACAATGAACATCAAAAAAAATCAAAAGTTTGATGTTCCGATTGGATTTTTCATTGATAATGCAGAATAATTGGGATATAGAGGTAAAAGAATGAATGTAATTGAAACGAAAATAAAAGGTCTTTTGATATTAGAGCCTAAAGTATTTGGTGATAACCGTGGATGGTTCATGGAAAGTTTTAATCAAAAAGCTTTCGAAACGGCATTAACCGAACGAGGTCTAGAAATTCCTCAATTCGTTCAAGATAATCATTCTTTATCTCAAAAAGGTGTATTAAGAGGGCTACATTTTCAAAATGCTCCATATGCACAAGGTAAACTCGTTCGAGTGGTACAAGGTAAAGCTTGGGATGTTGCTGTTGATATTCGCAAAGACTCTGAAACATATGGTCAATGGGTCGGAGTAGAATTATCAGGTGAAAATCATAAGCAATTTTGGATACCTGAAGGATTTGCACATGGCTTCCTCGCCTTAGAAGACAATACTCAGTTTCTATATAAAACTACGAATTATTATAATAAAGAGAGTGAAGGTGCAATTATCTGGAACGATCCTACAATTGCGATTGAATGGCCAGTAAATGGTTATGAAATATTTTTATCTAGTAAAGATATAAATAATAAGCTATTAGTTAATATATAATATAATTCTATACGGTATTATGCGAATGCAAAACACAAATAGAACGAAAAAAGTATTAACTAATGCAAAAATTTCATTACTATTTTTTGTAATTTTATTATTTTTGAATTTTGTATCAAGAAGTGTATTTATTAAGAATTTGGGTACAGACGTATTAGGTTTAAATACATTAGCAACAAATTTAATTGGTTTTTTGAACTTGGCTGAACTTGGGGTAGTTTCGGCAATCGCTACTTCATTATATAAACCGATTGCTGAAAATAATAAAAAAGAAATAACCGAGATCATTACAATTCAGGGTTGGCTTTATAGAAATATTGCATATTTAATAATGGGAATGGCTGCAATATTAATGTGTTTTTTCCCAATAATATTTAGTAAAATTCATTTGTCTTTGTGGTATGTATATAGTATTTTTTGTGTACTGTTAATATCTTCTTTGCTGACATATTTTATAAATTATAAACAAGTTCTTTTAATAGCAGAAATGAAAGAATATAAAATAATTTTAAGTATGAAAACAATACAAATTATAAAAATAATTTTACAAATAATTTTGGTGATAAATTTTGAAAATGGTTTCGCGTATTGGCTACTATTGGAGCTTATGTATGGAATAAGTTCTAGTTTCTTTTTGAAAAGAATAATTGATAAAGAATATCCATGGCTCGATATTAATGTTAAAAAAGGGAAAATCTTAAAAGATAAACATAAGAATATAATTAAGCATACTAAACAACTTTTTTTTCATAAAATTGCTGGATTTGTTTTGTTACAAACAACTCCAATGATTATTTATGCCTATGTAAGCCTAACAATGGTGACTATGTATGATAATTATATGATGATAATTTTAGGAATTACAAGTTTGATAACTGCTGTATTTTCAAGTTTTCAGCCAGCAATTGGTAATTTGGTCACAAATGGTAATAAAAATACAATTTTAAAATTCTTTGAAGAATATTTTGTGCTAAGGTATTGGATTGCCTCTATTTTATGTATGGCATTATTTTATCAAGGACATGATTTTATTAGATTATGGGTTGGTGAAAAATTTATAATTAATGAAACTGCTTTTGTTTGGTTGAATATATATTTATTTTTGGTTTTAACGAGAGTCATAGACCCATTTGTATATGCATTTGGATTATACGGAGATATATATGCTCCAATTTTTGAAGCAATTATAAATTTGGGATTGTCAATGATTTTAGGATACTATTTTGGATTGCCAGGAATAATTGCAGGAGTAGTCATAAGTTTAATAGTTATAGTGAACTTATGGAGGCCTTTCTATATTTATAGTTTAGGGTTTAAAACAGGTTTTTATCATTATATAAAAAAATTAATGACTTATATTGTTTGTATAGCTATTTCATTAGCCTTATCAAAATTTGTAATTGATTGTTTTTATATTGATAATAAAAAAATCATGGCATTTATATTGAATTCACTAATTGTAGTGGTTTCATATGGCTTTATAAGTTTTGTGATATTATATATAGCGTGTCCTGAGTATAGGAAAGTTTTTTTTAGAGTTTTGACAGTATTAAAATTGAATAAATTTCTAAGAGATTGAGAGAAATAGATGAGTGCTAATGTTGTTATTATCATGAATGACTATACGAAAATGGGTGGAGTAGAGAAAGTTACTTCGAATTTGTCTAAGCTTTTTATGAGCTCTAATATTAAATTGTTCGGAATAATTTCTTTAAATCAAGAATTTAATGAACCTAAAATACAATATCCTGTTGAAATGCCAATTTTTTTAATGAGCATAGAGGAAATACAAAAGTTTATTCAAGAAAATAAGATTACACATGTTATAATACAAACTCAACTTTTAAAGGAAACAGTTGAAATTTTAAAAGAAATAAAGGAGTTAAAAGTTAAAAAATT
The DNA here is from genome assembly GCF_000368565.1 of Acinetobacter gerneri DSM 14967 = CIP 107464 = MTCC 9824. Taxonomy (GTDB): domain Bacteria; phylum Pseudomonadota; class Gammaproteobacteria; order Pseudomonadales; family Moraxellaceae; genus Acinetobacter; species Acinetobacter gerneri. The sequence continues at coordinate 130,490 of NZ_KB849538.1, read as the reverse complement.
CCCTATCTTACACAATACACCTTATGCATATTTAAATTACTTTTATGAAAAAAATAACCTTAAAGGGTTTTTAAAATATTTAAAAATGATTTTAGTCACAAAACAAAGAAGTATGTATTTCTTTAGGAAAATAGTTGAGTTATCAGATAAGTTTTTATTAGTTAGTAAAAAGGCTGAAATTGAATTGAAAAGCATCTTACCTATAAAATTTCATAATAAAATTTCTTATATATATAATGCTCAAGATATTCAAAAAGAGAATAATGTAAATTTTAATAAAGAAAACATTATAGTTTATGCAGGTAGGCTAGCATATGATAAACAGGTTTTTAAAGCCATTCAATTATTAGAACCCATTTTAAAAAATAATTCTGATTGGAGTGTCGAGATTTTAGGAGATGGGCCAGAAAGAGAGATAATTGAAAAGTTTATAATTGACAATAATATTAATAATATTTTTTTGAGAGGTAGTGTAGATAATGTTTTTGAATATTTATCAAGATCAAAAATAAGTTTCTTATATTCATTATATGAAGGTTTGCCAACCTCTATGTTAGAGGCTTCAATTTGTAAGAATGTATTAATAGGATCAAGTTCTAAAGGTGGAATCTCAGATATTATTGAAAATAATGTTAATGGTTTTATTGTCGAAAATGATAGTGATTTTGTTAAAAAAATTGAAAGTTTAATAGAGAATGATATTTTGAATACGAATTTAAGAAATGGGAATTCAATTGTATTAAAGAAATTTAATAACACTAGAATTTTAGAATCATGGGAAAAATTATTTATTTAGTGCGTTGTTATTGGGTGTGAAATGTTAAATAATATTCAGTTGCTTAGAGCATTTGCTGCTATAAATGTTGTTTTTTTTCATATTATTGGAATTTCTGTTCAATATGGAATGCCTGCCACTAATTTTTTATTTATGAAAGATTGGGGGCAAAATGGAGTAGATATTTTTTTTGTAATCTCAGGTTTTATAATGGTTTATATTCAGAGTAAAAAAAGAAAAGCACCATTAGATTTTTTTAGAAACAGAGTTGAACGAATTGTTCCTATATATTGGATTCTTACAGCATTATTATGTGTATTATATTTTATACTTCCTTCTGCATTTGCAAATACTGAACTGAATCTAAATAAAATGTTTTTTTCTGTTTTATTTCTTGAAAATTTGGTGAATAATAAACTTCCAGTATTGTATGTAGGCTGGACATTAGAGTATGAGATGTTGTTTTATTTCATATTTGCATTGTGTTTGTTTATTCGTAAACAAGTTGTAAGCTATATGATGATGGTTGTTATATTAGGGTCTGTTGACATTTGTTGCCTAAAAAAATAGCGAGATAGTAAAATTAAATCGCCAAACCCAATTTTACCCCCGCTATGCCTCGTACAATGCTGAATGATCAACACTGGTCTAAGTTACTTTCTATTTTCCGTCACTTTAATATTTATCTCAAACTAAATTTAAGAAATTTTATCGAAGCTATTCTATTTCGTATCAGAACAGGTTGTCCTTGGAGAGATTTACCTCAAGAATTTGGTAAGCCAAACTCTATCTTTAAGAAATACAATCGTTGGTCTAAAAATGATAAGTTTATGAATATTTTTAAATTATTTAGTAAACATGCTGATAAAGAATGGATATTTATTGATGGTAGCCACGTACGGGCACACCAGCATTCTTCAGGTATTAATAATCAAGATATTTCCAAAAGTATCGGTGGTAATAGTTCAAAAATACATTTAGCAGTTGATTCTAATGGTAATCCCATTGAGTTTATTATTTCAGATGGAACTTCCCATGATATTAAGATAGCCCCTGATCTGGTATCAAAATTAGATTTAACTGAATCAGAAATATTATGTGCTGATAAAGGTTATGACTCAGACAACTTCAGGACTCAAATTGAGCAAACAAAAACTAAGTCAAATATTCCTAGAAAATCAAACACTAAGTCTAACAATGATCATATGGATTGGCATATCTATAAAATCAGGCACTTAGTTGAGAATTCATTCTGTAGGTTAAAACAATTTAGAGGAATTTCAACTCGATATGACAAGCTAAAGCGTAATTATCAAAGTGCTGTCGCTCTTGCTTGTATATTTATTTGGTTACCATTGTAGGTTAAGTTCCATACTGCAAATGTCAACACACCCTAAGCTTTTTTGTTTTTTTTACTCATTTAGATTATTTAATTTATGAATTTGTTTTAGGTATGTTGTGCGCATTCATTTTTTTAAATGTAAAAAGAAAATTTGGATTGTATATTTTTATTGTTGGTGCTATTGGGCTGATTTTATCTATTTTTTGGAATTTCGATGTAAGTAGATTAATAATGTGGGGAATCCCATCTTTTTTTATTGTTTTGGGTATTCTGTGGGTGCGGCAGATTCAGAATAATTTTTTTCAATACCTTGGTGATGCATCATATAGTATTTATTTAATCCAAGTCTTTTCTATTCCTGTTTTTTATAAAGTTAGTTCCAAGTATTTTAATTACACAAATGGAAATATTGCAGCAATCATGTGTTTAATGTTTTCTATATTATGCGGTTGTCTATTTTATAAATTTGTAGAAACTAGGATTTCCAATTTTTTAAAAAAGCTAAATACAAAAAGACACATTTAATTTTTTTAATATGAGGATTATTGACTTTAATTATGTATAATTAAATATGATTAAATATACAAATTATTTATGGTATAGAGCGAATGAATTTTCAACCTATTATTCTTTCTGGCGGTTCTGGTACACGTCTATGGCCGCTATCAAGAGAAAAATACCCAAAACAATTATTAACACTTTTTAATCAATACAGTATGCTGCAAAATACTGCTTTAAGATTTGATAGTAAAGTTAGGTTATCATTAAAAGTCAATGATCCAGTTGTAGTTTCAAATAAAGAATATAGATTCTTAATTGCGGAGCAATTAAGGCAAATAAATATAAATTCTAAAATTGTACTTGAACCGTGTGGCCGTAATACGGCACCTGCACTAACGTTGGCAGCATTGAAAACACTTGAAGAAAATCAAGATGCAATTATGTTGGTTATGCCTGCTGATCATTTAATTGAGAATGTTAATTCATTTCATAAAGCTATTGAGCTAGGAATTTTAAAGGCAAAAGAAGGAGGGGTTGTTTGTTTTGGGATTCCACCAACAAGGGCTGATATAGGTTATGGATATATAAAAACAGAATCAGTAAATGATTCTGGAATAAAAGTTTTAGATTCATTCGTTGAAAAACCTAATTTGGAGACGGCACTTGGATATTTAAAGTCTGGTGACTATGTTTGGAATAGTGGAATTTTTATGCTTAAAGCAAGTACTTGGGTAAATGCTATTTCTCAACTTAATCCAAAAATTTATGAAGCCTGTAAGAAGGCATATGAACTGGCAACAATAGATAAAGACTTTATTTGGGTGGATAATGATTTATTTTCAGCATCACCTGAAGATTCAATAGATTATTGTGTTATGGAGCATATTGGTAAAGACAACAAATATAATCTAGATGCATATGTAGTGCCAATGTCTGTAGGATGGTCTGATGTAGGTTCTTGGGATGCTGTTTGGGAACAAAGTAATAAAGATAACAAAGGTAATGTTACTAATAGAAAAGAAGACACTTTTTTTTATAATAGTCAAGATAGTTTAGTTTTCTCTGATAATAAAAGATTAATTTCGTTGTTGGATCTAAATGATATTGTTGTTGTTGATACTCAGGATGCGTTGTTGGTTGCTAATAAATCAAAACTTTCTAATATTAAACAGTTGGTTGGTTTGATTAGAGAAACTCATATGCCACTAACACAACTTGGTAGAAAAGTCTATCGTCCTTGGGGGAATTATGATTCAATTGATAGTGGTGATAATTTTCAAGTGAAACGCATAATTGTTAACTCTGGTGAAACCTTGAGCCTTCAAATGCACTATCATAGAGCGGAGCACTGGGTAGTAGTAAAAGGTACCGGTAAAATTACTCGAGATAATGAGACTTTTTTACTTCATGAAAATCAATCAGTTTATATTCCCATTGGAACAGTTCACCGTTTAGAAAACCCTGGTAAACTTCCATTAGAGTTGATCGAAGTACAATCAGGCAATTATTTGGGTGAGGATGATATTGTTCGACTCGAAGATGTATATGGTCGTGTTAAAGAGTAATAAAAATCTATGTTGTTACTTTCATTAGCACTAATATTATTTCCTTTTGCTTTTTTAGATAGAGGTTTTAACACACAAACAAAAAAATTTATTATATTTTCATTTTGTGTGTTATTTATTATTTTGAGTGGAATAAGATGGAATACTGGCACTGATTGGGATGCGTATCTTTATAGTTTTTCTGCTGCAACAACTTATGATAATGCTGTAAATTCTCCAATTTCTTTTGAATGGGGATATAGTGTCTTAAACCTACTAATTAATAAATTAGTAGGTTCTTATACAGTATTTTTATTTATTTTTGGTTTTATAACAATATATCTAAAATTTTTAGTTATAAATAGGACTCAATTTATAGGTTGTGCATTATTTAGTCTGTATATTTTTTATTGTTATTCCATGGGAGATATTGTTTTTGGTCGGCAATCATTAGCAATATCTTTAGTTTTATTTTCATTTATATATATTCTTAAAAAAGAAATGCTGAAATTTATTTTTTGCATTTTTTTAGCTAGCTTGATTCATAGATCATCAATAATTTGTTTATTTCTATATTATATTTATAATTTGAATATTTCAAAAAAAAACATGTTGTTAATTTTTATATCAAGTATGTTTGTTGGTTTGGCTTTATTTAATTTTAAGATTTCTAATCTTAATATTCCTATTATTTCTCAATTTAGTGCCTTTGCCGCTTATCAAGATAAACTTGATGCTTATAGTGAATTAGGTCAAGTTAGTTATGGACAAGTTGATTCTAATTTATCAAATATTCTTGGCTATCTAAGAAAAGGATTATTTGTTATTCCAATGATTATTCTTGTAAAGAAAGAAAATATTGTTATTTACAGATTGTTAAATTTTTCGATATTTGGCTCAATGGTATATTTCATACTTGGAGCTATAGCTACTGATTTTAAGCGATTAGGTGGATATTTTGATATTTTTGATATTTTAATTATTCCTGCTGTTTTATATGGAATTGATAATAAAAAAGTTCGATATGTTTTGATTTTAATTTATTCGATAATGATTTTTTTGAGATTATATACATCTTTATTTAACTTTTGGAATGAGTATGATCCATTTATTACAATTTTTGATTTTCACAAAACTAGATATTAGGAGTTTAATGCAATGAAAATGTTATATATTGGACCAAAAGTTTTAAAGGTTATGACTGGTGGTGATTCAGTAAATAAAAGAAATGAGAATATATTGAAAAATATTCTCCAAGATGATTTTTTAACTTTTTATATAGATAAACCAGAAAATTCTATTTTTCAAAAGTTTAAAGGTTATTTAGGCGGGATTAATGAAAGTAATATTGCTGAAATCATACATGTAATTTTAAAAAATGATATATCCTGTGTTTTTTTAAGTCAAAGTTTCTATGGGAAATTATGTAAAAAATTAAGAGCATACTTTCCTAACCTAAAAATTATCACTTTTTATCATAATATTGAAAAACATTATGCAAGAGAATACTTGAAGGTTGCAGGGTTAACCCATTACCCTTTTTACTTATTGGCAACTTATAATGAAAGACAAACAGTAATGTATTCAACTTATAATTTTGTTTTAAATCAAAGAGATTCATTATTGATGCATGATATTTATAAAAAAACTAGTGATTTTACTTTACCAGTGTCATATAAAGATGTATTTGATGAAAGTAAAATAATAAGAGAGCCAAATAGTCGTTTAAAAATTTTATTTGTAGGAACAGCTTTTTTTGGGAACTTACCTGGTATTGAATTTTTTGTTAAAAATGTTATGCCTTATGTAAACGCAGAATTAATTATAGTTGGGAAAGGAATGGATAATTATAAGGCTAAATTTGAAATTTCTAAAAATGTTAAAGTTTTGGGTTTCGTTGATGATTTATCTTTATATTATTATTGTGCTTCAATTGTAGTTGCCCCTATATTTTCTGGGGGTGGAATGAAAACTAAGATTGCTGAGGCACTTATGTATGGAAAGACTATTCTTGGTACAAAGGAAGCATTTGAAGGTTATGAAAAAAATAATGTGGTTACTATAGAATGTAATACTGCTGATGAATTTATTTCTACAATTAATCAGTTAGATTCTAATATTTCACCATTTAATGAGACTGCAAGAGAGTTGTACAAAAAAAATTATGATGATGCTATATTGCAGAGTGATTTAAAACAATATTTATCAGATTTAATGTAGTTAGTTATGGATAAATCTATTTCTGTTATAATACCGTGTTTCAATTCTGTGAAAACAATTGAAAGATGTTTGCTGTCGGTTTTCAATCAATCTATCTTACCTGATGAAATTATTTGTATTGATGATGGTTCTTCAGACTCTACTTTGATTTTACTGGAAAAAATTAGATTAAATTGTGATAAAAATATTTCTTTTAAAATCTTGAAGCAAGCAAATTTAGGACCTTCAAGCGCACGTAATAATGGTGCTAAATTAGCATCAAGCAAATATTTAGCTTTTCTCGACTCAGATGATGTTTGGCATCCTCAAAAACTCGAAATTTCTATTTTTTTTCTTCTAGAATACAATTTAGATTTTCTTTTTCATCAATATGATAGTACTAGTATTGCTGAATATGAAAAATATAACATTAGTAACTTATCGATCAAGAGTTTAAAAAAGAGTCGATTTATGTTTAAAAATTATATTGCTACACCAACAGTTATTTTGTGTAAAGAGTTATTCGTACCATTTCCAGAGAATCTATCATATTGTGAAGATTATTGCTGTTGGATTTTAAATAATCACAATGATTATTTTTACTTTGTAGATTTGCCATTATCAAATGGTTTTAAAAAGCCAATTGGTGAGGCAGGTCTTTCAAGTAATATTTATAAAATGCATCGCGGTTTCTTAGATGCTTTAAAGTATTTACTACAAGTGAAAAAAATTAGCCTAAGCTTTTATATTATTGCTTTTATTTTTGAATATTTAAAATATCCATTACGTTATTTCAGGTGAGCCATGATTTACGCATCAATTGTAATTTATAAACATTCTTTAGAAGAGCTCGAGCCAACACTTAATAGCCTCTTCGCATCTGATTCAGTTACTAAAGTTATATTAGTCGATAATGATAAAAGTACATGGGCGAAAGATTTTTTACATCCAAAAATAATATACATTAAATCGCCTAGTAACAATGGATTTGGTTTTGGACATAATTTAGCGATAAAAGAATTTGCGGGTCAATCTGATTATTTTTTAATTTGCAATCCTGATATTATTTACAATTTTGAAGATTTTGAAAATTTTTTTAATTTTGTGAAAACTAGACCAGAAGGTTTATTTTTACCAAAAATCATTTATCCTAATGGGGAAGATCAGTTTGGAGCAAGATTATTACCATCACCTATGAACTTATTTGCGCGAAGATTTTCAAAAAAATTAGCTTTACAACTTGATCAACAATATTTACTAAAACATTATATAATTGATAAACCAACATTTGTACCATACCTTTCAGGTTGCTTTATGTTGTTTAAATCAGAAGTATTAATTGCTATAGATGGATTTGATGAACTTTTTTTTATGTATATGGAAGATATTGATATATCGAGACGCTGTGCAGAAAAATTTGGGAACTTGTATTGCCCACAATTTTCAATAACACATGTACATGAGCAAGCATCATACAAAAATCGAAAATTGTTAAAAGCCCACCTACAAAGTGCTATACTCTATTTTAATAAGTGGGGTTGGTTGTATGATTCTTCACGAACTCGTTTAAATAACCAATGTGTAAATGCATTAGCTAAAAAGTAAATTGTATATATAAATATCGGGATCGGAGTATGTTAAAAAGAATAATTGATTTTTTTATAGCTTTACTTGCTTTAATTCTTTTATCCCCAATTTTTCTGTTAGTGGCATTGAAAGTTCGTAAAAACCTAGGTTCGCCAATCTTTTTTTACCAAGATCGTCCAGGTAAAGATGGCAAGCTCTTTCGAATGATAAAATTCCGTTCAATGAAAGATGCAGTAGATAAAGATGGCAATCCATTACCAGATGAACAGCGAATTACACCTTTTGGTAAAAAATTGCGCTCCACAAGTCTTGATGAAATGCCACAATTGATCAACGTAATCAAGGGCGATATGAGTATCGTTGGTCCCCGTCCGCAGCTTCCTGATTTCGTAGAACATTATACCCCTCATCAAATGCGTCGCCATGAAGTCAAACCTGGTATGACTGGTCTTGCTCAAGTCAGTGGTAGAAATAATTTATCTTGGGAAGAAAAGTTTGATCTTGATGTTGAGTATGTTGATACTCATTCCGTGAGTTTAGATTTTAAAATAATGTTTAAAACTGTAGAAGTCATGATGAAAAAAGAAGGGATTGATTCACCAGATCAGGCTGTTGGTGCGAGCCGCTTCTCTGGTTCAGAGTCTGCTTCAGATCAAAAATCAACCCACCATTAATTTATCGAAAGAAATTGTAATGATCAAAAAAGCTATTTTACCCGTTGCTGGACTTGGTACACGGTTTTTGCCTGCAAGTAAATCTATTCCAAAAGAAATGGTAACGGTTGTAGATCGCCCAGCAATAGAATATGTTGTGAAAGAAGCTGTGCAAGCTGGGATTGAACAAATTATTCTTGTAACTCATTCCTCTAAAGCTTCTATTGAAAATTATTTTGATCGCAATTTTGAACTTGAAACAACTTTAGAAAATAAAAAGAAATTTGATTTATTGGATGAAATAACCAAAATTATCCCATCGAATGTATCAATTGTTAGTGTGCGCCAACCACAGCCATTAGGTCTTGGGCATGCTGTACTTTGTGCAAAAGATGTCGTGGGTGACGAAGCATTTGCGGTACTACTTCCTGATGTTTTGGTAAAAACCAATGCTGAACAAAATGACTTGGCACGAATGATTCAACATTTTGATGATAGCAATGCTGCGCAGATTATGGTTGAAGCTGTACCAGATGATTTAGTTGATCAATATGGTATTGTAGATGTAAAACAAGCCCCAGCAGAGGGGCAAAGCATAGTAATGCAAGGGATTGTGGAAAAACCTGCTATTGGTACTGCACCATCTAACTTATCAGTGGTTGGACGATATGTTTTACCAGCCAAGATTATGCAACTTTTACAAAATACACCGAAAGGTGCAGGCAATGAAATCCAGCTAACAGACGCAATCGCAGCATTACAACAAACTGAAAATGTCGAAGCTTATCGCATGGCAGGTCAAACCTTTGATTGTGGAAGTAAAATTGGTTACTTAAAAGCAGTATTGCATTATGGCGTAGCACATCCAAAATTGGGTGGAGAATTTAAAAAAATGATTAAAGAATTAGATCTTTAAAACGAGGTCAGTATGAAAATTGCAGTATTTGGTGCGACTTTACAAGCAGCGGTAATGAGTGCCTTATCTGCGGAAATGGGACATTTTGTGAGTTGGTGCCCAACAACGGATTTGTCTCATTTTCAATTGAGTAGTTTAAATTTTGATAGTCAACTCAATCATTTAATTGAAAAACAAATTAATTCTAAATTTCTCAATATCTTAGATCAGCAGATCATTGATCAAGAATTTGATGTGTACTTTTTCGCATTTAATCCACTCAATCAAGATATTGCTCTGGAATTGGTGCAAAAGCTCAGTGAAAAGCCGATTATTCATCCTAAATTGATGATCAATGGTTCAACGTTTGGCTTACGCGGAACTGAACAACTTCAAAAGATCTTGTCAAAAGATGCATGGGTATACTGGCCAGATATGACGCAAGATGGTCGTTCGATAGAAAGTATCATGCAAGCTAAATCAATCGTCATCGGTATTGATGATCAGGGGTTTGCCAAAACGCAGATGCAGGAATTGCTACGCCCGATTTTTAATCGTCAAGAACAAATTCTATTTATGCCGATCCTCGATGCAGAATTTACCAAGTTGAGTATCTCAGGCATGTTGGCTACTCGGATCAGTTATATGAATGATCTGGCGCTGGTCGCGGAAAAGTTAAATATTGATATTGAAAATGTGCGACTAGGCTTAGGGGCTGATAATCGGATTGGTTCTAGTTATCTTTATCCTGGCGCAGGATTTGGTGGGGAACACTTTTCACGTGATATTTTGACATTATCACAAACCATTTCTGATTCAGGTAATGGCAGTCGTCTTTTGCAGCAAGTTTGGGATATTAACGAACAACAAAAAGAAATTTTATTCCGTAAATTTTGGAATTATTATCATTCTGATATTCAAGGAAAAACCGTTGCGATTTGGGGTGCTGCATTTAAAGAAAAATCTTCAAGTGTGGTCAATTCTCCGATACACCATTTATTGAAAGCTTTTTGGGCGCAAGGTGTGACTGTGAAATTGCATGATCCTAAAGCTTTAAAAGAAATTGAAGCGATTTATGGACAACGTACCGATTTGATTTATTGTGATGATCAATATGATACGGCTCAAGATGCCGATGCTTTATGTTTATTGACTGCTTGGAAACAATATCAAAGTCCAGATTATCAGAAATTAAAACAATTGATGAAGCATCCATTTATTTTGGATGGTCGAAATATTTATGAGCCAGACTATGTAAAAGCTCAAGGATTTGCTTATGAAGGAGTGGGGCGTTTATGAAAAATATAGAACAATTTCCCCAAAAATCTTCAGCACACGAAACGCTTGAAACGCTGTCCAATGATTTTCAAAATATTCATTTAAATTCTTTATTTGCTGAAGATAGTCAGCGATTTGAGCATCTTTCTGCACATTTAGAGCAACTGTGTTTCGATTTTAGTAAACATCGAATTGATCAAAATGTATTGCAACAACTGATTGATTTCGCTCATGAGCAGAATTTGCCTGAATGGATAGGACGTTTATTTTCTACTGAAAAAATTAACTATACTGAAAATCGTGCCGTTATGCATTGGGCACTGCGCTTGCCTAAAAATGATACCGTTCATCCTGAGCTGGCTGAACAAATACATGCGCAACTAGAGCGTATGTATAGTTTGGTTGAGAAAATCCATGCAGGTCAGTACCGTGGTTCTACGGGTGAAGTGATTCGTGATGTGGTGAATATTGGCGTTGGTGGCTCTGATTTGGGGCCATTGATGGTGACTCACGCGCTCAGCGATTTTAAAGTACAAACAGAACAGGCTTTAAACGTTCATTTTGTTTCGACAATGGATGGTAGTCAATTATCTGATTTATTACATAAATTTAGACCAGAAACGACGCTATTTATTATCTCTTCCAAGTCTTTTGGAACAATTGATACTTTATCAAATGCGCAAACTGCTCGCTGTTGGCTTGAAAAAGCCTTGGGACAAAGTTCTTCGATTTTAAAATGTCATTTTATCGGTGTTTCGACCAAGCCTGAGAAAATGTCAGAGTGGGGAATCTGCCCAGAAAATCAATTGTTACTCTGGGATTGGGTCGGTGGGCGATATTCACTATGGTCTTGTATTGGATTGCCGATTGCTCTGAGTATTGGGGTTGAAGGATTCAAACAATTATTACATGGTGCATATTTGGTTGATCAGCATTTTCAAGATACTGATTTTAAATCTAATATACCTGTTCTGATGGGAATGTTAGGTGTTTGGAATAGTAATTTTTTAAAAATGCAAACCCATGCCGTACTTCCTTATGATGGTCGTTTAAAGTATTTTGCATCTTATTTGCAACAGCTTGAAATGGAGTCTAATGGCAAGTCGATTAGTCGCCAAGATCAAAAAATTAGCCAAAGCACTTGTCCTATTGTTTGGGGTGAAGTGGGTCCAAATGCACAACATGCTTTTTATCAACTGTTACATCAAGGTACACATTCAGTAAGCTGTGACTTTATCGCAGCGGTAAATCGTTATAATGCCAATCAATTTACCTATGCTGAAAATGCTGATGAATTAGTTGCTCAACATCATTTGGCACTTTCAAACTGTTTGGCACAATCGCGTTTATTGGCCTTTGGCAATCAAGCTTTAAATGTGGATGAAGTTCAGGATTTACCTTTATATAAACAATATGAAGGAAATCAGCCAAGTACAACAATGTTGATCCAAGAACTTAATCCTTTAAGTTTGGGAATGTTGATTGCACTTTATGAGCATAAAGTTTTTGTACAATCGGTGATTTGGAATATCAATCCATTTGATCAGTGGGGCGTTGAAAAAGGCAAAGAAATTGCCAATCAATTGTTACCTATTTTAAATGGATCACAGTCTGATGTATCGAAGCTTGATGCCTCAACGAAAGCTTTGATTAAGATTTTACTCGGGAAATAATATGGCTAAGATATTGGTTACAGGTGGTGCAGGCTATATTGGCTCTCATACTTGTGTTGAGCTTTTAAATGCAGGGCATCAAGTGGTTGTGCTTGATAATCTATCCAATAGTTCAGAAGAATCACTGAATCGTGTGCAAGCATTGACTGGTAAAACACTTGATTTTATTCAAGGGGATATCCGTCGTACTGAAGATTTGGATCAAGTTTTCAATACACATCAGATTGATGCTGTGATTCATTTTGCAGGTTTAAAAGCGGTTGGAGAAAGTCAGAAAATTCCGTTGGCTTATTTTGATAATAATATCAATGGCAGCATTGCGCTTATTCAGGCAATGCAACGTGCTAAGGTATTTAATTTTATTTTTAGTTCCTCTGCAACAGTTTATGGTGAAAGTAATCCGTCACCATATCAAGAAAAGATGCCGTTAGGGATGCCTAATAATAATTATGGCTATACCAAACTTGTAATTGAGCAGATGTTAGAAAAGATAGCAATTGCTGATCCTCAATGGTCAATTGCTTTACTGCGTTATTTCAATCCTGTAGGTGCTCATCAGAGTGGTCGTATTGGTGAAGATCCACAAGGTATACCCAATAATTTGATGCCTTTTGTAACCCAAGTTGCAGTTGGACGTAGAGATAAACTTTCGATATTTGGTTGTGATTATGAGACACAAGATGGTACTTGTGAGCGTGACTTTATTCATGTTGTAGATCTGGCTCAAGCCCATTTGTGTGCATTAACAAATCGTTTAGAGAGTAAAGGCTGCCGTGCGTGGAATATCGGAACAGGCAAACCTATTTCAGTTTTAGAAATAAAAAATACATTTGAGAAAGTTAATCAAATAGCGATTCCATTTGAGTTTGCTGAGAGACGTACGGGTGATTTACCTAGTTTTTATGCAGACAGTACAAGAGCTCAACAAGAACTAGGCTGGTCTGCTCAATACGATCTTGAGGACATGTTGATTGATAGTTGGAATTGGCAAAAACAAAACCCTAAAGGTTATCATTGAGTTAGATTAACCACATTTTAAAAGGCTAAATATCACCATATTTAGCCTTTTTTATTTTCATGATTTGTTCATTCAATCGTCACAAATTCTTCATTGCGAGTCCGCACACTATTCCCCAAATTGAAAATAATACTGAGGAATAACATGCCAAAAACAAAAATCGTGTTTCCATCAACACTTATATTTTGTGCATTCATTTTACAAGGTTGTAATGATGATAAAGAAACAGTCATACCAACACCGATCAATCCGACAGTTCAAGGCACAACTGCTCAAGTAGCCTTATTGGAAACAACTGATTTGCATAGCAATGTTTTAAGTTATGATTATTTTAAACTTGCCGAAGACAAATCCGTTGGTTTGGAGCGTACAGCCACACTGATCAATCAGGCACGTCAGCAATTTCCAAATAATTTACTTTTGGATAATGGCGATACTATTCAAGGTACAGCTTTGGCTGACTATCAAGCGACGGTAAATCCGATCAAATGTGATCAAACTTTAGCGATTTATAAAGTGATGAATCAGCTTAAATTTGATGGGGGTGGGATTGGCAATCATGAGTTTAACTATGGATTACCTTTTTTAAATCAAGTGACCAATAGTAAATTTGATGTAGAGGGCATCGCCAGCCCAAGTGCTCAGCCGAATTGTTCAGGGCCGACATTCCCACAAGTCTTGGCCAATGTATACAGTGCAAAAAGCAAACAGCCACTATTTAAGCCTTATAAAATTATCGAAAAACAGATCAGTGCTATTACTCCAGATGGCAAAAAAATTACATCTACAGTAAAAGTGGGCATTATTGGTTTCGCACCACCACAAATTTTAAATTGGGATAAACGTTGGTTAGAAGGTAAGGTTTATACCGTTGGTGTGAAAGAAGCTGCAGAAGAATTTATTCCAAAAATGAAAGCAGAAGGCGCAGACTTAATTGTCGTGATTTCACATGGCGGTTTGGATAGTAGTCCGTATTCACCGACCATGGAAAATGGCAGTTTCTATTTATCGAAAGTCAAAGATGTGGATGCGATGTTAATCGGACATTCACATGATACTTTCCCAAATAAAGACAGCACGACGCCACAGTTCAACCTTGCTGGGGTAGATAAAAGCAAAGGATTGGTCAATGGTGTGCCAACGGTCATGAGTAGCTTTTGGGGTAAAGTCCTCGGGGTCATCCAACTCAACTTAGTCTTTGATGGTAAAAAATGGGTGGTAGATAAATCTAAAACCCAAGTCGAAGCACGTAGTATTCAAAATGCTGATAAATCGTATATTGATGTAGACCCAAGCATTGCCAAAGCGATTAGTGCTGAGCATCAAGCAACGATCCAGTATGTGAAGACACCGATTGGCACGACAGATTTTAATATGACCAGTTATTTTGCTGATGTGGGTGATCCAGCTGCTATTGAAATCGTGAACCAAGCCCAAGCGGATTATGTGGCAAATTATGTGAAAAATAATTTACCTCAATATGCCAATTTACCTGTGCTTTCAGTGAGTGCGCCGTTTAAGAGTGGTTTTGCGGGGGGAACGGATTATACAGATGTGTCTTCAGGTAATCTTGCGATTAATAATGCAGCAGATTTATACCTTTATCCAAACAATGTTTATGCCGTCAAAGTGTCAGGCACTGATATAAAAAATTGGCTTGAAACATCGGCTAAACGCTTCAATCAAATTGATCCGAGTAAAACCACTGCTCAAGATTTGATTAGTAAGTTCCCTGGTTATAATTTCGATATGTTTACCAGCGCAGATTTAAGTTATCAAATTGATGTGACGCAAAGTATTGGCAATCGCATTAAAAATTTAAAATATAAAGGGCAGGCAATCAATCTAAGCCAAGAATTTATCGTCGCAACCAATAACTATCGTGCAAGTGGTGGGGGTAATTTCCCCGGGATTGATGGGACCAAAACCATTTATGCAGCACCAGATGCTAACCGTGATGCATTGATTAGTTATATTAAAAAGATCAAAAATATTAGTCGTGTAGCCAATGGTCAGCATCGTAGTTGGTCATTTGTGCCTGTAACCACAGCAGGCACTGTGACTTTTACTTCAGCACAAAACAAATTGCCTCTGGCTCAAGCGGCAGGACTGAATTTTGTATCACTCTATCAAGCGGATGATGGCTTAGGTAAAGGGATGTCGATCTACAAAGTTGATTTGTCGAAAGCTCAATGATGAAAGCATTTTTTCAATTCTCCTATGCTCGCTATATCCTCTTGAGCATAGGAATGGTGATTGCTGTTTTTACAGGGTATAGCATTGTATTTCATCATAAATTATCCAATGCGGAAATCGATCAACTAGAAATGCAATCTACTTTTGGTCAAGATGAAGCCTCGCTTTTAAGGCTTAAAAAAGCTGCTGATCGTGGGCAGATTGAGGCAAAAATGGCAGTGGGGAAAAGCTATTTGTTTAAGCAACAGTATCCCTTAGCGATTGTTTATTTGGATAGTGCTGCTCAGCATGGCAATGTTGAAGCAGCAACGACTTTGGGTAAAATCTATTTTCAAGGTGATGACCGACTTGCTAAAAATCCAGAATTGGCATTGAAATATTTTAATCAAGCTTATGCACAGCAAGATCCGAGTGCTGCATATTATTTAGGATTAATTTATAAAAATGGATATGGTCTAAAAGCAGATATTGTGAAAGCCAATCAATATTTTCAATTTGCGGCAGATCATCAGATTGCTAATGCCATGTTTATGCTCGGCAATGCCTATCAGTATGGGGATGGTAAACAGGTTAATTTACAGCAAGCTTATCTTTGGTATCAAAAAGCAGCTGACTTAGAATTACCTGAAGCGATACAAGAGCTTGCACATATTTATCAATATGGAAATCAAGCTATTGAAGCAAATCAAACGGCTTATCAACAGCAAATGATGGAAATTGGGCATTCATTAAAGCATCCTGCTTTATCGCCTTGAGAGCAGGTTAAAAGTAGCGTTGCTATACATTTTGAATGATGGAATAGTTGACTAAATATTTTTATATTTCATTATTTTATATCGAAAATTACAACTTTTATCGATCAGGATATTTTGAATCCGCCCTGTCCCTCCTTTGATCAAGGAGGGAACCTCTGCAAATAAAATATTTTTATTTACAGATAGCCCCTTTTTTAAGAGGGACAGGAAGGGCGAAGCTTTATCCTTCAATCAATGCAGTCAATTCATCCACATAATCCTGCATAGGACGTGGATTTCGATCAGCGCGACTTTCAATATTTAAACGTAATAATGGCTCAGTATTGGATGCACGGACATTTAAACGCCATGCGCCAAAGTCCAAACTCACGCCATCTGTTTGATCAATTGCAGGTTTTTGATCTGCATAATGATTGAAAATTTTATCAATCGTTGTTTTGGTATCTTGGACTTTAAAGTTGATTTCACCGCTACATGGAAACTTAGCGATCATATCTTCGACCAAACTTGAAAGTGATTGCTGTGTTTCTGAAACCACGGCAATTGCCAACAACCAAGGAATCATACCGCTATCACAATAAGCAAAATCACGGAAATAATGATGTGCGCTCATTTCGCCACCATAGACCGCATTATTTTCACGCATCACATCTTTGATAAAGGCATGACCAGATTTAGATTGAACGGCAATACCTTGATATTGTTCTAAAATATCCAAAGTATTCCAAACTAAACGTGGATCATGTACAACTTTCTCACCTTTTTGTTTCAATAAGAAAGCTTGAGCCAATAGACCAACGATGTAATATCCCTCGATAAATTGACCTTTTTCATCAAATAAGAAACAACGGTCAAAGTCGCCATCCCAAGCAATGCCCATATCTGCTTGATGTGCCAATACAGCATCGCGTGTACTGTCGCGGTTTTCAATCAAGATCGGGTTAGGGATACCATTTGGGAAAGTACCATCTGGATCATTGTGGATTTTGATCAACTCTACAGGAATGTTGAGTTCTTTAAATTTGGCTTCGAGTGCATCGACCACATGTCCTGCAGCACCGTTTCCAGCATTCATCACCAGTTTAAGCGGGCGAATTTTTTGCGGATCTATATAGCCCATGAGATGTTGTATAAATTCAGGCAAGATATTGTATTTTTCAGTTGTGCCTTTTGCTGCGACGGCTGTGAAATCACCTGATTCAGCCAAAGCTTGAATTTCTTTTAAACCTGTATCAGCACTGATTGGACGTGAGTTTTCACGAACCAATTTCATCCCATTGTAGTCCATAGGATTGTGGCTGGCTGTAACTTCAATACCACCTTGAACATCAAGGTGAAATGCTCCGAAATAAACTTCTTCTGTCCCAGTTAAGCCCAAATCCAGCACATTTACGCCTGCATCATTGAGACCTTTAATGGTCGCTTGTTTTAAATCTTCACTGCTTAAACGAACATCACAACCAACAACAACTGTTTTGGGCTGATAAATTTGCCCATAAGCACGACCAATGTTATAGGCGATTTCTTCATTAAGTTCAGTACCGAGTTTGCCTCGAATATCATAGGCTTTAAAACAAGTAAGTTTTGTCATATTCCTAAATTTCTTGTGTGTTTAAAAATGTGCACAATTATAACGGCTTTTGATGTGATCTAAGTGAATTTTTAGCTGTATTTACGTAGCTTATCAAGTTGAAAAAATGGCTTAGATTATAAAATCACTTGCACAATCGTTTCGCCTTTTTGGGAACGCATGACAAATTCGCCACCGATCCGATTGACCCGTGTCTGCATACTTTGTAAACCGACATGTAAGCTTTCAGGCACAGTACTTGGATCAAAACCAATCCCATTATCACAAATTTCTAAGATAAGTTTTCCTGCTTGATCGGACAAGGAAATACTAACCTTTGTCGCCTTACTATGTTTAATGACATTGGTCAAAGCTTCTTCAGTGACCCGAGAGAGCGTTAAACACTGCTGCGGCGTTGGGGTTTTGCTCCATTTTTCAGAAAAATTCCATGTTGAATCAATATCAATTTCTTCAAAAATTTGCGTAAAACGATGTCGTAATGGCGCACCCCAAAGGATCGGTGTTTTAGGCAATTCCATGCTGACATTTGCACCAGCATCAATGATTTGGCGCAAATCACTTCGCAATAATTTTAAAATTGAAAGAAAATGATTTCGATCCAAATCGGTATTTTTATCCACCATGATCATTGAACGAACCAAAGAGCCACCTAAACCATCGTGCAATTCATGTGATAAATTTAGACGTTCCTGCAAGCGCATATTTTCAACTTCGAGATTGTATTTTTTTTCTAAGGAAATTTTTAAATCATCAGTAACTTGTTCGATAGTGATTTTTAAAGTATCTGTAAATTTCCTGATTTGACGCATATTTAAAAAAATACGCCAAGCGAAAATCAATGACAACGCAATGGTGATAATTGGCGAAGAATAGGGGGCCAAAAAGTTTTCAGAATGTTCATAGAAAGCGAGATAAATATCATTGACCGCAATCAGAATGAACGTGAGCAAGACTAAGGCCAAGATGCGGATTTCAAAACTTGCAATAGCGTAAGCAAGATATTGAATAAAAATACAATTTAAGATAAATAAACTAATGTAGATAAAGAAAATGATGACTTGGCTACCATAAAGATAAGGCTCAGGAACCAAGAGAATATATATGGATAATGCTAAAACGAGAATTAAATAACATCGTTCAGTTTTTTTATAATGTTTACTTACAAAACGCCAAGTAAATAATGTAAAACAATAACCATGTAAGAGCAAAGCAATCGAATTTACTCGATTTGGCGTTACCGAATCCGTAAATGGAAAAGGTGAAGTAGCCAACAAATTATATAAAAAACCGACCCAACATAATGAAGCGGAAGCAAACCAACCAAAAGATGTTTCTTTAAAATTAGGGTGTGTTGACATTTGCAGTATGGAACTTAACCTACAATGGTAACCAAATAAATATACAAGCAAGAGCGACAGCACTTTGATAATTACGCTTTAGCTTGTCATATCGAGTTGAAATTCCTCTAAATTGTTTTAACCTACAGAATGAATTCTCAACTAAGTGCCTGATTTTATAGATATGCCAATCCATATGATCATTGTTAGACTTAGTGTTTGATTTTCTAGGAATATTTGACTTAGTTTTTGTTTGCTCAATTTGAGTCCTGAAGTTGTCTGAGTCATAACCTTTATCAGCACATAATATTTCTGATTCAGTTAAATCTAATTTTGATACCAGATCAGGGGCTATCTTAATATCATGGGAAGTTCCATCTGAAATAATAAACTCAATGGGATTACCATTAGAATCAACTGCTAAATGTATTTTTGAACTATTACCACCGATACTTTTGGAAATATCTTGATTATTAATACCTGAAGAATGCTGGTGTGCCCGTACGTGGCTACCATCAATAAATATCCATTCTTTATCAGCATGTTTACTAAATAATTTAAAAATATTCATAAACTTATCATTTTTAGACCAACGATTGTATTTCTTAAAGATAGAGTTTGGCTTACCAAATTCTTGAGGTAAATCTCTCCAAGGACAACCTGTTCTGATACGAAATAGAATAGCTTCGATAAAATTTCTTAAATTTAGTTTGAGATAAATATTAAAGTGACGGAAAATAGAAAGTAACTTAGACCAGTGTTGATCATTCAGCATTGTACGAGGCATAGCGGGGGTAAAATTGGGTTTGGCGATTTAATTTTACTATCTCGCTATTTTTTTAGGCAACAAATGTCAACAGACCCTAAATAACCAAATCAGATAGAATAAAACGCTAAAAGCTAAAGAAATAACAAAATTAATCTCATAAACAGTACGGTTATTCCACAGTAATTTCTGATGATAAGGATAAATATCATCTTTTAGCCCGATATTGACGCGTCCAATTCCAGGTCGGGTGGCATACAGCCCTACAACTTTGATTAACGTAACATTATGCTCATCTTTAATGGTACTTGCTGGAAAAGTGATATAACGAGGAATATTAAAACTACGAGAATAAGGTTCCTGTAAAGACTGATCGTACCAAATAAGCTCTCCATTATTGTAAATATTACCTGCGAGGCTAATACGCGCAATGCTCAATAATGTTGGCAGATTGTGTGAAGCTTGATTGATACAATGGCGATCCCAAATAATTCTATACCATACTGCACCACTATACTGTTCCCATCCTGGATCGTTGGTCCAAATATTGGGTATAGTCGTTTTAGTCCACCCAGATTGTGGAGGTGTCGACTGATTTTGTGGGTCTTTTACTTTTTCAATATTGTGAATTTTATAATCACATTGATGAACAGAATTTGTTGAATGAAGACTTATTTCAGCCTTTGCCCATTGTGTGATGAACAAGGCATAGAATAACAATAAGTAAACCGAAGTTTGCTTTAATCCAAAATGCCCAGTGATCTTGCTGCTCCCACGGCTTTGGTTCTGGTACATACTTCGAGTTTCCGATAAATATGTTTGATATGAGATTCGACGGTATAACGGGAAAGGTTGAGTTGATTTGCAATTTCTTTATTGCTGAGGCCTTGGGCAACCAAAACTAAAATTTCATATTCACGTTTAGATAAAATTGAGTTTTCGTTTGATGCTCCATTTTTCTTTGGGTGTTCTTCCTGATCGTTAATCAATTGCTTCAAAATCTTATTGGCAATAAATGGATCTATCGGTGCACCACCTCTTAAAACGCTTCGAATGGATAACATAATCTCAAAATCATCACGTTCTTTGAGTACATAACCAGTCGCACCTGCGCTAAGTGCTTCCATAATAGCATCTTCCGTGCTCCAAGCAGAAATGACGAGAATGGAAATGGTTGGATCATACTTTTTTAAAATTTTTATAAAATCAATACCGCTCCCATCTGGCAAACCTAGGTCAACCAGAGCGAGAGACGCTGAATTTGTTTGCAGTAGTTTCTTTGCCTGAGCAAGATTTTGAGCAAACAAAAGTTTATCAGTTGTGTAACCGATATTATGTAATATTTCATGCAAACGATTCTGGATTAGAGGATCGTCCTCCACCACAATAACGGGAACTGGCAAAACGATATCATTCTGTTCCAACAGTATTGCTCCTTGAAATTCATGCATATAGTTATACCAAGTGTATAAAAAAATAGCATCCCCAATTTTGGGTATATCGAAAAATAAATTATTAGTGTAGCAAATAACGGTTGAAAAAATTACAAAAAACAAATTACAAAAAAATACCAAATTACAGTGATGTTTTAACTAAGTGAAACACTTTTTAATACCTCTCATATCCGGTGGATATATGTTCCAACCCTTTTTGCGTTGAAAAAAGAGGGGATGGAAAACCTCCTTCATCTATTTCAAAGATTTCTATTTCGCACATAACGAATCATTTGAAATTGGAATCAACACTAAAAGTAGGATTTTAAAAATGAATAAATTAACAACTTCATTAGCACTGGTATCAGCAATGTTAGTCGCAGGTACCACTCACGCAGCTGTCGTAAACTTTTCAGGTGAAGTTACATCACAAACTTGCCAATTTAAAGACTTATCAGGTGGAGATTTCCATCAGGTAACAATGGCATCAGCTAGCCAAGGTGATTTACTAAAAGTTGGTGATACGGCAGGTGGTACAGACTTCTCAATTAAATTAAGTGGTTGTACAACCAATGACAACGTTGACATCGTTTGGGGGCAAGACAATGCTGACCAAAATAATGCAGGAACATTGAAAAACACAGCAGGTGCTGGCGCTGCTCAAAATGTCAACATTCAATTATTTAAAAAACTTGGCGCAGTTAATGAAGCTATCAATTTAGTTAGCCAAACCAACACTGGTGCTCAAAAAATTACAGATGGTGCTAGCACCTATACATTTAATTATACAGCTAAATACTATGCAACAGGCGCTTCAAAAGCAGGTCAAGTTGTATCACAAGCATCTATCAATATTGAATATCCATGATTATTCATTAGTCATTATTCATTAAGTTTTTAGAGGGTGTATTATGCTTGCAAAATCATTGAGTTATAGTTCTATTGCTTGCGCCGTAGTCATGGTTTGTTCTGCTGCTCATGCTGCAATTATCGTTAATGGAACACGGGTTATTTACCCAGCCAATAAAAAGGACGTGACTGTTCAGGTAAAAAATGATGGAACTAAACCTTCATTGATGCAAGTCTGGATGGACGATGGTGATGCAAGCATCACACCTGATAAAAGCACGGTTCCTTTTGTAATTACTCCACCAGTGAGTCGTGTTGACCCTAAACAAGGTCAAACAATTAGTATTTCATATATAAATGCGAATCTTCCACAAGATCGAGAATCTGTATTTTGGATTAATGTATTGGATATTCCATCAAAACCAAAATCAGGAGATACAGCTTCGCCAAATAATTATTTACAGATCTCTATTCGAAGCCGCATCAAATTATTTTATCGTCCTGAAAATTTAAAAGGACTGCCGATAGAGGCACCTAAAGCTTTGCAATGGAAGCTTCAAGCCAATCAAATAAATGTAACAAATCCAACGCCTTATTATGTAAGTTTTGCGAATATCAAAGCTGAAACCAGTACGGGCAGCAAAAATGAATTGATTCCAAAGGGATTAATGATCGCTCCGTTTCAATCTCAAAATATTGAGCTCAATGGCACAACAGTAAAAAAATTGAGCATTACGAGTATCAATGATTATGGTGGCACAAATAACCTGGACGTTGAGTTAAAGCATTGATAGGGGAAAGGTTATGAAAAATAGGGAAAAAAAATTCAAACTAAAAGTACTGACAAAATGCTGTCTACTTTCAAGTTTTGTCTACACGGGTTCTAGTGCATTTTTTATCTATGCTGATGAAACTCAAATCTCGGTACCAGACTATGCTGAATTTGATCATTCAACATTGGTCGGTGGTGCAAAAAATATGGACCTAACGCTATATAGCAAAGGTAATCCTGTATTACCAGGCGTATACAACTTAGATTTATTTGTAAATGGCGTCTGGGTCGGTAAACAAGATTACGAATTTAAAAAGAATAACGATAGTGACGTTGCTGAGCATTGTTTTAATCTAGAACAGTTAGCTTTTATTGGTGTGGATTTATCAAAAGTAACGGTCGTAGACAAAAAACAATGTTCATCGATTCAAAAATGGATTCCTGATGCTTTTAGCCGTATGAATCCAAGTAATTTGCGTTACGATATATCAGTTCCACAAGCATTTATGAAGCGTCAGGCACGCGGTTATGTACCACCAGAAATGTGGGATCGTGGTATCAATGCAGGATTCATTAGCTATAATTTTAATACGCAAGAATCCACAGCCAATCACGATACTTCAAATAATACCTATTTGTCTCTAAATACAGGATTGAATTTACTGGGTTGGCAATTCCGACACAACGGTATTTCTACTTGGTATGAAGGGCAAGGTAATGAATACACCAATATTAATACCTACGCACAGCGAGCATTTCCGAGTATTCGTTCCATTTTAACTTTGGGGCAAAGTTATACTTCTGGTGAGCTTTTCGACACATTTAACTATACGGGTGTGCAACTTCGTAGTGATGATCGAATGTTACCCGAGACTCAAACAGGTTATGCTCCAGTCATTCGTGGTGTAGCGCAAACCAATGCTATTGTTGAAGTCCGCCAAAGAGATCAATTAATTTATCAAACATCTGTTGCGCCGGGTGAGTTCGTCATTGATGACCTATTTCCGACAGGATTTGGCGGTAATATGGATGTGACTGTGCGTGAAGCCAATGGTCAGATTCAGCGCTTTGCAGTGCCGTATGCATCTTTGACGCAAATGCTTCGTCCAGGTCATGATCGTTACTCGATCACAGCGGGTCAAGTACGAAATAAGCGATTATTAAAAGAAGACAATTTTGCTCAAGCTACCTATCAGCGCGGTATTAATAATCATCTTACAGGATATGTGGGAACGATATTAAGCCAAAATTATCAAGCATATCAATTGGGTTCGGCAGTAGGAACACCTATTGGCGCACTTGCTTTAGATATGACACATTCTACGACCGATATACTCGGTGGGGATAAAAAATCACAGCAGGGTCAGAGTTATAAACTAAGCTATAGTAAATTTTGGATACCGACCAATACCAACTTTACTTTAGCAGCATACCGTTACTCGACTGCTGGTTATTATACCTTTCAGGATGCAAACTTAGCGCAGGACTATATCCGTCGTGGCTTTACTGGCGCATCGGTAAGTCGACCAAAAAGTCAGTTCCAATTGTCTTTAAACCAAAACTTAGGTCAAAATTGGGGCACAATTTACCTGACCGGTTCTTGGAATGAGTATTGGAATAACACAGGTCATAGAACAGATTATCAAGTTGGTTATAGTAATAATTATAAGTTATTGAATTATAACATTTCAGCACAGCGCACAACGGATGTTTTTGGTCGAGAAGATGACCATTATTATCTAACCTTGACGATGCCATTTGATTTTAAAAAGCGTAGTGTTTCACTGACGCAAATGGTCTCGGATAATGGCAATAGCACTTCGATTAGTGGTGCAATTGATGAAAATCGCACGCTAAATTACGGTGTATCTGTCAACGATATTGGCTATAACAGAACTTCTGGTAGTGCCAATTTACAATATATTAGCCCATTTACTACGGCAAACGTATCAGCGAGTACGGGTAGAGATTATCACCAATTTGGCTTGAATCTATCAGGTGCAGTTGTTGGACATGCAAATGGTCTAAGTTTTAGTCCAAATAATGTAGATACCATGGTGTTAGTACATGCAGACAAAGCGAAAGGTGCATCAGTCAATAATACAGTGGGTTTAAAGGTAGATTCACGAGGCTATGCCGTTATCCCTTATGTAACACCATATCGTATCAACGAAATTACCCTCGATCCAAAAGGGGTATCCGATAAAGTCGAGCTTTTGACCAATAGTGTACAGCTTGCACCATATTCAGGTGCGATTAGTAAAGTTGAGTTTAAAACCAAAGCAGGTTTCCCGCTTTTAATCAAAGCACGTACAAATACTGGTGAAGGTTTACCATTTGCTTCGAATGTCTATAACAGTCAAGGCGATGTAATCGGCGTAGTTTCACAAGGTAGCCAGCTCTTTATCCGTACTGACAAAGTTCAAGACAATGTCATCGTGAAATGGGGTGATAACGAAGCTCAACAGTGTCAAGTCAGCTATGATTTGACTACAAAAACTTTGCCAGACACGGGTTATAAAATTATAGAGGAGCAATGCAAATGAAGAATAAATTAATTGTCTCAGCAAGTAGTGTATTTGCATTGTTCTTATGGTCAAACTCTAGCTTTGCAGCATGTAAGTTAAAAAATAATAACTTTGTCGCACAAAATGTAGTGATGGACATAGGTTCGGTAACCATCAGTCCAGATTCTTTAGTTGGAGAGATACTTTACACAGGTAGTTTTACCATCAACGAAAGAGCAAATGTTGCAAGTTGTAGTAATGGTGGAGGGTCTTCTATTGGTAAAATTTTGATCGGATCACCCGTACAGACGACATTAGGAAATGTATATTCAACCAATATTACTGGTATTGGTGTTCGCTTATATCGAGATTCTGGTGAAATTCAATCTTATTATCCCCATGAGATCAAATTTGATAATACAAATGAAATTAGATTGGTTGGTGGTAAGTTTAAAGTTGATATTGTAAAAACTGCAATGACTACTGGGACAGGTGCACTCTCATCTGGACTGTATTCAACATATTATTTTAATGGTGATGGTCAAACAAAGCCCGTATTGACTTCGACATTAAATGCTAATGGTATTGTAATCACCAATCCAACGTGTGTTTATCGTGATGGGACGGATGGGCAAACGGTTGAGCTTGATAAAGTTTCTGCAAAAGAATTGACTGGTGTTGGTTCGGTGGCAAAACAAAAAGATTTTTGGATCAAACTCTCATGTAATGGTGGCAATACCAAAGACCAAAAATTAAATTTAAGCTTTGCATATACTGCTGATCCAAGTGCAGGAACGAATGGAGTCATGAAAAATACGGTCGGTTCTGGTTACGCGACAGGTGTCGGAATCCAAATTTTAAGAGAAGATGGAGCGACCAAGGTTAAAAATGGCGACAAAATTAATGTGAGTACTGTTAATAAAAATACCGCAAGCAATCCAGAGTTAAAACTTAAGGCTCAATACTATCAGACAGCAGCTCAAGTTAATCCCGGTAAAGTTTTTACCTCGGCAACAGTAACGATTAGCTATGAATAGAATGTCAACCAGCATTTTTTCATCGACATTATCTGGTGAAAAAATGCTGATTTGACTCGATTTGCTTGAAATCGAGACTTAGTTTCCTTTTACTGTAAAATTTAAAAGTGTATGTTGTGCTTTGTATTATTAAAATAACGTGATAAATATCTCTTTTAAAAGAAAAATAAAATAACTAATTTGCTTGAAACTCATTCAATTTAAAAATTCTCATGCTTATAATGCTGAATAAATGATCAGCTATAAAGTCTCATGAATATTAAAAATTGGTTTATATATTCTAGTATTATTTTTACCTCACCATACGGTAATAGTGCTGCATTGGATATGTCAGGTCAGTCTGTGGCGGCATTTTTACAAGAAGGTAACTATGCAGAAGCAACGCTCTTGGTTTTAGATACTGACATTAAAGGCAAAGTTGTAGAGACTCAAAATCAACAAGTATTATATGAATATTCAAATAATATTAAAGGAAACTTCCTGAATTATAACTTTGCAATAAAAGTTGATTTAGATCCAAAATGGTCATTTGGTATAATTTATGACAAACCATTTGGGGTGGATGCTGTTTATGTAGATACCCAAAAATATACTCCAAATCATTATGAGATCGATATAGATACGCAGGAACTATCTTTGCTATTGGGCTATAAGCCGACAGAAAATAGCAAAATTTATGCTGGTCCTGTCTACCAAACAGCGCAATCCAATTTTGACTTTTCGGGTGGTATTTATGGATTGCCCATGAATTATAGTGCTAATTTAAAAGAGGATAGTTCATTTGGTTGGCTTGCGGGAGTCATGTATAAAAATCCCGATATCGCTTTTCAAACGGATTTAACCTATCGCTCAAGTGTTTCGCATCATTTAGATACCAAAGAAGCTTTTGATTTTCCAATATTTTTTTCAGTACCTTGGCAAGTCAATGGGCGAACTTCATTTAAAATGCCACAGTCTGTCAATTTTAATCTGCAAACAGGCTTTTTTTATAAAACATTATTTTTATTTAATGTTCGATGGGTTGATTGGACACAATTTAAAATCAAACCTGAATTATATAAATCAACTTTAGAAAATGTACATGCTCTGGTTCCAAGTGCAAATGTAGATAATAATTTATATACATTTAAAAAAGATCAGTGGAGTAGCATGATTGGTCTTGCTAAACAATTCAATCCAAAATGGTCTGGCATGATTTATACAGGTATTGATTATGGTGGTACCATCGCAGATGAAAATACTGCAAAATATAATCATTTTATGGGGCTTGCTGCACAATACAATCCAGCTAAAAATTATTTTATAGGTGGTAGTGTGGCATATATAAATTATAAAGATTCAAATAAAATAGATGTTGATCTTTTGGATTCAACAATCCACACATCGACGGATTATCATGGTAACTATGCGATGGCTTATCTATTACGAATGGGTTATCGATTTTAAATAACATATTTGTATTTTAAAATAATAAATATGTAAACTATTTTAATTAATTCGTTTTTTAAAACATAGAATACTCAAAACACTCGAACAAATTAGAAATATAATCAGTGCTTGAATATGTATAAATAAATCAAAAAAACCATTTCCTTTCAATAAAATACCGCGAATAATTGCCATAAAGTGAGTTAAAGGGAGTATTTGGCCAAGTGCTTGAGCCCATTCAGGCATACCTTTAAATGGGAACATAAACCCTGACAGTAAAATCGACGGTAATAAAAAGAAAAATGCCATCTGCATAGCTTGTAGTTGATTTTTCGCAAGGGTACTTAGGGTAAAACCGACACTGAGATTGACAAAAATAAACAAGGTCATCAAGACCAGTAATAGGCCGAAATTACCTTGGATGGGAATATCAAATAACAGTTTAGCGGCAATTAAGATGATGCTGCATTGGATATAACCCATGATGATATAAGGTAAAATTTTAGCTAGCATCAACTCTATGGGAGTGAGTGCAGTCGATAGTAAGTTTTCCATCGTGCCAGACTCACGTTCTTTGGTGATCGATAATGACGTCAAGATCACCATGGTCATGGTTAAAATGATGCCGACCAAACCTGGTACGATATTGAAACGAGTTTCATTTTCAGGGTTATAACGAAGATGTGAATTGATAGAAAATGGAGTAGGTGGGCTTTGTAAATCACTTAAAACGCCGTGTGTATAACGATTTAACTGATTGTTTGATAATGTTTTTAGTGCAGATACTGCATTGATGGTGGCTAAACTATCTGTTGCATCTGCAAGTAGTAAAATTTCTGGATGCTCACCTCGAACCATTTTAGATTCGAAACGGGGTGGAAAAGTGATGATAAATTGTACTTTTCCAGACTGTAGCATCTGATCGGCAATCTTAGGATCTTGATGGTAGCTTTGGATTTTAAAATAACGAGTATTTTCAATATCGGAGATGATACTTCGGGTCAATGGACCTGTTTCGCTATAGACAATGGCTGTAGGTAAAAATTTGGGATTGGTATTGATGGCATAGCCAAACACTATAAGCTGTAAAAGTGGTACAAAAATCAGCATTAAAATCGTTAAACGATCACGTAACATTTGCTGAATTTCTTTAATAAAAACAGCGTAAATTCGTTGTAAATTGATGTGCATAAATTCAACCTACAAATATATTTTTTTGGGTTGAGCAATGAGATGCACATATGCATCTTCTAAATTGAAAGGATGCGAAGTGACTGTGGCAAAAATCCCTTCTTTGTGCAAAATCATTTGAGTTAAATCACCTGCTTTAGGATGCTTTGAGCTGATTTGTAATGTTTGATCAAATATCGAAATATTTTGAATAAGTGGAATTTTTTTTAAAATTTTATAAGCATAATCAATTTGTTGGCTATAAATATTCCAAATAAAAATATTGGATGAATGCAGTATCTGCTGTTGCGATCCCTGTGCTAAAACCCGACCATTGGATAGATAAATCAGTTCTTGGCAACGATTGGCTTCATCCATGTAATGTGTGGAAACTAATATCGTTACACCTTGAGCTGCCGTTTGATACAAAATTTCCCAAAAATCACGTCGTGCCGAGGGATCAACACTTGCTGTAGGCTCATCAAGAAGAACTAATTTAGGTTGATGTATCAAACAACACGCCAGAGCCAATCGTTGTTTTAGCCCTCCAGATAAATATCCTGCAAGTTGATTTTGGCGTGTTGTTAATGCAAATTTTTCTAAAGTTTGATCAATGGTTTCTTCACGATTTTGAATGGAAAATAAACGTGAAATAAAAGATAAATTTTCACGTACAGTAAGGTCATGATAACCAGAAAATTTTTGTGTCATATATCCAATATTTTTTCGGATATTTCTAGTTTCTTTAAACAAATCAAAACCTAGACAAGTTCCTTGTCCTGCATCGGCTTTTAAAAGTCCACAAATCATGCGAATAGTTGTGGTTTTACCACTACCATTTGGACCTAAAAATCCACAAATGATGCCCTCAGGTATAGATAAATCAAGTTGATCAACTGCGAGTTTGCCGTTGAATGACTTGGTTAATCCTTGCACTTCGATCGCAAATTTTGACATGAATTCTCCTTAAAATGTCACAGAGATGGGCAAGCCCACATGTAGTTTTTTCAGAGATTCTTTGTCTGGTTTTGCCTCAACCATAAAGACTAAATCGTGACTATTTTCACGTGAATAAATCACGGGAGGGGTATATTCAGCTTGTTTTGCTAGATATTGAATATTTGCTGTGATGGGCTTTGTACAAGTATCACATGATATTTTGACCTTTTGCCCGAGTTTAAGTTGGCTAAAAATGTGCGCTGGTACATAGAAACGAATTTTAATATTTTCTGGTGGCAGCAAAGAAAGAATAGGTTTACCTGCATTGATCCATTCACCTTGACGATAGAAAATATCTTCAACTAAAGCATCATGTTGTGCGAAGATTTTAGATTGATTTAACTGCCATTTTGCATGACCGAGTGCTGCTTGATTGGCATCAATTAAGGCTTCTGATTGATCAATTTCATTGCTTCGAGCAGGTAGTTTAGCGACATCAATTTGGGATTGAAGTTCCGCTACATGTGCTTTTGATGATGCAAATTTACTCGCAGCTTGATCATATTCTTGTTTGGAAATTGCGTGACTTGTAATCAATTTTTGCTGACGGTTAAAGTCTAATTTTGCTTGTTGCGCCTGAATTTTTGCTTGTTCGAGTTGTGCTTTTAATATCGAAACTTCCTGCGTTCTTTTGCCTTGTTTTAAATTGCGAGAAGCTGCTTGTTGTGCTTCTAGTTCTGCTGTGGACTGTGCAACTTGATATTGTAAAGGAGCATCATCCAAGCGATAGAGTTCAGTTCCTTTTTTTATTTGTTGACCGCGTTGGATATTAATTTGATTTAAATAGCCTGAAACAGGTGATGAAATATAAATATAATCACCTTCCACATATCCATTCCATATATTTGAATTTTCTTGATGATCACATGCAGATAAGTAAATAAATAATAATGGATAGAGATATTTAAGCTGTAAAATATTTTTATTTATCATGCTATTCTCTTTATTTTAAATATTCTATAAGGTTTAAAATAATAAAAATCAAAAAATTATGATTTTATTGGAATTATTTTAAAATAAAAATTTTGAAATATTGGTGCTTATAAAAAATAAAATTGAGCATTATGATCCCCAAAAATAAAATATTGCAAAAGTTTAAAAATATGTATTATTTTTGAATATTTAAAATTTTATGATCAAAAATAAAATACTATGTTTGGTTTTTAACATAGCGTAAATCATAAAAGCTGTAAAGTTTTTGTGCTGATAATTATGTATTTAAATACTGAATTTAATACTCAACCAAAAAACAATTATAAATGCCAATGACGACTTATATTTATGAATTTTTATTTAATCCATCAATAAACCTTGTTGTTTATCTGCTTGACTTCGCAAATAATCCCAAACCAGTTTAATGCGTGGTTCATGTTGTAAATCAACTAAGGTCAGCATCCAAAATGTATGTGTAAATCGAACTTCATTTGCTAAAACTTGTTCCAATTCACTTTTATCATCTGCTAAAAATTTGGGCAAAATAGCCAGACCTGCACCCGCACTTACCGCGATTTGTTGTGCCAAAATACTGCTACTTCGAAAGTTGGCATTGAGTTGCAGCGGAATGCGTTCCAAACAATATAATTCAGGACTATAAATCAGGTCATCAATATAATTGACAAAGCGGTGCTGGGTTAAATCTGCGAGTTTTTCTATCGGTGGATTTTCTGCTAAGTATTTTTTACTGCCATAAATTTTAAGACAATAATCGGACAATCGGGTGATGATATATGGTCCTGATTTTGGGCGATCGATCGAAATTACGATGTCAGCTTCTCGATGTGAGAGCTTAATCATCTTGGGTACGGGGATCAGGTCGATGGTGAGTAAAGGGTATTGTTTGGAAAATTCTGCCAATAAATTTGCTAAAAATGCTGTGCCAAAGCCTTCGGGTGTGCCAATTCGCACACGACCTTGTAAAGGTTGATGTGGTTTTTCTATTTGTAAAAAAGCTTGCTCCATTTGTTCAACTCTAGGAACAAGTGCCAACCCTTCCAAAGTTAATTCGTAACCAGAAGCTTCTCTTTTAAACAAAGGTGTCCCTAAAGCAAGCTCCAAAGCCTGTATTCGTCTAGCGACGGTGCTGTGTTCAACGCCAATGATTCGGGCAGCATTGGTCAATGTTTTAGCACGTGCCAAAACTAAAAAAAATTGTAAATGATCCCAATCCACTTTCATTTTTGTTATTTATCCTGTGCAAATTTGCACAACAATCGTGCATGAATTTACGTTGGCGGTCAAAGTTTTCTTTGCTAGTTTGGTTATAAATGAATCGGAACAATAAAAATATTGCCTAAGGAGAGGTCATGAACACCATGTCAAATATTCAATCAAGCACAGCTAAGTTACTGATCAATGGACAATTTGTCGAATCTAAAACATCTGAGTGGCAAGACATTGTCAATCCAGCAAACCAAGAAGTAATTGGCCGTGTGCCATTTGCAACGATGGATGAAGTGGATGCTGCGATCGCTTCTGCACAAGCAGCTTTTGCGACTTGGCGTCATACACCAATTCAAGCTCGTATGCGAATCATGTTGAAGTTGCAAGATTTGATTCGTGCAAATATGAAAGACATTGCGCGCGTTTTGACTGCTGAACAAGGTAAAACTTTGGCGGATGCTGAGGGTGATATTCAACGTGGTTTGGAAGTTGTTGAGCATGCATGTTCGATCGGGACATTGCAAATGGGTGAATATGTTGAGGGTGTAGCACGTGGGGTAGATACCTATACACTGCAACAACCTTTGGGTGTTTGTGCTGGCATTACACCTTTCAATTTCCCTGCGATGATTCCGCTTTGGATGTTCCCAATGGCGATCGTTTGTGGCAATACTTTTGTACTCAAACCATCTGAGCAAGATCCATTATCGACCATGATGTTGGTTGAACTTGCGATTGAAGCAGGTATTCCTGCAGGTGTCTTGAACGTTGTGCATGGTGGTAAAGATGTCGTGGATCGTTTATGTACGCATCAACATATTAAAGCGATTTCATTTGTTGGTTCGACGGCTGTAGGTACGCATGTTTACAATTTGGCAGGTCAACATGGCAAACGTGTACAGTCCATGATGGGTGCTAAAAACCATGTTGTAGTTATGCCAGATGCCAACAAAGAACAGACTTTAAATGCTTTAGTCGGCGCAGCTTTTGGTGCGGCAGGACAGCGTTGTATGGCATTGTCTGTCGCTGTGATGGTCGGTGAGAGCCAAAACTGGGTCAATGATCTAGTAGAAAAGGCAAAAAAACTCAATGTAAATGCTGGTCATGAACCGAATACCGATATTGGACCAGTGATTTCACCACGTGCCAAAGCGCGTGTAACTGATTTGATCAATAGTGGCGTAGAACAAGGCGCAACATTGTTACTTGATGGTCGTGATGTCGTTGTCAAAGGATATGAGGAAGGCAATTTTGTTGGTGCGACCATTTTCAATCATGTCACGACTGATATGCGCATTTATAAAGAAGAAATTTTTGGACCAGTACTTGCCATTATTTCAGTCGATACATTTGAAGAAGCGGTTGCATTGGTCAATGCCAATCCATTTGGTAATGGTGTTGGTTTATTTACTCAAAGTGGTGCAGTCGCACGTAATTTCCAAAATCAAATCGATATCGGTCAAGTGGGCATCAATATCCCAATCCCTGTACCTGTTCCATTCTTTAGTTTCACTGGATCTCGTGGTTCAAAACTTGGTGATCTCGGTCCTTATGGCAAGCAAGCGGTACAGTTCTATACGCAAACCAAAACCATCACGAGTCGTTGGTTTGAAGATAGCCATGAAGCTGGCGAAGTGAATACCACGATTAGCCTACGTTAAGCAGGAGTTCAAGGATGAATATTGCATTTATTGGTTTGGGGAATATGGGCGGGAAAATGGCGCATAATCTCCTAAAAGCGGGTTTGAATGTCTCAGGTTTTGACCTCAGTGAAATAGCCATTGAACACTTTGCCAAAGCTGGTGGTGTGGTTTGTGAAAGCCCTCAGGCGGCTGCAAAAAATGCCGATGTGGTCATCACCATGTTACCTGCTGCAAAACATGTCAAAGATGTGTATTTGGGCGAAAATGGTGTATTTGAGGTCTTAAAAGCAGGCAGTCTCTGCATTGATAGCAGTACTATTGATCCACAGACCATCAAAGATTTGGCAGCTGTTGCCGAAGCGAAAGGCATTAAAATTTGTGATGCACCTGTTTCTGGCGGAACCATTGGTGCAGGCGCAGGCACTCTGACCTTTATGGTCGGGGCTGCAGCGCAAACTTTTCAGGATGCTCAACCGATTTTAAGCCATATGGGCAAAAATCTAGTGCACTGTGGTGAGGTTGGTGCAGGTCAAATTGCCAAGATTTGCAACAATATGATCTTGGGTATTTCGATGATTGCTGTGGCAGAAGGTATGGCCTTGGGTGCAAAACTCGGGATTGATACCAAAGCATTGGCAGGCGTGATCAATACATCCAGCGGTCGTTGCTGGAGCTCAGAAGTTTGTAACCCTTGGCCGGGAATTTCTGAAAATGCACCTGCAGGTCGAGGCTATACAGATGGCTTCGCAACAGGATTGATGCTCAAAGATATGGGCTTGGCGATTGAGGCTGCGGCTCAAGTTAAACAACCGATTTTAATGGGCGGACTCGCTGAACAGATGTATCAACAACGCTGTTTACAGGGTCATGCTGGGCTGGATTTCTCCAGCATTATTCAGCAATATCTCGCGCCTGAAAATAACGAATAGTTAAAAAATATCGCCATAGGAAGGCCTATTTTTAAAATAATCTATGAAACCCGTCGTGAAGAACAACAAATCTAGACCGAGGTATAAAAGGATGTCAAATTACCAAGACGCAACACAAGCTTTTGATCTTGAGAATGTTGCACAAAATATGTTGTCAGGTTCAAAAGATGCATTGAATGCTTGTTATGAGTGTTGTGATCGTTATGCGGATGGCGACAAAATTGCCTTGTATTGGCAGGGTAAAGACGGTCGTAAAGAACAATACACATTTAAGCAATTGAAAGCATGGTCGAGTCAATACGCTAACTTTTTAAAATCACAAGGTGTAGAAAAAGGCGATCGAGTTTCTGGTTTGTTGCCACGTACCCCTGAGTTATTGATTACGATTTTAGCTGCTTGGAGAATTGGTGCGGTTTATCAACCACTCTTTACGGCCTTTGGTCCTAAAGCGATTGAACACCGAGTGCAATTGGCACAAAGCAAACTGGTAGTAACGGATGTTGGTAATCGTAGCAAACTTGATGAAGTAGAAAAATGTCCTCAAATCGTAACGGTTGCAGATCTGCAAGGTCAGGGCGTGCAGGCAGGTGATCTGAATTTTTGGGATGTGTTAAATGCCCAATCGGATCAATGTGAATGTGTGATGTGTGATATCAATGAGCCTTTTTTATTGATGTTTACATCGGGCACAACAGGGCTGGCAAAACCATTACAAGTGCCATTGAAAGCTTTACTGGCTTTTGGTCGCTATATGATTGATGCTGTGGGTCTGCGAGAAGAAGATTCATTTTGGAATATTGCTGATCCGGGTTGGGCTTATGGCTTGTACTACGGTATTACGGGTCCATTATTTATCGGACATGCGACATTGTTCTATGAAGGTGGATTTAGCGTCGATAGTCTGCTGCAAATCGTACGAGATTATCAAATTACCAATCTTGCAGGTGCGCCAACAGCTTACCGTATGATGATGGCAGCTGATCCACAATTGATGGAAACATTGAAAGGGCAGTTCCGTGTGGTCAGCAGTGCGGGTGAACCTCTCAATCCTGAAGTGATCCGATGGTTTAAACAGGTATTAGATGCACCAATCTTTGACCATTATGGTCAAACTGAAGTGGGTATGGTGGTCTGCAATCATCATGGTCTAGAGCATCCTGTTCGTGCAGGTGCAGCAGGATTTGCAAGTCCGGGTTATCGTGTTGCTGTGGTGGACGAACAGGGTGAAGAATTGCCACCTGATACTCCAGGAATATTGGCAGTTGATATTAGCCAATCACCGATGATGTGGTTTGGCGGTTATAAACAAAGTCAAAAATCACCATTTATTAAGCATTATTATTTGACTGGGGATACTGCCGAATTGCATGAAGATGGCAGTATGAGTTTTGTGGGACGTAGTGATGATGTGATTACCACATCAGGCTATCGTATCGGTCCATTTGATGTAGAAAGTGCGCTCCTTGAACATGATGCAGTGGTTGAAGCTGCAGTCGTTGGTGTCCCTGATCCTGAGAAAACTGAGATCGTAAAAGCATTTGTCATCTTGGCAAAAGATGCGACTGCAACAGAGCAATTGGCTGAGGAATTAGGGCAATACGTCAAAAAACGCCTATCCGCACATGCTTATCCGCGTCTTGTAGAATTTGTCAGCGAATTGCCTAAAACACCAAGTGGAAAAATTCAACGCTTTTTATTGCGTAATCAAGAGATTGCTAAACAACAAGCCGCACAGCAACATAGTGAAAATAAGACTGCCAGCTAAAGATTTGGAAGGAAGACAATATGCAATTTAGTGAAGAACAACTACTCATACAGGATATGGCTCGGAGTTTTGCTCAAGAACAAATCAAACCTAATGCCAGCGAGTGGGATAAGCATGGCATTTTCCCTAAAGATGCATTGGCACAAATGGGACAACTGGGTTTTTTAGGTATGTTAATCCCTGATCAATGGGGCGGTTCTGAAACTGGAAATTTGGCTTATGTGATGGCGCTTGAGGAAATTGCAGCTGCTGATGGTGCAACCTCGACTATCATGAGCGTACATAACTCAGTTGGCTGTGTTCCAATTTTAAAATTTGGTACAGAAGAACAGAAACAACGCTTTTTAGTTCCGTTGGCACAAGGTGAAATGATCGGTGCATTTGCATTGACTGAGCCACATACAGGCTCTGATGCTGCTGCGATCAAGACACGTGCGGTCAAAGATGGTGATGACTATATTTTAAATGGGGCTAAGCAATTTATTACTTCAGGTGACAATGCTGGGGTAATTATCGTCTTTGCGGTCACAGATCCAAGTGCGGGTAAAAAAGGCATCAGTGCATTTCTAGTTCCACGTGAAACGCCGGGATATGAAGTCATTCGAGTCGAAGAAAAATTGGGTCTACATGCATCGGATACCTGTCAAATTGCATTGACAGATGTGCGTATTCACAAAAGCTTAATGCTCGGTCAAGAGGGTGAAGGCTTGAAAATAGCATTGGCAAATCTTGAAGGTGGACGTATTGGTATCGCAGCACAGGCAGTGGGTTTGGCGCGTGCAGCACTAGAAGAAGCAACCAAATATGCCAAAGAGCGCATCACTTTTGGTAAGCCTATATTTGAACATCAAGCCATTGCATTTCGACTTGCCAGTATGGCAACAGAAATCGAAGCAGCAAGACAATTGGTCCACCATGCAGCACGTTTAAAAGAAGCAGGGCAACCCTGTTTAAATGAAGCTTCTATGGCAAAACTTTTTTCTTCGGAAATGGCAGAGCGCGTCTGTTCAGCAGCATTACAAGTGTTTGGTGGCTATGGCTATCTCAAAGATTTCCCGATTGAGCGAATTTATCGTGATGCACGTATTTGCCAGATTTACGAAGGAACCAGTGATATACAGCGCTTGGTTATTGCACGCAGTTTATAGTGCATTTTCATTGAAAATTGTTCGCAAAATTTAAAGCAAAAACAGTTAAATAATTCAGTAAGAATAGGGAATCAATCATGCAATGGCAAAGCATCATATTGCAAAAACAAAATGGGGTTGGACTGATTCAGCTTAATCGTCCACAGGCATTGAATGCCTTAAACAGTCAATTGATTAGTGAAATCAACTTGGCACTGGATGAACTTGAAAAAGATCGTGAAATTGGTTGCATCGTTTTGGCAGGTTCAGAAAAAGCATTTGCTGCAGGAGCAGATATTAAGGAAATGGCTGAACTCAATTTCCCAGATATTTATTATGATGATTTTTTCAATCTTGCAGATCGCATTGCTCAACGCCGTAAACCTTTGATCGCAGCTGTGAGCGGTTATGCACTGGGTGGTGGATGTGAATTGGCATTGATGTGTGATTTTATTTACTGTGCGGATAATGCCAAATTTGGTTTGCCAGAAGTAACATTGGGCGTGATTCCAGGCATTGGTGGGACACAACGTTTGACTTTGGCGATTGGCAAAGCAAAAGCAATGGAAATGTGTTTAACTGCACGTCAAATGGCTGCTGAAGAAGCTGAACAAAGTGGTCTAGTGGCACGTATATTTCCAAAAGCAACTTTGTTAGAAGAAACGCTTGCAGCAGCTGAGAAAATCGCAGAAAAATCGTTGACGGCAACCATGATGATCAAGGAGTCAATCAATCGTGCATTTGAGGTGAGCCTTGCAGAAGGTTTACGTTTTGAACGACGAACCTTCCACTCGATTTTTGCGACTTTGGATCAAAAAGAAGGAATGCAGGCTTTTGTTGAAAAACGCCAAGCGATATTTAAAAATCAATAAAAAGAGGCGCTAGATGAATATTGAAAATCAACTCGATATCGAACAACAAGGCGCTTTGGGGATCATTGCACTCAACCGAGTTGCTCACCTCAATGCACTTTCACTGAATATGATCGAGGACATCATTGCACAGCTCGAACATTGGAAAAATGATGATTCGGTACAGGCAATTTTGATTAAGTCCAATAGTCCAAAAGCATTTTGTGCGGGTGGGGACATTCGCTATTTATATGATTGTTATAAAAATAGTGCACCTGATTATAAAGGCTATTTTATTGCTGAATATCAAATGCTTGATGCAATTCGTGCCTATCAAAAAGCAGTTGTGGTGATGCTTGATGGCTATGTGCTTGGTGGTGGTTTTGGTTTGGCAGAGGCTTGCCATATCATTATCAGTAGTGAGAAATCACGCTTTGCCATGCCTGAAACAGCGATCGGTTTTTTCCCTGATGTTGGTGCGACCCATTTCTTATCAAGGCTCGATGATATCGGGGTCTATATGGCAACGACTGGTGAGCAAATTAGTAGTAGTGATGCCTTGTATTTGGACTTGATTGACTATCATGTGCCGAGTGAACAACTGGGTGCTTTACAAGATGCTCTAGCGGGATCTGACAACTTAAACAAGGAAAAGATCGAACAGATCATTTCTCGATTTATTACTCATCCAGCCGCAAGTCAATTGCAAGATTTACGTGATGTGATTGCGCGACACTTCTCATTTGAAAATATCGATGAAATCGAGCAAAGCCTTGAAAATGAAAAGGATGAGCAATACAAAGCATGGGCTGAGAAGATTTTGTCGCTTTTGCAGCAACGTTCATTGATTGCCAAACAAACCAGTTTGAAACTACAGCATTTGGGACGTGGAATGTCTTTGCAACAATGCATGCTGTTAGAACGTGATCTACAAGATATTTGGTTTGAGCATGGTGACTTTATCGAGGGTGTACGTGCCTTGATTGTTGATAAAGATAAAACACCAAAATGGCAAAAGAACAATCCTGAATTGGAGCAAATTTTAGAAAAATTAGCGTAATTCAAGTGCTTTTATATCGTTTTAAAGGAGAAAACTGAAAGATCAATGTCTATGTTTAAGGTGGAATATAGACATTTAAAAACAAAAAAGATAAGGATGGATATCAATATGTCACAAGTACAAGGAAATAACGTAAATCAGAAAAAATCATCACATCGTTTAGCTGGTATCTCCAGTATGGTTGGGACGACTATCGAATGGTATGACTTTTTTATTTATGGTGCTGCAGCCGCTTTAATTTTTAATAAATTGTTTTTTCCAAATTTAGATCCGCTTACTGGCGTGCTGGCCGCATTTGCAACTTATGCTGTTGGTTTCATTGGACGTCCATTAGGTGGCATTATTTTTGGGCATTTCGGTGATAAAATCGGACGTAAATCAATGTTATTGCTGACATTGATGATGATGGGGATTCCAACTGTATTGATCGGGTTATTGCCTACTTATGCAAGTATTGGTTATTGGGCAACATTTTTCCTGATTATTTTGCGCTTTATCCAAGGGATGGCAATGGGCGGTGAATGGGGCGGAGCTGTACTTATGGCTGTGGAACATGCACCCGAAGGGAGAAAAGGCTTTTGGGGGAGTTTACCTCAAGCCAGTACTGGTGGAGGGTTGATGCTTGCCTCACTCGCATTGGGCCTTGTGTCTTTACTGCCTGAATCAGCATTGTTTAGCTGGGGATGGAGACTACCATTCTTAGCCAGTATCATTTTGCTTGGTGTAGGTTGGTATATTCGAGTCAAAGTGCCAGAGTCGCCTGATTTTGAAAAAGTGAAAGATCAAAGTAAGGAAATAAAAGTACCAGCATTACAAGTATTTAAGCATCATCCAAAACAATTGCTCAGTATTATATTTGCTCGTGCTGCGGAAAATGCGTGGTTTTATATTGCTTCAACATTTGCTTTGGCTTACACAACAACGCAATTGGGTATCGCAAGACAGGAGATCTTATTTGCAACGATTTGTGGTGCCTTCGTCATTTTATTTATGACACCTTTGTGTGGACATTTGTCTGATAAAGTTGGTCAGCGCAATATGTTTAGATTCGGTTTGATTGTATTGGCGCTCTATTGTTACCCATTTTTCAGCATGTTAAATACTAAAGATCCTATTCTAGTTTGGACTGCAATTGTAGTAGGCGTAGGCGTAGTATTTCCAATTATGTACGCACCTCAATCGCAATTGTTTGCTCGGCAGTTTCCTGCAGAAATTCGTTATAGTGGTATTTCTATTTCAGTGCAGTTTGCTGGCATTATCGGAGGAGGTCTTGCACCATTAATTGCAACAAAACTTCTGAGTATTGGTCATGGAAATCCTTCATTGATTGTCATCTATATGCTGTGTATGGCGTTGATTGCGATTGTAGCAGTATCGTTTATGAAGCCTGATTTTAAAACGCAGGAAAATAAAAAATATATTCAAAAATCAATTTCTTAATATATTTTATTAACGCTTTTCAAGCCTTTTGTAGTCAAATAACAAAGGGCTGGTTGCATGTTGCTAAACGGGATTCAATTTGTTTTTTTCAATTTTTAATATACAAAAAAAAGCCCTTATCTTTCGATAAGGGCTTTTTCGTATCTGGAGCGGGAAAGGAGACTCGAACTCCCGACCCCAACCTTGGCAAGGTTCACCGACATAAATTACATTAAATATATTAAAAGTACATTAAACTAAATACATATAAAACAAATACTTAATTCCTTAATATTTAATGATGTAATTTAAAGTAGGGTAGAGTAAGAAGAAGTTAGTCACTTTAATATGCATTAAAATTCAACAATAATAACCAACATAAAATATGCTTCTATTTTTTATTATTTTTATTTTTTACTATTTGATAAAAATTATTTAGCTGCTGAGGAGTCCTGAATTTGGTAAGCAGCAATAGTCAAACAAATTGACCTAGATTCTTGGTAAGCGTCCGCTGAGCCCCATCGCTATTTTTTAATTTGAGTTGGGTTTCCATCGGTGTGGCAGTAATTCTTCTATTTGGGTCACTTTCAGTGTCGGCAGCCTTTTCAGCACATCACTTAAATAGGCATAAGGATCTAGCCTATTCAGTTTTACTGACTGGATTAAAGGCATGATGTTCGCCGCTCGCTGACCAATGCGCAGTGAGCCAGCAACCAGCCAGTTCTTACGTCCCAACGCCCAGGGGCGCATTTGGTTCTCCACCCCTTGCGAAGCAGTGCTTCTTGTATCAGTAACCCACCGTTGATTAGGCTGCGTTGGATTAAATCGGTGGCTACTCAACAGTCGCTCTTTACGAAGTCTCGCACATCATAACGCAATAACTTTGTCAGGTTTTCTGAATCTTAAATCCATAATATTGTGTCTTATGTTTAGATATGGCTATTAAGCCACAAAATAATGGAGTTATAAAATGTGTCGGTTGATCGGTGAAAAGGTGCTTTATTGGCTGATTAGATCCTAATAGATTAAAGAAATCTAATTAGACATTTACAATCTAATGGAATCTATTGCAATGAATCAATCGTTGCGGCGTAATTGAGATGACTACCATCAAGATTTTCCCAGTCAAAAACGATAAGCTACCATAGCAGTTATCAGACTCACCGTATTTACGGGTTCTAATCATTTGCAAGTATTTGAAAGTCTGGATGCAATTTTTTCCAATGCTCTCTTAGTTTTTCTTTATGGGCAGAACCCATTGGTAAATCTAGTAATAGCGCTGGCCATACTGACCGTGCTTTGTCCATGATCTCGTGAAGTTGTTTTTCAATTACACGCCATGGAACACCGACTTTTTCTGCCCATTGTTCAAAGTGTTTCATCTCAGCTAAATACCAATCTTTATTTTTGGCAAGATTCAATGCGAAGTGACGCTCATTTTCAATATATACACTTGTCATCAATATATCGTATGCGGGAGATAATCTTGGTGTTCTTTTATCGTGATAAATCATACTCCAGTTCTTTAAGTGTGCATCTCCATTGGCGAGTAAAATATTGATGAGTAAACGGCTGGCAAATTGCTGAATATCAGAAATTTTGTTATCTGAATACTGGTAAATGATCTTGCCTATCTGCTCATAATTTGTGGTACTGTATTTCTGATGTGGATATGCACCAAAGATCTGAGCAAAATCTTCAATATGAATAAGCTCTGTAGTGTTAGCAGTACTCTGTCTATCGAATCTCTTAATTGCAAAAGCATATTGCTCTTGGGGTAAATTTAATGGTGGAAGGTCTTGTAAGAGTGCCATATCCACCAAGCGAATCTCAGGGACATCTATTCCGACCATTTTGGCAAGGGTCATCATAGAATATTCATTCAGTGGAACAAAAGCATGTCTGGAAGAAGGAGTTTTGATAATCCAATCCCCGAGTAGACTGGATTCCGTTGCCTGCGCTAATGTAAAACGCCCGTCTTTGGCTTTCATGGAAAACTTCATTTGGACGCCGGCCAAGGAAAACTTATTATCTGTTCGAATCTCTTGTTTTAAGATCTGATCTGGATTCGAGATCTGAAGCTTGAATTTTATTTCATCTGGGATTTCTTCTGGATCTAATGGGGTCGCAATGAGTGCTCCAGGTAAGTCATGACCTAAAGCTGCCAATAACTGAAATTCATTGTCTATATGGATTTTGAGGCTTTGTGCAATTAGTTCGCGTAATGCACCTTCTGGTAGCAAGTTTGATAGCAAGGGGTGTAAGCGCTGATGTGTAACATAGGTCTTTTCTAAAATCTTATCTGCTTGGGGATACAAGGGGGAAGTAAGCAAGCTCAAGGTCGGGCGTTGCTGATCAAATCGGAAAGAATCCGTAAAAACCAGAATATTTTTTCCGCTCTGAAATCCTGCCAAGTATCCAATGACAGCGTGATGTAATGTTAATTCCAGGACGGCAACAGTATTCATGGTTCCTCTCCTCCGAGAAGACCCTTCCATGGGTTAGTCATTAAGTCATCCTGATCTTCAATAGTGACTTTAATTTCATCATTCAATAATTGTCTGATCAAATGAACCTTATCATCAGGGATGAGCATCAGTTGAGCATTTAATCCTGCCGCTATAATTTCTAAGGTCTCTAATCGAGGGTTGCCCTGACTTTCCAGTTTTTGGTACTGCTGTCTTGAAATGCCTGTACGTGATTGCATATCAACTTGCTTTAAGCCCAATTGGGTTCGTCTTTTTTTGATTTGCTGAAGTAAAGACTTATTCATTGTAGATACATTTATTGCTTTTAGGTCCTATAAGAAACATATTAGTTTCTTTTTTTTTGAAAAGCAATTTATGAATTTATCATTTCGATCTGTAAAATAGCCCTACTTGTATGTATGCAGATGTTATATCTATGTTGTTGGATGTAAATACCAAATGATAAGAGCCTGTAAATAATCTCATTC
The DNA here is from genome assembly GCF_000368565.1 of Acinetobacter gerneri DSM 14967 = CIP 107464 = MTCC 9824. Classification (GTDB taxonomy): domain Bacteria; phylum Pseudomonadota; class Gammaproteobacteria; order Pseudomonadales; family Moraxellaceae; genus Acinetobacter; species Acinetobacter gerneri. The sequence goes on along the minus strand of NZ_KB849538.1, from coordinate 86,275 downwards.
ATCATATTCTGCAAATATTTCTTCAATTTCATCCCACTGTGGCAATTTAAACTTTTTTTTATTCACTTCGAATTGTAAACCCACGCCATCAAGCACACGTTCAAATATGTCAAATGAACCTGTAAAACGGCCATTCTCTATCTCTGAAATTGTTGTTTTATTGACTTTAGTCTTTTCTGAAAGACTTTTCTGTGTATAGCCTAACCCTTTTCTTGCTAAACGTATTTCTTTACCTATTTAGCCTCTTGTAGCCATATCAATTTTTTTCTCCCGAAATTTGTTAGCCATATAGCAAACTTTTAGCTAATTATGATGAATGTTCGCTATATAGCAAACTTTGTATACTGGTTCTTGAATAGTTATTGATTTATAAGATTCGATTTTGCCTCTCATCAGGTTAATAAAATCCAATATATAGTAGCAGTTTGCAATCAACTGACGGAATTAGGCCAGACATATACAGCTTGAGAAGAAGGGGGATTCTTATACCTTGCATTTAAATTATTGGAGAGGACTGAACCGTACCGGGTTTATCGGAGAGTCAATATTCTGAGAGACTATCCCGATGACAAAATTAAAATATACCCCTGAAATCAGAGAAAGAGCGGTTCAATTATTGATTGAATCTGAAAAAGATTATCCATCGAATTGGGCTGCAATCACAGCAATTGCGCCTAAGATTGGTTGTACTCCTGAAACACTTCGTGCCTGGCATCAAAAGCATTTAGATCAGCAAAATCCTATTAAAGTACAACAGATATCTGATCAAGAAAAAATGAAACAAATGGAACGTGAAATTAAAGAATTAAAGCGTGCCAATGAAATTCTACGTAAAGCAGCCGCTTTTTTCGCCCAGGCGGAGCTCGACCGCCCACACAAATAATGGTGGATTTCATCCATAACAATAAAGATTTATATGGTGTTGATGCGATTTGTAGAATTTTACCAATCGCAGCTTCAACCTATTACCGAACTTTAGATCTCGCTGACAATCCAGAACATCGAGCGAAACGAGATCTACATGATGAGCATCATGCTGAACAAATTAAACGAATTTGGAAAGAAAGTTCAGGTCGATATGGTGTGCGTAAGGTCTGGCAACAATTGAAACGTGAAGGTTATGTTATCGCACGTTGTACAGTTGCTCGATTGATGCAGAAGCTAGCTATACAAGGTGTTTGGCGTGGTAAGAATAAACAAACCACCCGTAGCCGAGATGATCAAAAAAGAGCAGATGATTTAGTGAAACGTAATTTTAATGCTGATCATCCTGACCAACTGTGGGTGAGTGACTTTACGTATATTCAAACTCATTCAGGCTGGGTCTATACCGCCTTTATTATTGATGTGTTCTCACGAGCAATTGTTGGATGGAAAGTATCGACACGGATGAATACAGATATGGTGCTCGATGCACTTGAGCAAGCATTGCACGATCGAGGCATGCCAAAGAATGTGATTCATCATTCCGATAGAGGTGTTCAATATCTTTCTATTCGCTATACCAATCGTTTAGAAGCTGCAAATTTACGAGCATCAGTCGGTACAACTGGTGATTCATACGATAATGCTCTGGCTGAAACGGTGAATGGCTTATACAAAACAGAGGTGATTGAATATTTAAAAGCAGATTGGCAAGGTTTAGCAGATGTACAACTTGCGACACTAAACTGGGTAGATTGGTTCAATAAAAAGCGTGTACACAGTGCACTGGGTTATGTATCGCCTTTTGAGTTTGAAGCAATGTACTATGATAAGATTAACCCGTTAGGTCAGGTGGCCTAACTTAAATAAAAAAGTCTCCGACAAACCCGGTACGGTTCATCTTGAGAAAGTTGGGTGTATTGCTTCATTGGGTGCTTTCCAATTGCGAGTTGAAAAAAGTCTAATGATTTTAATATACCTAAATTTTTCAACTAACTACAAATATGTCGCACTTGGTATTTGAATCTGCGAGATATTAAATTTAATTTTAGATAAGGAAACAACGGTTAAATTTTTAACAGCATATAGTGATTTCTAGTCCTGCAACTTGGAGTTCAAGAGATCGAGGTCTACCAATACAGGCTAGATGTAAACAGAATTTAAACGCTGCCAGTGCTTTGGCGTCTTTTGTTGAGTAAAGCTGGAGACGAACATAATCTTCTTGGGTCGTAGGATGCTCTGTTGTGCTCGATTTAGCCAGCTTTAGTAACAAAGGTTGTTTCTTTTTATCTAACAATTGTACCAAGTCTTGTCCAAGCAAATGCCAAAACTGATGGGGAAACAGGTCTATTACCTTGAAATAAAATGATTCCAATTGATCGATTTTATTCCATCGATAATGAATGCCGGTATGCGAAACCGTAACACGATTTAAAAATGTCTCAAGCACCACTTTTATTTGATCTGGTTTTTTTTCAAAGATATTTTGAATATTTTCAAAGAAATAGTTCCTTGCTGTGCGCTCTTCAATGGTATCAATCATGGCAGGTTTCAACGGTTTATCCAGATGATTTGTATTGTTGAGATCAAATAACCTTGGGTTGTTTTTTTGAGACTTGAGTTGGCCCAGTTGTTTGGCATTTTCATACCAATAGTTAACCAGTTCGACAGGTAAACTCATTTCTTGTGATACCCGATCTGGATCATGATGAATTTCTAGTAAATTTAGGCATTTAAAAAACCATGCAAATGAAACTTTAGATTCTTTTGTTCCCGCGAAATATTTAAAAAAGTCATGAGGCGGAGTGTTACAAGAAACCTCATCTAGAATGTCTTCTACGTTACTTTTTAACCAGTCAGTTTGATCGTTGAGTAACTGCTGACTTAAATGGACAGAATGTTTTTCGAAATTGAATGGAGCAGAATCTTTCGCTGTGTTTAAAAATTTGAAAGAAGGTAGGTAGCCCATCATCTTTTTTGCCAGTTGAGTATCGATGTCTGGGTGATATTGCAGTATTTTATGTCCAGCAATCAGGTAGCTTAGATGAATATAACTTTTAAAAGTTTCTGTAGGGTCAATGTGACCCAGTAAATGGGCAATCATAAACCAATGATTTTGACCATGTGTATGACGGAGTAACTCTGTCCGAATGGACTGATATTGTTCTTCAGTATAATCCGTCAGATTCTTGACCAGTGGAGCGTAATCGCAGTTGAGCAGAACGGATAAGTGATTGGCAGCCGTGTGTCGAAATGAGTGAAAAGAATAATCATGAGTTTTAAAAAGCTCGTTCATAATCATTCTAAAAGGTGTTGTCACCGTATGTTTGTTCAGCTTGCTATTTTCATTCCAATTACGGAATAGGTATAAGTTTTCCTGATTGAGTAGTCGTTGCTCGACTACATGATTATGAAATAGTTGATATTCATCGGTTTTTAATAAGCAATACACAGGGACTTTGCGTTCAGCACTATCTGTTTTAAGTTGATGTAAGTTTCCTTTCTTTTTTGAGCCGTAGGGCTGAATCCATACGGATAGACAGCTCAAGCCCTCGATATCCCGCACACGTAAGCCGAGAATTTCATTAATACGCATACCGGTACGGTAAGCTAAGATATAGATGATTTTTAATGTCTTATAAGTATTTTCTTGACTATTAGCCCCTGAAAATAAGGTATCTAACTTGTTCATGAAAGCTTGATAAGTCATGGGACCAATGATACGTGCTCTCGGTCTGTTTTGTATGGCAATTGACTCTAATTCGAGAGACTCAGCGTCAAAAACTGTTTGTTGAAAGCTATGGAAGCGTTTCAACATCCTGACGGTCTGACCACTGGATTTTTTAAACTCAGGTTGGCCTGCTTCATCTGCGAGTCGGGTATTCGTGATGATTTGTTGGTAGATCTTCGCTAGGTTCGTATTCAGATCATCTTCGCTATCTAGATATTGTAAAGAATGGGTGAGCCATGGCTCGGCAATACGCGAATAATAAGTGTAAATCGAACCGTCTTTTAAACGCTTATTCTGCTGAAACGATTTTTGAAATTGGTTTACGCAAAAATTAAAACGTTCAGCCAGTGGCTGAATCTGTTCTAATTCTGGTTTATAAAGGCTGATGAGCCATAAGGCGACACGTTTACTGTACTCATTAAATTTATTAGTATTTTCAATGCAATATTCAATGATTAATGCATCGATACTTTGATCAGTTTGTGATGTACGAATCAGTTGTAAAAGGTCTTTGTGAATCTTTATAACATCATCCAAGGCTTGCTGAATGTCATCATTAGAGTAGGATTGACTCACAGTAGATGGTGATTTTTCTACATTTGAATCAGTACGAGTGTCCTGCTGATATTTAAATTTTGGATGAAGAAATCTTTCAAATTCTATTTCTGATAAGCCACAGGTTGCAGTATTCTCAATGAGGCATTGTGAAAGTGCAGGATCAATGTCAACTTTCGGGAGTTGCATCCAGTTAAAGTTGGCGTAGTCGCGTAACAATTTATAAGTTTTGAGATTAAATGGTAACTTAATCTTATTAAAAATAAGCTGTAGATAGTCTTCTACCTTCTGGTTTACTGTACGAATATTTCTGCTATTAAAATGAATTAACCATAAGCGTGTAATTTGATCCGGAATAAAATTACGCGATTTACGGATGGTTTTTTCATCAATAAAGAGATCTCCATAAGAGGGGGAGAGCGGTTCTAAAAATATAATGTTCAGATCTTCGATCTTTCTGATTTTTGCCGGATCTTTTAAATGTTCAAGCAAAGCTTCTAAAGAGGATTTTTGATTTAAGCCTGAGTAAAGCAGGGCAGAAATAACAATATTCCCAATGATTTCATCATCAGAAAATGCCTGGCTATCTTTCGCTAGAATCCAGTAGTCCCAAAGCTTATCAAGAACTTCATCAACCTGATGTCCCTTCTCGATCCAGTCCATTGTAAAAACCGGCTGATCACGCTGCATCTCAAATGTCAGATTCGGTAGGGGCAAAGTCTCACGACGATTTAAATTGATTCGCTTGATATATGACCGAAAAAATTCATGCGCATATTTTTTCCATGCCAAGCTTGAAGCTTTGCGTTTAATAAACTCATAAATTGCTGGATAGAAGGATTCAAGGTGCTCTTTTTGTTCCAAATCTTGTTCTTGGAAATATTGAATTAGTTCCTGTTCTACATCTGCTCTAAGCTGTTTTTCCTGATCGAGTCGGTCTCGTTTTCTACGTTCTTCTGCATATAGTGGTTGAATTTGCTTAGTACGTTTATTGAGTGAGGACATCGAGTTCAATACCGGTAATATTAAAATGATCTTTCATTTGTTCAAGAATATGAGCAATGCTTGAATATTGTGAAATAGATAAGCTGGAATAAGGATGAGCAGCTTCTTGCTGCATCGGTTCATGACCGAATAAAGCTAAAATTTCAATTTCGCTAATTTTATGGCTGAGAAACGCACGGGCAGTATGCCGGTGCCAGTTTTCATGGTGCAAACCTAACTCAGGATTAAATTTTTTTATAATCGATGGCTTTAAGGGTTTCCATTGACCATCCTGAAAGATATTCAACAGTGGGAGCTTGCTCTCTAAAATTTGTTGAATATGTTGTGGAATTTCTGGCTGACTAGGAGCAATTTGAATTTTAAAATAATGTAAAAAATCTATGAATTTCTGGAGTTCTTGTACAACAAAATGACCCAGTGGAATTAAACGTCCATAGCCTTGACGCCCACCCACCTCTTTATCAGAAACCATGCATATTTTTCTTTTCAGGTTAAAGCTTTTTAAAAAACCTGGAAATTCAGCGACTGGTCGTGCAGCAGTAAAGAGCAACAAAAAATGCCATATCCACAGATTGTAATGATTGAAAATTGCTATCCAGTCGTCTTCTTTTTGTGAAATTATTCTGAATTTGAGTGTGGCAAAGATATTTTGAATCACATTTGAAGTAGGTGCTTTGCGGCTACCAAAGTTTTTTTCTGCAACATATTCGATATTCTGGTAGTCATCGGATAACGACTCACACAGCTCTTTTAAAATTGAGACATACTCGGTCTGTAAAGCCTGAATATTCTGATGACAATAAGAAGTAGAAGAAGACTTGTTTGCATCAATACCGGTGAGAAGGTCAGCAAGCTGTTTATTTCCAGTGCGTTGCAAAATAGTCTGATGTAAAAGAGAGCTAATTCTTATCAATGATAATTTTGGAATATAAAATTTGGCTCTCAGCTGTTTCAAATGTTGCTTAAGGTCCTCTTCCGTAACGGTGTTACCATCTCGTAGCAAAGCAATAAATGAATTTGGAATTGGGATATCCAGATAGACTGTTTGGTTGAGCAAACCATCTGGATAAGCAAAATCCTTATTTTCAAAAATTGAAAATTTACTTCTCAGAAAATATTGGCCATTGCTTTGCTTGATCTGTTGGCGAGCATTTAAATTTTTAGCACGTTTACTTTGTAGACGTAGCCACTCCTGGATTTTATTTCCGGTCAGAAATGACAGCATCAGGATCAAGGATGCCTTCTTTTTTTTGGTTTCTTTATCCTTGTCGTTAGAGTCCTCTTCAATTTCAACAATGTAATTTTTATATAGTTCAGTAAGTAGAGCACTTATATTTGTGATATTAGGAAAGAGGCTGCTGTATGGCAGCAAATGTTCTTTTCGTTGAATATGCTTGGCAACCAGAGGCAGCACATAGCTCTGGCTGGATTCTGAATATGCAGCAAGAGGGGTAACGATGGTTGGGTCTACAAGTATTTGACGTGTATCTTGGTCATCTAGTTGTTTTTCTATATTGAGCGCTTTTGACTTTTTCCCCTTCTGAACTTCTGAACTTTCTTCAATCAGCTGATCTTCATCTAAAAATTCATGTTGTAGTGTAGTTTCAATACTCGCTTTGGCAATTTTTGCCCTATTTTTCAAAACGTAATTAAAGCTGATACAGATAACTTTTAGCAGGTTTTGCATAAAATCATTTGACGACTTTTTATTACTATCTTCATCAATGACATTATTCAAATATTGAACAAATTTCGCTAAGGAGCGAGTAGGATTCTTAAGATGCTTCTCCCAAAGGAGTAGGTATTCAGGAGTATTTTGATATTCTTTTTCAGAATTTAGAACCCGATTGGCTGTACGGAAACGCTGAAATAAACGTTTTACAGTATTGAAATGTTCAGTGTGATCCTCTTCAAAAAGTTCAGGTTTAATGTCTGGCAGTGCAATTAAATAGATTGCTGCTTTTAAGACCAGGATATTCCAGATTAAAGCATTTCCTTCTGACTCTGCTAATTGTGCAATTGAGTTCACATACCAAGTGACTGGTGTTGCGCTAACAGTATGTTTCCGAGATGAGACCAAGGCAGCTGGTCTAGCAACAACAGAATTGGTTACTAGATCAAAATCTAATAGATCGAGATTGAGACCCTGTAGACATTGATCGGTTGGGTGTGAAATCAGTAAATCAGCAACATATTGAATATGTTCGGTACGTTGGAGTTGCTCATCATCAAAGAGTTTTTCCAGTGTCTGTTTTAATGATACCCGCGGAATATCAGCAGCATTTTGACGGCTTGGGTTAGGTTCTGACATTATGTTTTCCATAGCTGATCTGGCGTGAGAACGAAGTCCACATTGTTTAAAAGCTGTTGCACAATCCCACTGGTTTGTTGTAGTTGATCAAGCACATTTTGTCTTTTCCGGTTTATAACTTTATTGCGGTAATTCAGTTGATTTCGTGTGTATGAGAGTAGTTTTGCTAGCAGGTCTAAGCTCATAGTACGGTGAGGTTTGAAAGAATTTTCTTTGTTTAAAGCCAGGATAACTTCAGATGAAATATGGGCATTAATCAGCGATTGCATTTTTTTAGGGTTAAGTCGGTCCAGTTCATGATAAAAGAACAGAAATTTTATGAATTCTGAACTTGCCTCTTTTTTTAATAGTTCAACTTTCTCCTCATTTTGAGGGAAAGAATGAACAAGTAAGTTAATACTTTTTGGTATGTGCTGAGACCAATATATAAACCACTGAAAATTATTTGTAATGGTAAAACCAGAGATATTAGGATCTTTCCATACGTGAAGTTCGATACTTGGATTTAATGTAGACAAATCAGTTTTTAAGGATTTAAAAGCCTCTTGATAGCAAAGATAAATTCCAGAAAAATAAGGATGTACACTGATTTGGACTTTATTAAAATTTTTGCACAACAATTTTTTTGGTATGCCAAATTCTTCATCAAAATCAAAAGCTGTTCCCATAGAAATGAGAGTCCCCAAAAAGTGTAAAAAATAATCAAGTGAATATTCTTATAGTTTTTTGAAATATTAAACAAGGTTGATCCACCCTATATCTTGTGTATATTAACAATTAATATACAATATGTTGTTATTTTTATATAATTTTAAGAACTAAATAACAATCTATAACATGCTGTATATTTAAAGATATAGAGGTTCTTACTTAGGAAATTAAAAAATTGAAACAGGTAGAAATTGTTACAAATATTCTAAGCAATCAATCTCCCACTCGAGTTTTCAGCCTTATTTACACATTAGAGGTATAGTTTCAAGCCTGATAAAAACGGAGCTTGGAAATTTTTATTAGCTAAAGAACTGAAAGAAGTTGAATATTAAATTAATACAGCCTCAAAATTAAAATGGACCTCTTTACCTAGAGGGCTATTATTTTGAGTTCATAGGGGACAGCTCTAGTTATCCCAGTATGAGACAGCCTCATTTTGAAGCTGTTTCAAATGCTTTTGGACTCATTCTTTCGAGATGCTAATGGCACCTGATTTGATTATAAAATATCTTTATATAATCTTATAAGTTTTCTAAGTGACCTAAATTTTTATTTTGTACGCTATGAAGGATAGTTTGCAAAATTTCAATTCGTGCAGCATATTTACTATCATTGGCAATGATGTACCAAGGAGAAATATCTGTGCTCGTGTATTTGAACATATCTGATGCTGCTTGTAAGTAGGCATCCCACTTTTCTCTATTACGCCAATCATCTTCTGTTAATTTGAAGTTTTTTTGAGGTGTATTTTTTCGCATGTAAAAACGACGTAATTGTTCATCTTTTGAAATTGCTAGCCAAAATTTTATAACAATTGTATTCGTATCAGACAGTTGTTTTTCGTACTGATTTATTTCTTCATAAGCATTTTGCCATTCTATTGGGTTAATTAAATCTTCTACACGTTCTACAAGTACACGTCCATACCAGCTGCGATCAAAAATATTAAGTGCCCCATTCGTTGAATGCTTATTCCAAAAACGCCACAAATAAGGACGTAATCGTTCAAAATTTTCTGGTGCTGAAATACTATGAATATTATATTCGTGTAGCCCTAGAAATTTAATGATGCGCTTAATTGAACTGCCTTTACCTGCGGCATCCATACCTTCAAAAACTAATACAACGTTATGTGATGAATAACGTAGAACATCTGCGACTTTCCTTTCTAGTTGTTTAATGGTTTTTTTATACTCTATGTGGCTAATTTCACTTTTTTTTATTTGAGTTAAACTTGAAGGAATAGGTGCCGCCTGATATTTTAATTTATTCTTAATTTGTACAGGTGGTAGTTTTAGATGTTTAAGTATTAATTGAGAAAACTGTGTATTTCTTTCTATATTGTTTTCACTATTAATGATTACCCAATCGTGGGTGAATCTATTTCTTAAAGTTTTAATTTGATTGTATAAGGTTTTAGTTTTCCATTTTTTTTGTGGAAAATCATCCCATGTAAAACGTGGAACTCTTTGGATTTTATTAATAATATCAATATTTTTTGTGCGAATTTTTACTTTGCTCCATGAAACTTCAAACCAAACTTTAATAATATCTACATTATTATTTTTTAAGTAACTTTCAAATTCATATATACGCTTTAAGTGTTCGTTGAATGCATTATTTTGTATTTTTTCATCATTTAATATAGTTGACGCTAGTAAATCAGTATACCAATTTCCATAAAAAAACATGATTTGTCCATTTTTTGGAATGTCATTTATGTATGGTTGCCAAATTAATTTATTTTCTTTGACTCTATTTGGGGTTTCAGCCTTAATTTTTAAATATCTAGGATCCATTAATTCACTTAGCTTTTTGATTGATTCATTTTTTCGCGTTAGTTCAATTCCGCCAATTATTACTAATATACTCTTTGATTTAGAATTCTTGAGTTTATATTGTTCTTGAATTAATTTAATGGAGAGGTCTTGATAATTCATTTTAAGTCTCGTTTAAAAAATTTTTAATAAAATAATTATAAATTCAGTTGTAGTCAATGTTATTGTTTTATGATTAAAGTTGTTTTGCAACAACTTTTTTTTGTGCCAGTAAAACAAAACTGACTAAAAAGATCGGTATTTTTTTAATTATTATTTTTATTAGTGTGGTTAATATAAGTTATTGTTTTTATTGATATTTAAAATATTAAAATATTAATTTTTGACCTTTTTTTATTTTAAGTTTATATTATTTATAAGAAAAAGTTGTCGACAGCAATATTTTTATATGTCTTTGGAAGGGGGCTGTTATGAGTCTTGAGATTTCAACTGTTTTAGAACATAAAGAAAACTTGAATAATGCTTTTTTTAAGAAAAAGACACAGGTTAGAGCAATTGAATCTGATTTTAAGATGGTGAATCAGACTATTAAGCTTCTATCAGAAGGTGGCGTTAATGCAGTTACATTAGAGGCAGTAGGTGTGAATGCTGGATACAGTCGCGGTTTAGTTTCTAGGCGCTATGGTTCTAAGGATCAATTACTTGTTCGAGTTTTAAATTATTTGGAAAACTGGTTAAATGAGAAATCTAAAATTGCAACTAATAATAAATATGGTTTAGATGCTATTAATTCATTAATTTTAAGTATTTCAGATGATTTTTATTTGTATCGTGAAAAATATAGAGCATATTTTTGGTTGAGATTTTATGGTTTAGAACAAAATAAAATTTTAAATGAATGTCTGGTAAAATCTCATAATATGCGTGAGGAAAACACTATTAAATGGCTTAAAGAAGCATTAGCTCTAGAGGAATTATCACGAAATGTAGATATTGAAATGGTACATGATTTTATTAAAACATCATTGATGGGTTTAGTTCATAACTGGATGGTAGATCCTAATTTTAATATTGAAATTAGATTGAAGCAGTTAGTTTGTATTCATTTAAAAAATATGTTTTCAAATTCTCATTTGTATCATTCTATTAATTTTTGGGGTGAATAATATTATGCAATTTACCCAATTAAAATATAGTAGTTTTTTAATTATATTCAGTATTACTGGTTGTCAACAAATAGATCCTTATCAACAGCCTAAAATTTCTTTATCTCATAATTATCCGATTCAAACTCAGCACTCTTACCAAGCACTTTCTTGGATTGATTATGTCAAAGATCAACAACTTATTAATATTGTCGATCTGGCACTAGTGGCGAATCAGGATTTAAAGATTGCTTCATTACGTATGCATGAAGCACAAGCGGCTTATAATATTCAACGTGCTGAACTTTTTCCCAATATAGGTGGTACTGCGAGCATGGAACGCAGTCATGTGCCTGCCGACTTATCTTATGTCGGTAGAGAAGTGACATCCAGTCAGTATTCTGTGGGTCTTGGCATGAACCAATGGGAGCTGGATTTGTGGGGTCGTATCCGCAGCTTGAATGAAGCGGCTTTGCAGCAATTTCTTGCAGTTGAAAGCAATGTGCATGCAGCACGCAATAGTATTATGCAGCAGACTGTTCAAAGTTATTTAACGCTGTCTGAACTGGATAAACGTATCCATTTTGCTCAGCGTTCTGTACAGAATTATGAAAAATCAGTACGAATTTTTAAGCGCCGTTTTGAGGTGGGTGCAGGCTCTAAAGTGGAATACATGCAAGCAAAAACAATGCTCAGTAATGGTCAAGCTTTGGTGGCTGAATTACAGAAATCCCGTGCACTGACTGCAAACTATTTAGTGCAATTGGTGGGACAGCCGATTTCTTTGCCTAAAACAGATTTAGATCAAGTGACTTTTAAAACAAGTATGCTACAAACGGGTTTGCCTTCAGACTTATTGTTGAACCGTTTTGATATTCATGCTGCGGAAGCAATGCTTAAATCTAAGCATGCCAATATCTATGCGGCACGCGCAGCATTTTTTCCACGTATCGCACTGACGGGCAGTTTTGGAACAGCCAGTGCAGATTTAGACGATTTATTTAAATCTGGCAGCAGTGTTTGGTCGTTTGCTCCAAGTATCAGTGTGCCGATTTTTACTGCGGGTCGTCTAAAAAATAATTTGACCTTAGCAGAAGTGCGTAAAGAGATTGCAGTGGCAGAGTATGAAAAGACGGTACAGAACGCATTCCGTGAAGTCTCTGATGCACTGGTTCAACAGAAATATTTAGATCAACAATTACGGATTCAGAAACAAGGACTCAGTGCTTTCCAGGAAACTGCACGGCTGGCACAACTGCGTTATGACAACGGTGCTGTGGGATATTTAGACGTTTTGGATGCACAGCGCAATTTACTTAGTGCAGAACAGCAATTGATTGAAACGCAAAGTAGCTTAATGCAGTCCTATGTCAGTCTTTATTTTGCCTTGGGTGGTGACACCGCATTTGCAAAAAAAATTTAAAATATTGGGTAATTAAACATGAATTTTAAGAAAATAACCATTGCTGGGTTCATCGTTGTTTTAGGGTTGGTCGCTTATCTGATCTGGAAAAATATGAATAAGCCAGACACTGATGCCTTAGTCAGTGGCAATGGACGTATTGAAGCCACTGAAATTAACGTATCTAGTAAGCTATCTGGTCAGTTAGAAGAAATTTTGGTTAAAGAAGGTGACTTTGTCGAGCCTGGTCAAATCTTGGCGCGGGTTAAAATTTCTACTTTAGAGGCCCAATTGCGTGAATTGGAAGCCCAGCAGCGTCAAGCACAGGATGCAATTGCCACTGCTGAAGCACAAGTGTCAATGCGCATTAGTGAAAAATCTGCTGCTGAGGCAATGGTACAGCAGCGTGAAACCGAATTGATGGCCGCTAAAAACCGTTTGGCGCGTACTGAGGTTTTAGCCAAAGAGGGAGCCTCATCAAAGCAGCAACTCGATGATGAACGTGCCTCTGCACAGCAAGTAGCAGCGGTATTAAGCGCAGCTAAAGCACAAGTGCAAAGTGCGCAAGGTGCGATCGTGGCCTCTAAAAGTCAAGTTTCAGCGGCTCACTCTCAAGTTGACGCAATCAAAGCATCGATTGAACGTATTAAATTTGATATGGATGATGCGCAATTACGTGCTCCATTAAAAGCAAGAGTGCAGTTCCGTGTTGCACAGCCGGGTGAATTGGTGGCAGCAGGTGGACGTGTTTTAAATCTGATTGATCTGTCTGATGTGTATATGACCTTCTTTTTGCCGGAAACTGTCGCAGGGCATATCGCCATTGGTACAGAAGTTCGCATTGTGTTGGATGCCGCGAAAAATGTGGTGATTCCTGCCAAAGTGTCATTTGTTGCAGATACTGCACAGTTCACACCAAAATCGGTGGAAACTGAAAGCGAACGCCAAAAATTGATGTTCCGTGTTAAAGCGAAAATTGATCCCACTTTATTAAACAATAATATTGAACAAGTCAAAACAGGTTTGCCGGGTGTGGCATATATTAAAATTGATGATCAGGCAGTGTGGCCGACATTTTTAGAGAAAAAAGCTAAATGATGACACAACAATCTGAAAAAGGATCGTTTGTTGCAGAAATTGAAAATGTCAGCCTGAAATATGGAAAAACAGTCGCGCTTAATAAAGTGTCGTTAACGTTACCTGCAGGTTGCATGATTGGTTTGATCGGTCCAGATGGGGTAGGTAAATCTAGCTTATTGGCTTTGTTGTCAGGTGCTAAAATTGTGCAGCAGGGGAAAGTAACAGTCTTGGGTGGTGATATTGCAGATAAATATCATCGAATTCAGGTCTGCCCATATATTGCCTATATGCCTCAGGGTCTAGGAAAAAACCTCTATAAAACATTAACTGTTGAAGAAAATTTACAATTTGTGGCCCGGTTATTTGGACATGATGCCATCGAGCGCCGCAAACGAATTGATGAACTGACCAAGAGTACAGGTTTATACAATTTTTTAGATCGCCCAGCAGGAAAACTTTCTGGCGGGATGAAGCAGAAATTGAGTCTATGCTGCTCTTTAATTCATGATCCGGATTTTCTGATTTTAGATGAGCCTACAACAGGGGTTGACCCTTTGGCGCGAGCGCAATTTTGGGAATTAATTAACCGTATTCGCAAAGTTCGTCCACATATGAGTGTAATTGTTGCTACTGCTTATATGGATGAGGCACAAGGTTTCGACTGGCTTGCCATGATGGATGATGGGGAAATTTTAAAAACTGGCACACCGCAGGAGCTGCTCAGTCAAACCCAAAGCATCAGCTTAGAAGATGCATTTATTAAATTGCTGCCAGAAGAAAAAAAAGCCGGTTATGAACCTGTCGTGATCCCGCCCTTGCCGGATTATGGTTCAGATACCTTTGCACTTGAAGCGAAAGATTTAACAGTAAAATTCGGAGATTTTACTGCTGTAGATCATGTTAATTTTCAAATTAAACGTGGTGAGATTTTTGGCTTTCTAGGTTCAAATGGCTGCGGTAAATCTACCACCATGAAAGTGCTGACGGGCCTCTTAGAAGCATCGGAAGGGCAGGCATGGCTGTTTGGTCAGCCCGTTGAAGGCAGCAATATTGAAACCCGGCGTCGTGTGGGCTATATGTCGCAGGCTTTTTCCCTGTATAGCGAACTGACTATTGTGCAGAATTTGGTATTGCATGCCAAATTATTTCATGTGCCACAAGAGCAAATTGAGCCGCGTGTACAACTGATGCTCGAGCGTTTTGATCTTGAGAATGTGAAAGAAAAACTGCCTGATGATTTGCCCTTGGGGGTTCGTCAGCGTTTATCACTCGCAGTGGCACTGGTGCATAATCCTGAAATTTTAATTCTGGATGAACCAACATCTGGGGTTGACCCGATTGCGCGTGATAATTTCTGGCGCTATTTAATCAATTTGTCGCGTAATGATGGGGTCACGATCTTTATTTCAACGCATTTTATGAATGAAGCCTTGCGCTGTGACCGAATGTCAATGATGCACGCTGGACGGGTGCTTGACAGTGCGTCACCAGCACAGCTGATTAAAAACCGCCATGCTGAAACACTTGAAGAAGCTTTTATCGGTTATTTGATTGATGCTGGTGCAGGCACTAAAGATCAGCCCAATGATTTGGCGGAAAGTATTGCTGAAACAAATGGCAGTAAAGAACTGAATGCCAAGCCAAAAAAATTCAGTTTGCGCCGGTTATTGAGTTTTGCCTGGCGTGAATCTTTGGAGTTGGCGCGTGATCCGATTCGCGCCACCATGGCTTTAATGGGGTCATTAATTTTACTGCTGGTCATGGGCTACGGCATCACCATGGATGTTGAAGACCTCAAATTCGCTGTGCTGGATCGTGACCAAACGAGCTTAAGTCAAAACTACAGCATGAGTATTGCAGGGTCGCGCTATTTTATCGAACAACCATCGCTGCAAAGCTATGATGATATTGATCAGCGTATGCGTAGTGGGGATATTTCCTTGGCGATAGAAATTCCGCCAAATTTTGCTCGTGATGTTGCTCGTGGTGAACAGGTGCAAGTCGCTGCGTGGATTGATGGTGCGATGCCACAGCGTGCAGAAACTGTGCAAGGTTATGTGCAGGGGATTCACACGTATTGGCTGATGCAAAAAGCATTAGAACAAAGTGGTTATAAAACATCTAGCGCTGTGAGTGTTGAAACCCGCTACCGCTATAACCCAGATATTAAAAGTTTGCCAGCAATGTCGCCCGCAGTACTGCCTTTATTACTGCTGTTGATTCCTGCCATGCTGACTGCTTTATCTGTGGTGCGAGAAAAAGAATTAGGTTCGATTGTGAATTTGTATGTCACACCAGTGACGCGAACAGAATTTTTAATTGGTAAACAGATTCCGTATATTTTGTTGGCAATGCTGAACTATTTCCTTATGTGTTTGGTCATGGTTACTTTATTTGATGTACCTGTAAAAGGTAGCTTCTTTGCTCTGACCTTAACTTCTTTTTTGTTTGTAATTTTTGCCACAGGTATGGGGCTATTGGCATCTACTATTACCAAAAGCCAGATTGCTTCAATGTTTTTAGTCATGATTGGGACTTTGATACCAGTTATGCAGTTTGCTGGAATTATCAATCCTGTATCGTCTTTGGAAGGGTTTGGACGCTGGTTTGGGGAAATTTATCCGGCAACGCATATGGTCAATATCAGTCGTGGAATTTTTAATAAAGGTTTGGGCTTTGATGATTTGAAACAGGCCATTTGGATCATTGCCATGGCTGTTCCGGTAGTAATGTTTGCTGCTATTGCCTTGCTGAAGAAACAGGAGCAATAAGATGTTCACAAAATTACAGAATATCTATCAGCTCGGCTGTAAAGAGCTTTGGAGTCTCTGGCGTGATCCAATCATGCTAGTGTTAATTATTTACACTTTTACTGTATCAGTTTACACATCATCAACTGCTGTAAAAGAAACATTGAATATGGCGCCGATTGCGATTGTTGATGAGGATCATTCAACTTTGTCTGAACGGATTTCTTCAGCATTTTATCCTCCAAATTTTACCAGTAAAACGACAACGCTGAACACGATGGATGAGGGTATGGATGCAGGTGAGTTTACTTTTGCAGTAAATATTCCAGCCAATTTTCAGCAAGATGTGTTGTCTGGCGAAAGTGCGGAGATTCAAGTCAATGTTGATGCAACCCGTATGACTCAAGCTATGTCGGGTGCAGGCTATATTCAGCAGATGATTCAGTCTGAAGTGAATGAATATGTGCTGCGTAACCGTGAAGTCACTAATCTGCCTATAGATTTGGCGATACGCTCGCGTTTTAATCCAACACTTGAAAAGCAATGGTTTATGAGTGTCATGCAGATTATTAATAACGTGGCAATGCTTTCAATTATTCTGACTGGTGCAGCGCTGATTCGTGAACGTGAGCATGGCACCATTGAACATTTGATGGTAATGCCAGTAACGGTATTTGAAATCATGATGTCCAAAGTCTGGTCAATGAGTCTTGTGGTATTAATCGCTGCATTTGTTGGCTTAAAAGTCGTGGTTCAAGGTGTATTGCATGTACCGATTGACGGCAGTTTGCCGCTATTTTTCTTTGGCGCCTTACTCACACTGTTTGCAACTACTTCGATGGGTATTTATATGGCAACCGTTTCGAAATCCATGCCGCAGTTTGGCTTGCTAATGATGTTGGTACTAATTCCAATGCAAATGTTGTCAGGTGGGTTAACCCCACGTGAAAGCATGCCGGAAATAGTGCAGCAGGTCATGATGATTGCCCCAACTACACACTTCGTCTCTTTGGCTCAGGCCATTTTATACCGTAATGCAGGATTCGATGTGGTGTGGCCATCATTTGTATGGTTGTTAGGTATTGCGTCAGTGTTTTTTTATGTGTCTTGGAAGCGCTTTAAAGACACGATTCATACCATGGCGTAAAGGGTTTCCCTTTTGCAGGCAGATGACTCCCTGAATAGTCTGCCTGCTTTTTTTTTATTCTTTGATAATAATTCAATGGTGCAAGATTTAAATAAATGTCATTGAATAGCATAATTTTTTTGAAATTTATAGGGGAATGTAGTGCTTCAAATTCTCTCTGAACTATGTGGCGGTGTCGGTCTATTTTTAATTGGTATGACGTTACTGACTGATAGCCTTAAAGAAATTGCAGGTCAGACCTTGAAGGAGTTACTGACAAGGTTTACGGCAACGCCGTTTAAAGCCATGCTGTCAGGTTTGGGTATGACATTGCTGGTGCATTCATCTACAGCAACAATTGTCGCCGCCATTGGTTTTGTCGGAGCAGGGGTACTCAGTTTCACGCAAGCCATGAGTGTAGTGATTGGTGCCAATATCGGCACAACCAGTACTGGTTGGATTGTGGCATTTTTGGGCATGAAATTTTCCATTTCCATGTTGGCATTACCGATGATTGCTTTAGGCGCTCTGCTTAAACTCATCGCTAAAGGCCAAATGGCTTTATTGGGCCTTGTGATTGCAGGCTTTGGTCTGATTTTCTTTGGCATTGATGTTTTGCAAAAAGCCATGGCGGGGTTTGCTGTACACTCAGATTTATCCTTTTTTGGTTATGACAGCTTGTGGTCACAATTGGTTTTGGTGCTGATCGGCATCATTATGGCAATGCTGCTGCAGTCCTCTAGTGCATCTATTACAGCGACTATGGCTGCCTTAGTCAGTGGTGCGATTGACTTGCCGCAGGCGCTATATATGGTGATTGGGCAAAATATTGGTGCAGTCAGCATTACCGTGATTTCGGTGATTGGCGCTTCGATCAATGCCAAACGTACAGTTGCTGTGAACGTGATTTTTAATCTCGTGAGTGCGATTGCTGCATTTTTCCTGTTAGCACCGTTTTTTCTTTGGTTGATTAAACACAGTGCATTTTTCAGCAGCATTGATCAAGTGATTATGCTCGCGATGTTTCATACAGCATTCAGTGTGTTGGGGGCATGTATGTTTATGCCAAGTCTGAAATTTTTAGAACAGAAAATTATCCAATGGTTGCCAAGTAATAATCCTGCCATTTTAGACAGTCTGGATGATGGAAGTTTGCAAGTACCTGCCATTGCAGTACAGGCCGCGGAAAAGGCGGTATATTTCAGCATATTTGAGATTTTTAAAATTCTACAAATGGTTTTTCAGACTGGTACATTACCTAGACAGCAACAGTTGAATACGCTGAATGAGATTATTCAGCATATTGAGCAGTATTTAGAAAAAATAGCGATTCCTGAGCATCCTGCGCTCAAACAAAAATTCTTATCATTACTGCGAGTAATGGTCTATGTACGTGTCTTACATAATGATTTAGAGCGTTTAGATAATGCGATATTGCTACGAACACAACCAGCAATTTTTCAGTTAGCACTAGATTATTGCAATATTTTAGAAAGTTACTTTTCAAATATAGAACAGTTAGCAGATCAGTCAGTCATTGAAAGTCTTAGAGCCGATTTAAATCACTTAAAAAAATGGACCAGTAGCCATCGTGCCGAAATGCGCGAAAAAGTCATGGAATATACCGAAGTAAATCAATTAAGCGCGTCCAAAGGGGTGGAATTATTAGCTGCACAGCGTTGGATGGATCGCTTAATTGCACATAGCTATCGTTTCTCTAATGTGATGTATGAGCGTCTTTTAGAGGAGTCTTGATGAATGTGATTCATCGCATTTTTTATCCAGCTGTGCTGAGGCTAAGACATTGAATACTGTATTACTAGATTTATCCTTTCAAGAATTATTGAGAGTCATGGTATCTGCATTAGGCTGCGGTTTATTAATCGGTTTAGAACGAGAAAAGCATAATCGTAAAGAAAGTGAACCCAGTTTTGCCGGACTGCGTTCATTTACCATTTGCGCCTTGCTTGGGGCAGTATGTTTTTTACTACATCTTGCAGTAGGTATCTTAGGTGCATTTTCAGTCACGACTTTTTGTGTTTATAGCCTGATTAAACAAAAACAGGATATTGGTGCGACCACTGAACTGGCATTTTTGATGACCTATTTGATTGGTGCATTATGTGTGTTTAATGTGCCGCTTGCTGCAGGGTTAGCGGTAGTGTTGTGTCTGATTTTAATGGGCAAGCAGTCATTGCATTATTTTGCTGGCAATTGGATTCAGCATTTTGAACTGCGTGACGGTTTGTTTTTACTGGCACTGATTTTAATTGCGTTGCCACTGATGCCGGATCAGGCAATGTGGGGCACAGTACTCAATCCATATGTGATTCTAAAACTGCTGATCATGATTTTAGGCGTACAGTCCTTGGCACATATTGCTAAACGTCTCTTGCCAAACAATAAAGCCTTGATGTTGTCATCTTTGGCATCCGGTTTTGTTTCTAGCACCGCAACTATTGCCAGTTTGGGCATGGAAGTCCGTTCAGGCAAAGCAGAAGCCAAATCTAATGCCGGTGCAGGCTTAATTTCCTGTATTGCGACCCTGTTACAGCTGCTGATTATTGTCGCAGGGATTAATTTTGCTTGGTTTAAGGTTTTATTGTTGCCTTGCAGTATTGGCATTGCAGTGCTTTTGATCATTGCCTTGATGTTAATTCATTCATCCAAAGCGACGATGGGTCAACAGGCTACACCACAAAATGATATTACGCATATGGACAGTCGTATGTTCAGCATTAAGGAAGCCTTGATCATTGTGGTAACACTGACAGTGATTCAAGCAGCGGTATATGGCTTGAATGTAGTGTTGGGTGATAGCGGTTTGATTATTGGGGCATTCTTCGCTTCTTTATTTGAAGTGCATGCCGCCATGGCAACGGTGGTGATGCAAGGAACACCACAGCAGATGACGTTGGTCTACGCTATGATGATTGGTTTGGCTGCACATGCATTTTCTAAAAGCATCAATGCATTTTTAACTGGTGGCGGGAAATATTTTCTATATTTTGCCCCCGCACAAATGCTGCATATGGCGATTTTAATGGCGGTACTTTGGATGGTTATTCAGTAAATTTAGGATTTATTTTCAATATTTTAGAATGGTATTTAAGTTTTTGTTTTGTAATTCTATTTATTTTTAGCCAACTAAAAATGGCATTGCTTTTAAGAAATATGGGTAGTATATGAATTCCGTAGTTACACAAGCCTCCCCCCCGGTATATGGTCAAGTTGAGCGATATATTAATCGCGAGTTGTCAATTTTAGATTTTAATTTACGTGTCTTAGAACAAGCGGTCGATCCTTTAAATCCACTCTTAGAAAAATTGAATTTTTTATTAATTTTTTCTAGAAATTTAGATGAGTTTTTTGAAATTCGTGTTGCAACTATGTTGGAACATTTTGTTCAAGAGCGAGACATACAAACGGCTGATGGTTTATCCCCACAAGAAATTTTACATCAAATTTCGGAGACAGCACATGCTGCGATTGAACGCCAATATCAAATTTTAAATGAGCAAATTTTTCCGCAGTTAAGAGAAGAAGGCATCAGCTTTTTAAGACGTGGAGAGTTAACTCAAGCACAATCTAATTGGGTCAAAAAATATTTTCAGGAACAGGTTGCACCAGCCTTAACACCAATAAGTTTAGATCCTGCGCATCCCTTTCCACGCTTGGTCAACAAATCACTTAATTTCATTGTGACTTTGGAAGGTAAGGATGCCTTTGGCCGTCAGATCGATTTGGCAGTGGTTCCTGCACCACGTTCATTGCCACGTGTGGTGCGTTTGCCAGATGAGTTGACCGAAGGCAAAGAGCATCATGTGATGCTCTCTTCAATTATTCATACTCATGTGTCTGATTTATTTCCGGGAATGACGGCAACGGGTTGCTATCAATTTAGAGTAACCCGAAATGCAGATTTAACGTTAACTGAAGATGTTGAAGACTTAGCGGAAGCCTTAAAAGACGAACTCAGTTCACGCCGTTTTGGTCGGGCAGTACGTTTGGAGGTCAATAAAAATTGTCCAACACATATTTATGAATACTTACTCAAAGAATTCGATTTGGATACGCATCAATTGTATCGTGTCGACGGGCCTGTTAATTTGGCTCGATTGGTCTCGGATTTTAAACGCCCATATTTACGCTATGAGCCACATACTCCTGTGATTCCAAAAATACTGAAAAAATCTGCAAATATTTTCAGTGCGATGCAGAAACAAGATATTTTATTGCATCATCCTTTTGAATCATTTTCCCCTGTAATTCGATTATTACGTGAAGCCGCGCAAGATCCGCATGTTTTGGCCATTAAACAGACCTTATACCGTAGCGGTGCAAATTCAGAAATTGTGCAAATTTTGGCTGAGGCGGCACGAAATGGTAAAGAAGTCACCGCAGTGATTGAATTACGGGCACGGTTTGATGAAGAGTCCAATATCGCTGTTGCCAATGTTTTACAGGAAGCGGGTGCTGTGGTGGTATATGGCATTGTCGGCTATAAAACTCATGCCAAAATGATTTTGGTGGTACGCCGAGAAAATCAAAAACTGGTGCGCTACGCACATTTAGGTACAGGAAATTATCATGCTGGCAATGCCAAAATTTACACTGATTACGGTTTATTAACGACCAATCAAGATTTGTGTGAAGATGTACATCGTATTTTTCAAGAATTAACCGGTATGGGCAAAATGGTGAAGTTAAAGAAACTTCTACATGCACCATTTACTTTGCATAGTCAGTTGATGAATTTTATTGAAAATGAGATTGTGCTTGCGAAAGCAGGGAAACCGGCAAAAATTATCATTAAGGTCAATGCACTAACCGAAGTTCAATTGATTAATAAATTATACGAAGCTTCTCAAGCTGGTGTGAAAATAGAATTAATAATTCGTTCTATTTGTTGTTTACGTCCAGGTCTAGCAGGACTGTCAGAAAATATTCGTGTCCGTTCGATTGTGGGACGTTTCCTTGAACATACTCGTGTCTATTATTTTTACAATAATGGTGATACACGTGTGTATTGTTCTAGTGCTGACTGGATGGAGCGTAATTTATTTAAACGTGTTGAAGTGTGCTTTCCTATTGAAAATACTGGACTCAAAAAAAGAATTTATCAGCAAGGGTTAGAAAATTATTTAATGGATAATCAGCAATCATGGTTATTGCAAAGTGATGGTAGTTGGTGTCGTAACATCTCGACAGAAGATCAAAAGCCTCATAATGCACAACAGATGTTATTAGGTGATATTATTTGATAAAAAAATCCGGTTTTAAATTGGTTAAATCGGATTTTATCAATTTAAGATGCGTAAAAATTTCAAGTTAATAGATCTCTTTCATAAATCAAAAAAGCGATCATCTTTTTGATTAATATTTGTACCCCGGATTTTTTAGCATTAATGCATAATCTGCTGATGAAACACATCGATTCGAAGAAGCTTTCTGAAACACAGTTTAAGCGATATACAGGCATCTCATGGTCAACCTTTTATGTAATGGTGGAACAATTACAGAAGCAGGTTCCTGCTAAAGGTAGACTATCCAAGCTAAGTCTCGAAGACCAGGTTCTTCTGTGTCTGAGCTATTGGCGCTAGTATCGAACTTTATTTCACATTGCAACAAGCTATGGTGTTTCAGAGCCAACAGCTTCGCGAATTGTACGTCATGTGGAAGACTGCTTAATTCAGTCAAACCTGTTCAATTTACCGAAGAATTTACCTGCAGGTGAAGGTATAGACTGGAATGTTGTCATCGTGGATGCCACAGAAATTCCAATACAAAGACCTAAAAAAACAGAAGAAAAGCTATAGCGGCAAGAAAAAGACGCATACCTTTAAAGTACAGGCCATGATTCACTATAAAACTCAGCAAATTCTTAGTTTATGTAGCAGTCCCGGTGCAGTGCATGATTTCGAGTTGCTCAAACGCAATTTAAATCAAATTCCTGAAGGGGCTTTTATCCTTGCAGATAAAGGCTATCAAGGAATTTATGCTGTTTTTACACTAAGAGCCTATTGCCGTTAAAAGCCAAACGGCACTGTAAGTTAGATCCTCAGCTTAAAATGTATAACCAAGAGATTAACAGAAGAAGAATCGGGATTGAGCACGTATTTGGTCGACTTAAGACCTTTAAAATTCTAGCTGACCGTTACCGAAATAGAGGTAAGAGACTCGGTCTGAGATTCAACTTAATCGCTGGAATTTACCATATGGAATTGAGTGAAAAATGACTTATGAAAGAGATCTAATTAAGTAACCTGAATCCTGCTTAAGGAGTTAAGACCATTCATCTTTGAGCTGATCGATCATTTTGATCATAAAAAGCTCTGCAATTTAATCTAATATCTGTAAAAGTTAATCCTAAAATAACGTTTATCTTTTTATTTTTATTTTTATTTTTGAAGAAAAATCCTTATCCGAGATTCAGGTTAAGTATGTTGAATTATTTTATCTAATTTATGGAAAGTCGGTATAAAATGATTAAAAAACTTATTAGTAATATAATTAGACTTAATGGAATTAAGAATTTGTTCGCAGTAAATTTCATCTTTTTTCCTAGAAATTAATATTTTATATATTATAAGTATATTGCATTTTTATAAATATGGTAAACATTATATTAATTTTTAGTTGATTTAAAAAGTGGCTTTAAAGCAACTTTTTTTAAATATAATTATTTTTACAATGGATGATTTAATAGATTTTAGAGTGTAAAACCATATTGGATGGTTTTACACTTTTATTATGATTGCTTCTTTTAAGGAAGAAGCCTGTTGTCTTCCCAATAGCATGGTATCGTAATTAAATTATTCTCGTGTAAGCGTGACCATAATCGGACACCTAAATCCCGCTGCATATTCTGTAATGTGAAATTGGAAATTAGCAGTGTGGACTTCATATTGTCATAACGGCTATACAGAACTTTATGCACCATCTCCAGACGTTTCTCATGCCGGTCATGCAAGCCATATTCATCAATCACCAATAAATCAAAACTGGAGAAATGCTCGATAACTTCCTTTTCAGAGCGTGAAGCATCTGACCAGGTGTCCATCATTTTTTGAGCAATTTCTGCACTGGTATAGTAGCGTGCAGATTTTGTACTGTTATGTAGAATGTTGCGAATGATTGATGCACTCAGATGGGTTTTGCCTGTACCTGGTGTACCAATCATCAACATGTTCGGGTTGTGGTCAGAAATAATCTGCTGTGCAAAGGCCTGACATAGTTTGATGGCATTGTCTTGTGCAGGACAGGCAACTACATAATTCTTGAAGCCACGATCCAGGTAGCGTTTATTGAGCCCTGAGTTTTTGATTTTCTGTTGTAGCAATCGCTGTTGCAGCTCATCTGCATAGGCTGCATGTGAGTGATGGACGGTTTCTTTCGCACACAATTTACAGAGCCTGTGACCGGCAATTTCCATCAGGGGTATATGATGGGTAGGGCAAAGTGTTTCTGTTGTTTCTGCGCGCAACTGGAGCGTTTTAAGCATGGTATTCATGATCCTTCTCCTAAATCCATTTGGAATTTTCTAAAAAAACCTCATTTTTTTCTTCAAAATTTGAAGATGAAGATGAAGATGAAGATGAAGGGCATGGTTCAAGCATGGCTTGAGTAATACTCGGGCTATGCTCATGATTTGCTTGAGTATTTACTTTTTGTTGATTGGCTGATGCTTGAGCATTACTTGCGGATTTTCCCCAACGTGCTTGAGCTGCATTTTTAGCTTTATCAGATTTCATTTGCTGATTTTGCAATGCCTGGCTTTTTAAACTGGTTAAAAAATTTGAATGAATCTGCTCAGATTCAATTTCAAACAATTCCAGGGCCAACAGCGTATTCAACAAGGTTTTAGCCTTGGTATTTTGCGATAATTTTGTGATGCTACATACTGTCGCCAGGTCATGAGGAATAGCACCATTTTTCCAGAAATCCATCATTAACAGCAGTGCCGCACCAATTTGTTCTGCTGTCATTCGTGCAAATTTCGCCTGTAAGTCGCCAATATATAGTGGCATCCAAATTGAAATATCTTTATGCATGTGTTCACCTTTTTATAGGTATAGAGGGGCTAAGGTCATCAAGTAGATGACCTTGTATATTTATTAGATCAGGGAGCCAGGCTCATTAACCGGATGCGGGCCTGTTGGGCTAAATCATCGTAATGGGCTTGTCCATCATCCAGCATTCGCTGTAGCCAAAGTCTCAACGCCTGATGATCATCGAAGCATTTGTTAACTTTGAGTAGAAATGCCAGATTGTGCAGTTTGGGAATGTGTAGCTCATGGATTAATTCACGAGCCACCATATCTGCTTCAGGACTGACGACCACACCACCAAAGAAAGCTTTACTATTCATGTGCAAGCTCCTCTGTATTTAGTTTTTCCAACATGGCTTCAAATGCACTGCCATCACGACGGGTAACATTGGGTATGTAGCGGCTATAGACCCGGAATAGCATTTCAGTCGTTGAATGTCCCAATTGACGTGCGATCCATTCAGGATTTTCTCCTGCCGACAGCCAGAGCGTTGCTGCGGTATGACGTGTTTGATAGGCTCTTCTAGGCTTTAATCCTAGAAATCGCAAGATCGGATGCCAGACACGTTTATTCACCAGACGATAATCGAGAGGTCCACCGTCACGATTACAGAATACAAACTCTGATTTACCATTATTTAAGCTTTTCTGTTGCAGAAAAGCTTGGTAAACCCGGTCATTCATCTGGATCGTGCGGTCAGAGCCATAAGTTTTGGTTCCACCAAGAACACCATTCACTAACGCTTCTCTGATATGGATTTCACGACGCTGTAAGTCGATATTTTTCCATTGCAGACCATCGATTTCACTGGTACGCATACCCGTAAAAAAGCGAATGGTGTAATAGGGGCGGAAGTCTTCACGCACCGTGCTAAGAATTTTATGCACCTCTTCCAGAGAAAAAGGTGTGACTTCAATCTTGCTTTCCTTCAGATTGTTAATATTTTTATAAGGCGATTCAAAGTCGTATCGTTCAGCTGCATCATTGAGTATCATACGTAAAGGCGTCATGATTTGATTAATCCGCGATGCTTTCAGGCTTGTCTGATCTTTTCCGTGAGTCACTTTGGCGAGGGATGCACGGAAGTTCAGCAAGTCTGACTTCTTGATTTTTGAGAGAACCTGATTACCAAAAGCAGGAATCAAATAATTTTTAATAATAATTGAAACCTTGTGTTGATAGGATGTTCTCCATTCAACCTGTTTCTGCTTAAACCACAGCGCAGTAAACTCTTTAAAAAGAGGAACCTTGGTTTGTACAGCGATTTGTTGACTTCTTTTTTCCTTAAATTCATCGACACGTTTACTTTTGGGAAAGTACTTTTCGTATTCAAAAGTTCCCAGTGTGATTTCTGCCTCAAGCTGTTCGAGACGTTTTTTTAAAATGCGACGGTTATAGGCATTGTCTTCAAGATTGGTTGTTTCTCTGCAACGGATGCCCATGTAGCGAAAATCGGCAATCAGTTTGCCACTTCGTTCCCGGATGGTAGCCATCAATTAAACCTCCCAAGCTTTATTGCAGAGCATCCATGCTTAAACCAGTGAATTTAAGCATTTCTGTTTCAATGCGTTCCCAAACAAAAAGAATCTTGCGACCACCAAAAGGACGGATGTAGTGAACCCCTTCAATGAAGATGCTGTCCTTCATTTGGTTACGAATAGTACGAGCGTCGTACTGGATTTTTTCAGCCAGTTGCTGGGCTGTGAGATAGGTATATGACATAATAGAGCCTCATATTTTTTACTAGGTAACTAGGAAAAATTATTCCTAAGACATAAATTATCATATTTTTATGTCTTTGCAAGTACTTTTTATGATTTAACTGGGAAATTTTATGATTATTTCAAACTTGGCAGTTCTATTAGCAGAAAGGAAACTTAAGGTTGCTGATTTGGTGAGAAGTACTGGAATTAATAAATCTACTTTACATAAACTTTATAATGATGAATCTGTACGGATTGATTTTGAGACAATTGATAAAATTTGTATTGCATTAGATGTGGAAGTAGGTGATTTATTGATTTTCAAAAAAAATGATAATAATCAAAATGATAAAGACTAGTTTGGTCACAAATGGTCACATCAAAAAGTGAAATGGTCACAAATCCTTGATCATTTGGTAAAAAGTACATTGTTTGGAAGAGAACAGGTTGCTTTTTTGCCTTCAAAAAAGGCTCTGAAAGTGGTGATCGATTGAGGGCATTTAAGGTCAATTGAGACCATTTTTATTGTCGTGGGCACGCTATGGTCACATCTTGGTCACAAAATACAAATTATCTTAAGAATATTTTTTTATTGAATAGACTAACAAAGACAGGGGAATTTTCAAAAAATATAATAAAATCAACAATAAAAAAGCCCCCATCTTTCGATGAGGGCTTTTTGAATCTGGAGCGGGAAAGGAGACTCGAACTCCCGACCCCAACCTTGGCAAGGTTATGCTCTACCAACTGAGCTATTCCCGCTAAACACCATGAGCAGTTTTTGCTAAAACTTACACTTAAAACAAACCATAATCTGGAGCGGGAAAGGAGACTCGAACTCCCGACCCCAACCTTGGCAAGGTTATGCTCTACCAACTGAGCTATTCCCGCATGCCGCTTATAATACATTAACAAAAATCAGGGTCAACAATTTTTTACAACTAATGTGATTGATTGAATAAAATAAAAACAGATTGCATAGGCCAACTGCTCAAAATAGCCAAAATGTTGATCAAATAGGCAAAGACTCATTAAAAATCATTCAAATAATCAAAGCTATTTGCCATAGCAAAAATAGAAAGCTATGGTTAAGATACTTTTTTCAACACTCAGGGCGGAAATTATGACCTTAGAGCAACAATTGATTGAGCGTTTAAATAGCTTAACGCCAACACATTTAGAAGTGATTAATGAATCTGCAGGTCATGGCGGATATTTCCCTGGAAAAGAATCACATTTTAAAGTGATTATTGTGAGTGAAATCTTTACAGGATTACGTTTAGTACAGCGCCATCAAAAAGTATATGCAGAAGCAGCCGATTTACTCAGTCCGGGTAAAATACATGCGCTCGCAATACATGCCTATATTCCAAGTGAATGGAAAGGTGATGCACCTGCAAGCCCAGAATGTGCTCATGCACCCAAAGCTTAACGGAAATACAGAATGGACCAACATGCGCTATTGATTGGATTGCATATTTTTGCAGTGCTATTACTTTTGATTGTTTTAATTCTGAGAGCAATGACTTTGTTTAAAGGAATTGAAGATGATCAACCTAACCAAAATAAACGAAAACTTTATGTGGCTGTGCAGCATTCTGCTTTAACCATTTTAGTGGTGACTGGCGGGATTTTACTTTATATGAAGCACTTTAAAGTTGAAAATTGGTTTTATGCAAAGATCATTTTATTTCTCGTATTGCTTTCATCGCTAATCAAAGCCTATAAAAAAGATAATAATATTTTAATGGTGCAACGCCGTGCAGGGCTTACGCTCGCCTTTATTGCTTATATTGCCATCATTGGATTGGTGCAGATTAAGCCTGTTTTTGGCTAATTGTTAGACATAATTCACCTCTTTGTAAGCAGTCTAGGTTAAACTGCTTACAAGCCAAAACTGTAATTTTTTGAGGGAATTATGCTTACACGTGTGGTCTTTAACCAAAAGGGTGGAGTAGGAAAATCCAGTATTGCTGTCAATCTAGCGGCAATCAGCGCAAAGCAAAATTTAAAAACATTGCTGATTGATTTAGACCCTCAAGCCAATTCTAGCCAATATATTTTAGGTGAATCGGCAACTTATTCTGCG
This sequence comes from Acinetobacter gerneri DSM 14967 = CIP 107464 = MTCC 9824, assembly GCF_000368565.1. Taxonomy (GTDB): domain Bacteria; phylum Pseudomonadota; class Gammaproteobacteria; order Pseudomonadales; family Moraxellaceae; genus Acinetobacter; species Acinetobacter gerneri. Next base: position 56,913 of record NZ_KB849538.1, on the reverse strand, counting down.
GATAAAACTGCACTTGAACCCAATATCGAAAACTTTTTCCAAGATGTATTGGGCACGACTCAACAAAAAGGGCTGATTGGAAATGCGCTCGGTTCGATCTTGAAGTCTCGAAATAAAGATTTTAGCCAATATATTCATCAATCAAACTTCAAAAACCTCGATGTATTGCCTGCTAGCCCGACTTTAGGTGCTTTAGAGCATGCCCTAGAAGCCAAACATAAGATTTATAAATTACGTGATTCATTGCAAACATTGATTGGGCAATATGACCGTATTTATATTGATACTCCGCCTGCATTTAACTTTTTTACCTTATCTGCGTTGATTTCGGCTGATCGAGTACTGATTCCGTTTGATTGTGATGTATTTTCTAAACGGGCACTACAAACGCTCATCGAAAATGTCATCGAAACGCAGGATGATCACAATGATCGCTTGGAAATAGAAGGTATCGTGGTCAATCAATTTCAAGCTCAGGCTCGATTGCCACGTGAAGTTGTTCAACAATTGAAAGACGAAGGCCTACCAGTACTCAAGAGCATGTTGCCACCATCTGTTTTGATGAAAGAATCACATCATAAAAATCAACCACTTATTTATTTATCACCAGAACATAAATTGACGCAGAGCTATCAATTATTGTTCAATGAGATAGAGAAACAATAAGTTTGAGTTTGCTATGAAAAAAAATTCTTTAGGCCTTTTGGCAATAAGCGCACTATTACTCAGTGCATGTGCGACAACGGTTAAACCAACTTACGTTTCGCCAACTCAGTATCAAGCATACAATTGTGCCCAATTATCGAGTGAATTTAGCCGTATTCAGCAAATCATTGATAATGGTGTACAACCTGCAAAAAGAACAGGTATGGGCGTTGGTGTTGGCTTAGGCGGTGGTTGGGGACGTGGAGGCTGGGGCTTCGGACCATCAGTCTCTGTCAACATGGGACAATCTTCAAATACTAAAAATACTGAGCTTTCACGTTTATACGGTCAGCAGGATGCGCTTTCACAAGCAGCTCAATTTAAAAACTGCGCTTATGTACCAAAACGACAAGTCGTTACAAAATAAAAAAAGGGCTGATTTTTCAGCCCTTTTTTATACTTTTATTTAATTGAAATTATTTACTGTCTTGAGTCACTTTCTGTTTTTTATTGAAAAATTTATGGCGAATATAACCAATAATGCCCGGCAATACACTTAAAATAATGATACCGAAAATCAAATGTGTGAAGTTATCTTTAATCACTGGTAAATTACCAAATAAATAACCAATGGTGACAAATGAACCCACCCAAAGTGCCGCACCGACCATATTAAAAATAAGGAAGTTGCGATAATGCATTTCTCCTGCACCTGCTACAAATGGCGCAAAGGTACGGATAAACGGTAAAAATCTCGCAATAATAATCGTTTTACCGCCATGTTTTTCAAAAAAATAATGCGTTTTCATCAAATGTTCTTTATTGATAAAACGATTGTGCATTTCAAAAACACGTGGACCAATAAATTTGCCAATATGATAATTGAGCGTGTCACCTAAGACAGCAGCCACAAATAGGATAAAGCCAAGTAACCACGGATTCATTGCGCCAGTAGAAGCAGCCAAAGCACCTGCGGCAAAGAGTAGGCTATCACCCGGTAAAAAGGGCATGACCACTAAACCAGTTTCAACAAAAATAATCAGGAATAATATTCCGTAAATCCACGTGCCATAATTTGTAATAAATTCAGAAAGATGTTGGTCTACGTGTAATATAAAATCAAACAAGTTCATGGTATGAAAGTAGCGCAAAAGTGTGCCTAAATCCTAGCAGTCAAATCTACTAAAGTCAGTATCAAATATCAAAAAAATACAACAATTATCATTCTATTTTTGCAACAACAAGTCTTTTTTATAGGGCTGTATCTCATAAATGAATTTCTTATTATGTGCTCATCGATTAAGCAAAATTCAAATATAGGTCAGAAAATGTTTAACCCAAATGTTCTAGTAAAAAATGCAGTTCAACAACCAACAGTAAACGCAGTCATCACCCTGATTGCCCGTATCTTAATGGCATATATTTTCCTCGTTGCAGGTTGGGGAAAAATCACAGCTTATGCCGCAACGACTCAATATATGGAATCGATGGGTGTTCCTGCTGCCTTATTACCTGTCACTATTTTAGTTGAATTTGGTGGTGGTTTAGCCTTGTTATTTGGTTTCCAAGCTCGCTTTGCAGCACTCGGCTTAGGTGTATTTAGTATTATCACTGCCTTTATTTTCCATCATGGTGCTGAAGATGCGATCAATTTCATGAAAAACTTTGCAATGGCTGGTGGTTTCTTCTTCCTTATGTTGCAAGGTGCGGGTAAATTGAGTCTTGATCATTTTATTGAAAAATAAGGTTTTAAAAACAGTTTTGAAGCCGTTTTGAAATAAGAGATTGAAATATTACATTTAAAATAATTTGCCTTATTACTCAAAAAATAACATGAAAATTAAGCGCTTTCGGGCGCTTTTTTTATGCATTTTTTTATTTAAAATTTATCCTAAAGTGCGGATCGTTAAACGTGTACGAAAGATATGCGTAAAGTGAATAAAAATGCTAGAATACAGCGCTTATTTCCGATCCCTGCATAGTTGTTTGTCATGACTACCAATACTCAAATTACCCAAGACCGTATCTTGATCTTGGATTTCGGTTCTCAATATAGTCAGCTGATTGCGCGTCGTGTACGTGAAGCTGGTGTCTATTCTGAAATGTATGCCTTTGATATGTCTGAAGAAGACATTCGTGCATTTAACCCGAACGGTATTATCTTATCAGGTGGACCAGAAAGTGTTCATGAAGAAGGTAGTCCTCGCGCGCCAGAAGTTGTATTTAACTTAGGTGTGCCAGTATTGGGTATTTGCTATGGTTTGCAAACCATGTCAGAACAATTGGGCGGTAAAGTAGAAGCAGGCACTGTTCACGAATTTGGTTATGCTGAAGTTGATATTCAAGCACGTGATCAATTGATCGGTGATTTGGACGATGGCAACAATCAACTGAAAGTTTGGATGAGCCATGGTGATAAAGTCGCACAAGTTCCTGCTGGCTTTAAAGTGACTGCAAGTACGCCAAGTTGTCCATTTGCTGCAGTTTCTGATGAAACTCGTCGTTTTTATGGGGTTCAATTCCACCCTGAAGTGACTCATACAGCGCAAGGTGAACAACTTCTTTCAAACTTTGTTCACAAAATTTGTGGTTGTGGTGGTCTTTGGAATTCTGAAAATATCATCGAGCTTCGCGTACAACAATTACGTGAACAAATCGGCGATGAAAAAGTTCTTTTAGGTCTTTCAGGTGGTGTGGATTCATCTGTAGTGGCTGCACTTTTACACCGTGCGATTGGCGATCAATTGACATGTGTATTTGTAGATAATGGTTTGCTTCGTTTGAACGAAGGCGAGCAAGTGATGGACATGTTTGCTAAAAACATGGGTATTCGCGTGATTCGTGCTGATGCAGAAGAGCGTTTCTTGACTGCGCTTGCTGGTGAAGTTGATCCTGAGAAAAAACGTAAAATCATCGGTCGTGAGTTTATCGAAGTATTTGCTGAAGAAGCACGTAAACTTGATGGCGTGAAATTTTTAGCTCAAGGTACGATTTATCCTGACGTGATCGAATCTGCTGCAAGCAAACAAGGTAAAGCTCATGTGATCAAATCGCATCACAATGTGGGCGGTTTACCAGAAGATTTGGCTTTTGAATTGGTTGAGCCAATCCGTGATTTATTTAAAGATGAAGTACGTCGTCTAGGTACAACTTTAGGTTTACCGCATGAAATGCTTTATCGCCATCCATTCCCAGGTCCAGGTTTGGGCGTGCGTATCTTGGGTGCAGTGAAAAAAGAATATGCTGATATTCTTCGTCTTGCTGATGACATCTTTATGCAAGAGCTTCGTGCAAGTGGTTGGTATGACAAAACAGCTCAAGCCTTTGCTGTATTCCAACCTGTGAAATCTGTTGGTGTTGTTGGTGATGGTCGTCGTTATGCATGGGTAATTGCGCTTCGTGCAGTAGAGACTGTTGACTTTATGACAGCACGTTTCGCTCATCTTCCTTATGATCTTGTTGATAAAATCTCAACACGTATCATGAATGAAATCAAAGATGTTTCTCGTGTGGTTTATGATGTTTCATCTAAACCACCAGCTACGATTGAATGGGAGTAAAATCGGGCTTTCAAAATGCAACGCATTTTGCCGATTTTACGCCAAGAGCTATGCTCGCGGCAGTGAAAAAAATAATGTTTAAAAGAGCGCTAAGGCGCTCTTTTTTTGTATATAATTTATTAAAATATTTTCAAAAACTCCTATGACTTTACCAACATATGATCAATTGATGTTGCCGTTGATGAAATTATTATCTGAGCAACAGAAAGCTATTAAAATTTCAGTTGTTGCAGAAATGTTGGCATTAAGATCAGGATTAACGGAAGAAGAACTTTCTACGACATTACCTAGTGGTAAAAATATTTTTAGAGATAGGGTATCTTGGGCAAAAACATATTTAGTCAAAGCAGGTTTAGTTAATCAACCTCAAAGAGCATTCTGTGAATTAAGTCAATTAGGTAGAAATATTGATTTATCTAAACTTAATTCGATCACTAATGAATATTTAATGGATTTTGAAGGTTTTTCTGATTTTAAATTAGGTAATTCTGAAAATTTGAAGACAGATAATTTACATGAGCAAATCAAAAGTATTGAAAAGACTCAAACACCTGAAGAAATTATAGATAAAACATCAAATATACTGATTTCCTCATTAAAACCAGAACTTTTGAATTTAATAAAAAATAACTCGCCTCAGTTTTTTGAGAAGCTTGTGGTAGATTTATTGGTTGCTATGGGCTATGGCGGGTCTCATCAAGATGCGGCTAAAGCTATTGGAAAAACAAATGATGGCGGGATCGATGGTATCATTAGTGAAGACCGCTTGGGATTAGATAAAATTTATATTCAAGCAAAACGTTGGGAAAATATAGTACATAGACCTGAAATACATAAATTTTTAGGAGCTTTGACTGATAAAAAGGCAAAAAAGGGAGTCTTTATTACTACATCTGATTTTAGTAGTGGTGCAAAAGAAACTGCCAAAAATTCAGATATTGTTTTGATTAATGGTGAGCTACTAACAACTCTGATGATAGAATTTGGATTAGGTGTTCAAATTGAAAGAAGCTTTCATATTTATAGAATAGATCAAGATCGATTTGATGAAGAAAGCTTTTAAGGACGCATCAGCGTCCTTTTTTATATCTTGTCTTACTTAAGATACATCTCAAAATATTTAAATCCTAAATTTTCAATATCTTAAAAAATATTGTTATATCTTAACTCGACAAAAGATATATTAAGATATATCTTAATAAGCATAAATTAATCGATATAAGCGAGATGAGTATGCGATTACAACGAAAATTGCATTCACGAGCGGATTTTGAACGAGGAGACAGTTTTGCAGAACGACCACATAGTGGGCGACGAGGCAGACTGTTTGAATCGGGTCGAATGAAAGGTTTGGTCCTTTATCTGATCAATCAATCACCGAAACATGGTTATGAAATCATTAAAGAAATCAGTGAATTGGTTGGCGGTGGCTATACACCAAGTGCAGGAACAATCTATCCGACTTTAAGCTTTTTGGAAGATATGGGGCTGATTGCTACAGAAAATAGCGGAGCCGATCGCAAGCAATATCACATTACAGAAGCTGGAAAATTACGCCTTCAAGAACGTGGAGATATGATCAAACAGCTCCTTGAAAAGCTTGAAACAAAACGTGAAATTCAAAGTAATGACAAGTTCTTAGACATCCATCGAGCTATGGAAAATCTAAAAACAGCGTTACGTTTACAATTAGGTTCGAAGGAACTGGATGCGGAAAAAATCCGAAAAATTGCTGAAAATATTGATCAAGCTGCAGTAGAAATTGGGCGTTTATGATGCCACTAAATGTGCTTTGTAAGGGTGGAAGATGACGATCGAAATACAACACAAACTGCGCCGTGTGGGACTAAAAGTTACTCAGGCACGAGTTCTGGTCATGAAAATTTTATCTGAACAACGTCAGCAAATGTCGGTAAAGCAGATCTATCAACAGCTCTACCAAGAAGACAATAAAATCAGTTTGGCTACTGTATATCGTGTGATTAATGATTTAGAAATCACGGGAATGATCTCACAAGATCCATTTGCCCGAGGAGAATCAAAATACACTTTGCCAGTCCAACACCAGATCAAGACTTTAGAGTTGAAGTGTGCAGATTTATCCTGTGTTGATCACCAATCCCTGATTTTGTCTTTACAAAAAGTTTTTAAACAATTCAATGCAGATTTACTCGACATCGAGTTCAAATCGAACTAAGAGAATGACTATGAAACAACATAAATATCACGTGACTGTACAACATTTAGAAGATGCAAAAGGACAGCCATCGACGTATAGCGACAACTTAGACTTTGATGTTGGCAATCATGATGACATTTTTAAGATCGTTGAACGTCTTCAAGCGGCAAAGTTCTTTGATGAGGAAACGACCAAAGCATTTGCAGTCGGTTTAAAGCTCTTTAGTGAAGTCATGTTAGAAAATCGTGAGCATGTTTTATTTCAAGATTTTCATCCCGCATTTTTACAATTTATGAAAAATCTAAAACAGCACGCCAAAAATCAATGATCCTATTTTTAAATGATGAGAAATGTTAAGAATGTCGAAAAATGCGCATAAGTTACTCGGTGTGATTCCAAAATTACCTGCAAAAACATTGCCATGGATCATGCCCTTGTTTTTATCGGGTTTGATGAGCGCAACGATTTCGATGATTAATTTGTGGAAAAATTTAGGCTGGAGTGAAGATTTTTTTGCAAAATGGTTTTCGATTTGGCTGTTTTCTTGGTTAATTGCCTATCCAACGGTTTTAATCTTTTTGCCCGTTGTCCGTAAAATTTGTGTGCTTCTCGTCGCTCCACCAGCATCAAAACAAGGCTAGTCTTATTATGTAGATCTGCATTTTGTTTGATCTGCATTTTTTTATTATTTGAATATTTAATTTTAGAAAAATCATTGTTTACAACAAAAACAAAACTCCTATTGTCCTATATATATGATTCAGCGTATTAAGTTATATGTATGTCTTAGCGTGTTTATCTATTAGGATAATTCACATGATAAATGATGAAAAATAAACGTCATTTGGCAACGTAAAATTCAGGATAAAAACATGACAAATACCAACTATACTGAAATTTCCGACTCAGATGATTGCGAAAAATACGTCAATCAATATATTCAGGATTTTGAAATCCGATCTGCGGAAATAGGCAAAGGCACAGTCATTAAACGCGCATTACCGAGTCGTCATAAACGAATGATTGGCGCATGGTGTTTCTTGGATCATGCAGGTCCTGTGACATTCCCTCAAGGGGATGGTTTGGACGTTGGTCCGCATCCACATATGGGTTTGCAGACATTTACATGGATGATCGAAGGGACCATGATGCATACGGATAGCATTGGTTCTAAACAACTTATTCGTCCGAAGCAAGTCAATTTGATGACGGCAGGCTATGGCATTTCGCATACCGAGGTTGCGCCTGAAAGCGAAACACATATGCATGCTGCACAGCTTTGGATTGCTTTGCCTGATGAAAAAAGAAATATGGCACCACAGTTTGATCATTACCCAGAATTGCCTGTGGTTGAGCAGGATCAAATTGAATTTACCGTCCTCGTCGGCGAGTTTATGAAAACCCAATCGCCAGTCAAGGTACACACTGAGTTGTTGGGTGTGGACTTGATCGCCAAGGAATCTACTCGCACAAAATTGCAGTTAAATCCAAGATATGAATACGGTTTCTTGGCTTTGGAAGGTACAGCAACAGTCAATGGACATGAATTGACTGATGAAAATATGGTGGTCCTCGAGCCGGGAATTTCTGAGTTAAATATCGAATTACATCAAGGTAGCCGTTTATTGCTCATCGGTGGTGTGCCTTTTGAAACACCGATTTTACTATGGTGGAATCTGGTGGGTCGTGAGCAAGAAGAATTACGTCATGCACGTGAACAGTGGATCAATAAAGATGCACGTTTTGGTTCAATTCCTGATTACGATGGACCAAGACTTGAAGCACCTACTTTCCCTGACAGTATGCGTCCATCAAAATAAGGAGAATATTCATGGGAATAGTTGCAAGTTCAACGGCAAAATCTACCGCTCAGGAATGGAAAGGTGAAATCACTTCAGGACAACATCATATGTTGACTGATGAACCTGAAAGTCTTGGAGGGCAAGATGCAGGTCCTGCGCCGTATGGCTTTATTACAGCGGGTTTAGCCTCTTGTACAATGATCACATTGCGGATGTATGCCAAGCATAAAGGCTTTGATATTGGTGAATTTTCAGTATCTGCAGAGTTCCATGCAAATAAAGAAGGTACAGAATGGATCGAGCGTCGTCTGCATTTTAGTACTCCACCAAGTGAAGAAATTCAGCAAAAATTACTGGAAATCAGTGGTAAAACACCCGTGACCAAGACCTTGCTAAGAAGCTTGGAAATTCACACTCAAATCGCTTAATCGCAGTAAATGGCATTTTTTAGGAAATGCCATTTTTTATCTGAGCATAAAATAGGACGATATTGATGATTACATTACACCATTTGCAACATTCTAGATCGATGCGGATCATTTGGGCACTAGAAGAGTTGGGTGTGGATTATGAGATTAAATATTATAAAAGAACTGAAACCTATGCAGCTCCGCCAGAGTTAAAAGCCATACATCCGCTAGGTAAAGCACCGATTTTGACGGATGGTGAGTTAACGTTGGCTGAATCTGCAGTTATTTTAGAATATCTACAAGAAAAATATGACCTTAATCAAAAATTTAAACAACAAAATACAGTGGATCGTATGCAATACCGTTATTGGATGCATTATGCAGAAGCTTCGCTGATGCCCTTATTGGTGATGAATTTGGTCATGAGCAATGTCCCTAAACATGTTCCTTTTCTCATAAAACCTGTTGCAAAGAAAATTGTAGAAGGGGTCAAAGGTGGCTTTATCAATCCACGTTTAAAGGATCATATTGCCTTTATTGAACAATATTTATCTGAGCATGATTATTTTGCAGGTGATTTTTCCTTTGCAGACATTCAGATGAGTTTTCCAGTAATTGCGATGCGAGAACGCGTACAGGAGAAATGTCCGAACATGCTGAGTTATATTGAAAGAATCCAGCATCGTCCTGCTTTTATACGCGCACAGGAAAAAGCAGATTTTTAAATACCGTACTTTGACAATACAGTACCTTGAAAATAAAGTGATTTTAAAGAATGAAAATGTCGACAGAGCCAGAACTGATCTTTTTACCGGGTGCATCGGGAAGTACGGATTTCTGGCAGCCTGTGCTACAGAAGTTATCTTTTAAACATAAACATGTCATCGCTTACCCGAGTTTTGGAGGGCATCCTGAACAGGAAAATATCAAATCTTTTAGTACATTACAGCAGTATGTTTTAAGGCAAATTCCTCAAAACGCTGTTGTGATCGCACAGTCTATGGGTGGAATCTTTGCGGTACAAGCTGCTTTACAAATGCCTGAAAAAATACAGGCTCTGGTTTTAGTCGCAACTTCTGGTGGCATAGATCTTTCTCGATTTGATGTGAAGGATTGGCGCGAGGAATATAAAAATACCTTTCAGGTCCCTGATTGGTTTGTGGAACATGCTGAATATTTAGATGAAAAATTACATGAAATAAAATGCCCAATTTTACTGATCTGGGGGGATAGTGATCCGATTAGTCCAGTCGCTGTTGCTGTATATTTACAGCAAAAATTGGCTCATGCCGAATTGGTGGTGATCGAGCAGGGGCAGCATGATTTGGCTTATGAGTATGCGGATCAAGTCTCTGCTCATATTGAGCATTTTTTACAGCAAAATCTCAAAGCTGAACTTTGATTCAAAGTTATTTTTTAATTAATTCTCTGATTAATCGTCATACGATTTAAATATTCCACAGTGAAAATGAGCTATTTTGTTCACTGACGCCATAAAATGAAAAACATAAGCCATAACATGTCGATTTTAGCACTGACTTTAAGCTGCTTTGTGGGTTTGAGCGCTTGTAACGATAGTAAAGAAAGCACCGTCATCACGACGCCAAAACCTCCAGTTGATCAGCGTGATCAACGCTTTTTGACAGCAAAAGCAGGTGATGTGGTGCAAGTGGTGATTGATGATCTGATTCCCACCCAAGGTGCAGTGGGTTATGACCAAATTTATTATAAATTGGGACGCTGGCAAGGTGATCCAAATCGCCCGACTTGGCAAGCTGATCCAAAGAATCAATTGGTTTATTTAAATAAAACCATTGGTAAAAAATTCAGTGACTATTGTGAGGCAATCGGGGCGAAAGGACGTGATGATTTTGCTTCAATTGCTGATTTGCAAAAAGCCAATTTAAAGGATTTGAGCACTTTTGGCTGTCAAGAACAGCCGGGAACCGAAGACAAAGATTTGAAAACAGTTGTTGTTGGTTATGATGGCAAATTATATCTGACCGATGGACACCATACCATGACGGAGTATCGAGAATTGCCTGATGGTGGTGGTCAGCTCAAAGTTTGGGTAAAAGTTGTTGCAAATTATAGTGATATAAAAAATGCAAATGAGTTTTGGAATAAGTTGCTTGCAAACAATCAGGCTTGGCTCAAAGATGGTAAAAATCAAAGCATTACTTATCAGCAGTTACCGAAAAATTTAGGTTTATTATCTACAGATAATCCGAATGGTATGCAAAATAATCCGTATCGCTCTTTGGTATATTTTACGCGTGATATTGGTTATACCAAGTTACCTACTGCAGCAGATTATACTGAGTTTTTGTGGGAAGATTGGTATAACAAACAAATCGCAAAAGGGGCTGTACAGCCTTTGAGTTATTATCATAGTGACGTAAAAAACTATGCTGAAACAGATGTCCTTGGCGTAGCGACGATTAAATCTGATCTGAGTGTTTCGGGCAATCCAATCTCTTATCAAGCCGCGATTGCACAGTATTCTATTTTGATGGGTACAACGCCTCAAACGGATATTATTTACGGTACATTTACTGCAAAAGATATGGGCGCGATCCAGCTAGAAAAAAATGCAGCCAAAGGTTCAGCAACAACCGATGCGATTTCGGCTTTTGATGATCTAAATCGTGATGAAGTAAAAAAAGATCAAACACCGCGTACAGGTGGTAGTTTGTGGTATGCTGTGAAATATGCCAAATGTGGTAAACCGCAAACAGGAACATGTTGGGGTTGGTAAGTATTTTCATAAAAAGGAGGGGATAAAACCCTCCTTTTTATTTTATAAATTCGTTGAGATTAGCATTGATTTTGAGTTGTATTTTTACGTAATGAAGATGGGCTGTAACCAAAATGTTGTTTAAATCGGGCACTAAAATGTCCTGCCGAACTAAAGCCACAACATAGTGCAATCTCAGTCAAATTGAGCTGGCTCGATACAATCAAATCATGCGCACGCAATAAGCGTCTTTGCAAAACAAATTGATGCGGTGGCAAACCTGTAGATTGTTTAAACATGTGTGCAAAATGATATTCACTCAATCCCGTTTGCTGAGCCAGATCGGCGATGATCAATCCAAGATGCAAATGATCTTCGATCCATTCTTGGACACGTTTTAGTAAAAATGGTGCTAAACCTCCAGTAACTGTGGGAAGGTTCCATTGCACATTACTATAATTTTTAAGTAAATAATTAAGCAATAAGGTCGCGGTAGAACTGAGCTGTAACTGATTACTTTTATCTTGCCAATCACAGCTCAATAAAAACTGACGATATAATAGTGTAATCGACTGATCAGGAACAAAATTTTGTTCATTTAGTTCGATAAATGATGGTTCTTTATCCCAAATTTTTAATGCCGTTTCACGTAAATGTTGATCGGTATAATACAGGTGTACAAAAGTCAAATCGCCACGGATATCCCATGTCGATTCTTGCCCTTTAGGCATCAAACAAAAACGATCAGGAGCACCACCATTTCGCCAACCTAAAGGCGTTTTACGATAGCTTTCATAGCCACCTTCAACATAGAGGCTCAAAGTATGGTGGTTACTACAAACACTGACCAAATCATGTTGGTTTTTCCATGCAGCAAGTTGCATGTGTGATCCAAGTATCGTGGTATCAATCAGTTGTGCTTTATGCTGCTGCAGTTGCTGTATGGTTTGATAGTTCATTGTTTTTAGTCAATCGCCATATACTGATCTGAGTTTAACCAACTCAAATGATTAAAACAAAAAACAGTCGAAAATAATCACAAGAAAATGTAAATCCGCACAAGTTTAATGAAGATTTAGTGATCTAGCTTAGATCAAAATAAGGCATAAACTGTGAGGAAATAAACATGAATGCTGTACTTTATCTGGCCGTAGTGGTGATTTGGGGCACAACATGGATTGCGATTGCGGCACAGCAGAGTGTGTTTAGTCCTGCTGTGGGTGTGTTTTGGCGTTTTACGATTGCAGCATTGGGATTGTTTGTGGTTTTACTGCTGAGTAAACGCTTAAAAAAACTGTCTTTACAGGATCATTATTTTTGTATGCTGCAAGGTCTATGCGTATTTGGACTCAATTTTATCTGTTTTTATACAGCAGTCGAATATATCAATAGCGGGTTAGAGTCTGTTATTTTTTCGATGGCGGTCTTATTTAATGCGATTAACAGTTATTTATTTTTTAAAAAGAAAATATCCAAGTCATTTATCCCAGCAGCGATATGCGGACTAATCGGAATCTGCGCGCTATTTTGGCATGATATTGTGTCGACTCAATTGCATTGGCAGACCTTGTCGGCGATTGGATTATGTATGCTCGGAACTTATGGTTTTTCTTTGGGAAATATGATCAGTTTACGCCATCAAAATCATCACAAAGATATATTTACTACCAATGCCTATGGCATGTTATACGGTGCGCTATTTATGGGGATCGTCGCGCTACTATTGAAACAAAACTTTATCCCTGATTTATCTACAAAAGGTGTTTTGGCTGTATTGTATCTGGCGATTTTTGGTTCAATTATTGGTTTTTCATTATATTTTATGTTGATTGCCAGAATCGGTGCAGGGCAGGCGGCATATAGCACTTTATTATTTCCATTGGTTGCTTTGTTTATTTCAACCTTTTGGGAAAATTATCATTGGCATATCAGTTCTGTACTGGGCGTGTTATTTATCTTATTGGGAAATTGGATTTTATTTGCACAGCCAAAATATTTTCTTAAACATTCTGCAAAAATATCCTCATCATAAAAAAAGGCAATCTGATGATTGCCTTGATATGAAATCAAACTCAATTAGCGTTTTACAACGATTGAATCAATACCGCTATGTTGCAAAGCTTGCTGAGCATTGACCGCAGCATCCAAAGTATCATATGGACCAGAAATCACGCGATACCATGTTTTTCCGCCCTCAGTCGTTTTGAGTACATCAGCAGATAAACCATTGAGAATAATCTCAGCACGACGTGCATCTGCATGATCTGGATCATTATAACTGCGGACTTGCAAGATATAAGAATTCTGACGAACTTGCGGTGTGGCTGTACCATCATCACTGCTTGTTACGGCAGAGCTACTGCTTTGTTGAGAATGGTCAGGCGCTTCTACGATAATCGGGCGACTTTGAGTTTGACTCTCAGGAACCGCTTGTTGTGGGATTGGCGTAACTTGCTGTTGTGGCAATAAGTCATAGAAGCGGTAGTCTTTATTGGTATCTTCTTGATAATGATTTGAAGTCACATCATTTTTAGGATGAACAGGAGCCCAAGGTTTCCATAACATCAAAGCAACCGCAATACTCAATATAACCAAAATAGCCACGAGTGTGCCTAGCCATTTAGGTATTAATGGTTTCTTTGGCTTATTCGGGCGTTCAGAAACACCGCGTTGTACTTTTCCAAACACTAAAATAACCCTCTCTTATTGTTTATTGTCATTGCCTACACAGCTTTGATAAAACGCAAAATAAAACCACATCAACCCTTTTCATTTCAAAAACTGCTTTGCACTAGATCTATAGCACAAAGCAGTGATTTGCTTACATGGTTTTTTACTTCGAGCACAGCTCTTGTCTTGCGACCATGCAAAGCAGTGCTTTGCCTACATGGTTTTTTACTTCGAGCATAGCTCTCGTCTTGCGACCATGCAAAGCGATGCTTTGCTTACATGGTCTCAGGAGCGGAAACACCTAGAAGTTCTAAACCATTTTTCAATACTTGCTTAACATTTACAGATAACAACAAACGTGCTTGAGTCAATTTTGCATCATCACCCAAAACTTTGTGCTCGTTATACCAACCGTGGAATAGGGCAGCCAACTCTTTCAAATAATTACCCACTTGATGTGGTTCATAGTTATTTGCTGCACGAGTTACGATCTCTGGATAAGCTGCAAGTTTTGCTAAGATTTCCGCTTCTGCTTCCAATTCGAGTTTAGCTGCAAATTGGCGAGCTTGTGTAGCATCAAAGTTAACACCCGTATTGGCTGCTTTTTCAAGCATACGGCAAATACGAGCATGCGCATATTGGATATAATAAACAGCATTGTCTTTACTTTGAGATACTGCTAAATCCAAATCAAAATCAATGTGTTGTTCAGATTTACGCATTACATAATAAAAACGAGCAGCATCGTTGCCTACTTCTTTACGCAAATCACGCAAAGTCACAAACTGACCTGAACGAGATGACATTTGAACCATCTCACCGCCACGCCACAAGCTAACAAATTGAACCAATAGTACGGTCAATTTTGATGAATCAAAGCCCATTGCATCAATGGCAGCTTTAACACGTGCGATATAACCGTGGTGATCTGAACCCCAAATGTCAATCAGGTCGGTATAACCACGTTGCAATTTATTTAAATGGTAAGCAATGTCTGAAGCAAAATAAGTGGTTTGCCCATTACGACGTTTCACTACACGGTCTTTTTCATCGCCAAATTCAGTTGATTTAAACCAAATATTCCCGTCTTTTTCATACAAATAACCACGTTGATCAAGCGTTTGCAATGCTTCATCAATTTTTGTAGTCAATGTTGCTTCACTAAACCATTTGTCAAAAGTTACCCCGAATTCACCGAGATCATCTTTGATATCATCTAAAATGGCATGCAAAGCAGCTTGATGGAACACACGGTAGCCTTGACCGACTAAGTTTTGTGAGTTGTGAATCAAACCATCAATATGTTTTTCTTTATCGCCAGAGAGAACAACTTTATTGCCTTCTGCATCTAATTCTTCAGCATATTGAACGTCTTCAGGGACATCTTTATATACATCAGCAACAGGGCGAACAAAAGCATCAGCATGTTTATCAATAATGCTTTGCGCGATTTCTTTAACATAATCACCTTGGTAAGCATTTTTTGGGAAAACCAATGTTTGTCCGCAAAGCTCAAGGTAACGTAAATAGGTAGAAGTTGCCAAAATATCCATTTGACGACCCGCATCGTTAACGTAATATTCACGTTCAACTTTAGCGCCAGTCGCTTCCAATAGATTTGCAACAGTCATGCCGTATGCTGCACCACGACCATGACCGACATGCAGGCTTGATGTTGGGTTTGCTGAGACAAATTCGACTTGAATTTTTTTTGCAGCATTGCCATTGGTACGACCGTACTGATCTTGTTGTGCTTGAATTTGATCAAGTACAGTAAAACGCTGATCGGCATTTAAAAAGAAATTGATAAAACCAGGACCAGCAATTTCTGCTTTAGAAATATCAGCCACTTCTGGTAAGTTTTCTAGGATTTGAGTCGCGAGATCACGTGGCTTCATACCCGCAGCTTTTGAGCCGATCATCGCAATATTTGACGCAAAATCACCGTGGCTTCGGTCTTTTGTGCGTGTTAAATTGCTGGTGTTTTTCCAGTCAGATGGAATTACCCCTGCTGCTTGGAGGGATTGAACTGCATGATCGAGTGCTGCTTGTATTGCCGTATTCATAATCTATCGAAAAATAAATGTCGCAGAAAAACGCTAAATATAGCAAATTTCGCTTGCTTTAGGTAAAAGCATTTGTATCGAATGCAGATTAATTTAATGTTAATTTTAGCTTTAACTTTATCATTTAATTTTGATGATTTTAAAATATAGATTTAAGCCAAATCATTTATACGCTTAAAATAATACTAGCACTATGATTATATTGAAAAAATAGCTTTAAAATGAGCAATAATTTACTTAACGTCTAATTGCTCATCCATAAAAATATTTAATCTCGACAACTTACAGCTTTATCTAACAATTCAGTTTTGGCATTTTTAAAAATATATAAATTTGTCGCATTATAAATTTTAATCACTTGGGCTTTCATTAAAGCTGTTTTAAATATTTCAATTTTTTTGGCATTATGCCCCTCAAAAGGATTGATATAGTTTTTATTGTCCAATAAAACTTGGATTTGACCTGCTTTTTCATCGCTAGAACGCAAGACTTCAAGCCCATCTTTGTTTTGGATAATAAAACCCTGTTTTTGATTTGCTGATTTACAATTGAGACGCATAAAAAGCAGCGCGCCGTCTTGGGCTTTATTTTGTAGTTTATAGATGCCTTGAGCTTCATTTTCGATATAAACCCATTGTCCAATCGGCATGTTGGCAGCGAGTTTGTCCATCTGCTCTTGCGTGGTTTTACTGACGTCGACACTGCCTTTTTTGTCAATTTCAGGCGCTTTGTCACTTGGGTGCAAGATACTTGTAACTTTTTGTTTGCTCTTATTGATCGTTTGACAGCCTGAAATCATGCTCAGCATGAGGCCGAAAATCCCCAAAAATTTCAATAAATTCATCATGTCCGTTCCGGATTCTATATTTTAAAATTGTTCAAATTACAGTCTAACGCATATTTTTCATCTGTAACATTATCTAATTTAAATAGTTTTAAAATAGTGAAACTGAACTTATCACCTACTAAAATGATAAGGTTTTCAATATAAATTTTAAAAATACCTGTTTTGTCTGAAAAAGGCTTAAGCTTATACCCAGATGAAGATGCAGCATGTAGCAAAAACTCCAGTCATTGCATCATCGTCCATATAAATGAGATAGGAAATGACAAGCGAAAATTTGAAATCAAAACACCCACTTTATACACCATACGCGGGTTACACCCTGCTAGAGCTACCACTTTTAAACAAAGGGTCAGCATTTACTGAAGAAGAGCGTAGTAGTTTTAACTTACATGGACTCCTCCCACATGTGATTGAAACGATCGAAGAACAGCACCAAAGATCATACCCACAATTCAGTAATTTTAACGAAGATATCAATAAGCACATTTATTTACGAAATATACAAGACACCAACGAAACACTGTTTTATTACCTGATCGAAAAGCATCTCGCAGAAATGATGCCAATCATTTATACCCCGACTGTGGGTGAAGCATGTCAACGATTCTCTGATATTTATCGCCGCCATCGTGGGGTATTTATTTCATATCCAGATCGTGAGCATATTGATGATATTTTGCAAAACGTCAATCGCCGTAATGTGAAAGTGATTGTGATTACCGATGGTGAACGTATTTTAGGTTTAGGCGATCAGGGCATCGGTGGTATGGGTATTCCAATCGGAAAACTCTCACTTTATACTGCTTGTGGTGGTATTAGTCCTGCTTATACTTTGCCGATTACCCTTGATGTGGGAACCAACAATCAGCAACTGCTCAACGATCCAATTTATATGGGCTGGCGTCAACCACGTATCACTGGCGATGAATATTATGATTTCGTCGATCAGGTTTTGATGGCGATCAAACGTCGTTGGCCAAATGTGTTGATCCAATTTGAAGATTTTGCACAAAAAAATGCGATGCCTTTACTAGAAAAATATCGTGATAAATTGTGTTGTTTTAATGATGATATTCAAGGTACAGCAGCTGTTTCTGTGGGTAGTTTAATCGCAGCAAGTCGTGCGGCAGGTAAACAGCTAAAAGATCAAAAAATTGCATTTTTAGGTGCTGGTTCTGCAGGTTGTGGTATTGCGGAACAAATCATTGCACAAATGGTGGCTGAAGGTTTAACCGATGCCGAAGCACGTGAGCGTGTGTATATGGTAGATCGTTTTGGATTGATTACTGACAATCAGCCAAATTTGGTCAATTTCCAAGTACCGTTGGCACAAAAAACTGCAACTGTTGCCAAATGGGCTGATGCTGAAGGCATGATCTCATTGCTTGATGTGGTTAAAAATGTCAAACCTACAGTCTTGATCGGGGTATCGGGTCAACCGGGATTATTTACCGAAGAGATTATTAAAACACTGGCAGAACACTGTGAACGTCCGATCGTTTTACCCCTTTCAAATCCAACTTCACGTGTTGAAGCTGTGCCTGCTGACATTATTCAATGGACAGATGGTAAGGCTTTGATTGCGACGGGTAGTCCATTTGCACCAGTCAATTATCAAGGTAAGATTTACAATATTTGCCAATGTAATAACTCATACATTTTCCCAGGTATTGGTTTGGGAATCGTTGCTTGTCACGCCACTCGTGTGACAGACAATATGTTGATGACATCGAGTACAGCTTTGGCGGATTGTTCACCAAAACTACAAGATCCAGATGCGGATTTGTTGCCAGAATTAGATAGCTTGCAAGAAGTGTCTAAGAAAATTGCATTTCAAGTGGCGAAAGCTGCAATGGCAGATGGTGTTGCACCAATCGTAAGTGATGAGATTTTACTTGAAAATATCGAGAAGAATTTCTGGAAACCAGAGTACCGTCACTATAAACGTGTGCCATTCTAATTTTAATTGGTGAATTATTTATCAATTCATTTAAAATAAGGAGCTGAAATGGCTCCTTATTTTTTACAATTAAAAGATGATTCATACAATGAAAATTCAAATGTTTTTATTCACACTCAGTCTTAGTGCTGCGACTTATGCAAATGATCATTCCTCGGAAAATTCATGTGAAAAGACTTGGAATGAAAATAAAAACATACAAATCAATATTCAAAAAGAAAAAGTAGTGTCTTGCCGAGATGTTTGGGATGATCCTAAAAAGTCTGAATTACTCAAAAAAATGGGTTTAGACCCTAAAAATAAGCAATGGCTTGCAACAGGGGAATGTCAGCAGATTCGTTCTGAGCAAAAAACATATACGATCTATAAAGCACATTATCAACATGACAGCAGTGATTTATGGGTGATTCAAGATGTGCAAGGCAATATGTTTGGTTATTTTCGAGATATGGGACATTATGATTTTGCGACGGATCAACATATAAGAAATAAAAATGCCAATAAAAATGGTGTTGAATTGAAGTGTGCCAGTGTGGGGCAAAGTCCTAATTTGATTAAAAATTTGAGTGTATACCTACAGAAAAGAGCGATTGATATGCAAAATTTTTCTTATGATGATTTAAGCAAATAACAGAAAAAAGGTTAAATATGAAAAAAATATTTCTTGGTTTTGCAGTGGTGATTAGCTCACTGTCGAGCCATGCTGCCCCAAATACTTGCTTTAAAAGTAGCCAAGATTTGGTGAAAACACTATATAAAAATTATCCTTTAAATATAGATGCAAAAGACATTTCCAGTCAAAAACCTGCGATTTTAACGCAATATTTTTCGAAGAAACTGGTCGATTTATTGATCAAAGATCAAAAATGTGCTGCGAAAATCCAAGGTGAATGCAATCTGGGTTTTAATATTTTGAGTAATGCTCAAGATGAACCCGAAGATAGTCAGATTAAAATACTGCAAGCAAGTCCAAAAGTTGTAACGGTCAAAATAAATTTTCAACCGAGTGCTCAATTCATTGATTTTGTGATGCAACAGCAACAAGAATGTTATCTGATAGACGATATCAAATACGATGATCATGATTCATTAAGAAAAATATTGAGCCAAAAATGAGAAAATTAAACTTAGCTAAAATCATATTCTGTTGCTTTGTTTCGAGCTCAGTCTATGCGCAAGATTCAGCACTTTCCGAGTTTAACCAAATATTTGCGTCTAAAAAAATCTTGCATGCCTATAAGGATAAAGGAGCATATTTTTATATTTGTTCTGAGTTTGCAGATCAAGGTATAAATAGACCTGCAAATTTTTACTATGATGCAAATAAAAAAACAATTTCATTTATTTATATGGAAAGAAATGAATACCCAATTCGTTCGATTACCAAGTCAAAAAATGATTTTATCGTCTCAATCCGAGATAGTGATCTCAAGTACAGAGTACATAAGGTTAATCAGGATATTTATGCTTGGGATGTGATTTCTAAAGAGAAAGAGGAAACGATGTACACTCTTTTTTATAACAAAGACTGGCATGAATTAGATAAATATCATATAAAAAATGAGTGTAAGGTGCATCCATAATGCGTGAAATATATAAGATTATTGCATTTTTAACCTTATGTCTTTTGCTCGGGAGAGGGGCGGTTGTATATGCTGCACCACAAACATTTAATGTATTTTCAAAATGCACAGATGAAAATGAATTTGAATGTAAGATTTATTCTGACCTAAATGGCAAGAAAAGTGTTGTTTTAGATTATGCAAAGTCACCTATGATTAAGAAGATAAATTCTGAGCTTTTTTACATGAAAAGTTCATGTGGATCACCTTGCCAAATTCACTTGTTTATTGCACCCAATAAGGAAGATGGCACGCAAGAATTGATTGCTTTTGATCCTAAAACTAATTGTTTAATTGAAAGTGATAGTGAGAAAATGCAGATCATTGCACGTAAGTTATTTTCAAAACAAAAGAAAGTCATTGCAAATTTAAAAGCTAAAGAATTTAGTGTGTTGCCATCAGGTGTGAGTGTTTATCGTTTTTTTAAAGATGAGTCAAAATTTGATGATCATTCAAACTTTACGTTGATTTTAGATGATTTTGACCGTCCATTGGTGACTAAGAAAATCACACAGCCTTGCCGTATCTAAGCTATAAAAAATTATCTGAATAATGCTGTCTTATTGAAGATTTATGAAATCCACCCATCCCTTCTTTAGCAAAGGGAGGGTGGGGGATATTCATATTTACTTTAATCTTCAAGTATTTCTTCGAGTAGTTCTTCACTTGGAGCAAAATAATAAGCTCCATCCATTGCTGTTACAAAGTGCAATAGACGATCATGAATACCATCACCACTTGAACCAAACATACGTTCTAACATACGGTCGATCCGAGTTAAGTCTTTGGTATAAGCGATAAAAAATAAACCTTGATCACCTTGACCATCACCATAAGGTAGAGAATGACGCAAAATTTCAAGCTCTTCACCCTCATCATCTTCGATAACTGCACGTGCAATATGTGAGTTTTCAGGTTTTACATCATCATCAAGTTCAATACTTTCTAGTTTGGTACGTCCAATGACATGCTCTTGAGCATCTACTTTTAGACGTTTCCATTTTTCAAGGTCATGTGCATAGCGCTGTGCAAAAACAAATGACCCATCTGCAAAAATACCTGAATCTTCACCTAAAAGAGCTGTTTCGCCACGGTCATCTGGGAATTGCGGATTTTCAGTACCATCAATAAAACCAGTCAGATCGCGTCCATCTAGATAGCGGAAACATACACGTTCATCCAAAACTTCGACTTGATCCTGAATGCCATCAAAGAAACTTTGGCTCAGTGCAAAACAGATATCAGTACGTGCACTTGCAATATGAATCAGTACATCAGCAGGTTCTACAGGCATGTTAAATGAGCTGTCGATAGGATTGAGTTGTTTAAATCCTGCTGGTGAATGTGGGTATAATTTGCCCCAAAGCTCAGGTCCAAAAGCAACAGAAGTCTTGATCTCTGCTTCGGGATGTTGGGTGATGAGTCGATCACGTGTACTAAAGAGGTCATCTAGTTGTTTTTTTAAGCCTTCAATCGAGAGATCTTTTAAACGAATTACGATAAAACGAGCATGATTTGAGGGTAAAGGGAGGATTACAGATTGGGCTGTCATTTCTACGCTGGCTCCTGTATTTCTTTTCGATAGCAACTTTTGGCGATTAAATCCTTGATAGTCTTTGATGCTAACATAGCTTGCAAAGACTGCGCCGATTATTTTGCACAATAAATAAAGCGTTTGAAATCTGTCAGATCGGCTTATAATGTGATTTTTCCATTATCACTACGTTTGTTATGTCCTTCCAACTTTGGCTTGGTTTTTTTGTTGCGTGCTGGGTGATTAGTATCTCTCCAGGTGCAGGTGCGATTGCTTCAATGTCGAGTGGCTTAAATTTTGGTTTTCGCCGTGGTTATTGGAATGTGATTGGCTTGCAATTAGCACTTCTGGTACAAATTTCCATCGTCGCGGCAGGTGTTGGAGTGCTATTTGCAACGACGCCTTGGGCATTTATGCTGGTGAAATGGTTTGGTGTCTTGTATTTATTGTATCTGGCTTTTATGCAATGGCGTGCACCGACACAAAATATTGAAATTAAAGCTGAAAAGCATGCAAAAACGATTCCAATGCTGATTTTTCATGGCTTTTTGATCAATATGAGTAATCCAAAAGCCATCGTATTTTTATTGGCTGTTTTGCCACAATTTTTAGATTTAGCAAAACCACAGTGGATTCAATATGTCATTATGGCTGTGACGATGGTGTCGGTTGATATGATCGTAATGGCAGGGTATACAGGACTTGCCGCGAAAGTCTTGCGTCTTTTGACCTCACCAAAACAACAGAAATATATGAATCGAACCTTTGCGATTTTATTTAGTTGCGCGGCGGGTTTGTTGAGTTTGGTGCATCAATAATTTTTTAGATTTGTTCTCTAAGCCAAGTTTTGAATATAACTGCCATACAGCCTATTCTTTTCATTAAAATTTTGATTAATTTGCGTAGGCAATTTTTGCTACTTTTGTCTGGCCAAAAGTAGCGCAAAAGGCCCTATGTGGCAAATGGGCATACATCCCTGTAGCCCTTGCCACATGAGCGACTTCCTGTCGCAGGGCGCGATAGTATACTTAAGTTGATTTTTTATTTTACAGATACTAAATAGAAGTTTTAACTCTAAAAAACTAGAAAATCACTTTAAAAATAGAAATCAAAAATGAGTATTAGCTCATTTTTTTAACTTTCTGAACTGCAAAAATAATAGCGAAAATAATCGCCATGCAGAGTACGATGCTTAATCCTGTAGAGATATTTAAACCAGCACTTGACCATAAACCAATAGTAATCGCAATTTGAGCAACGACAAAAGCCCAAAGCACCATTTGTTTAGGAGAATGTGAAATTAGGCGAGCAGTTAAAGCAGGGATAACCAATAAAGCCCCCATCAACAGTGAACCTACTGCGCGTAGAGCCAAGACCGTAAATAAGGCAAGCAACAACATAAAAACGAGGCGTTGCCATTTTGCATTGACCCCTTCACTGATTGCGATATCAGGATCTATGGCGATCTGAATTTGTGCCTGCCAATATTTGTATAAAATAGCAAGGGCAAATGCGATGACGACAGCGAAAATCGGTAAATCGACCCAATCTATCGTGAGCAAGTCACCAAAAAGATAGCTTAACAATTCTGGTCTTAAGCTAGGTAAATGTTGGATCAGTAATAAACCCGCGCAAAGCAAAGTCGCAGAACATAATGCTAACAAGGCATCGTTAGGCAAACGGGGATCATGCAATACCCATAAGATTGCGACCAAAAGCAGAGCTAAAAAGGTGACTCCGACCCACATAGGCAAGCTTAATGCCCCAGCGATAGCAACACCCAATAATGTGCCGTGTGCCATGGTATCTGCAAAAAAAGACATGCGACGCCATAACATTAAACAACCGAGAGGAGCTGTTAAAAACACCAACAAAGTGCCCATAATCCAAGCAGGCAACAATAGTTCTAACCATTCCATCATTGCTTAAGCTTCCGGTTCAGGGTGGATATGAGGGCGTGAGTCGTGTTGGCAAGGTGTTGCGCTATCACCATGTGCACAATGATCATGATGATGTTGATAAAAAGCACGCTGATTACCGAAAAGTGCCAAATAAGCAGGATCTTGTTGCACGGTCGATGGCAGGCCACTACAGCAAATATGTTTATTTAAACACACCACACGTTCCGTGCCTTGCATAACCCATTGTAAATCATGTGAAACCATTAAAATCGAGCAACCATATTTTTCAGGCAGGCTACGCACATAATCGTAAAGTTCGGCTTCAGACTGAATATCTAAACCTTGCATCGGTTCATCCAAAACCAAAAGACTCGGCTGGCGGAGTAGGGCACGTGCCAATAAAACACGTTGACGTTCACCGCCTGAAAGTTGCTGAACTTTTGAATTTTCCAGCTTGGCAATGCCAGTATCTTTAATGATTTCAGCTTTTATTTTTGCATCACATTTTTCAAGCGCCAATAAATCTTTTACGCGTAACGGTAAGCTATGTGATGGATTGAATTTTTGAGGAACATAAGCAAATTTCAAATTTTTATGTGCTTTGATTATTCCAGAGTTGGCTTTGACAATGCCTAACAATACTTTGATTAAAGTTGATTTACCCGCACCATTTGGACCAATGAGCGTAATAATTTCTTTTTCATAAATTGAAAAATCAACATTTTTTAAAATATCGCGTTCATCAATGCGGACACAAATATGTTCAAGCTCGATGAGGGGTATTTTTATGCTGGTTTCGAGCACTGCTGACATATTCCTGAAATCTCAATAATACTATGATGAGCATTGAACTGATCTGATTTAGCGAGTTGATCTAGTTCCTCAATGACCCCTTGTGCTGATGCTTCTTTGACAGTTTGACATTGAGTACAAATGAGAAAAACTGCCTGATGTCCTTCGCGAGGGTGACAACATGGAATATAGGCATTTATAGAGGTGAGTCGATGGATCAAACCTTTCTCTAAAAGGAATTCTAAAGTGCGGTATACCGTCGGTGGGGCAGCAGGGCGGTCTGATGAGCTTTTAATTTTCGCTAAAAGATCATAAGCCCCCATTGGACTAGACGCATTTAAAATAAGTTCAAGAACTTCTTTTCGTAAAGGGGTCAATCGAGCACCAGCGCTGGCACAAATCTGTTCTGCTTCGAGCAGGCGAGCCTCTACATTATGGTGATCGTGGACACCATGCAGGCTGTTGTGATGCGCATGAGAACATAAGCTCATAATTGACCTCAGAGATTCTTCAGATAAGAAAGAATGGTGAATATTAACACGAAGCAACATCATCTTACGAATGGCATAGTCATTTTTTGACTTTTGTTATATTATAACATTATTCAAATAGGTAGTTATTTAAACTCATGTCCCGTCTATATATCTTCTGTCTATGCGCACTTTTTACCACAATAAGTTGGGCGCAGGCACCGCTTGTGGTTTCAATTCATCCGATCTATTTGATCGCAAAAAAAATTACCCAAGGTGTAGAAGAACCAGAATTGTTACTCAAAAATCAATCTGGACATGATGTTCAACTGACACCGCAAAACCGGAAATCAATCCAAAATGCATCATTGATCATTTGGATGGGTAAGGCACATGAAGCACCGCTTGAGAAAGTCTTGAGCAATAATGTAAATGCCGTATCTATTTTAGACTCAGGCATCATACAAACCTTACCTTTGAGAACAACACGAGGTGTTGCAATTAAAGATTCTGTGGACACACATGTTTGGTTAGATCCTAACAACGCCGTACGCATTGGATTTTTTATAGCAGCATTACGCTCTCAACAGCATCCAGAACATAAAAATACATATTGGAACAATGCAAAAGCATTCGCTAAAGAAATGTTGGTAATTTCACAAAGTTATAATGGGGTAGGCGCTGCACGCCCATATTGGTCATTTCATGATGCTTACCAATACCTAGAAAGACCACTTAATTTGAAGTTTTCTGGTGCATTAACGGATGATCCACATGTTGCACCGACCATTGCACAGATAAAATATTTAAATGACACAAGAGCTTACAAAAAAATGTGTTTACTTGCTGAAGCCAGTGCTAGTGCGAGTCAGTATCAAAAATTAGCGCCAATCTCTTTCCAGTCAGTCGATGAAAGTATGACCGCAGATCAAGATTTTGTAGCGGGTTGGAAGAAATTAGCTTTAGAAACACAGCGCTGTGTACTCAATGCACGAAAATGATGCAAAAATGAGCTACAATTGTACACAACAAAAGCAACACAAACCTTGAAAAAAACGCGACTAAGGTCGGGAAAAGATTGCAAGTTCAGGGGTCAAACTCTATAATGCCTGCGATTAAAAACGATCATCAGCTAAACTTGTCAAGCATTTGTGCTGTAAGTGGATAGAAAATGAGCCAAACTAGTCGCATGATTGACCGACGATTAGCGAAAGCTTTGGTCTACTTGCAAGCAATAATGATACCTGTTTCAGCCTTGATAGCGTGGGTCCTGAAAGACTCAACTGCGGCCTTGAGTGCAGCACTTGGTGCATTTGTCTGTTGGCTGGCGAGTTGTTATTTTTCTTGGCAATCGTTTCGAGCGGCAGGCGCACGTGCTTCAAAGCAGGTTCTCACGAACATGTATCGAGGAATGTGGGGCAAAATGGCGATAGTGATCGTTGGATTTATTTTGATTTTAAGCAGTGTAAAACCGTTGTCACCGGTTGCATTGTTTTGTGGTTTTATTCTCGTTCAAGCCATGTCGTGGGTTGCACCGTTTTGGGCATCCAGACTACCAAAACAAGAATGAGCCCAGCAGAAATTGAATGATTTTGGGAGAGAGGCGAGATATCAAGCAGCACGCGATATTCGTTTAACTCTTTTTAGTAATTGACATTGACCAGGTGTGATTTATGGCTGCTGAAGAACATGCCCTTACTTCGACCGAGTATATCAAGCATCACTTGACCAATATGACCTATGGCAAAATGCCAGACGGTACATGGAAATTGGCTAAGAGTGCTGAAGAAGCTCACGATATGGGGTTCACTGCTATTCACTTGGATTCAATGGGTTGGTCTATCGGACTTGGTCTGATTTTCTGTTTGCTATTTTGGTGTGTTGCGAAAGCTGCGAATGCAGGTGTACCAACTAAATTCCAAGCAGCAATTGAAATGATTATCGAGTTTGTTGACTCAAGCGTTCGTGATACTTTCCACGGGAAGTCACGTTTGATTGCACCATTGGCACTAACCATTTTCGTGTGGATTTTCCTCATGAACTTAATGGACTTAGTACCTGTAGACTTTATTCCTCATCTTGCTGCTGTTATCGGTAGTGGTGTATTTGGAATGGATCCGCACAGTGTGTATTTCAAAATCGTACCTACTACAGATCCTAACATCACTTTAGGGATGTCTTTATCTGTATTTGCTCTTATCATTTTCTACAGTATTCGTGAAAAAGGTATCGGTGGATTCGTAGGTGAGTTGGCATTAAACCCATTTAATCCAAGCAACAAATTTGCAAAAGTGCTTTTAATTCCATTTAACTTACTTTTGGAATTGGTGACTTTCCTTGCACGTCCGATCTCATTGGCGCTCCGACTTTTCGGTAACATGTACGCAGGTGAATTAATCTTCATCTTGATCGCATTATTACCATTCTGGATCCAGTGGGCATTGTCTGTGCCTTGGGCGATTTTCCATATTTTGATTATCACTCTGCAAGCTTTTATCTTTATGATGCTGACCATCGTTTATCTAAGCATGGCAAGCGAAAAACATTAATGGTAATGCCTAACTATCACATGATGGTTAGGTAAAAGTTTTTTAATTTAATTGGTATAAACCTAACCTCTGAGGAATTTTTCATGTCTATCGTTCCAGGTTTAGTTGCAATCGCTGCTGCTATCTTAATTGCTTTCGGTGCTTTGGGTACGGCTATTGGTTTTGGTCTTTTGGGCGGTCGCTTCCTTGAAGCTGTAGCTCGTCAACCAGAATTAGCTCCACAACTTCAAACTCGTATGTTCTTAATCGCGGGTCTTCTTGATGCTGTGCCTATGATCGGCGTTGGTATTGGTTTGTTCTTCATCTTCGCTAACCCGTTTGCGTGATAATCAGTCTAATTCCTAACCACTATTGAGGAATAGCAATGAATATCAACCTCACATTGATTGGCCAAGCGATTGCATTTGCGATTTTCGTCGCATTCTGCATGAAGTTTGTATGGCCACCACTAATCAATGCGATTAGTGAGCGTCAGCGTCGTATCGCTGATGGCTTAAATGCTGCTGAAAAAGCGAAAGCTGATCTTGCTGACGCGCAAGCGCAAGTTAAGCAAGAAATTGATGCAGCAAAAGCACAAGCGGCTCAATTGATCGAACAAGCGAACCGTCGCGCAGCACAATTGGTAGAAGAAGCTCGTACTCAAGCGTCAGCTGAAGGTGAGCGTATTCGTCAACAAGCGAAAGAGACTGTTGATCAAGAAATCAATTCTGCTCGTGAAGAATTACGTCAACAAGTTGCTGCTCTTGCAGTTGCTGGTGCAGAGAAAATTCTCGACCAACAAGTTGACGCAGAAGCTCACAATGCCATGCTTAATCAGCTGGCTGCTAAACTATAAGCGAGGCGAAATATGGCTGAACTCTTGACGTTGGCACGCCCGTACGCTAAAGCAGCATTTGCCTATGCTTCTGAGCAAGGTGCGACTGACTCTTGGTCACAAGCATTACAATTGCTTAGTGCAGCGGTGCAAGATGAAGCATTTTCCGCTTATTTAAATCGTCCTGAGTTGACTCCTGCTGAACAAGTGGGTGTGTTCTCTAAAGTTTTAGGTGATTCGCAATCTAAAGAAGTTTCTAACTTCTTGACCTTGCTTGCTGATAACGATCGTTTATCTTTGCTTCCTGAAATTTCAGAAGAATATGAACAACTTAAATCACAAAATAACAATACTGTTGATGTCGTGATTGAGTCTGCATTCCCTTTGAGTGCAGAACAAGAACAAACTCTAGCAAAAGCGTTGGAAAAACGCTTTAACAGTGCTGTCAACGTAACTGTTGAAGTAAACAAAGCATTGATTGCTGGTGTTGTTATTCGTGCAGGCGACCAAGTGATAGATGATTCTGCGCTTAACAAGCTTGAAAAAATGCGGACACGTCTTCTTGCGTAATTATTGATAAAAAATTATCGCGTATAAAGAAGACTGAACTTTAAAAAGATTGAGGTATAGCGCAATGCAACAACTGAATCCATCCGAGATCAGTGCGCTCATTAAACAGCGTATCGGCGATCTGGACACCAGCGCGACCGCTAAAAACGAAGGTACCATTGTTATGGTATCTGACGGTATTGTGCGCATTCACGGCCTTGCTGATGCAATGTACGGTGAAATGATCGAATTCGACGGCGGCTTATTTGGTATGGCACTGAACCTAGAACAGGATTCAGTGGGTGCCGTTGTTTTAGGTAACTACTTAAGCCTTCAAGAAGGTCAAAAAGCTCGTTGCACAGGTCGTGTATTAGAAGTTCCGGTTGGTCCAGAACTTTTAGGCCGTGTAGTAGACGCTTTGGGTAACCCAATTGATGGTAAAGGCCCAATTGATGCAAAATTAACTGATGCTGTTGAAAAAGTAGCACCAGGCGTAATTTGGCGTCAATCAGTAGACCAACCTGTACAAACTGGTTATAAATCAGTAGATACAATGATTCCTGTTGGTCGTGGTCAGCGTGAGTTGATCATCGGTGACCGCCAAACTGGTAAAACAGCTATGGCAATCGATGCAATCATCGCGCAAAAGAATTCTGGCATTAAATGCGTATACGTAGCTGTTGGTCAAAAACAATCAACTATCGCTAACGTAGTACGTAAGTTAGAAGAAACTGGTGCAATGGCGTATACGACTGTTGTAGCAGCGGCAGCAGCTGATCCTGCAGCAATGCAGTACTTAGCTCCTTATGCTGGCTGTACAATGGGCGAATACTTCCGTGACCGCGGTGAAGATGCGTTAATCATTTATGATGACTTGTCTAAACAAGCTGTTGCTTACCGTCAAATTTCATTGCTTTTACGTCGTCCACCAGGTCGTGAAGCTTACCCAGGTGACGTGTTCTATCTTCATTCACGTCTACTTGAACGTGCTTCTCGTGTATCTGCTGAATACGTTGAGAAATTCACTAATGGTGAAGTTAAAGGCCAAACTGGTTCATTAACTGCATTGCCAATTATTGAAACTCAAGCAGGTGACGTATCTGCATTCGTACCAACGAACGTAATTTCGATTACTGACGGTCAGATCTTCTTAGAAACATCATTATTCAATGCGGGTATCCGTCCTGCTGTAAACGCTGGTATTTCTGTATCACGTGTTGGTGGTTCTGCTCAAACTAAGATCATCAAAAAATTGTCTGGTGGTATCCGTACCGCTTTAGCGCAATACCGTGAATTGGCTGCGTTTGCTCAGTTCGCTTCTGACCTTGATGAAGCAACTCGTAAACAACTTGAACACGGTCAACGTGTTACTGAGTTGATGAAGCAAAAACAATATGCTCCATATTCAATTGCTGACCAAGCTGTTTCTGTTTACGCATCAAACGAAGGCTACATGGCTGACGTTCCTGTAAACAAAATCGTTGATTTTGATGCTGCATTGATCTCGTTCTTCCGTTCAGAACATGCTGCTCTTATGAAACAAATCGATGAAACTGGTGATTATAACAAAGACATCGAAGCGGCAATCAAAGCAGGTATTGAAAGCTTCAAAGCGACTCAAACTTACTAATCTTTATTTGTTAAAGACTTAGTTGGTTTGGTTCACGGATCAACCTTCGGAAGCTTGAAAGGGCTTTCGAATACTAGGTTAAGCGTATATGGCAAATTTAAAAGAAATTCGCGCCAAAGTAGCTAGTATCAAAAGCACGCAGAAAATTACGCGTGCGATGCAGATGGTAGCTGCTTCTAAAATGCGTCGTGCGCAAGAGCGTATGGCTGCAGGCCGTCCGTATGCCGAAAATATGCACCGTGTAATTGCTCACTTGGTACAAGCGAACCCTGAATACAAGCATCGCTACATGATCGATCGTCCAGTGAAACGTGCGGGTTATATCATCGTTTCTTCTGACCGTGGTCTTGCTGGTGGTTTGAACATTAACTTGTTCAAAAAAGTTGTTCAGCACGTTCAAAAACAACAAGAGCAATCAATTGAAGTTCAATTTGCTTTAATTGGTCAAAAAGCGGTTTCGTTTTTTAAAAACTACGGCGGTAAAGTGCTTGGGGCTACAACTCAAATCGGTGATGCACCAGATTTAGAGCAGTTGACTGGTTCTGTGCAAGTTATGCTTGACGCGTTCGATAAAGGCGATCTAGATCGTATTTATTTAGTTTCGAACGGATTTGTTAATGCAATGACTCAACAGCCTAAAGTAGAACAACTTGTTCCTTTAGCTCCAGCAAAAGACGGCGAAAGCCTCAATCGTCAATACGGTTGGGACTATATCTATGAACCAGAAGCTGAAGAGCTTTTAAATGGTTTATTGGTTCGCTATATCGAGTCTATGGTTTATCAAGGTGTGATTGAAAATATCGCATGTGAGCAATCTGCACGTATGGTAGCAATGAAAGCTGCTACGGATAACGCAGGTGACCTCATCAAAAGCCTACAACTTATTTACAACAAGCTGCGTCAAGCCGCGATTACTCAGGAAATTTCCGAGATCGTTGGCGGTGCCGCTGCCGTTTAACACTATTAATTTGAATTGAGGAGACAGCAATGAGTAGCGGTCGTATCATTCAGATCATCGGCGCGGTTATCGACGTCGAGTTTGAACGCAACAGTGTTCCTAAGATCTATGACGCTCTCCATGTTGACGGTACTGAAACTACTTTAGAAGTTCAGCAACAACTTGGTGATGGCGTTGTACGTACTATTGCCATGGGTTCTACTGAAGGTCTTAAACGTGGTCTTCAAGTAAGCAACACAGGTGCGCCTATTTCTGTGCCAGTAGGTACAGCAACTTTAGGTCGTATCATGGACGTTTTAGGCCGTCCACAAGACGAAGCTGGTCCAGTTGAAACTGAACACAAATGGGCGATTCACCGTCAAGCACCTTCTTATGCAGAACAAGCAGGTTCTACTGACCTTTTAGAAACAGGTATTAAAGTCATCGACTTACTTTGCCCGTTTGCGAAAGGTGGTAAAGTTGGTTTGTTCGGTGGTGCTGGTGTTGGTAAAACCGTTAACATGATGGAGTTGATCAACAACATCGCTAAAGCTCACTCAGGTTTATCTGTGTTTGCTGGTGTTGGTGAACGTACTCGTGAAGGTAACGACTTCTATCACGAAATGAAAGATTCTAACGTTCTTGACAAAGTAGCAATGGTCTACGGTCAGATGAATGAGCCACCAGGTAACCGTTTACGCGTAGCGTTGACTGGTTTGACTATGGCTGAATATTTCCGTGATGAAAAAGACGAAAATGGTAAAGGTCGTGACGTATTATTATTCGTCGACAACATCTACCGTTATACACTTGCGGGTACTGAAGTATCAGCATTGTTAGGTCGTATGCCATCTGCAGTAGGTTACCAGCCTACACTTGCGGAAGAAATGGGTGTTCTTCAAGAACGTATTACGTCAACTAAGAACGGTTCGATTACATCTATCCAAGCTGTATACGTACCTGCCGATGACTTGACTGACCCATCTCCAGCTACAACATTCGCTCACTTAGACGCAACAGTTGTATTGAGCCGTGACATCGCATCTTCTGGTATTTATCCAGCGATCGATCCACTTGACTCAACTTCTCGTCAATTAGACCCATTAGTTGTTGGTCAAGAGCACTATAGCATTGCACGTAACGTTCAAAACGTTCTTCAACGCTACAAAGAGCTTAAAGACATTATCGCAATCTTGGGTATGGATGAGTTGTCTGAAGAAGATAAACAAGTTGTTTACCGTGCGCGTAAAATTCAACGTTTCTTCTCTCAACCGTTCCATGTAGCTGAAGTATTTACAGGTGCTCCTGGTAAATATGTACCTCTTAAAGAAACAATTCGTGGCTTTAAAGGTATTTTGGCTGGTGAATACGATCACCTTCCAGAACAAGCGTTCTATATGGTTGGTGGAATTGACGAAGCGATTGCTAAAGCTGAGAAACTCTAATTTAAGGAGATCATCTCATGTCGACTATGCAATGTGATGTTGTAAGTGTTAAAGAGTCTATTTACTCAGGCACAATTACAATGTTGATCGCTAAAGGTGCAGGTGGTGAGTTAGGTATTATGCCTGGTCATGCTCCACTTGTAACTTTGCTTCAACCAGGACCGATTCGTGTTCAGTTGGAAAATGGTACAGAAGAAATTGTCTATGTATCAGGTGGTGTGTTAGAAGTTCAACCGCATGTTGTTACGGTTCTTGCAGATACTGCAATCCGTGCTGACAATTTGGATGAAGCAGCAATTTTAGAAGCACGTAAAAATGCTGAAGCTTTGCTTGCAAACCAAAAAAGCGAATTGGATTCTGCTGCTGCGCTTGCATCTCTTGCAGAGATCGCAGGTCAGCTCGAAACTATCCGCAAAATCAAAAACCGCGCGATGTAATCGACGGTTCGAGATTGAAAACCACCCGAAAGGGTGGTTTTTTTATGGGGTTAAGAAAGAGTTTTGAATGAACTGACTATAATCATCACCCAATGGCAACTCATAATCTTTAAAAATTTGACGACGGACAGATTTAGTTTCTTGTTTTGTTTTAGGATTAAAACCTATTTTTTCTATATCGTGCCAATAAAGTCCTGCACCTCGTTTTTGCCATGAAGGTAGATCATTAAAATTAATCTCTCGACTAAATAATAAATCATGCTTTTCTTGGCGATTTAACCCTTTAACTTGCGAGGTTGCATTTTTAATTGATTCGCCCTCTTTTCTTAGCATCCAATAACAATGAGCATTCAAAGCATTACGATGAGCATCTTCATGTCTCCAACGGAAATAGTCTTTAACTACTTTTGCATCCGGTAAAATACAAATGCGGGCATCAAATATAGCGATTTGTTGATGCATTAAGCTAAATTTAGCGCTAGCTTCAGCTGCCAATATGGAAATAATCTTGCGAGTTTTACGATTAAAACTTTCTTCTTGAGGATGGAATAAAAGTGAAATTTCATCACTTTGAGTATAGCCATAAAGAATATTAAACCCACAATTCATCAAATGTTCAGTGGTATTCACCATTAAATCTCTAAATTGCACATCAAATGGTGCTTCAAATTGCCAAATATCTTTGGTTAATCTGGTAAAACCTTTTCCATCTAAACGTACAACGATATATTGTTCGGGAGGTATACAAAAATCATAAGCAGTTTCAAATACGCGAAGCCTTTTATCTAAATCATCAAATCTCATTACGTTCTTCTTTTATATCAATTAATTGTATAGAAAACTCATTATTTCCTAAAATTTTTACTTTGTAAATTTCGTCAAATCCTTCATCTAAGCTTGGAATTTCGAGCCTTTTTAGTGTAGCCGCTACACCTTTTTCAGGAATTTTTTCTTTGCCTGAGCGTAAGTTGTTGCGTACTAAAGTAGATTGTAAATCCGTTTCAAAATAGTAGCTTATGATGCTAAATCCAGCAGTTTTAGCTTGCTGAATATAGCGAGCACGATCAGTTTTACTCATGTTGGTATTATCGATTACACATTTAGTTTTACTTTCTATACAGGCACTAAAAATTAAACTTTCCCGATGGCGTGTTTTCAACATATCTAGGTTAATGCGCAAATGTAATTTATAAAAATATTCTTTATAAAATGTCGATTTTCCCGAAGCTTGAAGGCCTGTAAATATAATAAGTTGCATATTTATGATGAATAATTGGAGCTGTCTAAGATTAAAACATGTCTAAGCTTTGTACTCAAATATCCTCGAATATTAGATGTGCTAAAGTCGCATATGCGCGGAACACTAAAATTCAGTATTTTAAAGCATTACTTCGGAGTGAATGCATATGCAGCTTATTGAACAAGAACCGCATTTTTGGGAACTCTACCAACAACAAGAACAGTATTTTCTGAGTATTGCTGTGGATATGAGCTCGGTTGTTTCCTGTTGGGACATTCAACTAAATTCACATGAAATTTCAGACTATAAAATACAGGGTAGAGCAAGTATCGAAGGATTAAGCAAACAGTTCATTGATGAAACTTACCGTGGAAATTTTAGCAATTTAGAAAGTCGCAAAGTTTCCGAACAAGAAAAAGCAGCCATGCAGGCCGCTTATCAAGATTGGCGTAAGCAAAATCTTTAAGATTGTTCAGGAAATTCTTTGATTTCTCCAGCATTATAACTGGCAAAACGGGGTTGTTCGCGCTTAAACACAGGTGCTGAACTAGACCATGGCCAGTCACCAAAATGTGTTGCACGATAACGGCGGAATGCATCATTAAGCTCCTGATCGCTATTGAGGACAAAAGGTCCACGCATTGCCACAGGTTCTCCAATTGGCTCACCTTCTAGCCATAAGATACGTGCTTCATGATCTCCTGCTGTTAAATGGATTTCTGTATCAGATTTAAGCTCGATCAAATGACGAAATTGCACCGTTTCACCTTCAACATTCAATGTTGTACCTTGATAAAAATAGGCAAAACGTGTTGATGTTGATGTTGTAGCAGGCATGACGATTTCCGCATGAGCATCTAAAGTCATCATGTAAATATTCACGTTATTTTCTTTGGCAGCAGCCCAAGAGTGAGCTGGACGAGGAATAGCATCTTTCCCGTTAAATTCACCAGAAATTACGCGAATATCAATATTATTTTCATGTGAATCTTTAAGGCTTACATGGGGAATGTGTTCACGCCACATCATTTTATAGGCTGGATCTTGTTTCTTTTGTTCTGCTGAAGAGTTGAACCAAATTTGAAAAAGCTCAAATGTATTGGGTTTATCTTGATGAATTAGGGGAAACATTTCACAGTGTTCAATACCATTGCCTGTGCTCAGCCACTGTACATCTCCAGCTGCATAACGCCCACCATTACCCAAAGAATCAAAATGGTCTACAAAACCACTTTCGACCAAAGTTATGGTTTCAAATCCTGTATGCGGATGTTCTGGAAAACCCGGAACAATATCACCATAATACATGCGATAAGGTTCATCGATCGTTGGTTCAAAAGCAGGTCCCATATCCTTATTTGCTGCTGGAAAATGGTCAACATGATGTGCTGTAAATAAAAATGGATCTTTTAAATCTAAGCGGAATTCGATGGGAGTAATGTTATAAATCACGTTATTTTCCATTTTGATCTCCATGTATATGGCTCTAAAATTTTTATCAGGTTTCTTTCAAAATGACGTCATTATTTGTATGAAAGAAACTTATTAAATCTAAAGATAATTTAATATATCTAAAAAATATTACTATCAGAACTTTGTGATGAATTTGCAGAAATTGTAAATAACGAAGTCAAATTTATCTAAATACGCAAAATATAGCATCTCTTTCGATTTATATTTAAGCTAGATTAAAACCTCTTAGAAGAGTGGAAAATGATCATTCAAAGAATCATCACCATTTGTGTCGCTTTATCGGGCGTAGCATGTCAGCAACTCTATATTTCAGAACCAAGTCAGGCTTCAGAAGCCGCGTTGGTTGCAAATGCTGTCGACAATGGGATAAGCAAAGAGATCGATATTGATTATCGCAAGGCATTTCAAAATCTTAAGCGAGCGTATCATTATTGCGTGGCATTTACTACAAATGACAAGCTGGTTTATACCGATAATAAACTTGAAGATTTTATTGAAATGGGAACCTTATTTACGCGTAATCAGGATGGACGTTATTTATCAAAAGTAACCTTAGAAGCGATAGCAGATGATAAAACTCGGCTCACTTTATTTTTACCGTCAGATTATCCAGATCCGAAAACAAGGTTTAATCATGATATAAAATGGGCTTTAGGGCAGGATAAACGTTGCAATACGGCTTGGAATCCATAAGTTAAGCAGATTGATTTGCCATACCCGTGACAATCAATTCAATGATTGATTGTGCATAACGTCGCAAAGCGTCTATATCATCGGGGTTTGCTAAAAAAAGCAAAGCGCCATTGGTGATCATCCCAATGATGGCATGTCCAGTAGAGTTAACATCCAAATTTTCTCTTAAAAATCCGAGTTGAACCCCATTTTGTAAATAGTTTGCAGTCATCAAGCCGCTGACTTCGAGCAGATTTTGTATATAACGGGTCATTTCTGTATCAATCGAAGTTGCTTCAAGCAAAATAAGCTTTAAAGTACGTGGATTTTCACGTGCAAATTCAATAAATTGCTCTGCGATTCTTTCACACTGTAAGCGATATTCTTGTAAATTATTTACAGCTTGAGGTGCATTTTCACCTGAGAGAAGCTGATTGATTTTAAACATGGTATCAACAATCACTTTTTCTAAAATATCGCGTTTATTTTCAAAATGACGATAGAAGGTGCCATGTCCGATCCCTAGCCTTTTTGCGATATCTGAAATAGCAGTTTGGTGATAACCACGTTCTGAAAATTCTAAAAAAGCAGCGTGAATAATCTCGTTTTGTAACTGTATTTTTTGTCGTTCAGCACGACTAAGCGTAATTGAATCATTCATAGGCAATTATGATCATTTTTGAACAATATATCGTCACTTTTGCAAATTGACAAGTCATTCCGATTTTGACATTGTATTCCAGTCGCTTATTCTTTGATCGAAAATAACATGATAGATTCAAATAAAAACAATGCTTCTGAATATCATAAAATTGTGATTATTGGTGGAGGATTTGCAGGACTTGGTGCTGCGATAAAACTCAAAGAAGCGGGCATTCATGATTTTATTTTGCTTGAAAAAGCACATGAAATGGGAGGGGTTTGGCGTGAAAATACTTATCCAGGTTGCGCTTGTGATGTCCCTTCATCTTTATATAGTTATTCTTTTGAACCCAATCCGAACTGGAGTCGTGTATTTGCACCTCAAGCAGAAATTAAGGATTACTTACAAAATATTGCCAATAAATACAATATCATGCCGCACGTGCGTTTAAATACAGAAGTGATTTCAGCGAGATGGTCAGATGAAACGCAAAATTGGCTCATTGAAACTGATCAGGGAGAATTTACAGCCCAATTTAGTATCATGGCATGTGGCCCAATGCATGAACCTGTATTGCCAAATATCAAAGGCATAGATCAATTTTCAGGGCAGATTTTTCATTCTTCACAATGGCGACATGATCTTGATTTAACAGGAAAACGAGTAGCAGTCATTGGAACTGGAGCTTCGGCGATTCAGTTTATTCCACAAATTCAACCCATTGTTAAACAATTGACGGTATTTCAGCGTACTGCACAATGGATATTACCGAAGTCAGATATCAATTTACCTAAACCAATTCAAGCGTTGTTTAAGTATCTGCCTTTGACCCAACGACTGTTACGTGGCGGGGTTTATGGTGTTTTTGAAAGTATTAATGGGGGTTTGCAAAGTCCTGCAGCAATGAAACAATTTCAAAAACTGGCAGAATTACACTTAAATTTAACGATAAAAGATAAAAAATTACGTGAAAAGTTAAGACCAAATTTTATTATTGGTTGTAAGCGAATACTGCAATCTAACAATTGGTATCCTGCGCTGGCACAAAATAATGTTGAAGTGATTGCTAGTGCTTTGGCTGAAGTTCAAGGAAATATTTTGATCGCAGAGGATGGCTCGCAGACAGAGGCTGATATCATCATTTTAGCGACAGGTTTTGAAATCGCAGAACCGCCAATTGCCAAACGTGTTTATAACCGTTTTGGTCAGTCGATGGCTGATGTATGGCAGGGCAGCCCAGAGGGGTATAAAGGGACGATGGTGGAGGCTTGTCCAAATGGATTTTTGATGTTTGGTCCAAATGTCGCAGTGAGTTCATCGGCGTTTATTATTATTGAAGCGCAGTTACCTTATATCGTCGATGCGATCAAGCAAGCGATTGATCAAGGGATTCAAACCATTGAGCCAGATCCAAAATTGATCAAGCCATATAATGAAAAAATACAAGCAGCACTTCAGCATACAGTCTGGAATAAAGGCGGTTGTCAAAGCTATTTCTTAGATCGTAATGGACGCAATAGTACAGCTTGGCCATGGACAACGTTTAAATTGAAACAGCAACTTAAACGCTTTAATTTAAATGAATATTTAATTGATTATGTACCTGAAAATTCACAAAAAATAAAATCACAATAAGAGTATAAAAATGGGAAAAGTTAATTTAAAAGACAAAGTCGTTGCAGTCACAGGTGGAGCCAGAGGTATCGGCTTATGTATCTCAAAAGCACTCATTGCCGAAGGGGTGAAGGTTGTGATTGGAGATATAGATATCGATTTGGCACAAGCGGAAGCAAATAAAATAGGTGCAAAAGCTTTTCAGCTTGATGTTAGAGATCGAGAGAGTTTCCAAGCTTTTATTGATCAAAGCATTCAACATTATGGCAGCCTTTATAGCCTGATCAATAATGCGGGTATTATGCCGATGGGCGCATTTCTGGATGAAGATCCAGCACTTGCCGATGCTCAGATTGATATTAATTTTCGCGGTGTAGTCTACGGTATGCAGAGTGCTTTGCCAACCTTACTTGCTCAGAAAAAAGGTCATATTATCAATGTCGCATCACTCGCAGGGCGTTTTGCTTTGGCAGGTTCAGCAGTCTACTCAGGTACGAAATTTGCGGTTGTGGGTTTAACAGAAGCGGTCGCAGGTGATTATCGAGATAGTGGTGTTGATTTTACGGTGATTATGCCATCCAAAGTCTCGACTGAGTTGACATCAGGTTTGGAGGAAGCGGGCAAAATTATCCCGACGGTCAGTCCTGAACAAGTGGCAGATGCTGTTGCGCATGCCTTGATCAAGCCTAAACTTTTTGTTGCAGTACCCGATTATTTGCATACTGCG
Source organism: Acinetobacter gerneri DSM 14967 = CIP 107464 = MTCC 9824 (assembly GCF_000368565.1). Classification (GTDB taxonomy): domain Bacteria; phylum Pseudomonadota; class Gammaproteobacteria; order Pseudomonadales; family Moraxellaceae; genus Acinetobacter; species Acinetobacter gerneri. The sequence continues at coordinate 16,988 of NZ_KB849538.1, read as the reverse complement.
TATGGCTTTTATGCATTGTTGCCGAGTTGGATGCAGCAAGGGGGACGACGTTTGATTAATGATCGTCGTATATTGAATAAAATGGATAAAAAAGCACATGAATCTTATGCTAATCGTATCCAAAAATTAGCTGAATAGGGTCTCAAAATTTATCAATATTTAATTCAACGTTACTCTCATTATTTTAGTATTTTCAAGGCAAAAAAAATCATCATGACAAAAATCGAGGTCATGATGATATGAAATACTGCTGATCAATGTTTTATTTTAAAACTCAGCGATCAGCATCATTTTGATTGTCTTCTTCACTTGAGCTAGGAATTAACATCGCTGCAAGTTGTAACATATCTCTTTGAATCGTATTCATTTGCTTTTGAATCTTATCAAAATTGACTTTGCTTAAATCTATCTCACCATTTAAAAACGAAGAATTGAGCATTTGTTTATTCGCTTTTAAAACCTCACTACGAATCGAATCGACTTCTTGGCTTTTTAGATTTAAAGCATTCAAAGCACGATCAAAATTTTGCAATTGTTCACGCAAATCTTGAGCTGTTTTTTGCAATTGTTGCTGATCTTTTTGATCTAAAGCTTGCTGCAAATCATTTTGCGTTTGTTCAAGCTTTTTCACATAATCACCCGTTTTGAGTTGCATATCAGCAACATCACGTGCGATGTAGAACATATTTCCGCTTTTTAAATCTGTCCGAGAACTCGCTTCAGTTTCTACAGATGAGCGATCCTGACTTGTCTGATCAGAAGCACGGTCTGAATGTTGCTCGATCTGTGCAGCATCATCATGCGGTTCACGTGCTTGATCACAACCTAAAAGCAACATGCCTGAGCTAAAAATTACAAATGGAAGCACAGCTCCTTGTAATAGTTTTTTCATCATCATTCATTGGAAACTTAATATGATTTTGACTATATCTTTTAAATGTGGAGAAAATGCAGAGAATTGCAAATGAATAACAGTTTGTAACATTGAATTTTAAATTTTTAGTGCAAGTTGCCGCCAAGATTGATGATTTCCACGCCATAAAAAAGGGATAAATGATTTATCCCTTTTTATATAATTATTTAAAATTAAGCTTATTTTTTTAGCTCAGCTTCAATTGCATCAAGAATTCGTGGGTCATCAGCAGTGATATCAGGTGCAAATCGTGCAACAACTTCACCATTTTTATTGATCAAGAATTTTTCAAAGTTCCACAAAACTTCTGGTTTTGGATTTGGTGTTAGACCGTAGTCTACAAGGTCTTTCCACCAAGGACCTTCGCCGATACGCTCTGGAATAGCAGTGATCAATGCTTGGTAAAGCGGGTGTTTATCTGCGCCAGCCACTGAGATTTTTGAAAATAACGGGAAGTGCACATCATAAGTCACAGAGCAGAATTGTTGAATTTCATCATCCGAACCCGGTTCTTGTTCTAAGAAATTGTTCGCAGGGAAACCTAAGATTTCTAATCCTTGATCTTTTTGGTTTTGGTAGAGTTTTTCTAAACCTTCGTATTGTGGAGTGAGACCACATTTCGATGCAACATTGACGAGTAGCAAGACTTTGCCCTTGTACTGATCTAAATTGATTTCTGTTCCATCAATTGTTTTGACTGGAATATTATAAATTGAAGTCGCCATTTTAAGTCCTAAGATAAAGTGTAGTTGCTGTTTATTGTTTTATAATTAAATGATTTCTAGAACAAGCGATTATTGTTCATTTCAAGTAAATACTGCGAGAAAAACAATAATTTTCCTAATAAAAAAAGCGAGTATAAAACTCGCTTTTTCAATTTAAATTTTATTTAGATCAGATTTAAATTATTTTGCTTCGTTGGCTTTGGTTTGCAGCGTTTGCATGATCGTTAACATTTCTTTTTGATTATCAGCAGCCTTTTTCTGCAATTCAGTGATTTTGTTCATATCAGGTGGGCTAGAAAGACCTGCTTCAGCCATTTCAATACTGATGGTATTGGTTTCTTTCATTTTATTTCTAAAATTATCAACTTCAGAACTTTTTAAAGTCAGATTATCTAGATCTTTGTTAAAGCCTTCAACAAATGATTTCATTTTGCTAACAGTATCTTTTACCGCATTTTGATCACCTGTTTGAGCAGATTTCATAATCTCAGTTTGGAAATTGACGGCTTCCTGCGCTCGAGTATTTGATAGAGTTTGAACTTGGGTTAAATCACTTTTGATGTCGGCATTATTGTTTGTACTATATTGTACCGCTGGGGCAGTGGTTGCTGTTCCAGCACCACTAGCGTTGTTGTCATGAGGTTTCTTATCACAAGCAACTAAAGCAAGAGAAGCTACGCATAGTGTTGAAATTAATAATTTTTTCATTATGTTTTCCTGTTTAAAATATCGTAATAGACTGATTTTTTGATATGCAAATTCAATCAAAAATTGAAAAGGTGAAAAAAGCATCACGAAATCAAAATGCCACAACTACACCGCGCTTGACAATAGTTAATTACAGAATTAATGATTAATTTATATTCTATTTAGGATAAGGATAAATTTTAAAACTATTTAGAAAAAGTAAATAAATATAAAAACCAAATAGATAAAAAGCTTAGATCGTTTTTTATTAGTATTCTATATCGGCACTAGGCATTGAGTATTTTTTGCTTATTTAGATAGTTGAAATGCTATTTTAAATAAATTCTAACTATTTTTAGAATTATGCATTTTGATTTGAGACGGTGTTTGTGATGTGTATCGTTTGAAAAATTCAATAAAACTAGAACTATGCTGATAGCCGAGTTCAAAACTAATTTTTTTAATACTGCTACCTTGCTGTAATTGGCTGATGGCATAAATGATTTTTGCGCGATTACGCCATTCTGAAATCGACATTTTCAATTCTTGCTGGCATAAACGTAATACATGTCGTTCACTTAACTCAAAACTTTCAATCACTTGCTGTAAACTTTTATTGAGCAAGTTCGGATCCGCTAAAGCACTTAAAACGGGTTTTAAAATCGGATGATGACTTTGTGGCAAATAATGATCATAGCTCGGCATCATTTCAAGTTGATCAAGCACAATTCTAAGCAGATGCTCATAGTAGTCACTTTGTCCCAAGCCAGATTTTTTTTGTTCCAAACATTCTTTGATCAGCTGTCTGAAAAACGGGCGAATACTCAGCGTTTTCGGATCGAAAGATAAGCGGTGACACAAACTCGGATGCAGTCGGATACACACATAGTGCGTCAATTGTTCTTCAAAGGCAGTACAACAATGGTCAACTTGTGGCGGAATCCATAAGCCATAATTAGGAGGAGATAAATATTTTTGCTCTGCGATATGGAACTCTAAAGTACCGTTCAAACTAAAATTGAAGTCACCCCACAAATTTGAATGTGGCGTGACAATATCATTTTTCTGATAGAAAAATTCTTCGATAGAAATAAGATGATTGAGTTTCGCTATAGTCATATTTTTTAGGATGAACCAGAGTTGTCACAACATAGATTGATCGTTTCAATTTTGGGATTATTTAAGCCTCGGCTTATCGTGAAAATAGAGAGTAAAGCCAAGAAAATAAATGAAATAACACTATAAAGCAAAATATTCGCATTAAAATGATCAATGATGTAACCACCAAACAGTGCGCCAGTCGCGATCATGATCTGAAATGTCGCAACAAAGAGGGGTAAGCCTTTTTCGACGGCATCAGGAGCGTGCACAAACATCCAGACATTGGCTGTGGTTGGAAATGCGCCAAAAGCAAAACCCCAAAGCCCAGTCAGTATAAATGCAGCATAAATTTCGGTTGCGAAACTTGGAAATCCAAAAAATACAATGACATAACATGCTGCCAAAAATGCAAAAGTATAACGCACATTGATATTGCCACTATATCCAGCAAAAGCATTTCCTAAAAATCCTGCGATACCATAAATGAGCAATAACAGACTAATTTGTGCTGTATCAAACATTGCTACATTTTTGAAAAATGGTGTCATATAGCTATAAGCAGCAAAATGTGCAAAGCCCATTAAGAAGATGATACACATGCCTTGGCGAGCTTTGGGAACTCTAAATAGACTTGGTAATTCTTTGAATTTTAATGAAGATTGTGGTTTGAGTGAGGGTAAGGATAAAACTTCAAAAATTAATGCAAACACACCCAATACTGCTGTAATCGCAAAAGCATTTCTCCATCCATAAAAATTGCTCAACCATGTTCCAATCGGTACGCCCAAAATTGCCGCTAGGGTTACACCAGACATAATCGTTGCGGTCGCAGTTGAAATATGCAGATGCGCTGGAGCAAGTTTACCACTGAGAGCGATCGCCGTTCCCCAAAATCCACCGATTGCAAAACCAAGAATAAATCGACTCAACAGCAAAATCGTAAAGTTTGTGGAAATCGCAGTGATTGCATTGGCGATGATCATGGTCATCGTCAGTATGATAAGCAAATAACGACGATCTAAGCCTTTGGCAAATATAGGTAAAAATGCTGCTGAAATCGCCGCCATGATTCCGGGTAAAGTAATCATCAAGCCTGCTGTTCCAATGGATATTTCCAATTCTTTGGCAATTTCATTGATCAAACCTATAGGTAAAAATTCACTTGTTACAAGAACAAAGGCAGCGATTGCCGTAGTGATCAAGGCAAACCAGCTACCTTTGCTGGGGGCACTTTGATCAGTTTGGGTTATTTCATCTGTCATGGATCAGACTCCTTTGGAGGATTTTTTTGGGGGTGTTTTAATTTGATAATGATCGTTATAAAAATAAAATATTTGAGTTTTTTTTGACTGTCAATTAATTTAATAATGATTGTTATAAAAATATATGTGAAGTTTATGACAGAAACAGAAAATCAACAGCATCTCCAACCAGAGCCGACTCAAGTCAAACGTAAGCGTGGTCGTCCAAAGTGTTTCGATGAGCAAGAAGCGCTTCGAAAAGCGATGCTGTTATTTTGGGAATATGGCTATGAAGCGACTTCGATGCAGGACTTGCTACAAGCACTGAACATTACAGCCCCGAGTCTTTATAGTAGTTTTGGGGACAAAACCCAGTTGTTTTATCGCTGCTTAGATTATTATCTGGAAAATGAAGCTTGTGCCATTGATTCCATTTTTAAACAGGCCAAAACAGCCAAGATTGCGATTGAGCTTTATCTACATGAAAATGTAAAAAAATTATCACAGCCAGATAAACCTAAAGGTTGTATGTTGCTGGTTGCAACCATGAATTGTGCTGAACAGCATCATCAGTTACAGCAGGACTTGCTTGAAAAAAGACAAAATGTAAAACGGATGATGTATCAACGCTTGAGCCAAGGCATTGAAGAGGGTGATGTAGGTGCTCAAAGTAAAATTGAGGAAATAGCTGATTTTTATTGCACCTTGGCACAAGGGCTTTCTATGCAGGCACGTGATGGTATGACCGAAGCTCAGTTACAGCATGTGGTCAATCATGCGATGAGGCTTTGGGAAACATTTGAAAAGCATTTTATTTAATGTCGTATTCTCCATAGCAATGTCTGAAATACCTTATATCAATTAATTCAGACCTAGATGATAATTATCCTCATCTCGTCTGACAGTGACTATCTATGATGAAAGCGAATTCAAAATTGATGTGGTGGGCATTTTTATTGCCTGTAATTGCAGTATTGATTTGGTCACTGAATATCACTGTGACTCGCTATGTTGCTGACTATATTTCACCTGTCAGTATTAGTTTTTATCGTTGGTTGGTTGCATTTCTGATCCTTACTCCATTTATGCTCGGCAAAGCATGGAAAGAGCAAGCGTTGATTCGTCAGTATTTCTTTAAATTTGCTGTGCTCAGTGCTTTTGGAATGGTGCTTTATCAAGGTTTGGCTTATACCGCCGCCCACCATACTTCGGCGACCAATATGGGGATTATTAATGCATTTATCCCTGTTTTCACCATTTTAGTTTCTTTGATTATTTTAAAAGAAATTCCAAATCGTTTTTCAATTATTGGTGGAATATTATCCTTTATGGGATTGCTCTATGTCATGGGGCAGGGCAATTTCTCCAGTTTGTTGCAATTGGGGCAGCACTGGGGCGATATCATCATGATTTTTGCCGTATTCTTTTACGCATTTTATGGCGTGTTTCTAAAAAAATGGCAATTGCACGTACCTTTGATGCTGAGTTTATACGTCCAAATCGCTTTTGCGTTGCTCTATCATTTACCTTTTATCGCATGGTTGGGACTTGATCCGATCAACACAGACAACGTTGCGAGCGTGTTATATGCGGGGATTTTTCCTTCGTTGATTGCACCATTGCTTTGGATGATTGCTGTACAACAGTTAGGACCGACTCGTACTAGTATTTTTATGAATTTAATGCCTATTTTTACTGCAATCATTGCCAATATTTGGTTGAATGAATCTTGGACGGTTTATCACACCATTGGTGGAATTGTCATTTTAGTGGGAATTATTTTGGCTCAAAAAAAATCCACCGTTAAACAGCTAAAAACAGCGTGATAGCTTAATAAAACTTTACATAGAAAAGTAAATTTGAGTGAATTTTAACCAAATAAACAAGTTAAAATTCACTTAATTTATCCATTAATTAATCAAAATATGTTGAAAAATTATCATTATTTTTTAATTTTTTTATTATATATAAATACTTATTTTAAACACCGATTTTGATTGTCTGGTTGAAAATTGAAAGTGGCAAGATGATGATATTAGAGGACTAATTGTATTAAAAACGTATTTATTGCATAATACTTCTACGCTGAAAACATGATCATTCTCATGTGAAAAGTGCGATATTCTAGACCCTCTGGATGTGATAACACATCCTTTTTTGTGCTCAGCCATACCCTATGGCTGAGCTTTTTTTTGGGTAAAATATTGTCTTATTAACGCGATATTTATTTTATTTTTTTTGGGTCGAAGCTGTTTAAAAAATAACATGTGTAGATGTATTTTTAAGCACGAATAACTTGCCCAGTTAAAGCATCAATAATTTTACTGGGTTGGCGACTTAAACCAAGATCACCATTTAAATAATCCAATTCTGTAGCAAAATATTGATTGGCTTCTTGCAAAGAGCGAGCAGGTTCTAAGCCAGCAGGATTTGCGCTTGTAGACACGATATAGCCATTGAAAGCATTGCATAATGCAGTACACAGTGGGTGAGTGGTCACGCGAACAGCAACTTGTTGATGATCACCTTTAATCCATGTTGGAATACTTTCATCAGCAGGGAGCAGCCATGTAGTCGCACGTTCAGTTGGACTGCGGTTGGTCCAAGTTGCGATGACTTGCTGGCGTATATCTTCTTGTAGATTTTTTAATAAATGTTCAACTTGGCTGAGGTGTCCTGCCAGTAAAATCACACCTTTTTCGATCGGGCGTTGCTTGAGTCGCAAAATTTCTAAAAATGCCTGTTCATTGTGTGGATCACAACCTAAACCCCATACCCCCTCTGTTGGATATGCTAAGACTTTGCCTTGTTTTAAACATACAGCGGCTTCAGCAACAGAGGTTGTAATCATGGAAATTCACCTTGTTCATTTGAGTGGAAGAAGGCATCTATTGTGAACCTTAATACAATTTACGGCAACGTAAGTACAATCCTGATTGTTGAATACATAGCCCCAAAAGTTCTAACTCCATGAGATGACTTGTTAATTCTGCGATAGAAAAATTTAATTTTGCTGCAAGTTGATCAATTTCTATGCCGATCCAGTCCAATTCTTGGTAAATATTAAATAAATGTTCGGGTATATCTTGGCTTATCGGTTGACTAATTTCTTGTGAATGGTCATTTGAAATTTCTTCTGATTCTTCAGTGGTCTCACGCATTTGCCCTTGTTTTTGCCACTGTGCGGGTAAGGCTAAGTCTTCGATAATCTGTTCTGGATGATCAACCAAAATCGCACCTTCGCGGATCAGTTGATGGCATCCTTTATGGTATTCACTATAAATATGCCCAGGGATTGCAAATACGATTTTGCCTTGTTCGGCTGCGAGTTTTGCCGTAATCAGGGAACCACTACTCTGAGCAGCTTCAGCGACTAATACACCTAAACTTAAACCACTAACAATGCGGTTACGCCGTGGGAAATGTTGTTGAAGTGGCTTTGTGGTTGGTAAAAACTCACTGATCACTGTACCTGCATTTTCTAGAATTTGTGCCTGTAAAGGAGCATTTTGGTTGGGATAGACCATATCTAGTCCTGTGCCGACCACTGCGATTGCTCGTTGTTTTTTCAGTGCACCCATATGTGCAGCTTCATCTATTCCTTGAGCCAAACCACTGGTAATAAAGTAACCTTTTTCACTCAAATAATAAGCAAAGTCATAAGCCACCTGTTTACCATGTGGACTAGGCTTACGACTTCCGACAACGGCTACTTGTGGTTGTGAAAGATTTTGTAGTGAACCTTTACCAAATAAAATCGGAGGATGATCGGAAAAGGCCAGTAGTTGTTTGGGATAATTATTTTCATTATCCAAACAGATAAAGTCACAGTGTTTTTCAATCAGCGTCAAGCATTGTTGAAACTTCGTTTGTCCTTCTTGACTTGAAAATTCCTGAAGTCTTTCAAGATGGTTTTTGTGCAGACCAAGCTTGGACCATTGAAGCAAATGGGCAGGTTCAAGCGCTGAACTGACAGAACTAAAATGTGTCTGCAATTTATAAAATGCAGACAGAGAATGTTGTAGTAAATACCATAATTGGATGTATTCACGTTGCTGTTGGTTTAGGTCAATCATAGCGATCAACCTTTATTCTTCGTCATAAACAGACTGAAGGGTAGAGCCAACCTCTATCGGTAAACGACTATCTAAAACATAAGCATAGCTTAGGTGGTCAAAGGTTTTAAAAAGCATTAAATGACCAATTTTTTGTTCAGGTAGTTGTACATTTTTCTTGGTTTTAGGGTCCTGTACAATTTCACCGCGTTGATAAATCGCAAAAACTTGCCCTGTCTGAGCACCTTCTAGCACACCACGATCGACTGTGACCACACTATGCTGAGCTGCTCGACTAATCGAACCCAAAACACGGATGATTTTGCCACCTGCAACAACTTCATTTTTATTGGTCGGGTAGAACATACTTGGCAATTCTGCTTGATATTCTGGTAAAACCAAATCGCCTTTACGCACCTCTTGGTTATAGCTATCGGTGATTTCTAGGGTGCTAATATCATTTTTTTGTTCAACAGCTTGACCTGCTGCGACCTGTATGAGTTCAATCCCTGCATTGGTTTTTCTACCCTGTATATCTTGAATCATATAAGGTGCTGCTTGACGGAAAATGCTGTAGCGTTGTCCGATTTTGACACCTTCACCTCGTAGATAAATTTTTTGCCCCTTGCCTGTGATTAGGCGATGGTCTTCGCTACCGAGTACATAGGGTAGATTTTCAATAGATTGACTATTGATCACGATATTTTGATTGAGCCATTGTTTTATATTTTGTAGTGCAATTACAGGCACACTATGCTCAAGTTCTTCGATGCGGACTTGAGGATAGACTTTATATGATGTTTTCCCCGTATAACGCTGGATAATGCCTGTGCAACCGTCACCTTCATCTTTGCCAATCAACGGTTGACCATTGAGGGAACACAATAACAAACGATCTCCCGGATAGATCCAATGCGGATTTTTCACATGTTTGTTACTCGCCCAAATCTCAGGCCAACGCCACGGTTTATTGAGAAATTTCCCGGAAATATCCCATAAAGTATCACCTTTTTTGACGAGATAGACATGCGGTGCATTGGCTTTGAGCGTTGCTGGTGGTGTATTTGGACTCGCTATACAGGATGGACTCACCATATAACCAAGCGTTGCACACAATACCGCTGCAAATTGAACTTTTTTAAACCCCAAGGCACCAAAAACTGTGCCGTTGAAAATAGATTTCATGATCATATTTCCTAAAATCAGACTTATTTGCGTTATAATTAACGCAACACTTTCTTTTTAATATGAAGTCAATTCTTCATTTATTTTCTAATTCAATGGCATAGCCAATGAGGATACAGCATGGCCTTATTACCTATTTTAAGTTTTCCTGATCCCCGTCTGCGTACTATTGCCAAACCCGTTGATGAGGTGAACGATGAAATTCGTCAGCTTGCATCAGATATGTTTGAAACCATGTACGAAGCGCCAGGTATAGGCTTGGCTGCTACTCAGGTCGATCACCATATTCAGTTAATCGTGATGGATTTATCTGAAGAAAAAAATCAACCGCTGGTTTTTATTAACCCGAAGGTTACCCCACTTACAGAAGAAACGCAGCCGTATGAAGAGGGCTGTCTTTCAGTTCCCCAAATATACGACAAAGTTGAGCGTCCGTCACGTGTAAAAATTGAGGCAAAAAACCTTGAAGGTCAATCATTTGAGATAGAAGCTGATGGACTTCTCGCAGTTTGTATTCAGCATGAATTAGATCACTTAAATGGTAAATTATTCGTTGATTATTTGTCCCCTTTAAAACGCCAACGTGCCCGTGAAAAAGTGGAAAAAACAGTGCGCCAACGTCAAAAAGATAAAGTTGCAGTAAAACGTTAAGATTTTTTTACTTTAATTTTTTTATTTATTGTGAATGCGTTGCAACTTCAATAAGTTAATTTTTCATCAATAAATTGTTGGAAAATTCATCCTTTAGAATAGCCCAATTTCGATTGGGCTTTGTTATACTCGGCTCTCAAAAAGGTTGAGGATGAATATTTGCGTTTGCGAATGGGATTGTGGCTAGGATTTGCTGCAGTATTTTTACAGATAGCTGTTTTTTTACAGCCTTTGCTTCCGGAAAAATATCAAATTTCGCCGGTCTGTGAAACTATTACCCATGCGTTATTACAAGTAAACCCATCTTCAAACCAAGCATCTAAAGTTTCTCATTCGCATAGTCATGCAGATCAAGGGACTTTATCTCCACAAGCCAGTCAACATACGCATCATCATTTAGATCAAAGTCGATCTGAAGCTGATACACAAATGTTGCAAGTGGCTCAAAACACTGAACAAAATCATCATCATGAATTGGGTCATGCCTGTCAGTATTGTACTGTTTATGGGCATTTGATCATGCCACCAGAACTTGAAGTCAAAGAAGTTTTGGTGCGTATACAGGTTCGCTTATTGGCATTTCAAAAAGCCTTTAAACATGTTTATTTTGTTTTACAGCGTTTATTCCTGATTCCACAGGGGCGTGCACCGCCAATCTTTGCATAAATCTAGGGCTTTATTTTTTTAAAGCATTTATTTTCGGGACTTCATTGTCTCTAGCCTTATTTTATTTATGATTTTAAAGAGATTGTTATGGTTAAGCCTCAATTCTTGTTGCACCCACTCACGGCTATTGTTTTATCTTTGGTTTATTCTGAAATGGCTTTTGCAGCCGATGATCAAGAAAGTCCAACGCATTTTGCGCCGATCGTCGTGACCGCACAAAGCGCCGATGCTGATAATGGTTTGATTATTCATGCAGATCCAAAGCAACCGATTCAGCCTGTACCCGCGACCGATGGTGCGGATTATTTAAAAAGTATTATGGGTTTTAATGCCATTAAAAATGGTGGAACCAATGGTGATGTCACCTTCCGTGGGATGTTTGGATCTCGTATCAAAATCTTGACGGATGGTACTGAAAACTTAGGTGCTTGTCCTGCCCGTATGGATGCGCCTACGTCTTATATTCAGCCTGAAAGTTTCGATAAAATTACCGTAATCAAAGGTCCTCAAACTGTTCAATATGCCAACACTGGTTCTGCTGCAACTGTGATTTTTCAACGTGAACCAGAACATTTAACTTCAGATAAACCTTATCGTGGTCAGGCAAGTGTCCTGATTGGTTCATATGGCCGTATTGATCACAATGTTGAAGCCGCATTAGGTGATGAAACAAAATATGTTCGTTTAAATGCCAATCGTTCAGAGTCAAATAGCTATAAAGATGGTGACGGTAAAAAAATCCCATCATCATGGGAACGTTGGAATGCTGATCTAGCACTCGGTTGGACGCCAGATGAAGATACTTGGGTAGAACTGCGCGCAGGTAAATCAGATGGTGAAGCTGAATATGCAGGCCGTTCAATGGATGGTTCGCAATTTGCACGTGAAAGTTTAGGTCTGCATTTTGAAAAGAGAAATATCACCAATGTGATCAAAAAAATCGAAGGTCAGATTGACTATAGTTATAACGATCACATCATGGATAATTTTAGCTTACGTACTCCTCCGATGACATCGATGGACATGGGCGGTGGGCATGGTGGACATTCGGGGCATAATATGTCCATGGACATGGGTGGACATGATATGGGTTCAATGGCTATGCAAGTTCCCAATAAAATGTCGATGGAAGTCACGCGCCGTACTTTAAACTCAAGACTCGCCATGACCACAGAATGGGATAAATTCAGTTTAATTACTGGTGTGGATTCGCAGTTCAATAAACATGGTGGCGACATGATTATGTATGCGATGCCAGAAGGGAATATGCCATTTAAATCAGATATGCGTTTTGCATCGTATGGTGCTTTTGGTGAGTTAACTTATACTTTTAATCCTGAAAATAAATTGGTGACTGGTGCGCGAGCAGACCAAGTCAAGATTGACAATTTAAATACGAACTTGAGCCGTAAAGAAACCCTACCAAGTGCCTTTATCCGTTTTGAAAATGAAAATCCTGAGCATGGTTTAAAAAACTATATAGGACTAGGTTATGTAGAGCGTGTGCCTGATTACTGGGAAATCATGCGTACAAATTATCGAGTTGCAGGAACTTCGGCATTTAAAAATCTCAACAATGAAAAAACTCTGCAGCTTGATTTGGGGAGCCAAATCAATCATGGAGCGTGGAATGCTTGGACATCGGTTTATGTTGGTTTAATCGATGATTTTATTTTGATGACTTATGATCCAAAGAAAGGGTCTGGCATGAGTAATCCTACGATTTCCAAAAATGTCGATGCAACGATTGCAGGTGCAGAAGCAGGAGTGGGTTATCAATTTACTGAGCATTTACAAGCGGATCTAAGTGCGATGTATGCCTATGGTGAAAATACCACGGACCACAAAGCATTACCGCAAATTGCACCTTTGGAAGGACGTTTCAATGTGCGATATGTGCATGATAAATATACCTTAGGTGCATTGTGGCGTGTGGTTGCCAAGCAAGATCGTATTAGTCTAAATCAGGGTAATATCGTGGGTTATGATTTAGGCGAAAGTAAGGCTTTCAATACATTATCTTTAAATGCGTCATATAGTCTGACCAAAGATGTTGATGTGGCGGTTGGTATTGATAATGTCTTGGATAAAGCTTACACCGAGCATCTCAATAAGGCGGGTGATGCAGGCTTTGGTTTTGCTGCAAGTGAACAATTTGATAATATCGGGCGCAACTATTGGGCACGTATGAGCATGAAATTCTAAATTGCTGATCAACTTAGAGTCATGATTTAACTAAATATGCAGAGATCATTGTTTATACACAATGATTTCTGCCATAATGAAAAAAATAAAATTTTTGCAAATTTAAATGTCTGAAAATATACAAATTTATATAGATAAGTTGAAGAAATATGGTGAGTGTTCTATCGCCAATGCAGAATGGAATCCCACTTTTGAAAATGATTTGAGGACACAATTAAAAGCTCAGGGGATTGATGATATTCGTGTATATCAAGCGATTGAACAGCCTGAGTTTAAGTTAATATGCCTTATATTTCATAAGCCTAGCATGGAGATCGTTCAAGAGTATCCATTTCGTTCCAACTTAATCAAATGGCTACCACTTTTTAGCGTCATACTGATTTATTTCTTTTTGATTGGCTTGTTGGCACTAGATCAAGAAAAGATGCTAACAACAGCATTTTTGATATTCTTGCCTTTAAGTATCGGAGCAGTAACGGAATATTTCTGGACGTTTTGGCAACCGCAGGCGTTGAAAAAAACGTTATTACAGCAATTCTATATAGTACTCGGTGTCATTGTTGTGGGGGCGGTCTTTTTAAGAGAAGGGGTGATCTGTTTAATTATGGCAGCTCCGATTTATTGGCTTTGCGCGACTTTAGGTGCGCTAGCGATGCGAGCATTGTGCCGTAAGCTTTGGAAACCTTATAAGAAGATTTATTCCATAGCACTATTACCACTAGTGGCTTTGTTATTTTTTCCAGATTTGACCCAGATTAGAAATGGTGTGACGCAAAAAGAAATTATCGTAAATGCGCCTATTCAAACTGTATTTGCATCAATCAACAACATTCAAAATATTCAGCCTGAAGAAATCAAATATAGCCCGATCTTTACGATGGGCTTTCCAAAACCAGTCTCTGGAATGACGGAAAGTACTCCAAATGGCTTGGTGCGTCAGATCTATTGGCAACGTGGCATACATTTTCAAGAAAAAATATTTCAGTCCGAAGCACCGAACAAGTTGGCATGGCACTATATTTTTACCGATGAATCATTTCCGAAGGGTTCACTTGATGATCATTTAAAAATGGGTGGAGCATATTTCAATTTGCTCACCACAGATTATCAATTACAAGCCTTGAGTCCAACCCAAACAAAAATGATTTTACGAATAGATTATCGACTCTCTACAGAAGTCAATTGGTATGCCGATTTATGGACACGCTATGTTTTAAAAGAATTTAGCGATGTTGTGCTCAATATCTATAAATACCGATTAGAACACGCGACATAGCGCAAAGTATCAGTCAATATGGTGTTCGAAGTTTACTGATGCATACTTGCAAGTTGAGTATTTTCACCTTGATAAAGGGTAAAGCCCAATTTTTGCATGCGACGACCATTTTTTTGTAAAAGCGCATCTAGTTTTTGAGAATGTTTTGCGCCCGTATAAAGCAAAACATTTCTTGCCAATAAATAATAAGCAAACCATGCGACTGATTGACGTTCTAATCCCAGATTTTGCATTTTTTTTCGGCTCAAGAAAAACTGAGTAATCGACAAATGTTGACGATATGCCAATTTGCGATTCAATTCTTTAAAATGTATATAAGGACGGTCAAAAGGTTCTTTGGCTAAACTTGAACCCAGTGCCATACTTGTTTCATCAGGATTTGGATGGGCAAATGTCATCCAATACAGCAGTTTCCAGCCCTCAGATTCTTTATTTACCAACCATTGTTCATCTATACCCATTAACCAGCCTGCATATTTCCAAAAATGTAAAAAACTATCGACTTCCTGCTTATCTGGAATAATACCCAGCGCCCGCACACCGAGTAATAACACGCCACTAAACGCGATGTTGGTCATGGCCTGATCATATTGATTGATTGGCAATCCCCATGTTTCACTATCCCATTTTTCAGATTTTGCCAAATGATAACGGACTAAAGAATGGATAAAACGCACATAAATCGTTGAGGTAAAACCCTTATTGAAACGCTCAAAAGCATTTGGCTCTGTTATATCAATCCACCATTTTGTGGTTTCAGCCAAGCGTTTATTTGCCTGCTTGTTTAGAGCACCAGTCAAAATCAGCGGCTGATTAAAACCGGGATACAAATAACCGATCATTAAAGATAAATCTCTTAAAATAAAACCACTATTGATCCCTAAACGATTTGAAAATTGCACGGCATTTTGCATTTTTTGTTGATCAAGCCAAGTCGGCGGAGTTTCAACCAAATCAAAAAATTGCTTTAGTTCAGGAATAGGATGAGGAAGTTGCTCCACACCTTGATAAAGCGCAATCTCAAAATATTTCCGATGTTCCTTGGGATTTTTCATGATCCACGTCAGCAAATGATCCATCGGTTCATCACCTTTTTGTAAGGCTTGATTCAGGGAAAGATATTCTTCATAAGAGGGTTGCAGCTTTTGCTTGGAAATAAAACTGAGAATTTGAGTTTTCCAATTATTCTGTTGCATCTTCTTAAAGGACGCTAAGCGGTGTGGAATAGAGATCGTTTGCATTGTGAGTCAAACCTGATTAATATTTAATCAAACTCTAATATGAATGTTTATTCGCATTCAATTCGCATTTATAAGTTGCAGATAAAATGAGAAAAAGACCACAACAACAACGTGCAAAAGTGATTGTCGATCATATTTTAGAAGCGACACAGCGCTGTATTGCAGAACAAGGCTTACTACAAGTCACAACGCCTAAAATTGCAGAAAAGTCAGGTGTGAGTATTGGTTCGATCTATCAGTATTTTGAAAATAAAGAAGAGATCATCCAAGAGTTACTGCTCAGGAAAAGTGAAAATCTAGGATTGATGCTTAAACAGATGGTCATGCAGCAAGGGGAAATCCAATTAGAAGAGGTCGTGCCGCTGAGTATCCAGTTTGGATTTGACATGATGAAAGCGGATGGTGGTTTTTTTATAGAAGTATTGAAAAATTGGCATGGTTATAACAACTCAGAAGCTGCACAAGTGCTTGAAAGGCATTTTTTAGAGATCGGGATGTATGTTTTTAATCGTTACTTTCCAGAATGGAGTTTCGATATTTTAAAAAATAAATCATTTGTCATTATCAATAGTACGCTGTTTACCATGATGCGTTATGCAAGTAATAACAACTTTCTTATTGAAGAACAACAGCTTAAAAAGGAAATATCAAAAATGATTTTGGCTTATCTCAAAGTATAAACAAAAGTTTAAATTTTTATAAAATAAATAATATAATAAAAACAATGATTTATGTTTATATTGGCTTGAAAACTGAACAGACGAAAAAAATATTGAGAAACAACCCTTGCAAGCCCCCGAAAATCCTGTAGAATGCACATCCATCGGCGGTGATGAAGATTAAAACTTCTTAGAAATCAGTTAGTTGAATAGATTGATTGAGTTTAAGATGTTTAGAATAATTTGAAATTACTAGTTGACTTTCTGGATTAAGAGAGTAATATAGCCGACCTAGCTTGATGATGACGAATCATCGAGAAGATCATTAAGAGATTATGAAGAACAACTTGTGTGGATTTTTGCTAGTTGATCATTGAAAAAAA
>NZ_KB849537.1:193673-363495 GCF_000368565.1 Acinetobacter gerneri DSM 14967 = CIP 107464 = MTCC 9824 | reverse complement strand
AAAGGCGAAAAGAACCCCTGTGAGGGGAGTGAAATAGATCCTGAAACCGCATGCATACAAGCAGTGGGAGCCGACTTGTTCGGTGACTGCGTACCTTTTGTATAATGGGTCAGCGACTTATATTCAGTAGCAAGGTTAACCGCATAGGGGAGCCGTAGAGAAATCGAGTCTTAATAGGGCGTATAGTTGCTGGGTATAGACCCGAAACCGGGTGATCTATCCATGAGCAGGTTGAAGGTTGGGTAACACTAACTGGAGGACCGAACCCACTGTCGTTGAAAAGCCAGGGGATGACTTGTGGATAGGGGTGAAAGGCTAATCAAACTCGGTGATAGCTGGTTCTCCCCGAAAGCTATTTAGGTAGCGCCTCGGACGAATACCATAGGGGGTAGAGCACTGTTTCGGCTAGGGGGTCATCCCGACTTACCAAACCGATGCAAACTCCGAATACCTATGAGTACTATCCGGGAGACAGACTGCGGGTGCTAACGTCCGTAGTCAAGAGGAAAACAATCCAGACCGCCAGCTAAGGCCCCAAAATCATAGTTAAGTGGGAAACGATGTGGGAAGGCATAGACAGCTAGGAGGTTGGCTTAGAAGCAGCCACCCTTTAAAGAAAGCGTAATAGCTCACTAGTCGAGTCGGCCTGCGCGGAAGATGTAACGGGGCTAAAACTATGTGCCGAAGCTGCGGATTTGACTTTAAGTCAAGTGGTAGGGGAGCGTTCTGTAAGCCGATGAAGGTGTATTGAGAAGTATGCTGGAGGTATCAGAAGTGCGAATGCTGACGTGAGTAACGACAAAACGGGTGAAAAACCCGTTCGCTGAAAGACCAAGGGTTCCAGTCCAACGTTAATCGGGGCTGGGTGAGTCGACCCCTAAGGCGAGGCCGAAAGGCGTAGTCGATGGGAAATTGGTTAATATTCCAATACTTCTGTTTAATGCGATGAGAGGACGGAGAAGGTTAAGTCAGCCTGGCGTTGGTTGTCCAGGTGGAAGGAAGTAGGCATGCATCTTAGGCAAATCCGGGGTGCTCTATGCTGAGATCTGATAGCAAGCTAGTTTACTAGCGAAGTGGCTGATACCAAGCTTCCAGGAAAAGTCTCTAAGCTTCAGTTAAACAGGAATCGTACCCTAAACCGACACAGGTGGTCAGGTCGAGTAGACCAAAGCGCTTGAGAGAACTCTGCTGAAGGAACTAGGCAAAATGGTACCGTAACTTCGGGAGAAGGTACGCTGTTGTTGGTGATAGGACTTGCTCCTTGAGCTGATGACAGCCACAGAAACCAGGCCGCTGCAACTGTTTATTAAAAACATAGCACTCTGCAAACACGAAAGTGGACGTATAGGGTGTGATGCCTGCCCGGTGCTGGAAGGTTAATTGATGGGGTTAGCGTAAGCGAAGCTCTTGATCGAAGCCCCAGTAAACGGCGGCCGTAACTATAACGGTCCTAAGGTAGCGAAATTCCTTGTCGGGTAAGTTCCGACCTGCACGAATGGCATAATGATGGCGGCGCTGTCTCCAGCAGAGGCTCAGTGAAATCGAAATCGCTGTGAAGATGCAGTGTACCCGCGGCTAGACGGAAAGACCCCGTGAACCTTTACTGCAGCTTGACATTGAACTTTGACCTTACTTGTGTAGGATAGGTGGGAGGCTTTGAAGTGGTGACGCCAGTTGCCATGGAGCCATCCTTGAAATACCACCCTGGTAATGTTGAGGTTCTAACTCTGCTCCCTAATCGGGAGCGAGGACCATGTCTGGTGGGTAGTTTGACTGGGGCGGTCTCCTCCTAAAGAGTAACGGAGGAGTACGAAGGTGCGCTCAGCGTGGTCGGAAATCACGCGTAGAGTATAAAGGCAAAAGCGCGCTTAACTGCGAGACCCACAAGTCGAGCAGGTACGAAAGTAGGTCTTAGTGATCCGGTGGTTCTGTATGGAAGGGCCATCGCTCAACGGATAAAAGGTACTCTGGGGATAACAGGCTGATACCGCCCAAGAGTTCATATCGACGGCGGTGTTTGGCACCTCGATGTCGGCTCATCTCATCCTGGGGCTGAAGCAGGTCCCAAGGGTATGGCTGTTCGCCATTTAAAGAGGTACGCGAGCTGGGTTTAGAACGTCGTGAGACAGTTCGGTCCCTATCTACCGTGGGCGCTGGAAATTTGAGAGGATCTGCTCCTAGTACGAGAGGACCAGAGTGGACGAACCTCTGGTGTACCGGTTGTGACGCCAGTCGCATCGCCGGGTAGCTATGTTCGGAAGGGATAACCGCTGAAAGCATCTAAGCGGGAAGCCTACCTCAAGATAAGATTTCCCTAGGACTTTATGTCCTCTAAAGATCCGTTCGAGACTAGGACGTTGATAGGTTGGATGTGGAAGCACGGTGACATGTGAAGCTGACCAATACTAATTGATCGTGAGGCTTGACTATACAACACCCAAACAGTTGTATGTTTCAATAAATTCAATGCAAAATGCTTGATTTAGTTAATGCTAAAACTTAAAATTCAGACTTAAACAGCCCTCTGTTAATAACTCATTTGGATAGAGAGTAAGGAAGTAGCAAGACTACGTAAAACCCGAAATCACCATAACAGTTGTGCTGGCGACAATAGCAAGAGTGAACCACCTGATCCCTTCCCGAACTCAGAAGTGAAACCTCTTCGCGCTGATGGTAGTGTGGGGTTACCCATGTGAGAGTAAGTCATCGCCAGCTCATTATTCTAAAATCCCTCATCTAAATAGATGGGGGATTTTTTTATGGAAAAGTGCTAAAGAGCATTTTAAAAATTATAGAAAAATTTAAAATATAGTATTCGTTCAATTATTGAATCAAATATGAGTGAATTTTTATGTGAAATATTTCCATGTTTATTACAAAATAAGACTAAAGTTTTTGTATAAAAACCTATCAAAATTAAAATCAAGCTGTCTTTGGTCGTATTGTGGGTTGTTATTTTGTTAATCAATTGTTTTAATTGGCGGATTCAAGCAGCAAGTGCAACAGTATAAAAACCAGCCATAACTTCACTTGGCGTATACCAGCCTAGTGTTTTTCTAGGACGATGGTTGAGTGAAAATTCTATCTGCTCTATTTCATCGTTTGACACGTCATCAAACGATGATGATTTTGGCAGATATTGCCGGATTAAACCATTCGTATTTTCATTTCTAGCTCGCTGAATAGACTTGTAAGGATCAGCAAAATAAGTATCTATGCCGACATCAGTAATTCTTTTGTGTTCGGCAAATTCCTTTCCATTATCAAATGTTACACTATAAGCATGGCTCATTCGTAAACGATCTAATGCACAAGTAATCGTTTTAGAGGATGCTCTCGTTGACCCTAAATGAACAATATGTACGTACAGGCTCTTTCGATCAACGAGGGTTAATAAAGCTCCTTTATGATGTTTACCAATCACCGTATCACCTTCGAAATCTCCTAAACGTTGTCGCTGATCAATGACCTGGTCTCGGCAATGAATACTTGTTTTATCAATGATTTGCCCTCTACGATCCGTGTTTTTGTAACCTCGTTTTCGATATTTCTTCTGATGCCTTAAGTGTAGATGGAGGTTACCTCCTTGTGATTTATCTTGATAAATGTGCTGGTAAATCCACTCATGTGAAGGTACATCCAGCCAACCGCGTTGTGTTAAAGCACCTGAAATTTGTTCTGGTGACCAGTCTAAGCCAATTAAGTAATCAATATAAGCGAAGGCAAATGCTGTCATGGATGATGAAGGATGGTACCGTCTTTGACTTGCAAATTTCGCTGCCTGTTGAGCTCTATATCCACGTTGCCCAGTATTTCTTTTTAACTCACGGTAGATGGTTGATCGTGAACGCCCTAACTCCCGAGCAAGGCTAGCGATTGAACTTTTACTTTTCAAAGTAGCATAAATTTCGTATCTTTCATCTTGAGAAAGTTGGGTGTATTTCTTCATTGTGTGCTTTCCAATTGCGAGTTGAAAAAGTCTAATGATTCTATGAATACACCTAACTTTTTCAACTAACTACAAGTGTGTTGCACTTGGGATTTGAATCTGCGATTTAAAAAAATATATTCTATGAAATATTATTCTAAAAAATATGAGTTCATTGTAATGATCTAATGAGAAATACGTATACAAAATAATCCAAAAAACAATATTTATGCCCTAAAGGTATAAAAATATACCTTAATGGTTTTGGACAAAAACTGAACCTTAATTCATTTTTCATATTGTGAATTCTAAAAATCTCACAATTGGAGGTGAGAAAAATGTCAGCGAAGACAATAAATGTAAATTCGGTCATTGACCATTCTAAAGTCAAACCTTTCCACATGATCGTTGTTTTGTGGTGTTTATTTATCGTGATTTTTGATGGCTATGACTTAGCCATCAATGGTGTAGCTTTACCGTTATTGATGAAAGAGTGGGGATTAACAGCAGTTCAGGCAGGTATGCTCGCAAGTACAGCTTTGTGTGGCATGATGATCGGTGCGATTTCCTTTGGAATGTTGGCAGATAAAATAGGACGAAAAAAGGTCATTATTATTTGTGTCACATTATTTAGTGCATTTACTTTTTTGGGGGGATTTGCATCTAATCCAACTGAATTCGGTCTTTTACGCTTTATCGCTGGGCTTGGTATTGGTGGTGTATTGCCTAATCTAGTGGCTTTAACAGCTGAATATGCACCAAAAAAATTACGCAGTACATTGGTTACAGGTATGTTTAGTGGTTATGCTATGGGCGGGATCATGGCAGCACTTTTGGGGAAATGGTTGGCTGTCGATTATGGCTGGCAAATCATGTTTTTTATCGCTGGGGTGCCATTTCTATTTTTACCTTTAGTTTGGAAGTTTTTACCTGAAAGTGTAACTTTTTTGGTTAAGGCGGAACGTAATGAACAAGCCAAAGTTTTACTGAAGAGAGTCGCTCCTGAGCAAAATATTGATCAAAATACCACACTGATTTTAGATGAAGTGCAAGTGTCTGATGCTTCTTTGAAAGTTCTATTTCAAAACGGACGTAGCATGAGCACCTTACTTTTTTGGTGTAGCTTTTTTATGTGCCTATTGATGCTTTATGCATTAGGTAGTTGGTTGCCAAAATTGATGATTGCAGCTGGTTATTCAATGGGTACAAGTTTGATGGGCTTTGTTGCACAAAGCTATTCTTGAAGGCTTCTTCAGTAATATAATTTCCAGATGAAGAAGCCTACACCTAAAATCTATCGTACAACCAATTGGTCCTCGTATAACCAAGCTTTAATCAAGCGAGGAAATATTTCAATCTGGTTTGATCCTAAGACGCAATGGTATGCACAACCACAAGGCAAGCAAGGACGAAATCAAACTTATTCCGATACAGCGATTCAATGCTGTTTAATGATCAAATCTCTATTCCGTCTTTCTTTACGTATGGTTACTGGCTTTGTTCAAAGCCTGATTAAACTCTGTGGCTTGAATTGGACAGCACCAGATTACTCCACCCTTTGTAGACGACAAAAGCATATTGATATTGCGATAAGCTATCAGAAAAGTCATGATGGGTTACACCTACTTGTCGACTCTACGGGTTTAAAGTTTTTAGGTGAAGGCGAATGGAAGCGTAAAAAACATCAGCCTGAATACCGTCGGCAATGGCGTAAACTGCATATTGGTATAGATGCTGAAACACTGCAAATACGTGCCGTTCAGCTTACTACAAATAATGTCAGTGATTCACAAGTACTAGGTGATTTACTGGATCAAATTCCACTAGATGAGCGAATAGATTCTGTCTATACCGATGGCGCGTACGACACGAAGTGCTGCAGAAAAGTGATTTCAGATCGTCAAGCACATGCAGTAATTCCACCCAGAAAGAATGCCAAGCCCTGGAAAGATTCTAAAATAAGTTCAATAGAACGAAATGAGTTACTTCAAACGGTTAAACATTTAGGCAGAACCCTATGGAAAAAATGGTCGGGTTATCACCGTCGTAGTTTGGTGGAAACCAAGATGCATTGCATCAAATTATTAGGTGATAGGCTGACGGCAAGACATTTTCAAAGTCAGGTCAATGAAATTCATGCGCGTGTGGCAGTTCTGAATAGATTTACGGAATTAGGTAGACCTCGCACCCAAGTTGTGTCTTAAATTTGAATGGATTGGGGAGAACTCAGCTTTTGAATGTTTATGCAACAAAGCCGTTTGATGTTCTTATTGGCACTCAATATTGGTGCAGTGATTGGTACAGCTGGTGGCGGGATGTTGGCAGACAAGTTTGGTCTAAAATCAGTCATTATTTCCATGTTGGTCGTAGGTGCTTTGGCGCTGGTTGGATTGGGTTTCAATTCACCACAAATCGTATTGTATTTCCTGGTTTCATTGGCTGGTGCAGCATCAGTCGGTTGCAGTATCTTACTGTATAGCTATGTTGCTCAATATTATCCTTTGGCGGTTCGATCAACTGCAATTGGTACGGCTTCAGGTGTTGGGCGAATTGGCGCGATTGTAGGTCCAATTATGATCGGTTTCCTTTTGGGAATGGAGCTACCGCACAAATTGAACTTCTTGGCAGTCGCGGTTCCGGCAATTATTGGGGCAATTGCAATCGCCTTGATTCGTAAGCCGAAAGAAGAGATAGAAGCTGAAAAACAATTATCTAAAGATAAAAAGAATTTAGATCTAGAAGGTAGTTTAAGTTAATCATTTAAAATAAAAATCCCCAAGTTTTAGCTTGGGGAATTTTTTTATTTAAAGATCGAAAATGGGAAATAAGACATATTTAAAAGACGATTAGGTATTTTGCAGCTTTAAAAATGATTGCCAGTACAAGAGATCGCTCAACGCTTAATTTTGTATTTTCTAAAATGCGGCTTTAAATGGATCTTTGATCATTTAAGCAATTTATTTGAACGATTCTGCAAACTGATTTTAAAATTATTCTGTCAATATAAAGCCGAGAATATAAAAAATGATATGGAAATGTAATCATGCAAGCCAACCCAATTTACTATACAGAACAACATTTTGCATTTGCTGATTCAGTACGAAAATTTGTTGAAAAAGAAATTAATCCTTACATCAATGAATGGGATGAAGCAGAAACATTTCCACGTGAACTTTATCAAAAAGCTGCCGCAATTGGGCTTATCGGCATGGGTTTTGATGAAAAATATGGGGGCATTGCTGATACTGATGCCTTTCATGTGCTTTTGGCCTCAATAGAGTTAGCAAAATGTGGCTCAGGTGGTTTAGGGGCATCTTTGTTATCTCACTCGATAGGTGCCCCACCGATTAATCATTTTGCCTCAGAAGAAATTAAGCAAAATGTACTGACTAAAATACTGGCTGGAGAAAAAATTTCTGCACTGGCGATCACTGAACCAGGTGGGGGATCTGATGTCGCAACATTGCAGACTAAAGCGGTTAAAGAGGGTGATGATTATATCGTGACTGGTGAAAAAACCTTTATCACCAGTGGAATGCGTGCAGATTATTATACTGTGGCAGTACGAACTGACCCTGAAGCCAAAGGCGCAAATGGGATATCCATGCTACTTATTGATGCAAAGAGTGAAGGAATTACAAAATCAAAACTCGATAAAATGGGGTGGTGGTGTTCTGATACAGCGCATTTACATTTTGATCAAGTCCGTGTGCCTGTAAAAAATATGTTGGGTGCTGAAAATATGGGATTTTTGGTCATTATGAATAATTTTAATATGGAGCGTTTTTTCTTAGCGGCGAGTAGCTATGGTTTTGCCTTGACTTGCTATGAAGAGGCTTTGGAATGGTCACGTGAACGTAGAACTTTTGGCAAACGCTTAGTTGATCATCAAGTGGTTCGACATAAATTGGTTGATATGGCGACTCGTTTAACCACAACACGTGCTTTACTTGAAGATACAGCTTATCGTTTAGGTAAACCAGAACTTCAAGGCAATGAATTGATTGCTCAGATTTGCATGCTTAAAAATGTTGCGACGCAAACCATGCAATTTTGTGCCGATGCAGCAGTACAAACTTTAGGTGGGATGGGCTTTATGCGAGGAACGAAATCTGAACGTATCTATCGTGAAGTGAAAGTAAATATGATTGGCGGTGGGGCCGAAGAGATCATGAAGGATTTGGCTAGTCGTCAATTGGGGTATTGATTTTTATACCAATAAAGCTATTGAATTTACCAAATCAAAAAGTAATTCAATAGCATCATTTACTGAGGTGGATTGCTAGTTTGTGAATTAAATATAGTTTAGCTGTATTAGTTCCGACTTGATCTGACACAGGTCTTGAAAAAGAGAAAGTTACCCGTTTTGATAAAGGTGTCGAATCTAAACAAAACAAAGGTAACTTTCTATGATGCATACTAGCAATCAAATCATTAAACACAAAGTGGGCTTACTCAATTTAGCTGAAGAACTTCAAAATGTTTCCAGAGCTTGTAAAGTGATGGGCGTATCTAGAGATACATTCTATCGCTATCAAGAACTCACCGAATCAGGTGATATGGATGCATTGATCAATAAATCCAAACGTGTACCTAATTTAAAAAATCGAGTTGATGATCATATCGAAAAAGCCGTTATTGATTATGCCATTCAATACCCTGCATACGGACAACACAGAACAAGTAATGAACTACGTAAACAAGGTGTTTTTGTATCAGGCAGTGGAGTTCGATCTATTTGGCTTCGCCATGATCTAGAGAACTTTAAAAAGCGACTCAAGGCATTAGCAGCTAAAGTTGCTCAAGAAGGTATTCAGCTGAATGATCAGCAAATAGCTGCATTGGAGCGTAAACATGAAGATGATATTGCATGTGGTGAAATTGAAACAGCTCATCCAGGCTATTTAGGTTCACAAGACACTTTCTATGTCGGTAATTTAAAGGGCGTGGGGCGTATCTACCAACAGACATTTATTGATACTTATAGCAAGATCGTACACTGCAAACTTTACACAACAAAGACACCAATTACTTGCGCTGATTTATTAAATGATCGTGTCCTGCCTTTTTATCAGTCACAAGGTTTACCAATGCTTCGAATTCTGACAGATAGAGGAACGGAATATTGCGGAAAGATAGAACATCATGATTATGAATTATATTTAGCAGTCAATGATATAGACCATACAAAGACGAAAGCTGCATCCCCACAAACCAATGGTATATGTGAACGCTTCCATAAAACAATTTTACAGGAGTTTTATCAAATCACCTTCAGGAAGAAACTTTATAGTTCGCTGGAAGATTT
Source organism: Acinetobacter gerneri DSM 14967 = CIP 107464 = MTCC 9824 (assembly GCF_000368565.1). Lineage (GTDB taxonomy): Bacteria > Pseudomonadota > Gammaproteobacteria > Pseudomonadales > Moraxellaceae > Acinetobacter > Acinetobacter gerneri. The sequence goes on along the minus strand of NZ_KB849537.1, from coordinate 354,259 downwards.
ACAAATAGACCTAGACGAATGGTTAAAGTTTTATAATACTGAACGAACCCATCAGGGCAAAATGTGCAATGGTCGAACACCATTTGAAACATTGCTTGATGGAAAACGAATTTGGGCTGAGAAGAATTTAGCTCAAATTTAAACTGACAGTCACTATTAAAAATGGGTAACTGTCAGATCAGGTCTGAGCTAGTACAGTTTAGCTACACATTTTTAATGTGTAGTCTGCACATCAGATACTAGTCCAACATCCATTCCATCATAAGATTCAATATTATTATTTTCCGCGAGTTGATAGAGATATATATTACGGTTATACAGGCTTTTAGGTGTATGAATTTCGACTTTTTCTACATGTAACCACCACAAATCAGGTTCATTAGGTGTATCTTTATCACTGAGATATATATCTACAATATCGTATCCATTCTTTTTTAATATTTGAGCTAAGTCTTCAAGCTTCTCTTTATGGTTATCTGTAAAGAAATAACCCCACAGCATTGGTTTCGACATATCCCAATCAGTATTTTTCTTAATATTATTAAACATTACAATCAGTGATTTTTTGGTTATTGGGTATTCTTGTGCTGTAGAAATTGTAGAAAATAATAAAGTAAATATGATAAGAAACTTATTGAAAAATCTTAAATTCATCATAATAAAACCTCTTTTTTTGTTTTAATTAGCGCTAAGTATTCTTTATATTCATTTATAAAGTGAATAAATGAGCTAAAAACATCATATTCAATTTACTCAAATAAATTGAATTTAATATTTTGTTGAATTCTATATTTTATACAAAACGAAAGGCGAAATAATTGTGGATAAAACTTAATTTGTCTCCATTCTACTTTTTGTTCATCGCCATATCCCAAACGGTATTGGTCAATTCATCCAAGGTCATTTTCCCATTTGGATTATACCAAGTCACTGTCCAAGCAATTGCACCACCTAATAACCTACGCCAAATAAATGCATCATATCGAATCTTGCCCAAATCACACAATTTTTGGATTACATTCAGCCAAATATCTTCATAATTTTTACGTAATTTTAATAGTTCTTTTTGCTTTTCCTCAGATAAAGAAAACCATTCATGAACCAGTACTGCCATAGCTGAGCCTGTATCTCCAGTGATAGAAATAAGCTCAGCTTGAATGAGTGATTTGAGTTGTAATTCAGGATCATCAAATTGATGAAGTGCCTCTTCTAAACGGGCATGATGGTAAATAATGGTTTCTTCCATGACATGTGCAAGGATGTCATCTTTACTTTTAAAATGGTGAAATAGGCTTCCAGACTGAATGCCAATAAACTGTGCCAACTCACGTACAGTGGTTTTATCATAGCCTTGTTTATGAAATAAATAAGCTGCACCTTGCAGTAGGCGACCACGTGCAGTGTCACTAAAGCAGGCGATATGTTCTATTTCTTCTATTGATTTTGCAATCATCTTGTCAAAATTTTCCGTCAAAGTAATATGAAGTTTCAAACAATTCTATTTTCTTTACTTTTCATTATTATTTGAAAATTAAAGGGATTATTATCCAGTTATTGCTAGATTTAATGACAATAACAGTTTTGCCAATTCAGCATAACATTTTGCACTTTACAAACCAAGCGCTTGCTTGGTATTTTAAGTTTATAAATTAAGCAAAATAATGAGAATAGAAATGGGTCAGGAAGAGAGCCGAGTAGTCAAGATTGGGTGTGCCTCTGGATTTTGGGGTGATACCAATACTGCTGCATTTCAGTTAGTACATTTATCTGACATTGATTATTTAGTTTTTGATTATTTATCTGAAATCACCATGTCTATCATGGCTAAAGCAATGATGCTCGATCCAAACCATGGATATGCACTCGATTTTGTGAGTCGGGTGATGACACCATTGCTTAAGAAAATTGCTGCAAAAAAAATTAAAGTGGTTAGCAATGCTGGGGGAGTCAATCCTTTGGCGTGCAAAGCTGCGCTCGAAAAAGTGATTCAAGATCAAGGCTTAGATTTAAAAGTTGCTGTGGTTTTGGGTGATGATCTCATGCCTAAACAAACTGAGTTGCAGCAACAAAAGATTAAAGAAATGTTTAGTGGTGAAGCTTTACCTGCACATTTAGCCAGTTGTAATGCGTACTTGGGGGCAATCCCGATTGGTGATGCATTAGACCAAGGCGCTGATATTGTGATCACAGGACGGGTGGTCGATTCAGCTGTGGTGCTCGGACCACTTTTACATGAATATCAATGGGCTATCGATGATTATGATAAGTTGGCGCAAGGCTCACTGGCAGGGCATATCATCGAATGTGGTGCACAGTGCACAGGCGGAAACTTCACCGATTGGCTATTGGTACAAGGCTTTGACAATATGGGCTTTCCAATCGTTGAAGTTGCTGAAGATGCTTCATTTATCGTGACTAAGCCAAATGGTACAGGTGGTTTGGTTTCAACAGCTACAGTTGCAGAACAAATTGTTTATGAAATTGCAGATCCGCAAGCCTATTTACTTCCCGATGTAACAGCAGATTTTAGCAATGTGGTTCTTGAGCAAGTCGCAGAGCACCGTGTCAAAGTCACTGGTGCTAAAGGCTGTGCACCAAAAGATCAGTATAAGGTGAGTGCAACTTATCCTGATGGCTATCGCGTGCAAGTGAGTTTTTTGATCGCAGGACGTGAAGCTGTTGAAAAAGCCAAAGTCATTTCAGATGCAATATTAAGTAAATGTGAACGTGTTTTAGCACTTCGTTCAGTTCCAGCTTTTAGTGAAAAATCAGTTGAAATATTGGGTATTGAAAGTACCTATGGAGCGCATGCACAAGACTTTAACCATAGCCGTGAAGTTGTGGTGAAAATAGCGGTTAAGCATTTATTTAAAGAAGCCTGCATGTTCTTTGCTTCGGAAATTGCACAAGCATCTACAGGCATGGCACCTGCACTGGCAGGGATTGTGGGGGGGCGTCCGAAAGCTTCTCCTGTGATTAAGTTATTTTCATTTTTGATCGATAAAGATCAAATTCAAGTTGAAACTGAGCTCAACGATCAACGTCAAGCGATTGATATTCTACGTGGAACGTCTGATCTATCTATACAAAAACATCCAATCGGTGAAGTTGCCAAATTTCAAGGCAATGAAATTGAAGTTGCATTGATCGAACTCGCACATGCACGTAGTGGTGATAAAGGTAATGCCAGTAATATCGGCGTGATTGCCCGTAAAGCCGAATATTTACCTTGGATACGTGCCAATTTAACGGAAGAAAATGTCGCGGCATATATGCAACATGTTTTGGATCCTGTACATGGAAAAGTGATCCGATATGAAATGCCTGCTTTAAATGCGCTTAATTTTGTCCTTGAAAATGCACTAGGTGGTGGTGGCGTTGCGAGTTTGCGTATCGACCCACAAGGCAAAGCCTACGCACAGCAGTTATTGGATATGAAAGTGAAAATACCTGAAGGATTACTCAAGTAAATGCTATTTGGGTGAATCTAAAAAGCATTTATTTCACTTAAAACTATATGGCAAAACAAACACTGCAAAATCAGTACGGAAAAACCAGAAAATAAATCGGAAATAACAAATGAAATATAACTCAATATTTAGATCAGATGCCTTTCAAGACCAAGTGATTATTATCACAGGTGGTGGCTCAGGGATTGGACGATGTACTGCTCACGAATTGGCATCTTTAGGTGCGCAAGTGGTGATTACGGGTCGAAAAATAGAAAAGTTAGAACATGTTTCCAAGGAAATCCTAGAGGATGGAGGCAAAGTTCATTTTATCGTTTGTGACAATCGGGAAGAACAACAAGTCAAGGATATGATTGCAGAAGTGATTGAAAAATTTGGAAAATTGGATGGGCTTGTAAATAATGCTGGCGGTCAATTTCCATCAAATTTAGAAAGTATTTCAGCCAATGGTTTTGATGCGGTTGTCCGAAATAATCTGCATTCTACATTTTATTTAATGCGTGAAGCTTATAACCAATGGATGGCAAAGCATGGTGGTAGCATCGTCAATATGACTGCCGATATGTGGGGCGGTATGCCAGGAATGGGACATTCTGGAGCTGCACGTTCAGGCGTGGACAACCTCACCAAAACAGCTTCTGTAGAATGGGGGCGTTCAGGTGTTCGAGTCAATGCAGTATCACCGGGGTGGATTGTTTCATCTGGAATGGACAATTATTCAGGTGATTTTGCCAAATTTATTATCCCAAGCTTAGCCAGTAATGTTCCGCTAAAACGTATGGGAACAGAATCAGAAGTTTCATCGGCAATCGTTTATTTACTTTCCGAGGCAGCAGGATTTATTTCTGGAGTTACGCTACGTATTGATGGCGCAGCTTCTCAAGGTACACGGATGTATCCACTCGCTGATGCAACCAATAGTTATTCATTCAATGGTTTCCATCGTGCATTTATTCCCGATGTATTAAAAGATGAGCTTGGAAAAGCAGAAAAAGAGAATGATAAATCAAATAAAAAAGGAGAATCAACATGAGTATTCTCCAATCAGAAATAGCAGTTGGGAGCGAACTTTTTGAGGAAAATAAACAAGCACTCTTAACTCAGTTAGATGAAATTCGGGCTGTGCAAAATAAAAGTATCGAGAAATCTTATGCAGCAAAGCCGAAATTTGATAAGCGTGGCAAAATTTTGCCCCATGAGCGCATTCGTCTAGTCCTAGATGCAGATTCGCCTTTTGTTGAATTATGTGGCTTGGTCGGCTTCAACATGCATGATGATAAAGATGGTTCTGAAGCAGGTGGAGGTATCATTGCTGGCATTGGCTTTGTCAGTGGTGTTCGTTGTTTGGTGAGTGCAAGTAATAGTGCAATCAAAGGCGGTACGATGTCGCCAATGGGTGTGCATAAATCACTTAGGCTTCAGCAAATTGCGCTTGAACAAAAACTTCCTATCGTGACCTTGGCTGAAAGTGGAGGGGCAAACCTCAATTATGCTGCCGAAGTGTTTACTTTGGGTGGTACGACATTTGCCAATCAAGCACGACTTTCAGCCGCAGGTATTCCTCAGCTTTCGGTTGTACATGGTAATGCGACCGCAGGTGGTGCGTATCAGCCGGGACTTTCAGATTATGTGATCACTGTTCGTAAACAAACGGAAATGCTGCTCGCAGGACCACCGTTATTGTTTGCTGCCACAGGTGAGGTTGCAACAGCAGAAGAATTGGGCGGGGCAGAGATGCATGCGCAAATCGCAGGAACAGCTGAATATTTGGCTGAAAATGATGCTGATGCAATTCGTTTGGCTCGGGAAATTTTTGATCATTTAAATTGGAAAGAACAAACTCATCCAATCATTGAAAATTATAAAGAACCACGTTATCCAGCCGATGAATTATTGGGAATTATTCCTGCAAATCCCAAACAGCCATTTGACATGAAAGAGATCATAGCTCGTTTGGTGGATGATTCTGATTTTCTAGAATTTAAGCAAGAATATGATGATTTAACAGTATGTGGTTGGGCAAAATTGGGCGCGATGCATGTGGGAATCATCACCAATAATGGACCAATTACCCCACAAGGTGCGGCAAAAACTGCGCAATTTATTCAGCTTTGTGAACAAACTAATCGGCCATTGGTGTTTTTGCATAACACCACAGGATTTATGGTGGGAACAGATGCCGAACAAAACGGCATTATCAAACATGGTTCTAAACTGATTCAAGCCGTTGCCAATTGCTCTGTGCCTAAAATTTCTATCGTTGTCGCAGGTTCATACGGAGCAGGGAATTATGCAATGTGTGGGCGACCTTTAGCCCCAGATTTTATCTTTGCATGGCCAAATTCACATGTGGCTGTGATGGGTGCGGCGCAAGCGGGTAAGGTTTTGCGGATCGTTGCTGAAGGGAAACAAAAAGCTTCAGGTATGGAACCCAATGAACAGATGTTGGATTTCTTAGAACAAAGTACAGCAATGAAATTGGAACAGCAGTCTACGGCTTTATTTAATACAGCCATGATGCATGATGATGGCATTATCGATCCACGAGATACTCGTAAGATTCTCATTTTCTTATTACAAACCATATATGAAGCTGAATATCGAATGCTGAAAGCATCGAAGTTTGGTGTGTCGAGATTTTAAGAATCTCCCTAACCTCCCTTTGAAAAAGGAATCAGTTTTCCCCCTCTTTTATAAAGAGGGGCAAGGGGAGATTCCAAAGAAACAGAATAAATCAGGAAAAACAAAATGAAATTTACTACCGAGCATGAAGCATTACGTCGTACCACTCGCCAGTTCGTCGAGACTGAGCTCAATCCATATATTCCAGAATCGGAGGCCAAAGGTCGTTTTCCTATCCATGACGTATTTAAAAAAATGGCAGACCTAGGCTTGCTCGGTATTTGTAAACCTGAAGAAAATGGTGGTTTAGGTCTGGATTATTCTTACAATTTGGTGGTTGCTGAAGAGTTGGGACGTGCTGCATGTGGCGGAGTGCCATTGGCAATAGGGGTACAAACCGATATGGCGACACCCGCATTGGCACGTTTCGGTTCAAAAGAATTACGTGATGAGTTTTTAACGCCAGCAATCAAAGGTGAATATGTCGCATCCATTGCGGTATCTGAAGTCCATGCAGGCTCAGACGTCGCAGCAGTAAAAACCACTGCAAAAAAAGATGGCGATGACTATGTCATCAACGGTAGCAAAATGTGGATTACCAACTCTTTGCAGGCTGATTTTTTCTGCTTACTTGCCAACACATCGGATGATAAACCACATTCAAATAAATCTATGATTATTGTTCCTGCTAAAACGGCTGGGATCAGTTTTTCTGAACCTTTAAATAAACTTGGAATGCGATCAACTACAACTGCTGAAGTTTATTTTGACAATGTCCGTGTGCCACAGCGCAACTTGGTGGGTGCAGAAGGGATGGGCTTTATGATGCAAATGCTGCAATTCCAAGAAGAAAGAATGTGGGCAGCAGCCAATGCCATTGGTGGGCTGGAAAATGTCATTAAACAGACCATTGCCTACACCAAAGAACGGACTACTTTTGGGCAACCATTGATCAATAATCAATATGTGCATTTTAGATTTGCAGAATTGATGACCGAAGTTGAAGCTCTGAAAGCGTTGACCTACCGTGCTTGCGATCTACATATTGCTGGAGAAAATGTCACGGAAATGGCATCTATGGCAAAACTAAAAGCTGGTCGTTTGACTCGCGAAGTTGCAGATAGTTGTTTGCAATATTGGGGTGGAAATGGATTTATGTGGGATAACCCCGCATCACAACTTTATCGAGATGGGCGTTTAGGCTCGATTGGTGGAGGTGCTGATGAAATTATGCTTGGGATCATTTGTAAGCTGATGGATATTTTGCCTAAAAAGCAAAAGGGCTAATGGTCTGATTATTTTAAAATCAAGTATAAGGTGATGATAATGCAAAATATTTCAGATATGCAACTTGATGAAAGTCTACAGCTTGAACAAGAAAAAGGCGTGATCACGATTTGGTTAAATCGCCCAGAAAGCCGTAATGCCATGAGTGTGAAAATGGTTGAAAGTATTCAACAAATTTTTACGGCAATTGAAAATGATACATCAATTCGAGCTGTGATTTTTCGTGGTAAAGCTGGACATTTTTGTGCGGGTGGCGATATCAAAGATATGGCAAATGTTCGTGCAGAGGCAATGGCCGCAGGCAATAGCAAGCCTTATGCAGACTTTAACCGAAAATTTGGAGCAATGATCGAGCAAGTTGATCAAGCCCCTCAAACGGTGATTGCTGTTTTAGAAGGGGCGGTATTGGGTGGTGGATTTGGTTTGGCATGTGTATCTGATATTGCCATTTGCCTTGAAAATGCCAAATTTGGTTTGCCTGAAACAGGATTGGGCATCATACCTGCTCAGATTGCACCTTTTGTAGTGAAACGTGTGGGACTAACTCAGGCACGCCGATTGGCTTTATTGGGTATGAAATTTGATGGAAATACAGCATTGAATATCGGTGTCGTACATGAAGTTGCTGAAGATCAAGCCGAGTTGGAACTGCTGCTAAATTCGACTATAGAACATATTCTTTTAACTGCACCGCATGCTTCAAGAGTGACCAAAGCCTTACTGCATCGTAGTTTAAATGAACCACTTGAGCAGTTGTTGGATGAAGCTGCTTTGCAATTTGCACAAGCGGTGGGGAGTGATGAAGGCATGGAAGGGACCATGGCTTTTATCCAAAAACGCAAACCCAAATGGGCAGATTTAGACTGATCAATTTTCAAAAATAATGATCATTTTAATTGATTTATCATTAAAAAAATTAGAAAGGTGAAAAATGGCATTTTCCAAAGTACTTATTGCAAATCGTGGTGAAATTGCAGTCCGTGTCATTAAAACGGCCAAAGCAATGGGTTATGCCACAGTTGCAGTATATTCTGATGCAGACCGCCACGCTCGACATGTGCAGTTGGCTGATGAAGCTGTGCATATTGGCGCATCTAAAGTTTCAGAATCCTACTTATGCATCGATAAAATTATACAAGCATGTCAAAAAACTGGCGCAGATGCGGTACATCCAGGCTATGGTTTTTTATCTGAAAATACCGAATTTGCTGCAGCTTGCCAGAAAAATGGCATATGTTTTATCGGTCCAAATGCACATGCAATTGAGTTGATGGGCAGTAAACGACTATCCAAAATTGCCATGCTAAAAGCGTGTGTCCCTTGTGTACCGGGCTATGAAGGTGAAAATCAAGAAATCGACTTTTTGGCTGAGGAAGCAAAGAAAATTGGTTTTCCAATCATGGTTAAAGCCTCTGCTGGTGGTGGTGGACGAGGCATGCGCTTGGTTGAGTCGGAAAATGATTTGATCGATGCACTGAAAACGGCACGCTCGGAAGCCAACAATGCCTTTGGTTCAGGCGAGCTGATATTAGAAAAAGCAGTGATTGCACCAAGACACGTAGAGATACAAGTTTTTGGCGATACACATGGCAACTATGTGTATTTATTTGAACGAGATTGTTCAATTCAACGTCGTCATCAAAAGGTGGTAGAAGAAGCTCCATGTCCAGTAATGACTGAATCTCTTAGACAAAGAATGGGAGAGGCAGCGGTTCAAGCAGCAAAGTCTTGCCAATATATTGGTGCAGGAACAGTTGAATTTTTACTTGATGCTTCAGGTGAATTTTACTTCTTGGAAATGAATACACGCTTACAAGTCGAGCACCCAGTGACTGAAATGATCACAGGTCAAGATCTGGTAGAGTGGCAACTTCGAGTGGCAAATGGAGAAAAGCTACCATTACAACAACATGAACTCAGTTTAAATGGGCATGCCATTGAAGTCAGACTTTATGCAGAAGATCCACGACAAAACTTTTTGCCTCAGACGGGTCAAGTTCTAAAATGGCAGGCGGCTGAAAATGCCAATGTACGTATCGATCATGGCATGCTGCCACAAGATGAGATCAGTCCTTATTATGATCCAATGGTGGCAAAAGTCATCGCTTACGGCAAAACTCGTGATGATGCAATTCGTTTATTGGCAAGTGCTGTCAATGATTGTGTCCTACTTGGTGTAAACAGCAATAAACAATTTTTGGTCAATTTATTACGTCATCCAATCGTCATTCAGGGTGATACCAATACCGCTTTTATTGCAGAACATTTTCAGACTGATGCAAGTTTACATTTGCAGAATATTAGTCTTGAACATTTAGCTGTTGCTACAGCACTTTTCACTCATAGCCAACATAAATCAGCATATTGGAATACGGGGCTATCGGGCGCATTTCCATTAAAACTTAAAGTTGAGGATCAAAACTTATTGGTATTGGCTAAACGAGATGCTGACCATGTTGTTGTTGAAACTTGTGGTCAGACGCAATCGGTGAATATCTTAGAACAAAGTATTGATCAAAATTCGGATCAAATCATTTATGAAATAGACGGTGTGCGACGTAAATTGAATTATATTTTGCGTGATCAATCACTTTATTTAGATATTAACAACGGCAATGTTTGTATTGAAAATACGACATTTGCAGCACCAGAAGTTGCCGATATTGCAGGGGATGGAAAAATCAAAGCACCGATGGATGGTGCAATTATCGAAGTGATGGTTGCTACTGGAGAACGTGTGCAAAAGGGGCAAACTTTGTTGATCTTGGAAGCAATGAAAATTCAGCAACAAATTAAAGCGGATGTAGATGGTGTGGTTGAAGAGGTGATCGGGGTGGCGGGTCAACAAGTGAAAAAGCGACAAGTGTTGATGAGTATAGGATGAGATTTTAAAAGTTCTATTTTTAAGATATTAGAACAATACTTAAATTTTAGCTGTAAAACGTAAAGAATCCATAAAAAGCCCAACTTGGATAAGTTGGGTTTTTTAGTGGGTTGTAAGATTTTGAAATAATTGAATTAAAGTATTGGATTTCGTATAAGGCGTATTATGTTAATTTTAAGGATATTAAATTTATAAAGTAAAAATATGCATCAAACATTTATTGAAAATTTAAAAGATCAAACTAATAATTTTTTCTCATTACATTGGAATAAGGATTTATTAGGTGATGCTCCCCAGTGGTCAGAAATTCATACAGATTTTAATAAATCTATTCCGAACTATGATAAACAAGGCGTTTATGCTTTTATAAAAGGAGAGGAGGTTATTTATATCGGAGTAGGGACATCTCGAGGATCTGGTCGCTATAAAGGTAATGGACTAAGTGCAAGAGTAATGAAGTATTGCCGATACATTGAAAAAGATACCTATGGTCCAGTGGATGAAAGACTAAAAGAAGCTGGCGCAATTATGACTATTGGCTTTGAACTAGAACATTCGTATATAGCCAATTCATTAGAAATATATCTAATCTCAAAACTAAATCCTCAATATAATTTTATAAAAGTCGGTATGTAAATTTATTTAATTATCATAAGGATAATCTTGTTTTTGAAATTTGGAATAGGCTGTATGATGATAATTTTGAAAATCGTAAATACTACTGACCAATTAATTTCATATCTTTTTCATCCCACCAATGTTGAGCATAAATAGTAGGATTAGTCGTAAGTATTTTATTCAAAATATTAGCGACGAATGTGAGCTGTTCTGATATATCAATTTTCTTAAAAAAACCTTTTTTGATTATTGGCTTAGATGGATTTATAAAAACTAAGAAACCATTTTCATACTCTTGATAATGATTGCACCCAATCCAAATATCTTTAAATTTTTCATCTGCCAAAGGGATCAAATATCCCCAATCCTCATGTGAAATATCCAATACATTTACACCATGTTTAGGAAGTTCTTCTGTTAAATATTTGGCTAGTGTATATCCCCATATTTGTCCATCCCATTCTTTTTGTTCTTCTGAAGTTTGAGGGAAGTTATCAGATCGGAACTCAATATGCGTTTTGAATAATCCCATAATTTTTCTTCTTTAATATAGGATTATTAAAATAAGCGTTTTTATCATAACTGTCTATCTTGCGAGCTATTTTTTTAAAGTGTGTTCCGAATTTTAGTATTTGATTTTATTACATTGTTAATTTTACATAATGGTTCTTATACGATTTTTTGATATAATTATTTAAAATCAAAATCTTATTGATTTGTTTTTATTGATGCCACTTTAGTGGAGATAGCTTTTTAATATATTCCAATCATTTCTATATTTATACCTATATAATGTTGCATATATTTTTCTTTATATCTTGAATTAGTTCAGTCCTATTGAAACCAGTCCATATCGTAGGTATTGTTTGTTCTATATTTGTCGAGCAGACAGGAGCAACATTGTAGAATAAATGAAATTCGATAGTATCAAGATCATAGGTTGATATTTCATTTGCTATGCTTTTATAGTCAATTTCATTATCAATAAATAAAAATGACAAAGAAAACCATAAATCTTCTATATTCATATTGTGACCATTGATTTAAAATTTGCTGCATAAGTTTCGCTCGAGTAAATGCTATGTTACTTTAATGCCTATTTGAAATAGCATTGTATGTAACGTGTTTATCAATATTATTCAATCTATTCAAAGAATGTACTTAAAAACCTCTACCTGTCTACAGTCAATAAGTAAAAAGAGGCAAGTGTTGATGAGTATCGGATATAATTTTAAATTACTTATTTAAATACCAAATAAAGGATTTATGGATAGGTCTAATTTTATGAAAAAAATGATTTTTTATTGTTTTCTTTGTTCTTTATCTATAAATTTTATTAGCTACGTATTTTATAGTCAGTATATTTTTTTATTGTGCTGTTTTCTTTTAATACCTTTATTCTATTTTGGTTTTCATACTGTATTAAAAAGGAAAAATAATTTACACCAATGGACACAAAATGAAAAAACAATATTATTAATTCTTTCAATATTTTGCATAATGTTCTTTATTTATACTCTTTATCTTGTAGGAAATAATATTTATGAAAAAAGCAGTTATGGTTATATTTTGAAATATAGAACGACCTATATCCGTGAGGCTACAGAAATAGAATATAATTTATATATGAGCCGTCTATCAAGGTTGTTTAGCAGCATCTTATTATTATTTTTCTATACATTTTGGGTTAAATCAAAAGATATTTGAAAATAATAGCTGTTAATGTATTAATGAAAATAGCCCTGTGAATTTGTAATTTTATATTCATTGCAACATTTTTCTTTTTTACTAATAAATTACACCCTGAAAATGTCAATACAGCCTAATTATAGTTACCAATATTGAGCTTCAGTGAGACTATCTACATGAATATCATTAATAAAGATTGTTCCTTTTGTTGAATTGGGTAAATAAATTACGATGATGCCACAAGCACTGTAGGGTGTTGTAATTTCTGCAATATTTATCAGTGATTCATAAATAATTTTAATTTCATCATTCGGTTTTAAAGTAAATTCATCTGTGGAAGGCTCAATAAAAAATTCAACTTCTTGAAGTGTTTCATTTATAAATCTGAAATTCATATTATGACCATTTATCTAAAATTAGCTGCATAAGTTTTCACGGGGATGTGGTGCTACTATTTTCTTTTGTGACTGTATTTTGCCTATTTATCTAGTAGGTATAGCTACCACCATGGCCAAGTTAATGTCCAGTTGATATTCCTACTTCCCAAGATTATATAGTCCTTTTGTCAATTCTTCTATACAAGCAAAGCAAAACTCGGATAAGGTTTGTTATAACTTTATTTTTAAGATTTTTAGAAAATCTATAATTTATTTAAATAAGAAAACATTTTTAGATCATGCTTGTTTTCTTTGAATTTTTCAATTTCTTGAAATGAGTTGTCAGCAATAGTTTGTGTGCTTGGGATAACAGTACTAGAAGATAAGTACTCAATTTCATTGAGAGAATTTATAAAAATATGAATTTTGGTTTCATTGCTTCCCATAACTAAAGGGTTTGTGTATTTCATTTTTGCATATTTATTTTTATATTGAGCATAAATATAATAATCACTGTACTTGTTTATGTCACTATCTTTATATTCTTGTATTTTTGCATTTTTATATAATGGAGTGTATTTTTCTGTTTCACCTATGTATATGCTAGGCTCATCACCTTTAATGATATAGCCATATGTGTTTAATATGATGACTACATCTTCTTTTTTGATTTTATCATCAAAACTAATATTAATTTGAGTTCCATTGTTTTTTGAAAATAATACTTTTGCTGATATAGTTATACCTATAATAATAGCAAATATACAAATTCGATTTTTCAATTTCATTATTCCATTGGCTTATTAAAGTATTTGGTATTGTGGATTTTTACTAATTCTATTTTTTCGTTATATGTTAATTGGTTGAGTTTAAATATATCCTTTGATTTGATTTTGCTCACAACCTTCAATTCATCAAATGATTTTGTTTTTAAAAATAGAAGACTTTCCTCTGTAATTTCAGTTATTTGATATTTAGTCGTTTTGGGGTTGTAATATTTTAAATCAATATTCTTCTCTAGTTTTGAATATTTTTCAGTTTCTGTATTTTGACTAAAATCTATAGTAGGATTCTCAGTTGCCCTAATAAAATCACTCCCAAATATATAATTAATTTTAAAATCTTCTTTACGTGCAAAGGTGTTGTCTAGTAGTTGACTGTTATAATAGAGCTGCTTTAACTTGCTCATTCCTTCTATCTGATATGCTAGAACATACCTTGACCCAAAGTCTGATAATATCATTCCTTTATCTATCACAGTGATCGTCTTGTAGTAGGAATACCATTCAGATGGTGCATCTGACTTCATGATAAATACATTTACTCTTAAATCATTCAAATGACTGTTTGGGCTAATATAAAATGATAAATTGACTTTATTTGTTTCTTGAAAGTCTGTCATGATTTTATAACTCAAAAAAATTAAAATAATTAATATGGAAAGACTAATAATAATTTTTTTCATTAGATTCTTTACTCATCTTTTGCATTTTCTATCCAAAATTTAACCATGTTTAACTCTGGACTACTCTGAGTATTACGAGGTTTTCTGTGATCATTAAATATCGATTGAAAATTTGTAGTAATAATAGATCCATTTTTATAAAAATTCATTGGCTTAGCATCAGTACCATTTTCAGACATTGCTTCGCTTCCTTTGTTAGGTAAACTGGATACCATATATATAGGTTGGTAATCGTAAGGAGCTGATATTCCTAATATTGCAATTTTTACTGAAATTTTTCTTTTATCCGGATAGAAAGATGGATAAGAAGATATGCTTTGACCTGAAACTATGACATTTTTGCAGTTTAAGTTTGTTGATATATTTTTGGCGAAATTATTTTTTTGCTCTTTAGTGTAAGGGTTTATTTCAGTATTGGCACTGTTACAGCCAAAGAAATTCAATCGAGTTTCTGTTCCCCAATAATAATTAATTTTTATCCATTCACTATATATTAACTGATTTCTTTTTTGTACGCCTGATGATGTTGTTCTATTAACAGGTAATAATATTTCAGGTGGATCAAAACGCCATGCATCATAAATTATTGGCCCATTTAATCCTGAATGTGAAAAAATACTTAACTCTTTCATTTCAACTTTATTTTGTCCACCATATTTTTTTATCCAATTATCAATCACAAGTTGAATTTGGGAAAAATGAGTAATATTAGGGCAATGTACCATATGAATATTAGGATCGTATTTAGGATCAGTTTTAATAATGACTAACCTAGTTTGAGCTGCTTCTTTGAAAACTCTTCTTGCTATTTCATCATTAGGTTCATCAGCATAAAACAAAAGAAATAGTTGTTTTTTTCTCGTAATTTTAATGTGTTGTATATGGTTTTTCTGGGCAGATGTTTTTGCTACGGATATTTTTTTTAGTGGAGTCCCCATTTTTATTCTAACTCCAAATGAATTTGTATATCTTTTTCTTCACTTGAAAAAAATGTAGACGAATAGCCATCTTGGTCAGTTATACCTTTAATTTCAGATCCATTCGGATAAGTTGCGGTATATGCTATATTTTTATATGGAATGCCATCATCATCAGTGAATAAATACTTTAAATTATAATGTGTACCTTCCGGAAGAAAGGGAAGTTGCATTGACACTTTTGTTCCACGTTTAAATAAATGTTGTCCAGCATTGACCTCAAATTTTGCAGGCGTAATAATGCGAATACCATTTTTATTGATAATAATTTGAGAGCCCCCAGCCATAAGCCACCTTTCTTATAAATTTCTAAAAATTTAGTTCAAAATGAACTAATATAAGTACTAAATAATTAATTTTTATATATTAATATGACGTTTATTATAGCCATACAGCTGAATGATAGCATTATTATTACAGCAGACAACAAAAAAGTTGTTTTAAAAGAAAATGGTAAAATTCATTTTAGTCCTGAAAAAGATTCCAAAACACATCTGTGGGATAAAGGTATCATTACTGGCACTGGTGAAGGTTATGTCATTAGCAAGGCAATTGAAATCTTTAAAAAACACACCCATTCAGATCTCAGTAAGCTTTCACAATGCTTGGATATTTCAAGGCAAATTCGGGAAGAAGAAATAGGGAAAGGGTATTTTCAAGTTGAAAATACTAAGCTTCTATGCTCTTGTTACAATGAAAGTGGGGCACAGCTATATAAAGTAGAACGTTTCGATCTAGAACAGCCGTATACACTGACTGCAATCCCTTCAATGGATATTACGGTTTGGTTATTTCATCCAAATATTGAAGCGATTTCTCAGGAACTAGAAAATCTTTATAAAGATCTAAAAGATTATTCTGTTTTTCTCAATCAAATAGAGTGGATTAATTACTATATTCGTCGCCTTGCGCCAATCTATCAGAAACAGAGCCAGCAAGATCCATTTATGAGCAAAAGTTTTGACATCTTTTTTCAGACTAAAGATGAATATATCTCAGGTCATATCCAAAATAGCCATCATAAACCATTAACATTTCAAGAGGTCACGACTGAGTTTTGCTTTGATCAAACATGATCATTATCAATTTTTATTTTGTTATTTTAATCAAAATTAACTGCTTATGCTTTTGTTGAAATGCAACAGACCGACTTTAGCATTGAGCAATTTCGCTCAGATTAATATTTTAGATCAAGCAGAAAGCCAAAATAAAGAGAACCTCTTGGTTCTCTTTGATATTGAGCTCAAAAATTAATGAAATACATATTTCATTAGGGCATCAAATAAAACCCAAAGTACCACAAGTGCTACAAGAGGCTCAGCAACTTTTGCCCAAGTAGGATTTTTTTGTGGGGCAACTTCAACTGTTGCATGCACATCATCATGTGCCGCATTTTGTGTATTCACCATTTGATTAAACTCCTTCATCGTTTCATCTAATGATATCTCTTCTTGATGAATAGGTTTAGAACCATGTAGTTCTGTTAGATCACTTGTTGTCCAAACCCAATCATCAGCTTGCCCTGATAAATGTTCAATTTGCCCTAAAATCAGCTCTTTTAGGCCTTCTTTACCAAAGTTTCCTGTTTGATCTAATTGTTTTAATTCATGAATTTGCAAGTTAAGCACTTCAGAAATGGCTTGTTCTAAATCAGGCTTATTGAGCGGTGATTGATTGTGCTTTGATGTCGTGAGATGGCGGGCAATTTCCTGCACATAAAGGTCATCAGGCTGGCTTATTTCCTGATACAAACGATTATCATCTTTTTTCCAAAGACTGACCAATTTAGCCAAAGTGAGAGCATTGATTTCAAGTAAATTTGATTTTCTATCCTCAGGATCTAACTGATTGAGGAGCTGAGGCTTTTGAATTTTAATCTGCTCAGCAAAGTATTGTACTAAATCAAAAGCCATATTTTTCTCCTAATGCATCAATCTAATATACGAAGACTCGGTTTTTTCTTAGGTGCTTCGGGATCTTCAGTTGTATTTGATTCTAAAGTATTTTCATCTACTTTGACATTGGCATATTCGTCAGGGTCAAAGAATAAACCTTGTCCATTTTCACGCGCGTATAGCCCTAAAACTGCTTGAATCGGAACATAAATATCCTGCGATACGCCACCAAATCGAGCAGAGAATGTCACAGCCTCATTACTCATATTGAGCTTATGTACGGCATGTGGAACGATGTTGAGTACGATTTGTCCATCATTAACAAACTGTTGTGGGACATCGGTATAAGGTATGGTCGCATCCACCAACAAATAAGGCGTTAAGTTGTTATCGCAAATCCATTCATAAATTGCGCGGGCAAGATATGGACGACTAGGAGTTAAGTTTAATTCTTGTTCAGACATCAGAAATTACTCATTTGATTTGCTAAGATTTGGGAAGAAGTGCGCCGTAGCGATTCTTTTCTTGAAATGTCATTGATTTCTGAAAAGCAGGGCGACTAAAAATGCGTTGGCAATATAAAAGTATTGGTCGGCATTGTTGTGCAGGCAGTTCAATTCCCATCTGTTTTAACCGTATGAAAATTGGCGCTAACATGCAATCTAAAATTGTAAAATTTTCCGACATAAAGTATGGAAAATGTTGAAATAATGGTGTTAATGAGATCAGTGTATCACGAAGTTGTTTTTGTGCTTTCTTTTTCGCATCGGCATTGAGGGTATCAGGATGGCAGAGCATGATATCTGCTAGGCGAAACCAATCTTGTTCAAAACGCCAAATATATTGTCTTTGTTCTGCGCGTGGTGCAGGAGCATCGGCATAAAGTTTATTTTGTCGATAACGATCATCTACATATTCAGCAATAATCGTAGTATTGAACAGTTTCAGGTCATTTTCTATCAACATTGGCAAACGATTATAGGGATTTAGACTTGCAACATCTTCGTCTTCATCTTCACTAATAATCAGATTGTGTTTAATTTGCTTTTCAGCAAGAATTAATCTAATCCAATGGGAGCGGAAATCATCTGCATGGCTATAAAGTGTAATTCCTTGAAGCGGGGCGTTTTCGACGGTCATATTCCAAAAACATAGCAGAGTGAATGGGCTATAGGATACTAAAAATGCGCCATAAAATCACGGATAC
Source organism: Acinetobacter gerneri DSM 14967 = CIP 107464 = MTCC 9824 (assembly GCF_000368565.1). Taxonomy (GTDB): domain Bacteria; phylum Pseudomonadota; class Gammaproteobacteria; order Pseudomonadales; family Moraxellaceae; genus Acinetobacter; species Acinetobacter gerneri. The sequence continues at coordinate 335,768 of NZ_KB849537.1, read as the reverse complement.
TTTTTGAAGATGCATGATGAAATAGATATTTTCAAATTGACGAGAATGTAAGAGGGAAATGTATATGAAAAATAAGATTGTGTTATGTCTATTTTTATTTGGAATTTCAAGTTTTAGCTTTGCTGAAAATGCAGATGATGAAGCGGTCGATATTGCGACACATCCAATGACAGCAGGGACTGATATACCAGATGAGGATTACCAACCTGCGCCAAATAGCGATCCATGTGCGGGTATCGATAATTGTACTGTTGCTGTACCTTGTGCAGAGAATCCCGACGCTGATGCTTGTTATTACTGAGCATACAAAGGATTCAATCGATGCTGTTGCGACTCAAGATAATGATTAGCTTAGGGTCTGTTGACATTTCACAACTGAATTGCGTTGTCAGCTAAAATTCTCGCCCATAAAAAACCTCGGAAAATCCGAGGTTTTTTGTCCGATTCGGTAAACGAATTAACGTTTAGAGAATTGAGGACGTTTACGAGCTTTACGTAAACCAAGTTTCTTACGTTCAACTTCACGAGCATCACGAGTAACGAAACCAGCTTGACGAAGAGCAGGTTTTAAAGTGTCGTCAGAAGCGATCAATGCACGAGTAATACCGTGACGGATAGCGCCTGCTTGACCACCGATACCACCACCAGCAACAGTGATGTAAAGGTCATATTTTTCAGTAGCTTCTAAAAGCTCTAAAGGTTGACGTACAACCATACGAGCAGTTTCACGACCGAAATATTGCTCAAGAGTACGGTTGTTAATTACGAGTTTACCTGTACCAGCTGATAAGAAAACACGTGCAGTTGCGGTCTTACGGCGACCTGTACCATAATTAGTAGCCATGTGCTGTATCCCTTAGATGTCCAAAACTTGTGGCTGTTGAGCAGTATGTGGATGCTCGCTACCAGCGTACACTTTCATTTTCTTGATCATTGCATAACCAAGAGGACCTTTCGGCAACATACCTTTTACAGCACGTTGGAAGATTTCTTCAGGTTTATGAGCAACTAATTTTTCAAAGTTAGTTTCTTTTAAACCGCCTGGGAATTCAGTGTGGCGATAGTATTTTTTGTCAAGTGACTTGTTACCAGTAACTTGAACTTGCTCAGCATTGATCACAACGATATAGTCACCAGTGTCAACGTGAGGAGTATAAGAAGTTTTGTGCTTACCGCGTAAACGACGAGCGATTTCAGTCGCAAGGCGACCTAAAGTTTTGCCAGAAGCATCAACAACGTACCAGTCGTGTTGTACTTCAGCAGGCTTAGCGCTGAGAGTTTTCATTAACCACTACCTATTATAGTTGGTTTGGACGGTGGAATCTGTCCAAACAAAAGGAGAGCGAATTCTATCTGAATGTCGTTAGAATTACAATCGAAATACGTATTTCAAGCGAAATATTTTAATAGAATTTGGTCTTGTTTGAAAGGGAAGTGTGATTTGCTGTATTAAAAGGATGTTGTTGCTTGCTATTATGAGAATCAGATCACTTTTTTGATCAAAAATAATTGAATTTTTAAATAGAATGAGAAAATGATGCCAAATTTAGAATCAGAACAGAGCAAATTACCAAGCAATCAATTACAAGAAGAAAACTCGATGGACGCTCCACCGACACAGTATTCAAAAATAAATAAATTTTTTACAGGTTTTGTTGCCTCATTATTATATTTCACTGCATTCATATTTTTAATCACTGGCGCAATGTGAGGATATGATGCATTTATTGATGTCTTGATTATCGGTATATTTTCAGGAGGAGCAATACTCGTTTGCGTGATTCCTGTGATTGGTGGAATCGCATTTATGACTTTACCAAATGAGGATTACGCAAAAATGCATAAAAACTTATGGAAAAATATTTTCAAGTTTTGTCTGCTTAGCTTTGCGGTGATGAGTATTTCAGAGTTGTTGCATTATGTGGGATGGTTAGATTCTCATTTTCAACTTAACTGGGGACACTGATTTATCTTCTAGATGGATGTATAATTAGCTTAGTGCCAGTCTTAACTCTAGAGTCAATCAATGCTTCCTTTATATATCACCAGTGGTGAACCTGCAGGAATTGGACCTGATATTTGTTTAAGCTTAGCTGATCGTGTCGATGAACGCCCAATCGTGGTTCTCGCAGATTTAAATATGCTCAGTGATCGTGCTCAGATCTTAAAGCAAAATGTCGAATTGATTGAGTATAAAGGTCAAACTGAATCTTCAGGCAAAGGTCAATTGTATGTTGAGCATATTGCTCTAAATGAAGCTGTGGTTTTAGGTGAATTAAATGCACAAAATTCAGCTTATGTCTTGGAGCAATTACGCCGTTCAGCTGATTATGCGATGCAAGGCAAAAGCGTAGGTGTAGCAACTGCGCCTGTTCAAAAATCCATTATCAATGATGCTGGTATCCATTTTAGTGGACATACTGAATATTATCAGGAGTTTGCAGGCGTTGAACGTGTGGTCATGATGTTGGCGACCAAAACTTTACGTGTAGCGCTCGCAACCACACATTTACCATTAAGAGATGTGGCTGATGCGATTACTCAAGAGCGTTTGCATCAAGTGATTGATATTTTACTACTTGATTTAAAAGCCAAATTTAAAATACAACATCCTCATATCTTAGTTTGTGGCTTAAATCCGCATGCAGGTGAGGGCGGTTATTTGGGACATGAGGAAATTGATACGATCAATCCTGTGTTGGAAACTTACCGTGAAAATGGCATCAATTTGAGTTTAAGTTTGCCAGCAGATACGTTGTTTACCCCTGAACATTTAAAAGATGCAGATGCCGTTTTGGCGATGTATCACGATCAAGGCTTACCTGTGTTAAAATCACAAGGCTTCGGTGAGGCGATCAATATCACGCTCGGTTTGCCGTTTATACGAACTTCTGTCGATCATGGTACTGCACTGAGTCTAGCAGGAACAGGTCAAGCAAAAAGCTCTAGTCTGCATGTTGCAGTGGATCTTGCGCTAGATTTGGCTCGTCACTGATCGTCATTTTTTGAAAATATTTATTGTTATTCGTTGTTATTAGCACATCACGTTGGAAATTCTATGTATCAAATCAATGCCTTAAACCCAAAAGATGAAGGGCATCATACTCGTAAGCGTTTTGGTCAAAACTTTTTACATGACCAACGTGTGATTGCAAAAATTGTCCGCGCGGTGAGCCCGCGTGCAGGGGACAATGTGGTTGAAATTGGACCGGGTTTGGCTGCGCTTACTTCACCATTGATTGGTGAATGTGATGCACTGACTGTGCTAGAGCTAGACCGTGATTTGGCTGCAGGTCTGCCGGGTCGTGTGCCACATCCTGAGCGTTTAACCATTGTTGAAACAGATGCTTTAAAATACGATTTCAATCAATTGATTGAAGATGATCGTCCACTTCGCGTTGTGGGTAATCTTCCATATAATATTTCGACACCACTACTTTTTCATCTCTTGGAATTTGGCGACAAAATCAAAGACATGCATTTTATGCTACAAAAAGAGGTGGTTGATCGCATTACGGCTTCGCCAAATACGAAAGAATATGGTCGTTTGTCTGTAATGATTCAATACTTTTGCAAACCGACATTTTTATTTGAAGTTCCACCTGGATCATTCAATCCGCCACCAAAAGTGACTTCTGCGGTTTTTCGTTTAGAACCTTATGCAACAAAACCAATTGTGGCGAAAAATGAGAAAGCATTGGCACGTTTGGTTGGACATGTCTTTACTCAACGCCGTAAAACTTTGCGCAATAGTTTAAAAGGCATGCTGGTTGAAGACGGTTTTGAAAATGCGGGTGTAGATCCTATGGCACGTCCTGAAACCTTGACCCTCGCTCAATTCGTTGCTTTAGCAGATCAAATGGTGGCTTAAATGGCAGGGGACATTCGCTATAACTATGTGATTGGTGATGTTCAAGGTTGTTTTGAAGCCTTAAAAGCATTGCTCAAACAGATTCATTTTGACCCAGATCAAGATTTTATTTGGTTTGCTGGTGATTTGGTTGCACGTGGTGAAAACTCGATTGGTGCATTACGTTTTATCAAAAAAATGTGTGAGCGTGGTTCTGCTGCAACAGTATTGGGCAATCATGATCTCAATCTTTTGGCATGTGCTCGAGGCATCAAAGCGATTAAAGCCAAAGACAATACACAAGACGTGATAGATGCTATTGATAGTGATGAATTGATTGATTGGCTACGCAAACAACCTTTGTGTTTATATCCAAATGAGCAAACGATTTTAACGCATGCAGGTATTCCGTGTATTTGGGATGCCGAGCAAACATTTGCTTTGGCTGCGGAAGTACAAGCTATTATTTCACATGAAAATTATGATGTTTTAGATCATTTTTTACGTGAAATGTATGGGGCAGAACCCGATTTATGGTCGAATGATTTGACTGGCAATGAACGCTTACGTGTCATCACCAATTATCTCACTCGTATGCGTTTGACTGATCAACATGGGCGTTTAGAATTTAGCTTTAAAGACGCTTTGGATGAGCCAATGCCTGAAGGTTTTCAGCCGTGGTTTGAATTTGATTCTAAGGCAGCTCAAACTCATCAGATTATTTTTGGACATTGGGCGGCGCTACAAGGTAAAACCATCAATCCACACATTCAAAATGTAGATGGTGGCTGCGTTTGGGGGCATCAGTTGATCGCCTATCGCCTTGAAGATCAGCAAAGTTTTAAAGTCGATAATCCTTTATTTTAAGGGTCGTTCAAAAAAGCTCCGAAATGGAGCTTTTTTTATGGAAAATTTGATAAATAAATAATGCATTTTAATCAATAATTGTTAATGTATCTTTATTGAAAATACGCCTAAAAATAATAGATAGGAAAAATTTACGATGCTAGAGAAAGAACAACTAAAAGCAATGTATCCATTGATTGTGACACCTAGTCATGATGGAAAATTCTTTTTTAATTATGTGAATTCCCTATTAAATTTTTATCAGCAAGCACTGGCAAATGGTTTACCTGTTCAGTTCTTACTGATGCAGGGGGAGAGTCTGATTACCCGCGCGCGTAATAATTGCGTAGCGCAGTTTTTAGCAAATCCAGAATGGACTCATTTGGTTTGGATTGACTCAGATATAGGCTTTCAACCTGAGGCTATTTTTCGACTTTTACTATCAGACTATGATATCGCTGCGGGAGTTTATCCGCTGAAAACGGATCAATGGCCAGAGGGTGGATTACCAGAAGGCATGACGGCTCAGCAATTTTCAAATATGTATCAACGCTATACTGTCAATGCACGAAATAAAGATAATGCTGAAAAGTTAGAGTTCAATATTCAAGAAGATGGCTTTTTAGAGTTGAGTGAAGCACCGACAGGGATGATGTGTATCAAACGCGATGTTTTTTTACGAATGATGGCGCAGTATCCAGAATTGCAATATGTTCCTGATAATTTAGGACTTGTTGATCAAGGTTTACATTATCGCTTTTTTGATGTGATGGTCGATCCTGATACAAAACGATATTTATCAGAAGATTATTATTTCTGCCGTTTATGGGAAAATATGGGTGGAAAAATATATGTTGATGCCTTATCCAATTTGACCCATCAAGGAACAAAAGTGTATAGCGGCAATTTTGCTCAATCATTGCAAACCAATTTTGCATTGGCTATTCCAGCACCAGTGGGTACACCCTTGCAATTGAATGGTTTGGATCACTTACAGAAATTGCTTGAATCGAAATAAATATTATTGATCGTTCAAGTATTTCAACAGACCTTAATATTTTCATCGATTTTTTTGGAAAATGGGAAAGTTTTTTCCTCACTTTCTCAAGAGCAGTATATGAAAAGCCTTACTTTTTGAAGATGAAAAGTAAGGCTTTTGCTCTACAAATTTTATCAAATAATTATTTGATGAGTAACATAAAAGTAGGTAGCCAAATCGCGGTAAATACAGCATTAACAGCCATACCAAAAGCGGCATAACGACCTGCAACCGCACCACGTTGCCAAGCTTGGGCTGTACCGATGGCGTGAGCTGCCAAACCTAATGCTAAACCTGAAGCACGTTCATCATTGATATTTCTTAAAATAATTGATGAAAATGCTGAACCAATCACACCCGATAAAATCACGATCAAAATAACCAGTGATACAGGTGAATGCAGCAACGTGGCAATGTTGATCGCAATTGGTGTGGTCACAGCACGTGTTGCAAAAGCCATAATTGTCGGTTCAGACATATGCAGGATATAGGCAAGTGACATCGGTAAAGCAACAGCACTGATGCTGGCAAATACCAAGATTCCGACTACTGATTTGAGTGGTAAATCATCATAACGCATTGCCGCCAATGGAATGGCGAGTGCAACAGTCACATAGCCCAGCAAGTGGCTGAAAATTCCATTCATGTCCGCATTGTATTTTTCATAGGGAATTCTTAAAAGCAATAAAATTCCAATCACAAAAAACATCCCGATGACCAATAATGGCACTTGGGGAAAGCGTTTATTGACTGGTTTTGCAGCCAGATAGGCAACGAGCGTGATCAGGAAACCAACAAGAATACTAAACATGGTGATCTCCTATAACCATTTCTTTGCCATTTTGGCGTAAACCCAAAGTGGAATCAGTGTACTGACACAAAGGATGAATAAGAATAATGGAATTTCTTTGCCCATACTGACTAGCATTAACAATGAACCTGCACATATCGGCAAAAAGGCGAAGCCGCTTTCTTTCATGAGTTTATTGTTGGTATCGACCAAGCGTGCTGGCAATTTTTTAAATTTGCGCCAAATGCTGAGAAGGATCAATAAACTGATCAGCCCAACGAGATTTCCGAGTTCTGGATGATTGAATTTGCTCATCACCCAGACGGATGTTTCTCTAAAGATAATAATGATGGAAAGTGTTGCAATCCATGCCTGCCAATCAATGTGTTTTAGCCGTTCCATTTTCTTCAATTTTTTCTGGTAAAAACTTCTATAGCACTTTTTACCTGATCTAGCTTTTTATTTCAAATTCTTCGAGCGGGCGATGAAACTGTTTTGCTTTATCTCCAAGAATTTGATCGATTGGTAAATGTGCTTGTTTGATCAATTGCTCAAGCTTATGCGGCGCCATGCTTACAGACAAATGGAGATTTCCTTCATCATCATAATTTTCAGATTGAATGACATTGAGCGCATAGAGTTGTGTGCGGAGTTTGCCATAAGATGGCTTTAAAACGACATCAAAGGTTTGAATTTGCCCCATCAAGCATTCTTGGACAGCTTGCTTGAGTAAGTCTAAGCCTTGACCTGTATGGGCTGAGACGTAGACGCGATCTGGTAAATGCGGTTTCGCATAAATGATCTTGGCTTCATCGCCACTTTGATCAATTTTATTGTAAATACGTAATACAGGAACATCCGCACCGATTTCTTTGAGTACCGATTCAACTGCATCGATTTGTTCAAGCATGTCAGGGCTACTGCTATCAATCACATGCAACAACAAGGTCGCTTCCAAAGTCTCTTCAAGTGTCGCTTTAAAGGATTCGACTAAAGAATGAGGTAGATTGCGCACAAATCCTACAGTATCCGCCAAGACCAAAGCACCAATCCCATCCCAATTTAAACGTCTTAAGGTTGGGTCTAGTGTGGCAAATAGTTGGTTTGCTGCATAAACTTCGCTATCAGCCAATATATTAAATAAAGTCGATTTTCCGGCATTGGTATAACCAACCAAAGATACGGTAGGTACAGAAGCTTTTTGGCGCGCAGCACGACCTTGTACACGAGTTTGGCGTACTTTTTCGAGTTTATCTTTTAACTGGCCCATACGGATACGCAATAAACGACGGTCTGTCTCAAGCTGAGATTCACCCGGTCCACGCAAGCCAATCCCACCTTTTTGACGTTCTAAATGCGTCCAGCCTCGGACTAAACGTGATGATAAATGTTCAAGCTGAGCCAGTTCGACTTGTAACTTACCTTCATGAGTACGGGCACGTTGCGCAAAAATATCCAGAATCAAACCTGTGCGGTCTACAACACGGCATTGTAAAATTCTTTCTAGATTACGTTCTTGAGCAGGGGATAATGAATGATCAAAAATTGCCAATTCTGCTTCTAAACTTTTGACGAGTTCAGCTAATTCTTCTGCTTTACCTGAGCCTACGAACAATTTTGGATCGGGCTTGATACGAGAAGCATGTATATGTTCTAAAATTTCTGCACCAGCAGATTTTGCAAGTAAGCTAAACTCTTCGGCATCAAGATCGTCTAAAAGTTGCACAGAGACACTGACTAAAATCGCGCGTTCACCGCCTTGATGTCGATCAAAATATTCCACAGATAATCGTACTCTTTAAAATAGAAATAAAAGACTATTCTAATGGAAAATCGTCATACTTGCTTAGTTTATCTGAGTTAAGTGCGTTGCTTTAAATACGAAAATGTTTAGAGATAAATGATGTCGATCTGTATTTTTAAAAAAGTCTAAATTTTAAAATCGCTCACACAAAATTGTAGCCACAGATTTGGATTGATATTTTTTATACAAATATTTGATATATAAAATAAAATGATATCTTAAACAAAGCTAGGTTAAAGACGCTTGAGCTTTATAGGCTTTAGCAACTTAAAGGATAGATTGATACTGTCAATGCAAGACTTTGCATAAAGCGTTACAATAGTTTGCTTATCATGCATTGATAGCTTTAAAAATAAACCTAAGTAATGAATTTTTCAGTGGATTTTATGACTCAAGACACGAATACTACTTCTCAAAAAATGAGTGCTTTTGCCAAATTTTGGCTCTATTCTAAGAAAATATCAGTAGGCTTGGCAGTCGTCACGGAAGGTTTTTATTTGGTTTACCGCCATCGTTTATATAAAGATCCAAACAATCCTAAAAATACACGTTATGTACAATATTTTTGTCGCCGTTTGTGTGATGTTTTTAATATCGATGTACGCTTACATGGTGATATTCCAAGACAACCTGCGCTATGGGTAGGCAATCATATTTCATGGCTAGATATTCCTGTTTTTGGTTCGGCTGCACGCGTATTTTTTCTCGCAAAAGCTGAAATCTCTTCTTGGCCGATCGTTGGAAATCTGGCTAAAGGTGGCGGAACATTATTTATCAAGCGTGGTTCAGGCGACTCGATGCGGATTCGTGAAGAAATCGCTGGATTTTTAAAACAAGATATTCCTGTATTATTTTTCCCAGAAGCAACCACTGGCGATGGTAAAAGCATTAAAAAAGTACATGGTCGGATATTGGGTGCTGCGATTGAAGCGCAGAAACCTGTACAAATTATGTTGATTTGTTATGTGAATAAAGACGGATATTTAGATAACGTTGCGCCGTTTATTGGCGATATTACTTTTGTTGATCATGTCAAAGCTGTATTGGAAATGCCGAAAGTAACAGCACATATCCAAGCCTTAGAGGCGATCCCTACGGAAGGGCATGATGTTGATTCTTTAACCAAAGTTGTACAACAAGCGATGGTTGAAGGTTTGGCTGCATTACAAGAGAAAGTACTTAAAGTTTAATTGTTTAAAACGTAAGTGCTTAAAATCTGGGTGTTTGTAGTCTAGGTATTTAAGTGATGTAAAACTGCCCAATATCAGTCATGCTTAAAACTGATATTGGACAGTTGAAATTCTATTCAAAATGATTAATTTTAAAATACAAAAAATCTAGCATTATTTATTTAGCGCACATAAATTATAAAAATCCAAGCACCTCACCAACTGTTGATCAAGGATATTTTCCAACAATTGTTTAACGGCCGTTAAGCACATTTAAAATCTACATCATGCCTTCTATCGGTAGCCATGAAATCATCTTAATCCCTGCTCTTTGCCACCATTTCATCCGTGGTTCTTTATTATAAATTTTTGTGCCATTGGGTACGTTTTTAATCCAATTGATTTGATTATCTGGATTAAGCACCAATTTATATGCATATTTTTTTAGATTGGCATCCATCGTATTGTGCACTGCTCTTGCCAGAGGTGGGCTATTGAGGATCACACCGATTTCAGTGTTGAGATTGGCTGAACGGGGATCAAAATTGAATGAACCAATGAAGACTTGTTTTTCATCCAGAGCCATCAATTTTGCATGCAAGCTAGAACGGCTTAAACCTTTTAGACTGATTTTGACTGACTTAGAGATTTCTTCAGTATTTGAGTTGAGGTTTGCAGCATCTATTGCTGGTAAAAATTCATACAACTCAACACCATGTTTGAGTAGGTCTACTCGATATTTTTGATAAAAAGCATGCACTAAAAAAACATCATTGGCTTTAAAAGAGTTGGTCAATACACGAACTTGAACACCTTCTTGAGCGAGATCATTTAAGCGTTCTGCGCCTTTTTTTTCTGGCACAAAATAAGCTGAAATCAGATCAACGCTATGTTCAGGTTTTTCCAAATTTTTAGTCAATTGGAAGTTAAGATGCTCTTCTTTTTTGGCTTTTGCTCTGATTTTGTCAGGAGAATCTTTGACGATTTCTGCCTTAACCCAATCAAGTTGCACATTGTGCTCTAACCAATTTTCAAAATCATTGGATTTGTTGGATAAATTTAGATAATTTTGCGTGGTAATATCATCATAATTTTTTTCAAGTTGTTCTTTTAAATCATAATAACGTAAGCGATGTTTGTTTGAGTTGACGATATTTTGCACATTATAGGCATAGCTATTATTCCAATATTCATCAAAAGAATGTGAAATGTCATCTACCGCTTGACCGACCAACATCACGTCTACATCAGAAAATTGATAATTATCACTGGCATTATAATATTGATTAGTCATATTTCGACCACCGATCAGAGCCACCTGATTATCCGCAATAAAGCTCTTATTGTGCATGCGTCGATTAATACGTTTTAAATCCAGTACCATATCAATAGGGCGTACTGAACGAAAACGGTAGGGGTTAAACAGTTTTACTTCTATATTTTGATGCTGACTGAGGGCTAGATAGATGCCTTCCATGGATTTGGCATTATTATCATCAATCAATAAACGGACTTTTACGCCACGATCAGCCGCTTGTATGATTTTATACAATGCCAGAGCGCCAATCTTGTCGTTGTCCCAAATATAATATTGTAGGTCTAAAGTTTTTTGTGACTTTTCAATCAAATGGATACGCGCTGCCAAAGCCTCAAGTGGATCATATAAAACATGAAATCCTGTCAGATCAGAATTTTTCTCTTTGAGAGGCGTGACGATTTGTGCAAGTTCTGTATGTGAAGTGTCAGTGTCAAACGCATATTGTATAGGCTGCGGAGTTTGCTTTGGTAAAGTGCTGCAAGCAGGTAAAGTAAGTACAAGGCAGCTGCTGAGTATCAACGCTGCTTTTCGCTGCTGCACTTTGTTTCGCTCTTGTGCTGATTGAGTTTGTTTTAAAATTTGCGTTCGATCCATAATTTTTGACTTACAACACTTCTGGCTAGAGTATAATGACAATGTCATAAAAGATAAACATAGGGCAGACAGGGAAGAATTTCCTAAGTTTAGAGATTAATATGTGGACAACCCAATCTATCATTCTGTATTTTTACATTTGCTTTGCAATCGTGGCCGTTTGGGGCGTTGCTCAAGCTTGGGTAAGTCAATCTAGAACTGAAACAATTCATCCATTTAAGTCATTTGTCCATTTGCTTGCATTTTACTTATCTTATTTATTATTTCCGTTGTTATTTTTTAGCGTGTATGCGGGTTGGGTGGATTATTTTTCGACCCAAGAAAGCATCTTCTTGTTTTTATTAAGTTGTTTGTTGATCTATGCACGATTTATCGAGCCACATTTTGTCAAAGTTAAACATTTAAAATATAAATTGAGCCCCGAAGATGCTTTTCATCAACCTGTCAAAGTAGCTTTGATTGCGGATTTACATATTGGATTATTTTCAGGGCATGAACGCCAGCTTAAAACCATTGTCAAAAAAATAAATCAGGAAAATCCTGATATTGTCGTTGTTGCTGGGGATTGGACTTACGAACCTGAAAATAAGCTTTGTGAAGAATTGGCAGTGCTCAAAGAGATCCACGCACCGGTTTATTCGGTCAATGGCAATCACGATGAACAGTATCCAGGTCCACCGATCCAAGCTTTATTACATAACGCTTTAGAAAGTAATAATGTGCAGGACATTGAAGGCAAGATCGTTGAGTTTGATGGCTTTCGTTTGATTGGAATCGGGGATCTGTGGGCAGGTAAGACAGATATGCGCTACATGCCTGATCTCCCTCAAGACAAACCTTGGCTGATTTTATCGCACAATCCTGATACGGTGGATATGGTGCCAAAACTACCGACTCGTCCACTGATGTTATCGGGACACACGCATGGCGGGCAGGTTGAGTTGCCTTGGGTGACCAATTACATCATGAAAAAAGTTTCGATTTTGGGGCATAAACGCGGCTTGTATAGCCATGAAAATGCGGATGTCTTTGTCACAGTCGGGACTGGTATGGTCGGCGTGCCATTTCGTTTTCGTGTGCCACCCACGATTGATATTATTGAGTTGTCTTAACAGCATTTAAAAATGCATTTTAGTTATGCTCGTGTGTTATTAACGTAGCAAAAGACTGATCACCATACCGATCAGCATAAAAAAGATCACAATTTTAAATAAGCTTAAACCTGATTTATTCTTTTCAATGCCTTGCGTCTCAGGCGTTGATGAGGATTCAGGTTTTTGTGGATTTGAATGGCTTGAAAATGCACTTTTGTTTTTAGATGTATTATTGAAAGGCTGTTGCCAGTGATTTAAATTTTGCATTTGCTCCACGACATCTTTGGCTTCTTTTAAGCCCAAGTCAGAGTGATCTTTGACATATTTGACTGCTTCGATTTTCCGATTTTGTTGAATCAGGTCTTTGAGTTCTTGTAATTGTTGATCCTTAAAAGTGACTTTAGCACCGTTTATATGGATCGAAAATGTTTGGCTTGATTGAACTGAAGAAAAATTATTTTGTTTTGAATGATTTAAAAAATCTGAAAACTGAGCAAAATTAGAATTATTTTCTAAATTATCCAGCATTGCTTTGGCTTGATTTAAATCCATATTTGAATGATCTTTGATGTATTTAATCGCTTCTACTTGGCGATTTTCTTGGATCAATTGCATGATATTTTCAAAATCTTCATTGTTAAATGCATACTCGATCTGACTGGTCGAGCTAAAATTTTGGCTGTGTTGGGTATTTGAAAAAGCGTGATTGACTGATTCAAAAGAGCTTGCATCTGAGAACTTCTCATTTGAGCGCTCTGGGCCTGCATGCATGGATAATGCTTCAACCAAATCTTTGGCTTCTTTTAAGCCTAGACCTGCCTTATCTCTGAGTAATTTGATCGCTTCGATTTTTTGATCTTGCTTGATCAGATCTATTGCATCTATGAGTGTTTGATCTTGAAGATCATCTAGAAAATTGTTCATGTGAAATCACTTATTATTTTAATAAAAATCAGCATAAACAATTTTATGATAAATAAAATGATTTTTAACAAGAAAACAAAAAAGCCAGCAAAAGCTGGCTTTGATGAAAAATGATGCTTTAAATCTGGTTATTTACATCATCATTTTTAGTTTCACGGATTGCGATAAAGGCAAGCAATGAAAGAATCGATGCAGCAGTAAGATAATAACCAACTGCATAAAGACCATAAGTTGTTGCAAGTTTTGTCGCAATCAATGGTGCAAAAGATGCACCGAAAATGCCAGCAAGGTTAAATGTCAACGCAGAACCTGTGTAACGTACTGAAGTTGGGAACAACTCAGAAAGTACAGTCCCGATCGGACCATAAGTCATACCCATGATGGCAAGACCAATACACAAGAACAAGAATACAACGACGATACTGCCTGATTCGAGCATGCTAGAGAACACTAAACCGAATAGAGCAGAAACGATACATACCCCGATAGAGGTTGCACGACGACCAAATTTCTCAGCGAAAACTGCAGAAAGTGGAATAAATGCAGCAAAGCAAAGTGTTGCGAAAAGCTGTAATTCTAAGAACTGACCACGGTTATAACCGAGTTTGGTTGTACCCCAGTTGAGTGCAAATACAGTCGTCAAATAGAACACAACGAAAGTACAAATGGCAGCAATAGTACCTAAAATCAACATTTTCCAGTGTTTAGTCATTACTTCTTTAAACGGAATGTTGACTTCTTTTTGCTTATTTAACACTTTTTGAAAAGCAGGTGTTTCATGCAATTTTAAACGGATGTATAGCCCCACGATTACAAGTGCAGCACTTGCAATAAACGGAATACGCCATCCCCATTGCATAAACGCAGTATCAGACATTGCTGAGTTTAACAATAAGAATGAACCTGTCGCTAAAATAAAGCCAATTGGTGCGCCAAGTTGAGGGAACATACCGTACCAAGCACGTTTGCCTTCTGGTGCATTTTCAGTTGCAAGTAAAACGGCACCACTCCATTCACCGCCAAGTCCTAAGCCTTGACCTAAACGACAAAGCGCAAGTAATAATGGGGCAACAATACCAATTTGATGATAAGTCGGAAGTAGACCGATACAGACTGTAGAAATCCCCATGGTGAGGAGGGCAGCAACCAATGTGGCTTTACGACCAATACGGTCACCTAAATGTCCGAACAGCGCCGCACCGATTGGGCGTGCAATAAACGCAATAGCAAAAGTAGCTAAAGACTGAATTGTCGCAGTCGTTGGATCTGTACTTGCAGGGAAGAACAGATGCGGAAAAATAATAACGGCTGCGGTTGCATAAATATAAAAGTCAAAGAATTCGATTGTTGTACCGACAAGACTTGCAAATAAAACACGTGTTTTAGAATTGGTTTGAACTTCTGATGTTGCGGTAGATGATGATAACGCCATGGTGGACCTTACACTTTGTAAAATTAAAATTCGTTTTCTAAAGCGTAATCTTTTTAAAAAAGGCGTAATTTCTTAAAAAAACAACGGGAATAATAATCTAATTTCTCTCACTCAGGGTCGCTGATATTTAAGGTCGATTAAACTATATAACGTAAAGATAGATGGACAAAAATTGTGTTCCTGCACCAATCAATACAAAAATATGCCAGATTGCATGAGTATATCTTACTCTTTTTAGAGCATAAAACAATGCTCCTATCGTATATGCCAAGCCACCTATGATCAAAAGTCGTAAACATTCGGGGCTCAAATAATGTTTCATATCATCCATAACGAAGATCGCAAGCCAGCCCATGACCAAATAAGCGATTAATGAAATTTTATTAAAACGATTGATGAAAACTAACTTGAAAAGTGTACCAATTATGGCGATAACCCAAAGCGCGATTAGCAAATAATGTGCTTTGGCGGTTGGGATCGCGATTGCCAAAAAAGGCGTATACGTTCCTGCGATGAGATAGTAGATTGCGGTATGGTCCAATTTCTTAAACCAATAACGCTTATGTGGATCGGTTGCAAAATGGTAGAGAGCAGAGCTAGAAAATAACAAAATCATGCTGAATGCATACACCCATAAGCCGAAATTTTGACCTGCAGGTAGATAATGCCCCTTTAAAAGCATAAAAATACTGGCAATAACAGCCAACACTGCGCCAAGTGCATGACTTAGCGCATTAATTTTTTCTTCTCTCGGATCGTAAATGTCTAAATTTTGAGAAGTCATAGTTATAAATTTTCTTAAAAATACAACTGTATAATAATGTAAGTTTTACCTTTATGCGAAGAAGTTTTAAAATAAAAACGTAAATAGATTTGAGTTTAAAATATGTCATCAGTGGTCGATCTTTCAACACAAGAACAGCAATTTCTGCAAGAAGTTCAGCAAGCCATTGAAACTCAAAGTTTTGATCGCTTAGTTTTAAGTCAATATAAAGGCGAGTTGGCTGAGTTAGAGAAAATGAACTTTAGAGTCATTTTGCTACAAAATGAACAATTTTTAAGCTGCCTATATAAGTATAAGACCCAAGACATCACTAAAAATTATCCTATTGGTGAGGCATTGAACATCATTTCACCTCTATTGGCCGAATGTAAGCAAGCCAATTTATTTAGTCAGGATGCTGAGATTCAGCTCAAAAAAAATAAGAAAAAAGCCATGCTGAGTATTCATAAAAATCCAAACTCAAATAAAACTACGACGCAAAAAAATGAAGCGGTGATTGCTCATGACCGTGAGAAAAATCGTTATGTGGAACAACATCGTCCATTTCTTCAGCATTTAGGCATTACCGATGAAAAATCCAATATCGTGCCGAGCATGGCGCGAAAGTGGAAACAGATCAATAAATTTGTAGAAATTTTCTCCGGTGCTTTTGATCAAATCAATGCGGAACAGGATGAAATCAGAATTGTAGATTTTGGTTCAGGCAAAGGCTATCTCACTTTTGCTTTATATGATTATTTAAAAGAACAAAAACATAAAATGCCACATATTACAGGCGTTGAATTACGTTCAAATTTGGTGGAATTTTGCCAAAATATCTCGACAAAAGTCGGTTTTGAACATTTGGATTTTTTCCAAGGTGATGTGCGTACATATCATCCTGAACATTTAGATGTGATGATTGCCTTGCATGCATGTGATATCGCAACTGATTTTGCGATCCATACAGGCATTCGTTTAAATGCTTCAATGATCATGTGCGCGCCATGTTGTCATAAAGAGCTACGACCACAGTTGCAAAGCCCAGAAGTATTGAAGCCAATGTTGCAGTTCGGGATACATGCAGGGCAGCAGGCTGAAATGCTAACAGACACGATTCGTGCTTTATTGCTCAAAGCTTATGGCTATGACACTAAAGTTTTTGAGTTTGTGGCACTCGAACATACCAGTAAAAATAAAATGATTTTGGCTACAAAACGCAAAGATTTTAAAGCTCCAGATCAAAAAGTTTTACAACAAATTGCAGCACTGAAAAGCATGTATGGTATCCAAAAGCATAGCTTAGAATTGTTACTCAACGATCAACTTGAAATCCAAGATGTAGGGTGTAAATGTTAGATTTGGCTGTTTGATATCGAAGCTTGCTATATTGGGTTGTTGCACATTTCAAAAACGATAAATGAAAAAAAGCAGTCAATTGACTGCTTTTTCTTTAATAAAAGTAATCTGATTTTAAATGCTTAATCAGCAGCATCTTCACCTTGATCATCCATAGATGGCTCTTCCGAATCGTCTTCTGCACCCATCATTTTTGCTAAAGAGCCAGGGAAGTAACGACGATCATCCATCTCAGGTACAAGCTGTTCGTCTTCTTTGTGCAGTAAAATTGCAGTATCAAATGCTTGGCTTGGAGATGTTTTTAGAAGTGTTGCTGTCCAATTCATCAATTTAGCAAAAGTGACGGCTTTGCTTTCCTTTTCATTCACCTCAGGTTTTTTCACGCTATCCCAGTTGATATTTGGAATCTTACATTTCAAAGGAATGTTGTAACTATTGGCATCGGGTTGGGTGACTTTTGGCTGGACTTGGCAACTACGCATAATATCGCTTTGCGCATTGATAAAATTATCAATTGCACTACCCACAAGTTTTTGATCTTTTGGATCGGTGATTTCTTCAAATACACTGGCTTTTAGTTGTTCTGCAGGCGTTGGAATAGATGGTGATTCTTGTAGTCTTTTCGCTGCTTCAGCATTGGAAATATTGGCAATTGCTGCGGTAAATTTGATGATATTGTCTTTACTCTCATTTTGTTTTGGACTAAGTGCAAGGATCATATAGCTCGCCAAGCTTTTCGCTCGATTGATTTCAGCTTGATCTGCATGCGCAAAAGAGGTACCAAGTAGGAAGGTCAAAGGTAAAATAATTTTTGTCAGTTTTTTCATCGTGGTTTCGTCATTGAAAGCATTTTTTGAATGAGAATAAACTAACATATTTCATTTAGATTGGTTTAATTTTTTAGTTTTTTTAATGTTTATGCATTTGCATTGATATTTCATCAACCAACTCAAGATCACGTAAATATCAGGATTTAAGAGGATTGACTGAAATTAGTCTTAAATGAAAAGAAATAACCCGAAAGTTATTTCTGATGCCATTTTTCAATTGCATTTAACCCAGTTTCTAAACCGACTTGATAACTGTACTGTAGTTTTTTCGGGTCTTTACAGAGTCTTCCTGCCAGTTTTTTGTCATCAGGTGGGCAGATTTCAATGATGCGTTGTTGCTGATTTTGTCGAATAAAATCAACAGCTTCATTATAACGATCGCATCGGGTTTGCAAACTTTGCGCAAAGCCTCGATTATTTTTATACAAATACTTTGCTAAAAATTGATCGCCTTTGCTACCAGCCTTGAAATAATTTTCAGGGCGAGTACGAATCACCATGACATTTTCGACGTCTTGCTGACTAGCTGCCCATTTCACTGGCAAAGCATCGGCAACACCACCATCAAAGTATGGCTCACCCATAACATCAACGGCATGGCGTGTCAGGACAGGAATCGAACTCGAAGCACGTAGACCATCAATGATATTGTCTGAACCCGCACGAAGATATTCGGCTGAACCTGTTCTAGCATGGGTCAATACCATATAAAAATCAGGGTTTTGCTCAAATAAAGTGTGTTGATCAAGTGGAGTTTCTTGTTCAACAACATTCCACATCCATTCTAAATCAAGTAGATCACCGCCTTTTAGAAAACGTCCATAACGTATAAATTCGGGACGTAGAGAGTGATCTAAATAAAAATTGATGGTACGACCTTTTTGCTTGGCAAGATAATTTGCCATATTGGTTGAGCCCGAAGATACACCCACAAAAACATCGAATGGATTGAAATTTTCAGCCAAAAAGGCATCCAATACGCCACAGGTAAATGACCCGCGCATACCGCCGCCCTCAACGATGAGGGCATTTCTAGATATTTTCATTGCAGATTATTTGTGTGCGTTTTCGCCGTCGTGTTGCATATTTTTCATTTCAGCATCAGACATTTGCATATTTGAATGCTGAGTTTGCTCTGATGAACCATTCATTTGATGAGTAGCCGTTTGTTTGTTTTTTTGACTTGGCATATAGTCCGGTTCATTGGTCATTGCTAAGTAGAAAAAGCCCAAGAAAAAACAGCTAAGAATCGTGGCAATGAGAATCGCTTTCCAACCTTTTTTCTCTGAAGAAGTAATACTACTCATAAGATGGACCTTTCAGCTTTACAATGGAAGATAGTGTTACTTTATATCATAAATCCAAGCAAAATCGGATTAAAATATTTTAAAAGACGTATTAAAATTAAGTGTATTTTTTATAAGCAATTATTTAACTATCATGTGAATAGTATTTTATATATCAGATGAATTTAGTATTTTCCCATATTAAATATTTGATTTTTATCATGAATGTTCTTGTTAATTCGCAATAAATTATGTGTAAAGACCACAAACCTTAAAAAATGCCTAATCAGTTGATTAGGCATTTTTAATATTGATGGTTTAATTGGCTGATTATTTGATTGGCTGATTTGAAGCAGCAGCATCTTTTAGCTTTTGTGGTGCTTTAAAACGCTCGCCATATTTTGCTTCAAGCTCATTGGCACGTTTCAGCGCATTTTCTAAACCATATTGATTTAAAAATTGTAGTGCACCGCCTGTCCATGGCGCAAATCCAATACCAAAAATAGAACCGACATTACCATCGACCACAGATTCTAAAACACCTTCTTCTAAGCAGCGTAAAGTATCGAGTGATTGAACGAAGAGGAAACGATCAATCATTTCTTGTTCAGCGATCGGCGTGTTTTTATTCCAGTGGCTTAAGCCATCCCATAAATGTTTTTTGCCATTTTCAGGATATTCATAAAAACCTGCACCTGCCGCTTTACCTTTACGATTGAACTGGTGAATCATGCTTTCAATCACGTCATCAGCTCCTGAACGTGGCAGATCTTTGCCTTCTGCTTGGAGTGCTTCACGCGTTTCTTTTGCAACATGCTCAGATAGCGTTAGAGATACTTCATCTTGAATCGCAAGTGGACCGACAGGCATACCTGCTTTAAGTGCTGCCATTTCGATTTTGGCAGGATGTACGCCTTCTGAAAGTAGACGTAAACCTTCTTGAACGAATGTTCCAAATACACGGCTGGTAAAGAATCCACGGCTGTCATTCACCACAATCGGTGTTTTACCAATTTGTTGCACATAGTCATAAGCTTTCGCTAGTGTTTCAGCAGAGGTATTTTTACCTTTGATGATTTCTACCAATTGCATTTTGTCTACAGGGCTAAAGAAATGTAAGCCGATAAAGCTTTTATCATCTTTGCTGGCTTTGGCTAAACCTGTGATTGGCAGGGTAGAGGTATTTGATGCAAATACGCCACCTTCAACCAAATATTGTTCTGCTTCTTGTGTCACTTTGGCTTTAAGCTCATGATTTTCAAAGACAGCCTCAATGATTAGGTCTACACCTTTTAAATCTTCTGCATTTGCAGTTGGGGTGATTAAACTTAAAATCTGATCGCGTTTTTCAGCCGTCATACGACCTTGAGAAACTCTTTTATCAAGTAGTTTTTGGCTATAGGCTTTGCCTTTTTCTGCATTTTCAAGCGATACATCTTTGAGAATGACAGGGATACCTTTGATCGCCGTAGAATAAGCAATACCCGCACCCATCATGCCTGCACCAAGCACAGCAACTTTAGTCGCTTGCCATTTTGCAACATCTTTAGGTCGACTTGCGCCTGACTTGATTGCATTTAAACCATGCCAGAATGTACCGATCATGTTTTTAGACACTTGACCTGTCGCAAGTTGAGTAAAGTAGCGATTTTCGATACGAAATGCAGTATCTACATCAACTTGAGCACCTTCAACTGCTGCTGACATAATCGCTTCAGGCGCAGGGTAGCAACCTTTGGTTTTGTCGCGAAGCATGGCAGGTGCAATCGCAAGAACTTGAGCAACTGCAGGAGTTTTCGGATCTCCCCCCGGAATTTTGTAACCTTTGACATCATAAGGTTGTTGTGACTTTGGATTGGCTTTAATCCAAGCAACTGCTTTGTCCAGCATATCTTGTTCAGAATCTGCCAATTCATTGACAAGTCCTAAAGATTTGGCTTTTTCTACACCAAATTGTTTTCCTTCCATCAAAAATGGAAATGCATTTTGCAGACCAAGCAAACGCACCATACGAACCACACCACCACCACCCGGTAGTAGACCTAAAGTCACTTCAGGCAAACCAAGTTTGGTTTTAGGGTCATTCAGTGCGATACGATAATGGCAACTCAGCGCAATTTCCCAACCACCGCCTAAAGCCGTACCGTTGATTGCAGCAACAACTGGTACGCCTAAGGTGTCGATGGCACGTAGATCAGCTTTGAGTTCTGCTGTCATGTTGAAAAATTCTGTTGCTTTATCTGGCGTCGCCAAAATCAGCTCATCCAAGTCACCTCCAGCAAAAAAAGTTTTTTTCGCTGAACGGTAAATTACGCCTTTAAGATCTGTTTCTGATTTGAGTTTGCTGACCACATTTTCCAAAGCTACACGGAAGTCTGCATTCATGGTGTTTGCAGATTGGTTGGGTGAGTCCATGGTTAAAATAACAATGCCATCACTATTTTTTTCGTATTGAATTGCGCTCATTGTTATTCTCCTTATACCAACTCAATGATGGTTGCGATACCCATACCACCGCCAACACATAGTGTTGCTAAACCACGTTTTTTGCCTTGACGCTCAAGCTCATCGAGCAATGTTCCTAAAATCATCGCGCCAGTCGCACCTAGTGGGTGACCCATTGCGATTGCACCACCATTCACATTGACTTTTTTCGGATCGACTTTGAGTTCATTGATAAAGCGCATCACAACCGCTGCAAATGCTTCATTGACTTCAAAGAGATCAATGTCATCAATCGTTAAACCTGCTTTTTCTAGTGCTTTACGAGCAGCAGGTGCAGGGCCAGTCAACATAATAGTTGGGTCAGTACCGACCAGTGCCGTTGCTAAAACTTTGGCACGTGGTTTTAAGCCTTGTTCTTTGACCGCTTTTTCAGATGCAAGTAGTACCAGTGCAGCACCGTCAACGATACCAGACGAGTTACCTGCATGATGCACGTGATTTATTTTTTCAGCTTCTGGGTATTTTTGCAGTGCAACAGAGTCAAAGCCCATTTGCCCCATCATTTCAAAGCTAGGATTGAGTTTTTGCAAACCTTCAACGCTTGAACCTGCTTTGATAAATTCATCTTTTTCTAAAATCATCACGCCAGAATGATCTTTTACAGGCACAACTGATTGATCAAAATAACCATTGGCTTGGGCTGCAGCAGCTTTCTTTTGAGAATTGACTGCAAACTCGTCTACATCTTGACGACTATAGCCATCTAAAGTTGCAATCAGATCAGCACCGATGCCTTGTGGTAAAAAATGCGAAGCCAAGTTGGTTTCAGGGGCAAGTGCCCAAGGACCGCCATCTGAACCCATCGGGATACGTGACATAGATTCTACGCCACCTGCAACAACCAAATCTTCCCAACCTGAACGTACTTTTTGTGCAGCCAAATTCACTGCTTCAAGCCCTGAAGCACAGAAACGGTTGATTTGAACCCCTGCAACGTCATCATTCCAACCTGCAGCAATAGCAGCAGTTTTGGCAATATCCCCACCTTGATCGGCAACAGGTGTCACACAACCTAAAACGATATCATCTACTTTCGAAGTATCGAGATGATGGCGATTTTCTAATTCATGTAATAAGCCAATCAGTAAAGAAATAGGTTTCACCTCATATAGTGAACCATCTTTTTTCCCTTTTCCGCGTGGCGTGCGAATGGCGTCAATGATATATGCCTCGCTCATACGATTTCCTTTTTATTCAAATAAATTTGTTATGGTGTTTTTGAGTCTAATCATTCGGTGCTGAAGTGCAATGACGAGAACGGATGGGTCAAGTGATATTTTTGGTCAATTGTGATGAGACAAATCTTTCGAGTGAATCATTTCAACTCTAGCTCAAACATTTTACTGTATTGCTGTTGTGTGCTTTTTGTTCAAAAAAAAGCCGAATAAATAAAAATGGGATAGGGTGAAAGTGAAGCATTGATTGATTAAAAAATTATTTTTCGAAATAAATCCTAAATCTCTTTCTAAGTAGAAATAAGGAGCCAAAAATTGTCTGAACAAATCGCAAAACAGCAGATCGGAATATTACATGGTGTTGAAATCGCCTTGGTGGCTTGGGATGGTGTAGATGCAGAAGTTGATTTGTCTTGTGCCTGTATGTTTAGTCATGAATTAGGCAAAGCAGAGCCTATCGGAGGCTTAGCACATTTAAATCAAGCTTTAGACAATGCATTGCTTAACTTACGTCAAGGCGGTCAATTTAAGGCTGAAAAAGGAGAAACCCTTTTCATTACTTTGCCTTCGTCAGAAATCAAAGCCAAATGTTTGCTTGTTATTGGTATGGGAAATCCAGAACAATGGTCAGTTCAATCTAGCGCAGATGCCGTTGCAGTTGCTTTGAGAACTGCCCAACAACATCAATTTCGGAGTGTTGCTTTTGCACCTAGCCTTTTAGACAGCGGTGTTGAAATCCAAGGAGATTTGGATGCTGCCATGTTAAAAGCATTGAAAAAAGAACTCGAAGCTCAGATTCGTATCAGTGAATTAGGCTTAAATCCATACCTAAAAATTGAGTATTGGTCTTTTGATGCTGGTCTAAATAAATTTGATGAAAAAGCACAACGTTTTAAGCAGGCTTTTGCAGATTTAAACAAATAAACAAAATATCTTAGATTTGGAGTAAACGATGTCAGCAGAACACGATCAATTGATAAAAGCTCAGGAAATACATTTAGTTGATGAAAAAGGTCAAACTCGAATGGTTTTATCAACGGCAAAAGGTTTTCCATCATTTCAACTTTTGGATCCATCTGGAAATATAAACTTAGATTTAAAGCTAGATGAGCAAGGATTTCCAGCAATTGTGTTGAATAATCCCAATCAGCAATATGCGTCAACCAAGCTTGAAGTCGACGCTAAAGGCACGCATCTCAAATTTGATCATGCTAATGGTGCATCAAACTATTTATTTTTAAATAATGAGGGAACTTCAGGGCTTGTGATGCTTGATCGGGATTCAGAGCGACGTTTTAATATTTTGGTTGATGAAAATGGTGAGTTAACTATGACGAAAGATCAGTAAAAAAGCCTAGGATCAACTAGGCTTTTTTATTTCAAAGATCATTTTTTAGTGATAACCATGCAACTGACGATATAAGCCAGGTGTTACACCAGTCCATTTCTTAAAGGCACGGTGGAAAGTTGAAGTTTCACTAAAGCCTACTTGTTGAGCGACATCTTCCAACGTCAAATCTGGATTTAACAATAGGTGAATCGCAGCATCACGACGTAAGGCATCTTTGACACCTTGATAGCTTTTACCTTCCGCAGCTAAGCGACGACGTAGCGTTTGTGGAGATAAATACAACATTGAAGCGACATCATTCAATGTTGGCATTTCCTCACCGATTTGACTCTTCAAGACTTCACGAATACGTGAAGTGAGAGAGTTAGTATTTTTAAACTTCACCAATAACTGTGCAGGTGCAGCCTTTAAAAACTCTTCTAAAGATGCATCATCTTGGCGAATCGGTAAATCTAGATAGTCCGCAGCAAAAGTGATCTCTGTACGAGGCATATCAAACTGCATCACAGGTGCAAAGAACAGGGCATCATATTCATCTGCATGATTGGGTCTAGGATATCCAAAATGAACACGCTCAAGTGGAATACGACGTTCAATTAACCAAGAAGCCAAACCATGCCAAATCATCAACATACTTTCAGTGATGAAATGATCAGGGTCCATGGTTTTTGGAATCAGTGGAACAAGACGTGCTTCGTGTTTATCACGCTCTAAAGATACGGACCATTCATCGCCGAACAATTTATAAAATTGCGATGAAAGCTCCAGTGCATCCCCCAAAGTTTTTGCGTGAATAATCAACTGACACATAATGGCAAAACTGCCCAAACGACGTGGTTGAATATCAAAACCCACGTGTTCATCTTGCGTCACCATCCATAACATTTTCACAAAGCGAGTATATTGTTCTGGTGAAATACGCGCCTTAGGTTGACGAAGAAGCTCAGCCTCAATCCCTACGTGTGATAATAATGTTTCAACATCCATGCCTAGATGCTTAACGCCTGTGAGGGCAGCATTCACGAAATGGATACTAATCGTATCACGGCTCATGTTTAATCCTTCAGTTTCTTTTGTGTTCACTCGCATTGACCTAAATGACGCATAAAAAATATAAATTGGCAATTTACAGCAAGGTAAATGCTCTTTTTACATCATAAATTGCCGAAATGATCAAGGTAAATGGCTGAACATGACATTGTTTTAAGAGATTTATATTTCTATTATGGGGTAATAATCAACATAAAATTGGTAAAAATAAGTATGACAACAGCTTTAAATGGATTGAAAGTACTCGATTTTTCAACTTTATTACCGGGACCTTTTGCGACGATGTATTTGGCTGATATGGGTGCCGAAGTCGTGCATATCGAATCTCCGACTCGTCCAGATCTCATTCGAATCATGCCACCGTATGCAAATGGGCAGGCAACATCGCATAGTTATTTGAACCGCAATAAACAATCTATTGCATTGGATTTAAAGGATCCAAACAATGTTGAATTGGTTAAACAAAAAATATCAGAATTCGATATCGTCGTGGAACAGTTCCGTCCGGGGGTGATGCAACGTCTAGGACTTGATTATGCAACTTTGTCTGAAATTAACCCTAAACTAATTTATTGCTCGATCACGGGATATGGTCAAACGGGAAGTTTTAAAGATAAAGCGGGTCACGATATTAACTATATTTCTTTGTCAGGCATAGCAGGGCATTGTGGACGTAAAGCCAGTGGTCCACCGCCGATGGGTATCCAAATTGCTGATGTTGCAGGAGGTTCATTGCATGCTGTGATCGGGATTTTAGCGGCAGTAGTGGAACGACAAACGAGCGGTTTGGGGCAATATATTGATATTTCCATGACGGATTGTGTGGTGGGCTTAAACAGTATGGCTGCCTCTGCAAGCTTGGCGGGTGGTCAGCTACAGCAAGCTGAAACTGAAGCATTAAATGGTGGAACATTCTATGATTATTATGAAACCAGTGATGGTCGATACCTCTCTATTGGTAGCTTAGAGCCTCAGTTTATGTCTGGGCTAGCCATGGCATTGGAGTTGCCTATTTTATTGGAAAAAGGAGCTTCTTTTGATCTCGACGATCGTCAAGCAGTTAAGCAGGCGATCGCTGATAAAATTAAGAGCAAAACATTGAATGCTTGGAAAAAGCTGTTTTCTAGTTTAGATGTGTGTGTAGAACCTGTCTTGAAACTCGAAGAAGCACTTGATTCTGAATTGTCTTCGGAGCGTGAATGGGTCGCTCAAGTTCCACTTAAACTTGGCTCCCCTGAAACCGAAGCTCAGTTGGCATTTCCGATCAAATTTTCTCGTTCAAATGCCGAGTATAAGTTTGTTGGTCAAGCTTTAGATGAGGGAAAATGGTGATTATCTCCGCACTATTAAGCTAAAATTACAATTTAATCATAAAAGTAACAATTTGTATGAATTGTTACTTAATAATAAAGCGTAACATAATAAATAATTACAATAAGATATAAAGGTTAGCAATCATGAAGAGATTAAGTAGAAATCAATGTCTCTATATCAGTCTTGTATCTCTTGGTTTATCCAGTTCCGTTTTCGCAGCAGATGCCTTTGATCCAAATAGTCAATGGATGTTGGGCGATTGGAATGGTCAAAGAACTGCGTTACAGCAACAGGGTTATGATTTTAGTTTCGGTTATACAGGTGAACTCGCCAATCAGTGGGATGCAAAGCATAGTGGCGGGCATCCTACACAGTATTCGGATCAGTTTGCCTTAGGCGCTCATCTGGATCTAGAAAAAATTGCAGGTTGGAAAGATACTGAAGCTCAGATCACAGTGACTGAGCGTAATGGTCGTTCATTGTCACAGCGTTCAGAAGCTTTGCAAGGACACCTTAGTTCGACTCAAGAAGTTTGGGGACGTGGTCAGACTTGGCGTTTAACTGATTTGTGGATCAAAAAGAAATTTTTAGATCAAAAGCTAGATGTTAAAGTCGGTCGTTTTGGTGAAGGCGAAGACTTCAATACTTTTGACTGTGACTTTCAAAATCTGGCACTTTGCGGCTCGCAAGTAGGTAACTGGGTTGGCGACCAATGGTATAACTGGCCTGTTAGCCAATGGGCAGCACGTGTGAAATACAACTTAACGCCAGAAGTATTTGCTCAAGTCGGGGTTTATGAATATAACCCTGAAAATTTAAAACGTGGCAAAGGCTGGAATTTGAGTACTGACGGCTCACATGGTGCGATTATTCCTCTAGAAGTGGTATGGCAACCCAAACTTGATCTAGGTCAAGGCGCATTACCGGGTGAATATCGTGCGGGCTATTATTACAGCACAGCCGATGCTGAAGAAATCAAAAATCCAAGCCAAACTGACCATAAACAAGGTGGCTGGTTGGTATTGAAACAACAACTGACAGCTCATCATGGTGATGCAAACCGTGGTTTGACGGGCTTTGTCAATGTGACAGTGCATGACTCAAAAACCAATAGTGTTAACAATATGCAAAATATTGGATTGGTTTATAAGGGGTTACTTGATGCACGACCTAAAGATGATATTGGGGTGGGTGTTGCTCGTATTGAAGCGAATGACGATCTCAATAATCAATTGGATAGTGAATATAATGCCGAAATTTATTATGGCGTACATGCAACAAACTGGTTAACGGTTCGACCAAATATCCAATATGTCCGCCATGTCGGTGCTTATGATCATGGTGAAAATGTTTGGGTAGGCGGTATTAAGCTCGTAACAGCATTCTAGTTTTTAGATTGAATTTTGAATTAGGCTTGATCTGAAAATATGCAATGTATCCAAAGACAAACTGATTCAAAATTCAAGCACTAAAAACAACAATTGGTTCCATGCCGCTTTCAGGCTGGAAAGTTAAAATCTAAGAAAATAAAGGTGGTTACTATGACAAATCCATCTCAACCTTCAGGATTTCGAACTTTTGTCGTGGTTGTTTCTGCGATATTTGGTTTGTTTTTATTGATTGGTGGGATTTGGCTGGCAGCTATAGGTGGATCTTGGTATTACATATTTGCTGGGATCTTATTTTTAGCCACAGCCATTTTACTTCAACGCTATAAAAGTTCAGCTCTTCTGGTCTATGCATTTCTCGTTTTAGCCTCTGTGATTTGGGGACTATGGGAAGTCGGATCAGATTTCTATGCACTTGCTCCAAGACTCGATATATTGGGTGTTTGGGGATTGGTGTTGTTAATTCCTGCCGTAACTCGTGGTTTTGTTAAAAGCTCGGGTGCAAAACTTGCGCTTACAGGTTCTTTGGCGCTGACCATTTTAGTGATGATTTATTCACTCTTTAATGATCCGCAAGAAGTACGTGGTACGCTTACAACAGCACAGCCTGCAACGGTTGAGCCTACTCTCGGTGTTGCTGATGATGATTGGCCAGCTTATGGTCGAACTCAAGAGGGAGTACGTTATTCTCCACTCAATCAAATCAATGACAAAAATGTCAAAAATCTAAAAGTCGCTTGGACTTATCATACCGGCGAAGTTAAAACTGACAATGATTCGGGTGAAACAACCAATCAGGTAACACCAATCAAAGTCGGCAATAACATGTATATTTGTACGACACATCAACGATTGATTTCATTAGATCCTGCAACAGGTAAAGAAAAATGGGTCTATGATCCAAAACTGAAAGCAGATAATACGTATCAACATTTGACTTGTCGTGGCGTTTCTTATTTTGATGCAAGCAATACTGCAGGTTTTGCTGCAAGCTTGCAAAACAAAAAATCAAGCTCTACAGAATGTCCTCGTAAAATTATTTTACCGGTCAATGATGGTCGTTTAGTCGCAGTCAATGCGGATACAGGTAAGGCATGTAGCGATTTTGGTCATGATGGTCAAGTTGATCTACAAAAAGATATGCCATATCCATATCCAGGCGGTTATATCCCAACTTCTCCACCAGTCGTTACAGGCACAACGATTATTATCGGTGGATCAACTACGGATAACTTCTCAAACAAAGAACCTTCTGGTGTCATTCGTGGTTATGACGTCAATACTGGTGCTTTACTATGGGTATTTGATACAGGTGCTGAAAATCCGAATGCAATTCCTGCACCGGGTCAAACCTTTGTTAATAACTCACCAAATGCGTGGGCTCCATTGGCATATGATGCCAAACTCGATATTGTCTATGTGCCAACAGGTGTAGGTACACCAGATATTTGGGGCGGTGACCGTTCTGCATTGAAAGAGCGTTATGCAAACTCGATGCTTGCATTAAATGCGAGCACAGGTAAGTTGGTGTGGAATTTCCAAACGACACATCATGACCTTTGGGATATGGATGTACCATCGCAACCGTCATTGGCTGATATCAATGTCAACGGACAAAAAGTTCCTGCGATCTATGTCTTGACCAAAACTGGTAATGCTTTTGTACTTGATCGCCGTGATGGTAAAGCCATTGTGCCGATTACAGAAAAACCAGTACCACAAACAGTTAAATTTGGTCCACAAACCAAAGGCGAACATTATTCTGCTACACAACCATTCTCTGATTTCGATCTAGCACCTAAAGAGAAATTGACAGATAAACAAATGTGGGGCGCAACCATGTTTGACCAAATGATGTGTCGTATTTCCTTTAAACGTTTGAACTATGACGGTATCTATACACCACCTTCAGAAAATGGAACACTCGTTTTCCCAGGTAACCTTGGTGTATTTGAATGGGGCGGCATGTCAGTCAACCCTGATCGTCAAATTGCAGTGATGAATCCTATTGGCTTGCCATTTGTGACTAAACTGATTCCTGCCGATCCAAATCGTCCGCATACAGCGAAAGGTGCAGGTACAGAACAAGGCGTACAACCAATGTATGGCGCACCATATGGTGTAGAAATCAATGCATTCTTATCGCCATTAGGCTTACCTTGTAAACAACCTGCATGGGGCTATGTTGCTGGCGTAGATTTGAAAACACATCAAGTCGCTTGGAAACGTCGTATTGGTACAGTCCGTGATAGCTTACCGGGCATTCCATTACCGCCATTTAAAATGGGTGTTCCAATGCTTGGTGGTTCAATATCTACAGCAGGTAATTTGATGTTTGTAGGTGCGACTCAAGATGACTATATCCGTGCGATCAATGTAACCAATGGTGACGAACTTTGGAAAGGTCGTTTACCTGCGGGCGGTCAAGCGACACCAATGACTTATGCCATTAATGGCAAACAGTACGTGGTGATTATGGCCGGTGGTCATGGATCTTTTGGTACGAAAATGGGTGATTCACTGGTTGCTTATGCACTAGATTAATGACTTATCAATTCAATTTAAATAAAAAACCAGAAGTTCGCTTCTGGTTTTTTTATCCATAAATATTTAGAAAAAGCGAAAGCTGAGCAATATAAATAATTTGCAAGTTACATGAATTTTCATACACTATGCATATGAAGCAAATAGAATATTTACAAGCAAAGTAAAGCGATAAACTCAATCAACTCGTCGCTAGATGCAGCAATGTGGATAGCTAAAAAAGGAAACTTGATTGAAAATTAAAAATATTTTAAGTCGGGTCTTAGATTGGTCAGAAGTTGCCAAGACACAATTAATATTGTCATTTTCAGTATTTATGGATCTTGGTTTGTTACCACTGATCAATCGTTTCATAGATCATCCATTGGCAAATCAAAGCTTTTTATTGAAAGCACAATATTATCTCATTGCTTTTGTCTTGATCGGATTAACTTTGATTTGGATTGGGCATTTGCTTAAAAAATATAATAAATATCAAAGATTTTATACATATTTTTCACTTAATTATTATTCTATTTCTTTAATGTTTACTGCCATTGCAGTTGGGATTTTAAATATTACCAATGGCGTGATTTTTATTGGAACATGTTTGATCGGGATGATTTTATTTCCGAGAAAAGTCGTTTATAGCGGTATTATTACGACTTCTGTGATGTTTATTGTGGCGATCCTTTTAACGTTACACGGTACCATTTCTTATGCGCCAGCGATTAGGCCACATAGTGTTTTTGTTCCTGAACTAGAGCATTTTTATATTATTAATTCAACAATTTACACGCTGGCTTATTGTTTTGTTACAGTATGGCTTTTAGACCTCTGTTTACAGAGTTGGCATGAAAAAAACCAACTGATCAAAGAGTTATCCAATGTTGATGTATTGACTGGATTGATGAACAGAAGAGGATTGGAAAACTTTTTAGCTTCCATTAAGAATGAGCAAATATCTGCAAATTATGGATTGATCATATTGGATATCGATGACTTTAAAAGCGTGAATGATCAACATGGACATTTTGCAGGGGATCATGTTTTAAAATTTGTCTCCTCAGCGCTTAAAAATCTTGCCCGCAATGGAGATCTACTGATACGTTATGGCGGTGAGGAATTTATTATTTTATTGCCTCATACAAGCCTTGAAGCGACGATCCGACTTGCAAATAATATCAAAAACTATTTAAATCATCAGAAGATCAGCATAAATTCTGCAACAAATCTAAATATTACAGCGAGTTTTGGGATTACTCACTCAGGGGATTCGGTTTCTCGATTTGAAGAATTATTTAAAACAGCCGATCAACATTTGTACCAAGCAAAGGCGTTGGGCAAGAACCAAGTCTATGCTGCCGAAAGAATTGATTTATAGCAAGAAAATGCTTAATATTTATCCAAAAATGGATATTCTATAACAAAGGATCGTAGAAAATGGATTTGATTCAATACAATGGACAACCACGTTATGGTCGTTTTGAGCATATCCCAACGTCGATCAACGTAGAAAAATATATCTATCAAACACCTTATGGTAAGGTACTTACAGGTTGGCGTAAGCGATTAAAATATAAGAAATTTAAATTTTGTAGTATCCAGCATGGGGATTTTAGTATCGGCGTGGCAATTGCGGATATTTCTTGGGCTGGGCATGGTTTTATCTATATTTATGATCATGCGACACAACAGGTTTTAGAGTGGAATGCCAATACTTTTATGGGGCATAACACAGTGGTGGATGAGCAACCCTTATTTAACCAAAGTCATTTTGAAAAATCGCCGTTTCATATCGAGATGCAACATGCCAATGGTGTACGTTATATCCGTGTGACCAAGCATGGTGAAGAAAAATTAAAAGCCCGTATTTTTTGTGCAGGGACTCAACCATTGAGTTTGTGCTCACCCAATGGCATCAATGGATGGACGTATACGCAAAAGAAAACCACACTTACAGTTGAAGGTTTTTTTGTCGATAAGCAAAAAAATAAGATTGATTTTAATGAAAAAACGCTTGCCTCATTGGATGATACCTGCGGATTTTTACGCCCTGAAACCGCTTGGTTTTGGCTTTCATGCAATTTTTGGGATGCAGAAGGTAATCGTATTGGTTTAAATCTCGCTTCGGGTGTCAATGAAAGTTTTGGCAATGAAAATTGTCTTTGGTTCAATGGCGAACTTTATCCTGTTGCAGATGTTTTATTTGAAAAACATGATGAGCAACATTGGGTGATTCGTTCACTCGATGATCGATTGCATTTGATGGTTGAAACAGGTTGGCGACGTTTTGAAAATCTCAATTTACGTTTAGTCGGTAGCCAATTTAGCCAGTGGCAGGCGAAAGTATCAGGCACGATTCAAAATGAACAGGGAGAGAAAATTCAGCTCAACCGAGAATACGCTTTATTAGAACAACACTATGCCAAGTGGTAATTGCTATCAAATCAAAGTTAAATTTACGAACGCTTTAAAATATAAAACATAGGATTGAGAACAGATGCATAAAATCATATTTTGGGGCTTAGTTGGCTTTATGAGCAGTACCTTGCTGCATGCGGAATCAAGTAAAAAGACTGTCTGTAAATTTGATCAAAGTAAGCAAATCGTACCCTGTCAAATCACACAATCTAAAACAGCGGATGGAACTCTACTCAAATTGGTTGCGGCGAATCAACGCACTTATTTTGTAGAAGATTTATGTAATGATATTGGTGAATGTTCACCAGCGATTGGTTTATCTAAAGAGAAAATGTTTGATGGCATAGATGAGCTGAGTAAAGGCTTCCGATGCATCGAGGAAAGTTCAGAGAAACTCAAAGTTTGTTATAGGAAATAGAATAATCAAGAAGATTGAAAATTATAGATCTTATCGTGTGGTCTAATTGTTTAGTGTTTAAATTGAGGCATTCACCACATCGTCTTTCGTTTTATTTGAAATGCATTTCAATTTTGTTCAGGTTCACTTCTCTTAAGTTAAAAATAAGCAAAACTAAGCGTTTGGCGGATAGGTTATCCTTATCCACCAGCCCAACGCTTCACATATCTAACTAAGAAGCTTTTAATGTTGTAGATCTTTGAGTATCAAACATAGTCTAGATTATTACATTAAGAACAGAGCAAAGCTCGGCTTATAAACCCGCAGCCCAAAATGCTTCACCTGCCGCAATTGGATCATCAGTCTCATTAAGCGTGTCGACCCAAACTTGGTATTGGCGGATGACTTCATGCTGGCTTGGGTGAAAATCTTTTTTATACCAGTCCAAATATTGCTGTTTCATGCGCGATAAAGTACCCGTTTTACCAAAAAACCACGGCAAACCTTTTCGAGCCAGTTTTAAACGCTCAAGACGATTGAAGCCATCTTTTTTGAGCATGATATTGGTACGATACAGGGTGAAGCCAAACATCAGTGCAGTTGTAAAAGCCAGAGCAAATTTACGGGTGGATTCTGGCACCTCACCGACTTGTTTCATGACGTCAAATGCAACATCACGATGCTCCATTTCCTCGATAGAATGCCAAGCAAATAGGGCACGCACAAAAGGATCGACTTCAGCAAGTGTTGATTTTTTACTAAAAAATGTCTCTGCCATGAGCGCTGTTAAATGCTCAGCCGCCGCAGTCATGGCGATATTATATTGAGCAGAACGATTTTTTAAAATGTAGGCAAAATGCCCTGATAAATATTCAATAAACTGATCTACAGGCATACCTTGTGCCTTCATGATGTCGTTCATTTTGTCATGCGCGATACCGTGCTGAGCTTCTTGTTTGATGAAGTCTGTGACACGATTTTGTAAATCAGGATCTTTAATCTTATCTCGAAACAAGCGCACGCTTTGGATGAAATAACGCTCTCCAATCGGAAAAGTCAGGCTAAGCGCATCAAACATACGGGTTTTAAATGGGTCGCCACCAAACCAAAAGCGTGGAGCTTGTTCAAGTTTAAAATCAAGATTGCTACGTACAACTGGATCAACTTGGTATTTAACGAGTGCATTCATCTTATTTTACTGGCTTCGCTATTGATATGTTCAGTATGTCGCTTATTTACAAGTTTGTTTTGACAGATGTTGCCATTTTTTATACATTTTACGACAAATGACAATCTGATATTTCAATATCAGCATCTCAATATGAGTACCGCTATGCAGCATGAATTACTGATTTCAAATGGTTATTTCCAGCTTTGGCAAGCCTATTTAAACCAGCAAAATGATGACTGGACGGCATTGCCTTTGAGCGCTGAACAGACCCAAATGCTTGAACAGATCTTGTCTGAGCCGATGGATAAACTTTCGCCTTATTCATTTTTTATGGTGTTGATCGAGCTGACCCAAAAACATTTAAATAGTCCAGATCTACCTTTTGCGATGGCACGTTGCATCAGTCCTGCAAATTTTGGATTGTTGGGATATATGGCTTCGCGTAGTGAAAATCTAGCTCAAGCGATTGAATATGTGGTTCGTTTTAGTCGTTTAGTGATTGATGGCGACAATATAACGTCGATGAAATATCAAAGAGATGGTCAATATATTCGTATGCATTGTCCACTGAGCCACGAAAAGTTTGTGTTCTTACATGAAGTGACTTTGGCCGCTATGCTGCATTTGGCAAAACAATTTGTTCCTGAAGATAATTTTCCATTATTGCGCATGAGTTTTGTCAATAAACCGAGCATGCCGCTCAAATATTACCAAGCATTTTATGGCTGTGAGTTGAAGTTTGAACAAGCAGAATATGAAGTGATTTTTTCCAATAAAGTATTGGATTTGAAACCTGAGCAGGCTGATCCGAACTTAATCCAGCTTTTAGTCACTCAAGCTGAAGCTGCGATGCAACAACGATCAAAACAAAGTAATGTCGCGGAAAAATTACATTTTATTTTGGCGGAATATTTGAGACTACGTCAGCAAGCTCCAAAAATTGAAGATATTGCACAAGAGTTACATGTGTCTGTCCGGACTTTGCAGCGTCAACTTGCGGAGCATGATTCTTCTTTTAAACGAATTTTAGAAGTTGAACGGATTAAGCGCTGTGATGCTTTATTGAAAAGCGGTACGGCATTGACCGATATTGCTTTCGAGCTTGGTTATTCGGATCAGTCCGCTTTGGCACGTGCTTATAAAACCTTGACAGGGCAGACGTTATTGCAAAAGAAGAAAGTTCTAAATAGCCTAAGTAAATCATAAGCGGGCTAGACCTTGCTTTATCATTTGAATACTTACGATCACTTGATTATTCACTTTTATTTGCTGTTTAAGCACTGTGATTTTGATAAACGAAAAATGCATCGAGTTTTGTCGCTTAAAGGTTAATGCCTGTAAAGATAATCCATCAATTGATTTGTCTTTAGTGCTCGAACATGAGCTTTTGCAATGCCATTCTGATAAAAAAATAAAAATAAAGCTTTTTGATATGAATGACTTAATAAAGGAATGATTTAAAATAGCAACAAAATAAATCTGTTAAAAAACAACAAAATTAGGAAGCTTTGATCATTGAAGCAAAAGTTAAAATATTGATTAATGTAGCTCTTGGGTTGTCACTGAAATTTTAGAGGCTGAATCGTGACTTTTGCGCTCTATCTATTGAGTAAAAAATAGCGGTACAATGCAGGCTCTTGTATTTCAACACAACAACTCCTCAAATTTACAATTCAAGGAAAGTACAACCCTATGTCACGTCTAGCTACCCGTTTTGCAGAGCTTAAATCACAAAAGCGTAAAGCTTTAGTTTCTTATGTTATGGCGGGTGACCCACAGCCACAAGTAACAGTACCTTTGTTACATCAGATGGTAGATGCGGGCGTAGATGTTATTGAACTTGGATTACCATTTTCCGACCCTATGGCTGATGGTCCAGTGATTGCACTTGCTGCTGAGCGTGCTCTGGCTGCTGGAACAAATACCTTAGATGCCTTGAATATGGTGAAAACATTCCGTGAAAAAGATACAACGACTCCTGTCGTTTTGATGGGTTATCTCAATCCTGTCGAAGTGATTGGCTATGAGCGATTTGTATCGATTGCACATGAATGTGGTGTGGACGGTATTTTATTGGTGGATCTACCACCAGAAGAAGCACATGATCTTTCTGTAGTACTGAAAAAGTATGCAATGGATCAAATTTTCTTGCTTGCACCGACTTCAACCGATCAACGTATTCAACACGTAGTCAATCAAGCGAGTGGCTTTATTTACTATGTATCATTAAAAGGTGTGACAGGCGCTGCAACTTTAGATACTGCTGATGCGGCTTCACGTATCGAAAAGATCAAGAAAGTGACAGATATTCCTGTTGGCGTAGGATTTGGGATTAGTGATGCTGCTTCAGCGAAGGCGATGGGCAGTGTGGCTGATGCTGTGATTGTCGGAAGTGCATTTGTAAAACCATTTGCAAATTTAGCACCAGAACAAGCCGTAGAACATGCGGTAAATAAAGTCAAGGAGCTTCGAGCTGCGCTCGATGAGTTAGTATGAATCAAGAAGTGAAATCAGGGAAAATCCTTAGCCCATCGACACCTTGGACAGATCGCCCGATTCCGAGCATCCATGTACCAGATGCAAAAGAAACGATTAAGGCGACATTTACAGAACCAACGATTGAATGCCCTGAATGTCATGCTTTGGTGACACGTACTGCGATGTCATTCAATGCTTATGTTTGTCCACAATGTGATGAACATTTGAAAATGAAAGCGCGTGATCGTTTAAATTGGTTCTTTGATCAAGTTAAAACTGAAATGGGTCAAGAATTTCACGCCAAAGATCCTTTGCATTTTGTAGACAGCAAGCCATATCCTGAGCGTATGAAAGATGCTCAAGAGAAAACTGGTGAAACTGAAGCACTTGTAGTGATGCAAGGGACAATTAAAAATATCCCAATGGTTGCTTGTGCTTTTGAATTTGACTTCATGGGTGGTTCAATGGGTACCGTTGTTGGTGACCGTTTTGTACAAGCTGCCGAAAAAGCAATCAAAGATAAACAACCACTGATTTGTTTTGCCGCTTCAGGTGGTGCACGTATGCAAGAAGGCATGTTGTCTTTGATGCAAATGGCGCGTACTTCTGCTGCAATCCAAAAATTGAAAGATGCACGTCTTCCATATATCGTGGTATTGACTCATCCTGTTTACGGTGGTGTAACTGCTTCACTTGCGATGTTAGGTGACGTACACATTGCTGAACCTAAGGCAATGATCGGTTTTGCGGGCAAACGCGTGATCGAACAAACTGTACGTGAAAAACTTGAAGAGCCGTTCCAACGTGCTGAATTCTTGCTTGATCATGGTGTGGTCGATCAAATTGTCCATCGTCATGCATTACGTGATACTGTATATCGTATTGTAGCGAAATTGATGAACGTATCTTGAATAACACAGCACCATTAAAATCTGATCATCTACAAACATGGCTCGATTATTGGGGCCATGTTCATGTTACAGGAATTGATTTAGGCTTAGAGCGGGTCATTCCTGTTGCAGAGTATCTCGGTGTAACTCAGCCAAATGCCAAAGTGATTACTGTTGCAGGCACCAATGGTAAGGGTTCAACTACCACAACACTTGCTGCTATTTTAAATGCACAAGGTTTCAATGTTGGGTTGTATCAATCCCCACATATTTATCGTTTCAATGAACGGGTCAAATTGGCTGGTATTGAAGTCGATGATCAAACATTAATTGATGCTTTTGTTCAAGTCGATCAAGCGCGTCGCGCGTGTGATTTAAGCCTATCCTTTTTTGAAGCTACCACTTTGGCTGCTTTTATTATTTTTAAACAACAACAATGTGATGTTTGGGTCTTAGAAGTAGGACTTGGCGGTCGCTTAGATGTGGTCAATGTGATTGATCCAAATGTAGCTGTGATCACCAATATCGGTCTAGATCATACAGATTGGCTAGGCGATACCATTGAAAAAATTGCTTTTGAAAAAGCAGGAATCATCCGTCCCAATATTCCCGTGATTTTTGGGGGCATTCAAGAACTTCCGAAAGCGATTGAAAATAAAGCGCAACAATGCGGTGCTAAGCTTCATGTGGCAAATCGGGATTTCTTTTATGATTATGCCGAAGATGGACAATCTTGGAATTTTGCAAGCTCAGGTCTTACTTTAAAATTGCCATTGGGTGCTTTGGCTCTAGAAAATATTTCTACAGCAGTGGCTGCGATTTTATTGAGCGGACTAAAAGTATCTCAAGAGGCAATTGCCCAAGGGATCTTAAATGCTAAGTTACAAGGTCGTTTTGAAGTTCGGAAAATCCAAGAAAAAACTGTGATTTTTGATGCTGGACATAATCCGCATGGTGTTGAATTTTTGTTAAAGCAATTGCGAAAATTCTTAGAATACAATAAACAATACACAGAAGTCGTCGCCGTTTTTTCAATGTTGGCAGATAAAGATATAAATTCTGTCGTCAACTTATTGAAAAATACTGTATTAATGTGGAAAATTGCACCATTGACTGTTGCACGTGCAGCACCGTTGGAGCAACTGACATCCGCATTAGCAGGGGAAACGGTGCAACAATTTGAAAATGTACAAG
The DNA here is from genome assembly GCF_000368565.1 of Acinetobacter gerneri DSM 14967 = CIP 107464 = MTCC 9824. GTDB lineage: Bacteria > Pseudomonadota > Gammaproteobacteria > Pseudomonadales > Moraxellaceae > Acinetobacter > Acinetobacter gerneri. The sequence continues at coordinate 296,810 of NZ_KB849537.1, read as the reverse complement.
CAGCATTTCAATCAGCGCTTGAGTCTACAAAAAATAATCAGCTGATTTTGGTGTGTGGTTCGTTTCATACCTTAGAAGCGGTCTGGGAGTATCTAGAAGAATGTCAATGAATAACAAACAACGCTGGATGGGTGGCGTTGTTTTATTAGGTGGTGGTGCGCTATTGGCGGCATTGCTCCTAAAAGGCAACGAAGAAATGCATCAAAAAACTGATGTCGCTCCTTCTGCAAATGTACAGCAAAATCAACAAACTTCTCAGACTTCAGGACAAGGTTTGACAGTGGATGTTGCCACTGAAAAACGTTTGCTTGAGGAACAAAAGCGTAATCGTGAAAAAGCGGTTGCTGAGCAAGAAGCCAAAGCTGCTGAGTTTCTACGTTTACAGCAACAAGCAGAAGCAGCTGCTGCTCAAAAAGCTGCAGAAGAATATGCTGCGCGTAATGCTAGAAAACTCGCTGCACAAGAAAGTTCAGACAACATTCCTCCTAAAGATTTGACTGACAAATCTAAAGCAGATGACACAAAGACAGCACAACAAAATAAAAATAGCGACAATGAAAAAAAGTTAGCTGAGCAGAAGCGTTTACAAGCTACCGCAGAAGCAGAAAAGAAACGTAAAGCAGATGAAGCCAAACGCAAAGCAGAGGCTGATGCTGAAAAAGATCATAAAGAAAAACTCGCTGCACAGAAAAAGGCTGAGGCTGATAAGAAAGCTGAAGCAGATAAGAAAGCCGCTGCTGAGAAAAAAGCTGCAGCTCAAAAAGCAGAAGCTGCTAAGAAAAAAGCAGAAGCTGAAAAAGCCCGTGATCTTTTGGAAAATGGCGATCGTCAATGGATGGTACAAGTTGCGTTGGCAGCTAACCAAGCCAATGCAGATGCTGTTGCAGCAAAATTGCGAGCTAAAGGCTATAAAGTAACGAAAAGCCCGACGTCAAAAGGGATCCGTATCATGGTCGGTCCTTCGAAAGATCGTGCCACAGCAGATGCGGCACGCAAAAAGATCACGAGTGATGCAAGCTTAGGAATGAAGTCTGCATGGGTGATTGATTGGGTGCCACTCGATCAACGTTAAGCAAGACGTTCAAAAGCATTTTTGCGAAACTTTAAGATGGATTTGAAAGCTGATTTCGAATCCATTTTATATTTTCAGGGCTAAAAAGTTTTTCGATATTGAACCAAATCGGGTGGAAACCGTAGCCACCATGTTTCATTTCATTGAGTGCATCTTCTCTTGACCAATTTTCAAAAATAATGCGGTACATGGCGACACTTGCCCCTGTACGATCCGAGCCATGATAACAATGGATAAGAACATTTTTATTTTGTTGTTTTGCCTTTTCAATGCTTTGCATGACTTGCAATAATTCTTCACGGCTGATCGACCATGTATTGATTGGGATATGCACCATTTGTATATGAGCGATCGATTGTAAAACCTGTGCATCTAAATTACTGGCACGTAGATTGATCACCATTTGAATATTTTGTTGTCTTAAAAGCGCTAACACATCTCCTGAAGGCTGTTCGCTACGATAAACATGTTCGGAAACTTGATAAAAATTATGTGGTTTTGAGACTACATGTGCCCAAGTTCTAGGTCTTTGTTCATCAGGCAAAGCCGAAGTACTGATACAGCCTGAGAGTTGCAGATTAAGGAGCAGGGCACAGCCAAGAGAAATGTAAATTTTATTCATTTTAATCAGTCTATTTATAAAGCAAAAAAGTAAAAAATTAAGTTAAAAATCGAGATAAATCTTTAGGGTCATGCGCACATATAATTTCAATATTTGATTGATTTGCTGCAAGTGCTTGGATATCGGCCAAGGATTTCATTCTTTGGCTATTATTGGCTGCCAATATCTTTTCTGTACGTTCTAAAATTGGCAATTTATTGCTCGGATCAAGCTCTAGATGTGAATAGTACGCATCACCGCAGAAAAATAACCAACCATTTTCACGTTTTATCGCAATACCACAATGTCCTTCGGTATGCCCGAGTAATGGGATTAGTAAAATTTCATCAGCAAAAATATTTAAGCCTTGCACACGTGAAAAATTAAACCAATTTTCACCTTTTTCTAATTCTAAAAAGTTCCAATAACGATGATTTTTAAACTGTTTTGGACGATAGCGCAGTTTATTTAATGCAGAAATTTTTTGGGCTGCATTGAACTCATTGGACAAGATATGAATGGTGGCATTTGGAAAATCTGAAATTCCTCCTGCATGGTCAAAGTCTAAGTGACTGACCAATATATGTTTTACATCAGAAGGTTTGAAGCCTAACTGCTGGATTTGCGCGATAGCGGTCAAAGTCAGATCAGATTTGATTGCACCAAAGCGATTGAGCACTGCACCAAGGCGTTTTTTTGTATGTAAATAATCTTGTATACCAAGCCCAGTATCAATCAAGACCAAACCACGGTCAGTTTCAACCAATAAACAATGACAAATGATATTGGCTTTTAAGCCTCTTTGTCCAAAAAGTGGTGCACAAACGGGGCACATTGTTCCACAATGAAGATGATAAATATTGTAAATCATATAAAATTTTACTTGAGATACATTCATCCAACGTTATACAGTAATTTTATAGATAGACCAATGTTTATAAAATAGGCAATTGAGTAAAATTGTAATCGCTCCTTTGCACTGACTTTAATAATAATTTTAAGGATAGTTAGCAAGTTTTGACCAGAAGATGAACAGCTGACTTGGGGAGAGTGGAAATGAAATTATATTATTCACCAACATCACCTTTTGCTCGGAAAGTTCGAGTGGCGATTCTTGAATTAGAACTACAAGATCAAGTTGATTTGATCCTTATCAATCCATGGGCTGATCCAGAATTACGCAAACTCAATCCATTGTGTAAAGTTCCGACTTTGGTACTCAATCATAAAGAAGTACTTTTTGAATCTGTATTGATTTGTGAATATCTCAACTCTTTACGTGAAAAGAAAAGTTTATATCCGATCGAACGTGTGCATTATTTTAAAGACATGCGTTTGCAGGCTTTGGCAGATGGTGCAATGGCCGCCATAGGTCGCTTATATGCTGAATATCAAAAGCCTGAACAAGAACAGTCTTTGAAAATGATTCAAAGATTTATTGAAACAAGACAAAGTAGTCTGAACTGGCTTGCAAAACATTTGGAAGATTTTGCGGAGGGTATAACGATTGGTGCGATTGCTGTCGCTTGTTTTTTAGACTATATCAGTTTTAGGTTTCCCAATGATATATGGAAAAATGAATTTTCAGATTTATATCAATGGTTTGAAAAAATGCAACAAAGAGATTCGATGCAACAAACAGTCTATCAAAATTTAGCCCTTTGATTTTTGTAAAAATAGATCTATAAAAAACCCACCAGATGATTGAGCATAGGTGGGTTTTTTATAGATATTAGGGCTTAATGGACAAACATATCCATAAACTCGCGCAGTTCTTGGATGGCAATTTCAGTATCACTGGTGAGCCAAGTCGGCTCAAAAAAACCTGCATAGTATTCAAGACGTTCTTGGGGAACAACTAAACGTATTGGACATTCTTCCTCAAGTAAACGCCACGGGATAATCGGCACATCGTTGTCTACAAAAGGTTTTACATCACGGATATCAATCACCATCGCATTGATACAATCAGGAAACGGCATCACCGAAAATTCCTCGGTACGACGACGAAAATATTCTAAATCTCCCCATTTCAAAGCATAACTTGGCTTACTAAACTCAATGATACCAATAAGATGACCATCGCGAGTGGTATGCAAAGTGCATTGATGAGTGACATCTGTATCCAGATCCAAAGAAACAGCTTGCCTTTGATATGACATAAAAATCAAGATCTAAAATGAGGGACGACATTATAGCCTAGTTAGATCTTAATATGTTGTTCTGTGCTTTGAATTTGTTAGGAGCAAATCTGCTGTAAAATTCTCATAACAAATGTATACACACAAAAGGATCAATCAGGCGTAGTATAAAAATTCACCAATCGAATATTAATAAATTAGAGAGGTGCTTATGCAACATGATTTCAGCCGTCCTTCTCATGTGACCAGCAGGGAAGAGATTCAACAAAAACGCCGTTTGCCAGTGTATATGCTGATTCTTGTAGGCTTATTCTTATTTGCGATGCTTATGTATATGGTTGCTGACTGGGCTAAATAATATGAAGCACCATTTCAAGCGTAGCGAGATGTTTATTCACAAAATACTGAGTGTAAAGTGATACATCAGCTGCAATTTTCAGTTCATGTTCCTCTAAATGGCATGACGATTTCTAGAATATTCCACCAACAGCCTTAGCAATTGCTAAGGCTTTTTTGCATCATTCAGTAGCGTTTTTCTATTCACGCTCATTTTTGTAGTAGTTATGCAGTCTTATGTTGCTTAAAAAATATACTTTTTCAATAATATTGAATATAAATTATCCAATTTATAAAGAACAAGTTGCTTGACTTGCTTGTTAAAAACAGAACATAACAAGAGGTGAAAAATGAACGGATATTTTACTGGAGACCCGAGGGGACTAGATTTTATGTACTACTGGGATCAATTTCATCCCATTATTGCTGCCGTACTCATTTTAATCGTGGGTTGGATTATTGCTTTAATCGTCGCAGCAGGCATAAAAAAGCTCCTACAAAAATTAAATACGAATCACAATCTTTCAAGTGCAGCAGGACATACTGTGGCACAGTCGAAAGTGCCTGATTATGAATCGATTGTTTCAAAATTTGTTTTTTGGTTTGTTTTAATCCTTGCTGTGATCGCAGCATTGAATGTTCTTAATATCAGTAGTGTCAGTGCTCCTTTAAGTGACATGATCGGTCAATTTCTGATTTTTGTACCAAATATCATCGCAGCGGTGATTGTGGCTTTTATCGGTTGGATCGCTGCAAGATTGGCACGAGCAGGCTTGGTTCGAGTTTTAGCCAAAACTCAATTGGATGAAAAATTGAGTGCGGACGTTGGTGTAAGTCCGATCAGTGAAAATATTGCAGAAATTATTTATTGGTTGATTTTACTACTATTTTTACCCATTGTTCTGTCTATTTTAGGACTCACAGGCTTACTGGTTCCTGTGCAAAATATGGTAAATGAAGCCATTTCCTATTTACCCAATATCTTTATTGCTGGGGTTATTATTTTTGTTGGTTATATCTTGGCAAAAATTGTCCGTGGCATCGTGGAAGGACTGATCAATAGCCTCAATCTACAGTCTCAAGCACAAAAGATTGGCTTGTTTAAAAATGGCAGTATTGCCAAATTTTTAGGTTCATTTGTTTTTGCCATTATCATTATCACTGCATTGATTGTCGCATTTGAAGCACTCGGTATACAGGCGATTTCTGAGCCTGCCACTTTGATGCTTGGTCAAATCATGAATGCGATTCCAAACATCATTGCTGCTGGATTGATCCTGATCTTGGCCTATGTGGTGTCTCGCTTTGTGGCTCGTTTGGTTTCAGAGCTGGTGGCTGGTACTGGTGTTGATGAAATCCCTGCAAAATTGGACGTACAGCGCTTTTTAGGCAACACGAAAGTATCTTGTATCATTGGATATTTGATCGTATTTTTCACTATGCTCTTTGCTGTTTCGGAAGCGGCGAATCGACTTGGTTTCGAGCAAATCAGTGTCTTGATTGCGATGTTTATCCAGTTTGGTGCAAGTATCTTGCTCGGTGCGGTCATTATGGTGATCGGCTTTTGGTTGGCAAATCTTGTGGCAAATATCGTGCAACGAGGTGAATACAATAGCTCAAGATGGCTAGGCAATTTGGTCCGTGTTTTGATCATGGGCTTGGTGATTGCCATGGGACTGCGAGCGATGGGTATCGCTGACTCCATTGTCAATTTGGCATTTGGCTTAACTTTGGGTTCTGTTGCAGTTGCCTTTGCTTTGGCATTTGGTTTAGGTGGTCGTCAACCTGCTGAAACTGTGTTGAATGGATTGATTGATAAAGCCAAAAAAGAGGCAAATCAACCCAATCCACTCGCTGAAAAATCTACAGCTACAACTGATCCATCACCTACAGAAAGTCAGCTAAGCACTGACAGTAATGCGGTCGAATCAGAGTACTCTGAACACAATAATCCTTATGGATCAACCGGTGAAAATAGCACTAGTTCAGATGACCCTTTGAAAAATGACCCGAAATAACCTTTAATTTTCACTCAAGATCGATCAGTCTAAATTGGTCGATCTTTTTTATTTTTGATTTGGAGGGAAATAATGCCACCAAAAAAACCGAATAAATTTATAGCACCTGTGGTGATTGCGGGGATTACAGTGGGTTTTTTAGCAAGCGCCTATAAATTTGTATTTGCAAAACCTAAGAAAAAATCACAGGAAAATGAACACGTCGAGGCGCAAGCTGATTTATACACAGATTCAGAAAGTTCTCAGCCTAAAAGCGAAGAATAGTTTCTATGTATACATCATACTTACTGGTGATCATCCAGTGATGGCACTAAACAAATTCAGATGCGGCATGTGCAGATGACCATGCCCATTGAAAATTGAATCCACCTAAATGTCCTGTTACATCCAGTATTTCACCGATAAAAAATAAACCTTTTTGTTTCTTACTTTCCATCGTTTTTGAAGAAACCTCAGCAGTATCTACGCCACCCAAAGTCACTTCAGCAGTGCGGTAACCCTCAGTTCCTGAAGGTTTTAACTCAAATGCATGCAGTCTTTCAGCAATCGTTTTAAGTTTTTCATCACTCAATTGACCAATCGCGGTTTCTGCAACATCAGACCAAATCAGTTGTTGTAGCTCAGTGATCACACTTTTTGGGTACATTTCACTTAATATGGTGCGTAATAAAACTTTGGGTTGGGTATTTTTCTTCTGTTTAAATAAGGCGTGTAAATCAGTGCTTGGTGCAAAATCAACTTTAAAACTTTGCCCAACATTCCAGTAGTTAGAAAGTTGTAAAGAACTTGGACCGCTCAAACCGCGATGAGTAAACAATAATGCTTCAGTAAAACTATTTAGGTCATTGGAAAGCGTTGCTTCTACAGCATTACCACTGAGTCGAGTGGTGACTTCTTTAAATTGATCTGAAAATGTAAAAGGTACAAGTCCTGCTCGTGTCGGATAGACATGATGACCAAATTGCTTGGCAATGTCATAACCGATGCCTGAACCACCTAAAGTTGGAATAGACAAGCCACCTGAAGCAATCACTAAGGATTCTGACTGGAAATCGCCTTGTGTACTTGTGATCTTGAAACCAGAGTCAATACTTTGAACAGCTTTAACTTCACAGTTAGCTCGAATCTCAACTAAACCCGTTTTTTCACATTCATTTTCCAGCATTTTTAAAATTTCTTTTGCGCCTTTTAGTGTGAAAAGTTGACCATGCTTACGCTCTTCGTAGTCGATGCCATACTCACAGACCATCCCAATGAAATCCCATTGGTTATAGCGGCTTAGCGCAGAAATCACAAAATGTGGATTGTGTGAAATAAAGTTTTCAGGCTCAACATATAAATTGGTGAAATTACATTTCCCACCGCCTGACATGAGGATTTTTTTACCAATTTTATTGGCTTTTTCTACAACGAGTACATGACGCCCACGTGCTGCGGCTTTTGCAGCAAGCATTAATCCTGACGCACCTGCACCCAAAACGATGACGTCATAATGATTTGTGGACATGGTCGATACTCGGTATTTTCAAAGCGGCAAAGTATAGCGAAAAATGGTGTAAATTTCAGGACTATTCGAAGGGGAGCGAATTTTTTAAAGTGGTCATTTCAATGCTTGGCTCCTTTGCCTTGCAGACCGCCACTGTGAATTAACAAGATGCGACTATGTTTGGGAAAATAATCTTGTTTGAGTAGCTCGAAAATGCCAAAACACATTTTTCCTGTATATACGGGATCGAGCGGAATTTGATATTTCTGTTCAAATTCATCGATAAAGTTGAGCAGCTCAGGAGAAAACTTCGCATAGCCGCCAAAGCAGTATTGATCAGTGATTTGCCAATTGGTTTTTTGCGTCCATTGGCTGATTTCTTGCTTGAGAAAATCACCTTTTAATGACGAAAATCCTAAAATTTTCTGATGATCTTGGCTGGCTTCGATGATGCCTGAAATCGTTCCACCAGTACCGACTGCACAGGCGATATAATCATATTCTAAGTCTTGAGCTGATAAGATTTCCTGACAGCCTTGTATCGCAAGGGCATTGGTTCCCCCTTCAGGAATGATGTAACTTTCAGGATATTTTTCCAATAATTCTTTTAAAAATTCTGCTTGATTTTTATGCCGATATTTTTCACGTGAAACATATTCCAACTTCATCGCATGACGCTCAGCAGTCGCCAAAGTGTGATTAAGCGGTTTGTTGGCTAATTCTTCACCACGAATGATACCGATACATTCAAAGCCAAAAAGTTTAGCCGCATAGGCTGTCGCCGCGATATGATTTGAATATGCGCCACCAAAACTAATAATCCGTTTTTTCCCTAAGCGTTTTGCTTCGAGTAAATTGTATTTCAATTTATAAAATTTATTGCCCGAAATTTCAGGGTGAATCAGATCAAGACGTTTGATGACCAGCTCAATCGTAGAGTCGAGCTGGACTTTTTGATCACAAATCGGTTGTTGAATATGCTCAAACATGGCTTTAGTGGCTTAATCTTTGTTTGTATTGTATCGAAAAAATGGCTTCGGACTGATTTATTTAAAAATAAAACAGCTTTAAGTCACCCATTAGATCTCTTTCATAAATCTAAAATATACAGTCATTTATTATTTTGAAAGTTAATACAGGAAGTCCCTTCTCCTTTTGGGAGAAGGTTAGGATGAGGGTAAATTTCTAATAGCATCCTTACTTTCTTGCGGAACATGTTCCTCATCCTTTAAAAAGGAGAGGAAACGGTACTGTAGAACATAATGTTAATCTAAAATCTATTTATGCACGTTATCTAGCCCATCTTTAAAACGCTATACATTTATTTTGAATTGGTATCGACTGAGGTCACAACCGACATACCAGGACGGAGGTATTGTAAGCCTTGTTGGTTTGGATCAATCGCGATACGTACTGAAATCCGTTGCACGACTTTGGTAAAGTTCCCCGTTGTATTGTCAGGTTTGAGTACGCTAAATTCTGAACCTGCAGCAGGAGATATTTCTTCAATATGCCCAGTAAATTTCTGATGATGCATAGCGTCTACAGTAAACCAAGCCTTTTGCCCGATTTTCATATCAGCAATCTGGGTTTCTTTAAAATTTGCCAAAACCCATGTTTGTTTGGGAATGAGGTAGAGTAACTGTGTGCCTGCCGCAACATATTGCCCAACACGAGGGCTAACCTCACCGAGTTGACCATCCATTGGAGCGGTAATCACACTATAATCCTTTGTGGTCACGGCTTGATCCAATTGTGCATTGGCATTGGTGACTTGTGCTTTTAAGCCTGTTTCAGCAACCTCAGCCGTTTTTAATGCTTCTTTGGCAACCAAGACATTGGCTTCGGCTTGTTTGAGGAGGGCTAAATTATTTTTGGCATCAGCAGCCGCTTTATCTTGCTCAGTTTTTGAAGCTGCACCGCTATTTCCAAGTTGTTGATAACGATTGAGCTGACTGACAGAAAGTTCATAAGTCGCTTTGGCTTGGTCAACTTTAGCTTGAGCTGCAACGATATCGGCTTTGCGTTGTTCAATATTTTGTGCTTGATTGGCTAAATTATTTTTAGCTTGATCAACACCTGATTCGGCTTGGGTGACTTTTTGATCATACGTTGTTGCATCGATATGCATCAACACCTGACCTTTTTTGACATGATCATAGTCGATGACTTTGACATCTTTGATATAGCCATTGATTTGTGAGGATAAAACCGTTGTTTTACCTTTGATATAACTATTGTCAGTAGACTGAATTGCATTGCTAAATGGACCCAGTTTCCACGCCCACATAATGACTGCAATCCCGATCAATAATACAAAAAACATCAGCACCAAAGTCCGCTTCGCAGTCGGAATGAGTTTACTCGAAGGTGGTGGAACAGCAGGGGACGGAGTAGGGCTTGCGGCAGGTGCAGACTCTGACTGAGGTGCTGTCGGTTTTTCTGTACTATTTTGATCTTGTGCCATATCGTTACTCAAATAAAATACTGATCTGTGTGCTGTATCTAGTTCAATTTAATCATTTCAAAACAAGAATTATGATTTCATTCTTTCCATCCGTTGTTGTTTTAAACTGAGATATTTGGTTCTTGCGATATTTGAACCACCCCAGATTAAGAGTAGTACCGCAAAAATACCATTGAGCGCAATGACATCATTATAAGCACGAACTTGCGCTTCTTTGGTCACTTGTTGACTTAAGCTACGTATCGCTTGATTTTGTTCATAATTTGGATCAATGGTGTATTTACTGGCACTTTGTGTATAAGTGGCAAGTCGCTGTGCAACTAATGGGTCTGCTTGGGGTAAATTGCTGACGATTTCAGTGACATAATTTTGCGTACGAATTTGCTGATAAGTCGAAAAAAATGATGAACCAATCAGCCCGCCAAAGGTTTGAGTTGCAGAAAATAGCACGACAAAGGTCACCATATGACTAGGACCTTTTTGCAGCGCATTGATGATCCCTGTTAATAGCAAAGGACCGATAAACATTCCACTGGCAAAGCCCACCAAAAACTGACTACGATAAAAATTTGCCGGTCTAACATCGCTGGTTAAATGATAATCTAGTGCACAAGCGACAAAAACCAAAAATGTGGCAAACAACAAATGCCAAATCATGCGTTCGCGAGAAAATGTTATCGCGCTAAATACTGTACCTATTACGATTCCGATAAAAATCACGCTATATAAGGGAACAAACTGATCTGGCCCCATGCCCATAGTCTTTAAGAAGTTAACTGCTGCATAGCTTTGTTCGGACATCAAAATACGTATCGCCAAGGCACCAATCACAAAGCGAATGGTAGAAGACGTGCCGAGCCAACGCGTCATGATCAACGGATTGACCCGAAAATGTTCATACGTCAAACCGACGATAACGAGGACAAAGCCCGCGATCAGGACATAGCCGAGCCATGGAACATTGACCCACCACAAAATTGGACCTTGAGTGAGCACAATACAAAAACAAGCAAAACCTGGTGCGAGCAAAGCAAAAGTAAAGAAATCTTGTTTTTCAAAGACTTCAATACGCAGACTGCGGGGTAATTTTAATGATACGACCATCGCTAGACAGCACAAAGCCAATCCTAACTCAAAGGTATAGAGCTGTGCCCAATCATTTACATCAACCAAATATGGTGAAATGATCCATGCCAACGGTACTCCGAGCTGTTGAAAACCCAGTGCTAAAAATAGTCCTTTACCAAAATGTACTCGCTTAAAGGCCTGCATAATATAGTACATACCCAATGAACTCAGCGGCGCAGCCACGATGCCACTGACGATGCGCACAAATAGTGCCATGTGAAAGGTATGCACAAAAATATGTAAAATCAGCACGCAAATAAATAGCACTAAACCTAATTCAGAAAAAAGCCGTAAACCATATTGCTGACGAGCTTTAAATAAAATCAAGTTTGAACTGACATTTGCCATTACGTAGGCAGCAGGAATCCACGCCGCCTCAGCAGGCGTTAAACCATATTCACCCTGAATTAATGGTAAATTTGCAGTAATAAAACCATTACTCAAACTACCTGAAATCGCCACCACGATGCCAATGATAAAATACAGCAAACGTTTTTGATTTGAATGTGCGATTGCAGCAGGTGAACCCGGTAATGTAGGACGCTCTTCAGGGGTCCAATCTGGCATTGGTTCTAAAACACGAGGTGATTTTTCCATCACAACCTCACGACGCTTTGATGCCATTGATTAGTAAATCAACGGCTCGTGTGGCAAGGCGAACTTGCTCTTGTTCATTTAAACCCTGAAAAGAAGAACGCAAAATCCCTGTGATCATTGCATAATCTTTAGGTGTCAAATCTGCACGACATACGCCATGTGCGATCGCCTTATCAATCAATGGCTGCAAAATTGCATCTCGACGCGCATAGATCTCAATCAACACAGGATCATGATGTTCAATCACTCGCCAATAATCCACCAAAGCGGTGAGTAAGGGGAGGTTATGAATATGATTGCGAATGAGTTGAAATAAACCATCCTCAAATTGGATGAAATGTTGAGCATTTTTTTCCAAACGTTCCAGTCCATACTCCATCAAAGCAATCACCAATGCTTTACGATCAGCAAAATTGCGATAAAAGGTCGCACGTCCAACACCCGCCTCATCAATGACCATTTGTAATGGCGCACGAATTCCGTGATGACGAAAAATCAAAAGAGCAGCATTGAGCAGGTCGATACGGTTTTGAGCCGCCTTTTGTTGACGATTGAGCGTAGTTTGCATATCGAGAACTTGCATGAAAAAAATAGTGAAAAGAACAATACGAATTAAACGGACATTTTTGTCCGATGTAAAATAATTTTCGGAAATTTTTTGTAAATCAAATAAAATTTGATGGAAAATGCCAATAAAAATGTGATGTAGTACACAAAAATATCATATGAACTATTGTAAAAATAGAACAAAATATGTAGAAATTAATGGAGAGTAAATTTAATTTTTTATTATTTATATTATATATATCAATATATTACTGGGGTGATATGTTAAAGATTATTACATTTTGGATTATGATATCTCAGTTTATTGTACTGACAGCATGCCATTCTAGAGAGGATGCTGATCAATTGAAAAATATAACATTCCCTGATAAGACAACTGAGCAACAATTTAAAAATTGGTATACGGGAAACAACCGAGTTTTATTAGATGAATATCGCAGTTACCTTGCAAAATATTTGAAAAATACTCCAAATGTATTTCAGCTCAGTTATAACCAAAGCAATGAGCTTAAAGGTTGTGAACAGTATCAATTTACTATTCCACCAAAACAATATTGGAAAAATATCATCAATTCATTGAAACTTATTGAGAAACTTCAAATGAATGGATTATTCGATCACTATCGTATTGTGCATGCTTATAGTCCTAAACAGGCCAATGCTTGTTTTAGCAATGCTATTGAAAGTAAACATGATAGTAACAGTGCAGTTGATATTCAGTTACTCAACGAGCAACAGCAAATTTATCACAATCAGGGGACAAAAATTAAAGAACTTTGTCAATTCTGGATTGAAGATGGGCGTGAGTACCGCATGGGTTTAGGTATTTATAACAATGACACTTTGCATATCGATACCTTGGGTTATCGAACTTGGGGCATCGGACGCTCAACCAAAAGATCGCCGTGTTTAGTAGATGATTAATAAAAAATATTTATAAATAAGCTTAAAACATATTATTTTTATTTTTTAAATATACTGGTTAAAGTATATACATGTTTCGTGGTGAGAATGGAAAAATGAAAACACAACATGATGTAAATACCAATCAATATCAAGATAAATCAGAAGCTTATTTACATAGTCAAGTTCATGCTCAAGGTGTCGAATTTGCTAAAATGCGTGAATTATTACAGAAAAATTCCTTTAAAAAGGTGCTTGATTTGGGCTGTGGTGGTGGGCATGTCAGTTATCAGGTTGCTCCGATCGTTGAAGAAGTTGTTGCTTATGATGTGACTCAGTCAATGGTTGAAACTGTATTGAAACACGCAAAGCAGCAGGGTTTAAATCATGTGACGGGTCAAGTCGGTTGCGCTGAACATCTCAATTTTGCGCCTCAATCTTTTGATTGCATTATCAGTCGTTACTCTGCACACCATTGGCAAAATGTTGGGCAGGCAATGCTTGAGATGAAACGTGTTTTGTCAGAGCAAGGTAAAGTGATCATCTTTGATATCCTTGGTCAAAGTGACCCGATTTTAGACACTTTTTTACAAAGTATTGAGATGATTCGCGATCCGAGCCATGTCCGTGATTATAGCTTGCAAGAATGGTGTAACTTTGCCGAGTATGCAGGATTTCGCATAGAAACCATAGAAAAACAAAAGCTTGAACTTGATTTTTCAAGTTGGATTACACGGATGCAAAGCCCAGATCATGCGGCAGAAACGATTTTGTATTTACAGTCCAAAGTATCTGATCGAGTTCGTAAATATTTTGATATTCAAGCAGATGGATCATTTTGCAGTGAGGCTGTATATTTAGTTTTGGGGCAAGCATGAACTACGAAAATGAAAATACATAATAAAATCGTTTGCTTGTTTGCAGTTTTTTTAACTTTGATGGCTTGTAATAAATCGCAAGATAAAAAAACTGCAGCAAGTGATACAGGACAAATTTCTGAAAATGAGCGTTTGCAATATCAAAAGTGGCGAGAAAAGAATGCTGTGCAATTGGATGAATATTATCAATATATTTCATCGAAAATAAAGGATGCACCAGAACCATATTACTTGGTATATACAGGGCATAGTATGCCTAAAAAATGCGAGGAATTTCGCTATGCTATTCCTCCAAAAGCAGACTGGCTACACTTGGTTAAAAGCTTAAAAGTGATTGAACAATTACGTGAACAAGGTGTGTTTAAACAATATCGAATTATTTCGACTTATCGCAGTCCTGAGATGAATACATGTGTGCGTGGTGCCAAAAAAAGTAAGCATATGGCCAATTTTGCAGTGGATTTTAAAATTATCGACCAAGACGCAGACTTAGAAAAAAAACATAAAAAAACGACTCAACAATTGTGTGAATTTTGGAGGAAAAAAGGGCCAAAGCTCAATATGGGATTGGGGATTTATCCACGCCATATTTATCATATTGATACTGCTGCTTTTAGAACTTGGGGTGGAAACTATAAATCTGATTCATCACCCTGTATGCAGAAATAATGAATTGGATTACATTGAAAAAAATTGTTGTATTTTGAAATAAAAAAATGCTGTTTTTTTGTGCAGAACTGCTAAGCTAAAACGATAAAAATAAACATAAGCAGGAGATGCTATGAAGATACGTACGCTATTCCTCATCAGTATCGTCGCAGTGGTTGGTGTGGGTTGCGATAAAAAGGAAGCGAAAACAGATACACAAAGTCGATCTATGAGTGTTGTGGGTGTTCCAGTTTATGATCACGATTTTAAATTGGGTGATCGTCAACTCAGCGCTCGTGAAAATATTGATATAAATCAACAGTAAATTTTGCAAATAAAAAGCACATATGATGTGCTTTTTATTTTTTAATAAATTGAATTTTATAATGATTTTTAGGATTAAGTGCGACAGTAAACAATTGAAATGATGTGCTTAGCTGAAAATATTAAGCATTTTAAAAGCAACAAAAAAGAGAAATATAAAATGATATTTTCATATGCATTTCATCAATGAGGCTGTAAAATACCTGAAATTTTTGTACTGGAGTAAATTTTGGACTCGCTTATTATTTTAGGCTCGATTGCTGCAGCATTGATGTTAGGTGCAATCAGTCCCGGTCCAACATTTATTTATGTTGCAAAAAATTCGATCGCAATTTCACGTAAACATGGTTTGTTTACAGCCTTGGGTACAGGGACTGGTGCTGCATTATTTGGTTTTTTAGCCGTAATTGGATTACAAGCGGTTTTATTGGCTGTACCGTCAGCGTATATCGTGCTTAAAGTTTTTGGTGGCTTATATTTACTTTGGTTGGCATTCAATATCATTCGTCATGCCAAAGAACCTGTAGAGACGCATACTGATAGCAAAACACAAATGAGTTATGCCCAAGCTTATCGTTGGGGGCTATTTACCCAGCTTTCTAATCCTAAAATTACGATTATTTTAGCCAGTATTTTTACTGCACTTTTACCAAAAGAAATTCCTACGTATTTTTATTTTGTGCTACCGATTCTGTGTTTCTTTATTGATGCAGGATGGTATTCATTGGTTGCTGTTGCATTATCAGCTGAAAAACCGCGCCGAGTTTATCTGAAGTTTAAAAAAGTTTTTGATCGAGTCGCTGGTGGTGTGATGACCTTACTTGGATTGAAATTAATTTTTGGGATGAAATAAGGATATTTTACTCCTCCTCATTCGAGAAAATGAGTTAGATAACTTACAATCAGAGAAGAAAAGTTAAAGACACATCTTTAGAGAAACAAAGTTAAAACGACACTGTTAAAGCAACATATTCAGAGAAAAATAACGTGAAGAATATAATCATTTTAATTGCAAGCTTATCGATCTGGATGACTCCTGCATTTGCACAAGACAAAGTTTTGGCACAAGCAGGAGACGTGCAAATCATTCAGAGTAACTGTACCAAAGATGAACAACAATGTGATTTTATAAAAAGTTATCGTGGAAAACATTCATATTTAATGAAGAATTGGTCGGGAAACGCAAACACTTATAAATTTTCAGATAAACTGCTGGGTATGACATTTAGTTCAACAGGTATCAAAACTTTATTTATAACGATTAATGATCAAAATCAGCAGTTTAAATATGCTTCGCTGCTTGGAATAGATGATAAAAATAGCTGTTTTATCACTCAAGAAACCTACAATAATGAAAAAGACTCGATAGTGTTTCGTAAAACATCAGACCAAAAAGTATTTTTTGTGATCAATAAATATACAAAAAATGTAACAGGTTTGAGCCAAGTTTTATATTCGAGTTTTGATCCAGAGGATCATCAAACTTTTAATTTTAATTATGGCACGATGATTGATAATGAATATGCTTCATTTGATATGACCGTGAAAAATGCATGTACAAAGCCGAGTATTCAAACTTACTAAAACTTTAATGATAAATTTTTAAGGAAAATAACGTGATAAAGCAACTATTATTAGCAAGCTTCGGTCTTGCACTTTCTATGAATACTTTAGCTGAAATCGAAAGTAAAAATACTCGATTTGGAACTTTTGAGATTAAAGAAAATCCAGATACAGGAGCTGAAACTGCTTATTTTAACAAGAAAATGATTAACCCCCTGATTGAGGGAAATAACAGTTTAAGTTTGGTTGGAAAATATCAAATTGGTGGTAGCGATATCCTTTTGGTTCAGGATAATGGTGGTACGGGTTGTCCTGCCGAGCTCTATTTCATCAATATTTCTCAAACGAAAGTGCCTGTGGTATCTCCTCGTTTTGGATCATGTTCTGATCTTATTGATGTGGTTGCAAATAAAGATAAAATTATCGTAAAAATGCCAGTCTTTCTAGGAATACCTGAAGATCCTGCTATGGTCAAAAAACTAGCAAATAAGAAAGTGACTTATGAATATGATGGTAAAGTTTTAAAAGAAAATGGAAAGCTTTTTAAACGCAGTGAATAAGGCTAAGCTTGTTTGATATTTATAAAAATGAGGATTTACTTTAAACGTTTATCCTCATTTTTAAGCTTTGAAAGTTGGAAATTTCTGCTTTTTCGCCACTCTATATATGCACATAACATAGCGCTTGGTATCACGACGACAAAGACAAAAAAAGCAGTAATCATCAACCATTTTTCATCAAAAATACTGAACAATACCAGTGGTGACCAAATCATCCCAGCCAAAAATCCTTTGTAAAGCACTTGTCCTTGCGTTTGTTCAGCAAGATTGTTTTTGATCAGTTTATAGAAAATTTGTTGTGTGATGAATGTTGGAATAATGCCTATACAGTAGCCGAAAATTAACGCGATCAGCATATAAAGTAGCATTGGAATTATGATTGAAGGCGTGACTAAGCCATGTAAAAAGCGTATGGGATCATTGGAACATATCCAAATATGCATACTAACAACAATGAGTATCGTAGCAAATAATGGCCCATATTTTGTGAAGCTATTAAATTCATTATTCTCATTTTCCATAAGCGTTATATTCTTTATTTTTTTCTAAACTAGCATAAAAAAGACCTCAAAAGAGGCCTTAGCATTTATTTTTATAGATTATTTGAGCAGACCAATGACTTTCATTTTGGCAATGTTTTCTGCGCTCCACTCAACAATTTCAAAATAACAGTCTTCACTCATTTTCAATCGTGATTGGAAACCTACAGATACAGGTGTTTTTTCTTGTGCGACTTCTACATTATTTTTTCGTGCATTTTCCAATACTTCATCAACATTTTCTACAACATATACGGCTTTGGTTTTTGCAACAAAATCAGGCTGCGCTTTGTCAGTTGCAGTAATCGAGTATAAACCTAAGCTATTTCGTACAGAATAAACGGTAGACTCTGTTGGCGCATGATCAAATTGAAAATCTATTTTACCTTCAAACACTTCAGTTAATGTTTTAAGTAGATGTGCTGCTTCTGCTTTAGCAACGAAAATACGTACAAATGGACCCGCTATAGTTTTCATTTTATTACCATATGATGTTGTTGGAATATGATAATTATAAAGTTTTTTTTAAATAATAATAATAAAGTTAAATTACAGGATTGTATGTCCTATTATTTGTGTGAATATTCATAAAAAAAGACTTCCGAAGAAGTCTTTTTAGCTCATTTTAATGAGTGTGATTAAGATACTTTATCACCTGGTTTAGCGCCGCTATCTGGCGAAATGATAAAGATACCCTCACCATTGCCTGCCGCAAGAACCATACCATTTGAGATACCAAAACGCATTTTACGTGGCGCAAGGTTGGCAACCAGTACCACCAATTTACCTGTTAAATCTTCTGGTGCGTAACTGCTACGAATGCCACTAAAGACATTGCGAGTTTCTGCTTCACCCGCATCTAAGGTCAATTGTAAAAGTTTGTCCGAACCTTCTACAGTTGCTGCCTCTACAACTTTTGCGACACGTAGATCAACCTTCAAAAAGTCTTCAATACCAATGATTTCTGCTTCACCAATTTTAGGTTCAGCTTTTTTCTCTTTGGCTTTTTCAGATTTCTTCTCAGCTTTTGCAGGAGCAGGCGCTGCCAAAGAATCCTTAGAAGCATCGACCATTGCAGCGACTGCTTTAGGATCGACACGTTGCATCAATGCCTCAAACTGCGCAATCTCATGATTGATCAGTACATTTTGACGTGAAGCAAAATCAAAGCTTTCAAGCTTCAAGAAATCCTGAACTTGTTTTGCAAGAGTAGGCAACACTGGCGACAAATAAACAGCTAACTGACGGAACAGGTTGATACCAACTGAGCAAACATCATGAACTTGTTGTTCTTGACCTTCAACTTTGGCAAGCGCCCAAGGTTTTTTCTCATCGATATATTGGTTAGCACGGTCAGCGAGTGCCATGATTTCACGAATAGCTGTAGAAAATTCACGTGATTCATATGATTTTGCGATTGAATCACCTGCATCAATAAAGCTTTGAACCAATTCAGCTTCAGCACAAGTATTTGAGAGTTTATTATCAAATTTTGTATTGATAAATTTTGCACAACGGCTGGCAATATTGACAACTTTACCGACCAAATCAGAGTTAACTTTTTGCACAAAATCATCTAGATTTAAGTCAGAATCTTCAACTTTATCAGAAAGTTTAGATGCAAAATAATAACGTAAATATTCAGGGTTTAAGTGCTGTAAATAAGTTTCAGCTTTAATGAATGTACCACGTGATTTAGACATTTTTTGACCATTTACAGTCAAGAAACCATTTACAAATAAACCCGTTGGCGTGCGGTAGTTTGCACCTTCAAGCATTGCAGGCCAGAACAGTGCATGGAAATAAACAATATCTTTACCAATGAAGTGATAGACTTCATTTTTAGAGTCTTTTTTCCAGTAGTCATCAAAGTTTAAGTCTGGACGTGTAGTTTTGACGTAGTTTTCAAAGCTAGACATATAGCCAATCGGCGCATCAACCCAAACGTAGAAATATTTGTTTGGCGCATCTGGGATTTCAAAACCAAAATATGGCGCATCACGAGAAATATCCCAATCAGTTAAACCAGCGTCAAACCATTCATCCAATTTATTGGCGATAGATACGGGTAAACGACCTTCATCACGCGTCCATTTTTGTAGATATTGCGCAAAATTTGGCAATTTAAAGAAGTAATGATCAGATGATTTTTCAACTGGTGTTGCACCGCTTAAAGTCGAGCGCGGGTTGAGTAATTCGGTCGCATTATACGTTGTGCCACAGACTTCACAAGAATCGCCATATTGATCTTCAGCTTTACATTTTGGGCATGTGCCTTTAATAAAACGATCTGATAAAAACATATTTTTTTCAGGATCGAATAGCTGAGTGACAGGGCGAATAGCGATATTGCCTGCTTCACGGTTTTTCAGATAAATGTCTTCTGAACGTGCTTTATTTTCATTGCTATTGGTTGAGTCATAGTGATCAAAATGCACGCCAAATCCATCAAAATCACGGATATGTTCTTTTTGAACATTGGCAATTTGTTGTTCTGGTGTGATGCCATTTGCTTCTGCACGAAGCATGATCGCAGTACCGTGCGCATCATCCGCACAAACATAAGTCACATTATGTCCCATTGCACGCATAGCACGAACCCAAATATCAGCTTGGATATAACCGAGTAAGTGACCCATATGGATGGGACCATTGGCATAAGGTAGGGCATTTGTGACTAAAATATTTCGCACGGATATAACTCTCTTTCTCAAAGTTAATGCAAGGCTAATGATTTTACATGACTTAGGCTTGATATGCACAAATGAATCAGTGAAATCTTTTCAAATATTAATATTGCCCAGTAAAGTGAAAATCTTAAAGTTTCTCTGGGTACAAAAAGCGTGGAGATTTAATTTAGGAAATTATGTGCATTGCATAGCAATTTTACAGCGCTATGTTTGAAAAAAATATGAGAAATTGCAAATTTTATTTTAAATAAATAATTAAAAAATAACATGATTTTTCAATTTAACAAAACTTAAACTCAGGCGCATACTGCTTGCGAATTTCAACATAGAAATGAGAAAGCGATGAAAAAATTAATTTGGGGATTGTTGTGTTGTTGTGCAGGCTCGGCAAGTTATGCAAACAATGATGTTCATTGGGGCTATCAAGGGGAGGTCTCAGCAGAACATTGGGGCGCGTTAAGTGATCAGTATCAATTATGTGCGACAGGTAAAAACCAAAGTCCGATCAATATACAGGGGACTTACCACAGTACAGATCAACATCCGATCCAGATTGATTATGCAGAAAATCCTGAAAATATAGTCTTTAATGGACATACTGTGCAGGTCAATGCAAAAAATAGCCAAAATAATAAAGTCACAATTGACGGTGAAAATTATTATTTAAAACAATTTCATTTTCATACACCAAGTGAAAATACAATTGATGGCAAACAGTTTCCTTTAGAAATACATTTTGTAAATGCCAATGCACAGGGACAATTGACTGTTTTAGCTGTGATGGTCGAAAACGGACAAGCCAATCCTGAATGGACTAAATTGTGGAAAGACTTTAAAGCGCAAGAAAATCAAACTAAGCCGATAACGAGTCAGATACAGCTTCAAAATTTATTGCCAACAACACGTGAATACTACCGATTTTCAGGGTCTTTAACGACACCACCGTGTAGCGAGGGTGTGAATTGGATTGTATATAAAAATCCAATTACGATGTCTCAGGATCAGATTCAAATGCTGCAAAAAGTACTCAATTTTCAGCACAATAATCGTCCTGTCCAAGTGCAAAATGGAAGAATCGTCATAGAGGACTAAATCCATTTCAACGTATTGAATCGTGATCGCAAGGTGTCAATTCATCAGTTGCCATAAAAAATATCCAAGTGATGAATTGACTAAAATGCTCATCCGTAACAGTTCGTATGGTATTTATTGCAAATTGCTTTTTTTGGTTTATTTCACATGAATTATCTATATATATAAAAGATATGTTCCGCAGTGAACCCAAAATTTTTCATTTGAACTAATCAAGAGGGTAATGCAATGACTGATAATAAAATTGATGATTTGAAACAAAAAGCGTCAGAGTTAGGCGATGATCTTAAACTTAAAGCGAAAGAAGCTCAGCTCCAAGGGGAAAAGGCACTTGATGATTTAAAACATAGTGCCCAAGAAGCAAAACTTGAAGGTGAAAAAAAGCTGACTGATTTAAAACATGATGTAGAACAAAATCATGCGGAGGACAAAGCAGCTTTGAATGAGCATTTGGATGAAGCCAAAGAGAAGGCAGCAGATGCCAAAGCCAATGCTCAAGAAAAGTTTGATCATCTTAAAACAGAAGCTGGACACAAGTTAGAAGAAGCAAAATTAAAAGCTGCAGAGTTAAAACATGATGCTTCAGTTAAACTTGATGAGTTAAAAGAGCAAGCCAGCGCCAAATTTGATGAACTGAAAAAAGCGGCTACGGATAAGATCAACTCTTTTAAGAAAGATGATCAAGGCTAAATAACAGCACTACAATTGTGAGAAAGAGACTCTTTTTTCGGAAAAGGGTCTTTTTTTATCAGTAAAAAACTGAATATAAAAAGAATAACCAACTAAATAACTAGGATTTATAAGTAGATTCAAAAAGCTTGATCAAACTGACCTTACCCAAATGCTTTTTTACCGCTAAACTATAGCGACTTGGCAGCATATTTGGAGTAACTCTATGTCTTGGCTTTCTTCTTTAAAATCAGTTTTTTCACCAGCAACGGAGGTGAAGGAAGAGGAAATCCAGCAAGTTCTACAAACTTATATGCTACCGAACTCCGAAAATGCCTTGAAAGATCGTATTACTCAAATCAACGTAGAAGGGCAAGTTCTGCAAATTACCATTAACACTTTCCCTGCAGAAGCAGATGATCTGCAAAAAATCCATGATGATTTGGCTGATGCTTTAGAAAAATGCGGGATCAATGAACTCAATATGCATGTGATTCAGCAAAAGATCCAACTCGGTGGCGATGATGGACATAGCTGTTCAAATCCAAAACATTCACATGAGCATTCACACAATCAGCCCGAAAATAAAAATCTACCACCTGTGGTAGATGCTTCGCCTAAGGTTGAAGAAGATCCAAATAATCCACCGATTCAAAAAGCTGCACCACAACAAAGAGATGTACCTAAACATCCAAGAATTCAAAATGTTATCGTCGTATCATCAGGCAAAGGCGGTGTCGGTAAATCGACAACTACCGTCAATATCGCATTGGCTTTACAAAAAATAGGGTTGAAAGTTGGCGTGTTAGATGCCGATATTTACGGTCCAAGTATACCAACGATGCTCGGAAATGAAGGCAAAACGCCCAAGATAGAAGGGGAAAACTTTGTTCCTCTCGAAGCGTATGGTATGGCTGTTTTGTCGATTGGACATTTGATTGGCGCGGTCAATACACCAGTGGCTTGGCGTGGTGCAAAAGCAACAGGCGCGATGATGCAACTCTTTAACCAAACTTTATGGCCTGATTTGGATGTGCTTGTTATCGATATGCCACCGGGTACAGGCGATATCCAGTTAACTTTGGCACAGCGGATTCCTGTGACAGGAGCTGTGATCGTAACGACTCCGCAAAACGTTGCATTGATGGATGCAGTAAAAGGAATTGAGCTATTTAATAAAGTAAATATTCCCGTGATTGGTGTTGTAGAAAATATGTCGACACATATTTGTTCAAATTGTGGTCATGAAGAACAAATTTTTGGTACAGGTGGCGGCGATAAACTTTCTGAACAATACCAAATTCCACTTTTAGGTCGACTACCTTTAGATGTGAAAATTCGTGAAAATGTTGATGCAGGCACGCCATCAGTTATGCTAAATGATGAAATTGCTGAAAAATATGTGTCAATTGCTCAAAAAATAGCTCAAAAGTTGCCTAAAGTCGAAAAAGACCAAAAGCGTATTTTCTGATATAAGTAGATATGACAAACAGCTCACGAACTGAGCTGTTTATAATAAGGGATACCTGAAATGCTGAATCTACTCAACAATAAAGTTTTTATGAGCGTCGCAAATACTGCTAATGGTGATGTAAATAGTGCAACGCGTTTTTATTACAACCAAAAAAATGGAGTAGTTACGGCAACCTATTCTGGTGGCTTTGTTGTTAAAGGTTCGATTATTGGCAAAATGTTGGATGAATATAATTTTGAAATTTGCTACCAACATTTGACTGTCGCAGGTGAGTTAAAAGCGGGTCACTGTAAGAGCAAAATTAGTTTACTCGACAATGATGTCATCAAAATTGATGAAACTTGGAAATTTTTAACAGGCGATCAAGCTGAGGGTACTTCTGAATTGGTTGAAGTTGTATTGAATTAAGTACAATTGATCACAGAAAAAGCCTCGAATTTTATGATAAAAGTCGAGGCTTTTTTGTCTAAAATTTGATGAAATTCGGAACGATGATCTGTATTTGAATGAGTAACATGACTATAAAATAGTAATGGAAAAATAATTTATAGCGGGGGCTCCAGCCTTTTTTCTCGCTTTTTTGATTTCTGTATAACTTTCCAATTCCAAATAATTTTTGTAATAAAGTAGGCTAAAACTGCTGTAATAAATGCTTCTATCAACATGCCAGTAAGCAGTATTTTAGCCAGACTTAGATCAATATGTCCATGCCCAAAATTTTTAATCCAATGCACAATCTGATGTAAAACACCCAGCAACATTTCTTTATTGATCATGTGAACATGATAGATCTTTGTACCCATCCAAAAAGCGATATATAAAATCGGAAGGATAGTAAAAGGATTCATGATCCAAGCAAGCATCAAACTGATCGGAAGATTTGCATCAAATAAAATGGCACAAATTACAATCAAAATACTGTGAAAAGGAATAGGTAACATTCCCCAAAATGTTCCGATCAACATTGCGCGGGATATAGATTTTTTATTGACATACCAAAGCACAGGATTTAAGGCACTATCGCCAAATATCCTGAGAATTTTAGATTGACTTAATTTCTCTTGCGAGGGTAGCCAATCTCGAAAAAAACGCTTTGTCATAGACAATCGTATCTTGAAAAAAGTGGGTTATTCTGCACTAAATTGCAGATAAACTAAAATAGTTTGCATGCCTTCACCTTAAAGTTTTCACTATCACTAGGTCAAGTTTTCGCTGATTGAAGCTAATTAAATAGATGTAATCAATAGATTTTTTTTGTTGAAAATAGTCTATATTTTATACGGTAAAATTCATTAATTTTTCAAATAAAATCATTTTATCGATAATTTGGTTTAAATAATAAACATTTGTGACCAATAAGTTCTTTTGGATTAATTATTTACAATATTTATTAATTTATTGATATTTAAATAAATATTTTATGGTTTAAATCCAAATTCATGTCCTATTACAAATATTTTTTTGCTAAGTCTAGGCAACTCATTTAATCTCTGCGCAACTCTATTAGAGGTTACTCAATGATTTCATGGTTTTTTATAGGACTAGTGATCACTATTTTACTTACACCGGGTCCGACCAATACGCTTTTGGCCTCATCAGGGATCCAAGTCGGTGTACGTAAATCTTTTCAGCTTATTCCAGCTGAGGCTTTTGGCTATCTTATATCGATCACGATTTGGGGAATTTTGATTGGAACAGTATCCAAAAAATATCCGATGATTCCTGTGATTTTGAAATTATTTAGTGCAACGTATATCTTTTTTTTAGCGGTAAAACTTTGGCGTACAGCTAAAAATCAAGTTGATTTAACGATGCCAACCATTCGTGCGCGTGAACTTTTTACAGCGACTTTGTTAAATCCTAAAGCACTACTTTTCGCTTCTGCTATTTTCCCTGCGATCGTATGGAGAAGTTCGAGTGAATATGTGGCGCATATGCTGACTTTTTTAGTATTAATTATTCCTATTGCATTTTTTTGGACTTTTATTGGTTCAATCTTGTGTTCCAATCAAATTCAGTGGTTAAATCAAACCAATTTACAAAAGACAGCCTCAGTTGTTTTAGTCGGATTTTCGATTCCACTCAGTTATTCAGCACTATTAAGTCTTTAAATTATTTTAAAATTTTAGAGTGAAAAAAGGCTTTTGATTGGTTCTTTTTAGTTTTGCTGTCGGCATTTATTTGAGCCTACTATCGGATGCTGTTTTGATGATAAACATTCCTTTCAGGTGCGTTTTACGTTAAAGTACTACGCAATTATCGAATTAAGCTTTTGGATTAAAAACATGTCAATTAAGTCAGATCGTTGGATTCGCGAAATGAGCGAAAAACACGGCATGATTGAACCTTATGCAGAAAACCAAGTGCGTTATGATGCAAATGGCGAGAAACTCATTTCTTATGGCGTTTCAAGCTATGGTTATGACGTTCGTTGTGCGCGTGAATTTAAAGTTTTTACCAATGTTCACTCTGCGATTGTTGATCCGAAAAATTTTGATGAAAATAGCTTTATTGATATCGAATCAGATGTTTGTATCATTCCGCCGAACTCTTTTGCTTTAGCGCGTACTGTTGAATATTTCCGTATTCCGCGCAATGTTTTGACTGTTTGTTTGGGCAAATCGACTTATGCGCGTTGTGGGATTATTGTCAACGTGACACCACTTGAGCCTGAGTGGGAAGGTCATGTTACGCTTGAGTTTTCAAATACAACCAACCTTCCTGCACGTATTTATGCGGGTGAGGGTGTAGCGCAAATGTTGTTCTTCGAATCTGATGAAGTATGTGAAACTTCATATAAAGATCGTGGTGGTAAATATCAAGGTCAAACAGGCGTAACTTTACCTAAAGCTTAATCGAAAATTGAGTTGTGTGAAGCTTAGCCTAAGCTGTTAGTATTTAAAATGGAAAAGCAAGCCCTTAGAGCTTGCTTTTTTTTGTCCAGTTTTAGTTTAAATAGAATTCGGATTATTCAAAAAATAAAAGTGTGATCAGTTTAACATTTTTAAAAAATATATATTTTAGTAAATCTAATGAGTTTTGCTTAATTGTATCTATATTAAATATAATATTTTAGAATAATTTAAAAGTCATTGTCCTCCGTCGCTTTTTAAAAAAAAATTAAGGGAGTGGTTCTAAATAGGTGCTATAAAAGCAAGAGGGAATAGTATCTTTCAAAAATAAATGTGATGAATATCGCATGAATAAAACAATGAAGATATTAAGAAATGGACGATTGAGGGCTTTAGCGATGTTTAAATTAAATCAATTTAATATTGCTTTATTTTCACTGAGTATGGGTTGTTTTGGTATTGCTTATGCAAATAGCAATCTAGTTGCTTTGACTGATGAGCAATTGGCAGCAACAACAGGGCAGGCATTGATGAGTTTGGGTTATCTAGCACCAACAGATAGCGCCAATCCGATGAAAAATATTACTGGCTCAAACAATATCGGATTTTATAAACTCGGTTTAGAAGCAGAGCTTGAGTTAAATGCTAATATTAAAAATCTACAATTGGGCTGTGGTGGGGTAAACAACTCCGTCAAATCTGATAGTTGTGATATTGATATTAAAAACTTATCTTTGAGTGGTTTGCCTGATTCTTATGATGGCAATGGAAATCCTGTGTATAACAATGGTCGTGCTTCGACCAGTGCAACATTGACGAATCCGTTTATTGAGTTTGCGATTAGTAATCCTGACAAATCCTCTACACGAGAAGTGAAGGGCATTCGTTTTAGTGCCGAGAAAATCAATGCTTTACTCACAGCTGGTCTTGCCAATAGCACAAGTGCATCGACGACTGACGGGATTCAAACTCTGAGTGGTTTTATGCAAATTGCACAGACTTCAGGAACGGCCAGTACCAAACCAATTACTTTTGGTAATGCCTCTGGTCAGGCAATTAACGGCTATGCAGATGTTTCAGGTTTAACGGATGTACATTTTGATAGTGATCCGAGCAAATCTTCAGGCATCACCATTCCTTCGGTCAGTACAGGTTTTACGGTCAATGCTTTTACTATCAATGGGGTGCGTAAAACGCAGGCAGAAGTGCGAAATATTCGTACTACAATTTCAAGTATTCCTATTGCGCCTGCGGTAGGCAATACCACAGATACTACATTTGCCAATGATAAGCTTTATGTCAATCTCAATTGTACTGGGAATACGGGTTTTTTATGTGGTTTGGCAACAGGATTGGTTCCAAATACGTCATTTATCATGGATAAAGGTTCTGATATTTCAAATCTTTCTTTATCGATTGATTTTTTTCAGTCTTTGAGCATGATTCACAATATTCCATTGACAGGAAATGGTGGATATTTATCTTTACAATCCACTGCACTTTTATGGCCGGGCGCAACGATTGCATCAGGGGATACAGGTATACGTGATTTGAGTAGTATGAGTGCAAATACGGATGTCGCGAGACCTGGTTGGTGGATGTCGTTTTCAAACCCAGTTCAATTAGGACAACTCAATGTTCAACAGCAAGTGGATATCAGTGCTGTTTTACCGCAAGTGGCGACTTTAGTTTCAAACTATTTGAGTGCGACGGATGCGAGTGGTAACAATATCAACGCTCCTTATGTAAATTTTGGACAAGTGATTGGTGCACTGGTGGGTTCACCGATTTATTCCAAATTGAATGTTGACTTGGGAAGTTATACAGCAACTAATCCTGCAAAATTGGTTTTGACCGATCAGCAACTTAAAAACCAAGGTGTGGTTGCCAATTGTTATGGTGGTTTAAAGTTCTGTTAATTCGATTTTAGTTTATTAGAAAATAAAAAACGGCATTACGCCGTTTTTTTTTGATTTAAATATATACGATAAAAATACAATCTATATTTGTGCTTACTGTTTAGTTAATCTAAATGTTTTAATATTGGTTGAAATTTAAGTGATTTAATTCTTCTTTTTAAAGTAATGTTGGTGTATATTTTGAGATATATATCACATTATTTGTTTGATATTTATTTTGATTTGATTTTTTAGATAATTTACGGGTAAATATTATTAAGTTTTGATAAAAATTTTTTAATATTTAGAAATATCGTTTAGATCGTAGTTAATATAAAAATAGGTAAAAAAAATGTTGAAAGCTAAAGGAATAGTTGTAGGGACTGCACTCTTTTTATTTTCTCATTTTGCTGTATCAGCTGCACCGAGTTTGATACAGCTAGATGATGCAGAGCTAGCCTCTACAACGGGGCAAGCGCTTATGAGTTTGAGTTATTTAGCGCCAAATGACTCAGGAAATTTGATGAGTAAATATAGTCAAAACTCAAATATCGGTTTTTATAAGTTGGGTTTAGAGGCGGAAATGGATCTTAATGCCAACGTCAAAAATCTACAATTGGGGTGTGGTGGTGTAAATGGTGCAGGACGCTGTGATATTGATATTAAAAATTTATCTCTCAGTGGTTTGCCTACAAATTATGATCCAAATAGCTCATCTAGCCCTGATTTCTCGTCCACTCCGCGTGCTTCAACGAGTGCGAAACTGTCAAATCCTTTTATTGAATTTGCCATTAAAAACCCAGATAAAGCTTCAACACGTGAGGTGGCGGGTTTAAGGGTAAGTGCAGAAAAAATTACAGGTTTGTTGACGGCCGGTATCAATAACGGTTCTAGCCCTTCAACAACAGACGGTATCCAATCTTTGAGTGGTTTTATGCGAATAGCAGGGACGACAGGGGATGTTTGGACTAAACAAACGTTGTTTGGTAAAGATTCTAATCAAGCAATTTCGGGCAATGTCGATGTTACATTGTTTGGAAAGCATGGATTTACCAGTATGCCCGGCAGTTCTGATACGACAGGGATTACTGTACCAAGTATGAATGTACCATTTACGTTGCCAGCATTTCAGGTCAATGGTCAGCGTCAAACTGCTGCAGTCGCACAAAATGTTCGTGCTGTTGTAAATGAAATTCCAATCGCAGCAGGAAGTTCTGTTCCAAGCTCGGTCTACGCCAATGACCAATTGAATGTGCAATTGAATCCATGTGTGAGTTTGATTATTTGTATTATCCGTGAAGCAAAATTTAAAATGGGTGAAGGTTCAAAAATTACTGGTTTAAATATGGATATTACTTTTCAGCAATCCTTGAGTATGTTCCATAATATTCCATTAACTGGCAATGGTGTTTATTTGGCTTTGCAGTCAAGTAGTATTCTTTGGCCTGGAAGTTATGTAGATCCAAGTGACGCAACTAAGACAAGCTTGGCATCTATGACGAGTAGCGATATTGCACAAAAGGGATGGTGGATGTCTTTTGCAAATCCTG
Source organism: Acinetobacter gerneri DSM 14967 = CIP 107464 = MTCC 9824 (assembly GCF_000368565.1). Classification (GTDB taxonomy): domain Bacteria; phylum Pseudomonadota; class Gammaproteobacteria; order Pseudomonadales; family Moraxellaceae; genus Acinetobacter; species Acinetobacter gerneri. The sequence continues at coordinate 266,757 of NZ_KB849537.1, read as the reverse complement.
TGCAATTAGGTTATCTAAAAGCAAATAATCAAGTTGATATCAGTGCAGTACTACCACAAGTGGCGCAGTTAATCACAAATCAATTGGCTGGTCAGTATATTCCAGTTTCTTTAGCAGATGGTATCGGGGCTTTAACAGGCAATCCAATCGTGAAAACTTTGGTTATTCCGTTGAATGATGCAACCTCGTCAAATCCTGCAACACTTATGTTGCAAAATCAACAGCTTGTAAATCAAAACATTACACCAAATTGTTATGGCGGTTTAAAATTCTGTTAATGTTGCTTTGCTGTAGCTTAAGTTTAATGATTTTAAAGCGATCTAATCGATCGCTTTTTTATTAGGGATTGTTTAGTGAAGGTAAAAAAATAGCATCGCCATTTGTCGGTTTTATTTTGATGAGGGAAAAGGGTGCTTTTTAACCAACTACTTCAATTTTAAATAAAAAATAAAAAATAAAAACTGATGGTTAAACGTAATTTATTTACTTTTATCTGAAATAGTTCATATGTACTTGTGTTTGCTAATTTATGGATATAGTGTGATATAAGTCACATTATTTTTTATTAACCGCAAATAGGCTAGTGCTATTCAACGCAACTTATATCTGTCGATTATAAAAAATAGATAATAAAACGGCCTCACAGGATGTTAGGTCGGTAAAATAAAAATTAAGGGAGTTGAATCAGATGTTTAAGCTCAATCCAATCAATTTTGCTCTATTGATATGCGCAAGTACTTTTTCTATATCTAGTTTTGCAGGTTCTGATTTACAAAAAATGTCAGATCAAGAGTTATCTGATATGACTGGGCAAGCATTGATGAGCTTGAGTTATCTAGCGCCTACAGATAGTGCTAATCCAATGAGAAATATTTCAGGATCAAACAATACTGGATTTTATAAATTAGGTTTAGAGGCTGAACTTAGTCTCAATGCGAACATTAAAAATTTACAATTGGGGTGTGGCGGAATTAATGGTGCTGGAGCTTGTGATATAGATATCAAAAATTTATCACTGAGTGGTTTACCTGATTCTTATGATAGTAGTGGTAATCCTGTTTTTAATAACGGTCGTGCCTCTACTTCAGCATCTCTGACAAACCCTTTTATCGAGTTTGCGATCTCTAATCCTGACAAAGCCTCTACCCGTCAAGTAACAGGCATTCGCTTAGGTGCTCAGCAAATTAGTGCGTTGTTAACAGCTGGATTGGATAATCTTTCTCAAGCATCGACTACAGATGGTATTCAGAGTTTAAGCGGCTTTATGCAAATTGCATCAACAACAGGTTCTGCAAGCACTAAAGCGGGGACATTTGGTTTGTCAAACAATCAAATTTTAAGTGGTTATGCAACAGCTTTAGGCTCAACTGTTAAATTTACAAGTGACCCATCAAATAGTTCTACAACTGGGATCACGATTCCAAGTGTATCTACTACATTCAATATTCCAAAGACGACAGTGAACGGTGTAAGACAGGGATCAGTTACAATTAACAATATACCCGCTTCTGTGGGTGTGATTCCTATTGCGGCAGATGGAAGTTCAAACTATCCAGCTTCGCAGTTTGCAAATGATGCATTGATGGTTAACTTAAGTTGCGATAGTACGACGGGAACAGGCTTATTTGGTTGTGGCGGGATTACTTTATTGGCATCAAAAGCAAAATTCTTGATGGCGCAAGGTTCAAATATCCAGAATGTGAATTTGTCAGTTGATTTTATACAATCTCTAAGCATGATTCATAACATCCCACTTACGGGTACCGGCGGATATTTGTCTTTGCAAAGTAGTCCTTTGTTATGGCCGGGTGCGACGATTGCATCAGGGGATAGTAATCTAACAAGCTTGAGTGCAATGAGCTCAAATACAGATGTAGCACAAAAAGGTTGGTGGATGTCTTTTGCACAACCAGTGCAACTAGGAACATTAAATGTTCAAAATCAAGTGGATATTAGTGCTGTATACCCGCAGGTTGCTGCGTTGGTTACACAGTTTTTAAGTAAGCAAGAAAACTATCCTGCGCTTGATGCGGGACAAGCAATTGGTGCTGTATTTGGTGTGCCAATTACCCAAAAATTGAATGTTGATTTAGGTAGTTATACGAAAGCCAATCCTGCTACATTGACGTTGATGAATCAACAGTTAGTAAATCAAAAAGTAGTCACAAACTGTTATGGTGGTTTGAAATTCTGCTAAAAACAATTTTATACAAAGACACTGGATTTGCTTTACATGGAGTGAAATTGGTTGATGAATCTTCATTCATCGGAAAAATGACCAATTTCACTGTTTATTTTTTGAGTTTAAAGAATTTGTTGCTATTATAAAGTGTGATAAAAGTATCATTATTGCCATTGTTCAGGAAAGATCAGGCAGTTTGAGCATAGAAATAAAATAATATGGTGCGGAGCATCGTATAAATAGGAAGGTCATGATGACTATACTCAATTATACGGTAAATTTTAAAAAAACCGTTTTATCTAGTTTTATTGGTTTAAGTATTTGCCAATCTTGCTTTGCGCTTGAAGCTTTATCAGATGACCATTTGAGCGAAACGACAGGTGAGGGTATTGCGATACTTCCACAAGATGCCTATATGGTTTTTCGTGGCTCAGGTAACGGTAATGAAAATGCCACTGATTTGTTGGCAGATCGTTCCAATGATATTGGTAATATCCACTTTTTGCCTGTTGGTCCATTGTCACAAACAGCTTTGAATGGTGGGGTAAAATGGACATCTGGCGGCGTAACAAAAACACATTCAGTAGGTAAAGCAGATCTCTATCTCTATGGCTTAGCCTTGTCTAAAGCGGATAGTGATCCCAATAGTCGCCTTGCATCAACAGCTGCTGCCGCAAAAATTACCAGTTGGGGAACTGCAGAAAACCCTTGGTTACTCAAAGTTGGAACACAAAATAATGTGCCAAACTTCGATCCAAAGGCAGCCGCTTGTACGTCTACTTCGGCAAATTGCCAAGTGCCATTTTTGGCGCTTGAAGCCCCTCTATATGACAAAGTCGTACCAACAGATCCAGCAAAAGGAGCAGATGCTTATCATTTAAAATTGGCAACATGGGCTGATGCTTTTGTACTTGATCAATCAAAATCACCAACAGATCCAAATTTGTATGCACTTGGTGAAACGGCAGGTTCTTCAGATGCTAACCGTGCCAACCGATTACGTATTCAGCTGATTTGGAATGACTTTAGTATGAATGGTAGTCGCATACAATTGTTCCAAACATTGGGCGGCGCAAGTAACTCCAATGGCATGAGCACCTTCTATAACAACACATTAGGGATGTCTGGTGTACTTCGTTTTAATACTGGCGATTCTTCAAACGTCAAAGCAACAATTAAAACAACACAAAATAAAGGTGCAAGCACCGAAACCATGGTGAATGATGGTTCAACATATAAGGTGAATGGCGTTGCGACATCTTGTGGTAATTCTGGTCAATCTTCCGCACCTGCATACGGACAGGCTGGTTGTCAGTATCAAGTTAAAAAAATAACTAGAACAGATACTTCAACATCGACATGGACCGCGCCAAGTTTGACTAAGGTACTGCGTTTGAGTACTCGTGAAACATCAGATACTCCTTTGTTGACCTCACCCGCATTTAGTGGGGGGACTGCTCCAACATTTGATCCAAATGAAGGGTTATTTCTATATAACACCAATGTCAACTTAGTTTTAGGTTCAACTTATCAACCTTTAACTTTAGGTTCTGATGGTAAAAACTTTACGATTGAATTGGCACGTATTCCAAATAAACCAGAAGTCTACACGCAAATTTATACGCGTTATGCAGGAGATACAGGAGACTCAGGTGTCGTTTATCGTGGTTCAACGTGTAATGTTTATCAGTGTGGGACGAGTGGTATTGCTGGTTATCAAGGCAATAATGCGCCATTACCAACCAGTGCGACCAGTGGTACTTATTACAATGCAACACATAGTAGCATTTCGATTGGATCGACGAATTATGATTCAACCAATAATATTTTAACTGCATATAGTGGACCAGATGCAATCGGTGTGTCATTTGGTGCATTGACATCTACGACAAATACAGTGACTGCAAACTATCTAGATCTTCAGCAGCGTTATCGTGCGCAGCGTGATCGGACTTGGTATTGGAACTGTGGTAGTTTCTGGGGAGCTTGTAGTAGTAAGGTTGTTTCTGATTGGGTTTATCAAAGTGATACAGGCGGTACTTTATCTACTCTAGATCCTGTGAATGTTTCTACTGCATGTAATGGAACGACTTCTATTGGAGGCTGTAAAGGTGATACTCCTCCAGCAGATAGCGCCTTATTGCCGTCAGTTACAAATAGAACATGGAATTCATCAAATGCTATTTGGACTTCAGCAAACTCAACTGCTCAAAGCCTTGCAGGAAACCCAACCATTAATGCCGCACCTAGCAATGTCACGATTAGTGCACCAGTAAATATGCCGAGTAACAATTTTGGTTCAGCCGTGATTGATGGCTTGCTGATTCAGCATATGAAAATAACAACCAAAGGTCTGTAGGAGCATAAACATGAAAAAAATAATGGGATTGCTTTTACTCACAGCTTCTATGGCGACACAAGCTGAACTTCAGATGCTCGACAATTCAGATTTACAGAAAATTGAAGGACAAGCTGGAGCCGATATTTCTTTAAAACTTGATCTAAACCAAGATGCTACTGGGCAATATGATCAGGCACTGTGTGGTGGTGCAAATGCACCATATTGTCGATTGGCATTGTCATTGAATAATCGTTATGTGACGAAACAAGCAGGTGATAGCGACACGGTTTGGAGCGCGCCAAATAGTAATTCAGGACGTAAACTTTGGTTAGTTTTGAAAGATATTCAAGGTTCTATCAATATTCAGAAGCTTGGATTGGATGGTGTTGATTTACTTTATGCAAAAAAAGGTTCAGCACAAGTTCAGATTTTAAAACCTGCAATTCAATTAAGTTTGACAGCATCAAAACCACTTATTATTAAAAATTTTGGTTTTAGCGCACTTTCGATTGAACAAGATCAATATCAAACCAGTTCAGATGGGTCGATTGCAGAAAGTAATCCGACTTCAGCAAGCCAATATGGTTATTTAAATAATTCAACCTATACCTCAACTGACTCTGTCTATGATGCTGGCAAGCAAAAAGGTTTTACAGGAATGATGATGAATGGGAATCTTGCTATAAACGGTCGAATGTTAATGTTTAGTTGCGATAGCACGCATCCTCGTTGCTAAGTAATAAAATGGAAGGAACCATAAAATGAAAAAAATAAATCATAAAAGTCCTTTTTTACTGAGCACTTTAATGGCGAGCATGTTGGTTTATATGCCTACTGCGCATGCTTTACAAGAAATGAATGACAATGATATGCGATCTATTGATGGTCAAGATGGCGTGACTGCCAAAGTTGATTATTCAAAAGTAGAAATTGATAAAGTCAGCTGGATTGATCAAACAGGAAGCTCAAGCAAAGCAGGTGAAGAAGCTGTTTATGCCAATTTAAACAATATTAAAATGACTCAAGGCTCAGGATCAAAGCCTTTAGGTACTACAGTAGACTTTGATGTATACAGTAATGACACCACTCATAAACCGGGTGTTCATTTGGCTGTAACGTCAACGATTGGAAAAGTCACGGCAGACAATGTTGCGATTTGCCAAACTGCAAGTTGTAGCAATAACGAAAAAAGTATGGGCGCTTTGACAGTTGAAGCCTATGACCCAATTACTTTTAACTTTTTGACAACCAATGGATTATTTAGTCAAGCAGACAAAGCCTATCTTGATTTTGGTGTGCGAGACATCAATTTAGGTTTAAGCCAAACAGATCAAAATGGTACAGTGAATACACTTGGCATGAGCCATTTTAACTTCAATTTTTCAGGATTGGGCTATATCACGATTGATCCCGCCAATGGTTTGACATTATCGACAGGTGCTGACGGTTTTGCTGATTTTACGCGTGATGCAAATACTGGACGACCAGGGATTAACTTAGAATTCAATGTCAATAATCATGGCATTATCCAAGCTGGAGCAAATGGTCGACTGGTGAATGCTAAAGTACAACTGGGTGGTACGACGAGCTCAGCAAACTTACTGGGAACAACTGGACCTACAGGTGCAGCAACGAACTCTATCGCGGGCTCAACCGGTATGCGCTTTGCATTGGCAGGTGAATTTACCAACAAATCTGATACCAATTTGAGTGCGGATCAGCAAGCTTCTTTTGATTTGGGTGGTGCAGGGACATTTGCCTACGGTTTACGCTTTAAAAATATTACTTCTTTGCAAACACGTTCTGGTATTACTGGTACAGAAACCCAAGATATTGCTTTAAATAAAAACCACGGTAGTTTGACCATGGATGAGGTCAATAATGGTGTGACAGGAGGTGTGTATTTTAACTTGGTCAATAGTCCAACAATTTTATTACCTGTAAATACTGCATTATCCAATACATTCTTGGGTAAAACTAATGGTACACCAATTGTCTTACCGAGTGATTATACGCAAGTGATTGCCGCGACAGCGATTCCAAGTGTTGTAGTTGCTGTTCGTGGTATGAACTTTAATGCAGTATCGAAAGAAGGACAATTTACCAACACGCCTGATGTGACCAGTCCAAACCGTGTTGTTGACTCAACCTCACAGAATTGGGGCTTAGGTTTACCGATTTATAATCTCAATGCCAATATTGCCTTATATGGAAAAACATCTGAAGGGAATACAGCAAATCCAGCGAAGGGTGACAACATCGTCACTAAAAATGGTACTGGTAGTACGATGATGGCACCGACGATCGCAGCGGTTTCAGGTTCGCAGCGCTTAGGGTTTAGTGCTGGGATTAGTACTCAAGGCGTGAGTGCAGATGGTTCAAAAACCACATCCATTATGTTGATTGATGGTGCGGATAATAATAACTATAGCGATAAGAGCATTCATACACCGAAAGATTATTATATTGGTTTAAGAAATATCAATATGCTACTCAATGGTAGTGGAAGCATCGGTTTTGAAGGTGGTAATATCAATGTCAGTATGCCTTCGATCAAAATGGTCATTGCAGCACAACTTGCAGCGGGCTATTTACCGGGTGCTCGCTATGGTACATGCCCTGCAAATAATGGTTGTTATGCGCCATCAAATAACTTTGCAACCAATTTTGATGTCTTGAGTGGAATCAAAGCCCGTTTGATGGGTGGGATTAACTTTGCACTTATTCCGCGTGCAGTTCTGACGAGTGATGCGGGTTTAGTTGATGGGGTAAATGCATTGAATGTGGTTGGGCAAATGGATTTAGATTCGACATTGCCAATGAACAACTCCTTGCAGCTTATCGATCCAGATGGTTCAACATTAGGATTGGATAATTTGTCAGGCTCGATCGCATTTGATAATAGTTTGATTGTTAATAAAAATAATGCAGGCTTTAACTATAGCTTCTTATTTAACCCACAACGAAATGCGACAGGTGTATTTAGAGCACGTGATATAAATTTATATCCTGGAACTGGAACACTTGATGCAACAGGTAATCCTGTGATTGGAAGTGCACAGCGCTTAGGCGAGTTGGCGATTACAGGTGGCCGTTTAAGTTCGCAAATGGCGATTACTCCACGTAATGGTGACTTCACTTTCTAACTGAGTAGATATTTTCAAGTCAAGTTTATATTTTTCCCAAGAGTCAAAAAAACCGCTTCATTTTGAAGCGGTTTTTCTTTGGATACTAGATGTAAATTAACAGTATGAAAATAAAAGCATTATACAGTTAAAATACTAAGCTTTGAGTTTAGCCAATAATTCATCTTTGCTTAGGTTTACAGATTCAGCATCAGTACGGCCTTTATATTCAAAAGTACCAGCATCCAAGCCTTTTTCACCGATCACAATACGATGTGGAATACCTGTCAATTCGATGTCAGAGAATTTAACCCCCGGACGTTCGTTACGATCATCGAGCAATACATCAAAACCTTGTGCTTGAAGTTCTGCATATAATTCTTCAGCAGCTTGCATGGTTTTTGGTGATTTGTGTGCATTCATTGGTACGATTGCCACTTCAAAAGGTGCAATCGCAGAAGGCCAAATAATCCCTTTATCATCAAAGTTTTGTTCGATAGCAGAAGCAACAACACGTGTAACCCCGATACCATAACAACCCATAGTCACGACTTGTGGTTTACCATCTTCACCGAGTACTTTACAGCCCAAAGCTTCTGAGTATTTTTGACCCAATTGGAAAATATGACCGACTTCGATACCGCGTTTGATTTGAAGTACGCCTTTACCATCTGGAGAAGGATCGCCGTCAACGACATTGCGAAGGTCTGCAACTTCTGTGAATTTTGCATCACGTTCCCAGTTAACACCTACAGCATGTTTTTCAGCTTCGTTTGCACCAGCAACAAAGTCAGAAAGTACCGATGCTGCACGATCAACAATCACGGTTAAGCCTTTTTCAACTAAACCTTGAGGACCGCAATAACCAGCAGTTAAGCCATTTTCCAAAAGCTGTGCTTCTGTTGCAAATGTCAGTGGAGATGCGATTTGTGCATGGTGTTCAGCTTTGATTTCATTGAGTTCATGATCACCACGAAGGAACAATGCAACTACAGGCACATGACCTTTTTCGTCTGCTACGCCTTGTACGAGTAAAGCTTTTACTGATTTTTTCGCATCAGATTTTAAAAACTCGCAAACTGCTTCAATGGTTTTGGCATTTGGTGTATCAACGATTTCAAATGCTTGTGTAGGCGCTGCACGTTCACCGACCAATACTGCTTCTGCTTTTTCAACGTTCGCAGCATAATCAGATTCGGTAGAAAATACGATATCGTCTTCACCACTTGATGCAAGTACGTGGAATTCATGTGAACCTGAACCACCAATTGAACCTGTATCCGCTTGTACTGGACGGAAATCCAAACCTAAACGTGTGAAAATACGGCAATAAGTGTCATACATCACATCATAAGTTTCTTGAAGAGATGCTTGGTCAATGTGGAAAGAATATGCATCTTTCATGATAAATTCACGTGAACGCATCACACCGAAACGTGGACGGATTTCATCACGGAATTTGGTTTGAATTTGATAAAAATTCATAGGAAGCTGTTTATAGCTTTTTAGCTCATTACGTGCCAAATCCGTGATCACTTCTTCGTGTGTAGGTCCAAGCACAAAAGGATTGTCATGGCGGTCTTTAAAACGTAAAAGTTCAGGACCATATTGGACATAACGACCTGATTCTTCCCAAAGACTTGCAGGTTGAGTCACGGGCATTAACACTTCGAGCGAACCTGCACGATTCATTTCTTCGCGTACAATCGCTTCAACTTTATTTAACACACGTACACCCATCGGCAACCAAGTGTATAAACCTGAAGCCAATTTACGAATCATCCCCGCACGTAACATGAGCTGATGAGAAATGACTTCAGCATCATTTGGGGTTTCTCTTAACGTTGCAAATAAAAAGCGACTCGCGCGCATGGAAACTGTCCTAATTTTTTAAGCATTAAAGGGGAGATTATACGATAAATTCTGAGCTGTTAACATTTCAAAGTGGATGCAATATCGTATAATTCAAATTTTATATTGGATAAGGTGTATAGATCAGATTTTGATTGAAAAATATTCAAGCACAGTTATGGTCTACACTATTCTTTGAACTTCATGCCTTGCCTGCTCAATATTGGTCATCAAGGTAATTCAGTTGTGAAATGTCACAGGCTCTAGTTTGCATAATTACAAGAAATTGTAATTAATGGCCAAGGATTATGCTTTTCGTCATTCATAGATGCATTGTTCATTTCAAGCGTTCGGTTATAGCCGGGCATTTTGCTGGTATAAATCGTATAACTTTTCATGTTTAGCTTGTTTAAATCAAAAGCTTCATTTAATTCAGTATCTGGCTGTGCATCAAGTTTTTTTGCCAAATCTTGAATTTCTTTGAGTGAATTTTTACTTGGTACGCCTAGAAAAAAAGTCAGAGACCATATGCCATTCGCATTGACTGAATGGGTAGAAAAATACTGGCTTGAAACACCGAAAATACTGATTTGTTTGTCTAATTTATAGTAAGTATCAGAGTCAGGCCAATCTAATTTTTTAAAATCATCCTCTGTCATTTTCACGCTATGTGCTTTTAAAAATTTGAGCACTGACTCTGCAGTTTGTTTCGTTTCCTTACAAGCAAAAGTATCTTGAATCTGTTGCGTTGTCGGATTTGCAAAAAGAGATGATGAATAAATGAAGAATAGGCTGAGTGTTGAGATTTTTATAAAATTCATATAGATGCTGACCTAGTTTAATGTATTATTTTTTAATGAAACTGCGTGATTATTGGCAAATTTACACTGTATTTATTCTGCGTAAATCTTGTTCATTGTGTTGAGAAACTAGCATTTAGTTTGAACAAGATCAACAATTATTGTTGCTGGGGAATAGCTCCGATTTAGGAAGAAATTTTTCTAAACTGTCGCATCATGAAGTTTTTAAAATCATCTAAATAAGTAAAGATGACGGGCACAACGACTAAGGTCAGTAGGGTGGACGTGATAACGCCACCAATCACGGCATGTGCCATCGGAGCACTTTGTTCACCGCCTTCACCTAGACCGAGAGCCAAAGGAACCATTCCCATGACCATCGCACAAGTGGTCATTAGAATCGGACGCAGTCGGGTTGTTCCTGCTTGAATAATCGCATCATAACGATCAACACCACGCTCCATTGCCTTTTTAATAAAATCAATCAGTAAAATGGCATTTTTGGTGACCAAGCCCATGAGCATGATTATCCCGATAATCGAAAATAGATTCATGGTACTTTTAAACAAAAATAAAGCCAAAAATACCCCAATCAAAGATAGAGGCAAAGACATCATGATCGCTGCAGGATGGATGAAGCTATTAAACTGTGAACCTAAAACGATATAAATAAACACGATAGATAAGGTAATTGCAGTCAGTGCATAGCCCGCAGACTCCGCCATGTCTTTGTTTGCGCCTTGAGTATTAAAGCTATAACCAGCAGGCAGTTTAAAATCAGATTGTAATTTTTGAATATCTTGTCCAATATCACCTGTTGGACGGCCTGAGGTATTGGCTTGAATCAATATTTCACGTGATAAATCACGTCGATTGATCTGTGAAGCGCCCATGGTTTCTTGCATGGTCGTTACTGTTGACAGTGGAATCAGTGCATTTTGCCCATTTGCGTCGACTTTATTAGAGTTGACATAGAGATTTTGAATATCACTCGGCAAAGCTCGTTTATCTTCAGTCAGACGTAAATTGACATCATAAGTTTCGCCACGATTATCCTGCCAAGTGGTGACATTATCACCCGCCAAAAGTGGACGTAGGACATTGGCAATTTGAGCAACCGATAGTCCCAGATCATTGGCCAAGAGCCGATTGACATAGATCGAAAGTGTTGGCTTGGGTGCTTTTAATGAGCTTTCGAGGTCGACGATACCATCAATTTTTCGCATTTTTTGCATAAACTGATCTGAAATACGCTGCAACTCATCCAAATCTTGTCCTTTGATCGAAATCATGATGGGTTTCTGTCCACCAGAAACAACTTCATCAGCTGAAGCTACAGACGTGACATGGATCCCCGCAACTGATTTTAAACGTTGACGAAATTCATTATTTAAATCATTTAAAGTTTGGCTACGTTGCTGACGTGGTGTGAGCTCTACTCTTAAAGAAACGTGATTTTTACCTTTATTTGTCGTGGCATTGATCACCCCATAAGTCGAAAGCACTTGTGGGTTTTGACGAATGATCTGATCGACTTGCTTGAGTTTGGCTGAAGTATATTCAAGCGAGGCATCCACTGGCGTTTCAAATTTAATGCGAATAGAGCCTTTGTCAGGAACAGGTACAAATTCAGTACCGATCATTTTTGATAATGCCAAAGCACCAAATAATGAAGCAATCGCAATCACAATCGTGAAAATTCTAAAACGTAAAGCCAGTTTTAAAAGTTTGGCATAGACATAATTGAGTCGATCTAATTGATCTGAAATCCAATTAAAAAAACGCTTCAGCCGAGATGGCTTTTTATTTGGATTGGGTTTTTCTGCCCAATGTGCAGACAACATTGGATCTAAGGTAAAGCTGACAAACATGGAAATTAGCACAGCAGTACTGACAGTTACACCAAACTGGAAGAAAAAGCGCCCGATAATGCCGCCCATAAATGCTACAGGTAAAAATACCGCCACAATCGTAAGCGTGGTTGCAAGTACCGCCAAACCAATTTCTTTGGTCCCTTCTAAGGCTGCCGTAACATGGTCTTGCCCCATTTCAGTATGTCTGACGATATTTTCACGGACCACGATGGCATCATCGATCAACAGACCTATACATAAGGAAAGGGCGAGTAGGGTCATCATATTGATGCTAAAACCGAAAGCCCAAATGAAGGTAAGCGTACCGAGTAGGGCGATAGGTAAGGTTAGACCAGTGATCACTGTAGAACGAAATGAACCTAAGAATAACAGGACGATTACCACTGCAAGCGCTGCGCCTTCGATGATCGTTCGGGCAACATCTTTGATCGTGCCACGAATGGATTTTGAGCTATCCACAACCACTTTTAGGTTGGTTCCAGTAGGAAGTTGTTGTTTGATTTGATCTAAAACTTTATAAGTTCCGTCAACGACTTGGATGACATTTGAATCAGAGCTCCGCAAAATATCCACGGAAACAGCGGCTTTACCATTGATATATGCGCCCGTTTCTAGCTCAGCTTGACTGTCTTGTATATCTGCGATTTGCTTTAATAAAATAGGTGAACCATTTTTGTTGGCAACAACTAAGTCACCAAAAGAATGCGGATTTAAAACTTTAGATTGAATTTCAACGACCAATTCTGAGGTTTCTTGATTGAGTGAACCACTCGGGACTTGGACATTTTCATTTTTTAAAGTGTTAATGACTTGGTCTACACCAATGCCATAGCTTTGTAGCTTGATCGGATCAACCACGATACGAACTTGCCGTTTTGCATCACCAAGTAAATTGACAGAACCGACTCCAGAAACTGTCCTGAGCTGTGGCACTAAGCGTTGATCTATATAAGTACTCAACTCTTGCAAGTTCATTTTGTCCGATTCAAAAACGATCGACATGATCGGGCTTGCGGTAGGGTCATATCGTTCAACAACAGGTTTGTCTATTTCATCACGGAAATTTGCACTCACCGATGAGATTTTATCTCGAACATCTTGCGCTGCCGTGGCTGAGGCGACGTCCAAATTAAACTGAGCCACGATCATCGACAAACCTTCGCTGGACTCAGATGTAATCTGCTTCAGTCCTGAGATGGTATTGATTTGATCTTCCAGTTTTTTGGTCACTTCCGACTCTACCGCTTCAGGAGATGCACCCGGATACTGGGTATAGATAATAACAAATGGAAAATCTACATCTGGAAACTCTTCGACACCCATACGTTGCCAAGATGCAAGTCCAAGCACCATTAAGCACAACATCATCATGATGGTGAAAACAGGATATTTGACACTGATTCGAGTTAGCCACATAGCAAATATCCTTAATTTTTGGCAATCGAAACTGGTTTATTGATGTCATCGTGACTCAAATCAGTTTTAATGATCAAATCACCCTGATTTAAACCTTGTACTACCGCAACATTATCATTTAAACGTTGTTGTAAAATTTGCACAAAAATTTGTTGAACTTTATTGTTTCTGACCACCCAGACATAAGGTTTATTTTTAAAATCTCGAACAGAATCAAGCGGAATCATTTGCCCATTTATTCGACTAGATCCAATGATATTTCCATCAATAAATGCACCAATACTAAGAGAATTGATCGCTTGATTTGGGGTTGCAAAAAACTCAATCTGACGACTGACTTGGTCTGCTATTGGGGAAATACGAGATAAGGTTGCTTTATATGTTTCAGCGCTACCTTGAATGTTAAATTCGATTTGATGACCAATTTGAAGCGCCGTCTGCTGATCTACAGGTAATTTGGCTTGGATTTCTAAATGATGAGGATCGACTATTTCGAAAATGCTTTGACCAGCAGCAACGGTTTGCCCTACATCGACTTGACGTTTGGTGATCACCCCAGAAATAGGACTACGGATGACACCGTCTTGATCTGCCTTGAGCGCGATATCGACATTGGCTTGTTGAGCTTTGACATTTTCTAGTTGTCCTTGATAATCAACCTGACTTTGCTCATATTCTACTTTTGAGATAAAACCTTGATCATATAAGCGTTTTTTTCTATTTACCATGTTGCGGGCTTGATTGGCTTGTGCTTCAGCAGAGGCTTTATTGGCACGACTTTGAGCAAGCCGAGAAGCATTATCCTGATTGTTTAATCGGACTAAAATCTGTCCTTTTTCAACGGATTGACCCACTTGAACATAGACTTGACTGGCAGTTGCCGTGACTTGAGTTTGGATACTACTTTGATTGATCGCTCGAATCGTCCCTGTAAATGCAGTTTTTTGACTGACATCTCCTTGTTTTATCTCAACAATATCTTGCTGAATCAGTTCTACAGGATGATTTTTTTGTTCAATGACAGGTTGTTGATCTTGTTTTTTGCAGGCAAATAAACTGAGAGAAATACACAACAGTGTGATTTTAAATGGATTTGCTTTAAAAAATACATTTTGTTGCGCTCTCGGCATAAAAATTCCTGCGAATCAAATTTTTGATTTATTTGACAAAATCTTACCTGATTCAATGGCTTTGAAACAATATAGAATTGTTGCGGATTGGCTACTTTCTACATTGATCTGTGTAAGTCAATAAATTCAATTAGTTATGTCCACAATAAAACATAAATAAACATATAAAAATAGCATGCTTAAGTCGAAGAGCTTGCTTTAGCAATTTGTGAAAATGGATTTTAATGAAGAAATTTTTTTTATATATAAGTAAAATGCTATAAAATATTTTTTTGATTTTTAAATAATATTAATTATTGGTTTAATATTAATGTTATCTTTCATGTGAAAAAATAATAATTAAAAATTTTATTTTATTAAAATATTATTCTAATTTTTAATCATTACTTAAATTATTGATTTTAATTGTTATATAATATTTTTTTGTTGGTTTTTTAATGGTTTTTATTAATATGGAGAATTGTTGGTTTTTATGTTTAAATAATGTGTTTAATATCAATAAAAACCTATTTGAAAGCTATGTTGTATATGTGATAAAAATGCATGTATTAAAAAATAATATAATTAACTGTGTTGTTGAGTGATGTATTGGGGGGAAGATGGATAATATTTTTGATAAATTAAAAGTTATGGTAATTGATGATTCAAAAACCATCCGTAGAACTGCTGAAACTTTGTTACAGAGGGAGGGGTGTGAGGTTACAACGGCTGTGGACGGTTTTGAAGCATTGGCAAAAATTGCTGAAATAAACCCAGATATTATTTTTATTGATATTATGATGCCACGCCTTGATGGTTATCAAACGTGTGCACTTATAAAAAATTCACAAACTTATCAAAATATTCCAGTCATAATGCTCTCTAGCAAAGATGGATTATTTGATCAGGCAAAAGGTCGAGTAGTCGGTTCGGACGAATATTTGACGAAGCCGTTTAGTAAAGATGAATTACTCGGTGCTATACGTCATCATATTCGAGTTTAAATTACATGGAGAGCGCAATGTCACGTATTCTCATTGTCGATGATTCACCAACTGAAATGTTCCGTTTTAAAGAAATTTTAGCCAAACATGGCTTTGATGTACTTGAAGCAAATAATGGTGCGGATGGGGTAACGATCGCACAAGCAGAGCAACCAGATTTGATTTTAATGGATGTGGTGATGCCTGGTGTTAATGGTTTTCAGGCGACAAGACAGATTACGCGCGGCGACAAGACCAAACATATTCCTGTCGTGATTGTGAGCACCAAAGATCAAGATATTGATCGGGTTTGGGGCAAACGACAAGGCGCGACGGATTATTTAACTAAACCTATTGAAGAGATGTTATTGATCGATGTGATCAAACAAAATCTCGATACGGAATAATCTATGTCAACGAAAGGATTTATCGAATTACTTCGATTATCTAAGCGCGGCAATAAAAGTCAGCTTCATCAAAAGAATGAAGCTCATCGCTGGTCTGGCGTTGCTTTTGAAATTATGGGGCAATATTTTATTGCACCACTAGGGGAAGTTTCAGAAGTTATTTATCCACCTCAATATACTGCTGTTCCAAAGGTCAATAATTGGTTGAATGGAATAGCAAATATTCGTGGAAAATTACTCACTTTAACTGATTTGAGTCATTTTATTACGGGTCAACAGAGTACTTTTCATTCCACGCAAAAAGTCATTTGCATTCAGCATGCTGAGCAATATATTGGGGTGACCGTGGATCGAGTACTGGGGATCCAACATTTTAATAAAAAAAGTTATTTTTCTGAAAATAACGATTTAGATCAAATGCTAAAACAATATTGCGCGGGTTATTTCAAACATCATCAGCAAGTTTGGAATATCTTTATGTTTAGTCGTTTGTTAAATGATCAAGCATATATGAAAGGGGTTTAAGTGCTTGGATTTGGGGATAAAGCATTTAGATTTTAGTTTTAAGAGTTGTGGTTGAGTTAGAAATTTTAGAACCTGTTTTGGGTTTTGATTGATGATTTTTTAAAAATATTTAGGTCTTGCCTAATGATCTAAAATGATAAGTCATTATATTTTAACAAAATAATTTGCGCTAATAAAAATGAGCGTTTGGGGGAGCATGGTTATGGGCATGATGAAAGATAAAACAGATGTGAATGTGGCACAAAACAAAGGTCGAAAAGGTCAGTTTTTTCCGCTTTTAGAACAAAATACTGATTCTCGAAGATATATCAAAATCGCGATGATCAGCTTAGTTATCGCACTGATTTCATTGTTATATCTATTCTATAGCGTGCCTCGATACAATGCTTTGAACCAAAGCTTAGCCAATCTAAAATTGTTATCACAAACGATTTCACGTCAAGCGACTGATGCCACAAGCTCGGGTTCTGTTGAGGCGATGAATGAATTGACTAAATCTAAAGATCAATTTGCTGACCATTTGCAAGTTTTAAATGGAAGTTATGCAAATCATCAGGACTTTAAAACTGCAAGTCAAAAATGGAAAACTCTATCCAAAGATCTTTCAGTGATTTCATCCAAACAACCTGTGTTAAATCAACTTTTTGATACAAATCAAGCCATTTCAGAATCAATCCCGAAAGTTCAGGCGGATTATAATCAAATGGTGGAGTTGATGAAGTTTTTAAATCTATCAACGAATCAGATTATTATTGCAAAAAATCAAGTTTTTTTGGCAGAACGTTCTGCACGTGCGATCGAAAGCTTATTGAATGGCTCTGAACAGTCAAAAGTGACAGCGAAAGATTTTGCAGTTGATACTGAAACATTTGGTATATACCTAAATGCACAGTTGAATGGTAGCAAGAAACTGGGTATCGAGCGTATCGAAGATCCGCAATTACGTGATGCTTTGATGAGAGTTCGTAGTCATTATGAGCGTGTGCTTAAGCCTGCATCTGCTTTGGTGACAAAAAATGCAGCAGAGATATCACAAGTAAAAACAGCAACAGGTGAGATCACAAATTTATCGAAAGATTTGTTGAATAGTTTAAGTAAAATCACAGTTCATAGTGGTTTACATACAATATTCCCAGCCTTGCTTTTAGTTTTTGCTCTGGCATTTTTTGTATTCAATATTTTCCGTATTTTCATGTTGCAAAATCAAATGGACGAGGTCCGTGTCACACGTTTACAGACTGAATATGACCGCAATCAAAACGCAATTTTAAGACTTTTAGATGAAATTGCGGATTTAGCTGATGGTGATTTACGTGCTTATGCAACGGTATCAGAAGATTTTACTGGAGCGATCGCAGACTCAATCAACTTTGCAATTGAACAATTGAGAGAGCTTGTTTCAAAGATCAATGAAACTTCACAGGAAATTGCGCGTTATTCTCAGGGTACTCAAGACATTACCAATCAGTTGGCTGATGCATCAGAGCATCAAGCCCAAGAAATTGCCGGTGCCTCGATTGCCATTAATGAAATCGTTCAGTCGATTGATCATGTCTCGACTAACGCAACAGAGTCGGCAGAGGTAGCACAAAAGTCAGTTGAAATTGCTGCGAATGGCGCTGATGTTGTAAATCGTTCAATTGATGGGATGAATGTGATCCGTGAACAGATTCAAGAAACAGCAAAACGAATTAAACGTTTAGGTGAATCTTCACAAGAAATTGGAAATATTGTTGCATTAATTAATGATATTGCAGACCAAACTAATATCTTGGCTCTGAATGCTGCAATTCAGGCATCCATGGCAGGGGATGCTGGTCGAGGTTTTGCGGTTGTTGCAGATGAGGTTCAACGTTTGGCTGAACGATCTACTTCTGCAACTAAACAGATTGAAACATTAGTAAAAACTATTCAAGCCGATACCATTGAAGCTGTGACCTCTATGGAACATACCACTTCGGAGGTTGTACGCGGTGCAAACCTTGCCAAAGATGCGGGTGTTGCTTTGGATGAGATTCAAAATGTATCCAATGACTTGGCAAAATTGATTGCTAATATTTCTGACTCGGCAAAATTACAATCAGCTTCTGCGGGTCATATTGCACATACCATGAATGTCGTCCAAGAAATTACAGCTCAAACTACAGGGGCGACCTTTGATACAGCACGATCTGTAGCAGAATTGGCCAATATGGCGGATACCTTACGTCAATCTGTATCTGACTTTAAATTGCCAGAACAAGCATAAAATGGCGTGTAGATGATGTTTTGGGGAGCATTGTCTACACCATTTAGTTTCGTTTTATGAAAGTCATTTTAGATATTGTGTTTTAAACAATATTGAGCTGTAGTCAAAATAAAAGAAGCCAGAACTATGAAAGAAAAAATAAAACAATTGATTGAATCAATAGCCTTAGTTGAAGATTGTTATTGTCAAGAAGATGTTGAAATTTTAGATATTTTCACAGATGAACTTCAAGAAATATTGATTGATTTGGAAAGTTTACTCACTGCTTGGCAGGCAACTAAAACTGATCAAACAATCCTGAAGAATATACGTCGATATTTTCATACCTTGAAAGGTTCTGGTCGTATGATTGGGGCTAAAAGTTCTGCAGAATTGGCATGGACGGTAGAAGATTTACTCAATCGAGTTATATCTAAAAAAATTCAATTAAATGATGGGATTATGGAATATGTTTCTGTTGTCTTTAGATTGTATTTGAACTGCTTAGTGCATGATTTTAAAAGTAAAATAGAGCATCAATGTGATTTTCGTCCTTTTATGTATTTGGGTATGCAGCTACAAAAAGGTGAATCACTTAATGACTATCATCAAGCGCTACTCGATTATTTTAAAGATTTAGACGTTGAAAACTTATATAGCAAAACAAAACTAGAGTTTGCTCAAGACATTTATAGTGTTGTTGAAAAAAATGTATCAAATCAAAATCATGATTTACTAGAAATTGATCTTGAAACGCTCAGTATTTTTATTGAAGAATCACAAGAACATTTATCTACGATTCAGCATTTTATAGCGCTAGCTCAACCAGAATCTGATGATTTTAATCAGTTGCTACGTGCAGTTCACACTTTACGTGGAAGCTCTGCAATGGCACAAGTCGAGCACATTTTTATTGTGAGCTCTTTTGTTGAAGATGTTTTGAAATCCTTGATTCAAGAAGAAACGATAGATATATCAAATAAACGAGCTTGGTTAGCGCATTATCATGATTTTGTTGTTCTATATTTGGCAGCAGTACAATCTGAAAAAAATATTGAATATTTAAATGAAATCTATCAAATATATGAGCTTGAATCTAAGCAGTTTGATCTTGCAGAACTATCGCAGTCTGAGTCTACACCTCAGTTGATACATGATATTTTACATTTGAAAATTGATGAGCTTTTGGATGCTGAATATCAATTTGTAGAACGAATACAGCATGATTCCCAAAATTATCTCGCGATTTTGATTCATCAATGTGATGTTTTAATCGAGAAGTCTCAGCACAAAGCTACTCAAGCTTTAGTCGATTGTGCTGAAGCTTTGAAAAGTGCATATCGCATTTTTATCCAGTTAGAAGAGATTAAAAATAATCCTTTGACTATCGCATTTTTTGCACAAGCACATCAGGTATTGATTCAATTATTTGATCATTTAGCTGCTGGGCAACGTCTTTTATTAACACCTGAAAATACTGCAAAACTCACCCAACTAAATCATTATTTAACACAAATACAAGCCGAAAATGATGCAGAAAATGAGTCTCGATCACTCAACCAATTAGATGAAAACTCGATTATACAAACACATGAGGATTCAGTACTTTCGGTCATTTATGAACAAATTTCACTTGATAAATTACTTTATGATTCGTCAGAAATTTATACTCAATTTGATCCAGACTTATTGAATATTTTTACAGAAGAAGCAGATGAGTTATTGATACAAATTGATCTGGCACTTAGCCAATGGTCAGACGATATTACAGATGTTGATATTTTATCTAAATTGATGCGTTATTTGCATACCTTAAAAGGCGGAGCAAATATGGCTCAAGCAGCATATTTAGGGTTAGTTGCGCATCATTTGGAAAGTATTTATGAAAAAATTATTCATCATCAGATTGAGGCAAATCATAGCTTAGTAACTGTGATGCGCTTGATCCAAGATGATGTTGCTGATCGTGTCGCAATTTTAAAAACTGATCGTATAGATTATCCCGTAGCAAACTTATTAAATTATCTAAAAAATATTGGTCAATTACATGTGGTTTCTAAGCTCGAACGCGAGCATTTAGATGTTGCTGCAACTGATTTGCAATCTAGGAGTGAGAACAATGTCGATTTAGAGCTAGTATTCACTGAAATTTCTACATCGAATATCGAACAAGCGAATGATGTTATTGATGATACAAGTTTGGAAGAAATCGCACATCAGGCTTATGTTGAAGAAGCATCTGAATTGATCACTCGTGCTTTAACCTTGCTTAAATCATGGTCTGAAGCACGTGAAAAACGTAGTTTACTTTTAGAATTACAAAGAATTTCGCACACTTTAAAAGGTGGTGCCCGTATCGTCGGGCTGACGAGTGTTGCTGAGATAAGTTATGCCTTGGAAATTAGTTTTGAAAAATTTGCTCAACATCATTTTAATTCAAATATTTATGATGCTTTGCTTGAGAAATCATTTAAAGCACTTTATCACTCGATTATAAATGCTCAGTTTGATGAAATTCTGATTTTAACGCAAAGCTTAAAACAGCTTGATTTTGAAAATATTTCCTTGAAACTACCTACAAATGTAGCCTTGAATGACGATGACGTTTTACAAACTCATTTTGAGATTGTGCAAGGGGATGGTACAGAACCACCAGCGATGTCGGGTGAGCTTCAGAGTACAAATGTGTTTGAACAACAGCATGAGATGGTCAAAATATCAGCTGGTCTGGTCGAGAAGATGATTGATCTTTCTGGTGAAAATTCTATCAATAGGTCTCGTATTGAATTGGATTTGACACAGTTGAATAGTACTTTGAATGAAATGGAACTTACGATTCATCGTTTGGCTGACCAACTTCGTCGTATGGAAGGAGAGCTAGAAACACAGATTATTGCAAAACATGATGATGGCTCATTACTCAATTCAGATTTTGATCCATTAGAAATGGATCAATATTCTTCATTGAATCAGCTTTCTAAGTCTTTGGCCGAATCTGCTTCCGATTTGGTCGATTTTAAAATGACTTTGGCTGAAAAAATTAGAGATACAGAAAGTTTGTTATTGCAACAATCACGTATTCAAGCCGAGATGCAAGAAGGCTTGATGCGTGCACGACTAGTACCTTTTTCTCGTGTAGTACCACGTTTACAGCGCTTAGTACGTCAGATATCTACATCATTAAACCGCCCAACTGAATTGCAATTTTCAAATGTTCAAGGTGAATTTGACCGCAATATTTTGGAAAAGTTAATTACTCCTTTTGAGCATATGCTTCGCAATGCAATTGATCATGGGATTGAAGATACAAATCAGCGATTAAGTGCCAATAAGTCTCCAACTGGTAGCATTCAATTGGATGTTGAACGATTAGGCGGTGAAATCATTGTCACTTTTGCAGATGATGGCCGAGGAATTGATGTTGAAAGTATTCGTCAAAAAGCGATTGAAAAAGGTCTAATCCATACCAATCAATCTATAGATGATCAGGAAATTTTACAGTTCATTTTCAATTCTGGTCTAAGTACTGCCAAACAGGTCACTCAAATTTCTGGAAGGGGCGTTGGCTTAGATGTGGTTCAGAGTGAAATTAAATCATTAGGTGGGCAAATCTCTGTTGTATCTGAGCTGGGCAAAGGGACGACATTTACGATCCGAGTGCCGATTTCAGTTGCGGTGAGCGATGCATTAATGGTGAAAATTGCTGATCAACAATATGCAATTCCGCTTGCACAAATTGATCGGATTATTCGTATTTCACCTATGCAATTGGATGAATATTTTAATAGTCATGATGATTATTTTGAAATTGATTTCCAAAGTTATAAATTACGTTATTTATCAGAGTTTTTAGGCAACCAAACCCATCCAAAATTGAAAGGTATCGGACATTCTCTTCCTGTGCTTTTGGTTAAAAATAATTTAGGACAGACAGTAGCCATTTTAGTTGATCAAATCATTGGTTCACGTTCGCAGATTGTGGTGAAACCTATTGGTCAACAATTTTCACAAATTGGTGTGATTTCTGGTGCGACGATTTTAGGAGATGGTCAAGTTTGTCTCATTTTAGATAGTCAAAATATTGCAAGACAAATCCAAAGTACTCAGAGAATCAAACAGATACATACAGAAACCTTGGTAGAGCACAAATCGCATCAGCGTAAAGTCATCATGATTGTTGATGACTCTGTGACTGTACGGAAGGTTGCAAGTCGCTTGTTAGAGCGTCAAGGTTATGAGGTGCTTACAGCTAAGGATGGATTGGATGCAGTAGAGCAACTGGAAAATATTCGCCCTGATCTCATGTTACTTGATATCGAAATGCCACGTATGGATGGTTTTGAACTGACTCAACATGTGCGCCATCATGCGATACATGCCCAATTGCCTATTATTATGATTACGTCAAGAACTGGAGAAAAACATCGTGAGAAAGCATTTGCTTTAGGGGTGACACGTTATATGGGTAAACCTTTCCAAGAAAAGATACTTTTGCAAGAAATTGAAAGTTTATTGACAAAAAAGATTGTAAATGAAGGCTGATTCACATGAATAATTTAATTTTTAATCAAAATGATCATCATGAATTACAGCATTTAATTACAGCTTCTTCTGGATTAGTCGATGCTTATATGATCGAATGTTTTGAAAATATACCGATGCTATTGCCACAAAATATCATTTTATCCGCTATAGACTGTGAAACGGATGCTAAGCTGATTTATTGGCATGATCAACCATTGGCAGTTTATCCAATTCATCATCCAAATCGTAAAAAGGGCGTAGCTTTGGTCATTGAAGCTGAAAATCAGTCTGATCGGTTTGTGTTGCTTTGTGATGCGATGCCTAAAGCCGTTCGCATACGAATCTCTGAGTTAGTTGATGATCTAGAACAAGAGTTAAGCCCACATATCTATCAAGTCGTTAGATTTATGGAGCAGCTCTATCAAATTCCAGATTTAGATACGATTCAAGCAATTGCTCAAAAAAGTAAAATACCAGCTTAAATTTTCAGCATAAAAAAAGGGAATCACGATTCCCTTTTTAAATTGGCATGTGATTAAGCGAGAAGCTTGACTAAGATTTGCTCGTAGATTTCAGCTAATGGCTCAAGCTCTGCAACATTTACATGCTCATCAATTTGGTGAATTGTGGCATTTAAAACACCTAATTCTAAAACTTGCGCTCCAGTTGGCGCAATGAATCGACCATCAGATGTGCCACCACTGGTTGATAATTCAGTTTCAGTCCCTGTAACTTCACGGATTGCATCGCGTGCAGCATTGACTAATTCACCAACTGGGGTAAGAAAAGGTAGACCAGATAAGGTCCAATCAATTGTGTATTGTAATTGATGTCGGTCCAATATCTCGATCACTCGGGCTTTTAAGATGTCTGCAGTTAGTTCTGTTGAGTATCTGAAGTTAAAAGTTACATCCATTGTTCCTGGAATTACGTTGGTCGCACCAGTTCCTGAATGAATGTTTGAAATTTGGAATGAAGTTGCAGGGAAGTATTCATTGCCATGATCCCAAACGGTTTCACACAATTCGGCAATGGCTTTCGATGCTTCGTGTATTGGATTACGCGCCAAATGAGGATAGGCTACATGACCTTGTTGGCCTTGAACATGCAAGACACCATTGAGGGAACCGCGGCGACCATTTTTGATAATGTCACCTAATTGCTTAGTACTTGATGGTTCGCCAACAAGACACCAAGTCATTTTTTCATTGCGTGCTTCAAGCGTTTCTACGACTTTTACTGTGCCATTGATCGAAGGACCTTCTTCGTCTGAGGTAATCAGAAATGCGATAGAACCTTTATGATCTGGATGTTTCTTTACAAAACGTTCAGATGCAACAACCATAGCAGCCAATGCAGTTTTCATGTCCGCACTGCCACGACCATACAATTTCCCATCACGAATTTCTGGTTGGAATGGATCTGAATTCCAAGCGTCTAGACTACCCGTTGGCACAACATCGGTATGACCTGCAAAACAAAAAACAGGTGATTCAGTACCACGTCTTGCCCAAAGATTATCAACATCTTCAAAACGCATGTTTTCGATATTGAAGCCTATTTTACTCAAACGATCCGCCATAATGGTTTGGCAAGTATGGTCAATAGGGGTTACAGAGGGCTGGCGTAGAAGTGCTAAACTTAAATCAAGGGTTTCGGAAGTCATGTAAATGCTAAATCGTTAAAAACTTTGCTAACTATGATAATAGAAGATCGAGAAAAAAAGCACTTATAAATAAAAAAACCTTATCAGATGATAAGGTTTTTTTAGATGATCTATTTCTTACAGTTTATCTTGTGTCTTTTGCGCAGTGTTTGTAACAGCATCACCAGCTGAAGAAACATCTTTACCTACACCTTTAAATGTATTACATCCAGTTAAAACAAATGCTACTACTAAAGAGGCTGCCAAAATTTTTTTCATCATCATCTCCACGTTAAAATTATTCTGATGTGTAAATAGACTAAAAAGAATGATAAAAATTGAACATTGTTTTTTCATTATAAATACGTAAATAAATGTTCGTATTCAATCCATATTTAACATTAATTTAACAATTTACGCATGGTAGTGCTGTATTTCTAAACATATAAAACTGTTGTGTCGTCCTGTTGTGATACAAACCATCTGTCCACCAATAGGCAGGTGGTGAGCTTTGTTGCCAATCGGGACAAATCCATTCCTGACGTTGTAAACGATAGAAGTCTTTTAGCGTTTCATTCCCCCAAGTGCCTATTCGACGCTCAGAATTGACCCATAGCGGTAGAGCATTATTTAGGGCATTGGTCGGCAAATAGAGTTGACCTTTCATTATGGCAAAACGTCGATCTATCGCATGATTTTTCACATAATTGAACTTAAATTGTTGATGACTAAAATGTGTCAGTTTACGGAGTAGGGTATCCGTCCGATTTAGACCGTACCAATGCTGAAGCGCAAGGTCATGTTCAGCCAAATAGTATTTTAATGCCACTTCCCAGTGTTCAATTTCTTGAGTTTTCTTATTTAAAATCAGAAAATCCAATTCCCCAAGCGTATTTGCACCTTCGATGATTTGGATACTATGCCCAATTAATTGGTAATGATGATACGCATCATCCAATAGCCAAAACCAAAAGAGATATTCAAAACGTAAACCTAAGCGAGTGCTTTTTAATTGTTTTAAAAACTCCACTAAAGGCGTAGGGTTATTATCCAATTCAGTTAAGCGTTTTTCATAAGCTAGAAAATGTTCGAAGAACACTTGTTCGTGATGCAATTCAAATGCATGTTGTATGTGCAACTGATCAGGAATTTGGCTTAAAATATTGGGACTAGCAACAGTAAAAGCCAGTTGGCGAACTATTGGTGTTTTGTATTTTAACCAAGGTTCAAAAAGCAAGGTTTGTTCAAATATATTTTGCATTGGCTTGAGATGTTACTGTAATTGAGAATCAGATTCATTTAATATCCGTTTATATTATCTTAATTTTATCGTTTGAGTGCTAAATGAAAATATTGTTTTGGCGAAGTCTTGTTGTGATTTTTATCATTCTTGGCTTTATCGGTGCATTACTACCGGGTATGCCGACCACAGTATTTTTGATATTGGCAGCGTGGGCTGCATCAAAGGGCTGGCCACAAATGGATGCATGGCTACTCAATCACCCCAAATACGGTCCTACGCTAAAAGCATGGCGTGAAAATGGCACGGTTCCTAGAAAGGCTAAATGGATCGCGTGCAGCATGATGTTCGTGAGTGCCATTATCATGTTATTTACGCCAGCACCTTTATTGGTAAAAATCTTTACCAATGTCACAATGTTTATTGTAGCGGTTTGGTTATGTATGCGACCTGAACCTAAAAGTTAAGTTTTTTTCTCAGTTTGATGTAGATTATTTGGCTTTTCATGGTCGGGATTAAAACTAATTCAAATAGAGCAAACGAAATCATTATCTAAAATGAAATACGCTTATCTTGAAATGGCTATAAGAGATAGAATTTTAGGAAAAAAAAATGAGATTGCATGCTTTAAACATTCATTTTCAATTCAATCTTGAAAATTATTTTTGTATAAATAGATAAATATTAAACAAAAAATGCCAGTTTTTCGTAGAAATGATCTATTTTTTAATCATTCAAACCTAAAATGTGAGTTTCCGTAAGAAAAGCGTTTGACAGTCAGTAAAGATTCTCTATAATGCACCACACAAACGATAAAGACGTAAAGGGCGCTTAGCTCAGTTGGTAGAGCGTCTGCCTTACAAGCAGAATGTCGGCGGTTCGATCCCGTCAGCGCCCACCAAACCTTTATGTTTAGAATTTAGTGCAGCGGTAGTTCAGTTGGTTAGAATACCGGCCTGTCACGCCGGGGGTCGCGGGTTCGAGTCCCGTCCGCTGCGCCACTTAATTCTTTGTTTGTATTGTTATTTGTTTGAAAAAATAGATAATGTGACGACGCAGCGGTAGTTCAGTTGGTTAGAATACCGGCCTGTCACGCCGGGGGTCGCGGGTTCGAGTCCCGTCCGCTGCGCCATTTCTTACAGAGGTGTAAGAAACTTAAATCTCCTGATTTGAGAATCGAATAAAAAGAAAAATCATAGATTTTTCTCTTGCGTTCGGACAAAGCGTTGCTTTGTTAATCCTCACTCAGGGCGCTTAGCTCAGTTGGTAGAGCGTCTGCCTTACAAGCAGAATGTCGGCGGTTCGATCCCGTCAGCGCCCACCATATTACTTTACTTCGGTAAAGTGCCGCAGTGCAGCGGTAGTTCAGTTGGTTAGAATACCGGCCTGTCACGCCGGGGGTCGCGGGTTCGAGTCCCGTCCGCTGCGCCATCTCTTGATTGCTTTATCTTGAGTGGTTATTATAAGAAAGTTAAATTTAGGTGAGTGAGTAATCTGGTATTGCTCGAACAAAGTAAAATTTGTTTATCCCTTGCTCAGGGCGCTTAGCTCAGTTGGTAGAGCGTCTGCCTTACAAGCAGAATGTCGGCGGTTCGATCCCGTCAGCGCCCACCATATATTATTATAATTTTTTCTCTTTTTTTTAATTTTTATCATGAAAAATCCATATCAAAGAAAAACTTCGGCGAAGTCCAAGAAGTCTCAATCCATACTTTCTCCTAAAGACGCTTATATCCAGTTTTTGAACAAAATTTGTCATCAAGCCTGTGTTTATTCGATTTATAACAATGGCTGGACCATTTCAACCTTGGTATCTGGTGAGCGTGCTTTTCCATTCTGGCAGTCAGAAACTTTGGCGAGATTGGTTTTGCAGGGGCAATGGGCCGATTTTGAAATTCGTGAAATCAGTTTTAAAGATTTGATTGAACGGGTGTTACCTTATATTAAACAACAACATATCAGTGTGGCTTTGGATATCTCACCAGATGGTAAGTATCTACCTTCAAATGCAGATAGCTTGATGATTGATTTAAAAAGATATTTATATTTACTTAAACGAACTGATCCGCAATTATTTAGCAATCAGGTTTTGCCTGAACCTAGAAAATTACGGATCAATTTCTAAATTGATCAAATGGCTGGATCTTATTTTTAAATTGATATCAGTTTAAAATCGAGTATCAGTATTCTTTTAAGACCCATCCGCTGATATAAGCAAAATATTCTCTTAACCATGCATTGTAGCGGGTACTGAGTGGCGTAGGTGCACTGATCATTTGGAAATGATCATAGCCTTGTTTACGTGCGATTGCTGCAGCTCTGAGGGTATGGAAGTCACTGGTCACGATTGCTAAAGTTGCATGTTGATTGAGCCCTTGTTGTTCTAGGATCATTTGACTGTTTTTTAGATTAAGTTCGGTACTGGTACTTTTTGATTCTTCTAATAGTTTGTTTGGATCAAGTTGGTATTTTTCGATTAGATAGTGTTTCATTGCGCTTGCTTCAGTGATTTTTTCACCAAAATCCAAACCGCCACTCAAAATCATCCAAGCATTGGGATTGTGCTTTGCAACATCAGCCGCTTGATCTAGGCGCATAGCTAGGGTAGGTGTAGGTATGCCTTGCGAAATACCACTCCCCAATACAATGATGGCCTGTGGTTTAAAATCAGGGCTGATATTTTGATGGCTCTGGCTTAAGTAAATAAAAAATCCAACCAAACTGATCGCCCAGAGGCTAAATAAGGTCCAACCCATTTTCCAAAATTTATTGAGGGTTGCTCTTTGATTTAAGAAAAGATGAATTTTCTTATAAAAAATGGCGTAGACGCAAAAAAATAGACCAATGAAAAAGGGCAGTATCGTCCCTAAGTGCAATTTTTTGAGTGCAATTAAAATCAGCCCATCCAAAAATAGAATCAAGCCAATAATAAAAAACAGGATTTGTTTGAAACTTTTAAACTTCATAATACTTAACGCTTATTATTGTTCTATCAGTTTAGTCAATTTTAAAGCTGAAATAAAATAAAAAGGCAGGAGAATGTTAATGAATTGAATAGAAGTTCAAAATGGCATGAAGTTGGTGTATTAAATTTTATCCACCAACTTCGAAATGAAGCTTTAAACTGTTATAAAAAATTTGATTCTTTGAAAATGTTAGATGTGTAAGGTAACACCTATTTGAAAACCACGTCCTGGTAATGGAGCAATATATTTTAATGGAGAGTTTTGAGGGCGTGCTTCGTCATTTAACAAGTTCGTTCCATTTAAAAATAAATCTACATCTGCATTTTTCAGTTGAACTTTTTTATTAATGTATAAATCCACTAAGTTATAGCTAGGTAGCGGTTCTTCTGCATTGACATTTTTACCTAAGTATTGCGCTTTTTCGTAGTAAATACTCGAAAGACGGGCAGTCCAATCTTCTCGATTCCATTCGATACTCGCTCCATAACGATTGGTCGGCATATTGGTGAAATAAATACCATCATTATTTGTAACTTTGCTTTTAGATGATTCTAGTTTATTTTTTACCAAGTCTGCAAACGCAGAGACTTTAAATTTCCCATAATTTCGAAAATCAAAGCTATAACTTGTATCTATTTCAAAACCTGTAATTTTTGTATCACCTTGTGTCCAATATTTCAAAGGGACACGATTTGCTGATGTGGTCATCCCTGAGTTAGTTTGATAAAGATAATTATCAAATTTCGTTTGATATGCTGTTCCAGTAATCATCGCATTGGCGATATTGAGTTGAGTTGTAAATTCTAAACTTTTAGAACGTTCTTTGTTTAAATCTTGTCGACCTTCTTCGTGTACCATTTCCGAAAAATGTAGACCACTTGCATATAATTCATTGATTTCAGGAGCACGAGAAGAATCGCTATATTTAAGATGAAATTTTAAGTAGTCAGTTGGATTAAACCCAATGCCTGTAAAATAACTATGTAAGTCAAAATCTTGATCTTTCAATTTACCATTTGGACTGTTACGGGATTGATCGAAACTTCCATCCTTGACTTGATGATCTACTTGCTCAAAACGATAACCTACTTCAAATAACCAGAGACTCCAGTTAAATTTTTCCGTAAAAAAAACTGCACGAGTATCTGTTTTTACGTCAGGCAAATAACGTTTGTTGCCAGAACCCGTGACATCTCGTGTTGAAAAATTGAAACCAAGACTTCCATTTAACTTGTCCCAAGCTGAATGATTTAACAGAAGCTCAGCTGATGTAGTATCAAATTTATATGTATTGGCATTGGTTGAACCCAGATACTCTCCAGATTTATTTATATTTTTGGTGGCATTGAATTGAACGTTATCTAGTAGACCATAGGGAGTTTTGAACAGGCTTTGTATAGAATAGCGATTTTGTTCATTTTTAACGTTGACTGGAGTGCTGTTGTAAACTTTTTGAAAAGTGAAATTATCCATAGCAAAGCCTGGAACGCCATATTCTGAGTTGATACGGTCCAAACTAATACCAATATAACTGCCGTCATCTAAAAAGTATGTATTTCCTAGAGCAAAATGAGTGCTTTCAAATGCGCTATTCCAAATTTTTTTGTTGGTATCAGGGGTAACATCTTTGTTAATTTTGTCCTGCTTATATTGGGGCGTGTTTGCTACATAGTTTGGATTTGGCGTATTGTGATAAGTTTTTCCGCCTCGTTCTGTAATTGCATCATTGGTATATTTTGCAGATTCTAAACCATCATAATTATCCCAAAAAATCGAAGGATCATTTTCAATTTGTTTGAGTACATAGTCATTCATATAGGGCTGCGAACCCGTGTGATAAGTTGATTGAATAGAAGCATCTTTTTGGCAGGCATCAGCCAGAGTGCTGTTGATTCCTCCTGTACTTGGGAATAATTTACTATTACAAATACTGGCTTTACTCCGTCCAGGAATCTTGTAGGAAGAGATTTCTTGACGAGAATATTGGATATTGGTACTTAAGTTTTTTTGATTGTTGACGTTGATATTTATGCCACGTGCATCGACATTATTAAACCCTTTTTTCATGATGATATCTATGCTATGACTTTTTTCCTCCATTTCTTTTGAAATAATTCCTGTATCAATATTTACACTTCCCCCTATGGCATGCCCACCATAACGTACGGCATCTGATGATTTATCTACCGTGATTTTTTGACTAAAAATAGGGTCAAATGGAATACCAATATTGCCACTGATCGAGTTCATGCCATTGAGAGATTGTCCATTCTCATAGACACCGACTCGATTACCACTTAGGCTGCGTATAACAGGCCCACCTGAATTTGGCCCAAAGGAACTGCTTTGTACCCCTGAAATATGCTTGATTGCATCCCCCAATGTTGTGATATTCTCAAATCGATCTTTATTTATAATTGCAATATTTGTTTGATTTTTTTCTTCTTTTTCATCATATGCCTCACTAGATATAGCTTTGAGACGAACAAAATCAGGTTCTGCAGCATACAGAAGACCTGATTGTAAAAGGGTCAAAGTATAGAAAGATAGTTTGTTGAGTCGCATATAATTAATAGCCTGATGAATTTATGTAATGTTATAACATAACAATAAAGTATTTTAAATTAATAACACACAAACAATTAATATTTACTTCATTTTTTAAATGAGAACGCAAAATTTATTTGTTTTATTTCCAATATAAAAACTATTAGAGCTAATCTGTATTTATAAATTGAAAATTATAATAGTATTTTATGATGGTTTATTCTCAAGTTAATACTTTAGATGTGGTTTTTCACATATTAAATCTAAATCATTGAGCACATAAAAAAGACCTCAACTGAGGTCTTTTTCTGGTTTTGATGATTAAAAATGTGTATTCATTTATATGCAATTTAAATGATTATTCATCAAATAAACAGGACAAGTGAAAATCAATATACATCTCGGCGGTAGCGTTTAGCCTCACGCAGTTCATCAAGCTTTTCAACGCCTAAGATATCAATCAAGGCTTGCTCTACACCTCCAGCCATTCCTTGAATGCTGCCACATACATAAATAGCTGCACCATTTTCAAGCCATTGTTTCAACATATCAGCATTTTCACGGAGCTTATGGTGAACATAGACTTTATGTTCTTGATCACGTGAAAAGGCAAGGTCTAAGCGTTTTAACTTGCCAGTTTCTTGCCAAGATTGAATGGTGTCTTTAAAGAAGTAGTCACGTTCAGATTGACGTTCACCAAAGATTAACCAGTTTTCAGCTTGCCCATCCTCGATACGTGCATTCAATAAACTCATCAATCCAGCGATACCTGTACCATTACCGATACAGATGATTGGGCGTGGACCTTCGATGAGATGGAATGCTTCATTTGTACGGATATTGACATTCACTTTGTCATACAAAGCGAGATGCTGTGTCATGAAGCCTGAACCTAAGCCTAATTCACCATTTTCATCAATAGTTTGGCGAATGACCAAAGCCAATACCTGTTGAGATGGGATACTCGCAATCGAATATTCTCGGGTAGGGAGTAGAGGTAGTTTCGCAACTAAATCATCTAAGTCATTAAAATCAAGCTCTTGACTGAGATCTTTTTCATGTAATGCCTGTGCAATGGTCTGCCCAGTCGTGCTGAGTTGAGTATTTGCATCAATATGATACTTTTCCAAGAATTTTCGAACGCGATTTATGCTATTTGCTGTTTGAATTTCTGCAATATCACCCGCTTGCCAAGTCAGTTCTTGCGTGGTTTTTAACTGAATATGAAAAGCAGGCGCACCTAAGCTGTCTGGATTGAGTAAGTCACGTTGTTGTAATGACCACTCTGAAAATGCTTTTTCAATCACAACTTCTTGTAAATCAAGTTGTGTTGCTGCAGCAAGTGCTGTATTCCATTTTTGTAGATCAGCTGGATTGCCATTGTCCACTTCAACTGTAGGGAAGAGCGCTTGAGCAGCATTTTCTTTGAGCCAAGCCGCGATTCCATGACCAAATTGGCAGTAGCTTTCTGGATATTCTTTAGAACCTAAAGCCAGCACAGCAAAACTTAGATGTGAAAGATCAAGTTTTTCATGCATCAATTTTTTGCTAAAACTGGTTGCCAAATCTGGTGCTTCACCTGTGCCATAAGTACTAGCAATGAAAATAATATGTAGCGCATTTTTCAAATCATTGCTGGTTAGCTTTTGAATGGCGATAACACTTTTTGGCAAAGATGCTTCACGCAAACTGCTAGCAGTACGCCAAGCCAACTGTTCAGCGACACCAGTTTGTGATGCATAAACGATTAACCACGGTGTAGCATTGAGATCAAGTGTACCCATCGGTGCAAGATTGCGTGCAGCCAAGGTCAATTTCTTTTGTTTACGTCGTTTGAGATAAAGCATCCAACCTGTGACAAAGAACAGTGGCATCATCAATGACGCTAACATTACTAAGAATTGGTAGACTGGACCAAAGAAACTACCACGGTGCACTGGCAACATACTCGACATGATTTTTTCGTTGAGTTTTTTGTCTTCGTAGAGATCAAATTTGCCAAATTGTGCATTTTGATAATCAAAGCTGACTTTGTTACGTGCTCGTTCGTGTTGAACAACAGGATCCACAAAAGTGATTTCCAGTTTTCCATCAGGTTTTTTAGGAATATTTAAACTAATACTAGAATAACCATGTCCAAGATTGTTTTGAATCGCTGTCCAAGTTTGGGTTAAAGCAAGATTAACTTGTTCTGGTGATAAACCTTTTTTCCCTTCTTTTTGATCACGTTGATCATTGGCTTGCTCAGATTGACGACCTTGCTCGGATCTTGCTGAGCGGTTTTCATTGCCTTGTAAATTGGCACGATCACCTTGACGATTTTCTGGATTTGCATCTGCACCATCACGAGGGCCTCTGGCGTTTTCACCATCACGAGGGCCTCTGGCGTTTTCACCATCGCGTGGTCCTTTACCACCTTCGCCTTGCATTTGCGGAGCAGGGCGTTCAACCCCCATGACTTTGTACATGCCATTACGCCACCAATCGTATGACCAAAACAGACCTGTACAAGCTAATAGTAAGTAGAAGACAATAACCCAAGTCCCAACGACAGCATGTAAATCCCAAAGAAAGTTACGACCTTTGAGTTTGGGTTTGATCACAAACCATTGACGCCAAGTATGTTTTTTCGGCCAGCGTAGATATAGACCACTGAAAATAAAAAACAGCAACATCAATGTACATGCACCAGTAATTTGCTTACCTACTTCGCCAGCAGTCAAATTACGATGTAATTGTTGAATAAAAGCAAAAAACTCACGACCTTTGACTTCAGGTAATACTTCAGCGGTATAAGGGTTGATCATCATGGTATAGCCTCGACGCGCACCTTCTTTTACGATGTTGATGCTGCTTGAAGCGCTTGGATCTTGATCAATGGTAATGCTATTTATTTTTATATCAGGTGTATTTTTTTGAAAATGTTGAAATATTTCAGCAGGGGATAGTTTATTTTGATGATTTGGAACTTCAACCGTAAAGCTACTGGGATTGATCCATTTTTGAATGGGTTGTTCGTATGAAAAAATCGCGCCTGTCAGTCCCATAATGGACAGTATCAAGCCAGCAGTAATCCCGAGAAACCAGTGGATCTGGAAAAAAAATTTCTTAAGCATGAGTGGTGTGAAGTTGAAGTTTGAATTGCTGCATTATAAAGCAAGATTTAGAAGAAAAAATGGATTTTGAAGATAATATTCATTCTCATTATCATTTTTATTGCATAATTGTTATTGTTTATAAAAAGACCTCCATATTTTGGAGGTCTTTAGGGTCTGATGGCATTTCACAACTGAATTGCGTTGTTCGCTAAAATTATAGCGTTTTTGCTGTGCCTACAACTTCTTTAAGATGCTTGCGAATGGTTTCAAAAGAGAAATTTTTTGTGTTCATGCGCTTAGGTAAGATGTATGCACCTTGTTGTTCTTTCACTTTAAAATTGAGCAGCATAAAATCAGGAGTATCATACCATTCATAGATATCTTTCCATGAAATCGCACCAACACCTTCTTGGACACCCATTTGTTGGCGCATCACGATGCCGTGTGGTTGTACACCGAGTTTAATGCCTTTAATTTCCTGAGCAGGAAATTCATTCATTTTACGTTTTACGTACCATTCCAAGCCAAATTTACGGATCAATAAATAAATCACCACGCAGGCAATCATGATCCAAAACAAGATGGTTGAGTAGTTTTTAATGAATACGATGCCAAGCAAAGCAAGCGCAATAACCACGCCCATAATTGCCCAAGCTTTAGTACCGATTTTGTTGGTGCTGCGCCAAATCAACAGTTGTGCATGACGTTGTTCAGCTTCTGAAACTTCGTATGGAACTGGTTGTAATGTGTATGCGTAAATATTCTTTGCGGTCATAGTGTCAGTAGCAAATTTTAAACTGGTCAGAGTTTATCATTAAATTATCTAAACGAGGGAGTATATTGTACCAATTTACCAGCCTATTTAGAGTGAAGCGAGTTCAGTTGCATCGTTGTCCCGATCGTGACTTAAACTTTGTTTTAAAGTACTGTAGGACTTGAGAATACTAAACATTAATGAAAGCTGTTGCAATATAATCAGTGATTTAGGGGAGTCATGTTCACTTTGATTTAGACGCTGACGGACACTTTGTAGCATATTGTGTGCAGTCAGATCGGGAACTTCGTCACGCAATAACGCACCTTGTATATCATCAAGGGCTTGATCAAGTAATTTTAAAATTTCAGGATCATCAATTTTTTCACGATGTGCCCCGAGTGCAGCTATATAACTTAAAAAAGTATGATTTAGGCATAAAAACTCAAATGCCAATGATTTTTGGGTTGGATCAATATCGGGTTCAGTCGCTAAAGTAGAAATCAATGAAGCAACTTCAGCATCGGTATTATGAGCAGCACGACGAACAACACGATAGTTGAGTGCATTATTTTTGCCGTGATGATATTGGGAAACAACCTCAGCCAAATAATTACACTGTGCATTTAAAGAGCGACTGATACTGTGCGGTAAACGTCTAAACTTCCAGTCTGGGAAGATAAAACTCACCCCAAACCACGCCAAAGCACATCCGATAACGGTATCGATCATGCGGGGTAGAGCAGCAGAAAAACCTAAGCCATCTAGGTTGAAATTCATCAAAGCTAAAATGGTGATAAAAGCAGTCGCTTGCGCATATTGTTTACTGCGAAGTTCAAAGAACAACACGCCACTTAGGACCAAGACGACCAATTGACCTTCGACGGAGGGCACAAAATATAAAATGGCATATCCTGCAATAATCCCACCTAAAGTCCCTATGATTCGTAATCTGAGACGACGTTTAGTGGCGTTAAAGTTAGGTTGGCTGACAAATAAAGCGGTGAGCAAAACCCAGTAGCCATACTGAATATTGGTAATTTGAACAAAAATATAGCCAATCAAAAGTACCACTGATACACGGATTGCATGTCTAAACAATACCGATTCTGGGGTCAGGTTTTGTTTGATGCGAATCCAAATGTCTTGCATGCCTTTGAGATCGTCGTCTTTAAGCTGATTTTCGATATATTTGGTTTTATCAAGTTTGATATTGCGGACTGTTTCGATATTTTTAAGTTGTGCATCAATCGCTTTTAAATTTTGATAAAGTGCAAAGAGTGCATTGACCCAAATTTGGTCATAATACTGATCATTTCTTAGCTTATCTAAGGATTTTCTAAGATTTTCAAAAGCATATTCGAAACGGCTATTATGCTGATAGGTCGAACGATGCAAAATACTATCGCTCAAATCCTTACAGGCTTTGCCTTGCAGAGATAAAATTCGTTGGAATCGAAATAGAATGTCGCTATGTTCAAACATTTTTGCCAATTTTTGATAATCAATATGTGCAGAATCAGCACGTTCATGAATATCTTGCGCTACAAAATAATATTGCAAACTTCGGCGGGTATCTTGTAAACCTCGGTCACCTTTTAAACGGGTCAGTAGGGCAGTTTTCATATCGTTGAAAATGCCGATCAATTGCCCATTTTCAAGGGTGAGGTTGATCATACTTTTTTGGTAACTGCTGGCCGTCATATCCACATCAAACAAATTTGATTTTGAATATAAAAAATTGCCCAGAGACGAATAGCATTGGGACAATTTGTCTTGGACTTGGCGTACAGGAAAAAGTAGAAAGCTAATCGTAGAAATCAGTCCATACCACGCTGCACCTGTCACCAATAACACAGGCTGAGTGTACCAATGTTCAAATAGATGCACACCGAGCATGGAGTAGACGGATACCACCAAGCATCCATATGAAATGGTGGCATAACGACGGCCGAGTGAACCGAGTAAAATCCAGCCTATACAAGAAATGATTAAACCAATCGCAAATAAAATTGGGTAGGGAAATAACAGTTGAATTGAGGCTGCTGTGATAAAAAAACCGATGTAGGTATAAACCAAATTCATGATACGTACAGAAAAGCGATCATCAATATCACTTAAACCTGCCGCAAGAACCCCCAGTGTAAGGGGAATGGTCATGAGCTGATGCCCTAAAAAATACGGTACAAAAGCGGTACCAGAAAATGCGATGACCATTCTCAGGTTATACATAAATGTGGTGTTGTATGTCGCTTGTTTCAGTCGCGTAAGCCAAGATTTCAAAATTAAATCC
This sequence comes from Acinetobacter gerneri DSM 14967 = CIP 107464 = MTCC 9824, assembly GCF_000368565.1. GTDB lineage: Bacteria > Pseudomonadota > Gammaproteobacteria > Pseudomonadales > Moraxellaceae > Acinetobacter > Acinetobacter gerneri. The sequence goes on along the minus strand of NZ_KB849537.1, from coordinate 228,850 downwards.
TTACCCATTTTTTTATGGTTAAAAACCATGCGAATAATTTAGTTAAAATGTGAACAATTATGTGTTGAATAGACAAATTATACGATGATCCGTGTAAACTTGTCTGTATTGATCATGATTTAAAAACTGAAATTTTCTATGTCTGGACAAAACGCTGGAAAGCAGTATTCAACGGGCTGGATTGTGTTATTGGCGTTATTTACATCGCTAGGACCATTATCCATTGATATGTACCTACCTGCTTTGCCACAAATGGCACATGACTTTGGTACTACAACTCAACAAATCGCAAATACGCTTCCTGCCTATTTTCTAGGTTTGGCAATCGGTCAGTTAATTTACGGTCCTATCAGTGATCGAATTGGACGTAAAAAACCACTGTATTTTGGAATGGCGCTCTATGCCATCGCCAGTCTGTTTTGTGCATTGGCAGGTGATGAATGGAGTTTGATCGCAGCGCGTATATTGCAAGCACTTGGTGGCTGTGTTGGTGTGGTTATGGCACGTGCCGCGATTCGTGACAAATTGGATGTACAAGGTTCGGCTCAGGCTTTTGCCAGTATGATGATTGTGATGGGTATCGCGCCAATTCTGGCACCGACTTTGGGGGCTTGGATTTTACAGTTTTTTGAATGGCGTGCCATTTTCGTAGCTTTGGCATTGATTGGATGCGGACTTTTTCTCTGTGTGCATTTCTTCTTTAAAGAAACTTTGGCGGTAGAACGTCGACTAAATTTATCATTTAGTCAGGTTTTTATTTTATACGGTGCAATCTTTAAAGATAAAAGTTTCCGCTTTCCGATGCTTGCAGGGTGCTTAACAGGTGCAGCGTTATTTTGTTATATCAGTTCAGCGCCAGCAGTATTGATGGATGGCTATCATCTAGATCAACAGCTTTTTGCTTATATTTTTGGTTTTAATGCCTTTGGGATCATTATTTTATCTTCGCTCAATAAACGTTTAGCAGGCAAACTCAAAGTTGTTCAACGTTTAAAAATGGGAGGTTTCATCCAAGTTGTGGGTGCACTCATTATCACGATTTCGGGATTGATGCATGATGCACCTTTGGCATTGGTCATGTGTGGCATGTTTATGGTGGTTTCGGGGATTGGTTTTACAGGTCCTAATGCGATGGCTTTGGCAATGTCAGAGCAAGGTGCGAGAGCGGGTACTGCCAGTGCAATCATGGGCAGCATGCAGTTTAGCTGTGGGTTAATTGGTGGTGTATTGCTCAATCTTTTGGTTTGGAATGATTTGATCAATATGGGCGTCTTGATGCTCCTGTTTACTTTGAGCGGACTCGCTGCTATTTACATGGTGGCAAAACGCTTAGAAATGCAGAAAAAAGCCATCTAAAATTTATTATAAGAAAAGGGGAGTAATTTGCTCCCCTAAATTAATCTAAAAATACTGTAAAATCTTCAACATCTAAACGCGGTGTAATAAAGCTATTTACGATTTCATCTGGATCGGCATAGCCAAGAGCGATAGCGCAAACCAAATCTTCCTCAGTACCATCAACACCGAGCACATCCAGTACTATAGGATGAAAATGATTCCAAGCGGCTTGAGGGCATGTGTCTAAGCCACGAGCTTTTGCAGCGATCATGACATTTTGCATCATCATGGCAATATCCATTTTTGAACCAATGCCTAGTGATTTGTGTACAGTAAAGAAAATCCCAACAGGTGCATCAAATAGTTTGAAGTTACGCAATAACTGCTGTGCCATTTTTTCTTTTTCACCCTTTTCGATACCAAGTAAGCCATAAAGTCCCCAGCCATTTTCACGTCTACGCTCGATAAAAGGGGAAAGCCATTGATCAGGATAATAAGCAAAGCTTTCTTGATATTTTTCTTTTAAATGTGGCTGAAAAAATAGCTCCATTTGTGCTTCACAAACTCTTTTAACAAGTTCATCACGTGTTCCACCAGTGACCACATAAACATTCCAAGGTTGAATATTGGTCCCTGATGGTGCACGGCATGCTACCCTTAAAATGTCTTTAATTGTGTCCTTTTCGACGGGCTGATTTAGAAAGGCGCGGACCGAATGACGTGTACTAATGGTCTGATCAACGTGTTGAACTCGTTCTAAAGACATATTTATTCCATTTATTTTGTAATTTTTCCACGAAAAACTATATACCATAGTCGAACATTCTTTAGAAAAATTTACGAGACATTTCTCTAAATGTAAGAATTTATATCAATTTATGCATAGTTAATCTGAAAAAAGAATTGAAAAAAAGAATCTATTCGGTAAAACTGATTTTAATAAAGCTTTTGGTTTATATAAATTAAACACATATGTATACATATCGCACATTGTGTTACATTTGTGTTTCAAAGCTTTTATAATTTTTACAACAGGCATTAAACGTGCATTTGTATTAACCGCGTAGAGTTGTATTTACTACGAGATTAAAAAAGGCTGTATTTTCCCAGCTTTTGAGTAGTTTTGGGGAGTAATAATGATTCTAAATGCACAGGATGCAAAACATAAGTAAGGTGAGGAGTTTTACATGAGTCTTAAGCTCAGTAAGTCATTAGTTAAACAGGGTTTAGCACTTTCAGTAACAGCTTTGATGATGACAGCCGCGAATGCAGCCAGTTCTGACAAAGCTGAAATTCAACAGTTACGTGAAGAAGTTGCTCAACTAAAATCATTAATTCAGCAGCAACAACAAGTACAACAACGTCAGCAAGTTCAACTTCAAGAAGTTCAAACTCAAGCTGCAGCTCCTGCTCCAGCCCAAGCTCCTACATTATCTGGTTTACTTTCTAAATCTGGTGCAAGTGTAAACATCTACGGTTTCGTACGTGCTGATGCAGAATATGCATTTAAAGGTGCAGACGGTATCTTTAACGCACCAAACAAAGTGGATTTAAATGGTGTTCCAGTTAATGGTGTAGTAAACCCAAACAAAGATCGTTTTTATGCGACAGCTAAAACGACTCGTCTTGGTTTAGACTTTAAAACACCAGTTCAAGGTGCTGATGTCGGCGGTAAAATCGAAGTTGACTTCGCTGGTACTAACGACGGTCTTCGTATTCGTCATGCATACTTGACATATAACAATTGGTTATTCGGTCAAACAACATCTTCGTTCTTATCAACTGACACTCAACCAGAAATGATTGACTTTGGTTCGCCTTTGGGTGTTGGTACTAAACGTACGCCAATGGTTCGTTATGCTGATAAAATCAATGCAAATACGGCTTATGCAGTTGGTTTAGAGCAAGGTCGTTCTGACAACCGTTTCCCTAGTGCTACTGGTAAAATTAGCTATAAACTTCCAGATGGCTTAGGTTTAGTTAATGCACGTGCATTGCTTCAAGAGACTCGTGGTCGTCTTGTTGAAGCAGGTAAAGAGTATAATGACAAAACTGACTTAGGCTGGGGTGTTGGTTTAGGTACAAACATCAAATTGCTTAAAGATCAGTTGATCTTAAATGCAGATTATTCGCATGTTAAGGGCGATGATTTCTACCTACTCTTCTCTGAAAATGCAGCGACACTTAATACTGCTAAGAAAGATTATGATCTAAATGAGTTTGATGCAGTAACAGTAGGTCTGACTTATAAGCTAAATCCAAAATGGCGTAGTACTTTAGGTTATGGCGCGATTTTCTATGACGATGCTAAAGCTGGTCAAAATGACAAGATTCAACAAGGTTGGTTAAACGTACTTTACAATCCAGTTAAACCGATTACATTAGGTGCTGAATATGTGTACGGTGAACGTGATGCAGATATTCGCACTGGTCGTGACAGCCGCCTAGGCGTTATGGCGAAATACGACTTCTAAGTTTGAACAAAACCTAGAATACAAAATAGAGATCCTTGTGATCTCTATTTTTTTGTTTAAAAATAAAAATACAGCACAAAAATCAGTGGAAAACTGATGAAAATAGATATGTTCAATTTTAATAAGATAAACAATAAAATGGCACAAAGCGCATCTTTAAAGCTATTTAAACTTAGCATCCCCATTGGAATAACTGTTGCTAATAATAAGCCAACGACAGCCGCATTAATGGCGAAAACTATAAATTGGATCCTTTGATTTGAAATAAGCAGCGACCAATATTTCAAACAAGCAAAGATCAAAAAAAATGAAGGTAGGAAAATAAAAACAGTGGCAATCACGCTATTGACCACAGGAGATGCTGTAATTGGGAGTAGTGCCCCGAGATAACTGGCGAAACTAAAGAGTGGACCTGGCATCAATTGCGCAAAAGCATAGCCCATTTCAAAGCGATGTGTTTCTATCAATCCTGTTTCTACAAACTCCTGATGCAATAGTGGTAATACCACGTGTCCACCACCAAAGACCATCGAACCCGTTGAGTAAAAGCCAAATATACTTTGATTGAGCATATTGGCTTGTGTGATTTTTAAAATAAATAAAGCCAAAAAAGTGCTGAAAAATACAAGCATCCAAAGCAATCCAGTTTTATTATTTTTAAACATTTTCCAGTCGATCTTTGCTGTTTTAATACTTTGGGTGCGATAAATCAGCAAGCCAATACATCCACTTAGGACAATGATGAAAAATGGGTTAATGGCCAGTGGGAAAAGTAATAAGGCACAAGAGAGTAGCATTAGTAGATATTGCCAAGTAAATTGACAGAAACTACGGAGCATTTGCCAAAAGGCAAAACTGATCACAGTTAAAACAATGATTTGAATAGCTGAAATAGATTTAGGTTGTTGTAAAAACTGAAAAAATTGGAAATCAAAAATAGCCAAACTCATCATAATCAATGCAGAGGGAAGGGTAAAACCTACCCAAGCACATACAGAGCCTAAGTAACCATGTTTAAGATAACCAATGGCTATGCCAACTTGACTACTACTTGGACCGGGTAAAAGTTGAGTAAGCGCGATGAGATGTTGATAGTCATGTGAAGTGAGCCACGCTTTTTCTTGAACAAATACTCGTCTAAAAATATTTAAATGAGCAGCAGGTCCTCCGAAAGATGTTAAGCCCAGTTTTAGAAATACGTAGAAAATTGTAAATAGATTTATTTTTTGCATGTTAAATTAACTTTAATTTTCAAAACAATAATCGACTTATAAAAGATAGCGTAAAAAAACATAACAGCAAGATGAACAATTTTGTGTTTAGATTATCCGCTGTGTGTTTTTTACAATAATGTGATTTGATGAATTTCTTGAAAATAATGACTTTAAGTTTTGCACTTGTACTAGGTGGTTGCCAAAGTTTAGCAATTCATCATGACAATGCTATGTCAAAAGCCCAAGAGGCAACATCAAATATTCCACAACATCCTTTTGAATATATCCACCAAAAACAGAAAAGACCTGTGGTTGCATTGGTGTTAGGAAGTGGTGGTGCACGAGGTTATGCACACATTGGGGTGATTCAAGTTTTAGAAGAATATGGGATCAAACCTGACTTTATCGTGGGAACCAGTGCGGGCAGTATTGTGGGTTCAATTTATGCCAGTGGTAAAAACGCTGAGCAATTACGTGAAATTGCACTTGATATGAAAGTCGGAGATGTTCGAAATATTAAAATTGCCAAAAAAGGCTTCTTTGATGGTGATAAGGTTCAAGACTATATCAATCAGCAAGTCGAAAATACACCATTGCAAAAACTAAAAATTCCAATGTATGTGGTAGCAACTGAGCTTAAAGATGGCAAAAGAGTTGTTTTTAATCAGGGGAATACAGGACAAGCTGTTCGTGCATCTGTATCTATACCAAGTATGTTTATTCCTGCACAAATTCAGGGTAAAGAGTATGTAGATGGCGGTCTGGTCAGCCCTGTTCCTGTCAATGTTGCGCGGGATTTAGGTGCGGATATTGTGATCGCCGTGGATATATTGGCGCAACCACTTTATACAGAAACCACAAATATTTGGGGTTTATTTAACCAAAATATCAACATTATGCAAAACAAACTTGCGGCAGAAGAGTTAAAAAATGCTGATGTGGTGATCCAGCCTGATTTACGTGAAAAAGCCCATATTTTTGATGTGAGTGAGCGTCAACAGACTATGCAATCAGGCGTAGATGCCGCTATGCAACAATTAAATAAAATCCAAACGGTATTCAATGCAAAAGATCCGAGTAAAAAGGCATTGAAAAATCTGCAAGTTCAAAACTAAATTTTAGATTTTGAGTTGGGTTTATCCAAATAACATTTAGAATCAGTTGCTTATTTTTGTTTTTTATTTTAGATACTCATCTAAGCGATAAAAATATTGATCTAAATTTAGATTCACTTTAGTCGCATAGATCTCGACAATTTTTACGATTCTCAGTAGTTTAACTTGGCTATGAAAATTATTTAAATCCAAGTAAAACGTTAAATAAACAAGGGAATATTTTTAAATGAAAAACTTTGCATGCGGGCAAAAAGTCATGCTTGCCAATACCCCAGAAATGGCATTTGAAATTATTGATATCAATGCAATTGATCAAACTTATGCGATCGAATTTCGTGTTGCAGGTCAATCCGTTTTACATTACGACAATATCGCAGGTGAAATGCTAATTGCGCTTGAGGAAAATCCTGTATAAGCTTTAGTTTTTATATTTTATAATCTATATCTTTTTGATAATCAAAATATTTTATTTTGATTACGTTTAATTATGGATTTAAACACATTTTTTTGTGTAATTTGGATATAATAATATCGAAATTCTTTTGTCCTAAATAGAGTCGAAACTGCATGTCACCTCTTGATCAAATGCTTCCACCTTTAGATGACCAATCTGAACTGAATATGTCAATTTTGATGACGCCTGATATGGCAAACTTTTCAGGTAATGTTCATGGGGGAACGATCTTGAAATTGCTTGACCAAGTGGCTTATGCATGTGCAAGTCGCTATTCAGGTACGTATGTAGTGACTTTATCCGTAGATAAAGTGACATTTAAAGAGCCGATCCATGTGGGTGAATTGGTGACATTTTTGGCGAGCGTCAATCATGTTGGTCGTACTTCTATGGAAATCGGTATTCGTGTTGAAGCACAGCACATCCAAAAACGTACAGTTCGTCATACCAATAGCTGCTATTTTACCATGGTTGCTGTGGATGAAAATGGTAAACCACAACAAGTACCAGCTTTGGATTTGGATAATGATTGGAAACGTTGTCGCTTTGAAGCTGCTGAACAACGCAAAATCGCACGTTTACAGGAAAATCATCATCCTTCTTGCAGTATTTATAAAAAAGAAGCACAGCACTAATTGTTTGATTGATATAAATCAATTACAAATTCTAAAAGACCTCATAGGAGGTCTTTTTTTGTTTTGTTAAAAATGAAAATAAGTATACCAATTCACTCAGTTTAAATTTAGAATAAAACGATACGTATCGTTTCGATTGTGCATGGATTGGCTATGGTTGATATAGAAAAAACATCTCGAAAAAAACAGGAAATTTTAAATGCTGTGATGGCGGCATTGGACGAACATGACTATGTCAATTTGACTATTGAAGATGTTGCATCTCGTGCAGGTGTCGGAAAATCAACAATTTATCGCTGGTGGGGACATAAGTCAGAGTTGGTTTTTGAAGTGTTTAAATTGCAGACTTTAAGCATTTTTGATTTGGATTATTCTAAAAGTCTTGAGTCAAATCTCAAAATTCAATTACTCAAATTATCCAAAGTATTGCAAACCAAAGTCGGTCGTGCAGCTTTGATTGTGATGACTGAACATCGTGAAGCTGCTGGCAATTTCTTTAGACAGTATTTACGCCCAAAACGTGAAGAGATGCATAAGCTGATTCAGCAATCAATTTCTAACGGGGAAATCACATCAGATTATCCCTTTGAATTGATGCTTGATAGTTTATATGCCCCGATCCATTACCAAATTATTTTTTTCAATCACGCCCCAGATCAAGACTATATTGATCAATTGGTTAAAATGATCCTTAGTCCTGTGCGCGTGCAGTGATGATTTGAGATACTGATATGCACGATCTCGAATTGATACCCAATCGGCTTTGGAATAGAAACTTTATTCTTTGTGTTTTGAATAATTTGTTTTTATTTACTTATTATTTTGCCTTTTTAACAATTTTGCCGATTTATATCATGCAAGATTTGGGTGGAAATATTCAAGAAGCGGGTTTATCGCTGACTTTATTTTTGCTTTCTTCGATTGCTGTGCGCCCATTTTCTGGGTTTATTATCGAAAAAATTGGCTATAAAAGGGCATTTCGTGGTTCGGAAGCTTTATTTGTCATCTGTGCTTTTAGTTATCTTTTTGTGGATAGTCTCTGGTTTTTACTTCTCGTCCGTTTCATTCATGGCATCTGGTTTAGCATCTTAACGACAGTAGCTGTACCCATTGCGACTGCATTTATTCCTGAGCATCGCAAGGGTGAGGGCATCGGTTATTATGTCATGTCGACCAATTTGGCTGTGGTCTTGGGTCCCTTTATTGCTTTAACTATTACACAATTTGTTGATTTTAGAGTGCTATTTGCATTATTAACTGCTATTATATGTACAGGTTTCTCATTTTGTTTGATGATACCTATAAAAGATAAAGTAGAAAAAAGTCGTGTTATAGAGCCAAAACAATTTATTAAAAAAAGCGCTTTATCTTTAGATGATTTATTAGAAAAACGTTCGGTGCCAATTGGCTTTGTCGCTTTGCTTACAGCATTTGCATATTCAAGTGTCATGAGTTTTATCACAGCGTATAGCGAAACAAAGCATTTATTGGCTTATACCAGTTTATTTTTTGTTGTCTTTGCTATGTCTATGATCGTGGTGAGACCTTGGGTAGGAAAAATTTATGACCGTGTTGGTCCAAGTTCGGTAATTGTGCCTTCGTTTATATTTTTTACTTTAGGTCTAATTGTTTTGAGTTTTGTGGATAACCAATGGCTTCTTTGGTTGTCAGCTATTTTTATTGGAATTGGGTATGGTTCTCTATTTCCTTCTTTTCAGACTTTAGCAATTCAATCCTCTCCTAAACATCGAATGGGACATGCCATTTCAACATTTTTTACCTTGTTTGATCTCGGTATGGCGGTTGGCTCCGTCGTCATCGGGTTTACTATTGCGAAATTTGGTTTTGAGTTGAGCTATTTGCTTTGTGCATTGGTTAGCTTTTTAACTTTGTTTATTTATCAATCTACTGTAGCTAAAAAATTAAAATTGGCGAAAGGGAGATAATTACGTGGAATTAAGACATTTACGTTATTTTGTTGCAGTTGCTGAAGAGTTGAATTTTACCAAAGCTGCGCAGCGCATGTGTACCGTTCAACCTTCGCTAAGTCAGCAAATTAAAGATTTAGAACAAGAAGTTGGGGTGCAGCTATTGGTGCGGACCAATCGGAAAGTCACCGTAACAGAAGAAGGTAAAGCCTTTTTAAAAGAAGCTTATCTGAGTATTGAGCATGCTGAAAAGGCTATACACGATGCTCGATTTATTGCCAATGCCAATAAAGATCAGCTCAATATCGGCTTTGTTCCTGTTGCAGAAATGAAGATTTTTCCTTATATCATGCCCAATATTCGCGCGCAGTATCCGCATGTAAAGATCAATTTTCATAGTCTCACAGACATAGAGCAGATCAAAGCTTTGGAAAAAGGTGAGATCGATATCGCATTTACTCGCTTTGTCGATGACAGTGAAAAGTTTGGTTATGTGCAGATTTTTAGGGAGCCTCTGGCTTTGATTGTTCCTAAAAATGCATCAATTGCAGCCCAATCTCACATCAGTATTAAGCATTTCAATCATCAGGAATTTGTGATGAGTGATGAGGCTTCATCACCGCAGCTGTATAAAATCACCAAAGATTTCTTTAAAAATGCCAAACTCGCGCCGAATATTGTGCAATTTTCCACAAATATTTTGCTCAATATCAATCTCGTTGGAATGGGTGTAGGTTGGAGTTTAGTGCCTGCTTATGTGATTCCATTACTCGGTGATAAGATCTTGGTAAAAAATACCGTTGAGCCTTTACCAACGATTGGTCTCTATGCAAGTTATAGAAAAAATCAGGAAAATGAAGTGATTGAGTTGATTTTACAAAAATTAAAAGAGCAGTTTTATATGGATATGTTTGCCTAATTTTTCTTATAAAATTGAAAAAGTCGAAGTTTATACTTCGACTTTTTTTGCTCAAAAATAGAAAAGATTTTTGGCATTTTCACCTAAGATCAGTTTTCGATCTTCTGGATCTGTAACGATTTGCTTAAATGTTTCAAATGCTTGTGAATAATTTACACTACTTTCATGTTGGGTATGTGGCCAATCACTTCCCCATACCATTTTAGGCAAAAAGCCTTTTGCTTTGAGCAGTTCAAAAGCTTGAGTAGCCCTTGCAACATTTTCAGGAAATTTTCCTATACGATAAAAGCCTGACACTTTGATCCAATGTTGATTAATATCTAACATTTGCAAAAAGCTTTGATAATCAGGATCGAGTATGCCTTTTTCTGGATCAATGCGTCCAAAATGGTCAATCACAACATTGAGCTTATATTCGGCTAAATACGGTAGTATTTGCACTAAATATGAGGGTGGTGCATGTAATTCAATTTGCCAGTTGATAAAGGAAAGATGATTTAAAAAGCTTTTCCACTCTATGCTTGTTAAATCTGGGAGTTCTTTTCCAAACAAATTGATGCGTGCGCCAACGATTCCTTGATTGTTTAGAGTAATCAATTCATTAATCGTGATCGTATATGGAACGACGGCAATCCCTTTTAATCTTTTGGGATGCTGAGCAATCGCATCAAGCATGACATGATTATCAAAACCAAAGAAACTCGGCTGTACTAAAACACCATGACTTAAATGATGTTGATCTAAATGCGCAAGGTATTGGCTAACTGAAGCATCATAATCAGGTTGATATCTTGCAGTTGCTATACATGGATCATTTTTTGAAAAAACATGCGCATGCGTATCAATAGCAAACATTTTTATCTCACATGACAAACTTTAAAACAAGTACAGCAATCAAAGCGGCAACTAATCCAATTGGAACAGCTCTAAATAACAATTGATTGAAGAGTACGTTTCGGTCGACACCATCTGGTGCTGAACCTAAAATTAAACTTCCGCCAGACGAAAACGGGGAGATGGCGGAAGCTTGCGCACCAACAACGATGCAAATGAATAGAACCATCGGATTTAAACCCGAAGTCAATGCAATTGCAGGAACAATTGGGAAGAGCGTTGGTGTAACCACACCTAAAGTGCTGGAAAATACCGACATCACTGCACTAATTAAACAAATTAAAATAGCAATTAACCAAAGCGGAACATTGTTTGCGAGCCAGTCAGAAAGTTGAGTGATCAAACCGAGTTTTACGCCAAGTGCAATCAACATTCCAACGCCACAGATCATGATCAGCGTATTCCATGGCACCAAAGCCATCACTTTTTTCTCATCAGCCAATTTCATCAATAAACTGATTAGCGCAAAAATAATGGCGATAAAACCGATATCAATCTTTGAATTGAGGAAAGCAATCAACGCATTATCAGAGAAGATTAAATTTAAAATCGGGAAGATAAGCACAATAACCATCATTAACACAATCAGAAAAATTGATTTTTTCTGTTTAGTATCAAAAGGTTCTGGTTTGATATCTTCAATGTGAATAGCGCTACTATTACGATTCCAAAGGGTATAAAGACCCAATACGATGATTGGAATAATCAAGGTAACAACAAAAATACCTGTCGCATAAGTAAAACCAGTCGCACTATCTATACCGACATTTTCCATTAAACTTCTGAAAATAATGCCACTTTGTGAGGTCATGAAGTTCGCGCCTGCGAGCGCTCCATAATTGACCGCCATACCACCAATGATCATGCTCATATTGGTTTTTTTGCACAATAACAAGGTAATCGGTGCCATAAATGCTAAAACGGTATAAAAACCAGCACCTAGAGCCGCGATTAAGGTCGAAGCAAAAAACACAGCAAGCGGTAAAAGCTGCGGGAATTTTCTGCATTTATACAAGAGATGACCGGCTAATTTTTCTAATGCGCCATTTGCAAGTGCGAAGTTATAAAACAATGTTACAGCAAAAATAATAAAGAAAATTTTCACGGGCCAAAGTTCGATGATTTCGGCAGGTTTTAAACCCATACCAAAACAACCAATTAAATAGGCGAAAATAATGGTGAAAAATCCAATATTTATCTTCGTAACATAGCCTAAGCCTATCGACACAGCTAAAGCAGCTAGAATAAGAATAGTCATTTGTCATCTCTCCTTGACAGAATATGACCTGTAAATACATGCAAAGATATAAACATATATATGTCTATATCTTTATATTAGAATCGTATGTGATATGATTGTCAAATCGAAATTTTGAAATAGTTCCCAAATGCTTGATGAAGATGCATTTAAAAATTTTAAATTGCCTAGATATGAACAAGTTCGCTGGCAAATACAGAAACTTTTAGTTAACTCCAAATGGACGATTGAAACACCAATTCCGTCTGAACAAGAGTTGGCGACGATGTATGATGTATCTGTTGGTACGGTTCGTAAAGCTGTGGAATGCTTGGTTGAAGATGGACTTTTAGTCAAAATACAAGGTAGAGGTACTTTTTTAAGACAACCTAACTTTGCAAGTTCGCTCATGCGTTTTTTCCGCTTGAAAGACAAGTCTGGTGAAGACGTTCAACCGAAAGGGCAGCTCAAAAAACTAGAAGTCGTTGCCGCGATTGCTGAAATCAATCAAAAGTTGAAACTTGCTGACGACGCAAATTTAATTTATATCGAACGTGTCCGTTTAAATGGAGACATCGTGGTATTAAGTGAAAAAATTTGGTTGTCAGAGTCGCGTTTTGCAGCACTCAAAGAGATTGAGTTATCGGATTTCGCCAATTTACTCTATCCTTTTTACTATGAACAATGCGGTCAGTTTGTCTCTTCTGCAGTTGAACAATTGTCATTTATCAAAAATGTAGAAGATCCTTATTTAAAAAATAAGGCGACGGATGCATTGGTACAAGTATGCCGTATTGCAAAAAATATAGAAGGATTTCCGATAGAGTATCGTGAATCATTTGGTTTTGCTGAAGATTTTAATTATGAGATAACCATTCATTAATTTTTAGCCAAATAAAAAAGCCATCGTTATGATGGCTTTTTTTATCTAAGGCTTAAATGCTTATGCGTGTAACTTTGCAAAAAGTGCAGTACTCACGGCATTCATAGATTGTGGGATTGCAAGCGCAGCCACAAAACGGTCAGGACGTAATACCACCATCGATTGGTCAGTATTGCCGAACCATGAACGAAGCTCTGTACCGATATCGCCGATGGTGATCACACCTTCAAATTGTTTACGGTTTTCATTGCCAAGCTGAACAGCAGGTAAGACTTGGATGAACTTCACTCCGAGTTTTTGCCATTTTTGGATGTTGTCTTGAGTTAAGCCCCATTTTGGATCTACGCCCCAAGCGATGATGGCAAAATCGTTGCCGATGACATCATCGAGTAAAACTGTTTCACCATTTTCAAGTTTTACTTGAGGTTGGATAAACATCTTACCTACAGGTGAGTTTTTGTTTTGATCAACCAGTAATGCGCCATCATTGTATTTTGGCATCGGTTTAAAACGCATTTCCAATAAATACTGTTTGATCGGTTTGATATAGTTGAGAACATAAGAAATACTGTCACGCACAAAACCATGCCATTTTTTAGGTGGCGCAAGCACATTACCCGCCATAACTGAAAGATCGATCATTGCTTTGGCATGGTCTTTGCGTTCGATTTGGTATGAATCTAAAAGCTCAGGACCTGCTACACCTTTGACGACAAGTGCCATTTTCCAGCCTAAGTTAAAGGCATCACGCATGCCACTGTTATAACCCTGACCTTGCCATACTGGCATAATATGGGCTGCATCGCCTGCCAATAAGATACGATCGACACGGAATTTATCTGCGATACGAGCATTATGGGTATAGACACGTTGGCGAATAACATCAACATTTTCAGTATTTGGTAGAACTTTTGATAATAGCTTGCTGATATTTTCAGGTTTGCTGAGTTCTTCTTGGGTTTCACCTGGCATCACCATAAACTCAAAACGACGAATACCGTGAGGAAGGGCAGCAGAAACATAAGGACGTACAGGGTCACAGCAAAGATAAATATGCGGTGTCGCCAATGGATCATTGTCTATATCAATGACAATCCATTGATTCGGCGCAGTTTTTCCTTCAAAACCAATGTTGAGGGTACGTCGAACAATTGAGTTACCTCCGTCACAGGCAATCAAATATTTGGCATGCACGGTTTCTTGTTGTTGTTCTTTATTTTCAATAAATAAGCTTACGCCATGCTGATCTTGACTAAATTCTTTTAAATGACGAGCAAATAAAACTTGAGTATCTGGATATTGTTTTAAGCCTTGCAACAAGACATTATCCACTTGCGGCTGAATAAATGCGTTACGACGTGACCAACCAAATTCGCGAGTCATCGGTTGAATATCTGCAAAACAGCGACCTTTAGGTGTCAAAAAACGCATCGCATGATTTGGAGTTGTGTGAGGAAGGACTTGTTCAACCAAGCCTAAAGATTGGATCGTGCGTAAAGATTCATCATCAATCCCGATCGCACGTGGATAATCAATCAAATGATCCAGTTGTTCGACGACAGTGACTTTGATGCCTTGTTTACTTAAATAATTGGCAAGTGTTAGACCTACGGGACCCGCACCTAAAATAGCCACATCAGTGGTGAAATCAATCATCTTTGAACTCACAGCAAAAATCCATTCATGTTTACTACAGGACTATTAATGCCCCAAATCATGTTTTAAGCCTAGTTAACCGATAGTTTATAGAGAGGGTGTAAAATAGAAGGTGTAATCTTATTTTTTATTTAACCTGTTGAAATATAATATAAATAATATTTTTATTGTATATGAATAAGTGATCAAATGATCAATTTAAGCTATCGTTATTTCATCAAAAATATACAATGTCATTTGTTTATTTGATGACTAATATTTTAAATGTTTTAGAGTGAGATGTGATAGCGATAACTAAAAAGTAGAAAACAGCATTTTGCTGAGATTTTTATTCTTTGTTTTTATTTTTAGATGACTAATTTGTTTTTCATTCAATAAATCACGTGATTTAAAAGTCTAAGTCTCATAAAAAATAGGCAAAAAAAAACTGAGCCGTAGCAAGGCTCAGTTCCGTTTCAAAACCAGCAGGTTTTGAAATCGTTACCTAATATTCTGGAGAATATTGAGATCTAGAATCTTGAATTATTGGTTTGCTGGAGCATCAGTTGCTGGAGTAGCACCTTCAGCCGCGCTTTCTGTAGAAGGTTGACCCGCTGTAGGTTGAGCAGCAGCAGATGAATCAGAAGCTTCAGCGCCTACAACTTGAGTTGCAGCAGTTGAATTGTCATCTTGAGCTTCTTGAGTAGCAGCAAAAGTTGAAGCAGCAGCGATTGATAATGTAGTAGCTAATAAAATTTTAACGAGTTTCATGTTTGGCATCCTATCTATAAAATAAAAACATCCTACTGAACTGATTACTTCAGTCATCGTGAGGAGTTAGACCCATGCTAAGAGCTAAACGGCAAATCGGCAATCAAATCAACAAAGCGAAACAGTTTGATTTACAATAAGATACAAAACAAAGTTAAATGTCAGTATTGTGTAAAAAAGCCAATTTTATTTCCAAGTAAAATGTATGTAATTATGTCGAATTGAACAAAAAATAAGCTATAAAATTACTCAGCTTTTACAAAGTGTGTAGAAATGATGAAAATGTAGAATTGAATAAACAGATTAAGTAATCTAGTTTAATTTTAAAATCAGATTGAATGTTTTGATATTTCACGCAAATTTTAATGTAATTATCTTTAGACTTTATGATAAATTTCAAAAGATTGCAAAATTTAAATTTTGATAAAATCTTTGAATAAATAGAATATCAAGCCATTCTGAAAAATTTATTAACATTTATAAATAAACTGCACCATTCGTCAGAATTTATCAATTTCACGTATGATGAGGTGGATTCATTGCAATTTATTCTCGTTATTTTTAACCTAACAAATATGTCTATTTCATCTTTATTGCGTGATGATTTAGTCCTATACGCTTATGTTTGAATATCTAGAGCTAGGTTTCATAGACCTAGTCTGCAATGTCTAGCCTTTAAAGTTTAGTCTTCAATTGATTGAGTAAAAAATTGAAAATTCTTCAAAATAAAGCAGTTAAAACCCATATCATTTCAGGATTTTTAGGTGCAGGTAAAACTACAGTTTTACAGCATTTGCTCAAGCAAAAGCCTGAACATGAAAAATGGGCGATATTGATGAATGAGTTTGGTCAAATTGGTATAGATCAGCAACTCTTACCGCAAAATTCAGGATTTGAAATCAAAGAGCTGTTGGGCGGTTGTCTATGTTGTAGCAGTCAGTTGCCGATGCAAATTGCACTTTCACGACTTTTGAATGAAACCAAACCTGATCGACTCTTTATAGAGCCGACGGGACTTGGACATCCTGCAGAATTGATTGAGCAATTAACAGAACCGCATTGGCAACAGAGTATCGACATGCGAGCCTTGGTCATTGTTGTGGATGGTAGTCGTCTGCATGATGAGGCTTGGCGCACACAAAATTTATATCAAGATCAGCTTAAAGCTGCTGAAATCGTGGTGATCTCCCATACAGATGTGATGAATAGTGAAGATCAACATGCATTGCAACAGTTGAAAATAGATCATCAGGCTTATGTGAGGTCATGGATTTTGGCAGATCATGGGCAAGTTGAACTTGCGCAAATTGATCTGGATCATGTTGCGATTCAACGGAAAATTCAACCATTATTGAAAGTTCAAAAAACCATTTTATCTCAAGCAGAATCTACTGAGATGCCAGTCATCAAACAGCTGCCTTATCATTATGTGGAAAGTACAAATGGTTATATGGTCGCGGGCTGGAAATTTCCTAAAAGATGGCAATTTGAATTTTATCCTTTATTGGATGTTTTATGTGATCTGCAAGATTGGCTACGAATCAAAGCGATATTTTCAACTGATCAAGGTTGGAAAAGTTTCAATTTCAATCCTGAGCAGTTTAACTACAAGTCGGCAGAGGAAAATATTGATAATCGAATCGAGATTATTACCCAAAATCCACTGGACTGGGAAAAGCTTGAAGCTCTGCTTTTAGAATGCCAGTTAAATTTGCAATAAAGCATTTTAAAATCATAAAAATCCGATATGCTTAGCGCCATATTTGAGGAATTGATTATGGCGTTAAAAGCGACAATTTATAAAGCTGATTTGAATATTGCAAATATGGATATTCATCAATACGGTGATTATCAACTGACTTTGGCTTTACATCCTTCTGAAACGATTGAGCGTTTAATGGTGCGCATATTGGCTTATGCACGTTTTGCGACTGAAGAGTTGGAGTTCACCAAAGATCTATTTGAAACAGATGAGCCTGCACTTTGGGAAAAGGATTTGACTGGGCAATTGGTTAAATGGATCGAAGTGGGTTTGCCAGATGAAGATAAAGTCAAAAAAGCAAGCAGTCGTTGTAAGGAAGTTGCAGTTGTAGCTTATGGCAATAGTGTCGCTGAATGGTATAAAAAGAATAGTAAATTAAAGACATTATCCAATGTTCAAGTTTGGCAATTGACGGAAAAAACCACACAAGACATACAGGCACTCTGCGAGCGAACCATGCAGTTGCAACTCAATGTTATGGATGGGGAGTGGACTTTGATTGGTGATCAAGCTCAAGCTGAGAT
Source organism: Acinetobacter gerneri DSM 14967 = CIP 107464 = MTCC 9824 (assembly GCF_000368565.1). Taxonomy (GTDB): domain Bacteria; phylum Pseudomonadota; class Gammaproteobacteria; order Pseudomonadales; family Moraxellaceae; genus Acinetobacter; species Acinetobacter gerneri. The sequence goes on along the minus strand of NZ_KB849537.1, from coordinate 211,067 downwards.
TGAGTGGATTCAATTGCAATAATGATTTATTTGTCATGTGCTTTGGAAAGTTTTATAGCTGTATGATTGTTTCAATATTTTAATTTCTATGCATTAGCTTTCTCTGACCATCATTGCTCCACTTTTGCTCACCCAAAAGTGGAGCAAAATGGCTTTGTTAGATAGATAGCATTTACCCGATCATAAGCATATCCGTGATAATAAACCCTACTGGCTATACATTGATTTAGTTTATTGATTTATATTTTTTGAAAATATTTTAATAAAAATAAAGGTTTAAAAATAAAAGAAAATTTCACTAAGAAAATATCTTGCAAAGTTTCACAAAAATATTCTATATCTCAGTAAGACAACATAAAAAATAGCAGCCTATGGAAACAGACATCCTTCATCTTTTGATTGCCTTAGCTATTGGGGCTTTGATCGGTACAGAACGTGAATATCGTAGTAAATCGGCAGGGCTTCGAACCATGATTATGGTGAGTTTGGCTTCGTGTTTATTTACCATATTGTCTATAAAAATCGGCGTCGCAAATCCTGATCGCTTGGCAGCCAATATCCTGACAGGTCTAGGTTTTCTAGGGGCGGGCGTTATTTTTAAAGATGATAATCGTATTTCTGGGATTACCACTGCGACCACGATCTGGATGGTTGCAGCGCTTGGAATGGCAGTGGGTGCAGGATATATTTTACTTAGCCTGTTCGGGACTTTTATGGTTTTGGTGGTGTTGGTGCTTTTGGTTTATGTGCAAGATAAAATTGAAAATGTTCACCAATCACGTAGTTATCGAATCGTTTGTGAATATCAACAAGAAACCTTAGATCGTTATGAAGAACTATTTAAAAGCTTTCAAATGCACGTGATTCGAGGTGTACAAAATAAAACAGAAAAACAAATTACTGGACGTTGGATTTTAATCGGATCAGCGCAAAATCATAAACGATTAACAACATATTTATTAGCAGATACAGAAATTAGAGAACTGAGTTTTTAAAACATTATTTTTAATAAGATTGTTTTAAAGATAAAACTCAGCAACTTGGAGGCAGCATGAGCACGGTTGTAGACAGAATTGTTCAATATAATCAAGGTCGTAATCCACAATTTCTCCCAATGAAATATAAACTGATGGCGAGTGGCGCGTTTCGGTTTTTCCGTGGCAGTTGTCATTTGTTTTATGAGGATCTCTCCCAGAAACAAACATGGCAGGATGCAAATAAAACATGGATTTGTGGCGATCTGCATGTCGAAAATTTTGGTTCTTATCGCAGCCATAGCAAAGTTGTGTATTTCGATCTAAATGATTTTGATGAAGCAGTTTTGGCTCATCCGACATGGGAAATAGCACGCTTTTTGTGTAGTGTTTTTTTGGCAGGTCGAGAGCTAGATTTGAGCGATCAAGCTTTGAAAACGATTGTTGATTTATTATTTGATGAATATATCAATGCCTTAAAAAAGGGCAAAGCTTATGCCATCGAAAAAGAAAGCATTCAGGGGATATTGAAAAAATATATTAAAAGTGTCGAAACCCGTGATGAGCTAGCATTTTTAGATTCAAAATCAAAATTGCTTAGCAATCAAAAAAGAGCATGGATTATTGATAATAAAAAATATTTTGCGATAGAAGATAAAGTCAAAAAAGCGCAACTTATCAATTATTTTTCAGATTATCTCAATACCCTGAGTAGCACCCAAGCGAAGAATTTTGAGGTGCAAGATGCTGCGATACGTGTAGCAGGCACAGGCAGTATCGGATTAAAACGTTATGTGTTTTTGGTCTATCAAAATGACAGTCAAAGTTTTAGTTTGTTTGATGTCAAACAAGCACAAAACTCGTCATTAACGCTAACGCCATATATCAAGTTAGAACAACCCAGTTGGAAAAATCAGGCGGAAAGAATTCAAACCATTCAAGAGTATATGGAATATGTCACCCCAGGTTGGTTGTCGCGAATCAATATAGATGAAGAACATTTTATCGTAAAAGAATTACAACCTGAACAAGACAAAATGGATTTTAGTGCCTGTAAAGACAAGCCGAAAAAGCTGACCGATGCTTGTCACTATATGGCTCGTTTGGTTGCATATTCACAGTTACGTTCGGCAGGTCGATCGGGATCTGACAATATTGATAGTTTAATTGAATTTGCAAATAATGCAGGGCAATTCAAAGCACAATTACTCGATTATGTTTATAATTACTATCTTCAAGTGCTGGACGATTTCTCAGAATTTTCCCAAGCATATAAAGATTCAAAATCCAAAATCTCTGGATAATAAGGTGTTGCATGTCAAACGAACTTGAAATTATTGATCTTAAAGTAGGTGAAGGCAAAGAAGCGGTAAAAGGTGCTTTGATTACTACACACTATACAGGTTGGCTTGAAGATGGAACCAAATTTGATTCATCTATAGATCGTGGTAATTATTTTGAATGTGTGATTGGTACTGGTCGTGTGATTAAGGGCTGGGATCAGGGCATTGTTGGAATGAAAGTCGGTGGTAAACGTAAATTGATCGTTCCTTCACACTTGGCTTATGGCGAACGTAAAATGGGCAATATCATTCCAGCCAATTCAAATTTGATTTTTGAAATTGAGCTTTTTGATGTCAAAACACGTGATGAGTAATTTTCAAAGAACTGTATAAGCAAAAATAAAGCCTAATCTGGCTTTATTTTTTTATATAGATCAAGAAGTAAACGGAAGTTATGCATTGAAATCAACAATGATCATTTAAAATATCTCTCCTATTACAGTTCTTCATGTCATCATTTCTTTGTATTGTGAAGGTACTATGAGTATGAGGTTAAGGTCTGTAAGTATTTTAAATTAATAAAATTATTGTTTGGTTTTAAGATTGGTTTCAGCTTTATAAATTATAAATTAAGCTTCAAATTAACTGGATATTTTATTCATATAAAAAGTTTCATATTTTCGTTGTGAACTTTTTATAAAATATCGATATCTGATTGAATCAAGATGATGAGCAATAGTTATGGTAACTCGTTTTTTTAAACCCGCAGTTTTAGCTTGCCTTTCCGTGTTGGCAATGTCAGTCAGTGCTGTTGTCCAAGCTGAAACGACTGTTGCGGACCCTTCGACTTTAACGATTATTGGTTATCATGAGATTACGGATAAAAAAGATGCCTTGATTCCTCAGTACGCCATTACCCCGCAACAATTTCAGCAACAAATATTATGGCTGAAAAAAAATGGGTATAACTTTGTCAGCGTAGATCAATTGATCAAAGCACATAGCGGGACTTACAAACTTCCGAGTAAGCCTGTCATGATCACTGTTGATGACGGTTACCAGTCATTTTATAAAAGCGCTTATCCAATTGTAAAAGCCAATAAAGTTCCAGTGGTTTTGGCAGTTGTCGGAAAATGGCTTGAACCTAAAGAAAATCAAAAAGTTCAATTTGGCGATGAAGTGATCAAGCGTAGTGAGATTTTATCTTGGTCTGAAATTAAAGAAATGCAAGACAGTGGTTTTGTTGAGATCGGTAGCCATAGCTATGATTTACATCATGGTGTTGTAGGCAATCCTCAAGGAAACTCAGAACCTGCTGCAACCACTCGTATTTATGATAAAAAAACCAAAACATACGAAAGTGATAAGGCCTATGCAGCCCGTATTTATAATGATTTAAAGAAAAATAATGATGCGATGAAAGCGCATGGTATCCGTAGTCCACGTGTGATGGTTTGGCCTTATGGTCGTTATAATATGCAAACAGTCGATATTGCAAAAAAACTGGGCATGCCGATCACGATAACCTTGGATGATGGTGCCAATAATGTTAAGCAATCATTGGGTCATCTCAATCGAATTTTAATCGAAAATTCAACTTCTCCAAGTGATATTGGTGATGATATCCGTACTCGCTCAATGGGTTTGACGGATAATAATCGTCCACAAAAGATTATGCATGTAGATATCGACTATATCTACGATAAAGACCCCGTACAGCAAGAGAAAAATCTAGGCTTATTACTTGATCGTATCATTGCGATGAAAGTGAATACGGTTTATTTACAAGCATTCTCAGATCCTGATGCTGATGGTTCTGCGGATATGGTGTATTTCCCGAACCGTTATATTCCAATGCGTGCTGACTTGTTTAACCGTGTTGCTTGGCAAATCCAGTCTCGTACTCAAGTCACTCGTCTATATGCTTGGATGCCTTTGATGGCATGGGATTTACCAAAATCAAATCCTGCTTCAAAACATGTCGTAGTTACGCAACAAGCCAAAAATACTGATCACTTAAATATGGGCTATAAACGTTTATCGCCTTATTCACCTGAAGCACGTAATGTGATTAAAGGTATTTATCAGGATTTAGGTAAATCATCGACATTTAATGGTATTCTATTCCATGATGATACGACGCTTTCTGATTATGAAGATGCGAGCCCAGATGCTTTAGCGGCTTATAAGAAAGCTGGCTTATCAACCAATTTAGAGGCAGTACGTAAAGACGATAAAGCGTTGTCGAAATGGACTGCATTTAAAACCAAAACCATAGATGATCTTGCTATGCAAATGGCTGGTGAGCTTCGTCTATATCAACCATATCTTGTGACTGCCCGCAACATGTATGCGCAAGTTGCTCTCAATCCTTATTCTGAAAATTGGTATTCTCAATCTTTAGAACAATCGCTAAAACGTTATGATTTTACAGCGATTATGGCAATGCCTTATATGGAGCAAGCACCAGATAAAGACAAATTCTATTCTGATATTGTCAATCGTGTGAAGAAATATCCACAAGGTATAAAGAAAACTGTATTTGAACTTCAGGCTTTGAACTGGAGAACAAATCAACCTGTTCCATCGGAAGAAATGGCAGATACGATTAAGTCATTGTACAAACAAGGTGCGATGCATGTTGCCTATTATCCAGATGATCCATTTAAAAATCATCCAGATCCTAAGGTTATGCGTCAAGTTTTTGATTTACAACCTAATCGTCTGATTCCGTAGAAGGAATTTAAAATGACGTCCTTACATTATTTTTGGCATTCAGCACTGAACTTTGTGTTTTTCTACCCATTGTTCATGTCTTATCTATGGATGATCGGTGCGCTGATTTTCTATAGAAAAGAACGCAAAGAGCCTCCTTATCAAGAACCTGCAGCTTTGAGTAGTTATCCCAAAGTTGCAGTCTTGGTACCGTGTTATAACGAAGGGGACAATGCTGAAGAGACACTGACCCACGCATTGGCTTTGCAATATCCAAATTTTGAAGTGATTGCGATCAATGATGGTAGTTCGGACAATACTGCCGAAGTGCTGGATCGTTTAGCTGAAAAACATGAAAAATTGCGTGTTGTTCATTTGGCTCAAAACCAAGGTAAGGCAATGGGCTTACAAGCAGGTAGTTTGTTGACCGATGCTGAGTTTCTTCTCGGTATTGATGGCGACGCTTTACTTGATCCGCATGCCGCGACTTGGATGGTTCGCCATTTTCTTGAAGATGAAACTGTTGCTGCTGTGACAGGGAATCCGCGTATCCGTACACGTTCAACTTTGATTGGGCGTATTCAGGTCGGTGAATTTTCATCTATTGTCGGTATGATCAAGCGTGCTCAGCGTAGTTTTGGACGTTTATTTACTGTTTCTGGTGTGATCACTGCCTTTCGTAAAACTGCCGTTCACGAAGTGGGCTATTGGTCACCTGATATGTTGACTGAAGATATTGATATCACTTGGAAACTTCAGCGTGCAGGTTGGGATATCCGTTTTGAGCCAAATGCATTGGTTTGGATTTTGATGCCTGAAACATTCAATGGTCTATGGAAACAACGTTTGCGTTGGGCTATGGGTGGCGCTCAGGTGTTGATTAAAAATATTGATGTATTGGTCAAACCAAAGCTCAATTTTTTATGGCCTTTGATGATTGAATTGATTTTAACTTTGGTTTGGTCTTATTTGATGCTGATCATGACCATCATTTGGTTATTACATTTCATTATTCCAATCCATGGCATCATGGGTGAGGGAATTAGCTCTCCTTTTTTACCTTATGGCAGCGGAATTTTGTTAGGTGCGACCTGTTTAATTCAGTTTGCTTTAAGCAAATGGATGGATAGTCGTTATGAACCGAATCTATTTAAAAACTATTATTGGATGATTTGGTATCCATTTGTTTTTTGGTTGATTACGGTAACGGCAAGCATTATTGCATTTCCAAAAGTATTGCTCCGTGGTGATGGTAAACGTGCGCGATGGGTCAGCCCAGACCGTGGTGTTCGAATAAACGATTGATGCTATGAGTAAAAATAAAAAGATGAAATCAAATAATTTGATTATCGACTTGCGCCGTAAATTGCCGTGGCATAAACGTTATGCAACCACGACCAGTACTGCGATGATGTGGGCATGCTGGCTGTTCTTATGGCGACCAATCATGCTGATTATCGGGTTGATTGGTCTGCAAAAACCGCATTTGGTGCATGAAGTATTGCATGCTTTTGGTGTTGGTGTGCAGCATGGGATTACTGCATTACTGGCATGCGCAGTTGCATTACTACTTTGGAGTCACTTTATTCCTTCAAAAACAGTGATACAACCAAAGCGCAAAGATACTCAAGATTATGCTGATTATTTTGAAATTCCTGTTGAGCAAATTGAGCAGGGACGTAGTCAGAAAATCAGTACAGTACATCATGATGAACATGGTCGTATCACCTTTGTAGAATAGAAATTCACGTGAATAACGTCCCACTTAGGTGGGATTTTTGTTTATTGGAATGAGTGAAAACTCAACTTGATTGGAAAATTGTAAAAGATGGCAAAATTAAATGCAGCAGAAAGTATTCGAGGGATTGCCTGCTTGGCTGTGGTTTTTTCACACCTGAGTTTGAGTTTTTATCCTTATCTGCATCATTTTGATACCAGTGAGAAACCTGAAAATCAATGGGTGTATTTAATACACCATTCACCTTTTGGTTTTTGGTACTCTGGTACTGCTGCTGTATTTGTTTTCTTTGTTTTAAGTGGATTTGTACTCAGTTTTAGCATCTGTAAGAGTAAAAATATTCCCAAAAAAATTGAAATTATGGCGATAAAACGCTATCCGCGTTTGGCTATACCCGTATTTTTATCTTGTATTATTGCGTGGTTGGTCAAGAGTACTGTGCATGTAGATGCTTCCGCAGTAAATATGTGGTTTCAAGATTATGCTCACCAAGTTATTCCTTTAAAAACAGCACTGTATGAAGGAACAATCGGTTCTTTTTTATTTGCAGCAAGTGATTCAAACTGGGTGCTCTGGACGATGCAAATCGAATTATTTGGTTCATTTGTGTTGTTTATTTTATTATTTTTAAAAAATATCAATCTCACATTATTCTTTATTGCTTCTGTGATCTTTCCAGTTTTGGCTTATATGAAAGATCTTACTTTTTTCTACGGTATCTGTAGTTTTATCATCGGCATTTATACTTATTTATACGGTAAAAGTATTCGATTTATCTGGGCAGTACCAATGTTTTTGTTCGGACTGTATTTGGCGGGGGCACATAATAGCAGTCATGCCTATGCTTGGATCGCCAAATATTTGGGTGGAAATACCTATGATTTCTGCAACTTTTTATCTGGGTTTTTCATCGTCTATAGTGTCCTCATGTCAACAAAAATGTCTGAGATTTTAGATCAAAAAATATTTGTTTGGCTCGGAAAACTCTCTTTTTCTATTTATTTATTGCATATGGTACTGATGTATTTGGTCTGTGTTCCTGTCTTCAATTTTTTGTTGCACCATACTACACTTGGATATGATCTATCGGTATTGATTGCCATATCAATATTTATTGTGGTGACATTGTTGTTGTCAGATCTTTATAGTCGTTATGTCGATCATTTTGCGATAAATGTCAGTAACCGCATCGCAGATTTATTGATTAAAAAATAGTGGAAATGGCATCTAAATTACGCATCGCGTAATTTTGCTTGCTGTTAAATTTTTCTGAAATATTTATACATAATTTCAGCAATTTATTTGATTTGGAAAGTTGAAAAGTAAAGTAAATATCGCAAATATACGCATTCACTTAAATTGCCTAAATTGATCGTATGTTTCTCAAAAAATTATGTGTCGTGTTAAGTTTCATCAGTATTGTGAGTCATGCCCAAGCGGCACTTGATCCGGCACAGCCTTTGACTGAAGCCCCTCCAATGAGTTTATTTGAAAGTTGGAATAAGCCGATTGCTCCATTTCAAATTTTCAAAAATGTATATTATGTTGGGACTGAAAATTTATCTTCGATTTTGATTGATACTGGCAAAGGATTGGTGTTGATTGACGCAGGGATAGATCAATCTGCTGAGCAGATTAAAGGCAATATTGAGCGCTTAGGATTTGATATAAAGAATGTGAAATATTTGTTGAATAGTCATGCTCGTTTAGATCAAGCTGGTGGCTTTGCAAAACTTAAACAATGGAGTGGTGCACAGCTTGTCGCAAGTCCTGAAAATGCCAAGATGCTTGAAAATGGCGCAGCGACAGATTTTGCTTTGGGAGCACAGTTGCCATTTCCACCAGTGAAAGCAGACGTGATTTTAAAAGATGGCGAGTCTATTCATCTGGGGCGTCAGACATTTACTGCACATGCAACACCCGGACATTTACCTGGTTCAACCTCGTGGACGACTAAGATTCGTAAAAATTTTAAAACATACAATCTAATCTACGCTGATAGTTTATTTACAGGTGGATATTACTTGATTAATAACAAAAATTATCCAACGATTGTGAGTGATATTGAAGGAACATTTAGTAAACTTAATGCAATTCATGCGGATATTTTTTTGGCAAACAAAGCCGATCGTTTTGATATGTTAGCAAAATTAAAACGACTACAAGCTGGCGATCAACAGGCTTTTATTGATCCTCAAGGTCTACAAAATTATGTCAAAAAAGGGCAGGATGATTTTGAAAAACAATTGCAACAACAATTAAAACAATAAACGCTAAAATAATTTTTAATGAGGTGTAAGGTTCAGAGAAAACTGATCATTCACCTCATTAAAAAAACTATTTATTGAAAAATGATCTACAATAAAAGTTGAAGTTAACAATTTTTTCTTGCGCTACATACTTCGAATAAGGGGTGTTCTAAGCTATGTTGAAGTTGATTGTTGTGATCATTGTTGTGCTTGTTCTGTACATGTTATGGAAGAGGTCTTTTTTGCATAAAATCAATCAAAACGATGATCAGCAGCATCGAAAATATATAGATTTGGTGAAAAATAACGAAAAAAATCATGAAAAAATTGTTCAAAACCAAACACAGCAAAATGAACAAAATTTACCGCCCATCAATGAGGAAGAACAAAGGTTATTCGATGAAGTTGCTCAATTTTTCTTTGCTGAAAAAATCAATAATCGTGTCTATCAAAATGCAGAGCAAATCCAACATCATTTTTTGAAAAATATGCCAGCGAGTACACTTAGCCAAATAGAAAAACATGATCTGGAAGAATGGTCGATCTATTGGAGTTTTGCTGAACAATCACTTGAATATTATGTTGGAAAATATGGCGTATTTTATGCGCATGTGGATCGATTTGGTGTCGAGCATAAGTACGAGATGCTCGACAACGAGCATCTACTTTAAGTTTAAGCTGATTGCTAAGTTCGCTTTTCTATAAGATTTTCGAAATGCTTAATTGTTATAGTTTATGCAATAAATCTTGCATATAGATAATAACTATTTGAATAATAAAATTACTTTCCTTTGAAATTGGAAGCACGCCGTTCAAGCATTGCTTTTACACCTTCAACTGCATCTTCAGATTTGAGTAAAGGATCTAGTAAACTTTGTAAATTGTGAAATGCTGCTTCAGGGCTTTGTAAAAATGCTTGATGCGCCGAAGCAAGGGTTGCTTGAACTGCTAAAGGAGCGGCACTTGCAATACGTTCTGCGAGTTCTAAAGCACGTATTAGTTGATTATTTCCAGAAACTATTTCAGTGATCAAGTTCATTTCATAAGCATTTTCAGCATAGAACATGTCACCTGTTAAGATATATTTCATGGCTTTTGCCCAACCTGCAGCTTGCACAAATCGCACAGTTGCGCCACCAAAGGGGAGGATGCCACGTTGAACTTCAATTTGTGTGAATTGTGTATTTTCATTGGCAACGACGATATCAGCATTCAGCATTAATTCGATGCCCGCGGTATAGCAGTAGCCTTGCACTGCAACGACTAGCGGTTTAGTTCTTTGACGGCCGACCGTTCCCCAAGGATTGATCTGGTCATTTGAAAAGTTAAAAACGCCATCTTGCAATTTGGGTTGCAACTCAACCAAATCCAATCCTGCAGTAAAATGCTCACCATGCGCAAAGACTACCGCACAGCGCAGTTCTGGATTGTTTTCAAACTCAGTCAAGGCAAGTGATAAATCACCAATCATATAACTATCAAACGCATTACGCTTATCTGCACGATCTAAGCCAATTAAATAAAGATGCCCACGTATTTCACGTGAAACTTTTCCTTGAGAAGATGACATTTTTATACCTTTTTCATTTGATTATTTGAGTAGTGTGGATCTACTAATAGCGCGTAAAGATCTCAGCTGTCAAATCTCTATTGTGAGTAACTGTTCTTGTATAAAAAACATTAAATTTTAATTTAATTTTCTGATAATTTTTTTCATAATAGCCACTCCTTGCCCACATAAAATATCCTATGTCTCCTTTAGAAATTTTTTCTGTCATTATTAGTATTATTGGTGTGGCATTGACCATAAAAAGAAATATGTTGTGTTGGTGGTTTAACTTCTTAGCCTTTGTTTTATATGCTTATATTTTCTATGAAGTGAAGTTGTATGGTGAAACTATTTTACAGTTCTTATTTATGATCGTGAATTTTTATGGTTTTTATCATTGGTTGAAAGGAAAACAGCAAGACCATGAGATTCGTATTGAACCTATCACGAAACAACTTGTGATTATTCAAATGATTATGGCTGCAATAGGCGGTGTTATTTTTGGATTGGTTTTGCATAATTTTACAGATGCAGCAATCCCAATGCTAGATTCTCAGTTGGCTGCGTTTAGTTTGTTGGCAACTTATTGGACCAGTAGAAAGCATACTGCAACGTGGGTACTTTGGGTTTTTGTTGATACTATTTATGTGGGAATGTTTATCTACAAGGATTTGTATCCGACAGCATTCTTATACGCTGTATTTGTTGGAATGGCAGCCTTTGGATGGTGGCAGTGGAGCCAGGTCAAAAAGAAACAAATCAGTCAAAATGGCTTGGTGTCTTAATTGATTCGAGATTGTGGAAATGTTAATCGATTTTAACCAATTTCAGTTTAAAAAATTTGATGAAATGGTGAGTAGAATTAAAGCTCATCCTCAGGATTATATCGATTTTGATTCTGTATCAGATTTTTATAAGGCTGATTGGCTCGCGGCATTTCCACAAGGCACAACATGGTTTGCAACAGGACTTGATAATGGCGCTGAAGAGTTTTATGCCCAAATTGAGTATCGACATAAAAAATTAACAATTCATGTAAAAACTGGTGAAATTGCAATCAAATCTATGTGAAAAAGCCAATGACGTTAACAGTATTCCTTGCTTCAATATAGTTAAATATTGAATCTTTTAAGATTTTCAAAATGAATTGCAATTTAAATAATAAAGCAAAGGAATAAATAATGACGCATAGATTTACTGTGAAAGCACAAATTCATAATGTTTCAATTGATGAATTTTCAAAGCTGGCTGCTGATCCAGTTATGCATGAAAAAGTTGCTAAAAGAATCCCTGGGGAAGATATTCAAATCCATGAATCTAAAATAGAAAATTCAATTTATACCTTAAAACGTAGCTATAATTTAGAAGTAAATATTCCCGATATAGCCAAAAAACTTTTGAAAGATGCTTTCCGTTTAAAAAGAACGGATATTACTGATCTAAACTCGTTGAGCTCAACAGTAGATTTAGGGGCAAATATTCCACTAGAAGCACATTGTGAGCGTTTAGTCACAGGTGATCAGCAACATTTAAATATTCAATTAATATGGGTTGTTAAAGTTAAATTGCCTTTAATTGGTGGAATGCTAGAAAAGCATGCTGAAAATGAAATTCGACGTTTTAGTGAAATAGAAATTGCGATCGTAGAAGATGAATTGAAAACTCAACTTAATCGACATTAATCACGAAAAAAATCCCTAAATTTTAGGGATTTTTTGAAACTATCTTTAAAGTTTCTCAAAGTGTTGGCGGTAATAAAGTGCCGCCAAACATGAGATGAAGACGATAAACCAAATATAATACATTGCACCAATATTGCTGTATTGGCTTAACCATTGTAATAAAGGTAAGGTCAAACCACCGACAATGGCATAGGCGACATTATAAGAAAAAGAAATGCCAGTAAAACGAATTTGGGCAGGGAACATTTTCACCATACTGTAGGACACCATGCCGACAGTTCCTGAAAATAATCCGAGTAACATATATAAAACGACGATATTGGTATCTGAGGCCATACCCAAACTTTGATAGAAAATGGTTGCAATTATGCCAACGGCAATTGAACCAAATAACATGATTTTTCCAGCACCAAAACGATCGGCCAATAATCCTGCCAAGATACAGCCAAGCATTTGCATAAGGATTGCTGCACTTTGCATTTTAAAAGCATCAGCACGTGCGAAACCAAAACTACCACTCAGTAAATTTGGCATCGCTAAAATGATCACAACCACGCAACCTGTCAAGAACCATGTAAATAACATGCCAATCATGACTGCTGTTTTATGTGAAGAAAGCACCTGTTTCACTGGTAATTCTTTACTTAAGGCTTTGCGCTCTTGCATCGCTTTAAATACTGGTGTCTCCTTAAGATACATACGTAAATAAAGGGCAATTAAACCAAAGATACCACCGACAATAAATGCAATTCGCCATGCCCAACCATGTATCTCAATTTCTGTAAATTTCACAGAAATCCACAGCGACATCAGTGCACCAAGCAAAATCCCCAAGGATAGGCCAGCAGTCAATAAACCATTGGCAAAGCCTATACGTTTTTCTGGGACATGCTCAGAAACAAAAGTCCAAGCTGCGGGAATTTCACCACCTATGGCGATCCCCTGAACGACACGCATCAATAAAAGTAAGATGGGTGCAAAAATCCCGATGCTGGCATAAGTAGGCAAGATACCGATGATCAAGGTAGGAAGTGCCATTAAGAGTATAGATAATGAAAACAACTTTTTTCGACCAAGTAAGTCGCCGAAATGTGCCATCACAACACCGCCTAAAGGGCGGAAGAAGTAGCCTGCAGCAAAAATACCATAGGTATTTAACATTGCCCAAAAAGGGCTCAATGTGCTGGGAAAAAATAGTTCAGAAATAATTTTTGCGTAGAAAACGTAGATCACGAAATCATAAAATTCGAGAGCGCCGCCGAGTGAAGACAAACCGAGGGTACGTTTGTCTTCGTTAGATAAATATTTTTTTGCTTCCATGCTTTATGTATAACCCAAAATTTAGATGAATATCTTAACTAATAGATGGTAATAATATACAGAGTTCTTTTATAAATGTGAAATTTCACAGAAATAGTAAATAAAAAATAGGTTCCTTTTTTAAAAATATATTAAGTAAAAGTTAATAAATATATAAATTATGAATTAATTATGGAGATATAATTTAGTAAAACTAATCTGTGTGTTCTGGAATGTGATGTATTTATCATAATTAACCCTGATTTAGATTGTGATTTTATTGATTAGGCGTTAAAGTAAAAAAAATCAAAATTTGAATTTATAAAAAATCAGAGTCCCCAAAAACACATGAAATTTTATTTGGTTAATTTAACCGAAAAAGCTCATCGCTTCATGAATGAAAGTGTGATCATGAGCTGGAATAATATAAACAAGACGATATTGGTACTTGTTTTAGGGGGATTCGACCATTTGTTGTGGGTATTCTGGTGTATATATAGTTATATGCATCCATCATTACAAAAATGGATTAATGTTGAAAACTTTCACTATCTAATCTATTTATTGATTTTGAATACAGGTATTTTATTTTTACTTATCTTACCTACTTATTTTCTTAGACATAACGTTTTTATAAAAAAATATATGCCATATATTGCGATATGCTTTTTCGCATGTACATTTATTCATGGTGGTTATGTTATCGGGATTATGAGTCCTACGACCATTGCAGGATACATTAGTCTCATTAGTGTGGGATTGGTACTTTTTGAAAGGAAAATCATATATATAGTCTTTATTCCTGTAACAGTTTTTCTTTTGGGCGCGATTTATCTAAGTAATATTGGTGCAATGAGTTATGCACCTTTTTTCAGTGATGCACTGAATCAGAGTGTGTTATACCAAAATCAGTATTGGATATATAGCATGATGTATTTATATATTCCGATATTTTTTGCCAGTATTGTTTTGTTTGAAATTTTACTGATCCAATGGAAAAATAGAGAACGAACAATAAATGAAATAAGCTTGAAGGATCCACTCACTGGTATTTTTAATCGTAGGCATATTAGTTTGAATCTAAGCCATTTTCATGATGAAGGTAATTCATATGCTGTGATATTGCTAGATTTGGATTATTTTAAAAGTATAAATGATCGATTTGGGCACGAAGCTGGCGATTTGGTTTTAAAGAAAGTTGCAAAAATTTTAAATGGTCATATTTCTGAACATGATTTTGTCGGTCGCTTTGGTGGCGAGGAATTTATTATTGTTCTTTATCAAAAGGATCTGAGTGAAGCTATCGAAATTGCTGAACGTATTCGTAATGAGATAGAGAAAAAATCAGTTTATATAGACCGTAATCTTTCATTCAATTTTACTGCAAGTTTCGGAGTCGCATTATCTGCTGAAAATCTATCTAAGGATTGCGTTATACGTCTAGCTGATCAAGCATTGTATTTGGCTAAAGCGAAGGGGCGTAACCAAGTTTGTCATTACCTCGAAGTATCGGTGCTTGAAAATTAATTTTATAAATAAAATGAATATTCAAATAAGATCGTTAGAATTTACTTTTATAAAAACTCTTTTAAAATAAAAATATCAATTCAAACAAGGCAGAGTAATGAGTGAGATTTTAACAGTTGCGCAAAAAGGCGAGGATATTTTAAAGATAAAAGCTACTCCTGTCACAGCATCTGAATTTGGCTCAGATTGGCTGTTTGAGTTTGCGAATGCTTTAGAAGCAACCATGCTTGAAAAGAATGGTGTTGGAATCGCAGCACCACAAGTCTATATTTCAAAAAGAATCATCATCGTTGCATCTCGACCAAATCCCCGTTATCCAGATGCTCCAGAAATGGATGCAATCGTGATGGTCAATCCTGAAATAGTATCATTTTCAAGTGAAAAGAATGTTGGAGAAGAAGGTTGCCTAAGTGTGGCAGATCAGCGTGCTGAGGTTGAACGTGCCACAAATATTCAAGTGAAATATCAAACATTGGCAGGGGGAAGTGTTCAACAAAATTTTAGTGGTTTTCCTGCTCGGATCGTACAACACGAAGTTGATCATTTAGACGGTATTTTATTTGTTGATCGAGTTTAGTTGTATTGTTGAAGTGCATTGGCTGAATTTTAGCCTAAGTGCCAATATTTGAATTTGAACAATTTTACTTCGTTTTAAAAATATATTTCCTGATCATTTTTGAAGACAGGTATAATCAACTTAAATGTAAATTTATAGGCAGTATCTATGAAAGCTGAAATCTATCAAGGAAAAATTAAACAGTACCATGCAGATAGAGGTTTTGGTTTTATCAGTGGGCTAGACGAGGATATTTTTTTCCATATCTCAGATTTTCCACTTGAAGAAGGTGAGCCTAAGCGTAATGAACGGGTGAAATTTTCGATTGTTGAAAATCAAGGTAAATTAAAAGCTGTGAAGATCGAACGTGTTGAAGACAATTCAGCAAAAGCGAAAAAGACGCGTGTGGTTGAAAATAATAAGTCGATTACCAGTGCTTTGCTAAATAATTTTAGAAAGTGATGGATTTAAACTTTTCTTTGTGACGTAATTTTTTTTGTTTTTTCACTTGAATAATATTTTTAAATCTTTCCAAACCCCTCTTTAAAAAAAGAGGGGGGAATGTCATGTATCTAATAAATTATGCTCTAACCTTTCCCTTTTTAAAGTTAGGGGTTGTTATGTAATTCATTTGACATACGAAGGCTGATAGAAATAGAGATCAGACTCTAGGTGAATTGGGGCTAAAAGTTTTAAGATTTGATAACAGGCAAGTTTTACAGGAATTGGATGCTGTAATACAAGCTATTTATGACAGGTGTTATCAGCAATTGGAATCTCCTTGAATTAAGAATCCCTCCCAACCTCCCTTTAAAAAAGGGAGGGGCTGTCACCTAATTCTTTGGATACGCGCAGTTTCTCTCTTTTTCAAAGAGCGGTTAGGGGAGATTTAAAAAATCAAGAAATCGAATCGTCCAAATTCGGCATTAAGCAACATTTGCATTATCCAATATTTAGTCTTTATATCTTGCAAAATTGATTACAACTATACGGAAATTAATTATTATAATGATTTGAATTTTATGATTATTTAAAAATGAAACCATACAATAAAAAATTAAAACAAGCTTCACGTGATTTGAGAAATAATATGACGGAGGCTGAAAAGTTACTTTGGTCAAGATTGCGTTATAAGCAAATTTTAGGATTACAGTTTTATCGGCAGAAACCTATTCTAAATTTTATAGTTGATTTTTATTGTCCATCAGCAAATTTAGTCATCGAATGTGATGGTAGTCAGCATTATACAGCTGAGGGGGTTAAAGGCTGATAGAAATAGAGATCAGACTCTAGGCGAATTGGGGCTAAAAGTATTGAGGTTTGATAATAGACAAGTTTTGCAGGAAGTGGATGCTGTAATACAAGCTATTTATGACTGGTGTTATCAGCAATTGGAATCTCCTTGAATTAAGAAGCCCTCCCAACCTCCCTTTAAAAAAGGGAGGAGCTGTCACCTAATTCTTTGGATACGCGTAGTTCCCCTCTTTTTTCAAAGAGGGGTTAGGGGAGATTTAAAAAATCAAGAAATCGAATCATCCAAATTCGGCATTAAGCAACATTTGCATTATCCAATATTTAGTCTTTATATCTTGCAAAATTGATTACAACTATACGGAAATTAATTATTATAATGATTTGAATTTTATGATTATTTAAAAATGAAACCATACAATAAAAAATTAAAACAAGCTTCACGTGATTTGAGAAATAATATGACGGAGGCTGAAAAGTTACTTTGGTCAAGATTGCGTTATAAGCAAATTTTAGGATTACAGTTTTATCGGCAGAAACCTATTCTAAATTTTATAGTTGATTTTTATTG
>NZ_KB849537.1:2450-184838 GCF_000368565.1 Acinetobacter gerneri DSM 14967 = CIP 107464 = MTCC 9824 | reverse complement strand
AAGTTACTTTGGTCAAGATTGCGTTATAAGCAAATTTTAGGATTACAGTTTTATCGGCAGAAACCTATTCTAAATTTTATAGTTGATTTTTATTGCCCGTCTGTAAATTTAGTCGTCGAATGTGATGGTGGTCAGCATTATACAGCTGAGGGACTAAAGGCTGATAGAAATAGAGATCAGACTCTAGGCGAATTGGGGCTAAAAGTATTGAGGTTTGATAATAGACAAGTTTTGCAGGAAGTGGATACTGTAATACAAGCTATTTATGAAAGGTGTTGTAAGTAATTGGAATCACCTTGAATTAATAATCCCTCCCAGTGAAAAAAGGAGCTGTCACCTAATTCTTTGGATACGCGCAGTTCCCCTCTTTTTCAAAGAGGGGTTAGGGGAGATTTAAAAAATCAAGAAATCGAATCATCCAAATTCGGCGCTAACCAACGTTTCGCTTCATCTAAAGTCCAATTTTTACGTTTTGCATAATCTTCTAACTGATCAAGCGCGATTTTACCGACATTAAAATACTGAGATTCAGGATTTGAATAATAAAAACCACTGACACTTGATGGTGGCCACATCGCAAAACTAGAAGTCAATTGAGTTCCAATTTTGTCAGTAGAACCTAACCAATCAAATAAAGAGGCTTTTTCCGAATGCTCAGGGCATGCAGGGTAACCTGGTGCAGGACGAATCCCGACATACTTCTCTTTGATCAGCTCTTCATTTGAAAGTTTTTCATCAGCTTGATAGCCCCAGAACTCTTTACGGATACGTTCATGCAAATGTTCCGCAAAAGCTTCTGCAAAACGGTCACCCAAAGACTGTACAAGGATTGCTGAGTAGTCATCACCTTTGGCTTTAAACTCATGTGCCATTTCTTCAGCACCAAAGATCGAAACGGTAAATCCACCGAGATAATCTTGATTTTGATCAGAAGTACTAATGAAATCGGCCAATGATAAGTTTGGTTTACCTGTCACTTTGTCTGATTGTTGGCGAATATGTTCAAAGTGATGTGTTTCTGTGCCTTGTTCATCATAAACGGTCACAGTATCAGCACCTGTACGTTTTGCAGGATGGATTGCAAAAACAGCACGTGCATCAAAGCGTTTATTTTCAATGATGTCTTTGAGCATCTCTTGCGCTTGATTATACAAATCAGTCGCAGCTTCACCGACGATTTCATCAGTCAAAATTTTCGGGAATTTACCAGCCAGACTCCATGAAATAAAGAATGGTGTCCAGTCAAAATATTCAACCAAAGTTTCCAATGGATAATTGGTCAGGACTTGAGAACCAAGCATATTTGGTTTCGCTGGAACGAAATTATCCCAATCAATTTTCAAACCATTTTCAACTGATTCTTCATAAGAGAGTTTTGCAGCTTTTGGTTGTTTATTGGCAATACGCTCACGTACTTTGACATATTCAGCGCGATGTTCTGCAACAAAAGCAGGTTTCTTTTCTTTAGAGAGGAGCGATGTCGCAACACCCACAGCACGTGAGGCATCTGCAACATAAATCACCGCATCATTTGAATATTGTGGATCAATTTTTACAGCAGTATGTGCTTTAGAGGTTGTCGCACCACCAATCAATAATGGAATATGAAAATCTTTACGTTGCATTTCTTTTGCAACAAAGACCATTTCATCCAGAGAAGGGGTAATCAAGCCTGAAAGCCCGATAATATCGACTTTTTCATCAATTGCAGTTTGTAATATTTTTTCAGCAGGCACCATCACGCCAAGGTCAATGATGTCATAACCATTACAGCCTAGAACAACACCAACGATATTTTTACCAATGTCATGTACGTCACCTTTTACAGTTGCCATGAGCACTTTACCTTTGGATTCGCCTGCTGTTTTTTCTGCTTCAATGTACGGGTTGAGCCAAGCTACAGCTTGTTTCATGACGCGAGCAGATTTCACCACTTGTGGGAGGAACATTTTACCCGAACCGAATAGGTCACCGACCACGTTCATACCATCCATCAATGGACCTTCGATCACATCAAGAGGACGAGCTGATTTTAAACGTGCTTCTTCAGTATCTTCATCAATAAAGGTGGTAATGCCTTTAACAAGCGCATGTTCAAGACGTTTTTCGACAGGAAGCTCACGCCATTCCAGATTTTCTACCTGTTTTTGCGCTGCACCTTGACCACGGTATTTTTCAGCTACTTCAAGCAATTTTTCAGTCGCATCATGTAGGCTTTCACCTTGATTCTGATTCAGAATCACATCTTCAACCGCAGCTTTTAATTCAGGGTCAATATCATCGTAAATCGCCATTTGACCTGCGTTTACGATCCCCATAGTCATGCCTTGTTTGATGGCATAGTAGAGGAATACAGAGTGAATCGCTTCACGGACTGGTTCATTACCACGGAATGAGAATGATACGTTAGACACACCGCCCGAAATCATAGCATGTGGAAGGTTTTGTTTGATCCAACCTGTTGCTTCAATGAAATCTACAGCGTAGTTATTGTGTTCTTCGATCCCTGTAGCAACAGCAAATACGTTTGGATCGAAAATGATATCTTCAGCAGGGAAGCCAACATCGTTGACGAGTACATCATAAGAACGTTTACAGATTTCGCGTTTACGTGCCGCAGTGTCTGCCTGACCTGTTTCATCAAAAGCCATAACGATAATCGCTGCGCCATATTGGCGGCAGAGGCGTGCTTTATGCACAAATTCGTCATAACCTTCTTTGAGGGAAATCGAGTTAACGATCGGTTTACCTTGAACGCATTTTAAGCCAGACTCAATGATCTCCCATTTAGAGGAGTCGATCATAATCGGCACACGTGAAATATCAGGTTCAGATGCCACAAGATTTAGAAAATGCACCATGGCATATTCACTATCTAGCATCCCTTCATCCATATTGATATCGATGACCTGTGCGCCAGCTTCAACTTGTTGACGTGCAACATCTAAAGCTTCGGCATAGTTTTCTTCACGGATTAAACGTAAGAATTTTTTTGAACCAGTAACGTTAGTTCGTTCACCGACATTGACGAATAAAGAGTCATCATAAATGTTAAATGGTTCTAAACCACTTAAACGACAAGCAGGACGAACATCTGCAATTTGACGAGGTTTGATATCTTTTACGGCATTGTAAATGGCACGGATATGATCTGGTGTAGTACCACAGCAACCACCCGTGATATTGATCAAACCACTTTCGGCAAATTCTTTTAAAAATGCGGCAGTTTGTTCTGGTGTTTCATCATATTCACCAAAAGCATTTGGCAAGCCAGCATTTGGATGCGCAGAAATATAAGTATTTGCAACATCGGAAATCGTTTTAACATGCGGGCGCATAGCATCAGCACCAAGCGCACAGTTAAAACCAATTGAAAGTAAATCGCCGTGACGTACAGAGTTCCAAAAAGCTTCAGCAGTTTGGCCTGTCAATGTACGACCAGAAGCATCGGTAATCGTCCCTGAAATCATCAATGGCAATTCACGACCGAGCTGTTTGAAGACTTCTTTGACTGCAAAAATCGCTGCTTTACAGTTCAAGGTATCAAACACAGTTTCGATCAAAAGAATATCGGCACCGCCTTCAATGAGGGCATGTGCAGCTTCGATATAGTTTTCTTTCAGCTCATCGAATGTAATGTTACGAAATGCAGGGTCATTTACATTGGGTGAAATTGAACACGTACGAGAAGTAGGGCCAAGTACACCTGCCACAAAACGTGGTTTATCAGGAGTCGAATATTTTTCACATGCAGCTTTGGCGATACGCGCAGCTTCACGGTTGATCTCAGGAACCAGCTCTTCCATATGATAGTCAGACATTGAAACACGTGTGCCGTTAAAGCTGTTGGTTTCAATAATATCTGCACCCGCATCGAGATATGCTTCATGAATGCCTTGGATGATTTGCGGTTGAGTCAAAACTAAGAGGTCATTATTTCCTTTTAGGTCTGAAGCCCAGTCTGCAAAACGTTCACCACGATAGTCTTCTTCTTGTAATTTATGACGTTGAATCATCGTACCCATCGCACCATCGATAATCAGGATGCGTTTGGCAAGAAGTTCTTTTAAGGTGGCTAATGTCGACATTCAAAAACTCTCAGCAGGACTTTAAAACGGCGAATATTGTAACAGATCCTCTGCATAAATAGTTGATTCTCTCAGGGAAGATGACCAACGTTTTAACTGATCATAATCAATATAAATCTCATGAAAATTATTGTTTTAAAATGACTCAAATAGGCAATGCATAATCAAGATACGCAAGACCATATTTATTTTCAAAATTAAACCTTGCGGGAGGGAAAGATTGTCATGAGACAAAAGCGGGTGTTATGACGCGGTCTATCCATTATTTATATAGTAAAGATGGTTTTTAAAGGGCTTATTATCATAAATGATGACCAGTTCACATTCGATTCTGGAAAATGATGCAGTTTTTTTAATCAATTTGTCATAATTTTCATCTATTATTTTCATTCTAAGTTTGTTTGTCTGTATTTTGATCAAAGTGTGACAATGATTATGACAAATATGAATAAGCTTTTTTGTAAAACAAATTTACATGAAAAATACATAAGTATTTATTATGTAATGAATAAAATTGTAAACAGGACGTTTTGCACACAGTAAAAAATTGCTCAAATATGAAAAATAAGACTTTATATGACAGTCTTTTGTCATATAATTGTCACAATTTAATTGAACAATAAGGGGATTTTATTATCCTCTTAACCGTCTGCATGAATTCTAATTTACCTCCCGTTCCAGATTCAGCACAATCGTCGGCTAGCAAGTCTACGAATGTTCATGTGCCAACACCGAAGTTCTTTCTGCCGGTGTTTTTGACGATCATTATCGGAACGCTGATTTATATCGGTGTTCAAGTCAATGCAGATTTATCTCATGTACCGCCATTAAGCCTTTACTCTGTTGTTTTACTTTCAACTGCACTTTTTATTGCGCTTGGATTTGAGTTTGTAAATGGTTTCCACGATACAGCCAATGCTGTTGCAACTGTGATTTATACCAATGCCTTGCCTGCGCCTGTAGCAGTGATGTGGGCTGGTTTTTGTAACTTCTTGGGCGTAATGGTGGCAAGTGGTGCTGTTGCATACGGGATCATTGCCTTATTGCCTGTAGAATTGATCATGAATGTGGGCAGTGGTGCTGGATTTGCCATGGTTTTTGCCATGTTAATTTCTGCGATTGTTTGGAATGTCGGTACTTGGTTTTTGGGTATCCCAGCTTCAAGCTCACATACTTTAATCGGTTCGATTTTAGGTGTGGGTATTGCGAACTATTTACTGCATGCGTCTACGGGTGGGGCAAGTGGTATTGATGTTGACCAAGTTTTAAAAGTCGGTAAAGCGCTACTATTTTCTCCATTGATTGGTTTTGCATTTGCAGCAGTTGTCTTTCTTATTGTTAAAAAAATATTTAAAAAACAACTCGAATTGTTCCAACCACCTGAAGGGAATAAGCCACCACCACCATTGATTCGTGCAATTTTGATCTTCACTTGTACAGGTGTGAGTTTTGCACATGGTTCAAATGATGGGCAAAAAGGCATGGGACTGATCATGTTGATTTTGATTGGTTTGGTTCCGCTGGCTTATTCTTTAAATAAAAATTTAGACCAAGCACATCTACAAACATTTGAACAGCTTTCAAGTCAAACTGCGACTGCGATTTATGCAAATCATGCTGATATTCCAGATCCGAAAGCACGTGAAGTTTTGACTAAATATATCCAAACTAAACAAATGAATAACGATGTTGTGCCTGCACTGGCGAGTATGACGGATCATTTGGGTGAGCGTATTGCTGTCTATGGTGATCTTAAAAATATCCCAGAACATGATGTAAATAGCATTCGAAACGATATGTATTTGAGCACAACGACATTTAAGCGTTTAGATAAAGCAGAACAATTGCCTGAAATGACTGCTGATCAAGCTCAAGTTGTTAAGAAATACCGTAGTAACCTTGATTCATTCCTACAATATATTCCGACTTGGGTAAAAGTAGCGGTCGCACTTGCTCTAGGTTTAGGTACGATGGTGGGTTGGAAACGTATCGTGGTGACAGTTGGTGAGCGTATCGGTAAACATCACATGACTTATGGTCAAGGTATGTCTGCTGAACTTGTTGCGATGAGTACGATTGCTGCGGCTGATGGCTTTGGTTTGCCAGTGTCAACGACGCATGTATTGAACAGTGCTGTAGCAGGGACGATGGTTGCCAACAAGAGTGGATTAAACCTCAATACTGTGAAGAGTATCCTTTCTGCATGGGTGCTTACACTTCCTGCGACGATCTGTTTGTCAGGTGCTTTGTATTGGTTGTTCCTGCAGCTTTTCTAAGTTGAAAAGTGGTATAAAAAAACTCCTTTTTAGGAGTTTTTTTTATGTATATTGATATGTGGTCAACCTATGCTATTTTCATGAAATTAAATATAGGTATTGATTTTACTTGGATGAGAATGTGGGGCTAACGGACGATTAAATGGACTTAGTTTTTTAGAGAAAACCAAATAAGCGACCACATTGGCACACCATACTATCCAGAAAGTCCAGATATTGTGGCTAAAGAAATGTGCACCACGCATCATTTGTCCCCATCCCATAATGAAACCTAAAACGATGCCTGAGATCAAAAATAGATAGGCAAGTTTAGTATTGCGTAAGCGATATACAAAATAACCTGTCATTAACATGAAGCCTGTTGCTGCATGTCCACCAGGGAAACAATGTCCTTTTTTTGCTGAAAAATCCCAAACAAAACCTGTTGCAGTGGGTTGGGTCATATTCCAAGGGCAAGCATGGGGAGACTGCGATTTAATAAAGCCAATGATGCCTGCTGCGATAATGCTGATCCAAAATAAATACCCTAGACTAAACCGATGGCTTTTTAGCTTTTCAACTTTAAATGAAGCACACCAAAGACTAAATATCGCTACATAAATTACAATAATAATATTTTTAACTAAGCCATGATTGATTTTCGTCAAAAGCCAATCGCTTCGATGTGGAAAATGTCCTGTTGCATCAACCCAAGGTTGGATCAGCAATAGATCTATTTTGCCCCCAACAGGAAAATAAAAATAAAGAATGCAGAAACTAAAAATCAAAAACAAAATTTGAGATTTTAAAAAAGAACCTTTAAACATAGCAACGGTCAAAACCAATTCGTTATGCTAAACATAGGATGCTTAAATTAGTTTGGACTTAATCGAAACTTAATATTTACTTAATTAATTATGATTTGGGATAGGTCTATGCATCATTCATAATGAATATAAGAAAATAATTTTTCATTGGATATCACATGAAATTTCAAGCTGTTCTTTTTGATTTAGATAATACTTTGACGCATCGAGAGCAGTCGATAAATGTGTTCAGCCGGCATTTATTTGAGGTATATCAAGCTGATTTAACGATCACTGATCAAGCAAAAATCACAGAAATTATCCACTATATTGATCATGGTGGTTATCCCATTTTAGAGCGTTTAACTCATAAAAGTATTGCGGCTTCAGTCGCACAAGCTTTGATTGAGCAATTGGAGTGGTCTACAAAACCGAGTCTGGAAACTTTAACGCAATTTTGGTTTGAGCAATTTGCTCAATCTGCTGTAGCGATGCAGGGGGCTTTGCCACTGTTAGAACATTTAAAAGCTGAAAACTATAAATTGGCTGTTGTTTCCAATGGTCAACATGCTTCACGTCTCAATATCTTAAAAAAAATGGGATTTGCTGATTATTTTGATGAAATTATCAGTTCAGAAAAAATCGGTGTTGCCAAACCTAAAGCAGAGATTTTTAGTCAAAGTTGTAGCCTGCTCGGGGTTAAACCTTCGCAAAGTTTGTTTGTGGGAGATCATCCGATCAATGATTTTCAAGGGGCGAAAGCAGCGGGTTTACAGGCATTATTACTGGATGGTTTTCATGATAATACAGTTGAAAATGAACATAAAATTTCGACTTTATCTGAGATTTTAAAACACTTGAATTAACTTATTTACATCTTAGATTAGCATTTAAAAAAAAGCGGTTCTTTCGAACCGCGAAGCGTAAACTTTTCGTGTTTTTAAAGTGATTGTTATCTTCAGCTTTTATTTTGATTTCGAACTTTGCTTTAAAACATATTGTCCTCAGAGTTTGCAGAAATGCGGTGAATTGCCAAGTCCGCGCCACGAAACTCATCTTCTTGATCAAGTCGGATACCGAGTGTGATTTTCAACAATCCATACACTACAAAGCCTCCAGCCAATGCAATCACGATGGCTAAAATCGTACCAATCAATTGTGAAATGATTGAAACTCCTCCAAGTCCACCGAGCCATTTTTGCCCTAAAAGTCCGACAGCAAGTCCACCAAATGCGCCGCAAATACCATGTAAAGGCCAAACCCCTAATACATCGTCAACTTTGAGTTTGTTTTGAGTGTAGGTAAAGAATTTGACAAAAATTGCGCCTGCACATAAGCCGATAAAGAGCGCCCCGATAGGATGCACAACATCGGAACCTGCGCAGATGGCAACTAAGCCTGCTAGTGGTCCATTGTGTAAAAAGCCTGGGTCTTCTTTGCCAAGGATATTGGCTGAGATCGTACCACCGACCATTGCCATCAATGAATTTATTGCGACTAAGCCTGAAATAGCATCGAGACGCTGTGCACTCATGACATTAAATCCAAACCAGCCCACGATTAAAATCCATGAACCGAGTGCTAAAAATGGAATTGAAGAGGGTGGGTGTGCACTGACTCTGCCATCTTTACGATAACGTCCGTGACGTGCACCAAGCAATATAACCGCAGCTAAGGCGATCCAGCCTCCCATTGCATGTACCACAACTGAACCTGCAAAGTCATGAAATGGTGCACCCATAGTTTTTTGCAGCCAATTTTGCAAGCCTAAGTTGCCATTCCAAGCGATTCCTTCAAAGAAGGGATAAATTAGTGCAACCAAAAAGAGTGTTGCTAGCGCTTGGGTTTTCATCTTGGCACGTTCTGCGATCCCTCCAGAAATGATTGCAGGAATTGCCGCAGCAAAAGTCAGCAAGAAAAAGCAACGCATCAGATTGTAGCCATGTTCGGCGGCGAGTGTTTGACCTGTATGGAAAAAATGCTGACCATAGGCAATGTAATAACCTATAAAAAAATAAGCGACTGCTGAAATCGAAAAGTCGGTTAAGATTTTACTCAGGGCATTTACTTGGTTTTTGTGCCTTACAGTGCCTAGCTCTAAAAAAGCAAAGCCTGCATGCATAGCCAAAACTAAAATTGCACCGAGGAGAAGAAAGAGTAAGTCAGTATTTTGCATAGTGGTTCGTTTTAGTGCAGTGTGTCACAATTTCGTTCAGTATAACCAAGCTTTAAATTGCTGTAATTGGATTTATATTGGGAAATAATGATTAAAAAAGTTTAAAAATACTCAAGACTCGATATAAAGCAAAACATGCACCATTTTGGATTTTTTGCGCTTTAATGGGTCGAATACTAAAGTATAAATTGATGAGGAAAAGAATATTTAAATTGTTTAACTATTTGAAAATATTATTTTAATTTAAAAAATTAAGTTATAGGTGTAATAATATATTATAAAAATATAAAGTGTTTGTGGGCTAAATATATTTGTTAAAAAAAAGCCTTTCGTTGTGAAAGGCTTTTTAGATTAGTGTAATGTTTGCGTGATTTTTTGCATGATTTGCACCAGAACATCAAATTCACTATGTAATGGGGTACTTTTACGAGTCACCATCGCCAAGGTGCGAGATGGTGCATTTTCGATTTGTTTCACGACCAATTGATCATTGCTCTTAAGCATATTGGCATGGATCGCAATTTCAGGTAGTAGAGTAAAGCCTAAGTTTGAGCTGACCATTTCCACCAATGTTGGCAATGAGCTTGCTTTCAAACGGTGATCATTTTTACGCTCACCAATTGGGCAAGCACTCAAAGTATGATCTCGTAAACAATGACCTTCTTCTAAAAGCATCAAATGCGATAGATCGAGATCGTCGAGTGAGCGAGCATTTATAGCGCTACTGTCTAACTTATTGCAGACTAAAAATAGGCTTTCTTGAGCAATTTCCGCAACTTTCAAACCACGTGTATCGAAAGGTAAAGCCAAAACGATCATGTCCAAATTGCCATGTTCAAGCTTTTCAACGATTTTTTCGCTTTGTGCTTCATGTAAATGCAATTTGATTTTAGGTAATTGGCGATGTACTTCTTCTAAAAGCTCAGACAATATGAATGGCGCAATCGTTGGAATAATCCCGAGATGCAAATCACCAGTCAAAGGTTCACTCATTTCGCGGCTAAGACGCATCAAATCTTGTGCATCTGCAAGCAGAACTCGAGCGCGTGCCACAACTTGTTCACCTAAAGGTGTCAAACGTACGTTTTGACGATCGCGTTCAACAAGTACGCCACCAAGCAAACGTTCAAGTTCCATAATCCCGCCTGAAAGCGTAGATTGCGTTACGAACGAACGACGAGCAGCTTCAGTAAAGTGCAGCGTTTCTGACAGTGTAACTAGATATGACAGCTGTCTCAGGGATGGTAATGCAGCCATAGTGTCCTAATTTTAAGTTTTAAAGTGATTCGCAAATAAACGACTCAACTGAGGAATAAAATGCGGAGGTATATCATGCCCCATTCCTTCAATTAATTCAAATTTTGCATCTTTAATCGCTCTTGCAACCGCTTTCCCGTGACTAGGGGGAAGCAATCGATCACGTGAACCATGCACAACTAAAGTAGATTGCTGGATTGCTTTATCTATTTTTTGCAAGGAACCTGTACATAATATTGCTAAAAACTGTTGAAGTACACCCGCTGGGTAGTAACTACGTCGATAAAGTTTACGAGAAGTCTCAAGCGCTTCGATTTGATTGAGATAATCAGGCGAACCAATAATTTTAAACACTTTTAAACCATGATTGATAATGCCTTCTTCATCACGTGAATCTGGCTTGCCAATGAGGCTAAAAAGTTGCTTAGGATAGGGTGGTGGAAGTAAAGGTTGATTGTTACTGGTGAACATAAGTCCGAGTTTTTCGATTTTCTCAGGATATTTGGCAGCCAAGATTTGTGAAATCATGCCACCCATTGATGCACCAATGATATAGGTTTTTTCTAAGCCTAAACGCTCAATCAGTAGCGCAACATCATCTGCCATATCGTATAGGTTATAGGGTGCACCTTGATTATCTAAGCCAAGTGCAAAGCGTCCCATTAGTTTGTATGGATTGAGACGAGGACCTTTATTGCGTATTTTTGTTGAAAGTCCGATATCGCGGTTGTCAAAACGGATGACACGAAAGCCTTGATCTATCAAAGATTTGCAAAAAAAATCAGGCCAGAAGAGCATTTGTGCACCTAAGCCCATGACCAATAATATCGTCGGATGTTGTTCATTGCCGCCAATTTCTACATGCAGGTCTATACCATTGCCGAGGCTAACCTTGGTTTCACGCATAAAATGTGTATAAGGCGACATGTTAAATTGTAGAGCATTGTTCATTTTTATCATCCTGAGGATAAGGATACTGGTAATCAGTATCCTTTTTTTGTTTTTATTCTGCAGAGACAGGGATTAAGTCTGGCACGAGTTTGGTTAGTGTTAAACGTTGCTTACCCGCCGTAGGACCGAGCAGGACGAAGCCACGTAAAGTACCTTCTGCATCAGTCGCTTTGGCAAGCATACCATCTTCAAGTTCTTCGGTTTCCCAGTTTATATCGACGCCAATAGGTGCTGGTAGCACAGTCAGTGGAGCAGCTGGCGTTTTAACTGCAACAGGCATAGCAGGGTAATGTACCGAAGTTTGTTGACCTGCCAATGTTTTTGCGAGCGCACGTGCTTGTTGCATGATCGGCATGACATAAGGTAACAATGTGCCATTCACCTCAGCGCAGTCGCCAATTGCATAAATGTCTTGTTGGTTGGTTTCAAGTCGTGCATTGGTCAATACACCACGACTGGTATTGATCTCAGCAGATTTTGCAAGCGTAATGTTTGGTTGTAAACCAATTGCAGATAAAACGACATCTGCAAGCAAACTTTGACCATTTGCCAGTGTGATGACATAGCCTTTTTTCTCATGCTTGCCGACTTTCTCAACAGTTGTACCTAAAACAAACTGGATGCCGATTTCTTCTAAGCCATTTTTAAAAGCTGAAGCGACATGGCTTGGCAATAAACGACCTAAAGGTTGAGTCGCTAGATCAATAACAGTGACTTTGTGACCCGTATGTTTTAAATCATTGGCAAATTCACAACCAATCAAACCTGCACCTAAAATGACGACGTGCTTATCTTCACAATGCTCTGTACCACAGTTTGCCAAAGTGTCACGGAAAGCACGATAGTCAATCAATGAGTTCACGACATGAATGTCATCGCTACCATCACCAGCGATTGCTAAACGAATTGGATTTGCGCCCACAGCTAAAATGAGTTTTGAATAAGCTTGGGTCGTCTTGTGACCATCTTTTTCAATCACAAGTTCATGCGCCTCAGCATTAATTTCTTTCACCCATGTATGCGTTTCGATGCGCATATTGAGCTGCGTACGCATTTTTTCTGCATCACCTAAAGCGATTTGATCTGGTACTTTATTTCCTGCCAAAGCATTGGAAAGGGTAGGCTTTGCATAGTTTGCAGCATCGTCAGCACAAATCATCACCAGCTCTTGTTCTGGATTTAATTTGCGGAATTCACGTGCCAAAGTATATCCAGCCATCCCCGAACCAATAATCACGATAGGTTGCATATTTCACTCCAATTCTTTAGTTCTGAAAGAAAAAAAGACCATATTAAATGGTCTTTGATTTTTATTAGATTTCAACCATTTCAAAGTCTACTTTTGAAACGCCGCAATCAGGGCAAGTCCAATCATCAGGAATATCTTCCCATTTTGTGCCAGGTGCAATGCCATCCTGTGGCCAACCGTCCGCTTCATCATAAATCCAACCGCAAACGATGCACTGATATTTCTTCATCTGTTTCTCCAAATTTGACAGGCTACATTCTCACGCTATCAATTTCAAAATTCTTAAAATACTGCTTTGACCCAATGATATGCTTAAATGAATTGCACAACGCATATATGAACTAAATTTTTACGCAGTTCTATACCTAAAGTAAAGCCATTCAATGAGTTTACTGCACTAAATAAAAATCGAAATGGCAATCTAGGACATTTCATTGGTAAATTAGGCAAATATAAAACCATTTTTAATCGAAATATCAATTTCTTAAATGGTCTAAAAAGGTCAATTTTAGGCCATTAAAAAAAATTAAAATATAAATAATGCGTAAAAAACTGTATTACAAAGCATGTAAATCAAATTTTAAGGCTTATAAATCAAAATTATGGGAAATAGTGATAGGTATAAAATATACCCAATATTTATTTAAAAAATGCAATTAATGAAATCAATAACTTATAAAAATATTTAAATTTATCAAGATTTAAAGTCTTGTTCTACTTTAGTCTAATGCGTTAATATTCAACCACTCCCTTTTGAAAGCTCTCCTATCATGAACGTATCTAATGCTTTATGGTCACAAATTCGCTCGGTTCAAGATTTTCCAAAACCAGGTATTTGTTTTTACGATCTTACTCCATTATTCATGAGTGATATCGAATTGCTGACTGATGCATTAGTTGCAAGCTTACCTGCTGAAGCACTTGAAAATGTTGACAGTTTTGTCGCAGTAGAAGCACGTGGTTTTGTATTGGCAACTTTATTGTCACAACGTTTGGGCAAAGGTTTGCTTTTGGTTCGTAAAGCTGGAAAATTGCCACCACCAGTTATTGGTGTGGGTTATAGCTTGGAATATGGTCTTGACCGTCTAGAAATGTCTGCAGACATCAAACCGCAAAATGTCATCATTGTGGATGATGTATTGGCGACTGGCGGTACATTACGCGCTGTAAAACAGTTGATGGACAAATGCCAACACACTGTTGTCGGTGCAAGCATTTTGTTAGATCTTCCAGATTTGCACAAAGATTTGGGTATGAAAATTTGGTCAGTATTAGATGAAACTAGCCGACCAGTAGAAGCAGCAGTTGCCTAATACAACACTGTGAAAACAAAAAAGCCTTGTATGAACAAGGCTTTTTTTATGGCTTAGAGAAAGAGATTTAGATATGGTAACTCAAAATATTTTGTTCAATATGTTCAATGAGTTGATTTAAATTATTGGGTTCAGCCAAACGATGATGCCCACCTTCAACTGCTTCTACATGCATAAAGGGTTCAAGTGCTTTAGTCGTGGCATACATGTCTAGGATTTCATCTCCAAGTTCGATATAAGCCATTTGCATAATGTCATTTTCCAAGTCATGTTCATCAATCGCAGGATAATCACTACGAAAATCAGGTTCTAAGCTCGGATTGGCAATAACAGTTGGAAGTTTGTGTTTGAGAGACATTTTCAGTGCCCAATAACCACCTAAACTATGACCGACCAGTAGTGCAGGTTTTATTTTTTCAATAATTTCATCATAAAAGTTTTCAACAGTTTTAAAATTTAAGTTTCTATAGTCGACATTGATACAAAATTTCTGTGCAGCATTTATGGCGTGAAACTTTGTAGATTCACGTGAAGAGTCAAGCCCATGTAAAAAAAGTATTCGAGAAGCGCACTGATGTGTCATTTTCTTAATTCGCAATAATTGTGACAACAATGAATTCCATCATTGTTTATGATATTTGATCGTTACTTCTAAAATTTATTCTACTTGTAGATGAGAAAAGTGGCTCTAAGCATTTGGTCTAAGGAAAATAAATCAATGACTTAAGGATAAGGGTCGCAGGTAATTTTGAAAGCCTGCATTGCGGTATATTTGATGGGAATGGCATTTTTACTATAGGGATAAAAATCCATTGATTTAAAAGAATTTTCCACTAATTTATTAAATTTTTTATCTTCAGTTTGATTAAGAAACTCAACTTTGCTGATCATACCTTTGGTGTCTACTGATAGTTTTACCCAACCGCTAACAAAGTTTTTTTCTTGGCTAATCAGGCCTGAGCGAAAATTGCTTTGCGTTAAATAGCTTTTACACATGTTTCGAACGTACTGCGTGGCTTGTGTGAAATCGGGCTTGGTTTTGACCGCTACACCGTACACAAAGCGGATGCTCAATATGTATTGTTGGAAATATGCTGATTGAGAATCTATATGCTCTTTAGGGAGATCTTTTAGTTGGATTGTATGGGCGATATCGAGCGCACGTTGATTGAGTTGTGAAAAAATCGGTGATGGATTGATAAGTTTGATATCTAAAGTTTTATTTTCATTTTCTGGTGTGAGCAATATTTGCCAGACATAATCACTTGTATTGAAATTTGATGCTTCGATCACAGGGGGGAGCGTATAGGTTTTTGCGTATGTATGCATACAATTGACGGCACACAAGGTGGTCAAGATCAGGAAACCAAGTTTTACCAATTTGGTAATTAAAGTATTTTTCACACTTTTTTTTGTCATTTTCTTAAAATTGATCTGTTTCGACATTTATAAGCAGAGATAAGCATACGCATTATGTTGGAATTCTGCTATGCTATGCAACTTCCGTTTTTTATTACACATACGAGGCAGAGATGACGCAACATAACGATCAATCGACTTCTGAACAACATATTTCCGAAAACGATTTAATTGCACAGCGTCACGCCAAGTTAGAGCAGATTAAAGAGCATGCCAAGGAAACAGGTACAAGTCCTTGGCCGAATACATTTAAGCGCGAAGATTATGCGCAAGATTTACAAGATCAATTTGAAAATAAATCTAAAGAAGATATCGAAGCTGGCGAACAAGTTCATGTAAAAGTTGCTGGTCGTGTGATGTTGAACCGTGGTTCATTCATCGTGATTCAAGATATGACTGGTCGTATCCAACTTTATGTTCCGCGTAAAGAACTTGAAAAAGATGTACTTGAAACGATCAAAGGTTTGGACCTTGGCGATATTATCGCAGTTGAAGGTTATATCGGCCGTTCAGGTAAAGGCGACCTTTATGTACACATCGAACATTTTGAAATTTTAACAAAATCACTTCGTCCACTTCCAGACAAATTCCACGGTTTGACTGATACCGAAGTTAAATACCGTAAACGTTATCTTGATTTGATCGTAAATGAAGAAACACGTAAAACTTTTGAAATTCGTGCCAAAGTTATTTCTGGTATCCGTAATTATTTGAGCAATCAACGTTTTATGGAAGTTGAAACGCCAATGATGCACGTGATTCCTGGTGGTGCAACAGCTCGTCCATTTGAAACACATCACAATGCTTTGGATATGCCATTGTTCTTGCGTATTGCGCCTGAGCTTTATCTCAAACGTTTAGTGGTTGGTGGTTTTGAACGTGTATTTGAAATCAACCGTAACTTCCGTAATGAAGGGGTATCTACTCGTCATAACCCAGAATTTACGATGATTGAGTTCTACCAAGCTTATGCAGATTATAAAGATTTGATGGCATTGACTGAACAAATGCTTGAAAAATTGGCGATTGATATCTTGGGTTCAACTGATGTGCCTTATGCTGATGAAGTTTATAGCTTTAAAGGTCCATTCAAAAAAATCTCAATGTTTGATGCAATTTTGGAACACAATCCAGAATTTACCCCTGAAAATGTTGCTGATCGTGAATTTTTGGCAAATTTCGTTCGCGAAACTTTAAAAGAACAAGTTAAACCTGGTTTTGGTTTAGGTAAGCTTCAAACAATCGTATTTGAAGAAACAGTTGAAACAAAACTTCGTCAACCAACATTTATTACAGAGTATCCAGCAGAAACTTCACCACTTGCACGTCGTAATGATCATAATCCGCACATTACTGATCGCTTCGAGTTCTTTATTGGTGGTCGTGAACTTGCAAATGGTTTCTCAGAATTAAATGACCCAATCGACCAAGCAGAGCGTTTCCAAGCTCAAGTTGCTGAAAAAGATGCGGGTGATGATGAAGCAATGCATTATGATGCTGACTTTGTTGAAGCATTAGAATACGGCTTACCTCCTACAGCTGGTGAGGGTATTGGTATTGACCGTTTGGTAATGTTATTTGCAAATGCACCAAGTATTCGTGATGTGATTTTATTCCCACATATGCGCCGTAAAGATGCTTAAACCGCTAAAATAGTATTTTTAAAAAGCCACTTTTCATAAGTGGCTTTTTTTATGCAGCCTACGTTAAAAAATGTAATAAATGCGTTTCTATATTGAAAAAAAACTATAAAAAACTTAAGGTGTGGCAGAGAGATAATATTGAGAAATGAAAAGCACATGTTTTTAAAAAAAACACTAGCTGTTGCCGTACTTGCATCAGCATCATCGGCAATCTTTGCCCAAGGTTTGGTTTTAAATGATCAAAATTTGCGTACTGATTTAAACTGGTTGGTACAACAAGGTGTTATTCAAATCAGTACTTCAACATGGCCAATGAGTGGCGATGAAATTGAACGTGCTATTTCTCAAGCAAAAATCTCAAACCCAGCACAGCAAAAAGTCGTTGATTCTATTAAACATAGCTTGGAAGCAGACAATGAAATGCTTAAAGTGGGTTTATATGCAGCAACGGATAACAAAGAAATACCACAAGCTTTTGGTGATAAGAGCAAGGCTCAATATACTGGTTCCGTAGAGTTTAATGCTGGCGGTGAAAACTGGGATGCAAAAATTCGTGTAAATGGTGAAAGTGAACAACACATTCGTAATGATCACAAAGTGAATCTTGAGAACTCATATATTGCAGGAAAACTTTGGAATCAATGGCTTTCATTTGGTCAAATCCCGACATGGTGGGGGCCTGGGCATGATGGTAGCTTGATCCGTGGTGATGCTAGCCGTCCTGTTGTCGGTTTTACTATGCAACGTGCGGAACAGAAAGCTTTTGATACGAAATGGTTATCTTGGATTGGTCCTTGGCAATACCAAATTTTTGGTGGTCAATTACAAGATTATACCGCTGTTCCTCATGCGCAATTGATTGGTATGCGCTTCACTGCACAACCATTACCATATTGGGAATTGGGGCTTTCTCGTACTATTCAGATCGCGGGTAAAGGTCAGCCAGATAGTTTTAAAGCTTATTGGAATGCGATCATTGGTAATGATAATGACTGTCGAAATACTAATGGTACATGTGTAGGCGATAAAAATGCTGCGAACCAAATGGCTGGTTTCGATACGCGTTTAAATTTAAGCCCATTACTTAATGTTCCTATTTCGATTTATGGTCAGGCTATGGGCGAAGATGAGCGCCATAGCATGCCGCAAAAGTATTTTTACTTAGCCGGTATGGATTTCGCTTCAAGCTACAAAAACATGCCGTATTCACTTTATGTAGAATGGGCTGATACGCGTACTGATGGCAGTGCAAAAGGCATCACCTATAACCATCACCAATATAAAGATGGCTACTACCAACAAGGTTTTTCACTCGGTCATGCTATGGGTGGTGATGGTGAAATGATTTCAGTTGGTGGTGATATTCGCTTTGACCACATGAACCGATTAAGCGGTCGCGTGATCTATGCCAAAGTAAACGAATCAAATAATAAAGGTATGTATGTTGATTATCCTATCAATCAAGCATTCCCAGAAAATGATAAAATCAAGGCATTGGATTTAACTTGGACACATTATCTTAAACCAGATATTCCTTTAAAAATAAATGGTTGGGTAAGTGATGCGGATAAACGCGGCAATGATAGTGGAGCATCTATAGGAATAGAATTTCCACTCGATAAAAAGACTTTTGGTTTCTAATTTTTAGCCAAACTTTAAACCATTTTAAGCTTGGAAATGTTCAGTGCTTAAAATGGTTTTTTTATGCCTTGGATAAAACCGACTGAGCAACTTCTATAAATGCTTTGGCGGCAGGGCTGAGATGCTTTTTATTTTTAACTGCAAGCCCAATTTTTCGAGTGGTATTGGGTTCAAGTGGTCGCTTTACGACATGAGGATAGAGAGTCAGTAACTCATGATTGAGTGCCATATCCGCGACAATTGAAATCCCATTTTGCTTTTCAACCATACTGATGATCGTTAACATCTGTGAAAAGTGACATTTTATCGTAGGTTTTACACCAAAGCGGTTGAGCAGTTGTTTTACATATTTTTGGCTCCCCGCTGTGGTCATTAAAAATGGGTAATCTGCCAAATCTTGAATCGGAATCGATTTTTTTTCAGCGATAGGATAAGAGCTTGGGACTAAAGCGATAAAAATATCTTCAAGTAAAGGGAAAATATCAAAACGCTCATCAGGGGCAATAATAAATCCAACATCAATTTTACGTTCCAAAATCCATTGAGGGATTTCATTGTCATCGCCCTCATCAATATAAACATCGATTTTTGGATATTTTTTTTGGAATGCATCTAAAATCAACGGTAATAGCACGATCGAAGATGATGCCCCAAAAGAGCCGATGCGTAAGGTACCTTCATACAAGCCATGCACAGCAGATATTTCTTGCTGTAAAGTATTGGAAATGCTTAATAATTCTTTTACATGAACCAGTAATTTTTTCCCCGTTTCTGTCAATTCAATATCACCTTGAGAACGTGAGATCAGACTAACAGACCAATGTTTTTCTAAAGATTTTAAGGCATGAGATACTGCTGACTGAGAAATCCCTAAGCGATTGGCTGTGGTGGTGAAGCTTTTATATTCGGCAATCAGAGCGAAGATTTCAAGTTGAGTAAATGTCATTTGGACTAACTCTCATGAGTGATTACTCATTTTAGCATGAGTTGAAATTATCTATAGGATATGGCTAATACAAGCAGGGTTAAAATCTCTGCTAAATTGTCAAAAATATTTGAAAATGGAAGCAATCTTTTTTTCATATCTGACCTCAATATTTGATCGTGGACAAGTGCTATGCATGCAATCATCCTTTCTTTATTTCCGCTCATGGCATTGATTGTGCTGGGCTATATTTTTAAAAGAAGAAATACCTTTACTGCTGAGTTTTGGGTGGGTGCAGAAAAGCTGAATTATTATGTGCTTTTTCCTGCGATGCTCTTTGCAAATCTAGCAACAGCAAGCATTGAGATGCATATTGTAAAAACCATTGTTTTCGTTTCTGTTGTGGTACTGGGCTGTGCATGTATTGCCATGTTTAGTCTAAAGAAAATACTCGGTATCAAAGCTGCTCGCTTTGGGGTGTATGTGCAAAGTCTCGTTCGCTTTAATACTTATATGGGGTTGGCGATTATTGCTTCATTATTTCACCAACAAGGAATGCTCATTCTTGCAATTGCGCTCGCGATCAATATCCCCATGGTGAATGTGATTTCAGTTCTTGCATTGACTGATAAAGCTGATACCAATATTCAAAATATTATTTTATCTTTATTGAAAAATCCTTTGATTCTTTCGTGTGTTTTTGGTGCATTATTCAATTTTTCAGGTTTGCCACTTTGGGCAGGATTGGAGAGTTTTATCAAACAACTGGCAGTGTGTAGTCTGCCTTTAGGCTTACTTTGTGTCGGTGCTGCTTTACAGTTTTTTGAGCTAAAAAAAGATGTATTTACATTGGTATTAAATTCTTTAGCACGTTTGATTTTGATGCCAGTCTTGACTTATTTTGCTTGTAAATTACTTCACGTTTCAACTTTAGAAATGCAAGTATTGGTGATTTTTGCAGGGCTTCCTACAGCTTCTGCGTCTTATATTTTGACCAAAGTTTTTGGTGGGGATAGTCAGTTGATGGCAGGAGTGATTAGCTTGCAGACTTTGTGTTCAGCATTTACTTTACCCATAGTGATCTGGGCTGTGATGTAGGTGATATTTTCTCTGCGCATAGAGAGCATGCAATATTTAAAAAATGCTAAAGACTAGGTAGACAAGATTGATCGTGGAAAATATAGATGCGGAAAGAATACTCTCGTCCCGAAGGGTTGTGACTAAAATTATCTCAGGCTTCGTTACGAAATTTGAAAATGGTCTCGCCATTCTCTACATTTCGTGCCTTGCCTGCTCAATTTTAGCCAACAACGCAATTCAGTTGTGAAATGTCAACAGACCCTAATCTGTATTCGGTCAAATTGATCTAATATTTATCAAAGCTTATAAAATTTAAAAGCCAGTCGAAACTGGCTTTTAAATCAAATTTCAGTTCAGACACGATCTTTATCAAGTTCAGATGGGTTCTTCGCAAGAATATAAGTCAAAGCTGAAATACCAATCATGACACTGATATAAATATAAAAACCAGATTCAAAATTGTAGTTTTTAAACAGCAAACCGATGGCTTCTGTCGTTCCACCAAAAATCGAAGTTGCAAGGGCATAAGGTAAAGCAACGCCTAGAGAGCGGATATGTGCAGGGAACATTTCTGATTTTGCGATGACATTGATTGAGGTATAACCTGTCGTAATTAATAGGCCAGCTGCAATCAAGAAGAATGCGGTCATTGCACTGGTCGTACCTGACAGCATGGTAAATAGAGGATAAGTAAATAATACGCCGCCTATACCAAAGAACCAAATCATCACTTTTTTGCCAAAACGATCTGATAAATGCCCTGCAATCGGTTGTAATAGCATAAAAAATAAAACAGCACATGCATTGATTTCAGTAGCCGTTTCTTTTGAAAAGCCTGAGGTATTGACCAAGAATTTTTGTGTATAGGTGGTATATGCGTAAAATGATAAAGTACCACCAGCTGTTAATAAAAATACTTTGAGCGCTTCTAAAGGATATTCTTTAAATAAAGCAAAAGCGCTACTTTTCTTATTGGCACCACTTTTTTGAGAAGCAATAGATTGATCTGTTTCAATTAAATTACGGCGTAACCAAAGCACGGTGATCGCCAAGGCTGCCCCAATGAAAAATGGGATACGCCAACCCCATTGTTGTAATTCGTCATGACTAAGCGTTGCTTGTAAAACCAATAAAACAGCAAGAGCCAAAAGCTGACCTGAAATCAAAGTGATATATTGGAAACTCGCATAGAAGCCACGATTTTTAGGTGTAGCAAGTTCACTGAGATAAGTTGCACTCGCTCCATATTCCCCACCTAGGCTTAAACCTTGCAGCAAGCGTGCAACCAATAAAATAATAGGTGCAGCGATCCCAATACTGTTATAAGTTGGTAGGAGTGCGATCATCAAAGAGCCGACACTCATCATACCGACTGAAAGGGTAAGACCTGCTTTTCGCCCTTTGCGATCAGAGTAAACGCCCATAATCCAAGCGCCAAGAGGGCGCATAAAAAAACCTAAGGCGAAAATGACAGCCGCTTGTAGTAGTTGAATTGTTGAATTACTTTGTGGGAAGAAAATAGGCGCGAAATAAAGAGTAAAAGCAGAGTAAACATACCAATCATAATATTCGACTAAGTTACCTGCTGAGCCACCGACGATGGATTTTATTCGTTGACCAAAAGTTAAATGTGCATTTGGAATGCTTGAGGGAGATTGTTGTTGTGAGCCCATTTTCTATCCTTGAAAAAGAAAATTTAAAGTATGTTACGTATTGCATGTAACTTGTTTTAATCGAGGAAATTTACATGACTTGGAAGCAAATGAGAAGAAATGTTATTTAAAAAAAATATCAACTGTTTAAAAAATATTCAGCTAATTTTTTTATTATGAATTAAATCACATAAATAAAAACAAGCATGATTTAAAAATAGAGTTCAATTTACAGTATAAACTCTAAATATATAGAAAAGCGCTTTGAAGAATATTGAAAAGCGATTGTGGAATTACGAGAAATTTATCGTGAATGATGAACTGAAAAATAACTGAGTTAACAGACTCTCTTTAAATGCTCTGGATGATTTATATTTGACTAAGACAAATTATTTAAGTTACTCACGCTAAACATGAGTAACTTAAAGTAGAAAGAGAATTTTATGATCTGATTAAGAGCTGATTCATTTGAAATGTATTGATATTTTAGAAAAATATCAAAATTTCACTAGATACATCACGTTATTACAAAGTGATGGTTGCACCCAGTGCTTTTACAAATTGTGCAAGCCAAGCAGGGTGAGCAGGCCATGCTGGGGCAGTAACCAAATGCCCATCAGTGACCGCCTCGGTCACAGCAATATCTGCATATTGACCACCAGCCAACTTCACTTCTGCTGCACATGCTGGATATGCTGAACATAAACGACCCTTGAGCACATCGGCCGCAGCTAAAAGCTGTGCACCATGACACACTGAAGCAATAGGTTTTTGCGCTTGATCAAACTCTCGAACGATTTCTATGACACGATCATTCATACGTAAATATTCAGGAGCACGACCACCCGGAATAACCAAACCAACATAATTTTCAGTATTTACACTCGAAAAATCATAATTGATCGCGAAGTTATGCCCGCGTTTTTCACTATAAGTCTGATCGCCCTCAAAATCATGAACCGCTGTTGCGATACTATCGCCTTGTTTTTTGTCAGGGCACACAGCATGAACCACATAGCCTAGACCTGTTAAAAATTGAAAAGGAACCATTGTTTCATAATCTTCAGCATAGTCGCCGACGAGCATAAGTAACTGTTTTGACATTTTATTTCCCTCATTCTATGTATTTAATATGTAAGTAGATTGAAAATAACATAGTTCTATATAATTTAAGTTTCATATAATCATTTGGTTCGTGAACTTTAGTCTAAAGCAGATCCTAAAGGACAATAGTGCAATGAAAGTGAAAATATGTATCTTAAATAACTCTGTACGCCTGATTGATTCTACCTAAGCAATGAGATTCATCGTATTAAATTTATTTTAAGATTTAGCACTTAATATTTTTAAAAATTAAACAAAAATCTAGGAATTTTATCGTTTATGTTCAAGTCTTTTTTCCCTAAACCAAAATGGTTTTTTCTGTCATTAGTATTGTGGTTTTTTATCAATATTGCATTGTGGTTTTCGGGTGGTAAAGACTGGGGAACGATACTGGGTTTCTCATCTGGCTATGCTAATGCTGAATTACCCATAGGAGTAAGCCGTTTTTGGGCACCTTCATACCTATGGTTTTATCTTTGGTATTTCGTGGCGACAGTGATTTTCGGCATTTTTTGGAAATGGATCTCTTATAATAAATGGCAACTTTGGTCTGTCTGGGGATCAGCTTATATTTTATTTAATGTCTGGTTAATGGTCCAATTTAATGTGGCTATCAATGCTTGGTACGCACCTTTTTATGACTTGATTC
Organism: Acinetobacter gerneri DSM 14967 = CIP 107464 = MTCC 9824; assembly: GCF_000368565.1. Lineage (GTDB taxonomy): Bacteria > Pseudomonadota > Gammaproteobacteria > Pseudomonadales > Moraxellaceae > Acinetobacter > Acinetobacter gerneri. The sequence goes on along the minus strand of NZ_KB849537.1, from coordinate 160,630 downwards.
AGAAAATGTTAGATAAAGGCGGTGATATACAAGCACTCTATATGGGGACATTAACATTCCTATTTATAGCATTGTTCTATGTTACTGTCGCTGTTATTAATTCTTTCTTTGTAAGCCACTATGTTTTTCGTTGGCGTACTGCAATGAATGATTATTATACATTGCATTGGGCTACGCTTAGACATGTAGAGGGTGCTTCACAACGAGTACAAGAAGATACCATGCGCTTTGCCCAAACAATGGAAGATTTGGGAGTAGGGTTTGTTAAAGCACTATTAACGTTAATGGCTTTTTTACCTATATTATTTCAACTGTCAAAGCATGTAGAAGTTTTACCTATCGTTGGTGCTATACCACATTCTTTAGTCTGGGCAGCAATCGTTTGGGCTATCTTTGGTACAGTACTTTTGGTTTTTGTGGGAATTAAGTTGCCTGGTCTACAATTTAATAATCAAAAGGTTGAAGCAGCTTTTCGTAAAGAATTAGTCTATGGCGAAGATCATGAAGATCGTGCAAAGCCAATAATAATTAAAGAGTTATTTTCCAAAGTTAGGTATAATTATTTCCGTCTATATTTCCATTATGCTTATTTTAACTTGGTGAGTATATGGTATATGCAACTCGATATTTTATATAGTTTAGTCGTATTATTCCCATCGATTGCTGCTGGTAAAATGACACTTGGTTTAGTCTCACAAATTGGTAATGTTTTTGATAAAGTTCGTGAGTCATTTCAATTTCTCATTACATCTTGGAAAACGATCATTGAACTGTTTTCGATTCATAAACGTTTAAAAGCCTTTGAATCTATTTTGGATGAAAAGTAAAAGATTTTGTCTAATTTTAACCCGCTTAAAGCGGGTTTTTTTATAGTAAAAATATACCTGAAATCGCCCCGAAAGCCATTACCCAAAGTGGGTGCAAGTTTTTGAAAAAACTTAGAGCAGCAGCGATCACGACTAGAGCAACCAACAATAGATTATATGCAGATACTTCGGCAATCATATAGGCACTTGCAAGGACTAAACCAACAGTGATCGGTTTAAGTGCTTTTTCGAAACGTGCACGATAGGGATGATCTTGGAAGCGTTGCCAAAATTTTAAGGCATAAATGGTCAAAATGGATGATGGCGCAAATTTGGCAATCGACGTTACGATGAGTCCCGCAGGACCTGCGACATGCCAACCGATCAATGAGACAATCATCATATTTGGACCGGGTGCTGCTTGAGCCATTGCAAAATAAGAGCTGAATTGTTCAGCGCTAAGCCAGTGATGAACTTCAACCACTTGATGTTGCATTTCAGGCAAAATGGCATTACCACCACCAAAGGCAAGCAAGGAAAGCTGAGTAAAGACCACCGCAAGGGCAACTAATACATAGATCATGATTTTTTAACTCCTAATATCAACATATTCATTGCCAGTAAAATCAGCAGAGTTAAAAGCAAAGGAATCTTAAAAATAATCATAAAAACAAAAGCCAGCACGATAGAGGTCATGGTCATATAGCTTTTTATAATGGGTTTCGCCATTTTTAAGCCTGTGGCAAACAGCAGACCAGCCGCAGCGGCAGCAAGCCCCTCGATCATATGTTTAACGCTTGGGATATTTTGGAATTGGGCATAAAGTTCATAGATCAAAACAACAATCGCAGTCGGTGCAAAAATCAATCCTAAAACTGAGCAAAACGCGCCTTTAAAGCCATGAAATTCATAGCCTATCGCGGCTGCAACATTGATGATATTTCCGCCAGGGAGAATTTGACAAATTCCCAATAAATTGGTGAATTGTTCTGTATTTAGCCATTTTTGATCTTCAACAATCATGCGATGTGCTAAAGGTAAAACGCCACCAAAACCCATTAAACCAAGCTTCATAAAGCCCATAAACAATGCTTTATTTGATGGAATATTTAAGTTTTCCAAAACCATTGCTTCGCTTTTCATGTGATACCTCATACTTGATAGAGCAATTATGATCTTGTTTAGCTATGATGAAAAATGCTATTTTTTACGCTATACATACTAAAAAAGTATAGATAATGGATATTCATAAATTAAAAGCATTTGTTGCAGTGGTTGAGGAAAGTAATATTTCAAAGGCAGCAGTGCGCTTAAATATGCAGCAACCCCCTTTAACACGCTTGATCAAAAGCTTGGAGGATGAGTTCAATACAGCACTATTTAAACGTTTACCACGCGGTGTGGAAGTTACTGAAGCAGGAAAAGCCCTATATTTTGAGGCGGTAGCGATCCTTGCTCATGTTGATGCGATTCCACAAAAAGTGAAAAATATCGCAGAAGGCTTGGAAGGTGAGATCAATATCGGTTTTACACATTCAGTGGGATTACATTCTTTTTTACCCAATTTATTACGCAAATTCCGTGAACAATTTCCAAATGTCTCGATTCATCTAGAGGAAGAAAGTAGCCATACTTTGATTGATAGCGTTAGAAATGGCACATTAGATTTGGTTTTTTTGCGAAAACCTGCTGAATCTGATTTGGGATTGAAAAATACTCATATTTTGAATGAACCTTTATTGGTTGCATTGCCTAGTAATCATCCTCTGGCGAGTCGGCAAGGTGATTTAGATTTTAAAGATTTGGCGACATATCCTTTTGTGCTTTATCGTCGATTAGCAGGACAGGACTTGTTTGATATTATTATGTCGAAATGCTATGAAGCAGGCTTTAGTCCGAAAATCGTGCAAGAAACGCCGAGGTTAACGACAACTTTAAATCTTATTTCAGCAGGCATCGGCTTATCTATAGTTCCAAAATCAATTCAAGATTTTTGGAATACTCAGGTCGTATATAAACCCTTAAAAAGTAGCCAAAAATATATCGCACCTATTTTTGCTGTATCTAAGCAAGGAGAGGAATATATACGTGCAAAACAAGTATTAAATTTATTGTTTTAAACATTTTAAGAATATACAGGATAATAAATTTATCTATAAGGATCAGATGATTGTATCATTTATACGTTCATTATAAATGCTATGACGATCTGTTGAGGATATGTAGTCATCGTGCTGATGAGTAGATATTTGTGATACAACTATGAAAATTTTTCAAATTGGAGTTTGTCTCATGATTGGACATACTTTTGCAGATGTTTATCAACGTTTTACAAAAACAACTAAATCGGTCTTTTTATCTGCAGCTTTACTGGGGACAACTCAAATTGCGATGGCTGGACCAACGGTTGATCAACTCAGTGATTGCTTGGTAAAGGCGACTACAGCGACGGATAAAACTACTGTGTTGCAGTGGACTTTTGTGGCCTTGTCTGCACACCCAGATTTGAAAAGTTTTTCCAATGTAACTGAAGATCAGCGTAATCAGCTCGATCAGAAATTTGCACAAGTTTTGCAACGTGTCATCGTTGAGCAGTGCGCAACTCAAACCAAAGCTGTGATTCAAGCTGAAGGTATACAAGCGGTAGGGGATAGTTTTCAGGAACTCGGCCGTGCAACGGGTGAAGATATTATTAAAAACCCTCAGGTCAAACAGCAGCTCAAAGGCGTGATCCGTTATGTTGACCTAAATAAATTAATTGCGACTTTTTTGACGCCTGATATTTTTTCTAAGCTTGGATTATCTAAGTAATTTTACTTTAGAACACTTTCAACGAGGATGATTGATTTAGTCGTTTATTTGATCTAATATTTACTTGAAGAGCTAAAGTAGCTCGAACTACTTTAGCCATTCACTTACTGGGCTGATCTATAGATCGCCAATAAGAGAATGATAACGATGAGTTTGAAAAGCGGTTTCATCGTCGACCTCCAAGGGTTTATGTAACATTGAACTGTTACGGTCATCACGGCATGAGTGCTGTGATGATGAAATTATATACATGTTGGTAATTTAAGTTTTTGAATTATCGAGAGAAAGCTCACAGTTTGTGGGCTTTTTTTATGGAGGTATATTATTTTATTAGTCGAAAATACGAAATAATACAGTGAAAAGTATTCTGATTAAATGAAAGATAAAACGTATAATTCCCCAAAAAATTAATTCAAAAATGCCCTCGACCACAACACGGTAGAGAAACTTCAAAATGGCTGTAATGCCTTTAATGACCAAGCGAAAAGGTAAGAGAAAATAATCAATCTGTTTTTGATATTTATGAGGCGGTTTTTTGATTTCATTTGGTGATACTGGTACTTCATCGCCCTGATAAAAAATAAGAGCATAAAGCCAGATAACAATCAAAATTCCTAAAATAATTAAAAGCGTCTTAGTCAGCATCAATTTTTCTTATCTTTGGTGGTTGTTGAGACTACATATTACTCAGTTTTCATATGCAAACTTAATTTGATCTAAATCAATTTTAATTTTTTTACACTCTTCTGGTATTTTATAATCAGGATTATAGGACAATGCATTGATATAAGCATTATTATTTGTATCTAGAACAATAAATAGTCCAGTATAGTTAGAGTTTAAATCGCATTGATTAATTTTATAGTTTTTGAGATCTGCACCTTTATGAACTAATTGAATAATTCTAATATTTTTATTTTCATCTAAATACGAGTCTTCAAAGCTTAACTTTATGTTTTGATACTGAATAAAGCTATCATGACCTGGTGGATTCAAACATGAGGTGCGACAGTTTTAAAACATTTGTGATAATCAGTTAGTCTCGAAAACTCCTCTAATGGCGTCAACCAGTTTAATGCTTTTCTTGGTCGTGTATTTAATGACATGGCAACTTGATTTAAATAATTTTGATCAGCTTGGTTTAAATCAATTCCTTTCGGTAAATACTGCCGTATAAGACCATTCATATTTTCAATTGTACCTTTTTGCCACGGTGAATGTGGATCACAAAAATATACATCTATATCCAACTCCTCCTCCAATTGCTTATGTTGAGCCATTTCTCGTCCTCGGTCATAAGTCAGGGTTTGTCTCAGCTCAGGTGGCAGGTAAGCCATTGCTTCGGTCAAGGCTGTACGTACAGATTCTGCCTTAGCATCAGGTAAAACTGCTAGTAAACAGAGTCGTGTATTACGTTCAATCAAAGTTGCTACTGCGCTTTTATTATCTTTTCCTTTGATCAAATCAGCTTCCCAATGACCTGGTATTTTTCTTTCCAAGACCTCTAATGGACGCTCATGAATTGTTTTTATATCCTGTAAAATACTATCTTTCTGTGGCAGGTTTTCAGTTTTTCTTTTCTTATTTTCCCGACGTAAACAAGATAATAACTCCTTTTTAAGTTCACCTTTGGGTAAAGCTCTGATTGTTGAATAGATTGTGGTATGGCTAATATTCATCTCTTTATCATCTGATTGTCGTTTGAGCCACTTAGAAATTTGTACAGGCGACCATAAACATTTTATGGCTTCTACAATAAATTTCCATAGTAAGGAATCCAAATAAATTTTTGTATGACCGCGCCTGCGTCGTTGCTGCGAAAATTCAATCGCTTGTTCAGCACTATATTGATGAACAGAACCGCAATTTTTATTTAATTCACGAGAAATTGTACTGTGATGTCGGTTAATTTGTTTAGCAAATTTTCGAGCAGAAAAATTGGGTTTGTTAAACTCTAGCATTAGTGCAGTTCGTTCAACTATTGTTAAATGTATGTATGACAATATGACACTCCTTTATACCTATATTAGGTTGGGGGTGTCGCACTTCAAGTTTTAGTCTGCCCCTATTTCAGGAGCAAGAGAGGCTTTAATATTCCACGAAGCATTATTGTCTTTTATAAGCTTACTTAAATTTTGATCTTGATGGCTATAATCTTTATAATTTATTTTCTCTAAAAAGGCCGAATTCTTATATTTGAAAATTTTCCCAGCAAGCTTAATATCATTGTCATCTACTGCAAAACAACTAGAAAGTTTATACTGATCATGTGTTAAATCAACATTTCCAAATATACTAGAAAACTGAATTACCAATCCATTTACATTGCATTTGAAACTATCAATTTTAATTATATTATCTTTATCAGTTTGAAAGTTTATTTTCGGATGATAAAAAATAACTTTATCTAATGATTTTTCATAAGATATTGTTTGAATTGGGGAGTTTTTCCAAATGATATATTGGTTTGAAAGATTTGGGTTTATCTCTAAACTGGTTACTTGATTAAATAAGTGGAAAAATCGAGGTGTTTTAGTTACTTTTGTTTCTTTAGGGATTTTTAGTCCCCAAATTTGGCTTTCTTGCGATAAAGTCGTTTCTTGATAGTCAATTGTAAAAAATCTTTGGTATCCATATATTTCAAAAGCTAAAAGTAAGATCGTTAAAAAGGGAAAATAATATAGTGCTTTAATTTTGTATCGATCACTATTTTTGCGATAATGATAAATTAGATAGATGAATATAATAATCGGTATCGTAAAATATAAAAAATAGCCTAGTACAGCCAGTATTAATAATTGCATCATTTTTATTTTCTCATTTTTATTAGATTAAGGAACCTATCCGAAAATAAGTTCCTTTTTTCTATTGATTAGATTATCCAATCAACTTTTTCATCAATTCATTGACTTGAGCAGGGTTGGCTTTACCACGAGAAGCTTTCATGACTTGACCGACAAGACCGTTAAAGGCTTTTTCTTTACCAGACTTGTATTCTTCAACCATTTTCTCGTTTGCAGCAAGAACTTCTTTGATGATTGCTTCAATCGCACCAGTATCAGTTTCTTGTTTCAAGCCTTTTTCAGCGATAATCGTATCGGCAGTTTGACCGTTTGATTCCCACATAAAGCCAAAGACTTGTTTTGCGATTTTACCGCTAATCGTATTATCGACGATACGTGCAATCATGCCACCAAGTTGTTCAGCTGAAACAGGAGAATCATGTAGCTCTAGGCTAGCTTTGTTCAAAGCAGCAGAGAACTCGCCCATCACCCAGTTTGCAGCCAATTTACCTTGAGCAGCACCACCAGCCGCAGTCACAACAGCTTCATAAAAGTCTGCCATTTCACGTGAAAGTGTGAGTACGTGAGCATCATATTCTGTCACAGCAAAGTCTGCGATAAAACGTGCACGACGTGCTTTTGGAAGCTCAGGAAGTGCTGCACGAGCCGCTTCAATTTGCGCATCAGGAATGATCACTGGAAGTAAATCTGGATCAGGGAAGTAGCGATAGTCATTCGCTTCTTCTTTAGAACGCATTGAGCGGGTTTCCATCTTCACGGTATCAAACAAACGCGTTTCTTGGTCGATCTTACCGCCATCTTCCAAGATTTCCATTTGACGTTCGATCTCGACATTGATCGCTTGTTCGATGAAACGGAATGAGTTGATGTTTTTCAATTCACAACGTGTACCAAACTCATCACCCGGGCGACGTAGCGACACGTTACAGTCACAGCGGAATGAACCTTCTGCCATGTTACCGTCAGAAATACCTAACCAACGCACCAAAGTATGAATCGCTTTGATATAAGCTAAAGCTTCTTCTACAGAGCGCATATCAGGTTCAGATACGATTTCAAGCAAAGGTGTGCCCGCACGGTTTAAGTCGATGCCAGACATGCCTTCAAATTGATCGTGGATCGATTTACCTGCATCTTCTTCCAAATGTGCACGTGTTACGCCTATGCGCTTGACTGTGCCATCTTCAAGCTGAATGTCGATATGACCTAAGCCAACGATCGGATTGTCCATCTGGCTGATTTGGTAGCCTTTTGGAGAATCTGGGTAAAAATAGTTTTTACGTGCAAACACTGAAGCTTGATCGATATAAGCATCGATACCCAAACCAAAACGAATAGCAAGGTCAACCACTTCTTTGTTCAAAACTGGCAATACACCCGGCATCGCCAAATCAACAAGGCTTGCTTGAGTATTTGGATCTTGACCAAATAAAGTTGAAGATGCTGAGAAAATTTTAGAATTGGTCATCAGCTGAGTATGAATCTCAATGCCGATAACAACTTCCCAACCATCAATCAGGTTTGATTTTGCTGATTTTTGAGCTTGTGCCATTATGCATTCTCCTCAGCAATTGCTGCACGTTGACTATGCCAATCTGTATGTTGTTGATATTGATGTACAATCGACAAAAGCTGTGATTCTGACCAATAGTTACCAATCAATTGCATACCAACAGGCAGATGATTTTCATCAAAACCAACTGGAGCATTGATCGCTGGTAAACCAGCCAAGTTCACTGCGATGGTATAAATATCACCTAAATACATTTCAACTGGATCAAGTTTTGCACCAATTTTATATGCTGTCGTTGGTGCAGACGGTGCTGCAATCACATCAACATTTTCAAATGCTTTTAAGAAATCTTGTTGGATCAGACGACGCACTTTCTGAGCTTTTACATAATAAGCATCGTAATAACCCGCAGAAAGGGCATAGGTTCCGATCAAGATACGACGTTGAACTTCGGCACCAAAACCTTCTGAACGTGAACGCTTGTAAAGATCGAGCAAATCCGCAGGATTTTCACAGCGATAGCCATAACGTACGCCATCGTAACGTGAAAGATTAGATGAAGCTTCAGCAGGAGCAATCAAATAATAAGTTGGAACATAAGCTTCAGTCATGTTGAGATCAATCTCAACCAAGATAGCGCCCATTTCTTCAAGCTTTTTCAATGATTCTTCAACACGTGCTTTGACGTCAGCAGCCAAACCAGCAACATTGAAGTACTGTTTTGGAATACCAATACGTAAGCCTTTGACAGAGGTTGCATTTAAGTTTGCAACATAGTCATCAACTTCTTTATTGATTGATGTTGAATCTTTGGCATCATGTCCAGCGATCACATTCATGAGATAAGCACAGTCTTCAGCAGAACGTGCAACAGGACCACCTTGGTCTAGTGATGATGCATAAGCGATCATACCAAAGCGAGAAACACGACCATAAGTCGGTTTTAAGCCTGTTAAACCACAGAATGATGCAGGTTGACGAATCGAACCCCCTGTATCGGTCCCAGTTGCAATCGGCGCTAAGTCAGCAGCAACAGCGGCAGCTGAACCACCAGATGAACCACCAGGAACATGATCAAGTGCCCATGGGTTGCTTGTAGCGCCAATGTATGAATTTTCAGAGGTTGAACCCATTGCGAATTCATCCATATTCACTTTACCCAAAGTGACTAAGCCCGCTTCTTTAGCTTTCGCTACGACCGTTGCGTCGTAAGGAGAGATAAAGTTATCGAGCATTTTTGAGCCAGCAGTGGTTTTGATGCCGTGAGTACAGAAAATATCTTTATGAGCCAATGGAATACCAGTAACCAAACCAGCCATTCCAGATTTGATCAAAGCATCAGCTGCTTCTGCTTCTTTTAAAGCTTGTTCTGCAGTCACAGTGACATAACTTTTGACGCGCGGATCAATTTTAGCGATACGATCTAAATAGTGTTGTGTTAATTCGCGAGATGAGAACTGAGCGTTTTTTAAACCTTCAGACATTTCGCGAATAGATAAGCGATGTAAATCAGTCATGAGTACAATTCTTTATAAAAAATGAAAATTTGGTTCAACTGATCAAAAATTATTCAATCACACGTGGAACGAGATATAAGCCTTCCTGAACAGCAGGTGCAATGGCTTGATATTCTTCTCGATGGTTACTTTCTGTAACAACATCGTCACGAAGTGGCTGAGCATTATCAAATGGGCTTTTTAAAGGCTCGATACCGTCGGTATTTATGCCTTTTAGGGTTTCCATCATTCCCAAGATTTTATTTAAACTTTCAGCATATTCAGCAGATTGCGTATCATCTAAGGACAATCTAGCGAGATTGGCAATTTGTGATACGGTTTGTGCATTTAAGTTTGCAGAATGCGATGCATCCGATGTTGACATAACATCTCACCTAATCAGTTTTAAAAAAAATTCAAAATATCGTGCGTTATGATAAGCGATTGACTTGTTCAAATCATCACATTTAGTTAAAGTTGCCATCTTGCGTCCACATAAAGTTTAACTGAGAACGACCCGTGATTCTAAAACGACTAATTGGCTTGTTTTCGCCAGATCTTGCCATTGATTTAGGTACTGCTAATACACTTATATATGCACCAGGACGGGGCATTATTTTAAATGAACCGACAGTTGTGGCAATCCGTCATAGCGGTTCACAGAAAATTGTTGCTGCTGTAGGTTTAGATGCTAAGCAAATGCTTGGCCGTACACCAGCAAATATTTCTGCAATCCGTCCAATGAAAGACGGTGTGATTGCGGATTTTGAAGTCACTGAAACCATGTTAAATCAATTTATCGGTAAAGTGCACGAAAAACGTTTATTTCCACCTGCGCCACGTGTAGTTGTTTGTGTACCGTGCAAATCGACTTTGGTTGAGCGCCGTGCGATTCGTGAGGCTGTATTTAATGCAGGCGCACGTGATGTACGCTTGATTGAAGAACCGATGGCTGCTGCGATTGGGGCGGGCATGCCAGTAGAACAAGCATGCGGTTCTATGGTAGTTGATGTTGGTGGCGGAACAACTGAAATTGCCATCATTTCATTACAGGGCTGTGTTTATGCTGATTCATTACGAATCGGTGGTGACGTATTTGATGAACAAATCATTAACTATGTTCGTAAAGCACATGGCTGCGTGATTGGTGAAACGACTGCTGAAACGATTAAAAAAGAAGTAGGCATGGCACTTGCTGACGGCACGACTTTGGAAATCGAAGTTCGCGGTCGTAACTTGGCTGAAGGTGTGCCTCGTGCAATTACTGTTACTTCAGACGAAATCACTCAAGCGATCTCTGATCCATTGCAAAGTATTGTTTCTGCAGTAAAATCTGCACTTGAACAAACTCCACCAGAATTATCATCTGATATTGCAGAGCGCGGTATCGTGTTGACTGGCGGTGGTGCACTATTGCGTAATCTTGATCAACTTTTAGCTCAAGAAACAGGCTTACCTGTGGTTGTTGCTGAAGATCCTTTAACTTGTGTCACTCGTGGTGGCGGTAAAGTTCTAGAATTCTTCGACAATCCAAACCACGATATGCTTTTTGTAGGCTAAGTTTTTTTAGATTAAGTTAAGGACGAGGCGGTGCAACCGAATCTCTTTTCAAGACAACCGCCATCCTTTCGTGCATTTCTGATTGCAGTCTTTGCTTGTTTGGTGACGCTATTTGTAGATTGGCGTTTTCCAAATGTAGTGAAGCCTGCAAGAGATGTCTTGTATGCTGCATATAATCCGATTTATGCATTGGCAAGTTATCCAGTTTTATCGAAAGAATGGTTAAATCAACAGACTAAATCTGAGGCTCAGTTGCGCCGTGAAAATACGGCTATGCAAGCTGAATTGCTTCAGGCTCAGGTTCGTTTACAAAAACTATCCGAGCTTTCTGCTGAAAATACACGACTCCGTGGGCTACTTGATACACCATTAATTATTGATGGTCGTATGGAAATCGCTGAGGTGATTGGGACTGATCCAGACCCACTTCGTCACATCATCGTGATCAACCGTGGCGCAACCAGTCATTTAAAAGTCGGTCAAACGGTTTTAGATGACAAAGGAATCATGGGGCAAATCATCAATGTTTACCCGCATAGTAGTCGTGTATTGCTTTTATCAGACAAAGAGCATTCTATTTCAGTCCGTTTAGAATATTCTGGTATGCGAGCAATCGTATCTGGAACAGGCGACTATGGACGCTTGAAAATGGAATATGTACCAACAAGCTCAAATATCAAGGTCGGGGAAAAAGTGTTTAGTTCTGGTTTAGGGCAACATTTCCCAGCAGGGTATTTGGTGGGTACAGTTTCAAAAGTTTTAAGGCACAATACTGGAGAATTTGCTTCAATCGAAGTGACGCCAACTGCTCAATTGGCAGGTGGACATCATGTTGTGGTTTTATTTTCAGATTCCTTAGCGGGGGAGCAGCCTTATGTTGATCGCTAAGAAATTGCCTTCTGAACAACAACGCAAAGATCCTTTATTTGTTATTATCGTTTCAGTGATCATTGCCTCAATTTTGATGGTCTATCCACTGTCTTATAATATTTCAGGTTGGCGACCATTGTTTATGGTCATGGTCCTGATTTTTTGGGTACTGTGTCAGCCAACGTGGTGTGGTGTTTGGTTCGCCTTTACTGTGGGTTTATTGACCGATTTATTGTTTGATTTACCTTTAGGGATGAATGCCTTAAGTTATGTGATCATTACTTTCGTCGCCCGTTATTTTACGCGTGAACGACGATTATTGACCTTCAGTAATTTGTGGATCATTGCATCATTTGCGATCTTGGCGCATATTCTCTTTACATTTTTGGTGCAAATCATGTCAGGAATTCATTTTTCCTTGACTCGGCATTGGCAACCTTTACTGACCAGTATTTTATTTTGGCCAGTTTTATATTATATGTTGAAAAGATGGCGAATTTAGTTCTAGCTTCTAGTTCGCCGAGGCGTCGTGAATTGTTAAGTCAACTGAGCTTAACTTTTGACATTTTCAGCCCAGAAATAGATGAATCTATTTTGCAAAATGAAACAGCTTTTGATTATGTAAAACGACTTTCATTACATAAAGCAAAAGCTGTTTTATTGCATCAGCAGGATGCAATCGTCATTGCCGCTGATACAACTGTGGCAATAGATGGTAAAATTATCGGGAAACCTGAATCAAAACAACATGCATTTGCAATCTGGAGTGCACTTTCAGGGCGAGAACACGACGTTTTAACGGGTGTATGTGTCGCTGATCGAACACAATATTTTCAAGATGTCGTTTGCACAAAAGTGCAATTTCAGACATTAAGCCTAGATGATATGGAGCGTTATTGGGCAACGGGTGAACCATTAGGCAAAGCTGGCGCGTACGCCATACAAGGCATTGCCGCACAATATATTCCAAAGATTTCTGGAAGTTATAGCAATGTGGTGGGCTTACCTTTATATGAAACAGTACAGTTATTAAAAGCGGTTAAGGCACTAAATTGACCACTTTAAAAGAATTTTTATAATGATTTGAGTTTTAGTATGTCTGATGAGTTACTGATTAATGTAACACCCATGGAGTGTCGGGTCGCATTAATTGAAAATGGTACAGTCAATGAACTATTTGTTGAGCGTACTGTAAAACGTGGTTTGGTCGGCAATATTTATAAAGGCAAAGTAGTGCGTGTTCTTCCGGGGATGCAGGCTGCATTTGTCGATATTGGTCTATCACGTACTGCATTTTTACATATCAACGATATGGTTTGGCCTCGTAACCAGCCTATTCCCAATGTTTTTGAACTTCTGCAACCCGGTCAGATTCTGACAGTCCAAGTCATGAAAGATATGCTTGGCACCAAAGGGGCACGTTTAAGTACTGATTTGTCTATTCCTTCACGTTATCTTGTGATGATGCCATTTGGCAATCATATCGGTGTTTCTCAGCGTATCGAAGCTGAAGAAGAACGTGATCGTTTACGCAATATCATTGAACGCATTCAGGAAGAGCATAAGCTCCCAGGTTCTGTGATTGTACGTACTGCTGCAGAAGGCATCGATGAAGCTTCTATCGCGCAAGATATGGCGTATTTGGCGAAGCTTTGGGAATATATTCAACGCAAACAAAAGAACATCGCAGTACCATCATTAATTTTTGAAGAATTGCCTTTACCACAACGTGTAATTCGTGATTTGGCAAATGAAAATACTTCAAAAATCTTTGTAGATTCACGTGAAATACATGGAAAGTTATGTGAATTTATCGATGAATTTGTACCGAGTATGCAAAATCGCTTGATTCATTATCCGGGTGAAAGACCACTATTTGATTTATACAATGTTGAAGAAGATATTCAAAAAGCATTGCAAACACGAGTAGCACTGAAGTCTGGTGGCTATTTGATGATTGATCAAACTGAAGCGATGACCACAATTGATGTCAATACTGGCTCTTATGTAGGTGGTCGAAGTCTAGAAGACACTGTATTTAAAACAAATATGGAAGCAACTCAGGTGATCGCTCGCCAATTGCGATTACGCAATCTAGGTGGAATTATCATCATTGACTTTATCGACATGCAAGAAGAAATACATCGCGATGAAGTGATGAGTCAATTTGAGAAGATGTTAGAACGTGATCATGCTAAAACTAAAATTACCCAAGTTTCTGAACTTGGTTTAGTTGAAATGACACGTAAAAGAACACGTGAATCATTAGAGCATTTATTATGTGAATCATGCCCGACGTGTCAGGGGCGTGGTTATGTGAAAACTGCAGAAACAGTGTGTTACGAAATCTTCCGTGAGATTTTACGTTATGCGCGCGCTTATGAGTCACAAACAGGCTTCACAGTCGTTGCACATCCATCAGTTATTGATCGTCTGTTGACTGCGGAAGCACCAGCTGTAGCGGATTTGGAGCACTTCATTACGCGAGTGATCAAGTTCCAAGTTGAAAATCTTTATACCCAAGAACAGTACGATATTATCCTGAGCTAAATTGTAACAGGATTTCGCTTAATCCTTGTTACAACTGAAATTTTACTTTGAGTTTCGATTTTACAATACTAATAACTAGCCATAGCACCATTGAAATTTTGGTCTTAGCAAGTGAGGTGAAAAATGAAAATCAGAGAACAAATTTTGAGTCGTGGATTGAAGCATGTATTGGATGGTCAAAAAAGCAATACTTGTTATATGTTGGATGAGCACGGAAGAGAAATTCCGATTACTAAAGCGATGGTTGTAACGGTTTGTCAGCAACTTTTACAACAATGTCGAAATATCAAAAATTAAAGGGCTTATTGAAGCCCTTTAATTTTCTTTGTTTATTCAATATTGCTTAAGCTTGTTTGAGTTTAACGTCAGGTTGTGCTTCCGCTTCAACATGCATTACAGGTTTTTTATGCGTCTGTATGATCTTTTCAAAACGTTGAATTTCATCTTCTAAATGTGTCAGCAGGTTTTGCATTTTTGGCAATGCCTGACGACATGCAATCAAACCAACTTCTAACTTATCTAGATAACTCGTCATCGTGATGTTCAAAGCCTGTCCATCCAAAACGATAGATGCAGGGTAGAGTGCATCAAGTTTTGCACCATTCCAATACAAAGGCTCACGAGGACCGGGAACATTTGAGATCACCAAGTTAAATGCTTGACGCTTTGGCATCATTCCAGTCAGCATATTTAAACCAGCAGGACCATAGACAAAGGCGCTGTAGTTTAAAATCTGATTTGCATTCATGCGCTTAAAACGCTGTTTCGCATTTTGCATACTCCGTTGAATGATGCTCAAACGCTCAAGTGGATCATCTTTATGCGTACCTAAATTTGCCAATATCATGGTAATGCGGTTGCTGACATCAGATTCATCATCACGAATAGATGCAGGCACCATTGCGATGAGTGGCTTCTTCGGTAAACTCTCCTGAGAAATGAGATATTCACGCAGTGCACCAGAACATACAGCAAGCACCACGTCATTGATCGTTACACCCAACGCTTTGGAAATGTTACGTAGGCGAACAAGGTCATAAGATTGAGCTGCAAAACGACGTGACGAACTTACACGTTGGTTTAAAATAGTATGTGGCGCTTGAAAACTCGATACATAATCAGGATTGCGTCCCATATCTTGAAAGATGGTTTTGGTCAGCTCTTGAGTAACGACAGGAACAGCTTCAAGTTGCCCTTTCAGTGTACCTAAAACTTTTCTAATTTTGTTCAGTTTAGGCTCTTTCAAACGTTTTGAGCGTTTACTCTCAATACACCAAGGTGGAACGATAGACTTGGCTTCAGGGTCTTTGGAAAAAGATTTTTCCAATAAACGCATGCCAGCAATGCCATCCACCATAGCATGATGTATTTTAAAATACATGGCAAAACGATTACCTTCGATCCCTTCAATCAAATTGCAGGTCCAAAGTGGTTTTGCTCGATCGATTAAAGTACTGTGTTCCTGTGAAATATATACCAATAATTCACGGATCCGTCCCGGCTTTGGAAGGGCGATATGCCTAAAATGATGGTCAATATCAAATTCCTCATCCTCATCCCAGAACATACCATGCAGATAGTTATTGAATGGTGGAATTGGCAGACGTTTTGACTCTCGAATATCCCGCACTAAATCTTGAATAAAAGTAGCTGGCGCATGATCTGGAATTTCAAATAGAAATAGACCTCCGACATGCATCGGCTGTTGACGTTTTTCTAATGAAAGAAAAATAAAATCAATTGGGTGTAAAGGGCGCATTTATATTTGCCTCATTGCAAAGTCCAACAACTCCTTTGAGTGTTGTTTTTAGAATTATTCATCTGGAGTCTTTAGTATGTTCTAATTTCATTTGAAAATCTAAATTTTTTTTATGAATAGTGAGTTAAAAAAAGCCACTAAAAATAGTAGCTTTTTTATGAAATATATTATTTAAATAATATTGTAATAAGTAGATTATCAATTACTTATTTTAAATTGCCTGCATGCAAGCCACATTCTTTATGAGTTGCTTCTTCCCACCACCAGCGGCCCTCACGTTCATGCTGATTTGGCAGAACAGGGCGGGTACAAGGTTCGCACCCAATCGAAATAAAACCTTTCTCATGCAGTGGGTTATAAGGCACTTCCATCATGCGGATATAACTCCAGACTTCTGCGCTCGACCAATTTGCTAGGGGATTATATTTGATCAGTTGTTTGCCAACACCTGAAAATCCTTCATCAGACTGAATCACGGGGATCGTATTTCGTGTGCCCGGACTTTGATCTTTACGCTGACCTGTAATCCAACCATCTAAAGTCGCCAATTTTTTACGTAAAGGAGCGACTTTACGTACACCACAACATTCTTGATGACCATCTTTGAAAAAGCTAAATAAACCTTTTTCTTGCACAAAGTTTTGAACTGCATCAGATTCAGGGAAACAAATTTCAATATCAATTTTATAATGATTACGCACAGTTTCGATAAATTGATAGGTTTCTGGATGCAAACGTCCAGTATCTAAACTAAATACACGAAATGGTTTACCTAGATTGGCAGCCATATCGATCAGTACCACATCTTCAGCACCAGAAAATGAGATCGCAATTTCACCAGACTGATTTAGAGCAAGTGCTAAAATTTCAGATGGAGATTTGTCGGCATATTCTGATGCCAGTGCATCGACGAGATCAATAGTAGGGATTACGGTCATTTTGATTCCTGGCAACTCGCTTGGAAGCTCTGCTTTTCTTCATTCATTTAATTGTAAAGTAAATAAAATAAGATGCTTAGCAGATTTAATTCAATAGATATACACAAAATTGATTTAAATTTGATTGATCTTAAATGAGTAAATTAAAGCATATTCTTGGAATCATTTGGGGAAAATGATAATCCTTATATCGCTTAAAGGCTGGTTTGATCTGTCAACAAAGTCTAGCAATTACATTGATTAATGATATGATAATGCAAATTTTTTAATGACATTTGGGAGCGCCCATGGAAATCGTATGTCTTGATCTTGAAGGTGTGTTAGTTCCAGAAATTTGGATTAACTTTGCAAAAAAAACTGGAATCAAGGAACTTGAAGCAACTACACGTGACATTCCTGACTACGATGTATTGATGACTCAACGTTTGAATATCCTTAAACAACATGGTTTAGGTTTAAATGATATTCAGGCTGTGATTGCAGACATGGGACCATTACCCGGTGCGAAAGAATTTGTTGAGTGGGTGCGTACGCATTTTCAACTGATCATTCTTTCAGATACATTCTATGAATTTGCTCATCCTTTGATGCAACAATTGGGTTGGCCAACGATTTTCTGTCATAAATTAGAAACTGACGAAAATGGCATGATCACAGCGTATAAACTTCGCCAACCTGATCAAAAACGTCAAGCAGTGAAAGCTTTGCATACTTTAAATTATCGTATTATCGCGGCTGGTGATTCATATAACGATACGACTATGCTTGGTGAGGCTGATCACGGTTTCTTGTTTGATGCGCCAGACAACGTGATTGCTGAGTTCCCTCAATTCCCAGCGATTCATGGCTATGACGCTTTGAAAGAAGCGATTCGCAAAGTATCTCCACGTGATATTCCTGCTTAATTTTTTAGAAAGTTAAAGCTTTAAGCAAAATAAAAGGGCGCATGATGCGCCCTTTTATTTATACGTAAAAATTAGAATTTATAACCAATTTTCATACCATAAGCGATTGCATTGTTGTCTTGGAAATCAGCAACATAACCACTTGTTCCAGCTTGTGCACCAGTTTGAGCTTTGGCATCACCCAACCAGAAGTATTTCACACCACCAGCGATGAAGTAGTTTGGAGCAGGGCTGTATTGAAGACCTAAACCAACATTCCAATAACCTTCAGTTGGACCAAGTGTTGAAACAGGGTTACCTGCACCAGAGTCCCAACCTACAGAGACATTACCAGCCCATTTTTCAGTGAGTTTTCTACCAACACCTGCTGTTACAGACCATTGGTCATCTGAATATTCAACCAGATTAAAGCCATTTGGTTTCTGAACAATAGATCCAATTGCATCAGATACTAGACCAAATTTTAATGGACGAATCGAAAAATCTTTCCAATTCACCCATCGTACATTTGCAAATGCGACCGTATCAGCCATGATTCCAGATTGAAAATCTAAGTTTACTGATTGTGGCGTTGTAATTGTTGTATCGCCATTTGCTTTAGAAATTGATTGAACAGCAGA
The DNA here is from genome assembly GCF_000368565.1 of Acinetobacter gerneri DSM 14967 = CIP 107464 = MTCC 9824. Lineage (GTDB taxonomy): Bacteria > Pseudomonadota > Gammaproteobacteria > Pseudomonadales > Moraxellaceae > Acinetobacter > Acinetobacter gerneri. The sequence goes on along the minus strand of NZ_KB849537.1, from coordinate 141,998 downwards.
AGCACCACCAGGTAACAAGCCTAGAGCAGGTAGAGTAGGAAGGCTCTCACGAATATTAACATCATGATCAATTTCAGAACGATAAGTTAATGAAGCTTTTAATGCTATTTCTGGAATTTGATAAGCAACACCGACTAACCAACCCCAACCACCTGTTTCTTTGATATTTGCATCATAGCCGTTGTACAAGCTATAAGCTTGACCGCGAAGCTGAACACTTCCCTTGATCGTTTGGTAAACACCACCTGCATAGACATTCCAGTTCTTAGTTGGCTGATAACCAAAGACCGCTGCAATATTTTGTGTATCGACCTTAACCTTAGTTCCACCTTTTCCAAGAAGGTTCTTTGTTGCATCAACTTGTTGAGTAATTCCTTGCTTAACACCAGTATCAATCTGTTGCTTAACAGCATCGACATTATTATAAGCCGTTAGAGTTTGGGCAAACTTGGCTTTACCCTCAGCAGTACTAAGATCAACACCTTGAGCTGTTAGAGCTGCACCAACTCTTTCTTCAGCAGTCATATTGTTGAAAGTAGAGTCTATTAGCCCATTAAGAGTGTTTTGAGGTAGTAATGTGTTAGTTGAATCTGATACAAAAATATTATTTCCTGTGTATTCTGCTTTTGCACCAAACGGTTGATCGTATAAAAGACCAAAAGAGAAGTTTTCATTCGCTTGGATTTTTAATGCAGCAGATGGAAAGTAATAATCATCAGCCATATCTGATACATGACGACGAGTTTCAGAAGTTCCAGCCTCTTTTCCAGAGACATCCGGATCTAAAATAGAAAGCCCTGCTTCAAAATAATTACCAGGCTGTAAAAATGCTGACATGGATTGTCCAGATCGATCCATCGCCGCTGCAAATGCCCCAGTGACTGGTAGTGAAGTCAGTAAAATTGCTGAGCTGAGAGTTTTTAATTTCATTCTTATCGATCCTTGAAATAGACAAGATTATTGATGATGGTTGCGCTGTTTTTTTTGACTCATGAAGTTATTGGTTTACATGTTGAAACTAAAATTAACTTCATTTCACAAAAATAACATATAGAAAAAAAGAGTAAATGCTCTAAAAGTAGAATTTATTAAAAATTTATTTTTTCGAATACGCTGTTTTAACTTAATTTATAGCTAAATTGGCAAATAGTGAGAATTTGCACTTGGAAAAATGCGATTAGATAGATATTTCTCTATTGTATTTAAATCAGAGAATTTTGTAACTTTTAAGTCATTTTTAAAATTTGATTTTCACAGAATGATGTATAGATATTGCACAACTTATATGGTTTAGATTTATTTTTTAATTAATCAAGCGATTAAAAACTTTTTATGCATATTCTTATTTGTTTTAGGAAAAGTGCCATTAAAGATTCGTAAAATATAAATAAAATATTCGTTGATTGAAAAGAATAAAGACTATTTTTTTTATATATTGGTTTTGTTGACAACTTAAAGTTGATAAAAGTAGTCAGCAGATGGTTTTGTGCGATATGCCAAACTCATTTTGACTCCACCTCCTTGTTATCCTTGGGATACCAAGTTTTGCTCCCCTTTGATGAGTTTTGACTTCTGGATGTCATAGGGGAGTTTTTTTTATGGCTAAAATAAAGTAAAAAATGGTGCGCCCTGCGGGACTCGAACCCACGTCGGTCGCTTAGGAGGCAACTGCTCTATCCAGTTAAGCTAAGGGCGCGATTTTGTTAAAAAACTTCAGTAATTTAGCCTAAAAGTCATCATCAATAAAGTGATATTGGAATAAAACATTATAAATCATCATGATATTATTTAATCCAATGGTGTATCCGAGTGATTATTTTTAATTCTTTTTCTACGACGTAGCACAACAATCAGATGAATGATTAAACTCAACGCAAGTGTTGCAACCACAGCGATAGTAATGGTTTTTGCGTGAACGTGCATGTGGTGTAAAAGTACATGAAGGTAATGGCTGATCTTGACACCCAAAGCCACGATGGTAAAAGACCATAGAAAAGATGCGATAACATTGGCAACGATGTAAACAGGTAAATTAAAACGCTTGATCCCAAAACTTGCAGGTAAAATCGTTCTAAATCCCCATAAAAATCTCATTAATAAGATCGTAATAATGGGATATTTTTCGATAAAACGGCTACCACGATGAAATTTTTCTTCAAGCTTTGGTCGCTTCTTTAAAATTTTATAGCCCTGATGATAGCCAACATAGTAATAAAACATATCACCAATAAAGCTGCCGCAAGCACCGATCAGAATCAGTGTCCAAAAATCTAAAATTTTGTGATGCACAGCATAAGAGCCAAGAAGCAAAATCGTTTCACCCTCAAAGAAAGTGCCGATTGCAACTGCTAAATAACCGTAATGCTCTAAAAGTTGTGCCCAATCAATCATTGTGTTCTCTAATTTTGGTTCTATTTTAAATCAAAGCACAAAAAGCTTAGAAATCATTTAAGTTTGAAAGAAATATAAAAAAATTTAACATCAGAAATGATCTCCCCTTAACATTGCTCAAAGACTAAAATTGAAATATCAAAAATTATAAAAGAAGTGCTAAATTGGCTTTAGCACTTCTGATAAATTTAGACAGTTTTGTCTTTAGTCAATACTTTGTAAAGAACAAACATAAGGACAATCCAAACTGGAATCATGATAACAGACTCTTTAAAGCCTTGAGTCCACATGATATACAACACCACAGCAATAAATGCTAAAACAAGATAGTTGCTAAATGGTGACCAAAGTGCAGCGAATTTGGTTTGGATATTTTCTTTTTTAGTATGTTGCTTAAATTTCAAATGCGTCAAACTGATCATTGCCCAGTTTAATACCAGCGCACCAACGACGACATACATCAAATGGCCAAGTGCATCTTCTGGTACAAAATAGTTCAACAACACGCAACCAAAAATCAATAAAGCAGAGAAGAGTACAGCGGGAATAGGTACACCTTGTTTATTCACTTTGGTGAGAATTTTAGGTGCATTGCCTTGCTGAGCTAAACCATAAAGCATACGGCTATTTGCATACATACCACTGTTATATACAGAAAGTGCTGCTGTTAAAATAATGAAATTTAACAGATTTGCAGCCCAGCCAATACCAAGCTGGCTAAAGATCATCACAAATGGGCTTTTGTCTAAGCCACCCAATTGCAATTCGTCCCAAGGCACAAGTGAAAGTAAGATGGTTAATGAACCGACATAGAAAATCAAAATACGGAAAACCACTTGGTTAATCGCTTTTGGAATCGTCTTCACAGGATCTTTTGCTTCAGCCGCTGCCATACCGATCAATTCGATCCCACCAAAGGCGAACATCAAAAAGGCCAGCATATAAAACAAACCACTAAACCCATGTGGGAAGAAACCACCATGTGTCCAAAGATTGCTAAAGTTTGCTGTAGAACCCGGACCTGCTGTGATCAGTAGATACAAACCAAAGATAATCATTGAAACGACAGCAGTGACTTTGATAATGGCTAACCAAAACTCAGATTCACCATAAAATTTGACATTACCCAAATTGATTATAGTAATGACAATAAAGAAAAACAGTACAGAAGCCCAAGCAGGAATATGAGGCCACCAGTAATTGATATACTTGGCGACAGCAGTCAACTCTGTCATCGCGACAAGAACATACAAGATCCAGTAATTCCAACCAGCTAAAAAGCCGGGAAATTTACCCCAATATTTATTGGCAAAATGGCTAAAAGAGCCTGCAACAGGTTCTTCTACGATCATTTCCCCTAAATGGCGCATGATTAAAAATGCGATAAATCCACCAATGGCATAACCAAGAATGATTGATGGACCTGCAGATTGAATGACCTGTGCCGAACCTAAAAATAGACCCGTACCAATTGCACCGCCCATAGCGATGAGTTGGATATGGCGATTTTTGAGTCCGCGTTGTAAATTAGTTGACTCGTTACTCAAAGTATTCTGCTCAAAAAAGAATAATTTGCATTGTAATTGATTGGTTACATTTAGCCTAGTATGCAGAGATTGTGAATAAATTTGCAAGCTTTGTATTTTTTATGTTTTAAATCTAAAATGATTTAAAATCAAATAAATATACAAATGCATTTTTTTTCAAAAAATTGATGAAATAGACAAAAGTTATATCGTTTACGGGTGTTTTTTATACTTAAGTCATGTAGTCAATGGCAAAATGCTTACAGATGATATGATAGACCGTAGGGCTAATCCAAAGATTAGTAACAATAAGCAAAAGGAAGGAATAGATCAAAGATGAGCTTCGCACCCCAAATTAAAATAGCCGCAACTTATATGCGTGGTGGAACAAGCAAGGGCGTATTTTTCAAATTAGACGATCTGCCTGAACGTGCTCAAAGCGCAGGTGAAGCTCGCGACAAAATGTTGCTACGCGTGATTGGTAGCCCAGATCCATATGGAAAACAGATTGATGGTATGGGTGGGGCAAGTTCGAGTACCAGTAAAACTGTAATTTTGGCGAAAAGCGATAAAGCTGATCATGATGTGGATTATCTGTTTGGGCAAGTTTCGATTGACAAAGCATTTGTAGACTGGAGCGGTAACTGTGGCAATCTCACAGCTGCTGTAGGCTCATTTGCCATTTCAAATGGTTTGGTTGATGCTTCTCGCATTCCTGAAAATGGGATTTGTACAGTCCGCATTTGGCAAAAAAATATTTCAAAAACAATCATTGCCCATGTACCAATCACCAATGGTCAGGTACAAGAAACAGGTGATTTTGAGCTAGATGGGGTAACTTTCCCAGCAGCAGAAGTACAAATTGAATTTTTAGATCCAGCAGATGATGGTGAAGATGGCGGCGCAATGTTCCCTACGGGCAATCTAGTTGATACATTTGATGTGCCTGAAATTGGAACATTCCAAGCCACATTTATCAATGCAGGGATTCCAACGATCTTTTTAAATGCAGAAGATATTGGCTATCAAGGCACCGAACTTCAAGATGATATCAATGCTGATAATGCAGCATTGGCTCGTTTTGAAACGATTCGTGCATATGGCGCTGTTAAAATGGGCTTGATTAAAGACATTTCAGAAGCAGCAAACCGTCAACATACGCCTAAAATTGCTTTTGTATCGAAACCTAAATCTTATACATCTTCAAGTGGCAAAGCTGTAAATGACAGTGATGTTGACCTTTTGGTACGCGCCTTATCTATGGGTAAATTGCACCATGCAATGATGGGGACAGCAGCAGTAGCCATTGGTACGGCTGCAGCAATTCCGGGTACATTGGTCAATCTTGCTGCAGGCGGCGGAGAGAAAAATGCCGTACGTTTCGGTCATCCATCGGGTACGTTACGTGTTGGTGCTGAAGCGACTCAAGAAAATGGTCAATGGGTAGTGAAAAAAGCCATCATGAGTCGTAGTGCACGTGTCCTCATGGAAGGTTGGGTACGCGTGCCTGCAGATAGCTTCTAAGCTATTGCACTCAACGATTTTTATCTAAATGAGAACCTCTGATCATCAGGGGTTTTTTTATTGAGAGTTGATATGAAAAATAAATAATATAAGCTAAAATAATCTGAATAAAATCGTACTTATCAAATAAAATATATAACAATTATTTTGATGGTTGATACAGACTAAATTAAGGTAAATCAAGATGTTTGAACAAGAAGAACACGACATTGATGCATTAATAGATGAAAATCAATTGCTCAATTTTGTCAAAAATACTGAAAAATTAACCTTAATTAATCTATTGTCTGAACTCCCTATTCCTACCGCGATATTGGATCTTGAAGGGCGTTTTATTTCATCAAATCAGTTATTTTCAGATATTTATCAAAGTGATGCTTTGTATTTGATAGGTAAGCTTTTATACAACTTTGCACCTGAAATGACGGATTTTTTTAAATCGGCACTCAGTGCTTTTCATCAAGGTGAAACACGTTTAGAACATGAAATTTATTTCAAAGGTCATTTTCTCAATGCATATTTCAAACCTTTAAAAAATGAAAATCAAAATATCGAAGCTATCGTCATTGTTTATGTCGATGTGACTCATTTAAAACGTCGTGAACGTATTTTAGAGTTGAGCAATAAACGCCTACAAGAAAATCTTTATCTTGATCCGATTACGGGGTTACGTAACAAGTTGTCTTTTAGTGAGTTTTTTGAAAATTTACTTATTTCGCAAAAAACAGGGCAACTCAGCGTTTTAAAAATAGACTTAGATGATTTTAAAAAATTTAACCAACTTTATAGCTATACCGAAGGGGATATTGTCCTCGCTGAAGTTGCGCATTTGTTAAAAGATGATTTGATCGATGATCAAATTCATTTATTTAGGGTGGGTTCTGCAAGTTTTATGATCATGACGGAAAATCAGTCTGAATGGCAGGTTTTAACGCTTGCGGAGCGTTTAAAGCAGATCGTATTTGAACAGCAATTATTATTTGAATATTCAGATATGGGACGTATCACTGTTTCTATAGGAATATTGCAAACTTCACTTGAACAGTTAACGGATGAAGGTGCTCTATTGCAGCATCTTGATCTTGCAGTACGCCAAGCTAAAACCAGTGGGAAAAACCAAATCAGTTTACTAAAAATCTCATAGAACAGCACAATTGCTGATGTTATCAGTAAATTTCGCCCGTAGTAGATGAGAGAAGTTCAGATTCAATGTAGAATAAGTCGAATTAGCAAAGCTATGACTCTGAAATAGATAACAGATTAGAGGCAAAATGACATCTCTTCCACAAATGAATGCAGACGTGCTGCAAAAAGCTCAAACACTTATTCAGCAGGATTTACAAACTGCGCTTGATGCATTTTCTTTACCTGAGCCTTTAAAAGGGGCGGTGGTGCATGCGGTCATGCTAGGTGGAAAGCGTGTTCGTCCTGCGCTTTGCTATGCCACTGCAGATCTGCAAAGTGACCGTACAAATTTTGCGGCTGTACGCCGTGCTGCGGTTGCGATTGAGCTGATTCATTGCTATTCATTGGCGCATGATGATTTGCCGTGTATGGACAATGATTTACTGCGCCGTGGACAACCAACGTGTCATGCCGCTTTCGGTGAACACACTGCGTTGTTGGCAGGGGATATTTTGCAATCTATGGCATTTGAAGTTTTGGGCAGCCGCTTATTTGATACTGGTGTTGCTGTAGAAAGTCAGATTGTACTGAAACAAATGCAGATCCTAGCAACAGCTTCCTCGAAAATGGTATGTGGTCAAGTTTTGGATTTGCAGGCAGAAGGGAAGCATGTTGATCAAGAACAACTTGAAAATATTCATCGCAATAAAACAGGTGCGCTGATTCAAGCTGCGATTATGATGGCTGCGGTAACGATCTTTAAGGGAACAGATGAAGCAATTCCAAAATTGCGCCAATATGGTCAAGCGATAGGTTTGGCTTTTCAAGTTCAAGACGATATTTTGGATGTCACTGCCAGCACTGAAACTTTGGGTAAAACTGCAGGAAAAGATGAGCAAGTGGATAAATCTACTTATCCTCAGCTGATGGGCTTAGAAAATGCAAAAGCCTATGCCAAAACTTTGCATGATCAGGCTTTTGAGGCATTGGCATATTTTGGGGAAAATGCTGATTCATTAAATAATATTTCACAGTTTTTATTGTCTAGAAAAAATTGATTAAAAACTGAATGTGATGATCAGTGCTAGTTGATTTTGTCGATGAATAAAATCGAATATCAAATAAAAGGGAGCAATTTAAATGCTCCCTTTTTGTATCGGATGATTTAGATCAATGCGAATCTTTATAGATACGATCTGCTTGATCAAAACGATCGACAATATCTTGGCTTGGCGCTTTGCCAAGTAAACTCACGATGATAATCACGATAAATGAACAGATAAATCCAGGAATAATTTCATACAAACCTGTATCTGCAAAATTGTTTTTCCAAAGGATAACCACTAAAGCACCTGTGATCATACCTGCGATTGCACCTGACAAAGTCATACGTTTCCAAAACAACGAAAGGATGATCAAAGGACCAAATGCAGCACCAAAACCAGCCCAAGCATAGGATACGAGTCCCAAAACTTTAGCATCAGGATTACTTGCCAACACGATGGCTAAAACTGAAATGAGCAACACCATCAAACGGCCGACCCAAACCAATTCTTTTTGTGATGCGCCTTTACGAATAAATGCTTTATAAAAATCTTCAGTCAAGGTACTTGAACAGACCAATAACTGGCAACTTAAAGTACTCATGACAGCAGCCAAAATCCCCGCCAAGACGATACCAGCAATCCACGGATTGAAGAGAATCTTGGTCAATTCCATAAATACCGTTTCAGGGTTTTTACTCACTGTTCCTGCAAGTTCTGGATGTTCTTGGAAAAATGCAATACCAAAGAAGCCTGCCGCTACCGCACCACCTAGACACAAAATCATCCAAGTCATACCGATACGACGAGCTTTAGGAATCGATTTAACCGAATCGGCAGCCATAAAACGCACTAAAATATGCGGTTGACCAAAATAGCCTAGGCCCCAAGCGAGCAGTGAAATGATGCCAATAAAGCTGAGATTTTCAAATAAGCTTGTTGCATGTGGACGAGCCATTTCAAGTGAATGAGCAATTTGTGCAGTATCACCCAAACTTAAAATCGTCACAATTGGCGTCAATAACAAAGCAAAAATCATTAGTGTGGCTTGAATGGTATCTGTCCAACTTACAGCAAGGAAGCCACCGATAAACACATAACTGATGGTTGCAATAGCACTGATCCAAAGCGCTGTTCCATAAGACATATCAAACATGCTTTCAAATAAACGCGCACCAGCCACCATGCCTGAAGCACAGTAGATTGCAAAGAAGATTAAAATCACAAATGCTGAAACGACACGCAAGATTTTTTTATGGTCATTGAAACGATTTGAGAAATAATCAGGCAGGGTGAGTGCATTGTTTTGAATTTCTGTATGGACACGTAAACGTCCAGCCACAAGAAACCAGTTGATCCAAGCCCCTAAAATCAAACCAATCGCGATCCACATTTCTGATAAGCCAGAAAGATAAATCGCACCGGGCAATCCCATGAGTAACCAGCCACTCATATCTGAAGCACCAGCAGAAAGGGCTGTGACAAAACTACCTAAACTTCGACCACCTAAAATATAGTCCGAAAAATTATTTGTAGCTCGGTATGCCATAAGACCAATCACGATCATGGCGACAATATATAAAAGAAATGTTATTAGCGTCGGGTTTAGGGAGGTCATACATGATCCATTATTTGGGTAGGACAGCGTTTGAAATAAATTTATTTCAAAATAAAACGAAATTTAACCATAAAAAAACATATTTTGCAGTGGATTTTATGCTTATAAAAAATAAATAGGCAGTATACTTTCTGCCTATTTATTTGAAATTTATTTGTTTTTATCAGTTTTAGCGATGATAAATAACTGTTTAAAATTTAATTTGGATTGCGACCCATGACACCACGGATTGTATTCAATACATCAGCAGGTAAGACCACAGTTTTGGCATTGTTGGATTTTGCCATATCTTGCATTGCTTTTACGTATTGTTCACCGAGTAGATAGGCAACAGGAATTTCTTTGTCACCCACCGCAGAGGTCACCATCGTAATGGCTTTTTGTGATGCTTCAGCAAGGACAACTTGAGCTTCTGCATCACGACGCGATGCTTCAAGACGACCATCTGCCTCTAAAATAGCGGCTTGTTTTTCACCATCAGCTTTAGTTACCGTAGCACGACGTTGACGTTCTGCTGCCGCTTGAGCTTCCATGGCAGATTGCATGGTATTTGATGGTTGAATATCTTGGATTTCTACAGTTTTAAGGGTAATTCCCCAATCCGAAATATCATCAGAAATCGCAGCTTTCAGTTTAGCTTTAATATGATCACGTGAAGAAAGTGCATCATCGAGATCCATTTCACCCACGATAGAACGCAATGAGGTTTGCACAAGGTTTTGGATTGCCCAAGTGTAGTTTTCAATGCCATACACGGCTTTTTCTGGCGTAGTCAAATTGATATAGGCAACTGCATTCATCAATAACACAGCATTATCACGGGTAATCACTTCTTGGGATGGAATATCGAGCACGATATCTTTGGTTGTCACTTTATATGCAACTTCATCCACATAAGGAATAACAAAGTTCAGCCCTGGGCTAAGTGTATTGTGATATTTTCCTAGACGTTGCACGATCCATTTATAACCTTGTGGAACGATACGCACACCTTTGAAAATGGTCACGACAATAAAGATTAAAAAAACTAAAGCAATAATAGTTCCAGCATTCAGCATTGTTATTTCCTCTTATGATATTTCTGTAGAATTATGCAGTTTGACAACTAAATCATTGCCTAGAATGTCGGTTACACGAACACGATCACCGACTTGGACAGGCTCTAAACTACGGCAGTTCCATTCATCAGAACCGAGTACTGGCATAGGGAAACGAACTTTAACTTGCTCATGAGCCATGCCAATTTGAATAACCATTCCCACTTGACCGATCGTAGCTTCACGAGGAAGTCCCGCTTTGGTGCGATCAATAGATAAGGGTTTAATCATTTTGAACCAAAGGACGGTACAAAGAATGGAAAAGACGATCCATACCACGATCTGTGTAGTAAGGCTCATCCATGGGAATAGCCAATATAAAATACCGACCATTAACGCGGCGATACCAAACCAGATTGCAGCAAATGCAGGTAAGATCAGTTCAGATAAAATGAGCAAAATGCCCAAAACAAACCAATGCCATGGTTCAATAATAAATTCCATACGTCTACTCTTCTTTGGTTGGGACGTTACGTTCCAACCAATTTAACAGAAGACTAAGGCTATGCCTATAAAAACGTGATTATTATCATAAATTTTAAATTTCAGATTTTAAAATTTTGCACGTGGAGGTGGGGCTAAAGCAGCAGGGGATTTTTTGAAATTGGTGATGGCTGTTTCAATCGCTTTGATTTTGAGTTGAGCCGCTTTTTCACCTTCCAAGATCGCCTCATTGCTCGAAGATAAATCTAAAGTTCCAAGATGCCCAACTTTCGGCTGAATCACAACCGTTGCGGCACTTAATTCTTTATTGATGCTCTGTTGACCCATGATATTGATGGTTTGATCGAGCAGACCCCACATACTGGTTGGTTTATTTCCAGCAGGACGTGCAGAAATATCCACTGCAATCACGATATCAGCGCCCATATCCTTTGCTGTTTCCACAGGAATTGGACTCACTAAACCACCGTCAACATATTTCACACCACCGATGGTGGCAGGAACAAAGACATTGGGAATACTGCAAGATGCTCGTACAGCTTGTCCTGCATTACCTTTGATGAAATCAGTACGCTTACCATTGTCTAAACGCGTTGCAACTGCAGCAAAACGAATCGGGAATTTTTCGATCGGTTTGTTGGCAACATTTTGATTAATATAGTTTTGTAATTTTTGCCCAACCACAAAACCTTGGCTACTCAAAGTCAGATCACGTAGATCTGATTCTTTGAGCGTAAGTGCCAGTTGTTGCATTTGATAAGGGGTTTTACCACTGGCATAAATACTACCGACAAAACTTCCAGCACTGGTCCCTGTGACGATTTTAGGTTTAATCCCATGAGATTCTAAAACTTTGAGTACCCCGATATGCGCAAAACCTTTGGCACCGCCACCACCAAGGGCAATAGCAATCACAGGCTCACGTGGTTTTACGGTTTGGGTTGGTGTTTTTTTTGTGCCAAAAGTATCGCAACCAGCAAGGCTAAAGCCAATTAGACCGATTAGGCCATATTGTAATAATCGCATTTGGGTAGACTATCAATCAAAAAATAAATGCTATATGACCAAAAAATAGCAGATTTTGCTAGCTATTTTTTCTGCAAATTTTGTAATGGAGTCGATAACCAATTTGGGTTTTTGGGTGAAAAATTACCTTGATAATACGATAAGATTTTTTCAAGATCTTCTTCATAATCACCCGTAGGGTAGATGACGTCCAAGCAGTGAATCGTTTTACGATCATAATCAAAAGAAAATAAAACAATAGGAATATTGGCACCATAAGCAATCCGATAAAAACCACTTTTAAAATTGGCTGCTTGTTTACGTGTGCCTTCGGGGGCGATAGCGACCCAGATTTGCTCTTGTTGGTTGATAATATCAATGATTTGTTGCGTCAAACCATGAGGAGAATTACGATCCACTGGAATCACGCCAAACCATTTAAATAAATGCTTCATTGGCGATTTAAACAAACTATCTTTGCCAAAAATAGTCAATTTAATTCCCAGACCAAGCATAGCCATAAAGCCATACCAAGCATCATAATTTGAGGTATGCGGTGTAACGATTGCAACAGCTTTAGGGAGGTTTGGAAATTCGCCCTCAAATCCCCAACCATGCATTTTATACAATGATTTAAAAAAACTGCGACTATTTTTAGTGCCTCTTTGAGGAACGAGATCTGGTAAAGTAGGTATAGGTTGTGTCATTTTATTATTAAAAAAATTACTAAGATGAGAATATTAAAGCATACCGAATTTTGTTACATTGGCAAAATATCAATGAAAATAATCAGTCCATTCTTTTTAAATGATCTCTAAACAAGCCAACTCAGCAAAAATATATCTATTGCTCTTCTCATTATATTGGGCACAGGGTTTACCTGTGGGCTTTATGACGCATGCATTACCTGTCATTTTACGGACTCAGGGTGTATCACTGGCGCATATTGGTGGTTTTGGATTGTTACTTGCACCTTGGGCTATAAAAATACTTTGGGCACCTTATGTTGATCGCATGGGTCGAAAATCAATGGGACATTATCGAAGTTGGATTTTACCGACCCAATGTATGACCGTGGTTTTACTGATTATTTTATCCTTCCTGCCGATTGAAACGCTCAATCAACCGATATACCTCATGGTGTTTTTTATACTGATGTTAAGTATCAATAGCTTGGGTGCAACTCAAGATATTGCAACAGATGCTTTGGCTGTCAATATTTTAAAAGGTGAACAACAACATATCGGCAATATGTTTCAAGTTGTAGGTTCGAGACTTGGTTTTATCGTTGGTGGTGGGGCGATACTGTGGGTGCTGGACTGGCTAAATTGGCAAATCACATTTTTAAGTCTAGCCTTAATCGTTTTACTCAATACTATCCCAATTTGGTTTTATCGAGAGCCAGAACATACTAAACATCTATCTTTAAAACAAAAACAATTGGAAAAGGATCATGAGAATAGGACTGAAAATAAACAGAGTATTGCCCAATTAACACAAAATTATCTGAGATATTTCACGAAAACTCGCAACTTATTTTTGTGGTTAATTGTGTTGCTGACTATCAAAGTTGCTGATGGTTTATCAGGTCCATTATTGAAGCCTTTAATGGTGGATATGGGTTTAAGTCTGACTCAGATCGGTCTTTATGTGACGATGCTAGGTGCTATTGCAGCTTTGGTTGGAGCAGGGCTGGCAAGTTGGAGTCTAAATTATTTAGGCCGTAGTCAGGCTTTGGTTCTTTTTTCGATTTTCAAACTCATGAGTCTTGCGGCTTATGTCTATCTTGCACATCAATATCAGCAGCAGGCCGCTGTATCTCCTTGGGTGATTTACTTGATCCATGCCAGTGAAGATCTGTTTAGTGCCATGCTCTTAGTGGTGATTTTGACTTTGGTCATGCAGTACAGCAGAAAAGATTTTGCTGGAACAGATTTCACTTTTCAAGTGTCTATCATGGCCTTGGTGAGTGGAGCCTTATATACCATCAGTGGGATTTTAGGTGATGTTTTAGGCTATGAAACATATTTGAAAATGATACTTGTCTTAGGGATTTTATTGTTATGGCCAATTTTCAAATGGAAAAAATCAATATGTGAGGATGAGGTGAAAATGTAGAGGCATGACTAGTCGAAAAATAGGATAAGTATCCATGTGTAAAACTCAAAATATATTTGATTTAAAGCAGAATAATTCAAATTAAATCAAAAAAAATTATGCTAAGCTTCTGAACTTAATATAAAAACATATGAAAATCACATTTTTTTGTTTAAGACTGTTTTAAGTTTAAATGCGTAAATTTTAAAAATGTGAAATTTATAAGATTTCAAAATTGCACTATTGAGTGAATCCATCAGATGATTAATCGTTTCAGAGAAATATCTTTAACTTTATTTAATTTCATTCTCGCGCTTTGGTTGGGATTGTGTTTAAACTTTGCATTTTTAAATAAAATTCAAAAACTCACACCATATCAAGGTTTTAAATCGGTTCTTTTTATATTGGCAACTACACTTGTGGTTGTGGCAATGTATAATGTGATCTTGCAAATTTTAAACTGGAAGTGGACGACTAAAGTCATTAGCATCATTTTGGTGATTGTCGGTGGTTTTAGTTCATATTTTGTCAATTCTTTGGGGGTGATTATTTCACCAGACCAAATCCAAAATATGATGCAGACAGATACTTCAGAAGTTTCTGATTTACTTTCTCTAAGATTTATACTCTGGACGATTGGTTTTGTTATTTTACCTGTTGTTTTAATCCTATGGGTGAAAATAAAACCTCAAACCATCATCAAAACGTTAGTGGCAAAATTGCTTAGTTTAGTGGTTGCGATCGTGGTTTTAGGTGGATCTTTATTTATTTATTATGGTGATTACGCACCGATTTTCCGTGAAAACCGAAATATTAAAGGCATGATTTCACCATTCAATTCACTGTCTGCATTAAGTTCTTATTACCGTAAAAAAGCGCCGAAGAAAAACTTACCTTTGGTACATTATGGTGAAGACGCTAAGTTGGAACAAAAGCAAGGTCAATTGCCAAAATTGATGGTGCTCGTGGTCGGTGAAACGGCACGTGCAGAAAGTTTTTCTCTAAATGGTTATGCGAAAAATACCAATCCACTGTTGGCTAAACAAGCAGGATTGATCAATTTTACTCAAGCATCTTCATGTGGTACTGCAACTGCTGTATCTGTGCCTTGTATGTTTTCGGGTATGCCACGTGAAGATTATGATGAAGATTTGGCAAGTCATCGTGAAGGTTTGCTCGATATCGCGCAGCGTGCGGGCTATAAAGTAACGTGGATTGACAACAATTCGGGTTGTAAAGGTGCGTGTAACCGTGTTGAAACCTATAAAATTCCTAAACCTATTCAACAGAAATGGTGTAAAGATGGTGAATGTTTAGATGGTGTTTTAGTGGATAGTTTACAAGATTATTTAGCTAAAATTCCTGCTGACGATAAGACACCAAGACTGGTGGTGTTGCACCAAATGGGCAGTCATGGTCCTGCATACTATAAGCGTACTACGCCTGAGTTTGCACCATTTAAACCGACTTGTGATACCAATGCGATTCAGGGATGTTCACGTGATGCATTGATCAATAGTTATGACAATACCATTGTTTATACGGATCATATTTTGAATCAAGTGATTGAGTTATTGAAAACGCAAAAGCAACATCAAACGGGTTTTTGGTATATGTCTGATCATGGTGAATCTACGGGTGAACATGGTATGTATTTACATGGTGCTCCATATTCGATCGCACCGTCTGAACAGACTCATATCCCGATGGTAATGTGGTTCTCTGATGAATGGAAAAAATTTGCTCCAGCACAAGTATCATGTTTGGCAAGCCAAAATAAATCTGAAGTAAGTCAGGACAATTTATTCCCAAGCTTATTAAGTATGTTGGATGTTAGCTCCAAAACAATTGATGCAAAAATTGACCTTGTACAAAAATGTAAAGCTCAGTAATAGAGGTAGTAAAAATGGCTAAGATCTTGATGATTGAAGATGACTTTATGATTGCTGAGTCGACTCTGACCTTGCTTCGTTATCATCAATTCGAAGTTGAGTGGGTAAACAATGGAATCGAAGGTTTAAAACTTCTCACCAATCAAAATTTTGATTTGGTCTTACTTGATCTTGGCTTGCCAATGATGGACGGTATGCAAGTACTGAAACAAATTCGCATGCGTGCCAAAGTGCCTGTACTGATTATTTCTGCACGTGATCAATTGCAAAACCGTGTAGAAGGTTTAAATCAGGGTGCGGATGATTATCTGATCAAACCTTATGAGTTTGATGAGTTGTTAGCACGTATCCATGCTTTGCTACGCCGTGTTGGTACTGAGGCTCAGGCGGCTGCATCAGCAGATCAGATTTTGAAAAGTGGTGATTTAACATTAAACATCGAACAACATACTGCGGTCTTAGATGGTAAAGAGATTGAACTGTCCAATCGTGAATGGGCGATTTTAATTCCGCTTATGACACATCCAAACAAAATATTTTCTAAAGCAAATTTAGAAGATAAGTTGTATGATTTTGATAGCGAAGTGACCAGTAATACCATCGAGGTATATGTACATCACTTACGCTCAAAATTGGGCAAAAACTTTATCCGAACGATTCGTGGTTTAGGTTATCGTTTGGGGCAGACGACGAAAGAGCAGTGACTTAAAGAGTAATAATGAAGAATAAACATTATTCATTAAAAAAGCGTTTAATCGGATATACCTCAATATTTAGTATTATATTGGGGTGTATTTTTGTATTTACTGCTTATAAAATTTCGTTGGGTGAAATCAATGAAATTTTAGATTCGCAAATGGAATATCTTGCGGAACGTATTACTCATCACGATCTTCATCCTATTCAAAGTAAATTTGATAAAGCACGGCATTATCATGAAGAAGATATGTTTGTCGATGTGTGGGCCTATGAAGATAAAAACTATCTTTATCACGAAAATCATTTATTGGTACCGCCAGTAAGCAAAGCTGGTTTTTATCGACAAAAAACCACGCATGGTGTTTGGTATGCTTATGTGATGCCTGTTGGAAATTATCAGATTCAAGTCAGCCAGCAAGAAAAAGTTCGCCAAGTTTTGGCACTTGAGCTTGCGGGTAGTATGTTTATTCCTTATTTGCTTATTATGCCTTTTGCTATTTTTGGCTTAATTTTGATCATCGGGCGAACATTACGACCACTTGAAGACCTTAAAAATGAGTTGACTCAACGTGACTCAAATTCATTAACACCGTTGGATAATCAACAATATCCAGTTGAATTGCGTGCAACAACAACTGAGATTAATCACTTGTTTGAACGAATTTCTGATTCACAACAAGAACAAAAACAGTTTATTGCAGATGCTGCACACGAGCTGCGTACGCCGATTACCGCACTGAATTTGCAAACCAAGATTTTGCTAAGTCAATTTCCTGAAGAGGAAAACCTACAAAACCTGAGCAAAGGTTTGGCGCGGATGCAGCATTTGGTTTCACAGTTACTTTCACTAGCCAAGCAAGATGCTTCACTCAATCAAATTGATTCGATTAGTAAATTTAAATTGAACAATGTGGCATTAAATTGTGTAGAGCAACTGATGAACTTGGCGATGCAAAAAGACATCGATCTCGGTTTCGTCCGCAATGAAGAGATTGAGATGCAAAGCATTGAAGCGACAGTTCATTCAATTGTATTTAATATTATTGATAATGCGATTAAATACACGCCGTGTTCAGGCATGATTAATATCTCTGTTTATGACGATGATAATTTTGGTTATGTTTTGATTGAGGATAGTGGTCCAGGTTTAGAACCAGAAGAATATGACAAAGTTTTAAAACGTTTTTATCGAGTCCATCATCATCTGGAAGTGGGCAGCGGCTTGGGATTATCCATTGTGCAAAAAGCCATTCAACATTTAAATGGTGAATTGGTTTTATCTAAGAGTGCAGAACTTGGTGGCTTAAGTGCTTTAGTTAAATTGCCAAAAATATTATTAATCAAAACTTTGGACTAAAGCTAAGTTGTATTTGCTTGGTGTCAAAGAACCCTAAATATTTCCTCATCAAAAAGCTAAATCGGGTCTTTGATGAGGAAATATTATTTTGAACAGAATGCAATGATTTAAATCATTGGTAGCGGTTCTTGATCTTCGAGGTAGTGAAAAAATAACAAACATTTTTGGATACGTTTGCCATCACTTCCTAGCTTTTCAAATCTAAATTTTTTTGCCCAACGTAGTTTCCACCCAATACTTTTCACCCCTTTAAAGATTTTTCTATAGGGGAATACGACATTGATAAAAATCTGACAAGCCCGCTTGAGTTCTTCTTCAGTAAAGCGGTAAGCGGTTGAAAATATAAAACATAGCCAGTCTCGAATTTGACAAGTCTCCACATCCAAAACATGTCCAGGATCTGTTTCAAAATCAATAAAAGTAAACTCTTTGTTTTTATTGACTAAGATATTTCGAGCAAAGGCTTCACTCAGATAACTTTTTTTAAGATGAATATCTTGAATAGCCAGTACGGCTTCCTCAAAAAACTCTAATTTACGTTCGCTATCATCTTTTAGCATCGCAAGGGCATGGTCAAGTTGCATGACATGTGCGCCCACTTGACCGGCATCTTCAAGTAGTAAGCCCTGATTGTTTACTGCTAAAATATTGGCGGTAGGGATGCCAAGATCTTGTAGATCTTGAATACGCTTTACTTCACATTGGATCGCTGCTGCACCACCATGATTTGGAATAGGTGTAAGTGCTTTAATCTGTAAGATTTTCGCCGTCCATTTGAGGGGTAAATAAATCCAAATAGAGTGGCGTTCAGTTGCTTTTTTTAGCCAAACTTTGGCATGACCATCGCACTGATAAGCTTTGATGCTTTCATCTTGAGATTTAAGAGAATTTTTTAAAAATTTAGAAAATTTATTCATGTCACCATAGATAAAGTTGCTAAAAAGTCATTGTAGTAAAAGTTAATTATTTTGTAAATTTAAGGAATTTTTAATTATGATTTAATTTTAATTTAATTATTTGTTTTTTAACTATATATTTAAATAATATAAAAATATACGTTATTGTTGCAGAAACATTGACTTACAAAACAGATATTTTAACGTCAACAGCCTCAAAGGCTTCAAAGGAGATATTTTGAAGCCTTTAAGATTAAAACAGCTCAATTAGCCATTTTTTCTAAACATTTTATCTATTGGCAACTTATCTGAGGCGAAACCATAAATTGCTGCAAATGGCAGAGCAGTACGTGCCAAATATGCAACTCGCCATAAACCACCGTGGTTTGCACCAGACATCATCAACTCAAGCGGATGATCTAACTGAGTTTCGGGATGTGCGACAGATTTTGGATTTTGTAGATCATGAATCCAAAGCGCTGCCATGATGGCATTGGTTGTTTCTGGTTTAAAAGCTTCAACATCAAAGAGACTTGCACCATTAAATGCAGCTTTGAGTAGTGGATTTTTAGTCACAGAATGCGTCGTTGTGGATGGAGCAATATTGATACTCACCGTTTGCCCTTGATGACGAGCAAGTGTAGCGCGCCATTGTTGGATGCGTTTCGCCAATGCATAGTTTGGACCTTGTTCGACTACGAGACAGTCTGCGATCCCATAAGATTGTCCATTTTCAGAGGAAATCAGGTGTTGGCTATTGTGTTTAAAGAATTTCTGCAAAGTCAGTGCCGAGATTCCTTTGGCAATGTTTTTATGTAAAGCATTGCGTGATCTAAATTTTTCTGTAGAAGCTTGGATCACTTCCTCTGGTACGGCATAAACATCCGTAGGCGTACACATATACATCAAACTGGTATCGGGTTTTTGCTCACTGACAAATTGCATGATGCTATCCATTGCCATAGAAACGCGGACATGCTTTTCACCATCCAAATAGGCGATCGCAGCTAAATCTAATTTATGTGGATTATTTGCAAGCCAATGTGCTATTTCGGGTGTTTGGGTGAGTAAGTTTGCACCAAGTTTATCTTTGAGTTGCTCGATGGACGCATTTTCAGCAATTGCTTCAGTACAGGGCGCATATAAAGTCGCATTACCATTTTTAACTGTCGTTAAGATTTTTTCCCAAACTTTCGGGTTGGGTAAGTCAACAGCGACAATATTGGCTTTCCATTTTGAAAGCCATGTCAGAGGTCCAGCTTCTGATGCAGCACCAAACAATACCATTGTTCGATTTGACAAATCAAACCACTCAGGATGAGCATTTACAGCACGTAAAGCTTCGGCATGACTTGGCTCGATGATGCCTTTTTTTAGCCAGAGATCGATTTGATCGAGTAGAGATTGACCTTGAAGTTTTTGACCATGATAGGGAATATACCATTCTGGTTCAGCTTGGCTTTCACCTTGAAACGCATAGGTATTTAGCTTTTCAATGGCTGGAATTTGCATCAGGTCTTTGAGTAAATATCGTTGTCCATCACGATAAAATTCGAAACTATGTTGGGCTTTATGCAAGCCTTGTTTTGCGATGGTAATCGGCGAATTATTGTCACGAATACCTTGAGCAACAAGCGCTTTAAAATATCGAGGATATTGTTTACGCCAATTTTTTTCGTTTAAAGTTTGCTGTGAAATCTGATGATCTACGATAGACAAAGCTTCTGCAATAATTGCCTTGCCCGTTTCTGATGTGCTGATTTTTTGAGTATCACCATGGAGCGGAAATTGAATCCCATCATTTGAACTAGACATGCAAAATATCCCGTAACTTATTTAGATTAATATACAGATGTATACATTATCCATGCAGAGTTGCGGGATGGGGTGGCATTTCTTACCAAAATTTAAAATAAATAGTCGTAAAAATTATGTGAAATGAATATGTATTTATAAGAACTGTTTTGGCTGATTACACAGTGATAGTTCAATACGAATGATTTGATCAATATAGCGTCGTCACAGCAAGATGATTGAAATACTAAATTGCTTTGAGTAAAGAATTTGATATTTTCAAACAAAAATCTAAATGTATAACTTTAGATATCTTAGATTTTCTATTCAGCTAAAATCGTTCTAAAACCGACATGTGTAATTGCAAGATCGGTTTCTTGAGGATAGCGTGCGCTATTTCTAAACCGAGCACAATATTCATTGGCACATAAAAATGATCCACCTTTGATGACAAACTCGCGGGCTTTGATTTCATTCTGTCTCAGTTTGGAAGGGTCACCTAAATGTAGATCATGCGCGCCTTGATAGGGTGTGTTTGTCCATTCCCAGACATTGCCAATCATGTCATGTAGTCCAAAGGCATTTGCAGGAAAGCATCCGACGGGTGCAACATTTTCAAAGCCATCTTCTTGGGTGTTTTTGAGTGGAAAGGTACCTTGCCAATAATTTGCAGTTGGATGATGTTGCTGATCTCGAGGTTCATGGTGCATATGAACATCTTCACTTTGTCCTGCTTTAGCTGCATATTCCCATTCAATTTCATTTGGAATCGTTCGACCTAGCCAAACTGCATAATGTTCAGCATCATTGAGTGTGACATAACGTACAGGCTCATTTGGTTTGGCTTTTGCTCCAGATTTACCATTTGGCATGTGCCAGTTATAACCGGATTTAAGTTGCCACCATGACTTTGCATTGGTTGAAC
Organism: Acinetobacter gerneri DSM 14967 = CIP 107464 = MTCC 9824; assembly: GCF_000368565.1. Taxonomy (GTDB): domain Bacteria; phylum Pseudomonadota; class Gammaproteobacteria; order Pseudomonadales; family Moraxellaceae; genus Acinetobacter; species Acinetobacter gerneri. The sequence goes on along the minus strand of NZ_KB849537.1, from coordinate 120,565 downwards.
TTGGGCTAAATACCGCAGCAACATTTTGCTTTTCTGCATCGGTAATGTACTGGGTTGCATCTACAAAACTTTGAAATTGAGCGACGGTCACTTCAGTTTGATCAATCCAAAAGCCTTTGACCTGTCGTTGTTTTTGTCCAAAATTTTGCTCATCTTGATAGGCGAGTTCTGAACCCAACTGCACAGTTCCATCTGCGATTTTAACCATACCTGAGTGTGGGTCTTTCAGCCAATTTGCAGGCAAGCCTTGATATTGATTACACCTTTCTAAGTTGCCAAGTTGTGCCAGTACGGGCATCGTTTTTTGTGAAATGTTGTCTAAATTTTTATGATGGTTTTCATGTGAATTGGAGTTGTTGCATCCTGTGATTAGGATGCAACTTAGACTTAAAGTAATGAAATGGGCTTTCATCGTTGTGGATATTCCAAAACACCATTGGCTTGGGCATATTTTTGATAAAGTGTTGCAAGAGCCTGCACTTTTTCAGGATATAAGGTGGCTAAATTTGTTGTTTCTCCACGATCATTCTTGAGGTTATACAGTTCCCATTGTTCGGTTCCATTTGCAAATTACTTTTACCTTGATGGGCAATTTTCCATTCTCCAGATTTTACATATTTGCTGGCATGTAGTTCGTCAGCAAAGATAAAATCTTCTGCACGGATGCTACTGTTTTTATTTTCAAGTAAATTTTTCCATGAAACACCTGATGGCGTATTAATTTCACGACCATTATATTGTTTTTCAGGAACAGTAATGCCTGCAAATTGAAGCACTGTTGGGAAAACATCAAGTACCGAAGCAAAACCACGATATGTTGGAGCAGATTGACTTTGATTTGGTAGTTTCACGATAGCAGGTACGGATGTTGCGCCTTCACCAGCAGTATCTTTCCAAAGATGGAATGGAGTTTCACTGACTTCTGCCCAACGTGGACCAATAAATTGATATGAGCTTGATGTTCCGATATTTTTCAATGAATTATCAAAACCTTGTGAAGCCCCATATTGCCCACGGATAAAGCCTTCAGCACCATTATCAGAAACGAAGAAAATTAAAGTATTGTCATAAAGTTTGTTGGCTTTTAGATAGCTAATGATCCGTCCGATATTGGCATCGAGATTTTCAACCATGCCTGCATAGACTTCCATTTTTCGAGCTTCAATCGCTTTTTGATCTGCTGTAAGTTCATTCCAATGTCCGTATTGTTGCGGAGCACTCGCCGTTGTAACAGGATTGGCAGCTTTAAAATCGGCGGGAATGATTCCGAGTTGTTTTTGTCGTTCAAGACGGGCATTACGAATGACATCATAGCCAGCATCATATTTGCCCTTATAACGATCACTATATTCGGCAGGAGCTTGTAACGGCCAATGTGGCGCAGTAAATGCAGCATAGGCAAAAAATGGTTTTCCATCATTGCGATTGGAATCGATATAGTGAATGATTTTATCGGCATAATAATTACTAGAATAAAAATCATCGGGCAAATCTGAGATCGGAATGACTTTGCCATCTTCGGTATAAGTGGCTTGTGCAGCACGATTATATTGACTTGGATTTTGTTTAAAATGTAAATCTAAACCTTGTAAGAGGGTAAATGATCTTTCAAAGCCTCTCGCTGCGGCGTTGGTTTCTGCGGTCAGACCTAAGTGCCATTTTCCAGCCATATACGTGTGATAACCATTGTCTTTTAAAACTTCAGCAATCGAGAGTGAGCGATTATTTAAATAGCCCTCATAACCCAGCTGACCTTTGAAATTATCAGGTGTGAGTTCTGCCATCGCCCCAATGCCTGCCAAATGGTGATCTGTCCCAGAGATCAGCTGTGAACGAGTAGGCGAACACGTTGGGGCAGTGTGATAATCAGTAAATATACGTCCTTGTGTCGCTAAAGCATCGAGATTGGGTGTATGGATTTCTCCGCCAAAAGCACCCAAATCAGAATAGCCTAAGTCATCTGCCATGATGAACAAAACATTGGGTGCTTTTGTGATTTCGGCAGCATTTGTTTGCTGATCTTTACTATCATTACATGCGACAAGTTGAGTGCTGATCAAGGTCGCAAAAAGAAATTTGAAATGTTGTTTAGTCTTCATCTGTTTTATTCAAAATTTTAACTTGAGATGAAGACTAAATAATGCTTTAAATTTTAAGAACTAAGAATAACTGTTAAGAAACTGAAAAAAAATGCTGAGAATATTTTGCGATAAACATATCTCAAAATGCAAAAAGCCCAAGAGGGCTATGCATTAGTTTAGAAAATAAGGGTGCGTTAGGTTGTAAATAAAAGCAGGTAACGCATTGCTATCCATGAAAATAGTGACAATCACCCCATAAGCAGCACCCCATAGATGTGCACTGTGATTGATATTGTCATTCATGCGTTTGCCTGACCAAATCGAATAAGCAACATACAACACAGCGAATACGATCGCAGGTACAGGGATGAAAAAGACAAAGATCAATTTCCATGGTTGAAATAAAATATAGGCAAAAAGCACAGCAGAAACTGCACCTGAAGCACCGAGACTTGCCCAGTTTGGATTATCTTTGTTTTTTAGATAGCTCGGTAAAATCGCAACGATCAATGCGCCTAGATAAAACAGTACAAAACCAAGATCATAGAAAAAGTGACGATAAAATTTTTCAATCACGCTACCAAAGAAAAATAAGGTAAACATATTAAAAAACAAATGTGTACCATCGGCATGCACAAAACCATGAGTAATAAAACGATCATATTGACCATTTTTCATCGCAGGCGGCCAAAAGATCAAACGATTCATTATTTTTTGATTGGAAAATGCCATGAAGGACACAATCAAAGTAATAATAATCAGTGTCACAGTATGGTTAAATGGTAAGTTCAACATAGGCAAACAAATGTGTAAAAGATCAATTTAACACCAATTTTGCCATTAATCGAAAGAATTTATTGAAGTTTTTTATTAATTCTGACTATTTTGGTTGATTTTTAAAAAAAACACCGCATCTTCAGTTAAAATAACAGCTTCAGCTTGAGGAAATAGTTATGTCGACTGAGAACACCAACACTGCAGTTGCAGAAGAAATTCCAAACTTATTGATTACACCATCTGCACAAGAGTATTTAAAAGATCTTTTAGATAAACAAAATACTCCGGGAATTGGCGTTCGTGTTTTTGTTGAAAATGCGGGTACACCACGTGCTGAATGTTGTATGGCATATAGCGCGCCTGAAGAAGTTGTCCCTACAGATTACAAACAAGATTATGCTGATTTTCCTGCATTTATTGATGCACCATCTGTTCCATATTTAAAAGATGCTGTTATTGATTACAACAAAGATCGTTTTGGCGGCCAATTAACTTTCCGTGCACCAAATTCAAAAGTGCCACGTGTAGGTCCTGATGCTTCTATCGAAGAGCGCATTATCTATGTTCTTCAAGCAGAAATTAATCCTGGTTTAGCAGGGCATGGTGGTAATTGTTCATTGGTTGAAGTGGTTAATGATGAAGAACATGGTTTAACTGCTGTACTCAAATTTGGTGGCGGTTGTCAGGGTTGTTCAGCGATTGATGTGACCTTGAAACAAGGTGTCGAAACAACATTGAGAGAACATATTCCTGAATTGGCGCGTGTAGTTGACCAAACTGACCATAGCCAAGCAGAAGGTGCTTATTTTAAATAATCAAAATTTTCAGGTTGTAGACTGAAAATATCAGATGTAAAGCGATCCTAAAAAACTCAGATTTAACTTTTTAAAAAGACTTTCAAAATGGAGGTCTTTTTTTTATTTCGAATGAATAATGATAATAATTATCATTATTCATTGTATTTGTATTTATATTTGTTACAATGCGTAAGTTTTGAAATTTTTAAGTTTGCTTTAAGTTTATTTTAAGTTTGGGAAAATTTATGACGTACCGCCTTGTAAAGTCAGCGCTTTCTGTTTCGATATTGTCACTATTAATGAGTACTGCGTATGCAGATGACAGTGTTTCGGCTGAAAACTCACAAAGTGAATCAGAATCTGAACTTGTCACATTAAACAAAATTGTTGTCACTGCAGAAGATCAGCTTAAGCAATCATTAGGCGTTTCGACGATTAGCCAAGAAGATTTAGACAAGCTTCCTGTTGTGAATGATATTTCCGAATACGTGCGCCGTATGCCGGGGGTAAACTTGACTGGAAATGGAACCTCAGGCGCTCGTGGCAACAATCGTCAGATTGATATTCGTGGGATGGGACCAGAAAATACTTTGATTTTGGTCGATGGAAAACCAGTAAGCTCTCGAAATTCGGTACGTTATGGTTGGCGTGGTGAGCGTGATACCCGTGGTGACAGCAACTGGGTCCCTGCGGATGCAATTGAATCGATTGAAGTCATTCGTGGTCCAGCGGCGGCACGTTATGGTAATGGTGCAATGGGTGGTGTGGTCAATATTGTGACCAAAAAAGTCACCGATGAATTGCATGGTTCACTTGAAGTTTTTGCAAATCAACCAGAAGACTCAAAAGAAGGGGCTTCGCGTCGTGTCGGATTTGATTTAAGTGGTCCAATTATTCCTGAGGTTTTAGGTTTCCGTTTATACGGTAATTATAATAAAACCGATGCGGATGCAGCAGATATCAATCCTTTAGACAGTGATGGTTATCGTGCCGCAGGTCGAGAAGGGGTTAAAAATCAAGATATCGCAGGTCGCTTATCTTGGATCATTAATGATCAGCAAAGTTTAACTGCGGATATTTCTTCTGGTCGTCAAGGCAATGAATATACTGGCGATGCTCAAAATAACAATGTCGATGCGTCCAATCCCGGATCAAACGCTTTGATTAATAGTCTAGTGGGTACAGAAACAAACACCATGTACCGCAATAGTTATGCACTTACGCATGATGGTAAATGGGATTGGGGTACATCGAAACTCATCGCACAGTATGACAATACCAAAAATAAACGTGTTGCTGAGGGCTTGGCAGGGGGGCCAGAAGGGCGTCCGAGTTCATCAGAAAAGAAAACTTCTGAGCTTGAAACTTTTCGTTTAAGTGGTGAGGTCAATATCCCATTTGATTTTTACATCCCACATGTTTTAACACTGGGTACAGAATGGGTTAAAGATGATTTTACCGATCCAGCTTCAACCACTCAAAGTGACTTGACTGGTGGGCAAATTGTTGATGGCAATAGCAATCGCTCAAAGATGAAATCGGAAATTTACTCAGCCTATATTGAAGACAATATGAAGTTGACGGAACGTACCGATTTAGTCTTATCATTGCGTTATGATGACCATGACAAATCTGGTGATAACTGGAGTCCGGGTTTGAGTATCACGCATCAATTGGGTGATTATTTCACATTGAAAGGTGGTATTGCCAAAGCATATAAAGCACCAAATATGTACCAAAACTCACCGGGTTATTTGCTTTATACCAAAGGAAATGGTTGTCCAATCGCAAGTACAACACTTGATAAATGTTATCTTTTAGGAAATGCGGATCTTAAGCCAGAAACGTCGATCAATAAAGAAATTGGTGTTCAATTTCAAAAAGATAATGTCAATGCAAGTTTGACTTGGTTTAGAAATGATTATAAAGATAAGATTGCAGCAGGTACCACGGTTGAAGAACAAGTGACTGTCGGATCGAATGTTTATAATGTCCTAAAATGGACCAATATTCCTGAAGCTTTGATTCAAGGGATCGAAGGTAGTGTGAGTTTAGACTTTGATAATAATATCAACTGGACCAACAACTTCACGTATATGATGGATTCTAAAGATAAGACGACTGGCAATCAGTTATCAATCATTCCAATCTATACGATTAACTCGATTTTCAATTATCAAATCAATGATCAATGGGACACTAACTTTGTCTTTACGCAATATGGTCGCCAAAAACCACGTCAAATTGCAGTATCAAATTCTGAAACGAGTGGCTTAAATCTTGAATCATTGAAAAGCTATAGCACTTCAGGCATCAATTTTGGTTATAAACACAATGATCATTTGAAATTTACCTTGGGTGTCAGCAACATTTTTGACAAGCAAATTTTCCGTGACAGTAATTCAAATAGCCAAACCTATAATGAGCCTGGACGCGCTTATTATGCTTCTGTGAAGACTTCATTCTAAGTCATAGCAGATAAACGAGAGACTTAAATAAAAGTCAAAAGTCTTTCATAAGATATAAATAAAGGGAAATGCCTAGACATTTCCCTTTATTTTTTATGTTCATTGAGTCAGCAGAGCATCGTTTTGACATAAAAAAGAGCAAGATCACTTGCTCTTTTTTTTAAATTGGCTTATTCAATATCTGGATGTTGATCAGCCAATTTCTGTCTTTTTTCCTGAAGTTCCTCGATTTTTTGATCAATATTTTCGATTTTTTCTTCAAGTTTATCGTGATATTCCTCAAGTAATTCAACTGCTTCTGCTTCACATGTTGCCATAGGGACACCACCAACCAGAGGTTTATTGGCTGTTTCTTTGAGAAAAATTGCCGTAATTACGCCAAATACACCACAAACCATTAGATAATAAGCAGGCATCATCAAGTTTTGCGTTGTTTCAACCAAAGCAGCGGTAATCGTTGGGGTCAAACCTGCAATCACGACGGAGAAATTGAACGCAATCGCAAGTGCACTATAACGAATCTCAGTAGGGAACAGTGCAGGTAAAGTAGCAGCCATCACACCGACTAGCATATTGAGCGAGAGTGCAAGAACCAACAAGCCTAAAAAGATTTGGTAAGTGACACGACTATCAAGCAAGATGAAAGCAGGATACGAGAATAAAACTAGTGCAATACTGCCAATAAAAATAAAAGGACGACGCCCATATTTGTCACTAAGCCAACCGATTACAGGTTGTATAAACAACATCCCAATCATCACTGCAATGATGATCAACACACCATGACTTTCCGAATAGCCTAAGTTATGTGAAAAATAACTTGGTAAATAGGTCAGCAACATATAATAAGTGACGTTGGTACAAATCACTAAGCCGATACAGACCAAAAGGGCACGTTTATTGTTTTTAAGGATTTCTTTAAAACTGAATTTCTTTGGCTTTTGTGTAGACTGAGCTTCACTATGCTGTTGATATACTGGTGTTTCATCAAGCGCATTACGTAGATATAAACCAATGATCCCGAGTGGAAGTGCGAGGAAAAATGGAATACGCCAACCCCAATCAGCAAAGCTAGATTCGCCGACTAAAAAGGTGATTAAAGACACTGTACCAGCACCGAGTACAAAACCAGCAATAGAACCAAAATCGAGCCAGCTTCCCATAAAACCACGTTTACGGTCTGGAGAATATTCGGCTACAAAGATGGCAGCACCTGCATATTCACCACCAATCGAGAAGCCCTGAGCAACTTTAACGATCAATAATAAAATGGGCGCCCAAATTCCAATCGTCTCGAACGAAGGAATTAAACCAATCCCAAAGGTACTTAAAGACATGATAATAATGGTGATCGCCAAGACTTTTTGACGACCATATTTATCACCCAATCTTCCGAAAAATAATCCACCCAATGGTCTAAAAATAAATGGCACTGAAAATGTAGCGAGAGCTGCGATCATTTGTACACTTGGTGAAGCATCTGGAAAAAATACTTTACCAAGTACATAAGCGACATAGCCATAAACACCAAAATCGAACCATTCGATCGCGTTACCGAGTGCTGCTGCAGTAATCGCCTTTCGGGTTTTTTCTTGGTCGATGATATTGATATCATCCAACTCAATGGGCTTAGTTTTTCTTCTGAATCCGCGCATGTATTAACCTAAAAATATATAAGTAAAACCAATGCATAGATTTGTTAGAAATCTATTAAATTGATTGATTTAAAAGAGAGAAAGAGAAAAAATGAAGCGTAGTAAATATAAGTAAATGAACTTAAATACTAGCTAAAGATAAAAAACAAATGTTTTCATATGGTTATATTGTATCAAATTTGCAACAATGCTTCTGTTTAAGTTGGTTTTTAAAAATGTGTAGAAAATGTAGTTTCTTGATTACATAAGTTTACATAGTGAGATCATTACTTTTGAGTGTAAAATTGAGTGAAAATAACACGGTGAAATGGATGATATTGTGCTAAATTTTGAGAGTCATTTTTTGACATCAATTTATATATCTCATTAAAAATGAAAATAAAATATAGTCTTTTGAATGTTATGATGAGATTTGTTCTTTAAATTGAAATCTCAGATGGCTTTAGACACAAAAATGACGGATTTAAAAATCACATCACAACCTAAAGCTAAGTTGTCTGTACAACAGAAGAAAATCAATGATCTGATAGAGCAGATCGAACAACTAAAACAACAATTACAACTTTGGCAAAATGCGCAAAGTGAAATACAAAGCTATTTGCATCAAAAACTTATGCCGATTTATCGTGATTTGCATACGGTTTTATATAAGCAAATGGAAAAATTGTGGGCACATCTACAACAACAAGAATTTTCAAAAGCTGATTTAGTACTGCTTGATACAAAGCTGATGAAGCTCGCAAAACAATTGAAAAAATCTCAATATTTAAATACTACGCAATTAGAAAAAGTAGTAGAAATTGAACAATTTTATCAACAATATGATGCACTTAACCAGACCAAGAAAGCGAAAAAAAAGCCTATTTTTGAAAATAATCCTATCGTAGAAAGCGAAATAGAAGACCAAAATTCAATATCTGAAAATGCTGCATATGACTTGAATGATGATGAGTGGGATAGTGAAAAATTTCAACGTGAGAAAGAGGAGCATCAACGCAAGCGTTTACAGCAAAAACGTGAAAAAGCTGAGAAGTTGGTAGATCAATCATTGAAAACAGTTTATTTAAAAATCACAGCGATGATTCATCCTGACCGTGAGCCTAATGAAGCTAAAAAGGTAGAAAAAACAGAATTGCAGCAAGTAGTCAATCAAGCGTATGAACAGCAGGATTTATTTTATTTGTTAAAACTACAATTACAGCTTGAAACCAATCAAGGAAGAAATCCTAAAGCTTTGAGTGACGAGCATTTAAAGTTTTACAAAATGGCTTTGGAAGCACAAAGTCAGCGTCTTTTAAGTCAGATTGAAGAGATCACCGATGGTTTTCACTGGAGCGAAAAGCCGAAGGCTAAAAATATGCAGGTGAAAGATGTGTATAAGGTGATAGATACTGATGTGGTGACTTTAAAAGAACAACTGAAATGGGAAAATGAAAGATTGAAATATATGGTGAAATTAAGCGGTTTAGAGATGTTGTTGGGGAATGGGGTGCTTTAATACTTTTTCTCATAAAGCATCTCTCAGATTTGATATCTGTTGTAGACTTAAAATGAATTTTTTTTTAAATATATTTTTAGTTGTGTTTTAATTAACCTATTATTATTGAATACATTTTATTATTTTGTATAATTATTTTGCTTTTAAGAGTTTCATTTAACTGCTTGAAAGGAAATAGATGTAAATATAAATCTTAACAAATCTATCAAGCTTGAAAGATTTGTCCAGATTTCTATCATTGATGGTTCGATACTGTACCCTAACTGGGCAAGTATTATGCTAACTATGAATATGTTTATCATACTATCATGACTCCTTCTATATGTTTCGGCTGCACTGAAAAGGAGGGGAAGTTAATGGACTTGGTCTTTAATTTCCCAGTAGACTTTAGGGGGGCTTCTTGTAAAAGAGAAAACAGATAGCAGCGACTCTAACCCCCTGAAGTTGGCAAGTAAGAATGACAAAAATAGATGTAAATTTTTTTAAAAAAAGGAATCGAGTTAGAAATTATTTACATTTTGATAAAAAACGTAATGATTCATTTATTTTTGAGTATGTTACTGATGTTAAAAAAATAGAAAATCATGCTTTTCTACCAACAATTAGTTATATTTTAAATGATAAGAAAATTAATAGGAAAAATTTTAAAAAAGATAAAATTACTAAAGATGATTATAAAGATAAAGAACGTTTGATTAATTTTCCTAGTCACTTAGATGGGAATATATATGCATATTATTCAAAAGTTTTAGAAAAATACTACGAATTTTTTTTAAAAAGTGAAAATTTAGGAAATTCAATAATTGCCTTTCGAAAAATTACTAAAATTAATTCTAAAGGAAATAAATATTCTTTATGTAATATACATTTCGCTAAAGAAGTATTTGATATGATAAGTTTAAAGAAAAATTGTACTGTATTATGTTTTGATATATCAGGTTTTTTTGATAACTTAGATCATGAAATTTTAAAAAAAAATTGGTGTGATTTACTTTGTGTGGATAAATTACCGTTAGATCATTTTAAGGTATTTCAATCTTTGACTGAATTTTCATATGTAGAAAAAGAAGAATTGTATAAAAAATTAAATCTATCTTTAAACTCAAAAAAACTTCATAGAACTTTAGATAGGTTATGTGATATCAGAACATTTAGAGAAAAAGTGAGAAAAGAAGGGCTGCTTCATACCAATAAATCCAGAAAAGGTATTCCTCAAGGGTCACCATTAAGCGGAATGCTTTCTAATATCTATATGATGAATTTTGATAAGCTATGTTCCGCAATGTTAAAGAAACTAAACGGAGGTTACTTTAGATACTGTGATGATATGATCTTTATATTTGATAACTCTGATGATAATACGTTGAATACAGTTTTAAAAATTTTTTTTGAAATTGAAAAAATGCATTTAAAGATCAATCATAAGAAAACTCAAAAAATTGTTTTTAAAGATGGAATCGTACAAAAAAGTGAGCCTGAAAGTTTTAATTTTCCTTTAAAATTGCAGTATCTAGGTATTCTTTATGATGGAAATAATATTTTTTTAAGAGAAACTGGATTATCAAAATTTCATTATAAGTTAAGAAAAGCTATAAGAATGAGATGCGCTCATTATAGAAATTTAGAAAAAGAAAATAAAAATAATAATCACGATATATATATGAAAACTTTATATGATAGATTTACATATATTGGAAAAAGAAATTATGTTAGTTATGTTTATCGTGTAGCTAAAGAGTTTGAATCTAAAAATGTTAAAAGGCAGATTAAAGGTCATTTTAATATTTTCACTGATTATCTAGAGAAGAAAAAGAATTAAAAAGCACCTCACCCTAACCCTCTCCCATTGGGAGAGAGCTTAAAAATAATCGTTATGATTAATAAATTCTGCATTATTCCCGATCAGTTAAACTAATCTAAAAATGCTCGTCTAATTTTATTATTTTCTATGAAAAACAGTGATGTACCACAAGACTCCGGTAAACCAACTGTAATACCATCCGTTTTTAAAATGATTCTGGCTTTTTCAGGGGCATCTTCATAAGGTGTGATATCTCCTGTTTCAAGTTTTGCCATATCTACAAATTTTTCATTTTTCTTGGCAATATCAAATACTTCAAAATCATTTAAATCATAATCTTCATCGTCATTTTCGTACCAATAAACTTTATTGCTATCAGCAATTCGAAATTCAAATAAATATTTCTTTCCATTTTTATTTGGATTTTTTAGCACCCTAAATGCATCAAGCTTACCGTCACCATTTAAATCCACCAATAGTGGCTTTTTAAGATGAGAAGTATCTATCTTGTATCCTTGGGGTATAGGCGTGGGATTGTTGACTAAAATTTCAACTTTAGGCTTAGGTGGAGTGATGTTTTGATCTTGAGCTGCAGCTTTTGTGGTTTCAGCTTTGATCGCTGTTTCGTTTTGCTGTGTAGCCGGAGGTGTTTGGTTATTTTGATTACAAGCAGCTAAAAAAGTGCTGAGTAGTAAAATAGATAATTTATTTTTCATTGTTATGCTCATGATATAAAAAAGGGGCTTAATCAAGCCCCTTTCATTTTATAACGATTATTTCGGTGTTTAAAGCATCAAAGCGCCGCAATCTGTTCCATATTGGCTTTAATCTTGGCTAACTGGTCAGCAAACTCAGCAAGTTTTACTTTTTCACCTTCAACCACAGCAGCAGGTGCTTTTGCTACGAAACCTTCATTTGCAAGTTTAGTGGCAATTTGATCATGTTGCTTTTGTACTTTATCCAAGTCTTTTTGCAGACGACCAAGCTCAGCTTTAGGATCGATCAAACCTTTCATTGGTACAAATACAGATACATGACCAACAACACTTGAAGATGACAATGGTGGTTGTTCAGCATCATTTAGGAAAGTAATGCTTTCAACTTTAGCCAATGCTTTAAACAATGGTTCGATACGAGCAATCTGTGCTTTTTCGGCATCAGTTGTGTTTTGAAGTAATACTGGAAGTAAACGAGCATTACCTAAGCCCATTTCACCACGGATATTACGTACTGCACCAATCAAACCTTGGAGCCATTGCATATCAGCTTCAGCTTGATCATTGAGTTTGTCTTGCTCAACTTCAGGATAAGCCGCAGTCATGATGGTGTCACCACCTTTACCAATCATTGGTGCAAGCGTTTGCCAGATTTCTTCAGTTAAGAATGGCATGATTGGATGTGCTAAACGAAGTGAAGCTTCCATCACTGCTAAAAGTACACGACGAACTTCAGCTTTACGTTCATTTGAAACGTCTGGATCATTTAGAACTGGTTTGGTCAATTCTACATACCAGTCACAGTATTCATTCCAGATAAAGTCATAGATCGCTTGAGCTGCAAGGTCAAGACGATATGTATCAAATGCTTGATGAACGGCTTGAACAGCTTTTTGCAAACGGCTCACGATCCATTGTTCTGGAAGTTCCCAAAGATCAGGACGTGCAGTTTGACCGACTTCTTGACCTTCAACATTCATCAGAACGAAGCGTGTTGCATTCCAAATCTTGTTACAGAAGTTACGGTAACCTTCAACACGTTTCATATCAAATTTGATATCACGACCAGTGTTGGCAAGGGCACAGAAAGTGAAACGAACTGCGTCAGTACCATAGGCTTGGATGCCTTCTGGGAACTCTTTACGTGTTGATTTTTCGATCTTAGCTGCTTGTTTTGGATTCATCAAACCTGTGGTACGTTTTTGTACCAAAGTTTCTAGATCTACACCGTCAATTAAATCTAATGGGTCAAGTACGTTACCTTTAGATTTCGACATTTTTTGACCTTCACCATCACGAACCAAGCCGTGTACGTAAACAGTCTTAAATGGAACTTGTGATGTGCCATCTTCATTTTTCATAAAATGAAGCGTCATCATGATCATACGGGCAACCCAGAAGAAAATGATGTCAAAACCTGTTACCAACACATCAGTTGGATGGAAGGTATTGAGGAAATAGTTTTCCGCATCTTTCTTCGCATCGCCAGTCCATCCTAAAGTTGAGAATGTCCAAAGCGCAGATGAGAACCAAGTATCGAGTACATCTTCGTCTTGTTTTAATTCAACTGACGCTGCAATGTTGTTTTCACGACGAACTTCTTCTTCGTTACGACCGACATAAACATTGCCTTCAGCATCATACCAAGCAGGGATACGATGACCCCACCAAAGTTGACGTGAAATACACCAGTCTTGGATATTGTTCATCCAAGCCATATACATGTTGGTATATTGTTCAGGAATAAATTTAATTTCACCATCTTTTACTGCTTTGATCGCAGGTTCAGCAAGTGGTGCAATTTTTACATACCATTGATCGGTTAAAAGTGGTTCAACGATCACACCTGAACGGTCACCACGAGGTGGTTTCAAGGTATAAGGTTGAATTTGATCTAACCAACCTTCAGCTTCAGCCTGTTCTACCAATTTTTTACGTGCAGCAAAACGTTCTAAACCAGCATATTCATCAGGTGCTGGGATGGTTTTAGAAATTTGTTCGCCAGCTTTCGCGATATATTCAAACTCAGCCAAAATTTCGGCATTTTTGTTGAAGATATTGATAATCGGCAATGCACAGCGTTTGCCCACTTCATAGTCATTAAAGTCATGGGCAGGGGTGATTTTCACACAGCCTGTACCAAATTCTTTATCAACATATTCATCTTTTACGATCGCAACACTACGACCTGTAATAGGAAGGATAATGTTTTTACCAACTAGATTTGCATAACGCTCATCATCAAGTGCAACCGCTACAGCTGTATCACCGAGTAAGGTTTCAGGACGAGTTGTTGCAACAACGATATAATCTTTACCGTCATGGGTACGTAGTGACTTATCTTCAAAGAAATATTTGAAGTGCCACAATGAACCTTGTTCTTCTTTATCAGACTCAACTTCGAGATCAGAAAGCGCTGTTTGTAATTTTGGATCCCAGTTTACAAGGCGTTTACCACGGTAAATCAAACCTTCACTGTGCAAGCGTACAAAGACTTCTTTTACAGCATTTGAAAGACCTTCATCCATGGTAAAGCGTTCGCGTGACCAGTCTACACTTGAACCTAAACGACGGATTTGACGGGTAATATTACCGCCAGATTGTTCTTTCCATTCCCAAACTTTGTCGATGAATTTTTCACGGCCAAGATCATGACGGCTGACATTTTGTGCACCGAGTTGACGTTCAACAACCATTTGCGTTGCGATACCCGCATGGTCAGTACCCGGTTGCCACAAAGTGTTGCGACCAGACATACGGTTGAAGCGAGTCAAAGCATCCATGATGGCATTGTTGAAACCATGACCCATGTGCAAACTACCAGTGACGTTTGGTGGCGGAATCATGATACAGAATGAATCGCCCTGACCAGATGGCTTGAAGTAGCCATTGTCTTCCCAAGTCTTGTACCATTTTTTTTCGATCTCAGTAGGATCGTAGGTCGTAGCAATATTTTGCGCAGAATCAGTCATAGTAAAAACTAAATTAAAAGTGAATAAAAAATTGCATCTATTGTAGCAAAAAAAATATAGCTTTAGGGATGTAAAGCAAATGCATTATTTGAACAAATAAGACACAATGAAGCCCGTAATCGCAGTTTAATTAGAACAATCGCTTAAAAAATAAGATTTTAATAAAGGAATACGTCCATGAGTCAAACCATCGCTCTAAAAATTTCACCACAAACCTATCAACAATTTAAAGCGATTCATCAAAAATTAAATCAAGGAGAAACACAGAGCTTAGCCAAACCTCTAGGTGAAAATTTGGCTGATATTTCATGTGAAGTGATTGATCAAGTATTCGGTGAAATGGTTCGCTCAGCCAATAGTACGGATAAAGAATCAGAAAAGACCATTAAGCAAGTCCTTGATACTTTGAAGAAATATATGCCTTGGTCGGTTTCATTTTTTGGTAATGAACGTTTGACTCCGATGGTCAATTATCTAAACGACTGGATCTATGATAAAGATGGACAAAATTATATTTCATATCAAGTGGATAATGCCCTGATCACTGAGTTGTTAGGCTGTGCTGAAAAGATGAAAGAGGGGAATAATCATTTTATCAAACCCGCATTGAAAGCCTTTACTCAAGTGGTTGATGAGGGTGTTACAAGTTTGATCCGTGAACCCAAAAAAATGTTGAAATTCAATCTGGTGATCGACAAAACGCTGAATGGTGTGATCAATGTGACCACCCAATTAGGCTATAAGCGTTTCGACAAACTCGGTACGATGTATGATGCTCAGACTATTAGCCGATATTTTGATCATTTTATGGTGTTTTTAGACAGTGGTTCTCAAAGCAAGTCATAACATTTAGAATAGATCATCAAATTTTAAAAACGATTTGCGGGATTATATTCATGGAAAGTATTGAAAATAAAGTTGTTTGGGTAACAGGTGCTTCTTCTGGTTTAGGTAAGGCTTTGGCTGCCGAATTTGCATTGCAAGGTGCAGAAGTGATTTTAAGTGCCCGTCGTTTTGATGAGCTTGAAAATGTAAGAGTGGGCTTACTCAATGCTGACAGACATATTTCAATTGCGATGGATATCACTGACGAATCACAAGTTATGCATGCCTATGAGCAAGTGTTGGCAAAGAAAGGGCGAATTGACCTTTTGATCAATAATGCAGGACTGAGTCAGCGTGCTTTGATTAGTGAAACAACCATGCTGACAGAACGTACGATCATGGAAGTGGATTATTTTTCTCAAGTCTTTTTGACCAAGACTGTTTTACCGACTTTCTTAAAGCAAAAATCAGGTCGTATTGTGTTTGTATCAAGTGTTGCTGGTTTATTGGGTACGCAATATCGTGCTTCATATTCTGCGGCAAAAGCAGCGATTCACATGTGGGCGAACAGTTTGCGTGCTGAAGTTGCTGATCAGGGCGTAAATGTTTCAGTGATTTTTCCGGGCTTTGTCAAAACCAATGTATCGATCAATGCTTTAAATGGAGAAGGTAAAGCACAAGGTTATGATAATGATGCAACTGCCAATGGACTTAAAGCAGGCGAATTTGCTCAGCAAGCCATAAAAGCTTTGGCGAATGGTGAAGAATTTATCGTGATCGGTGGCAAAAAAGAAAAACTAGGTGTTTTAGTTTCACGTTTTTCGCCAAGTACTTTGTATAAAATGATTCGGAAAATGAAAGTCAAATAAGGATCAAGCCATTTTCCTGATTTGAGCTGAGTTGAGTATATTTCATGTATGCAAAGCAAAAAATGAGATTCAAAATCGGTATTTTTTTATCGTGTATAATTTCATCTCTTTGTTTTGCAAACACGATTTGTCCGAGTGAAAGTCAAATTGAACAGCTTTTAAAACAAAAACATCTTAGTCTTCATTTTGATTCAAATTATTTGTCTTGTAAGGTTTTGCCGAATAATCCAAATCAGGTTGTTATTGCTTATGCAGAGGAAATCGACACTGAACAAGATCAGGAACCAAGTGATTTTCAACTTACTTTTTTAACATTAGATGCTACAACACTTCGCGTTCTCGATATTTATCCTGTGAAAAATCGCTTAGTTTCCGATGCAATTGAATTGGAGTCTATTGCATTGGATATGGCGAATTATGCAGTTTCAGAAAATAAAAATTTGGTCGGCATCCGTGCAAATTATATGGGTCGTTCACAACCCAATCCATATTCGACAACTTTGCTCAATTTATATGATCTTCAAAATAAAAAACAATTTCTAGATGGTCTAGTGGTAAAGCAATACACTGCGGAAACAGATACACGCTGTAATGCAAATATAGAAAAAAGAAATTCTATTTTAATCATGCAAAAGAACAAAACGAATCAATATTTCGATATCAAAGTACAAAGTAAAATTGATCAATATAAAATGAGTGGGACGAGTGAAGATTGCAAAGAGTCTAAACATCACTATTCACAGCAGAGCTTTTTATTGAAATATAGTGATGCTCATTATCAAATCCCCCAAAATTTCAAAGATAAATATCAGTACTGACAGAGCAGATCCTAGCTAATTTTTATTTTTCTTAATTGCCGTTCCGTATGCGATGACTTCTAGCATTTGTCCATTTGCCGTGATGGATGATGTTTCAAATCTGAGTCCTAAAATTTCATCATAACCCAAGGATGCCGCTTGCTTTTTTAGTCGAATCAATACTTCACGGCGCGCACGATCTGCAACGATTTCATAGCCATCCAAAGGTTGCCCGAGCATTTCTGGGATTTGTGCTAAAGAAGACCGAAAGTAGTCGATAGAGAGTGCGATATTGCTCACTACAAGTTGGCCTTTTTGATCTGAAGTTTGAAATTTGTGAGTGCTGACTGTGATTTTAGAAAAGTGTTGTTCATCAATCTCTAATTGATCTAAATGCTTTTGTTCACGTTTTTTCCAAAACATCCAACCAAACAAAAATTTTAGGATTGATTTGGTGTATTTATAATAATCTTCAAAATCTAAGTTAAATATCATAGTATTTTTATTTTATTCCTAAATTTCTTCTACCTTTACAGCTGTACCATAAACCAATATCTCTGAGGCTTGAGCCACAATATTTGCGGTTGAAAAACGGATGCCAACGATTGCATTTGCACCGAGTTCTGCTGCTTTTTTTATCATGCGTTGCATAGCTTCATTGCGTGCTTCTTCTAAAAGTTCAGTGTATTCGGTGAGTTCACCACCAATAATATTTTTCAGTCCAGCAAAAGCATCTTGGATAAAATCTTTACTTTGTACGGTGTTTCCTGAAACGAGACCAAATTGTTGGATTATGCGGTGACCCGGCATTGATTCGAGATTACTGAGTTGCATTCTGATGTCTATGTGTTGTTGTTATGCGATTAACAATATGAAAAAAAGCCAAAGAAAGCAATTTGTTTGTTTTATTCGGTCGTAAAAAAACCCGCCGAAGCGGGTTTTTTATCTACGTATACAAGATCGGTTTATTGATTTTGCGCACGTTGTTGTGAACTTTGACCACCGTGGAACTTCACGTCTTCAGTAGAAGCAGGGTAGACATGGTTGTCAGAAGTATTCACTTTTACACCGCCACCAAGTGCTTTATACAATTCAACTTGGTTGTTCAAATCTGCTTGTTCAAGCAATAACAAACCTTGTTCTGCTGAATAAGAAGAACGCTGTGCATCGAGTACAGATAAGTAGTTATCAATACCTGCACGGAAACGGGCATTTGAAAGTTTGTAAGCTGTATTAGTTGCATCAACTAGACGACGTTGTGCAGACAGACGATCACCAATATTATTACGTGTTGCTAATGCATCATTTACATCACGGAATGCTGACTGGATAGATTTTTCGTAGTTAGCAAGTGCGATTTTCTGATCAGTTTCAGAAATCTTCACATTGGCACGACGAGTACCCCAGTCAAAAATAGGCACATCTAGACTTGGACCAACAGACCACAAGAACGAACCTGATTTAAACAAATCGCTTAAATCACGTGATGCATAACCTAGATTACCAGTCAAGCTGATGGTCGGGAACAGTTGAGCTTTAGCAGCACCGATGTTTGCACCCGCAGCAGAAAGTTGATATTCCGCAGTTTTAACGTCTGGACGATTATTCAATAAATCACTTGGTAAGCCTGCGCTTAAAGTTGATTGATTGGTAATGCGTGTTACACGTTGTTTCGGCAATAAGTTTTCTGGAACAGGTTGACCCACAAGTAAATTGAGCAAGTTTTGTGCTTGAGCAACTTGAGTTTTGTAGTTCGCTACATCATTACGAGCTGTTTCTACAGAAATCTGTGCTTGGCGTACTGTCAATTCATTATCAATACCCACATCAAAACGTTTTTTGTTGAGGCTGTAGGCATCAAGTTGTGATTTCAGCGTTTGATCTGCAAGTCTAAGTTGAGAGCTTGCAAAAGCATAATTTAACCAAGCTTCTGTCACTTGACCAACCAAACTGATTTGAGTTGAGTCACGTGAAGCTTGAGTCGCTAAATAGGTGTCTAATGCATTGTCTTTTAAGCTGCGTACACGACCCCAAAAATCCAACTCATAAGCCGTTACGCCTAGACCAACTTGATAAGTTGAATATGGATTGTTTGGATTAGTCGTTGGGCTTACTTGACGAAGCACACTACCACTCGCACCAATCGTAGGTAACTGATTATTTTCAGTAATTTGGTATTGTTGCTGAGCTTTTTGGATATTTAAAGCAGCGACACGTAAATCACGGTTATTTTCTAATGAAAGATCAATAACTTGTAAAAGTCGCGGATCAGAGAAGAAGTTTTTATAACCTTCTTCAGCAATAGATGTTCCAGAAGCGTTCGCCGTATAGCTCGTTGGAATGTCAGCTTTTACAACCGGTTCTGGCCCACGCATGCTTTGGCAGGCAGCCAAAGCAAGCGCAAGTGCAGATACCGCAATGCTACGACCTGTAATAGACCATAAATTTTGCATCACGATGTTTGCTCCTGATTATTTGTATTCTTAGGTTTGTATTTAAAGATACTACGAATCCATACGAAGAACACTGGAATAAAGAAGATCCCTAAGAATGTTGAAGTTAATACCCCACCGATAACACCAATACCCACTGAGTTCTGGCTACCAGCACCAGCACCATTTGAGATTGCCATTGGTAATACACCTAGACCAAATGCAAGTGTTGTCATCACAATTGGACGTAAACGCATTTTAGCGGCATGCATTGTAGCTTCAAACAGTTCTTCACCTTTTTCCTGAAGCTCTTTCGCAAACTCTACAATCAAGATCGCATTTTTCGCGGACAAACCAATCACCGCAATCATTGCCACCTTAAAGTAAATGTTATTAGAAAGGTTCGGATTTTTTAAGAGTATCATACTGAGATAAGTTAATGATACCGCACCGAGTAGACCTAATGGTACAACCAACATTACAGATACAGGGATAGACCAGCTTTCATAAAGTGCTGCCAAACATAGGAATACGATAAGTAATGACATAAGGTAAATTGCAGCACCTTGTTCACCAGCTTCACGTTCTTCTAATGATAATCCAGTCCATTCATAGCTAAAGCCTGGTAAGCCCATAGATGGAAGTTTTTGCATAATCTCTTCCATTGCAAGCATTGCATCACCAGAACTTGCACCTTGTCCTGTAGAACCTTGGATGTTTATTGAAGAAACGCCGTTATAGCGTTCTAGACGAGGTGAACCGTAAGCCCATTGACCAGTTGCAAATGTAGAGAATGGAACCATCGTACCTTGCTTGTTACGTACATACCACTTACTTAAATCTTCAGGCATCATGCGTGAGTTTGATTCACCTTGTAAATAAACTTTCTTAATACGACCGCGGTCAATAAAGTCATTTACATATGAACCACCCCAAGCAACACTCATGGTTGTATTGATATCAGCAAGACTCACACCCATTGCACCAGCCGCAGCTTGGTCAATTGAGATTTTGTATTGCGGAGTATCTTCCATACCATTTGGACGAACTGCTGCAAGACGTTTGTCTTTAGAAGCCATACCTAAGATAGCATTACGTGCAGCAAGAAGCTTTTCATGACCTTGACCATCAGCATCTTTCAACATGAAGTCAAACCCTTGGCTGACACCAAGTTCAGGCATTGCAGGAAGCTGTAATGGATAAATCATAGCAGCATCTTTAACCATTACATTTAGCGCCATTGCTCGTTGAACAATTGAACCAATTTTAGATTCTGCTGTTTTACGATCTTTCCAGTCTTTCAAGTTGATAAAGGCAAGACCTTGGTTTTGACCCATACCTGTAAATGAGAAGCCTGAAACTGTAAATACGCCCTCAACAGTATCTTTTTCCTTACCTCTAAAATACTTATCGATTGAATCCATGGTTTGGTTGGTTCGTTCGAGTGAGGCATTCGGTGGTAACTGAACTAAGGTAAAGAGTACACCTTGGTCTTCGTCAGGTAAGAACGATGTAGGCATCAATTTTAAAACGCCTAGGAAGCCTGCAATAACAACCACATAAAGAATTCCAGAGAAAAACTTATTGTGGGTCATGCGGTTTACACCGTTTTGATATTTGACCGAGGTTTTTTCAAACTTATCGTTAAACCATCTAAAGAAACGTGCAAAGATGTTATTGCTAGGAGTTTTGTTTGGATCATGTTGTTTCAAGATCGTTGCACAAAGCGCTGGGGTAAATGTCATTGCTACGATCAATGATAAAATCATTGCAGTTACAAGAGTAACCGAGAACTGACGATAAATAACCCCAGTAGTACCACCAAAGAAAGCCATTGGTACGAATACCGCAGTCAATACACTGGTCATACCCACCAAAGCACCCGTAATTTGATGCATGGAGTCTTCGGTTGCCTTAACAGGATCACTGTGCTCTTCTTGCATGATACGTTCGACGTTTTCCACGACGACGATTGCATCATCGACCAGAAGACCAATCGCCAGAACCATCGCAAACATGGTTAAGGTGTTGATCGAGAATCCAAAGAGATTGATCACGGCAAATGTACCGAGTACAACCACAGGTACAGCTAATGTTGGAATAATAGTCGCACGCCAGTTCTGTAAGAACAGGAACATTACAAAGAATACGAGAATAATCGCTTCAACAAGCGTATGAATTACGTTTTCGATTGAAATTTTAACGAACGGCGTACTATCGAAAGCAACTTTATCTTTCAAACCAGCTGGGTAAGTTGGACGAAGTTTTTCTAAAGCAGCTTCTACATTTTTCGCAGTATCTAAGGCGTTAGCACCTGTAGATAGACGAATTGCAATACCACCAGCAGGATGGCCATTATATTTAGAGTCAAACTGATAGTTGTCTGAACCCAATTCAACACGAGCGACATCACGGATGCGAACTTGTGCGCCATCAGTTGAATTTTTAAGGAAAATATTTTCAAACTGTTCTGGTTTTTGCAACAAGCTTTGCGCATTTACAGTCGCATTGATGACTTGACCTTGGGTAGAAGGCGCACCACCTAATTGACCGACAGCAACCTGAGCATTTTGTGCTGAGATTGCACTTGAAACGTCGGCAGGGGTGAGTTGATAAGTATTTAACTTGGCAGGATCAAGCCAGATACGCATGGCATATTGACCACCAAATACTTGTACTTCACCTACACCTGCAACACGGCTAAGCGGATCTTTGATGTTGGCATTTACATAATCTGTAATGTCATTTTTATCAAGTGAACCATCTGGTGAATAGAATGCTACAACTTGTAAGAAGCTGGCACCCGATTTTTGGATGGTTACACCTTGACGCTGTACATCATTTGGCAAAGAAGCCATTGCAGTTTGAAGTTTGTTTTGAACTTGTACTTGCGCAATGTTGGCATCTACACCTTGGTTAAAGTTCACAGCAATAGATGCTTGACCGTTTGCAGAGCTTTGCGAGCTAATATAACGCAAACCATCTAGACCGTTCATTTGCTGTTCTATGACCTGAGTTACTGTATTTTCAACAGTATCAGCAGATGCACCCGGATAGTTCGCAGTAATTGAGATCTTCGGCGGTGCAATTGTCGGGAATTGAGCAATAGGCATGTTTGTTAGTGAGATAATCCCCGCTAACATAATAACTAATGCAATCACCCACGCAAAAATGGGGCGATGAATAAAAAATTGAGCCATTCAGTCTACCCCTTATGCATGTGAAGTAGCTTTTTGTTCAGTTTGTGGTTTTGCATTTTCTGCAGGTTGAGCCGCATTTTTTTGTTGAGCTGCCGCAGGGTTAGTGCCCTGAGGTGCTTCAGCTTTTGGTTGATAAGGTTTAGCATTAACTTGCTGACCTTCTTTAACCTTAGCAACGCCATCAACAACGATCTTATCACCCGGATTTAAGCCTTTGGTTACGATCCAGTTTTGACCTTGAGTACCAGAGGTTTCAATCAAACGCGTTTCCAAAATACCTTTAGCATTCACTACAAATACAGATGCTTGACCAGTAGGAGTACGTGTCACAGCGATTTGAGGAATTAAATACGCACTTGGAATCACACCTTGCACAATCTGAGCAGTTGCATACATACCCGGAAGTAATAAGTGGTTCGGGTTAGCAAAAACGGCACGAACAGTGATGGTACCTGTATCTTGGTTTACGCTTGCATCAGAAAATGCAAGATTACCTTCGATTGGATAATAACTACCATCATCAAGTTTTAAGCGAACTTTAGTATTGTTACTACGGTCAATGCTACCTTTACTCAATTGTTGACGTAAACGAAGCAATTCAGAGCTTGATTGATTGATATCAACGTAAATTGGATCTAATTGTTGAACTGTTACCAATGGATCAGCTTGACTAGCGGTAACTAAAGCACCAGCAGTGAAGTTTGAACGACCTGATTGACCAGAAATTGGAGAACGAACAGTAGAATAACCTAAGTTGATTTGTGCATTTTTAACAGCAGCTTGAGCAGCAGCAACACTTGCTTCACCCTGTTTAACTTGGGCTACTAGGTCATCGTACTCTTGCTTAGACACTGCGTTGATGCCAATCAATTGACGATAACGATTAGTTTTTACACGAAGCGCATTCAAATTTGCTTGTTGATTAAGTAAATCTGCTTTAGCACTGTCCAAGTTCGCATTGTTGGTTCTAGAGTCAATCTCATATAGAGCCTGACCTTCGCGAACATAACTCCCTTCAGCAAATAAACGTTTCAAAATTACACCATTGGTTTGAGGGCGTACTTCTGAAATTTGATAAGCTGTGGTTCTACCTGAGAGTTCAACAGACTGTTCAACACTTTGTGGTTGCGCAACAATGACCCCAACTTCTGTTGGAGGCATTTTTTGCTGAGCAGCTGCGTCTTGCCCTGCTTTAGGATCTTTGCTACAACCAACAAGTGCGATACTTGTTGCTAATGTGCAAGCAGTAAGGGCTGGTGCCCAGAGCTTTGCCGACATCATTATTCCACCTCGTTTAGATTTTTATCTAAAAATATTTTGTTTTGCCAAACTCACTATGCGATATCCAAATCTTTAAAATCGCGATCCAAATAAGGCCAATACTCCATCCAGCCAGTACATCAGTAGGAAAATGAGCACCAAGATAAACTCTTGAAAATCCCATACACAGCCACCATAAACAAGCTAGAGACATAATCAATTTAGCGTAAGAATGTTTATAAAAAATAAACATGACTAAACATGCCAATGCCATTGCATAGATACTGTGAGCACTAGGAAATGATGCACCATAAACGTGCACCATCTGATATTGAATATCAGGGCGTGGACGATCAATCAAATACTTCAGCGCCCAACCCACACTCGCACTTCCTAAAATACCACTGCAAATAAACGCAATATTTAAATATCTTTTATACCAAGCTTGGTAAATACACCATAACGCTATGATCATTAACGTTGCGGGTAATCCTCCAACAGTGGACAGGCTTAATGCGATTGGATCTAAAATTTCTAGTCGATGAGCACTGAGCCACGTGACCGAGAAAATATCAAATCTATGCATCCAAGGATTGAGCAAGCCAAAACAACTTAACCCGAGTCCAATACAGCCTAAGAGTATGAGAACATACGGCATAGGGATGACCTTGTCATTAATCTCGCTAAACTGGATTAAATTCTGTGCTAAAGTGTACTTGTCAGTACACTTTTTTTCAAGTCACGTATAAATGTACGTTTAATATTAATATATTTTGGCAAAATGTATATTCTTCGCACAAAAGATAACAAAATTGACTATTTCTTCACTTTATGCGCAAGAATATGATCTTCATCAATTTCCACAGGCTGTTTAGGCGGCCAGAAAAAATCTATTGGACGGGTGACAAAATGAGTAAGAACAAGCTTAGCCAAAGGTTTCCATTGTTCAAAACGTACGCGTCTCGCACGTAAGGCTACGATTACAGTAAGCGTAAAACTTACAAATAAGTTGGTCAAACCAATCAGTAAGACGCCTAAAAAAGATACAAAAATGATGCCAAAGTCAGGTGTACCATTCATACAGATCAGACCTTGCATAAAGTTCGCTGATGCAAAGGCAATATGACGAATATCAATTGGCAAGCCAAGGATAAACCCAAGCGTTCCCATGCTACCTAACATGATACCAAAGAGAAAATTACCCGCGAGAGCGCCTAGATTACGTTCAATATAATTAGAAAATTTGTTTAATTTGTCTTGTCCTAACCAAATTTTCAATTTTGGATGTGCTTTAAGTCGAGGACCTATTTTGCGATAAACCGCCATATTGTCGAAATAACCAGCGATCAAACCTGATAAAAATAGACAGACACCTGCAATGGCTGCGTGAAAAATAGCCAAAGATGTAAAGGGATTGAGACTATGTAACAGAGCATCGGCTTTGGCATGACTTAATAGCGGCTCATTCATTAACCATTGCCAGAGCAGTGTAATCAATGCTGCTGTTGGAATAGCAATGGAAATATTCCCTAAAATCGCAATAAACTGAGTCCGAATAATATTGATAATCAGTGAGGCAAGTTCAGCAATCTGGGCATTTTTAGAACCCTTTTGATGCTGAACAGTTGAAGCAAGTGCTGCCGCCGTCATAGCTGGTTGTTTGGTTGCAACTGTAAAGTGCAACACATGGATCAGCATAAAACCCAAAGAATAATTCATGCTGTACAAAAATGCCTGCATCAATGGCGCGAGTACCAAACGTCCAGCTAATACTTTTAAGCTCGACATGATGGCGATAATGACACCAGCTCCCGCAGCAGCTTTATACATGCCAAAGAAGCCTTGCTTATCCGTGCTTACATAGTGCTCGCCTGTTTTACTTGCATTTTCAGTCACTTGTAAGGCGATAAGTTCGCTATTATTGCTGAGCAATGCACGTACACTATTTTCACTATAATGTGCATCAACCAAATCACAGATCAATTCAGAGATTGATTGGTAACGGATTTGGTTTTCTTCTACCATGATATTGATCAACAATTCGATACGATCAAGACATTGTTCAAGTAAAGAAAGCAAATAAGTTAAACTTAGACTGACACCAATACGACGGACTGCTCGGCGTGTTTTTAAAACCAATTCACGACATTGTTCAATCATGACCAAAGCTTGATCGGCATCGACGATCGCTTCTTGTTCATGAGGGGAAATTATTTCTCGATGTATTTTTTTGTATTGTTCAATAAATTCTACAATTTCACGATTTTGAACCAGAAAAGGGGATTCATATTCTTGTAAAACAGGTTGTGCATTGATAAATTCTGGATAAAGACCAATACCACTAATACGATAAGACAAAACCGTAATGGCTTTGATCATTTCGCGTTTGATACCCAATTTTGCTTCTTGAAAATTACGACTTTGATCAAGCAGTTGTAAAAGCTGGATCCAATCACTCTTTTCGATATTTTCTAACCAATACTGGTCATTTTTATCATGAAAAGCGAGTCCAACCAGTGATTCAAGTTTTGAATCATCATGAAGTAATGGCAAAAAATGCGCGCCGATACGTTGACCGAGCTGATTCCAAAAACCATCCAAAGACAAAATACCACTATCAGCATATAAATTGGCTTGCTTATAGTGGTTCATGAGTTTGAGAATATAGCCATTAAAACTAAAAATGGCGTTGGGTGTAATCAGAAGTGCTTGAATCAGTGCTTGAAATTTCTCATGAATTTCATGGTGATCTCTACTGTCTGTTGGTCTTATTCTATTAATTAACTCGATAATAATATTGGCATCTGGATCAGCTTGAACGGATTCAAGCTGATCTTGCATTTTGAGAAAGAGATCATTGAAATTTATATGCATAAGCAATGTTAGACTTTTTATTGGATTCGATGTAATGCCATTTGAGCAAGATTGTACAAGGCATGGCGATATTCGCTCTCTGGCAATTGGAACAAGGCTTTGAGAGCAGTTTCAGTTTCTTCGGTTGCACGTTGACGGCAATAATCCAAAGCGCCAGAATTTTGAACAATTTGAATGACACGATCAAGTTCAGACACACCACCAGTAGCAATACTACGACGAATAATGTCGTGATCTTCACCAGTTGTGTTCTGTAAAGCAGAGATTAAAGGTAAAGTCGGTTTACCTTCCATCAAATCATCACCAATATTTTTACCTAATGTTTCAGCATCAGATGTGTAGTCCAAAATATCGTCAATAATCTGGAAAGCATTACCAAAATGACCGGCAAAAAGTCTCAATGGTTCACGATATTGTTCTTTACCAGCCAAAATCGCAGCGCCTTCAGTCGCCAATTCAAATAAACGAGACGTTTTACCGTGGATAATGCTTAGATAAGTGGCTTCATCAGTATCAGGTTGGTGCTGTGCTTGTAGTTGCAATACTTCACCTTCAGCAATCTCGCAGGTTCCTGTAGAGAAATCTTTGAGTAAAACCATATTGTTGAGATCAACAAGTAAGTCAAAAGCACGAGAAATCAAAAAGTCACCGACTAAAACGGCAGTCTGGTTGTTCCAAGTTGCATTTGCCGTCGGTTTACCACGGCGCAAACCTGATTCATCAACGACATCGTCATGAACCAAAGTGGCGGTATGTAACATCTCGATGATCGCAGCCAATTTTTGAGCTTGATCCAGATCGGTTTCACCGCAAGCACGAGCAGCAAGCAGACACATGATCGGGCGCATACGTTTCCCGCCAGCTTCTACGACATGCTTACTCACTGCCATAACTAAGGCAACTTTGGAACTAATCCCTTCATTGATAAGTTTATCCATCGCAGCAAATTCTGTGGCAACAGGAGCTAAAATATCTTGCTTAAAGTCGATGGTCATGTGATGGGAGTCCTCTGCAAATGCGAACGAAAACGAATTTTATTGCTTAGTGTAACAATTCACATTGTGTTTTGTAGCGTTATACCGCAAACATCTTACAGAAATACAGTGTTTTGCTTAATTTTTAAACAAAAAAGATCATACAAAATGCAATATTTCATAGAAACAGAATAAATGTGAATATGTCTTGAATTATTTTGTGCTTATATTAACTGAACAAAGAAAAAAATCTATCTGAAAATGTTATTAGGATTTATAAAAATGTTCATTATCTTCAAGTTAAGCTTGAAAATATCAATAATATAAGGCCTTGAAACAAATAAAAATGGCTTAACAGCTAAAATCAAATTGAAATGACTTGTTGTTTGATCAAATTTCACTTAAAATCTTTGCCCTTGTATAACCCCAGTGGCGATCGTCTTAAGATCGGTATGTCCCTTTATCGGCACGACGACACGGGCAAGTGGAGTACGTTATGTACGCAGTAATCCAAAGCGGTGGTAAACAGCACCGTGTTGTTGAGGGTGAAACCCTTAAAGTAGAATTATTGAAAGCTGAAACTGGCGCAACTATTACATTTGATGATGTATTAATGGTTGTAAATGGCGAAAGCATTCAAATCGGTGCTCCAGTTGTTGCTGGCGCAAAAGTAACTGCAGAAGTGGTTGGTCATGGTCGTCACGACAAAATCCGCATCATCAAAATGCGTCGTCGTAAACATTACCGTAAACAACAAGGTCACCGTCAATGGTTCACTGAGTTGAAAATTACAGCTATTGCAGGCTAATCACTAGGAGTAAGAGACATGGCTCACAAAAAAGCCGGTGGTTCGACACGTAACGGTCGTGATTCAAACCCTAAAATGTTAGGTGTTAAAATGTACGGTGGCCAAGCTGCTGTTGCAGGTAACATCATCGTTCGTCAACGTGGTACAGAATTCCACGCTGGTGCAAATGTTGGTATGGGTCGTGACCATACATTATTTGCGACTGCTGACGGCGTAATTAAATTTGAAGTGAAAGGTCAATTTGGCCGTCGCTATGTATCTGTTGAAACTGTTTAAGATTCAATTGATATAAAAAAGACCCACAGTTTTGTGGGTTTTTTTATGTTTTGAATGAAGGAATTTCTCCATCATGATGAATGAAAACCAACATTTAGAAGCATAACAAAACAAAAAATCTTATTTTCTCGATTATTAGCGATTATTTTTGGTTTAAGATAACTCTAAATTAAATTGCAAATGTGCAAATATAAAATGATGAAGGTGATGAATATGACTATGCTCAAAAAGATAGGTGCTATTGCCATCAGTGCAGCACTGCTTGCGCCTGCTATGAGCACAACTGTTTTTGCAGCTCCCGCTTCTGAACAATCTGCAACATCAAATTTGGTTAAACAATTGAGTGGTATCCAAAGCTTTACCGCCAATTTTGAACAGACCACAAAAGTAACCAATCCTAAAGCGGCGACACAAAAGCGTGGTTTGACTGCACAGCACATGAATCAAACTTTTCACGGGACAATGAAAGTTGCTCGTCCTGGTAAATTTTTCTGGCAAACCACTTCTCCTGCCAAACAAACCATTGTAACTTCAGGTAAAACAGTTTGGATCTATGATCCAGATTTGGGACAAGCAGTACGCCAAAGCTTAGATGATCAAGTTGCAAATACACCTGCATTGTTGTTGTCAGGTAATACTGCTCAGATCATGAAAACGTATCGTATTACTCAGCCTGATGCGGGTAAAACCTATTACACCTTGTATCCAAAAAATAAAGAGGGTGCATTCCAAAGCTTGACGATTAGTTTTGGTGCGAAAAACGCGCCGACTTTGATGATCTTGCAAGATTCTTTAGGTCAAACGACTTATGTTCGTTTCAATAATGTCAAAATGAATCCAGCAATTCCTGCTGCGACATTCAATTTTACTCCGCCTAAAGGTACAGATATTATTGATCAATAATTGATCATTTATTCGGTTGTTGATTTAGTCAATAGAGCAGCTTACGGGCTGCTTTTTTGTGAGCAAAATAAATAATGTCAAATCGACTGCGTATTTTAATGTTGTTGTGTAAATGAATTATGGCTATAAAAATTTGCTATTAAGCATCATGTATTACTAAAAAAGTGCACTTTTTTTAATTATTTTCATCATTTAGCTGCAATTTTATGCATATAAAATAGAGAAAATTAAATCAAGAAAAGCATGATTAGGATATTTGTGTTTGAGATTAAATTACTACATTTGGAAATATAAATACTGCATAGATGGTGTTTAAGATAACTTAAAATATTATTAAGAAATATTTAAAAGTTAATGTCATGAATAGTGCATCTGGTCACAATCCTGAATGGGTCAGAAAAATTCTCTCAATAACATGGCTACTCCCCGTGTTACGCATTGCATTGGTATCAGCATTTCTCGTTGGTGGTATTAGCAAACTCATGGATTTTCCAGCTGCAATGGCAGAGCAGGCAAATTTTGGTCTGCAACCTGCGGCTTTATGGGCAGCTGCTGCAATCATCGTTGAAATTGGTGGTTCTTTGTGCGTGATTTTTAATCGTTTTGTCTGGTTAGGCGCAGGTGGACTTGGCTGTCTAACCGCAGTGGCAATGTTTGTTGCAAATGACTTTTGGAACCAATCTGGTGCACAGTTTTTCGGTACTTTTAATAGCTTTTTTGAACATCTTGGGCTGATTGCAGCTTTGGTTTTAGTCACGATTATGTCTGATCTTAAGTCAAACTCAGGATCAGATCTTAAATGAATCTCTTTTTTTGAACGCTATCTGAAAAGTTTAAAGGCAATTTTTGCAAATAGATTAAATCTATCTAAATTTGAAAGGAATAATCCATGCGTAAACAACTCTTTAGCCTAATGATTAGCTCTATGCTGATCAGTGGTGGTATTGCGATTGCACCACAAATTAGTGCCAAAACAGTCGCTGTAGCGAATGTAGAAGCAGAAGCACCAGGCGTAGCCGCGCAATATGACACGACTCATGTTTATGTAAATCCTGAAGATTTCGACAAATTTACAGATAGTCTGATTGCAACATTTGGTGGCTCAAAATCGCAACAAGGTGTATTTCAAGTTACGCCTACACCGAGTCAAACCATGTCACAACTTGTCTATACCCCTGTAGGCACTTTTTCTGTGTTTGGCTTTAAAACACCAGTTCCATATCCTTTTGGTTTGGAACGTACCGGTTATTTAGTTAAAGATATGGATAAAGCTGTCGCATCTGCAAAGAAAAATGGCGCAGATGTGATCGTTGAAACTTTTCCAGATCCAATCGGTCGTGATGCTGTAATCCAGTGGCCGGGTGGGGTCAATATGCAGTTATATTGGCATACACAAAAGCCAAATTATGCAAAATTGGAAACCATCCCAGAAAATAGAGTCTATGTTTCTAAACAAAGTGCAGATAACTTTGTTAAAAGTTTCGTCAAGTTCTCACATGGTAAAATTGTATCAGACACTGCAAAGGCTTCTGGTGTAGAAATTGGACGTCCAAATGATCAATTTAGACGTATTCGTATAGAGTCAGACTTTGGCAAAATGGCAGTATTGGTGACAGATGGTGCATTGCCATATCCATATGGTCATGAAATGACAGGCTATGAAGTTAAAAATATTGATGAAACGTTAGCTAAAGCACAAAAAGCTGGTGCAACAGTTTTAGTTCAAAAATTTAAATCAGATGCACGTGAATCAGCAATGTTGCAATTCCCGGGCGGTTATATTGCTGAAATTCATGCAAATGTAAAATAATCATGCATTTTAATGGTTTGTACTGTGCTATTGCAGTACAAACTTTAGCAATTGAATAATGATGCAATTCTAAATTTATATTGAATAAGAAAAGTAGGCAGTTATAAATATTTCACTGCTAAATTTTTTAATTTTCCATTTCTAATCTTGGGATGTGGATGAGCGAGATGAATCAACAAAAATTAAAACTCGAAAATAAAATTCGACATCAACATAAAAAATTTACTCGACTTACATTTTTTGTCATGTCCTTATTTTATTTTCATTCTTCTTATGCTGAAACGAATGTACAAGATCAGACAGCTTGCCCACAAAGACCAAGTATTTTGACCAATCGATGGCAAGAAAATTGGGATGTTTTAAAAAACTCATGTGTGGTGAAAAAAACAGGCGACCAGTTTAAATACATTCCTTTTAAAGAAAATAGCTATATCTCATTGGGTGCAAATATCCGAGAGCGTTTTGAACTGAACAATAGTGCCAAATTTGGCACAGCCAAAAATAGCAACGACCAATATCTTATTCAACGTTTACAAATGCATGTTGATGCCAGACTTGCAGAACAATGGCAAATTTTTGCCCAATTTATAGATGCACGTGCTTATGATAAAAATACGGTTGGAAGTACAGACCAAAATCGTTTTGATTTGGAACAAGCATTTATTGCTTGGCAACATTCTTTAAATAATGGGACTTTCAAATTTAGGGTTGGACGTCAGGAAATGGCTTTTGATTTACAACGCTTTATTTCCAATAGAGAAGGACCCAATGTTCGCCAAGCCTTTGATGGGGTATGGGCAGATTATGAATATCAAGATTGGCGTTTTTTAGGCTACATGACTCGACCAGTGCAAATTGATATGGCTGGAACTTTAAATGATTTTTCTGATCATGATTTGCGTTTTAGTGGATTTCGTATAGACAAACAAAATGTACTTGGCGGTGAACTGTCTGGATACTATTCAAGATATGTCCGAAATCATGCGACATTTCCAAGTGTATCTGGAAATGAGGTGCGAGATTTGTATGATTTACGGCATATGGGATCGAAAAATAATCTAGATTGGGATGTTGAAGCAATGCTTCAGTATGGGGATATTGCGGATCAGTCTATACAAGCTTGGGCCCTGAGTGCGATCACTGCTTATCATCTAAAAGATCAGCCATATAGCCCCAAATTGGCTGTGCAAATCGATGCGGCTTCGGGTGATAAAAATCCGCATGATGGAAAGTTAAATACTTTCAATCAGCTTTTTGCCAATGGTTCATATTTCACGCTGGCAGGCTATAGTGGTTATAGTAATTTGATTCATATCAAACCTTCGATCACGATTCAGCCCAATGATCAATTGACCCTGATGGCAGCTTTGGGCTTGCAATGGCGACAGACAACGCAAGATGCAATTTATTTCCAAGGCAATAGCAGTATGCCAAATACAGCAGGTCAGGGTTCAAAATGGACAGGCAAGTATCTTCAGCTTCGAGCAGATCAAAAGGTCAACAGTAATTTATCGATGGCGGTTGAAGCAGTGCACTACGATGTGGGTAAAACCATTTTAAATGCAGGTGGTAAAGATGCTAATTATTTGGGTGTTGAGATGAAGTACGGTTGGTAAGTCTAGATTTATTTTGGTTTGGGGCGCTTTTCTGTTTAAACGAATAAAATATGTATAAAAAAGCGTCTATAGATACATTTTTTAATATCATTGCCTTATTGAGCTTTGTATAGTGACAGGGTGTAGAAAATCTGTATTAGGTTGCAAAATAACATGACTTATCAAATGAAAAAACAATGGTTATTGGCGATTCCCGTTTGTGCATCTTTGCTGTTTTTAAGCGCTTGTCAAGAAAAGCCAGCACCTTCAGCTGATGCAAATACGCCTGCGGCAGAACAGAAAAACAATGCATCAAGTACGCTGATCCAGGGCAAAGTTGAGCGTATTCCTTTACAGAAAAATCAGTTTTGTGATGATCAGGGGTGCACTCAGTATGATTTGCAAACCATCAAGACCAATGTGCCTTGGATAGATGAATACTTTTTACAACGTATCAAAAAAGCAGTACCGACTGCCTTTGCCAATGAAAATAAAGAAGCGAAAGCAGATGCTGAAAAGGTTCAAGGCATCAATCAAAGCACGATTTATGTTCGATTTATTTCACAAAACAATAATTTAGCAACATTTATGATTTATAGCTATGAGTACTCTGCGGGTGCAGCTCATGGTATGTATCATCAAGAATTTGTCACTTTTGATCTAAATACGCAAAAACGCTTGGCTTTGAGTGATATTTTAAAACCAAATACAGAAGCAACAGTGGCGCAAGCACTTTATGAAGCCAATGCAAATTGGTTGGAGCAGCACAATATCACACCGCAAAAATTGCAATTGAGTGACAATTTTTATTATGGTGTCAATGGTTTAGTCTTTGTTTATCCATTATATGAAATTGCGGCTTATGCAGAAGGGATGCCTGAGCTTAAATTGCCTTATGTTTCTGCTAAAGATGTAGTAAAAGCTGAATATTTGCCAAGTTTGCCACAATACGCAAATCCTTAAGGGCTTATTTTCAGATTTTTGCAGTCTTCTTAAGCGATTCCTAGCATCATGTTAGCTCTGTCACTGTATTTTTTACGGTGAAGAGCTTACACTATAGTCAGTTTTTTTCTTTGATAAAGATTGGCTATGATCGACCCGAAATTACTCAGAAATAATATTGAGGCTGTAAATTTAGCCTTGGCAAAACGTGGTGTACATCTCAACGTTGAAGAATGGGCATCACTTGAAGCTCGCCGTAAAGAAATTCAGTCTAAAACTGAAAATTTACAAGCAGAACGCAATGCGGGAGCTAAACAAGTCGGTCAAATTAAAAAATCGGGCGGTGATGCATCCGAAATTATGGCACGTATGTCTGCCATTGGTGATGAAATCAAAGCTGCAGAAACTGAACTTGCCGACCTTCAAGCCGAATTAGAAGCAAAATCTTTATCGATTCCAAACTTACCTCATGAATCTGTACCAGAAGGTAAAGATGAAAGTGACAACGTAGAAATTTTACGTTGGGGTACACCACGCCAATTTGATTTCGAAATAAAAGATCATACTGATCTTGGTGAAATGATGGGTGGTTTAGAGTTTGAAACTGCGACTAAATTGACAGGTACACGTTTTAGCGTATTGAAAGGTCCGCTTGCCCGTTTACAACGTGCTTTGACTCAGTTCATGCTCGATACCCATAC
The DNA here is from genome assembly GCF_000368565.1 of Acinetobacter gerneri DSM 14967 = CIP 107464 = MTCC 9824. Classification (GTDB taxonomy): domain Bacteria; phylum Pseudomonadota; class Gammaproteobacteria; order Pseudomonadales; family Moraxellaceae; genus Acinetobacter; species Acinetobacter gerneri. The sequence goes on along the minus strand of NZ_KB849537.1, from coordinate 85,534 downwards.
TTTAAAAAATGGTTATACCGAAGCTTATGTGCCTTATTTGGTCAATGCAGATTCTTTGCGTGGCACAGGTCAGCTTCCAAAATTTGAAGAAGACTTGTTTAAACTTCAAGGTGAAAAAGAATACTATTTGATTCCAACTGCTGAAGTGCCAGTAACGAACTTTGTACGTGATGAAATCATCGATGCAGATCGTTTACCGCTTAAATACGCGGCTCATACCCCTTGTTTCCGTAGTGAAGCGGGCTCTTATGGCCGTGATACACGTGGTTTGATCCGTCAGCATCAATTCGACAAAGTTGAAATGGTGCAAATTGTTAAACCTGAAGAATCTATGGATGCTTTGGAAGCATTGACTGGTCATGCAGAAGGCATCTTGCAAGCACTTGGCTTACCTTATCGTAAAATCGTACTTTGTGGCGGTGATATGGGCTTTGGCGCATGTAAAACTTATGATTTGGAAGTTTGGGTACCAAGCCAAAATACCTATCGTGAAATTTCTTCTTGTTCAAATATGTGGGATTTCCAAGCTCGTCGTATGAAAGCACGTTATCGTGTAGACCAAAAGAAAACTGAATTGGTACATACATTGAACGGTTCTGGTTTGGCTGTTGGTCGTACTTTGCTTGCAGTGATGGAAAACTATCAACGTGCTGATGGTTCTATCGAAGTACCAGAAGTATTACGTCCTTACTTGGGCGGTACGACTTTTATTGATTAATATTGTGTAAATATAAGGGATTGGTTTCGACTGATCCCTTATTTTTCTGTCATCTACACTGCTGTGTAAATCAAATCTGCTTTAAACAATCAGTTCAAATCTTTGAGGAAGCGCGTGGATATTTTTCCAATTTCACTAAAATTACAAGCTGAGCCTTGTCTGATTGTAGGTGGTGGGCATGTCGCTTATCGCAAAGCATATTTATTGCAACAAGCGGGAGCATCGATTTCGGTGATTGCTCCTGAGATTGAAGATGAACTATTAAAGATCGTTGAACAGTCAAAAGGGCAGTATTTTCCCTATACATTTCAACAATTATTTCCACAAAATAATAATGAACAAGCGATACAAAATTTAGAGCTTGAGCAAAGTCATTTTGAACTTAAACATTATCGTTTGGTGATTGCTGCAACAGATCAGAAAGAGACAAATCAGCAAGTATTTAATGCTTGTGAAGCTGAGAAAATTTTGGTCAATAGTGTGGATGATCCTCCACATTGCCGTTTCATGGTTCCAGCCATTATTGATCGTTCACCATTGATTATATCTGTAGCGACCAATGGTCAATCGCCAGTTTTATCACGTCAGATTCGTACCCAACTTGAAGCATCGATTCCACATGCGATGGGCAAGCTTGCCGCATTTTCAGGTCAATGGCGTAAAGCTGTAAAAGAAAAAATAGTCAATCCTGATGAGCGCCGTATTTTCTGGGAAGACTTATATGCAAGCCCCCTTAAAGAGCATGTGTTCAATGATCGTTTGGCAGAAGCCAATCAGTTGATTGAGCAAGCTTTGATTGAATGGAGCAAACCCAAAGGTGAGGTTTATTTGGTCGGTGCAGGTCCTGGTGATCCAGAACTTTTAACCCTCAAAGCATTGCGTTTGATGCAACAAGCGGATGTCGTGATTTACGATCGTTTGGTTTCAGAACCGATTTTAAATCTGTGTCGTCGAGATGCGATCAAGGTTTATGTTGGGAAAGCACGTTCTAACCATAGTGTTCCGCAAGAGGGCATCAATGCGTTATTGGTGAAATACGCAAGTGAAGGTAAACGTGTCTGCCGTTTAAAAGGCGGTGATCCATTTATCTTTGGGCGTGGTGGCGAGGAAATTCAAGAGCTTTTTGCTGCAGGAATCAGTTTCCAAGTCGTGCCGGGCATCACTGCTGCATCGGGCTGTTCAGCTTATGCAGGGATTCCGTTGACGCATCGTGATTATGCGCAAAGCGTGCGGTTTTTGACTGGTCATCTCAAAGAAGGTTCTCCAGAATTGCCTTGGGATGAATTGGTGTATGAGCATCAAACTTTGGTGTTGTATATGGGGCTTATGGGGCTTGAAACAATTTGCCAAAAGTTGATCGCACATGGTCAACGTCCTGATATGCCCGTAGCTTTGATTTCCAAAGGTACGACACCTGAGCAAAAAGTTGTCGTTGGTACTTTGGCTGATATTGCTGCTAAAGTCACAGAACACCAAATTCATGCACCAACATTGACGATTATTGGTGAAGTCGTGTCATTGCGTGAACAGTTGCAGTGGCAGTAGTTTGACCTCCGAATCAACCCTAATATCTATGTATATAAGCGATCGATTGAGCTTGTATGTATTTAAATAATGATCATATCTGTAATAGTCGTTTGTCTTGAGTAAAATTTTTGATTTAGAATTTTACACAAGACAAATCATGCTATTGAAGATGATGACTTGAAAATAGAAGAGAACTCCCGTGATTCATGTTGTTTTATTTGAACCTGAAATTCCAAGTAATACTGGAAATATCATCCGTTTATGTGCCAATACAGGTGCACAATTGCATTTGGTGAAACCGCTTGGTTTTGAGCTAGATGATAAAAAATTAAAACGTGCAGGATTGGATTATCATGAATGGGCGCACATGAAAGTTTGGGAAAACTTTACTGAATGTTTGGCACACTTAAAAGAACAGGGTATTGATCAAGATGCGATTTATCCTTTGACCACCAAAGGTTTTGAAACTCCACATACTTCAAATCTTAATCGTCCAGTGGCTTTGTTGATGGGACCTGAAACGCGTGGTTTGCCTGAAGATGTCCGTATGATGTTTCCAAAAGAACATTGGATTCGTTTACCGATGGCTCCCACTTCACGTAGTTTAAATCTTTCCAATGCAACAGCTGTGATTCTTTATGAAGCTTGGCGTCAGCAAGATTTTAAAGAATTGAAAGACTAAACCGAAAACTCAAATTAAAAAATAAGTTAAAAATGCTCATGAAAATGGGCATTTTTTATATTTGATTGTCATTGAGTATCGAACTTAAAATTGTGCGTGTATGTAGTTTTATTCAAGATGGTAAATTTTCCATCTTGACGATCTACTTTGGTGATGCCCAATAGATCTAAATTGCTGAACCGTGTTCGCTACTTGAGTCTGTATCCAATATCGTTTGAGATGCATCAAATAAGCGTTGTGCGCGAATTACATGCTGCATATTATCTTCTGCCCAATTTTTAAAAATTAAAGCAGCTCCTGCAAATTCAATTCCAAGTGGCGTCAATGCGTACTCAACTCGAATCACATTATTTTCATGAATAGTGCGGGAAATAAAGCCATCTCGTTCCAAAATTTTTAATTTCTGAGATAACACTTTTGGAGAAATACCAGCGAGGCTTTTCTTCAATTCATTGAAGTGCTGTGATTGTGCATGTAGACGGTAAATGATCAAAAGAATCCATTTATCTGCAAATTTTTCAAAAAAAGATCGTGCAGGACAGTCAGGATGAAAAATATTAAAATTGAATGCTTTAGTCATGATTCATTACTCTTTTAGGCGAAAAGTTGAAGCCAAATCATCATCATAATGACCAGTTACCAAGTAGTAACTAATTGATACCTAGTTTCAAAAGTATATCATAAATTCATCAGATCAACCTGAGTGATAACAATGGATCACTTCAGCGTTTGAAAGCTATTCAATCAAGCGAATCAGAATTTACAAGAGTGTAGATACAATGAAAATAACAGATGCAGTTGTGTTTATTACAGGTGCAAATCGCGGCTTGGGTTTGATACTTGCCAAAGAAGCAATCCAACGTGGCGCTAAAAAAGTTTATGCAGCTATGCGTAATACGCAAAATTTTAATGAACAAGGCATGATTGCAGTGCAAGTTGATGTTACTGATCCCATCAGCATTGAAAAAGCAATTGCTGAGTGTGGTGATGTGAATATTTTGATCAACAATGCTGGCATTGCACGTCTGAATCAAAGTCCTGTAGAAGTGGAAATGGCAGCGACGACACGTAAAGTTTTGGAAACCAATCTATATGGCATGATCAATACGACCCAATTGTTTACTCCGATTTTGAAACACAATTTGGAGGGTTATATTGTCAATATTTTGTCTGATGTATCGTGGCAACCGAGTACATTTTTAGCTAGCTACGCTATTTCTAAAGCAGCTGCTTGGTCGTTTACCAATTCAACTCGTCAATGGCTTGCAGAGGACAATGTACATGTGATGGGCGTGCATGTTGGTTTTATTGATACTGATCTGACCCAAAGCTTAGACATTGAAAAAGTGTCCCCAAAAGTAGTTGCAGAACATGTTTTTGATGGCATTGAACAGAATGCATTCGAAGTCTTGGTCGGTGAATCAAGTCAACAATTGAAGCAAGGTCTGAGTGCAAAGATTCCAAGTTATATCACCCTTTAATTTTACATTCTTTATTTTTATCAAACAGATCAAGAGGTTTTCACATGTCTAAAGTTGCAGTGGTTTATTATTCAGGTTATGGGCATACCAAAGTGGTTGCTGAAAATTTTGCTAATGAAATTCAGGCAGATTTAATTGCGATTGATCAACAAGGCAATATTTCAGAGCAGGAATGGAATATATTGGACCAAGCTGATGCGATTGTTTTTGGCGCACCAACCTATATGGCATCTACGCCTTGGCAGTTTAAGAAATTTGCAGATGATTCGTCTAAGCGTTGGTTTACTCGTGCTTGGCAAGATAAAATTTTTGCAGGTTTTACCAACAGTGGCAGTATCAATGGTGATAAACAAATGACCTTGATTCAGTTACAGGCGCTTGCTCTGCAGCATGGGGGTATTTGGGTCAGTTTAGGTATTTTACCTTCGAATAAAAAGTCAGCTACGCGTAACGATATCAATTATATGGGTAGTTTTGGTGGTGCGATGGTACAAAGTCCTTCAGACGCATCGGCGGAGGAAATTCCACAAGGTGATTTGGATACCGTTCGAGCTTATGCACAACGTGTAAAAAATATCACAAATAAATTTGTGGCTTAATCAGAGCCAAGTGACTGATAAAACAAAAGGCGCATTCAGCGCCTTTTGTCTTTTAAATTATTCAATGACTTTTATTCATGTTCATTATGCTGCGGAGCAGGGTAACGGAAACCACGTGTTTTATATGCAAGATAACCGACACCAATTGCCGCCCAGATTAAGCCGATTTTGAGTGCAAGTTGATCAATTTCAAGCCACATCATAAATACACTGGCAAAACCAAGCACTGGAATCACGATATAACTGATGATGTCTTTAAGCGTTTTGGTACGGCCATCACGTAATGCATAACGTGAAATAACTGAGAAATTGACAAAACTAAAGGCTGTCAATGCACCAAAACTGATCAAGTTTGCGATATGTTCAAAATCAAGGAAACCTGCACTTAGTGCAACGACACCAACGATCAAAATGTTGTACGTTGGGGTATATAGTTTTGGACTGATATGACCAAAGATCTTTTTATTGATCACGCCATCACGACCCATCACATACATCAAACGAGATACACCTGCATGAGCTGAAATACCTGAAGCCATAACCGTGACGATTGCAAAATACAAAATCACAGTTTGGAAAGTAATACCGCCAATTGCATATAAAATCTCAGGCTGAGTTTCATCAATCTTTTTAAAGTAATTTGCAGGATCACTTGGGAAGTAAATTTGCATGAAATAAGTACTGATGATGAAGATCACACCTGCAATCAATGCAGTTAAGAAAATCGCTTTAGGCAGTACTTTTTCAGTATCTTTGGTTTCTTCTGCAAGAGATGACAATGCATCAAAGCCTGTAAATGAGAAACAAAGAATCGTCGCACCCGTAATCAATGCACCAATTGAAGTCATTTCATTCCAGAAAGGCGCAATGCTCCACAATTGATATTGTGATTGATCAAGTGAACCATCTGCATTGATCCCTTGGGTCAACAACAGATAAACTTTATAAGTAAAATAAAGAATAACACCGATTTGAATAAAGACGATGGTACTGTTAAAACGTGCGACAAAACGCGCGCCAAACAAGTTGACCACAGTCATCATGATCGTGAGTCCGATCACCCAAATCCAGTTGTTTACTTCTGGGAATAACGCACGTAAATAAATATCGGCCAAAATGATATTGACCAAAGGCGATAAAAGATAGTCTAACCATGACGACCAACCCACCATAAAACCTACATTAGGGTGAATTGATTTTTGAGCATAGGTATAGGCAGAACCCGCTGAAGGGTAGCGCTTGATCATATGCCCATAACTAATGGATGTGAGCAAAATCGCAACAAGCGCAAAAATATAAGAAGTTGGTACATGACCATGACTATCTTGTGATACTAATCCAAAGGTATCAAATACAGTCATAGGTTGAATATATGCTAAACCTATAATGATGATGTGCCATAGCACAAGATTTTTTTGCAGTTTAGCCGCAGGTTGAGTCCCAGGAACAGTTGTCAACGGCGTATCCTCATAATCGTTGATCAAGGATCAGTCATGTGTGTTAAGGACCGTTTGAGACGAACGATCCCCCCTACATATAAAACAAAGCGCGCCAATTTAGCTTAATTTGATACTATTTGCCAGTAACTTTGTTCATTTTTTTTAGCAGAAAATATACCTTTTTTGATGAATATGAATCAGCTTTTTTTCTACAAGATAAAAGCCTGATGCTTATTAAAACATCAGGCTCAAATTTGTTGCTATATTCGCTTATTTTTCAGCAATTACCAAGCTTTTTCTAAGATCTCACGCAAATCTTTTAAGGTTGCTTCTTTCGGGTTATAAATAATCGAACCATCATTCAAAGCTTTTTCAGCAACTTCATCCAATTGTGCTTTGCTGACCTTACCTGTTTCGCTCAAAGTACGTGGCAATTTTGTCAGAGAATACAAACGATCACGCATAGCTAGAATCGTCGCAATCGTTTTATCGGCACGTTCATTGGCAGGCGTTTGAGAATAAATATCTGGACCTACAAGCGGCAATAATAGATCAGCAATTTTATCGCCATTCACTTCTTTATTGTATTCAAGCACATAAGGCAGGAATAAATTCATGCATAAGCCATGTGGTAAATGAGCTACAGCACCCAAAGCATGACCTAAAGAATGCACCAGTCCAACCATTGCATTTGAAAATGCCACACCAGCCATAGTTGAAGCTTGTGCAAGTTCCAAACGGCCCTCAGCATCACTTAAATTTTCGATGACATTGAACAAGTTTGCAGAAATTTTTTTAATCGCTGCTGTTGCATAGGCATCACTCATCGGGTTGGCAGCCATACAAGTATAGGCTTCAACTGCATGAGTCAGCGCATCCATTCCAGTCATTGCTGTTAAATGCGGTGGTAGGGTAAGCGTCATACGTGGATCTAGGATCGCAGCATGCGGCATGAGATAGCTTGAAGCAAATGCCAGTTTTACATTTTTTTGATTATCTGAAACAACAGCAACCATAGTGACTTCAGAACCCGTACCTGAGGTCGTTGGGATCACAAAAAATGGTTTAAGTGGGCGAGGGAGGTTGTGAGCGCCTGAATATTTTAGAAGATCATCGCCACCTTCAGTCACCAAGATGTTTGTCGCTTTTGACGTATCAATAACAGAACCACCACCAATGGCAATGATTGCATCACATTGGTTGCTACGATATGCTTCGGCAGCTGCACGAACAGTTTCAAGACTTGAATCTGGTGGAACATCATCAAAAATATGACTCAGTTCTACATCCGTACCTTCAAAAGCAGCTTCAATTGGCGTAAGTAAACCATTTGAACGCACACCTTTATCCGTAATGATCATTGGACGTTTAGCACCAAGGGCTGCCAATTCAAAAGGAATATGCTCAAGTGCGGCATGACCTGCAATTACTTTGACTGGGCAAAAAAATTCGTAATACGCTTTAGTCATGATTTAGGCACTCCTTTTAAAATAAGATTGAGCAACTTTGAGATAAATATTTGCTGCTCCAGCAAGTTTTTCTTTTAGGTTTAATTCAGTTGGGTACTCTTTCACAGCGAGCTGTGCGATGACTTTCGGTAAAATCAGAGATTCCATTTTATTTAAACAACGAACTAAACGAATGGCATAACTCAGATCACCATCAGCAACCATACGGTCATTTGCGAAAGCGCGGGCTGTACTTTCTTGAAATGAAAATACCAAGAAAGCATGATGTAAGTGTTTAAATTTAATGACTAAATTGGGTTTGTCTTCGACTGATTTCACCAACTCAAGCTGGTGAGAATCATTGACTCTGGCAATAAAACAAGGGCCATGAGGAAATACTGTCATCGACAAAGTAAATCCCACAGGAAATTTGGCAACTTCTTGCTTTATTTCATCATCGACTTGACTCGCCATGACCAAACCTCTGCCAATTACATCCATCATGAGTTTGACATAGTTTTGTTCAAAAGCGGGCTTGACTGATTTTGTAGAAATCACACGCTTCCCTCTTTTAAAATTGTATTTGTAGTTTAGAGTAATTACTCTAATTTATTTTAATCTAAAATGAAAGTCATTTATGCAGGAATGACTTTAACGTCATTAAAGTAACCGCTATTTTGAAAATGTTCAATTACATCACGGCATAACTGATTAAAATCAGGATAATTTTCCACTAAATCACAAATTCGAACCATTTCCAAACCAGCATAACCACAAGGATTAATGGTGTGAAAACCAAATAGATCACAATCAATATTTAAAGCTAAACCGTGATAACTGCGACCTTTACGGATTTTAAAACCGAGTGAACCGATTTTACGATCATTGACATATACACCAGGAGCATCAGGCTTTGCATAAGCTTCGATGCCATATTTTCTTAACAATTCAATCATTAAATTTTCGGCATAACTGACCAATGTACGTACATTCCACTTCAAACGATTGAGATCAAACATGAAGTAAATCACCAATTGACCGGGACCATGCCAAGTGACTTGACCGCCGCGATCACTTTGTACCACAGGAATATCACTGGGAATCAAAATATGCTCAGGCTTTCCTGCTTGACCTTGGGTTAAAACAGCAGGGTGCTGCAAAAGCCAAAGTTGGTCAGGGCTATTTAGATCCCGTTGTTCTGTATAGCTTTTCATTTCAAGAAAACGGTCTTGATATGGGGTAAATTCGAGATATTGGCGAATTTCAAGGGTAGGTTTTAGAACAGCATCATTCACTTAAAATGTGTCCTTTCATTTGGGGGATTTTTAGGGTCTGTTGATTATAGTGATTTTTCATTGAACTGTGGGAGATTCTAGCAAGGGAAATGTTTGAAAATGTCGTGACCTTATCTATATTTCAATGCAGGATTAATTAGATGAAAAGTTAAATGATTATTAAACTCATTTTTTACAAAATACAATGGGAGAATCTAAAATTTGGTGCCATGCTGATCAGGTGAATATTCACTAAATTTAAAAAATAAAAGGTGAGTTATGGCTGATCAGACAAAATATATAATCCAAGTCGGTACAACCCAAGCACCAGAACATATCTATATCAAAGTCACCCAAGATGGTCCATATCATGTATATGGGGCACCAAAATTATCGCAAGTCATCATTGAGCAAAATGCTTCTGGAAACTCAGGGCGTTATGCACAAGGGCAGAAGTTTCAAAGTAAAGAAGAAATGTATCTTTGCCGATGTGGACATTCTCAACATGCGCCATTTTGTGATGGATCACATCTAAAACAACAAGTTCATCTGACAGAAACAGCAAGTTTTGAGCCTTTGTTGAATGGTTCTACGGAAATAGATGGTCCTAAACAGATTTTGACAGACAATGAACATTACTGTGCATTTTCACGTTTTTGTGACAATGGAAATCAAGTTTGGGGAGAAGTCACGATGCATGGCGAATCACATGAAAAATTGACAGAATTTATGGTGCATTCTTGTGCAGGTGGTCGTTTACTGGTTTTTGATCGTGAAACGATGCAACCGATTGAAAATGATGAAGAGGCCGGGATTTATGCGATTGAAGACCCAGCGATCGGATGTAGTGGTCCATTGATGGTGCGAGGAGGGGTGCGTGTGGAAAGTGCAAATGGCGAATCTTATGAAATCCGCAATAGACAAGCACTTTGCCGTTGTGGTCAATCTTCAAATAAGCCATTTTGTGATGGATCACATGCCTCAGTTAAATATCAAGATGGCATAAAATAGTTTTTAAGTATTCAATTTAATTTGTTTTTTAAGCTAAAATCCGACTTTGAAAAGATCTATAAAATATAAAATTTCGATTGGGCAGGAGAGCAGTATCGCACTCCTGCCTGACGAAGGACTGTAAACTTAGTTATCACAATACAATTCTTTGGATTTTATAAATAAATCTTTATTGATATTTAATTTTTCCAGTTTTTTCTCGTCGTTTGGCAGGGTATCAATTGCACAATTATTCCACTCTTTGAGCAAATCTAAAAATGCATACTTTTCACCTTGCGGTTGGTTGAGTTTTTGCTGAAGCTGTTGCAGGCTTTGCTGAGCAAATTGTTGACTTTGACCGAGTTTAATTTGTTGATTCAGAAAAACTTTATGTTGATTTAAACTGGCGGTTTTTAAGGCTTGCCCTGTAAGATTCATTTTCTCAGCAATGGCGTAGCACGTTTTTCCATAATCCTGAGTTAACAACACTTTAGGATTGCGATACGATTTTGCAATCAATACATTCATCTTGTATTCATCGTCAAGTTGTCTGAGCACAATTTGTTTTAATTGTTGATAGGGCGCGAGGCTGGCAGGGCTAAGCTTTTGATATTGTTGTTTAGTTTGCTGATATTCGTTAGTTAATTTATTTAAGATATCTGGTGATGGGATTTTATCAGGAGTAAAGGCGAAAACCTCAGTATTCAATTTTGATGAAAATGCCAGTCGGTGCAACGTAATCGAGTCTTTGATTTGTTTAATATTGATTTTTTGATCGTCGTACTGATTTTTAAATTCACAGACTTCATCAGCATATTGATAGGTTTGGATTTTGGCTTGGCTAGTCGAGATTAACAGCATGCTCATTGAACATGCTGTCAATAATTTTAGTATTTTCATGATAATAGAGTGGTTATTGTTAACCCGTCTATTAAAGCGCAGTCCGGATATGTTCGCAAGCTGCAAGATCCGCATAAAGCGCATGAACTTGTTCAAGTTCTTCAAAACGAAGCTGCGCAGTAATGGAATGATATTTACCAGTACGTGAAGGTTGAACGGACAATGTTGCTTCATCAAACTCTGGAAAATGTTTCACCAAAATTTCGACTACAGCACCACGTAGTTCTTCTCCAGCATTACCAATAAGTTTAATTGGGTAATCCATTGGAAATACCCAAAGATCTTCTTGGAGTTCGCGAGATGGTGTGCGGTCTAACATATTTCACCTCAATTTTATAGAAAACGCCTGCATGGATTTGCAGGCGTTTTGTCATTCGTCTTGATATATTAATGGGGATGAATACTTGGTTTTCAAGTGATTCGTTATGTGATTAATATATCATTCTATGATTTATGAATTAGTCATTTTCCAAGAATGAACGTAAGTGTTCAGAACGTGAAGGATGACGTAATTTACGTAAAGCTTTTGCTTCAATCTGACGAATACGTTCACGAGTTACATCGAACTGTTTACCCACTTCTTCCAAAGTATGGTCAGTTGGCATGTCGATACCGAAACGCATTTTCAGTACTTTTGCTTCACGTTCAGTCAAGTTTTCTAAAACTTCACGTGTTGCTTCTTTTAAACCTTCCGAAGTTGCAGCATCAACAGGAGAGGTGATGTTGCCATCTTCGATGAAGTCACCAAGATGCGAATCTTCATCATCACCAATCGGAGTTTCCATAGAAATCGGCTCTTTGGCAATTTTGAGGACTTTACGTACTTTAACTTCGTCCATTTCCAGACGTTCACCCAATTCTTCAGGCGTAGGTTCACGACCCATTTCTTGAAGAAGTTGACGAGATACACGGTTGATCTTGTTGATTGTTTCGATCATGTGTACTGGAATACGAATCGTACGTGCTTGGTCAGCAATCGAACGCGTAATCGCCTGACGAATCCACCAAGTCGCATAAGTCGAGAATTTATAACCACGACGATATTCAAACTTGTCTACAGCTTTCATCAAGCCGATGTTACCTTCTTGAATAAGATCAAGGAATTGCAAGCCACGGTTGGTATATTTTTTCGCAATCGAAATTACCAAACGTAAGTTTGCTTCAACCATTTCTTTTTTAGCACGGCGAGCTTTAGCTTCACCAATTGCCATACGTTTAGAAATCTCTTTGATTTCTTTTACATTCAGGCTCAATTCTTTTTCGATGTCTGCAATCTTTTGTTGGAATGCAAGAACATCTGGACGTACTTTTTCGAGATAGCCTTTAAGCTCATTTGGAGCTTTGGCAATTTGTTCATCTAACCAAGCTGGATTTGATTCTTGACCTGGGAATGATGTACGGAATTGAGTACGATCCATACGACCACGACGAACGGCATAACGCATAACTTCACGTTCTGAAGTACGAATTTGCTCATGTGTACCGCGGATTAATTCTGAAATAATGTCAAATAAACGTGGAGTAAATTTGAACATCATAAATACAGTTGCCAAATCTTCTAAAGCTTGTTTGCCTTCAGCAGAGTTACGACCATGTTTTACGATGGTGTCTTTGGCAGTGCTCCAAACTGACTCTAGCTCAGTGAAACGAACTTTGGCAATTTCAGGATCTGGACCAGATTCACCTTCAGAGTCGTCATCACTTTCAGACTCTTCTTCTTCATCATCGTCGTCTAACTTAACGTCTTTAGTCGGTTTGTTTGATGATTCTTCTTCGTCATCGTCGATTTCAGATTCATCTTCTAAAACTTCTGGAATTTCTTCATCAGTTTCAGGATCTAAATACCCTGATAAAATATCAGCTAAACGGCGTTCGCCATTTTCATAATCTTTGTATTCTTGTAAAACAACTTCAACCGCATTTGGCCAATAAGCAATAGAGTTCAAAACGTCACGAATACCTTCTTCGATACGTTTTGCAATGCTGATCTCACCTTCACGGGTTAGAAGTTCAACTGTACCCATTTCACGCATATACATACGGACAGGGTCAGTGGTACGACCAGGTTCATTTTCAACAGATGCAAGTACGGCAGCCGCTTCTTCTTCTGCAACTTCATCAGCGCCTTCGTTATTGCCTTCGAACATTGCATCATCAGATTCTGGTGCGCGTTCGTGCACAGGAATACCGACGTCTTGAAGCATTTGAATAATGTCTTCAATCTGTTCGCTTTCTGTGATTGAGTCTGGGAGATGATCGTTAACCTCAGCGTAGGTTAAGTAACCTTGTTCTTTGCCTCGGCTAATAAGAGCCGCTACTTGCGAAGTAGGGGAATTCATTTCGCTCATCTTTACTCTCTTTTGATTGAATCTGTGGCGGTAAAATTGTGGATATTTCGCACAATTTATCTAAATATCTGTTTGAATAACACACTAAAATCGTCAGAAAATGCAGTTAAAAACTGTTCTGATAAAAGATTAAGTGAGTGTATTCAGTAATATAAATGGAGGTGAAATTGTTATTTTCAAGATCATCCCATACGTTCATTGTATTTTAAAAAATGACTTAAAAAATGTCATCAAACAGTAAAACGTAAGGTGGATTATATCATGGCACAAAATAGGCCAATAAAAAAGCCTAAATACAACTTTATATGTAAAAAATACAAATAAAACTTGACAAGTTTTTCTAAGAAAGATAAATAGCGCCTAGACCCATTCACTTTTTTTCATTATGAGGTAGTTTTAGTGTCTTCGACAGATTTTGAACTAGATGATAACTACGGTGATGATGATGTTAGTTTTGATGAGTCATCAAGCAAAATTAGCGCCAAAGAATCATTAGAAAAGCGACGTTTAATTGATGATCTACTTGCACAACGTCGTTTAGATCGAGAATTAAAAGACTTCGATTACGATTTTGATGACGATGATCTTGATGACGAAGATGAGTAAACAGCATTTTGTATCAAACCGCTAAGTGCTATGCTATACCCCTAAATTTTACAAGATTGGATTCAAAATGAGTGCTTTAGATTTAGACCTGTTGAGTGACTATCTAGATGGCGACCAAAATGAGTATGGTCTAGATTTTGCGGCAACACATGGTTTTTTATGTGCCATTGCAGTTGGACCTCAATTTGATCGTTGGTTAGACGAACTTTTTGAAGGTAATCAAAACAAAGCACCCAAAGAAATCGTTGAACAAGTGAAACTTTGGTTAAACGATATTCGTCAAAAACTTGCCAATGAAGAAGGCATCGAATTTCCTTTTGAAGTTGAAGAAGCGGAAGTGGATTCAAGTCTAGGAGATTGGAGTGTTGGTTTCGTTGATGCAATGTTCTTGAACGAAGAAGCTTGGTTTACCGAAGAATTCGAAGAACAATTGGTTGACCTTACTTTGCCAATTATGGTGTTTAGCGGTATCGATGAAGAAGATCCTCAAATGGAATCTTTCCGTCGCAATGGTCAACTTATGGATGAATTGGCAGAAGAAATTCCTGACAATTTAAATGAGTTATATCTCATGTACCACACACCAAACTAAGTGATTAGTATATTAAAATGCGTATGTAAATTTTACATACGCATTTTTTTTTGTTTATCTTTTACCAAATTATTTAATAAAAAATAATGGAAAGTTTAAGGCTGACGATCTGCAATTTTTTTCAAATTTTCATGAATTTTAAAAATAACAATCAACAGTTCAGAGTAGACTCGTACAGCTAAGCCACCAAAAACTAAGATGAGAATGGCGATGAGTAAGCGCATTCCAAATCCATAGAAAGCGCCATAACCATAACGAAATAAAGTACTTAAAGCTGTAAAAATGACAAAAATTAAGCCAATCCAATAAAGTACAGTTACAATTTTTGGCGTGAGCATGTCGTTAAGTGTAAAAAGATTATTCATAGATATTCCAATATTATTTGAATGTTTAATTATGTGAAATGTACAAAAAATAGTTAGATTAAATTATGTACAGTGATGGATACTAAGTTAATTTTTTTAATGATGCAATTTTAAAATAATAATGATCTTTAGGATATTGTTGCTGAATATTTTGATTAGTTCGCTGTATCCAAGGTGATCATTGCTTTTATAAAGCTGAGCAATGAGGTTTTTTACGAGTTGTCTTAAAATTATTTTTTCAAAAAAAATTTGGCACAGCAAGCATAGCTCATATAGAAAATAAAATATTCAATGCCAAATACAATGAATAAAATCAATAACCATATCCAAACAGGGACCTGATGGATGGTATAGCTGATATTGAAATCTTCATAGCATAGGATAAAGGCAAGATATAATAATTGAATGAATGTCGTTCCACAGATTGAACCCCAAACGAGTTGCTGTTTTTCACCTGTGGTTGGTAGGCGTTTTTCTTTATTGATAAATATTGATGCAATTGTTGTGCTGACTATGAACAGTAGTGCGATATTGACTGCATCGGGGATATTGATGAAGATATTAATGATAGAAGTAATAAACACGCTAAGAAAATAAAATACAGTAAATAAGATGAGATAAAACCTCATTAGATTCCCCAAAATAAAATTTTTTAATAAAGTAATAGTTAGATAATTTGCATAAATAGATTTTAGATTAAAAATTACCCTCATCCTAACCTTTTCCCGAAGGGAGAGGGAACTTTAAATTTGTATTTTCTAAAATAGAAAATGTTGAATTAATGTATATATTTAGGTTATAAAAGAGAAGTATTAAATGCTTATAAAATAATGTTTTATGTTTTATGTTTTTATTGTAATATTGAATGTGCAAAATATAAATAATCATTTTGCACATTATTTTAGGACAATAGACTCAAATAAATAGGTGTTGTTATTGGTTTAATTTATTAAAACAACGATTGGCATACCAACCATAGCTAAGATAAAAAATACCGCCATGGATAATCACCACAAAAAGCATAATCACTGCTGTACCTGCAAGTCCAGATTTTTCAGCTGCTTCAAGTAAATGATCTGAAGCTGGGTTGGTGACAATATAGAAAAATAAAAGTATGCAGGCGATGACTAATGCGGTCATTGTTGTGCCCCAAACCAACAACATTTTTTCATCATTCGAAGGTAGGCGTTGTTCTTTTTTTACAAAATGTGCAGCAGTCAAGAAACCAGCAGCGATGAGAATAGGGAGGGTCGTGATCATTCCAAGATTGAACATGGTAAAAAGCACGCCGAGTAAAACCAAGGCAATACTATATATTGCTGCAAAATATAAAAAATAATGTTTCATTTTGACCCCAACACAGAAAATTTAAATATCGTTCGATTTACGCTTTGATCTACGATAAAGATAACAAACTATAAATAATACGACTAGCGCGATAATCACATAACCCACTTGACTAAAAATTTTATGCATTAATGCTTGGTTTTGTCCAAAATAATAACCGACACAGGCTAAAAAAGTTGTCCAAATCACTGTGCCGAGGCTACTAAACAGCATAAATTTCCAAAAAGGCATATGGCTCATACCTGCAGGAATACTGATCAATGAGCGTACGGCAGGGATCATTCGACCAAAAAATACGATTCGATGTCCATATTGTTCAAACCATTTTAGGGATTTTTCTACATCGGAAGATTTCAAAAAGATATATTTACCGTAGCGATCAACCCATCGGAAAATGCTGATGTGATTAAATTTGTAGCCAACCCAATATAAAAATGCAGCGGCTATTAATGAGCCAATGCTGCCTGAAATAATCACGCCGATGAGGATTAAACTTCCTTGTGAGGCTGAATATCCTGCTGAAGGCAGGTGGATTCAAACATGAGGTGCGACAGTTTTAAAACATTTGTGATAATCAGTTAGTCTCGAAAACTCCTCTAATGGCGTCAACCAGTTTAATGCTTTTCTTGGTCGTGTATTTAATGACATGGCAACTTGATTTAAATAATTTTGATCAGCTTGGTTTAAATCAATTCCTTTCGGTAAATACTGCCGTATAAGACCATTCATATTTTCAATTGTACCTTTTTGCCACGGTGAATGTGGATCACAAAAATATACATCTATATCCAACTCCTCCTCCAATTGCTTATGTTGAGCCATTTCTCGTCCTCGGTCATAAGTCAGGGTTTGTCTCAGCTCAGGTGGCAGGTAAGCCATTGCTTCGGTCAAGGCTGTACGTACAGATTCTGCCTTAGCATCAGGTAAAACTGCTAGTAAACAGAGTCGTGTATTACGTTCAATCAAAGTTGCTACTGCGCTTTTATTATCTTTTCCTTTGATCAAATCAGCTTCCCAATGACCTGGTATTTTTCTTTCCAAGACCTCTAATGGACGCTCATGAATTGTTTTTATATCCTGTAAAATACTATCTTTCTGTGGCAGGTTTTCAGTTTTTCTTTTCTTATTTTCCCGACGTAAACAAGATAATAACTCCTTTTTAAGTTCACCTTTGGGTAAAGCTCTGATTGTTGAATAGATTGTGGTATGGCTAATATTCATCTCTTTATCATCTGATTGTCGTTTGAGCCACTTAGAAATTTGTACAGGTGACCATAAACATTTTATGGCTTCTACAATAAATTTCCATAGTAAGGAATCCAAATAAATTTTTGTATGACCGCGCCTGCGTCGTCGCTGCGAAAATTCAATCGCTTGTTCAGCACTATATTGATGAACAGAACCGCAATTTTTATTTAATTCACGAGAAATTGTACTGTGATGTCGGTTAATTTGTTTAGCAAATTTTCGAGCAGAAAAATTGGGTTTGTTAAACTCTAACATTAGTGCAGTTCGTTCAACTATTGTTAAATGTACGTATGACAATATGACACTCCTTTATACCTATATTAGGTTGGGGGTGTCGCACTTCAAGTTTTAGTCTGCCGCATAATAATTTCTGAAGGGATTGGCGGAAAGACATTATCTAAAAACATCAAAATGGCGATGCCAAAATAGCCTAAGCTTTCCATTATGGAAATAATCCAATCGGTCATGAACGTTTAAATACTGGAAATGATTTTATTATCCTAATCAGAGTTGCATTTAAAATACGTAAGCATTTGTACAAAATTTTCAAATATATATCTGTTTTACTGAACCTAGAGTACTTTTCGTAAGCTAAAACACGCTATATAAAGCTGAAAGCACAAAAGATTGAGCATAAAAAAGGTCAATCAGGATTGCTGATTGACCTTTTAGGACGAAACTCAAAAGTTTTGATTAGAGGCGTTTACGTTTTGCTGCTGTAATTTGAGATTGGCGCATACGGAAACCTTCTTTTTGTTTTTCAGAAGTTTTCTCGATACAGTATTTACATGAAACACCGTGCTCATAACTTGGCAATGCAACTTCTTCTGGAGTCAGAGGCCAACCGCAAGCATGACATTTCACATTTACGCCTTCTTCAACACCGTGTGTTACAGCCGTACGCCCGTCAAACACAAAACATTCACCTTCCCACATACTTTCGTCAGCTGGTGTTTCTTCGAGGTATTTTAAGATACCGCCTTTAAGGTGATAGACCTCTGTAAAGCCTTCTTGAAGTAATAACGATGTTGACTTTTCACAGCGAATACCACCTGTACAGAACATCGCAATTTTCTTGTCTTTATGCTGTTCTAAGTTTTGTTTAACGTATTCTGGAAATTCACGGAAAGTTTCAGTTTTAGGGTCAATCGCGCCTTTAAATGTACCTGCTTTATATTCGTAATCATTACGAGTATCAACCAAGATTACGTCATCACGAGCG
Organism: Acinetobacter gerneri DSM 14967 = CIP 107464 = MTCC 9824; assembly: GCF_000368565.1. Lineage (GTDB taxonomy): Bacteria > Pseudomonadota > Gammaproteobacteria > Pseudomonadales > Moraxellaceae > Acinetobacter > Acinetobacter gerneri. Next base: position 66,748 of record NZ_KB849537.1, on the reverse strand, counting down.
ATGAGTTCATTCCATTCTTTCGGATCAAGATAATGGCCCACTAAATCACGTGGTTTAACTTCGACACCTAACGTTACGATTTCTTTTTTATGTTTGATTTTCATTTTACGAAATGGTTTTTCATCACTATGTGATTCTTTATATTCCATGCTCGTAAAACCTTCAGCCAATAAAAACTGCTGAATGGTATCAACTGCTTTACGATCGCCAGCAACAGTACCGTTGATCCCTTCATCAGCAACAATTAGAGTTCCACAAAGATTGATGGTTTTTACCAAGTCTAAAAGACGTTGTTGTAGATCAAGTGAATCTTCAACTTCTTTAAATTGATAAAGTGCCGCAACAACCCAACCAGTGGTCGCTTGCTGTTCTACAGGTGCAAGCTGTTCTACAGTAGCGTTCATGGAATACTCCAAATGTTTTTAAATGAGAAAATTTTAGGCGCATATTCTAGCTTGAATTATGTGAATTTGCGAGGATTGAAAGCAGGAGAATTGCAATAAGATGCTTCCTTGTGAGGATCACCCGACATAAAAAGTAGAGTCTGAGACTTTGATCAGAAAAATCTTAAAATCAGCATAAATCATTTGCAAATTTGCGATGATTTGACTATAAAGAATGCAGAATTTTTTTCATCAATCGGATGAAGAATATACTAAATATTGTGATAATTTATCTTCAATACTACAATATATAGTATGCTTTGCCTGCTTGATGAATTTTGAAATTTATCCCAAAATTTCGAAAATGTGAGGAAAATATTTTGACTAATGATCGCCGTATTCCATCTCTAACCCCTTGTGCAGGACGCTGTTCAACGGTATTTGGCGATCATGTTTGTCGTGGCTGTCGTCGTTTTAACCATGAAGTTATCCAATGGAATACCTATAGTCTGGAACAGAGAATGGCTGTTTGGCGACGCTTGGATGCGCAATTGGATCAAATTTTAGTACCGATGTTGCCGCTTGCAAATCTGCAACATGTGGAAGGCTTTATTTCAAGCAAGCGCGTTCGTGTCATGCAAACTGCATCCAAAGGGCGTAAGTTGTACCATGCACTAAAAATCTGTGAAAAAAATAAAAATCATGCAGAGGAGAGCGGTTTAGGGATTCTTCCTCATCAAGTAAAACCGATTTGGACTGAGTTTGAACGACGTGTTTTGGCACTTGCTAAGGCAAGCTATGATTTTGCTTGGTTACGTGCCGATGGTATTAGCCAAAGTTTATTGCACTTAGAACAAGTTTAATGACCTAAAATATGAGTAATTTGTGAATTTTTCAGCGTACTTTCTATATTGTCTTGCTGTGATCGTGATGATCGCAACACCAGGACCTGTCATGCTTTTGGTGGCAAGCGCAGGTTTGAAAGGGGGATATAAAAATGCCCTGAAAACTATTTTTGGAACAAATTTCGCATCTTTGGTTTTGATCCTACTCTCTGTCCTGATTTTAAAGGGATTTATAGAACTCAATCAAAGCTGGTTTAATGCAATAAAAATTGCAGGATGTGTCTATATTGCCTATTTGGGATTGCAGATTTTTAGAGAGTCGCTGCAAGTCGATACAGAAAACCAGCCGATTCAAGCGGTCAAAGGTGGCTTTAAACAAGGCTTCTTTGTAGCAATTGCCAATCCCAAAGATATTATTTTCTTTGCAGCATTTTTCCCACAATTTATCAATATAACGAGCAATCTCAATCAAAGCCTCAGTTTATTGACTTTGACTTGGATTGTTTTAGATTTTGCGACTTTATCTTTGGTTTATCTACTATTTAACCAACTTGCAAAATCTAAGTTTTATAGCAAAATGCTTTCAATCTGCGGTGCGATTTTGATTATCGTGGCTTGCTATGGAGTGTATTCGACATTGATGAGCTAAGTTTTAGTTAGCCAATGCGATGCTCCAATTGCCCATCTTAGTTTTCCATAGCTTGGATAAATTTAAGCAATAAATCATGATTTTGATCCGCAACTTTTTGATCGAAACCATCGACTAAAAAGCGACTAATCAAACCTTCTAATAGATTGAAAAAGAGCTCTGCTATCGCATCTGCATGTTTAAATGCTGACACATGTTCCAAGATAAATTGTCTTAACCAACGCTTATGTTCTTGTGAAATTTCAATCATTTCTCGGTCTTGCTCTGAAGATTCACCAACTGCACGAACAAATAAACAGCCCTTAAAATGATCCGTTTGGAACCAATCGCAGTGCCAACGATAAATTTTATCGAATGCGATATAAGCATTGGCATCCGCGACATATTCAAGCAAACTTTGTCTAAATCTTTGATCACGTGCTTTTAGAACTTCAGCGACAAGCTGTTGTTTATTTTTAAAATAAGTATACATCGTGGTTTTTGAGCAACCTGATTCATCACGAATCAAATCTACTCCAACACTGACAAAGCTATGTTGGTTAAACAGTTGTTCGGCGGTATTTAAAATTTTATTTGCAGACTTTGACATCACCATTCCAAATTGATCTTGAAAATAGTACAGATCTGTACTATTTTTATTTTAGCGCGCTAATTTGATTAAATCAATCATGAGGACAAGGTGATGTATTTATTCTCAGGCAAAGAGAAATTAGCACCTCGGGCATCCAATCCAGAAATCTTACGTAGTTTTTTGGGGGGAAGCTTGAGTATCTTAACGTTATTAATCATGGGAAAGTTATCCAATAATATTTTCATCATGGCACCTTTTGGCGCAACATGCGTGATTTTATATGCAGTGGCGCAATCACCTTTGGCACAGCCTAGAAATGTGATCTTAGGGCATTTTATTTCAGCTTTGGTCGGGTTGTGCTTTCTAAAATGGTTTGGGTTCAACTTGTTGAGTATTGCGCTTTCAGTCGGACTTGCTATAGCGCTTATGCAGTATTTTCGATGTGTGCATCCACCTGCAGGTGCAAACCCTTTGGTTATTTTACTGACCGCTCATTCCTTTGATTATCATTGGTCATTTTTAATATTTCCAGTTTTGACAGGTGCGATCGCTTTGGTATGTGTGGCGTATTTTGTCAATAATTTTAAAACCAAACAAAAATGGCCCAATTATGGATTGGCATTGTGGGAGAGTAAAAAGAAAAGCTATGATTAGTCATACGCTTAGGCATATAGATCATGTGGAAATAAAAAACCGCAATATAAAGTTTTATATTGCGGTGAAGTGGATTTGTAAAATGAAGGATTAAAAAATTGCCCTTACATTTGCATGTCCAACATTTGGCTTTTAATTGAGTGTAGGCATAGAGAACTGTTTGCCTTCACGGATATTCGCTGATGGCCAACGTTGTGTAATCGTTTTTCGACGCGTATAGAAACGTGCACCATCTGGTCCGTAAGCATACAAATCACCAAATAATGAGCGTTTCCATCCACCAAAGCTGTGATATGCCACAGGTACAGGAAGTGGAATATTGATACCGACCATACCTACTTTGATATGATCAGAGAAGTAGCGTGCCGCCTCACCATCACGGGTATAGATACAAGTACCATTTCCATACTCATGATTATCAATGAGATCCATGGCTTCTTGCATGGTATTTACACGTAGGATTTGTAAGACTGGACCAAAAATTTCTTGTTGGTAACTCACCATATCTGGAGTCACTTGATCGATCAACGTTGGACCTACGAAGAAACCATTTTCATAGCCTTCAGGCTGTGCTTGACGACCATCAACAACAATTTTTGCGCCTTGTTTTTCAGCACTGTCGATATAGCCTACAACTTTTGCTTTGTGTTCCGCGGTGATCACAGGACCGAAATCATTGCTTTTATCTGAATAGACACCGAACTTTAGATGAGCAATTTCAGCTTTGAGTTTTTCGATCACAACATCTGCAATTTCATCACCAACAGCAACGGCAACAGAAAGCGCCATACAGCGTTCACCAGATGAACCAAAAGCCGCACCGAGTAATGAGTTTACGACATTATCAACATCTGCATCAGGCATAATAATGGCATGGTTTTTTGCACCGCCTAATGCTTGACAGCGTTTACCTGTAGATGTCGCTGTTTGATAGATATATTCAGCGATTGGCGTAGAACCTACAAAACTCACTGCTTGAATGCGTTTGTCATGTAAAAGTGTATCAACAGCTTCTTTGTCACCGTTTACTAGGTTGATTACGCCATCAGGCAAGCCTGCTTCTTTCAATAATTGCACGATGAAAAGGGTAGATGATGGATCTTTTTCTGATGGTTTGAGTACAAAACAGTTACCACAAACAATCGCCATCGGGAACATCCAAAGTGGAACCATAACTGGGAAGTTAAATGGTGTGATACCTGCAACAACACCTAGCGGCTGCATTTCACTCCAAGAGTCAATATTTGGTCCAACATTTTTAGAAAATTCACCTTTTAAAAACTCAGGTGCGCCACAAGCGTATTCGACATTTTCGATACCACGTTGCAATTCACCCGCTGCATCGTGAACAATTTTGCCGTGTTCAGCACCGATCAAGGCACAAATTTTTTCAGCATTTTGTTCCAATAATTCTTTAAATTTGAACATAACACGCGCACGTTTGATCGGTGGCGTATCTCTCCATGCTGGAAATGCCGCTTCAGCCGCTGCAATGGCTTCTTCAACCGTTGCTTTACTTGCGATCGCAACTTCTTTTGATTTTTCACCTGTAGAAGGATTGAAAACAGCTTGGGTACGTTCGGCTTCTGTAGAAATTTGACCGTTAATATAATGTCCGATAATGTCCATATTTATTCCTATATCTTAATGATAAAATTAAAAAAATTAGTTCCAAAGACGCTGATACATAGCGACCATTTCATCTATTGTGGGTACACGAGGGTTATTGCCCGGTGAGCCTGAAGCCAGTGCTTGTTCAGCCATAGTCTGCACAACCTCATCAAACAGTGTTTTGTCTGCGCCAAATTCTGCAAGTGTAGGCACTTGTAGGGCTTGGTTAATATCTTTTAAAGCTGAAACGAGTTTTTGATTGGCGATTTCAACAGAATCTTGAATTTCAGCAACTCCGATTGCTTTAGCGCAATCTGCATATTTTTCAGGTGCAGCAGGAATTGAAAATTCGGTGATCATCGGCAATAACATGGCATTGGATAGACCATGTGGGACATGGAAAAATGCACCAATTGGTCGGCTCATTCCATGTACCAAAGCCACAGATGCATTGCTAAAAGCCACACCTGCCAAAGTAGAACCGAGCATCATTGCTTCACGTGCTTGTTCATTTTCAGGGTTGAAATAAACAGTTTTTAAATTTGGTCCAATCAGTTTCATTGCTGAAAGTGCTTGCATATCACTGAACAAATTTGCTTTTTTACTGACATAGGCTTCGATGGCATGCGTCAAAGCATCAATTCCAGTATCCGCTGTGGTACGCGCAGGCACACTGAGCGTCAACTCATAATCCACAACCGCTGCCACTGGCATAAATCCGATGCCTACACAGAGCATTTTTTCGCTGGTTGCATCATCAGTGATAATGGTAAATTTGGTCGCTTCAGAGCCTGTGCCTGCCGTTGTCGGTACTGCGATAATCGGCAAACCTGCTTCATTAACTTGGCGAGGAAAACGATATTCTTTGATTTCACAGCCATGCTTACCCAAGATACTCATGGCCTTTGCACTATCGATCGGGCTACCACCACCGACGGCAATAATTGAGTCGTATTGATGTGCTTGGATAAATTCGACACCCGCTTGAATCGAGCCTGATGTAGGTTCTGGAATGGTGTCATCAAAATAATCAGACTCAATATTGGCTTGTTTTAAAATATTTTGAATATCATCGATATACCCCAATTTAACCATCATTTTATCAGTGATAATTAACGGTTTTTTACAGTGTAGACTTTCTAAAATCGCGGGAATTTTTTCACGTGATTTATGCCCAACTTCCATGATGCGCGGCAACAAAATAGTATGCGACATTGCTCAAACTCCATATTTATGTATCTTATGCTGAATTTTTTTATTTAACTCAATAACAAAAAGAGTATTTGAAAGATTCAGCAGATTAATTTTAGTAAATCTTATATTGATACGATTTGTATCATTATAAATAACATATAAAATTGAACCTGTGAACTGATTTATGCAAAAAATAGAAAATAAAATGGACACCTCGATGACGATAAGTGTCCATATAAAATGTTTTAAAAGAAAAACTTATACCCAGCCAGTCGCATAGTAAACGCCGATCACGACAAACACGGTGATGATTTTAAAAATAGTGATACCGAAAATATCTTTATAAGCTTCACGATGAGTCAAGCCCGTCACTGCTAAAAGGGTAATCACAGCACCATTATGCGGTAAAGTATCCATACCGCCTGACGCCATAGACGCCACTCGATGCATCACTTCCAATGGGATATTGGCTTGAATCGCCATAGCATGAAATTGATCTGCCATTGCCCCGAGCGCAATACTCAAACCACCTGAAGCGGAACCTGTGATCCCCGCTAAAATATTGATGGTAATCGCTTCATTTAATAAAGGATTACTAATGCCTTCGAGCGAATGAGCAACCACCAAAAATCCAGGTAGAGCAGCAATGATTGCACCGAAGCCATATTCAGAGCCTGTGTTCATGGCAGCGAGCATTGCACCACCAATTGCAGCTTTAGTATTTTCAGCGAAATTTTTGAAAATGGTTTTAAAACTGAAAATAATGATACAGATGATACCGCTACATAAAGCACCGATCACCGCCCAAATTGCCAAGATTTTTTTGGTATCGACACTGATCGGATCTTTCATACCGGCAAGTTGAAAGTCAAAAACGTTTGGATACCAAGCTGGAATATAATGAGTCAGTAACAGGTTCATTACGCCAACGACGATCAATGGCAGCACGGCAATCATTGGATGCGCAAGTTTGATATCTGCAGCAATTTCAGGCTCATTACGTAGGTTTGTGCCATAACCTTCGTTATTTTTTTGCGCTTTTTTACGTTTCAGTTCGAGATAAATCAAGCCAACAGTCAAAATGAAAATCGAACCGATAATCCCTAAAATAGGTGCTGCCCAAGCGGTCGTATCAAAGAATGAAGTTGGGATAATATTTTGAATTTGTGGTGTACCTGGCAGGGCATCCATTGTAAATGTTAGTGCACCCAAAACAATCGTGGCAGGAATTAAACGTTTTGGAATATCACTTTGTCTGAACATTTCAGCTGCAAACGGATAAACGGCAAAGACCACAACAAATAGAGAAACGCCGCCATAAGTTAACAATGCGCAAATCGTTACAATGACAGGAATAGCACGGTGCACGCCCAAAATTTTAATCACAGTTTCTACGATCGAACGCGCAAAACCTGAAATTTCAATCAATTTACCAAAGATTGCACCGAGTAAAAATACTGGAAAGTAAAGCTTGATAAAGCCGACCATTTTTTCCATAAATACACTGGTAAAAGCAGGAGCGACATCAGCCGGACTTGTTAAAAATACCGCAGCCAATGCAATCAGCGGCGCAACCAAAATGACACTTAATCCACGATATGCAGCAACCATCAAGGTGACTAATGCTGCAATGGTAATAATAACACTCATGAGTTTCCTCTCATAAGCATGATTAATCATATAAGAATCAACTTATACTACGACCATGCGTAATCTGTTTGGGCAAGATTCATTCTTGCTACATGTTTTTATTTAAGAAAAAATCACTCAATTCATCGAAATAAAGCAAAAAATAAAATAAATCCTTCACTTTTCTTATGCTTATTCCTTTGAATATGAAATGGAATTTTCAGCTTAAGTTTTGAAAAAATCCTTTTTCAACCCCGTTAAAACTTGGTTAGGTTTTAAAATACTATTTTTAAATACTGATACGTAATGTATCATTATTAAATTAATAACATATTCATTTTATAATGTGAATCTTTTTTATCCATTTAATTAAAAATTTAGCCTAAAGTTTTAAACGTATGGTAAAAAAAGAAAAATGGTTGATATTCTCTATATTTACCATTTTTAAATGTTTTAAGATGAAATGACACACAGCATAAAAGAATTTGCTTGATCGTCATTTGGACGTTGTCGTTAAAAAAATTGAAAAGGAATAGTATGAAACAAGTCAAAAAAGTCGCAATCGTAGGGACAGGTGTGATCGGTGCAAGTTGGGCAGCATTTTATCTTTATAAAGGATTTAGCGTCAGTGCCTTTGATCCTGCTGAAAATGCGCAGGAAAACTTGAAAAATCGAGTTTCTATTTATTTACAAGACTTATTTGAACTTGATCAAATTGCAGATTTTAAACAAGCACGCAATGATTTGTTAGACAAGCTGCACTTTTGTGAAAACTTGGTCGATGCAGTTAAAGATGCAGATTTTATCCAAGAAAATGGACCTGAACGACTTGATTTGAAATTGAGCTTATATCAGGAAATGACTGAAAATTGTCCAGTAAATACTATTATTGCATCAAGTTCATCAGGACTAAAAGTTTCAGATATTCAACAGAGTAGCAAGCATCCAGAACGTATCGTCTTGGGACATCCGTTTAATCCACCGCATCTTTTACCATTGGTTGAAATTATCGGTGGTGAAAAAACCACGCAAAATTATATTCAAGATGCGTTTGATTTTTATCGTGAATTGGGTAAAAAACCGATCATTATTCACAAAGAAGTCAAAGGGCATGTGGCGAACCGATTACAATCTGCGCTGTGGCGTGAGGCTTTTTATCTGGTATCCAATGGTGTGTGTAGTGCTGAAGATATTGATATCGCAATCACCAATGGTCCAGGTCTACGTTGGGCAATCTATGGGCCTTATCTCAATATGCAATTGGCAAATCAAAAAGGTTTTAAAACTGCCATGCATCATTTAGGTGGACCAATGATGGAATGGTGGGGCGATATGCATCCTTACCAATTGGATGAAAATGAAATTGAAAAGTTGGATCAAGAAACAGCACAATTCTTAGAAAAAATAGGTGAATTTGATTTGCAAGGCAAACGTGATGAGGCTTTGATCGAAATTTTATCTATGCGAAAAAAATTACAATTGCCTTAAAGATGCTTAAATAAATTTTTTATCACTCGGTCTAAAATTTTAAATCGATCTTAAACAAAGACTAAAAAAGCTCATGTTTGAACATGAGCTTTTTTTGCAGCATAACTTTGGGAAATGTTTGATTATTTCATTGAATTTTCAATATAAGTGGTGAGATCTTTAGCCGCTTTATTTAACTCTTTTTCATAGGCCATAAGATCAGTCAATGATTTACGAATAGTGGGTGCATGGGTATATAAGCTCGCCACAATTTCACTGCTCGGTAGGAGTACAGGAACTGAAACAGCAACCATACCTGCGATAAATTCTTCATTATCCGTTCCGATATTTTGTTTACGGATTTCAGAAATATTGTCTTCTAGAGCATCGATTTGGGTAATGGTATTTTTAGTAAACTGCGTCAAAGTCAAATTTTTAATGACATTTTCACGTTTTTCTTGAGGCAGATAACTCAAAAATAATTTACCACTAGAGGTACACCAAAGTGGGACTTTTGAGCCTACGGGTAAATAGACTTGTAGTGGCCAGTTGGTTTGCACACGATCTACATAGAGCATTTGATTGTCTTGTAAGATAGCAATGCCGCAGGTTTCCCCAATTTTTTTAGACAATTTTTCTAGGATCGAAATCCGTTCAATACGTGCTTTTTCATTGTCCCAAACATTATAAAGTAGCTTGTTTATACGCTGGCCAATGACCAAGCCCCCATGCAAATCAACTTTAACATATCCTTCTTTTTCAAGGAGTTGTATTAGTCGATGAATGCTAGGCTTGGGAATGTCCAAAGCCACAGAAAGATCCAAAGGAGACGGTGGGTGACTCGCTTCACCAATCGCTTCAATAATTTCTAAAACTCGAGTAATGGAAGAGCCTTTATTTCGTTTTGTTTGTTCGGACATAGAATGAGCTCAGGTCGAAAAAAGTAAAATCTTGTATTCGAAAATATTTTGCATTGTATATTAAAACTGAAATTGTTGATATTTTATAAGCAGATTCTTCGTCTAAAACGATTTGATATAGTCTAATACGGATAGAATTCTGGCTTGATTAAAAGTGTAATTTTCACTTAAATAATGAGCGCTGTTATGGTTAAAGATTGAAAAAAATTTAAAGATTGAAAAAAATACAAAAACTCAGGGAGCAAGTTGCATGGAGTTTATTGATGTAGTGATGTTGGCAGGGAAAAGTGCAGTAAATATTGCACTTTATACCTTGTTACCAATCATGGTCATTATGTTGATCTTCATGACTTTTTTAGAAAAATTAGGTGTATTAGATAAAATCATCCAAATTTTTAGTCCTGTGCTTAAACCTTTTGGTTTAAATGGTTTAAGTCTTTTTGCCTTATTACAACTCAATTTTGTCAGCTTTGTTGCACCGTTCGCGACACTGGCTTTGATGGAGCAAAGGGGGGTATCGGATCGGAAGCTAGCAGCAACGATCGCAATGATTTTTGCAATGGGGCAAGCCAATGTTTTTTATCCATTTATTCCTTTAGGATTGCATTGGGGAGCGGCTATCCTAATTTCAATTATCGGTGGTTTGATCGCATCTTCTTTGACGTATTATATATTTGCACGTTCTCTCTCAAATCAAGATTTATCGATACAAAGTGATGTGATACCGCAAGATAAGCAGCCGTGGACGATTGTGTCAGTGATTAGTCAGGCGGGTAAAGATGGCATAAAAATGTCCATCAATGCGATACCGATGCTCGTTTTAACATTAACTATTGTTGGATTTTTAAAGTATTTAGGTTTTATTCATTTTTTAGAAAATCTACTCGAACCACTGTTCAATCTTTTCCATATTCCTATTTATTATCTTATGCCAAGTTTAGTCAAGTTCTTTGCTGGAGGTAATGCTTATTATGGCGTTGCTACAGAGTTGCTTCAACAGCATGTTTTTAATGTGAAAATAATCAATCAATCTTCAGGTTTTTTGATTTGTATGCTTGATTTGCCTGCCATAGGGCTGATTATGTCCTTAGGTAAACGTATTGCTTATATCGTGAAATTTACGATGATTGGTGCGATTATTGGCTTATTATTTAGAACGATTATTCACATTATTTACTTCTCATAATTTAAGTTGGCGTGCTAAAAGATCAACTTTAAAATAAAAGCTAAAAAATATTTAATTTTAGATGCTTATAGTACGATTATTTATGTGAACGATTTAAATGATCCATGCAAAAATAATATTGCTGAGCATTTTATTTAGCGCCTTGAATTATTGCGTAGAACAAATCACAATATAAAAACTTTGTATGCAATCTATTCATTTTTTGGCGATAGATTTTGATTTATTTTGGGGTAATTTTTTAAGATGAGTACATCATTGATTCAAAAGTATAATGTGCCTGGTCCTCGTTATACCAGTTATCCAACTGTGCCATATTGGGAAGAGCAGACATTTAATTTAGATCATTGGAAAAGTGCTCTAAAACGTGCATTTCAAGAAAGTAATCAAAATGAAGGGATAAGTTTATATATTCATCTACCTTTTTGCGAAAGTTTATGTACTTTTTGCGGTTGTCATAAAAAAGTCACCAAGCGCCATGAATTAGAACAACCTTATATAGAAGCTGTTTTAAAAGAATGGGATTTATACTGTGAATTATTAAATGAAAAGCCACAAATAAAAGAAATTCATTTGGGCGGTGGAACGCCAACATTTTTCTCAGTTGAACATTTACAACAGTTAATCAAAGGAATCTTATCAAAGGCAGATGTAGCAGATCAGCATGAATTTAGTTTCGAGGGGCATCCAAACAACACCACTAAAGCGCATTTACAAGCATTGTATGATTTAGGATTTAGACGTGTCAGTTTTGGTGTTCAAGATTATAACCTCGCAGTTCAAAAAGCTATTCATCGGGTTCAACCCTTTGAAAATGTAGAAAATGTGACAAATTGGGCTCGTGAAATCGGTTATGACTCTATTTCACATGATTTGGTTTTTGGCTTGCCATTTCAAAGCTTAGAAGATGTGCTCTATACCATTGAAAAAACTAAGAGTTTAGCGCCTGATCGTTTGGCTTTTTATAGCTATGCTCATGTGCCATGGATCAAAGGAAATGGTCAACGTGGATTTAAAGATCATGATGTGCCAAAAGATCACGTGAAACGTAAACTTTATGAAGAAGGTAAAAAGCGTTTACTTGAGTACGGTTATCATGAAATTGGTATGGACCATTTTGCTTTAGAACAAGATGCAATGTTTCAATCTTTTAAACAAGGCAAACTGCATCGTAATTTTATGGGCTATACCGCCTCTAAAACCAAAGTAATGATTGGGCTTGGGATATCTTCGATTGGTGATAATTGGTACAGCTTTTCACAAAATGAAAAAAACCTAGAAGATTATTATGCTCGTCTTGAAAATGATGAAATTCCAGTATTTAGAGGGCATGTACTAAGTTCAGAAGACTTGATTATTCGCCAACATATTTTAAATTTGATGTGTACCTTTAAAACATCTTGGCAAGATCAAGCTTTGTATTTTCCACAAATAGCTGAAGTTTTAATGCAATTGGAAGAGATGCAAAATGATGGATTATTACAAATAAAGGGTCAGGAACTTACCATCACTGAACAGGGGATTCCATTTGTTCGAAATATTTGTATGGCATTTGATTTACGTTTAAAACGGAAAATACCGAGCACACAAATTTTTTCGATGACGATTTAATTTTTATCGTTTAGAAAGTTTGAAAGCTAAAAAAAGCGACGATGATGAATATCATTCGTCGCTTTTTAGAGAGAAGCAGATTTTAAAAAATACTGTCTCAAGCTATTTAAATAATTGAAAATTCAGTTATTAAAAATTAGCTTTCTATTTTTAAAATACTCAATACTTCATCTGAATAATAAAACTTTTCCAAATAGATTCGAGCACGTGTTTTTAGGTGATCTGTCGAAATCATGGTTTTGATTACAGGGGCTAAGAGTTGGTGAAGTTCATTTTCAACCAAAGCTTGGTCTATATTGATATCACTTAAGATTTGGTCAAAATTGCGTTCTTGATTGCGAACATACCAAGCATAGACACCATCATGAACCTGTTTTTTTAGATAATCTGTTTGACGTAAATGTTCCCAGATTTCATGACCTAAGCTGACTGTTTTTGGTAAGTCATTTACTTCTATATATTTTTTGATATTAGAAATGGGTGCTGTTTTGACTTTATGCCAAAGATTGGCTTGAAAATGATAGAGTTTGTTGTCATCAAAATTTCGATTGAGGACATTTTCACTCAACTGACTAATCTTGATAATATTTTTCTGTAAATAATGTTTTACGGTATCGTCGAGATTGGTATCTGTCACTGTTTCGAGTACGGATTTACCCATTTTCATAAAGCGACCAACACCAGGGACTTTTTTATTCATGACTGAATTGTCCACATAATCTTGGATTGAATGATGAATCAGTTCAGTCAACATTGATGAAAATGATGGATTATTCACGATCTTTTTGATTAAAGCTTTACGATGTGAAGATTTACTTGCGACATAGAGTGCAATTTTATCAATTGTTGTCACAGGAATAATATCTTCAATCGTCGTTTCATCATTGACAGGATGAACGATGGCAAAACGGATATGATCGGCGATTTGCTCAATTAGAAAATTGCTCGCAGGTGTTGCAAGGATTTGTTTTTGAAGTAAATGATTGATTTTTTCAAAACTCCAAATATCCTGCAAACGCTGCTGTCTAAACCATTGATAGAAATTTAAAAATTCGTCTTGAACCGTTTTCGATTCATTAAATTCACGATCTAAAAAGTCGAGTTGTGCGTCGATCAGTTGTTCAATGACAGGGTTCTTCATAAAATTCTACCTGTTTTCCCTTTATTGCTGGGGTTGGGTGTTATTGACCTTTTTTAAGAAAGGTAAATAGTTTTGGATCACGAGCTGATCAGCTTCTAAGATTGGCACATGTCCGACATGATTGAGTAAAACAGGGGCTTCAGCATTTTTCAGCATCCCCTTCAATTCATTGGCAATTTCCACATTGACAATTTGATCCTGTTTACCCCAAATAATCAAGGTCGGGGATTTAATTTCATGCAACATTTTGGTAAACGCTGCTCGATTGTAATATTTGTTGATATTACTTAACTCTTCAATCACTTTTGCTGTTTCTTGAGAGTCTTTAATGAATGATTTTTCTTGTTCTTTTTTGATGATACTTGGGATAAAAGGAGGGTTAACCATGACCTTACGATTAACAAAATCAAGATCACCCGGCTGTGCAACGATGAGCTGTTTTAAATAAACTGGATTGCTTAAATAAGTCGTATTACTACTCGTAAATGGGCCACCAATACTCATCAAAAGTAAGCTACGAGTATCATCTGGATATTTTGATGCATAGAATAGGGCAACTGACCCACCCAAAGAATGTCCTGCAATATTGAGATTGTTCGTGCTTCGTGTTGCTTCTAAAAAGCGACGTAATTGCTCGGTGACATTGTTGATGGAAAGATCAAGATTAGACGGAATTTGTGTACGACCTGAGCTTGGAAGATCAGGAATAATCACGTGATAACTTGGTGTTAAATCATGTGCGATTCGATTCCAGCTATCTCGATCGCTCGCTAAACCATGTAACAATAAGACAGTGGGTGCATTTGGATTGCCACCTTCACTATAAGACCAGACCACATCACCCACACGCAATGTTTTACTGCGTAAGCCCGCCCAAGCACGTTCTTCTTGTAGGATTTGTTGATAATTCACATATTCTGTTTCTGCTGCTGTCGCATAGTTATGCACACCGAATGCACTGATACTTAATATTGTTGACATTAATACTTTAAGAGTTTTAAAGGCGCGCATTCGAACCATGCAAATTATTCCATTATAAAAGGTGAGTCATTATATAAAAATGAGATAATTATGAATGAATACATTTGTATGTGCATTGATCTAAAAGTAGGTAATTGATTGTTTTATAGTCATAAGTTTGACATAATTTATAAAAGTTGAGAATAATAAATCTTTAATTTATAAAACAATGATTAGCTTTTTTGCTAAATAGATCACTTTTTATGATTTAGCTTTTAAAATTAACAAAAATTGTAACAGAGTTTATTTTTTGCAAGTGACAATCAATTTTCATGGCATTAAAATAGTAAGAATATCCAAATTAGATGGGAAGGCGCATGCTTACTGCTCAAGAAGCTTTAGATCGTTTGAAACAAGGAAACCAACGCTTTGTAAATGGTGAAACAAATCACACTAAACTTTTGACGCATCAGCAACGAACAGAAATGGCTGAACATCAAGAGCCATTTGCAATTATTTTGGGTTGTTCGGATTCACGTGTGCCTGCCGAAATGGTTTTTGACCAAGGTTTAGGTGATTTGTTTGTGATTCGTGTTGCAGGTAATATCGTTGCGCCATCACAAGTGGGAAGTGTTGAATTTGCGGCTGCAAGTTTCGGTTGTCCTCTAGTGGTTGTGCTTGGACATACGCACTGTGGCGCGATTAGTTCAACCATCGCTGCATTGAGCAATCCAGATCAGCCACCATCTGCAAATTTGATGTCGATCGTCAACCGAGTTCGTCCTTCGATTGAAATACTGATGCAAACTGAACTGAAAAATGATATTGAAAAACTATCAATGCATGCAGTGAAATCCAATGTTTTTGCTTCAGTTAATCAACTTCGTCATGGCTCTGCTGTGCTTGAAAACTTGATCGCTAAAGGTCAGTTAAAAGTTGTAGGTGCTGAGTATTCTTTAGAAACTGGTGAAGTATCAATCTACGATTTCTAAAATTTAGCGTATAACTGAATAAATCTGTCAATACACCGAAGTCGATCAGTTAACTAAAATCTTTAGTTAATATCTAAAAATCTCCCCTAACCCCTCTTTGGAAAAGAGGGGGGAAGCTTCAAGTGACTATCTTTTAGTACAAAGCTCCCACCTTTGAAAAGGAGGATTGGGGGAGGATTTTCAGAATACTGAACTAACTGGTATTCATTAATGAACTGTCTTTTATTTGATATTTATAAAAATCTCTAAGCTGTTTTCGGTAGTCTAAAAATAAAAAATAATGCGAGTATGCTTAAAGCAATGATAGAAAAAGCATATAAATTAGTACTATTGATCAAGCCAATTTTTTGCACCAACAAACCTGCAATGATCGCAGGTACACTAAATGCCAAATAGCTTTCGACATAAAATGCAGCCATTAAGCCCGCGCGTTCTTCAGGTTTTGCCAAAGGCATAACAGTGCGAATCGCTCCCATAAAACTTGTACCAAAACCTAATCCTGCAATGATCGAGCCTATAAAAAGTAGGTAAATATTGACCAAATTTATCCCTAAAATCAGGATGATTGTTCCTAAAATTAGGTGAATTGTGCCAAATTTTAGAATAAAAACAGAAGCAGATTTACGCAATAATATAATGCCAATCGCACCTGAAAGTGTAATCGCGCTAAAGGACAAACCATTGAGCCATGCAGAATGGATTTGAAATGCTTGAACAAAAAGTGATGGCATTAAGGAAAGAAAAATCCCGCTTAACATCCATAGGGCGATATTGACTGGGCTAATACTGATCAAGGCAAATTTTGCTGCAGGCGGCACAGCCATTTTAAGTTTTAATGATGCAAGCGCACCTGATCTTTTGATTGCAGTTTCAGGACTAAAAATCGTCAATATAAACTCGATCAGATAGATTACGATTAATATTTCAAAAATCAAATGTAATGGGGCATTTGAATATTGAAGTACCAAGCAGACAAGAATGGACCCAACCGTCATCCCAAGCATAGGGCAAATGCTATTGATGATGGGACCTTTATGTTTATTTAAATCTAAAAGTGCAGCACCGATAGATGAGACAGCCAATGCAGTTGCGATCCCCTGTATTGCTCGTGCGACAAATAACATATTGATATCATTGGAAAATAAGAAAAACATCATTGATGTCATTTGCAAGAATATCGCAAGCAAAATCACAGGTTTACGACCGATATAGTCCGAAATAGAACCAGCGATTAAAAGTGCCAACAGCAAAAAAAGTGCATAAGTTGCAAAAATCAGGGTCAAAATCACGGGTGAGAAATGCCAAAGCCTTTGATAAATTTGATACAAAGGCGCGGGTGCACTCGCTGCTGCCATAAATGACATCAGATTTGCAGTATGCAAAACCAGAGCAGCATTAGGACTCAGTTTAGAGCCTGAATTTTGCTGAAGACCACCGAATTGATTCATACACTATGCTATAATTAAAGCTAATATTTAGCTTTTATACATTAAAAAATAGACTAACGCAAAATATTAGCTTTAGTGTGTAGGTTTAAAATTGATTCAAAATATATTTGAGGTGGAATGAATATATGTCGAAGGTGGTTGCAGGATTACGTCCGGGGGGACGAAGCGCGCGTATTCAAGAGGCTGTGCATCAAGCTGTTTTAGATCTGCAAGCTTCAATGGATCATGCTCAGATGACTATTCCATTGATTGCAAAACAAGCAGGTGTAACACCTTCTACGATTTATAGACGTTGGGGCTGTCTAGCTACATTATTGTCAGATGTGGCTTTGGCAAAATTACAGCCTGATAGTATGCCTCAAGATTATGGCTCATTTCAGGCTGATTTGACGGCTTGGTTTGAACAATATTTTGAAGAATATTCATCTGAAGTGGGACATCATTTGTTAGTGGATATTTCATCCAATCCAGAAAGTGATGATCGAGAGCAATGCTATGAATTGGTAAGTCAACAACTCCAAGTCATCATTGATCGTGCTAAACAAAGAAATGAGCCTTACATAGAGGTGCAATTGATAATAGAAATCATTATTTCACCCTTGATTTACATGATTTTATTTTCAAAAAAACAACTTGAAATGGATTATGCTCATCAGCTTTTAAAGCGTTTATTTGAAGATTATCTTTAGGGTCTGTTGATATTTCAATTTTAGCCAACAACGCAATTCAGTTGTGAAATGTCAACAGCTCCTAACTTTGCTTTTATTTTTAAAGTGCTTTTTGAATATAAGGATAAGCATTATCTAACAAAAGTTTTTGGGCATCGTTATTTGGATGAATCTGATCTTGTTGCATCAAATGGCGATTACCTGCAATACCTTGCATGAAAAAAGGTAGAAGTTTCACACGATACTGTTGGCTAACAACACGGTAATTATTTTCAAAAGCTGTGCTATATGCTTTCCCATAATTTGGCGGAATTTTCATACCAAATAAAATGACATTGGCTTTGGCTTTTTGACTTTGTTGTACCAATGTTGCTAGATTTTTTTGGATCATTTGCGGTGGTTGTCCACGCAGCGCATCATTTCCCCCGAGTTCTACCACAACGATATCAGGTTTATACGTTTGCAGTAGTTTTGGCAATCTCGCCAAAGCGCCACTGGTTGTTTCTCCACTCACGCTAGCATTGACCACTTTATGTTGTTTCGGATAATGTTGGTCTAACCGTTGTTGCAATAATTTAACCCAAGCATGGTTAGGATCTACCCCGTAACCAGCACTAATACTATCGCCTAAAATCATAATGGTTTTTGCGGATACAGCTAAAGGACTGAGGCTTAAAGTAATAAGAGTTAAGCCTGTTAAAAATTGATTTTTCGTATTTGATCTTAAAAATTTAAAAGTTTGCATAAAGGCTTGTCTATGACTCAACATCATCCTGTTTCATCCATCATGCCACAAAGTATCATCCGCGCACATGGGCTTACGCAAAGTATTCAATTGCATAACAAAAAACTGACTATTTTGGATGATTTAGATCTAGAAATATTTGAAGCTGAGCAAATCGCGATCACAGGGCGTTCGGGTTCAGGAAAATCAACTTTATTGGGCATATTGGCGACTTTAGATCAGGCAAGTTCGGGTGAATTGTATGTTTGTGGGGAGGCTATACATTCATTAAATGAAGAACAGCGTGCTCAAGTAAGGCTTAAAAATATTGGATTTGTATTTCAATCTTTCCAGTTATTACCGCATCTTTCTGCGCTAGAAAATGTCATGTTGCCTTTACGTTTACACCCAGATTTCCAGTATAAAAAAGCAGAGCTTAAAGCATTAGATTTACTCAAAAAAGTAGGATTGGAAGATCAGGCAGAGCAAACACCAAAAGTTTTATCGGGCGGAGAACAGCAACGTGTCGCGATAGCACGTGCACTGATTTCAGATCCAAAAATTATCTTTGCAGATGAACCTACAGGAAATTTGGATGGAGATACAGCAACTGAAATTGAGCAATTATTATTTGAATTAAACCGTGAAATGGGTACAACCTTGGTGCTGGTTACCCATGATCCTGAGCTTGCAATGCAGTGCCAACGACATCTCGAATTGCACAATGGAAAATTGATAGAACATTCAATTGAAAAGGTGATTTGAAATGATGGCATTATTTAAGCCGTTATTTCGGCAAAGTTTTCAAAGCTCAGGAATTTATTTGTTGATCATTGCGCTATGTCTAGCGATTAGTGCGACCACTGCACTCAAGTTTAGTAATGATCAAATAAAGCATGCTGTAGAGCTTCAGGCTGCAAAAATGCTAGGGGCAGATTTAGTTTTATCTGACAATGAACCGATTGCGAAAAGCTGGAAAGATCAAGCAAAAAAAATTGGTTTAACATCCTCAGAAGTGACCATGTTTGGGTCAATGGCACATACCCAAAATCAATTTGTGATGGTCAATGTAAAGGCAATTGATAGTGCATTTCCTCTACGCGGGGAACTTAAAATTGATCCTGGTCTCAAACAGATTCAGTCAGGTGAAGTGTGGCTGAGTCAAAGAGCGATGGATTTATTGGGTGCCAAAATAGGGGAGTCTGTTCAGATTGCTGATGGCACTTTTAAAGTTTCAGGTCTAGTGAAATATGATTCAAATCAAGAAATTGGTTTTTCATCATTTTCACCTACTGTCATTATTTCTAGTCGAGACATTGCAAAAACCAATGCAATCCAAGTTGGAAGTCGTATTGAATATCGTTATTTGATGTCTGGACAGTCAAAGCAAATTGAAAATTTCAAACAAATATTTAAGCAATACCAAGCGCAGGAAAAGGCTAAAAATCCGAGCAATGCCCAACAGGCGACTGCAAACTCAGCACCAGCAGATCAAGGCGAAGTCAGTAGTTTGGTCAAGCTTAGAGATGCAGGGGATGCAAATACTCGGCTGATGAAACCAATTGAAAACCTTGATCTGTTTTTACAATTGGCAAATATTTTGACGATTTTATTATGTGGTTTGGCGATCGCTTTGACGAGTCAGCGCTATGTACAGCAGAACCAAGATCATATTGCGTTGATGCGTTGTTTAGGTGCGACAAAGGCACAAATTTTTAAAGCATTTTTATTGATTTTTGTCGTGGTGATGTTCATTGCAATGATCATCGGAAGTGCGGTAGGTGTTGTTTTAGGTTATGCACTTTTACAGTTAATGTTGGGGCTCATAAATCATCTCGAATTGCAATTTTCAATTTTAGATATGATTTTAGGTCCTTTGCCGATCGCTATATTTACCAGTGCAATCGTATTGCTGGGTTTTGTTTACCCAAGCCTAAGTTCTTTGTTAAATACGCCTCCTGTACGCGTAATTCGTGAGCAAGAAAAGAAATCTAGCTCATTGATTTTTATGCTATCTGTCGGAGTGCTGAGTCTATTTGTCTTTAGTGCGGTGTTAACGCAAAATTTGCAATTGACCAGTATCGTGATTGGAGCAGTCTTATTACTTTGTGGTCTGTTATATAGTCTGGTTTGGAGTTTGCTCAAAGCGATTAAGGCATTCAAAAATCAATTTTCTAGTTTTGTTCGCATACCATCCCATACGGCATTACAAGTGACAGCGCTGGCTTTAGGTCTAAGCCTGATCACTGTACTTGCTGTGTTACGTACAGATTTATTGGAGCGTTGGCAGCAACAATTACCAGAAGGAACGCCAAATCAGTTTGTATATGGTTTACCGCCGTTTGAGCTTGAACATTTCAAACAGACTTTAAGTGAAAATCACTGGAAAAGTACCCCGTTATATCCCAACATTCGTGGTCGTTTAATCGCAAAAAATGGACAAGCGTTTACAGCAGATCAGATTGAGAAGAACAATGCTTTAAAACGTGAGTTAAATCTAACCGAAGCAAGTCATTATCCTGATGATAATAAAATTATTGCAGGTAAGAGTGGCTTAGCTCACATTGGTGAGGTTTCAGTTGAGTCTAAACTTGCTGAAGAGCTCGGTATTAAGGTTGGAGATCAACTGACTTTTAGTCTGCCTGAGGGACAGATCATTGGAAAAGTCATCAATTTACGCACAGTAGAATGGCAAAGTTTTAGTCCAAATTTCTTCTTTATTTTTGCTCCAAATAGTATGGATAAAAATGCAGGCAGTTATTTGGGAAGTTTCTATGTCCCACCGCAAGATAAGTCTAAATTGGTTAGTGTAGTACAACAGTTTCCAAACACGGTATTGATCGATGTATCTTTGATCTTGGGTGAAATTTCACGTTTAATCAATGTATTGGTACAGATTGTTACCATACTTGCCATTTTGGTTTGCTTATCAGGTTTCTTGGTTTTGATCGCTTGTATTAACTTATTAATGGATGAGCGCAAACGCGAAGTTGCATTGTTACGTTCTTTCGGAAGCTCAAAAGCTAAGCTTAAAAATTTAATGAGTTTTGAAATCGGTTTTATTGGATTTTTAGCGGGAATAGTGTCGTGCTTTTTCGCAGAAGTGATGAGTGCAATCGTGAGTTATAAAATGGAGTTATTGATCCAAGTACATTGGCAGATTTGGTTGATACTACCGATTGTGATGACTGTTTTATGTATGCTGATTGGGCGTTATCGTTTGAGTTATTTATGTGATATTGCACCTTTACAGAGTTTGCGAGAGTTTAATCAATAAGCTATAGATCGACTATTTCGTGTGATATTTTATACAGAAGATCAAGATACAAAAGAACAAGATACAAAAGATCAAGCAAAAAAATCAATCGAATGCTCAGTGAAGGGCATTCGATTGATTGCTGAAATTCTTAATAAATTGATTTTTATTTAAATATTAGTGAGTTATGCCGAGCTGATTTTTCATTTGCATCCAGATTTCCTGCCAGACGGGTGCAATCGGTTGAACCTGTGCCATTAGGTAGAGATAAATCCCATAAAGTGCTGCTGCGCCGATGATTAAGATCAAAATATATATGAATGTTCCAGCATTTTTTTTGGCTGCCAAATACCAAATAATCGCCAAAATCGCACCCATAATCATACCGCCGACATGAGCAGCATTGTTGATTCCTGTCGCAACGATACCAAAAACCAAGTTAATCGCCATAATCGTGATCAGGGAGCGTTTATCTAAAATGAGTCTTTGTTGTGGTAATGGGGCAAAAAATGACAAGGCGGTCAGTGCACCACCGATTCCCATTACAGCACCAGAAGCACCAGCACCTACACGAGGTAACAGCGAAGGATCGAAATTTTTCAATAGTTCATAGCTATGATAA
Source organism: Acinetobacter gerneri DSM 14967 = CIP 107464 = MTCC 9824 (assembly GCF_000368565.1). Classification (GTDB taxonomy): domain Bacteria; phylum Pseudomonadota; class Gammaproteobacteria; order Pseudomonadales; family Moraxellaceae; genus Acinetobacter; species Acinetobacter gerneri. The sequence continues at coordinate 44,220 of NZ_KB849537.1, read as the reverse complement.
ATATCGATATAGCCACTGAGTAAGCTACCTGAAAGTCCCGCTAGGAGGTACATGCCAAAGAAAAAGACACGTCCAAATAAGATTTCAGCTGTATTACCAAAGACAAATAATGCCCACATATTCATCATCAGATGGATCAAACCAAAATGAAAAAACATGCTGGTAAATATGCGATAGGGTTCATATAAATAGGTCAATGGAGCAAAATCTGCACCCCAACGGATTGCATCTGCAATTTGAGGGTTGCTAATATCTACACCAATGAATATTTCCCAAATAAATAAACCGACATTGATGGCGATAAATAATACGGTAACCAAACCTATTTTTAAGCTTGGTCGTGTATAAACAGGCGGTGGAGTATATTCAGTCATTTATTATATTTCATTTGGTCAAAGTAATTTTTCAAGCTTAGCATGAAATAGAAAAATATCAGGAGTAAAGGGCTGACATGAAAGCTATTTTTGTTCGTATTTTGTTGATTTTATTCAGTCTATTTTTACTGGTACAGATTTGGATTTTTGCAAGTTTGGCATGGTGGCGTAGCAATCCTGTTGAAACTACGATGTTGATGCGTGTCACATATTGGTCGGATCAAGTTCCGATTCAGCATCAATGGCGTGATTATGATGAGATTAGTGATAATTTTAAACATGCTTTGATCGCTGCTGAAGATGCAAAATTTGTAGATCATCATGGCTTTGACTGGAATGGAATTGAAGATGCGCTACATCGAAATTTGAAAAATGACAAAGTGGTGGCTGGCGGTTCAACGATTTCTCAGCAATTGGCAAAGAACTTATTTTTATTTAATAAGCGTTCATTTGTACGAAAAGGGCAGGAAGCGATTGCCACAGCAATGATGGAACGAATGTGGTCCAAAGAGCGAATTTTAGAAGTGTATATGAACTCGGTTGAATTTGGTGATCATCTTTTTGGTATCGAGGCGGCATCACATTATTATTTTGGGAAAAGTTCAAAAAGTTTGACTCGTTCACAAGCTGCATTTTTAGCGGCAATTTTACCTGATCCAAAATTTTATCAAGATCATCGAAACAATCACAAACTTCAATACCGTATGCGATTGATTATGAAGTATATGCGCTCTACACGGATACCAGATTGATCAATGAAAATATCTTCAAGATCATAAATGATCATTGGATCTTTATTAATTTAAAGATGGGGTAATGTAAAATGATTTTAAATCAGAAAATTTTTTAAAATTTAAAACAGTTTTCATGAAATTTTATGAAATTGTCACAAATTTGAAGCATACTAGGATTAACCCTAATGTTTCAGGTTTGTGGCATGAATACAGCTGTAACGACGACACCCGCTGAATATACTTATAATGATCGTTATATCAACCGTGAATTGTCGATTTTAGACTTCCATCTGCGTGTATTGGAGCAGGCAGTCGATCCATTGCACCCATTGATTGAGCGCCTCAATTTTCTATTGATCTTTTCACGTAATATGGATGAATTTTTTGAAATCCGTGTTGCTGGTGTGATGGAACAATTGACTTTGGGCAATGAAAGCCATAGCCCAGATGGTCTGACACCAAAACAAGTTTTAGATTCGATTTCTAAAACTGCGCATGCGGCGATCGAACGTCAATATCGTATTTTAAATGAAGAAATCTTTCCAAAATTACGTGAAGCGGACATTTGTTTTTTACGTCGCGGTGAGCTGACTCCTGCACAATCTGTTTGGGTCAAAAAATATTTCCAAGAACAAGTTGCTCCTGTTTTAACACCTATTAGCTTAGATCCTGCACATCCATTCCCACGTTTAGTCAATAAAAGCTTGAATTTTATCGTGACATTGGAAGGTAAAGATGCGTTTGGTCGTCAAATTGATTTAGCCGTTGTTCCTGCACCTCGTTCATTGCCACGTGTCGTGCGCTTGCCTGATGAATTGACCGGTGGCAAAGAACATTTTGTCATGTTGTCTGCGATTATCCATGAACATGTTTCAGATTTATTCCCAGGCATGACCGCAACAGGATGTTATCAATTCCGTGTAACACGTAATGCTGACTTGGCTTTGAACGAAGATGTTGAAGACTTGGCAAAAGCATTGAAAGGCGAGTTAAGCTCACGTCGATTTGGTCGTGCTGTTCGTCTTGAAGTGACGGAAAATTGTCCTCAACATATTTATGAATACTTACTTGATGAGTTCGATCTCGATCAAGAACAGCTTTATAAAGTAGATGGTCCAGTAAACTTGGCACGTTTGGTATCCAATTTTAAACTGCCGCATTTGCGTTATGATTCATATACTCCTGCGATTCCAAAAGTATTGAAAAAAACGGAAAATATTTTTTCCGCGATGCAAAAGCAAGATATTTTGCTGCACCATCCGTTTGAATCTTTTGCCCCCGTAATCAATTTATTACGTGAAGCTGCACGTGATCCACAAGTACTTGCGATTAAACAAACTTTATATCGTAGTGGTGCAGATTCTGAAATTGTTCAGGTTTTAGCGGAAGCAGCCCGCAATGGCAAAGAGGTGACTGCGGTCATCGAGCTTCGTGCACGATTTGATGAAGAATCAAACATCGCAGTAGCCAATGTATTGCAAGAAGCGGGTGCTGTGGTTGTTTATGGCATCGTGGGATATAAAACCCATGCCAAAATGATCTTGGTTGTACGCCGTGAAAATAATAAATTGGTGCGCTACGTACATCTTGGAACAGGTAACTATCACGCAACCAATGCCAGAATCTATACGGACTATGGTTTGATGACCACGGATAAAGAGCTTTGCGAAGATGTGCATCGTATTTTCCAAGAGCTAACGGGTATGGGCAAAATGGCAAAACTGAAGAAACTTCTTCATGCACCATTTACCTTGCATACTCAGTTGCTAAATTTCATTGAAGATGAAATTGCCAATGCTAAAGCTGGAAAACCTGCGCAAATTATCGTGAAAGTGAACGCATTAACTGAAGTTCAATTGATCAATAAATTGTATGAAGCTTCACAAGCAGGTGTGCAAATTGATCTGATTATTCGTTCGATTTGTTGCTTACGTCCGGGATTGCCAAATTTATCTGAAAATATTCGTGTACGTTCGATCGTAGGACGTTTCTTGGAACATACGCGTGTTTATTACTTTAGTAATGCAGGCGATGCTCGAATTTATTGTTCAAGTGCGGACTGGATGGATCGTAACTTGTTCAATCGTGTAGAGGTGTGTTTCCCTATCGAAGATGCTGGCTTGAAAAAACGTATTTATCAACAAGGCTTGATCAATTATCTAAAAGATAATCAACAGTCTTGGTTGTTACAAGGCGATGGAACTTGGGTACGTGCTGCACCTGCTGATGGTGAAGAACCGCATAATGCACAACGTGTATTGATTGATTTATTTAGTAATCAGTAGTTTGAAAAGTGAAAAAAGCCTACATTTTATTGTAGGCTTTTTTTTGATGATTAAATTTTCTAGATAATAAGAATTTGGTTTATTTTGGATAATGCACAATATTATAAAATTGAATTTCATGACTATTTTCATTGATATAGGCATGATTTTGATCCGCAGAAAAGCGTAGAACTTCGCCCATTTTTGCAGTCATCACCTCATTTTCTAAGCCAAGTTTTACTGTATGTGAAAGCGGTAAAATATCTTCCATAACGCCAGTATCATGGGCGCATGAGTGATGCATAGTATTGGCTTTGAGCGAAATCAAAAGCACTTCATAAGCCAAATCTGGGTTATAAGCTTGTAAAATTTTGACGGAAAGCGCTTCATCTTGATGCTGCAAAACATGCTGTTCTTTTTGTTCTAAAGGTAAAAAATGACTCAATGAGGTATGAAAACCCATCGCAATTTTCCAAAGCGTTTGCACAGTTGGATTGCTTTCACCACGTTCGATTTGCCCCAACATCGCCTTGCTGATGCCCGTTTGCTTTGCTGTTTGATCTAGACTCCAGCCTTTTTCAGTGCGCAATTGCTTGAGTTGTAAAGCAATATGATCAAGCAAAATCGTCATACAAATATCTCGATGGATTGTTCTATTCAAATCGTGCGTTATAACGTACAATAGTTTTCTTGTGTAGTATAACGCACAACTGGAAATGTCACAATTCGATCAATATAGTGGTGAGTTTGGAACAATGCGCGCAATTATTTATGGCATTTTAGCTTCTTGCTTTTTTTCATCTGCATTTATTTTAAATCGTGCGATGGAGTTAGGCGGTGGAAGTTGGCTTTGGAGTTCATCACTGCGCTTTTGGTTTATGACGCCGATTTTGCTGTTGATCGTGGCTTTTCGTGGCAAATTGAAATCAAGTTTTGCCCATTTGCGAGAAAATTTTTCTGCCTATCTATTGTGGAGTACGGTTGGTTTTGGGCTTTTTTATGCTCCTTTAACCTTTGCAAGTATTTATTCACCGGGTTGGCTGGTCGCGGGAACTTGGCAAATTACCATCATAGCAGGGTCGTTATTGGTACCATTTTTAGGTGGATTTTCCAGTTCAAATAAAGTGAAAATTCCGTGGAGCGAGATCAAATGGTCTGTGGTGATTTTGCTCGGTGTGTTTATGATTTTGCTGGATCAGATGACCCAAATTAGTTTTAAACAAATGCTGGCTGGCTTGATACCTGTTGTATTTGCAGCATTTATGTATCCTCTGGGCAATCGGAAAATGATGCAAATCTGTCAGGACAAGATCCAAACGCCTGAACGGGTATTGAATATGACTATTGCCAGTTTGCCATTTTGGTTGGTTTTATCGATTATTGGTGGCGTAGAACATGGTGCACCTTCTATGTCTCAGGTCTATCAAGCCTTTTTGGTGGCGTTATTTTCAGGGGTGATTGCAACATTATTATTTTTTACGGCTACCAGTTTGGTTCATAAAAATCAAAACCAATTGGCGATCGTAGAGGCAACTCAATCAGGTGAGGTCTTATTTACTTTACTTGGTGAAATCTTGATTTTTGGTATGGCTTTACCATCTCGGACAGCATTATTGGGTGTAGCGCTGATTATTATTGGGATGATTATCCATAGTTTAGCTTCGATACGGCATCAAAAAGCACTCAAAGCCGTAGAAAGTTAGTACCACCTTGTCGGTTTTGGCTTACATCAATTTAGGGAAATAGCGAATAGGCGAAGGTCAGTGGTCAAGTTAATATATCAAACATAGGGACAGGAAGTCTCGGAACACAAAACAACAATAAACGGTTCTAGCATCAGGATGTGAGGTAGGACAGGAGTTATACCTAGCAAACCAATACGAAAAAAGCTCGACAGGATGTCGGGCTTTTTTTCTATTTATTATGTAGTTGGTTATTGATTATTTGAAATTTCACGGGATAAGTAAAAAAGCATTAAACCAAGCTATGTTTATACTGGATAAATCCTGTCTTATCTGCAATGCGATCATAAAGTAACTGCGCAGTATGGTTGTCAGCTTGAGTGAGCCAATAGACACGGTCAAAATCATTTGCACAAACCTGATAAGCATGTTCAATTAGTTTTCGAGCTAAACCTTGATTACGATAATGTTCATCAACAAATAAATCTTGCAAATAACAATACGGTTTTTCAGTCCACATACTCATATGGGAGATAAGGTGGACAAATCCTACGATTTTTCCATCTATTTCCATCGCAAATCCGAACATATCTTGCTGTGCAGAATTGGTGATACGCTTCCAAGATAAACTTATTTGTGCATCAGACATCTTTGATTTATAAAAGGTCAAATAACCCTGCCAAAGTGGTGCCCACTGTTCAAAAGAAATATCTGATAATGAGATGATATTTGTGTTCATCAAAGCTCCTTTTAAATTTTGTATATGATCTTTTGTCATATGAATATAAAAAATCGAGCAAAAGAATCAAGTTTTAAATCACTATAATGAATAAATATTCTTATATGTGTAATAAGCACGTTATCTACAAAACCGGTGTTGTCGATGTCAATAACAGAGGAAAGACTTACTCATCTTAAACAGCTTGAAGCTGAGAGTATTCATATTATCCGTGAAGTAGCTGCCGAATTTGAAAATCCGGTGATGTTATATTCGATTGGTAAAGATTCAGCTGTGATGCTACATCTTGCCATGAAAGCATTTTATCCTGCAAAACTTCCATTCCCATTATTGCATGTCGATACAGGTTGGAAATTTAAAGATATGATCAAATTTCGCGATGAAATGGCGAAAAATTATGATCTAGATATTATCGTACATCAAAATAAGGAAGGTCGTGAGGCTGGTGTAAACCCATTTGATTATGGTAGTTCAAAATATACCGACATCATGAAAACTCAAGGCTTAAAACAAGCTTTGGACAAATATCAGTTCGATGCTGCCTTTGGTGGTGCGCGCCGTGATGAAGAAAAATCACGTGCAAAAGAACGTGTTTATTCATTCCGTGACAATAAACACCGTTGGGATCCTAAAAACCAACGTCCTGAACTTTGGAATCTCTACAACGGTAAAGTGAACAAAGGTGAAAGTATTCGTGTATTCCCATTATCAAACTGGACTGAGCTTGATATTTGGCAATATATTTTCCTTGAGCAAATTCCAATTGTTCCGCTTTATTATGCTGCTGAGCGTCCTGTCGTTGAACGTAGTGGTACTTTGATCATGGTCGATGATGATCGTATGCGTTTAAATGAAGGTGAAGTTCCACAAATGAAATCAGTACGTTTCCGTACTTTGGGTTGTTATCCATTAACAGGTGCGGTTGAGTCAACTGCAAATACCTTGCCGGAAATTATCCAAGAAATGTTGCTTGCCACAAGCTCTGAACGTCAAGGTCGTATGATTGACCATGATGAAGCTGGCTCGATGGAAAAGAAAAAGCAAGAAGGCTACTTCTAAGAATCTCTCCCGACCTCTCTTTGAAAAAGAGAGGAGAAAGTCCCGCTTTTTATAAAGGGGGAAATAGGGGGATTAAAGAAAACGATTTCAAAGAATTTGTGGAGCTGTGAGCAATGTCTCATCAATCAGAATTGATTAGCCAAGACATCTTGGCATATTTAAAACAACATGAACAAAAAGACCTTTTGCGTTTTTTGACTTGCGGTAACGTAGATGACGGGAAATCTACCCTCATCGGACGTTTACTTTATGATTCAAAATTGATTTATGAAGATCAATTGCAAGCCGTAACACGTGATTCTAAAAAAGTCGGGACAACAGGTGATGCACCTGACTTGGCATTACTTGTTGATGGCTTACAAGCTGAACGTGAGCAAGGGATTACCATTGATGTAGCTTATCGTTATTTCTCAACTGAAAAACGTAAGTTCATCATCGCTGATACACCGGGGCACGAGCAATATACTCGTAACATGGCAACAGGTGCATCGACTGCGGATCTTGCAATTATCTTGATTGATGCGCGTTATGGTGTGCAAACTCAAACACGTCGTCATACTTTTATCGCAAGCCTTTTGGGTATTCGCAATATTGTCGTTGCGATTAACAAAATGGATTTGGTTGAATTTTCTGAAACACGTTTCAATGAAATTCAAGCCGAATACGATGCCTTTGTGAGTCAGCTTGGTGATCGCCGTCCTGAAAATATTCTTTTTGTACCGATTTCTGCATTGAATGGCGATAACGTCGTAAATAAATCAGAAAATACACCGTGGTACAACGGTAAAACCTTGATGAATATCTTGGAAACCGTAGAAATTTCACGTGATACGAGTAAGCATGAATTCCGATTCCCTGTGCAGTATGTCAACCGTCCAAACCTCGATTTCCGTGGTTTTGCAGGTACGATTGCATTAGGTGAAATCAATGTTGGTGATGAGATTATCGCTTTACCATCAGGTAAAAAATCTAGCATCAAAGAAATCGTGACTTATGATGGCAATCTGCAACAAGCGATTGCAGGTCAAGCAGTCACTTTAACTTTGAACGATGAAATTGATATTTCTCGTGGCAACATGTTGGTTAAAGCAGGCGAGCAACCGCTGATTTCACGTCGTGTAGATGCAACCGTGGTTTGGATGAATGATCATCCATTGGTTGTTGGCAAACTTTATAATGTGAAAATCGGTACACAAACGGTTCCTGCTAAAGTATCGAAAATTAACTACCGTACTAACGTCAATACTCTTGAGCAAATGCAAGTTGAACAACTTGATCTCAATGCGATTGCCAATGTTGTAGTTGAATTTGATGCACCAGTTGTATTTGACCGTTACCAAGATAGTCGCTATACAGGTTCATTTATTTTCATCGATCGTTTAAGCAACGTGACTGTTGGCGCGGGTATGGTTGAAGCAGCAGTAGAATGGACTGCGGATCAATCACCAGTATCTGCTGAAGATCGCGCTGCACGTTTAGGTCAAAAACCTGCTGCTGTTCAAGTTTCAAGTGAAGCGATTGCACAAGCTCAAAAAGTTGAAAGTTTATTGATTCAACAAGGCGTGGTAGCGATTGCAAAAGCTGATTTGACTGCAGAGCAAGTAACATTACTTCGTGAAACAGGAATCGTGGTTTTAACAACACTTGAGCAAGGTACAGATGTCAGCTTCTTGACAGCAAATGTTGAAGAACTCGCTGAACAAGTGGTCAAATTGGTTCGATTATAATATCGGACTGAGTAAAACCCACTGATTGATGTAATGCTGATGAGTTAAAATTTTGGATTAATATTCAAAATAAAATGCTCCCGAGCCTCTTTTTAAAGAGGGGAATGCCTAAAAGCTAAATGAATTTTAGGATTAGGAATGTTCCCTCCTTTTTTTAAGGAGGGTTGGGGGGATTTAAAATGATTAACTTGCGAGCCTTATTCATTCAGTGGGTTTTTTTATAATCGAAATTTTCAAAATCATTGATCATGCTTATAGAGAGAATATTTAGTTTTCTTTTATATTTGGTTTTCTATACACCAAATATACACCACTCAATATTGCAATAATTCCAACATAATCAAAAACATGTAGCTCTGTTCTAAAAATCAAAAAATCTAAAACAAGTGTAACCAGTGGTACAAGATAAAATAAGCTGGTGGTATTGACCAAATTTCCCGATTGCAAAAGTTTATAAAAAATAAGCTGTGCAATCACTGAAACAATAATCCCTTGCCATAATACAGGGATCCAAAATGCATAATTCATTTCGAAGTGGAAATTTTGAAAAGGAATTATTAATGCCATAAAAATCAAAGCAAGTGCATATTGTAAAGGTAATACTTGCCAAGGTTTTTCAACGATTTTTCTTTGGAATATCACGCCAACAGTAATACATAATAAGCATAAAATCGAAAATATAGTGGCGAGTACAGATAGTTTATTTACAAATAAATTATTATAAACTAAGAAAATAATTCCGATAAAACTTAAGATGAGCCCAAATAGTTTAATTTTTGAATATGATTTTTCAGTTATAAAAAAAGTTAAAATAGGCTGTAAAGCTAAAATTGTAGCCAATAAACCCGGTGATATGCCATATTGTAAAGACAGGAAATAAAATAGCGTATAACCTGTGATTAAAAATAAACCAGTTAATGCAACATATCGATAAGAAGTATTTTGAGGTAAAAAAGACTGTTTGCTTAAAATACAATAGATAAAGATCAAAGCTGTAGAAATTAGAAACCTAAAAAATAAAAATGCTAAAGCATTACTATGCTGTAAGCCCCATTTGGTAAAGATGGCAGCACCACCCCAGAGTAGTACAAACACAGTAATGTAGAAAACCCGTTGCTGTTGCTGATTTTTTATAAAGTTCATTTGAGTTTTTATATCTTTAATGATTTTGAAAAATTACAGAGCCGGTAAAAGATACACTAGTGTATAAATGTTGCGGTTATTATTGTTTTTGTTAATTACTATATATACCATAAACTGATTATATAAATATTTATTTTAACTGTGTGTTGCAATTTCTATATTTAGATTATTTATTATTTTAAATAGGCTATTTTTATAATTCTAAAATTAATGTTGAAAGTTCCTTCTCACTTTGGGAGAAGGTTAGGATGAGGGGATATTTTTAATAGAATCCTCACCCTAACCCTCATCCTTAAAAAAGGAGAGGGAAATTTAAATATTCATTTCATAAAATTAAGATTCGCAATCGTCAATTTCGAGCCTTTGAAAAGGAAATGCTTTGGCTAAATTTGCTCACTTTTTTATCATTTAACAAGGACTGCAAAGTTGTATACCTTTGTACCGTTTTATTCACTATTTTAAAGTGTTATGTTCAAATAGATGAAAAATTTGAATGAACAATTAACGCAGGGGCGTCAGATGAGTATTCCAAATCAAATGCAACATGTGGTGATCACAGAAGCAGGTGGACCAGAAAAATTAGCAATCATTGCAACAGCAACACCTGAACCAAAATCTGATGAAGTTCTAGTTAAAGTTCATGCATTTGGGATCAATCGCCCTGATATTTTACAGCGTCAAGGTTTGTATCCGATGCCTGCTGGTGTAACGCCTGTACCGGGTTTAGAGGTTGCGGGTGAGGTTGTTGCTGTTGGTGAAAATGTAGAAAAATTTAAAGTTGGCGATCAAGTTTGCGGTTTAACCAATGGCGGTGGCTATGCTGAGTATTGTGTTGTACCTGAGTCACAGACTATAGCGATTCCAAATGGCGTGAGCTATGTGCAAGCTGCAGCGATACCTGAAACATTTTTTACCGTTTGGGCAAATGTCTTTCAAATGGGTCGAGCAAAACAAGGTGAAACTGCACTCATTCATGGTGGATCAAGTGGTATTGGTACGACGGCTTTAATGTTGTGCCGTGCATTTGGTATCAAAACTTTTTCTACTGTAGGTTCGGATGATAAGGCACAAGCCATCTCTGATTTAACCGATGCGATCAATTATAAAACCCAAGATTTTGAAACATATATCAATGAAAAAACAGACAATAAAGGTGTCGATGTTATTTTAGATATGGTTGGCGCACCATATTTGGAGCGAAATCTGAACCTTTTACGTCGTGATGGTCGTTTGGTTTATATTGCATTTTTAGGTGGTGCAAAAGCGAAAGAGGTCAAGTTAGGTCAAATTATGATGAAGCGTTTGACCATCACAGGCTCGACCATGCGTGCGCGTAATACTGCTGAGAAAGCTGAAATCGCACAGGGTTTGATGGATAATGTTGCGCCACTTTGGGCAAAAGGTGAATGTCTACCGATGATTTTTAAAACGTTTAAGTTTGATCAAATCGTAGATGCGCATATTGCGATGGATGTCGGTGATCATATTGGCAAAATTGTAGTAGAAGTCATTTAATTTTTTTACCTAAAAATTGAAAGAATAGATGCTTAATATCAGGGTGAATGATGTAAAAATCATTCCCCCTGATTCATTTTAAAAGCCTTCCAATACAATTTTGCCGATACTCGTACCGCTTTCAATCAAACGATGTGCTTCTGTAATATTAGCTGCATTTATGGTTCCTAGATGTTTTGCAAGTGTTGAGGTGATTTTAGCTTGATCAATTTGTTCAGCAATTTTATCCAAGATCTCACCTTGGCGCGCCATATCTACTGTTTGAAATGTCGAACGGGTAAACATTGATTCCCAATGGATAGCGACTGATTTGATTTTAAATGGATTAATTACAAAATTGTCAGGGTCGTCGATCAGACCAAAATGACCTTGTGGTGCAATGATTTCAGCGATCGCTTGACGATGTTGATCTGTACCTGTTATGGAAAATATATAATTTGGCGCATCTAAACCCAGCTGGGCAATTTGCTCAGGCATGGATTGCCGATGATCAATAATATAATCAGCCCCAATTTTTTCTAACCATGCTTTTGATTCTGGGCGCGAGGCGGTTGCAATTACTTTTAGCGTACTCAATCTTTTCAATAATTGAACGGTAATTGAACCCACACCACCTGCTGCACCAATCACGAGAATAGTCGCATTTTGTTCAGGATTTTGTTCTTGTATTTTTAAACGATCAAAGAGCATTTCCCAAGCCGTAATCGAGGTCAAAGGTAAAGCTGCTGCCTCCGCAAAATCAATGCTCTTGGGTTTGTGACCTACGATTCTTTCATCAACCAATTGGTATTCAGCATAAGAGCCATTTCTTTGGTTTGATCCTGCATAAAATACCTCATCACCAATTTTAAAATTTTCAACTTTTTCGCCTACAGCCACGACAATGCCTGCTGCATCATGCCCGAGTATTTTCCAATTTTCATTGTCAGGTGAAGTGCGTTGACGCATTTTGATATCGACAGGATTGACCGAGATCGCTTTCACCTCAACTAAAATGTCGTGACCTTGAGCTATAGGCTTTTCTACCTCTATATCTTCAAATACATTTGCAGTATCGATCGGATAAGGTTTGATATAAGCAACTGCTTTCATTTTTGTATCCCACATTTTCATATGATTTATCTAATTTTTAATCACAGAATGAGCAAATGAGCAAGCCGATTTATGTTGAGCGAATTTATTATTCTTTCATGGGCAATTTGTGCGACAATATGCCTTTGCTCATTCTTTTAGGTCACTCATGACAGAACAATCTCCACACGCGTTAAGCGATATTGAAATTTTAGACATTTTACAGTCTATGCAAAATGACGAGTTAGATGCTAAAGCACAAGAGATGATTCGAAATGGGGGCAAAGCAGGTCGTCAAGAAGCGCATAAATTGGCTTTGGTCGAGTTGCACAAAGAGTTTGAGGATAAATTTGTTGAAGCTGTCACTTTGGCATTGAATTTAAATCCTGCGCAAGCAAAAAAAATCAAATATAAAAAAGATCGTATCCGTATTTTAAAAGCGCAAGGTATTGATTATTTAAAAATTGATGGTGCTGAAACTGCACAAGTTTTGGCTCAAGTTGCTCAGGCGATTACGCGTGAAGAAGCGACCGTAACGCATGATTTGCACAATATTTTCCCTTTCTGGAAAGAGGGCTGGCCTATGGTGCAATTTGACAATGCCTACAAGATTTTATCTGAAGATATTATGATTCATTATCAAGAAGTGTTAAAAGCTTTACTCACTCGCGTACATTGATCATTTTATATTGCAGATAAAAAAGAGCGCTTATGCGCTCTTTTTTAGTTTAGAGAATGAATTAAATACTTCAATCAATGTGGAATCTGAGAATAAAGTGGGAACATACCAAAAATCACAGAAGCAGCTAACATGACTAAGCAAGTAATGATTGCCCATTTGATGGTAAATTTTTGATGGTCACCAAAACCAATTCCCGCTAAGCCGCATAATAAGTATGTTGATGGCACAAGCGGCGAGAGTAGATGCACAGGTTGTCCCACAATTGAAGCACGAGCCATTTCAACAGGAGTGATGCCATAATGTGCGGCGGCTTCTGATAAAACAGGTAATACGCCAAAATAGAATGCATCATTGGACATAAAGAAAGTCAGAGGCATACTAATAATCGCGGTAATCGGTGCTAAATAAGGTCCCATACTTTCTGGAATAATCGCAACCAATTCTTTAGACATAGCATCAACCATACCTGTACCTGATAAGATGCCAGTAAAAATACCTGCGGCAAAAATAATTCCGACAACAGCTAAAGCACTGGCAGAATGATTGGCAACAAGACGTTTTTGCATATCTAGATTTGGATAATTGACGATAAGCGCGATACTCAATGCGATCATAAATAAGATAGAGGAAGGCAACACACTTTTGACTAAACAAATCATCAGCACAAGCGTCAATAAACCATTAAACCATCTTAAATGTGCACGATTTGCTTCAGGTTCTTGAGAGATCTGGATGTTGTCACCGTGACTAATATCCAGTTCAACAATACCTAGACGTTTGCGTTCCATACGACCATACATAAACCCAACGAAATACAGCCAAGCAATCGCAAATAACATTGGCAAGATCATTGGTACAAAAATGTCATTTGGATCTACATGTAAGGCACTTGCAGCACGAGCTGTTGGACCACCCCAAGGTGTTAAATTCATGATACCACTTGCCAGCATCATCAAGCAGGCCATGACCAAAGGACTCATCCCAATACGTTTATATAGCGGGAGCATCGCTGCTACACAGATCATATAAGTTGTTGAACCGTCGCCATCAAGCGATACGATCAAAGTGAGGGTAATAGTACCCAATGTGACCTTTAAAGGATCACCTTTGACCATTTTCAAAATCCATTTTACAGAAGGATCAAACAATCCTGTATCAATCATGATTGCGAAATAAAGAATCGCGAATAAAAGCATTACACCAGTAGGCGCAAGTTTTTTTATACCATCAAGCATCATATCGCCGAGTTCATTGATATGAAATCCTGATAAACCATCAACAAAGAAACTCAAAGCATAAGTAATCAGTGCAAAAAGTATTGGAATTATGGTCAGTGCGACAAGTGCAGATAAACGCTTGGACATGATTAAGTACATAAAGCAAATAATCATGCCAAGACCTAATAGGGTCAACATATAAACATTCCTTTGAATTGAGTTTTTGTTCTAGCTTTGTGCATTGAGCATATTATTAAAGAAAGTTAATAATAAAAATAATCTTTAAAAAATGTGAAATCAGATAATATTTATTAAAAAAATGTGATAAACATCAATAAAATTATTGAAGATACTCAAATAAAAGAAAGTTATTGTTATTTAAATAAAAACCTGACAATAGTCAGGTTTTGTAATATTGCATTTTAAGGTCTAATTTTCACCGAGATCTTCAATTTGTTCAATTTTATCTTCTAATAATCGAGTGACAAGTAACTGATCGATTTTAAAATGATCAACATCAACCACTTCAAATTTATAGGTCCCGAAAATGACAGTATCTGCAGGACGTGGAATCTTGCGCAGTTTATACATCATAAAGCCTGCCAAAGTTTCATAATTTTCTTGATCAGGCATTTCATCAATGGTTAAAGCATGCATGACATCTTCGATTGGGGTACTACCCTCGATGAGCCATGAGTTGTTATCACGTTTAATAATTTGCTGTTCTTCTTCCATCGGTGTGACCCAATCACCCATTACGGTGATCATGATGTCAGAAAGGGTAATCACACCGACAACGAGCGCATATTCATTGATTACAACTGCAAATTTTTCTTTAGTTGATCTAAAACGGTCCAACAGTTCTGACAGGGTTAGCGTATCAGGAATAGTCAATACGGTACGAATCGTAGATTCATTCAGCTGATTGATTTTTTGATTATTTAAAATACGTACCAAAATATCTTTGGCATCAACATAGCCAATTACTTCGTCGATATTTTCATTACAGACTAAAAACTTAGAATAAGGATATTCGGCAAGTTTTTGGCGGATACTGTCTTCGGTTTCTTTTAAAGTAAAGTAAATGACATTTTCACGCGTCGTCATACTAGATGGAACATTACGTTCTTCGAGCTCAAATACATTTTCAATAAAATGATGCTCTTGTTTTTGTAATACACCCGCTTGAGCACCTGCATCCATAACTGCGGAGATATCATCAAAGGTAATATTGTCATCACGCGTCGTATTGACTTTAAACAAACGGAATAACAGGTTGGCAATCGCATTGATGATCCAAGCCAAAGGCTTACAGATCACGATGAAAATTTGGATGGGATTGATGACTGAAACTGCAATTTTTTCTGGTGCAATCATCGCCAAACGCTTTGGCATCAAGTCAGCAAATAAAATAAATAAGGACGTCACTAAAGTGAATGAGAGAGAGAAGCTGATGGTTTCAGCCCATTGACCAGAATAAAAACGTGAAACAAAGCTGAGGAAATAAGGGCGAAACGCACCTTCACCTAAAATACCACCTAAGATGGCAACGGCATTTAAACCAATTTGCGATGCAGCAAAAAAATCTGCTGAGTTCGCTTGAAGATCTAATACCTTTTGTGCTCTTTCATCTCCCGCTTCTGCCAAAATTTTCAGCTTAACTTTTCGAGCACCTGCAAGTGCAATTTCAGTTAATGATAAAAATCCAGCACCAGCGATCAAGATAGCAATGATCACAATATTCTGAAAAAGACTCACAAATCACCTGTGTTTTGTCATTATTATGAGATATTTTTTAACATAAAAAACATCTAGGTGGTGAAATTCATCAGCACCTAGATGGAAGTATAGTCTTGAAAAGCGTAGAAGATAAGAAAAATAATTTTAATATTGAGAAAAATGTGAATTATTCATTAAAAACTCACGATTTTCTTCTTCGATCATTTGACGTGCAACATACAAAATCAACTGGCGTAACCAACGATGTGCAGGATGATGATGTAGAAGAGGGCACCATGCCATTTTCAATTCAAATTCTGGAATATAAAACGGTGGATCTTTAAGTACCAGATTTTGACTTTTGGCTTGAAGACGTGCAATACGTGTCGGTAAAGTTGCAATCAGGTCTACATTTGCTGCCAATAAGCCTGGCATTTGATAATGACGCGTAAATACTGAAATTTTACGTTTTTGCCCAATACGTTCTAAAGCTTGATCGATCCAGCCTAAACCTGCTTGTTTCTCAGGATTTACCCCAAAGCCTACGCCCATACCAGTTTTTGATACCCAAATATGCTGTGCATCTAGATAGCTTTTTAGATTGAGGTTATTGACCGCAGGGTGTTTGTTGTTGAGTAGGCATGAAAAACTGTCACGCCAAACGAGAACTTGGTGAAAACTTTGCGGGATTTCATTAAATCGGTTAATCGCTAAATCAACTTTACCTTGTTCCATATCACGATAAGACACGTCACTCGGTGTTAAAAAGTCCAAAACGACATTGGGTGCTTCTGAGCGCAATGCTTTAACTAAACGAGGAACCAGAGTCGCCTCAGCATAGTCCGAAGTCATGATACGGAAAACACGATTTGAGGTATAAGGTCTAAATTCGGTACGAGGTTCTAAGATCATCGACAAATCTGACAGTGCATCACGAATACGAGGTTGCAATTCGAGCGCACGTTCAGTCGGTGTCATACCTTCAGAAGAACGAATTAAAAGCGGATCATTAAACAGATTACGTAAACGGCGTAAAATGTTACTCATTGCAGGTTGGGTTACCCCTAATTGTTCTGCGGCACGAGTGACATTTTTTTCACGAAGAAGTACGTCAAGATAGATTAATAAGTTGAGATCGACCCGCTCAAGATTCATAAAAAAAATACCGAAAATAAAATCATGAAATCAAGTAGGGATTATGCCATAAGCAATCGGATTTGTGTTAGAAATTGACGAAATTAACAGCATTATTCACTTATGATTGTGACTAAGTTGAAATGTCAGCAACACCTGCATTGAAATACGATAAGCAAGCTGTTGTTTCATCTTTATTTTGGCTTTAAAACTCAGCTTTTAAAGCCAGTATTTTAGGGGCTGTCGAACTTTCACAACTGAATTTTACTGAGCTTCTTCGATTGCTTCGGCATTCATTCGATTGAATGTTTCGACTAAGGCATCACAGTCTTGTTTTTTAGCCTCACAAACCACTCGCATGACTAAGCCATCTTTTGCTGTAACTTCTCTACGTACAAAAGCAGGGTAGGCTTTTTCAGTCTTTGGAGTAAATGACCAAACGACCGTTCGATCTATTTTCTTTTCATAAACCACTTGCCATCCGTCAGGAGAAGTGATGATTTCAACTACTGATGGGTTATTTCTGGCTTGTGACTTTAGATCAGCATAAGTATCAGCCACACTTTTTTGGGGCTTCTGATCTGAAAGTTGAGGCGAATTTTTTGCAACAGCAGTGATAGAAATGCAAAAGCACATGATCACTGTAGACAATACTGGGATGGCTTTAAATTTCGACATTTTTTTCTCGCATTATTTTTTGTTTGAATAGATGGGTACGTTGGATTGATCAGCTGAAATATCCTTTTATACTTATATACTAAATCTTGTTGCTGTTTTGGCAGTAGCAAAATACCCGCGTTAAATTCATTAAAACAAATAAAATGATATTTAAGAATAAAAATATTATTCAAAAATGCTGAATTATTGGGCAAAATGTATTTATAAAATTGATGATCTATTGACCTTTTTGACAGTGATTTACACGTTTGATGTCCAATTTTGATTTGACCTCGACTTAAGTCTAATAATCATTTTAAACTTGATTTGTATGTATATCATACAAAAAATTAAAAACTAAAATTTATATATAATGTTATAAAACAATAACTTGTAAAATATCATCACAATTATAATACGACTTTGATCTATATATTTTTTAAAAAAATACTGAGAATTAACCTAGAATATTGGATTAATTTTTTTTCTCAATCTAAGCTGTATTCATCCTAACGAAGCGCCTGAAATCTGAACAAATAAATACCGCTAGATTTTAAGCCTTCGACTGATGAAATCCTATTATTATTACAGGAAAATATCATGACTACATACCAAACAGCGATTGATGCAATCCGCGAATTAAAAGCAAAATTCGGCAACACTTGGGCAGACATCAGTCCTGAAGATGCTGCACGTATGCAAATGCAAAACCGTTTCAAAACTGGTTTAGACATTGCTAAATATACAGCTGCAATTATGCGTCGTGATATGGCAGAATATGATGCTGATTCTAGCAAATACACTCAATCTTTGGGTTGCTGGCACGGCTTTATCGCACAACAAAAAATGATTGCGAACAAAAAATATTTTGGTACTACTAGCAAACGTTATATCTACCTTTCTGGTTGGATGGTTGCTGCTCTTCGTTCAGAATTCGGTCCACTTCCTGACCAATCTATGCACGAAAAAACTTCAGTTCCTGCGTTAATCGAAGAAATCTATACTTTCTTACGCCAAGCTGATGCTAAAGAATTAAACGATTTGTTCCGTGCGCTTAAAAAAGCTCAAGAAGCTGGCGATACTGCTAAAGCTGCTGAAATCACTTCACAAATCGACAACTTCCAAACTCACGTTGTGCCAATTATTGCTGACATCGACGCTGGTTTCGGTAACGAAGAAGCAACTTACTTACTTGCTAAGAAAATGATCGAAGCTGGTGCTTGTGCGCTTCAAATCGAAAACCAAGTATCTGATGCTAAACAATGTGGTCACCAAGCTGGTAAAGTTACAGTTCCACATGAAGACTTCATCTCTAAAATCCATGCATTACGTTATGCATTCTTAGAAATGGGTCTTGATGACGGTATCATCGTTGCACGTACTGACTCTGAAGGCGCTGACTTGACTCAAAAAATCCCAGTGGTTAAAGAGCCAGGCGACATCGCTTCTCAATACATCAGCTACTTAGATACTCAAGAAATTGACATCGCTGATGCTCAAGAAGACGAAATCTTGATCAAACGTGATGGTAAATTACACCGTCCTAAACGTTTAGCTTCTGGTTTGTATCAGTTCCGTGAAGGCACTCAAATCGACCGCGTTGTACTTGACTGTGTGTCTAGCTTACAAAACGGTGCTGACCTTCTTTGGATCGAAACTGCGACTCCAAACGTTGAAGAAATCGCTCACATGGTGAACCGTGTTAAAGAAGTTGTTCCAAATGCTAAACTTGTTTACAACAACTCTCCATCGTTCAACTGGACTTTAAACTTCCGTCAACAAGCTTACGACCGTTGGGTTGCTGAAGGTAAAGACGTTTCTGCTTACGACCGTGCTAAGTTGATGAGCGCTGAATACGACAACACTGACTTAGCTGCTGATGCTGATGAGAAAGTACGTACATTCCAAGCTGATGCTTCTCGTGAAGCTGGTGTGTTCCATCACTTGATCACACTTCCGACTTACCACACAGCTGCTCTTTCTACTCATGAGCTTGCTCAAGGTTACTTCGGCGACCAAGGTATGCTTGCTTATGTTGCTGGCGTTCAACGTAAAGAAATCCGCGGTACAATTTCTTGTGTTAAACACCAAGCAATGGCTGGTTCTGACATCGGTGATGATCACAAAGAAATCTTCTCTGGTGACAATGCATTGAAAGCGCATGACGATGCTAAAAACACAATGAACCAATTCGCTGCTCACTAAGCTCTGAATTGATTTAAAGAAACCCAGCGAAAGCTGGGTTTTTTGTTTTACAATGATGATAAAATAGAAATCAAATATAAGAATTTTAAATAATATTGTTGCTATTTTTAAACTTTTGGAAATGAAATACTTTTTATGGGGCAAGTGTATGAAGTTCTTTTTACTATTATTCGCTTTATTGATATATGGATTTTATATTGCCAAAAATCCACCACAAGGTGTTTTAGAGTATGTGCTAAATCTATTAATTTTAGCTATATTTACTTTTGTATTTAAGGGACTTCGGTTTGTCACATCATAAAGTCTAAATTTTCACCAATAAAAATTAGTTTGAACCATGTCTATTTCCCATAGCAGTCGCCTTTAAGCCCGCCATACAAAACTTAGTAAAATGCTCAGCTAGAGCAGTACTATCCATACTCATAATTGGGCTGAACATATTTGGGTGGGGGAGACGTTGACCTGCAACGACAAGCATCATACAAGGGGTAACGATACTGACCATACATGGTAAGATTTTAGGTGAATTTTCATCAATACCCGCAACTTGACTGACGATTTTACGTATCAAATAAAACTTTTCAAAACCTTCAGTTTGAATAAAATCAGCAAGTTGCAAAGATGGTGAGAGTAATTCTTGGGCAAAAACTTGTGCATACCAATTTTTTTTCCCGCTTAATTTACTCAAGATTGTTCTAAAAAATAGATTCAATTTATCTTCAGCAGGTATATCATTTTCTGCTAGTTTTGCAAGTTCATTGGCATCTAAATAATACTTATGAGCCACTGAAATCACCGCACGATGCAAACCATCACGCCCACCAAAATGATAATTGATGGTGGCTAAATCGACTTCAGCCTTTTGAGCAATCTCTTTATTAGATGATTTTGCGAAACCTTTTTCAGCAATCAATTCTCCAGCTGCTTCTAAAATTTTTATTTTAGTCACATCGCCATCACTTCGATTTGCTCTACCCATGCTGATCTCATCAAAACCTTGTTGCTTATATCGGGCAATAGTTTAAATAGAATTAAAAATTTAGCCAAATATATTGTGTTAAAAAAACGCATATTTAAAAAAATATTGATAAACATGAGGTTAATGTTAAATGAAAGCCTATTACAAATTTTTCTTTAGATAAATATATCATTTTTGAGCAATTAAGTTTAAATTTAAATTAAATTTAAACTATGCGATCTAAAACAGATCAGACAGCTTAAAGGTCTATTTTTCAATGAATAAGAAATTCATCGTTGCGGGTGTTGTGATATTGCTGCTTGTTTCGGCAGTAGGGTACTGGATTTATCACAGTAAAAATCAGGATGATACACAGTTAACTTTATATGGGAATGTTGATATTCGGCAGGTGTCTTTGGCATTTGAAAATGCAGGGCGCATCCAATCGTTGACAGTTCAAGAAGGAGATAGGGTCAGTAAAGGACAGGTTCTTGGACAGTTGGATGTCAATGCACTCAAGATTCAAATCGCACAAGCTGAAGCAAATTTGGATATACAAGCTCAAGCTGTAAAACAACAAAAAGTCGGTGCTAGACCCGAAGAAATCGCACAGGCTCGGGCGCAATTAACCTCTGCACAAGCTGAGCAGGCCAAAGCATTGGTTGATTATAATCGTGTGAAAACGATTTATAACGATACCAGTGGTCATGCGATTAGTAAGCAAGAACTTGATGCTGCCAAAAGCAAAAAAAGTACGACTGAAGCTTCGGTAAAAGTGGCGCAAGCAGCTTTAGATTTAAGGCTTTTAGGCGACCGACAAGAGCAACGTGAAGCAACATTGGCTCAGTTTAAAGCAGCAGAAGCCAATTTAAATTTATTGAAATATCAACTTTCGCAAGCGGATTTACGTTCACCTGTGCATGCGATCGTACGTGCACGTTTGCAGGAACCCGGTGACATGACCACTGCACAGAAGCCTGTATATACCTTGGCGCTGACGGATCCTAAATGGATTCGGGTTTATGTCAGTGAAACTGATTTAAGTTCGGTCACTATGGGCGAAGCTGCGCAGGTTTATACCGATGCCAATCCAGATCAAGCCATTATTGGGAAAATTGGTTATATCTCATCTGTTGCTGAGTTTACGCCAAAAACGGTGCAAACAGAGGACTTGAGAACCAATCTGGTTTATGAAGTGCGCATATACGTTGATGATGCAAAAGATCGCTTGAAAATGGGACAACCTGTCACGGTCAAACTACAGAAAAATCAAGCCAAAGAGTAAATCTATGTCTGAGTTGATCAATGTCGTAGAAGCACAAAATTTGAGTTGCCATTTTAAAGCTGAGCAAAAAAATCAGTCAGATATTATCGCGATTGATCAATTAAATTTGACTTTGAAGTCTGGGCAAATATCAGCGCTAGTCGGTCCTGATGGTGCAGGCAAAAGTACTTTTTTGAGAATGATTGCAGGACTCTATGCTCCAACGTCAGGATCGTTGCAGGTATTGGGCATTGATGTTGAAAAACATCCGCAGCAAATACAAGATCAGATCAGTTATATGCCACAAAAATTTGGTTTGTATGAAGATTTGAGCGTTCAAGAAAATTTAGATTTATACGCAGATTTACATGGTATTTCACATGAAATGCGTCAGGAAAGATTTGCTCGTTTGTTGAGTATTACCGATTTAACACGATTTACAGATCGGCTTGCTGGAAATTTATCGGGTGGTATGAAACAAAAACTAGGTTTGGCCTGCACTTTGGTTCGTTCTCCACAATTGTTACTGCTCGATGAGCCTAGTGTGGGGGTAGATCCTTTATCTCGCCGTGACCTATGGAAGATTATTGAAGAGCTGGTCAAGCAAGAACAATTGAGTGTCATTATTAGTACAGCTTATATGGACGAAGCAGAACGTTGTGATCAAGTTTTTGTGATGTACCAAGGTCGAATTTTACAGCAGGGAACTCCGCTTGAAATTACTTCATTAGTACAGGGATTAACTTGGCAGATTAAGCCTCCTGCACAGATGAAATCACGGGTTTTACAGGCGCATCTACTCGAACAAACCCAAGATATTATTGATGCCGTGCCCAAAGGTGATCTGGTTCGCTTTATTAGTTTTCAGTCGAACATCGAAAAGATAAAACATATTTTCCCTGAAAATACTCAAGCTGTTTCACGTGAAGCAGAACTTGAAGATGCGTTTATGATGCTGCTACACAAAGCCAATACTGAAGCAAATACTGGTACGCAGCTTTATGAAAATAATCAATCATCGTCGACTGATACAGAAATCGATACAAATGAACCCGTCATTGTCGTTAAAGATTTAGTACGAAAATTTGGAGAATTTACTGCAGTTGCCAATACCTCATTTGAAGTAAAACGTGGCGAAATTTTTGGACTATTGGGTCCAAATGGCGCAGGGAAAACCACAACATTTAGGATGTTATGTGGATTATTGCCTGCGACAAGTGGATTTTTAGAAGTTGCAGGTGTCAATTTGCGTCATGCCCGAGCAAAGGCACGTGGAAAAATTGGTTATGTTTCACAGAAATTTGCGTTGTATTCCAATCTTTCAGTACGTGAAAATTTAACTTTTTTTGCGGGTGCTTATGGCTTATGCGGCAAGACCTTAAAGCAACATATAGCGAAAGTTTTAAAACAATTTAATCTCGATGAAAATGCCAATAGTGGTGATTTACCAGGGGGATATAAGCAACGCTTATCGATGGCAGTGGCATTGGTACATGAACCAGAAATCGTCTTTTTGGATGAGCCGACCAGTGGCATTGATCCAGTTGCAAGACGTTCATTTTGGTACAGCATCGGTGAACTGGCAAACAAAGGCATTACGGTTATTGTCACCACTCATTTTATGGAAGAAGCTGAATATTGTGATCGTATAGCCATACAAGATGCTGGAAAAATGCTTGCATTGGGATCGCCGAAACAAGTTCGTGAACAAGCTGGATTGAACAATGTGCATGATATGAATAGCGCCTTTATTGCAATTGTTGAACAGGCACGTGAAAAATCACGACAAAATAAAGTGGAGGCAGGATGAGTTACTCTACAAATTTTCAGCGCTTATGCTCACTCATTGTCAAAGAATCAAAACAATTGTTACGTGATAAAAGTAACCTCGGTGTAGGACTATTATTGCCGATTGTGCTCATTTTACTTTTTGGATACGGGCTTTCATTTGATTTAAGCAAAGCTAGAGTTGCAGTTGTGGTTGATCAGGATACCCCGCAAACAGTACAAATCTGGAATGGTTTATCCAGCAGTAAATATCTACAAGCTGAATATTTCCATGATTTTAAATCTGCTGAAAATGCACTGATGCAGCATAAAACGGATGCTATTTTGCATATTCCTGCCAATTTTGCAGATGAGCAAACACAGGGACAAGCTCAGATTCAATTGATTTTAAACGGTGCCAATACCACAGTCGCTAATTCGCTACAGGGCTATGTGCTTGGCGCAATTTCAACAGTTTCAGGTATTCAATCTGATCGTGCAAATTCATCAAGTAGCGTCGGCTCAATCAGCATAGAACAACGGATGTGGTTCAATGAGGCAAGTAATAGTACTTGGTTTTTAGTGCCCGGATTGATGGTGCTCATTTTGACATTAATCGGTGCATTTTTAACGGCTTTATTGATTGCAAGAGAACGTGAAAGAGGAACTTTAGAGGCATTGTTTGTCACACCAGTTCGACCTTTGGAATTAGTGCTTGCCAAGTTAGCACCTTATTTGATTATTGGTGTGATTGATTTGGTGCTTTGTTTATTGGCGAGTTATTTCATTTTTCATGTTCCTATTCGAGGTTCACTAGGTGCGATTATTTTAGTTTCAATGCTGTATCTTGTGGTGTCGTTGGCGCTTGGGTTAACGATTTCTGGCTATGCCAAAGGGCAGTTTCAAGCCAGTCAATTGGCAATGTTGATTAGTTTTATGCCTGCCATGATGCTTTCAGGTTTTGTATTTGATCTCAGTAATCAGCCTTATATTGTGCAATTTATTAGCCAACTTTTACCTGCAACGCATTTTATGCAGTTATTAAAAACACTATTTTTGAGTGGCAATGACTGGGCATTAATTTTTAAAGAATGTGGAATTTTATTGATTTATGCACTGGTGCTGATCAATGCTTCACGTTTGTCTTTACGTAAAAAATTGGGGTGATTTTATGCAAGGACTGATGATTTGGTTTAGGCAGCTCGGATTTCTTATTCAAAAAGAAATTTTGACGATTATCAAAGAACCAGCAAATCGTGTGATTTTATTTGCTCCTGCGCTTATTCAAGCCATTTTGTTTGGCTATGCCGCGACCTATGATGTCAATAATGCAAAATACGCTGTTTTAGATCATAGTAAAGGGCAAGTTTCTACAGAGTTAATCGCCAGACTGGATGGCTCAGGACATTTTCATCGGGTCGCAAATCTAGAAAATTCATCCCAAATTGCAGAGCAGATTGATTCGCAAAAAGCTTTATTGGTACTGGTTATCCCCGCAGATTTTGAAAATAAGCTCAATCAGCAACAAGCTTCACCGATACAACTCATTTTGGATGCGCGTAATTCATCTACAGCAGGCATTGCATCCTCTTATATCAATACGATTGTAAATGGTTTAAATGAAGATCGTGCAGGAACTACGGCAAGTATGACGATAGAGACGAGGTCATGGTTTAACCCAAATCTTGAATCACGCTGGAGCATGATGCCAGCATTGATTGCCTCACTCAGTATGATTCAAACGCTACTTTTGTCGGCTTTGTCTGTAGCCCGTGAACGGGAACAAAGTACTTTTGATCAGCTCTTGGTGACGCCGTTAAATCCGATGCAACTCTTGATCGGAAAGGCTATCCCTTCAGTGATTATCGGCATGATTCAGTCGACTATTATTATGTTGATCATTTTATTTTGGTTTAAAATTCCAATGAATGGATCATTTGTTTTGCTATATTTCGGCTTGTTTTGTTTCAATATCGCCACGGTTGGTATTGGGCTTTCCATTTCTGCAATTTCTTTAAATATGCAACAAGCCATGCAATATACATTTTTAATCATGATGCCTTTGATGCTACTGTCTGGTTTGCTGACTCCAGTGCAAAATATGCCTGCTTTTTTAGAGTATGCAACGTATGTAAATCCATTACGTTTTGCAATTGATCTGGTTCGACGGGTTTATTTGGAAGGCGCGAGTTTTATGCAAGTGGCATGGAATTTTGTTCCTATGCTGATTTTGACTTGTATTACCTTGCCTTTGGCTGCTTGGTTATTTAGAAATAGACTGAGTTAAATTGGATCTGAACGCTATCTCTATTTAGATGGGACTGTGGCGATTTTTCTAGAATGTGCCCAGTCTCTATGATTTGACTAAAAATAAAAATGGACTTGTTTTATTGAAGTTCTATATGGTTTTATTGTCCTTTGGGTTAAGGTAAATTTATTTGAATATTCAACATTTATCAAAAAACGAAAATTCAGTTATTGAATGAGACAATTTTTTTAAACTTGCTGCATTGCTTATTTTTTTGATCTAAATTTGATCGAGTAGTAGAAATATAAGTCATCAACAATGTCAAATATACTTTCTGAAATGTTAGAAAAAATGGGGCTAACATCATATCGACGACCTGTCTCTATTTTATTTTCTGATCAACTTTTAAATGACAAATTGTATCTTCAGTACTTCGAGGCATCTCAGTCGATCAATAAAGATTTTTTGAAAGCTACAGCACTGTGTTTTTCTACAGATTCAACGATCGCTTTAAAGAAATTTATCGGTGTGCAAGTTGCAGTCGATCAAATATGTGATAGTGGACAGTATTTTAGGACCACAGGCGTTATCGTTGCTGCTGAACAAGGGGCATCTGATGGTGCATTGACGAGTTATCTTTTAACGATTGAAGATCCATTATCAATCCTAGATAAAAGAATAAATAATCGGATTTTTATCGATAAATCAGTGATATATGTGGTCGATACTATTATTAAAGAATGGTATCAATGCAGTTCTATGTTCATGTTTTATCTGCGATTAAATTTGGAGGGTTTAAAGAAAACTTATCCAGCTCATGCGCAAATAACTCAAAGAAATGAATCCGATAAACAATTTATTTTAAGATTATTGGCTGAACATGGCATCAATGCAATGTTGCAGGAACAAACACCTTTTGTAGACTCCTTTTGTACAGCCTTGCAGCCACAAAAACTTTGTTTGATTGATCACAATGCATATTTTAAACAATTAGATAGAAAAATAATTCGCTTTCATCGCAGTTCAGCCGCGGAAACACAGGATAGCATTACACATTTTTCAGCCAAACGAAGCATGCAACCGACACAGGTACATGGACATCGCTGGCGCGCAGATTTGATTAAACAAGAAGATTTTTTACAGACTTCCAAACATCATCATAGCGATCATTATGCCAATGAAAAATCAGGTCTAGATACTGCGCTCGAGATTAAACCTGCTTGTATTGCTGATCTGGAAGGGCATAGTGCAACACCTCAAGCAAATTTATCTCAGCTTGAAACAACTGTAGAAAATCAAATCAATCAATACAATTTATTGGCTAAAGTATTTATTGCTAAAAGCACGGTTCGAGATGCGGCTATTGGACAATGGTTTCAGTTAGAAGGGCATGAACTGATTGATCAGCATAAAGATGATGATAATCGCTATTTAATTTTTGCCAAAAAATTTTATTGTCAAAACAATATTCCAAAACAGCTGAATGACCACTTCAATCATTTGCTGAAACAAAGTCAGTGGACTCATTTTATTTCAGATACTTTGGGTGAAAGACAGGAAAATGAACTGGTACTTCATCGAAAAAATACAGTCATTGTTCCCGAATACAATGCTTTAGCAGATAAACCACGTGCAACAATGATGCATTGTAAAGTGGTCGGTCCATCAAACGAAGTCGTCCATGTCGATGAGCTTGGTCGGATCAAAGTACGATTCCCTTTTTTAATCAAACCCAAAGATAATCAACATGATGGTGGATCTGGCACAAATGATCACGATAATGATTCTGCATGGGTTCCTGTACTCAATGCATTTGCAGGAACAAATTTCGGGGAACGATATCTTCCTCGAATTGGCGAAATTGTGCTGGTATCACATCTTGATGCTGATATAGATCGACCAATCGTCATAGGTCGTGTTCATGAAGCAGCACGATATCCTGCAAAATTTGACCATAAAGGTAAATTGCCAGAGACCCGATATTTGAGTGGGGTAAAAACGGCTGAAATCGAAGGGAATGGATTTAGCCAACTTCGATTTGATGATACTCAGGGGCAAATCAGCGCACAATTACACAATAGTTTTGCGGCAAGCCAAATCAATCTCGGACAGTTGAGTTTTCCTAAAGAAGATGAAAGCAGTAAAGATCGTGGCACTGGATTTGAAATTCGTACAGATAGCTATGGCGCTGTACGTGCTGGAAATGGGCTGTTGATCACAAGTTATGCTCAGACAAATGCAAATGGCGAACATATGTATGCTGAAGAAGCTAAACAGCAGATCAGCAAAAGTTATGAATATGCCAAATCATTGAGCGAAGTGGCGAAACAGCACCAAACAGATGAAATTACAACAGTCGAGCAACTCAAATCTTTTGCGGAAAATATTCAAAAAGATATCGCAAAATTTAATCGAGCCATGTTGCTACTTTCATCCCCTTCAGGGATTGGGCTCAGTACAGCAGAAAATATTCATCTTACTAGTGATCAAGACATTAACCAAATCGCAAAAGGTAATCTCCACGCCAGCACTCAAAAGAATTTTGTTGCTCATGCTATAGAAAAAATCAGTTTATTTGCAGTAAAGCAGGGAATGAAACTCATTGCAGCACATGGAAAAACGGAAATACATGCGCAGACAGATGCGATGGATATTATTGCCGACAAAGTGCTGAAAATCATCAGTAAAAAGAAATCAGTTGAAATCGCAGCTGATCAAGAAATATTGCTGAACGTGAAAGGAAACTACATCAAACTTACTCCTGACCATATAGAACTCGGTACTCAAGGAGAAATAAAGGCTTATACCAAGCAGTTTATAAAATATGGTCCTAAAACAATCGATTATGCGATACCAAAAGATCCTTATAACGAAATGTTTATATTGAAAAATCCTCAAGGGGATGCAGTTGCGGGTTTCGCTTACAAAATCGTGACTGCATCGGGGCAGATTTTTAGAGGGATAAGTAATGAAAACGGTGAAACCATCCGTCTAGGTTCTGGTTATCAAGGCTGTCAATTTGAAATATATGCTGATGATGGTGAGGATACGGATCCTAATAGTGATGATGAATTAGACTCAAATGATGATGCTAGTGATCCAGAAGATTTCGACGAGACAAATAATAGTGAAAATGAAGAATAATGGGGAAAAATATGGCAACGCTTCCAGTACAAGACCAAAGTAAGTCAAAGCAAAAACCACTTACAACAGTTTCTACGAATAAGCCTCCAAATTCGTCTGTACCGTTGACGGTAAAACCAATAGTGGTCAATGTATTCTTTGATGGCACAAAAAATAATATGTATAATATTGATTATTATCAAAGAAGTACCAGAGATACTCAACGAAAAATTGATCAAAATAAAGATATGGAAAGCTATCGCAATGCCTATTCAAATGTAGCCCATCTTTTTACCCAACAGTACAATGAGAATAAAGATAATATTTGGGTCTATGTTGAAGGTATGGGGACAGAAAAATATAATAATGATGATACGAGAGGCTTTGCAGCAGGCAGTGGGAAAACAGGGATAGTAGCTAGAGCTTCACAAGCCTTTTCACTAATACAAGAAAGATATAAAAAATTTAATGATAGAAATCAAAAGCCATCCATAATAATATTTAATGTCTTTGGTTTTAGCCGTGGTGCTGCAACTGCAAGACACTTTGTCGGAATGGTTAAAAACTATCCTCACTTTTTTAAAGGTTGGGGGCTCAGTGCGGCACAAATGACGTTTAGATTTGTCGGGATATTTGATACGGTTTCTTCTTTTCAGCCAGTCTGGCCATCAAAACCTAATTTTTATAATGATAACAAAGAACTTTACTTAGATTTTTCTAGCTTAAATGCACAGGATAAAAAAAATATCAAAGTTTTTCATATCGTAGCAGCCGATGAATATCGTGAATACTTTGATTTGACAGATATTACACTTGCTTTAAAAGAAAAGTTTGGCTTTGAAGTCACTATGAATGGGGCTCATTCAGATATTGGTGGAAGTTACCCTGATGGAAAAGGTGACGAATATGCAATAACAACAAATAAATTAAAAAAATGGTTTATCGAACAAGGCTTTTATTTTGAAAATGATATACGACCTTTAAGTTACCCATTACCGCCAAGCAGTATATCTCAAGACTACCAAGCTAGAAGACCAGCCAAAGACACTGAAAAGAATATAACAGGAATTCCATTTGATTATCACAAAATACCATTAAAAACTATGCGTTTAATGGCTCAAAAGTTTGCACTGATCCAATTTAAACAAACAATCGTAGATTATGAAAATGATGGTCTAATTGGAATACTTAAGGAGTTAATCAATCGTCATCCTTCTACAGTGATGAGTAAAGTCTCATGGGGGGGGAAACTAGATTTAAGATTAACCAATAGAGAACAAGTCAGAAACCTACGACATCAATTTTTACATTGGTCTGCACAAAAATTTTTTGGAGACCCTGGCTCCTACTATGGTCTAGGTAGAAATGTAGGGTATTCAATTAGGTTGAAAAACGATCTCCCATATCGAGAAGTTCACCATGCTTAATCGGAAATTTTTAACTGCATTTTTTTTGATAGCATTCTTGGGTGCTTTTTCATTTTATCTTTTCCATATCTATAAAGTAAAACACATGAATACGAAACAATTTGAAATTGAATGGGGAGTAAGCCTTTCCTCTGGAACTTTTACCAATTACAAAGACAATACTAATGCCATAGCAGTTGAATCAAGGGTAGTAAAATCTCCTGTCGATACCAATATGCAAACCTCATTTCACCTTGCGGATGGTACTTGGCTTCGCACAGTAGATGGACCATCTGGTTGGTGGGGGCTTGGAAGTACACCTCTTGGTGGCAACCTGTTTAAACAGCCCTTACCAGAGATGCTTCATCTGACTTTTTTTGATAGTTATGACAATCAGTTTTATCAACTTATACAACCACTCCCAAAAGAAAAAATTTATGACTTAATGACTACAGTACATAAAGGAACAGCGGATGATACGGATAATCCGTCACCAAATGTGTATGATACTTTTGACATCGGTTTTGCACCCAAAGGCTGGATTATCTTATATGCTATAGGAGCAGGGACTCGTAAGGAAATCAGATCGTGGCAAGCGACAAAAATAGATGCAGATTATATTCAACATGTAGGTTTAAATTATACAGGGAACTTAGAGTACCTAAAAACTAACGATATCAGAAAAAAACATGTTCAGTCGGCTCTGGACGACTTTAAAAAACGTAACCCTGCGATTTATAAACGTTGGATGGATGGAACATTAAAAGTCAATTCTGACTGGTATAAAATGTTGCAAACTAAGTTCCCTTGGAATTTGGAGGTTAATGCACCAGATGCTGACTGGTCAGGTGAATACTATGCAGAATATGCCAATGTTGAGCGTTATGAAATATTGGATGATCAATTAGAAGCAGACAAAACACATTTAAAAGCAGCGCCTGTCAAAATTGGAACTTGGCTTACCTATAAGCCTACAGGTGTTCGTTATTATGTTGAAATCCATATGTTTCCTATTCCAAAATGGTCCGCTGATGGGTATATCCCTTATTACCAAGATCCAAATCTAGCCTTATATTTTAAAAATTTCCAAGAGCTTTTTCCGCTTTCCTCATTGGCTCGAAATGAAACTCCTGCTCATGAAGCAGAGTTTGGCAAAATTGTACTTGATTTTGATGAAGATTTTAAAATTAAAGAGGCCTATTTAAAAAGAGGTAAAACCATCAGATCACTTGATGGTGCTTATGAATATTATCTCGCCCCACAAGATTTAAGGCGTGGAAAATATATTGCAGAACAAGGGCATCCACATTTTTTAACGGCACCTAAAATACCAGATTTAACTGATCCAGTATTTGCGGATCGCGACTAAATTATTTTAGATCACAGGTGCTAAATTTAATAAAAATAAGGCTGAATGTTCAGCCTCATTATTTATGATAATTTCTGATTACTTATCGTGTTTCGCTTGAGGCTTTAAACCTTGGGTCAAACCATTGATATCCCCACCGTGTATACCCAATTCATTCATCAAGCTATCAATCAAAGGTGCTTGTGAACGATAGCGAAGGGCACTATTGACAACTTGATCAGATAAAGCCACTTGTCCTTGTTCCGCATTATCTGCTGTAGCAACAGATGCACCGCCTGCACCATTTAAACCATTCACCTGCAAAATTTTGATGTCATCAATATTTTCCATTGGTTTAACACTTTCACGAATGATTTCAGGTAAATATTTAATCAAGGCTAAGCGTACTTGCATTTCAACTTGTTCAGGAGAGAGTACATTATTTGCTTCATTGACTGCACGTGTACCTTCAGCATCAACTTGATATTGTTTCTCTTGCGCTTCTGCGAGGAGTTTTTTTGCATCAGCTTCACCTTTGGCTTGTAAACGGTGTTTCTCAGCTTCAGCTTCAGCGCTGATACGAATCGCCTCTGCTTCGTCGACTGCTGCTTTTTTACTTGCTTCAGCAGCAACGGTAATTGCAATCGCATCTTTTTCAGCGGCTTGTTTTGCGGCAACAAGTTCAACTGCTTTTTCACGTTCTGCACGTTGTGTTTCACGAACAGTCAAAACTTCTTCTTCAGCTTTTACCGCAGCCGCACGCGCTTGGTCTGCTTGAGCTTTGGCTTCTGATTCTGCACGCGATTTTTCAGCAATCGCAATTGCACGATCTTGTTCAGCCAGTTCAATGGTTTTTTTCTGTTCGACTTGTGCTTTTTGGATCAACTGTGCTTTTAAAATATTTTCATTTTCAACATCACGAGCAGAGGCGATTCGTTTCAATTCAACTTCACGATTTGCAGCAATTTGTGCTTCTTCTGCTTCACGTTTTTTTGAAGCTTCTTGTGTTGCAATTTCAGCCAATTGTTCAGCACGACGGATAGAAATTTCACGTTCTTGTTGCAGTTTTGCGTATTCTTCTTCACGTAAAATTTGCAGTCTTGCTTGTTCTGTTTCTAGGTTTTTGGCTTTAATCGCCAAGTCATTGTCTTGCTCAATATCATTACGTTTTTTACGACGATCTTCGATGGTTTCAGTGAGTTTTGTTAAACCTTCGGCATCAAAGGCATTTTGAGGATTAAAATATTCAAAGCTGGTCTGGTCAAGTCCTGTCAATGATACCGTTTCGAGTTCCAAACCATTTTTATATAGATCTTCTGACACCACCTGTTGTACTTTTTGCACGAAATCAACACGTTTTTCATGTAATTCTTCCATTGCCATTTCAGCAGCTACAGCACGTAAAGAATCGACAAATTTACCTTCTACCAAATCTTTCAGCTCTTGAGGTGACATGGTTTTTTTACCCAATGTCTGAGCCGCAGTTGCGATCGACTCTGCCATAGGTTTTACCCGTACATAAAACTCAGCCATGACATCTACACGCATACGATCACGGGTAATCAAGGCTTGATCAGAAGCTCGTCTTACTTCTAGGCGAAGCGTATTCATATTGACAGGGATCACTTCATGTAAAACAGGCAATACGATTGCGCCGCCATTTAAAATGACTTTCTCACCGCCAAATCCAGTACGGACAAATGAAACTTCTTTACTTGAGCGTTTATAGAGTCGGGCAATAATGACCCCGATAATGATGAGCGCAAGTAAAATCACACCTGCGATAGTCAAAATTTGATATAAGGATGAACTTATCATGTAAATCTTCTCATTTATTTGATTATAAATTTAGATTTCAATTGCTTGAAAACCTTGTTGTGTTTTTTGCGTCAATAAAACTTCTTGACCTTGATTAAAAATAATGTCGGATTCAGGTTCGACTAAGATGTAATGTATTTGTCCAAACTGATCTTGAACTTTAGCCTCAGCAGGTGAGTGCTGTTTGGCTTGCCCTAAAACGATAACAGCTTTTCGCCCAATGAGATCTTCAGCATGGATTGCTGTGGTTTCATCTTTGGGTAAAATTTTTGCAATAATCGCTGCACATACACGAACCAGTGGCATACATAAAAAAAGACAAACTGGAGCAATGATCCATGCAGGTAAATAATGTGCGCTAATTTTGAAAAAAATAATCTGACAAATAAAACCCGTCAATCCGTAGGTTGTTAAAAAAATAATTAACCAAACTAAAACAGGGACGCGGCCTAGATAAAGCCAATCCAAAAATTTAACACTTAGGCTGTGATCTGCTTGAGTTTCAATCTCAGGATGATGTTGCAGATCACTGAGTTGATCAGGTACAAACTGATCTAAAAATCCTTGTGTTGTTGAACCAACGATAAGTAAAAGCCCTTCAAAAATACCAAGAAGCAGCATTAGACAAATACTAATGCTAAAGACCATATTGTTGGGGTGTAAAATGATGTCCCACATTATTTTAGATGCTCATTATATTTAGAGTAAGAAAATATATATTCAATTCATTTGATTAAAACAAGATCACAGTTAAAGATCAATCATAAATAGAATCAAAATATAGAAAAAAATAACTCGAAATTTTTATTTTTAAAAAATTATATTAAAATAATAACTTATCGTTAAAATATGGAAGTTAGGCATTGGAAATGTTGTAAGACTGAGATCATTTAACAATGAAAATTCATCAAAAAAAGACAAAAAAATACGCAATGATTGGGGTTGTCATTGCGTAGTACAACGAATCTGCTCTCACAGATCCGGTTAAATGGTTGCTATAAGCTTTTTGGGATCAACTTATATGCATTGAAGATATCTTATGATAATTAGATATGAGTGAAAAGACTTTAATGTGATATGTTTGTTAAATAATGTAAAAAATGTGATGTTAATCATATTATTTTTATGGGGTGAAAAAAAGCTTTCCCGAAGAAAAGCTTTTAAATTAATTACTTATTATAATAATTAAAAATGAAACACACCTAGACCATTTTTAACTTCATCCAAAGTTTCTTGGGTGATGATTCGGCATTTATCCGTACCTTGTTTCAAGATATCCATAATATAATCAGGATCTTTGGCAAGTTCTTGGCGACGTTCACGGATTGGACCGATCAGCTCTTTCAATACGGCTTCAAGACGTTTTTTCACAGTACCATCGCCTAATCCACCACGACGATAATGTGCTTTCAACTCTTCAACTTCTTCTTTATTTGGATCGAAAGCATCAAGATAAGTAAAGACCACATTACCTTCAACTTGACCTGGATCTTCGATACGAAGGTGATTTGGGTCGGTATACATAGCATTTACTGCTTTTTTGATGTCTTTATCAGAGGCATCAAGCACGATGGTATTGCCCAAAGATTTAGACATTTTCGCCTTACCATCAAAACCAGGTAAACGTCCCATATTTGAAAGTAATGCCTTACATTCAGGCAAAATATCTTGACCAATTTGACGATTTAAACGACGAACAATTTCATTGGTTTGTTCAATCATCGGAATTTGGTCTTCACCTACAGGAACAACCGTAGCTTTAAATGCTGTAATGTCAGCAGCCTGTGCAACAGGGTAGCATAGGAATCCAGCAGGAATATCACGCTCGAAACCACGCATTTGGATTTCAGATTTAATTGTTGGATTACGTTCTAAACGAGCAACAGTCACAAAGTTGAGATACAACATCGTAAGTTCGTTCAGCGCTGGTAAGCAAGATTGCACACAAATCGTGGTCTTGGTTGGATCAATCCCTACAGCAAGATAATCGGTAGCAACTTCGATAATATTGCGACGAACTTTTTCGAAGTTGTCAGCATTGTCTGTGAGAGCTTGTGCATCTGCCAATAATAAATGTTGATGATGCGAATCTTGTAAGCCTACACGTGAACGTAACGAACCTACGAAATGACCTAAATGAAGTTGTCCAGTTGGACGGTCGCCGGTCAAGATGATCGGGCGATTGTCTTGATTACTCATTATCTTAATATCCAAAGTCGTGTGTGCGACATCTGTTGTTTCTACGAATGCGATATATTGTACGGGATTATTTTTTTTTATGTCAGGAAAATAATGATGTTATTTTCAATATAATTTGTACAACGGATTACTTTTTTTAAAATTAAAGCTTAAAATTTTATTAAATTGCCAAATCAAATGAATAAGGAATAAAAATGGCGAGTAGCTTATTGATCTTATTGGATGACATTGCAACTGTACTGGACGATGTCGCTGTGATGAGTAAAGTAGCAGCAAAAAAAACAGCAGGTGTCTTGGGGGATGATCTTGCTTTAAATGCGCAACAAGTGTCAGGTGTACGTTCTGAACGAGAGATACCTGTGGTTTTAGGTGTCGCCAAAGGTTCTTTTGTAAATAAACTCATTTTAGTTCCTCTTGCACTTTTGATCAGTGTTGTAGCTCCGTGGTTAATCAGTCCTCTATTGATGATTGGAGGCTTGTTTTTATGCTATGAAGGCGTTGAAAAAGTAATTCATACGTTTCAGCATAAAAAGGCAAAAACGGTTGAAGATGCAACTGAAGAATTAAATGAAAAAGAAATAGATTTAGCGACTTTTGAAAAAGAGAAAATCAAAGGTGCAATTCGTACCGATTTTGTATTATCTGCTGAAATTGTGGTGATTTCACTGGGAACAGTTGCCACAACCTCATTTGCCAATAAAGTAGCTGTTTTGTCTATTATTGCAGTCATTATGACTGTAGGTGTTTATGGATTTGTCGCTATGATTGTCAAAATTGATGATCTTGGACTTTATCTGACAAAAAAAGTATCTACCGTACAACAATCAATAGGTCGAGGATTATTGGCATTTGCTCCAATTTTGATGAAAACACTGACTTTTGTCGGCACGATTGCGATGTTTTTGGTGGGTGGCGGGATTATCAATCACGCTGTTCCTGTTTTGCATCATTTAACTGAAAATACCGTTGATCATATTGAACATATTCCTAGTGTTGGTAATATTATAGGTGCAGTAACACCCACCTTACTTAATTTTGGTTTGGGTATAATTGCTGGATTTGTCGTATTATTAATTGTGAAGTTGTTCGGGAAAATCTGGAAAAAATCTCACTAAAATTACTTTATATGTAAAACAAATGAGCGGTGGTACACAGTTTTGTTTTATATCAAGCATATGTACCATTTTGAGGTTATTACAATTCATGTTTTTTATCATGATCAGAGCCTATAATAATGGAAAATAATTAAGGAAAATCACAATGCTTTGGAAAGGTCGACGCGAAAGCGGTAATGTGGAAGATCAACGTGGCGGCGGTGGGGTAAAGGCTGGGGGGATTAGTATTCTCGGTTTGGTTGTAGCGTTTGTTGCTTGGAAGTTTTTTGGTGCTGATCCGCAGCAAACTTATCAGGCGACTAAGCAACTCACCACGCAAAGCCAACCTCAACAAGCCAATCCTGAAAGTTTGACTGCTGAACAAAAGGAGGATGGTGCATTTGTTAAGACGGTTCTTGCGGATACGGAAGATACATGGACTCCGATTTTTCAGCAAAATAATATGCAATACAAAGCCCCACGTTTAGTCATGTTTACTGGTGCTGTGCGTTCGGGATGTGGGACTGCCGAGTCGGCTATGGGGCCGTTTTATTGCCCAGCTGATCAAAAAGTCTATATTGATACCAATTTCTTTAGAGATATGCGCCAGCAGATGGGAATTTCGGGGGATGCAAACTCTTCCTCTAAACAGGCTGGTGACTTTGCCAAAGCTTATGTGATCGCACACGAGGTCGGCCACCATGTTCAAAACTTGTTAGGTATTTCTTCACAAGTTCAACAGGCTCGCCAGCAGTCTTCTAAAGTTCAAGGTAATCAGCTTTCAGTTCGCCAGGAGTTGCAAGCGGATTGTCTTGCGGGTGTTTGGGCAAATCATACTCAGGAAAGAACGAATTTCTTGCAGCAAGGTGATATAGAAGTTGCGATGGATGCAGCACAAAAAATTGGTGATGACTATCTACAACGCCGTGCTACAGGGCAGGTAGTGCCAGATAGTTTTACTCACGGTACAAGTGCACAGCGTATGCAATGGTTCCAAACTGGTTTTAAATCGGGTGATATCAACCAATGCGATACTTTTAAATCAAGTATTTGATTTGTATTTCTCGTTCATTTAAAAAAACTCAACGCTAGACCAGTTGAGTTTTTTTATTCCATTCAACGATTTTTAATCGTGATTGGGGGATTTAATCCCTTGAATAATTTTAATCTAAAATCTATTTATGTAAGTTATTTAATAGAGTTCTTGCATAAGTCATTTATTGCTCAAAGTTATACTCTAATCATTTTGCTTCAAATCCTAATGAAATTTGCAATTAAGGCAGGATGCCGTCCGTCGAACAAGGGCTACAGGGATGTATGCCCATTTGTTCGACAAATGGTTTTGCTTACTTTGTCCAAAAACAAAGTAAGAAAGATTGTCTACGCAAAGTAAATTAAATGACTCACGGTAGATGTGACCGTATGATATTTTTCACCAAAATACCAGATCTTTTTTAATTTATGAAAGAAGTCTAATAAATATGGTTTATATTTTCGATTTTTTATCGGTCTCAATGTGATCCCAAATTTTATGGGATTTTTTATGTAAAAAAGATGTAATTTTAGGGGGACATAAAAGCAACATTTTTTGTAAAATATTTTTGCATTCTTTTTCTTTTTTCATTTCTGCTTTCGATTCGGCGGTCGAAATGTTTGATGAGTCTGTGTCTAACTTCATTCATAAATTAAAAATTAATAAGGGTTTGCATGGGTAATTTTTTCATACTCCAAATTTTAACCGTCGTTTTTGCTTTATCCATTGCGACTACAATTTTTAATAAGCGTATTCTGGATTTTCCGCAAGCAATCGGTGTGCCTATTGTTTCAGCAATTTTTGTCTTCCTTTTACAATGGGGGGCGAGTCTTTTAAGTGGTAATCATTTTATAACCATTAACATTCACAACATTGAAGAAGCTGTTCGGAAAATCGATTTTTATGATTTTTTAGTGAATGGTGTGATTTGCTTTATCCTGACCTCATCGGCACTCAAATTTAAAGTTTCGGATTTAAGAAGCTACTGGAAACCGATCAGTATTTTGGCAACCATCGCTTTGGTTCTGTGTGCAATCTTTTTTGCTGGGCTGATTTATGGCTTTCAATATTTGATCGGGAATCCTGTTCCAATTTTAGTGCTGTTATTGTTGGGATCGGCTTTGGGTGCAACAGACCCGATTGGGATCAAAGGGGTATTGAGTTCGGTTCGTGCACCACATCATTTGATTGTAAAACTCGAAGGTGAATCACTATTTAATGATGCAATGTGTATTGCATTATTTATGACTTTGTTGAATGTATTAGAAGGGGAACATTTTAGTATCTGGGTCACTTTACAAAATTTGCTTTATGAAATCGTTGTGGCAGTGATTATTGGGTGGGCCTTTGGTCTGGGCATTTTACGTTTACTGCGTGGTAAACATGAAATGGAATCTTTGATTTTAACGACTGCTTTATTGGCATGTGGTTCTTATTTGGTTGCTTTATTTGCGCATGCTTCTGCACCGATTGCCTGTGTTATCGGTGGACTGATTGTTGGTAATAAATGGAAGGAAATTTTACAAGATCGTGAAATTCGTGAAGTAAACCATTTTTGGCATACGGTGGAAGGTATTATTAATTCCTTCCTATTCACTTTGATTGGACTAGAAATTTTTATTTTAGATCTGAGTACAAGTTTAATATTAGGCGGTATTGTTGCTTTTATTATCTTGCACCTTTCACGTTTTGCAGCAAACTTCTTGGCATTTGCATTTTTCCCATCATTCAGAAAGAAAACGTACAACGGAAGTCTCGCCATTTTGTCTTGGGGCGGGGTACGTGGCGGTATTTCATTGGCATTGATTCTTGCGGTAGCCAATATTCCAGAGTTACGTGAATATAGCAGTATTTTGATCGGCTATACCTTTATTAGCGTTTTACTATCGGGTGTGGTCTGTGGTTTAGGTCTGCCAGAAGTCATGAATGCATTTTATTATAACCCTGATGAACCTAAAACGGGTTTTAAAGGTTGGTACCAAAGAATGTGTAATAAAATGAATCGCAAAGGTATTAAGTATATTGTGGGCGAAGATAGTGAAGGTCGTGAAACAATTACGATATATAACCCTGAAGCATTAGTCGATAAGCGTGATGATGATGGTGTTGCGGCAGTACATCACCCTAGTAAAGTTCAAGAAGTAAAACGTTTAGAAAATCCGAACAATTTCTAAACACAAAAAAGAAAAACGGAGCAATAATTAACACTTATTGCTCCATTACAAAAAAACACAAAAATACAATAATGTAGATTAATACTTCTTTTTTTTTAAGCTCTTTAAACACAAAAAATAATATATAAAAACATAAACCTTTCTATAAATATTAATTTTTAAGTGATTGTAAATTATATATTTATAGTAAATTGCTTCAAAATAAAATAATTGAAACTTCAATCAAAAATAACCTATTTTAAGACTTTTTGAAAAGTCAATCTTTTAAAATTGCTATTTTTTAATAAAGCTAAACCTTTGATTGTTATATAGTCATTTTTTGAAACAAAGCAAAAATAAAATCACTTTTATCTTAAAAATAGTGAAATAAATATACATATACCATTATTAGTGTGATAATCATCACGTTTATTTGTTTTTGCTGTGATGTTGTTGCGATTTTCTACTGAGAAAGAGAAACGTAGCAGCGACAGTATTTATAATTCTTAGAGGCGTTCTTTATGTCAAAAATTTCAATAATTTCAAAACAAAGCCATCAGACCATCAATCAAACAGATGCAAATGAAGTCAGCTTGACTGAAAGTTCATTGGTTGTCTTGAAGATTAACCCGAATGATGTTGCGAAAATAACCAGAAGTGGCAATGCTGCTGTTATTACTTTAAAAAATGGCGAAACCATTGTTGTTGATCACTTTTTTAATGATAAAAATACTACTGATAACACTTTGGTGTTTGAAGATGATCAAGGAAAAGTTGCATGGGCAGAATTTAGTGATGCCAATGGTGCTGTAACGGATACGATTAAATATCATTA
This sequence comes from Acinetobacter gerneri DSM 14967 = CIP 107464 = MTCC 9824, assembly GCF_000368565.1. Taxonomy (GTDB): domain Bacteria; phylum Pseudomonadota; class Gammaproteobacteria; order Pseudomonadales; family Moraxellaceae; genus Acinetobacter; species Acinetobacter gerneri. Next base: position 3,052 of record NZ_KB849537.1, on the reverse strand, counting down.
TGTTGATAGCGTTGATGCATTGTTATCATCAGATCATGAAGGCTTAGCTGCTTTGATCTTGCCTTGGGCGGCAGGTGCTGCGGTTATTGGTGGCATTGCTGCCGCTGCAGATAGTGGCGGTTCATCAAGCAATCCTGGGGATAAAACACCGCCTCCAATTCCAACAGTGACTGAAAATAATAGTAACGGTATTGGTGGTACAGGTGAGCCTGGCTCAAAAGTGATTATCACAGACAAAGATGGTAATACAGTGACGACCATTGTTGATCCAAGTGGTCATTGGCATATTGGTCCTGAAAATCCATTAGAAGAAGGTGAAAAAGGTACAATTGAGGCGACTGATCCTGCAGGTAATGGTTCAGGAAAAGGTGAGGTGATTGGTGGTGACCAAACTGCGCCTACAAAACCAGTGATTGACCCTGTTAATGGCAAAGATCCTATTACAGGTACAGCAGAGCCGGATTCTACAGTGACAGTGACTTATCCTGATGGTAAGACAGCAACTGTACATGTTGATTCGACAGGACACTGGGAAGTTCCAAATCCAGGTCTAAAAGATGGTGATGAGATTAAAGCCAATGCAACAGACCCAGCAGGTAATA
>NZ_KB849537.1:0-1793 GCF_000368565.1 Acinetobacter gerneri DSM 14967 = CIP 107464 = MTCC 9824 | reverse complement strand
GGACACTGGGAAGTTCCAAATCCAGGTCTAAAAGATGGTGATGAGATTAAAGCCAATGCAACAGACCCAGCAGGTAATAAAGGTGATGATGCAACAGCTATTGTAGATGCAATTCCACCAAGCAAACCAATTGTGACTGAAAACAATGGTGATGGAATTGGTGGTACAGGCGAACCAGGTTCAGAAGTGATTATTACTGACAAAGATGGTAATACAGTAACGACTACGGTTGATCCGAGCGGTAATTGGCATATTGGACCTGAGAACCCACTAGAAGAAGGTGAAAAAGGCACAATTGAAGCCAAAGATCCAGCTGGTAATACCTCTGGTAAAGATCCAATTGTAGGAGGCGATCAAACTCCACCAAGCAAACCAATTGTGACTGAAAATAATGGCGATGGAATTGGTGGTACAGGTGAGCCTGGTTCAAAAGTTATCATTACAGACAAAGATGGCAATACAGTAACGACTACGGTTGATCCAAGCGGTAATTGGCATATTGGTCCTGAGAACCCACTAGAAGAAGGTGAAAAAGGCACAATTGAAGCCAAAGATCCAGCTGGAAATACATCAGGTAAAGATCCAATTGTAGGTGGTGATCAAACTCCACCGCCGATTCCTGTTGTGACTGAAAATAATGCGAATGGTTTGGGGGGAACTGGTGAGCCTGGTTCAAAAGTAACCATTACTGATAAAGATGGTAATACAGTTACAACTACGGTTGATCCGAGTGGTCATTGGCATGTTGGACCAAACCCATTAGAAGAAGGTGAAAAAGGTACAATTGAGGCTAAAGATGCAGCGGGTAATAGCTCTGAGAAAGGGCCGGTTATTGGTGGAGACCAAACTGCTCCAGATGCCCCAGAAATTAATCCAATTAATTTAGTTGATCCTATTACGGGTACAGCAGAACCAAACTCAGAAGTTGTTGTTAAATTTCCAAATGGAACGACGACGACTGTTCAAGCGGATGATAAAGGAAACTGGTCTGTACCAAACCCAGGCTTAAAAGATGGCGATACTGTTACGGTAACTGCAACCGATAAGGCTGGAAATACTTCAAATCCTGCAACTGAGGTTGTAGATGGTATTCCACCAAAAGCGCCTGTTGTTAACCCTGTAAATGGTCATGATCCAATCACGGGTACAAGTGAGCCAGGTGCTACTATTCACGTGAAATTCCCAGATGGAACGACTGTCACTACAACTGTAGATGCGAGCGGTAAGTGGTCTGTTCCAAATCCAGGTTTAGCAGATAAGAGCCAAATTATCGTAAATGCTACGGATCCTGCTGGAAACAAATCACCAGATGTATTGGCGACAGTGGATGCATTTGCAGCTGCTCCAACCATCGCTTTAGCAAATGACACAGGTACCAGTAAAACAGATGGTATTACTTCTGATGGTACGGTTAAAGTTTCAGGTTTAGAAACACGTGCTAAATGGGAATACAGTCTTGATGGTGGTAAGACTTGGAAGACAGGTGCAGGTACAACTTTTGTCATTCCTGAAGGTAAATATGATGCTGGCAAGATTTTAGTTAAACAAACTGATATCGCTGGAAATAGCAGTACCAATGCAAGTCTTGGTCCTGTAACAATTGATAAAACTGTTCCAAATGTACCTGTAATTAATACTACAGGTGAGCATACTCCAATCGTTGGTAGTGCTGAAGCGGGTAGTATTGTTAAAGTTACATATCCAGATGGACAAGGCGGAACCACAACGGTGACTACTACAGCAGATGCAAGTGGCAACTGGACTGTGCCAAATCCGGGCTTAAAAGATGGTGA
>NZ_KB849536.1 GCF_000368565.1 Acinetobacter gerneri DSM 14967 = CIP 107464 = MTCC 9824 | reverse complement strand
CATAATTTACGATGTCGAGGTATTCAACGGTCACATGTTTTAGATCAGTTGATAGGTTGTTTAATTTAATCATGGCTGAAATCCTGATTTTTCTAATATTGGATAAAGCTCTCTGAATTTTTCAGGCTCTAAAAGCATATCTGCTATACGGATAGCAAATTGTTGGTAGCTTTCTGTACCTTGTGAATATTTCCCCATTTCAGGCATTTCTGACATTTTATTGGCAAATAAATGGCGTTGTGCATCGGTCATTTTGACAAAAAAGTCAGGTGTGTTTGGGTCACGCTTAGAATCTAATTTTTTCGGCTGTGATTTTTGCTTAAACTTAAATGAAAAACCAATAATTGAACGACCACGTTTGTGTTGTTCATACTCTGCTTTTATATCTGTGTACTCATTAATTTGATCAATGGCAAGGTGTAAAACTTTTTCTTTAAATTGCCCCATTCTCTTGTATTCGTTGGGTTCTATGCCTAATTTTAATCTTAGCTCTTCTAGCTCTACCATAGTCACTTTGCCTGTACTACGCCATGCGATAAGCAACTCATACAAGCGTATAGCGTAAACACTAGTTAAACTGCTGACTTGCTCTAGTTCATAACTGGTGAAGTGTTTTTCTAAATTTGTAATCAACGGTACAACATCATCAGAAAACTTAATACGAACAAGAGCTTCATTTTCTACATAAGATATTCGTTGTACCCATCGACTTATTACATTCTCAATGTTGCCCTTTTGAGTCAGCTTTTGATAGCTAAATCTACGATCAAATAGGCTTTTGCAAGCATCTTTAAGAACTTTATAGGCTGTATTTCTATGAACATTGAAATGGTTGATATAGCTTTCAGCATGAATCGTCAAATCTTTATCATTGGGTGTATTTGATTGCCTAGCTTCAAGTATGGCTAACAGTATTAAACGTTGTTCTGATAGGTCTAAATTATAACTGGCATTTATTAGTGCATTATCTTTAACGACTAGTTCCTTTTTCATAAGCACACATGTTTTTTAAATATATAAGTACACTCTATTTTATTGAGTGTCACTTTGCAAGATAAAGGTGTACTTATTGCAAGATAAAGGTGTACTTATTGCAAGATAAAGGTGTACTTATTGCAAGATAAAGGTGTACTTATTGCTATTTTTATTCTTATATATCAATTAATTGTAGAGGCTAAAAATTAAAAAATTAAAAAATATTAAAAAGAGGGGAGTGCTTAAAACTGCCCTATGTACTCGCTAAAGCTCGTACTCTATTGAAGCTCGTTCCTCGCTTCATGGGGCAGTTTTTGGTTAATCCTGTTTATGAAATCTAAAAGCAAAAGCATTGGTAATGTATTCGCTTCGCTCATACTTTTTGAAAAGCAAAAGCTCCAAAGTTCGCACCCATTCGGGATGCTCTGTAACTACCGTTTAAAATCGAAAGGGAGCTTGTAATCAGAGAAAAAGCGAGGTCGAAATTTTGATGATGCTCAATCGCTCGTAGACACTCGCTCGGTTCTTATTATCTAGGTTTTAATTATTTACTGGAGCTAATCAAAGTTGTGAAACATTGATGAAATATTAGTCGTGGAACGTGAAGAATCATAAAAAAAGCCCGAGCATGACGTTTCGGGCTATTAAGTATTGACTATAACATTGAAAGATAATGAAAATATCTAAGCTGTTATTCACCAATTAAAATGTCTATGCGAAAAACCATTTAAAATGTCCTGTTTTTAACTACAAGAGTCAAGTACAGGATTCAACTTTCTTTGTTTAATAATATTTTTCTGAGCTCTACGACTCGGCATACTTTTCTTGAGACGGGAACGTTTATTCTGTTTCTCCAATTCCTCATGTTGCTGCTGGATATGGGCCAGGACCGAACCTAATCTTTTATTCTCAACCACATCATTCTGCTGTAGTCCAGCCAGTTTATTGAAGACTCTATAGTTGATCTTCCGTCCTTCATGCATGATTGCCACAGTACCATCCGGGTACTCCAGAAATGAAATGTATTGCCCAACAAGCTTATGATTCAGCTCTGTCGGTTCAAGCATATAAATACACTTGTCATAGGTCAGGGTCAGATTCTTGGTGACCTTACGCGGTTCCTGCCAGGTAAAAATATCATCCAGTTCAAGATCAGATTCGGTTAATGGCCGATGCAGGTTCTTTGAGTTTCGCGCACATTTGGCGAACTTCTGATTGAACTGCTCAATAAAGCAGGGTAACCATATATTGGCCTCTGCAATCGAACCGATGCCTTCCAGGCGCATCTCTTTGATCAGACGGTCCTGAAGGGTTCTGTTGGCACGTTCCACACGACCTTTGGCTTGGGGTGAGTTGGCAAAGATAATATCGATGTTCAAATTATTCAGAATCCGCCCAAATTGCGTAATCTGGCTGTCTTGCCTGGATTTTTTATTAACTCTGAATACCGAATGCTTGTCGCTATAAAAGGCTAGAGGTTTGCCGTATTGTTCAATGTAGGCTCGGGTTGAAAGCATGTAGTCAAAGGTCGTTTCAGCCTCACAAAAGCGCAGATGCAACAGCTTTCCAGTAGCATCATCGATATAAACCAACAAGCAGCATTTTGCAGCTCGACCTTCAAACCAGTCATGATATGAGCCATCAATTTGGATCAGTTCACCGAAGCAATCCCGGTTATAACGTGGCTGATATGGACGCTTCAGGCGCTTGGATCGCGGAATCCACAGGTCATTGGCCGTCATCCAGCGCCGAAGCGTTTCTACCGGGATATTCAGGTCAAACATGCTGCTGAGCTTCTCATGCGCCAAGGTGGGTCCAAAGCCCAGCAAATGTTCAGCAATAATGGAAAGGCACTTTGATTTTAACAAGTCATCATGGCGACGATGGCCAGGTTGACCACGACTGGCATGTGCCATACCTGAGACACCATCTTGATTGAGCTTCTGCAATAACCGGGTAATTTGACGGGTGGAAAGATTTAGGATTTCAGCAGCACGGACCTGGGTAATACGATGATCTCGAACGTCTTGCAGAACTGCAAGCCGTTGAATTTCTTTGTCAGACATAGTGATCAGCATCTATATTTATATCCAGTCCATGGTGATAAAAACCATCATAAACTAGACATTTTTATTGGTGAGAATATAGACACTTTAAATGGGTTCTAACATAAGCATTTCGGATAAGGTGTATTATGTTAATTTTAGATAAACTATAGAATCCATTAGTTTTTAAACCAATAAATTAAATATTTTATGGAACTCCAGAATATTTATTCAGGCGATACTTAAGCAATAAGGGTAGGGTGATTACATAAAGTATTGCAGCTAATGCCCATACCATTCCAGGAGCTGATGCCTGAGTCATAAAATAGAGGCTAGTAACTAATACAGGACCAATTATAGCCCCCAGACTATTAAAACTGCTTAATAGCCCTTGTAATTCACCTTGTCTTTCATCACTAATACCTCTGGACATCATTGCTTGCAAAGCAGGAACGGCTACTCCACCAAGGGCAAACAATGGTAACAACGCAAAAGGCACCCATTCTTCAACAGCAATAGATAAAAGAAGTAAACCAATTGCATCGCAAGCTATTCCACATAACAACGTATTTTTCTCTCCAAACCTCTTTACCATAGGGGCGATAGCAAAAGCCTGTGCAATAGAATGGCATATTCCATAACTAGCAAGGGAAACACCTGCAATAAATATACTCCAGCCATAACGATCCTGCCCATAGATAACCCATAAAGTTGCGGGGACTTGTGAAACCAATGTGATAATTAAAAAGATACCAAGCAATGGAGCCATATTAGGTTGAGTGATCAAATAGGATAATTTCTTTAATATTGATTGCTCCTGAACCTTCTCAGTCATTTTATTGCTGTGTTTTGATTCTTTTAATAAGACTGCTGTCATTATTAAATTAATCCCATTCATAAAAGCAGCAGCAAAGAACGGTGCATGTAAGTTCCATTCACCCAAAACTCCACCTATTACCGGACCCGCTATAAACCCAATACCAAAGACAGCTCCAAGGAGACCAAACCTTTTTGCACGCTCATGGGCTGGAGTAATATCTGAAACATAAGCTGTTGCAACAGCCATGTTGGCACCTGTAATTCCCGCAAAAATACGACCAATATATAGCCACAATAGAGAAGGAGCAGCAGCCATTAGGAGATAATCAGCCGTTGCACCAGCAATTGAAATAATTAATACAGGTCGACGTCCAAATCGGTCACTCAACGCTCCAAGGATAGGTGCAAAAATGAACTGCATCAGAGCATACACAGCTAATAAAGCACCATAGTGAACACCGCCTGCTTCAGCTCCAGCCAATGACCGTAATAATTCAGGCAAGATCGGCATAATTAAACCAATCCCAACAGCATCCAGAAATATAGTGATTAAAATCACGCTCAATGATTTCTTCACAAATGCCTTCTCTAGCAATGATAGAATTAATATTCTCTCACACACTCCCTATCAGTGATAGATTTATGAGTAAAAAAGATATTGCACCTCAACGTCTGACACGTGAAATAGTCCTGCGTACCGCATTGGATATGTTGAATGAAGAAGGCATAGATTCAATAACCACACGCAAGCTAGCTCAACGATTGGGTATTAAATCTCCAACTCTATATTGGCATTTCAAGAATAAATCCTTGTTAATGGAAGCAATGGCGGAAACCATTATAAATGAACACCATTTAGTTTCTTTACCCATCGATGGGATGACATGGCAAGATTGGTTGCTCGCTAATTCTGTAAGCTTTCGTCGAGCACTACTAGCTTACCGTGATGGTGCTCGTCTACATGCAAGAACTAGCCCCAGTCAAGGACATTTCAACACGATTGAGGCCCAAGTTGCGCTGTTATCTCATGCTGGGTTTTCTCCTGTTGAAGCAGTTGCATTACTTATGACATTAGGAAGGTTTATTGTTGGGTGGGTCCTTGAGGAGCAGCAAGAAGAAATAAGATCAGACCCACCATTCGAAGCCGATCCAACTATATATCCACTCATGCTCCAAGGAGTGAATACCTTACAAAATATGAATGCGGATGACATTTTTGAAAATGGGATTCGTATGGTGATTATCGGTGCTGAAAGACAACTTGATATTAAAATGCAAACTTAACTCTATACTGCTTTAAGCAACTGTTCTATTTAGTAATAAAGCTTTTATCCTTAATTATTTAACATAATAGAGCTTATACGAAACGCAATTTAAAATATTATTGTTTTTCATATAGTTATAAAATTTTGACTGACTTCAAAAACAGTAAAAAGCCGACTTAGAAACAAGTCGGCTTTTTTATGAGCAGGTTTGATACCTTTTGCCAAGAACATAGGTTATTAAATAATCAATTGATAAAATATATTCTTATTATTTCATTTACTCATAAAATATATTCATTATAATGTTGTGTATTCGATCGAATACAATAAAGAGGAACTTTCATGACCGAGATTAAACGTCTCCCTGAATTTGATGAATGGCTAGATAGCATTAAAGACAGTATGACCCGTCTTAAACTGAATCGAAGATTAGATAAGGTTCAGCGTGGTAATTGGGGCGATGTAAAGCATCTTCAAGAAGGTGTTTGGGAAATGCGAGAGTTCTTCGGACCAGGTTGGCGCATGTATTACATCAAACATGGTGATGTAATCATTGTGATGCTTGGAGGTGGTGATAAATCTACACAGCAAAAGGATATAGAACGAGCTGTTGATTTATCAAAATCTTTAGAGGATTGAAAAATGGTTAAAATAGCTGATCTACCTAGCTTTGACATGGCAGAAGCACTTAAGAGTGAAGAAGATATTGTAATGTATCTTAATATGGTTCTTGAAGAGAATGACCCTGCTGAACTAGCTCATGCACTTGGTGTAATTGCTAAAGCTCGTGGTATGACTCAAATCGCTAAAGAAGCAGGAATTGGACGTGAAGCACTTTACAAAGCACTCCGTCAAGATTCAGCACCTCGTTTTGATACGATTAATCGTGTAGTAAATGCTTTAGGTCTAAAACTAACTGTGCAGAATGCATAACTATTAATAAAATTTTGTCTAAGTTCCATCTTATTTAACATAAAATCTCTTATGCGAAATTTCAGCTCGATGCTTTGAAAGATGGCTAAAGCCATGTTTCAAAGTCGGGCAACTTTGCGCTTGCTGTAATTTGATTTGTAATGAGAAAAACCAAGCAAAGTACCGATCAACTAGTATTTTTTAGGGTCGATCTGACACCAGTCATACGTTTTTTCTTTGACACTACTCGGTTCAAACGAGTAGCAATTTTTCCTCATTATTCTCACCAATGTTTCACCATCACTTTCTCGAATTTGTAGCGGATATTTTTTTAGTACAGCCATATCTGCTCTACGTTCATCAATTTCGTCTTTGCTTGGTATGTATAAAAAGATAGCCAAAATGAACACCATCATCACAGCAACAAACGTGCTGGCAAAAATAAAGATAAGTTTTAAGTTGAGCCTGTTTGTAGCTTCGTTTAATGCCTGAATACTGTTGTTTAATGCACCTGTATGCTTCTTATTTGTGTTTTCTAGCGATTTTTCAGCCTTGTCTAGCACTCCACTAGCGACTTGGTTGTAAAACTGCTCTAATCGCTTCTTATCGTCTGCTATGGCTTCTCGATATTCCTTCATGGATGCCAATAAAATATATAACTGGTCATCTAAATCATTTTGATTACTCATAATGACATTCCGCCTCTACTTAGTTTTTGATATGCCTTGCGGAGTGCTTGCTCGGCTCGTTGTTTATCTAATTCTTGCTGTCGTTTCATTTCCGCTTGGCGTTCCAGTTCTAGACGTTTGGTTTCTTGGTTCTTCTGCCATTGATCAAAACCTTGATCGACACGGTTTAAACCACGCTGTAAAACGCTCTCTTTCTGCTGTTTCTGTTGGTCAAGCTGTTGGGCGTTCTGCTGTTTCACATTGTCATTAAAACGGCTGATTTCAGTGTCTATGCCTTGTCTGCGTAATTGGGTGACTTTAGTGCCTTCATGGATGGTGGCTTGTAGTCCGTTATTCTGATCGGCATAGCTGCGGTGATCTATTTTTTCTCGGTAGCCTGCTCGTTCTAATGCGTGATTGGCTAAATTTGCCCACGTTTCCCGAATCTGTTTAATTTCGTCTTGGGTTGTACCCATACCAAGGCTTTTTCGTTTGGCGTTGCTGAGTTCAATATCGGTTTTGGTGGTCAGGGTGAGTTTATTGTCCGTGTCCAATTCGGCTTTTCGGGTGGTAAGCATGATATGGGCGTGATGATTCTTATCATTACCGCCTTTGCTGGGTTCATGGATGGCTAAATCTGCGATCACTCCATAGCGATCAACTAAGGACCTGGCAAAGTCTTTTGCCAAGTCCTTACGTTGATCAGCGTCTAATTCATCAGGTAGGGCAATGACCCATTCTCTAGCGGTTCGGGCATCTTTACGGTTTTCGGTTTTTTCTGCCAAGTTCCAAAGTTCACCACGGTCAATTTCAATATCTAAATTAGACAGAATTTCAGAATGGGCGACACCGTCTTTTCTCGTAAAGTCATGGGTCAGTCCTGTGCGTTCATCTTCTAGTTTTTCCCCTGCACGATATGCAGATGATGCAACCGCAGTTCGCCCCGAACTTCGGTTCACCGTTTTAGTGGAACAATGATAAATTGCCATGCAGTCGCCTTGGGGTGCTTTTGCTTTTAAAAAATTGCGTAGCAGTTTTTTGGGGTTAAGGGGTGTCCCCTTGCGCAACTTTGACTTGAACTTTGTTCAAGTCGTAAGTGCGCATTTCATGAAAAACACGATAGCATATAGCCCGCTTGAATTTCAATTCATAGGGTTTTATGCTTGAGTGGTTTTCTATATCCCGAAATTAACCGTTATGACAAAATCTGCTGAAAATATCGAAAAGAAAATTGAAGCCCAATTAGAAAAGTTGAAACAGTTAAAAGCTCAAAAACAGGCTATTGATGCAAGAGAAAAAACCAAGCAAAAGGAACAAGAAAGAAAGGACGATACAAGACGTAAAATTTTGCTCGGTTCTTACTTAATTAAAAAGATGCAATCTAATGAAGCCAATAAAGAAAAAATACTCGCTGAACTCAACGAATATTTAACAGAAAATAGAGATAGACAGCTTTTTGATTTGCCCGATATTGAAGCCTAATTTTTCTTAGCTGTTTGGTTGTTCTGTTCGGCTTGATACTCGGGAATGAGCGTATTTAAAACCTTTTGAATATTGTCTTTGTCCTCTATCTGCAAATTATCTCGATAGTAAATTAAGTCCTGTATTTTGCTTTCCATCTGCATTTTTTTGGTGGGTTCTGCATTTTTGGATATTCGAGATAATAGGAAGATATAACCGCATATATTTTCCCTCGCAATTTCATAATTTACGATGTCGAGGTATTCAACGGTCACATGTTTTAGATCAGTTGATAGGTTGTTTAATTTAATCATGGCTGAAATCCTGATTTTTCTAATATTGGATAAAGCTCTCTGAATTTTTCAGGCTCTAAAAGCATATCTGCTATACGGATAGCAAATTGTTGGTAGCTTTCTGTACCTTGTGAATATTTCCCCATTTCAGGCATTTCTGACATTTTATTGGCAAATAAATGGCGTTGTGCATCGGTCATTTTGACAAAAAAGTCAGGTGTGTTTGGGTCACGCTTAGAATCTAATTTTTTCGGCTGTGATTTTTGCTTAAACTTAAATGAAAAACCAATAATTGAACGACCACGTTTGTGTTGTTCATACTCTGCTTTTATATCTGTGTACTCATTAATTTGATCAATGGCAAGGTGTAAAACTTTTTCTTTAAATTGCCCCATTCTCTTGTATTCGTTGGGTTCTATGCCTAATTTTAATCTTAGCTCTTCTAGCTCTACCATAGTCACTTTGCCTGTACTACGCCATGCGATAAGCAACTCATACAAGCGTATAGCGTAAACACTAGTTAAACTGCTGACTTGCTCTAGTTCATAACTGGTGAAGTGTTTTTCTAAATTTGTAATCAACGGTACAACATCATCAGAAAACTTAATACGAACAAGAGCTTCATTTTCTACATAAGATATTCGTTGTACCCATCGACTTATTACATTCTCAATGTTGCCCTTTTGAGTCAGCTTTTGATAGCTAAATCTACGATCAAATAGGCTTTTGCAAGCATCTTTAAGAACTTTATAGGCTGTATTTCTATGAACATTGAAATGGTTGATATAGCTTTCAGCATGAATCGTCAAATCTTTATCATTGGGTGTATTTGATTGCCTAGCTTCAAGTATGGCTAACAGTATTAAACGTTGTTCTGATAGGTCTAAATTATAACTGGCATTTATTAGTGCATTATCTTTAACGACTAGTTCCTTTTTCATAAGCACACATGTTTTTTAAATATATAAGTACACTCTATTTTATTGAGTGTCACTTTGCAAGATAAAGGTGTACTTATTGCAAGATAAAGGTGTACTTATTGCAAGATAAAGGTGTACTTATTGCAAGATAAAGGTGTACTTATTGCTATTTTTATTCTTATATATCAATTAATTGTAGAGGCTAAAAATTAAAAAATTAAAAAATATTAAAAAGAGGGGAGTGCTTAAAACTG
>NZ_KB849535.1 GCF_000368565.1 Acinetobacter gerneri DSM 14967 = CIP 107464 = MTCC 9824 | reverse complement strand
CGATAGTGTTATTTGTACCCTGCTTTTTCTAAAAGTGGGTAAAGTTCTCTAAATTTTTCAGGTTGTAAAAGCATTTCAGCGATACGAACAGCAAATTGCTGATAGCTTTCTGTACCTTGCGAATACTTAGACATTTCGGGCATTTCAGACATTTTATTCGCAAATAAATGACGTTGTGGATCGGTCAATTTAATAAAAAAGTCGGGACTTTTTGGATCTTTTTTGGAATCAATAGTCTTTGTTTTTTCATCGTCTTTTGACTTAAATTTTAATTCTAAATGTGTGAACTTTCGACCTGTTTTTAACAGTTTATATTTGATTGTAATAGGTGATTTCTCGTTAAGCTCGTCAATAGCTGTATCAATAACCCGTCTTTTAAGGTCTGCTGTTAGAGGATATTTATCATTTAAATCTAGCATGTTACGTAAGTCATCAAGCCTTATTTTTCGATAGCCTGTACTTTTGAATTGCATCATTAATTCATAAAATCGAATGCTATACCCACTACTTACTCCTGCTATATCTTGAAGAAAATATTGTGTGAAATTAGAAGATAAGTTGCTTATAAACGGTAATACGGATTTACTAAATCTTATGGCAGCTAAAACATAATCCTCTGCATAAGGATCACTTCCTGTTATTTCTTTAACAAATTCAGGGTTAGCCAAAGCCCAATCACTATTGTATTTCATGATGTCCTGAATCCATCTAGTTTTAAACGTGCCTGCTTCGGTTGTTATTGTGATAACCCGATTAAAAAGGCGATCACATGCTTCCCTGATTTCTCTACTTGCTGTTTTTGGATTAACACCTAACTCAATAAATGCTTCTCTAGTGACACAATAACCAATGTTATCAGTTATTTCTTCGCCTTTAGGTATGCAGGCTATGGCAGCTAAAATCAACCGTTGTTCATTCAAAGAAAGCTGATAACTTGCCTCAATAATATTATTTGCTTTGACGACTAAAATTTGGCTCATTTTTCTTAATCTGTATTTTAACTATGACACGATATTAACAGTGTCATAGTTATGCGTCAATCCGTCATAGTTATGCGTCAATCCGTCATAGTTA
>NZ_KB849534.1 GCF_000368565.1 Acinetobacter gerneri DSM 14967 = CIP 107464 = MTCC 9824 | reverse complement strand
CTTTTAGCGGTATTTGTATGACAGCCACAATTGATTTACCTAACGGACATTTGGATTTTCTCAAGGCTCTATCTCGCCCAACTGACTACCAAAAATTGTTGATTGAACTCTATGAAAAAACAGATCGGACAGCCATAGAAGATAAAAAATTATCCGCTTTAATCCGAACTGAAAAAGCCACTATTCGAGCCAACAAAGCAAAACAAGATATGCAGAATCTTCTCAATGCAGAACGGACAAAAGAAAAGGCTCTAGAACGAAAGGCTAGAACCAAGCGACTGATTGAATTAGGCGCATTGTTCGATATAGCCAATTTGGGGCATCACGATCCTGCAACATTGGTCGGCATGTTAAGTAACATCAAAATCGCACCAAATGACCCTAAATGGGAGAATTGGCACAAACAAGGGGTTTCCATACTCCAAGAGCGAAAACAGCCTAAAAACGCAAATCAGAGCGATTTAAATACTTAGTCACGAACTATTAGAGATTGACTACCAATCCAATTCAGCAAAAAGCGGTAATCAGAGGGGGAAGTGAACGATTTATCGTTATGTCGCTCACACTCCGTTCGCTTTGTGCTTTTCTTTTTGACTCAAACAGGTTTAAACAGAACGAGTGTCTACGAGTGAACAGACGCTATTAAAATTTTTGCAATGCCTTTTCCCTGATTACAAGCTCCCTTTCGATTTTAAACGGTAAGTACAGAGCATCCCGAATGGGTGCGAACTTTGAAGCTTTTGCTTTTCAAAAAGTATGAGCGCAGCGAATACATTATTCATGCTTTTGCCTTTGCTTTTGCTCTTGAAACGACACGAGCGAAGCGAGTGCCATAGCTTTTTTCTTTTGCTTTTGCCTTTGATTTTTTATGTTTTCCCTTTTTTAAATATTTTTAATATTTTTAAAGCTTTTTAGACACCCCTCAAAGCTATGCTAGGCAAGGCTTTGCGAGAACTAACTATGACGGATTGACGCATAACTATGACGGATTGACGCATAACTATGAC
>NZ_KB849533.1:107826-292826 GCF_000368565.1 Acinetobacter gerneri DSM 14967 = CIP 107464 = MTCC 9824 | reverse complement strand
GCAGGAGGTCAGGAGTTCGACTCTCCTAGTCTCCACCACATATTTGCAACATTGACGAATATGTTAAAAAACAAGCGATTAAGTATATAGATTATAGAAATTAATGAGAGATTGGCGTATTATACGCATCTTGTTAACTTCTGTGATTTATCACAGTTTCTTGACCTGACGAAGGCAAGAGAAATCATTAACAGATTGGCAAATTTGAGTCTGAAATAAATTGTTCAAACTTGATTTTACTAGAAGGTAGCAATCAATTGTTACTGTTTGGTGAAATTGAGAACTAGCAAATTAACTGAATCAAGCGTTTTGGTATATGAATTAAATTGAAGCTGTACGGTGATTAAGTTCACAGGACAACAAGCTGTAGCAATTAAGTTTGCACGTTGACATTCACTTGTAGAATGTAAACGACTGTTTGGGGTTGTATAGTCAAGTAATTAAGTGCATGTGGTGGATGCCTTGGCAGTCAGAGGCGATGAAAGACGTAATAGCCTGCGATAAGCTTCGGGGAGGCGGCAAATATCCTATGATCCGGAGATTTCTGAATGGGGAAACCCACCTACTATAAGGTAGGTATCATAAACTGAATACATAGGTTTATGAGGCGAACGAGGGGAAGTGAAACATCTCAGTACCCTTAGGAAAAGAAATCAATTGAGATTCCCTCAGTAGCGGCGAGCGAACGGGGAAGAGCCCATTAAGTAATGTGTGTTTTAGCGGAATGCTCTGGGAAGTGCAACCGTAGAGGGTGATAGTCCCGTACACGAAAGGGCACACATTATGATGACGAGTAGGGCGAGGCACGTGAAACCTTGTCTGAATATGGGGGGACCATCCTCCAAGGCTAAATACTCCTGACTGACCGATAGTGAACCAGTACCGTGAGGGAAAGGCGAAAAGAACCCCTGTGAGGGGAGTGAAATAGATCCTGAAACCGCATGCATACAAGCAGTGGGAGCCGACTTGTTCGGTGACTGCGTACCTTTTGTATAATGGGTCAGCGACTTATATTCAGTAGCGAGGTTAACCGCATAGGGGAGCCGTAGAGAAATCGAGTCTTAATAGGGCGTATAGTTGCTGGGTATAGACCCGAAACCGGGTGATCTATCCATGAGCAGGTTGAAGGTTGGGTAACACTAACTGGAGGACCGAACCCACTGTCGTTGAAAAGCCAGGGGATGACTTGTGGATAGGGGTGAAAGGCTAATCAAACTCGGTGATAGCTGGTTCTCCCCGAAAGCTATTTAGGTAGCGCCTCGGACGAATACCATAGGGGGTAGAGCACTGTTTCGGCTAGGGGGTCATCCCGACTTACCAAACCGATGCAAACTCCGAATACCTATGAGTACTATCCGGGAGACAGACTGCGGGTGCTAACGTCCGTAGTCAAGAGGAAAACAATCCAGACCGCCAGCTAAGGCCCCAAAATCATAGTTAAGTGGGAAACGATGTGGGAAGGCATAGACAGCTAGGAGGTTGGCTTAGAAGCAGCCACCCTTTAAAGAAAGCGTAATAGCTCACTAGTCGAGTCGGCCTGCGCGGAAGATGTAACGGGGCTAAAACTATGTGCCGAAGCTGCGGATTTGACTTTAAGTCAAGTGGTAGGGGAGCGTTCTGTAAGCCGATGAAGGTGTATTGAGAAGTATGCTGGAGGTATCAGAAGTGCGAATGCTGACGTGAGTAACGACAAAACGGGTGAAAAACCCGTTCGCTGAAAGACCAAGGGTTCCAGTCCAACGTTAATCGGGGCTGGGTGAGTCGACCCCTAAGGCGAGGCCGAAAGGCGTAGTCGATGGGAAATTGGTTAATATTCCAATACTTCTGTTTAATGCGATGAGAGGACGGAGAAGGTTAAGTCAGCCTGGCGTTGGTTGTCCAGGTGGAAGGAAGTAGGCATGCATCTTAGGCAAATCCGGGGTGCTCTATGCTGAGATCTGATAGCAAGCTAGTTTACTAGCGAAGTGGCTGATACCAAGCTTCCAGGAAAAGTCTCTAAGCTTCAGTTAAACAGGAATCGTACCCTAAACCGACACAGGTGGTCAGGTCGAGTAGACCAAAGCGCTTGAGAGAACTCTGCTGAAGGAACTAGGCAAAATGGTACCGTAACTTCGGGAGAAGGTACGCTGTTGTTGGTGATAGGACTTGCTCCTTGAGCTGATGACAGCCACAGAAACCAGGCCGCTGCAACTGTTTATTAAAAACATAGCACTCTGCAAACACGAAAGTGGACGTATAGGGTGTGATGCCTGCCCGGTGCTGGAAGGTTAATTGATGTGGTTAGCGCAAGCGAAGCTATTGATCGAAGCCCCAGTAAACGGCGGCCGTAACTATAACGGTCCTAAGGTAGCGAAATTCCTTGTCGGGTAAGTTCCGACCTGCACGAATGGCATAATGATGGCGGCGCTGTCTCCAGCAGAGGCTCAGTGAAATCGAAATCGCTGTGAAGATGCAGTGTACCCGCGGCTAGACGGAAAGACCCCGTGAACCTTTACTGCAGCTTGACATTGAACTTTGACCTTACTTGTGTAGGATAGGTGGGAGGCTTTGAAGTGGTGACGCCAGTTGCCATGGAGCCATCCTTGAAATACCACCCTGGTAATGTTGAGGTTCTAACTCTGCTCCCTAATCGGGAGCGAGGACCATGTCTGGTGGGTAGTTTGACTGGGGCGGTCTCCTCCTAAAGAGTAACGGAGGAGTACGAAGGTGCGCTCAGCGTGGTCGGAAATCACGCGTAGAGTATAAAGGCAAAAGCGCGCTTAACTGCGAGACCCACAAGTCGAGCAGGTACGAAAGTAGGTCTTAGTGATCCGGTGGTTCTGTATGGAAGGGCCATCGCTCAACGGATAAAAGGTACTCTGGGGATAACAGGCTGATACCGCCCAAGAGTTCATATCGACGGCGGTGTTTGGCACCTCGATGTCGGCTCATCTCATCCTGGGGCTGAAGCAGGTCCCAAGGGTATGGCTGTTCGCCATTTAAAGAGGTACGCGAGCTGGGTTTAGAACGTCGTGAGACAGTTCGGTCCCTATCTACCGTGGGCGCTGGAAATTTGAGAGGATCTGCTCCTAGTACGAGAGGACCAGAGTGGACGAACCTCTGGTGTACCGGTTGTGACGCCAGTCGCATCGCCGGGTAGCTATGTTCGGAAGGGATAACCGCTGAAAGCATCTAAGCGGGAAGCCTACCTCAAGATAAGATTTCCCTAGGACTTTATGTCCTCTAAAGATCCGTTCGAGACTAGGACGTTGATAGGTTGGATGTGGAAGCACGGTGACATGTGAAGCTGACCAATACTAATTGATCGTGAGGCTTGACTATACAACACCCAAACAGTTGTATGTTTCAATAAATTCAATGCAAAATGCTTGATTTAGTTAATGCTAAAACTTAAAATTCAGACTTAAACAGCCTTCTGTTAAACTCATTTGGCAAAAGCGTAGGCAAACAGTAAGACCTAAGCGAGTAACCATAACAGTTGTGCTGGCGACAATAGCAAGAGTGAACCACCTGATCCCTTCCCGAACTCAGAAGTGAAACCTCTTCGCGCTGATGGTAGTGTGGGGTTACCCATGTGAGAGTAAGTCATCGCCAGCTCATTATTCTAAATCCCTCATCTAAATAGATGGGGGATTTTTTTTTGCCTAAAAATAACGATTAGATTCAATAATAAGCGTTCTATGCGACAAAATAGGTCGTAAAAAAAGCATTTAGTATTTCTTTATACATATTTTAAAGCTAGCCTATTTAAAATCTCATCATAATGGCGATTGCTGATGCAAGCTAAACCTTATCTTCGAGCTGTACAAATCAAACAGCCTGATCAGTGGGATTGGTCAATTTATCCATTTAACATCGCTGCTGTTAATGATATAGAACAGATTGATTTTCATGCAGATGTTACTTTTTTTGTTGGTGAAAATGGTTCTGGTAAATCCACAGTTTTAGAATCTCTTGCCTTAGCGCTTGGTTTTTCTGAAGAGGGTGGAACATTAAATGTTGTATTAAATTCTGCAAATACCAGTTCTGAATTACACCAAGCGCTAAGATTGATTAAAAGTTATAAGAAACCCAAAGATTATTATTTTTTGAGAGCAGAAAGTTTTTACAATGTCGGAACTTATATGAACGAACTTGCATATACCGTTCAATATGGTGGTGATATTCACAAACGTTCGCATGGTGAAGCTTTCTTTAAGGTTTTAACGAATAAGTTACAGGGACAAGGCTTATATTTAATGGATGAACCTGAAGCTGCCTTGTCGCCAACATTACAAATGTCCGCGATCTCAGTTATACATCAATTATGTCAAGCTGGATCACAGTTTATAATTGCAACACATTCTCCAATTTTATTGGCATATCCTCATGCTGTAATTTATCAATTTACTGATACTGGAATACGTCAAATCCAATATGAAGACACAGATCATTTTAGAATAACAAAGGATTTTTTAAATCATCATGAAAAGAGAATTACGCAATTATTAGATGATGAATATTTAGATTGAAATAAAAAGAAAGCCCCATCATCCTGATAGGGCTTCTTCGTATTGGTTCGTAGATTTGACTCCATGTCGAATCTCACTTTCCTGGTGCTCAGACGTTGAATTATTGTTTTATGTCTGGGAAACTTCCTGTTTCCTGATGTTTATATCTTAGGTATTTTTCAGCTCAGTGACTAGCTGGCAAATACGACATTCAATGTGCGATATAGCTTACATTATCCATTCGAGTTCGCTGCTAGCTGACGTCGTGCATGTTTTAATGCCGTTCTTAAGCCTTCTTCGAGAGTTGGGTGATAAAATGGCATTTCTAAGATTTCATCAATACTAAGTTGCTGAGAAATAATCCATGATAAAAGATGCGCCATGTGTTCAGCGGATTCGACTAAAAGCTCAGCACCCAATAATCGTCGTGTAGACTTTTCTACATAAACTTCGACTGCACCTTGATTTTTACCGAGTACTATTGCCCGTCCTTGCTTTTCATAAGAAACTGTACCTGTAACAAATTCAATGCCTTGTTTTACTAATACTGCATAATTTTGCCCAGATATAGCCATTTCTGGTGAGCTAAATACAATGCCAAGCGGAGTGAGTGTTTTGATATTTTCAATCTTTGGATAATTGAGACAGTTTTTTACTGCGAGTTTTCCTTCGATCGCAGCTTCGTGTTGCAATGGCGTTGAGGTATAAGCATCCCCAACAATGAAAATAGGATATTTCCCTAGTTGTTTACTATTGGCATCGATATCCAGTTGTTTTGTATCTTTATAATCTGGATGAATATTTTCCAATTTTAAGCTGCTGAGATTACTTTTTCGACCAATCGCAGTTAATACATAATCAACATTGAGGGTTTGAGGATTTTCTTTGTCATAAGTGATTTGAACTTCATCACCAATTAATTCAAAGCTCTCTGGCAAATAGCCAAATTTAATGTCTAATTCTTTTGATATTTCTTGTTGAGCAATCTTTTGCAGATTTGGGCTTGTTAAAACGCCTACTTTTGCACTTCTTGCAAAAACTGTTGTTTTTACGCCTAAACGCTGGAATGCTTGTGCTAACTCAATCGCGATTACACCACTCCCTATCACTGCCAAAGAGCGAGGGAGTTGTTCAAGTTCAAAAACTTGATCTGATGTGATTAAGCGCTCTGCAAGTTTATTTTTCAATTCTATTTCAATATTTGGAGTAGAACCAACCGCAATAATAAATGCTTTGGCTTGGTAATGTTGCCCATCGACTTCGACGGTATTTTCATTAATAAATACAGCTGTACCTGAAATTTTATGCTGAGGATCCCAACTTTCTACATCTCTTAATGTGGCAGCTGTAAAGCGATCTCGCAAACGTCGTACATGTTGCATGACTTGTGATCGGTCTATATCTGCTTTGACATTGAGAGCAACTTCATCTGCATATAGGATGTCATGCATTCGATTTGCAGTAGATATCAAAACTTTACTTGGCATGCAACCGACTCGTGCGCAGGTCGTGTCCCAAGGTCCTTGATTGATAACTAAAATATTTTGCGTATGGCGTATAGCTTCTTTATAAGCACTTATACCGGCAGTTCCTGCACCAATGATGATAATGTCGTACATAAGCAATCTTTTTAGCGATGATTAAAGCCTAATATATAAAAAAGCCCCAGTGGAATGGGGCTTTATTGCAAATGGTTACATTAATAAGTGAGTCCGCTTGGTGAAGTCAAGGTCGTTTGAATCGTACCATTGTGATTAAGTGATTGACCTTCAAAAGTTGTACCATTTAATACATGCTTAAACTTTAAAATACTGCCATTTGTAGCTTGTTTGAAAGTGAAAATATTATTTCCTTCTAAGTGAATACTGCCTGTAAAACTTTGCGTATTATTACTTGGCGTTTCATTTTCGATGCGTTGACCTGCGATGCTCGAAACACTTGCTAAATTTAAAATTTGATTGTCATTATTCAGTTTTCGATAACTTGAAATAGTATTGCCAGGCATCGAATTTATTGTGAAATTAACTATTTCGACTTCAGGTGTGTTTGGATTGTCATTGGTTAATACACTAAATGATGAGTTGTTTTGTAGCACATAAAATTCACCATCTAATGAGGTTGGGTCTTTATATACACTTAATGCACCGTGTGTAATAGATTCTTTATCTGAATAGTTTACAGTGACTTTATAAACGCTATCTTCATCATTCATTGAAACGATACGCTGTTGCTGTGATTGTGTTAATCCCCAAGATTGTTGGTATGGATAGGAGAAGACGCCTGTAACCCAAATATCATTAAATTGTTTATCTTTATTTTGATTATCAAAAATGAATATGATCGCTTCACCAGTAAATGCCTTGATTTGATCTTGGTCAAGTTTCAGATTTTTCAAGTCAGTTTCATCGATGCCAAATTTCCAATCGCTATATTTTTCAGGATAAAGTTGGTGTAATGCAGTTTGGATCTGATCATTTGTTAGTATGTAACAACCACTATTAGAATAATACCCTTCAGTCATACATTTTGCGCTATAGGAAAATTTGGAACGATCTTGATCAAAAAGCTTTTTTGCATCTATAGCAAGTTGTAATGGTCCTTGCGCAAATGTATCTAATGCATGATCAATATAGCCTTTTGCGATACTCGCATCATTTGGATCATAGTGACCAAATAAATAGCGCCCTTCAATTTTTAAAGTATTAAGTAAAGTTTCTGCTGCAATGAGTTGGCTATTGTCATTATGATTTTCAGTTGAATTGTATTCATCATAATATCCGCTACTCCCACCACCACAAGCGATTAAGATGCTTGAAAGCGCAAAGCAAAGTGCGCCCTTGATCAATTTCATAGGATTCCCCAAAAAAAATATAGAACAAAAATAAAAAAGTAAAATTATATTTATGAGGGGAAA
Source organism: Acinetobacter gerneri DSM 14967 = CIP 107464 = MTCC 9824 (assembly GCF_000368565.1). Lineage (GTDB taxonomy): Bacteria > Pseudomonadota > Gammaproteobacteria > Pseudomonadales > Moraxellaceae > Acinetobacter > Acinetobacter gerneri. Next base: position 285,422 of record NZ_KB849533.1, on the reverse strand, counting down.
GATAGCATAAAAATAGAGGGCAAACAGCGCAAACGCGCTGTTTTTTATTTAATTGGTGCACCCATACTAACACCGACGGTAGGACGTACATCCATCGAATTACATGCAGTTAGCGTCATTGCACATATAACAAGAATCAAAAATTTATTCATTTAATAGCCCTTGAGATTTTGCTTGGTTAAATAAAGCGGTTGATCGCGAACCAGATTTGCAGACCAGTAAGATCGGCTTAGGTAGATGATTATAATATTTTGCAAATTCAGCAACATCAGATTGACTCACTTTACCAGAATCAACAGGTTGATAAATCACACTCACATGTGATCTTTCGGCAATCGTTCTGAGTTGGCTAATGCTAACTTGATTACCCGCTTCTTCATCAGGACGGTTGACGATGACTGATTTAAAGCCTTGATGCATCAACTGATCAAATTTAGCCGTAGTCATTTGTCCAGAGACACTGACATTTTGTGATAATAATTGACTGAAATTTTGAGTATTTTCAGCATAAACCAAGCTTGTGCAATTGATGCACAAGCCAAATAAAATCGCAGCAAAACGATTAGTCATCTAAAAGATCCATTTGTTTTGCTAATTGAAATAAATTGTTTGAGCGGTTTCCTGTACGGCAAAACATCAATACAGGTTTTGGTAATTCATTAAAATGATTGGCAAAAGTACGTACATCAACTTCAGTAATCTGACCTGCTACAACAGGTTGATAAACATAATCTAAACCTGCACTACGCGCAGCTTCTTCAATTTGTTGGCTTGTCGGTTGTTCTGCACCGCCTTCTAAATCTGGGCGGTTATTAATAATCGATTTAAAACCTTTTTCAACGACTTGTGTCACTTGTTCTGGGAAGATTTGACCTGCAAAGCCTACAATTTCGCTCATTTTGTCACTCCAATATCAATTTAAAGAATATATGCTAGTATCATAACATCATGCTTTGACCTGCGTTAAAACACAGCGTCAAATTATCTGAGAATATCAACAAAAAATAACAGGGGAACCGATGTACGCTTATACAGTAGAGCCGCTGTATGTCGAAAGCGGGCATGATTTGATCGCTGCTGACTTTTATAAACCTAAAAATGTCAAAAAACCTGCTGTCATCGTGATGGCACATGGCTTTGCCGCTTTGCGCCAATTTAGATTGATTCCATTTGCACAGCGTTTTGCACAAGCTGGTTATGCAGTTGTCTTATTTGATTATCGTAATTGGGGAGGCAGTACAGGGTTTCCTCGTGAGATGATTTCATTAAAAAAGCAATTGGAAGATTGGAAATCCGTTATTCAATATGTCAGCGCACAAAAAAATATTAATACTCGAAAAATAGTCCTCTGGGGAACATCGCTGAGTGGGGGATATGCGCTCACCCTTGCGACTGAAATGAAAAACATCAATGCTATCATGGTACAAGTGCCTTATGTCGACGGTACTGAATGCGCCAAATATTATCCGATCCAATACTTACCCAAAGCTTTGAAGCTCTCAAGTCAAGATTATATGGGGGCAAAAGTTGGTATCACACCAAAAACACTGCCCGTGGTGCATCCATTTTCACTTTGTTTTATACCTGGTCAGGATAGTTACAATGGCTATATGTCGATCGTCAATCCTGATTATTTTTGGAGTGGAGAGGTGCCTGCACGAGTCTTTTTCAACTTGATGCGTTTTAGGCCAATCCAAAACGTGCGTAGCATTAATATCCCTGTTTTGTTTATTGCTGCAAAAAAAGATGCATTTATCCCGATTGAATCTAGCCGTGAAACCGCTACAAATATTGCACCATTTGTAAATTATCATGAGTGGAATATGTCACATTTTGATATATATCATGGGAAATGGTTGGAAAAAGCAATTTCGACCCAATTAGAGTTTCTACATCAAAATATTGGAGTGAGCTAATGATCGTCGTATGTCCATCATGTGGTGCAAAAAACAGAGTTCCAGAAGAGAAATTAGATTCAAAACCAAGTTGTGGACAATGTCATCATGACCTGATCCCGCTTGCACCAATAGAATTAAATGAACAAAATTTTAGTAATTTCATCAGTAACAGTGACTTACCTGTTCTCATTGATCTTTGGGCAGAATGGTGTGGACCTTGTAAAATGATGGCACCACATTTTGCAGAAGTTGCTAAACATAATTCACATGTGATTTTTGCCAAAATTGACACAGAAGCCAATCCACGATTGAGCCAAGCGTTTAACGTAAGAAGTATTCCCACTCTAGTTTTGATGAATAAAACCAACGAATTTGCTAGAATTAGCGGTGCGTTACGATCTAGCGAATTACAACAGTGGTTAGATCAACAATTGAATGCCAATGCTCGGAGTTAATGTGTCAGATTCTCATATAAAACCAGAAGGTACGCTATCCCTTCAAACTATCGCTATGCCTGCGGATACCAACTGGAGTGGTGATGTTTTTGGTGGTTGGATTGTTTCACAAATGGATTTGGCAGGTGCAATTCATGCAGAACGTTTTAGTAAGGGGCGTTGTGCGACCATTTCAATTAATCAAATGACTTTTTTGGTTCCTGTAAAAGTCGGTGATGTGATTAGTTGTTATACCAAAATTTTAAAAGTCGGAAATACTTCGATTCAAATGCAAATTGAAGTATGGGATAGCCATGATAGTTCACGTGAACCAAAACGTGTAACTGAAGGTGTTTTCACTTTTGTTGCTGTGGATGTCAAAGGCGGTAAGCGTGCGATTCCAGACGAAGTGAAGCAAAAATATGCAGAATCTCAAAAAGTTTAAATTTGAGTTTTAAATTAAAAATCCTAGTCTTAGGTGTCATGTCAGAAAGTTTAGAATTGTTAATTCAATATCTAAAAATCTCCCCTAACCCCTCTTTGAAAAAGAGGGGAACTTACTGTAAATAATAAGTTTAGTTACGGAAAGCTCCCTCCTTTTTTAAAGGAGGGTTGGGGAGGATTTTAAGAATCCTAAACTAACGGGCAATAGATCCTCGCTAGGATTTTTATCATAAAAATGATCTTATCTATTCAAAATACAAAATGCTCATCAGGGCAATTCAACTGTTAAAACATGGTATTGCTGTTTGCACTTTGCTCAGGTACTTGTTGCTGTACATCCCAATGTTCAACAATTTTTCCATTTTCTACACGGAAAATATCCACAATCGCGACTCCGCGATCTTGGGCATTTTGAGTAGAATGTACGTGTAAAAAGACTAAATCTCCCTCTGCTACAGCACGTTTAATTACGCTTTTAGCCTCAGGGTTTTCTTTAAAATGACCTGTAAAATAATCAACAAAAGGCGCTTTACCATCAGGAACATGCGGATTGTGCTGAATATATTGATCACCAATATAGCGATCAGCATAGGCTTTAACTTGATGTTTTAAAAACACACCTTCATAAAAATCAACGACGATTTTTTTATTTTGTTCAGCTTGTTGCGATGCAGAAAGCGCATTTAAGGTTTTTGCCGTTACCGCAGCGGCAGGTTTGTTTGGATCTTGACTACAAGCACTGAGGGCAAGAGGAAGAAGGGCAAAAGCAAAAAGTATTTTTTTCATGAGTTGCTCAAAATAGTACAAAAGTGTTTTTATTTTGAGCAAGATGAGCATCTTTAAATAGTGGAAATACGTCACACTTTATAAGTGATTTAGTAATATTTACACTTACTGAATGGTAAGTTTTATTTACTTTTATTGGATTTTAAGTGTGACTTTGCAACCCAAGCCCAAAGCATTTGGCATTGGATCGGCTCTTCACCAGATTCATCAGTGACTGTCACCTGTACCAGTGTTTCGCCTTTTTCAGTATTTTGCATCAATTGTTGTTGTTCATCGGTCAATGTTGCAACTGCCGTCATCGCCCCTTGAGATGGACGTTTAAAGTCGATATGCATGCTTTTAATCAGCACGATGCAATGATCTGGTACATTCATACCCGTCACGAAACCCGTTGCTGTTTCAGCGATCAAAGCCATTCCACAGGCATGTACTTGCCCGATATGATTTTGGATGGATTTGTGATTTTCAACTTTAACAACGACTGTACTGTTGCTGACTTCTAAATATTTTAGTCCAGCAGTACCGACCATAGGTACGACTCGACCAAAAGCTTTGCTCCAAATGAGTGTACGAACACTTTTTGGAAGTTTGGCAGTGCCTTTAACAAGTTTTGCTAAGCGATTGGTCTGAGTCATGGATTCACCTATGAGTGTGCGATTTTTAATCTTTAAAGTTATTAAATTGTAAAGGCACACCAAATTGTTGTTCTTTTAAAAACGCCATAACTTGTTGCAAAGTATCGCGTTTCTTGTCAGTTACTCGAATTTTGTCACCTTGGATAGATGATTGCACTTTGATGCCACTTTCTTTAATGGCTTTATTAATTTTTTTTGCGGTATCAGAGTCAAGTCCATCTTTAAGTTTGATGACTTGGATTACATTTTTACCAGAAGCTGTCATTTTTTGTGGATCTAAAGCTTGAATATCGACTTTTCGCTTAAAGAAATGATTTTCAAGCATGCTGTACACTTGTTCACATTGGAAATCACTTTCGGTAGAAATTTTAATTTCTTTGGCTTTTTCATTGATTTCAATTGAAACATCTTGTCCACGGAAGTCAAAACGCGTAGCAATCTCTTTTTGAGTGTTCTGTACTGCGTGATTTACTTCAAAAATTTCCAATTCTGAGACAATATCGAAAGAAGGCATAGTTAAGACCTTTGCAAATAGAAAGAATATCTGAGATGCTAGGGATGTTTTCTTCATTTGCCAAGTGTTGTTTACATCAAAGGAGTGCGCAATGATCCGTAAACAAGAAATTACAACATTTGAGTTCCCAGATAATGCTGTTATTTGGGATGTTCGTGATGCAAAAGCTTTTGCTGAAGGTCATTTAAAAGGTGCTGTAAATCAGCCGATTAATGATCTAGGTCAAAATAGCTTAACTCAAGTGGCTTCGGATCAAACAATTTACATTTTATGTGGCGGTGGCAGTAAAGCTCCACGTGCAGCAGAATTGTTAGACGGTATAGATGAGTCTCGTGACTATGTCGTGTTAATGGGTGGAACACGTGCAGCACGTGATGCAGGTTTGCCTATAGAGCAAGCTTAAGAAAAAAGCGCCGCATAGGCGCTTTTTTAATGGCAAATGAAAATAAAATTATGTAGCCGGTTTTTGATAATACGGTTTTCTAACGCGCATGACTTTTTTAAAACGATGAATATCTAGCTTTTTCCACAATGTATTTGAGACAGGACAAGCCTCTCCTAAAATGTGCGCCAATAACACTTCTGTGCAAAGTGGTGTAAATAAGAAACCTTTAGAACCCATACCCGCAAAGCTATACACTTCACGATTTGGATCAGGTTTACCCAAAACAGGAAAATAATCTGGACTTTGTGCTCGGACTGAAGCACGACCTTGCCATTCTGCGATATTTTTTAGAGATTGTGCATATTCTGGAAATGAATTGTGGATAAGTTCATAGTTATGCACATGATCTTCTTCAAGCACTTCTTGGTCATCACGGTTTGGATAAAATGAAGCACCCATGATCAAATGCTCATCATCTAACTGCATACAATAACCGCCAAAACTATAGGCAAGCTTTGGATCTAAACGCTGCTGTGGATTGCGTACCCAGCTAACTTGACCACGAACGGGTTTTAACTCAGGATATTGTGGAAAAAACTGTTTGCTATGACGTGCAGCGCAAACGATCACATGATCATAAGCTTCATCTATTTGTTCTGAGTCACTGAGCAGTTTCAGCGTATCATCTGATTGCTTTTGGATAGATGAAATATCAGCTACCTTAAACTCAATCAGCGGATGCTCCAAGATTTCATCTTTGAGTCGGTCAGGATAGACCGCACCCGCTTGCGTCAGTTGTAAACTTGAAAATTCAGTTTTAATTTCAGATTGTTCAGGACTAATGACTTTTAAGGTCGCCTCTGGATATTGTTCAGCGATTGCCAAATTTTCTTCAGGATCTTTTAATGCAATCTGATTGATCGCTAAAGGGCGAAATGCTTTAAATTTTTGATAAAACTGTAGCGCGTAGGGCCAAGATATCGTCATCAAATGTTCAGCACTTTGCTCAATTGGGCTAAGTTTTGGATTGAGTAATGCCAAAGGATTGCCAGAACCCTCTGCTAGGGGTGCTGATTTGTCGTAAATGATGACTTGATGTCCACGACATGCCAACATATAGGCATGGGTCAAACCCGCGATTCCTGCGCCAATAATCGCAAATTTGCGTTGTCTAAACTTTTGTTTGCTATGAACCGTTAAAGCATCATGTTTGAGGTGAATTGAGTTGTTATTTTCAATCTCTGACTTATTGTCTAAATTGATTTTATTTTCATGACTGTTTTCAGAACAATTCAAATGATTAACTGAATCAGTAGGCTGAGCAGATTGCCAAATCGCTTTAAGCATTTCCCGTTTATGCCCAAATCCACGGGGACGGGTAATCGTGATACCGTGCTGTTTTAGACCTCGTTTTAAGACGCCAGCGACACTAAACGAAGCAAAAGTCGTTCCGATCGCGGATAAACGTACGATGTGATTGAGGACATTTTCTTGCCACATATCTGGATTGCATGAAGGTGCAAATCCATCTAAAAACCATGCATCGACGGCTTTGGTTTTTTCTATGACAGGAAATATATCGTGTGCATCGCCTAGCCAAAGATCAATCGAAAAGCGTTCATTTGGAAAATTTAAACGATGGCAGCCTGAGATTGGAAGGGGATATTGCTCGATCAATTGATCAGCAAGATCTTTCAGTTCAGGCCAAGCATTTAAGGCCCGAATTAAATCCTTTTTATTGAGAGGAAATTTTTCAACACTGGTGGCGTGTAAATGACTGTGATTGTTTGGGCGAACCTGTTGCCAAAGTTGCCAAAGTGCCAAGATATTTAGACCTGTACCAAAACCTGTTTCTGCAACGCTGAAATATTCAAAATCTTTTAAATGGGCAAGACGAGTAGACAAGTCATTGCCATTTAAAAAAACATGTCGTGTTTCTAATAGACCATTGTCTTTAGAAAAATAAACATCCCCAAACTGTTTTGAAACAGGTATTTCGATGCCATCAATAGATTGCCAATCGAGATCAGCTGTCCTAATGGTATTTGTCAAAATAAAATCGCCTTATGCTCAGATGAAGCAAATTTACCACTGACGACGACGTTTGGTATAGATATAACTTGCGATTAGGAAACCAAGTAATACACCTACAGCAATGGTTGCAGCGCCGTATAAGAACATTTGAGCACTACGTTCACTTTGTAGCACTTGGACTTGAACGCCTAAATTGTCATTTTTAAGTTGTAATTCTTGGTTTTGCGACAAAGCATCTAAGTTCGCTTTTTCAAGTTGTTGCAAACGTGTTGCCTGATCTTTGACCATGGCACGTACTTTGGCATCTTCAGTGACTTTTTGTTTGGCAATTTGTTCTGCAGTTAGCTTTTTATCTTCAGGTGTTTGTTCCTGAGTTTCCTGATTTTTTGCGCCTGCCGTTGCCGCGAGAATATTGGGTTTAGGTGCAGCTGCTGCTGGAGTTGTAGTCGTCGTGCCCGCAGCAGGTGGATTTGCTGTCGGCACAGGCTCAGCCCATGCAATTGAACTAATTAAAGATAAGCCAAGTAAGCTTTTCACTACAACTCGCATCTTGCTATTATCCTTTTGGAAATGCTTTATTGAAAGGTTTTACGTCCACATGCTCATAGATGCCTTCGAGAACAAAAGGTTCTTCTTTTAACCAAGCATCCAAAGCTTCACGACTTTCAAAATCCAAAATCATCGTACTGCCATAAAAACCATCTTGTGGATTTTCAGGGTTTTTTGGCATTGCACCTGCAACAATGACACGACCTTCTGCATCAAGTTTATTTAAACGCTCGATATGACGAGGGCGAACCGCTAAACGTTTTTCTAAAGTACCTTCTTTATCGGTACAGCTAATCACAAAAAATGGCATGCTATGTCTCTGATTTCAGAACTTTAATAATAAGTGAATCATTCTTGAGGTGTTTTAAAATGCTTACGCAAAAGAATGAACTGTATAATGATAAATGAAAACATCACGATCATGTCACCAAAAGCAGTGAAATTTACCCAAACAGCGTGATCTGGTGATGGATCGGGATAAATAAAGCCAAAAAAGAAATGCAAAAATGCCATAAAGCAGAACATTCCTACCCAAGCCCAGTTGAGTTTTAACCATCCTTTATAAGAAAGTTCAAATACAGGATCAAATAATCTTTGGATCAACGGTTTTTTGATTTTTCCAATCATTGGGCTGATCATAAAGGCAAGTGAAAAAGCAAGATTGAGGAAAATTGCCTTATAAATCATAAATTCGCCTTTGCGTAAGGCAATGGTTAGACCACCAAAAATAATGGTACTCACCACAACTAAAAGCTGCGCTTTTTCTAATTTAAATTTTTGTGAAATATATAAGTAGCTATAAATAATAAAAGTTGCAACCATTAATGCTAATGTTGCAACTAAAATATTTTGATTACTTTCGGCACCTGTGATCCCAATTCGTTCTAAAATGGCATGACTTTGCTCAGGCTTTATTAACTTGTAAACTAAAAAGAATATGATTATTGGTAAATAATCTAAAAATGCTTTCATGTTAGAGTATCAAACTGTTCAGGTGGATGTAGTATAAAGATGCAAGGAATAGATTTACATACACATAGTAATATTTCTGATGGTACGTTGACGCCAGAGCAACTTGTGAGTGCTGCGCTTGAGCTCGGAATTCATACACTTGCTTTGACGGATCACGATAGCATGGATGGCTTAATAAAAGCTGAACAATTTGCAAAAAATCAACCAATTCGCATCATTTCGGGTTCAGAAATTTCTAGCCAATGGGCGAGACCTGCGACCAAGAAAAGTTATGGTGTGCATATTGTGGCTTTAAATATGCAAAATCCTGCGCCCTTACTCAAGGTTTTGGATGAACAAAAACGGATTCGGGCAGAACGTGCCAAGCAAATCTGTGATTTATTGATTCCTCTGATCGGTCAAGATATTTATGCGGATGTACTGCTAAAAGTTGATGGTATTGCAGACCATATCACTCGAACTCATATCGCTAAGACCTTGGTTGAAAAGGGGATTGTCAGCAGAGCACAACAAGCTTTTGATAAATACATCAAAGAAGGTAAAAAAGCCTACGTCAAATTTGATGGTCTGTGTTTAGAGGAAACCATCAAAGTGATCCATGAAAGTCAGGGGTTCGCCGTGTTGGCACATCCAACTCGTTATGGTTTATCTGCAACCAATGTACGATATATGATTGAATTATTTGCCAATGCAGGTGGTGATGCAGTTGAGTTGCCTCCAAATATCGAGCCTTTATCGACACGTCAAATGGTGGATCGGATCATCGCCCAGTTTAATCTCAAAGTTTCAGTCGGTAGTGATTATCATGGTGAAAATATGCCATGGATCAAGCTTGGCAATATTCCTCGAGTAAAAGAAGGGCAGGTGGGAATTTGGGAAAGCTTCAGATAAAAAATAGATAAAGATTTAGATAAAGATCAAGTCTAATCATTGAGCTAAATGATTGCTGAATTTAGTTTTTTTATTTTTATATGAAATGTAAATATTTTATAAGTTCTGCTTGAAATTTATGCAAAAAGGACTAATATCATTTTTCCTGCACAGTTGTGTGGGAACTCAGAAAACATCAAGTGATAAGGTGGAAATATGGCGAAGCAAAAGAAACAGCCAGAAGAGGTCATCAACAATCTGGTTGCAAAACATATGCATGAATTCAATAAAAGTCACGTTTTTATTGATCGAAAGAAAAATATGAAACGTGGTTATAACAAACACAGACAAGGGCGATATTCTGACGATTATCGCTCTTTTTTATTGTGCTGAGTTTAGCTTTTGATTTCGCAAAATAATTAAAAAAATAGATTTATCCGTCTTAAACCGAAACCAATCTTGAAGTTTTCACCATATCCGCAAGACCATGATGTTTAAAATAATATTCCATCCAACTTTTTACGATCAGTGGATTATTCATTTTTACAACATCTTCTAAAAGTTGCTGTGCATCTGTCATTGGCACATGGCAAATTGCTTTACGAACGCGCAAAATATTACTCGAACTCATCGAGAGGGTATTGAATCCCATTGCCATGAGTAGAATTGCAGACAGTGGATCACCTGCCATTTCCCCACAAATACTGATTGGTTTTTCGTACTTATGGCACTCTTTGACTAAGCGTTGTAGGGCAATCAAAACAGATGGATGAAAATGTGAATACACGCTAGAAACACGTGGGTTATTTCGATCTACAGCTAACAAATATTGAATCAAATCGTTAGAACCCACCGAGAAGAAATCAACGAGTTCGGCAAATTCGCCAATCTGTAACAGCACGCTCGGCACTTCAACCATAATACCGATTTTAGGCTTGGTAATTTTGACTTGCTCTTCTTCTTGAACAGCAGCCCAATCACGTTCCAATAGATACAGTGCTTCTTCAACTTCACTGACACTGGTCACCATTGGCAATAAAATATGTAAATTATTTAGACCAATACTGGCTTTGAGCATGGCACGAATTTGGGAAGAAAAAATTTCAGGGTGGTCTAGGGTAAAACGAATCCCTCTCCAGCCAAGTGCTGAGTTTTCTTCTTCAATTTCGAAATAAGGTAAATCTTTGTCAGCACCAATATCGAGGGTACGCATGACCACAGGTTTATTGGCAAAATGGCTGAGCTGCTGACGGTAAATCGCACGTTGTTCCTCTTCACCAGGGAAGCGATCACGCAGCATAAACGGAATTTCCGAACGATACAGTCCAACACCTTTCGCACCACGTTGTACGCCACGAACCACATCAATCATCAGACCTGTGTTGACATAAAGTTTTACTGCTACGCCGTCAGGTGTAATCGAGTCTTTAGTCTCGTACTGTTTTAAATCTTTGACGATTTGTTCTTCTTCTTTTTGAATCTCTTTATAACGTTGACGTAAGCGTCGAGGCGGATTGACAAAAACCCGTCCTTGATAAGCATCAACGATCATTTCAACATCATCGAGTGTATTGACGGGTAATTCGGTCACGCCAACCACAGTTGGAATACCAAGCGCACGTGCCACGATGACCATATGTGAATTGGCTGCACCTTCACTGGTTACAATCGCTGCAATTTTATCTACAGGTAACTCAACCAAAGCAGCTGTACTGATCTCATCACCAATCAAGATACTTTCGCTGCTTAGCTCGCGATGACTACTATCATTTTCTTGCAATGAAGCCAAAATGCGACGACCGAGATCTTTGAGGTCAGAAACACGCTCACGCAGATAGTCATCTTCCATTTGTGCAAAAAGCGCAACATGTTTATCAATCACACGTTTTACTGCGCCTTGTGCCCAATTGCCACCACGAATCAGTTCTTTAATCTCAGCAGGTAGGGCATTTTCATCAAGCATGCGTAAAAATACGCTGAATAATGCACGCTCTTCAGACATGAGCGAATCTTGCATTTTTTCATCAAGTGCTTCGATTTCACTACGTACTGATTGTACTGCTTGATCGAGTAAATCTAATTCATCGCTGATGTCTTCTGCTTCACGATCAGGCACAGCAGCCAAATCAGCAGGAGGATATAAAATAATGGCACGACCCAGTGCTATACCGCCTGAACCTGATACCCCTTGAAAGGTTTTATAGGCAGGGGAACTGCTTGGTTTGCGAAATACATCAATATTGCCGACTGCATGTGCATGAGCAATGACGCCAGAAAGTTGTGCACAGAGCGTAACTAAAAAGGATTCAGCGGCTTCACTAAAATCTTGAGGTTCTTTATTTTGAACAACTAAAACGCCCATTACTTTGCGTCGGTACATCACAGGTACACCGAGGAATGAGTTATACAACTCCTCACCTGTTTCTGGAAAATAAATAAAGCGTTCGTGTTTTGGCGCATTGTCCAAGTTGACAATTTCTTCACGCTGACCCACTAAGCCGACCAAGCCTTCACCGAGTTGCAAAGATACATTGCCGACAGCTTCAGGATTTAAGCCTTTGGTCGCCATGAGCAAATAACGCTGATTACGTTCATCCAATAAATAAATCGAACAAACATCGACATTCATGGCTTCGGAAACTTGATTGACCATTATTTCCAAAGAATCATGCAGACTGACGGACGAATTGATCTCTTGAACAATACGTCTGAGCGTGTCCAGTTGCATGTTTGACATAAATGTCTACTCCCAATCAAGCGTTATAGTTGATCTTTCAACCGAGTGATGTAACGATGGAAAATTGAAAATAAGAAAACACCCTAAAAATCAAATTTTCCAAAACTACATGAGCCAGCCAAATAATTTGGCTTTAGCTTTTGTGGGTAAATCATTAAAAATGACTTGCCCCGAAAGATGATTGCAAAATAGATTGCACCACTTTATTTATAACAGCTTTTTTTGAAAAATCATTTACATTTTCGATGAATTTTCAGAACTTTGCTGTGGTAATTGCATACATAGTTCGACCATGGCTTTACGGTAAACATCACGTTTGAAATTTACCACTTGCCCAAGCGGATACCAGTAACTGACCCATTGCCAGTGATCAAACTCTGGCGGATCGGACAAATCCAACTGAATATTTTGAGCTGAAGCTGTCAGTTTTAATAAAAACCATTTCTGTTTTTGCCCAATACAAATCGGATCAGAATCTGACCTGATGTACCGGTGTGGCAAACGATAACGCAGCCAACCTTTGGTTTGCGCAATAATTTGGACATGTTCTGGCAATAAGCCGACTTCTTCTCTTAGCTCTCTAAAAAGTGCCTGTTCAGGAGTCTCTCCGTATTGAATGCCTCCTTGCGGAAATTGCCATGCATTGTGACCAATGCGCTTCGCCCATAAAACCTGTCCATTATCATTTGCCAAAATGATCCCGACGTTGGGTCGGAAACCTTCTGAATCGATCATTTGGCTACCTAAAAATTTATCAATATCGTTGACTTTGATCTCGGGGACAGTCACTCTTTAGCCCTACACGAAAAGATCAAAGTAAAATGTTTTAAAATTGCTATGATCTTAACGAATTTTGCTCGTCTAGCCGAGCTAGAATTACAAATTTTTTCTTAAATTTCAGTTTGAATGAGTATTTTCATGAAATTGGCGCTGTTTGATCTAGATCACACCTTATTAAATACCGACTCTGACCATTCTTGGGGAGAGTTTTTAGTGAATGAAGGCTTGGTAGATCCAGTCCATCATCGCCAAATGAATGATAAATTTTATGAAGATTACAAAGCAGGGCAGTTAGATCCGATTGCTTATAACGAATTTGTCTTTGAGTTTTTAACGCAAAATTCAAATGAATATTTAACTGAATTGCACCAGTTATTTATGAAAAAAGTCATTCGCGAAAAAATGCGCCCAAAAGGTTTTGAAGCGATTCAAAAACACAAAGATGCAGGACATGAAATTGTGGGGATTACTGCAACTTCTGACTTTATCACTGCACCGATTTTCCGTGAATTTGGTATAGAAAATATTATTGCGACCAATGCCGAAGTCAAAGATGGCAAATATACAGGTAAGGTTGCTGGCTTGCCGTGTTACCAAAAAGGTAAATTGGTTCGTCTAGATCAATGGCTTGATGGTCGTGAAGTGTCAGAGTCTTGGGCTTATTCAGATTCGATCAATGACCGTTTCTTGTTGGAATATGCCGATCATCCTGTAGTGGTATGTCCTGATGAGCGATTAGAGGCATTGGCGCTATCGAAAAATTGGCCGATAGAAGATTGGTCGATTTAATTTCTTATTGTTAAAAGCAGTGTCATATACACTGCTTTTTTTTGTCATATAAAACAAAAAAACCATATAAATTGAATAACTTAAAACTTGACTATATATTGATTATTTAAAACTTTATATACCTTGGGGGAAGGTCATGGATAATAATATTGAAAACTCTGATATATCACAGGATATGCAAGAGTCGTATAGAGAAACATTTGTTGGGGAAAAATATCAAAAATATTATCAATCTCGTTTTGATCAAATAAATAATAAGAATGGATTTAATGTTGCTGCATTTTTTCTCGGCATATTTTGGTTACTGTATCGAAAAATGTATTTATATAGTTTTATTTTTTTCGCTTTGTTTATTCTTTATTGTTTTATACCCACATCAAGTTCTGTCGATCGAGGGATTGCTATTGGTATTACAATAGGTATAGGGGCGGGTGGAAATGGAATATATAAAAATTTTGTTGATCAGAAAATTAAAAAAATCATTAGTCTTCAGCCAAATAACCTAGAGCAAGAATTGCGAGAACAAGGCGGAACAGATTTTTATTCGCCATTAGGATTGCTGATCGTGGTGATTGTGTTGTATTGGATCGGTCATAATTTTGCTTAATCTATAGTAATAATGAGGTGATGAATTGATTTAATTTGTTATAGCATGCATATTTAACTATAAATGTCGAGATAATAAAGCTATATAAAAATGAATGATTTAACGCAAAATGAATTACTTAAAAATTTCATTGGTTCTGAAAAAAAGTATATTCACTATTGTGAAAATAACTCGAAAATAGGTTTTAATTGGGCTGCTTTCCTTTTTGGAATTTACTGGCTTTTATATCGGAAAATGTATTTATATGCATTTTGTATGTTGGTTATTGCCACTTTTTTAATTTTAGTTTTATTGCTCAGTGGAATAAATCAACATTATTTTATGAGTGCATGTTTAATCTTAAATTTAATTTTTAATGTCACACTGGGTTTTTGGGGAAATACATTATATCGCAATTTTGCTTTAGCAAAAGTTAAAAAATATATGAACAACCCTCGATACTCTCCAGAATTCTTTGCACTATACGGTGGTGTGACATGGGGTGTACCTATCATCGTATTATTGGTTTATTCACTGCTTTTATTTATGGGTGTAGCTCCCTTATTGATGCCTAAACCACAACCTGTTGCAATTTATGTGATAGAGTTTGGATAAAATGACTTTAAGGGTATTTATGGCATGTTTTAAATTGTTAAATATTTAAAATATAAACGTTAAATTGCAAGATAAGTGGATTTGTTATGTTAATCTAAATATGAAAAATAACATAATAGAGGACGCAAAATGAACAATCCACGCCCAAGAATGACACATCTATTTGAACAGCTTGGTTTGGATGCGAGTGAAGAAGCAATCGCCGAATTTATCAGTACACACCAACTTGATCGTGATACTTTCATCAATGATGCAAACTATTGGACAGATGCACAGCGCCAATTTATAGAAGAAAAAATGAAATCTGATGGAGAGTGGGCGATTGTCGTTGATCAATTAAATGAATCATTACATGAAGATTCAGTGAATCAATCCAAATAATAGTTTTAAATTTCCCTTTCTTAAAAGTTAAGAGAGGGAAATATTTGGCGAGTTACTTCATCATTTCAATCAATTCTTGAACGGCTCTAGATTGAGTACGTGCAGGATGCCAAACCATACCTAAATGACGATTCATATTGGTCTGGATTTCAAGTTGATGCAAATCTTGATTGAGTAGTGTTTTTGGGAGTACCGACCAACCCAATCCAATTGAAACCAACATACGGATCGATTCAAGTGGATTGTTGCTCATGGTGATTTTCGGTTTCAGCCCTTGTTTCTCAAACTCTGCCAACGTGATTTGACTGGTATAAGTCTGTGCAGCTGGTAATAAACTTGGATATTCGATCAAATCTTCTAATCTAAGATTTTTCTTATGCGCCAAAGGATGAAATGGTGACACGACAAAAACCAGTGGATCATTCCAGATGGTGATATATTCGAGTCGATCATCACCCACAGGTGGCAAAGTTAAAAATGCCAACTCCAAATCACCTGCTAAAACCTGTTCATGCGCTTGTTCTGAATCGACAAAATGCACATCCAAAGTGACATCCGGATATTGTTGAACATAATTTTTTAGATGAATCGGCAAATGGTGTAAGCCAATATGATGGCTTGTACCAATTTTCAGTTTACCTTGAACCTGACCTTGTTCATGACTTAGGGTGTGATGAATATCGCCCAATTCATTTAGCCAGTTTTTAACTTTTGGCAATAATGAATGTGCAGCATGTGTGGCTTGAACACCACGTCCCGCAGATTCAAATAGTTTCACACCAAAATAGTCTTCCAGACTATGAATACGCTTCGTGACAGCCGGTTGAGTAATAAACAGTTGGTCTGCTGCCATAGAAATCGAACCAGTTTCCATGACTTTAACAAAGGCTTCAAATGCTGCAAGATTCATAAGCGTACAACTTGGTTATGAAATAAATATCTAATTATAAAATAATTTTATAAAGAATGTGAATAAATTAAATTAAATATGCTGATTTTTATGTTACGAGGCTTATATTTTTGCTTATTTTAAAGTCAGCAAAGCCATCCAATGAATGGCCTTACTGAGAAATGAGGCAAGTATTTAAAGCGATTTATACGAGGCTTTGATTTTTTAAAGCATCATTATTTTCTTTACGATTCCATACTTTTTCGTGGAAAAAGAAAGCAAAAGCTTGCACTGTAGGCTCAAGCAAACTTAAAGTCATTGCCATCCATAAATTACCAGTGACCAAATAAGCCACCACCATTGCTACAGTAATGTGCATGATGTAGTAGCTAAAAGTTTTCTTTAAAGTTCGACCATTATTGCTTACAAAGTTTTGGATACGTGCCATGTTGAATGCCTCATTTCAATTTTTCGATTTAATGAATAATAATCATTATCATTTAAAATGTAAAAGTGAATAATATATTTATTGCAATCGTTTTTGTAAATAAGCTGGAAATATTCTGTGAAAATGGCTGAATCTGAGCAATACTGAATAGGCTCTCATGAAAAAAACAGTGAGATACAAATTGTAATAAAAAGATTCCAAAAAGTTTTTAAATTAATAAAAATGATAAATTAGATTTATGTAAAATAGCGACTATAATCGAGTTTAATGAAAGAATTACCCAGTCCAGTGGAGCATATCGACATGGCAGGCGAAACCCAAAAAGCAAAAACAGAATCTGCAAAAACATTGTATGACAAATTGTGGAATGACCATTTAGTACAACAACGAGATGATGGTTCAAGTTTACTCTATATCGATCGTCATTTATTACATGAAGTGACTTCACCGCAAGCCTTTGAAGGTTTGCAGCTTGCAGGTCGTAAACCTTGGCGCTTAAGTGCCAACGTTGCAACACCTGACCATAATGTACCCACTTCTAAGAAAGAGCGTTCTGAAGGGATTGCTGGTATTGAAGATGAAACTTCACGTATCCAAGTACAAACTTTGGATGACAACTGTGAAGCGTTCAATATTGTTGAATTTAAAATCAATGATATCCGTCAAGGGATCGCGCATGTGGTTGGTCCTGAGCAAGGTTTGACTTTGCCGGGTATGACCGTGGTTTGTGGTGACTCGCATACGGCTACACATGGTGCATTTGGTTGTTTGGCACACGGCATTGGTACATCGGAAGTTGAACATGTATTGGCGACTCAATGCTTAGTTCAAAAGAAAATGAAAAATATGTTGGTACGTGTTGACGGAACATTGGGTCAAGGCGTAACGCCAAAAGATGTGGTATTGGCTATTATCGGTAAAATTGGTACTGCTGGTGGTACGGGTCATGCGATTGAGTTTGGCGGACAAGTATTCCGTGATATGTCGATCGAAGGTCGTATGACTGTATGTAATATGGCAATCGAAGGCGGCGCTCGTGTGGGTATGGTTGCTGTCGATGACAAAACGATTGAATATGTTAAAAATCGCCCTTATGCGCCAAAAGGTGAGCAATGGGATGCAGCAGTCGCTTATTGGAATACTTTACATAGTGATGCTGATGCGCATTTCGATACGGTTGTTGTGTTGCAAGGCGAAGAGATTGAACCTCAGGTTTCATGGGGTACTTCACCTGAAATGGTGATTCCAGTATCTCAAGCTGTTCCAACATTAGAACAAGCACGAGATGATGTACAACGCAATGACTGGACACGTGCATATCAATATATGGGCTTGGATGCAGGTCAAGCTTTGGCAGATATCCAATTGGACCGCGTCTTTATTGGGTCATGTACGAACTCTCGTATTGAAGATATTCGTGCTGCTGCTGAAGTTGCCAAAGGTAAAAAAGTAGCAAGTTCAATCAAACAAGCCATGGTTGTCCCTGGTTCTGGTTTAGTTAAAGCACAAGCAGAAAAAGAAGGTTTAGATAAAATCCTTATCGAAGCTGGTTTTGAATGGCGTGAGCCGGGTTGTTCAATGTGTTTAGCGATGAATGCTGATAAATTGCAACCGGGTGAGCACTGTGCATCGACTTCAAACCGTAACTTTGAAGGTCGTCAGGGTAATGGCGGTCGTACACATTTAGTTAGCCCAGCAATGGCAGCAGCAGCAGCAATCGCTGGTCATTTTGTTGACGTACGTACATTCTAAGGAGCAAAAAATGAAAGCTTATACCGTTGAACAAGGTATCGTTGCACCATTAGATCGTGCCAATGTCGATACAGATTTGATCATTCCAAAACAGTTTTTAAAATCAATTAAACGTACTGGTTTTGGTGACAACTTATTTGATGAATTACGTTATTTAGACGAAGGTTATCCAGGTCAAGACAATTCAAAACGCCCAATCAATCCTGATTTCGTTTTAAATCAGCCACGTTTTAAAGGTGCATCTGTATTGATCGCACGTCAAAATTTTGGTTGTGGTTCAAGCCGCGAACATGCGCCTTGGGCTTTGGATGAATACGGATTCCGTACGGTGATTGCACCAAGTTTTGCTGATATTTTCTTTAATAATAGCTTTAAAAATGGCATGTTACCTGTGATTTTGACAGAAGAACAAGTCGATCAATTATTTAAAGAATGTGCTGAAAATGAAGGCTATCAGCTAACGATTGATTTGCAAGCTCAAGAAGTACGTACACCATCTGGTGAAGCGTTCAAATTTGAAGTTGACCCCTTTCGCAAACACTGTTTGTTAAATGGTTTGGATGATATCGGTTTAACACTTCAAGCTGCTGATGCAATCAAAGCTTATGAAGAAAAGACTCAACAATCACGTCCTTGGGTGTTCCAAGAGATTCGTGGTTAATCGTTTAAATTGTGCTTGAATTATTTAACTAATATATTGAAAAATATAGTTTAATATTTAAGCATAGCGTGAAAGCTGAAGTCTTGCTAACATGTTCGCAATTCAAATTGAAATATTGTCGATCTGTGAGCAAGATTGGGGCAGAACAAATGACCAAAGTTGTCAGTAAAAGTGTTGTACTTACACTCGCATGTCTATTTTTAGGTGGATGTGCGAGTCAGTCAGTTGATCGAATGCGTATCAAACAGGCTGAAAAACAGCCTATTGCTGCCAATAATGTCAAAATTTATTGTTCAGGTGCTCAAAGTTGTGAGTTCGAGCGTTTTGATAAGCAAGAAATTGTCAATGCAACGACTCAGCGTGTAAATCGGGATGCGATTCAAAAAGGTTATGTGCATTTAGTAGATAACTCATTTAAAGATAAAGGATTGTATTTGACGGTTCCACCGACCCAAGCAGAATTGGTGGTTCGTTTTTATCCTATTTCAAATAAACATGCCGAAGTTTTTCATCTGATTCACAACTTTAAAGCCAAGCAAAACTATACCTTGAAAATGTACCGTAAGCGTTTTACGACACCGGGAAGTTTGCTGAGCGTTTCTGCGCCAATGCCTTTATGTGTAGATTTATTGCAAGCGCAAAAGACAATTCGCCGTTTCTGCCGTCCTTACGATGTATTGACTGGTATCAGTGAGTTTGTTGAACAAAAGATTTAATTTTTCTCAGTTTCAAACTGAATTTATAAACATGGAATAACAGATGTCTAAACAAATCTTGATTTTAGCAGGTGATGGGATCGGTCCTGAAATTGTGGCTGCTGCTGAAAAAGTCCTTACACGTGTCAATGAAAAATTCAATTTAGGTTTAACTTGGGAACAGGGTTTACTTGGTGGTGCAGCGATTGATGCACATGGCGAACCGTACCCGAGTGTTACATCTGAACAAGCAAAAAAAGCAGATGCAATTTTACTCGGTGCTGTTGGCGGTCCTAAGTGGGATACGATCGAACGCTCGATTCGTCCAGAGCGTGGCTTACTTAAAATTCGTAGTGAATTGAATTTATTTGCAAATTTACGTCCTGCGATTTTATATCCACAGCTTGCAGATGCTTCAAGTTTAAAACCTGAAATCGTTTCAGGCTTGGATATCTTGATCGTTCGTGAATTGACTGGCGGTATCTATTTCGGTCAACCACGTGGTATCCGTGAACTTGAAAATGGCGAAAAACAAGGTTATAACACTGACGTTTATAGCGAATCTGAGATCAAACGTATTGCCAAAGTTGCTTTTGAACTTGCGGGACTTCGTGGGGGTAAAGTGTGTTCAGTTGACAAAGCTAACGTACTTGAAGTGACTGAGCTTTGGAAACAAACAGTAACTGCGCTCAAAGAAGAACAGTATTCAGATATTCAGCTTTCACACATGTATGTTGATAATGCTGCAATGCAATTGGTTCGTGCACCGAAACAATTTGATGTGATCGTAACAGGTAACTTGTTCGGTGATATCTTGTCTGACGAAGCTGCAATGCTTACTGGTTCTATTGGTATGCTTCCATCTGCATCATTAGATGAAAATGGTAAAGGTATGTATGAGCCATGTCACGGTTCAGCACCTGACATCGCAGGTCAAAACAAAGCAAATCCATTGGCAACGATTTTATCTGTGGCGATGATGCTTCGTTATACTTTCCGTGAAGAAGCTGCTGCTAAAGCGATTGAAGATGCTGTGGGCAATGTCTTGGATCAAGGCTTACGTACAGCTGATATCATGTCAGAAGGCATGAAAGCTGTTGGTACATCTGAAATGGGCGATGCGGTGGTTAGTGCTTTAGTTTAAAATCATGATGTTAAAAAACGCAGCTCTCGCTGCGTTTTTTTATGCCTGAAATAATAAGCAATTAACAAGCCTTGCCCTCATACGAAATTGATCTAGCAATACCATTTTCTAAATTGAAAATAACATGACATTTCAAATTAAGATCATAACTGTTTGCTGATGATGGGAGAGGATTGTTGAGATCAGAGCTTTGTGCAATTGGAATATTCATCGGCTGATATAGGGTATAAATCAACTGATTGTTGTGTTGAATGGCTTGAGCGCTTTGATAACCTAGACTTTTAAAGTTTAGTTTTTGTTGAATATCAGCGCTACTCATGCCGAGATAAGAAAGTAAATAGGCATGCAAATCGACAGGGCGCAGATCAGTAGTTTGACAGGCTGTTGCCAATATCGCAAAAGTTAAAATGATCAAGTGCTTTTTCATTCTCAACTCCAAACTAAATTTTATTGACAATAAACTCGTATTTTAATCCTTATTTTTGGATAGAATATATACAAAGTGATAAAGCTGATAAGCAGCCTATCCTAAAAATAATCTTTTAGAATTTCTAAAGATAAAAGAATCAAACATAAATATTGCATGATTGAAAAAAGGTGTTAAAACATGAAAAAAATTTTATTGGTTTTAAGTTGTTTAGGCTTCTCTGGACTGGCTTTTGCTGACAACTGCGATAGTACGAGAAATAATTTTGATGATATTTATTGTACAAATAAAGTCTATGCAAGCGCAGATGCAGAGCTGAATAAAAATTATCAAACATTACGAACTAAATTGAACGCTAACCAGAAAAATATCTTAAAACGCTCTCAGGTCGCTTGGATTAAAGAAAGAGATGCAGAGTGCAGTCATGGTTCATCTGTGGATGTACAGTGCCGCCTGAGCCAAACACAAGATCGTAATCATTGGTTACAAGAACGTTTACGTGAATGTAAAACGATTGGCTGTAAAACCAGTGCTTTAAATTAAGCGATTTATATTCATTTGTTACAAAAAAAGCCACGTCATGTGGCTTTTTCTTGCTTCGACTAAAACTTAGCGCGCACGGTATGTAATACGACCTTTAGTCAAATCGTATGGTGTCATTTCAACCTTAACATTGTCGCCAGTTAAAATACGGATATAGTGTTTACGCATTTTACCTGAAATGTGGGCAATCACTTCGTGACCGTTTTCTAAACGTACACGGAACATAGTATTAGGAAGCGTTTCGGTGACAACGCCTTCGAACTCGATAAGTTCCTCTTTATTGGCCATAGCCTACCTGATGATCAAATTGGAAAGGCGCAAATTATAGGCAATTTTTTTGAAAAAAACAAGACAAAGCGCGGTGTTGTTGGCATAGATGCATTCAAAATAATCGAAAGTACAGATAAAAATATTCAACAAAAAATTGCATAGACCTGTTGTCAGTTTGGTCAATCGACTGTAATCTAAATTGTATGTTTTTAAGTATAAATGAATAACATACAAGGAAGGGTGATTAAGTGGGTCAGCTAACGGATGCTTCGGTTGTTTTACGATTAGGCTATCAAGCGATTCGACGTGCTGGATTGCCAACTGAAGATATATTAACTAAAGCAGGTGTCGCGCTCAATCAAGTCGAACAAAATGCGCGTACACCTTTAAGTGCTCAATATGCGTTCTGGATCGCAGCAGAAGAAGTAAGTCGCGACCCAGATATTGGTTTGCATCTAGGTGAACATCTACCACTTTATCGTGGTCAGGTGATCGAACACTTGTTTATTAGCAGTGAAAATTTTGGTGAAGGATTAAAACGAGCGTTGGCATATCAACGCTTGATTAGTGATGCTTTTCATGCACGTTTAGTGATTGAAGATGGTCAATGCTACCTGACCAATGGTGAACAGCCTTGGGCAGAAAGTATTGTCAATCGACATTTTTCAGAATGTGCTATTTCTGGCATCTTGCGCTTCTTTAAATTTATTACAGAAGGGCGTTTTGAGCCGTTGTATATCGACTTCAACTTTAGCCAAGGTGCAAAAGAAGAAGAATATTTTCGAGTCTACGGTTGCCCAGTCAGTTTGGGGCAAAAAGAGACGCGACTTTATTTCGACCAATCGATTTTAGATTTTCCTTTATGGCAAGCTGAACCTGAGCTTTTACAATTGCATGAACAACTTGCGATTGAAAAACTTCAAGAGTTAGCACGCTATGATTTGGTCGGTGAAGTTCGCCGTGCGATTGGCTCTACGCTAGAAAGTGGTGAAACGACGCTAGAAACGGTTGCTGCTCAGCTTGCGATTACGCCACGTCGATTGCGTACTCAATTGTCTGAGGCAAATACAAGCTTCCAGCAAATTCTTTCGGATTATCGTTGTCGTTTGGCTAAGAAATTATTGGCGAATACCAATGAAAGTGTCGAAAGAATTGTTTACCTCACAGGTTTTTCTGAACCGAGTACGTTCTATCGTGCGTTTAAACGTTGGACCAATGAGACGCCAGTTGAATATAGAAAACGTAAACAGCGATAGGTTATTCGCTGTTTGAAAAATGAAATTGCGATGGAAAATTTCATTTTTATCAAATGATTTTCTATCGATCGCATTTTTATTTGAGCTTTGCTTGGTCTAGCCAAGTAAGCGTACTTTTGACAGCGCAAAAGTATCAAAATCCATTGTTGGTCTGAGGGGTATATTCTTATACCCCAGCCCAATAAATGGCATTCTGCTTTTTTAATCATATCTGAATGATTTGTATAAAACTTCATCTACTTTATAGTAATAGTTACGCTCGTTTATTTAGCTCTCTAGCATTTATATAAAGCTTACTCAGGCATATTGAGCCAATGCGGACCTAAGGCTACTTGAGGTAGGTCAAACTGTTCGGGATAAAAAGCCTGTATGAAATATAAACCATCAGGCGGAGCAGTAATCCCTGCAGCTTTACGATCTTCTGCTGCAAATATTTCATCGATATGATCTATGTCATACATGCCTTGCCCAATTTCAAGCAAGCAGCCAACGATATTACGCACCATGTGGTGCAAGAAGCCATCCGCTTGAATATCAAGAACCAGATAAGCCCCATGTTTGATCAATCGACAATGTGACACAGTACGAACAGGTTGATTGGATTGGCAAGATGCTGCACGGAAGCTTTCAAAATTATGTGTGCCTTCAAACTTTTTCGCAGCTTCAATCATTTTGTCTGCATCTAAATCATAAAAAGCATGCGTGACTTGTTTATGGAGCAGCGCAGGGCGATTGGGTGAATTGTAAATCACATAACGATAACGACGTGCTTGCGCTTTAAAACGTGCATGAAAATCAAAGTCCATTTCCTTGATCCATTGGATCGCGATATCTTTTGGAAGTTGACTATTTGCACCCATTAACCAACCACGAATCGGGCGAATGGCTTGGGTATCAAAATGTGCCACCATATTGGTTGCATGTACGCCTGCATCGGTTCGCCCAGCACCATGCAAAATAATCGGTTCATCTGCAATTTTGCTGAGGACAGTTTCAATACTTTGTTGAACGCTTCTCACGCCAGCTTGCTGAGTTTGCCAACCTCTATAACGAATGCCACAAAACTCAATACCTACCGCAAAACGTTGCATACCAAACCTCTATTCAGCTGAATCAAACCAATGATCATGCCATTGTTGTGAAGTTGGGTATTGTAAATAGATTTTCAAAATTTTGGCATAAAGATCTGCAAGACTTGCACAATCATTTGTCAAAATTTCAGCATTTTTGATCCATTGGCTAACAGAATAACGCTGATCCATACCACCTAAAGGAACTTGCGTCGTTAGAATGGTTTGGCAAGACCGTTGTTTTAATTGTTTGAAAATCTCAATGATTTCATCGTCAACATTTAGATTTCCTGTGCCATATGCTTGGATCACTAGAAAGTCAGGAGGGTTAACAAGGAGCTGTTTTAAATTGTCAGCAAATTTTTCTTTACTGATCGGGAGCATCATCCAGTTCAAGATATTTAGCTGTTCAGCTCTTTGAAAATGCTCATTTTTGATCAGTAATGGTTCATTGAAATGAGGAGGTTGCTGATTTTGTTCAAGATCATGATCGTGTTTTTGCCCACGAAATGCATCAAGTGCTGTGGTATGAACTTTGAGAACGGTGCTGGCATGAAAAACTTGATGATAAAATGCCAAATAAACACCATTTGTAACTTTAACTACTTGATCTAATGCGCTGTTGAGATTATCGATTGCATCAGTAAATTCGCGAGTATCATTACCTTCGATATTGAGCAAAGGATACTGACTACCTGTCAAAATCACACGACATGAAGACTGCAGAAAACGTGACAAAACCGCAGCTGCATAACTTAGCGTGTCTGTTCCATGAATAATCACGAAATTTTCGTAGCCTGCAAGTTGTAGCTCTTGTATTTGTTGAATCAGTTGCAACCAGTCTTTCGCTGTTGCGGCACTGCTATCAAGAATATTTTTGCTGATGAAACAATCAATTTGCTGTTGATTTGGCAAAATACGTTTTAGCTTTGGAATAAAGCTTTCGTGAGGCATCGGGCTTAATGGCTCACCAATACAGCCAAAGGTTCCACCTGTATAAATTAATGCAATTTTCTTTGTCATAGTTTTAAAGCGGCCATGTTGGAATGACCGCTTTATCTTAAAACGAAAAATTTTATGATGCCATGCTGTTTAACAAATTTTGTGATTGTTGACGTTGTAAATCGTTATATTGCTGCTCTTGTTCTGAGATCAAACGTGATGCCGCATCAAATGCACCAAGTTTTATATAGTGTTCCGCAAGAATCAAATTCAATTCGACTTCGTCACATGTTGTTGCTTCTGGGTAAATTTTGCTGATCGGATCAATAGGGGATTTGATGGGCTGAATTTCAGTGTTATTTTCAAACTCTGCAGCAGCATCTGAAAATGCCACATCAAGCTCTATATTTTCTGGCTCATTGAAACTGGATTGAGCGCTATCTTCACTGATTTGATTTGGTTCAGGCTCTACTGTTTCGATGACAAATTCTAAAGCTTGGCGCTCGGGTTGGGCTTCTGTTTTTGCAATTGAAATATCTGATTTTTGTTCAAACTCAAGATAGGTAAATAATGGTTGTCCTGTCGCCGTCAAATCAGCATTCGCCTGTTTGGCTAGTACTATTTCCTCATCAAAGATTGGGCTTTGATCCGAACGGTGAGTTTCTGGAAATTCATCTTTTGATGGCTGTAGTTGTGCCGCTTTTTTTGCTTGGATTTGGGCTAATATGTCTTTTTTATTGGCATTTTGCAGATAGTTAATCAATTGCTCAATTGCCATTTGATCTTCAAGTTCTAAATGAATATCAAGTAGATATAGAAATAAAACAGCAGAATCAGGGTGTTGTTTGAGGGTTTTATTGATGAGTGCTTCCGCAAGTGAAAATTTCTTTTCACTGATCAATAACTCGATATTGTGAATCGTAAGGGGGTTGATTTGTTGCAGTTCTTGCAAAATATTGCTGTTTAGCGCCGTTTGATTGGTTTGCGTTGGGGTTGCAGTACTTGTTGTTGCTTCCGAAGGGGGAGGAGCTTGCTCGGACTCCTGTATTTTTTGCGCACTTTTGGAGGCTTGAGTTGGTTTTTCATTAAGTTTATTCGATTCACGTTTTTTTAAAATGAATAAAATAATTAACAAGATCGCAAATGGAATGACATACCACATAAAATTTCCCCATTAAAAATTCAAATACGCATTTAAATCGATTTTTTGACAGTTTTATCTGTCTTATTTTGCTTTGAAAGCTGTAGTTGCAACTGTGCCAATTTTTCATTGAGCAATTTAATCCGAACTTCTTTTTGCTTTAATGCAAGCTCAGATTGAGTTACAGATTGTTGTAAATTAAGTGTTTGTAGGCGCATGTTTTTGATTTTATTATTCACAGCTGGCGCTTTATTTTGATTTGAATTTTGGCTACTGAGCTGTTGTGTATTGTTTTGCTTATCAGTGACCAAGGTCATTTCAGCTTGATCTAAGCGATATTTTGTCGCATTGCCTGTTTGTTGAAATTGGCTTTTGCTTGTAGCTGTCGATGCTCTCGTTGTCGGTTTTTGTGAGGAACGAGTCGCATAAAGATTGAGTGCTACACCTTGTCTGAGTCGATTGGCATTGCCATTGATAAATGCATGCTGATTATTGCTTTGGATTTCTCGCATGACATCACTGACATTGCGTTTGGATTTGACAGCGATCTTTTGCGCGATACTCCATAAGCTTTCGTTGGATTTGACGATATGCTTTTGTGAATGTTGCTTTTGCGGATTGGACGGCTGACTTTTTGCGATCGGATGAGCAGTAGACGGATACTTGGTCAATTGCTTTGGTGTGTTTTGCTTAGAATCTAAGGGGGCGACAGGATTGTTTTGTTCTGCTAGCGCTGTTTGAGATGTTGGGTTGATTGAGATTGCATTGCTATTGCTTGTGAACGCATTTGCACTGCTCGATGCAGTTTGATTGCTAGACAAGGTTTTAACTAAGTTTTGCGTGGAGACACTTTGCAATGCAGGTGGTATCCCTGTGCTCATCACCAAAGGGGAGTTGTTATATGTTTCTTTATTGGTCGGGCTCAACGTTTCTGGTTTGTGTCTGCTACTTTCGGCGAGATTGAGCGCAATATCTCGTTCACTGACCAATACAATCGGTTCAAGTCGCTTTTCAGTCATACTATTTGTTTGAACAGTTGCATTTTGTGGTTTATGCATCGGCATTTTAATTTGTTGTATGCGCGCTGCATTACCTTCAACGACTTTGATCACAATATTGAGATCGCTATCGATAATAGGACGTGTCGAAGTAATCACAATGACACCTGAGCCATCAGCATTTCGACGGGTATAAAAATTTAGACTGCCAGGAATGCGCTGAGCTAAGCCTGTTGCTGTTAAATCTGCATCTAATGCAAGGTTAACTCGAATAGCACTCGACATATCTGAATTTTTAAATGGAATTTCAGCATACAAAAGCTCGCCAGCGCCAGATTGAATCTGAGTCTGTTCCAAAACAATTGCATGCGAATGCGTACAAATCCCCAATAAAATGGCAATTTTAATAATTTTATAAATAGTCATTACGATCCAAAAAACGATCAAAAAATGATGACAAATCCCCAATGTTTTACATGTTATAAGAATGTGATGATTTCACAAGACATTCACAAAAAAAAAGCCGATCAAATGTGATCGGCTTTTCATTCTTGAACTAAAAAATGCGGATTAATCTAATTAAGCGTTTTTATAGTCAATTAAAATACGAAGCATACGACGTAAAGGCTCAGCGGCACCCCAAAGTAATTGGTCACCTACAGTGAAAGCACCAAGGTATTCTTTGCCCATATTGAGTTTACGTAAACGACCTACTGGAACAGTCAAAGTACCTGTTACCGCAACTGGAGTTAAATCCGTTACAGACGCTTCTTTGGTGTTTGGAACAACTTTAGCCCATTGACTTGATTGGCGAATCATATCTTCAATCTCATCAAGTGGCACATCTTTACGAAGTTTGATGGTTAACGCTTGTGAATGGCAACGCATTGCACCAATACGTACACAGTGACCGTCGATAGGCACGATTTGAGAGTTGCCTAAGATTTTGTTGGTTTCTGCTTGACCTTTCCATTCTTCTTTAGATTGACCATTTTCAAGCTGTTTATCGATATAAGGAATCAATGAACCCGCCAATGGCACACCAAAGTTAGCAGAAGGGAAGCCTTCGCCACGTTGCAAGTCTGCGATTTTGCTGTCGATGTCTAAGATTGCCGATTTTGGATCGTCTAGCAAATCTTTGGTATTGTTATATAAATAACCCATACCTGAGATCAACTCACGCATGTTTTGCGCGCCAGCACCAGAAGCTGCTTGATAAGTCATCGCAGTCATCCATTCCACCAAATTTTGTTGGAATAAAGAGCCGATACCCATCAACATCAATGAAACTGTACAGTTACCACCAACAAAAGTTTTGGTGCCTTTAACCAAAGAATCTTTGATCACGCTTAAGTTTACAGGATCAAGTACGATCACTGCTTCATCATTCATACGAAGTGTAGATGCTGCATCGATCCAGTAACCATTCCAACCCTCAGCTTTGAGTTTTGGAAAAACTTCAGATGTATAATCGCCACCTTGACAGGTAATAATGACATCCATTTGCTTCAGACTGTTAATGTCCGTCGCATCCATAAGTGCTGGGGCAGTTTTACCACCAAAAGCAGGAGCTTCACCACCTGCGTTACTGGTAGAGAAATAGAACGGCTCAAAATGAGCAAAATCATTCTCTTCAACCATACGTTGCATAAGGACGGAACCAACCATCCCGCGCCAACCGACCAGACCTACTTTCATGTCATTTTGCCTCGGTGCGTTAATAAAAAATAAAAGGGGGGCTTGAGTGTATCAAAAGGACGTGTAACTGCAATAGCGTACACAATCAAAACACAATTATATTGTGCAATATATCTTGTTTATGTTACATGCAAAACTGATATAAATTTATGAATAGATAAAAATTTAAGAATACAAGAGAGCATTTAAATGATATGGATCGAAATACTTGCTGGATTGGTGATTTTACTTAGTTTTTGGTCTCTCATCCCACGTGATGAATGGTGGTTTCGAGGTGCTGATTTCCCTCGCTTGCAAATCGTTGTTGTGGGGATTATCGCATTCATATTATTGATTTTTTATCAGGCTGAATGGAATCTCAAACGACAAATCATTTTGTTACTACTTATTGCAGCTTTGATTTATCAGTTGAAAATGATCTTGCCCTATACATTTGTATGGAAAAAACAGGTTAAACAGGTTCGTACAGAACAGCTCAATCCCGAACAGCAGATTTCTATATTGGTTAGCAATGTGTTGACGCCCAATGATCAATATCATTTATTGATTGAACAGATTCAAACATTAAAACCTGATTTAGTATTGACGCTTGAAACAGATCAGACATGGCAAAATGAACTTTCTGTGATTGAGTCAGATTATCCTTATCGAGTTCCAGTGCCTTTGGACAATCTTTATGGCATGCATTTATATAGTCGTTTAGAACTTAAAGAAACTGAAGTTAAATTTATCTTGAGTAATGAAATTCCTTCGATCCATAGCACTGTGGTTTTGCGCTCAGGACAAGAGGTCAAGATTTACTGTTTACATCCCAAACCGCCAAGTCCAACTGAAGCGAAAGAATCCACACTCAGAGATGCTGAATTGTTGATCGTGGGGGATCATATAAAAGATCGTGATGAAAGTAGCATCGTGTTGGGTGATTTAAATGATGTGGCTTGGTCGCGAACAACACGTTTATTTCAACGTGTGAGTGGACTATTAGATCCTCGTGTTGGGCGAAAATATATCAATACATTTCATGCGAAATATCCTTTGTTACGCTGGTCACTGGATCATATTTTTCATTCAACAGATTTTGCTTTAGTCGAAATGCACAGAGTACCTTTTGTAGGGTCTGACCATTTTCCAGTTTATGTCGTATTGCAGACAGGGCGTGTATTTGAACAAGTACAAGAGGAGCTGGAGCAAAGTGCTGCAGATGAACAGGAAGCTAAAGACGCAATTGAAGATGGGATCGAAAAGGCTGAAAAGGAAGAGAAAATAGTGACTGATGAAATCGCACAAGAGCACAAGATGGATATGAAATAAAAGTTGAAAAAGATATTTAATATTCATGTAAGCAATTTCTTACAAGGATTTAGGCGCAAGCGGATAGTATAACATTCGCAGTTGGCTTACTCTTTAATCATCGGCACACGGAGTAGGGAAAGGATTAATCCCATTAAGGAAGACGACGCCGTTGGAAGAACCATCATGGATATGATGTAGACATGGATAGCATACAATAAAAAATAATGATGAAAGCACAACCTTATTAACCCGAGTTTTGCAGGGAGCAGAACTCGGGTTATGCTTTTATTGGGGGGCTGAAAAGGCCAATCCAAGATATTAAACCATACAATTAAAAGCCCAATTATCCTGATAACAACAAAAATGCATATTTACTCAGATCACTTTGACATATAATCTTGCGCATATCTGCTATGCAAAGAGTCTAAGATTCTTAAATTTAAATATGTCGATTAAGTATTTGTATTTAAAAATAAAAAAGAGTGAATATGTTTGTATCTAAAATTGAAGAAATTTCTACGAGTATTAAACATTTAACGGGCTTAAGCACTGATGCATTGTTGATTTATTTGGGCTTAATCCTCTACTATATCATCGCTGCAATCGACAAAAGACAGCTCAAATCGAATATTGCTTTGACTGTTACATTTCTAATCGCTCTGGCGTTGGAGATATTTAACAGCCGTGTAGATATCTTTGGGCGGGGGTATTGGCGAGTTGGTGCAAGCATACATAACATCGTCTTGATGATCTTTTTACCTTATGTACTGTGGGCAATGGCGAAATTTAGAATCTGGAAAGGATAAATTTCACTTTATTAAAAGTGCATTATTTTCATCATAACTTTTTATTATGCGCATTCATTTAATATGGATGCGATGAATTTGCACTGCCCAGCATAAATTATCTAAGAAAACGCTATATTTGATAAAAAATGATCTATCGACATGCCGCCCTTTGCTTTTACGCCGTTTTTTAATCCTTCTTTAAGCCCTACAGCCTAGATTTATCATTTCTGCAAAGATCACATGTTTTGCATTTTCTAGGGCTTATCAGCTGCAATGAGATATGTAGAACATCTGCTACATCGCTAATTTTTAAAACCTACGTTGCAAATATGACACGATATTGGCTTTAAATATATGGGCTGGATCGGGCATGAATCGTAAAAATCTCGCAAAATTTAGATTGTGTTTAATAAAGGAGCTGATTTTTGAAAAAATCGGCTTAAAAATTCAGCATAAAAAGAATAAAAAATATTCGTTAAAAGAAAAGAGATAAAATATAAATAACGTGAAAAATAAACGCAAATTTGATCTAAATTTAGGCGCATTTTGGTGAACTGTTTCACAGAATATTGATAGATTTTTCATATAAAAAATGAATCATTATTCAGATTGAATATTGTAAATGAAAACACAACAATTCAGCCAGTAAATATATTGACATTTAAACAATATTTTGAATTTAAATTTAAATAAGAGTGAGATTAATTGTTATTTATATTTTTAAAATGATCCGTATAAAAAATACGATTATTAAGAAAAAATTGAGTTTTAGCTCTAATTTAATATTTCATTTTCATATTAAATTTAAAAATAAGAACAATGCTTATAAGCTGAGATCCTTACAACTTTATTTATAAGCAGTTTCAAAAAAAAATAAATTAAAAGTTAAAATTCCCTTAAAAGATATTGTTTTTATAGTAATTTTATTTCACTTTATACTTGCATAGTTTATTTATACTAAAAGCATTATCTGTTTTTATTTGGAAAATTGACATATAAATTCGTTTTTTCTTATAAGTGTTTTATGCTAAAAATTTAAAATATTAAAATTTAGAAAAAATTGATAATTTTTAGTCTAAAAAATAGACAAATGAATCATTTTTTTCATGCTCTCATATTGTGATAAAAACATTGCCAATCTACATCTAAAAGCTTGGTATTTTAAAGATAATGTTAATTTGTGTAACATTTTAATCGAAAGTTACACTAATAATGATGGGAAAAATATATAAAATGAATATTTACACAGCAAATTTTAAGTCTATAATGCGAGCATAAATTGTATGATCTTTCATCTATTCTGGACGCACTACTCTGATGAGAAATTTTCTTGTATCTTCTTTAATTCTTGGTTCTTCTTTGGTTGCTTTGAACACAAATGCAGCGGGCACTGACAGCACAACTTTTCAAGTAAAGATTACTGTTAATGAATCTTGTAAATTTACCAATGCACAAGATGTGAACTTCGATGCTATTGATCGTTCTACTGGTAAACAAAATACTGCTACTGGTCAGCTCGATATTACTTGTACTTTAGGTACGCCATATAAAATCGCTTTAAATGGTAATGGTAAAATGAGTAATGCTTCAAATTCTGGTAGCACGATTGCTTATAACTTATTCCAAGATGCTCAATATTCACAAGCATGGGATAAAAGCAATACTTTAGCCAATACTGGTTCTGGTAACTCTCAAGCTTTGACTGTTTATGCAAAACTTACTGGCGAGAATAACGTTGAAGCAGGTAACTATTTAGATACAGTAACAGCAACTGTTACTTACTAAGTTTTATAAATGAGCTGAGACATTTAACCAGTTTAATTGTCTAGTTCGTTTTGATTTGAAGAGGGCACAATCTTGAATAGTCTTGTACGTTTCATATGTAGTAGTGCATTTGTGCTTTCTTCAATGTCGACTTTGGCTGCAAGTTTGCAAGTTGCACCCATTTCATTGCAGTTTTCAACTACTGAAAATGCAAAAGAAATTTGGTTGACCAATACCAGCGATAATCCCATTCATGCGCAAACTCGTGTGCAAGAATGGACACAGAGTCAGGGTAAGGATGTACTTGTCCCGACTAAAAATATTGTTGCTAGCCCGATGGTGACTGAAATCCCAGCAGGTGGTAAGCAATTGATTCGTGTCATAAAAATATCACCTCTGCCAAATACGCAAGAGCAAACATATCGTTTGATCATTGATGAATTGCCGAGTGCAAAAAATAATGATCAATCAGGTTTACAGCTTTTATTGCAATATTCGGTGCCTGTATTTTTTCAATCTAAAAATGATATTGCCAGTAAAAATGGGCAAACATCTTTAAGTCAGGTTGAATTTGTCTTTCAAAATCAGCAATTAACTGTGAATAATCACGGTAATAGTCATATTCGTATTAGCCAACTCAATTATATCAATCCCAATGGTGACAAAATTCCAGTGGTGAAAGGTTTACTCGGCTATGCTTTGGCAAATCAAAGTATGAGTTTTGACATACCAAAATTAAAAGAAATGCTTGCAAATGGACAGTTTGAAGCACGTATCAACATGGACGGCCAACCTCAAATCTTGAAAATGAAATAAGCCTTCCAATGAAAAAAACATATTGTTGTGCTGTACTTCAAGTTCTTGGTTTTGGTTTGTTTTATTCTTATTCAGATCAAAGTTTCGCTGATGACAATCCCTCTATTTCTACTGCGCAAACTGAGCAGGATTTGTATTTAAATGTTGTTTTAAATCAATCTTCAGATGAGGTGATTGGACATTTTCTACAAACTGAAAATGATTTATTGGTTGATCGTGAAACCTTAGCTAAGCTGCATTTAAATGTGCAATTGGCAGATGAAGCAAATCACCCCAATTTTATCAGCCTAAATAAAATTAATGGTTTGGCTTCCCAATATGATGCTTCTCGTCAGTTGATAACTTTGACGGCTTCGGAAAAATTACTCGGTGCATTTGAACAAATCGTAGGTTACGACCGTATCACACCTGCATTGGTCAATCCTGATCAAATGAAACCGGGTGTGTTGTTCAATTATGATTTTTATGCACAGCAAAATAAAGATAGCTGGTCTTTAAGCGGTTGGAATGAACTGCGTTTTTGGGGTTTGTCACAAGGCAGTGTTTTTAGTATTTCTGCCAATCATCTTTATACTAAAACAGATCAAGACGAATCATTTAAAAGTGAAGTTTTAGATACGTATTGGCAAAAAGATTTTCAGGATAAAGCAATCACTTTGACTTTGGGTGATAGCCAATCAAGAGCTTTAGACTGGAGCCGTTCCACGCGTATTTCAGGTTTGAGAATCGCAAAAAATTATAGTTTACAACCCTATCAAGTGACTTCACCTTTAGAGTCTTTTAAGGGTTCCGTGCTATTGCCATCGACGGTTGATCTGTTAATTAATGGTATTAAACAAAGTACCAATCAAGTTTCGCCAGGATAATTCAATGTGCAATCTGTACCTTCGATTACGGGTGCGGGCAATGCACAATTGGTGATTACTGATCTCAATGGTCAACAACGTGTGGTCAATTTTTCATTGTTCGGTTCTGCACAATTGTTACGTGAGGGATTGGCAGATTGGGATGTCAATCTAGGGGTCAGTAAACTTGATTATGCGATTAAATCATTTAGTTATGGTGATGACCCCGTTTTCAATGGTTCTTATCGCTATGGTTTGAGCAATGATACAACCTTAGAAAGTCATGCTGAATTTGGCAAAGATTTATATATGTCAGGCGTGGGCGTAGTACAACGTCTACCGAGTACGCTAGGGATTGTGAATGGTTCATATAGTTATAGCCAGTTCAACAATGATGCAGGTCAGCAGTACAATCTAGGCTATGAATGGAGTAATAAAGTTTTTAATGTTTCATTAAAACATCAACAAGCCACTGATCAATATGCAGATATCGCAACTTCGCAAGGTTATAGTTATACCAAACGCTTAAATCAGGCTTTTGTGGGTATCAATACGCCTTATGGTCAGTTTGGTGGTAGCTATGCTGAACAAGAATACGAGCAAGCCAAAAATAAATTTGCGATTTTTAATTGGTCTTAT
The DNA here is from genome assembly GCF_000368565.1 of Acinetobacter gerneri DSM 14967 = CIP 107464 = MTCC 9824. Classification (GTDB taxonomy): domain Bacteria; phylum Pseudomonadota; class Gammaproteobacteria; order Pseudomonadales; family Moraxellaceae; genus Acinetobacter; species Acinetobacter gerneri. The sequence continues at coordinate 249,934 of NZ_KB849533.1, read as the reverse complement.
GTATTTGCTTCGCATCGCTATTTAAATTTCAACATGACACGTGATCTGGAAAATAAAAATAATTCTTTCTATTTATCTTTAAATATTCCTCTAGATCGTCAGACCAATGCAACGGTTTATGCGCAGCATGATGATGATACCAATAAGTATTCTGCAAGTGTTCGCCGTACCGCTATGCAAGACAAACCTGATTGGGGCTGGTTAGCAAATGCCAACTATACCGATTCAGATCATTATTTGATGCAGGCGCAATTGCAGCGTCAAAATAATTATGGCGAGTGGAATGTGGGTATTCAAAACTCGAAAATGAATGGTCAGGACTATACCACCAGTATGGCATCTACACGCGGAAGTCTGGTGATGATGCAAAATCATTTGTTTGCAATGCGCCAATCACTCGGATCTTTTGCTGTGGTTTCAACGGATGGTGTTGCAGACATCCCTGTACAAATTGAAAATAGAACCATCGGTAAGACCAATAAACATGGGTTGCTATTGGTAGATTATCTAAATGCTTATCAGCATAACAATATTTCGATTGATACATTGGCTTTGCCTGTAGATTATAAAATTGAAACAACACGAATAGATGCTGTGCCACATAACGGTACCGGTATTTTTGTGAAATTTCCTTTATACCGCATTCGCTCAATCCAATTTACGGCACATGATCTCAATGGTCAGGAGTTGGCCATGGGAAGTGCTGTTTGGAATCAAGAACAAAGTCCTGCGGAAAATCAACCTGCACAAACGATTGTTGCACGTGAAGGTTTGATTTATCTAGAAAATCCAAAGTCTTCGCATCTCTTTGTAGAGCATAATGGAGATTATTGTCAGATTGATTTGCCAGATTTAAGTCAACAATTTGGTTATATTGATTTAGGGAATTTAATATGCAAATAAGTCGTGATTCGGGATATTCTTCAAAAAAATATATGCTCAAATTACTGTATTTGATCAGCCTAAGTTGTGCGTTGATGTTCATTTTTCAAAGCCAAAGTCATGCAGCATCGACAGGTTCTTGCTGGCTTTCGGTTGATACCTTAAATTTCGGTTCGGTCAGTAGTAAAGGTGGTGTAAGCAGTACCAATGTTACGGTTAAATGTAATCAATATGGTCAGTCCAAACCTGTGCGCGTGACATTTTGCCTATTTGTACCAGAAGGAAGCCCGACTTTGGCGAGTAACCGTCGCCGTATTTCTTCAAATACTGGTGATGGCGATTTAAGTGCTTATCTGAGCTATGATTTATATTATGATTCTGCCATGACTCAGCGTATTGACACCAAAGCCAATGCTTCAAGTTTGGTATGTCAAAATAAGGTTTTTGGTGTTGGTCAAAATGATGCGACTTATACAGTACCGATCTATGGCAAAATTTATCCTGGTCAAAATGTAAAAGCTTCATATTACACAAGTTTTAATATGCCAATGACCCTAATCATGGCGTATAGCGAAGAAGCTTATCCAAGCAAAGAAACGGTGATTGCAACAGGTAAGAGTCAAACCAATAATTTGCTGGTTACTGCAAACTATGAAAATAGCTGTAATTTATATTCGACACCTGACCTAAACTTTGGACAAACCAGTGATTTATCCAACGCTGTTTCTGGTGTAACGACGATTTCATTGTCTTGTCCAACCAATACTTCGTGGAAGGTGGGATTGGATAATGGTTTAAATTATGATGGTACAAGTCGCCGTATGAAAAATGCAGGCAATTATATTAAATACTCATTATATAAATCAGCGGATTTAAGCCAGACTTGGGACAATACTACTTATTCACAAGGTACAGGAACGAGCGGAACACAACAGATCAACATTTATGGTCGAGTACCTGCACAAGGCAGTTTTTTCCCAGCAGGGGATTATGTTGATACGGTTACAGTGACTTTAACTTATTAAAGTAGAGTTCAATTCTACAGACCCAATTTATAATATGTACGATAAAAATTCCTGTGAATATTTTATGATTCACAGGAATTTTTTTATGAATTTTATATAAAATTAATAACTAATGACGGCTGTAACGGTGTCAGCATAACTGCCTGCAGGAACATTGGTATTTTGACTAAATACTTTACCCCAAACGCCGATTTGCTGAGTTGAGCCATTGCCAGTATTCGTATATGCGCTACTTGAATCTGTGCCCCAAACAACATTTTGGGCAGAATCTTGATAAAGCATATACGGAATGCTTGAGCTACTCGATAGACTATTTGACATCACACGATTACTTTTCAGTGCGATGTTATAAGGTGTTCCGCTTGTACAGGTCACATTTAAATTACCTTGTGCCGATACATCGCTAGAGGAGCGATTGATGCTTCCAAAATCAATGTCAGAAGCTTCTTGCGAAGAAATATTGCAAGTTTCTTTGATCGTAATTTTAATATTAAACTGCGTTGTATCTTGATTCGCAGCAAAACTAAAACTTGATGAACAGACTAAAGCACAAACTGATAGAGCAAGGACTGAAGTTTTCATAATCGATTATTTACGGGTACGTTGTTAAATTTTATGATAATTCAAAAAAATCGAATTAACCCTTTGTATACCCTTTATGTATTGAATTACTGTCCAATAAATAAATGGTACAAGGAAAAGATACAACACTTTTCAACTAAAAGTAAATATGGAGAGATTGTGTAAAAACACAACAAAATGTGCAAAAAAACAGCAATTTTCAATCATTTTCTAAGAATAATTATATTGTGAAGTTTGGCTACTTTAAGTTTCAATAAAATGTTTTTTAAATATATCTTTTAGATGTTCAATATTTCAGGAAAATCGGGGAATCTATAGACAAAAAATAAAGTTGAGTGTTTTGATTTATTTTAGAAAAACTAATGAGTAACAAATAATATTTTTACAAAAAAAGGATTATTTTTTTGATTTCCTGAGCAAAAGAATCAAGTATTAAATAGGCACTTAAATTTTAGAATAGTACTAAAACCTGAAAACTATCTGAAATGGCTGGTGAAAATTCGGCTACTTGAGTTTAGTTTAAGCTAAAAAATTTATACAATACAGCAATTCATTCTTTCATCAGGTTTTCGTATGTTCGAGCAAAAGAAATTAATTTGTTTTGATTTAGATGGAACCTTGATTGATTCGGTTGGAGTCTGGAATCAAGTTGATGCTGCGCTGATCGAGCAGTTGAGTGCAAAAAAAGTGGATTTATTTCAAATCCAAGCAGAACGTGATCAGAGTCTAAAACATTATAAAACTTATGCTGATCCATACTTGCAGTACTGTGCTTATTTAAAAGAAAAATATGAAATGTTGCTTAGTCCCGAGCAGATCAAGCAGCAGCGTTATGAAATATCTCATTATTTTTTAGATCAGGTGATAGATCTAAAACCTACTGTTGCTGAGTTTTTATATGCGTTAAAACAGCAAGGCTTTATCTTGGCATTGACTACAACCACCAGTATAAATAACGTGAATCGTTATCGTAAAAATAACGTGAAGATTAACCAAAAAATGAATATTGATGAATTATTTTCGTTGGTCTTAACTCGTGAAGATGTTGAAAATATCAAACCTCATCCTGAAATGTATCTCAAAGCGATGCAACATTTTGAGCTGAATAGATCAGAGTGTTTAATCTTTGAGGACTCTTTGATCGGGGTAGAAGCGGCGGTCAATGCGGGTATCGATGTCGTGGCTGTATATGATCAATATTCTCAACATGAACTTGAGCAAATCAAACAAAAGGCACAGTTTTATGTGGAGGATTATGCTCAATTGCTGAGTGATTTTTAATGTGCTTGATACGTTATTGTGACAAGATAGAATGCCACGGTTAGGCTGGTGGGTATCAATATCTACTATAAAAAATATATTTAAAATAAAATGATAGTAGGTTTTACATAAGTTGTTTTTTGCTCAAATTTATACTCTAAGCATTTTGCTTTAAAACGGAATAAAATTTGAAATTAAGGCAGGATGCCGTCCGTTGGTCTAGGGCGTTCCGCATTTTTTAAAGCAGTGCTTTAAAAATTGCTCAGGATGTATGCCCATTTGTTCGATAAATGGTTTTCTTGCGAAATATATTTCTCATTTGTCCGAAAACAAAGTAAAAAAGATTATCTACGCAAAGTAAGTTAAATTACTCATGGCAAAAGTGATCGTATGATACTTTTCACTCAAATACCTGATCATTTTTTAGGGTCTGTTGACATTTGTTGCCTAAAAAAATAGCGAGATAGTAAAATTAAATCGCCAAACCCAATTTTACCCCCGCTATGCCTCGTACAATGCTGAATGATCAACACTGGTCTAAGTTACTTTCTATTTTCCGTCACTTTAATATTTATCTCAAACTAAATTTAAGAAATTTTATCGAAGCTATTCTATTTCGTATCAGAACAGGTTGTCCTTGGAGAGATTTACCTCAAGAATTTGGTAAGCCAAACTCTATCTTTAAGAAATACAATCGTTGGTCTAAAAATGATAAGTTTATGAATATTTTTAAATTATTTAGTAAACATGCTGATAAAGAATGGATATTTATTGATGGTAGCCACGTACGGGCACACCAGCATTCTTCAGGTATTAATAATCAAGATATTTCCAAAAGTATCGGTGGTAATAGTTCAAAAATACATTTAGCAGTTGATTCTAATGGTAATCCCATTGAGTTTATTATTTCAGATGGAACTTCCCATGATATTAAGATAGCCCCTGATCTGGTATCAAAATTAGATTTAACTGAATCAGAAATATTATGTGCTGATAAAGGTTATGACTCAGACAACTTCAGGACTCAAATTGAGCAAACAAAAACTAAGTCAAATATTCCTAGAAAATCAAACACTAAGTCTAACAATGATCATATGGATTGGCATATCTATAAAATCAGGCACTTAGTTGAGAATTCATTCTGTAGGTTAAAACAATTTAGAGGAATTTCAACTCGATATGACAAGCTAAAGCGTAATTATCAAAGTGCTGTCGCTCTTGCTTGTATATTTATTTGGTTACCATTGTAGGTTAAGTTCCATACTGCAAATGTCAACACACCCTAATTTATGACGGAAATTTAATAGTTTTTTGTATGCAGTGATGAATAATCAACTCATCACTCAAGGCATCTAAAAAACCGTATTAAGCAGTGAACAGGTTTATAGATACCATGAGCCAAGGCGAGGGAGTGTCCTGATTATTGTGTGATCACTTTGTTGGCAATTTTAACGACTGTTCCAGCACCAGGTACAACAGTACTCGCCAATTCTGCACTGAGTTCGATGAGGTTGTCGCGAGTGAAGGTTTGGTCGAAGGTATTTTTAAACCAATTACCATTTTCAATGATTTCACCAGTAAGCCCATCGACCTCAATTACTCCGACTTTATCTGCTGTAGACCAATGATATTCAAAGGCATAAACAGGTCTAAAATATAAATAAAGTGAAGTAATCTCCTCTGAATCTTCTTCAATATTTGATGCATTAATCACTTGATTTTGCAATTCAGAGCGCACAATACTCGTCAATGAGTCAACTGAAAGAATGGGTTGAAGCACATTTTCAAGTTCGACTTGTTCAACCTCATTATGTCCAAATTTTTTAATATAATCAGTAAAAACCTGTGTTTTGACTTCACGTTTTAAACCATCAAAATAGTTTGAAAATTCGACGACACGATGGCAGTGTTCAATCACTGGCATGTCGACTTTGGTTTTGTCATTTTGTCTGGCAACAGGATAGATATTTTGGGAAGGATCATTCTTGATAGAGAGTGAAACAGCATGTGGATTGTGAACAGGGATAGGATAAGTGACAGCACAGGTGTAGTTTAAAATACGTTTACTTGCGACAAACCAAAAAGGTTCATAACGCAAGATTTGTTCTTTTAAGAGTACCGTTTCATCAGTTGGACGCTTTAGTGGATTGAATTTTGCAAACATGCCAAAAGCATTCAGTTTTTTCTTTTCAGCTTGTTGCTTTGCTGATTCAAACTCAAAAATTTTCTTAAATATAAAAATCTTATGATTTTCTGGTTTCACTTCTAACTTAGACATATTGGGTTCCATTTTATTAAGTTTTGTACTTTTATACGTAGATACTTAAAATATGTTAACCCAATTTGACTGTTTTTAAAAAACATTAAGCTTCAAATCAATATGAAATATGCATTGGTTTCTTATTTTGATTTAAAAATATATTGTGGATTTAGAACAAATTTTTCAATAATTTCGCCTTTTTCGTCTACCTCCCATGCACCAATGATGGCTGAAGAGGGCACTTCGGTTTTTTCATCATATATGCCATCTAAACGATAGACCCAACCATGTGGTAAAGATTTTGCCTCTAGGCGTTCTTGTGTTGTAGGTTCGAATTGTGATGTGCTATGCATATTTAACTTACTTCAAAAATCAAATCTAAATGGACTGAACCATCAATTTATAACAATATTTTAAAAGTATAATATTCTTTTTTTGTATACTGCTAAGCATTTTACGAACATTTGTTAGTCATTTCATACGATTGTATTTATTTTTCATGGGTTTATTTATATTAGACCGAGATGAAACAATTGCTTTCATCTCGATCATTAGAAAAGTAGAGTGAGATTGGGTAATTTTATTAATCAATACAAGCAGTGGATGATCAGCAGCTTATTTGAATTGAGTTAACTGTTTATATAATGCCAGAGTTTGATCGCACATTTCTTTTAAGCTAAAAGTGGTCACAGGAGCGACAGTTTGAGTCTGCTCGATATGTTTTTCGACAGCAGCCAACAAAGCGACTTTATCATCGACATCAATTAAACCTTGTGGATAGAGCTTTGATAAAATCTCAGCGACACCGCCACGTTTCCAACCGATCACGGGTGTGCCTACAGAAAGTGCTTCGAGGGCAGTACGTCCAAATGTTTCCGCTTGATTGGAAAGTGAAAGCACGATATCACTAAAAGCCAACCATTCTCGGATATCTGAGCGGTGACTGGTAAATGTGATTTTATCTCTTAGATTTTTATTTTGAATATTTTGTTCAAGTTCATCGAGATAAGCTGCCTTTTTAGGATCAGCACCGCCGACGACAACAGCATGAAGATTAGGGTATTTATTGCTTAATTTTTCCATCAATTCAATAAGTGTTTCATGACCTTTTAGACGTGTAATTCGTCCGGGGAGGCAGATCAGAAATTTATTTTCTAACTGAGGAAATTCTTCATAGGTTCTTAAAAACCACTGTGCAGGTGGTTGATAGCCATGTGGAAATGCTTTGGGATCAATCCCTCGATAAATACGGACTATGTCTTCTGGTGGGCAATTTTTATAATTATCAATAATGTATTGTACAACACTATCCGAAACTGCGATGACTTTCTCAGCCTGAGTCATGATCTGACTATAGCGATTGATTGAGTAGAAACCATGCACGGTGCTGATCAGATGCGGGCGTTTATGTGCCGCAATACCTTTTAAAGCAAAATGCGTGAGCCATGCAGGAACACGTGAACGAACATGTACGATGTCAGGTTGATGGTGTTCGATGACTTTTCTTAGAGGGCGAATTTGCCAAAGACTAGACAGCGCTTTTTTGTGAATCGCCAAATTTACATGGGTTGTTCCTTCCGATTCTAACTCGGGGACCAAGCGCCCACCATTGGATACCACGATAGACTCATGACCGTCAGCAATCAAAGCGCGTGCAATTTCCAAAGTACCACGTTCTACGCCACCACTATTGAGTTCTGGAAGAAGTTGCATAACTTTCATGAGAAAAATCCTTAAAATTTAGGGTGATTTAGCAATCGAAAATTAATAAATTTTCTCATAACCTTCAGGTCTAGTTTTAAAGCGACGATGGAACCACATATATTGTGTTGGCGCGATACGAAGCTGATTTTCAATAATTTTATTTACACGAGTAGCATCAGAGAGTTCATCTTCACTCGGCATAGGCAGAACTTCGGGTTCAATCAAAATATGATAGCGAGGATCTTTAATATCACCGTGACGATAGAAATATAAAGGCACAGCCGCTGCTTTTGAAATTTTTAATAAACGACGATGTGCGGTCACTGTTGCAGCAGGCGTACCAAAAAATGGTGCCATAATCCCTTGTTTTAAACCAAAATCTTGGTCAGGACTATACCAAATGGCATGACCTTCTTTTAAATGGCGAATCAAACCACGCATATCATCATGGTCGATTTGATTGGCATAAATCGTCGCACGGCAACGATAAATGAGCATGTCCAAAAGTGGATTGTTTTGTGGACGGTAGACCACATCAGGCTCAAAATATTGTGAGCAAATATAACCACCTGCATCGAGCATGGTGCTATGCGTACCTAATAGTAGTACGCCTTTGCCTGCAGCTTGAGCATTGGTAATATGTTCAAGTCCTTCGATCGTTACACGATTTTTAAACCATTTAGGCTTATACCATGCATTTAACGTTTCAAATACACCAATCATCATATCAATAAAGACTTGGCGAGCATTGTCATACACCTGTTCAGGCGTCCATTCGGGAAAACACACTTCAAGATTACGGATTGTGGTTTTACGACGGGATTTGAGTTTATTAAATGCGAAATTGCCGAGCCAACTTGCTAAACGATGCTGCACAGCCCACGGTAGGATCGCAAGTAACATGATAAATACGATGGCAATCCATACACCCCAAAATTTGGGAAGCAGAAAAGACCAATAAAATTGACCGGGAATATAGTGCTGTTTTTTGCTCATAGCCGTATTGGAAAGGACGATTTGTGGTTATGTAGGCAAAGTGTATCACGTTATGATTTTTAAGTTAAAAACTCGGATGATATAAAATCTAAATAAAAGATGAACAAACCCGATAAGTTTTTTGGAAAATGACAATGAAAACGATTCACTTAATTCAGGGCGATATCACCACACAAAAAGTTGATGCAATTGTCAATGCGGCCAATACCTCTTTGCTGGGTGGTGGCGGGGTAGATGGCGCGATTCATCGTAAAGGCGGAGCAGAAATACTTGAGCAATGTCAAGAAATTAGAGCCAAGCAAGGAGGTTGCTCGGTAGGTGAAGCAGTGATGACGACCGCAGGTCAACTTCCAGCAGAATACGTGATTCATACCGTTGGCCCGATCTGGCAAGATGGTCAGGCACATGAAGAAAATTTATTAAAAAATGCCTATCAAAATAGTTTGAAACTTGCAGAACAACAGCATTTCAATTCGATTGCTTTTCCCAATATCTCAACAGGCGTTTACCGTTTTCCTAAAGTACAGGCGGCTGCAATCGCGGTCGAAACGGTACGGGATTTTTTAAAACAGAGCACGCATACGCAAGAAATATATTTTGTGTGTTTTGATAAAGAAAATTTTCAGATTTATCAGCATTTACTAGAACAAACGCAAAGTCATGATATCCAAGTATTAGGGCTTTGATCGTTAGATATATAGCGTTTTAAATGTGGATTTAGCGCTATAATTGAATGATATTTTTACTGATTTTTGATCATGCGTAATCATTTTCTCGATACAAGCAAAGCCTTATTGATTTTTTTGGTGGTATTCGGGCATTTTTTAGAGCGCATGATCGGCTGGAACTTTCCTGAAAGTCATACACTGCTTGCTGTGATTTATTTTGTGCATATGCCTGCATTTATTTTTATTTCAGGGCTGTTATTTAAAGATAAAAATTATATAAAAAATATTATTTTCTTCACCGCTTTATATATTCCTTTTCAATTTCTTTTTCCTGCATTTGACGCGCTGTGGACAGGTCATTTTAACTGGACATTGCTACAACGACCGTATTGGATTTTATGGTACTTAGTTGCGATGATCTGCTGGACATTGTTGACACATTATTTGATCAAAACTAAATATCCAGTATTGATCGCAGTATTCTTGGCTATGTTGATCGGTTTTTCACCGTGGAATAATTATGATTATTCACTGGGGCGAATTTTTACCTTCTTGCCTTTTTTTGTGGTGGGGCAAGTCTATGGTCAAAAAATCATGCAATCGATCCAACAATTCCGCTATGCCACAGCAACTGCATTACTGATTTTTGTCACGATTTTAAGTGTGGTTGTGATCACAAATATCAGCCCATATTGGTTATATGGAAGTTTGAGTTATCAGCAATTAAAAGTTGATTGGCTGCAGGGCTCTTTGATCCGACTGGGGATTTATATCCTGTCTAGCCTTGGAATTGTGGCGGTTTTTGCGATCGCACATCTATTAAAAAATCGCTTTGTACAACTCGGACGAAATACCTTGCCCGTGTATTTATTGCATGGTTTTGTGGTTATTGGGCTTTCAAAATATATTTATTTTCACTTTCATATTGCTGTAAATATTGTGCTGTGTTTGCTCTTGTCTTTATTGACTTGTTTTGTATTGCAACATGCTATTTTTGATCGTGCACTGCGCAAATTGTCACTTTGGTTAATGAAACCAACAGAAAAAATTTGGGATAGATAAATTATAAAATAGTAAGATGTAAAGTCTTGGTGCAGTTTTTGCTTTGTTCTCGCTCGTTTGTTTTTATTTCTAAAATGGATTTGCATGCATAGCACTTTTCAATCGCCACTTGATCAAAATGCACAGTATTGGGTTGCAAAATTGGAGCTTGGATTTAGGGTGGATGAAAAGCGCACCATTTTATCTCACAGGAAACATTTTGGTCCTGTTCGGGTGCAAAAAATGCTATGGCCCGAAAAAACTGGGGTATGCCATGCGATTATTGTTCATCCGCCCGCAGGGATCGCAGGTGGAGATCATCTTACTTTTCAAATCCAGATAGAGGATGGCGCACATGCTGTAGTGACCACGCCTGGGGCTGGAAAATGGTATAAGAGCAACGGTAAACAGGCTTTTCAACACATTTATATTCATGTAAAAGATCACGCAATTTTTGAATGGTTACCCCAAGAAAGCATGCTCTTTAATGGTGCAAATGCAAATTCGGAAACTTTGATTCATTTAAGCCAAACTTCAAGTTTTATCGGATGGGATATGTTGGTGCTTGGACGCCAAGCTCGACATGAAACTTTTCAACATGGACAGTATCAAAATAGCTTTAAGTTATTTAGAAATAATCAATTATTACTGGCTGATCGTTTGCATTTTCAAGGTGGAGATCGTTGGCTAAGTTCTTGTCTAGGTATGAATCATCAGGCGGTCATGGGAAGCTTTTGGGCTGTTGCGCCTGAAAAATATCGAGCGAGTTTATACTTAGATGAGCATGTTGAGCTGATCCGTGAATTGATGATGCGGATGAAGATAAATGTGACTTTAACTGTATTGGATGATGTGATTTGTGCACGTTTTTTAGGTCAAGATGTTCGACAATGTCATGATGCATTCGCTGCAATTCGGGCACGATTACGTCGTTATTGGTATGATTTAGATGAAGAATTTCCAAGGATTTGGCGGACATAAATTGCTATTTTTATTGTAGAATTTTTTGAATATAATCTGAATTTGTAGAATTTTAAAAACTAAATCATCTTGATAAAAAGGACAAATATGAAAAAGTTATGGATATTGTGCAGCATGATTCCGATGATGGGTTATGCCGCAACTGAACAGGAAATTTTTCAAATCACTGCATCTGTATCAAATAATTCTATATTTAAAAATAACTTAGATAAATGTCCAGCAGATACTTCACCGAAAAAACCATTTGTAGACAAGCAAAATTATACTGAGGCACTTGAGATTTGTAGTGAAGATGCAAAGGGCTGTTATCAGCGCTGCACAGATAATCACGCTTATGCATGTTATTTTTCAGCCCAAATCGTACAAGAATCAAAGCAATATGTTGCTGCTGAACAATTATTTCAGAGAGCTTGTGAGTTAGGAGTGCCTTCCGCATGTACCAATCGAGCTGCTGGCGCTTTGAATTTTCTAGATAAAATCAGCTTGGATCAGAAACAATGTATTACCCGAACATTTGAAAAATCATGTGCTTGGGATGATCCATGGGGCTGTACGATGTATGCCAAACAAATTATCGAAGCTGATCAGTCAGAAAGAAGCTATAAAAAAGCCTTAGAGGTCCTGAAAAAAAGCTGTAAAAATGGTCTAGAAGATGAAGCATGTAGCTACGGCATGGACTTGAAGCAAGATATTTTAAATATTATGGGCTCAAAATAATTTATGTATTTTGCTACATAGTTTTGAATTTAATAGAAAATGCTGTTAGATGATCGAAATATCTATGATTAAAGTCATTAATTTTTATTATGAAAATATTGGATATTTAAAAATCATAAATGGCATTTTTTCAAGAATATACATTTTATTGAAAGTGAGAGCAAATCTCACTCTTTTATTTAAATCAAATTTTACATTACAAATCCATTTTCCTGTCGATTTAAGCAAAATGTGCATAGTTTTTGCATAACAAAAGTAGATGCAAATAAGGACAAAAAATGGAACTCAATCCGACTGAAAAAGACAAAATGTTGATTTTCACCGCAGGTTTAGTTGCTGAACGTCGAAAAGCGCGTGGATTGAAGCTGAATTATCCTGAAGCTGTAGCTTTTATTTCCGCAGCACTTTTGGAAGGCGCACGAGATGGCATGACCGTGAGTGAGTTGATGCACTATGGCACAACGCTGTTGAGTCGTGATGATGTCATGGATGGTATCGCTGAAATGATCGCTGAAGTTCAAGTTGAAGCGACATTTCCAGATGGATCAAAACTGGTCACGGTGCATCAACCCATTGTTTAATCATTAGAGAAAAATGCCATGATTCCCGGTGAAATCATTACTCCAGATGCGGATATTGAACTCAATGTTGGTCGCCAAACGCTAAAAATAACGGTGGCAAACCTTGGCGATCGCCCTGTACAAGTGGGTTCTCATTTTCATTTTTATGAAGCCAATGATGCTTTGCAATTTGATCGTGAAGCAGCCAGAGGTTATCGCTTAAATATCGCTGCGGGCACTGCGATACGTTTTGAACCCGGACAAAGTCGGAGTATCGAGTTGGTCGCATTGGCTGGTAAAAGAGAAGTATATGGTTTTGCTGGACGAGTTATGGGGAAACTATGATGCAAGATTTTTTTATACGTGAGGCTACTTTAGAAGATATATCCGATATTACAGCGATTATAGAGCCATATACTCATCAGTTTGTAATAGCCCACGAAGGTTATAGTCATTTCACAACAGAAGCGATTAAAAAGGTCTTACAAAAAGAGGGGATACGTTATTTTGTTGCAGTAAAAGATGGTCTTGTAATTGGTGTGATTGCTTATCTTTTACCTGCACATTTAGTCCATTTCTTTGTCAAAAAAAGCAATCAAGGAAAAGGCGTAGGGCGTAAATTGTGGCATTTTGTTGAGAATTTAGCCTTACAGCAAAATATTGCAGAATTCACTGTTAATTCTAACTGCGAATCACAAGTTGTTTATGAACATTTGGGCTTTAGCCAAACAGGACCTGTAGCGGATCGTGCAGGATTGAGATTCGTACCGATGAAGAAAATTTATTGATTATAAGACACTAAAAATAGAGACTCTTGCTATGAAAATGTCACGCCGTGCTTATGCTGAAATGTTTGGTCCTACAGTCGGTGATCGTGTGCGTTTAGCCGATACCGAGCTTTTTATCGAGGTTGAACAAGACCTGACAACTTATGGTGAAGAGGTCAAGTTTGGTGGGGGAAAGGTTATTCGTGATGGTATGGGGCAGTCGCAATTACTGGCAGATGAAGTTGCGGATACTGTGATTACCAATGCGCTTATCGTCGATTGGTGGGGTATTATCAAGGCTGATGTTGGACTTAAAAATGGTCGAATTTGGAAAATAGGTAAAGCAGGCAATCCTGATATTCAACCTGATATTGATATTCCATTGGGTGCTGCAACTGAAGTGATCGCGGGTGAAGGGCAGATCTTAACAGCAGGTGGCATTGACACACATATACATTGGATATGTCCACAACAGGTGGAAACAGCATTGATGTCAGGTACGACTACGATGATTGGTGGAGGCACAGGTCCAGCAGCGGGCACATCTGCAACAACTGTCACACCGGGACCTTGGCATATAGCTACGATGCTGCAGGCGATTGATGATTTACCTATGAATATCGGTCTACTTGGCAAAGGAAATCTCAGCAAGCCTGAACCGATAGTGGAGCAAATTAAAGCGGGTGTAGTTGGTCTAAAATTGCATGAAGATTGGGGCTCAACACCTGCAGCGATTGATAACTGTTTAACTGTTGCAGATCAATATGATGTGCAGGTTGCGATTCATACTGACACTTTAAATGAAAGTGGATTTTTAGAAGAAACTTTAGAGGCTTTTAAACAGCGAACTATTCATACTTATCATACCGAAGGTGCGGGTGGTGGACATGCACCAGATATTTTAAAAGCAATTGGTCAAGCCAATGTGCTGCCATCTTCGACCAATCCGACACGCCCGTACACAGTTAATACCATTGATGAACATTTGGATATGTTGATGGTTTGTCACCACTTAGATCCTGCTATTGCAGAAGATATTGCCTTTGCAGAAAGTCGTATTCGCCGTGAAACGATTGCAGCAGAAGATATTTTGCAGGATTTGGGGGCGATTGCCATGATGTCTTCAGACTCTCAGGCAATGGGGCGTGTGGGTGAAGTGATCTTAAGGACTTGGCAAACTGCCCATAAAATGAAAATCCAGCGTGGTCCTTTGGAAGGAGACAATCAATTTCACGATAATAATCGTGTGAAGCGTTATATTGCTAAATACACGATTAACCCCGCAATCACACATGGTTTAAGTCATGAAGTTGGCTCAATTGAGGAAGGAAAGCTTGCTGATTTGGTGCTATGGAAGCCCGCTTTTTTTGGGGTAAAACCTTCAATGATCATCAAGGGTGGCATGATCGCAGCAGCTCCGATGGGCGATATCAATGCGTCTATTCCTACGCCTCAGCCTGTGCACTATCGTCCGATGTTTGGTGCATTTGCTCGCGGTGTGCATAACACCTGTATTACCTTTTTATCTCAGGTCGCACTTGATGATGGTGTCGCTGAGAAATTGCATTTGAAAAAGTTGATTTCTCCTGTAAAAAATACCAGAAACATTAGTAAAAAAGATATGAAACATAATCAATATTGTCCTGTAATGGAGGTTCATCCTGAGACTTATGAGGTTCGGGCAGATGGTATGCATTTAACATGTGAGCCAGCTGAGGTTTTACCAATGGCACAAAGATATTTTTTGTTTTGAGTGTTTCTTTACTATAAAAATCCTACTATGATGTGGGATTTTTTATTTAATAAAAATAGAAGTAATTATATGAATCAAAAAACAATTTTAACTTCAATAATTATGTTTTTCATTTTTTTCTTACCACTACGAAATGTTTATGCAAATTATTTTATGCAAGATTTTCAGATACTAAAAGCAAAATGTGAAGAACAAAAAGATTTGAAAGAATGGTTTCAGCTAATAGACCCATTGGTACTTCAAAAGTTTGTGAAAAATCCAGATACACTTAGCAGTATTGAGATTTCAGGAATATTTACGCCAGATTTTCTTTGGGGAAAAATTATACCGCAATGTAGTTCAAAATGGCGTTCAATGATTATTGAATATGCACCTTTTTATTTGGAAAAGACACAATTTAATGTAATGAAAAATGAAATTCAGGGTGATATTAATATTGCACTAATCAATGCTTATTTATCCCATTATATTGAAACAGATTCTAATGGTGATTTTACTTTTGCTTCAAGCTATACAAAAATAGTGCTTGAAAATGATAATTATACTTTTGATAAGCGGAAACTATACTATTCTCTGATTTTGAGAGCTTATGAAACAGCATTTTCAGAAATTGTAGAAAGAAATTTAAGAGTTGAACATATATCTTTAGCAGATAGAGAAATGCTTTTTAATATTTTCAATCAGATCAAATTGATTGAAGCTCAAAATTTAAAGGAGCAGAAACGGTTAGATGAAAGTTCAATATTAACGGTGCTGACTATGATTTTTCATCTAAATGATGATGAATTGATTAATGTATTTATACCTAAATTTCTCAATTTTATTTCTGCCTCTCATTTGGATAAAAAATATTCTGATAATATTTACTATCAAATTTCAAAATCTTTTAGAAAATTAAGTGAACATGCAAATGATATAGTGATAATTACTCAAAATGTAAATATTGAAAATTTTATGATTGGTTATCGTTATAGACAATACGATTATAATTTTTATGAAAAACAATATGAAATGTATCTAAAAATTAAAAATAACGGAAACTAATTTATATGGCTATTTACCTCATTCGTCATGCCCAAAGCCTCGGCAACGTCAATGGTCGTACCGAATCACATGCCAGTATTCCACTTACAGATCTAGGGCATCAACAAGCACAAAAATTAACTGAACTTTTACCTAAAGCAGATCGGGTTTTTATTTCAGCATTTATTCGGACACGTTTGACGGCTGAGCCGATATTGCAGCGTGATCATCTTTCGGCAGAAATATTGGATATCCAAGAGTTTTCGTATTTATCAGATATCCGTTGTAAAAACACGACACTCGAAGAACGCAAACCGTGGGTTGATGCCTATTGGCAAAGTGCTGAGGTTGATTTGGTGACAAGTGATGGGGCTGAGTCATTTGCAGCATTTTATCAGCGTGTTGAAGCGTTGATTGAATGTTTAGATGGATTAAAAGCTGAATATCAAAATCAAAATTTATTGGTTTTTAGTCATGGGCAATTTTTACAACTTTTTAAAATGATTACAGAGCAAAAGCGTGAATTATCATCTGAATTAATGCGTGATTTTCGCTATGCAATTTTAAATCATCAAATTGGAAATGCTGAGTTTTTTATCTATTAGAGCAATAAAAATGAAAAAATATCTTCTAGCTTTAACAATGATTTTCATGAGCCATTATTGCAATGCAAATACGCCAATGATGCAATCTGAACTGAATACACTTGGTCAAAATCTCAATGAAAGTTGTGCAGGAGAAGATTACCCGCCACTTCAAACACTGAATGAAGTGCTCAAACAACCAATATCGATTCAAATAAAATCTTATCAACTTAGCTCGATATTTGGTTCAGGATTTATTCATTTTATTGACGATAAAAAATGTGCCTTAGCTGCGATAGAGTTTTCAATATCTGGTACTCAGTTTGTTGAAAAATATAAAAAAGATATTGGAGGTGTTTCTAAAGATTATTTTTTAAATACTATTATAGATGCAGCTGGTGAAGCCAGTTTGTACCAATATATGTGGACTTTAGATCCGAAGTATTTTAGTCAAGCCAATCAATATTTTGAGCGATATTTGGATGCTCAGAAATACACAGAGCAGGAAGTCAAAACTTGTGCAGAACATTGCAAGACTTATGTATATTTGCCAAATAAAAAAATGTTATTCGATCCTACAGATTATTATTTTACATCAATGGCATACAATGATTTATATCGTGAGTTTATCTTCAAATATTCAACAGAAATGCAAGCTGGACACTCAAAATATTTCAAGCTTTTAAATGATATTTTTGATCGAACAGACCAATTAGAAATAAAATATATAAAAGAAACAGGGCTGATGTCTTTTGGCAATGAAGTTGCAACTCTAGAAAATTTCCAACAAATTTTAAATTCACCAGATCAATTTGTGCTTGATTATTATGTAAAACGCTTGGATGTGTATTTGCAAAATCGAATCAATCAGCATTTATTGGATACTGAGATGACTAAAAAAATCTATCTATTTCTAAATAATCAATCGAGTAAAAGAAATGCCCTAATTGAACGTATGAATGCGGGTAAAAATGAAAATGGATTGTTTGAAAGTTTTAAAATCGCAAAACATGAATATATTTTTCAAAACAAAAATAATCATCTGACACTGAGCTTTAAGTGATTAGGATGAATGTTTGTAACTTACAAACGCTTTCATCATCTTGGCATAAAAAATGCTTATCTTTATGCATTGTCTGCGACTAAAGGAACAGCATGAAAATATTTACCCAACGATTAGAACAGGTGTCAGAGCATACGCCTTTTCAAATCGTCGAGCTAAATTTTGATACCCGTCAAAAAAGTCGTTTTCGCGCCACTTTAAATCATGGCGAGGATATTGGCGTGGATTTGCCACGCACAGGAATTTTGCGTAGTGGTTCTTTTATTGCGACTGCTCAAGCAGACATCATCAGAGTGGATGCAAAAGCAGAACAGTTGATGCAAGTTCGGGCTGAAAATCCATTTGAATTGCTCAAGGCTGCCTATCACTTGGGCAATCGTCACGTACCTTTGATGCTGACACCGGATGCTTTGTATTTTGAGCCTGATCATGTGCTTGCTGAAATGGTATTGGGTTTAGGACTAGAGGTTTGTGAAGTCGAACACCCGTTTGAACCTGAAAGTGGAGCCTATGCACAGCATAGTCATGATCATCGTTTAAGCCCAATCAAGGCTTTACATCATGTCCATACATAAGGCAGTGGATTTGCTCAAGCTTTTAACGCTATCTTCGACGGCTTTGCCAGTCGGGGCGTATTGCTACTCACAAGGCGTTGAAAGCGCGATTGAAAGTGGCATGATTCAGGATGAAAAATCTAGCATTTTATATTTTGAAGAAGTGCTTGAAATGTTGTTGCTTAGGTTTGAGCTACCGATTTTAAAACGCCTAATGCAAAACTATGCTGACGAAGTTGTTTTTGATCATTGGGCACAGCTTTATCGTGCAAGTCGTGAAAGCCGAGAGCTTTTAGCCGAATCAAGACAGTTGGCATTTTCACTCAATGCTTGGATCAAAGATGTTTTGAATATTTCAGTGCATGTGAAAAAACAGCTTGGATTTGTTCCTGTCTATGCCGAGCTCTGCGGGCGAATGGCGCTCGATGTGCAAGATGTATTGGCAGCATATAGTTTTACTGTCTTGGAAAATCAGGTTTTAAGTGCAGTGAAAACCGTACCACTTGGTCAAATGAGCGGGCAACGAATCTTGTGGCATTTGCATGGCTTGATTCCTGATGCTGTGGAACGCGCTTTATTGCTTGAAGATGATCAGCTGAGTAGTAGTTTGCCGCAATATGCCATGCTGAGCATGCAACATGAAACACAATACTCAAGATTGTTTAGGTCTTAGTTAGGGTCTGTTGTTTGGCGCAGATAGATCAATATTTAAAGTGATAGAAATATCATGTGAATTGACTGAAAAAACTCCGAATTAGAGTTCAATATAAGGAATAAAATATGTCAGAACGTAGCCCATTACGTGTTGGAATTGGTGGACCTGTTGGTTCGGGGAAAACTGCGCTTACGCTAAATTTATGTCGTGCATTACGTGATAAATACAATATGGCAGTTGTGACCAATGACATTTATACCAAAGAAGATTCTAATTTTTTGACTCGTCACGAAGCCATGTCACCTGATCGTATTGTTGGCGTGGAAACAGGGGGCTGTCCACATACAGCCATCCGTGAAGATGCTTCAATCAACTTGGCAGCGATTGAAGATTTATGTGAAAAGTTTGAGGGTTTAGAGCTAATTATTATTGAAAGTGGTGGTGATAACCTAGCAGCTACTTTTAGTCCTGAACTATCAGATTTAACGCTATATGTGATTGATGTGGCAGGTGGTGAAAAAATCCCACGCAAAGGTGGTCCAGGCATTACCAAGTCAGATTTATTGATTATTAATAAAACAGATTTAGCGCCTATGGTCGGTGCAAATTTGGAGGTCATGGATCAGGACGCGAAACGTATGCGTGCGGACAAGCCCTATATTTTTTCAAATATGAAAACAGAAGATGGCTTGGCGGAAATTATTTTATTTATAGAAAAACAAGGTTTGTTTAAAGCATAAACGGAAAATATGATGAAATCTCTACTCAAAAAATTAATGATTGCTTCAAGTATTTTTATCCCAGTTTTAGCATTTGCACATCCGGGTCATGACCAAACACATACTGGATTTGAGGCAGGCTTCTTGCATCCATTTACTGGCATCGATCATATGATGATGGCATTTGCACTGGGTGTGTTGCTGTATTCATCTGCTCAGCGTTGGAAAATGTTCGGTCTCTTAGGCATGATCGTAGCACTCAGTATTGGCTTTATCATTGGGCAATCTCACTTGATTCCTGCACAATTTGCAGAATATGGCATTGGTACTTCACTTTTTGTAGTCGGAATTGCACTATTTTCAAATTCGAAAATCATTTTGCCTATTGCAACGGCTTTGTTGGTGACTTTTCATGGTGTAGCACATGGGGCTGAACTCGGGCATTCAGGACATGCATTGGCACTGGTTTCAGGT
Organism: Acinetobacter gerneri DSM 14967 = CIP 107464 = MTCC 9824; assembly: GCF_000368565.1. Classification (GTDB taxonomy): domain Bacteria; phylum Pseudomonadota; class Gammaproteobacteria; order Pseudomonadales; family Moraxellaceae; genus Acinetobacter; species Acinetobacter gerneri. The sequence continues at coordinate 229,666 of NZ_KB849533.1, read as the reverse complement.
ATGATTGCTGCAATGTCCATGATCTATGTGATTGGTTTGGTATTTGGACATTTTGTTGTTCAATATATCCCTTATGGCAAGAAAATAGTCGGTGGACTGGCAGCGATGATTGCCTTGATTGTATTGGCATAATGTTTTTGCATAACATAAAAAATAGCCACTATTTGGGTGGCTATTTTTTATAGCAATATTGAAAATTCTGATTCTTAAAAGAAATTTAAAAAACCTTATACATTTACCATAATGATTATTTTTTCTATATTTTAATAGCATTTGTACTATTTTTTACTACATTGTATTCATGATCTTTCCACTGTTATTTGCCAATATAAGCCTATGGAATCTTCCTCCAGAGTGATTCTATATACATCAGTGTTTCAAGAGATTTTAGCTATTTATCACAGTGAGAATGCGTATGGAGAAAATAGTTTTAACGTTCATATCCGCATTTAGGTTAAAGCGTTGAATAGGTATCGCACTGGCCGTGACATCTATTCAATCCTTTTTAAAACCGTGTAGCAAATGCGTTAGATGCTTCTAAATCTTAGAAGTATTGATGCAGTAAGACAGGAGAAAACAGTGACCATTGTGAATACCGTTAAATAAAACGTGACTCGTCCTGCAGTAGTAACGATTTCTCAGTTTATAGCCATGTTCATCAGACATGGCTTTTTTTTATAGGCAAAAAAACAGCTCCTTGGTAGGGAGCTGAGCTTTGCACTGTTTCCTTGATGTAATAGTCGTTTCCTTATTTCCAAAATTATTATCGTATTTTCTTGTTTTAAAGTCCTTTGTTTTACTTTTATAAATCAATTGATATTGATCATTATTTTTCCATCGTTTTACACAGTGAACAAATCACTCCTTGATGTTGATGAGAATACAAAACGTCAGGGCGTTCATAATTTTCATTACAAGAAACGCAGTGATAAACCGTTGCTACAGGTGTGCCTTCTGCATCGTAACGTGGCTCTTTAATGCCATCATTTTCCGATTTGATATAGTATTTTCCTTTGGTCAGGATGCCCATGATTGGTGTTAAAACGAATCCGACAATCAACGCGATTAATGGTGAATAAGGCGCGAGGAAACTTCCTAAAAGTCCAAAGAACGCAGCGATAGAAAGTCCAGCAGCGACAAGGAATGACACCATACCGACAGGGTTGACGTTGTAAAGCATGTCTCGGCGATATTCAGGTTCTTTAGGTGACAGTTTTAATAGATATTTATTGATGGAAATATCCGTTGCAACCACCACAACCCAAGCAATCGCAAAGTTCGAATAGAAGCCTAAAATTTTGCCTAATACTGCAAACATATTGCCTTCCATCAAGAGTAGGGCAATCACCAGATTGACGATTACAAATACAATTCGTCCCGGATAATGTTTGCTGATGCGTGTATAGGCACTGGTCCATGCAAGCGATCCCGAATAGGCATTGGTGACGTTGATTTTAATTTGGGAAATGACCACCAAAATCACTGCTAAAGTGAGCGCAAGCCAACCCGGTAGCATGTCATGAAATGCAGCATTGAATTGTTGAACTGGTTCAGTGGCATTGACGCCCGGAATTTTTGTGAGTAAGTAAAAGCCTAAAAATGCACCGATAATTTGTTTGATCGCCCCTAAAATCACCCAACCCGGACCGGCAGAAATCACAGCAGCCCACCAAGCTTTGCTATTTTCTTTGGTTTTTGCAGGCATAAAGCGTAGATAATCGATTTGCTCACCGATTTGCATAATCAATGAAAGGCAGATCCCCGCACCGAGCATAATTGCAGCCATATCCATCGGCGCATAGCCTGTATTTCCAGTAAAACTAGCAAATTGGCTGACCAAATCAGGTTCTTTATGAATCAAATATGCCACTGGTCCGATCATCAAAATCAGCCAAATAGGCGTGGTCCAAACTTGTAAGGTACTCAAGGCTTTCATGCCATAGATGACCAGCGGAATCACCATAATGGTGGAAATCAGATAACCTGCCCAAAGTGGAATTCCCAAGCCGAGCAATAAACCTTGCGCCATGATTGAGCCTTCAAGCGCAAAGAAAATAAACGTAAAACTGGCAAAAATAATACTGGTCAGCACTGAACCAAAATAACCAAAACCTGCGCCTCGTGTGATCAAATCGAGGTCGATGTTATAGCGAGCAGCATAGTATGCGAGCGGTACCCCTGTGATAAAAATAATAATTGCTGCAAATAAAATAGAAAAAATAGCATTGGTTGTACCATAGGTCATGCCGATACTTGCACCGATAGAAAAATCGGCCAAATAGGCGATACCACCTAAAGCAGTGATTGCGACAACTTTGGGACTCCAACGACGAAAACTATGCGGGGCATAACGTAGCGTATAATCTTCCAAAGTCTCGTTTGCTGCGACTGAAGCGGGTTTGTCTTCAAAGGTATCTGTGGTTGATGAATTATGCATCGCAAACACTCCTTATATTAATTTTGTGTTTGTCGAGTTTTTGCAAGATAAATGCCAAGTGTGATTTTTATACAAGGCGTGGTGATTTAATGGTTTGATATTTATATTTTTATTTAAATAATAAAATCCCACATACAACTTTTTATTTTTCTAAAATGTCAGTTTTTTGAGCCATACCCAATATAAAAGAGCATTATTTTAGTGAAAAATAATGCTCTTTGTGGAACGTGAATGATCTAAATTGAAGCAGTTTTCAATTGATTTTAAGCAAGCTTATTTTTTAGGAGCAGCTTCTTTGGTCGCATGTTTCGCTTCAGCTTTGTGTGTGCTAGTCGCTTTTGTTGCATGCGCTTTGGCTTTCGGTGCTGCTGCTTGATGTGCTGCTTTTTGGTGTGTTTTGTTTGCTGCATGTTTTTCAGTCGCATGTGTTTTGCTTTGAGCTGCTACCGCATGTTGTTGATGAGCAGCCGCTACAGGTTTAGGCACTTGTTGTGTTGGAGTTGCTGCCATTGCTGTACCAGCCAAAGCCATTGAAGTAAAAGCAGCCATTAATACAGAAGTTAATTTTTTCATATTCGTTCTCACTGAGCTTAAAACATTTAGGATTTAGAATCCGTTTGGAGGAAGATTCCATAGTTAGATATTGACAAAGATCAGTGGAAAGATCATGAATACAATGTAGTAAAAATCAGTGCAAATGCTACAAAGATAATGTGAAAAATAGCTTTATGTAAGGGCTTTAATTTTTTAAATAAATTTTAAGAAATACATCATTTCTTCATTGTTTTGAGGGCTGATTTAGCTTGATTTTTTTGCTGACCAAAAGATAAAAATATTCCACCAAATAAGCGACTAAGCAGCCGATAAAACAATAGGAAATTCTCAATAATGCCCCGTCTATAGAATGGTGACCAACATCATAAACAGTGACGATCAAAAAGCTAGAAAGTGCAATGCCGACATATTCTGTGGCTTTGAGCAAAACACAAAAACTTGTGGTGATGAGGATACCTAAGATCAGGAAAAAGTATTCGAGATTGATGTTATAAGTGTGTATAAAAGGTGTTCGGTCCATCGCAATCCAAATCAAAATCCCGATGACTGAACCAATGAAATTACCTGTGACTTGGTTGAAATTGATTTTTTTATCGAGATCAAATTGGATGGTGAAAAATGCAGTCAGTGAAGCCCATAAAAAGAAATTGGTGTCTTTGTTACTGTCAAAAAGTAGTGCCAAAATCACGATAATAATGGCGCAGCTCAAGATCTTAAAGATATATAAGCTGTTGGTAAAATGTTTGATATTCATAAGATATTGCCCAATTCAAGCTACTTTTTTGTGCAAATAATGCCAAGACCAGTAAAGCTGAGCGATTATAATGGCTCAAAATGTGCGAAAACTTAAAAAACTCAATAGAAGGGACGGTAAATCTACAATTTAAAAACTCCCGATGTAGCAGACTACAAGGGGAGTAAGTTTAAATGCGAGAGCGAAGACAGTATTAGTTCGCTTTGGTCATTTCTTCCAGAGCATCCCAACGTTCCAATTTTTCAAGTAAAAGCTCTTCTATTTCAGCCAGTCTTTGTGATGCTTGAGTTGCTGCATCAGCATCACTGACAAACCAAGAACCATCTGCCAATTTGTCATTTAAGGTACTTTGTTCTTCTTCTAATGCTTCGATTTCAGCAGGAAGTTGTTCAAGTTCACGTTGATCTTTATAGCTGAGTTTGACCTTTTTCGGCTGAGTTGCTGACGCAGCATTTTTAGCGGCTTCAGCTTCGGCTTTTGCAAGGGCTTTTTTTACATCGCTTTTTTGATCGACAACAGTTTGGTCAGGGCGTTGCTCAAGATAGTCTTTGTAGCCACCGATATATTCATCAATATTGCCTTTACCATCAAACACCCAAGTAGACGTTACGACATTGTCCATAAAGGCACGGTCATGGCTGATCAGAAGTAATGTACCTTTATAATCAGCAAGCATTTCTTCAAGAAGCTCTAATGTCACCATGTCCAAGTCGTTGGTCGGTTCGTCCATAACGATGAGGTTTGATGGTTTAAGCAGGAGTTTGGCTAAAAGCACACGGTTACGTTCACCACCAGACAAGGCTTTTACTGGTGTACGCGCACGTTCAGGCGCAAAGAGGAAGTCTTGCAAATAGCTGTAAATATGACGACGACCACCATTTACATCGACAAAGTCACTGCCTTCGCTGACATTGGCTGCTACAGATTTTTCTAAATCAAGTTGATTACGCAATTGGTCAAAGTAAGCGATTTCAAGTTGCGTACCTGTTTTTACATCACCAGTATGTTCGATTTCACCTAAAATGGCTTTGACCAATGTCGTTTTACCGACACCATTGTCACCGACTAAACCAATACGATCACCACGAAGTACGATGGCAGAGAAATCTTTGATGAGTGGTTTTTCATCGTATTGCACACCCAAATGTTCGATTTCAAAGACCAACTTACCAGAACGGTTGGCATCTTGAGTCGCCATGCTCACTTTGCCTTGTTGGAAACGACGTGCTTTAGATTCTTCACGCAATGCTTTCAAGGCACGAACACGACCTTCGTTACGGGTACGACGTGCTTTGATGCCTTGACGAATCCAAGCTTCTTCTTCAGCAAGACGTTTATCAAACAAAGCATTTTGTTTTTCTTCTGCTTCAAGTTGTTGAGCTTTTAATTCTAAATAACGTGAATAGTTACCTTCATAACTACGCAAAGTACCACGATCCAATTCGACAATGCGTGTTGCAACACCATCGACAAAGGCACGGTCATGGGAAATAAAGAGCAGGGTTAGATTGTTTTGATCGAGTAAAAATTTTTCTAACCATTCGATACTTTCAACGTCCAAATGGTTTGTCGGTTCGTCAAGTAACAACACATCGGGTGAAGTCAGTAAAGCACGTGCCAACAATACACGACGTTTACGACCACCTGAAAGTTCAGCCAAATCAGCATTTGGATCTAGACCCATTTTGCTTAAAATAGAATTAACTTTGGTTTCGAGTGACCAGCCGTCAAGTTGATCCAGTTTGTGTTGTAAGTTACCCATACGTTCACAAGCTTGCATATCACCGAGTACACAAGCATCGCTTGCTTCATGATAATCTCTTAAAACTTGTGCAGCTTCACCTGAACCATCAGCCACAATATCGAACACTTTACCGTGATCCATAGGGACATCTTGGGCTAACATAGAAACAGTTAAACCATTTTGAATGGAAACTTCACCTGCATCGGCTAATAAAGTTCCCTCAATGAGTTTAAGTAAAGTAGACTTACCTTCACCATTACGCCCAATTAAACACACTCGCTCGCCACGCTCCAAACTAAAGCTTGCGCCATCGAGGAGGGCTGGTCCACCAAAGGCTAGTTGGACATCCCTTAAAGTAATATAGGCCATAATGTTTCCTAAAATCCCACATGAGGAGAGTTAAATGACTAAACAAAGTATTATAGATGATCAGGCGTCATTTTCCGCACTCATTGAAGATTTGCAAGTGCGAATTGCATTTTTAGATGATTTAGTTGACCAATTAAATGATCAAGTCGCCAAACAAAATCAGGAAATCACTGATTTAAATAAGAAAATGCAACTTTTATATACACGTATCGAATCGGCAGATTTATCTGACGGAATCGCGCCGTTTGATCCATTAACCAATGTGCCACCACATTATTAAAAATAAATACTAGATTTGACTATGAACCTCAAAAATCTCGAAGCTTTTTACTGGGTTGTGACTTTGGGTAGTTTCAATAAGGCAGCCAGCAAATTACAGACCACTCAACCTGCGATTTCACAAAAAATCACAGCGATTGAAAATGATCTAGGTTTTAAAGTCTTTGACCGAAGTTCTCGTCAAATCAAAGTAACCGATAAAGGTTTAACTTTATTTAAATATGCTGAAAAATTTATGCGATTGGAAACTGATCTGGTCGCTGAATTGACTGAAAATCAGCATTTGACGGGTACGATTCGCCTTGGTGTATCTGAAACGATTGTGCACACGTGGTTAGTTGAATATATGGAAAAAGTTCAACGTGAATTTGCCAAAGTTTCGGTGGAAATCGTGGTGGCATTGACACCAGATTTACAAGAAGGCGTGCGCACGGGGGATTTGGATATGGCATTTTTGCTTGGTCCAACGCTCCCTTTTGAATGTATAGAACGTAGTTTATGTGATTTTGAGTTAAGCTTTTTGGCTGCACCTACTTTTAAAGGTGGCATAGGGCAAATGTCATTTCGGCAGCTGATGTCACATACGATTTTGACCTATCCACGAATCACCTATCCATATAAAGACCTCAAAGCCAAAATGAAAGAACAAAATGTCGATGAGCCTTTGTCGATTACCAGTTATTCTTTGGCGACATTATTACGTTTGGCTGAACAAGGATTGGGGATAGCAGTTGTGCCACGATTGACTGCTTTGAAAGAAATTGTTGAAGGTCGTTTGGAAATTTTAAATACGCCGATTCAACTCAAATCATTTCACTTTACCGCAATTTATACGCAGGGAAATAACGCGGCATTAAAGGAAAAATTGACTGATTTGGCAGTGCAAACTGCACAACTTGAAATGCAAAAGCTCAATGAAAAAATTAAAAATGTAAAAGCATTTCATGTCTAATTTTTGCTCGTTTTAAATCGTTTCTGTGCTGTGTCATAAACACTATTTTTTATAAAAATAACTTATCGAAACCTATAAGTAATCATTATAGTTAAAAACTAAAAATTAAAAATATTATAAATAACAATAATTTGTTTTTATCTTAAAGCGGATAAAGTCTTATTGTGAGTAGGTCTTTTATGCCTTTATCATTTAAAAAGTCTGCTGAGATAAAAAATCAGGGTTGTGTTTTAGGCCAGCAGATTGGAGTTTTTTTTAATTTAAAAATCTCTCATTTACTCAAAAGGATATGGGGCGTATGAATTCTACATTAAGCAAAAAGTCTTTTTTTTCTGAACGTCAGTGGTCGATTATTGCCTCAATCTTTTTGATGGCGACGTCTGCGATGGGGCCGGGTTTTTTAACCCAAACAGCAACCTTCACTGCAAAAATGGGGGCTGCTTTCGGTTTTGGTATTTTGTTATCGATCATCATTGATTATGTCGTGCAGCAAAATATCTGGCGAGTCGTTACCCTCACTCAAAAACGTGCATCTGATATTGCCAATTTGGCTTTGCCGGGGAGTGGTTATTTACTGGCATTTCTGGTTATTTTAGGTGGGTTCTTTTTCAGTATCGGTAATATTGCAGGGGCAGCGCTAGGCTTAAATGCTTTGTTTGGTCTAGATACCAAATGGGGTGGTGTTTTAAGTGGAGCCTTAGCCATTTTCATTTTCTCATCAAGAAAAGCCACGCTTGCGATGGACAAGAGCATGATCTTGTTTGGTTTGCTCAAAATTGCCTTGATTATCATTGTTGCTGCGATTGTTGTACCGCCTGTCGGGCTTGCAGTACATCAAACTTTTTTACCTGATCAAATTGATTTTGCTGCGATTACCACAATCGTGGGTGGAACAGTCGGTGGTTATATCTGCTATGCAGGAGCGCATCGCTTATTGGATAAAGGCACAGTCGGTCCAGAGCATATTGATGAAGTAGCCAAAGCTGCGACCAAAGGGATCATTGTGGTCGGTATTATGCGCTACATCCTGTTCCTTGCGATTTTAGGTGTGGTGGTGAGCGGCGCAACGATTGATTTGGCGAGTCACAATGCCAATCCAGCAGCTCAAGCTTTCCAATATGCAGCCGGTACTTTTGGTTTTAAATTATTCGGTTTGGTGTTTTGGGCAGCAGGGATCAGTAGCACCATTGGCGCTGCTTATACCTCGGTGTCATTTATGACAGCATTTAAAAAGAATATGACGCCTAAACAGAACAATATTGCGACCAGTAGTTTTATTGCGTTGGCGCTGTTGTTATTTGTTTTGTGGGGTAAAGCACCAGCAGGTTTATTGATTTTCGTAGGTGGATTTAATGGTTTGGTCCTTCCGATTGGTCTCACCATTTTCATGTACGTAGCAGCTTGTCGTAAAGACTTGATGGGTAATTATAATTATCCAAAATGGTTAATCGTTGTTGGTATTTTGACTTGTATACTGACTTGGTGGATGGGTTATATTTCATTCACAACCGTATTTAACTATCTCAATAAGCTCTAATTTAAAGGAATAGCACAATGTTTGTTGATTTAAATAGCGACTTGGGCGAAAGCTTTGGATCATGGAAAATGGGCAATGATGCGCAGATCTTGCCGATCGTGAGCAGTGCCAATATTGCCTGTGGATTTCATGCAGGTGATCCACTTGGCATCCTAAAAACACTCAAACAAGCAGTTGCACTGGATGTAACGATTGGCGCACATGTCGCTTATCCTGATTTGGTTGGTTTCGGTCGTCGTAACATGGATTTGTCACGTGAAGAGTTGATTGCTGATGTGCTGTACCAAATCTCGGCATTGGATGGTTTGGCAAAAGTTGCAGGCTCAAAAGTCAAATACGTTAAACCGCATGGCGCACTGTATAACACGATCGCTAATGATGCTGTACAAGCAGAAGCCGTGATTGCGGCCATTCAAATGTATAACCCAAAGTTGGTTTTGGTTGCACTTGCAGGTTCAAATCTAGTTGAGCAAGCACGTCAAGCAGGCTTGAAAGTTGTATCTGAAGCTTTTGCTGATCGTGCCTACAACAGCGATGGTTCTTTGGTATCACGCCGTCTCGAAGGTGCAGTCTTGCATGACAGTCAATTTGTAGCAAAACGTGTGGTTTCAATGCTGCAAAATGGTGGTGTTGAGTCGATTGATGGCGTATTTACTCCGATTCAAGCAGACAGTATTTGCTTGCATGGTGATACTGCTGGTGCACTTGAAATGGCTGCTGAGATCAAAGCTGAATTGATCAAAAATAACATTCAAATTCGTGCATTTTGCCCATAAAAATTGCTGGAAAATATTCAGGAGAAAAGGATGCTAAAGGATATAAAAGTCGACGCAAAACAGTTACAAGAAGCACTTGATGCTCGTTTAAAAATTCGTGCAGGCTTCGATCAACCGACCGCAGGAATGGCGGCAGGCATGACTCAAGTCAATATGATCTCTGTGCCAAAAGAATGGGCATACGATTTCTTACTCTATGCGCATCGTAATCCGCAAAGCTGTCCTGTTTTAGATGTATTAGAAGAAGGTATTTACAATACAAAATTGGCACAAGACTCTGATATTCGAACTGATTTCCCACGCTATCGAGTTTGGAAAGATGGCGAAATGGTGGATGAAATCAACGATGCAACAGAGATTTACAATGCCCATCCAGATATGGTGACGTTTTTAATTGGCTGTAGTTTCTCCTTTGAAACCGCATTGCAGGAAGCTGGGATTGAGGTACGTCATATCCATGACAATACCAACGTGCCAATGTATTTGAGTAACATCAAATGCCTTCCTGCAGGGCGAATTTCAGGCAATATGGTGGTGTCTATGCGACCGATTCCATCACATCAAATTACTGAAGCTGTGAAAATTACTGCACGTATGCCAAGTGTGCATGGTGCGCCTGTACATATTGGCAATCCTCAGGATTTGGGGATTCAAGATATTGCTCAACCTGATTTTGGTGATGCTTCACGTATCGAGCAGGGCGAAATTGCAGTTTTTTGGGCATGTGGTGTGACGCCACAAGCGGCAGTCATGAACTCAAAAATTCCATTTGCGATTAGCCATGCACCGGGTCATATGTTTATTACAGATATCCCTGATCGAGCATGGATGAATTGATTTTTCCGCAAGTAATTTCCCAATAAAATGCAAGAAAGGATGCTTAAATGCGATTTTTATCGGTAAATGCAGATAGTTTCTTAATTGAGCTTGCAAGTTTAGACGAAACATTGGCGCTTTATAGCCGACTGCAAAATGTTGCTTTGCAAGGAATTTCAGATTTGATTCCTGCTGCAAAAACGATATTGGTTTTTTTTAATGAAATCGAAACCAATATGGCAACATTAATCAGGCAGATCAGTACGCTTGAAATCAGTTCCTTGCTTGAACAAAATGCCGAAGAAGTCATTATCCCGATTCGATATGATGGCGGGGATTTGGCTCAAGTTGCTGAGCTACAGGGATTATCTGTTGCAGATTTGATATTGAAACATCGCCAAAGCACTTGGAATGTTGCATTTATTGGCTTTGCTCCCGGTTTTGCCTATATGAGCAGTCCTGATCATCCATTTACCGATATTCCTCGCCTGCAAGTTCCACGTAAAAAAATACCTGCAGGTTCACTCGGACTTGCTGGGAAATATTCTGGAATTTATCCTAAAGATAGTCCCGGTGGTTGGCAGCTGATTGGTACAACTTCAGAGCAAATGTGGGATTTGCAACGTGAAAATCCAGCACTTTTACGTCCGGGTATGACCGTACATTTTGAAGATGTGACACATCATCCAGTTATGATCGATGTGCCCAAAGCGATTTCAAAAGACATTTCCACAACTGAAAATACGCCAAAGAAAGCCTTATTTAAAATCACTGCACCAAGCTTACAAATGACCATTCAGGACGAAGGCCGTTTTAATCAAACCAATATCGGTGTAGGAACAGCAGGTGCGATGGATCTCGGTGCATTGCATCGCGCCAATCGTATCGTGGGTAATCCTAAAGACAGTGCTGTGATTGAGATTTTAAATGGCGGCTTAAAAGCCAAAATGCAAGATTCAGCCGTGATCGCTGTGGCTGGTGCGATTGGAAATATTCACGTGAAATTTGCCGATGGTCAAAAGGCTGATTTTAGTAATGAACAAGCGATCGCTTTAGATACAGGGGACGAGTTTCACATACAAAGCCCAAGCCAAGGTCTACGCCAATATCTCGCAGTGCGTGGAGGGATTCAAGTTGAGGCTGTGCTCAATAGTTATTCTTTTGACTCATTGGCGGTACTCGGACCTGAACCTTTAAAAATCGGTGATGTGATTTATCAAGCTGATCTTGATCTCGGCAATATTCAAATCTATGAAACACCGATCACCCATTTACCAAGCGTTGGGGATACGGTTGAACTCGATATCGTAATGGGACCAAGAACGGATTGGTTCGATGATGCAAGTTTAAATTTGCTCTGTGAGCAAGCATGGTTAGTGACAAATGAGAGTAATCGTGTCGGTCTGCGTTTGTCAGGATTACAAGCATTATCACGCTCCATAACACATGAATTGGAAAGTGAAGGGACATCGATTGGTGCCTTACAAATACCGCCAAGCGGACAACCTGTTTTATTTATGAATGATCACCCATTAACTGGTGGCTATCCTGTGATTGCTTCTGTGGCAAAACATCATTGGGATTTGGTCGCACAGATCCCTGCGGGTTGTTATATCAAATTTAACAAGATTAAAGATTTTGAAAAGATTGAGAATGGACAATGAGTACTGAAAACCAAACGATAGAAAATCAAATGACTGCAAATCACGGGGCAGAAAAATTGCTGATTGCCAATCGTGGCGAAATTGCAGTGCGTATTATCAATGCTTGTCGTGATATCGGCATAGGCTCGATCGCAATTTATGCTGACGATGATATCAGTAGCATGCACGTTGAAATGGCAGATGAGGCTTGGGGGCTAGCAGGCGCAAGCGCACAAGATACTTATCTCAATATCGACAAAATCATTGAAATTGCAAAAAAATCTAAGGCTACGATGGTACATCCAGGCTATGGTTTTTTGTCTGAACGTGCCGAGTTTGCTCAAGCAGTATTGGATGCAGGATTAAAATGGGTTGGTCCATCGCCGAGCGCAATCGAAAAATTGGGTGACAAAATTGAAGCCCGTAAAATCGCAGCTTCGGTGGGTGCGCCTTTGGTACAAGGTACAAAAGATCCATTAAACAATGCAGAAGAAGCACTCGATTTTGCCAAGCAATATGGTTTGCCGATCGCTATTAAAGCCGCATTTGGTGGCGGTGGACGCGGTCTAAAAGTGGTTTGGAAGCTCGAAGAAGTGAAAGAACTTTATGAATCTGCGGTTCGAGAAGCCAAAGCTGCATTTGGTCGTGGTGAATGCTTTGTTGAGCAATATCTAGATCGACCACGACATGTAGAGGCACAAGTGATTGCCGATCAACATGGCAATGTCGTAGTGCTTGGTACACGTGATTGTTCATTGCAACGCCGTAATCAAAAATTGGTAGAAGAATCACCTGCACCATTTATCAGTGATGAAATTTATCAAGAGATTTTAAGTTCTGCGAAAAATATCTGTCAGGCTGCAAATTATGTGGGTGCAGGTACAGTCGAATACCTACTCAGTCAAGATGGTAAGTTGTCATTCTTAGAGGTTAATACTCGTTTACAGGTTGAACATCCTGTAACAGAAGAAACAGCAAAAGTTGATTTGGTGGTTGAACAAATTCGAGTGGCTTTAGGTGATGAATTATCCATCAAAGAAACCCCGAAAGCAGAAGGGCATGCATTGGAGTTTCGTATCAATGCAGAAGATCCAAGTCGTGGATTTATCCCAGCATTTGGGATGATCAGCTTATTTGAAGCACCAACAGGCAATGGCGTGAGGATTGATACAGGCGTTCGAACAGGGGCTTTAGTATCGAGTCATTTTGACTCGTTGATGGCGAAACTCATCGTCACCGGACCGACCCGAGCAGTGGCGATTGCTCGTGCAAAACGTGCTTTAAAACAATTTAAAATCGAAGGTGTTGCGTCTGTTTTAGATTTTCATCGTGCAGTATTAAATGAAGCTGATTTTACTGAAGATTTTAAAGTTCATACTCGTTGGATCGAAAATGATTTCAAACAGGACTTAAAAACAGCTAAACGCAGTATTCCAAATCATCAGCAACCGATGCTCCTCAGTTATATTGAAATTGATGGAAAATTACACCGTTTAGGACTGCCTGCGGGAATGTTTGCGCAAGGTGTGAACACCAGTTCAACGCCAAGCGAAACAACTGAGCCGACTGTGCGTCCAGAGCATGTACTTGCGCCTATTAATGGCGTCATCAGTGCTTGGAAAGTGCAAAATGGTGAGCAAGTCGTAGAAGGACAAGTGCTTGCCATCATGGAAGCAATGAAAATGGAAGTGCAGGTTCTGGCACATCAATCAGGACGAATTGAATTGATTGCTGAGCAAGGTGCTACATGTCAGGCAGATCAGGCTGTTGCTGAGATTAAATCAGCATAATTATCTTTTAATAAGTTGATCCAGTAATTTAAGCTTACGGTGGTTTTTACGACATCGTAAGTTTAAGTGTTGCTGCTAAAAATAGACTCTAGGCAGGCAGACTGAGTAGAAATCAAAAGATAATATCGTTATTTGCTCGTGAAGATCGTCGTTGCTATATATCTAAAAAATAATTAAAAAAACGGTAAAATTAACTTTTATTTTATTGAAAAAAACTTGAAGATCATTGACCTTTTTTGAGTTTCTCTATCTAATGTTTATTCCGAATATTGAAATGATTCTTGTTTAGTATGAACGATAAAGTGGTACTCCTTGATCTCGAAAATAATCTGCCTACAGCAAAAATGTTGCGAGATATTGTTGAGCATTATTCAAGCCTTTATTTGTTCAATTTAACAGGTCAGTTTAACTATGCTTTGGAGGATCTGACTGAGTTGTCGGCGTGGATCAGTTCAGGGCAAATCGTGATTTTAGATACACCACGTGCCAAGAAAAAAGAATTTGAATATGCAGTTGTGGTTGGGCAATTGATGGCATTGCTTGCGCCTGGGACGCATATTGAAGTTGTCTCTGCAATAGATGATATCAGTGTCTTGATGCATTTATTGGACGGTTCAGAGCTCAGTGCGAGTCTCATCCAAGTTCAAACTGAAAATGTAAAAAAATCAAAAAATAAGCAGCGTATTCCAGATATTCAAACCATCAAAACCAAGCCTTATTTACAGCAAGTGAAAAAGTATTGTGACGCTTTAGCAAAGATGGCTGGGCGACCCAGTACTGTAGATAAACTAATCAATTCTATTGCCAATATTTTACAACTGGTTCCTGAAAAAGCTCAGCATTTGCTTGGTTTGTTGATCAATTTAAAGATCGTAAAACGTGAAGCAGAACAGGTGTCCTATCGTAAAAAAGTGCTGAAAGAATGGGCTGAGATCGATGTTGAAAACTCAAAAAATGCCTCGAAAAAAGTCCATGAAATAGATGATATTTTGAGTAAAATTCATCAAGAATCAGAACATATTTTAGCAGATTTGGATACTGATTCTTCGATAGAAAATATTCAAAATCATTTATATAAGAACTTTTCAAATATTGATCCTGTGCAAATGGAAGTGATCCAAAAGTTAAATGATTTAAAATCAGAAAAACCGAAAGATATTTACCAATTGCGTGATCTCTTGGAGAAAATGTTTCCCAAAACAGATATCCGTCTTTTACTCAAAGAATTGATTGAAAAAGGATATATTTATTGGAATGGTCATGATGTGGTTTATAGTCATGAAATGATGCTGAATTGATCAACAGATCCTAAAATAGCGTTGCGTACTACTTAGGGTAGTATCAACGCTAAAATGTTTGATCAACATATTTCTAATATTAAAAGACGACTTGTTGCATCTATTTGAATATACGTTTGACTTAATTAACTTCCTAATTTTCCATAATATTGTCGATCACTAAAATATAAAACGATGGTTTTATATTTTGTATGGTATGGATAATATAATTCATAAAATCCGTCTTTCGCTCTAAAACGAATCTGTTTTGAACCTTTTTTAAAGACTTGGTCTAAATATTCTTTTTCTTCTAAATTTAAAGTGGCAACATAACGTTTTTTATCAAGTGAAATTTTAGTTTTTTGAGCTGATGTCTCTATCGCTTGTGCCGCTGGAAGGGTTGCAGTAGTTGTTGGTCTGACTTCATTTTCATTGCTTTCAGATTCAATAAAATAGTTTTCACTAAATCCAAGATAAACAGGATTACCTTGAATTTCATCTGGAACAATAATTTTGACTTGATTAAAAGATTTATCCAGTACGCCTAAAAACTGCAAATTTTCACTAGATTGTTTGATGTAGTTTGCATCGAAATGGTAATTGAGCAATTGAGTTAAACGATTGGGTTGAGTTTGAATAATATTTTCAGCAGAGTTCACGAAAATATTTTGTTTTTTCTGTGAAGTTAAAAAATCTCCACCAAAACAAAGTACTGCAATCAGTGGGAAAACGGCTAGCAGAGTATAGATGATCCGTTTAATTTTGGGATTGGCTTTAACTTCATCACCACGTTCAGCGATTCGTGTCAGATTAAACATGATGTTGAGCATCAAAGCTCCAGCCATCAGCGCGATAATACCCAATATACTCATACCAAAAGTATTGGTGATATATTCGCGAAAAACTTTTAATCCAAAGACTTGTACTAAAACAAAAGTAAAAACCCAATAAATTAAAAGTAAAATAGAAACTAAACCAATGATATTACTTATTTTAACAAGAAATTTTGCGTTCATTTTTATAATAATTTCAAAAATAAATATCTTGCCCTGAATACTTGTTCAAAGCAAGATTTAGATTAAATTATAAGCTTTTTATAAGTTTGCAACACCACCATCAACCAACAACTCTGTACCGATGACAAATCTTGACTCATCAGAGGCAAGATAAATAAAAGCGTCTGCAATTTCTGTTGCTTCGGCGAGACGGCCGATTGGAACGAGGTTTTGGATTTGAGTTTTTAAGGCTTGTCGCTCTTGTTCTGAGGTGCTTACTTTATCGAGTGCAGCAGTCGCGGTTGGTCCGGGGGAAAGTAAGTTAAAGCGTATTTTTTCATTTAATAATTCTCGTGATAAAGTTTTTACCAGAGAGCGTAATGCAATTTTAGAAGCTGCATAAACACTGCTTTGCTCAAGTGCAATATGAATACTTGTAGAACCGCATAAGACCACTGAACAATGTGGATGGAGTCTATTTTTGAGTATTTGTAGCAGTAAAAATGGAGCTTTTATATTGGTGTCGAATACTTGGTCGAACATGTTTTCTGTCCATTGACCGAAGGATGCATGCAGGACATTTCCTGCATTTAAAAATACAGCATCCAATTCGATATGATGCTGTATTAAGAAATCAGCCAAGCTTTCTAGCTTGGAAAAATCAGAGCTATCATGCACAAAACCAAGACATTGCTTTGGGAAAAGTTGTTGGGTTTGATTGACCTTTTCAGCATTTCTAGCAGTGAAAATGATAAAAGCACCTTCTTCGATACATCGTTTTAAACTGGCAAAACCGATGCCGCTCGTAGCACCCGTAATGAGTATTTTTTTGCCGTATAAACGCATCATTTTGATCTCAATAAAATACAGGCTGATTAATATGAAAAATAATGTGCATAAATAGAAGACGTTTCCATTTGTATACTCACTAGCTAAATGGCTTGAATTGCGGTGAAATAAGCCGCTTAAAAATGTAATTTTATGTAGAGCAAATCATGTCAGAAACGTCTTATGCTGAGCATTGTGCCTTGATGCGCTTTGTTGGAATTTTTTCAGGTAAATGGATTCTGCCTATCATTTATCATCTCATTGAACAAAATAAACCCGTACGCTTTAGTGAGCTTGGCAAAGTACTTTCACCTATTACGCAAAAAGAGTTGTCCAAACAATTAAAAATTTTGGAAAAAAACCAGCTTATTCAAAAGACAATTTATCCCGAGATCCCGCCTAAAGTTGAGTATCAAATCACGGCACTTGGACTCACATTAAAACAACCTATACAAAATTTAGGGCAGTGGATGGATGTATATGAGAAACAAATGTGTGAAAATGCTTAAATATTAATCGCCTAAAGTGTCCTGATGATCATTTTAAAAATAGCAACATTAATTTAAAACTTGCGTTTTATATTGCGCTTATGCAACCCTAATATATAAACAGAAGGTGAACTATGGAACACGCAGGAATTTGGGTTGCAGTTGTTATTGCGGTATTTATACTTGGATCAATTTTTGGCTTACGCGTTAGCCCTAGAGAAAAAGCTTTAGGTATTATGCGTGAGAAAGCCCGTAAAATGGGTTTACATCCGCGATTGGTCGCTGCCCCAGATTGGACGCATGTCCCAAAGGCGACACCTGACCGTGCCAGTATGGTTGCTTATTATAGCGTGTTGATTTCTGATGCAAGATTACCTTTAATGCGTGCCAGAGTTGAAGAGCAAAAATTGCAGCTCCTTCAAGGTGACGAGAAATTTAAAGATTTTCCCATTGCATTAAAAGGGATTTATGCTATTGATATGCAGGCGAACTGTGTAGGCCTCTATTGGGATGAAGAATCTGACCTCAGAGCGACACAATTGGACGATATGAAAGCATATTTACTTTCTTTGGCTGAAATTTAATTTACATAAACAATAGGAAATACGGTTCATTATGGCGAAAGCTCCTCGGTCCACATCCAAAAGCACTGCAGCACCTAGTGAGGCTGGAAATAAACGTGCCTTAGTGATTGTGGAGTCGCCTGCAAAAGCGAAAACCATCAATAAATATTTAGGTTCAAGTTATATCGTGAAGTCTTCGGTAGGTCATGTGCGTGACTTGCCTACAGGTGGTTCGGCTAAAAATTCTGAAAAAAAACCAGCTACTCGTACCAAATTGACTGAAGAGCAGAAAGCTGAAAAAGCACAAAATGCTTTGGTCAATCGTATGGGGGTCGATCCTGAGCACGATTGGAAAGCTAAATACGAAATTTTACCAGGCAAAGAACATGTTGTTGCCGAACTGAAAAAGCTTGCATCGCAGGTTGACGAGGTCTATCTCGCAACCGATTTGGACCGTGAAGGGGAAGCGATCGCTTGGCATTTAAAAGAAGTCATCGGTGGGGACGAATCACGCTATCAACGTGTGGTCTTTAACGAAATTACCAAAAATGCCATTCAGGAAGCATTTAAACATCCATCTCGTTTGGATACCAATAAAGTCAATGCTCAACAAGCACGTCGTTTCTTAGACCGTGTTGTGGGCTTTATGATTTCGCCGTTGCTTTGGGAAAAAATTGCCCGTGGTTTATCGGCAGGGCGTGTGCAATCTGTAGCGGTAAAACTTGTAGTTGAACGTGAACGAGAAATTCGTGCGTTTATTCCAGAAGAGTATTGGCAAGTTTTCGCAGATACCAAAGCGACCAAAGATGATATTCGTCTTGAAGCAGTCAAGCAAAATGGCAAAACTTTAAAATTGCAAAATAAAGCACAAACAGATGCTTTATTGGATATTTTAAAAGCAGCAGACTATAAAGTTGCTAGCCGTGAAGATAAGCCGACCAAAGTCAATCCAAGTGCACCGTATATCACTTCGACTTTGCAACAGGCAGCCAGTACTCGTCTTGGTTTCTCAGTAAAGAAAACCATGATGTTGGCACAGCGTTTGTATGAAGCGGGTTTCATTACTTATATGCGTACTGACTCAACATTTTTGAGTGATGACGCGGTCAATATGGTGCGCAATCATATTGAAACTGAGTTTGGTGCAAAATACTTACCTGCAAAACCAAATCGCTATGGCAATAAAGCCAATGCCCAAGAAGCCCATGAAGCGATTCGTCCTTCAAATGTGGCACTGAAAGGCGATAGCTTGGCTGGGGCAGAGCGTGATGCACAGCGCTTATATGATTTGATTTGGCGTCAGTTTGTTGCATGTCAAATGACAGCTGCTGAATATTTGTCATCAACTATTTTGGTTGATGCCAATGGTGTAGAACTCAAAGCTAAAGGTCGTACTTTGGTATTTGATGGTTTTACCAAAGTTCGTGGTCAAAACAAATCTGATGATGATGTGTTACTTCCTGCGGTGAAAGTGGGTGAAATTTTAAAACTTGAGAAACTTGATCCTTCTCAACATTTCACAAAACCACCTGCACGTTTTACTGAAGCGTCATTGGTTAAAGAACTCGAAAAACGTGGAATTGGTCGTCCTTCGACTTATGCTGCCATTATTTCGACGATCCAAGATCGTGGTTATGTCAAACTTGAAAATCGTCGTCTTTTTGCTGAAAAGATGGGTGAAATCGTCACAGATCGTTTGGATGAAAGCTTCAATAACCTGATGAATTATGACTTTACTGCTGATCTTGAAGGTCAGCTCGATAAAGTTGCAGAGGGTGAGCGTAACTGGAAAGATTTGCTTGATTCATTCTACGGTGATTTCAAAAAACGTTTAACGACTGCTCAGGGTGACTCGGGCATGCGTCGCAATCAACCTGTAGAAGTAGAAGCGGTACACTGTCCAGAATGTACTCGTCCTATGCAGATTCGTACAGGTACAACGGGCGTATTCTTAGGGTGTTCAGGTTATAACTTGCCACCTAAAGAACGTTGTAAAGGAACACTGAACTTAACACCAGTTGAATCATTGGCTGCACTTTCAGATGATGATGGTGCTGAAACAGCTGATTTGATGTCGAAAAAACGTTGCCCGATTTGTGGTACGGCAATGGACAGCTACGTTATTGATGGTGGTCGTAAATTACATATTTGTGGTAATAACCCAGATTGTAATGGCTTTGAACTCGAAGAAGGTGAGTTCAAAATCAAAGGTTATGATGGCCCAACGATTCCTTGCGATAAATGTGATGGTGAAATGCAGCTTAAAAATGGTCGTTTCGGTCCATATTTTGCCTGCACAAGCTGTGACAATACCCGCAAAGTTTTGAAAAATGGTCAACCTGCACCACCGCGTGTTGATCCGATCAAAATGGAACATTTGCGTTCGACCAAGCATGATGATTTCTTTGTACTTCGTGATGGTGCTGCAGGTCTATTTTTGGCTGCGAGCAAATTCCCGAAAATTCGTGAAACACGTGCGCCGAAAGTTGCTGAAATCCGTACAGTGGCAGATCAGTTAGATCCAAAATATAAGTTCTTACTTGATGCGCCTGATACTGATCCAGATGGCAACCCAACATTGATTAAATTTAGTCGTAAAAATCAGGCTCAATATATCGGTTCAGAAACCCCAGAAGGTAAGCAAACCAAGTGGAGTTTGGTTTACCAAGATGGTAAATGGATCGAAGCTTAATTATATTAAGAATTGAATCTTGTAAAAATGCTCACATTGGTGGGCATTTTTTATTTGAATGTTCAATAGTTCTATAGGTGAAATATGATTCCAATTCGCTCAGTTGTTGTATCAGCCGTTTTATTTTCAAAAATAAATAGCGAATTTCGTATGCTTTTGATGAAGCGTGTCAAAGGTGATTTTTGGTGTCATGTTGCTGGAAAAATTCAAGCCAATGAAACAGCGAGCCAAGCAATTCTTCGTGAAATCTGCGAAGAAACCGAAATTCAGGTTCAAGAACTTTACAGTGCGGATTATCTCGAACAGTTTTATGAGGCAAGCTTGAATGTGATTGAGTTGATTCCTGCTTTTGTAGGATTTTGTGCAGATGATCAGCAAGTCATCTTAAATCATGAACATACAGAGTATAAATGGTGCACATTATCTGAAGCCCAAGCTTTAGTGCCATTTTCCAATCAAAAAAAGCTTTATGATTTCGTTTGGCAAAACTTTATTGATCAAACACCAGAAGCATTATTGAAAATTAAATAAAGATCAAAAATGAAAACCTTGTGGATAAAAGATCACTTATCCACAAAAGCTCAAGATGTCATGGATGCAGTTTTTATACAGACAAATCAAACTATTTTGTCAAAATGAAAATAGTCTTTAAAAAAAGAAGAGATATAACATGATTACTGTCGGAAATGATTTGGTACGTCATCAACTGCAAGAAAACCGTAAATGGTATCTTTTATTAGGTACTTTATTGGTTATTTTTGGCATCGTGCTTATGGCCTCCTTGGGTATGGCGACCTTGACTGTGATTTATTTGTTTGGTGCGCTGATGATGATTGGTGGCATTTTGCATATTGTCGCGGCATTTAAAATATTCGAGGGTGGTTATCGCTGGATGTGGGCTATATTTGGCGTGTTATATATCGTTGCAGGTTATTATGCTTATTCTTCACCGATCAAAACGGCCATTATTTTAACAAGTTTGTTAGCCATTGCTTTGATTATTGGTGGTGTGATTCGCATTATCAATGCCTTTATGCTTAAAGCATATCCGGGTTGGGGCTGGACATTATTTTCAGGCTTATTGACCTTGCTTACAGGGATTTTGATTATTACCACGCCAACATCACCGTTTTGGGTCTTGGGCATGTTCCTTGCAATCGATATGCTATTTCAAGGAATCAACTATCTGACTTTGGCAGCTGCAATCAAACGAGTGCCACCAAGCTATTAAGTTATTTGGATCATTTGTCTAAATCAATCGACTTAGGCTTCAAAGCTTAAAATGCTAATTTAAGAATAATAAAAAACCTTCTGTTCGGCTGAGATATATTTCTATACATCGGCTAAATAGAAGGTTTTTTGTTTTGGTCTTTAGGATAAGTTTTAGTTTTTAAATTTTTGACAGCTTTGATCAGATTCAACATCGTTAAATGATTTGATTTGTATAAATCGTCAAATTTTTCAAGCAATATATTTTAAAAATTCATTCTAATTTATACCTTACATTTTCATTGTTCTGCTGCAACTCGATAATGGCTCGCAATCGCGATCCGATTCCAAGCATTGATCACAATCGCAATCCATTCTATCGCTGCAATTTCTTCATCAGATAATTGCTCACGTGCTTTTTGATAGCTTTGTTCTGGAAAATGTTGCACTGCAAGTAGCGTCATTTCTTCAACTAAAATTAAAGCAACTTGTTCTTTTTCAGTAAAATATTCACATTCACGCCAAGCATCCAACAAAACAATTCGATCGATCGTTTCTCCACTTTTTAACGCATCGTGGCTATGCATGCGGATACAAAAAGCACATTGGTTAATTTGTGATGCACGTAATTTCAATAAATGTGCAAAGCCATCTGCAATTTTGGCTTGTTTGATTTTTTGCATCGCAAGTTGATCAAGTTCTGCGACAGCCTTATAGAGTTCTGGTGCGGCTTTGCCTAAATTTACGCGTTGCATTTGATCATCCCATTTTTTTGAATGATGCTAGTGTAAACTTTGACTGCGAACAGATATATTAAATTTCAAAGGGATTTACAAGAAAACATCATGACTGCATCAAATCAAACCATCAAAACTTTTGTATTTGCACCTGATTCATTTAAGGAAAGTATGTCGGCTGAGACAGCATGTTTGGCGATGCAAAGAGGTGTGGAAAAGGTTTTTCCAAATGCAAATTTTATCCATGTTCCGATGGCAGATGGTGGTGAAGGAACGGTCGATGCATTGGCCGCTGCAAGACATGGGCGAAAAATCATGGTTGAGGTTGCGGGTCCTTTGCCAGAACAACAGGTGCAGACTTATTTGGGTTTGATTGATGATGGCAAAACTGCCGTGATCGAAATGGCAAATGCCAATGGTATCCATTTGATAACGCCTTCACAGCGAAATCCTTTGCTGACAACGACTTTGGGTACAGGTCAAATGATCAAAGCGGCATTGGATCAGGGTGTCAGTAAAATCATTATTGGGATAGGCGGAAGTGTGACCAATGATGCGGGTGCTGGTATGGCTCAGGCCTTGGGTGCGCAGTTTTTGGATGAAAATGGACATAATGTTGCGACGGGTGGGGGACAGCTTGATCAGGTCAAGACAATTGATATTTCAAAACTTGATCCACGTTTGCTGTCGACTGAAATCATCATTGCCTGTGATGTCAACAATCCTTTGACAGGTGAACAAGGTGCTTCTTTTGTATTTGGTCCGCAAAAGGGTGCAAGTCCTGAGATGGTGTCTAAGCTTGATCATTGTCTTGAGACATTTGCTAACTTGATCCAAAAGCAGCTTGATTTGGATTTTAAGGATGTTGCAGGTGCAGGTGCTGCTGGTGGACTAGGTTTTGGTTTAATGACCTTTACAGGCGCTATGATGCGCTCTGGTGTGGATATGATGATCGAGGAAACCCTGTTAGAGGATTATGTCGCTCAAGCTGACTATGTTTTTACAGGTGAGGGTGGAATTGATTTTCAAACAAAGTTTGGCAAGACCCCCTATGGTGTAGCAAAAGTTGCCAAGCATTTTGGGAAACCTGTCTTTGCATTTGCAGGGTATGTCGGTAAAGGCATAGAAGAGTTGTACCCTGAAGGTTTTAGTGCAATTTTTGGCATTATGAATAAGCCTTGTTCGTTAGATGAAGCTTTAGAAAATGGTGCAAAAAATTTAGAGAGAAGCTGTGAAAATGTAGCGCGGATTTTAAAATTATCTGACAAATAAAAACCAGTCTACGTCAGATCATGTCGAGTCCTTTTTAGGAAAAATATATCATCCCTGCCTAGTCTGCTAAACTAGCGCTACGTTTTAGTAGATTTGAGATTATGAGTTTAAATACCCTGATTGATGAGTTAAATCCTCAGCAAAAACAAGCCGCAACAACAGAAGCAAAGCATTGTTTGATTCTTGCTGGTGCAGGGTGTGGGAAAACTAAAACCATTGTAGCGCGTGCCGCATATTTGATTGCCAATGGTACGCCTGCAAATCAAATCCAAATTTTGACATTTACCCGTCGTTCAGCCAGTGAAATTGTGGCTCGTGTAGAGTTGGCTCTAGGAGATCAAGCCAAAGGTTTACGTGCATCTACGTTCCATACTTTTTGTATGTACTTACTTCGCCGTGCTCCAAAAGCATTTGGACTGGATCAATTTTCGATTATTGATCGTGATGACCAGTTGATGCTGTTTCGTCTGATTCGCGGTAAAGATGATAAAAAGAATCCCAACGCTTTGCCAAAACCACAGCAACTTTGTGATGTGTATTCTTTTGCACGAAATACACGGCAGAAATTGAGCTTGGCTTTGGAAAAGCAACATCCCGAATTTTTAGAGCATAAAGATCAGATTGCTGAGATCATGAAAGAGTATGAACGTCGCAAACGTGAACGTCATTTTCTAGATTATGATGATATCTTGGCGGTGGTTGCATCTGCTTTGGCGCAGTCCGAAGGCTTGGTTGATTATGTTTCAAGGCTTTGTCAGCACATGCTCGTTGATGAAATGCAGGATACCAACCCTTTACAATGGGCATTGCTTGAACCCCTCAAAGATCATGTCAACCTGTTCTGCGTCGGGGATGATGCTCAGTCTATTTATGGATTTCGTGGTGCAGATTTTGAAAATATTCACCATTTCAAAGAACGTGTGCCAGATGCCACGATTTTTAAACTAGAAAAAAACTATCGTTCGACTCAAGAAATATTGGATCTTTCTAACTGGCTTTTGGATCAAAGCCCGATCAAATATGACAAGCGTTTAGATGCCTATCGTGGGGATGGCGTTAAACCACGTATGCACGTGTTTCCAAATGAATTTGATGAAGCCAAATGGATCGCGATTGATATTAAAGAACGCCATTTGCTGGATGGTGCAGCATGGCATGAACATATGGTTTTGGTGCGTTCGGCATTTGCAGCAAGACATATTGAAGCCGCATTTATCCAAGCCAATGTGCCGTACCGTTTTATCGGTGGAATGAAATTGCTTGAAACTGCGCATGTGAAAGACTTGCTCAGTTTATTGCGCGTGATTGCAAATCCGATGGATGATATTGCATGGATGCGCTTTTTGACTTTATGGAATGGCGTGGGTGATGTTGGCGCAAGCAAGTTGTCGCATCAACTTTTACAAGAGCCAGAAGCTGATCCTATTTTCAATAAATTAGAAAATTTTGGGCGAATTCCTGACAATAGTATCTTGATCATGAAACAGATGCAGGTTCTAAAAGATCAAGTTGAAGCTTGTGTCAATCTAGGGATTGAGGCATTAAAAGAGCAGCTCGAACAAAATTATGCCAAAAAAGACTGGTCTAAGCGTTTAGGCGATTTTGATTTGGTCAAGCAATTAGCAGCGAAACATACTCAGCTCAGTGAATTTTTAGAAGAATATGTTTTAGATCCGATTTCGATCAGTGAAATTGAACGTCAATCACAAGATGATGTTGTGACTTTGATTACCATTCATTCAGCAAAAGGTACAGAGCAAAAAGTCTGCTATGTTGCCAACGTCTCTCCGGGTCAGTATCCAAATGCTCGTGCGCACGGCAATTTTGATGAGGTTGAGGAGGAGCGCCGTGTACTTTATGTTGCTTTGACACGTGCTCAAAATGAATTGATCTTGACCAAACAAAATTTACATCAATGGGCGACAGAACAATACGATGAGCAAGGTCGTAAAATTGAGACCTACTTTCTGCATGATTTAACACGTAATTTATGCACAACAGAGACGCATTACAAACAACGTGAGCAGACGGTAAAAAGTGCTTTGATCGAAAGGCAGGTGATAAATTTAGATTTTGGAATAGATCTGGATTAAACTGTGCTGTGCAAAAATATCAAACAGATTTGACAGCGATCTGGTGTCATTGAAATTAAGGTTAATTCATGAAAATTTTAGTTCGTAATTTAGAACGTACCGTGCCAGAAGCAGAATTGCTTGAGTTGTTTAAGCAATATGGCACAGTAGCGTCATGCAATTTGGTTCTAGATGCTGAAACAGGCAAATCTAAAGGTTTTGCTTTTGTGGAAATGCCAAATGGCCGTGAAGCTGTAAAAGCCATCAAAGGGCTCAATACTTTACGTTTACACGGGCATGGTATCCGTGTAAAAGCTGCGGAAGAAAAATAAGCCTCAGCATGAGTAAATAAAAAACCCGATTTAAACATCGGGTTTTTTTATTCTTAGATTTGAAATTTCAACAGATCCTAATTAGGCTTCATCACGCTTAAATTGAAAATGTTTTGATGGGTGTTTAGCAATATGAAAGACATAGATTGCTGCACACAAACCTAAAAATGCTGAAGTCATTAACCAAAATGCGGGCATACTTTTATTGCCGGAAGTTTGTACCAAATAAGTGGCAACAACTGGCGTCAAACCACCAAAAATAGAGGTCGCTAAACTATATGCCAATGAAAAGCCTGCGGTACGTACAGTACGTGGCATAATCTCGGTAAGAGAAGGAATCATCGCACCATTATAAAGACCATAAAGCAAAGAGAACCACAACAAGGTCAATTGCAAATGTCCTAAGCTAATGTTATGAGTCAGCCAATACAGCATAGGATAAGCACTAACAAACATTAAAAATGTTGTGGCTAAGAGTACTGGTTTTCGACCAAAACGATCTGAAAAATGACCGCCAATCGGTAAGAATAAAAAGTTAGAGATCCCCACAATGACCGTTGCAATCAGACTTTGTGAAGTCGTCAAATGCAAAACTTCTTTACCATAAGTTGGTGTATAAACCGTAATAAAATAGAACATGGTGGTTGTGGTTGCGACCATGCACATTCCAACCAATACAATTTTCCAGTTGCTTAACAGCGTTTTTAAAATTTGAGAGGTGGTTGGTTTAACGGTACGTGAAGCAAAATCATGGGTTTCTTGCAGATTGCTACGTAAAAAGAAAATCAATGGAATAATCAAACAACCGATAAAAAATGGAATACGCCAAGCCCAATCAGCCACTTGTTCAACTGTGAAAATTTGATTGACGATATAGCCCAAAACTGCTGCAAACACGACTGCAACCTGTTGACTTGCAGATTGCCAACTGGTGATAAATCCACGGTTATGCTCATTTGCGATTTCTGCCAGATAAACAGAAACACCACCGAGTTCTACACCTGCTGAGAAACCTTGTGCTAGACGACCAACAAAAATCAAAAATGCCGCTAAAATCCCGATGCTGTTATAGCCCGGAGTAAACGCGATAATTAGGGAACCAAAGGCCATGATGCTCAAGGTCAACATCAGACCTTTACGTCGCCCAATGCGGTCTACATAAGGACCTAAAACCAAGGCACCGATTGGACGCATCAAAAAGCTGACAGCAAAGATCAGAAACGTTTTCATCAAAGCGGCATAAGTGCTGTCTGAATGGAAAAAGGTTTCACCGATTGCTTTGGCATAAAAACCGAATAGGAAAAAATCGTATTGTTCTAAAAAATTACCACTGGTGACATTGAGAATACTACGAAATAACGAGGGAGATTTGGGGGAATCGTTCATTTTGAATGCTGCTCCATTTCCTTGATATGCATTACTATTTTGATCAAGATGCAAACTTTCACATCAGATAATGGCTACAGCGCCACATAAAGAGCGCTGATCGTTTGATAAAAATTTTCTGAAATAATATGTAGGAAAACTGAATTTTTGATTAAATTAAACTTAAATGATCTATTTAAATCATTCATTTTTATATAGAAATATTTTGTATTTCATTTATCTGCGAAATAGAAAATTTGTGATCATTTTTTTATAAAATATTCATGCTGATCTATGTGAGAAATCACTTTAACTTTAACTCAATTAATTTTAATCTAAGACAGTAAAGAACAAATTTATATTAGGGAAAAATTCCATGTCACGTGTTGCTCGCTACCATGCTGATCGTACCAATCAAAAACTGTATTTTGCACGACTTTCGTGTCAGCAAGCAGAGCAAACTGAGCATGTGCAACAAGTTCAAGGCTATCGTGAAGCTGCGGTATTTCATTTGCATGGTGCGGTATTGGCATTTTTACAAGAATTGGTGCGTTATTATCGTTTAAATGATCTGCAACCTACTCTCAAGTCTATTGAGGAAAATATGGCGGCAAAAGGGCAGGTGTCACCAGAGATTTCGGTATTGCAGCAATTGGCTCGTGAGGGTTTTATTGCAGAGTTAAAGCGTGCTTACCGTTCTTGTCAGTATGCGCCTGAGCCAAGTGAACCAACACCAGAAGATGAAACTTCATCTAATTTGATTATCAAAGTTACACAAAGTCCGCAAGCTTGGTTGCCTGATGTTAAAATTTTACGTGAATGGCATCGTGATTTAACGCAACTCATTGATGGCTTTCGTAATGAAATGGTCGAATTTTAATATTTAATTAAGCAAATAAGCTTGAAATTTATCCACTGATATCCATATATGTATCATAGTATGCAAAGCGCCTTGGCTCTTTGTTGTTTGAATGGGCGGAGGGTTATATGTCTATAGAACAGTTAAAAGAATTATTTGGTAATCAAGAAGCAATTCTCGAGTTAGTACAACTTGAGGGTGGTGAATTGGCACTTCGTAATGCAGGTTCTGAACAGCAACCTCTAGTGACCATTCAATTTAATGATGAAGTAAAAGCTTTACTTGGTGATCAAACTGCGACCATTGCTCAGCATATGATTCAAGCTGCTTTATTTGGTTTACTGGAAAAACAAATGAATCAGTGGAATGCTGAAGTGGTTGATGAAGAACCTTCTTTGATGAGCTAATCATTTCTTGATCTAAAAATTTACACAAAAAAAGCGCATATCAAATGCGCTTTTTTTTGCTGAGTAGAATGACATTTTAAAAAGAGAAACTTAAAAACATCCTTTTAAATCTATGTCGTTAAACTCAATGTGGTTTCACGATTAAAACCAGATTTAATAGGTTTCTTTCATTAATAAAAAAATGATCAGGTATCTGGGTAAAAAGTATCATGCGGTCACATTTGCCGTGAAAGATTCAATTTACTTTGCGTAGACAATCTTCCTTACTTTGTTTTCGGACAAAGTAAGCAAAACCATTTGTCGAACAAATGGGCATACATCCCTGTAGCCCTTGTTCGACGAGCGGCATCCTGCCTAAATTGCAAATTTTATTACGCTTTGAAGCAAAATGATTAGAGTGTAAATTTGTGCAAGAAATGACTTATACAAGAACTCTAATGCGTAGGCGTATGATGATGCGCAATTTGGATTTGATTTAAAATATGGTTACTCATATTTTTCGCCATTTCCTCTTTGGCATAATAAACGTCTCCAATTTCATCTTCACGAATGATTTCAGCTTCTTCTTTAGATGTCGCACAGATCAACACTTGGATTTGTGGATTGAGCAATTTGGCTGTATCTACGATTTTATGAATATCTAAAATATCCATCGGTGAAATCACCAAAAGACGTGCATGTTGGATATGTGCTTGAATGAGTACACTTGGTTCAGTCGCACGTCCTGATACGGCTGCGTTGCCTTTTTCACGTAAATCTTCAACGATTTCACGGTTTTCTTCAGCAATCACGACTTTGATACCATCAGCCATTAAGGTGCGTGTAATCCTACGACCAACTTCACCATGACCAACGATGACCACTTGATCACGTAGATAATCTTGATCGACTTCATCTGGTAGCATTGCTAGAGGGTCACCACTACGTTCTAGCAAACGAGCCAAATGGGAGCGTTCGCGAATCCAGTTTTGGACAGGTTCAATTGCTGAAAATACAAATGAATTGAGCGTTATTGAAAATAAAGCGCCAGCCAAAATCAGGTTTTGCCCTTCCAATGAGAGTAAGCCTAGTGATACTCCTAGTGTCGCCAAGATAAATGAAAATTCACCGATCTGAGCCAAACTTGCACCAACGGTCAAAGCCGTATTGAGCGGATATCTAAAGAATAAAACCAGAGCCATCGCCGCTAAAGTTTTACCAATCATAATAATAGCGATCACTGCCAAGATATGCAGTGGTTGCTCAATCAAGATGCGTGGATCAAACAGCATGCCGACGGAAACGAAAAATAAAATCGAAAATATTTCACGCAAAGGCAAGGTTTCTTCTTCAGCACGATGACTAAAGTCAGACTCTTTGACCACCATTCCCGCAAAGAATGCACCCAGTGCCATAGATACGCCAAAAATCGCGTAGGAACCATAAGCAATCGAAACGGCAGCAGCAACGACGGTTAGGGTAAACAGTTCTCTAGAGCCTAAACGAGCGACAAATTGCATGATCATTGGAACTAATCGTTTACCGATGATCAACATGAAGGCTATAAATCCAGCAACTTTAAGCAGTGTTAAGCCCAAGGTTAACCAGATATTTTCATTACTATCATGTCCTGCAAGTTGCTGTCCGCCGAGCAATACTGCAGTCGCAGGCAGGAGGACTAAAACCAGTACCATCACAAGGTCTTCAACCAAAAGCCAGCCTACAGCGATTTTACCGTTGACTGAATCGAGTAAACCTCGATCCCCCAAAGCTTTGAGTAAAACCACAGTACTGGCACAGGATAAACACAGACCAAAAACTAAAGATGATCCAAAACTCCATCCCCAAAACATGGAGACACTCAAGCCAAGAATAGTTGCCACGGTGATTTGTAAAATCGCACCTGGTAAGGCTATTCGTTTAACTTGAAGCAGATCATTGAGGGAAAAATGCATCCCCACACCAAACATCAAAAACATGACCCCAAGCTCAGCCAATTGATTGGCGAGTGCCATATCGGCTTCTAAACCGGGGGTATTGGGACTGATAATAATGCCAGCAATAAGATATCCGATCAGCGGAGGGAGGCGTAGACGGGCCGCAATATAGCCAAAAAATAAAGCTATACCAAATCCTGCAGCCAATAAAATAATCAAATCTACATCATGCGGCACTAAATACTCCTTTTAAAGGATGATTTTTAAATTAAGTCAAAATGTAGTAGGCGTTTCAAAATATATTGCAGCAATCACATGACCTGTCCATTAAAGCGATGTTCTAAAATGATTTGGAATCCAAATTTCATCGACATCGTATATGGGACTTCAACTTTTGCAGTGGGTCATTTATTGCAAGAAATTTTAGACACTTACAGACACTAAAAAGAGAATGAAAGGTTAAGCACAAAGAGTGCCAACTAAAACAGTAGGAATTTTAACAAACGGAACAAAAAAAAAGCAAAAAAAACGACCCCAAAAGGAGTCGTTTTTTTCAAAAAACTAAAATTATTTGATTTTAGCTTCTTTGAAAATTACGTGTTGGCGGATTTTTGGATCAAATTTTTTGATTTCCATTTTTTCCGGCATAGTACGTTTGTTCTTAGTGGTAGTGTAGAAATAACCTGTACCAGCTGAAGATACTAGACGAATCTTATCACGCATTGTACTGACTCCTTAGATCTTTTGACCTTGAGCACGAAGATCAGCAACAACCTTTTCAATGCCCAATTTGTCGATAATACGCATACCTTTAGTGGTTAAACGAAGACGTACGAAACGTTTTTCGCTTTCTAACCAGAAACGGTGGTGGTGCAGGTTCGGCTCGAACCGGCGCTTAGTTTTGTTGTTGGCGTGTGAGACGTTGTTACCAACGACTGGACGCTTGCCGGTAACTTGGCAAACCTTAGACATGGTGTAACTCCATTGATTTAGCCAACAGCAAATCTGTATGGCCAGTCAAAAATAAACGGATGAATTCATTCAAGGGGCGTTTTATACCAAAAATCCGATTAAAAGACAAGCGGAATCGGTTAAAACTCGGCATGAAACTGTGTGATAGATCATGCCTTGATCAGTTAGCGGAGAAAGGTTTTCTCAATAAATTTGTGAATTGGCTTATTAAACGGCGGTAAGATGAATTTCAAGCTGAAAAACTTAGGAATAGACATCACTGAACGTTCATGAGAGAAACCAAAGAAACCTTCTGGGCCATGATATTTACCCATACCTGAAGCGCCAACCCCACCAAATGGGAGATCGTCTTGTGCGACATGGGTTAAAACAGCATTTTGACCAAAATGACCTGAATGAGTTCGCTCAGCAACATATTGTGCTCGAGCGTTATCAAAGTCGAAGTAGTATAACGCAAGTGGACGTGGTCGGTCATTAATAAACTCAATAACATCGTCTATTTGATCATATTCCATGATCGGTAAGACTGGACCAAAGATTTCATTCTTCATGATATCCATGGCTGATGTTACGCCCGTCAACAATGTTGGTGCAATTTTACGGACTAGACTCAATTCTTCATTTTGTGGATTGATTTCTATAAATTTCGCACCTTGATTACGTGCATCTTCTAGATAACCTTGTACGCGATTGTATTGTTTATCATTGATAATCGACGTGTAATCCTGATTATCTTTCAAAGATGGATACATGCTCGCAACAACATTTTTAAAGTTTTCTGCAAATTCTGCTGTTTTACCTTTAGGTAAGAACATATAGTCAGGCGCAACACAAGTTTGACCTGCATTCCAAAGTTTACCGAAAGCGATACGTTGTGCCACTTCTTTCATGTCGCTAGATGGATGCACGATCACTGGTGATTTCCCGCCTAACTCTAAAAGAACAGGAACAAGGTTTTCAGCCGCAGCGGACATAACGGTTTTACCGACATTGGTTGAGCCTGTAAAAATAATTTTATCAAAGGCTAAATGACTAAATGTATCGGAAATAGGACCGCCACCTGTTACCACAGCGACCAATTCTTGAGGAAATGCTTCAGAAAGAAGCTCTTCTAATACATGGCCAAAATGTTTTGATGCACTCGAAATCTTAATCATGGCATGGTTACCCGCCGCCAATGCACAAATCAGTGGACCTACAGATAATAGTAGAGGGTAGTTCCAAGGTGCGATGATTCCGATAACACCTAAAGGTTGATACTGTACCCAGCCTTTTGCAGGTTGGTGCAACATGCTGATGTGACGTTTAGATGGTTTCATCCAGTTGGTCAAATGCTTGCTATAATATTTAATCTGTTCAAAACAAGTCATTAATTCGCCGATTTTGGTTTCACCGATCGCACGATTGCCATAATCTAGATTGATTGCTTCTGCAATTTGATCTTGATATTTGACCAAAACATTTTTTAGACGTGCTAAACGATCAATACGTTCTTTTGCCGTTGGCATTTGATAACGTTGATATGCTAATTTTTGTTGAGCCAAAAGATCATGCAGATGTTGAATCTCAGGTGCATAAGGCGTCATTGGATTTGTTTTTGTTTGACTGTTCATGACAACTACCATTTACTATAGGGGTGAGTTAATATAATTTTTAGAGTAAATACTCTAATTAGTCAAGTGACTTTGTGTGACCGGCAACCTTGTTGCTATTCTATAAACGGTTTATGTTGTACAGTAACTTGGTTGAGATGTAGACTGGCTCAGCTTTTAAGTATGACTTAATTTGTGATTTTTAAATGCCAAATCCTAAAACTTTGAAAACGAAAGATCGTATATTGCAGAGCAGTCTGCAATTATTTAACGAACGTGGAGAGCGTTCAGTCACGACTAATCATATCGCAGCAGAACTCGGGATTAGTCCTGGCAATTTGTATTATCATTTTAGAAATAAACAAGAAATCATCAAAGAATTGATGGAACAATATCAAAAAGAAACTTTAGATATGCTGGCTTTGCCAGATGACCGTGAAGTCAATGCCAATGATAAGATTCATTATTTCCAAGTCCTGAGCAGTCAGTTATGGGAATATCGTTTCTTGCATCGTGATGTTTATCATCTTGTTGAAAATAATGATGATTTTAGAAGGATCTATCCAAGATTTGCAGGCAAGGTGATGCAGCAAGGGCAAAAAATTTATCAAGCCTTTGTTGATGCAGGACTGATGCAAATGACACCTTCAGAGATTGAAGCCTTGATTATCAATCTTTGGATCGTGCTGACCAACTGGACCAACTTTTTATATATGTCAGGTCATATCAGTGATTCCAATCATTTGGAAGAAAAATGGGTATGGCAAGCACTGCGTCAAATGGTCTTTTTGGAAGGGGCATACCTGCGTGGAGAAAGCCGCCAAACTTACGAAAGACTTTTGGAAAGTTTTGGACCTTCGGACCTATTTGCCAGTTTGTCTTCAAAATAGCAGAATTTATTTGTGCCAGATATTTTGAATGCGCCCAAAAAGGCGTTAGAATACTCGGCTGTTTTTTCAAATTAACTTATAAGTGATATAAATCAACATGAACATGATAACCGCCAATACGGCACGTTTACTGATTACTTGTGAAGACAAGCCAGGGATCGTGCAAGCTGTGTCTAGCTTTTTGTATCATCAAGGAGCAAACATTACTGCGCTTGATCAATATGCAACAGAAGCGACTGGCGGGCGTTATTTCATGCGTGTTGAGTTCGAACTAGAGCATTTACAAGATCGTCGTGAAACTTTATTGCAAACTTTTGAGTCTAATGTTGCCAACCGTTATGGCATGCAATGGCGTATGTCATTGGTCAGCGATATTAAAAAAGTAGGGATCTTGGTTTCAAAAGTCGATCATGCTTTGCTTGAACTTTTATGGCGTCATGCGCGTGGTGGTTTGCCATGTGAAATTACCAAAGTCGTTTCAAATCACGAAACATTGCGTGAAGCGGTTGAAAACTTTGGTATTCCTTTTGAAGTCGTACCTGTCAATAAAGAAAACAAACGTGAAGCTTATGCTGAAATTGATGAATTGATGCAAGGCAATGATTTGTTAGTCTTGGCACGTTATATGCAAATTTTGGATGAAGAATTTGTTGCAAAATGGGAAATGAAAATTATCAATATTCATCACTCATTCTTGCCTGCTTTCGTGGGTGCAAATCCATATAAACAAGCACATGAAAAAGGTGTGAAGTTGATTGGTGCAACTGCACACTATGTAACGGCTGATCTCGATCAAGGTCCGATCATTGAACAAGATGTTGAACGTGTAAGCCATGACTTTACCGTAGACCAACTTCGTGAGTTAGGTCAGGACGTAGAGCGTAATGTGTTGGCACGTGCTGTGAAATGGCACTTGGAAGATCGTATTATTGTTGATGGTAACAAAACAGTGGTATTCCAATAACAGTTTTATCGACTTTGTGTCGATAAAGTCTCGATTTGTGAGAAAAGAAGATGCAAAAAGCATCTTCTTTTTTTATTTTGGATAAGAAAAAACAATTAAAACAGCCAAAATAATTGTTGCAAATGAAAACACTTCTCATTTATTATTGCATTACGTTAATTGTACTAATCGATAAAAGTCATCTGTAAATTCTTTAAGTATAGTATTTACACTGATTTTTTAAGTTTCAGGCTTCTAGATTCAATGAGTCAATCTTCCATAACAATGCAAACTCCCAATCCGATGAAGAAAAAAGTCATCGCAGCTCTCGTTGCGGTTGTAATCGGTCATGGTGCTGTACTCTGGGCTGTGAGTCATATGCGTGTGCCTGAGCTACAAAAGATCGAAAAAAAACCAGTACAAGTGAAATTTTTAAAGATTAAAGAAGATGTTCCACCACCGCCGCCACCTCCAGCAGCACCGGTTAAACCAAAAGTAAAACCTGTTGAAAAACCGGTTAAACCGAAACCGCTTCCAAAGCCTGTTGAGAAGAAAATTGTTGCAACAAAAACTCAGAAAGTTGAACAAAAACAAGTTCAACAAGATGATACTTTGTTGAAACAAAAACTTGAACAGCAACGTTTAGATCAACTCAAGCGTGATCAGGATGCGCGTGATAAAGCTGCGCGAGAACAGGCTGCGAAAGACCAGGCGGCACGAGAACAAGCTGCAAAAGATCAGGCGAAACGTGAACAAGATGAGCGTGATCGTCAGGCGAAACTGAATCAGCCTCGTAAAGCAACTCCGGGTGATATTGAATGGGCGAAAAGACCATTCCTTAGATTTACCAATACTGATCTAGGTAATCAGGCGAGAGTTGTGGTGGTACGTATCAATGCAACAGCAGATGGAAGAATCACAGATGTAAAAGTCGTACAATCATCAGGTATACCAAGCTTAGATGAACGGGCGGTAAAAGCAATTCGCGGTGCAAAATTTAGACCGACGAAAGATGGACGTGCGATTTACGGTGAACTTCCTTACGAAATGAATTTAAAGAAATAATGGCAATCTTATCAGGAGTTCGAAAATGAACTTTTCAGTCTATTGGCAGCATGCAGACGCAGTAAGTAAGACACTGTATTTCGTGCTATTGGCAATGTCGATCGCGACTTGGACGATTTTCATTTTGCGTTTGTTGGGCACTAAACAGCTCAAACAAGTGGCAAAAAACAAGTTGACCGAAGCATTGAACAAACTCAAATCCAAAATGGCTGTTTTAGGTTTTGAGCAACGTAAAGCCGTAGCTGAACAAGCACTGATTCGTCAAATCAATGTTGAAAAAGCTTCATCTGAAAAAGGTGTAGCTGTACTTGGTACTTTAGCTTCTATCGCACCATTCGTTGGTTTATTTGGTACAGTTTGGGGGATCTTCCATGCCCTAGTCGCTGTAGGTAAAAGCGGTCAAGCAGGTCTTGCTCAAGTTGCGACACCAGTCGGTGAAGCGTTGATCATGACAGGTTTAGGTTTGGCAGTTGCGATTCCTGCGGTACTTGCTTATAACATTTGTGTTCGTTTTAACCGTACATTGGCAAATGAACTTCAAGATCAAGCACATGGTTTGTTGATTGATACGATGTTGCAACAAGATTCATCTGAAAAAAAGTCTGAAAATGTTGCAACTGAACAACGTTATGCTGGAGGTCAAGCTTAATGGCTTTTCAATTGGGTGAAGATAACGATTCAGGCATGAATGAGATGAACCTCATTCCGCTAATCGATATTATGTTGGTATTGATGATCATCTTTTTGGTGACTGCAACCGTTGCTAACCCATCAATACCATTAACCTTACCAAAAACGACTGCTGAAGTGGTAACACCTCCGCCAGAAGCGATTTCGATTAGCATCAATGCGCAAGGTGAAATTGCTTGGAATAATCAAATCATCACTTTGACTGAACTGCAAAAACGTTTCGATGAAGAAGGGCAGAAGGCGACAAAACCTGCTGTACAACTTCGTGCTGATAAAGATTCACGTTATGACACTGTTGCGCAAGTCATGTCACGTGCGAGTGAAGCTGGGTTGACTGACTTAGCCTTTATGAGTGACAACTAAGCTTGATGCACTAAAGAAAAATCCCTCAATGTTGAGGGATTTTTTTTAACCTTTGAGCAAGTCCTGAAAATGGCTTCTCAGTTTGCTCAGTTTTGGTGGGATGGCAAAGTTGCAATAGCCTTGGGCTGGATTTTTGGCAAAGAAATTTTGATGATATTCTTCAGCAGGATAAAACGTTGGCGCAGCGCTGAGCTCCGTTACGATGTTCAATCCTTCTGCTTTTAAATTTTCAATATATTGTTCCGCTTGGGTTTTTTGTGATTCATCCAAATAATAAATCACTGAACGATATTGCGTGCCAACATCATTGCCCTGACGGTTGAGTGTGGTTGGATCGTGCGTCGTAAAAAATACATCCAATAATTGTTTGAAGCTGATCTGTTGTTCATCAAAATCAATGAGCACGACTTCTGCATGAAATGTATCACCATTGCAAATATCTTCATAGCTTGGATGACTGGTACGTCCGCCAGCATACCCACTTACGACTTTTTCAACGCCCTTAAGTTGTAGGAATACGGCTTCAACACACCAGAAGCAGCCCCCACCAAATAACGCTTGTTGCATAGATTTTAACCTTATCTATTTGATTTTATATCATAAAAAACATATGTGACTAATTGATGTCATGCCAATATCCTGACCTTAAAAAAGCCTGTATAAAACAGGCTTTTGGTAACATTTTATTTTTATCGTGGTTGGACT
Organism: Acinetobacter gerneri DSM 14967 = CIP 107464 = MTCC 9824; assembly: GCF_000368565.1. Classification (GTDB taxonomy): domain Bacteria; phylum Pseudomonadota; class Gammaproteobacteria; order Pseudomonadales; family Moraxellaceae; genus Acinetobacter; species Acinetobacter gerneri. The sequence continues at coordinate 191,782 of NZ_KB849533.1, read as the reverse complement.
GTTGATTCAAATCGTAACAAGGTTGTGCCTTGAGCATCAAGCAGGGTGAGGTGATGTCCAGAGGCTTTATAACGACTCACTTTTGATAATGCTTGTTTGTAGTTGGCTGAAAGTTGCTGATTTTCTTGGCACATCATTTGAGTACCTGCTACTGCGCTAAATAATAAGCTTTGTTCAGTTGCTTTATAGGTTCCCATAATGCGATTACAGCCATCAGAACCACTAAAACGATTAGTACTTTGATCAAAGCTCAGGCTAGGTTTGTTGTCGGTTGCTTTTAATTGTGTTCTGGTAGACCCAAGATGCGTAAGCACCCATGTTCTTTTTTGTAGAAGTTCGCTTCCATGTTCTCGTGAAATAGGATAGTGAGTTGAAGGCTCATTGCTTGCGCAGCCTACAAAAGAAATTGCTGAAGCCATAAGTGTAACAACGACAAATTTGTTCACTCTAAACTCCTTTATATTGTTAGAAAGTGGAATAATATTTGATCAATAATATGCTTATTTAAATATACTATTTATGTAATAAGTATTTGAATAAAAAAGTTATTATCTAATATAAAAGTATGCGATTTGACTATGAAATAGATATTATTGTGATAGATTGCTCATTTTGTGGGCTGAAAAACCAAATAGAAGTCACATTCTTCATTTACACAATTCATAAACTATTTATAAAGTGAATATTCACGGGAATTTTTTTATTTTCTTTAGGGGTGTTCATTATGTATAAATGAAACTGAATTCGGTGTTTGATCACTACCGAACTCAGAATGAATAGCAGCTGTGCATCTATAAATAGAGGGCTAGGCTTACTTTAAGGCATAGCGCAGTACAACATTGCCATTTCGATCAAGCAATTTGAGGGTTCTGTTATAACTTTGATAGCCTGCAACTTGAGACAAAGCATGGTTGTATTTTTCAGCAAGTTCAGTCGTGTTTTCACACATCATTTTAGTTGAAGCGATTTGCCCTAGATCTAACTGATACCCTTTAACCGTATAGCTTCCAAGTAAACGGTTACAGCCATCGGCACCAGTAAAACGTAAAGTTGCAGCATCAAATTGAATACTTGGAACATTGTGCGCACTTGGATCGGTTTTGTATTCAACAGCGCCGATATGCGTCAAAATCCATATTTTATTTTGCATCAAAGCAAGGCTTTTTTCTTGCTGAATTTGCGTTGGTACAGTTTCACATGCAGTCAATGCAAGTGCAGTAGAAATCAGTCCTGCAACAAAAAGTTGTTTTAACATCATCATCTCTATTTCAAGTTATTTTATCTATTTACTATACCGAAAATGTCTAGAAAATCACTAGCTTTGCCCAATATTTCCATCAACAATAGTTTGATGTTTATCAATTTGCTGATGCTTTGCAGCAATTGGGCAAAAGCTATGTTCTGTCTAGCTTAAGCGCTGTCTATTTCTGAGTAATGACATCTGGCAGTGCAGGGGCAGGTAGACCCAGACGGATCACTTTGGAAAAATTTAAACTATCTTGATATTTGAAATGATCAAAACGATGTGCACGAGGATTGATATGGGCTTTTTCATACCAAGTTTTCATATCCCATTTGTGATCCAAAGCGCCTAAATCGTAAAGATAATTGGGTAAATATCCAGAAGCCAATAAACGATAATCTTTCGGTAAATGATGTGGATCGACCGCTTGAACCATGTCAAAAACCAAAGTGGTACAGTTACTACTCAAGGTGTTATACCATTTTGGATGCTGGTGTAATTGGTCTGATTTATCAAGATATTCTAAAAACAGTGCTTGAGCTTCATTTTTGCCCATTTTCACTGGGAAGAAATAAACTTGTTCACCACGGGCATTACTGCGTGTATAGACAATATCTTTTTCGTCAGCTGCAATTAAACTCAACTCAAATTGACGGAAAAATCCACCAATTGCTGAAAAGCTTTCATTTTTCTCTTTACGAATCTCTATAGAGAACACCAGTGGTTTTTGATCAGAAAAACTAAAACTCACCAGAGTATGCGCGATTTGCGGTCCCATCCAGTAGGAGGTAATGATACTTACGCCCGTGATGTTTTGGATATTGAACGTACGACGGTCCCAATGCACGTCATATTGATCTTCCATTTTCCAGTTAAAATCACGAATATCATTGATCGTAACCAAATCACCGTGTTTTTCATAAGTGAAAATACGGGCAACATCTGGACTCCAATCCCGATCTTGTTTTGCTGGAATATTAAAATACCAAAGTAATGTCGCTGCAAAGCCAAGTACATAAATCAGGACAAGTTTTGGTCGAGATATTTTACGACTTTGCGCTTTGTTTTTTGCAAAATAAGTCACTAAAATGCCGATGGCAAAAATTGCCCAAACCAGCATAATGATAATCGAGAACGTGCTATTGAATGGTTTTTGAATCCAAATGGCGAGCACAAACCAAAGGCTGGAAAGGACGAGAAAAAGGCTAAATATCAGATGAAAGCTGACTCGTCCAAATCGTGCAAGAAAAGAAGATGAATTGTTCATATCATGGCAGTTTATTTGAATATTTATAAACCACTATTTTTGATAAGTTACAAATGCAAAAGCAATCCCACTTTTGTCATCAATATGTTGCTCAGTCGATATTTTTTTGAATTCACTTGGAATCTCTGGATAATGCGCATCACCTTGCACATCCAATTCAACATGCGTCAATTCTAAGCGATCGGCAATATTTATGGTTTGTTTGAAAATTTCACCGCCACCAATGATAAAAATACTATTTGGTTTTTCTGAGTTTTGAACATCTGCTAAGGCTTGATCTAGGGCACTTTCAATGCTGTTCGCAGTTTTTACACCATCAAATGACCATGATGAATCACGAGTAATGACCCAATTGACACGATTTGGTAAGGCACGTCCCATAGATTCTAAGGTTTTACGTCCCATAACCACGACACCACCTTGGGTGATTGCTTTAAAGTGTTTTAAGTCTGCAGAAATATGCCACGGCAAAGCATTGCCCTGTCCAATACAATTGTTTTGATCCATGGCAACAACATGCACGACTTCAAGATTTTTATATGACATTTTTCAATCTACATTATTTAATGGGATAAAAATTAAATGGGATATGAGTCCTTTATAGAGAAAGGAACTCAAAATTGAAATTCAACCCCGAATGCTTTGAGCGCAGTATGAGGTTTAAATTTCAAGTTTTAGCCTAGGGCTAATGGTACATTATTATCAGTGCACAAAAATAGATTTAGTTTTTATAACAAAGTGTAGGGTGGGTAAAGTTTAAGAGCATTTTAAAATACTTTATCGGCAAGGCAATTTAGTTCGGAAATGTCGGCAGATTCTAACCATTTTAGTATCTTATAGGTTAATGCTGTTCAGAAAAATTTAACGTGATTTAAATTGTTTAAATCTATGCAGCGATCAATAGATTTGTGCAACAAAGCACTTCAACTCTATAATACGGCATGAACTGATCAGCGAACATTGGGTGGGGGTAACTCACTTAAATAGAGAGCTGATGAGCAATATTAGCTCAAATCAGATCAGGTGAATGTACCCAAAGACATGACTCTGTCTAATCTGAGTTAGGACAATTAAGGTGGTTGAATGAAGCAATATCTAGATTTGTGTCAACGCATAGTTGATGAAGGCGTATGGGTTGAAAATGAACGAACTGGAAAGCGTTGTTTAACCGTCATTAATGCTGACTTAGAGTATAACGTCGCAGCAAATGAATTCCCTTTAGTGACCACGCGTAAAAGTTATTGGAAAGCTGCAATCGCTGAGCTTTTAGGCTACTTACGTGGTTATGATAATGCAGCTCAATTTCGTGCTATTGGTTGCAATACTTGGAATGCCAATGCTAATGAAAATGCAGCATGGTTAGCCAATCCATATCGTAAAGGCGAAGATGATATGGGGCGTGTCTATGGTGTGCAAGGTCGCCAATGGCGCAACTCTGTGGGTGAAGAGTTTGACCAACTTCGTAAAATTTATGATGATTTACGAAATGGTATAGATGACCGTGGTGAAATCCTGACTTTTTATAATCCGGGTGAGTTTCATATGGGCTGTCTACGCCCTTGTATGCATACCCACACTTTTTCTTTGGTTGGAGATACGCTTTATCTGACCTCATCTCAACGCTCTTGTGATGTGCCATTGGGGCAGAACTTCAATCAGATTCAAGTCTTCACTTTATTGGCTTTAATGGCTCAAATCACAGGACATAAGGCAGGAAAGGCTTATCATAAAATCGTGAATGCGCATATTTATGAAGATCAATTAGCCTTGATGCGTGATGTACAGTTAAAACGTGAGCCATTTCCAGCACCTAAACTTCGTATCAATCCTAAGATTAAGACCTTAGAAGATATTGAAACGTGGGTCACTTTGGATGATTTTGAAGTGGAAGGCTATCAATATCATGAAGCGATAGCTTATCCATTTTCAGTATAGATCGTAAGATTTCACTAGAGTGATTTAACGCTTAAATCAAAAAGATGTTTTAAAGCAGCAAAATGACCTAGATCATTTTGCTGCTTTTTTATTTTCAAATATCTAGACGTATATCTATCTGCAATCTAGTCATGAATAGCAGATAGATATTTGGATTTTTATATTTTAGTTTGAGTATCTGGTGATACGGGGACATTAGATCACTTTGATCCATTGGTCTTGGACGATCATCAGTTGTTCTGAAATCAAGATAAGCGAAATCGCGATCACCAATCCACCAGAAATTCTGCTTACCCACATCGCTGCTTGAGGACGCGATTGAAGCAATGCTTTAGAAGCAAAACCAACAATAAAATAGATAATTGAACAATTAATCATGTGAATTGTGCCAAGGGTAAAAATTTGGGTATTGACTGATGTGGCTGCATTGGTAGAAATAAACTGTGGCAACATCATAAAAAATAATAAAAATACTTTTGGATTCAATCCACTAATACAAAGTCCTTTGATCAGCCAATCTTTATGCGTATAGGAGTCTTGAGCATTTGATGAGTCATTTTCTTGATCAGATGAGATCGTGGCAGGATTTTTTAAAATTTTAATCCCGATCCAAAGCAAATAAACCGCCCCAATCGTCGAAATCAACAGAAGTAGTTGGGGATTTTTATGAATGATCACACCAAGTCCTGTTGCAACCACCAAAAGTGCCGCAATATGACCTAAGAGCAGTCCTGAAACAGCCGAAACGACTGCATTTTTTAGTCCTGAGGAAATAGCATAGGCCCAATCAGCACCGGGTGTCATGACAAAGAGCATTGATACGAACCAAAAGGCGATGATGTTATCCATGGCGGTGACTCAAAAAAGTTTAGAAAGAAATAATGAATATCGAGTCAGAGTTAGAAAGATTTACTCAAATATGACTCAATAAGGAAAGAATATGCTTTAATTATTGAAAAGTGCTTTTAATTATTTGCTGAAAATTTAACTCAATTGGAAAATATTTCTAAATGGATAACATTGATAAGAAAATTCTTGCTGAACTGCAAAATGATGGGCGACTTTCAGTAACAGATTTGGCTGAAAAAATTGGTTTAAGCGTTTCGCCTTGCCATCGTCGCGTCAAAGCGCTAGAAGAAAGTGGCGTGATTAAAGGTTATCGTGCAGAGTTAGAGCCAACATTGATTGGGCTTAACTTTTCAACCATTGTTTTTGTGACTTTAAAAGAAGCCAATAAAACCACGATTTCAGGTTTTGAAGATGCCATTGTGGATATTGCAGAAGTGGTGCAGGCACAGCGTTTATTTGGGGATCCTGATTATCTTTTATATGTGGTGTCGCAAGATTTGGAGGCTTTTCAAAAATTGTATGACCAAAAACTCTCCGCAATTCCGGGTGTGCAACGTCTGACTTCGACATTGGTCATGAAAAATGTGGTACTTGATCGATTATTTCCACTTTGAAAATAATAAAAATTAACCACTTAGAATTATTCTCATTTACATTCACAAATTTATTTACATTTTTAAGGTGAAATCTTGATGTTATAGTATTACACTTGCAAACTTCATAAAAATGATGTCGGCTGATTGGCCAAATTGACATCAAATTTGATGAGTTTGAGGTTTGTTGAATGATATATGATCAACCTGTTGATAGCAGCAGTTATTATGCCCCCGCGCAAACTAATGTTGTTATTCGCTCGCAAGGTCGCAATATAACTACGGATAAAGCTGTTAAACGGAATTTTACATCAGATAGCGCACAACGCTTTGATATTTCTAAGTTTTCACAAAAGCTTTCCAACGTAACTGCACGTCGTAGTTCGGAAAAATGCGCCAAAAGTATACGTGTTGCTCTGCAATCTGCAGGTGCGAAAATTCAAAGCCATCCTGTTGCAGCAGCCGATTGGGGCAGTACTTTGACCAAGCTTGGTTATAAGAAAATTAACCCTGCTTTTGACAATCCGCAACGTGGCGATATATACATTATTGACCGAACTGGTTCTCATGTGTATGGACACATTGCTGGTTATAGTGGGTCTGGTTGGGTATCTGATTTTAAACAAAATGGCTATGCCGTTTATAAAAACGAAAATGTGAAATATTCATATTATCGTATCAATGATTAATGTTGATTGATTGAATAGACCTCTTTCATAAATTAAAAAATAATCAGTTATTTGGTTGGAAAGTATCATACGGTCACATTTGCCGTGAGTCATTTAATTTACTTTGTGTAGACAATCTTTCTTACTTTGTTTTCGGACAAAGTAAGCAAAACCATTTGTCGAACAAATGGGCATACATCCCTGTAGCCCTTGTCCGACGGACGGCATCCTGCCTTAATTACAAATTTTATTACGTTTTGAAGCAGAATGATTAGAGTATAAATTTGAGCAAAAATGACTTATGCAAGAACTCTAATCTATTAAAAGCGTTTTGATCCGTTATTGAAAACGCTTTGCTCTATTTTGATAAATCGACACGATAAACAAGCCAAGTAACATAAAACCAAAGGCTTGTATTGCCCAATAGACTTTATTTTCATTGTTCCAGATTGAAAATAAGCTGATTAAAGCAAAAATCGGAAAAACATAATTTAAAATTTTGATGCCTTGTTTATAAGGATTGTCCGTAGAAAGCTTGTCTTGATAGATATAAATCAAATGTGTAATGAAACCTATCGCTAGACTAATCACAACAAAAACTGGCTCAAGTTTGGCAGTGAGCGAACTGATATAAATCACCGCACAAGTAATGAGACAAAGCAGCAGTTTGATTTGTCGAGTACAGTGTTCTGAATACCAAAATTTAAGCATAATTCGTTGAGTAGTTTGAGTTTGATCTATTTTATGCTAAAAAATACACTCATAAAATAACACAGTCAAAAATGATGCGCTTAACAAGAAAATTTCTGCAAATGCTTTGGGTCATACCTGTTTTAGCTAGCCCTTTGCTTCATGCAAACTCAGCAGACAATGTAGACGCTGATTTGAAACCGCTGATTGCTGAAGCGAAAAAATTTTGGCAAAAAGAGTCAGCCCAACAGATCAAGATTGATAGCAAAGCCTGCTATGACATTAAAACCAAAATGATGAAAGAGGATTATGCGGTGCTAAATGCGCATTATCCAAATCCCCAAGCGCAAAATACAGCTTATCAATTGTTATTGCTGAAAGAGCAACTGCAACCTCAATGTATTTCGAAATACGATCAACGCCAAGATTTGAGTGCGACTGAAAAAATCGAATTGGAAATGCAGGATCGTGAAAAATTACCGCAAAAAGTTAAAGATCAACAAGATCGTGAATATAGCCAAGCTTTGGCTGAACGAGAAAACTTACAGCTCAATCAGGTCGATGCATGGGCATATAGTCAAGATCGTTTGCAAGCATTGCTCAGTTGTCAAAATCCAGCCAAACAACAAGTTTATGAGCTATTTTTAGAAACAAGTTTGGAGTCTTCTGGCGAAGAAAAAGGACTATATACAGACCAAGAAGATCCTATGATGGATTCTGCTTTGAGTAAAAGCTTAAAGTTGAAGAAAGCGCTAAATGTTTATGGTGTGAATGCAACATTTATTTATCGACCATACTACAGTCAATTTTGGGCAGTTCGACTTCCTGCAAATACCAATATAGAGGATTTTGCTAAAAAGTATGGCTTGAGCAAAGTTATAGATGAAAATATGCGGAGCAAAGCACAAGCTGTGAGTGAGGGAGTCGGGATGAAGCCTGCCACGCAGAGAGATTATGCGTATTATGCAAAAAAAGTTGATCAAGGTTTTGGGGAAATTCAGCTTAGACAGATCAAATCTGACAATCCATTTTATCAATCAAGTGTAAAAAACTTGGATAAGCAATGGTTTATCGGATGCAATTTAACTCAGCCTCTAGCGAATAACTTTGTCAATGCTGAGCAAAATAAAACGATCAGCAAGCAATTGCAAAAGGCAGTTTCTGATGTTGATCAGTGGATTCAATCAAAATAGATCATTTGGCGTTTAGCTGCTGCTCACACAGCATTTAAACGCCCTAGAACAGTTTTGCTGACTATTTTGCAGTTTGAGTGTTTTTGTTGCCAAGTTTTGCAATTGGCGAAAGGATAAATGCGGCTAAAGCCATGAAGCAAATCCCTTGTACCCCTTGCATTAACAGCTCTTGTTGCGCCTTCATAAAGATCAGGGCTAGGAGTAGGGCAATCGGAATCCATGTAAATAAACGGTACAGCAAGCCTGTTGGTTTATGTGCAGCAAAGTTGATTTTGCAGTAGCGACAAATCAAGAAAATGACCCCAGTACCCAAAAACATCAAGATCGCATCAGGGCTTAACGGTTTCATACGATACAAGGCATAAGCAACGATCGCCGTGATGATTAAAATAAAAATACGACGTGAACGCGTTGTTTTAGGATCAAACCAAAATTCGAACATAATTTTTAAAACTGGTAAATATATCTGCACTTTAACATGAAAAAGGAGAGCTTTTGCTCTCCTTAGACCTTGTTTTTACATCAGTAAACAAATTTGTTTAGGCGTTCTTTTGTGGACCCCAATCATAGATTTTACGGCGATAAGCGTATGCCATCAATAAAATACCAATCAAGATCATAGGGAACGAAAGCATCTGTCCTTTGGTCATCCAACCAAATAAAATATAGCCCTGATCTGCATCTGGTTCGCGGAAAAATTCCATAAAGAATCGTGCACAGCCATAACCAATCAAGAACAAGGCTGATACAGCCATGCGTGGGCGTGGTTTAGCACTAAAGAACCATAAAATAATAAATAAAAATAAACCTTCGCAAAGTGCTTGATAGATCTGAGATGGGTGGCGTGGTAATAACAGATATTCGCCGACTTGTTGTAATAGACCTTGTTGCTCTGGATGAGCAATCAAGTATTCTCGGTCAGCGGCTTGAGCCGTTGGAAAGCCCATGAGCCAAGAGTATCCACCATTTGAAACACGACCAAACAGTTCACCACCGATAAAGTTACCAATACGACCAAACATCAATCCTGTAGGAACACATGGTGCGATAAAATCCATAGTTTGAAACCATGTTTTTTTGTATTTTCGGCACCACAAGATCATGGCAAGCATTACACCGATAAATCCTCCGTGGAAACTCATTCCACCTGTCCACACTTGGAATAACCAAAGTGGATTGTCGAGAAATTTATCAAACTCGTAAAATAGAACATAACCGATTCGACCGCCGAGTACGACGCCGAGTGCACCATAGAACACCAGATCAGACACCATTTCGGACGTCCAACCATCACGATGTTTTGCTCGATATGTCGCAAGCCCCCAAGCACATAAAAAGGCTAAAAGATACATCACACCATACCAATGGACTTTGAGTGGTCCCAATGCAATCGCAACGGGATCAATATGAGGATAGGCCAGCATTGGGTTTCCTTATCATTTGTTTTGAACAGATTTTATCTGATTGATATAAAAAATGTTATAAGCTATGTAGGCATTTCGTTTATCGAGATTTCCGAAATTTAGCTTTAAAATAGATCGTCTAAAAGTCAGTTTTAGGTCTGTGGCTTTCAAGATTTTCTTTGTGCACATTATAACGTTAAATATGCAATTGTAGGGATCAGCTTATGTGTATTGTGGCATTTGCTTGGCAGGTTTTAGACGACTTGCCTTTGTGTTTGATTTCAAATCGTGACGAATTTTATCATCGACCAAGTGCTCAATTAACGTATTGGGAAAATAGTCCAATTATTGCAGGGAAAGATTTACAGTCGGGTGGCACTTGGATGGGCGTAACTGCTGCAGGGCGGTGGGCGATTGTGACCAATCATCGAGATGCACGTGATAAAAAAACCTATACGACATCCCGCGGTTATTTGATTCAATCTTTTTTAGAATCGGATTTGACACCGATTAGATTTGCCAAAATATTAGAACAAAATCAATGTGATTATGCTGGTTTCAATATTTTCATGGGCGATCAAAGCCAAGCGGTTTATATGAGCAATCGCGGTGAAGCACCTCAGATTTTGGCCAAAGGCGTATATGTGGTGTCAAATGGTACGATTTCTGATGATTGGGAAAAAACTAAACATTTACGTAAACGCTTTACTCAAGAATTACTTCCGATGCTGCAACTCTCTGAGACGCCAGAGCTCGATATAACGCATGAAGTTTGGGATATTTTAGAGGATGAACGGAAGGTTTTGACAGAACTTCTACCCGATACTGGGATTGATCAGGATTTTGAGCAACTTCTTTCATCGACGTTCATTCAAAGCCCGGTATATGGCACACGTTGTTCCAACTTTATTCGGATGACAACCGATGAAATCTATTGGATCGAAAAGACTCAGCAAGGCGAGTTTAAAGATCAATTGATTGAAGAACGGGTTAAGTTAGAACTAAATAAATAAACCCATTTGCCTGATTGGAAAATGGGTTTATTTATTTCTATATTTTTGTTTTGCTTGTTGAAATTTTTATTTTAACTATTAACAGGCTCAGATTACTCAGCCACTTGAGCCGACTTTTTACGTCTTTCAATCAATTTGCCAAAAAGCAAACCCAGTTCAAATAGCATCCACATTGGTACTGCCAACATCACCATCGAAATGGCATCTGGTGGTGTCATAAACATGGCGATAAAGAAACAGCCTACGATGATAAAGCGTCTTTTTTCAGCCAAAGTTTGGGTTGTGACAATGCCTGCAATAATCAATAACAAGGTCACAATTGGGATTTCAAAGGTCACACCAAAGACTAAAAAGAGCTTTAAACAAAAAGTTAAATAGCTGTTAATGTCTGTCATTGGCGCAACAGTATCAGGTGAAACGCTGATAAAAAAATGCAAAATAGAGGGCAGAGCGACGTAGTAGGCAAAGGCAATCCCTGCATAAAATAGCGAAATTGCCCCAAATAATAATGGGAATGCTAAGTTTTTCTCTTTTTCATACAAGGCTGGTTTCACAAAAGCCCAAAGCTGATAAATGATGATGGGCATTGCCAACATCAAAGCTATAAAGAAATTTAGCTTAAATGGCGCCATAAATGTAGCGGTTACATCCGTGGCAATCATGGATGAGTTCGCGGGTAATTGTGCGCGTAAAGGTGCAGAAAGTGCTGTATAGGTTTTATTGGCAAAAGGCAATAAACAGAAAAATAATGCAATCAATATCGCGACTATTTTCATCAAATGTTTGCGCAGCACCATCAGATGAGAGGTGATCGGCATGGACTCTAATTGATCACGAGGATCAACATTTTCATGCTCTGGGTTTTGCACTTGAGGGCTTAGTGATGTTGTCATACTGCAACCTTCAATTTGGGTAAATGACTTTCAAGCATTTCTTCTTGCTGGTCTTTTTTAGTCATACATGTGATATTTTCGACCCAAAACGATGGGATATAAATCGTGGCGACTTTATCTTGCATATGATGATAAATCAGTGATTCAGTCTTATTTTCCGTAGGTTCTGCTTGCTGTTGTTGTTCTGCAGCCAATTTGGTTTGTTGTTGTAACTCTTGCATTTGAGCTTGCATTTTTTGCTCAAGATCTGAAATGCGTTGCATTTCATTTTGCATTTGTTCACGAAGTTCAGAAAGACGCAGCTCACGATCAATGTCATTTTGAACACTTGTGATGGCACGTTTAAACTTTGCATAATATTTTGCAGCAGTTCGTGCAGCTTCAGGTAATTTATCTGGACCCAATACAAGTAGGGCGATAATCCCAAAGACAAGCAGTTCTGAAAAGCCAACATCGAGCATGATTCACCTCTTTGTTTAGTTTTTCACAGTTGAATTTACGTCGGTATTGCTTTGATGTTCGAGGGTACGAGGTTCTTTCAAAGCAGCATTTTCAGCATCTTCTTCACGTATAGATTTCTTAAAATCTTTAACCGCACCACCCACATCTTTACCTAAATTTTTTAGTTTAGATGTACCAAAAAGTAAAATCACTACGATGGCAAAAATCACAACATGCCAAATAGATAATCCAGCCATATCTACACTCCTATTTTTCAATAGGCTCTATAACAACAGTTTTCTATGACAAATGAGTGACGACAATATTGCAATTTTAAGACAAACAAATAGATTCAAAACAAGATTGCCTTGAGTTTTAAGCCTTTCATAAAATTATCGTGCTAGCATAAACCCTATTTTTTGTATTTAGGATCGATGAAGTGGCTCTGCTTCTACCAATCATTGCTTTTATTTGTGGCTTGATTTTGGCAAGTTTCAATACGACTACTTCATTGCGTTCAGTGTTATCGATGTTGTTGGCCCGTGTATTTATTCCAGTGGTGATTATTTACAACATGGTCTTTTACAAAGCAGGCAGTATGAGTTTGATGCTGTTTAGCTTTAGTTCCGCGATTATTATTTATTTTATTTATTATTTTATTTCCAAAGATCGCTTACAAGCACTGTGTTTTAGTTATACCAATATGGTGTGGTTAGGATTTCCAATTGCATTGGCGTTATTTGGTCCAGAAGTCAGTGCGCCGTTGATTGCGCTGTATATTGGTGGTTCTATTTTTGGAAATACATGGGCGGTTACTTCAGTCAGCTCTGAACCGCAATCATTTTTAGATGTCGCCAAAAAAGTTATCCAATCCCCACCTGTGATTGCTTTGATGATTGCAGCGTTATTTAGGCTGTTAAACGTGCAAAGTTTACAACAGCATCAGTTGATTGATGTAATTTATAACAGTGCCAAATGGGGTATGAGTTTTGCAGGCATGTGTGTACTCGGTATGTGGCTACGTAAAACACGGGTGCATATCGAAGATTTGCTGCAAGGTTTTAAAGTTGCACTGCTTAAATTACTCTGTGGTGCGGTGATTTGTGCTATTAGCTATCGTTTCTTACCGATTCCGCATATACAAGATTATATCGGAGTGATGTTCCTGATCTTCTGTTTACCACCAGCTGCAAATATTGTTGCACTAGAAACGCATTATCATGGAACAGGTGTGTCGGCTCGTTATATCGCTGCGGGGACGATGGTGAGTTGTGTGATTTGTGTGTGCTATGGCATCGTCTTGCATTTGATCTAGTTAAATTATATAAAACATATGATAAATAATATTTTTTTTAATAAATACAAGGGCTATATAGCCACAGCTTTTCATTAGGGTTCTAAGTGAATAGTGTAGGTAAATTGCCATACTTTTGACAGGGTAAAAGTATCAAAAATCATCGCCAAGTACTAAATTCGAACGGCCTAACATCAATTCATTAAAGTAAATCCCCCTCTTTTTAAAGAGGGGTTAGGGGAGATTTATAGGATTGATCCACAGCTTTCCATTAGAATTCTAAGTGAATTGTGTAGGCACGTTGCCATACTTTTGACAGGGTAAAAGTATCAAAATGATCACCAAATACTAAATTCGGACTGCCTAACATCAATTCATTAAAGCAAATCCCCCTCTTTTTTAAAGAGGGGTTAGGGGAGATTTATTAGGATTGATCCACCGTTTTTAGATCAGCTTAAACTTGCTTTAAATAACTGCATTGCTTGACCACGATGGCTGATTTTATTTTTTTCCTCTTTACTCATTTCTGCACTTGAAATACCGAGCTCAGGAAGCCAAAACAGTGGGTCATAACCAAAGCCATTTTCACCACGTGCTGCCTCTAAAACTTGACCTTTCCAAATGCCTTGGAAGATTTGTGGTAATGGGTCATCTGCATGTTGTACCAATGCCAAAACACAAACGAACATTGCATCAATAGCTTGACCTGGTTTACGGTAGGGTTGTAGTTCACTTAAAAGTTTTGTGTTATTTAATGCATCATTACCATGTTCACCTGCATAACGAGCAGAATAAATCCCAGGCGCACCACCTAAAACAGGGACACAAATACCTGAGTCATCTGCAATCGCAGGTTTTCCAGAAATTTTAGAAGCATGGCGAGCTTTGATAATGGCATTTTCAACAAAGCTTAGACCGTCTTCGATGGCATCTTCGATATCGAGTTTTCCTTGTGGAATGACTTCAACAGGTAATTTCAAATCATTGAACATTTTTTCAAATTCTACGATTTTACCTTTATTGTTGCTTGCAAGTACCAGTGTTCCTTGGGATAACCAATCTTTAGATGACATATCTAAACTCGAATATTTTAAGATAAGCTATTTTAACGGATTCTAAAGTTAAAAAGCGAAATAGAAAAAATGATATTTACAAGCTTGAACATTTGCCGTATTGCTAATGAATAATGCATAAAAAAAGCACCCGTAGGTGCTTAATATGCGTCAATAAAAGATTATTGCGCTTGAATCCATTTGTCTGCGCGATCACGTGCAGTACGGATTTGATCTGAGGTTAAGTTTGCAGCCAATGCAGTTTTCTTCGCTTCAGACATATTGATGACTTTATTGTCTAACATGCCGTCACGTGATGAAAGCTCATACCACTGATAAGCACCCATATAGTTTTTCTTTTGCTCATCCATCATGGCTAAATTAAAACTTGCACGGTTATCGCCGTGGCTCGCTGCTTTTTCAAAATATTGGCGTGCTTGATTTTCATTTTTAGAGATACCAATACCATCAGCATACATACGCCCCACATTGAGCTGTGCTGCCGTAATACCTTGATCTGCTGCCGCTTTGTACCAAGTAAAAGCTTGCTTTTCATCTTTAGCTACGCCTTTACCATATTGATAATGCATACCTAAATAGAATTGAGCTGCGGCTTGTCCAGATTTGGCATAACGTTGCAAATTGTTTACATCCATATTTGCATATTGAGCTGCCAAAGCTGAAGTTGATTGTTGTTGCTGAGGAATATAATCAGCATAAGCATTAAAACTTAATGCTCCAAAAAGGAGAGTCGAAAATATCGTTTTTTTCATAGAGCGCTCACTCGGTAAATCGCGACTTCACCGAACAAATTCGGGATAGACTTACTCAGTAAGCTCCCTTGTTGATTCCCATTAACGGCGAGTCGATTAATAATCTTTATATGATTTTCAGCACAGAGAGCTTCAAAATCACGGAAGGTGCATAGGTGGATGTTCGGCGTATTGTACCACATATACGGTAAAGCTTCAGAAACAGGCATCATCCCTTTCAAGGCAAGGAAAGAGCGGGTCTTCCAATGCGCAAAGTTCGGGAATGTAATAATCGCCTGTTTTCCCACACGCACCATATCGCGAAGTAACTCGTCTGGCGCATCTACGGCTTGGAGTGCTTGTGCCATCACAACATAATCGAAAGATTGATCTGCAAAACGCTCTAAACCGAGATTTAAGTCTTGTTGAATAATATTTAACCCTCTACTGACTGCAATTGCAATCTTTTCTTGATCAATTTCTAATCCATATGCCTGAATATTGTGCTTTTTGCTCATATGAGCCAGCAATTCGCCATCGCCACAGCCTAAATCAAGTACGGTAGAGTTCGGTTTAATCCATTTTTCTGCAAGTTGATGATCGATACGCATTACACTGCCTCCTTAGGTGTCGCTTTAAGGTGTTCTATACCGCCTAAAAATGCGCGTAATGATTGGACGTATAAAGGAATAGGGAACAAGAACGAGTCATGTCCTTGTTCTGCATCAATATCTAGATAGCTCACTGGTTTTTGATTACTAATCAAGGCATCCACGATTTCTTGTGATCGAGCAGGGGTAAAGCGCCAATCTGTGGTAAATGAAACCACCAAGAAACGACATTTGGTATTGGACATTGCCTTAACCAAAGACTGCTGATACTCACGTGAAGGATCAAAATAATCCAACGCCTTAGTCATGATGAGATAAGTATTGGCATCGAAGTTTCGGCTAAATTGTTCGCCTTGATAGCGTAGATAGCTTTCTACTTGAAACTCGACATCGAAACCATACATAAATTTGCCTGATTTTAAATCACGACCAAATTTTTGTTTCATGGCTTCTTCTGAAAGATAGGTAATATGACCCACCATACGTGCCAAAATTAAGCCACGTTTTGGATAGCTATCATTTTCCAGATAACGACCATGATGGAAGTCAGGATCAGATAAGATGGACTGACGTGCCACTTCGTTGAAAGCAATATTTTGTGCAGAAAGTTTTGGTGCACTTGCGATGATCACACATTTTTGTAAACGATCTGGATAATCGACTGACCATTGAAGTGCTTGCATGCCACCCAATGAACCACCGATCACTGAATACCAAACCTCAATGCCCATACGATCTGAAAGCATGGCTTGAGTTTTTACCCAGTCACGAACCGTCACAAGCGGGAAATCAGGTCCATATGGACGATTGTCATTTTCAGGATTTGGTGAAGTAGGGCCAGTAGAACCACTACAACCACCGATATTGTTGAGCGCAACAACAAAGAATTTTGAAGTATCTATCGCTTTGCCTGGACCAATACAAGCATCCCACCAGCCTGCTTTTTTATCATCTTCATGATGATAACCTGCTGCATGATGATGTCCTGAAAGTGCATGACAAATTAAAATTGCATTGGATTTGTCTGCATTTAATGTTCCATAGGTCTCAACCATAAGGTCAAAACGTGGCAATACTCGACCACATTCAAGCTCTAATGGCGCTTCAAATTGGAATTTTTGCGGGGTGACTAAACCCACCGAGTCAGCTGGAAAAGACACAGGAATAATTCGCCTTAGCTTTAGAAATGAGTAAGGTTTTTATATTTCAAAGACTAAAATATAAAGACCAAAAAGGATACCAACAAGGGTATCCTTTCATGATGTTTTTTACAATGACCGCGCTATATCAAAAAACGATATAGCTGAGTTGTTTAAACTGCTGCTGCAATCACTTGATCAGTGCTTAAGACACCTTGTTCAATCAAACGGTTAGTAGAGGCAATAATCGCTTCAATAGAAGAAGTGACGATGTTGTCATGCACGCCAGCACCAAATGCTGATTTACCAGTGCCTTTTACTTGAAGTTCGATCAATGCCAAGGCTTTTGCATGTGCACCAGAACTGATACTACGTTCTTCATAATTTACGACATCAATTGGCAATTGAAGCGCATCTAAAATCGCAGAAATCGGACCGTTACCTTCACCACGTAAGTGCTGAGTTTCACCATTGACAGTTACATCAAGTTCAATGACTTGGTTGCCATTTTCATCATGCAAGCGATAGTTTTTCGCTGAATAATGTGCATTTTTAGTTTCAACATAAGTATCTTTGAATAAAGTCCAAATTTGTTGAGCAGAAACTTCTACACCTTCTTCATCAGCCACTTGTTGCACGACTTGTGAAAACTCAATTTGTAAACGACGAGGCAAGACCACGTTGTAGTTTGATTCCAATAAATATGCGATACCGCCTTTACCAGATTGGCTGTTGACACGAATGACTGCGTCATAGTCACGACCCAAATCTTTAGGATCGATTGGTAAATAAGGCATATCCCACATTTCTTGATCTTTTTGGAACTCAAAGCCTTTTTTGATTGCATCTTGGTGAGAACCAGAGAATGCAGTAAAGACTAAGTCACCCGCATAAGGATGGCGAGGATGAACGGGTAAGCCAGTACATTCTTCAACTGTTGCGATAATTTCATTGATATTTGAAAAATCAAGTTCAGGTGCAACACCTTGGCTATACATATTCAATGCAATCGCAGCAACGTCAACGTTACCTGTACGTTCGCCGTTACCAAAAACACAGCCTTCAACACGGTCAGCACCAGCCATGATTGCAAGCTCAGATGCTGCGATACCACAGCCACGGTCATTATGACAATGTACAGAAATCAAAACACCATCACGACGTGCAATGTTTTTATGCATCCATTCAATTTGGTCTGCATAAACATTTGGTGTTGAAACTTCCACAGTTGCAGGCAAGTTTAAAATGACTTTATTTGTTGGTGAAGCTTCCCAAATTTCAGTGACAGCATCACATACATCTTTGGCAACTTCTAACTCAGTTGCAGTGAAGCATTCTGGGCTGTATTGGAAAATAAATTCGGTTTCAGGTTGTTTTGCTGCATATTCTTTCACTTTAGTTGCAGCATTGATTGCAAGTTGTTTAGCGCCTGCAATATCAACATTCAATACTTTTTCACGGAATGTTGGAGAATTTGAATTGTAAATATGCACAATTGCACGTTTTGCACCTTGTAAAGATTCAAAGGTACGTTGAATCAAATGATCACGCGCTTGAACCAAAACTTCGATATAAACGTCTTCAGGAATATGACCTTCTTCAATCAATTTACGAGTGAAATCAAAGTCAACTTGTGACGCAGAAGGGAAACCAATTTCGATATGTTTGAAACCAATTTTCACAAGCATTTGGAACATTTTAAACTTTTGTTCAATGTTCATTGGCTCAAAGATCGCTTGGTTACCGTCACGCAGGTCGGTACTCATCCAAATAGGCGCCTTGTTAATTTCTTTATTCGGCCATTCGCGATTTGGTAAGTCGACACGTTGGTACATGCGACGATATTTTTTACTTGGATCTGCCAACATCATGTGAAAACTCCTGCGTAGTAGAGGCTGCTCGAATCTTGGGTAAAGGCAACGTGCTACTGATATAGATTGTGTCTATCCTTTAAAATTTCAAGCGCTTGGCGGTAAAACAATGACTTGAAATTTGTGAAAGATTACAACACTTATAACTTGATTTGTTTATCTTGTATCTCTTGGTTGTAACCCTATTGAATTATCATAAATCAAACCTTTAGAAAATATTTCCCTAAATTTGCAGTTTTTTTATAAAGAAAGAAAATAATTTCCTTTAAAAGTGCTATTCACGGAAAATATATTCTGAATTGATTTCATTTACGGTAGCTGTTCCCATTAAAGCCATGGTTATTTCAAATTCTTCTTTTAAAATTCGAAGCACATGCGCCACACCAAGCGCGCCTGCAACCGCCAATCCATGGATATAAGGTCGTCCAATAAGTACCGCATTTGCACCAAGCGCGATCGCTTTGAAAACATCAGTACCTCGTCGGATGCCGCCATCGAGTAACAGTGGGAAATCATCTGGGACGACTGCTCGAATGTTGCTTAAAGCATCGAGTGGCGCAATACTGGTATCTAAGACTCTACCACCATGATTGGAAATAATCAGCCCTTTTATACCAATTTTTAGCGCAATTTCTGCATCTTTAGGATGCAATATCCCTTTTAAAATAATAGGTAGGTCTGTTTGTTGGATGATCCACTCGATATCTTTCCAAGTCGGTGCAATGCGCATCAAGCCATTAAAAACAGGATGTTCACCATTTTTAAGCTCGGGCAAGGGGATATGTGCTGGAGTATGTGGGTGCTGCATGCCTTCAGGAAGTTGAAAAAACAGCTGATTTTCACGATCACGAATTCCTTTATGAGGTGAATCTACCGTAATCACAATCGCTTTATAATCATGTGCTTCAGCTTGCTTAAGTAAAGCAAGTGATTTTTCACGTTCACCTTGCCAATACAGTTGAAACCATTTGAAAGGATTTTCTTGTTTTAATTCATGTAAATCAGTATTGGTAAATGTGCTTAAGATTAAATTACTTTGTAAAACTTCTGCTGCAAGGGCAGTTGCTGCTTCCCCTTGAGGATGGAAAAGTTGCTGATGACCGATCGGTGCCAAGAATATAGGATGAGGAAAACTTTGTCCGAGCAACTGACACTTGGTTGAGCCATGAGTGAGGTCATTTAGAAGTCGAGGAACAAGTTTGATTTTTTCAAATGATGCCAAATTATTGCGAATACTTGACTCGCTCATCGCCCCACCTTGCAAATAGTGCCAAGTGGCTTCAGGCAAAAAATCCTTTGCCTCTCTTTCGTAGTCCAATAAGGTTTGCAAATGTGCAGGAATCGCGGTGAGGGCAGGGCGTAAGGTATTTGGCATCGGATATTCTCTTTATACTTTATAAATGTCTTAAACTTCAGCCCATTTACGGATGAGGTTGTGATACATACTGGTCAATTTGTTGACTTCGGGATGTTGATCACCGAGTTGTACACGTAGATTTTGGATGCTTTGATCCAAATTGAATAACATATAACGATCAGCTTCATCACGGATCATGCTTTGTAACCAAAAAAATGAGGCAACACGGCAGCCTTTGGTCACAGGGGTAACTTCATGCAAACTGGTTGAAGGGTATAGAATCATATCGCCCGCAGGGAGTTTAACTTCATGATAACCATAAGTATCTTCAACAACGAGATCACCACCTTCATACTCTTCTGGTTCAGTTAAAAAAATGGTGCAAGAGAGGTCAGTACGAATTTTTTGTTTTGATGCTCTGATTCTGCGAATAGAATTGTCCACATGAAAACCAAAAGCTTCATTATTTTCATAACGATTAAAATAAGGTTGCAAGATTTCAAGCGGAATTGCCGCAGATAAAAATAAAGGATGATTGGCTAAGGCATCTAAAATGATATTGCCGAGGTGTTCAGTCAACGGATGATTTTCATCGAGTTGTTGGTTGTTTTTGACATTTGCTGAAAGATTTCCTGTCGAAACTTTTCCATCTACCCAATCAACTTTGTCCATTTCTGTACGGAAATATTGAACTTGTTCTTTACTCAAAACATTTGGAATATGGTGGATCACAGCAAACACCTTTATTAAAAAAATAATTAAATAAATAATCAAATAAAAATAGCCCCACGAGAGGAGCTATTTTATCTTAAAACCCTTAAAATTTATAGGGATTTATCAATTAGAATTTGAAGTTAAGCGCTAATACTGCACTACGGCCTTCAGCTTCTGTTGCATAGTGTGAAGCGTATGCTTTAGAGAAGTAGCGTTTGTCAGAGAGGTTGTTAACATTTAATTGTACGTTAACGTCTGAAGTTACGTCATAACGAGCCATTGCATCGTAACGAACGTATGATGGAACCCATTTGGAATTTGCAGCATCACCAAATACTTTGTCCATATAAGTTGCGCCACCACCAAGAGTCAATTTTGGTAATACTTTATAAGTTGTCCAAAGTGTTGCGCTGTTTTTAGCTACATTTTGTACTTGATTACCATTTGTTGAGCTTGGTACATAGTTTCCATTGCTATCTTTACTGAAACCACCATCTACGATTTCACTATCTAAATAAGTATAGCCTGCAGAAACTGCCCATTTATCAGTAATGTTACCTGTTGCTCCGATCTCAATACCGTCAACACGTGTTTCACCAATATTACGAGTGTAACCATCAGTATCTGTAGCACGAGTATTTGTTTTTTCAGTACGGAAGATTGCAGCAGTTAAGTTTAAACGATTGTTAAATAAATCCCATTTAGTACCTAATTCATAAGTTTTCACTTCTTCAGGTTTAAGGTTATTCATCGCACGAGCTTGTTCGTCATTGTTATTACGTCCAGGAACGCTAATACCTTCAGAACCATCACCAGCATCAACACCAACAGGGTTTGTTGAAGTCGCAAAGCTTAAATAAATAGAACCATTTTCAACAGGTTTATAAGTTACGCCTGCTTGATAGTTAAAGAAATCATTGCTTGAGCTATATTTTGTACCAGCTTTGATATCACCTGAAGCCTTATTGTAAGTCAAATCAGTATCAAATTTATCCCAACGTAAGCCTAAGTCAATTAACCATTGCTTATTGATTTCAATATTATCAAGTAGGTAAACAGATTGAGATTCAGTTTCAACTGTAGTAGTTGCTTTATCTGCAGTACGTGAACCTAACCATCGATCAAATGGATTCGGATTGGTTAAAGAGGTACACCATGCATCATTGATTTTACAATCACTATTGAAACCACCTGTCGTTGTTCCTGTGTAGCCTGGATAGCTGGTCAAATAATTACCACGATCTGATTCTTGCTTATTGTACTCAGCTCCGACATTAAAGCGATGCTCTAAAGTACCTGTCTTAAATTTACCACGAAGTGAGAGTTGATCTGTAAACGAATCAGTATCTGTAATACGTGAGTTAATACGACGCCACACTTCACCATTTACAACGTTACCTTTAGAGTCATCTGGTTGAGTCCATAGGTAATCATTTTTTGATTTATTATATACAGCTACATTGCTGATTGTTAAATCATCAGTAATATCATGTTCGATTTTAATCGTACCGATTTGATTTTCTTGTTTTTGGAAATCACGGTCTTGTAAGCCGTAATAGATCCCTTGTTTAACCTCTATTGGTTTGCCTACTGTTGCTTTTTTAGCTGTATCATAATGATAAGGTACGCCAGAATCTGGAGTATCGTCAGATTTTAAGTAGTAGTAGCTTAAAGTCGCACGAGTAGGGGTGTCTAAACCAAATGTGATACTTGGCGCGATACCAAAACGGTTATATTCAGCACCATTTGCTTGACCAGCTTTTTCATTGGTATGGCCCATAACAGCAACACGTGCCGCGATGCCATTACCAAAGTCTTTGTTGCCATCTAATGTAATACGTGCGTACTGGTCAGTACCGCCTTGTACAGAACCCTCTAAAGAATCACCTTTTTTGGCAACTTTAGAGATCATGTTGATACTACCGCCAGATGTTCCTGCACCGCCCATTGCTGAAGCAGAACCTTTGGTTACTTCAACTTGTTCTACAGCAAACATTTCACGGTTTTGTGAAGTTGCGTTACGTACACCATCTACATACATAGAGCTTTCAGAGTTATAACCACGGATGAATGGACGGTCACCGTTCGGGTTACCACCTTCACCAGCACCCAAAGTGATCCCCGGCACTGTACGAAGTGCATCACTTAAAGTTGTAACGTTGGTATCTTCAATCAGTTGTTTAGAAATGACAGACACTGATTTTGGAGTATCAAGTAAAGGTGCAACGAATTTAGTATTTGCAGAGCGATCTACTTTTAAACCTTGTTGTTCTTCTGCACTTGCCTCAGCTTGAATTTTAGGAAGTTGTGTCGCTTGTTCATCTTGAGCCGCAAGAGCTGCTGTGCTCGCCATCACTGATAAAGAAGATACGATCGCTGAAGATACAATCTTTTTACGTGTTTTAATGAAAGACATATTGAAACTCAAAAAAAGTAACTGGTAATTTGTATGCGAATAATAATAATTCTTGTTTCTAATTTCATTAGTTAACGATTGTAAATCTCAATGGTATAATGATTTACAATCGCTTTGGTAAATTTTAATCAAGTTAAAAAGTTAATTAAACTATTGAATATAAAATAAATATAAATAAAATAGATTAAAAATCATACGAAATAAATTTTGAATCATTTGTGGAGATGGTTTTAGTGATTTGTAATCCATTTTGCTTTGCAGTCAAAATTATTCAAAAATAAAATGAAATGCTTTTGATTGTTTTGTGATCAAAAAAATCTAAAATTTGATTAAATTCGCATGAAATAAGCATGTTTTTTGTATATCTTGAAATGTTGTCATATAATGTGGCACTTTTTTAAAAACTGTTATTACTAAATTCATATCGAGGAAGCCATGCAAGTAACTTCTGAAGCGGTTTCGGGCGTTGCCCGTCGTTTAAATGTAACTGTACCGACGAGCCGTATTAACGAGCAGTTCGAAGCTCGTATCAAACGCACTGCTAAAACTGCGAAGATTAACGGCTTCCGTCCAGGTAAAGTGCCTGTAGACGTTGTACGTCGCGAATACGGTGCAGGTATCTACCAAGAAGTTGTCAACGACATCATTCGTGACACTGTGTTTGAAGCAATTCAACAAGAAAAAATCAATGCTGTTGGTATGCCAAACATTGAAAAAGTAGAAAACAAAGAAGATGCTTTAGTTTATGAAGCAACTGTAGAAGTTTATCCTGAAGTTGAAGTTAAAGCGTTTGACGATTTAGAAATCGAACGTAAATCAACTGATATCAACGACAAAGACGTTGATACAATGCTCGAAAACTTGCAAAAACAACGTCAAACTTGGGTTGAAACCAAAGGTATGGCGAAAAAAGACATGCAAGTAACTTTCGACTTTGAAGGTTCTATTGATGGCGAAAAATTTGAAGGCGGTTCTGCTGAAGACTTTAAACTTGTTTTAGGTTCTAACCGCATGATCCCTGGCTTCGAAGATGGCATCGTGGGCATGAAAAAAGGCGAAGAGAAAGTTATCGATGTAACTTTCCCTGAAGATTACCAAGCTGAAAATCTTGCTGGTAAACAAGCTCAATTCAAAATTACTGTTAAGCTTGTAGAAAAATCTAAACTTCCAGAAATCGATGCTGAATTCTTAAAAGTATTTGGTTTGACTGAAGAAGATGGCGTAGACAAATTAAAAGCTGACGTTCGCAAAAACATGGAACGTGAAGTGAAAAATGGTTTACGTAACCAAGTTAAAGGCGCGACTTTTGATGCATTAGTTGCTGCTAATGATGTTGAAGTTCCAACTGCTATGGTTGCTCAAGAAATTGACCGTCAACGTCAACAAATGATCCAACAGTTCACTCAACAGTTTGGTGCTCAAGGTGCGCAAGCATTTGATTCAAGCATGCTTCCAGATGATTTGTTCAAAGAGCAAGCTGAAAAATCAGTTAAACTTGGCGTACTCGTAAGCAAAGTATTGGCTGATGCTAAACTTGAAGTTGATCCTGCTCGTGTAGATGCTTATATCGAAGATATGGCTTCTTCTTACGAAGATCCAACTGAAGTGATCGAATACTTCAAAAATGACAAACAACAACGTGCTCAAATTGAAGCAGTTGTTTTAGAAGACCAAGTGGTTGATCACATCTTAGCTTCTGCTAAAGTGAAAAACACTGAAGTGTCTTACCAAGACCTATTGGCTGAACAACAAGCACGTCAACAAGGCTAAGTTGTTTAGACTGAAAAAGGCGCGAAAGCGCCTTTTTTTATATATGTTTTTAGGGTTTTTATGAGAATATCCAAATAATCCTCATCTCTTGTATGTAAATGTCCTATTTTCACAATGCTTATTCAAAAAAAATTTGATATTTAATTGGGAATATTTTGCAATTTTGATCATTATCCCTCATATTGTCAGTATGAGCTGAGTAACAAAAATTCAGGAATAAATAACGTATGTATGTTCCATCTATTGAAAACGCATTAGTCCCGGTTGTTGTAGAACAGTCTTCACGTGGTGAGCGTTCTTTTGATATTTTTTCACGTCTTTTACGTGAACGTGTCATTTTTTTAACAGGTGAAGTAGAAGACAATATGGCCAACTTAATCGTTGCGCAAATGTTGTTTTTAGAAGCCGAAAATCCAGAAAAAGATATTCATTTATATATTAATTCACCTGGTGGCTCAGTGACAGCAGGTATGGCAATTTACGATACTATGCAATTCATCAAACCCGATGTGGTGACATATTGCATGGGACAAGCTGCATCTATGGGCGCATTTTTATTGAATGCTGGTGCAAAAGGTAAACGTTACTGCTTGGAAAATGCACGTGTTATGATTCACCAACCTTTGGGCGGATTCCGTGGACAAGCATCTGATATTGAAATCCACGCTCGTGAGATTTTATTTATCAAAGAACGTTTAAATCGTTTAATGGCTGAGCATAGTGGTCAAGACTATGAACGTGTCGCTAAAGATACGGATCGTGATAACTTTATGACAGCACAACAAGCCAAAGAATATGGTTTAGTCGACCAAGTGCTTTCAAAGCGCCCACAAGACTAAGCTTTTGTAAGATATAAAAATTTGGAGTAAAGATGTCCGATAATCCTCAAGGACAAAAGCATTGTTCATTTTGCGGTAAAACGCAGTCTGAAGTCGGAAAACTGATTGCAGGCGAGGACGCATACATTTGTAACGAATGTGTGGACGTATGCTTAGACTTAGTTCAAACCAGCCAACAAGTGGATAGTGGTGATTGGGCTTCTCGTCCATTGCCAAAGCCACATGAAATTCGTGCAGCGCTAGATCAGTATGTGATTGGTCAAGATACTGCGAAGAAAACACTTTCAGTTGCAGTATATAACCATTATAAACGTCTAAAAGTGACTCAAGGTCATAAAGCCGAAGATGCTGTTGAACTTGCGAAAAGTAATATTCTTTTGATTGGACCTACTGGTTCAGGTAAAACTTTACTTGCGCAAACGCTTGCTCGTCTTTTAGATGTACCTTTTGCGATGGCAGATGCAACCACTTTAACCGAAGCAGGTTATGTGGGTGAAGATGTTGAAAACATTGTACAAAAGCTTTTGCAAAAAGCAGATTATGATGTAGAAAAAGCGCAAAAAGGCATTATCTATATCGACGAAATCGACAAGATTACCCGTAAATCTGAAAATCCATCGATTACTCGTGATGTATCAGGTGAAGGCGTACAGCAAGCACTTTTGAAAATGATCGAAGGTACTGTGGCGTCTATTCCTCCTCAAGGTGGGCGTAAGCATCCACAACAAGAGTTCATTCAGATTGATACTTCAAATATCTTGTTTATTTGTGGTGGTGCATTCTCTGGACTTGAAAAAGTGGTGCAACAACGTCAGGAAAAAGGTGGAATCGGTTTCACTGCTGATGTTAAAAATAAAGATGATACGAAAAAGCTTTCTGAACTTTTCCGTCAAGTTGAAGCAGCAGATTTGGTTAAATTTGGTTTGATTCCAGAGTTTATCGGTCGTTTGCCAGTCATTGCTACACTTGAAGAATTGGATGCAGAAGCATTAATGCAAATTTTGACTGAACCGAAAAATGCATTAACACGTCAGTATCAATATTTATTTGAAATGGAAAATGTAGACCTTTTATTTGAAGATTCTGCATTACGTGCAGTTGCTCAAAAAGCACTTGAACGTAATACAGGTGCGCGTGGTCTGCGTTCTATTTTAGAAAATGTATTGCTCGAAACGATGTATGATTTACCAAGTCGTACAGATGTGGGTACAGTGATTATCAACGAAGCTGTGATCAATGATAAAGCTGCCCCAATTTATCAAAAAGAGCGTCAACCTAAAAAGGCTGAAGAAAACTCAGATAAGGTAGATTTAAAAGTTTTAAACAGTAAATCTGCTTAATTATCATTGTTATTCATCCGAAACGTGTAAGAAGTCAGACTTTTTGCACGTTTTTTATTTTTAAATTGATTGTGAAATGGTAAGATCCTTAGAAATAGAGTTTTATTCTAATTTAAAAAAATAAAAAAATACGCGGTGAGGGATGTTCATGCGTTATCTTAGTTTGGTTATTATTACGTCAATGACTTTAGTTGCTTGTCAAAGTCATCAAAGCAAGCCCAAAGAAAACACTTCAAATCTCGTTTCGACCCTAAAACAAGTCAATCTAGATAAAGAGCCGACCTTACTTGATCAATATGGTGTCACGGGGTTTTCAACTGGGTCGTGGGTTCGTCAAGATCCTGCGCCGTATTTTAAGTTGGTTCATCCACAAAATGCCGAAGCTGCGGTCATTTATTTGTATCGACCTGACAGTAAGTGGAATCGCCAAGAAATCATTGCACCCAATTTCTATATCAATGGAAAACGTATTCCGAGTTTGATCAGCAATCATTATTATTGGTTAGAATTGCCACCAGGAACGTATCGTTTGACGATCAGTCGTCCTTTATCTGTAGTCAAGTTTCAAAAACCTCGGGTGGTTGATTTTAGTGTTGAGTCTGGCAAGCAATATTTTATCAAGTATGAAGAAGAGCAATTCCGAGGTAGTCCAAACGGAGAGGATGGTGTGGATTTGCTTCGTTCTGGTCCTGTGATGCAAATGCCGACCAAAGGTGCGCTTAAAGAAATTGCGATGACTCAATTGAAATCGCCGGGATTAAACTTTGTCGCGACTCGTGATGAGCAGGGCAGAGTGACCAAGCCAAAAGAGCAGATTAAAGGTGAGAAATATAAAGTCAGTGATGATGTTCATTTAGAAACACCATTTAAAATCTGGAAACCTTCTACTTGGTAATCTGCTTAAAGTGCTAGATTGTGAGTAAGTACACTCTGATTTTATTAGGGGGATGGATGATCTACATCCCCCTCATTTATGTCTATAAATAAGTTGCTGATTATAAAGTATTCAGCATTTTTTGGATTTTTTCTTCTAAATCTTGATCTTTCGTTAAACTATATTTTTTAAATGATTCATCATTTAAGTCTAAATAGCGTTTGTATTCTTGTTCAAAAAATTGTTGAGCTAAAGGTGCTTCATATATTTGCAATAAGTGAATCAATTCTTCTTCTTCAAAATAAGATAAAAATGGCCAACTCAACTGATTCTTAAAATAAATTTCAAAATCCGTGCTTTGTAAGTATTTTTTGATATGTTCGCGTATTTGCTGTTCTTGAAGTTGAGTGATATTCGGATTGGCTTCCTTCAAACCTTTAATCATTGAATCGCTATAAAAATTTATATAACGTTCGTTTTGCATCGATTTTATAATTTGATCAACTTTGCTGGCATGAAGAACTTCATAAACGGTGTCTTTACTTGCAGGACTTGCAAAACAGCTATTTGAAAAAATCAGTATAAATGAACTCAATAAAAGATATTGATACCGTTTCATGGTGTGTTCTCCATGCCCGAGTTTTGTGGTTTTATTTTTAAAATATCTCTAATTAAAACAGGGTAGAAATCCGTCTGAGATAAATAAGAAGGGATGGTTTCAGAACCTGTTGAGAGATAATATAAACCGACTAAATCAGTTTTTTGAATCAAGACTTTTTCTGCATCCGTTTGACTATGCTGAATCAAATATTGCAAGCTTTCTTCGCTGTGGTATTTTTTATACTGGTTGAAGCGATAGGTATATTCTTGCTCTGGCGTTCTAAAAGTTTCATCTTGATCTTTCATTAATTTGGCAATTTGTGCAGCAACGAGAAGTTGTTTATTGGTTAATGAACTTTGATCAAAGTTTTTTAAATGCATCATCACTTGCTTTTGCGCAAGTAGATCGTATTTAGCGTTTTTAATTGCGTAGCTTTTTTGAATTGAATTTTTTGTATCAGTCAATTCAAAAAGCTTTTGGATTGTTTCATCTTTTGCAGGTGAAGCGGTCGCATGAGTCGCAATACAAAACAATAGACATAAGAATTTGTTTTTCATTTTGATATTCTTTAAATTGTGATGAGAAATGGTGCGTAAGCATCTTTATCCATTGTTATTCATGCAATTGATTGAGGATTGTTTGCATATCTTGTGCTTGAGTCAGCGCAGCTTTTTGTATGCCATCACTCATCAATGCCATGGTTTTTTGCGCTACGATAGGCGTTTTCTTTAAAATCGATTGACCGATAGGTGTTGCGTAAAAATCAATTTGTGCTTGCACTTCTTCTTGGCTATACGCTTCTTTGTAGACTTGGGTGTATATCGGTTGTAAGTATTTCCAAGAAACCATTTCAGAGGTTTTGCTATACAATTTTTCAGTCACTTGCTGTGCAACTTTCTGTTCTTTTGCATTTAATTCTGAATGATGCGTGATCATCGAAACCATTTGTGTGGCTTGATTTGCGAGCTGTGGTTTAAGTTGCTGCATTGTTTCTTGAGTCAGTTGTTCCAAATTCATGACTTTAAAGAGTTGTTGGATCGACTGATCACTTGGTGCAGCTGCAAAGCTCGTGCTTGAAAGAGCCAATCCAGAAAATAATAAACTTGCTGTTGATAATACGATACTCGATCTTAAATTTTTAAATTTCATAGGATTATCCTTAATTTTCATGACTCAATTCATGTAATTGTTGCATAATTTCGGTCACTTGCTTGCTATATTTTTTTTCAAATTCAGGCGTTTGCATGACCTTGTGCATAATATTGGATCCCATTTCAGATAAATCTCCTGAGATTTCAATGGACTTATAAAAAATTGATCGACCTTCGGGGGTTGCTAAAAATTTGATATAAGCCTGCATTTCTTCTTCAGTAAATTTTTCTTTATATATTTTTTTTAATTCAGTTTTGATCTCAGGGCTTCGGATAAAATCTTTTGAAAAATTTTGTAGGAGCAGACTGAGTTTGATGCTAAGTAAATGTTCATCAGTTGTTAATGCACTATGGCCAGCATATTGCTTGATGATTTGGTCTGCTTCACGATCATATGCGGCTGTATTTTTATTTTGATAGACCTCAAACATTTCTGTTAAGTTTAGATTATTAAAAAATAGATTGATGCTCTGATCAGTCGCAGGTGTTGCAAAAGTCATTGAACTAAAAGCAAAAAACAGGCTACCAAATAAAATTTTTGAGCGGGAATTTTTTTTCATTATTATTCTCTAATGTATAAAAAAAGCACTCTAATATTAGAGTGCTTTTAGTTTAAATATCAAGTTAATTTTTAATTAAGCCGATGATTTAAAATTAATTTGCAGCAGCATCAACTACAGGGATTTTACCAATTTTTGCTTGCCAGATTTTTGGTGCAATTGCATGGATAGAAGTACCTTCAGTATCAACAGCAACAGTTACAGGCATATCTTCAACTACAAATTTGTAGATTGCTTCCATACCCAAATCAGCAAATGCAACAACTTCAGCTTCACGGATTGCTTTAGACACGAGGTAAGCTGCGCCACCCACTGCCATTAAGTAAGTTGCTTTGTTGTCTTTGATTGCTTCAACTGCAGTAGGACCACGGTCAGCTTTACCGATCATACCGAACATACCTGTAGCTTCGAGTACTTGACGAGTAAATTTGTCCATACGTGTTGCAGTCGTAGGACCAGCAGGACCAACAACTTCATCACCAACAGGATCAACTGGACCAACGTAGTAAATAAATTTACCTTTAAGGTCGACAGGAAGTTGCTCGCCTTTATTGAGCATGTCTACCATACGTTTGTGCGCAGCATCACGACCTGTGTAGATTGTACCGTTTAGAAGCAATGTATCGCCTGGTTTCCAAGAGTTCATTTCTTCTTGAGTAATCGTGTCTAAATTTACACGTTTAGAAGAAGATGAATCAAAAGCAACATCAGGATAATCTTCAAGTTTAGGTGCTTGAATATGTGCAACACCTGTACCATCCAATTGGAAATGTGCATGACGAGTGGCAGCACAGTTTGGAATCATACCCACTGGTTTACCAGCAGCATGGCAAGGGTAATCTTTGATTTTAATATCAAGAACAGTTGTTAAACCGCCAAGACCTTGAGCACCAATACCAAGCGCATTTACTTTTTCGAAGATTTCAATACGAAGCTCTTCAGTTTGGTTTTGTGGACCACGACGAAGCAATTCGTCCATGTTGATTTCTTCCATCAATGCTTCTTTAGCAAGCATCATGGCTTTTTCAGCAGTACCACCGATACCTATACCAAGCATACCAGGAGGACACCAACCTGCACCCATAGTTGGAACAGTTTTAAGTACCCAGTCTACGATTGAGTCAGAAGGGTTTAACATTGCAAGTTTAGATTTATTTTCTGAACCGCCACCCTTAGCAGCAACAGTAATATCAACTTTGTTGCCCGGTACGAGTTTGTAGTGGATCACAGCAGGCGTATTGTCTTTGGTATTTTTACGACCAAATGCTGGATCTGCAAGAACTGATGCACGAAGCACGTTAGAATTTTCTAGATAACCTTGACGAACGCCTTCATTGATCGCATCGTCTAAGCTCAATGTTAAATCAAATTTAACATCCAAGCCCACTTCAACAAATACGTTAACAATACCAGTATCTTGACAGATCGGACGATGACCTTCTGCACACATACGCGAGTTAATTAAGATTTGCGCAATTGCATCCTTTGCCGCTTTGTTCTCTTCACGGTCATAAGCGCGACTCATTGCTTGAATAAAGTCTTGTGGATGATAGTACGAAATGAACTGAAGCGCGTCCTTGATCGAAGTGATCAAGTCATCTTGCTTGATAATAGTTGTCATATCAAAAATCTCTTGAGCGGGCTGATAGCTAGCGCGGCAAATTATAAGCTAAAAAGCATGATTTGTGGGCGTTTTGCTTTAAATTTAGTCAAAAGTTTAATCTTTGAAATAAAATAAATAATCTGAGATTTATCTACTTAATATTGTGTGAATATTCATGTTTTATCGGATGCAAAAGTATCGAGAACTTTACATAAAGCACAGGATATTTGTTCTATATTGTTCAGAATAAACTGCAAAATGAACATAAAACCATGAGCAAACAACAAGATTTGGCAAAAAATATTATCAATATTTACCAAAAACATGGACGTGATTGGACTCATCTACGTGGTGAGTTTTTATACGAGCAAGCATGGTTGGATGCGTTTTTAGCAATCATGCCTAAATCATCGAAAATCCTTGATTTGGGCTGTGGTTCAGGAAAGCCCATCGCACAATATTTTATAAAGCAAAATTATCAGCTGACAGGTGTTGATAGTTCAGAGCAAATGCTTGAGATGGCAGAGCAAAGTTTTCCTGAACAGCGCTGGATCTTGCACGATATGCGAAAATTGGCTTTGCATGAAACATTTGCAGGGATCTTGGCTTGGGACAGTTTTTTTCATCTTACACCTGATGATCAACGTGCAATGTTCCAGATATTCCAAGATCATGCTGACAAAGATGCTGCGCTACTCTTTAGCAGTGGACCAGCGGCAGGTGAGGCTATAGGTGAACTTTTTGGGGAGGCTTTATATCATGCCAGTTTATCTGCTGAAGAATACACGAGGTTGTTAAACCAACATGGATTTGAAGTGGTGAAAATGATTGCAGAAGATCCAAACTGTGCGGGACATACGGTATGGTTAGCAAGAAAAATTTGAGCAGCATCTTTGCATGATTTGTTTCAATTTTTAAACTGGATTGTTTTTCGAGATTGTATTAATATTAAACAGCTAAATATTTAATTTTTATGTTTTTTATTCTTATAAATAGTGTCACGAATTATAGTAAATATTATTTTTATAAAGTATGACTTGTTTTCAAAATATTAATTATTGATGACATTGTTTAGATGATCATTCTATTTATAAATTTTATAAGGTTTTTTCGATGGATATTCCAAGAATTTTTAACATTACCGAAGCCCGACATCGTATACATAACCCGTTCATGCCAGAAGATTTAGAGACACTTGGGGCGGCTTTAGATTTAAGGTCAGGCACACGAATACTTGATTTGGGCAGTGGCTCAGGGGAAATGCTTTGTACATGGGCACGAGATTATGGTGTCGTGGGTACTGGTGTAGATATGAGTCAATTGTTCCATACGCAGGCAAACTCACGTGCACAGGAGCTCGGTGTTTCTGGGCTGGTCAATTTTTGCCACAATGATGCTGCTGGTTATGTTTCTACTGAAAAAGTCGATATAGCCGCATGTGTGGGAGCGACATGGATCGGTGCGGGGATACAAGGAACGATTGAGCTTTTAAATAAAAGTTTGCGAAAAGGCGGAATGATTTTAATAGGCGAACCCTATTGGATACAAACACCACCTACAGAAGAAATTGCAAAAGGATGTCTTGCAGGTGCTATTTCAGAGTACCTTTTATTACCCGATCTTCTCGCATTTTTTAATCAATTGAACTACGATGTAGTGGAAATGGTGTTGGCTAATCAAAATGGTTGGGACCGTTATGAAGCAAGTAAATGGCTAACGATGCGTCGTTGGCTTGAGCAAAACCCAAAAGATGAATTGTTTGAAGAAGTTCGAGCTTTACTCCATTCTGAGCCAGAACGCCATACTCGATATACACGTGAATATATGGGGTGGGGGATATTTGCTTTGATGGCACGCTAACCCAGTCTATTTTTTGTTTTGGACCCAATGGATCAAAATGAGCTATAAAATCTGAAAATTTTAAAAGCCTAACATGATGAAGTTAGGCTTTTTTTATAGATAAGAAAAAGCATAAATTAAAAACAAGTTGCACGATGTGAGAATTAATGTGATTTTAATCTCTAGCAGGTTAAATCAAGATATTTAGAACCATTTAATAAAACTACCTTCTAGCAGCGAAAAGCATGCAGCAAATTAAGCGGAGTGAAATATGTTTTCCGAAATCGTAGCGCTCTGGGAACAATGTGCCACTTGGTTGGGACAGCATGCTGTTTTACCTTTGCTCGATTTTTTACATATTACAAAATATACAGATTCTCCGACTGAAATTGCTGCAACCTTGATGATTGGTGCCTTGCAACTCTTGATTATTGCAGGACTATTTCGACCTCTGGAAAATTTAATTCCTGCCGAAAAATGGCATGATCGACGCTATGCCCGTATAGATTTCCATTTGACTTGGTTGATGTTGGTAGGGCTATTTCCGCTGTTTGCTTTTTTGATCATGACGCCGATCGTAAACTATTTTAGTGGAGTATCTCCCAGCTCAGGCGATACAACAGCTTGGAGCATGCGAACGCAGTTTCCGTGGTTAAATCAGCATGTTTGGGTGTTTTTTATCCTCTATTATTTAAGCTATGATTTGGTTTATTACTTGATGCATCGCATCCAGCATATTTTGCCGTGGTGGTGGGCGATGCATAGCTTTCATCATAGTCAAAGACAAATGAGCTGTTGGACCAATGATCGAACCAATTATCTGGATGGAATGGTGCAATCTTTTGTATTGGCTGGGGTAGGTATTTTTTGGGGTGTCTCAGGTGAAGAATTTGTTTGGCTCATGCTCCTCGGTGAATTGGTACAAAATTTTTCACATGCCAATGTCAGAATTGGTTTTGGTCCAGTTTTTGGGAAAATATTTGTCAGCCCAGAATTTCATCGCTTACATCACATGGACTTTGTCCCTGAACGTCCAACTTTGCATAACTGCAATTTTGGTCAGGTCTTTGCGATT
The DNA here is from genome assembly GCF_000368565.1 of Acinetobacter gerneri DSM 14967 = CIP 107464 = MTCC 9824. Taxonomy (GTDB): domain Bacteria; phylum Pseudomonadota; class Gammaproteobacteria; order Pseudomonadales; family Moraxellaceae; genus Acinetobacter; species Acinetobacter gerneri. The sequence goes on along the minus strand of NZ_KB849533.1, from coordinate 156,736 downwards.
TGGGATGTGATTTTTAAAACAGCTCTATATAACGAACCTGTGCATCCGACTGGGGTGAGAGGAAATAAGATGGTGGATATTGATAATGAAAAAGGCATTATCGGTGTTCAAGTTGAGTCATTAAAGCGTTTTTGGGGAAGTGTGACTTGTTTGGATGGTTGGCGATTGGGCGGGGTAGTTTTTAATAAAAAATATCGTCCTATTCACATGAAAAAACCTGTAGGTGGTCAACAGCAGACTTTTAAATCACATGCTCAGCCTGAAGCAGCATTATCCAGAGATCAAGATTCAGAAACAGATCAAAAGACTCAACCTAAATAAAATACTTGGTCTGGTCAATATATTTTTATCGAGTTTTAAGCACTAAAAAAGGCAAGCCTTTCGTTAAAAAGCTTGCCTTTATGATGTTGCTTTAGCTAACTCATTGAGTTGCTTGTTGTTCAGCTTGGATCGCCGTTAAGGCAATCGTAAACACGATATCGTCTACCAAAGCGCCACGTGATAGATCATTTACAGGCTTGTTGAGACCTTGCAACATTGGACCTACACTGACGACATTTGCAGAGCGTTGAACCGCCTTGTACGTGGTATTACCTGTATTGAGGTCAGGGAAAATAAACACATTGGCTTGACCTGCAACTTTTGAATCAGGTGCTTTGGATTTACCTACACTTTCAACAGATGCTGCGTCGTACTGTAATGGTCCATCAATCAATAGATCAGGGCGACGTTCTTTTGCAATACGCGTTGCTTCAGCCACTTTTTCTACGTCTGCACCTGCACCAGATGTCCCCGTAGAATAAGAAATCATCGCAATGCGTGGATCAATACCAAATGCTTTAGCAGAGTCAGCAGACTGGATTGCAATCTCTGCAAGCTGTGCCGCATCAGGATCTGGATTGATAGCACAGTCACCATAAACATAAACTTCATCTGGTAGCAACATAAAGAATATGGATGAAACCAGTGAATATTCAGGTGCAGTTTTAATCAGTTGAAAAGCTGGGCGAACTGTATTTGCAGTAGTGTGAACTGCGCCAGAAACCAAACCATCAACTTGATCAAGTGCCAGCATCATCGTGCCGAGAACCACAGTATCCTGTAATTGTTCATTCGCTTGTTCAAGTGTTGTTTTGCCTTTGCGAAGTTCAACCATTTTCGGAGCATATTGATCACGGATGAGATCAGGATCAATGATTTCCAAATCATGCGGAAGTTCTATACCACGTGCTTTTGCAACTTCAAGTACAGCTTCTGGTTTTGCCAACAAGATACAGTGGGCAATACCACGTGATTGACAGATCGCAGCAGCTTGAATGGTACGAGGTTCATCACCTTCAGGTAAAACAATACGCTTTTTGGCAGCAATTGATTTTTGTACCAATTCATGACGGAAAGCAGATGGAGACAGACGAGGTTTGTAGTCACCGTTTAGAATATGGGTTAACCAGTCTGGATCAATATGGCTAGAGACAAAACGTGTCACTTGTTCTGCACGGGCAGTATCATCTACAGGAATTTCATTGCTGAGATTGGTGAGATGCTGTGCTGTTTCAAAAGTGCTGAGCGGAGTATGTAAAATAGGTAAACCATTTTTGATCGCGCTTTGACAAAAATCCATAACCAAATGATTTGGCTCATGATGTTCTGTCAGGACTAAACCAGCAAGTGGAATACCGTTGCTCGTTGCCAAGCTGCTTGCCAATAACACATCAATACGATCAGAAGCACTAATGATCAATTCACCAGCAACAAATTTATGCAATTCATGTTCGATGTTTGAAGCAATTAAACTACTATGCAAGACACGACGTGATTTTGCTTTGCCTTCATTGATCCAAGTCGCTTGAATTTGTGTCGCCAAATCAGAAACACGAGGCACACTTAAAGTATCGCTAAATGGCACTAAGCCAACGACTGGGAATGCAGCAGAACCCATTTGCGCATGAGACTTTTGAATATCTGTCGTGAATTGTTTGATTTCATCGACCAATCGTAGTTCAGGATCCATGGTCACAGGGATCTGTGCACAATTTTCTGGTAAACCACGGGTACGCATAAACAATACACCGATGGTACGACTAGAAAATGCACCGCCAAAATGGCGTAATTGTGCTTCTACTTTATCCGCAGTTTGACACGGTTTATTGATGTCAGCATTGCTGATAAATAAAACTTTTGCATCGAGTGCTTGTGCTAGTGATGCGTTTAATTCACTAACAAAAGCGTCACGTGAATTTGGAACTAAGCCTTCAACAATAATAATGTCATGTTTTTTTGCAATTTTACGATGCAGACTCACGGCTTCTTCAAGCAATTCATCTGTTTCACCATTATTCAATTGCTTGCTTAGCGTCGAATAGGCAATCGGTTCAACAGTTTCTTGTTGAGATAAGTGTCGATACAAAGCCGTTGTACGGTCTGGATCAATGGTATTTTCTTGTGAAAAAGGTTTTAAAAAACCCGCTTTAATACCTTGGCATTCCAAAGCATAAATCAGACCCAAACATGCTGACGTGAGACCAACACCTTCCCCAGTAGGTACAAGTAAAATCGTTTTCATAGCTAAATTCTTAAAAAATTCGAAATATCAAAGGGGTAAAAATCTAAAGTTTAACAATAGATGATTGCACTTGCATTAAGCAAGTGCCGCATCATCTTCAGACTTTTTTGTATGTGCTGAAGCCTCTTGGTCAACCACATGCTCAGTTTCTTTAGCAATACGACCTTCTTCATCTGTTGGAACAACCCAGATTTGTGGACCAACGCCAGAGTCGATACGACCTTCTGTGCCACGTTTAAGTTCGTTGTTTGCTTCGAGACTTAAGTTAAATCCAAAATGTGGCAAATAAGCTAAAGTTTTTTCACGAATATATGCTGAATTTTCACCAATACCGCCAGTAAAGAACAAACCGTCAATACGTGGTAAACCACAGCTAAGCGCTGCTAAAGATTTTGCTAAACGGTAGCAGAATACTTCGATTGCAAGCGTAGCATCATCATTGCCTTGCTCAGATGCTTCAATCAATGTACGCATATCATTTGACAAGTCAGATAGACCGAGCAAACCACTTTGGCTATTGAGCATTTTGTCAATTTTATAAATATCCCAGCCTAAATTGCTTGCAAGGAAACTATGAATACTTGGGTCAACATCACCACTACGTGTACCCATAACCACACCTTCAAGTGGTGTTAAGCCCATAGATGTATCAACGCTTTGACCATTCCAAATCGCACAAGTTGAGCTACCATTACCAAGATGAGCTGTTAACCAACCACCTTGTTTGTAGCTACCTGCAAGTTCAGAACCACGTTCAGAAACATAAGCATGGCTTGTACCATGGAAACCATAGCGACGAACGTTATGTTCTGTATATAAAAATTTTGGTAATGCATAACGGTATGCATGAGCAGGCATCGTTTGATGGAATGCAGTATCAAACACAGCAACTTGCGGTAATTCTGGGAATAAACGCATAGTCGCGTCGATACCTACCAAGTGTGCAGGGTTATGTAATGGCGCGAGTGGAGTCGCTTCACGAATACGTTCTACGATTTCAGGTGTCAATAATTCAGCTTTGGTCAGTGTGCCCCCATGCACAACACGATGTCCAATCGCTTTAGGTTTGTGATGAGCTAAACGGCCCAAAATAGTTTCTAATGCTTTCTCATGATCTGCATGAGGAATAGACAATTCAAGTGGTTGTCCACCTGTTGTAATTCCTTTAATTCGCGCATCAGCAGACCCCAAATTCTCTGCTAAGCCAAAAATTCGATCTTCACGACGTTCAGAAACGAGTGCATATTTAATTGAAGAAGACCCGCAGTTTATGACTAATACTGATGTAGACACGTTTTATATCCCGAATTGTAATTGGAAGTAGTCGTCCTGATATCTGATGGATGCAAGAATTTTTATGCAGTTCAGATCTATAAGACATACTTTTACCATGTGTTGTTTTTCTGTCCAAGATAGACTTTAGGTGATTAGACTTAAGCACTATCGAAAATAGAACAATGAATAATTAAACTTTATCAGTTGATTTTTTAATCTATCAACAAAGCCCAAACAGCTCAAGGAAGAGTTGTTATAACTTGTCGCGTAATGTAAAAGGGCTCAGCTTTCATATAAATGAAGCTGAGCTTTTTTATTTGTCTTTTATCTTTTTTTTATTTTTAATTATAATTTTCAATGGTTTATTGTGGTTTACTGGCGAATCTGACCATCACCAAGCACGATCCATTTTTGAGAAGTTAGACCTTCTAAACCGACTGGACCACGTGCATGGATTTTGTCAGTCGAGATCCCAATTTCAGCACCTAAGCCATATTCAAAGCCATCGGCAAAGCGTGTTGACGCATTGACAACAACTGAACTTGAATCAACTTGGGTTAAAAATTTACGTGCAAGCGTATAATTTTCAGTAATGATGGCATCGGTATGATGTGAACCATATTTATTAATATGCGAAATCGCTTCATCAATACCCGTCACAACTTTGATCGCCAAAATTGGACCGAGATATTCGGTATACCAATCTTCTTCTGTGACATCGACGACTGAACTGCCCAGTATACGTTTTACAGCGGCATCACCACGTAACTCGACTTGCTTTTCAGCATAAAGTTCTGCAATACGAGGTAAAAACTCTTCTGCAACTTTTTCATCGACCAACAAAGTTTCCATGGCATTACACACACCATAACGATGCGTTTTGGCATTGAGTGCGATAGGAAGGGCTTTGTGTAAATCTGCTTGCGCTTCGACAAAAATATGGCAATTGCCATCTAAATGTTTAATCACAGGGATTTTTGCTTCATTGCTGATGCGTTCGATCAAACTTTTTCCGCCACGTGGCACGATGACATCAACATATTCAGTCATGGTAATCAATTGACCAACAGCAGCACGGTCAGTGGTATTGATCACTTGTACACATGTTTCAGGTAAACCTGATGCTTTTAAGCCATGTTGAATCGCTTCTGCAATGGCTTGATTTGAGTTTATCGCCTCAGAACCACCACGCAAAATAATTGCATTGCCTGATTTTAAAGCCAGTGAAGCTGCTTCTAAAGTTACATTTGGACGAGACTCATAAATCATGCCCACCACACCCAAAGGCACGCGCATTTTACCGATTTGAATCCCAGTCGGGCGATAAGCCAAATCTGTGATTTCACCGATTGGGTCAGTCAAAGCAATGACATCTTTTAAGCCGTGTAACATGGCTTTAATGCGTGTGGGGTTGAGTTCTAAGCGATCAAGTAGGGCACTGTCCAAATTATTTTCATGCGCTTTAGCCATATCTTGTTGATTGGCAGCGAGAATTTGAGCAGTACTGTTTTCCAGTGCAGTATAAATTGCAGATAATGCGTTATTTTTTACAAGTGTAGGTGTGCCTGCAAGAACCGAAGAGGCCTGACGTGCTTGGTTTCCTACCGTTTGCATATACTGTTCAATAGATTGCATAGCTTTTTATGATCACTCAGAATGGTTTCAAATCCATATTAGCAGTCAAACTACAAGCAATAAAGCTTTATTGGAAACATTCAATGTCGGGCATGTATCTTGATGTCGATACCTTCTTATTGATTGAGAAAAATCCTTTATTTAGATTCACTTAAATATTTTGCAATCTTTTTTGGCTATTGAAACACGATGAGCGGTCAATTTAGCGATTGCGTATATTTCAAACATGCGTTTAAAATGCAACGATAAGGACACTTAAGTGATACATAAAATAAAAATGCATCACAGTTTTAAACAAAAGCGGGTAAATTTATCTTGCTAACTAAAAGAATAAAGCAAGGATGGAGGAAGGAAATGAATTCCATTATCCAAATGGATGTTGATAATGATCAAAATTTTTCGAGTTTTGGGTTTTTCGACATCTATCAAAAAAACAGTTTTAAACAACCTGCGCGAACCACATGGATAGATGGTTGGAAAATAGAATACATGGCGATAGCCGACCCGAAAACCATACACAATACACCGATTGTGATCGTGGGCGGCGCATTTCAAAATTTCAATTCCTATAAATATTGTGTTGAACAACTATTTGAAAGTGGACCTGTGATTTTAATTGATCTGCCTTCAATGGGGTCAAACCAACAAATCACCAATGCTGATACAGGTGAGTCTGCAGGTATTTTATCATTGCCTGATTTATCACAGATGTTAGGTGTGTGGTTAGATATCGTTGGAATTTCCAAAGTTTCAGTCATGGGAATGTCTTTGGGTTCAGTGGTTGCTTCATTTTTTTCCAAATACCGTCCAGAACTGGTTGAGCGGATGGTGTTGATGGGGGTAATGCAAAAGACCCGAAAAAGCTGGCGCATGTTGCTCGAAGAATCATTGAAGTTGATGCAAGAACAACGTATGGACGAGTTTGGACAAGCGGTCATTTTGTATTTGGTCAATCACGCCAAACTCGATGTCACGCGCATGTCACCAACGGCTAAAAAATTGTTCTTTAGGCAAATGGCTGAGTTTAGTGCCACAGAGCAGGATCGCTATGCGATTAACTGTAATCGTTTACTCAATCTTAATGATGTTCCACCTCCACAAGGCGATACTTTGGTGGCCTGTGGTCAGTTTGATAGTTTTACTTTGCCACATGAAAATGCAGCATTTGCTCTGCAATGCCCAAATATGCAATTTGCCATGATTGCCAATGCTGATCATGTTCCACAATTACAACGTCGTAAAGAAACCATGAATTTGTTTACCACGTATTTAAAAGGTCAATCTCTTGCAAATCTCGATGGCATTATTCCGATGAGTCGTGAGCAAATGCAAAAAATCGAGCGTCGTGGTGAAGAGCGGATTCATTTGACCGAGCCTAAAACCAAATTTAGCCATCGACATCAAGCGACTGAAGTCGCTGTTGAAATCATGGATATGAATTTTTTTGGTGCTTTGGTTGAAGTTGAAAATTTGAAACAAATCGACTTTGTTCGTGACAATCCTCGTGATTTGGCGTTGCATTTCCAAGATGAAGAAGGTGTGTTTCAAGTTGAATGTTTGATTTTTGATGTGACTGAGCATGAAGTGCGTTTGATTTTTAAGCATGGAAGTTTTGATGTGGCTGAACGCTTGCTAAAATTTGTGGAATATCAAAAGAGTCAACAACTGAATTTAGCGCTAGATCTGGTCTAAAATTTTTATCTTTAGATTTTAAAATGCTAATTTAAAATGTTTAAAACCTCTGCTCAGTCAGAGGTTTTTTTATTGGTGGATTTATTCGTAAAATTTAGATTAAAGCTTGAGTATTTAGCAAGTTATTTCCAGTTAAATACTCTGATAATCAACATTATTTTAATTTTGCATCAATCATCCAAACCAAATCACCTAAATGTTCATGAGGATTTAAATCTGTATTTTCAGTCGCAAAATAAATAGCGGGTTGGATCACCTCAACTTCTGGAAAGCCAGCCTGTTTAAAGAACTGTTCCGCTTGCGCTGGAGCAGTAAAATGAAAGCTAAATGCGCTTCTTGACATCAGTTTGAGCAGTTTGCTGCTACTCCAAATAATTTTTGCCAATTTATTTTTAACAGGCTCTGGATAAAGATCTGTCAAATAATGCATCGCAGGAAATGCAGCACCATAATGCGCAATCGAGCTAATCAATTGTTGTAGTAAAGCTTTGTCAAAATAATTAATCAAACCTTCACTGATCACGACGAGTGGACGTTTTGGATCAAATAAATCAAAAGCGCGTTGAAAATCATCACTAAATAAATCAACCGATATCAGCTGTGGTTGATGTTGATCAATTTCAGCAAGTGCTGCTTGCTTTGTGGCTGCCATATCTGGCAAATCCAGTTCTCGATAAACCAGATCCGGGTAATTTTTTCTAAACCACCAACCACGAGGGGAGAGTCCTGCAGCGATTTCAAGGACTTGTAAATCAGGATATTGTTGAATCAATTCGATCAAGCGATCATCAAGCATGGTATGTCTGGCTTTTAATGTAGTTCGCATACTGCCACCTACATATTTTTCAGCCCAACTTTCAATAGGATGTGCAATCGCAGCCAGTGTTTTGCCTTTTTTAGTTGCAAAAGCCGAGTGCGAAATGCCCATCTGATACCAGATATAGCCAGTATAGTGTGCTGTAAATGAGATATGTCGATGTTTAGAAAGTTGATCTGTCATAATCCTTGACCTAATTGTTTTTATTGCAAGCTATTTTGATTGAACTATTGATATTACATACTTAAAAAATGTTGTTGTGAAAATACATTTTTTAAGCTTTTTTACGAAGTCATACCTTTCAAGGTTTAAATTTAGGAATTAACCTTCGGCTCGACCTACTTTTCCCCAAAGAAAAGTAGGCAAAACAATTGTCATTCGCAAAACTCGTTTACGTCCATCAAATCATCCAATTCATCGCAGAAACATTCATTGAGATTTAAACTGATGATTTTCATGTTTCCGCTTATTATTAGAGCGATTTTTTAAAATCTTCAATGACCTTTTTGACAGCTTGCCATTCTTCACCCAAATCTAATTGCTCATTGATCTGAATCTGAGGGATTTTACCGCGCATACGTTCTAAACGTTGCTGATTTGGCAATGGATATTCGGTGATACCTTCTAGAGCGATACACGCTGCCTCACGTTGATTGCACACCAAGCCCATATCACAACCTGCATCCAATGCAGCTTTGATTCGTGCATCGGCACCACCTGCAACACAAGCCGCTTGCATGGTCAAATCATCTGAAAATAGTACGCCATCAAATTTGAGTTCTTGACGTAAAACTTTTTGTAGCCAAAATTCGGAAAAACCTGCTGGATTTGGATCGACATTTTCATAGATCACATGGGCAGGCATCAAGGCATCGAGACTGTCTTGGAGTTGGATGAAACTTTGCATGTCATTTTGATAAATTTCATCATAAGAACGTGGATCAACGGCTGCTGCAACATGTGAGTCAGCTTTTACAGAGCCATGACCTGGAAAATGTTTTCCTGTTGTCGCCATGCCTGCACGTTTCATGCCTTTCATAAAAGCATTTGCCAATGGCACGATGTCTTTAACATTTTTGGCAAAACTTCGATCACCGATCACATCACTAATATCATTGATATCTAGAACGGGCGCAAAACTAAAATCAATACCAACAGCTAAAACTTCAGTTGCCATGAGCCAGCCACATTTTTCAGCCAGCTCTAACGCTTTTTCAGGTTCAGTTAAGTAAAGTTCACCAAAGTGTCCCATAGCAGGCAATAAGGTAAAGCCATTTTTTAAACGCTGAACACGACCGCCTTCTTGATCGACAGCAATTAAAATATCAGGTCGAATTTGACGCATATGATCGGTGAGCGCACGGACTTGGTGAGGAGATTCGATATTTCGAGCAAATAAAATCATGCCACCGACTTGCGGAGCTTGTAATAATTGAATATCGTCTTGAGTAAGTTTTGTGCCTGCGATGTCAAGCATCAGTGCGCCAATCATAAAAATACCATCGTTGTAATTTTAAAAATGAAACAATACTCGAATTTAGCAATGATTTGCTACATTTAGTCAGTACAGATTATGATAAAACTACACGACATAAACACAAAAAGTTGTTTAAAATTTTGAACCTGTTGAATTCAGATTGAAAAACAGCGTAGTCACTGGAACAAATAGGAAGCATTGAGAATATATGAAACTCCAAACAATCGCTTGCGCCGTTGCTATTGCGACTGGTGGTTTATTTTTTACGCATACCATTAATCAGGCAATTGCTGCAACGACTTCAGCTCCTGTTTCTCAAACGATTCAACCGACTCAAGAGCAGGCACTGGTTACACGTCAACTGTCGACATTGATTGACCGAACACATTATCTCAATATGCGTTTGGATGCAGATACTTCTGCACGTATTTTAGATATGTATTTTGATAGTTTAGATCCTGAGCATAGTTTATTTTTAGCTTCAGAAATTAATCAATACAAAAAACAGTATGGTGCAACTTTAGGTGCTGCGCTTAAAGCTGGTGATCTAAGTGGACCTTATGCGATCCATGCCAAATATCGTCAACGTTTGGGCGAATTTTATCAATACATGCTTGATGAGTTGAAAAAGCCACAAAACTTAAATCAGCCAAATGCTTTTATTGATACAGATCGTGAAAAAGCACCATTCTTTGCAAATAAAGCAGAACAAGAAGATTATTGGCATAAAATGCTGGTTTCTCAATTGATCAATCTCAATATTTCAAAAGAAGAAGATCAAGCCAAGCAAAAAGCTTTGAAAGCAGACCCAACACTTGCAGATGGTCAAAATCTGGCAAGCCCTGAAGATTTAACACCTGTTCAAACCTTGACCAAGCGTTATGCACGTCAATTGGAACGTATTGGGCGTAGTAAAAGTGATGATGTCTTAGAGAAAATCTTAAACTCGATGACATTGACTTATGATCCGCACAGTAACTATTTCCCACCTTTGGATGCGATGGAATTAAACCGTCAAACCACGCTTCAGCTTGAAGGGATCGGGGTGTCGATTCGTCCAGAACGTGGCAATGAAGATTACACCAAGATTGAAACCATTGTTGAAGGTGGTCCTGCAAGCAAGTCAGGTCAGGTTAAATCAGGTGATCGTATCGTAGGGGTTGCCCAAGATGGCGACAAGATGGTCGATGTGATCGGTTGGCAAAGTTCTGAAATTGTTGGTTTGATCCGTGGTAAACGTGGAACCAAAGTGACGATCAAGCTTTTGGGACCGGGTGCATCAATGAGCCAAGCACGCAATGTTGTTTTGACTCGTGATGTGATTCAAGAAGAAGATGCGGGCGTACGCACACGTACCGTTGAAGTTTCACGTGATGGCAAAAAACATCTTTATGGCGTTTTGGAAATTCCATCATTCTATCTAAACTATCGCGCACGCCGTGCTGGCAATGAGTATCGTTCGGTAGCAGAGGATACTGCTAAGGCACTCAAAGAGCTTTCAGCTAAAAAAGTTGAAGGGATCATTGTAGATTTGCGTAATAACCCAGGTGGTTCTTTAGAAGAAGTATCGAAAATGATTGGTCAAGTGATCAAATCAGGGCCTGTGGTGCAAATCCGTGACGGCAACGGAAATGTTAGTGTGTTCCAAGATAGCGATGGTGGCGAGCAACTTTATGCGGGCCCTATGGCTGTACTGATTAACCTCGCATCTGCTTCAGCAAGCGAGATTTACTCAGCGGCAATCCAAGATTATGGTCGTGGTATCGTGATTGGTAGCACTACGACAGGTAAGGGAACAGCGCAAGTTCAACTCGACAGTCTTGCTTATGGTCAAGCGACATTGACACAGCGTAAATTCTATCGTGTGACAGGTGGAAGTACCCAAAATAAAGGGGTTATTCCTGATGTCAAACTGGTCGACATTTATGATGAAGAGTTTGGTGAACGTAAAGCCAAAAATGCTTTGAAATGGGATACCATCCCAACTGCACCATTCAAGCGAGAAGGTATCGTACAACCTTATATTGCTGATCTTGATCAATACTCGGCACAACGAGTCAAACTAGATCCGCAATTTAAATATTTGGAAGAACGTAAAGCGATTGCTCAAAAAACCAAAGACCAGAAAAAATTGGTACTGGATATCGACAAACGCAAAGCAGAATTGCATGCATTGGAACAAAGCACTTTAGATTCTGAAAATGAGCGACGTAAGGCAACAGGTCAAAAACCATATGCGAATTGGGAGAGTTACCAAGCTGCATTGGATGGTTTGGCAGAAGCACGTGCCAAAATGAAAGCCAATCAACGTCCTGCCTTGCCAGAAGATGAGGCATTTGTCACTGAAGCTGCAAATATTTTAATGGATTATGCAAAATTGCAAAATGCTAATAAATAGTTAATCTAAATAATATATTAAGATATTTTAAAAAAGCATATTTCGATATGCTTTTTTATTTATTTATTAAAACAAAAAACTTGACCTATAAAATGAGAATGTTATTTTATTTTTAAGTTTATTATTTTACTTTTTTTTGAAAATAGTCCAACTTTATCTCAAATATACGTTTATTATGTAAGCCATCCTCAACAATGAATAAACAAATCATTGGAAGTATTATTTTATGATCCATATGAGTTATGACTGGAGTCTTGTCATAGGGTCTGCTTTACTTGCAGTCGTAATTTGCTATTGTGCATTTTCACTGCAACAACTCATCATGAAACAAATCGATATTAAATCCGAAAAAATTGTACTGTGTTTTGCGGGCATGAGTTTTGGTTTGGCGGTTTGGAGCATGCACTTTGTTGGGATGTTTGCTTGTGACTTACCTGAAAATTTTTCTTTTAATAAAGGCTTAACGCTGTATTCCTATATCATTGCAGCGGTCGCTTCGATCTTTGCTGTATGGTTGACTACACGATCCACTTTACCATTTTCTCGTCTGATTTTAGGTTCAATCTTGATGGGAATAGGCATTTCAGGCATGCATTATGTGGGTATGGCAGGTCTAGATATTCCTAATTATCATATCCGTTATGATCCATTGATTGTCGTATTTTCAGTAATGATCGCCATTTGTGGATCTGGTTTGGCTTTTTGGCTGGCCTTTAAATATCGGGAAAATTTTAAATACCAGTTTTTCTATAAACTTGCTGTAGCAGTGATGCTGGCACTGAGTATTGTCGGTATGCATTACTCTGGTATGGCTGCCACAAGTTTTTTCCCAAATGATGAATCTTTTGAACATTTAAATGTGCATCAAACGACAGAAAGTTTGTTGATTTTTACGATTATTTTTATTACAACAATTATTCTACTTGGTGTTTTTTTCGTTGCTATTTTAGAAATACGTTTGGAAGAGCGCAATAAACAATTATTAAAAGCAAATAAAGAATTAAAAAGTTTAGCTATGCAAGATAATCTGACTAAATTACCCAATAGATTATTTTTAAATGATTATACTGATTTTTTATTTTCAGAATCGATATTAAGAGAACGTCAAGTTGGTTTGATTTATATTGATATTGATGGTTTAAAAGCGATTAATGATGCATTTGGACATCATGTTGGTGATTCGCTTTTGATCAATTTTTCAAGTCGTATTTATCGTATTTTAAATGATAGACAAAAATTAATTCGACTCGGTGGAGATGAATTTTTATTAATTGTTGAAAATAGTAATAAATATGAATTAGAACAAATGGCGCAAAAAATTCTTGATATTGCCAATCAGGGATTTGAAATAACAGAAAAATCAATCAATATTACAGTCAGTATGGGTGTTGTTTATTATCCAAATCATGGTAAAAATCTACAAGATTTGTTGATTAATGCTGATTTAGCAATGAAAACTTCCAAAGAGCAGGGACGTAATACTTATTCTGTTTTCAACTCTTCGACAGATCAGCAAATCACCTCTAAAAATCAATTAAAACTGATGAATGATTTATATCGGGCTGTTGATGAAAATCAATTTACGCTCTTTTATCAGCCTAAGTTTGATCGCGAATACAAGGTTTGTGGCGTTGAGTCTTTGATTCGATGGAATCATCCAACTTTAGGGATGCTTGCACCAGCAATGTTTATTGAAAGTGCTGAGCAAACGGGTTTGATTATTCGTATGGGATATTGGGCTTTGGAGGAGGCTTGTAAGCAGTTACAAACATGGAAAAGTCAAGGATTGGATTTTTCACCGCTTTCAGTCAACTTATCTGTGGTGCAATTTGAACATAAGCTTTTGATGCAAACGCTAGAAAATTTGATTGAAAAATATGGAATAGAAGAGGGCAATTTGGTGATCGAAATCACTGAATCTACAGCGATGCACCATATTGGCACTAGTATCCGAGTATTTGAAAAATTACGTGAAATTGGTGTGGGACTAGCGATTGATGACTTCGGAACTGGGCATTCGAGTTTCTTGTATTTAAAAGACTTACCTGTTGATGAGTTGAAAATAGATAAAGCATTTATCCGTGATTTAACGGTCGGTTCAAAAGAAGAGATTATTTTGGAAAGTATCATCCGTTTAGCCAATCGTCTAGGTCTGATCGTGACTGCAGAAGGCGTTGAAACACCGATGCAAGCTGAGATTTTAAAACGTCTAGGCTGCCAGCAATTTCAAGGCTATTTGTTGTCTATGCCATTGCCTGTAGATCGCTTGGAAATGGCGTATAGTAGTCAAGTTGAGATGCATCCTTGATCATGATCTAAACTCATAGTGTTTAGTTTATAATCGAAATGAATAAGAATATTGCAATAAAAAATTCATCAAAAAAAGACTTGTTAATCTATTTTCTTAACCTATAATGCGCTTGAGTTTATTCAATGGAGTTCCTAAATGGGAAGTTGTTCGAGGTTCGGGTTTAAATATCTTTTAAGCCAAAACGTATACTGAGCAAGTTAGCATTTTAGGACAGCTATCTTGCAATGAGATAGTTTTGACAAAAATAATATTTTAATCCCCCCTATATATAAAATTTTTACATCTAAGCAAAAATTTGTTGTAGTGACTACAGCCCATTTAGTTTCTCACCTACGTAAAATGGGGAGAAGCCAATGTTTTTACACGCTTCCATTCAATGTTTTTTTCAACTGATTGTATTGTTACTCTGTGGGATTTTCTTGTTTGCAGAAAAGAGCATAGCAGATCCATTATTGAATACCGATGATGCCTCAATCGTGGCAGCGCATCGGTGTCAATTGGAGACGTCATATACATTTATGAAGTCTGGAGCAGATGCTTATCAAGTCTCACCTGCATGTAATCTCGGGCAAAATGTTGAAGTTGCACTTGCTTATCATGCGGTTCAAGCACCTGAAAAAACAGATGGATATTCTGTTCAGGCAAAAACGATGCTCAAGTCAATGGATGAGCATTGGGGACTTGCATCGAGTCTTCGATTTACACAAGAAAAACCTGCGGGTCAGCCTTCTCAACAAGAATGGTTTTTAAATCTGCCTGCCAGTTTTAATCTGATCGAAAATCGTTTGGGAATGAATATGAATCTGGGCTATCAGCATTCAGAGTCACAGTCTGACCTCGTTCTTTGGGGAGTTTCAACACATTATTCGTTCAATGAGCGTTTTGATGTCACAGCTGAAACTTTTAATCAAGATCACCAAGCGCCTTTCATTCAAACTGCTGCTCATTACAGCTTGATCCCAAACACCTTAACACTTGAAGTTGCCGTTGGTGAGCGATTGCACGCCTTCCGACAGCGATGGTTTGGGTTGGGTTTAAGCTTCACACCTTAATCTCTCGAGAACTCATCTCGTCATCTAATTAATTATTAATTATTTATTTTTCATCAGTTTTATTTTTAAAAAATAAAGCTAAGGACTTTGTATGCCCAAAAAAAGGGGACTTCAATATGAAACTTTGGCAACGACTTTTTACTTCTTTTCTAAAAAGATTCCATCTTACGCGTTTCTTTGGACGCAGCCAGTCTTTTAAAGAATTGCATCAATCGAGCTATGCACAGGAAATCAATAACACCTTATCGACTCGATTGATCCAAGCAGCACAGCTTGATTCGACCGCATTATTTGCACAATTGGATAGTTCAGCATCGGGCTTGACCGAACAACAAGCCATAACACGGCAAAAGCAGGTCGGTTTAAATGAGGTTGCACATGAAAAGCCTTTAATGTGGTGGCAACATCTTTGGTATTGCTATCGTAATCCATTTAATATCTTATTGACTTTACTGGCTTTAGTGGCATTTTTTACAGATGATTTAACTGGAGCTTCTATCATCAGCGTGATGGTGGTTCTCTCAACATTATTGCGTTATTGGCAAGAGTCAAAATCCAATCAAGCAGCAGATGCATTAAAAGCGATGGTCAGTAATACGGCTACGGTTTTAAGGCATCAGGTGAGTTTTGATGATTTGGCTTTGATGCAGCAACGCTATCAAATAAACATTAAAAATCAAAAAAATACTGAGTTTGAAATTCCAATTCAATATCTGGTTCCTGGCGATATTATTTTACTTTCAGCAGGGGATATGATTCCTGCAGATTGTCGAATTTTAACAGCGAAAGATTTGTTTGTTTCTCAAGCTGCCATGACAGGTGAGTCTATGCCTGTAGAAAAATTTGCGCAGCAAAAAAACTTAAAAGAAAACAATGCGCTTGATCTGGAAAATATTGTGTTCATGGGAACCAATATTGTGTCAGGTACGGCACATGCCATGGTGATCAGTACGGGTATTCAAACGTATTTTGGTGCTTTGGCGCATCGAGTCACTGCGACTGATCGGGTCACAACCTCTTTTCAAATGGGGGTAAATAAAGTCAGTTGGCTGTTGATTCGTTTCATGTTGGTGATGGCTCCGATTGTGTTATTTATCAATGGATTTACCAAAGGTGATTGGTCAGAAGCATTTTTGTTTGCACTTTCTGTGGCAGTCGGTTTGACCCCTGAAATGTTACCGATGATCGTGACTTCAACCTTGGCAAAGGGCGCTGTATTTCTCTCTAAAAAGAAAGTGATTGTTAAAAGACTTGATGCAATTCAAAACTTTGGTGCGATGGATGTTCTTTGTACGGATAAGACAGGGACATTAACCCAAGATAAAATCTTTTTATCACAGCATGTCAATGTACAAGGTGAAAGCTCAGACTATGTATTAATGCAAGCTTTTTTAAATAGTTACTATCAAACAGGATTGAAAAACCTTCTTGATGTTGCAGTGCTTGAAGCCATAGACCAAGAGGTAAAAACGCAAAAATTAGCCTTTAGAAAGATAGATGAAGTGCCTTTCGATTTTGAGCGTCGTCGTATGTCAGTGGTGGTGAAAACTCCACAAGCGAAAGTCAGAATGATCACCAAAGGCGCTGTCGAGGAGATGGTTAAAGTCTGTGCTTATGTCGAGATAGATGGGAAAATTGAAGCATTGACCGCACAAAGACGAGCAGCGATCGAAGCATTAACCCAACGTTATAATCGAGATGGTCTACGAGTAGTCGCAGTTGCTTATCGGGAGTTTAGTGACGAGCAGGAAAACTTTGCTGTTGCGGATGAAAGTGATCTGATTTTGATCGGCTATGTCACCTTTTTGGATCCTCCAAAAGAGTCAGCAATGGCTGCTATAAAAACCTTGCATGAACATGGTGTAGCTGTAAAAGTGCTGACAGGTGACAATGAATTTGTCACACAAAAAGTATGCCGTGAAATCGGAATAGACTGTGATCGAGTGTTGTTGGGTGGTGTGATCGAAACGATGACTGATCAACAGCTTAAAAAAGCAGTGGAGCGTTATACCATTTTTGCCAAATTGAGTCCTGTGCACAAAGAGCGAATCGTCGAACAACTCAAAGCCAATGGGCATGTGGTTGGTTTTTTAGGGGACGGTATCAATGATGCTGCGGCGATTCGTGCTGCTGATATCGGTATTTCAGTAGATACCGCGGTGGATATCGCGAAAGAATCAGCAGATTTGATTTTGCTTGAAAAAAGTTTAATGGTGCTTGAGCAAGGTGTAACTGAAGGACGTCGTACATTTGCCAATATGTTGAAATATATTAAAATGACAGCCAGTTCAAACTTTGGTAATGTTTTTTCAGTGCTTGTGGCAAGTGCGTTTATTCCATTTTTACCGATGCTTCCGATCCACTTGCTGATCCAAAACTTACTTTATGATATTTCACAAATTGCCATCCCTTTTGACCATGTTGATGACGAATTGATTGCCAAACCACAGCGTTGGCAGCCTGAAGAAGTTGGTCGTTTTATGATTGTTTTTGGTCCGATTAGTTCGATCTTTGACATTATTACTTTTGCATTGATGTGGTATGTCTTTTCGGCAAATACACCTGCTCAACAAACACTGTTCCAATCAGGTTGGTTTGTTGTTGGATTGCTCACACAAACTTTGATTGTTCACATGATTCGGACAGCAAAAATTCCTTTTATTCAAAGTCGTGCAGCAACGCCATTATTGATCATGACTGTGGTGATCATGTGTGTGGGAATTTTCTTACCGATGGGACCTTTGGCATCGTATTTCAAATTACAAGCTTTGCCGCTGAGTTATTTCATCTATTTGCCATTTATTTTAATTGCTTATATGTGTGTGACGCAGATCGTCAAAACAATCTATATCCGCCGTTACGGTTGGCAATAAAACTTTAAAATTCAAATAGACTTGAATATTAGGTTTTGATTGGAACGAAATCTGACAGAATATTTTTAAAAATAACGCTGTCAGGTTTTTTTCTATTTCGATGAGAATAAATTAGCCAGATCTCATCTGCTTAATTTTAATCGGCAACGCGATTCGCTGATGAAATCTCAACACAGCTTATGTATTTCACATTCACATTATTGACTGATCTGCTAAAATCGAGACCATTTTTAATAGTGTTGTAAAATATTGGATTTAAAAATTGAGTTGAATATTTTTTTAATAAGATGTAATTGTGGTTTGTGTTTTTTGAATTAATTATTTTATTATAAAATAAATTATTTTTTATTTTTATAAATAAAAAGATAATGTTTTATAAATATTGAGTTTATATTTTTTTTGGTTTTTATGATTTAAATTTTATTTTTTAAATATTGGTGTAACATTTTCTTGTTAATTTGTTTTTGTGAGTAAATTTAATTTTCTCACTTTTTATAAAAAGTTAATAAAGGAATTATTTATGTATATTAAACACAAAAATATTAATCAAGTTGTAAGCTCTACTATTAATAACCTATCGGAAAATGATATAAAAAATATGGTAGAAGAACCTACAATATCAAACCAACCTCTTTTTACGCAAAAGCCAGTTTGTCCTGGTTATACCTTACCTTTACGAATGATTGCATACAACGACATGAAATCTAAAAAAGTCATTTAGTTTTCTTGTTAACTAAAAAATATTTACTAGCTAGTGAGTAAAATCAATAGTTAGTAGATGTTTTTTAATAAAGGAGTTGAATAATGTTATTACAAACAAGTTTTGAAAAACAAATCGATAATTTAATACATATAGTTGGTCGACAATACCCTCAAAAATTAGATCAAATTAGAGATGAAAATTCATTAAAGCAGATTTATCATGCTTACTTAGAGGATGTTCAAAAAAGAAAGATAGAAGAAAATGATTATGGCTTAATTATTACGAATTATGATAAGTCTTCAAGATTGTTAGATATTTTTAATGGGGATTCTGCTGCCTTAGATGATCGAAATCAAAAAGAAGCAATTGTTAAACAGGTTTCTGAAAATATAATTGAGCAAAAAAATATAATTGAAAAAACGTTAAAGATAATGAAAAATGAAATGATTGATTATTATAATTTATTTAAGCTTATTATCACGAATATCTTTATTTTCCCTTCTCATGTGTCAGCTGGTGGTTCATCTTCTACAGCGATTGGTACTATCTGGGCTAATATAAATTTAACCAGATCAACAAATGATGTATTAGAGTTACTGGTACATGAGTTTGCACATAATTGCTTATTTATTGATGAACATCGTTATAGACATTATGATTACAATACTATTTTTAATGAATCTACATGGGCTACTTCTGCTGTTTTATTAACAAATAGACCTTTAGACAAGGTATTACATAGTATTGTGGTTTCTCTAGAGGTCATGCTTTTTAGAGAACATTTCATAGGACATCCAAATGATCCAAAAATTCATCCTCCTACAGAGTTATTATTAAATCAAATTAAAGAATCTATAGAATCTGTTAGACATAGTGCTAAAAAAAATCCGATGGCCTTAAAATCTAGATCTTTTGATATTCTTGATAATGCGGAATATCATGTACAGAAAATTTAATAATATATAGACAGGTAAAGCTGTTATGTCAAAAAAAATATTTCTTTTTAAAAGTAAATACTCATTTTTATCGTTAATTTTAATATTGATTCATCAAACCTTAATCGCTTTATCTGTTGTTTTTTTAACAAGAATTATACAAAGCTTTCAAAATGGTCAAGATTTCAAGAATAATTTGATTTTATATCTTTTTTGTATGATTTTTCCATACATACCAGGTTTAATATCTTTCATATTTTTACAGAAATGGATTAATTATACTCATAGAAAGTATTTATGTTATGTTTATGGAAAAAATAATCTAACGGTAATGAATTTAAATCAAAGCGACGTAAAAGAAAAACTGGGTTCATTGATATCAAGGAACTCGTTTCAAATTATAAATTCGACGCTGTATTTTTTTCATGATTTTTTATCCTTGTTGTTAAATAGTCTTTTAAGTATTTTTATATTTTATATAATACTGCCTAGCGAAATTTTTATAGGTTATGTTTTGAGTTTTATTTTAAGTTTTATTTTAATTGTATTAACGAGGAAAATGATAGAAAAACTATACATGAATGTTGAGTTGAATATGATGGATTACGGGAGTTATTTAAATAAATTTCCTGAGAATTATGCTATTGATAATAAAATAAATAAAAACAAGTGGCTTGAAAATTCTGAAAAATTAGGAAATTTATATTATGATTCTGCATATAAGGCTCAATTTATAAAGCAAAACATAAACTTAGTGCTTGCAATGATAGCAATGATTCCAACAAGTTATTTGGTATATAGTGCTTTAATATCAGAGTCAATGCAAGCTTCTGTGATTGCAGCAATTGTTGTTAATTTAACTAGGATATATACTGTTCTTAGTTCATTAAATTCAGTTCTTAGCTCTTTTATCGAAATTCCATCTATTATGGGGCAGTTGAAAGTGTTATTTGATATGGATTTCGATAATGGTTGTAAAAATAAGGCAACAATTAAGAATATAAAAATTAATAATCATTCTTTTAACTCAAATGAGGAAAGAGTTAATTATATCTTAAAAAATAATAATGGAAGGTTTACTATTAGAGGTGAGAATGGGGCTGGGAAAACCACTTTTTTAAATAAACTCAAATATGATATCGGCGATGATGCAATATTGGTACCAACTAATCTAAATAATTTAATTTGGGATAATTCAACTGATCTTGATCATTTGTCTACAGGTCAAAAAATAAAACGGATTCTAAATATTGTTAGTAATTCTGATGAAAAATTCCTTCTTTTGGATGAATGGGATGCAAACTTAGATGTATCAAATACAGAAGAAATTAATAAAATTTTAGATGCTCTTAGTTTGAATAAAGTTATTGTTGAGATCAGGCACTAAGGTAGAACCAAAACTTATAGATGCACATAGAGTAATCATATACAATTACCCCAATTTTTATTTATTCTTCTCGCTCATTTGAGACACTTTTTATTATGTGTGCAAATGTGTGTACAAATTTAAGATTTAGCATATGTTTAAAGATGAATTAGCGGCAGAAGTTGCTCAGCGACGTACTTTTGCGATCATTTCCCACCCCGATGCTGGTAAGACCACCATGACAGAAAAACTGTTGTTGTGGGGTAAAGCGATTCAGGTTGCGGGAATGGTGAAAAGTCGTAAATCTGACCGTGCTGCAACTTCAGACTGGATGGAAATGGAAAAAGAACGTGGGATTTCGATTACCACTTCTGTAATGCAGTTTCCATTTAAAAGTCATGTCATCAACTTGCTCGATACACCGGGGCATGAAGACTTCTCGGAAGATACTTATCGTACTTTGACCGCAGTTGACTCAGCGCTTATGGTGATTGATGGTGCAAAAGGTGTCGAAGAACGAACCATCAAACTGATGGAAGTGTGTCGTATGCGCGATACACCGATTATTTCATTCGTCAACAAAATGGACCGTGAAATCCGCGAGCCTCTAGAGTTACTTGATGAAATCGAAAATGTCCTTAATATCCGCTGTGTGCCGATCACTTGGCCTTTGGGTATGGGGCGTGATTTTGCTGGTGTCTATAACATTTTAGAAAATAAACTTTATGTTTATAAAGCAGGTTTTGGATCAACCATTACAGATATTGAAATCCGTGACGGTTATGATTATCCAGATATTCGCGAAAAAGTTGGTGATCTCGCTTTTGCATCTTTTGAAGAATCATTAGAACTCGTGCAAATGGCCAATGATCCACTTGATCCTGAACAATTCTTACAAGGTAAACAAACCCCTGTACTTTTTGGTACAGCTTTGGGTAACTTTGCTGTAGATCATGTTCTTGATGCATTTATCAAATGGGCGCCAAAACCAAAAGCACATCCGACACAAGAACGTGTTGTTGAAGCTGATGAAGAAGGTTTCTCAGGCTTTGTCTTTAAAATTCAAGCCAATATGGATCCTAAACACCGTGACCGTGTTGCCTTTATGCGTATTTGCTCAGGTAAATATGAAAAAGGCTTGAAAATGAATCATGTACGTATTGGTAAAGACGTGCGCATCAGTGATGCATTGACCTTCTTGGCAGGTGAACGTGAACATCTAGAAGAAGCTTGGCCGGGTGATATCATTGGTTTACATAACCACGGTACCATTCAAATCGGGGATACATTTACATCAGGTGAAAATTTACATTTTACAGGTATTCCGCACTTTGCTCCTGAAATGTTCCGCCGTGTTCGTTTACGTGATCCATTAAAATCTAAACAGCTACAAAAAGGTTTGAAAGAGCTTTCAGAAGAAGGTGCAACTCAGGTCTTTATGCCACAAATCAGCAATGATTTGATCGTGGGTGCTGTAGGTGTCTTGCAGTTCGACGTTGTTGCTTATCGTTTGAAAGAGGAATACAAAGTCGATTGTATCTATGAGCCAGTGAGCATCAATACAGTACGTTGGATTTACTGTGACGATGAAAAAATGCTGAATGAATTCAAGAAAAAAGCACATGATCAATTGTCTATTGATGGCGGTGGTCATTTGACTTATCTTGCACCAAGTCGTGTCAATTTACAGATCATGCAAGAGCGTTGGCCTGAGATCGAGTTCCGTAACACACGTGAACATTGATTGAAATGAAAATGCTTTGAAATGTAAAAATGGCTTCAAGTTGAAGCCATTTTTGTATCAAAATAACGAAGGTCTGGTGACATTTCAAAAACTGAATTGCGTTGTCAGCTAAAAATAAATGAGGAAATCATCATGCGTCATCCAAAAAAAATGGCTTGTATTTTGTTCAGTATTTTGGCTTTGACCGCATGTGATCGAACTGATTCGAACCAGAAAAAAGATTCTCAAGTACAAAAGCCTGAAGCTAAGGCTGATGTTTTACCTTATCTCAATATTCAAGAAGAAAAAGCCAAATTTGCCATTCCATTTTGTGAAAAGAAAAATTGTCATGATATCGAGATTCAAACTGTTCAGACCGCAGATCCGTGGTTAAATGAATGGATCACTCAACATCTTGCCATCGTGGTACAAGATCAGATTGGCTCAAAGCAAGATTTGACCTTACAACAGGCGGTCAATGCATATGTCAAAAAATCAGATGCTTGGCAGGCACAATTTAGTAAAAATAAAGCTTATGCATTAAATATGACGACTAAAATAGCGTCACAGCGAAACCAATATGTGTTGCTACAAATTTCTGTAGACTCAAAGCAAGAAGGAATTACGGTCAAAGAAAGACAATATTTCTTTGTGGCTGATCGAAAGTTGAAAAAAGGCTTGAGCATCATGGATGTGCTGAATCCAACTCAGAAAAAATATTTTAATGATTTGATCCAACAAGAGTATCAAACATGGCACAAAGCACAGGGTGTTGAAACTCAAAAATTGGCAGCGAAAAGTTTAACTTGGGATCAAGCCGAATGGTTTTT
The DNA here is from genome assembly GCF_000368565.1 of Acinetobacter gerneri DSM 14967 = CIP 107464 = MTCC 9824. Classification (GTDB taxonomy): domain Bacteria; phylum Pseudomonadota; class Gammaproteobacteria; order Pseudomonadales; family Moraxellaceae; genus Acinetobacter; species Acinetobacter gerneri. Next base: position 133,086 of record NZ_KB849533.1, on the reverse strand, counting down.
TGATACTGAAGGAATCGGGCTACATTATCGAGCGAACCAAATTGCCAAAGATAGTATGCAGCTGGATATCTATTTAACAAAACAACAAACTCAAAAAATGATTAAAGCAGATGTATTTCAAAAAATGTTTTAAATTGGATATGCTTAGCCCTAAAATACACTTACAAAACACAATTGTGCCTCGCCACATTGAAGCATAAGCTTGGCTTTATAATGGTAATGATCACCTGTATATACCTTTGATTTAGGGTTGTATGATGTTAAAAATGAAAAAAACATTGTTGCTCTCTGTGCTTGCAGCAAGTGTTGCAATGACTGCTTGTCAGCCAAAAAATGCCGACAAAAAATCTGATCCCGAAAAGACACAAACGAGTGCCTCTGAAGTGCCAGATACGTCTTTGCAACTCCTTGGCAATAACGAGGAATTGGTTCTAAACATCCCTGAATGTGATGATAAAAATTGTCCTGATTTTCATGTGGAGCGTTTGAAAACCAATCAGTCCTATGTAGATGAGGCGCTTGATCAGGCGATTTTAAAACAACTCAAAACGATGCTGAGTATTTCTGAACAATATAACAAGCAAAATAAACCAGCAGATACTGATAAAAGTAAACAGCCAGATCAAGAAGTTCCAAGCAGTACAGTTATGGGGCAGACAGCTCCTGAAACACCTGCACAAATTTTGGCAAAACAGGTTCAACCTTATTTAGACAATTTTCTTAATCTTGACACCGAATTGAAAAAACTCGGGGTGAGCCACAAAATTACTTTAAATATCAATCCAAAAATCTTAAATTCGGATGGTCCATTGGTCACTGTGGTACTTAATAGCAGTAGCTATTTAGGTGGTGCACATGGCGCAACCGCTCAGCAATATTTCAATTTTGATCTCAAAAAACAAAAACAAGTAGAGCTGAAAGACATCTTAGCAGCAAATCAACATGCAGCTTTGGAAAATAAAGCACACGAAGCATTTAAAATCTGGGTCAAAGATTCAAAACTTGCTGATAATGTCGATCAATACGAACAGTCTTGGAAATTTAAACTCTCTGATAATTTCTACTTAGGACGACAAGGTTTGATTTTACAATATGCAGAATATGAAATCGGACCTTATGTAGTGGGCTTACCACGTTTGGTGATTCCTTATGAGCAATTGCAAACCATTTTGAAGAAAGAATATTTGCCTGAAATCAAAGCTCAAGAGATAAAAGCCGAAGATAGCCAAGCAAAATCAGAGCAAGCAAAACCCTAATGGCGACTTGGTCTTTGTTTGATACGCATACGCATTTTGATGTGTCCGATTTTGATCATGATCGGGAGACTTTGGCGTATCAAGCAAAGCAGGTGGGTGTAGATGCTTTGGTCTTGATTGGTTTTTTACAATCACGCTTTTCAAAGTTGAAGCAAACCCAACATTTTTTAAATGGTTTAAGCGATCAAATAGCACCAAAAAGCTACTTGGCTCCCGGTTTGCATCCATTTTATATCGAGCAACATTTAGTTGAACATTTAGATGATCTTGAACAGATTTTACGGACTGAAAAATGTGTTGCAGTAGGTGAAATTGGTTTAGATACTTTTTTTAAAGAACATAAAAACAATGCGATTTTAGAAAAACAAAAACAGTTTTTTTCTGCGCAAATTGAACTTGCCAAACAGTATGATTTACCGATTTTGTTGCATATACGAAAATCTCATGCAGATGTTCTGGCGATATTGAAACAGCATAAGTTTGAAAATGGCGGGATAGCACATGCCTTTAGTGGTGGCGTCGAAGAAGCGAAAGCCTTTGTGAAAATGGGTTTTAAGATCGGGATCACTGGGCAAATTACCAATCCAAATGCAAAAAAATTACACACAGTAGCTCAACAGTTGGGGAGCAAGCATTTGGTTCTTGAAACGGATTGTCCAGATATGACACCGTTATGTTGCCAGCTTTCCAATCAGCAACACACTCGCAATACACCAGTGAATCTGCCATTTGTATTAGAGGGTTTAGCCAACAGTTTAATGATGGAAAAAGTTGAACTTGCACATGAATTGTGGAATAACTCAATAGCCGTTCTTAAGATATAGGGTCTGTTGACATTTCATAACTGAATTGCGTTGTCGGCTAAAATTGAGCAGGCAAGGCACGAAATGCAGAGAATGGCGAGACCATTTTCAAATTTCGTAACGAAGCCTGAGATAATTTTAGCCACAATCCTGTGGAACGAGAGTATTTTTTGACGCTATTTCGTTGTAGCTTGATCATTTAGATGACTAAATTTCTCAATCTACGCCTCATATCATCTAAAAAATACTCATCGTCGCAACCAATTTGAAATGTCAGCAGACCCTAAAAATATTACTTTTTTTCACATCAAATCTTAACCAATCACAAACACTCCAAATCAAAAAATGGCATACATTGTATAAGTACTATGTACTTTTACGTTCTTTATAGCTCGAATAATCATTATGCCAAAGCCGGAGGATAAACCTATGGCAAAGTACAGTAAAATCAATAGTTTTGGTGCATTAAAAAGTCTAGATGTAGCCTCAGAACATTATCAAATTTTTAGTTTAAAAAATGCAGAAAGCCAACTTGGCGATCTCTCCAAACTGCCAAAATCTCTCAAAGTTCTACTCGAAAATTTACTGCGCTTTGAAGACAATAAAACAGTCAAAAAGGAAGACATTCAAGCCATTGTTGATTGGCAAAAAACTAAAAAATCTGACCACGAAATCCAATATCGTCCAGCCCGTGTATTGATGCAAGACTTTACTGGTGTTCCTGCTGTGGTGGATTTGGCTGCGATGCGTGCCGCTGTTGCGAAAGCAGGTGCAGATCCTGAAAAAATCAATCCTCTATCCAAAGTAGATTTGGTAATCGACCATTCGGTAATGGTGGATTATTTTGGTACAAACCAAGCATTTGATGAAAATGTAGAAATCGAAATGCAACGTAATGGTGAGCGTTATCAGTTTTTACGTTGGGGTCAGTCTGCATTTAATAACTTTAGCGTAGTGCCTCCTGGTACTGGGATTTGTCATCAGGTCAATTTGGAGTATCTAGCACAAGCGGTTTGGCTCGGAGAAAGTGAGGGGCAAACGTTTGCATTTCCAGACACATTGGTTGGAACTGACTCACATACCACCATGATCAATGGTTTGGGCGTATTGGGTTGGGGGGTCGGTGGGATTGAAGCTGAAGCAGCGATGCTCGGTCAGCCGATTTCTATGCTGATTCCAGAAGTTATTGGTTTTAAATTGACGGGTAAATTGAAAGAAGGCATTACCGCTACCGATTTAGTCTTGACCATTACCCAAATGTTACGTCAAAAAGGCGTGGTCGGTAAATTTGTAGAATTTTATGGTGATGGTTTAGCTGATCTACCTTTGGCGGATCGTGCGACGATTGCCAATATGGCACCAGAATATGGCGCAACCTGTGGTTTCTTCCCAATTGATGACATTACGCTAGGTTATATGCATCTGACTGGTCGTGATGCTGCGCGTAGTGCACTGGTTGAAGCTTATTGTAAAGAGCAAGGTTTATGGCGAAATGTAGGTGATGAACCTTTATTTACCGATACCTTGTCGTTGGATATGGCAACTGTAAATGCCAGTGTTGCAGGTCCAAAACGTCCACAAGACCGAGTTGAATTACCTGATATTCCAAAAACATTCAGTGCTTTAATGGAGCTTGATCTCAAGCCTGCTAAACAAGAGCAAGAGCGTTTAATCAATGAAGGTGGTGCTGGTGCAGCTGTAGATGCAAAGCAATCAGCATTACAAAATGAAGAACCACATTGTGTGATTGATGGAAAACGTTATCCGTTGGTTCATGGTGATGTGGTGATTTCTGCGATTACGTCTTGTACCAATACTTCAAATCCAAGTGTGATGCTGGCAGCGGGTTTACTTGCCAAAAAAGCAGTGGAAAAAGGCTTACAGCGTAAACCTTGGGTGAAAAGCTCGTTGGCTCCAGGTTCAAAAGTGGTCACAGACTATCTCAATGCTTCAGGTTTGATGCCTTATCTTGAAAAATTGGGTTATAACTTGGTGGGTTATGGATGTACCACATGTATTGGTAACTCAGGCCCATTACCTAAACCAATCGAAGATGCGATCCAGTGCTATGATCTAAATGTGGCTTCGGTCTTGTCAGGTAACCGAAACTTTGAAGGTCGTGTTCATCCCTTGGTTAAAACCAATTGGCTGGCGTCACCACCTTTGGTGATCGCTTTTGGTTTGGCAGGTTCTATCCGCAATGATATTACTCAAGAAGCTTTGGGAACGGATGCGCAAGGGAATAATGTCTATCTCAAAGACATCTGGCCTAGCCAAGCTGAGATTGATGAAGTCCTACAAAAAGTCAATACGGACATGTTCCATAAAGAATATGCTGCCGTTTTTGAAGGCGATGAAAGTTGGAAAGCGATTCAAATTCCAGATAGCCAAACCTATGAATGGGATGAGCATTCTACTTATATCCGTCATCCACCATTTTTTGAAGGCATCGATCAACCACCTCAGCCAATTCAAAATATCCAAAGTGCCCGCATTTTGGCAGTGCTCGGTGATTTGGTGACGACTGACCATATTTCTCCAGCAGGTAATATCAAAAAAGACAGTCCTGCAGGGCGTTATTTACAAGCTCAGGGCGTAGAGCAAAAAGACTTTAACTCGTATGGTTCACGCCGTGGTAATCATGAAGTGATGATGCGTGGCACTTTTGCAAATATTCGGATCAAAAATGAAATGCTCGGTGGCGAAGAGGGCGGTAATACCTTGTACGTGCCTACGGGTGAAAAAATGGCGATCTATGATGCAGCGATGAAATACCAACAAGACAATACACCGTTGGTGATCATCGCAGGTAAAGAATATGGTACAGGATCTTCACGTGACTGGGCTGCCAAAGGAACCAATTTGCTAGGTGTTAAAGCCGTGATTGCAGAAAGTTTCGAACGTATTCACCGCTCAAATTTGGTGGGTATGGGGGTCTTGCCGTTGCAGTTTGTTGATGGACAAACACGTCAAAGTCTCAATCTAACTGGACAAGAAGAAATCTCGATTTCAGGTCTTTCTGATGCGATTGAGCCACATGCAAGCCTTGAAGTGACAGTAAAACGAGCAAACGGAAGCACAGATCAATTTAAAGTGCTCTGTCGTATTGATACATTGAACGAAGTGGAATACTTTAAGGCTGGCGGAATTTTACATTATGTTTTACGCAATCTAATTGCAGCCTAAAATATATTTTCGCCACAGTTATACTCCAAGTCCCGCATTTATGCGGGGCTTTTTTTATGCTTTATGAAAATTTTAAGAGTTGTTTAAAAGAGAATGGTTTATTTAATGACCAGACCCCGAATGAGTTGAAATAAGTAGAGTCATTATCAAAAAAATCTGCTGAGTTGATTTTTGATAATTTAAATTTTTCAGCACCTTCTTCAATGGCAAAAGTATCACCAGTTTTTAATATAGGATCTTCAACTAATATATAAAGTAAAAACTGATTTAATATTGAATTTGAGTCTTGAGTATTTTTATTGATACATGCATCAGGTTTACCAAATTGATGCATACCACAAGAATATAATTTCTTTTGGTCTGAAACGTGAGGAATAAAAGCTTTAAATAAATCCATCAGCTGTGTGGCTGAAAATTCAAGCCATTGTTTTTTAGAATGGCTAATTCCTGCAGTTTCAATTTTAATCGCTAAGCCACCTGCTCTTAATAAGGCTTGTCCAACTAAAAGTGCATTTTGTACGGCTTTGAAATTTCCACCATCGCATATGATATAAATTACCATATTATGTTGATCAATTTCGTCAAGTTCAGTATCAGAAAATCGACCTAAACTTAATTGGCGAAATGCGCTACTAACTTTATCATTATGAGATTCTTCTTCAATTTCAGCAAAAAAATCGAACGCTAAGGCTTTAATAATTTTTCCTGCAAAAATATAGTCAGTTTTATTGATGATTGTATGAAGCAATTCTTCATGGGTTTTCCAGATTCCTGGAATACATAAAATAATTTGTTGATTGTCTTGCATAGTTTTAACTTTTATTCAGAAGCAAAATGTACTTTTTAAAATTTAACATTTTTTTGAGATATTTTTGCTAAAATACCTGCCGATTTATTTAAATTATGAAAGCCAATGACTGATCTCCAAAATGATGAATATGAACGCCGTTTTGCTGGCGTAGCAAAAATTTATGGAGATGATAATTTTCAACACTTTGAAAAAAGTCATGTGATGGTGATCGGCATCGGTGGTGTGGGCTCATGGGCTGTTGAGGCTTTGGCTAGAACAGGAATTGGTGAGCTTACACTGGTTGATATGGACTCAGTAGCGGCTTCAAATATCAATCGGCAACTTCCCGCAATGAGTTCGACACTTGGTTTTGAAAAAATTGAAGTCATGGCAGAGCGTTGTCGCTTGATTAATCCTCGAATCAAAATCAATTTGGTCGATGACTACTTAAGCCCTGAAAATGTCAAAGAACTACTTGAAAATGCACCTGATCTTATCTTGGACTGTATCGACGATGTCAAAGCAAAATTGGCTTTGATGCTGCATTGCCGATTTAACAAAATCCCACTGATTGTTTCAGGTGGGGCGGGTGGCAAACTAGATCCATTGAAAATACGTGTCGCAGACCTATCCAAAACAGAACAAGATCCAATGCTTGCTAAACTTCGAGCACAATTGCGCGCCAAAGGAATTTGTAAAAAACCAAAAGAAAAATTTGGCATTACCTGTGTTTATTCGATTGATAATCCATTTTCAAATGCAGACGTTTGTGCCAGTGCAGGACTACGCTGTGGGGGATATGGTTCAGCTGTTGTCGTCACTTCGAGTTTTGCGATGGTGGCAGTTGCAGAAGTGTTGAAAAAATTGGAAATGTTAAAAGCAAAGAGATGATCTTTGCTTTATTTGCTATTTTTAAATAATTAAAATATGCTGTTTGTGTTTGAATAATTAGAATATTTTGCCATGAGCTTTTTTAAGAAACTATTTTCCAATAAAGAAACAACGCAAACAGAGACAGATTGTTATGGGGCTTTCTGGATTTGGTTTGAACAACATCAACAAAAATTTCATGACATCGTTCGTGAAAATAATCGTGAAAAGTTTAGCGAGTTTTTATTTAATCCACTTAGAAAAGAACTTGATCAAGTGCATCAAGGTATTTTCTATTTAGCAGGAATGTTAGATCAAGATACTGCAGAAATTGTGTTTACACCTGATGGTGTAGTGCCCAATATTGTATTTATTGAGGAGCTTGTTGCTGCAGCACCCGAGATTGCAGGTTGGAAATTTACCGCGCTAAAGCCTGAAATGGATATTAATCAATTATATTTAGAAATGCATGGTTATGATTTTAATAAAGAAAACCTATCCTTTTATCTAAATGATGATGAAGCTTATCCGGATGAGATTGATTTAGTCATGGTACATGATGAGTATCAAGCTGAAATGCACAATCCATTTACTGAGGCTGTGTATATTTATCTAGATAATTATTTGGGTGAATATAATGCGATTATGCATATTGATCATGTGACAGTATGTTCAAAACAAGATGCTGAAAAAGAGTTAATGCCAATAGATAAATTAAAGAATATTTTAACTTTAAAAAATAGTGAAATTTCACGTTTAAACAGCATTCAATATGATCATATTGACAGTGATGAATACAGTATTTTGGAAGGGCAGACTGATGATGATCAGCCGCTCAGTGTTATGCTAAATAGTTCAATTTTAGAATGGGAGCATAAAGCTTCACATCCGTGGATGTTTGTTATGGACTTCACATATCAAGGTCAAGATTATCAGGGTATGCCTTCTGAACAAGACTATGACGCTCTAGAACAAATAGACCAAGAACTGTATGAACAACTCATTGATAAAGACGGTTATCTATTTCTTGGGCGAGAGACTGGGGGAAATAAACGAACATTCTATTATGCATGTAAAGATTTTAGAAAACCGTCAAAACTTGCAGCTGAAATTTCATCTAAATATAAAGATCAATTTGAGATCGAAACCAATATTTTAAAAGATAAATACTGGCATACGATGGGTAAGTTTGGGCTGTAAAATTTGGTGCTTAGATAAAGATTTGAATGGTCTAAGGTTGATTGTTCAAATCTTGCTAAGTTTTTGATGCTTGGTTTAAGCCAATGAAATCGCAAAATCACTAATCCTGTGGCATTTCAAACTTTTGATCGACATTATGGGATGTATTACCTTGCATTAACTGATCATAAGCACTAAAAAGTAAAACCATAAAAATAATCATTATAAAAATAAAGAGTTGCCTGCTAAAACTCATCGTACCATTCCACACATTGCTTCGATAAAATCAGTCTAGCGTTTGTTTTTGATCTAATCTAATATAGAAAAAAGCATCATTAATCTAATTTTGAGATGATAATGACCATACTCAAACAATTTAATTACTTTATAAAAATAGTTGAAGAAGGCAGTTTTATCGCGGCTTCAGAGAAATTATTTATTGCGCAATCTGCTTTGAGCCGACAAATTAAACTTCTTGAAGAGGAAATTAATTTCGAACTTTTTGATCGCAATGAAAAGCGGGCAAGCTTGACTAAAGCAGGTCGGGTTTTTTATCGGAAAATAAAAAATAATATCCAAAATCTTGATCAGATTATAGAAAGTTCAAGGAGTGTCGCCAATGGGGATGATTTTACGATTAAAATTGCCCACTCCAGTAGTATCGTGATTGATCAACATAAAATTGCGGCATTGATGCAGATCACTGAACAATTAAATGTGAAATTTGATATCAATACTTTTTCTTCGGAGTCACAGGCGGGTGCGATTTTACGTGGCGAAATTGATATGGGGCTGATTCGCTTGCCGATGTCGCAAGCCGTGGATGAGTTAAAAGTTTTTCCTTTATATCAACAAGATTTGTATGTGGCGATACATGCTGAACACCCTTTGTGCCAAACACAGCAAGTAATTGAAATAAAACAGTTAAAAGACGAAGCTTTTGTATCTACGCCACATCGAGAAAGAAGTATTTTAAATCAGTTAGTCAGAAATCTTTGTTTAGCAGCGGGCTTTGTACCAAAACAGGCACGGATTCAGTCGAGAAAAGTAGCACAATTACAACTGGTTGCGGCTAAACTTGGCGTCTGTATCGTTCCTGCGGAGTTCTCGACTATCGTTCCTGATCAAATCAAATTGTTGCCACTTAAAGAGAAAGGTTTTGATTCTGAAGTGGTCTTGGCGATCAAGATTGATGCCGAAGATAAGATCCAACAAGCGGCGATATTGCTTAAAGATATTTTGGGTACAGTGCCAATTTCACCTTAAAAATCTCATTTATTTAAAATAATTTTCAAATAAATTCAGATTGTTTCAAAGATTTAATGTGAGCTGATCCATTGGTAGCTGTATATACCGATGATGGTACAAATCAATGAGCCGATCAGGTGGATTGCGATGAGAGCCACAGCATAACTGAATTTTTGTTGTTGCAATAACGCGATTACTTCGGCTGAAAATGTCGAAAATGTTGTGAGTGCACCACAAAAGCCAGTGATCACAAAAAGTTTGTAGTTGGGGCTTAAAGCGCTATTGGCAAAAAATGAAATCGCAAATCCAATGATAAAGCCACCAATTAAATTGACTAAAATGGTGCCAAGCGGAAAATGTGTGAGTTGATTATTGAATTTTAAACTAAAAAACCAACGTAACCATGCGCCTAGAACGGAACCTGCTGCGATCGAAAAAAGAGAATAAAACATTGTTCACTAACCTCGTTTTTGATGGATAGGAGAACAAATAATGAAACGATCAGGATCATCTCTGTGCTCCAAAATTCTATTTATAAAAACAGAGCACAGACCTACGCTCCCTGTTTTTATGGGAAGACGTAGGTATCATCAGCCTAAGGGCGGTTTGTAATGGGAGGAATACCATCTCCTAAGCTTCAAATTATAGAAATTTGATTGTGTAAAATCAAATGCTGATTTGGGGTGAGACGAGCTTGCTATTTTATAGCTGTTTTTAAAGCAATATTTTTCATGAATTTGAACGTTAAACTTTCAAATTTATAGCGTCATATTTACAATCAATATCACTGGAAAATTATAGTTTAAAACCATCTAATGTCTTGGAATATATTATTTTAATCAACACATTAAAAACTTAATTTGATTAAATAATAATCCAACAAGTTACATGATCTTCATCATTTCTACATATTTTGATTGTTTTCAATTATAGTAAATCCACATTAAAAAATATGATGATGTGAAAAATGAATAAATTTTCTAGCTTAGCTTTTTTAGCTTCAACACTTGTACTTACTGCATGTTCAACAACAGAAACTTCAAAAACCATTCAAAGTCCACAAGTGACTGCTGCAACAGCACAAGTGAAATATACTGGGGTAAAAACACCTGTTTCTATTGGTAAATTTGATAATCGTTCAAGCTATATGCGTGGCATATTTTCAGATAATGTTGACCGTTTAGGTGGGCAGGCTAAAACTATTTTAGAGACACATTTACAGCAAACAGGTTATTTTTCTGTATTAAATCGAGACAATCTATCTGAATTAAAACAAGAAGTTGGATATAGCAATAGCAGTCAAAACATCAAGGGTGCACGTTATGTGATTACAGGTGATGTCTCTGAATTTGGACGTAAGGAAATTGGCGACCAACAATTATTTGGTATTTTAGGGCGTGGTAAACAACAGGTTGCGTATGCCAAAGTGAATTTAAATGTTGTCGATGTTCGTACTTCTGAAGTCGTACATTCAGTGCAAGGTGCTGGTGAGTATGCTTTGAGTGCCCGTGAGGTTTTAGGTTTTGGCTCAACTGCATCTTATGATTCAACATTGAATGGCAAAGTTTTAGATTTAGCGGTGCGTGAAGCGGTCAATCATCTTGTCGCTGATATTCAAAGTAATCGTTGGTCTATTCAATAAAAAGTAGCAATGAAAATGAAAAAAAATATATGGCTTGCTGCCTTTGCACTTTCCTTAGTTGGGTGTGCTTCAGCACCTAAACCGCTCTATCAATGGGGATCTTTTACTCAGCAAACTTATTTGATGTATAACACACCAGAAAAAGCAACGCCGAGTATGCAAATCATCAAACTTGAGTCCGAGATTGAAAAGGCTAAAGCGAAAAATTTAGCAGTACCACCGGGTTTGTATGCGCATTTGGGACTGATGTATTTACAGCAAAACAATCCGCAAAAAGCATCTGAAAATTTTCAATTAGAGCGTCAAGTCTATCCTGAGTCCACGATATTGATGGATCGTCTTTTGCAAAAAATGAATGCCAATGCAGGTGGGGTACAACGATGATCAAAACCTTAATCGCGAGCACGGTTGTACTGACGAGTTTGTTCTTTACAGGCTGCGTGAATACACCGAGCAGTGGTCCAAAAGATATTTCAGCATATCAATCACATATGCCAAAATCTATTTTGATTTTACCTCCGTTAAATGATTCACCTGATGTCAAAGCGACCTATAGCTATTGGCCAACGGTGGTGATACCTGTAGCTGAAGCGGGCTATTATGTTTTTCCATTATCCATCGTCGACAATATGTTTAAGGAAAATGGCATAAGCAATGCTCATGATGCGCAGGATATTCCTCCACAAAAACTTCAAGAAATTTTTGGCGCGGATGCGGCTTTATACATACGTATTAAAGAATATGGCTCAAAATATCAGGTCATTCAAAGTGTTTCTTCTGTTGCGGCTGAAGCCAAACTTGTCGATCTGAAAAGTGGTGAGGTGCTTTGGACGGGTGATAAAAAAATCGTTCAATCCAGCAGTGATGGCAATAGTGGTCTGATCGGTGCATTGGTCGGCGCGTTGGTAGAGCAAATTTCAAGTAGTTTGAATGACCATGCCTATCCGATTGCGAGTAATGTAAATATGCAAATGTTGAGTCCTACACCCAATAAACCTGGCGTAGGACTGCTGTATGGACCGCGTTCACCACAGTTTCAACAAGAAGGTTTAGCAAAAAAATAATTTGTTCAACAAATCAGAAGCCATTCATAGCGTCTATGAATGGTTTTTTTATTTTGCATATTGATCTTTTTTAATATAAATCAAGATCATCAGTGCAGGTGGTACAAAGAAAATCCACATTAAAGCAAAGTGATAGACGATCGCTGCGATAGCACAACCGATGGCAAAGCTAATCATCACCGGAAGGATTTTCTTGAAACGGGTTTTGATTGCGACTTTGTCAGTTTTTTCAGATTTACTGAGTAGATCTCCAACATCGAGCATCAATTGTGTGGTTGAACCAGTCATAACTGTTGTCGGTGATTCTTTAACCCAATGTAAACGATGCATTGCATTTTGGATCGCCATACCACAGATCAAAAGCATCCCGACAACAAATGCAGGCCAGTGATCTCCTTCTGGAAAAGGAAGATATTTCACAGAAATTAGAGCTGCCAATAAATACAAAGTAAATTTACTTTTTAATAAAAATGTATAAGAACTTTTTTGTTGAGACAAAAATAGTTGATCAATTAATTTACTGGCGATCACAGCGATACAAAACATCGGTAAAGCCAACAGTTTGGCCAAAGCACCTGAGTGATTATCTGTTACCAATGCTGCACCTAAAGTGACGAAGTTACCTGTCACGTGAGCTGCGAATAATCCATGTATCGCCAAAAAGCTGGCGGTATCGATATAGCCCGCATTGAAGCTGAGCAGTGTTGGGAGTCTGAGTTGCATTTTATTTTCTCGTAATTTTGACCAACTGGCGTTTATAGGTATTTTCTGATAAAAATTATTTAATTTCTTTCGTGAATCTGCCAATACTTTTAGCGAGATTGCCATTTTATGTTCATGCAAAATCCTCTACTTGTGACCCGCCCTGAACATTCCTCTGGGCGGGAAATTTCATTTCATCAGCATCAGCAAGCACAGCTTTTGATTGTTGAAAAAGGGACTTCTCGTATTCAGGGTGAGCAGGGTTGGTGGTTAGCAATGCCAGATACTGCCATTTATATCCCACCCAATATAGAACATCGTGCACTTTATAATAAAGAAACAATTTTATTGAATTTGGTATTTGATATTTATCCTGAACAGGCTTTACCTGATCAGATTAGTTTGATCCTTGTATCAAATTTAATGAAGGCTTTAGCTGAGCAGGCATTATTATTAAACCAAAAAAATGAACGGCAGATGGATCTAGAGCAACTGGCATTGATCAAGCAACTGATGCTTTTACAGCTTGGACAACGAGTACAAAGCAGTACACTTTATGTTGCTAGTGGTATCGATAAACGATTGAAATATATTACCAATAAACTAAAAAATGATCCGAGCTGTGATGCTTCTTTGCAACAGTTTGCGACCGAGGTGCATAGTAGCGTTCGAACAATTGCACGATTATTTGCCCAAGAAATAGGACTTTCTTTTAGTCAGTGGCGTGAAAAACTGCGCATGATTATCGCAATCGAGCGTTTGATCGCGGGACAAAGTATAACGGAGCTTGCTATTGATCTGGGGTATCAAAGTTCAAGCAGCTTTAGCACCGCATTTCGACGTGTTATGGGAATTCCTCCAAAACAGTATTTACAGCAATCTAAGTCAGAACTAAGACCTTAAAATGTTGCTAGATAGCGCAAATTTAACAATCCACTAAAACAACAAATAAAAATACAAATCGTAAAAGTAAAAACATAGCTATACAGCCAATTTTCAAGTAATTGCCTTGCTAAAGATGTTTCTAAATCAGGTTGTTTTAGCAGTTTAAAAATGAGAAAAAGCAAGCCATTTAACAGGAGAAAAATACATAGGCAGAGCATCACAAGGCATAAAATATAGAGTCGACTACTTGGGGCGATCGCGGAAATAGATTGATAAATCCAAGCTTGTGTATGAAAAGGTAAAAATATAGCGATGAGCAGAATGATCGCGATTAAATCTAAAAAATATAAAAGAACTCGCTGCCCCAAAGAGGTGCTGACTTGAGGTAAAGCTGGGGTTTGTACCGACATCCATTCTGGCACTGCTTGAATATTGTGGCGAGTAAACCAAAACCATCGCGCTTGGGCACGATGAATGACTGGAAACATCAGGCAAATAAAACTGACTATGACCATGTTGATGCTTTGTTCAAATGTAATGCTCACTGCAAAATACCGATCTAGAATCAATATGGATGCAATGCTTGCGATTAACAAAAGAAACACTAAGCTAGAAATAAGAAAAATAACTTTAAGCAGTTTCTTTATTTTTTGAATACTTATTGGTTTTTTTATCATATTTTTACAGCAGTGAAGTGAGTTTAAAAGAGCATATTAACTATGCTCTTCACGGTTTTTTTCTAGTAAATAATCTTCAGTACGTTGCATGGCTTCTTTAATATTTTTGATGGCATTTTCAACATCAGCAAAAGTTTTGGCATTGCCACCTGAAAGTGCCTGACGCCATTTTCGAGCACCCGGAAGATTTTGGAAGAGTCCTAAAATATGTCGAGTAATAATCGAAAGTGGTGCGCCTTCTTGCATACGTTTGGAGATATACGGCAACATTTGTTCAATGATATCGAAACGATTTGGCATATCTAAGTCCCAAAACTCGGAATATTCGGCAAGTAGATATGGATTGTGATAAGCCTCACGCCCGATCATGACGCCATCGACATGTTCTAAGTGCTTTTGAGTTTCTGCCAAAGTTTTGATCCCACCATTGATTTCAATGATTAAATCAGGGCGGTCTTGTTTTAAACGATAGACATCTTGGTAACGCAAAGGTGGAACTTCACGATTTTCTTTCGGTGATAAGCCTTGTAAAAGTGCAATACGAGCATGCACGATAAAATTATTACAGCCTGTTTTTGCGATGGTATCTACAAAATGCAGCATTTCTTCATAAGACTGCATATCATCAATACCGATACGATGCTTCACAGTCACCGGAATATCGACTGCATTTTGCATTTCTGCAATACATTCAGCAACCAAGTCAGGTTCTGCCATAAGGCATGCACCAATTTTATTATTTTGAACACGGTCACTTGGACAGCCAACATTGAGATTGATTTCATCGTAGCCCCAATCTTGAGCCATTTTACTGCAGGTCGCTAAATCTTTTGGATCTGATCCACCCAGTTGTAACACGATGGGATGTTCTTCTTGGTTAAAATCGAGGTGTCGATTTGCGCCGCCATAAATGATTGCGCCTGTAGTCACCATTTCTGTGTATAAAATCACATTTGGATTGAATAAACGTGCAAAGAATCTGTAATCTTTAGTGGTCCAATCCATCATCGGTGCAACGCTGATACGTGGCGTGATTGATTTAGAAGACTTTTGATTTAAATCAGTCATGAAGACACCTGTTTTGGATTTGAGACTCGATCAAGAATTTCAACGATTCGATCATTTTAGCTGGCTTTTAGATTCTATAGTCTAAGTTCAAGATATTTAAAGTCGTTAAATACAGTAAATATCAAATGAAAATAATGACTCATGTTCTAAAAAATAGCTTTGATTTATACCTGTTAGCAGGAAAATGATGGGAGCGAAGATGAAAATCTAAAATTATTTTCAATGCCGAAATAAAGTTTAGTTCAGCGGGCGCAATATTAGCATAAAAATAAGACGAATACATTTGTGTCTTGATCTGAAAAAATACTAAGTTGATGAAAATAAAAAGTAGAAAAGTATTGTAAAAATAGACTTAAAAAGTTTAGACAAGGGCGCAAATTTGAAATATAAATAAAGCTAAGTATTTTACACTGTTCAATTTTCTAAAAAACGAGATAGGCGATTTAACATGTTTTTAGTTCATCAAGAGAAATACATCGATATTGATAAAATTGAAAGTTTTGTTGCACATCCAAACCGAGATCGCCATTTATATATCACGATGGACAGTGGTATAACGCACAAATTATATTTTGAAAATCAAAATGAACTGTTGCAGGTTATCACTAAAATTCAAGATTCTAGAGATAAAAAATAGTTGATTGTTCAAGCAATAAATTAAAAAAATAGTCTGAACCTATTTCAAAAGATTCAGACTATTTTGTTGGGTCTATTTCATTGCTTTGTTTATTGATGACTGCTCAAAGTTAAGTAAATCATGTGAATAGTCATATCATTTTCATGATCAGGCAATCTGTTTTTTACTAGAATAGATCGTATCGACAATGGCGAAAAAGGCAGAACAAAGGACTAAACATAGCCCTGCCAAACAGGTCATTGTCCATCCACCGTGATGCCAAGCATAGATACCGAGTGCAGATCCACATGCACCACCAATAAAATAAGTGGTCATATAAATAGAGTTAATTCGAGACTTCGCATCAGGTCTTAAACGGAAAATGATACTTTGATTGCTACTATGCGTGATGGCTAAACCCAAATTGATCAGACCGTAGCCCATGGTGTAAAAGACCAGAGATTTCCCACCAAGATATAAGATTCCCCAACTACATGCCAATATCGCGATGCCAACAAAAGTGAGCAGACGAGTATGACCTTTGTCAGCAAATTTGCCTACAAAAGTGGTCGATAGCGCGCCGAATACACCGATTAAAGTCACTACACCGACTAAAGCATCTGGTAAATGGAAAGGTTCACTTGTTAAGAGAACTGCGATTGTTGAAAATAAAATACTCATCGCAGCAAAAGCAAAACCACCAATCAATGCTCGTAGCACTAGACGTTTTTCTTGGGTTAGCAATGATCCCATTGAGCTAAAAATTTGCGCATAACTCATTTTCAAAGTCGGTACTTGTGGTAAACGAGATTTGAGCAAAAAAATCAAAATCAGCATCAGAACAGAGCTGACTAAATAAATAGCTCTCCAGCTAAAAAGATTTGAAAGTAAGCCTGATAAACTCGTTGATAATAGGATACCAACCAATAAACCACTCATCAGGAAGCCGACGACTTCCCCAGTTTTTTCAGGTTTAACTGCCATGGTTGCCAGTGGAATGAGTACTTGTGCCGCAACAGAAAATAAGCCAGCGATAATTGTCCCGATCCAAAGCATGCTTAGATTGGTAGAGAGACCGCAGAGCAATAAGCCAAAGGCTGCAATAAACATTAATAGAGGAATAAATTTGGTTTTATTGACGATATCGCCAACAGGAACCAAAAATAATAACCCCAAAGCATACGAAACTTGGGCGAATGTGACAGTCAGTGCAACTTGTGATTCGGGAACATTAAAATACTGTTGAATAGAATGTACTAAGGGCTGGCAATAATAATTTAACCCTGCGCATAAACCACAGGCGATTGCCATAAGCCAAAGTAAAGACTTATTTTGACTAATATCTTGATGAGGATCCATAAAATTTCCTTGCTATGATCTGAGCTTATTTACATAAAAATCATCAAATAAGCTTTAAATACAATATGCGGTAGCTTCGATTTCGATTTGCATACCGGGTATAGCAAGACACGGAACAGGGATCAGCGTACACGCAGGAAAATCGTGGTTTCCCCAAAGTGATTGCATTTCCTGTATTAAAAACTGATGTTTTTTGGGGGTAAAATCGACCACCAAAATTCTTAAAACAGCGATATCTAACACTTTTGCATCGACATGTTCGAGCGCATGTTTAATATTTAAAAATGCTTGATGAACTTGTTCTGAAAAATGTTTGGATAATAGTCCTCGTTGGTTTTCACCACCTTGTCCTGAGATGTGAAGAACACGTAGAAAGTGTTTGACTTCAGCCACGTGACTATACGCAAAAGGCTTGGGATTATAAAGTGTATTTGGGTTAACTAGGCTAAATGGCTTGAGCTGATACAAGTCGACATTTGAGTTCATTATATTTTCCGCAAGTTGGTTTTTTGCTAGTATCAAAGCTCAAGTTAACTTGAGGTCAAGTAAAATGTCAGAAAAAGAATTGCATCAATGGCTCAGCATAGGTGAACTGGCACAGCGTAGTGGAATAAGCGTTGCTGCAATACGTTTTTATGAAGAAAAAAACTTGATTTGGAGTACTCGGACTTCGGGTAATCAACGTCGTTACCAACGAGCGATGCTGCGCCGTGTAGCCATCGTAAAAATGGCGCAACAAGTGGGAATCAGTCTGCAAAAAGTCCAAGAGGCTTTTGAATTTTTACCCAGAGATAAAGTCGCAAGTAAAAAAGATTGGCAACGCATGTCACAAAAATGGCAGGCTGAACTCGATCAGCACATCACTAAAATGTTGCAGCTTAGGCAGCAGCTAGATAAGTGTATTGGTTGTGGTTGTTTATCTTTAAAGCAATGCCCACTACGTAATCCAAATGATCAGTTGGCGGAAGAGTCGGCAGGGGCACATTTTCAGGAAATTTTATCTTTTTTGGATGGGGTAAATCAGAAAGTTTGATTTGAATTAAGCAATTTTGAATTAAGTATTAGGCAAATGTTCTACAGCAAGTCATAGAGGAATGGCTCATGTTGGACATTTTCCATTCCTCAAAGTCTCAAATTACCAATTGTCCTTCGCGAATTTCGCCATTTTTCCCAATCCAAAATGGACGGTTATGTTCACCATGACCAAACCACTGACATTCATATAAAGGAATTTGAAGCGGATCGAGATGTTCTGCAATAATTAAATTGAGTGAATGTGGCACATTTTTTTGCGGGCATTGATAAAAATCACCAAGAACGACAGCTTTTAGTTTTGATGTATCAATACTTTGTAATAATTGTACCAAACTACGTTCGATCCGATAGTAAGGCTCGCCGACATCTTCGAGCATTAAAATACTATCTTGTTGGAGTTCAAGCGCATACGGTGTACCTTGCAAACTACACAGCGTGGTGAGATTTCCACCCAATATTTTACAATCATCGATGTGCTGATGTTGATGAGCTATAGCATTGACAGCGCTGATTGCATAATGGCTCGGCTGATCCATAGACAACAGGCGAATCACTTCCAATGCATCCGATGCCAAAGGCATCCCATCTAAGTTTTTACTGGCAATTTCTTGAAATACTGGCGCATGTAAAGATTGACCACCATGCATAGCGATATAATTGAGTAAAACCGTACTGTCTGAATAGCCAATCAACGGTTTTTTTAGCATCCATGTGTCTAAATAAGGTAAAAGCTGTGCTGCACCTGTACCGCCACGGGCACACCAAATGGCATCAATTTCATCATTTAAAAACGCTTCTTTGAGATCATCTATGCGATTTTGAGTGGTGCCTGCAAGATAACGATATTGAGCAAAAGCATGTTGAGAAATGGTGACCTGATGCCCTAAGCGTTCTAAACGTGCTGCAGCCAGTTGAATTTGTTCTGCTTCGACACAGGCACTAGGAGAAAGAATTTGTATATGCATATTTGTCCGAAATTTTAATAGGGGAGTTTAGTGAAACCACTAAAAAGAAAATTCCCCATCAATGTCCAAGTTTCTTTTTGGATAATGAGATCATTATGACACCAATGATATTGAGAATACAACCTAACCATTGTAAAGGGGTCATAGTTTCGCCTAAAAAAGAAACGGCCAAGAGGATCGTTAAAATCGGTCCGATCGACGCGATCATGGCTGATTGTGCAGCCCCTAAACGTTCAATACTTTGCATAATCAGTACTGTTGGAACCACCGTCACAAAAAAGCCCAAAGCCAAACCGTACCAAAGTACCGTGTTGGGTAAGCTCATGATCAAGGCAATAGGATGTGGTGTTGCTAAAGTAAAATGAACTAAAGTACCAATACATGCCACACTTAAGGCTAAACCAGTAAAATTCCATGAACCAAATTTTTGGATTAAACGTGGTGTGAGTAAAAGATAACAAGCAAAGGCTACAGCACTGGCAAAAACTAAGCTGATCCCAATCCATAAGTTCTCTTGCATCGGACCGCTGCTATGCTCTTGCAGCATAACCAAAACCGTACCGCCATAACTGAGCGCAATTGCAAAGATACTTTTGGCATTTAGTCTTTGCTTATAGATAAAACTCGAAGCAATTACGGTTAAAGTTGGATATAAAAATAAAATAATCCGTTCTAGTGAGGCACTGATATACATCAAGCCAGTGAAATCTAGCCAACTCGAAAAATAATAGCCAATCAAACCAGACAAGATGAGTAAGCCCCAATCCTTTTTAGAGATTCCATGATCGTGTCGTCGATTCAGCCAACACAGCAAAAGGAAAAAGGGCAGTGCACTTGCCATCCTCAATGCCATGAGAACAGTACCATTGACTTCAGGTGACAGGGCATAAGCTTGTTTGATAAAGATGGCTTTGGTACTAAATAAGAAAGCCGAGCAGAGCGCAAATAGAGAACCAACCTGCGTTCTGGATAAAAATAATTTCATGATTTCAACTTTAAGGCGTGCCAGTTTATAGAAAACAAAGCATTTGGATATTTAGCAGTATAATTTGATTTATAAATGAAACATTAACAGATCATAAAAATTTTCATAAAAATAATTAATATGATCTAAAACAATATTTTATATGTGGTTTTAAAAAATAAATTTTGCGAAGATTTAGACTGGAAAAATGGAAATGACATTCTAAAAGCCCAAAAAATGTGCATGTGTTGTTTTGGGCTGTTTAAATAAAAAACAAAAAGTGTGTGTCTAAATCACATTTCTGCATCAATTTGGTGCGATTAACGCATTTCACACACAAAAAAGCTAGGTAATATCACACAGGAAAATGGCAAATGAAAAAAAATAAAAAAAAATTATTTTAGTATGAAAATAAAAAATTGAAAAAATCAGATCTAAAAGCCAATCTGTTTTTAGCTAAAAGTCATATAGAATTGGCAAAAAGCTTTAATCACAAAATTGACCAAAAATTGTGTCAAATCAGTCAATTTAATACCGTTAAAATCTGCTATAAATTGTCAGAAAAGCCAATAGGGTTATTTTTTGACTCTAAAAAAATAGTGAAATCATTATAAATAAAGTGCTTCAGGTTTAACTCAACAAAAGTGATGCTTGATGTCAGATATATTGATAACCGTTTAAAAAGCGAATTTTACTTGGGCATAACCAAAAGTTTGTGTTCAAAACCCAAGATTCAATCAATAGCGTGATACAAATTATCAATCATGCTAAAAATTA
The DNA here is from genome assembly GCF_000368565.1 of Acinetobacter gerneri DSM 14967 = CIP 107464 = MTCC 9824. Lineage (GTDB taxonomy): Bacteria > Pseudomonadota > Gammaproteobacteria > Pseudomonadales > Moraxellaceae > Acinetobacter > Acinetobacter gerneri. Next base: position 112,000 of record NZ_KB849533.1, on the reverse strand, counting down.
AATTAAAAAATGAGCGATAGTGAACATGTAATAAATTGATGATATGTGAATCATCAGTCAAAAATATAGTCATTTATTAGCTAAATATTGGGTAGTATTTTCGTAAAGTTCAATTAGAATCCAAAAAATCAGTAAAAAAGATAGTGGGGGGAACATTGCGTTTCGCGATGTTGACCTAAGAAAAAAATTAGCTTGAGGAACGCTCATGCAGATTGGAATCCCAGCAGAAACTGTCGTCGGTGAAAGCCGTATCGCGGCAACGCCTGAGACAGTAAAGAAGTTGATTAGCGCTGGTCACAGTGTAGTCGTTGAACGTGGAGCAGGTGTAAATGCTGCTTATATTGACAGTGCCTATGAACAAGTAGGTGCGACCATCACGGAAGATGCTTATAACGGTAGCCAGATTATTCTGAAAGTTCGTGCTCCAGTTGGTCAAGAAATTGAAAAACTTAGTCCAAATACAGCAGTGGTTGCAATGTTTGATCCATACCGCAATACAGAGTTGGATCAGTTTGCGAGCAAAGGTGTATCTGCATTTGCGTTAGAACTTTTACCACGTACACTTTCACGCGCTCAAAACATGGATGTATTGTCTTCTCAAGCGAACTTGGCAGGTTATAAATCTGTACTTCTCGCTGCTGCAGAATACCAACGCATGTTCCCGATGTTGATGACAGCTGCAGGTACAGTAAAACCTGCACGTGTAGTCATCATGGGTGTTGGGGTAGCCGGCTTGCAAGCAATTGCAACAGCAAAACGTTTAGGTGCAGTTGTTGAAGCAACTGACTTGCGTCCAACAGCTCGTGATCAAGTTGAATCATTAGGTGGTAAATGGTTAGACGTGCCAATGTCTGACGAAGAAAAACAAAAAGCTGCAGATGCTGCTAAAAATGGTTATGGATGGATGCCAGGTGAGCAATATATCCAAGACCAAGCTGTGATCGTTGATAAAGCGGTTTCAAATGCAGACATCGTGATTACCACTGCACTTTTACCGGGTCGTGATGCACCTCGCTTAATCAAAGCTGAAACAGTTGCCAAAATGAAACCGGGTTCAATCATCCTTGATATGGCAGTTGAAACTGGCGGTAACGTTGAAGGTTCTAAATGTGGTGAAAATGTTGTCACTACAAATGGTGTCAAGATCTTAGGTATTCCAAATATTCCGTCTACAGTGTCGACTGAAGCTTCAGCACTGTATGCACGTAACGTTTTTAATTTCGTTGAAACACTCTTTGATAACGATAAAAAATTTGCAATCAATCAAGAAGACGAAATTCAAAAAGCCCTTTTAGTGACTCATGGCGGTCAAGTACTGCTTAAGCGTGGTTAAGGAGAGTCATCATGGTTGAAACTATTACTATTTTCGTCTTAGCCATCTTTGTTGGTTACTACGTGGTTTGGGGTGTGACTCCAGCTTTGCATACGCCGTTGATGGCAGTGACCAATGCACTTTCATCGATCATTATTGTGGGTGCAATGTTGCAAACGATTGGCTTACCAGTTTTGGGTCAAGGCAGTGAAGTAGCATTTCAAAGTATCAATGTAGTGAGTGTACTCGGTGCAGTTGCTGTGTTCTTGGCAAGTATTAACATTTTTGGTGGCTTTGCAGTAACTGCACGCATGCTTGAAATGTTTAAGCCGAAACAAAAGAAATAAGAGGGCATTAAAATGGAATTTATTCGTGATAATGCGAACTGGTTATACCTAATCGGTGCAATCCTTTTTATCTTAACGCTGCGTGGCTTGTCTGGTCCTAAAACTGCGATCCAAGGGAATCGTTACGGTATGATCGCGATGGCGATCGCTGTAATTACCACATTCTTTGTTGCAAATAATCCTGTGATTTGGATGATTATTGGTGCAATGGTGCTTGGTGCAATCGTCGGTATTGCTCGTGCTCGTACAGTACCAATGACTCAAATGCCTGAAACTGTGGCATTGATGCACTCACTTGTTGGTTTGGCTGCGGTATTGATTGCGATTGCTGCGATCTTGCATAACAACCAACTCGAAGATTTGTTTGCGCAAAATGCTGCGGGCTTAACTGCTGCTGGTGTTGAACCATCACACATGTCTAATGTTCATTTATTTGAATTGTTTGTAGGCTGTTTCGTGGGTGCGATTACCTTTACTGCATCAGTATTTGCTTATGGTAAATTGGCTGCTAAAAAATGGGCAAAAACCATTTCTGGCGGTTGGGTAAAACCAGTTCAAGCTTTGATTTTTATTGCAATGTTGGCATGTGGTATCACATTCTTTACAACGCATAATATGCAAGCATTCTGGGCAATGACAGTACTTGCACTTGCTTTTGGTTGGGTTTGGATTGCGCCAGTTGGCGGTGGTGATATGCCAGTTGTGGTATCGCTATTGAACTCATTCTCAGGTTGGGCAGCAGCAGGTATTGGTTTCACACTTGAAAATAACATGTTGATCGTCGCTGGTTCGCTTGTTGGTTCTTCTGGTGCGATCTTGTCTTACATCATGTGTAAAGCAATGAACCGTTCGATCATTAACGTTTTGTTTGGTGGTGCGATGGGTGGTGCTGCGGCGGCATCTGCGGACAAAGGTGAGCAAGTTCAACGTAACTACCGTTCAGGTTCTGCAGATGATGCTGGCTTCTTGATGTCAAATGCGGATAGCGTTGTGATCGTACCAGGTTATGGTATGGCGCAAGGTCGTGCGCAAAATGCGGTGAAAGAATTGTGTGAAATCTTAAAAGAACAAGGTGTAACTGTTCGATTTGCGATTCACCCAGTTGCTGGTCGTATGCCGGGTCACATGAACGTACTTTTGGCTGAAGCTGACGTTGCCTATGAAGACATCTTGGAAATGGACGAGATCAACTCAGATTTCCCTGCAACAGATGTCGTGTTGGTAATTGGTGCAAATGACGTGGTAAACCCTGCGGCAAAAGACGATCCAAGTTCTCCGATCTATGGCATGCCGATCCTTGAAGCACATAAAGCACGTACCATCATGGTGATCAAGCGCTCTATGGCAACAGGTTATGCGGGTCTAGACAATGATTTGTTCTATAACGACAAAACCATGATGATCTTTGGTGATGCCAAGAAAGTCGTTGAAGAAATGACAAAAGCCATTAATGGTGGCGGACATTAATTTTAAAGATTAATCCTCACTAACCCTCCTTTAATAAAGGAGGGCGTTATAGGCCACCTACGGGTGGTTTTTTATATGCTGAAATTTGCTACTATCTCAGCTAGATCGTTTGAAAAAGTAGAATAAAGATGAAATTATTTTTTAAATTACAATTGATAAATTTAGCTTTTATTTTGATGGTTTTAAGTCAAAGCTCTCATGCGCAAATTTTTGAGATTAGAAATGGTTCCAAAAAATATGATGCAAAAATTAATGTGGAATGTGACCAAGACCAATGTGGTGGTAAAGCTAAAATTACCTTATATCCAAAAGGCACGAAACATGAGCTACAGAGCTTTGATTCTGATGAACTTACGATATATCTAGATAAAAACTTTAAACCTTCGGTGAATGTGATCCAGCTTTATAACGAACAAAGCCCACTTATTTTTGATGATTTTAATTTTGATGGTACTGAGGATTTAGCCATACGAAATGGTAATTATGGTTCCTATGGTGGGCCTGTTTATGATGTTTATGTGTTTAATAAAACTAAGAAAAAATTTGTACTGAGTGATGAGTTATCAAGTTTAACGCAAGAAAATTTGGGTATGTTTCAAATTGATGCTGCTAAAAAACGAATTATTACATTTAATAAAAGTGGTTGTTGTTATCACATTACATCTGAATACATGGTTGTGCCAAATAAGGAATTATTACTTGTTCGTGAATTTATTGAAGCAGTAGTTACATCGGGTGAGAAAGTCGAAGTGACTGATCGTAATCTAGTCAATGGTAAGTGGAAAGAAAAAACAAAGTATTACCCGATAGATCAATATTATAAAGAATGATTTTCGACTATAAAGGTCCGACACTTGTGATGATGTGAATCAGATATTGCTGATTTTTTAGCTTTTGAATTTGCACAATTTTAAGTGTTATAGGCTTTTTGCAGTATCGTATTTTTAGCGTAAATAGGTGCGGAAAAGAATAGAAAATTGCATAAAAGCGCATAATAAATATGGTTTTTCATTTGGCGGATTCAAGCAGCAAGTGCAACAGTATAAAA
>NZ_KB849533.1:18482-107756 GCF_000368565.1 Acinetobacter gerneri DSM 14967 = CIP 107464 = MTCC 9824 | reverse complement strand
GGCGGATTCAAGCAGCAAGTGCAACAGTATAAAAACCAGCCATAACTTCACTTGGCGTATACCAGCCTAGTGTTTTTCTAGGACGATGGTTGAGTGAAAATTCTATCTGCTCTATTTCATCGTTTGACACGTCATCAAACGATGATGATTTTGGCAGATATTGCCGGATTAAACCATTCGTATTTTCATTTCTAGCTCGCTGAATAGACTTGTAAGGATCAGCAAAATAAGTATCTATGCCGACATCAGTAATTCTTTTGTGTTCGGCAAATTCCTTTCCATTATCAAATGTTACACTATAAGCATGGCTCATTCGTAAACGATCTAATGCACAAGTAATCGTTTTAGAGGATGCTCTCGTTGACCCTAAATGAACAATATGTACGTACAGGCTCTTTCGATCAACGAGGGTTAATAAAGCTCCTTTATGATGTTTACCAATCACCGTATCACCTTCGAAATCTCCTAAACGTTGTCGCTGATCAATGACCTGGTCTCGGCAATGAATACTTGTTTTATCAATGATTTGCCCTCTACGATCCGTGTTTTTGTAACCTCGTTTTCGATATTTCTTCTGATGCCTTAAGTGTAGATGGAGGTTACCTCCTTGTGATTTATCTTGATAAATGTGCTGGTAAATCCACTCATGTGAAGGTACATCCAGCCAACCGCGTTGTGTTAAAGCACCTGAAATTTGTTCTGGTGACCAGTCTAAGCCAATTAAGTAATCAATATAAGCGAAGGCAAATGCTGTCATGGATGATGAAGGATGGTACCGTCTTTGACTTGCAAATTTCGCTGCCTGTTGAGCTCTATATCCACGTTGCCCAGTATTTCTTTTTAACTCACGGTAGATGGTTGATCGTGAACGCCCTAACTCCCGAGCAAGGCTAGCGATTGAACTTTTACTTTTCAAAGTAGCATAAATTTCGTATCTTTCATCTTGAGAAAGTTGGGTGTATTTCTTCATTGTGTGCTTTCCAATTGCGAGTTGAAAAAGTCTAATGATTCTATGAATACACCTAACTTTTTCAACTAACTACAAGTGTGTTGCACTTGGGATTTGAATCTGCGTTTTAATAAATCTGATGTAATGAAATGATATGTTTTGATAAAAAATATATTAATTTTATTCTACAGTATAGTACAAAGCTTTATTCATAGACCTAAACATAGTTTACTCATCATGGTTTTAAAGTTGATATGCTGAGTTCATGACAATTTTTACGATGATTTTAGAAAAGGATTGTTATGTTAAGGCTACATAAAAATTGCTTGGTACAGAAATAAAAAGAAAATTCTACTATTTTTTTGTCTAAACTATTTATAGAATAAAAAAATATCGTTGGTTATTTAACAAATTTCTAAAAAAATGTGAGGTTGAACTGCATTTCTTGAGATGAATTAGGATTGGTTTAACAAGATGAAAGTATTTAAATACTTGATATATTTATCAGTACTTGTTTTTTCGCCTCAGGTTTTTGCAGTCGATGAATATACGCCTAATGATCTAGCCGCATTTAATCTGTTACCAAATATATACCTACTTATTTTAGGTGGGGTATTTGTATTGATGATGCAGGCTGGTTTTGCCATCATTGAAGGGGGCTATGAAAAAAATTCTAGATCGTTTTATGGACTTTTAATCAATTATCTTTCAGCGATATTGGGCAGTGCTTTTTTTGGGGTATTTTGTTTTTTTATTTCGACAAAATTAGGGGCTGATAATCAGTATTTTGTCTCTAAACCTTTGCAAGGTTGGCATTGGAATTTAGTGTTTTTTTATACATTGATGGCGACTACATTGACCACAGTGGTGGGGCGGATTATTCCAAATAGTTCGTCTTTATTCACTTTTTGGGCAGTAGGGGTGGTAATTTCAGGGCTGATATTCCCAGTGATTAGTAGTTGGGCTTGGGGAAATCTGTTTTTTGATGGGGGATGGTTAAAGCATTATGGTTTTATTGATTTTGCAGGTTCGACTGTGGTGCATTCCACTGCAGCTTGGATCGTTTTAGCAGGGTATTTTGTATTAAAACCAGAACAAAAAGAACAACTTGTCAAGCGTGACATAATGTTTGATGATTATAAAATTTTATCTATTGCTTTGGCTGGTTTCATTTTATGGTTAGCGTGGTCAGGATTGAATGTTGGTTATATTACTGCAATTCCAGTTAAGGTGATTGATGTAGTGATAAATACCGTTGTAGCTTTGCTGGGCGCAGTGCTTTCAAGTTTAGTGTTAGCAAAGGTATTTTTAAAAAAATCATCATGGGAATCCATGATTAAGTCCGCTATAGGTGGTTTAGTCGCAATCACGGCAAGTTGTGGTTTTATAGATGCCTATGCAGCGGGATTTGTTGGAATCATTGCGGGCATTATTACAGTATATGTTCCAAGTTTATTGAGCCGTTGGATTGATGCTAAAAATATCCGTGAAGTGATTACAATTCATGGTTTTTGTGGGATTTGGGGAACTTTGGCAGTCAGCTTTAGTACAGATCGTATTATAGAGCTGACCAATCGAGCGACCATACTAGAGCAGAGTGTAGGTGTAGTCGTGGCGTTTCTATGGAGTTTTACGGTGGCATTTATTGCATTTAAAGCAATCTGCTGGCTAAAAGAGATGCGACTTAGATTAAAAGTAAAAAATGATTAAATCATAGATGATGCAATTTCACTTATTTTGGGCATTAAAAAAGCGACTATCTCAGTCGCTTTTTTTATTTTTCTAAGCATTTGTTTTTAAGCATTTGCTACTTCTGGAGCAGTGCGCCATAAACTTTCTAGATCGTAAAATTTACGAGCAGTCGGTAGCATTACGTGTACGACAACAAGACCAAGATCAATCAAGATCCATTCTGCATCACGTTCGCCTTCGATACCGATAGGGCGAAAACCTGCTTTACGTGCTTCATCAGCGACGTTATCTGCAAGTGCTTTAACATGACGTGTAGATGTACCGCTAGCAATAACAATTGCATCTGCAACATTGCTGATTGCGCTTACATCCATATCAATAACGTCTTTGGCTTTTACATCTGATAGAGCTTCATGTACTACATTAAGACATGCGAGTACATCACTATTTTGAGAATTCATTGAGATTTCGTGAGAATTAGAAGCGCTGGGCGATGGTTCTAAATTCATATGAAGTATATTTTCCTGACAATAACTCATTGTCTAATATACCGCCTTTGCCCCGAAAATACAAATTTCAGGGCAGGCCATTTTTGTGCTTTATATAGACAAGTTGTTGGTAAAATACTTGTCTTTCCAAGCAAATGATTGATTTGAATGTGATTGGGGTTTGTATTCTGCTGCGATATAGCCGTGATATGAACTATCTTGTAACCATTTAAAAATCTCAGCAAAGTCAATTTGCGCCGTATCAGGCTCATGTCTGCCCGGACAGTCTGCAAATTGGATATGTCCAATCCATTCGATATTTTCTTTTAAAGCTGCTAAAACATCCTCACCCATCATCGCCATGTGATAGCAGTCAAATTGCATTTTGAGTGCGCCATGTTGCACAGCTTCAAGCATTTCTTGGGCTTGAGCAATGTTTTGTACCAAGAAGCGTGGCATATCTGTGCCATTGATCATTTCAAAAACAGGCTGAATTTTATATTCGCTGAGCATGTGACTGGCAAGTTTTAGGTTGTCAGACAGTGTGTTTAAACAAGGCAATAGATCTGCATCTAGAGGTTGTTTTCCTGCCAGTATATTGACGCTTGGGACATTTAGTGCAGTGGCATATTCAATGGCTTGCGTGAGTGCTTGATGAAATTCGACCTCACGACCAGGGATGCCAGCCAAACCATTGCCTCCGTGCATCAAATCACCCGCAGGTACATTGATGAGGCAAATATGTAGATTATAAAGTTCGAGCTGGGCTTGAATGTCTTCAATGCTAAGTTCATATGGAAATTGGATTTCGATATGTGAAAAACCATGTGCATGAGCTAGAGCAAAACGCTCAATCAGTGGAACTTCAGTAAAAATCATGGAAATGTTTACTGCGAGTTTAGACATGCCTTTGCTCCTTGCTTAAGACTCGTTTCAATATGGCTTTATCTAGCCTAATCTATATCAATCTTTTAGCTTGGTATAGTTAGACTTTAATCTGTTCAATGATGGTTGCCAAATCTGCTTCAGCATAGCCTTTTTCTTGGTGTGCTTTTAATTGCGAAAGTGCCAATTTTGCAACTGGAATATCTAAATTAAACTGTTGAGCGAGTTGTACTGCATTATTTAGGTCTTTGGATAATGTTTTGACTTTCCATTGCACAGGTTGGAAAGTTTGGGTTGCCATACGTGGTGCTAAGATTTGAAACGGTTTTGAATCTGCAAAACCACCTGCAAGTGCAGGTGCGAGTAAAGTTGTATCGACACCTGCCTGTTCTGCCAATGCGACAGCCTCAGCGATCAAGGTGCTATTGGCAGCGACAATCAATTGATTACAGATCTTGGTGGCTTGTCCTGTTCCTGTTTGTCCCATACGTGTGACACGTTGTGAGAGTATATTGTAAACCAAGTCGAGTGCTTCAATCTGTGCCGCATCTCCACCAGCAAAAATGACCAATGTCCCATTTTCAGCTCCAGCAGTACCACCTGAAACAGGGGAGTCGATCCATGTTACGCCAAGGTGTTTTGACTTATCCGCAAGTGCTTTAGTTTTATCCACAGACAGACTAGAAAAGTCCACAATGACTTGTCCAGATTTGAGATGATCATGGATTTGATCAAAGACTGATTCAACCGCGGTATCATCTGATAAGCAAGTGAGAATGATTGGGTAAGCGGAAATTTCATTGAGCTTTAATGATGCTGCGCCAATGTCCAGCAAAGCAGTACAAGCCGTTTGTGTACGATTCCATACAGCTACCTCGAAGCCTGCTTGGACGAGGCGAGTGGCCATACGACTGCCCATGAGCCCCATGCCTAAGAATGCGATTTTCGTACTTTTATCAAAATGCATCGAATAATTTCCCTGTATATCAAATCAATCTGAGTCAAAACATTTAAAAATATAAGATAAATTTTTCTAAAATCAAATAAAAAACAAAAGAGTTCTCGCATAAGTTATATTTTGCTCAAATTTAAACTCTCAGCATTCTGCTTCAAAGCATAATAGAATTTGCAATTAAGGCAGGATGCCGCCCGTCGAACAAGGGAGTTCCGCATTTTTTAAAGCAGTGCTTTAAGAATTGCTCAGGATGCATGCCCATTTGTTCGACAATGGTTTTCTTGCGAAATATATTTCTCATTTGTCCGTAAACAAAGTAAGAAAGATTGTCTACGCAATGTAAATTAAATGACTCACGGCAAATGTGACCGTGTGATATTTTTCACACAAATACCTGATCATTTTCAATTTATGAAAGAAGTTTAAAGATATGATCATTATTCATTTCATATTCTTCATGATGATTAGAAATCTATTTTTATTTCCAAAAGATATGTAAAAAAAAGCTCGTCATAGACAAGCTCTTCTTAGAAAAGGTAGAGATGACGGAAACCCGATTGCCTAGCGATCCTGCCTTGCACGGCAGCTCATCTCCATCTATTTTTATATAAAAGTATTTAGCAACTCAGATATGCTTTTACTTATATTGACGTGGTAAAAATTCAACTTCTGGGTTTTTGTCTTTTTTACGAGCAATTTGACTATTTTTACCGACCAATAGTTTAAGTTGCCAAATTTTTTCCAAACGAAGTGATTTCTTCGGTTGATGTTCCATAGCGTCAAGCACTCGTTTTGCAGCCATCAGCGCATCAGGAGAACGCTGTAACATTTCTTCTGCAATTTGCTCAGCTTTGAGCATTGGCTTTTCATCAAGATGAGTGACGAGTCCTATTTGTTTTGCATATTCAGCATCAAAGACACGTGCTGTGAGGGTAAGTTCTTTCGCCAAATCAATCCCAATTACGCCTTTGATTGAACGTGTGAGTCCCATATCTGGAACTAAACCCCAACGGCTTTCCATGATAGACATTTGAGTGCTCGGATGTGCGATTCGAATATCTGCTGCCAAAGCCAACTGCATACCTGCACCAAAACAGTAGCCTTCAATGGCAGCGATGACAGGCACAGGAAGCTCTTGCCAGATTAAAAAGGCTTTTTGAAATAGGCTTTGACCAGGCTTAATCAATTCCCAAGCGGCATAAGCAGTATTTTTAGGGTTATTTAAGTCTGATAAATCAATACCCGCACTAAATACATTGGCTTCACCCGTTAAAATCACGCAGCGAATGCTTTTATCAGATTTGATTTTTTTGGCAGTCTGTACCAGTTCTTTGAGCAATGCAAAACTCATTGCATTGCGTTTTTCTGGGCGATTTAGACTGACTGTTGCGATTCCGTGATTTTTTTCTATCTTGAGTAGTGCCATTTTTTTAGACTCGTTTTTTCATGTGAATGAGCATAGCATGCGATAAAACTTGTTGCATGACAGGGCAGTCACATAAATCTGGTCGTTTCGGCAAATCAATCTTGATATTTTCATTAAAACTTAAAAATGGTTGGTCATTCTCAAGTTTCTCACTTATCCGCTTAATGCTATGGTTTGTCTAAAATTTGTTTGGCGGCAATTTCGACTTCATGGATCACCATTTGTAAATGATCGAAGCGTTGAACTGTTTCTTGCACAAACTGTTCGTCTGCTTTGCGACGCTCTTTACGTAAGGTGGAAACAAATTGTTCAAATTCGCCAGTGGCTGTTTGCAGTTTAGGCGTACCCACATAGCGTGTTGCCCCATATAAACGATGTAAGACATGCTCTAATTGTGGAAAGTCTTCCATTTCAATTAGTTGTTGCATTTCTTCTAGTTCAGTTGGGAAGCTATCCACCATCATATTTAAGAGGTCTTGGGCTAAATCTTCTTTGTTTGCAGCCAGTTGTAGACTTTGCTTCCAATCTAAAATTTGTGGATCAAGCGCTTCGACTAATACAGTTTTTTCAACTTTATTGGTTGGTTGTACAAAACGATCACTGGTCCAGTTGGTCAGGATTTGAATGATTTGCTCGATTTGAATTGGCTTGGTGACATAATCATCCATACCAACTTTGAGTAATTTTTGTTTTTCGTCTGCGAGCGCATGCGCGGTGAGCGCAATGATCGGCATACGCATACCATCTAAGGTTGACTCCAAAGAGCGGATCGCTCGGGTGGTATCTATGCCAGACATCACAGGCATTTGGATATCCATAAAGATCAAATCAAAAGGTTTATAACCTTGCTCAACGCGTTGTTGAATCACTGTGAGTGCTTCTTGTCCGCTTTGAACTTTTGTGGTTTTGACATTTAACTCACCGAGTAAAGCTTCGAGTACGATGAGATTTGGCAAGTGATCATCCACAGCCAATACATGCAAATTGCGTTCTTTAAAGTCATCAATATGTTCAACTTCAAATAATGGCTGATTGCTTAAAAGTTGAATCACTGCTCGACGACTCAGTGGTTGATAGAGTGGGCGAGCTTTGTATTCATGTAGCATATTTGGCTCAAGTGCCATTTGATAGCCATATACAGCAAGGTTTCCTGTATAGCGTCCACGAATTTCTTTGAGCAATGCTTCAGTATCACCACTATGATCTACGATAAGCCAAGTGTTTTCAGGTGCATGTCCTAAAGAGTTTAAGCGACTAAATAAGTCCAAAATAGATTGTGTTTCAACATGATGAACTTGGTAGTCTTCTAAATAATGGCGTAAGACATTGGCTGTCGCAGGATGTGCCAAATACGAAACCACATGAATATCACTAAATTTTGGATGAACTGTTTCATATTCATCATCGACACTGAACATGGCAGTAAACCAGAACGTCGAACCTTTTTCGGTTGGAGCGCGTTCTTGGTTGTCTTCAAAACCAATTTGTCCCTGCATCAAGTGCACGAGTTGTTTAGAAATTGCTAACCCTAAACCTGTACCACCAAATTGGCGAGTCACAGAAGCATCCCCTTGAGAGAATGATTCAAAGAGCTTTTTACGGTCTGTACCACTAAGACCGATACCGCTGTCCTGAACACTAAAATGAATGAGACATTGTCCAATATCATCATGTTCCATACGTGCACGAACAATGATTTCACCATCGGGGGTAAATTTGATGGCATTTGAAATCAAGTTGGTCAAAATCTGTTTAAAACGTAGTGCATCACCAATCACTTGTTCTGGCAAATGATCCGCATAATAAAAAGCCATTTCGATCTGCTTTTGCGCTGCCAGTGGCGAGAGCATATCCATCACATCAAAAATAGCTTCTTCAAGATCAAAAGGAGCGGTTTCAAGCTCAAGCTTACCTGCATCAATTTTTGAGAAATCTAATACATCATTGATCAGCGCCAGTAAGTGTGCAGAGGACTTGCGAATGGTTTGTAGATACAAGCTTTGATCATTGCTGAGATTGCCCTGACGTAACATCAAATGAATAAAACCATCAATACTATTCAGTGGCGTTCTAAGTTCATGACTGATGTTGGCAAGGAATACAGACTTGGCTTGGTTAGAGGAGATCGCTTGGTCACGTGCTTGTTTATAGGTGATATTTTGCACTTCTAAGGTGTCTAAGGTACGTCTTAAATCATCCTCAGTTTGTTCGGTATGTTCTTTGAGTTCCAAAAAGCTAAAATGCAGGCGTTTTACCACATTGGCGATGTCACGCTGCAATAAACGCAGTTCCCCAGTACTATTGATCACCATATGCTGATCAAGCGTATCCGCATTTAAACGCTGTAACTGCATGCGAATTTCGTACATCGGCGCGATCCAGCGTCTTGAGTAAAAATTCAGACACAGCAGCAAAAGCATAAGTGTGAAAAGTCCTGTGGTGATCAGAACTACAAAGACACGATAATGCGCCAATTCTAAAGGTTGATTGTCCAGCTCGATCAGCAACCACATGGGTTCAAGCGTTTTAGGGTCAGTGCCTAAACTCAAACCATAAACATTGTTGTGGCGAGACTTAATCGGACCAAAAAAAGTCTGATTTGCAGGGATACTCGGCCACGGATTTTTTGCTAGATAGCCAGTGCTAAGATGGATATGTCCAGCACCATCCATGATGGCAGCACGCATCAAATATTTTTCATTTAAAATATTTTGTAAAATAATCTGAGCACGATCAGTTTTTTGTGGATTGGCTTCAATCAAACGAATCAGTTGTTTAGAGGTGTATTCATAGCGACTTAAAATCGCTACAGCCAAATGATTTTGCTGAGCGCGAGTGGCATTGGATGTTTCAGATAAAACGAGGGCTGTACCTATACATGCCATGATCATGATAGGCACAAAAATCATGGCAATGAGTTGACCATAAGCATGATTTAAGCGTAAACGTTTAAAGAGTTTTTTATTAAAATTTGACATGGTTCCAGCAACTCACTCCCCATGTTGGCGATATTATCATGCTTTATAGATCAAAAATGCGCTGAAGCTCAAAAAACTGCAATTTTATGAACTGTTCGATTTAAGCATATATGTTGCATAAATAGATAACTTACATAAATAGATTTTAGATGAAAATCATATTTTGCTAGGGGGATTCTATTCGTAATTTGCCCTCATCCTAAGCTTCTTCCAAAGGAAGAAGGGACTTCTTATGAATAAGATTTTATAAACCTCCAAATCATTCCATTTCGTCCAAAGATTTATCCTCTATAAAAGCCTTGCTATAGCGAATAAAAAGATAACTTTATCATTTCTATTTCTAAGTCATGATTGAATGATCTTATTTGCAAAATATCTGTTTATTTTTATTGAATAAATTAAAAATGGATAATGTATTGTAATTGTAAAAATCGCATTTTGTTTGATCATTATCCTTTTAAGCTTAGTTAAAAATGTGCAGTAGAAGATATTTTTACATACAATAGTCGCACCTTAATTTAGGTGTAAACGATGAGTAATACGAATCCTGATTTTTTAGCAGACGAATTTTTGTTAGACCATTGCGTTGGAAATACACCACTCGTGCGTTTACAACGTTTAGCAAGTCATACACAAGCAACTGTACTTGCAAAGCTTGAAGGCAATAATCCCGCAGGTTCGGTAAAAGATCGTCCCGCATACAATATGATCATGCAAGCTGAAAAGCGCGGGCAGATCAAACGTGGCGATACTTTGATTGAAGCAACAAGTGGCAATACTGGGATTGCTTTGGCAATGGTTGCAGCAATGCGTGGCTATAAAATGATTCTCATCATGCCGGGGAATTCAAGCCAAGAACGTAAAGATGCGATGCGTGCCTACGGTGCTGAGTTGATTGAAGCAACCAGTATGGAAGCCGCTCGTGATATGGCTTTGCAAATGCAAAAAGACGGCAAAGGCTTGGTATTAAACCAGTTTGGCAATCCAGACAATGTTGAAGCACATTATTTAACGACTGGTCCAGAAATCTGGAAACAAACAGGCGGTAAAATTACTCATTTTGTGAGCTCTATGGGTACTACTGGTACGATTATGGGCGTATCAAAATATCTAAAAGAACAAAATCCTGATATTCAAATCGTAGGTTTACAACCTTCTGAAGGTTCAAATATCGCAGGGATTCGTCGCTGGCCACAAGAATATCTACCGACTATTTTTGAGCCATCACGTGTTGACCGCATTATGGATATTCCGCAGATTGAAGCTGAAAAAACCATGCGTCAATTGGCTCGTACCGAAGGTATTAGTGCAGGTACATCATCAGGCGGTGCAGTTTGGGCTTCATTGCGTCTTGCAGAAGAAATCCCCGATGCTGTAATCGTATGTATCATCTGCGACCGAGGCGACCGTTATTTATCTACAGGTTTATTTTCAGTCCAAGACTAAGACTTTGTAAAGCATTAGGTTTCCTGTAGAATTCAAATTTTTAAGGTAAAAATATTCATGCGCTTACCTGTTTTAGTATTTGATATCGAAACCATGACCGATTTGAAATCGGGTGCGCATTTATATGACCTCAATCTAGAACAATCTGATCTAGAACAGGCGCTGGCTAAACTTCGTAGACAAGAGTCTGGAAGTGATTTTCAGCGCTTACCTTTACATGAAATTGTCTGTATTTCTGGGCTTTGGATTGATGAAAATGGCACGATGAAGCTATTTTCATTTAGCAAAGAAAACTTCAGCGAAGCAGAAATTCTCAGCAAATTTTTATCCATTTTTGATAAACGTCATCCAACCCTTGTCAGTTGGAATGGGGCACAGTTTGATTTACCTGTGATTTTATATCGTACGATGTATCACGGATTATCTGCGCCAAGTTTGTTCGATCAGGGTGAGATTGATACGCAAAAAAGGTATAATAACTATCAGAACCGATATCACCATCGTCATATTGATTTGATGGATGTGATGTCGATGTTCAATCTGCGCAATTTCCAAAAATTGGATGATATTGCACATATGCTAGGTTATCCGGGTAAACGTGGTGAATCGGGCTATTTCGTTCCTGAATATGTCAAAACTCAGCAATGGTTAAAATTGACGAGTTATTGTGAAGGCGATGTGCTCAATACTTGGTTGATTTATTTACGTTGGTTATTGTTGAAAGGGCAACTTTTAAATCATGATCATCGTTTATGGATTCAAGCTACGATTCATTATCTACAAGGAAAACCAGAGCAACAAGATTTTCTCAATGTCTGGCGTGAAAGATCGTTAGAAACAGCATTTACAGAGAATGATTTTTCTACTCAAAATTAGGTATCCCTTTGAAACAGAGATCGAAACCTCGACCATCTCAACTCCCAATTTACACATTTAAAGTTGAGTCACTTTCACATGAAGGGCGAGGGATCGCGCACTATACTTCTGATGTTATTAGTCCTGATCTTTTCAATGTAAATCTTTCTGATCAGGCTGAAAGCATACATCCTGCTGAAAAATACGGGAAAAAGGTTTTTATTCGCTATGCACTTCCAGGGGAAGTGGTACAAGCCAAAATTACGCATCAAGCCAAAAAATTAGAAGAAGCCGATGCTATCCAGCTGTTATCTGCTCCAAGTCCACATCGTGTTACACCGATTTGCCCGCATTTTGGAACATGCGGTGGATGCAATATGCAACATATTGATCCAGACGAGCAGATCCGATTAAAACACAATGTATTGCAATCACATCTCGAACATTTTGCAGGTTTAAAACCTGAATCTTGGTTAGCGCCGTTGCGTTCCGATCGTGTCGATTATCGTCATAAAGCACGTATTGGGGTGCGTTATTTACCGCAAAAGCAAAAATTGATTATGGGTTTTCGAGAAGCCAATAGTAATCATTTGGCAGCTATACACACCTGTAAAGTGCTTGATCGAGAGCTTGATCAAAGTTTGCCAGAATTGCAGCAATTGATCGAAAGTCTAAAAGGCAAATCGGATATAGGTCATATAGAATTGGCTAAGGGCGATCAGGATGTTGCTTTGGTTGTACGTTTAACAGACAAATTAAATCAGTCTGATGTCAACCAATTGACTCAATTTGCGTTAAAAAAAGAGTGGCAACTTTATTTGCAAAATCCACATTCTCACGCTTTAAAACGTGTGGATGGTGCTCAATCGGAAATGCGTTTGCATTATACATTGCCAGATTTTGCGATTGAATTTGCTTTTCATCCGCAAGATTTTACCCAAGTCAATCCTACGGTGAATCCGAAAATGGTGCGCTTGGCATGCGATTTGCTTGAATTGAAAAAGGGTGAAAAAGTTTTAGATTTATTTTGCGGGTTGGGAAATTTTTCATTACCACTAGCAAAATGTGTCGGAGATACAGGAAAAGTCGTTGCAGTTGAAGGCAGTGCAGAGATGGTAAAACGTGGTACTGAAAATGCACTGAAAAATGGCATAAATCACGTAAAATTCTATTCACAAGATTTAACAAAAGACTTTTCTCAATATTCTTGGGCAAATCAAGGATTTGATGCATTATTGATAGACCCACCACGTGCAGGTGCTGAAGAAATAATGCATTATGTGCCTAATTTTGGTGCAAAAAGAATCGTTTATGTATCGTGTAACCCCGCAACTTTGGCGCGAGATGCCAAAATTTTGGCAGCACATGGATACGATTTGAAAAAAGCAGGGGTTATGGACATGTTTACTCACACGGGGCATGTCGAATCAATTGCTTTATTTGAAAAAAATTTAGAGATAAACGATCAGCAATGAGTTTTATTTTAAAAGGAGAATGGTATGGTCACAGTACGTGAACAACTTCCCGAGCAACTCAACGAGTTATCAGAGGAAGCGACTGTAGAGCATGCCGCAGAAACACAAACTGCACTAACCACTTGGTTAGATCGAGTTCGTGCAAATTTAGACGGTGCTAAGCTTACACAGTTAGAAGAAGTAGCCAAGCTCGTATTACAAAAAGAGTTAGAAACGCCAGTTTCACATCATATCAACACTTTTAAAACGGGCATTGGTATTGCGGACATTCTTGCGCATTTGCAAGTTGACGAAGATACTTTAGCAGCAGCTGTACTTTATCGAAGCGTTCGTGAAGGACTTACAACGCTTGATGAAATTAAACAAAAATTTGGTGTGCAGATTTTTAACCTTGTCGAAGGCACTTTGGCAATGGGTAAACTGTCTGAACTGATCGAAAAAAATAAACGTTTAGAAGATCATTTCAATAACAATCAACGTGAACACTTAAATGGCATCTACAAGATGCTGATTTCGGTCACGGAAGATGTGCGTGTTGTATTGATCAAATTGGCTGAACGTACTCATGCTTTACGTGAATTGGCAACTTCTACTAGAGAGCGCCAAGAACGTGTAGCACGTGAAATATTAACCATTTATTCTCCGCTTGCGCATCGTTTAGGGATTGCACAGCTAAAATGGGAATTGGAAGATCTTGCTTTTCGTTATTTAGCGCCAGAACGCTATAAAGAAATTGCGTCACTTTTAAATGAAAAGCGTTTGGAACGTGAACAATATATTCAATTTGTTGTTGATAAACTCAAAAATGAATTATTAGATCATGGAATTCATGCTGAGATTTCGGGTCGTGTAAAACATATTTATTCGATTTACCGCAAAATGAAGAGTAAAAATCTAAGTTTTGATCAGCTTTATGATATTCGTGCAGTTCGTGTTTTGGTTGATTCTATTCCTGAGTGTTACCATGCTTTGGGAATCGTGCATCAAATTTGGCGACACATTCCTCACCAATTTGATGACTATATTACCAATCCTAAAGCCAATGGTTATCGCTCATTACATACAGCGGTAATTGCTGAAAATAAATCTCTGGAAATTCAAATTCGAACTACAGAGATGCATGAAGAAGCGGAACTTGGGGTTTGTTCACACTTCAATTATAAAGAAGGTGCAAAATCCACTGACTATTCATTTAATCATCGTCTACATTCTTTGCGCGCGGTACTTGAACATTATCAAGAACGCACTGAAACGAGCGCGCATCCAAATGAGGATGAAACTGAGAATTTTGATCAACTCCAAGATTTTGAAGATTTTGAAAAAATCTATGTCTTTAGCCGAGATGGTGACATTAAAGAGTTGCCACGTGGTTCGACAGTTCTAGATTTTGCATATCATGTCCATACTGAAGTGGGCAATAAATGCTATGCAGCACGTGTCAATCAGCGCTATGTGCCTTTGACTTATACTTTGAAGACAGGCGAACAAGTTGAGATTTTAACCAAGAAAGACCGTGAACCAAATCGTGATTGGTTGGTTAACTCTTTGGGTTATATCAAAACAGCACGTGCTCGTGACAAGTTGCGTCATTGGTTTAAACAACAAGATCGCAGTAAAAACCTTGAAGTTGGGCGTGATTTGCTCAACAAAGAATTGGCTCGTTTGGCAATTCATCCCAAAAGTATTGATTTAAATGATTATTGTCCACATTTTAATGTGAAAAATGGTGATGATATCTTGGTTGCTTTGGTGAGTGGAGATATCAGTCTGCATGCCTTGATCAATCAGGTCAATCGACACATGCATTTGGATCAAGACGAGCCTGAGCTAGTTTTAAAACCAACACTCAACCCAAGAGCAAGTCATACACTTTCTGCTCACGGTATTTTGATTGATGGTTTGGACAATGTTGAATTGCATATCGCACAATGTTGCCAACCTGTGCATGGTGAATCAATCGGTGGCTATATCACGCTGAATCGTGGTGTGAGCATCCATAAAGTGGCTTGTGGTGATTATCTTCGCATGATCAAGCTTGAACCTGAGCGTGCGGTAGAAGCGGATTGGGAAATGCAGCCTACCCGTGGTCAAAGCGTACAAATCGTGGTGGAAGCTTATGATCGTCGTGGTTTACTGAAAGATTTAACTCAAGTGATCTTCTCAGATCAAATCAATATTCGTCAGGTCAATACGATTTCCGAATCGGATGGTATTGCAAATATGAAATTGTTGATTGAAGTCAAAGGTTTGGCACAGTTGTCTCGCTTGCTTGCTCGTTTGGAGCAACAACCGGGTATTATCAGTGCCCGCCGTTTAGTGCAAGGTAACTAAACGCTTGAATTCATCATAAGGAAAAGCCCACTTCATCAAGTGGGCTTTTTAATATTTGCTATTTCTTCATAAAATTTATGCAAAGACAGCAAAATAAGATTAAGGATTATTTCTAAATTAAAAATTAAATTTTACATTTTTTAGATTTTTGATAAACCGCAATATTTTCCATATTGGTTTGAGAAACAGATTTCACTTTTTGCTGAGCTTCTAAGTTGTTGGCATCTGAAGTATCTTCAGGCCCAGCAAGTGCTGTGGCAACTTGATTTGCTCTAGAGTCACCTTTACCAAAAGCACCCATCGCACCGCTAGCGATGCCAGCCCATTTACTAACTTTAGCTGACGGATCTTGCGCACGGGCATTGATATTTGCAATGTTTTTGTCAGCGCCATCGAGTGCACGTTTAGCATCTGCTTTTTCTACAGACAAGGTTGCACAGTCCATGGCTTTAAGCTCTGTAGAGCTAAGTTTTGTGGTTGCATCAGCAGCCAAAACTGGGAAAGAAAGAGATGCAACAGTGGCACAAATAAGTAATTTTTTCATAATTTATTTCGCTAATAGAATAGTTTTTAAAATATAAACACTTGGAGGAAGTGTTCTCGGATTCTATTTAAAAAACAAATTATAGTCATTGATAATGAACGAATTTTTTATTGGGAAATTTTTCTATATTTCCCAATAAATGACATAAAATGATTTCATGATAAAAATCAATCAAGCGCGTTTGCTAAAATAAAGGTTAGTCAAGCGATTGATTATTTGAGGGCTCAATGCAGACAGTTGATATAAAACTTTGGTTTTCAGCCCAATAGGTGTATGGGTTGGAGTCAGCAAATGATTTGGACTTTTTGCAAGTTTAAAGATTTGTTCGGCAACGTCTTGTGGAGAAAGATTTACCCCGATTTTTTGAATCGAAGCTGCATCCATATCTTTGACCATTGCTGTTTGCACAAATAATGGCATTACATCCAGTACCCGAATGCCATATTTTTGCCATTCGACATCTAGAGCCTCGGTCAGACCACGGACTGCGAATTTACTGGCAGAATATGAGGCAAGATCCGCTTGTCCATAGATAGCAGAAGCTGAAGATAGATTGATGATACGAGCAAAACGCGCCTTTTTTAAATATTCAAATGCACTGTGGCAACCGATGAGAACACCTTTGACATTGATGTCGATCGTACGTAAATGTTGATCCAATGCTGTATTTTCAAAAGCTCCTGAAAATAAAATGCCTGCATTGTTGATTAAAATATTAAGCTCCCCAGCCCATTCTATAAAATCATTCAGTGCATTTTTCCAGCTTGTTTCATCGCTAACATCAAGGAAACCTGCATGTGCATTTTGTCCTAATTGCTCAGCAAGTGTCGTCGCTTGAGCGATATTTTTATCGTAAATCCCAACTTTAAATCCATGTTTTACAAATAACTGAGCTGTTGCTGCTCCTATACCTTGAGCTGCCCCTGTGATGAAAATATTGAGCGACATAATCTTTCCTTTTTATTTTGTTTGCGGATTATTCATTCAAGTGTTTTACATAATTGTGCTAATAATGGCAATAGTTATAATAGTCTAGCTTTTAAATCGACGGATATTTCCATGCAAAAACTTCTCCAAATCATGCAAGAATTACGTGAAAAATGTCCGTGGGATAAAGCTCAAACTCCGGAAAGTCTAACACCTTATGCAATCGAAGAAGCTTATGAAGTTGAAGCTGCTGTTCGTGGCAAAAATCCTGATGAAGTTCGTGATGAACTAGGCGATTTGTTGCTGCAAGTTGTGTTTCAGGCTCAGATGTATAAAGAGCAGGGGGATTTTGATTTTGATGATGTGGTCGAGGCAATTAGCCAAAAACTTATTCGCCGCCATCCTCATGTTTTTGAAGCAGAAAAATTTCAAGATTTAACACCTGAACAGGTTTCAGCGTTATGGAAAGAAATTAAAATTCAAGAAAAAAAGGGTAAGCCACAGTCACGTTTGAATGAGATTAAGCATGGACCAGCATTGGTACAGGCAGAGCAAATTCAAAAAAATGTCGCCAAAATAGGTTTCGATTTTCCAGATATAAATGGCGCTTATGCAAAAGTCGAAGAGGAATTGGCTGAGTTTAGACAGGCGCTACAATCGGAAAATTCAGATGAAATATTAGATGAATTTGGTGATTGTTTATTTTCATTGATCAATGTGGGACGAAAGCTCAATATTTCCAGTGAAAAGGCATTGTTGGCAACGATTGATAAATTTAAAGCACGTTTTGGCTATATCGAAGATCAGGCTAGACAAAACCATAAAAAATTAGAAGAAATGAGCTTAGAGGAAATGGATCAGCTTTGGGATGAAGCCAAAGTTTTTCTAAAGGCTAACCAACAAGGCAAATAAGCAAGGTATAAATAAGCACATGGGCTGGGTTTATCGAAAATAATATGTGCTTTTTATAGTCAAATGATAAGAGAATTTACGTCTTTGGTGCTGTTGGAAAAATTCAGAGTTATTTAAAATTTATCGATGTTTTAGGCACCAACGATTGAAACGGATAAAAAGATACTTTTAAGCATCAATATGAAAGAAAAGCAATTTTATATTTATAACGATTTGAAATTTTATGGGGAACAGCGTGTCGTATCTATCTTTAGCGATGCTCAAGTCAGCTTTTAAACAGCTCCTACTTTGTCTAATGGCTTTATTGATCATTTTAAATTTTTCCTATCCTACTTTTGCTGATCAAAAATCAGATCAAGCTTATGCAGCGTGGAAAGCGCGGCAACAGGCGCAAGATCAGCGTTTAAAACAAGAAAAATCAGACCAATACTATCTTTCAACACCACAAATACATGAAAAAAGACAGAGTAAATCCAAAGATTCTGCCTATGCTTCTCAAGGCATGAGTGGAAAAATCAGTCTAAACTCTGCAAATCAGCAACAATTACAACAATTAAATGGTGTGGGTGCAAAGAAAGCACAGGCCATTATTGACTATCGTAATCAATCGGGTGGATTTAAAACTATTGAAGAATTACAAAAGGTTAAAGGGATTGGCCCGAAACTATTGGAAAAAAATAAAGCACTTTTATCTTTATAGCGGACGATATTCTAAAGTTTGTATTGAAATAAACTTGAATAGAATAAAATAATCAAATTGCCCTTTCACAAGGTTAGCGATATTATTAGCATAATTATGATTTTTTACGTCCCGACGTAGGAGACAGTGTCTTTTGCAAACTTTGCGTGCGTCA
Source organism: Acinetobacter gerneri DSM 14967 = CIP 107464 = MTCC 9824 (assembly GCF_000368565.1). Classification (GTDB taxonomy): domain Bacteria; phylum Pseudomonadota; class Gammaproteobacteria; order Pseudomonadales; family Moraxellaceae; genus Acinetobacter; species Acinetobacter gerneri. The sequence continues at coordinate 89,039 of NZ_KB849533.1, read as the reverse complement.
AAGTGTGGTCTATCCACCGCCCAATTACCTTCTTCCATCCTAGATGTTATTGATTCTCTAACGAAAGCTGGCTATGAAGCTTATATAGTTGGTGGAGGGGTTCGTGACCTGATGCTTGGGCTAAATCCCAAGGATTTTGATGCGGTAACCAATGCTACACCTTCACAAGTAAAAGAAGTTTTTGGACGTCGTTGCCGAATTATTGGACGTCGTTTTGAATTGGCTCATGTTTATTCTGGGCGAGAGTTAATTGAAGTTGCAACTTTCCGTGCACCACCTAAAAAAGCAGTCACCTCCGCCCAAGGGATGATTTTGCGTGATAATAATTGGGGTACGATCGAACAGGATTTCTCTCGTCGAGATTTTTCGATCAATGCAATGTATTACCAGCCACGCAAAGGTATTGTTTTAGATTTTTGCAATGCGATAGACGATATTCGAAATAAGACATTGCGATTATTAGGTGATCCAGCTTTACGCTTTGAAGAAGATCCAGTTCGTATGCTGCGAACTTTACGTTTTGCAGCCAAACTCAATTTTGACATTGACCCAGCGATTCTCAAAGTATTTACCCCTGAAATGACTCAGCTTTTACGTGATGTCTCACCACATCGTTTATATGATGAGTCACAAAAATTATTTACCATGGGGCATTTGTACCGCATCATGCCGATGTTGATCGAGTTTGGTGTATGGCGACAACTGTTTGCTGAAGTTCCAACTCAAATTACTAAATTTATAGAATTGGCAGCGAAAAATACGGATCAACGTATTCAAATTGGTAAAACCATTAATCCTGCATTTTTCTATGCGGTATTGCTCTGGGAAAATTTCTTAGAACGCTATAATTTTTATACTGCAAAAGGTGTCGTTGCAGCAGAAGCTCGTGCGCAAGCAGGTTTAGATGTATTGAAACGACAAGCAACGCGTACCATTATTCCTCGTTTTGCTGAAACATTTGTACGTGAAGTTTGGGAAATGCAAAGTCGTTTGTTGCAACCGAAACCACAACAAATTGAAGCTTTGGCAGGGCATGCACGTTTCCGTGCTGGTTTTGATTTTATGCTTTTGCGTGAAAAATCAGGTGATCAAACGACACAAGGCATGGGTGCTTGGTGGGATGCTTACCAAAATATGAGCACGGATGAAAAAGAACGTGCCATCAGTAGTTATAATCGTCAACGAGCAAAAAATCGCCGTAAAGCGCAAGATGAAGCTGTACCTGTTGAAACGCAGAATCAAGATAAAAAAGCCAGCACTGTGATTGAGCCGTTGGTGAAAGAATCTGAAACGCGTAGTAGACGTAGTCGTCGTAGTCGAAATCATGAACAAAGTGAACAACTCACGACGATTATCAATCAACAAGGTCAGGTCGAATCGATTCAAGCTGATCATCCGATTTTAAAACGTAAACGTGTTCAGCGTGATCTTGCGAAAGTTATCTTTGGACCGACTCAATGAGTGTCGTGAGTTACATCGGTCTAGGCAGTAATCTAGGCGATTCGCAAGAAATTTTGAAAGAAGCTATTGAAAAATTGCAAAGTTTAGGGCAAGTTCGTGTGTCTAAACTTTACCAAAGTCCGCCTATGGGACCTCAAGATCAGCCCAATTATTTTAATGCAGTCGCAGAATTGGTCACAGAGCTTGAGCCTCTAGCGTTGTTGGATGAGTTACAGCGATTTGAAAATGAATCTGGGCGTGTACGTTTACGTCGTTGGGGTGAACGCACTTTAGATTTAGATTTACTGCTTTATGGGCAGGAAAATATTCAAAATGAGCGGCTTACAGTACCACACGTGGGTATTTTAGAACGCGATTTTGTTGTCATACCACTTTTAGATTTGGATCCTACAATACAGATTGCGGGTCAGTCTTTAGCAAATTTAGAATTGACACAGCATGCGACTTTAACTGCGCTTGCCGACGAATCTTGGATCAATGAATAAATTATTTTCATTGCAAAGATTCTATGGATAGAGGAATAACATCATGATTAGTTTAAGTAATTTAAAAGACTTTAAAGCGAAAGGTCGTAAATTTTCATGTTTAACTTGTTATGATGCGAGCATGGCAAAAGCCATGGAAATTGCAGAAATTGATACAATTTTAATTGGCGATTCATTGGGAATGGCGATTCAAGGTCATGATTCGACTTTGCCTGTGACTGTTGCTGATATGGCTTATCATGCTGCTGCTGTACGCCGTGCCAACCAACATGCATTTATTTTGTGTGATTTGCCATTTTTAAGTTATGCCACTGTAAATGATGCCTTGATCAACTCTAGAACAGTGATGCAAGCTGGCGCACAGATGGTCAAAGTTGAAGGCGGCGCTTGGTTAGCTGAAACTGTGGCAGTTTTAACTCGAAATGGTGTGCCAGTTTGTGTGCATTTAGGTTTAACTCCTCAATCCGTCAATGTGTTTGGTGGTTATAAATTGCAAGCCAAAACTCGTGAAGCCGCTGATCAATTGATTGCTGATTGTAAAGCTGTTGTTGAGGCGGGTGCTGCGATTTTGTTATTAGAATGCGTACCTGCCCAAATGGGCAAAGAAATTGCAGAATTATTTCCAGAAGTTCCAGTAATCGGTATCGGTGCTGGAGTTGAAACGGATGGTCAAGTCTTGGTGGTACAAGATATGCTGGGATTGACCTTTGGCCGTGTAGCACGTTTTGTGCGTAATTTTATGAAAGAACAGTCAGGTGAAACGGCTATTTTGGATGCGTTCAAAGCATACCATGCTGCAGTTCAAGATCAGTCTTTCCCTGCCAAAGAACATACTTTCCAAGTAGAGCTGTAAACATGAAAACTGAAACTACTATTCAAGGATTATCTGCATCGCTGAATCCAGCTCGAGCGTCACGAAAAATGATTGGTTTTGTGCCGACGATGGGTAATCTGCATGAAGGACATTTGAATCTTGTTCGTGAAGCACGCAAGCTTTGTGATGTTGTAGTGGTTAGTATTTTTGTGAATCCAATTCAATTTGGACCTAATGAAGATTTTGACAATTATCCACGTACTTTAGAGCATGATAGTCATCTCTTGGCTGAAGTGGGCTGTGACATTGTCTTTGCACCATCAGTTGAACAAATGTATGGCAATCATCCACGTTTGACCAACATTAGTGTCGGCGAAATTACCAATGATCTTTGTGGTTTACAACGTCCGGGTCACTTTGATGGCGTAGCTGTTGTCGTCACTAAATTGTTTAATATCGTTCAGCCAAATTATGCATTTTTTGGTCAAAAAGATTTTCAGCAATTGGCGGTGATCAAACAGTTAGTCCGTGATCTCAATATGCCGATCGATGTGATTGGTGTTCCGATTACTCGTGCTGAAGATGGTTTAGCGCTCAGTTCTCGAAATGGTTATCTTTCAGAACAAGAGCGTAAAACAGCACCAACGATTTATCAGACGTTAAAAACAGCAGAAACTGATTTGCATAACGGTCAAGCATTGTCAGATGTTTTGGAAAAAATCCGTGTAAATTTAACTGATGCTGGTTTTGTTGTGGATTATATTGAAGCGCGTAGTCCTAGCTTACAAAAGATTGATCAATTCGACCAAGATGTTGTATTGTTTATTGCTGCAAAACTCGGGAAAACTCGTTTGATTGATAATTTGCAGGTTAAATATTCTTCTTAGACCTTTTTTGGGATCGCCATGCCATGAAACGCATACTTATCGTGACAGGACAATCTGGTTCAGGGAAGTCATCTGCTTTGCAGGTACTTGAGGATTTGGGTTATTACTGCATTGATAATTTGCCGTTGGCACTTTTGCCCGAAATTGTAGAAAAACTTGATCATGAAAATAATCTTGAACAACTTGCTTTGGGTGTAGATGTACGAAGCACTAAAGAAGATTTACAGGGTTTTGATCATGTTTTTCAACTATTGCAGAAACATGGTGAGGTAGATGTTATTTACCTCACAACCCAAGATCAGGAATTGATTGCACGTTTTAGTGCATCACGTCGTCCTCATCCTTTGTCTAGTCGTTTTCAAAGTTTGAACGAATGTATTCAGGAAGAAAAACAATTATTACTTCCGATTCAACTTCGTGCCACAGTGCATATTGATACAACTGATAAAAGCGTACATGATTTAAAAGATACGCTGTTGTCGAAGTTGGGGCAGTCAGATAAACTTATTTTAATTTTACAATCTTTCGGTTATAAACATGGCATCCCTTTGGATGCTGATTTTGTCTTTGATGTTCGTCATTTGCCAAACCCGCATTGGGATCTTGAACTTCGAAAATACTCTGGCTTGGATTTGCCAGTTCAAAAATTTTTGCAGGAAAGTGAGCAAACCCAAGAAATGTTTGATGACATTTATCATCTTTTAGATAAATGGTTACCTGCGTTTGCCGAAGGGCATCGACACTATATTACTGTTTCGATCGGATGTACTGGCGGTCAGCATCGCTCGGTTTATATCGTAGATCAACTGAAAAAAGCACTCGAGTCTAAATGGACTATTCAAGTTTTACATAGAGAAATGAAGCACTGGTCATGATTGACACAACTGTTGACGTAATTAATAAATTAGGATTACATGCGCGTGCATCTGGTAAACTCATCGAAGTCACCACCAAATTTAAATCGAAGATTCAAATTGGTAAAGGTGAGAAACTGGTGGATGCAAAAAATATTCTTTCTTTACTCATGCTCGGTGCAGGTAAGGGAACCACTTTACGTTTAGTGATTGATGGTCCCGATGAAGAAAAGGCTTTGTCTGAAGTCCTTGCACTGTTTGCAGCTAAATTTTACGAGGCAGATTAATCGTGGCACGTCGTCCCAAACGTTTTACTGATGATGATTTTGAATCTTTAGAAGGACGTGCAAGTAAAACCGAACAAAAGAAAGCCGTACAACGTATGGCTGCTTTAGGTGAACAACTGGCAGAACTTTCAAAAAAGCAAATTGAAGATTTACCTGTAGAAGAACGTCTCATCGAAGCATTGCTTGATGTGCAATTGATCACATCATTTGAAGCACGTCGTCGTCAATTTCAGCGTGTTGGCAAATTACTTCGCAATGAAGATGAGGCAATGATTTTGTCTTATTTGACACCTAAACAAGGTGCAAAAAAACTAGCGCAATTGGATCGTTGGGTTGCTCGTATGCTCGAACAACGTGATCCTGCGATTAAAGAATTTTGTAAATCATACAATGCTGCTGAAGCTCACACTTTGCGTCAGCATGTGCTTCGTATTCATCGTGATCTAGCTTTAGAGCCTACCGAAGAAGAATTGGCAGAATCTAAACTTAAATTTTTAAATTATGTGCAACAAGTTGCGTTGCTTTCCGAGCAAGGAAAGGCAAAGTAAATATTTCTCTAAAAGCGATCCGATGGGTCGCTTTTTTTTATGTTTAAAATTATTGATTTGGATCTTTGTGCGTTGTCATTAATTCATTTGGATCGAGTTCTCTTCTTTAAAATGGGAGGAACCGACGGTGATTGATATATTTTAGTAAAGATAAGCTCCCTCCTTTGAAAAAGGAAGGTTGGGGGGGATTTAAAAATTCTAAACTGCTCAGTATTAATCCAATAGGTCGCTTTTTTATGTTTAAAATTATTGATTTGGATCTTTGTGCGTTGTTATTAATTCATTTGGATAGCGTTCTCTTCTTTGAAAATGAGAGGAACCGACGGTGATTGATATATTTTAGAAAAGATAAGCTCCCTCCTTTGAAAAAGGAGGGTTGGGGAGGATTTAAAACTCTGAACTGCTCAGTATTAATCCGACGGGTCGCTTTTGTATATTGGGCTTCACATTATTGTTAAGGTGAAATATGCGCTTATATTCTATTTTTTACATCAGCTATGAGTTGTTTGGATTTAATTGGATTGAGGATTGAATATATTTCGAATATGTTGTTTATAGGCAAAAAACCAGAAAGTACTTGAATAAAATAAACAAATCGAGCTTATAAATGCCAAACCATTCAATGAAGGCGGAAAGCTAAATTCTAATAATGTTGTGATACACAGAGCTAAAATTAAGCTTGATATTGAAATTGTATAAAAATTCACTCTTTTCATCTTGGAAAATAAGATTTGTGAAAAATAGGCAAAGATCATAATCACAACATAATAAAATACAGTAACGAAAATGAGGATTAATAAGAAAATTCCAATAGCCTCTAAATATCCGTCATCGGCAAAAAAATGAGTCAAATCCTCAAGAATATTTTGACTGAGGATGAGGCTACCCAGCGCAGCAATAAGAATGTATAAGCAAAAAGCGATTGTTGGAATGATGGGAACATAGAGTAAACACAGAAAAACTTGTTTAGGAGAAAGTTCGAGGTGAGTGCTTAATTTTTCAATGAGCTTCGGTTTCAATGAGATGTCTCAGTGTATTTTCAAATATTTTTTAAAATTGTGTTTTAAGTATTAAAGGAAGATGAACTCCTAGCAGAAAAAATTATAGCTTCTAAGGATCGTTGTTTTTGCTAAATAATGTATCAATATGAAGAATTAAAAAAGAACATAGAAAATTTAAAAGTAAAGAAGAACAGAGTTCTTGCATAAGTCATTTATTACTCAAATTTATACCCTAATCATTTTGCTTCAAAACATAATAAAATTTGCAATTAAGGCAGGATGCCGTCCGTCGGACAAGGGCTACAGGGATGTATGCCCATTTGTTCGACAAATGGTTTTGCTTACTTTGTCCGAAAACAAAGTAAGAAAGATTATCTACGCAAAGTAAATTAAATTACTCACGGCAAATGTGAGCGTATGATACTTTTTACCTAAATAACTGATCATTTTTTAATTTATGAAAGAAGTCTAATAGCTTAGGAAATGCAATTAAAAAACTGAATTGCATTTCCATAGCAAAAAGAATTAACCAAACTCACCGATAGAGCGTTCTTTTGCCCATTCACGAAGTACAAATTTCTGCAATTTTCCAGTCGATGTTTTTGGAATCTCTGCAATAACCACATCTTTCGGCACTTTATAACGCGCTAAATGCTGTTTACAAAATTCGATAACTTCTTCAGGCGTTGTCGTTGCCCCTTGTTTTAATTCAATAAATGCACAAGGCACTTCTTGCCAACGTGGATCTGGCTTTGCGACCACAGCGGCGGTCATGATAGATGGATGAGTATAGAGAATTTCTTCAACTTCTAAAGATGAGATATTTTCACCACCAGAGATAATAATATCTTTTGAACGATCCATGATTTTTGCATAGCCATCAGGTTGGCAAACGGCTAAGTCACCAGTATGGAACCAACCACCTTTAAACGCTTCTTCAGTGGCTTGAGCATTTTTCAAATAACCTTTCATGACAATGTTGCCACGGAACATAATTTCGCCCATGGTTTGCCCATCATTTGGCACAGGTTGCATGGTATCTGGATCAAGAACACGCATGCTGTCTTGCAAAGGATACGGTACACCTTGACGAGAATGTAACTGTGCTTGTTCTTGAATAGACAAATCGCTCCAGCCTGCTTGAGCTGCACACATGCCTGATGGACCATAGGTTTCAGTCAAACCATAGACATGATTGACTTGGATGCCGATATGATGCATGCCTTCAATAATCGCTGCAGGAGGTGCAGCGCCAGCAACCATAACCTCAACACGATGATCAAATTTGATTTGCTGGTCTTTAGGTGTATTGATCAGCATTGACAATACAATTGGCGCACCACAGAAATAATCGACTTTATATTGGTCGATCAGTTTGTAGACCAAGATTGGATCAACTTTACGTAGACAGATATTGGTTCCGCCATTGGCTGCAATCGTCCAAGCAAAACACCAACCATTACAATGGAAAAGCGGTAAGGTCCAAAGATAAGTACAACGTGGTGTCATGCCTCCAGCAATGATATTACTTGCTGCATTGATATAAGCACCACGATGATGATAAACCACACCTTTCGGATTGCCCGTTGTTCCAGATGTATAATTTAGACTAATCGCATCCCATTCATCACTTGGTAAATGCCATTCAAAATTTGCATCGCCACCTTTGAGCCAGTCTTCATATTCGACTTGTCCGATGCGTGGAGTTGTATCATTTTCCTCATACTCAGCATCAGCAACGTCGATCACATAAATTTCTTGTGAAACCAATGCAATTGCTTCTTGAGCAAGCGCTGCAAACTCTGGGTCAACCAAAAGCACTTTGGTTTCCGCATGTTCGAGCATAAATGCAATAGTTTTGGCATCTAAACGGGTATTTAGAGTATTTAGAACAGCCCCAGCCATAGGCACAGCAAAATGTGCTTCGATCATAGCTGGAATGTTTGGAAGTAAAACTGAAACAGTATCATTTTTCTGAATGCCCAAATTTTGCAACTGATGCGCAAACTGGCGGCAACGCAGATATTTTTCACGCCAAGTAATTGTTCTCGCCCCGTGAACCATCGCTGCTTGATTTGGATAAATATATGCAGCACGTTCCAAATAACGTAAAGGTGATAATGCAACAAAATTTGCAGGGGTGCGAGGTAACTCGTCGTAAGCACTGACCATTTTAAAACTCCATGTATAATTTTTCTATTTCCTGTGTAAAAAGATAAGCATTTATTCGCAATCTTTCATTTATTCTTTAGTCGAGTATTCGATGTATTTTGTTAATACATTGATTTTAAATATTTATATTTGAAATTAATGCATTACTTAAACACTGTGTTAAACCTGTAAATTGTGTTTATAAATCGAGGGTGCAGCGCCTGTCCAACGCTTAAATGCACGCCTAAATTCACGGAGTTCACTGAATCCAAGTTGTTGACTTATTTCACTTATTGTGTGATTTTTCAACAACATTTCCTTGGCTTTACATTGTAAAATATCTTGGCGAATTTGCTGAAAACTTAAACCATCTTCAAGTAATTGACGACGAAGATGTCGTTCACTGATTTTTAAATGTTGTGCCGCTTGTTTCATATCAAATCGTTCTGGCAAATTTTGTTCAATCAATTGCTTTAAAATTTCAGCATAACTGGCTTGGTTGATTTGAGTTATTTGCTGAAGTGTTTGTTCACAAATTTGAATTGCAGTTGCATAGTTTGCAGGGCTATAAGATTTAAGTGTTTTATTTAAAAATTTGCGATCGAAACGCATTACATTTCGGTTTGAATTGAAATGGATAGGGCAGTTGAAAATGCTATTATATTCCTGAAAATGTTTAGGTTTATAATTGATTTCGATACTTAATAGATCATCTTGATCGCCCACCATCGCAATATAGCAACTCAAAATGCTACTCAGGACTTCATCACAGAAAAACTCAAAAAGTATCGGATCTGGGATTTTCGGTGAGATTTCAAGTTCACAATAATCATCATATTCATGGAAATTTAAGTCCAGAACGCTACCTGAAATACGATGATAATGCAGCCCGATGTGCATGGCTTCAGCCACGGTTTTACAAGCTTGCATCGCAAAACCTAAAATTCCCATCGAGATGAGTCCATCACTACGACCAATATGTAAACCCAGTGATGTGATAGAGGTTTCTTCTATGGCGGATTTGATTACTTGACAAAGCTGTTGAAAAGTCACGAAACATTGCAAGTTTCTAATCTGCGAAATATCAAGATTGAATCGGCTAAACCAATGTTGATAAGCAAGCTGATGCTGTTCCGCAAAATGAATTAATCCTGAGAGAATCGCAGGAGGAACATAAAAATGATGTGACGAATAATGTTGTGAAAATTTAGGCATAAGTCCGTTTTGCCCCCCAAAAATATGTTCGTTTTACCCTTTGAGGTATCGCATAATTTTGATTAACTTTCAATCGGATTCTCTTAGCAATTTTAAAAAAAGAATCAAGGAAAAGGGAAATAATCATGTATCTAGTTGGATGGGATAAGCAAGAAATACAAATACAACCCAAAGGCTATGCCATGTTTGGTTATGGGATGTGGTCACATCGTGCATTTGAAAAACGTACTGCGTTATATGTTCGAAGTTTTACAATTTTGGATGAAAAACAAAATCTATTGATCTTTTGCTGTTTAGATCTTGGTTGTATCACTGCCGCAATGCGCCAAAAAACACAGCAATTATTACAAGAAAAATTAGGTGAACAATTTAATGAAAATCAATTTGTATTAACGGCAACACATACGCATTCTGGTCCAGGCGGCTGCGCTTATGAAGCCTTGTATAATATGCCTACACCGGGTTTTGTTCCCGAGCATTTGGATGCCATTGTACTTGCGGTTGTATCGAGTGTTGAAAATGCTTTAAGCCATCAATCTGAGACGGAAATTGCAATTTGTCAGCAAAGTTTTGATACAGCGACTCCTGTCGCTTGGAATCGTTCCTTAGATGCTTATAACCAAAATCCAGAAGTCGAGCCAAGATCAGAACATGAAACTCATTTGGCTTTGAACCGTGAAATGCAATTAATCGGTTTTTATCGGCAGGGGAATTTACAGGCTTTTATCTCTTTTTTTGGGGTACATGCGACCTGTTTGGGCAATTCTCTCAATGCACATGATGGTGATAATAAGGGATATGCGGCGCAAGATGCTGAAGCTTTATTGAAGCAACAAGGTATCGAAAATCCCGTGACAATCTTTGCACAAGCAACAGCAGGTGATGTTTCACCACATTTTCATGGACCTCATCAAAATAAAATTCGCCAACAAATTAAAGGTGAAAAAGAATATGAATATGCAAAGAAAAATGGTTGTTTACAAAGCCAATTAGCTTTTACCGCTTTTGAAAATAAAACAGTAAAAGTAAAGGGAAATGTTGATGCAGTTTTTTGCTATGTAGATTTGAGTAATATTGAAATACCTGCCGAATTTGCTCAAGGTGAAATGGATGCCAGAACCAGCATACCTTGTCATGGTACGGCATTTGCGGCTGGGACGCCTGTAGATGGTAAAGGGGTGTCTACTTTTGTTGTTAAGGCAATGAATGTGGTTGCAAACCGTTATAAATATAAAAAACTCAAAGATGTAAATGCTCCTAACTATTTGTTTTATAAAAATTTATTTGCTTCACAAGGTGCTAAGCATATTTTTATCGAAGCTGGGTCGAAGAAAATTTTTGGTCGAAATATCGGGACATTGCCGAGTGTGACTGATCCCTTAGCGAGTGAAATGAATCGTCAGGTTAAGGTGGGGGCAATCATTGAGAGCCCATTAGTACCCAGTATCGTACCTTTACAAATTATCAAAATTGGACAATTAGCTTTGATTTGTTGCCCAGGAGAAATTACCACGATTTCAGGGCAAAGACTGCTACAAACAGTACGAAAATGTCTAAGCGAAAAACATGAAATTTCAAATGTATGGTTATGTTCTTATTGCAATGATTATATGGGGTATATCACCACCAATGAAGAATATCAGCAACAAGCTTATGAAGGTGGACATACCTTATTTGGTCAATGGACTTTGGCTGCGATTCAATACAAATATCAAGGTTTAACCGAGCAATTATTAAGGGCTGTCCCAGATCGAGAGTTGGATCGAAGTACACGACCTAGCAAAGTGCCAGAACATGAGCTGGCAAAGCGCACTAATCATGGAAGTTTAAGAACTGCAGTTAGCCAAGGAGAGCTTTGATGCATGAACAAAAGCAGTCACAACATTGGTCAAATTGGTCGGGATTGCAAAGTTCCAATCCGAGACAGATTTTGTATCCTGAAAATATTGCTGAGTTACAAGAGATTGTTAAAAATAATCCAAAAATTCGAGTCGTAGGTGCAGGACATTCATTTACGCCATTGGTTTGTACGGATGAGAGTTTACTTTCTTTAGATCATATTTCTGGTGTAGAAAAATCTGATTTAGCACACTGTCAAAGTACTATTTTTGCTGGAACAAGACTGTTTAATTTGCCGAGATATCTCGATCCGATCAATCAATCTTTGATGCAGCAGGGTGATATTGATCAACAAAGTTTAGCAGGCGCAGTTTCAACAGGGACTCATGGAACGGGCGCAAATTTAAAATGTATTTCGGCTTATGTTGAGTCATTCGAATTGCTGACGGCAACAGGGGAGTTATTACAGTGTTCTTCACATGAAAATGCTGAGATTTTCACAGCGGGTCGAGTCGCTTTGGGAAGCTTTGGTATCTTGACCAAAATTACCATGCAAAACAAAGCGCGTTATAAATTAAAAGAACATATTGAACTTTGCTCACTAGATCAAATGAAGCAAAATATTCATCAATGGAAACAACAGCATCGGCATATAGAGTGCTTTATATTTTCCTACCAAAATCAGTTAATGTTGAAGACTTTGGATGAAACTGAACTGGATATTATTCCACGGACTGAATCATGGCCTTCTGAAGATGCGCTACTTACGATGTGTTCTGAGCTAACCAAAAGCTTTCCTAAGCTCAATCCATACTTACAAAAACTCTTGGGAATTTTTGTGAAATCGACCACTTTTATTGATTGGTCAGGCAAGATTTTCCCTACACCACGAAATACAAAATTTAATGAAATGGAATATCAGATACCTGTGGATCAAGGATTAGAATGTCTTGATGAAGTATTGCATGCACTTCGAGCAAAGCATGTCGCTACATTTTTCCCCTTAGAATTTCGTTTTGTACAAGGTGACGATATTTGGCTAAGTCCATTTTATCAGCAAGATTCGATTTCGATTTCTGTTCATCAATATCATAAACAAGATCCACGTTTAATTTTTGATGTCGTTGAGCCTATTTTACAGCGATATAAAGGGCGACCACATTGGGGGAAAATGCATACTTTATCCACAAATAAATTACGTGATTTATATCCAAGATGGGATGATTTTTTACAACTTAGAGCAGCCTTAGATCCTCAAGCAAAATTTTTAAATCCATATTTAGAAAAATTATTTTTATCTGAAAATTAAAATATAGAGGTGAATGCAATGTTGGATGAATATTTTGAGCAAATTTCACATGATTTAAAGACACAGCAGCTTGCTGTGCCAAGACTGATTTTAGATCAAGCGCTGTTGCAGAAAAACATTCAATATGTACAAAGAAAATTGTCAGTTGCTCAACATTTGAAACCACGTTTGGTGGTCAAATCTCTTGCGAGCTTAGATTTATTGAAACTTTTAAGTGAAAGTTTTCAGACAGAGCGGTTTATGGTTTTTCATTTACCACAACTGATTAGTCTAGTAGAAGATTTTCCAGAGGCTGATATTTTGCTTGGGAAGCCCATGCCGATTCACGCTGTTATATCATTTTATAAGGAAAACTCTCAGTATAAAAATGTGAATATTCAATGGTTAGTTGATACTAAAACAAGGCTGAATCAGTATCTAAATTTTGCGCAGCAAGAAAAGCTAAGATTGCAGATCAATATCGAAATTGATGTTGGTTTACATAGAGGGGGCGTTGCTTCAGATGAAGATTTAGCTGATATGCTTAGTCTGATTCAACAGAATCCAGAGTATTTAACATTGTCAGGTTTGATGGGCTATGATGCACATGTCAATAAACTGCCTAAAATAATAAAAAAAGCGGATAAAGCTTTTGAAGAATCACAAGAAATCTATTTTAAATATATTGAAATGATTAGAACACAGTACCCAAGTCTTTGGCATGAGCAACTTTGCTTTAATGGCGGAGGTAGCCCGAGCTTTTGTTTCCACGTGAAACATAGTGTATGTAATGATCTTTCGTTTGGTTCAATGCTCGTCAAGCCAAGTGATTTTGATTTGGATGACTTAGCGCCCATACAAGCAGCTTTATGGATCGCGAGCCCTGTTTTAAAAGAACTGCCGTATACAGAACTTCCGGGAATGCCATTTTTGAATAAATTTCCACATAAAAATAAAGCCTTGTTTATCTATGGCGGCTATTGGTTGGCTGATTATGTTTATCCTATTGGTAGTCATCCACATCCATTATATGGCAGAAGTAGCAATCAAGAATTGGTGAATGTTCCCAAGAATCATCCCATAAAAGTAGATGATTTTGTGTTCCTTAGACCAAGTCAAAGCGAGTCAATTATTCCGCAATTTTCACATTTATGGGTGTATCAAGATCGCCACTTTGTGAAATGGAGTACCTTTAGAGAGTAATTCTCATTATAAAAAAATCATCAATCCGTCGATTATTTTCAAAGCAAAGGTTTATAAAGCGCGGTTAAGGGTGTAAAATTTGTCACACTTTAAATTTTTGTTCCACCGATTTTATCTTGAGGCTTATCCTCGATCATAATCTCGCGGTGACATGCCCTCGTGTAAGGGGCATCACTCCTTAAGGATTTTTTATTATGCCTATTATCACATTGCCAAATGGCGATCAAAAAAGTTTCGATCATTCTGTTTCCGTTATGGAAGTTGCTCAAAGTATTGGGCCTGGTCTTGCTAAAAATACGGTTGCAGGGAAAGTAAATGGTCGCTTAGTTGATGCATGTGACTTAATTACCGAAGATGCGAATGTGCAAATCATTACCCCTAAAGATCAAGAGGGTGTTGAGATCATTCGTCACTCTTGCGCGCATTTGGTGGGTCATGCGGTAAAACAATTATTTCCAGAAGCGAAAATGGTGATTGGTCCTGTCATTGATGAAGGTTTCTACTATGACATCTGGATGCCAAAACCATTAACTTTGGATGACATGGCTGCGATTGAAGAGCGTATGAAACAGCTCATCAGCCAAGACTATGATGTCATCAAAAAAATGACTCCTCGTGCTGAAGTTGTTGAAGTGTTTACTGCTCGTGGTGAAGACTACAAATTACGTCTTGTTGAAGATATGCCTGATGAAACTGAAATGGGCTTGTACTATCACCAAGAATATGTGGATATGTGTCGTGGTCCGCACGTTCCAAACACTAAATTCTTAAAATCATTTAAGCTCACTAAAATCTCTGGTGCATACTGGCGTGGTGATGCTAAAAATGAACAATTACAACGTATCTACGGTACAGCTTGGGCTGATAAAAAAGAACTAGCAGCATATATCAAACGTATCGAAGAAGCTGAAAAACGCGATCACCGTAAAATTGGTAAAGCGCTTGATTTGTTCCATATGCAAGAAGAAGCACCGGGTATGGTGTTCTGGCATCCAAATGGTTGGACTATTTATCAAGTTCTTGAACAATACATGCGTAAAGTTCAGCAAGACAATGGTTATCTTGAAGTGAAAACACCACAAATCGTGGATTTCTCACTTTGGGAAAAATCTGGTCATGCTGCGAACTATGCTGAAAATATGTTTACGACTCATTCTGAGAACCGTAACTACGCAGTAAAACCAATGAACTGTCCTTGTCACGTTCAAGTGTTTAACCAAGGTTTAAAATCTTACCGTGATCTTCCAATTCGCTTGGCTGAATTTGGTTCATGTCACCGTAATGAGCCATCAGGTTCTTTACACGGCATTATGCGTGTACGTGGTTTTACTCAAGATGATGCGCATATTTTCTGTACTTCAGAACAAATTGGTAAAGAAGTTGCTGACTTTATCAAACTGACTTTAGATGTTTATAAAGACTTTGGTTTTGAAGAAGTTCAAATGAAGCTTTCTACTCGCCCAGAAAAGCGTGTAGGTGCTGATGAACTTTGGGATGTTGCTGAAAAATCATTGGCAGATGCTTTAGATGAAGCGGGTCTCGAATGGGAAGAACAACCGGGTGAAGGTGCATTCTATGGTCCGAAAATTGAATTTTCATTGAAAGACTGCTTAGGTCGTATTTGGCAGTGTGGTACAATTCAGTGTGACTTCAATTTACCATTACGTTTAGATGCTTCTTATGTAACAGAAGACAATGATCGCGATCATCCTGTGATGTTACACCGTGCGATTCTTGGAAGTTTTGAACGATTTATTGGTATACTTATTGAACATTATGCTGGTTTTATGCCACCATGGTTGGCACCAGTACAAGCATGTGTCATGAATATTACTGATTCTCAAGCAGCTGCATGTGAAGATGTTGTTGCTAAACTCAAAGAAAATGGAATTCGAGCAATTTCAGACTTGAGAAATGAGAAAATCGGCTTTAAGATTCGTGAGCGTACTTTAGAGCGTATTCCATACTTATTGGTACTTGGGGATCGTGAAGTAGAGGAAGGTACAGTAAACGTACGTACTCGCTCTGGTAAAAATTTAGGTACTATGTCAATTGATGCATTTGTTGACCTAGTGAAAGCAGCCGTTGCCGAACGTGGCCGGTACATTGTGGAGTAAGAAAGATTAAACAGCCTGACCGTAACCAACAACAAGGTGGTAAAAGCAACCGTCCAGCACTTAACGACGAGATCCGTGCAAAAGAAGTACGCCTTGTTGCCGCTGACGGTGAACAAAAAGGTATCGTTTCATTAGCTGAAGCGTTGCGTGCTGCAGAAGAAGCTGATCTTGACCTTGTTGAGATCGTTGCTAATGCAGAGCCACCAGTTTGTAAAATCATGGATTTCAACAAACATTTGTTTGACTTGAAACAAAAGCAAAAAGATGCGAAGAAAAAACAGCATCAAGTTCAAGTGAAAGAAATTAAATTGCGTCCTGCTACAGATGTTGGTGATTACAACGTTAAGTTGCGTGCAATTATCCGTTTCTTGGAAGAAGGAAACAAAGTAAAAATTACTTTGCGTTTCCGTGGTCGTGAAATGGCTCACCAACAGTTAGGTCTTGCTCAATTGCAAAAAATTGAAGCTGATGTAGCTGAATATGGTGTAGTTGAACAAGCGCCAAAAATGGAAGGTCGTCAAATGGGTATGTTACTTGGACCGAAAAAGAAAAAGTAATATATTCAGATTGCACAAAAAAGCACTGCTTATGCAGTGCTTTTTTTATGTCCGAAATAAATGATAGTTTGTGTGAATGGGCATGCTATTTATTTTTTAAAAGTTTCCAAAACTTAAATGACGATACTTATTTATCCAATTATTCATTTACGTTGAGCTGACAATTGACCATCCATTTCACCCCAAACTGATCTGTAAATGCGCCATATAATGCACCCCAAAAGGTTTTATCTAAAGCCATTTCAATTTGACCATTGACTGATAGTGCTGAAAATAATCGATGCGCTTCAGCTTCTTCATGAGCATCTAGATTGATGGAGATGTAGTGATTATTACCTTTGATGAAAGGGGTATTGTTTTGTGCACAAAACTCTTCACTAGTATCAGAACCCATTAAAACTGTAAATTCGTTGATAGGTAGAGACACGTGTAAAATATAATCTTTTTCTTGTGTTGTGACTTTTGCTTCTGGAAGTTCGTTATAGCGCTTTATAAATGAAAATTCTCCTCCAAATACAGATTTATAAAACAAAAATGCGGCTTCAGTCTCGCCTTGAAAATTAAGATAATGGTTGAGCTGCATGTGAATCATCCGAATTGTTATTGTAAAAATTTAATTTAACAGTTAGACACTAAAATAAAGATGCTCATTTGTAATTTTGTTTAAAAAAACATAAAAAAGAGAGATAGGGTATCTCTCTTTTTTGAAAATTTTAAAGCTTATAGCAATTCGATCGCGACAGCAGTTGCCTCACCACCACCGATACACAATGCAGCGATACCTTTTTTACCGCCAGTACGTTTAAGTGCATGGATCAAGGTTAAGATAATACGGGAACCTGTAGAGCCAACAGGATGACCTAAGGCACATGCACCACCATTGATATTGACTTTTTCAGCGTCTAATCCAAACTCATCAATTGGGCACATCGTAACCATAGCAAAAGCTTCATTAATTTCCCAAAGGTCCACATCAGCAACATTCCAACCAGTCTTGTTTAAAACTTTTTGGATTGCTCCGACTGGTGCGATGGTAAATTCAGAAGGGTGTTGTGAATTTGAAGCATAAGCAACAATTTTTGCAAGTGGTGCTAAACCACGTTTTTCGGCATTTTCACTCGTAGTAAGGACTAATGCTGATGCACCGTCAGAAATTGAGCTGGCATTTGCAGCAGTAATCGTACCATCTTTTGCAAAGGCAGGGCGTAAAGACGGAATTTTTTCGATGTTGGCATTGAACGGTTGTTCATCTTTATCAACAACAACATCGCCTTTGCGAGTAGAAACGGTTATAGGTACGATTTCATTTGCAAAATAGCCTTCGTTCACTGCTTTTTGTGCACGTTTCAATGAACGAATTGCAAAATCATCCATTTGTTCACGGCTATAACCTTTTTTATTTGCCATATCTTGGGCAAATGAACCCATTAAACGACCTGTTTCTGCATCTTCAAGGCCATCAAAGAACATATGATCTTTGATTTCACCATGCCCCATGCGATAGCCACCACGTGCTTTTGGTAGTAGATAAGGTGCATTGGTCATTGATTCCATACCACCAGCAACAATAACTTCAGCAGAACCTGCTTTGATCGCATCAGCAGCTTGCATGACCGCTTTCATACCAGAACCACAAAGTTTGTTAATGGTTACAGCCCCAGTTGAATCAGGTAGTCCCGCTTGGCGCATCGCTTGACGAGCTGGACCTTGTTTTAAGCCCGCAGGTAATACACAGCCCATAATGACTTCTTCGACATCAGTCCCTTGCAAGCCTGAACGAGCAACAGCTTCTTGAATAACAACAGCCCCCAATTCTGGTGCAGTTTTTGCTGCTAGACTTCCTTGGAAACCACCCATCGCAGTACGGGCACCATTGACAATCACGATGTCAGTCATTTTTATATTCTCCAAAAACAATTTTGATTATCTCATTTCATCAGCAGTATATAAAAAAAGCTTATAAATGGAATTAAAAATGAGTCAAGAAACTAGACTCATGAGTCTTAACATTGTTGTAAATTGACAGCGCGGGGCTGTGAAAAATCATAAACAACGACTTGCATGCTTTTGGGCGACTGAATACCACAATAATAAAAGGACGCTTTTACTCCACGCGGCAATCCAGTATCGCCTTTAAAGACAATTTCATGCTTATGACTGGCATTGCCGTGCCATTCCAATTTTCCATATTTCAAAGAAGTTTGAGTTTTTGAAATAATTTTTTCGTTAAAATCAACTTGTCTATTATGGTTATTATCGATAAAAAGTATGATTCCGTTAGACCAGTTGTCCTCTTGACATTCATTAAAATTTTTAGTGGAGCACATCACAACCTCTGAATGATGTGTTAATGCATTGGCTTTGCCTTGCATAAAGTGTTGTTTAATAATAGGAAGTATCGAATTAACCTCTTGATTATACAAAATATTGTAAATGTAAGGAGAGGCAAAATGGAATAATATTCCAATAATAGTGAGACAAATAATGAGTTCTGGTAGTGAGAACCCTCGGGTCAGTTTTAAGTTTATTATTTGCATAAATTATCTATAAAAAATGTTAATTATTAGAGTGTTAAAAATTAAAAATATAACGAGGGTAAAAAAAAATTACCATCAAAGCAGTTTGCTGTTAAAATATTATTAGGTTAAGATAAGTTATTCGCAAAAAAAAATTGAGTGAAAATTTACCTAATTACAACGGAAATTGTAAGTAATTTTGTCAATAATACACTTGATTAAAGTTATCAACCACTTGGAAAACATTTCAAGTGTTTGTATGATTCAAAGTGAATAGCTTAAAAAATAAAACTGAGATAGAAACATATCTCAGAAGGCCAGAAATTTTAGGCTGAGCTTGAACAACAATTGTTATCTCTGGAGGATATCCATGAAATTGAGTCGTATCGCACTTGCTATGCTTGTTGCTGCGCCTTTAGCTGCTGCTAATGCTGGTGTAACTGTAACTCCTTTGTTAATCGGTTACACATTCCAAGATTCTCAACACAACAACGGTCATGATCATCTTCTTGACAATACTCAAGCAGGTGGTTTGGGTGAAGGTCAAATGAAAGATGACCTATTTGTTGGTGCTGCGCTAGGTGTTGAATTAACTCCATGGTTACAATTCGAAGCTGAATATAACCAAGTTAAAGGCGATATGGAAAAAGTTTGGCAAAATCCTGCTAATCCAAATCGTGGCGAATACAAACAAGAACAAATCAACGGTAACTTCATCGTTACTTCTGATTTAATCACTAAAGATTATGACAGCAAATTCAAACCTTACGTATTGTTAGGTGCTGGTCATTATAAATATAAATTCACTGATATCGATCGTGGTACCCGTGGTAACACTGAAGAAGGTACTTTAGGTAATGCTGGTGTTGGTGCTTTCTGGCGCTTGAACGATGTATTGTCTCTTCGTACAGAAGCTCGTGCTACTTATAACATCGACGAAGATTTCTGGAACTATACAGCACTTGCTGGTCTTAACGTAGTTCTTGGTGGTCACTTGAAACCAGCTGCTCCTGTAGTTGAAGTTGCTCCTGTTGAGCCAGCTCCAGCTCCTGTAGCTCCAGCTCCTCAACCACAAGTTGAAGACTTGAGCATGGAACTTCGTGTGTTCTTTGATACTAACAAATCAAACATCAAACCACAGTACCAACCAGAAATCGCTAAAGTTGCTGATAAATTGAACGAGTTCCCTAACGCGACAGCTCGTATCGATGGTCACACAGATAACACTGGTCCACGTAAGTTGAACGAACGTTTATCTTTAGCTCGTGCTAACTCTGTTAAATCTGCTCTTGTAAATGAATACCATGTTGATGCTAGTCGTTTGACTACTCAAGGTTTCGCATGGGATCAACCAATTGCTGACAACAACACTAAAGAAGGTCGTGCTATGAACCGTCGTGTATTCGCTACTATCACTGGTAGCCGTACAGTAGTTCAAGACGCGCAATAATATCTCAATGATTTGAGAATATTATCGAAAAAGCGACTCTTATGAGTCGCTTTTTTTCAATATAAGAAAAAATATAATTCACAGAAAATATCCATAATTTTGATTTTGTTTTTATGCGTGGGGTTATGAGAAATATAAATTTATTTTTGATTGGGGCGTTGTTTATTTGTGTATTGTCAGCATGTGTCACATCTCCAGAAGCTGAACGAGTTGAGCAAAAAACACAAAATTTGCAAAAGATCTCTAATGAATTGAGAAAGGGAATTTCGATCTTTTTTGATAGCAATTCCTCATTGTTGCGTCCTCAAAATTTTGAGGTTTTGCAAGTGGCTGCGACCTTATTAAAATCAAATCCAAAGCTATACCTAATGATAGAAGGGCATACCGATAATTCTGGAAAAGAATCAGTCAATCAAAGGGTCTCATTTGCTCGAGCGAATGCTGTGAAAAATGAATTATCTAAAACTTATTACGTTAATCCTGATCAATTGATCACCAAAGCAAAAGGAGCCAATTTTCCCATTGATAGCAATGATACTGAATCAGGTCGCGCCCACAATCGGCGTACTACTTTGATTTTGAATATCCGTTGACTTGATATTTTTTTATTTTATTTATTTGAAATTAAATTATTTTTTACTTAATTAGTATTTATTTTTTATTATAAATTGGGAGTATTTTATGAAATTAAAATATCTTACTTTAGCACTATTTGCCATTTCTCCAATTTCTGTTTTGCATGCTGGGGTCACGATTACACCTGTAATGACAGGTTATACCATGCAAGATACACAAGCGAATAACGGTCATGATCATTTACTTGAATCAGATCAAGGTCATTTTAAAGATGATGTAATGGTTGGCGCTTCTTTAGGGGTTGAATTGACGCCGTGGTTAAATTTTGAAGCTGAATATACGCACTTAAAAGGCGATTTAGATTCAAATTTGGCAACTGATGCTCAATATACGCAACAACAAATCAATGGTAATTTCCTTGTGACCAGTGATTTGATCACAAAAAATTATGATAGCCGATTTAAGCCTTATGTATTGTTGGGGGCAGGGCATTATAAGTACAAATACGAAGGTGATTATGCTGAAGATACCCAGCTAAAATCTTCTGAAGGTACATTAGCGAATACTGGTATTGGTGCTTTCTGGCGTATTAGTGAAGTTTTATCATTACGTACAGAAGCTCGTGCAACGTATAATATCGATGACGATTTTTGGAATTATACTGCTCTTGCAGGTTTAAATGTGGTGATTGGCGGGCATTTGAAGCCAATGAAAGATACGCCTAAGCTTGATTATATTGAGATTAAGCCTGTTGCTGATAAACTGCCACCTCCGCAGTTAGTAGAACCATTAGATATGGAACTACGCGTATTCTTTGATACCAATAAAACGGTCATCAAGCCACAATACCAAACTGAAATTGCAAAAGTTGCTGAAAAGTTAAATGAATATTCAAATGCGACTGCTACGATTGAAGGTCATACTGATAGTACAGGTCCGCGTAAACTCAATGAGCGTTTGTCTTTGGCACGTGCCAATGCGGTCAAATCAGTATTGGTCAATGAATATAATATTGATTCAGCGCGTATGAATACCATTGGTTATGCATGGGATCAGCCGATTGCTGATAATAATAGTAAAGAAGGTCGTGCGATGAACCGCCGCGTCTTTGCTAAGATTACGGGTAGTCGTGTAGTGTTACGTAAATAATCTGAATTTTATATTGATGATATTGTCATCATGAAAAGAGCGATATTGATTATCGCTCTTTTCTTTGAGTAAATTGAAAATAAGAACATTTGATTTTGTAATATCAACAAACCCTAATATCTATAGCCCTAATATCAACAGATGCGATCTAGCCTTTGATACACAGCACTTGTTTTAAGGTATGTACGACTTCAATCAAATCATCTTGATTTGCCATGACCTCATGAATATCCTTATATGCACTAGGAATTTCATCAACCACAGCTTTGTCCTTACGGCACTCAATACCTTGAGTTTGTTGGATTAAGTCTTGTTGATTGAACATGTGTTTGGCTTTGGTTCGGCTCATTTTTCGTCCTGCGCCATGTGAACAGGAACAAAATGAATTAGGATTTCCTTTACCTTTTACGATAAAAGACTGTGCTCCCATAGAGCCGGGAATAATGCCATATTCATCTAGTCCTGCACGAATAGCACCTTTACGTGTCACAAAAACATTTTCACCAAAATGGATTTCTTGCTGCACATAATTGTGGTGGCAATTGATCGCTTCTTTGGTCATTTGAAAGCGAGGTAATAATGGGCGAATCGCTTCTAAAATCAATCGCATCATTTCACGACGATTTTCAAAAGCATATTCTTGTGCCCATTCTACAGCTTCAACATAATCATCAAAATTGGCTGAACCTTCAGCAAAATAGCTCAAATCCTTATCAGGTACATGTCCAAAACGGCTTTGAGCTTCTTTTTTGGCACGCTCGATAAAATAAGTCCCGATCACATTACCCAAACCTCGGCTACCCGAATGTAGCATGACCCAAACATCTTGATTTTCATCAAGACAAAGTTCAATAAAATGGTTACCACCACCTAATGTTCCTAGCTGTTTTTGCCATGTTGAGTCAAAACTTCGCAGCATACGTCTGAGCGCAGGATGTTTGTCGGTAATGACTTGCAACTTTTTATCGAGTGGTGAAAGCGTAGATGCTTTAGATTTGATTTGCTTATGCATTTCAAAACCGACAGGAACTTTTCGCTCAATTGCATTGCGTAAAGCGCTGAGATTGTCTGGTAACTGTGACGCTTTCAAACTTAAACGTAATGCGTTCATACCACAGCCAATATCCACACCAACTGCAGCAGGGATAATGGCATTTTTAGTCGGAATCACACTGCCTACAGTTGCACCTTTGCCCAAATGTACGTCTGGCATAACTGCAATATGCGAATGAATAAATTGCAATTGCGACATTTTTCGAAGTTGAGTAAGACTTTCTTCATCTACGTCTTTTGTATAAATTTTAACTGGAACACCATATTCTGCTTTGGCGTTCAAGATCATTTGTATGCCCATAATTGTTTCTCTAGCATTTCTCTCATTTTTTGTTTTTGTCCGAAAATGTCAAAATATTGATGACATAAAAAAACCTAGCGAATGCTAGGCTTTGAATCTTGGCATTCGGACACTTTTTTCTAAGCAAGTGTCCGTGAGTTGACATCTGCTTAAATTAAAATAATTGTTTTCCTGTAAATAGCATGATGTTCTCCTCAATAATCTGGATTTAAATAAATCAATTTGTGCGTATTTTAGGCATGGAATTTTTTTTGTCAAATGTTTTAGCAGCATTTTATGCAAAATAAATCAAAAAATGAGCGTTCATATTTTAGGGTCTGTTGACATTTCACAACTGAATTGCGTTGTTGGCTAAAATTGAGCAGGCAAGGCACGAAATACAGAGAATGGCGAGACCATTTTCAAATTTCGTAACGATGCCTGAGATAATTTTAGCTACAACCCTGTGGGACGAGAGTATTTTTTGATGTTATTTCGTTGTAGCTTGATCATTTAGATCACTAAATTTCTCAATCTGCGCCTCATATCATCTAAAAAATACTCAGCGTCGCAACCAATTTGAAATGTCAACAGACCCTATATTTTCATAAAAAAAGCGATCCGAAGATCGCTTAAAAACTTAAAATTTAAACTCAATAATTGATAATTATTCTTTATCAACAATCACTGGTTTTACATCCATTTCCTGATAAGAAATGACTTTGGTTTTGTGTTTCCACTTATAACCAAGCCAGATCACGAGGAATAATGGGATACTGATATAGGTTGATAAGATACCGAGCCAATCAATTTTTCCGCCCAAGAATGCTTGGTAGTTTTGCCCTAAAATAATGATGGTACATAAAATAAATGCAAACCACGGGGCAAATGGGAAAAATTTTGCACGATAAGCCAAATCATCGAGCTTATAGCCTTGCGCAAGATAACCTTTACGGAAGCGATAATGTGAAATCGCAATGCCTAACCAAACAATAAATCCACACATTCCAGACATATTGAGGAGCCAGTTAAAGACTTCTTTTTCACCAATAAATGTCGTTAAGAAACATAGTGCTGCGATTGCTGTTGTGGCATATAAGGCATTTAATGGAACGCCACGTTTATCCAAACGAGCGAATGCTTTCGGCGCACGGCCATGACGCGCCATGTCAAATAACATACGAGTCGAAGAATACATGCCTGAGTTACCCGCAGAAAGAATAGCAGTTAAAATAACGGCATTCATCAAACTTGCAGCAAAAGCAAAGCCTACTTTTTCATAAAGTAATGTAAACGGTGAAAGGGCAATGTTGCCATCACCAGCAGCAGCGCGTAATAAGTTTGGATCATCATAAGGAACAAGCGTACCGATGATAAAAATACATACGATATAAAACAGTAAGATACGCCAGAAAATTTGTTTGATCGCAATAGGAATGGTTTTCTTAGGATCTTTAGATTCGCCCGCAGCGACACCCACCATCTCCGTTCCTTGGAACGAGAATCCAGCAATCATCGCTACACCGATCAAGGCTTGGAAACCACCTACAAACGGAGCATCTTTATAGGTCCAATTGCCAAAAGTTGCTACACCCGGTGTCATCATGATTTTGAAAATAGCAGCAATACCAATGATGATAAAGGCAATAATCGCAATCACTTTAACCATCGAGAACCAAAATTCGCTTTCACCAAATCCTTTAACGGTCATGGCATTGATCACGAAAATAATGGTCAGGAATAGCGCACTCCACCAAAATCCGGGAATGTCTGGGAACCAAAACTTCATGATGAGCTGAACAGCAACCAGTTCAAATGCAACTGTAATTGCCCAGTTATACCAATAGTTCCAACCTAATGCGAAACCAAAACCTTCTTCGACATATTTATTACCATAAGTAAAAAATGCGCCTGAAGTTGGATTGTGCGTGGCAAGTTCGCCCAAACTGGTCATCAAGAAATAGATCATGACACCAATCAATGCATAAGCAAGTAATGCACCGCCGGGACCTGCATTTGCAATAGTTTGACCAGAGGCAAGGAATAAACCCGTACCAATCGAACCACCAATGGCGATCATGTTTAAGTGTCGGGCGCCAAGCTTACGCTTGAGTTCCGGATGATTTGTTTCGCTCATTGCGATTCCTTAACTCTATTGTTATTCAGCACGGGCATAGATCACCTTAAAACCTTGCTGATCAGTGATAACCGTACTTTGACCAAAACTTTGATCTATTAAAACTGGATAATTTAAAAAACGATTGGCAACAATCCAGAGTTCGCCTGAGGCTTGTAAATGCCGTTTCGCATTTTTGCATAAGCCCTCGCTCGCATCATAATCGGTATGAATCCCTTGATGGAAAGGCGGATTGCTGACAATGGCATCGAGTTCAAACGGTGCATCATCCAGTCCTGAAACAGCTTGTAAAACAAGTTGTTGGTCAGGAATACCATTGACTTTAAATGTCATTTTTGTGGATGCCAATGCAAATGCGTCAACATCTAGTGCGTGAATCATATTACTTGAATGCAATTTTGCCAAATAACTTCCGATAATTCCTGCACCACAGCCAAAGTCGGCGATTTTACCTGATTTTACTTCTTTTAGGTAAGGGAGCAGAACTTTGGTGCCAATATCTAAATGATCTTGACTGAATACACCTGGCAAGGCGCAAATTTTCAGAAGATTATCATTGACTTGTACTTCATACGTTTTAAGCCAAGCTTCGAGTGGTTTTAAAACTTCAGTTTTTTCTAAAATGAGTTGCCAAAACTGGCAATGACGTGCGCTATCAAGTTTTAAGCATTTACCAAAAGCCTGTAACTGTTTGGCTGCGCGTTCAACCCCACCTTTTTTTTCACCGACCAAAAAAATAGACTGGCCGATTTGAAAATGGCTGACAACAACATGCAGGATGTAGTTAAGTAATTCTTTTGATTTGGGTACAAAAATAACGGCTTGATCAAATGTTTGCGCAGGATATTCAACCGAAAAAAAAGCTTCAGCATTTAGATTGAGCTGTGCTTGATGGTCGGCATAATTCCAACTCCAAAAGCTTGCTGTGCAGTCATCATTTAGATCATTGATCATGTGATCAGCAGGAGCATTGATCAAGAGCACTCGACCTTTTAAATAGTCTTTTTGCCGAATGACAACTTCACTTCTTGGATCCATGATTTTATCTCAATGTGGTTGAATGAAAGATATATCGATAAATTTTTAGGATTTGATTGCTTCAAAATTTAAACCATTTTTTGAGCAATAAAACCTTCGCTTTACCTGCTTAAATATAAAGCAATTTAGATATTTAGCCTAAGCTTAATACAAAGCAAAGCTCCCTGATCAAAGGGAGCTTTGGAATTATAAAGAAAAAATCTAAAAATGATAAAACATACAAATTTTTATATTGGAAAATAAGACAGAGCAGAGTCGGTCTTACTTTTTAACTTCAGGCAAAAGCAGATTTAAAATCAAAGCTGCAATACCACCAGTAGCAACACCTGAACTAAAGATATTGCGAGGTAATTCTGGTAAATGTTCTAAAATTTGTGGAACTTGCGCAACACCTAAACCGAGTGCCAAAGAAATAGCAATGATCAATAATGCGCGGCGATCAAGTTGGATACCTGACAAAATATTGATACCTGAAGCAGCCACAGCACCAAACATCACCATCACAGCACCACCAAGAACGGCTTGAGGTACAGCTTGGATAACACCCGCTACAGCAGGGAATAGACCAAGAATGACCAACATGACAGCGATCCAGATACCAACATAACGGCTCGCAACACCTGTCAATTGGATGACACCATTGTTTTGTGCAAATACTGAACTTGGGAAAGTATTGAAAATACCTGCCAAGAAAGAGTTTGCACCATTTACCAATACACCACCTTTAATACGTTGCATCCAAACTGGACCATCGACAGGTTCATTGGAAATTTTAGAAGTGGCAGTGACATCACCAATGGCTTCCAAAGAAGTCACAAGATAGATAAATGCCATTGGAATAAACAAGCTCCAAGAAAAGCTAATTCCAAAATGCATCGGTGTAGGAATTTGAATAAGCGGTGCTTCTTTAAGTCCAGCAAAGTTGAGATAGCCCATGAAGCCTGCCAAGATATAACCGATGACAAGCGCAATCAAAATTGCAGAGCTTTTAACCCAAACGATGCGAATACGGTTCAGTAAAATAATAATCGCAAGAACAGTACAAGACATAATCAAGTTATCCGTACTCGCAAAGGTATTATTTTTCATGGCTTCATAGCCACCACCCATACTGACCAGACCTTCTTTGATTAGCGTTAAACCAATCAATAACACCACGATCCCAGTGACAAGCGGGGTAATCAGTTTTTTCACCCATGGTAGGATGCGTGACACGCCCATTTCAATAAATGAACCTGCAATGACTACACCAAATATCGCAGCCATGACATCTTTAACAGGGACACCTTGAGCAACCATGGCGCTACCGATCCCGATCATAGGACCAATAAAGTTAAAACTCGTTCCTTGAACGATTAATAAACCTGCACCAAACGGACCAACTTTTTTACATTGTAGAAAAGTTGCTACACCTGAGATCACCAATGACATTGATAAAATCATATTGGTATCTTGTTTTGACACACCGAGTGCCAAACAGATCAAAAGACCAGGAGTCACAATTGGGACAATAATCGCCAATAAATGTTGCAATGCAGCAAAAAAAGCGATGAATGGTTTTGGTTTATCGTTTAAACCATAGACAAGATCGATCGATTTTGATTGATCAGGAGAGGTGTTTGAATTGGACATGAGGGGGATATACAGCAGCAAGATGCAGCTATTCTAATCGAGTTACACTACTTTACAAAACGAAAAACATGCTATTCATCAAAAAAACTTGTAACTGTCAATAAAATGTCACTACTAAAAGGTAGTATTTTTTTGTATAATTTGCCCTCAAATTTTAGGCGTATCGAATTTACATGTCAGATATTAAGAATCTCCGCAACATCGCAATCATTGCGCACGTTGACCACGGTAAAACAACTCTTGTCGATAAACTTTTACAACAATCAGGTGCACTCGGTGATCGCGCGGGCGAAATCGAACGTGTCATGGACTCGAATGCGCTCGAAAGTGAACGTGGTATTACCATTCTTGCGAAAAACACAGCAATCACTTGGTTAGATAAACGTACTGATACAACTTACCGTATCAATATCGTGGACACCCCGGGACATGCTGACTTCGGTGGTGAAGTTGAACGTGTAATGTCAATGGTTGACTGCGTACTTCTTCTTGTCGATTCACAAGAAGGTCCAATGCCACAAACTCGCTTCGTAACACAAAAAGCGTTTGCTCGTGGTTTGAAACCAATCGTAATCATCAACAAAGTAGATAAACCAAGTGCTCGTCCAGACTGGGTTATCGACCAAGTATTCGATTTGTTCGATAACTTAGGTGCAACTGATGAACAATTGGATTTCCCAATCGTTTATGCTTCTGGTCTTCGTGGTGTAGCAGGTCCTGCTCCTGAAGAATTAGCTGCAGACATGACTCCATTGTTTGAAACAATTGTAGACATCGTTGAACCACCAGCAGTAGATGTTGATGGTCCATTCCAAATGCAAATTTCATCTCTTGACTATAATAGTTTCGTAGGTGTAATCGGTGTTGGTCGTATTCAACGTGGTTCAGTAAAAACCAATACTCCTGTTACTGTAATTGACAAAGAAGGCAATACACGTAACGGTCGTATCTTGAAAATCATGGGTTACCACGGTTTAGAGCGTATTGATGTTGATGAAGCTGCGGCAGGTGATATCGTATGTATCACAGGTATTGATGCTTTAAATATCTCTGACACAATCTGTGATCCTAAAACTGTTGAAGCTTTACCGCCATTGTCTGTAGATGAACCTACAGTTTCGATGACTTTCCAAGTAAACAACTCACCGTTTGCTGGTAAAGAAGGTAAATTTGTAACTTCACGTAATATCCGTGAACGTCTTGATCGTGAGTTGATTCATAACGTTGCATTACGTGTAGAAGATACTGACAGTCCAGACCGTTTCAAAGTATCAGGTCGTGGTGAACTTCACCTTTCTGTATTGATCGAAACGATGCGTCGTGAAGGCTTTGAGATGGGTGTTTCTCGTCCACAAGTCATCATGAAAGAAATCGACGGTCAAATGCAAGAACCGTACGAAAACGTGACTTTTGACGTTGAAGAACAGCACCAAGGTTCTGTAATGGAACAAATGGGTCATCGTAAAGGCGAAATGACCAATATGGAAGTTGACGGTAAAGGCCGTATCCGTATTGAAGCAACTGTACCTTCACGCGGTTTGATTGGTTTCCGTTCTGAATTCATGACTATGACTTCAGGTACAGGGATCATGACATCAAGCTTTGCACATTACGGTCCTGCAAAACAAGGTACTGTAGCAAAACGTCAAAATGGTGTATTGATTTCTATGGTTCAAGGCGTGTGCTTGGGCTACGCTTTATTTACACTCCAAGATCGTGGTCGTCTATTTGCCCGTCCACAGTTAGAAGTGTATGAAGGTATGATCGTAGGTATTAACTCTCGTTCAGACGATATGGTTGTTAACCCAACTAAAGCAAAACAATTAACAAACGTTCGTGCATCTGGTACTGATGATGCATTAACACTTGTTCCTGCTATCGAATATACTCTAGAACAAGCGCTTGAATTTATCGAAGATGATGAATTGGTAGAAGTAACACCTAAATCAATTCGTATCCGTAAGCGTTATTTAACTGAAAACGAACGTAAACGTGCTTCACGTGGTATGTAAGTTTCTACATTAATTAATTCTATTTTTAGATTTAGTTAATAAATTAACCGCAATTTGTAAACAAATTGCGGTTTTTTTATAAAAGTAACAAAAATATATAGGAAAAATTATAAAAGAGCGTAAATTAGTCAGAAATGAATATACGAAAAATGTATACTTCGTCACACAAAAAATAAATATGATCTAACTGGAGCTTATATGAGCATTATTCAAGAGTTTAAAGAATTCGCTGTCAAAGGCAATATGATGGACATGGCGATCGGTGTAATCATCGGTGGTGCATTTGGTAAAATTATTGATTCATTAGTAAAAGATATTATCATGCCGTTGATTACTGTAATCACAGGTGGCGGTGTTGATTTTACCCAAAAATTTTTCGTACTAGGCAAGAACCCTGATAATCTACAATCATTGGATGCGTTGCAAAAAGCTGGAGTTAACGTTTTAACTTACGGTAACTTTATTACAATCTTCTTGAACTTCCTTATTTTGGCATGGGTTGTATTCTTGATGGTTAAAATGATTAACCGTGTACGTAAACCTGCTGAAGCTGCACCTGCTGCTACACCAGAAGATATTGAACTTTTACGTGAAATCCGTGATGAATTAAAACGTCGCCCACAAGCATAAAAACGTAATGATGTTTTTAAACGGCACATGATGTGCCGTTTTTATTTTCTGTAAAAATCATTTAAAATGAATGAGTTTATTTGAAATAGAATAAGGGATTGGAATATGAAAAAAATGAGCATCATTTTGATGGCAGTTTTGATTCAAGCATGTTCAAATCCAGATCAAGGCAGCAAAGATCAACAGCAAAAAAAAGATGTTCCGCAAAGATATCAGGAAAGCTATTTGTCAGCGGATCAAATGCCAAATGAAAAAACTCAATATTTAAAAATGCAAACTCAGGATATGCCTGATAATCAACAACTCATTGAAGAGCTTGATCGAAACTTACAAGCATCCAATTTTATTTTAGAGTCTGAAGATGACATCCACACTTGGACTTTGAATGACTGTGATCGCAATCGTATCATTCAAGTTGAGGGTGAGGGAATGCGTCGCTATACAGTGACGAGAACGGTTGCCTTGCCAGATCATCCAAATAAGTATCCAGAATTTATGCTGTTAGTATTTGAATTTTCAAATGAACAAGATGCTAAAAATAACTATAAAACTTTAAATGATGCATTACTTTCTGGTGGCAATGCTTGTAATGGCAAATCACCGAATATGGCTGTGGTCAATGGAAATGAGATCTATTATTTCACTACACCTAAGCCAGAATATACGGTATTTATACAGCAATATTCTGATTTGGTTGAAAACTATAAAGTAAATACAGGCGCGAAACCTAACTCAAATTAGCGATATGATTAGTGTTTATCGCCTGTAATTTCTGGACAATTTTGCTGATTTACATTAAA
Source organism: Acinetobacter gerneri DSM 14967 = CIP 107464 = MTCC 9824 (assembly GCF_000368565.1). Classification (GTDB taxonomy): domain Bacteria; phylum Pseudomonadota; class Gammaproteobacteria; order Pseudomonadales; family Moraxellaceae; genus Acinetobacter; species Acinetobacter gerneri. The sequence continues at coordinate 57,059 of NZ_KB849533.1, read as the reverse complement.
AACGTTAGAGAGCATATTTTTATCTTTTGAGAAGTCCAGTGGATTGTCTATTTACTTATGGCACATTATGCCCTGATCGTGAAAACCACCATATTGTTGCGCCGATCCTCGGAACTTGGCAAAAAGGTTATGTAAATGGTGTGGTGCATACCTTGGATTGGGGACCTGATTTGGGTTTGCCAGCAATTGTACTTAACCCCGAAGATCCTAAAGTAAAGGGTTATTTTCTCATTTCAGATCAGCTCCAAGATCATTGGCAAAGGTTGGATGAGTTTGAAGGTTTTCAATACGAGCGAGTACAGGTTGTAGGATATTTAGAGTCGGGTGAGATTCAGCATGCTTGGGTATATGTGATGAAGAGCTAATATGTCTATTGGGAAATTCACTAAAATCAAATGAAAAATGGAGTAATTTTGAATAAATCTTTTTTAGTTTTAGCTTGCCTAGTCGGGATGGTTGGATGCAGTGAGCCTCAGCATCAACAAGAAAAAAATAAAGCTGAGCATCAAAATGCAAAAATGCATGATGTATTTGAATTGCCAAATAAACAAACCACTTACGAAACGATTGCTGTGCAAAATGTGCCTGCCAATACAGCACTTTTTACAGCCTTAGAAAATAAACTTGCCTTGGACCATTTTCAAATCGTAGAAAAAGAACATGGTCGCTCATGGTCGGAAGCAGATTGCGTAAAGAATAAGATTATTTATGTGAAAGGGGATGGAATTCGTTCATATTTAGCGAAAAGTTCAAAGCCAATAGGGAAAAATACTTATCCAGATTTTGTTTTATTGGTGTTCAGTTTTGATGATGAAAATAAAGCGGCACAGCATTTTACCACTTTGCAAGCGGCAGTTGATTCAATGGGTGGTTACTGTAATGGTAAGTCTCCAGAAAAAATCGTACGAAGTGGATCGGAAATATTTTACTTCACCACCCGTGCCGAAGCTTTTAGAACACATATCAATCAATATGCAGATTTTGTGGCGAACTTCGAAAACAAATCCCCATGATTTGTGGGGAATGCCATTTAAAAATCCATACGGAATTTGATTTCGAGTAAATGAAAACCAAACTGACTTTTAATCGGTCCATGCAGTACTTTTTCAGCGCCTGAAAAAACCAATTTATCAATCACAGGAACCAGTTGTCCTTTCTTTACTTCACCTAGTTCTCCACCACGCTTAGCGGAGTTACACGTCGAGTATTGCTTGGCAATTTTATTGAAATCAGCACCAGATTGGATTTTTTGTTTAAGCTGTTCAGCCAAGGCTTTGTCTTTGACTAAAATATGTCGAACGATTGCAGTTTTCATTTTTTAGCCCCTGATTTGCTAATTGTGCGAGTAGCTGTCTTTTTCGGTATTTTGACTTCATTTTTTACACGTTTGAGGGCTTGGCATTGCGGGCAAAATACACTTGCTCGCTGTCCAAGCTTGATATTTTCAAGTGTGGTTTCACAGTTCACGCACATTTCACCAGCACGACCATAAGCCAAGAGCGTTTGTTGGAAATAACCATTTTCACCCATTGCATTACTATAATCACGCAGGGTTGAACCACCAAGATCAATTGCAATTTTTAGAATCCGTTTAATCTCGATGACCAATTGTTCTACCTGTTCAAAACTCAAAGATGAAGCAGGCTGAGCAGGGTGGATGCCGAGATTAAACAAACTTTCCGTTGCATAAATATTGCCGACACCAACCACAATGTGATTATCCATAATCGCGACTTTTGTACCGACCTGTTTATTTTTAAGTTTATCAGCCAAATAAATGGCATTAAATTCATCGCTCAAAGGCTCAGGTCCAAGCGTATCAATCAGTTTGGTTTGATTTGCGTCATCGAGCCATAAGATACAGCCAAAACGCCGTGGATCATGATAACGAAGTTCAGCATCTTCAAACTGGATAATCAAGTGATCATGTTTGCGCAGTTCGGTATTGTGATCACAAAGTCTGAAACTTCCGGACATTCCTAAATGCCAAAGCATGGTAGCGCTCTCAAATTCAGCCAAAATATATTTTGAGCGACGGGTTAAATTGAGTAATTTTTGCCCTTGTAATTGGGTGATATTTTCGGGTATAGGCCAACGTAAGCGAGATTCTCTGACTTGAACCGAGATGACCTTTTGATTGAGCAGGGGTAATAGGCTGGTTTTTGTGGTTTCAACTTCGGGTAACTCAGGCATAAAAATCTCTGAAGTCTATAAAAAATAATCAACAATACATTGTAAGCAAGAACAACATATCTATAAAGTTTATGTGAAAAGTAAAGTTAATTAAAATAACGATGTTTAGAAATATTGCACGAAATAATCTAAAATAAAATAATGAACAATGATTCATTATTTGGTATATATTGTTTATATAAAAAATTTATCCTGTGTTAAAAAATGAGAATCAGCTAAACAAGGAAGGATTTGGCAAAAGGAAAATAAGATCATGTGATAGGACGTCATAAGGAAAACAATGCTGAGTAAGATTTAAATAGAGCTAGAGATTTAGCGGATGGATTTTAATCGAAGCTTAGATAAATATGATTGATAAATAGGCTTTTAAACGCTTGTATTAAGTGAAAAGTAGCGAATTTTATTTGGAAAATTTGATAAAAATTGAACGATTTTTCACAGAGTCTATTGCATTAATTTATATGATTGTGAGTATTTATCTGTTAAATATGGAATAAATTATAAAATCTTTTTCAGTAAATAAATATTTATCAATAATAAATGTTATTTATAACTTAAAGTTTTATTATTTATAAAAATTTAACGGTAGTTAAAAGTAAAAAAATATGTAATTTTCTCGTTAATTATCTGTATAGCTAGAGTATTTTTGCTTAGCCATTACGAGAATCGCCAGTCATTTAAAATTGGAAAATTCATGAAACTTTAATCGTGATTATTCTATTAATTAAAAATGACAAATATATGAAAGCGCAAACACCTTATTGAATTAGGTTTTCTATGAAAAAGATTACTTTAAAGATGTTATCTGTTGCAGTTGCAACTTTTATGTCTCAAGCACATGCTGAGAAAGCATTTGATTTAAACGGACAAACCTTGACAGGGGACTGGAACGGTCATCGTACTGAGCTGGCTGAGCAAGGGATTAAATTTGATGCCAATATCGCGACCGATACTTCTTATCTAGCAGATGGTGGTTATCATCCTAAAGGTGCACCAACGTTTGCGATGCAAGCTTTGGTTGGGGCTACTTTTGACATGTCAAAATTGGCAGGTTGGGATGCGACGACGATTCGTCTAGCAATCACAGATCGTCAAGGTGAAAGTACAACGCTTCGTGGCATCCAAGATCCACTTGCGCCACAATTTGCCAATTCTCAAGCCAATTATGGTCGTGGTAATTCACGTTCTCGTTTAAGTGAATTGTACATCGATAAAAACTTTGAAAATGGTTTGGGTGTGCGTGTCGGTCGTATGGGATTGGGCACAGAATTTAACGTTATGGCTTGTGATTTCCAAGGCAATGCATTCTGTGCGGCGCAAATGGGTAAATGGCAAGGCAAACTCTGGTATAACACACCTGTTTCACAATGGGGTGCGCGTGTTAAGTACCAAATCAATCCAGAATTATTTGCACAAATGGGTGTATTTGAATACAACCCTGACAATGCTTTAGAGCTAAAAGGTTGGAATCTTGGCACTAAAAATGCGGATGGTGTAAATATCTTAACGGAAGTGGTTTGGTCGCCTAAACAAGGCTTAATCAATGACTTACCAGGCAGCTATCGTGTCGGTACTTTATACAACACTGCTGATGAAGCGAAAAATCAATATGATGTTGCACATAAAGCGGGTTCAGTTGGTGAAGATCGTTCTTATGGCGGTTGGATTACGTTTGAACAGCAATTGACTTCAGCAGGTCAAGGTCGCCGTGGCTTACATAGCTTTGGTAACTTCACTTTCCATGATCGCACCACAACTCAAGTGGATAATTCTCAACAAATTGGTTTGAAATATATCGGTTTGTTTGACAACCATCCAAATGATATCCTTGGTTTTGCAGTAAACCGTGTTCACGTGAATGATCGCTATAGAGATTATGTGAATAGTACTCGTGTTGGCACCAGCAAAACACCATTAAATGAAAGTGCGGAATACAATTTAGAATTGAACTATTCTTATTATCCTGCAAAATGGTTGATGCTACGTCCATTGGTCCAATACGTTGTTCATCCGGGTGCAACCAATAAAGTTGATAATGCTTTGGTGATCGGTTTGGGGTCTAAAGTCATATTCTAAAACAAAGGAAAACTTATGCAGAGTAAACAACGATTTAAAAATATCCCTTTTAATTCTTCATTGCTCTGCCTAAGTGCATGTATTTGTCAAAACCTTTATGCAGAAACGGATGAACAAGCTGTTACTGCAATTCCTCCGATTATCGCGGAGGCGACTCGTACTGATACTTCATATATGCAAACGCCTGCTTCGGTCTATCGAGTAGATGCGGCAAAGCAACAAAATAATATTGATGTCAATTTGACAGAAGTCATCAAAGGCATTCCGAGTTTACAAATCAATAATCGTGAAAATTATGCGCAGGATTTACAAATTTCTATGCGTGGATTTGGCGCGCGTTCGACTTTTGGTGTGCGTGGTTTGCGCTTATATGTTGATGGCATTCCAGCAACGATGCCTGATGGACAAGGTCAAACGTCCAATATTGATTTGTCTAGTTTAGATCATATCGAAGTTTTAACAGGTCCATTTTCTTCACTCTATGGCAACTCTTCTGGCGGAACGATTTTAACTTCAACCAAAGAAGGTCAGGGCAGAGATTCTATTACCATGAATTATGCTGGGGGAAGTAATCAACGCAACCACGTGGGACTGGTTTTACAAGGTGGCTCTAATAATCAATATGATCCAGCTTATGTGGTTAGCTCATCGTATTTTGATACAGATGGTTATCGTGATCATAGTGCAGCGCATAAAGTTTTAAATAATGCAAAATTGACATGGAATCTGGATGATGGTTCAAAGATCAATTGGATCACCAATTATGTGAATATTTCTGCACAAGATCCAGGTGGTTTGACTCGTAGCGATTGGCAAGCCAATCCCAAACAAGTGGTTAAAAATGTATTAGATTACAATGCCAGAAAAGAAATCGAACAAATACAAACAGGTGTGACTTGGGATAAACCTTTAGATGATCAAAATGATCTCTATGCAATGGCTTATATGGGACAGCGTTCTGTTACCCAATATCAATCCATTCCCAAAATATCTCAAGTGACCAATCCTTTGACTGAAAAAACGAAGCCCTATCAAGCGGGTGGTGTGATTGATTTTGACCGTCAATATTATGGTGCGGATCTACGCTGGACAGGCAAAGATTTATTACCAAATACAAAATTGAGCGCAGGGCTTGCATTAGATGCAATGACTGAAGATCGTAAAGGATTTAACAGTTTTGCAGGCGATACGTTGGGCATCAAGGGGGCAACACGCCGTGATGAAGACAATACTTTGTGGAATATTGACCCTTATGTACAAGCCTCTTGGAATTTTTTACCGACATGGACTTTAGATGCAGGGCTTCGCTATAGCAATGTGCATTTTAAAACCGAAGATCATTATATCGTGGGCTTAAATGGCGATAACAGCGGTAAAACTAATTATGACAAGGTATTGCCATCTGCTGCTTTAAGCTGGCAAATTCTCCCTGAATTGTTGGCCTATGCAAGTTATGCCAAAGGTTTTGAAACACCAACATTTACAGAAATGTCTTATGCCGCAGTGGGAAGTGATGCTGCCAATGCATTCAATCTTTCACCTGCAAGCAGTGATACTTATGAGCTTGGTTTGAAATCATCGAATCGTCTAGGCGATTTCACCTTGGCTGTATTTGATATCAAAACTAAAAACGATATCGTTGCAGCAAGCAGTGAGGGGGGGCGTTCTACATATCGCAATGCCGATAAAACTGAGCGTAAAGGAGCAGAATTTACTTGGAACAAAAACCTTTGGCGTGATTTATTTGCCCAAGCCAGCTATAGCTATTTAGATGCAAAATTTGATGCTGACATTCAAGCTGATGGGACCGTTGAGAAAATTCCTGCAGGCAATTACATTCCGGGTATTGCCAAAAATCAGGCATATTTAGGATTGACATGGAAACCTGAGCAGGGCTTATATGCTGGTGTTGATGCACGTTATGCAGATAAGATTTATGTCAATGATATCAATTCTGATTCTGCACCAAGCTATACGATTTTCTCTGCAAACCTTGGCTATGCTTGGGCTTTAAAAGATTGGAAATTTAATACTTATGCACGTGTCGACAACTTATTTGACAAAAACTATATCGGTTCAGTGATCGTGAATGAAAGTAATAAACGTTATTTCGAACCTGCTGAAGGACGAAACTTTAGTGCTGGTGTAAGTGTCACTAAACAATTCTAGATTGAATATTAGAATATAAATCTTGTAATTTTAAATAGCCTAAAAGCACTGAAAAAACTCAGTGCTTTTTTATTTAAATCTATAAATGAAAAAAATATAGAAAAACAGCGCAATACTTTGCAAATTGTCATGAAAATAGGTTAAATTTTTAAAGCATACAATCGTGATTTTCCAGATATAAATCTCAAATCATGCAATTGAGTTCACAAATGCTGAACGAGCAACTGTATATTTCAGACTTAATCAGAACAACCTTTGCCAGCCTAGACCCAGCAAGCAAAAAATTAAGTCAGTGACCATCTGTAAGAGTGGATATAAAGAGGAAATAGGGAAAATGTCAAAGTTATTTGAGCCAATAAAATTCGGTACTCTTACTTTAAACAATAAAATTATTATTGCGCCAATGTGCCAATACTCTGCATCGGATGAAGGTGAAATCAGTTATTGGCATGAGCAGCAATGGGCAAATTATGCATTGTCAGGTGCGGCTTTGTGTTTGATTGAAGCGACTGCCGTACAAGCAAATGGACGCATCAGTTTTGCAGATGTTGGGTTATGGAATGATACTCAGCGAGATAAAATAAAAATACTCCTTGAGAAAATCAAACAAATTTCACCGATGCCTTTTGGTGTGCAATTGGCACATGCTGGACGTAAAGCCTCTACAGATAAGCCGTGGTTAGGTCGTGGACAGATCAAACCTGAGCAACAACATGGTTGGCAAACAGTTTCAGCAAGTGAAATAGGATTTAATGAGGATGATGTTCCGCCTCATGCGCTAACGCTTGAAGAAATTAAACAAGTTCAACTTGATTTTGCCAAAGCAGCACAACGTTCTGTTGAAGCAGGGTTTGAAATCATTGAAATTCATGGTGCACATGGTTATTTGATGCATCAATTTTTGTCACCACTTTCCAATCAACGTACAGATCAATATGGCGGTTCTTTAGAAAATCGCATGCGTATGTTGATTGAAACTTTAACTGAAATGAAAAAAGCTGTGCCTGCTGATTATCCAATCGGGGTACGTATTTCAGCGACGGATTGGATGGATGAGCAAGGCGGGTGGGATCTCCAATCGAGTATTGAACTTTCCAAACATTTAGAAAAGGCAGGCGCCGCTTATATTCATGTCTCTACCGCTGGCTTGCATCGTGACCAAAAAATCAAATTAGAACCGAGCTATCAGGTTCCATTTGCAGAAAAGATTAAACCGCATGTGAATATTCCAGTAATCGCAGTCGGTTTAATCACGGAAGCAGAACAAGCAGAAGCCATTTTACAAAATGAGCAAGCCGATGCTATTGGACTTGCCCGTGCGATTTTATATGATCCACGCTGGCCTTGGCATGCTGCTGCAAAACTAGGTGTACAGATCGCAATAGCACCTCAATACTTACGTTGCCAACCTCATGGTTTAAAAGACTTATTTACACAATTTGATTTCTGATTAGCGTTCATTTTGAGTAAAAAGTTATTCCCCAAAAGTATTTAAAATTTAAAGCAATTTCACTTAGGATCTAGGGTTGTAGGCCCTATTTCCTATGCTTGATTTTTATGAAATTCGTAAAGGTAGCTCGATGGTTTTTGCGGTGATTGTACCGATCTTTTTATTGCTTTTATCTGGTTATTTTAGTGTCAAAATTGATTTACTGAAAAAAGATCAGATTCAAGTTTTGAGCTTATTTGTGGTTAAAATTGCTTTACCCGCTTTGCTTTTTCACGCACTTTCCAGTAAAAATTTTCAAGATATTTGGTTTCCGTCATATTTTGCAGTTTATGCAGGCGTCACATTTTTTCTGTATGCCATAGGCGTTTATATTTTCAGAAAATTTTATCGAGAAAATTTTACAGATGCCTCGGTGCTTGCTATGGGCGGGGCAATGTCCAATACAGGGTTTATTGGTACAGCCATTTTGACTTTATTGATTGGTGCAAGCCAAGCAACCACTTATATTTCAATGATTTTAATTATTGAAAGTGTCATGTTAGTACCAACAGTTTTGGCTTTGGCAGAAGCAGGTTTACAAAAGCAGGCAAAGCTCAGTGATTTAATCAAAAACACTATTTTTACGCTGCTTAAAAATCCAATTTTCTTGTCTGTCGTGTTGGGAATGCTCTGCGCAATGCTGCAATTGCATATACCTAAAAATATTGATCAAGTCTTTATGTTATTGGGGCAAACGGCTTCGCCATTGGCACTTTTTGTCATTGGTGCTGGTTTAGTTGGTTTAAGTATCCAATACGTCAATATTCAAAGCATTTTATTGGTATTTCTTAAAAATATTGTCATGCCTTTACTGGTGTTTTTAGGGCTGAGTTACTTAACCAATGTCAGTCAAGAAATGGTGTATGCAGGAACGATTATCGCAGCATTACCGATGCCAACATTGTTTGGGATCTTAGGGCAAGTATATGGTTTAAATGAAAAATCTCTAACACCATTGGTGATTAGTACTGTTTTTGGCTTTATGGTGATTAGTGGATTGATCGCTTATTGGTGGTGATTGTTTGAATCTTATCGTTATTTTTCTATCGTAATGAATAATAAAAAATGTGAAAGTGAATATAAAAAAGGCATTTGCTTAGATTGAATATTTCAACAAAACAAATGCCTTTAAAAACAGATCTTTTAATCAGAACTTATTTTTTTGGCGCTGGTGCAGCCTTACCTTGTTCAGCAATCATTTTATCAATTGCAGCAAGCGCTTCTTTAGACTGAGGAACATTGTCCTGAGCTAGAGCAGCATAGATCTTACGTGCTTCTGGTAAGTTTTGCTGAACAATATCACCACGCGCTAACATATTTGCCATTGCCATGAGCGCAGGAATATAACCTTTAGAGCCAAGATTTTTGATTGAATCTAAACCTTGTTTAATTGTTGCTTCATTTTTATTTTTTAAGCCAGTAGTAATGTCATATAAGGCTTTAGCATGGATCGCTTGATAGTTACCTTTTTTGATTAAAGGATCAAGTTTAGCTAAACCAAGTTTATTACTTTGATCTGTACCTTCTGCAAAGTACATGACAGCAAGTTCTACCGTTGCATCATCAAAACCTTGATTTGATGCTTTTTCTAAATATTGACGAGCTTTTTTCTCATCTTTTGGCGCAGTTAAACTACCTGTACCATAAGCTTGAGCTAAAACATAATTGGCAACTGGATAACCTTTATCACCTGATTGTTGATAAAGTTGCAGTGCTTTTTTCTCGTCTTTTGTCGTACCTTTACCAACTTGGGTTAAATAAGCTTGATTATACAAAGCTTGAGCGTTTCCAGCTTTACCAAGTTTATCAAGTTCTTGATAAGCAGCAGTAAAATTTTGAGCTTGAATATATTGTTCAACTTTAGCAAATGCAGGGTTTAGACCTGTTTGAGGCGCAGCTGCATCAGCCGCAAAAACAGCCGTACTTGATGAAAGAGCAATAAGTGTTGCGAGAAGAATTTTTTTCATTTTATAACGTTACCTTTTTAAAACCTTAAATCCATTTAATTGGGATTGGAAATAGTTTTATCATAATTTGAAAATCTTGAATGTAAACAAGTGATTTGTATAACTTGATCAATTTATGTCTATTTTTGTCAAAATTTAGTATTAAATAAGGAGATTTGTTGAAATATATAATATTTAAAGGAATATATTGTTGTTGTAATTAGAATATTATTAACATGAAAAAATAGTATATAACAAATACTTGATTTTATTATTTTAAAAACGAACCAATCAAAAAGAGCATACTAAAAATCGTATGCCCTATCAGTAATATAAACCATCTGATCAATGATTATTATTTTACATTTTTAAATAATGCTTCAATATCTGCTGCACTTTTTGCGCCAGAGATACGGCTACCATCTTTTAAGAAAAATGTTGGCGTGCCGTCGATTTCTAAGGCTTCACCCAGTTTAGCTAAAGGCTGAATCGGGGTATCACATTTGGCAACTTTTGCTGGCATTTTCTTGTTTAAAATATAGTTTTCCCAAGCACTATATTGGTCTTTTGAACACCAAATTTGCTCAGAAATCTTTTCAGCATTTGGATGTAAACTGGTGATTGGATACAAGAATAAATAGATGGTCACATTATCTACTTTGGTCAATTCTTGCTCTAAACGATGACAGTACGGGCAGTCAGGATCACTGAAAATATATAAAGTACGGCTGCCATCGCCTTTGACATGTTTGATTGCTTTATCTAAAGGCAGTTTAGAAACATCAATTTTATTTAGAATTTGTTCACGTTCTTCTGTGATGTTTTTTTGATTTTTTAAATCGATCAAATTACCGATGAAAAATAGTTTCGCTTCATCATTGGTATATACGATTCGCCCGCCCATATAAACTTCGTAAATATCCTTGATTGCCGTCGGATTGACAGCTTTAACTGGAATGTCAGGATAATTCTTTTTTAAGTTTTGTTGTAAAGTTTGAATATCTGCATGCGCAGTAGTAAACGTAAACAAACTCAATGCAAGGGCAGCGAAGCGAGTTTTCATCATATTTCTCATAAAAAACAATGTTTTTATAGTGCCGAATTAACATGACATTTCATAGTTGAAATTTGTAGATAAAGCAAAATTACAACAAATCAATTTTGGTCAAAATGACTCTTTACGCTGTGTTGTTTCAACAAATTTTGCATCTCTAAAATATATGCATCCATTTCCTCTGCACTGGATGCGAATAAACTCATTTTTGCTTGAAACATGAGATTTCTAGTCTTTTTACCATTTTTCTGATGTACACATATTCTGCCAACATAACCGCGACTTCTAGGCATATATGTTTTTGTAAAATACACACAATCAATATCAGCTAAAGCAATTTTTTTGGAGAAAATATTGTTGAGTTGTAAATAGTTTTCATCAATATCAAATGGTTTAGGATTGATTTTAAATTGCCGCATGATCCAGAAAATAATGCTAATAATTCCAAGAAAAATTACGGGAAAAAGCACTGCCCAAATGTGTCCATCGGAGTATCTCGTTTTGGCGAAAGCAACCATTTTACTTTTAGGTATAGCGACTCGATTTGAGCTTAAAATTTCACGCAAATCATCGGTACGAATATTTGGATTGCTTAACTCTACGAGTAGTGTCGGATCAACTATTTTATAAATGGTCTGTTTGATGGATTGACCTGAACCCAACTGATCAAAGTAATAAGTCGTTGAACCATTTTGCCAAACTTGACCATAGCGATAATTTACATCGCCTATTTTTTTCCATTGGCCTGTCATGGGTTCATCTAGTTGCAAGATCTCGGTAGAGCGGGATTTAAGACCAGGATTTTTGTTACCTCCCCAAACTTGTTTATCTTGGAGGTATAACAGGGTTTTCCCATCAAAAAAGATCAAAGGCGCAATTTCCGTAAAGTTTGATTTGTTAAAAACATTATCAGCAGCACGTCGGACTTTTTTGTCTTCTCGATCATAAAAATAGATGCCATCGTTACTGAGCCAAAGAGTATGATTTGCATGTGCGCCATGCATTGAAAGAATACGGTAAGGTGCATGTGATGGATCAAATGAAAAATCATTTAAATAAACCATACCCGACTTTGGCTCGATCAAATATTCATCTTGGTTTTGCGCATCAATCGCTAAACTATACAAATCAGCACTATCCATCATGTTGAGCAGCGTATTTTTTGCATAAACATGTCGGCCGTCAGCTGTATAAACCTCACTTGGTCGAGTATCGCCATCAGCATATAAACGATTAATTTTTCTTAAGCTTTGTGCATTGGCTTTTGGGAGTTCTTGACCGTTTAAGAGCACTTGATTTTGGCTGGTCACCAATCCGTTCATGTTAGATGATTGCTGAATATTTGCGACTTCTTTGAAAGGGTAAATCCAAGTTTGCGGTTTATCATATAAGCCAAAAAGATTTAACACCAATTGACTAACTTCAGCCACGATACCCAAGTCAGGATTTTTGATGGTCATTCCAGAACAATAATAAGTCTTTTGACCATCACTTAAATAATCATTGCCGATGGCGGTGGTCGTTGAGGGATTTAACTTTTCTAAAATCAAATTGCCACAATAAACATGATTTTTATCGGCAGCGACGTGTCGAGATTGGTAGCTTTGATCAATGAGGTGAAATGTCGCAAGATCTGCTTGTTGAATGAGATAGTCGCCATTGCTCGGAACTGAGGCGTAAATTTGCCCCTTATAGGCTGAGAAAATACTTGAATCAATTTGTTTTTTTTCACGAGAATATTCTAGTTCAGACGAAAAATCCCGATGAGAAATTTTGTAGACAAAAAATAAGCAAAAAGCCACGAAAATAAAAAGGAAAAGATATGACCATCTTAATACTTTGATTGTTTTCATATTTCTCCTTTTTATTTTTTAAATTGCAATTTTTCTCAGTTAAATTGGCATTATATGAAGAGGATGACGCAATGTCGTAGTTTGCTAAAAGTAGCAGATTGATCAAAATAAGCGTTATTTTAGATTTAAATTTAAGCAACATGGCTTGGTTTGGATTATAAAGTTTTATTTGAAGATCACAATACGTGTTGCTGTGTAGAGATTTTCTAGCGGGCTTAAAGTTAGAATCTTGTGCAAATATGAGAGCCACTATATTGATCGTTTTAAAGCTAAAAATGATATTTCATCTGTGACTCATTTCCCTTACAATTCATTGAAATTTATTTAGAAGTTATTAGAGTATCAAGCCATGTTTATCAAAGGCATCAAGCGTAATTATGACAAAGTAAATCAAGATGAGAGCATTGCAGATGATGTAAAAATAGATGCTTTATTGATGAAATTGGCTGGCGAATTTTTGGTGAGCAAAGACGATCGAGTTTATATCTTTGAAAAAAATGGTCAGCTTGCAAAGTTTGATGCAAAACATGCACGTGCCTTTCATTTTAAAGAATATGTTGTCAAAGATATGAATAAACTCTTTCACGATTTTTAACTGAAGCGATAGTAAAGCCGAAAGCTTACCATCCCCCAGAAGCACCGCCACCACCAGAACTACCTCCTGAATCTCTATTGTTACTTGAAGAAGAGTCGCTGCTACTGCTACTTGAAGAAGAAGAAGAGTTGCTTGATGAGGTAGCATCTGACTTAGGTGGATTATTTGGAAATGGATCGGGTAGTCGGTGCGGTGGTTTTTTCTTTCGAGCAAAAACTTTCTTAAAAATGAAGCCTATGATATAGAAAATGAGGATGCCTGGAAGCACACTGAAGAAGGGTGATGCAATATGAATAAAGTCATTTGAAACAGTGCCTGCATCGGATTTAAATAAATAACAAAAGATGAGATAAATCAGTAGAAAAGAAAATAATATGGCGATCGCCCCCAATACAATGTGATTAAAATAAGGTCGTGTATGTATTTTTGCAAAGAGAACGGCACTGAGCAGAGCAGTAGGTAAACAGAGTCCCAAAAATGACCAAAAATTTATCTTAAAAATTAAGCACATAAAAAAAATGACGATGAAGCCAAATAATATACTCTGCACAAATGCTAAACGTTTCCTATCATTAGCATCTCCATAGGCATGGTCATAGATATAAAACCAAAGCCAAGCGATGAGAACACCGAATAACAATTCAAAGCAAGTGAAAAAAAAGGATGCCGCTTGCGAAATCTGATGATTGATATAGTTTCCGTGATCGTTAATCACAAATCCATTGCTTAATTTTTCAATACTTTGTTGAGCATCACTGATGCCTTGATAATAATTTTCATTTTTAAACTCAGGTTGCATGATATGCCGAATAATACGTGCCGCTTGGATATCTGGAATATCGCCTTCAAGCCCATAACCGACTTCTAAACGTATTTTACGATCATCTTTAGCGACAACCAAAAGTAAGCCATTATCGAGTTTTGCATGACCTATTTTAATGCTGTTAAAAACCTGATCAGCATATTGCTCAATGGTTAGATCACCCGTCGATGGGATCATCAAAATTTTTAGATCAATTTTCTTTTGCTGATATAGCTGTTCATTTTGCTGTTTTAACCGTCCAATTTGATTGTCAGTCAGCGTATGCGTGGTATCAACGACATTTTCATTTTTAAGTTGCTGTAATAGCTCTGGCTGTATCTCAGCATGGGTGATGATAGTTAAGCTGATGAATATAAATACTAGAAATATTTTTTTATAATGATCAAATAACATCTTGAGCGCCTGATTTTTTAATAAGAGTTTTTTAAATGTAGAAATGTTGTTGGTATTTTAAATTTAGAAATTCTATTTGAATTTTAATCTAAATAGGGTTGCATCGAGTCTTTTAATATTTGAATGAGTGCTTCATCCATGTACTGATAATCATCAGCGATGTCGAGTACGATCACTTTTTTATGATGAAGCAATTGTGGAAATTTTTCTTTGATATTTTGTTTGTGTTTATGTTCCATGACAAAAATGCGGTCTGCCCAAGCAATATCCTTTTGAGAAATCGTGTGTTTGGCATGGCGACTTGTGCCCGCAGAACGTGTTGAAAGACCATAGCCGACTGCAAAGATACGCTCAGCAGTCGGGCTACGCCACTGGTTTCGACTACAGATAAAAAGATAGTTCAAACAGTTTCATTCCAAAAGTCTTGTTGGGCATTGAGCCGTCTTTGTTGTGGAGAAATACGCGGATATTCAAAACCTAAGCGCATTGCTCTTTTTTGTTTTAATGAGCGTTGATAAAGAAGTTTAAAATTCTTTTCAGGCTTCCAAAATCGTGCAGTCTGTTGACGATCTCGACCACGGTGTAAATATTTAGTTTTACGTCGCCAAGCTCGATTACGTTCTGGGCGCTGTTGTTGGATTTGAGGTTGATCTAAAAGTGAATTGTAAGTATCCATTATTTTAAAAACTCATGAGTTGATCGGGGTTCAGCAGCCGCGATAACACATGATTGGTGTATTATATAAACATAATGAAATTGCGAGCAAGATAAAAACAAAGCTGCTTTTTTGAAAATTGTTTAAAAAAATGTTGCCAAAAGATCAATTGAGACGGGCGAAAATGATGAAAATATTCTTAATCTTATGGATAAGTTTATGTTGTTCGATGAGCGTTTTAGCAGAACAACCCAAACTTGTACCGCATCAAATCAATCTAAAAAGTGGTAAACAATTTTCTCTCAATCTGCCAGCAAACTACGAGATCATTCCCGCAGCTGAGGGCTTAAAGCGTGTGCGATTTTTTGCCAAAGCACCTGATGGAAGAATGTTTGTGAGCGATATGCATGATTTGAGTGATAATCAAAAAGGTACGATTTATCTTTTGGATCAATGGAATGCTGAAACAGGTAAATTTGCGAAAGTCATCCCGTATATGACAGGTTTAAAAAATCCAAATTCGATACAGTTTTATACGGATGCTGATGGTCAAGATTGGTTATATCTCGCTGAAACACATCAACTTACACGCCGAAAATTTAGCCGAGGGGAACTAAAATCTACAGCCAAAGCCGAAGTTTTAGCGACATTTCCTGATTATGGTTTGAGTTATAAATATGGTGGCTGGCATCTGACTCGGACTATCGCTATTGGCGGAAATGGCAAAATTTATATTTCAGTCGGTTCAAGTTGCAATGCCTGCACTGAAAAAGAAACAGTTCGTGCAACAGTTTTGGAAATGAATCCTGATGGTTCAAAACAACGAATTTATGCGCAAGGTTTACGCAATGCAGTCGGTTTGAAATGGATCGGTAATTTTTTATTTGCGACCAATCAAGGTGTCGATCATCTCGGTCATGGCAAGCCTGATGAAACTTTTTATGCACTTAAGGCTGATGCTGATTATGGCTGGCCGTCGTGCTATGTATCAAATGCTAAAGTTTTTGCTGATCCAAAATTTAAACGAAGATCTGGCTGTAAAAATGTACCTGCGCCTTATGCCTCTTTCCCGTCACATTCATCCGCACTTGGCTTTGATTATTTTGATCAGAGCAGTAGCGATAGTGCGATCCAAAACTCATTTTTAGTTGCGTTGCATGGTTCAACGGATGCATCTATTGGGCATGGTTATAAAATTGTGATTATGCGTAAAGGGCAGAAACTTGAAACTTTTATGGATGGCTTTTTAGTGGGTAAAAAGGTCTATGGTCGTCCTTGTGATATTTATCGAATTGATGAAAAATCATTTTATTTTTCCGATGATAAGAGCGGTGTGATTTATTATGTGAGGGAGAAGGGGACTTTATAGTTTTTAATTAAGACGTTTAATTTCTATAACTTGATCATAATCCTGTTCATTATCAGAAATATAACCTTCTAAATTTTCCGCCCAATAGTATAATTTTTCAGTCATAAAAAAGCCCCTAAACTTAGAGGCTACTTTATCACAACATTTTAAAATCTATTGATTTACTGCGGTCTAGCCACATCACTACTTAAACTTTCTGGCAAATCTAAAACGGTCACTTCAAGTTCTGCCAAAGCCTCAGGACGAGCAACCACAAGGGCAATATAACCATTTTCAAAGGCAGTGCTATTGACCACTTGTACGCCTTTATTCAACTGCTCAGCTTGAGATGGGGCAGTGCCTGTACCTTGAATGGCATGTAACCAAGCTTTCGGTTTAGCTTTAAACCAAAGACGAGCAATCACTTCCTGACCGAGATAACAACCTTTGTCATAATGCACGCCTTCACGTTGATGCAAACGCAATTCTTGAGGTTGAAATACACCTTCAATCGCTTGATCAATATAGGCTTGACCATTTTGGATCGCTGCAATTTCCCAAGCAGAAATATCAGTTTGACTGTCAGAAAAATCAGTTGTATCAGCATTTAAACTTGGAAAAACTGTACCTGTTTCTTCAAGTTTCATCTTGGAAAATGCGCCATATTTTTTGATATGTTTTGCAAATTCTTCTGCTTGATCTTGTGTGGTCACGATGAAAAAAGATTCAGCATTGATTTTTTTTAGCCATAAACCAAAGTGAATACGACCTTTCAAATCGCAAATAGCGGTATAACGGGAGACATTTTCAGGCATTGCTTCAGCGTTTAAAGTCACTTGCCCTTGTAGGAATTTTTGTGCATCAGTGCCGTTTAAAGTGAATGATGAAAACGATAAATTGCTCATGAACTGCTCGCTTATCTTAAATCTAATACTAAAGAATTAGGGCTATTTTCCGCTATTTTTTCAAAAAAAGCACATTTCGCTTAAATATTTTAATGCAATTGTTACTAATTGTTTCCAAAACCCCGTTTTTTATATCTAAGCTTATGAAATATAAACGATTTGGGAAATGGGTTTTCGGCAGTGTACTATGCCTGCATACAGATTGTAACTTCAACAATAAACACGCAGTAAAACATTCAAGAGGCAAGGTAAGCTATGAATAACAATTACCGTCAACCGCTGCAAGGAACCCAGCTCGAATACTACGACGTTAAAAAAGCCGTAGAAGATATCCAGCCAGGCGCATATGCAAAACTCCCATATACTTCAAAAGTTTTAGCAGAACAGTTGGTTCGCCGCTGTGATCCAGCCATTTTAGAACAATCTTTAAAGCAGTTGATCGAACGTAAACAAGATCACGATTTTCCTTGGTATCCTGCACGTGTGGTATGTCACGATATTTTAGGACAAACCGCTTTGGTGGATTTGGCAGGACTCCGTGATGCGATCGCAGATCAAGGTGGCGATCCATCAAAAGTCAATCCAGTTGTACCTACTCAATTGATCGTTGACCATTCTTTGGCTGTGGAATACGGCGGCTTTGATCCTGATGCATTCGAGAAAAACCGTGCAATCGAAGATCGCCGTAACGAAGACCGTTTCCATTTTATTGAGTGGACTAAAACTGCATTTGAAAATGTCGATGTAATCCCAGCGGGTAACGGCATCATGCACCAGATCAACTTGGAAAAAATGTCTCCAGTGATCCAAAATCGTGGTGGTGTGGCTTATCCTGATACATGCGTAGGGACTGACTCTCATACACCTCATACCGATGCGCTTGGTGTTATTTCTGTGGGTGTGGGTGGTTTGGAAGCTGAAAATGTCATGCTTGGTCGTGCATCTTGGATGCGTCTTCCAGACATTATCGGTGTGGAATTGGTTGGTCAACGTCAAGCAGGGATCACTGCAACCGATATCGTATTGGCATTGACTGAATTTTTACGTAAAGAACGTGTCGTAGGTGCATACCTTGAGTTCTTTGGTGAAGGTGCAGACAGCATGTCAGTCGGTGATCGTGCGACGATTTCCAATATGACACCAGAATATGGCGCAACTGCTGCAATGTTCTATATTGATCAAAATACGATTGATTATTTGACATTGACCGGTCGTGAAGCTGAGCAAGTGAAATTGGTTGAAGCTTATGCCAAAGAAATCGGTCTTTGGGCATCGGATATGAAACAGGCTGAGTATCCACGTGTTCTTCAGTTTGATTTGTCTAAAGTGACACGTAATATTGCAGGTCCATCGAACCCACATGCTCGTGTATCGACAAGCGATCTAAAAGAAAAAGGCATTGCAGGCAATTTAGAAGCCGCTCGTGCTCAAGAAGCTGAAGGTTTAATGCCAGATGGCGCGATCATCATTGCGGCAATTACTTCATGTACCAACACATCAAATCCACGTAATACAGTTGCAGCAGGTTTGCTTGCACGTAAAGCTAATGAGCTTGGTTTAGTTCGTAAACCTTGGGTAAAAACCTCATTTGCACCAGGTTCTAAAGCCGCTGCTTTATATCTAGAAGAAGCTGGCGTATTGCATGATCTCGAAAAACTGGGCTTTGGTATCGTAGCCTATGCTTGTACCACGTGTAATGGGATGTCTGGTGCGCTTGATCCAGTGATTCAACAAGAAATCATTGATCGTGATTTGTATGCAACTGCGGTACTTTCAGGTAACCGTAACTTTGATGGACGTATCCATCCTTATGCAAAACAAGCATTCTTGGCATCACCTCCTTTGGTGGTGGCTTATGCGATTGCAGGTACGATTCGTTTTGATATCGAAACAGATTCATTGGGCAATGACAAAGACGGCAACCCAATCTACTTAAAAGATATCTGGCCATCAGATGAAGAAATTGATGCATTGGTGAAAGTTGCTGTAAAACCTGAGCAATTCAACAAAGTTTATATCCCAATGTTTGATTTGGGTGAGCGTGTCCAAGCGGCAAGCCCACTTTATGATTGGCGTCCACAAAGTACTTATATCCGTCGCCCACCGTATTGGGAAGGTGCATTGGCTGCACCACGTACTTTATCGAACATGCGACCACTTGCGATCTTGCCTGACAATATTACCACTGACCATTTATCTCCATCGAATGCGATTATTTTGGATTCGGCTGCTGGTGAATATTTGGCGAAAATGGGTGTACCAGAAGAAGACTTCAACTCATACGCAACTCACCGTGGTGACCATTTGACTGCACAACGTGCGACTTTGGCAAACCCGAAATTGTTCAATGAAATGGTGGTTCGTTCAGATGGTACGATCAAACAAGGTTCAAAAGCACGTGTCGAGCCTGAAGGCGAAGTGATGCGTATGTGGGAAGCGATCGAGACTTATATGAATCGTAAGCAACCATTGATCGTGATCGCAGGTAAAGACTACGGTCAAGGTTCGAGTCGTGACTGGGCTGCGAAAGGTGTGCGTTTGGCAGGTGTTGAAGCGATTGTGGCTGAAGGTTTTGAGCGTATTCACCGTACTAACTTGGTGGGTATGGGCGTACTTCCGCTTGAGTTTAAAGCGGGTACGGATCGTAAAACTTTAAAACTGGATGGTACTGAGCTTTATAGCGTGATTGGTAATATCGCACCTCGTTCAGATTTAACTTTGGTGATTGAGCGTTCAAATGCCAATGGTCAAAATGAAATCGTGAAAGTACCTGTAACGTGTCGTTTGGATACAGAAGAAGAAGTGCATGTGTATGAAGCGGGCGGTGTTTTGCAACGCTTTGCACAGGACTTCTTGGAAGGGAATGTGGCTTAGTAATAAGTTTAAATAAAAAAATATCTAAAAAAGTTCCTGTAAGTATTTACAGGAGCTTTTTTTTATCATAAAACATAACCTTTATTAATTAAAACAAACAATTTCTCTCCCAAAAAGTTATGGATATGAACAAACAAACATCTCTCCCAGATTTTAAATCACTATTCAAATTAGGCTCATCGCTGCTATTTGTCTCATTACTTACTGCTTGTGGTGGAGGTTCCGGGGGAACCTCTTCTGCCCAAACCGATTCAAAGACTACAGTTAATCCTTCACCTCAGCCAAGCCCAGATTTGGAGGTTAAACCTAATCCTAAACCAAGTATTGAATATACGAAAATTAATGGAACGCTCTATACGTTTGGAGATATTTTTAATCAAGGAAATGCAAAAATAGAAGCAAAGTGTTTGAATAACACGGGGTTTAAAACATCCACAGTTACAGATATTTATGGTGATTGGGCTGGTGAAATAGATAAAAGTCAGTTGCCTTGTAAAATCAAAGCTGAAACTAAAAATGATGTTTATTATTCATATATCACTAAAGCAGATGAAAAATTAAAAATTAATCCGCTGACGAGTATTTTAATAATACATGCAACGAAAAAGTTACCAGAGGATTGGTATGCCTCTGCTGATCAGCTAAGTATTCAGGACGTAGAGCAGGCAAATAATGCAGTAAAAAATGAATTAAAGTTAAAACAATATAAATTAGACGATGAGTTAAATTTATTAAATTCAAACTATTATGATTTATTGGAGAGTTTGAAAGAGTCGGTCAATAAATCACTTTCTTTCAATGGATACAATGGATTAGTTCCATTAATTAAAGAAGGGAAAATCAGTGCAATCCCTTATGCACCTGAGGATTATGTACGATTAAAAATCAATTATAGCGCTTGTAGCGGCGTTGCGTATCAGGGGAATACTAAACTTGTTACCCATTGTACTGAAACTTTAATGCCAGATTTTGTCAGTCGTAAACTGGTACAGAAGAATAAATCTATCTGTGAAATTCAAAAACAGGGCGAAGATTTATCAATCAAAAGTGATCAATACGAATATAAAGTGAAACTCAATGGACAGGCTTTGGATAAAATCACTGATGGTTATGCAACGATGAATACTCTGCTATTGGCTGAAGGTAATCAGCGAATGGAGATACTATTTCAGTACGATTTATTGGTCGGTGCCGCCGCTTATCAAGTGGATAGCGCAGGTAAAATGATTGGAGTAATCAACTGTAATTAATCGATTATTTTACGATATTTCTGTATTGAATAAGATTTAATTAAACAGCTTTTAAAACCACACCTAACCCGTCTTAAATAAAGAGGGGGAAACGCCCTCCTTTTTAAAGGAGGGTTGGGGAGGATTTATATTGATATGAAATTTCCAAATGCAGATCAGTTAATGCCAATAGAACAAAGTACAAGACAAAAATATAAAAGGAGCACCCGTGCCCAAAAAATCCCCTGAACAAAAAGCCGAAGAAGAACGTCGCTATATCGCTGCATGTGGTGCAGCCAACACAGCCGAACTCGAACCTTTTTTAACAGATCCCAATCAAGCGATTCGAGCCACAGCCGCCATGAATCCTGATGCAGATGCAGAGATACTCGACCGCTTTGCAAACGATAGATTTTGGGGTGTTCGTATAGAAGTGGTCAATCATGCCAATGTTAGCGAGATGACATTACGAAGATTGTTAGAACCCAAAATGAATAAACGAGGTGTAGTTCATCATGCTGCATGTGAAAAATTGAAAGAGCGAGGTATTGAATTTGGGGAAGATGGAATGCCACTCGATGATTAATCTTAGAAGTTAGAGTATTTAAGAAAAGCAATTCAGCATATTTTGAACATGTAAAAATGACAAAATAATTTAATAAATCGAAAACTGGATCATAAAACCAGTATAAGTACCAAAATTTCCCCTCGAAATCATTCCTTGCAATTATGCCATCATCAATTGGCGAAATGACCAATAGACATTCATCACAATAGGGTTATACTAGGTTTACCATTTCTAAAACCTATGGAGAACAAAAATGGTTACTGCTGGTCAAAAACCCGGAACAGGCTTCTATTTTTGCGTCCAATGTGGACATCGCGTCTACTTAGAAATTGGTACTGATCGTTTACCACCGTGTACCAAATGCCTTGGCAATCAATTCAACAACAAGAATGCCTAAGCAGCACAAACAAAACAGCTATTCTCTGTTTTAAAAAAAGCCCTATCACCCATAGGGCTTTTTTGTTACCTTAATATTATCCATATCCTTAACATATATCCATATAACAAAAACTAATCAGCAAAAAGGAAGATCGCGATGGAAACAATCATAGGTTTGTGTATCGGAATTGGCTTAAGCGCTGCATGTGGTTTTCGGGTGTTTGTTCCATTGTTGGTGATGAGCATCGGTGCTGTGACAGGACTATTTGAACCTTCAAAAGGCTTTCATTGGCTTGCGCTACCATCGGTATGTATCGCATTGTCTGTAGCAACCCTATGTGAAATCGCAGCTTACTATATCCCTTGGGTTGATAATCTTTTGGATACTGTTGCGACTCCTGCTGCAATGATAGCTGGAACATTGACTACGATGGCGGTAAGCAGTGGTGAAATGTCGCAATTTGCCAGTTGGGCAGCGGCGATTATCGTGGGTGGCGGTACAGCAGGTGCAGTGCAAATGAGTACTGTGGCTGCTCGTGGGGTATCTACAGCAACAACGGGCGGTTTGGCAAATCCTGTAGTTTCAACCACCGAATGGGTCAGTGCTGCTGTACTTTCTGTTTTAGCTATAGCTCTGCCTGTGGTTGTGGCGATTGCCGTGATCATTTGTATATTTTTAGCAGTAAGATGGATTAGAAAGAGAAAGCAAGAAAATGTGGTACACACTTTATAATGCACCATATTGTTTAGTGAAAATATATGATTTAAAATGTTTTTTGGGGTGGTTGATTTATAATCAACATTTAAATATGTACATGAAAAATAAAAGACTATAAAGAGTAACGTATGTCATTAGATAAAAAAACAACTTGGTTCGGAAAACATAAATATCCTACAAAAGTTTATCTGATGTGTGGATGGCCATTATTGTTGGTCTTGGTTGGAGGGGCAATCGGTGGAGCTTTAGGTGCGCTTGCATTTTCAATGAACTTGAAAATATACAATTCAACATTATCGAATCTAATGAAAGTAATCCTCAACATGATGGCTGGTGCCACAGCAATTGCGATGAGTTTTGTGGCTTCATATCTGCTTAGAAAATATTTTCTCAACCAATAAGGACGATTTTGATGAAAATAATATTAGTTGCGGTCATCCTTAGCCTAAGCTTTATTTCTCAAACGACTTTTGCCGAAGCACCGAGTGCAGAACAAATCAAACTAGAAAAAGACAAGATCAAATACAAAGCATATATTCCTGCAAAATATGACTTATTCGAAGCGATAGAAGGTGATCTCAACAAAGATGGTCAAAAAGACTTGGTTCTAATCGTTAAAGCGACTGATCCTAAAGCCATTATAAATCATGAAGATCGGGGGCAATTGGATCGTAATCGCCGTGGCATCATCGTATTGCTCAATGAAAATGGAAAATATAAACAGATCCTGAAAAATCTCAGTTGCTTCTCCTCAGAAAATGAAGACGGTGGAGTATATTTTGCCCCAGAACTTTGGGTCACTGTCGAAAAAAATCGATTGCATGTCCATTATGGGCATGGCCGATATGGCTATTGGGATTATAATTTTAGACTTGAAAATACAGATCTCAGACTGATTGGCTATGAACAATCCAACAATCATGGACCTTATATTGAAAGTGAAATCAGCGTAAATTTATTGACGGGTAAAAAGTTGCTACGTACCAATATCGTTAAAGATGATGAAGCAGAGCCAAAATTTAAAGAACAATGGACAAACATTCAGATCGCTCCGATTTATTTATCACAAATCAAAGATTTTGATGAATTAGATTTTGTGGAGTAGTCGAAGCATAAAAAATCTCTATAAAGTCATATTTAATGCAATAAATAATCGTAATTTTCATGCATGCGGGAAAAAATCCTGTTTTGATCAAGTCTGGCGAAAAAAAATCCTGAAATCGCTGAAAATCAGCAAATCTTAGGGAAATAATCCCGAAGGATATTCGCTAATATTTATTTCAAGGGTGAAAGGGATCGAAAAGAGTAGCTTGCTGCCAGTTGCGTACAACGTGAGTGTAGTACATACCCAAAAGGTCTTGATTCGGCTTAGGACGCTATAGATTAAAAGTTTATAGGCTATAAGATTGAAACTTACAAAGTTTTGATAGTTGAAGTAAAACAGTTGTTTTTCCTACCACCCAAAAGATTTTTTAAGATTGAATATAAGAAAAAGAAAAAGAAAAATTATAAAAATTTAGAATAGTAAAAGACAAAAAGTAAAAGACAAAAACTAAAAATACAGATTCATCGCTTTAGACCAACACGATATCTTTCTTTCCATGTTATAAAAAATGTTAGATCTTTCACGAGAAAAGTTTTCTCAAGCTTATAGAGCATCAATAATATGAAAATATATGTGACCAGTCTCTTTGTAAATGATCAAGAACGAGCATTGCAATTTTATACCGAAAAATTAGGATTTCAGATCAAACATGATATTCCCGCAGGTGAGTATCGTTGGCTGACTTTAGTTTCACCAGAGCAAGTCGAAGGTGTAGAATTATTACTTGAACCCAATGTACACCCTGCTGCACACACTTATCAGGCAGCCATCAAAGCAGATGGCATTCCTGCGACATCCTTTCAAGTAGAGGATATCGAACTGGAGTATGAAAAATTATCAGCGCAAGGGGTGCAATTTACCCAAGAACCCACCTTGGCAGGACCTGTCAAAATCGCTGTTTTAGATGATACATGTGGCAATTTGATCCAATTAATGCAGTTTGTAGCGGTGTAATCGACTATGAATATTGCTCAAATAACCTTAGGGCTAGAAGAAATATTTTCCATTTAATCTGTAAAAATGCAATGAATCAGCATTATTTTTAGTGTAATGAAAAATATTCCCAAAAAATAATAAATCTATGAAAATAATTTTCTTAAACTTGGAAAAAGCCTAGATCTTAGGGAAATAATCCCGTAGCGATTTGATTATTATATATCTCAAGGGTGTGATGGGGATCGAAAAGAGTAGATGCTATCCGTTGCTTATAAAGTCAGTATAGTACTCGCCCAAAAGGTCTCGATTCGGCTTAGGACGCTATAGATCAAGAGTTTATAGGCTAAAGGTTAAAACTTACAAAGTGTTAATCGTTGAAGTAAAACAAAATGTTGTCCCTTGACACCCTAAAAAATTTTAAAGAATAAAATCCAATAATAATTCAAAGCATTTTCACATGATCATTTCAAATCACATATTCCCATCATTTAAGTTTTAAAAAATTGACACTGATCTAAGGCATTGTTATTTTGCCAAACTGATTTTTTAAGTTTCCTATCACCATGCCTATTCAAGACGATTTTGTCTATCAGCCACCAACGGATCCATTGGTTATTTTATATGAAGATGATGATTTGGTCGTGATTGATAAGCCAGCGGGTTTGCTATCAGTACCTGGACGTTTGCCAGAGCATCATGATAGTGCCTATCTGCGTGTGGTTGAGCAATTTGCAAATGCTAAAATTACCCATCGTTTAGATATGGCGACTTCTGGTATTTTGATGTTTGCTAAACATCGTGATGCCGAAGTTGCGGTCAGCAAAATGTTTCAAGCTCGCACAGTTGAAAAAAATTATATTGCGTTGGTGCAAGGTCAACTTGAAGAGCAAGGCAGTGTGGACGTTCCATTGATCACCGATTGGGAAAATCGCCCGCGTCAGATTGTGCATTTTGAGCTAGGCAAAGCAGCAAAAACATTATATAAATTAATTGAATATTCTACCGATCAAGATATTAGTCGGGTGTGTTTAACACCGATTACTGGACGGTCTCATCAACTTCGTGTGCATATGCAATATATTGGTCATCCGATCACGGGCGACAAGTTATATCATCCAAATCCTAAGCTTAGTCCATTAAATCGTATGGCTTTACATGCGAGTCTTTTGGCTTTTACTCAGCCTTTATCGGGTGAAAGTATCAAGATTGAAGCTACAGTACCTTTTTGATTTTAAGTTAAAGATTAAGATGTTGAGTGTTACAACGGGGTCTTCTATCTAAAGTTTAAATTTAGAGATTAGCCTTCCGCTGGACCTACTTTTCTTTCGGGAAAATGAGCAGTGTACTGCGCAAGAAAACCACCTTGAGGAGTACTTTCCTCAGCGCAAAACTCGTTCACTTGCGTCAAATGATTCAATTGTTCGCAGAAACATTCTTAAATTGATAGAGTCCTGCCTCGAACAGTTGCGGATGACCTTAGCGCGTATCGACATATGGTTGATAACAAAAATATGATTTATAACTACCGTATAACTTCAATTAATAATTTATATACATATTTGCATACTATTTGATCTCTTTAATTGTCACAAAAGTCTGCTAATCTATTTCAAATGATTTTCTTATGCTTCATTTTTCATTCATTGACCCATACATAATAAGGACACACCCATGACACGTGATTTTGAGCAATTTCCTGATAATGATAACGGTGATATTCTGTGGCAAATGCAAGAAGATGGTAGTGATTTGACCGAACCACATGAGGTTGAATATTCGATTGCTTTTGAAAAACAAGATCAAGCTGAAAAATGTGCAATCTATTTATTGCTTGAAGAACAAAAAATTTCCATGTATCTCGATGAAGAAACTGATCCAAATTTTTGGATTTTAAGTGTTCATATCAATATGGAATTGGACTATGCCGATATCAATGATTTAGAAGAATGGTTCACTAAAATCGCGCATCAATTCGGTGGTGAATATGATGGTTGGGGTTGTATGACCTATGTATATGATGATGAAGACGAAGATTTAGAATAATTTAAGATATTACATCGGACATTAAACACATTTTAAAATGTGCAATTTCCCATAAAAAAAAGCAGATCCCTCAAGATCTGCTTTTTTTATTTTGGATTTATATAAAAAGTTTAGTGTGCTTCATCCCAATTCAATCCTTTGCCGACTTCAACGACTAAAGGAACTGAAATTTCGATGACATTTTGCATTGTAGTTTGGATCTTTGTTGCAAGCTCATCAGCAATCGCTTCATCGACTTCAAACACCAATTCATCATGCACTTGTAGTAACAGTTTAGCTTGATCTTTTGGTAATATTTTATCCACAGCGATCATCGCCAATTTGATAATTTCCGCAGCACTGCCTTGAAGCGGGGCATTGATCGCAGCACGTTCAGCTCCTTGCTTGATCATTTTATTGCTCGCCAAAATATCTGGAGTATAGAGACGACGCGCTAAAATGGTTTCGACAAAGCCTTGTTCACGGGCGATTTGGCGGGTAGATTCCATGTATTCTAAAATACCTGGATAACGCTGGAAGTATTTACCAATATAGGCTCTAGATTCTTCACGACTAAAACCAAGCTGACGTGTCAAACCAAATTCTGACATACCATAAAGTAAACCAAAGTTGACTGCTTTTGCTTGACGACGTTGGTCACTGGTGACATCTTCTAGTGCAATTCCCAAAACTTCGGAAGCGGTACGGCGATGCACGTCTTGTCCATGTTGGAAGGCATTGACTAAAGCTTCATCTTGAGAGAAATGTGCCATTAAGCGCAGTTCAATTTGTGAATAATCGGCTGCCAGTAAGACACGTCCTTTAGGCGCAATAAACGCTTTACGGATTTGGCGTCCAATTTCTTCACGAACAGGGATATTTTGTAAGTTTGGATCAGTAGACGATAAACGTCCTGTCGCAGTTAATGCCTGATGATAACTGGTGTGTACACGATGTGTTTCAGTATTGGCTTGTTTAGATAGACCTTCAGTATAGGTACTTTTCAGTTTTGCCAAACCACGATATTCAATAATCAATCCTGCAATCGCATGATCAATTTTTTCTAAAACGCTTTCACTGGTACTGTATTGACCTGTTGCAGTTTTTTTACCGCCTTTTAAGCCCATTTTTTCAAATAAAACTTCACCGACTTGTTTTGGTGAAGCCACATTGAAGCTTTCACCTGCAAGTTCAGTGATTTCATTTTCAAGGTTTTGAATGGTATTGGCAAAATCAACACTGAGTTGTTCTAGAAAATCTAAATTGAGCTCAATGCCATTTTCTTCCATGCTCGTCAAAACACGGGCAACAGGCATTTCGATATTGTGTAAAAGATCAATCAAAGGTGGTATTTCTTTAAGTTTACGATCTAAAACTTCATAGAGACGATAGGTCACATGAGCATCTTCAGCTGCATAATGCGCTGCTGTTTCTAACTCGATCTGATTAAAGGTTTTTTGTTTAGCACCTTTACCTGCAACTTGTTCAAAAGTTGTGGTCAAATGGCTGAGATATAAACGTGCTACATCATCCATACCATGACGGGTTGCGACAGCATTGAGCACATAAGAAGCCAACATGGTATCAAAATACCAACCTTTAAACTCGATGCCATGGTTTGCAAAAATATGTGCATCATATTTTAAATGATGTCCAATTTTTTCAACGCTTGCATCTTCGAGTATTGGTTTGATTTGTTGGATAATGTCATCACGATTCAGTTGCTCTGGCGCACCTTCATAATCATGCGCAAGTGGAACGTAATAAGCATCATTGGCATCAAAAGCAACTGAGAAACCCACCATTTGGGCTTGGCGATAATCAAGGCTTGTCGTTTCAGTATCGATGGCAAAACGTTTTTCAGTACTGAGACGTTTAAACAACTTTTCCCAAGCGTCTTGAGTCAGTACTGTATGATAATTGGCTTTGCCAAGTACATCATCCACACTGCTGATAGTGGCTTGATTATCAGTTTCTACTTTTGCAACCGCTTGTTCAGACTGGCTGATGGCTTTACTGGTTTGTTGATAATTTGAATTGTTCGGATTGTTTGGGTGATCCAATGATTGTAATTCTCTACGGAATTCAAGCTCAGTATATAAACGGCGCAATTCATCGACATTTGGATGGCTCAATTTTAAATCATCATAGACCAATCCCATATCAAGATCACAGATAATGCTGGCAAGTTGGTGGTCGAGTTTGATGCCATCTTGATTATCTTTTAGGCTTTGCCCAACTTTACCTTTGATTTGGTCGACATTGGCTAAGATATTGGGAATATTGCCATATTCGGTTAAAAGTTTTGCCGCAGTTTTTGCCCCAACTCCTGGTACACCTTTGATCCCGTCTGAAGCATCACCCATCAAGGTGAGATAATCGATGATTTGATTTGGCCAAACGCCAAATTTTTCAAAGACACCATTTACATCCATAGGTTTGTCTTTAAAACTATCTTCCAAAGTGACTTTATCTGTAACCAGCTGCGCCATGTCTTTATCGCCAGTGGAAATTAAGACTTGATAACCTTGAGCTTCGGCACGTTTTGCCAGTGTCCCGATAATATCATCAGCTTCCGCCCCAGGAAGCACATGTAAAGGGATACCCAAAGCTTTAATCAAATCATGTAAATATGGAATTTGTTCAGCCAATTCTTCAGGCATGCTTGGACGGTCGCCTTTGTAAATTGG
This sequence comes from Acinetobacter gerneri DSM 14967 = CIP 107464 = MTCC 9824, assembly GCF_000368565.1. Lineage (GTDB taxonomy): Bacteria > Pseudomonadota > Gammaproteobacteria > Pseudomonadales > Moraxellaceae > Acinetobacter > Acinetobacter gerneri. Next base: position 27,040 of record NZ_KB849533.1, on the reverse strand, counting down.
CGAAAGTTTGTGGCGAAAAGTAGGTTCAGGCGTATCAAAAATAACAGCCATATGCGTCGGCTGAATGCGTCGCATCAATTTTTGAATGGCATTGATTGCACCACGAACTGCATTGGTATGCAGACCAGTTGATGTGGTTAAGGGTGGTAGTGCATGAAAGGCACGAAATAAAAAGTATGAACCATCAACCAAGACAAATGGTGGCATTCTGCATTTCCTAATTTTATGAACCGTTTTATTGTACGTGATTTTTAAGATTTTCACAGATTGCAAAGCCGACTGTTACCGAATAACTGTTACCCAATAGCAGTCAAATACTGCATTTAAATCAGCTGAGTTGTTGTACCATGCAAATATTAAAGGAATGAGTCATGGTAAATAATGCAAAAAGGGCAAAATGAAATCCGAATCATTTGGTTAATGATTTTGGTGATTGTTGCTGTTGCTGCTTGGTTTTATGATCAACATATCATCAGCTATATTTGTGGATTGGCATTTGTATTGTCTGTTATGCAATACGTTGATCAATTGCAAAAGCCGATTCCCGATATGTCTCGTCAAGCCAATGTTCGGGTGCAATTGACCTCCAAAGTTCCTTTATATATCTCCTCTATCATTGCAGTGATTGGTATATCTATGCAATGGAGCTGGCTAATTGGTCTGGGTTTAACGGCATGGATTTTCTTTTTTCTCAGGTGGCTGAGACGACTGGAAGTTTATCTGAGTTTGATCGAATACCAATTAAAAAAAATACAACAACATGTGCCTGATCTTGAAAATGAACCTATTCCTCATCTAGACAAAACACAAGTTAAAACGTCCTTATCTGAAAATAACCAAGACAATTTAGGTTTGGCAGAACAGATAAAACACTGGATTTTCCAAGGCAATCCCGTACTCAAAGTCGCCATTATCGTTTTGGTGATCGGGCTGATTTTATTGCTGCGTTTTGCTACCGAACATTGGCAATTAAGCTTGGCTTTAAAATTACTCATCGTTGCTGGGATCAGTTTTGCGATTAGTCTTGTCGGCTGGTTGATGTTTAACAAAAACCGTAGCTTTGCTTTGGCGCTTGAAGGATTGGGCTTGGCTGGGTTGTTTTTGACCTTATTTTTCGCTTATTACAATCATGTGATCGCCAGTTTTGCTCTAGCCAGTGTCTGTTTCGGCATCATTATGCTCATCACTTTGTGGATGAGTTTGAAACAGCACACCATTGAACTTGCAATGATGGCAATGCTCATCGCTTATGTTGCACCATTTACTTTGCCTGTGCGAAGTGCCAGTTCAGTGGAGTTTGTCGCTTATTATTTGGCGATCAATTTGGCTGTTGCGATTTTAACGACGCTTCGACCTTGGAAAATCCTCAATCAAATTGCTTTTTTGATGAGTATTTTTATCAGTGCAGGCTATGTTTATCTACACGGTTATATGCATGAACGACTTCAGCTTGCAGGACTAGTGGTCTTACATACGCTGGTTTTTGTCTGGCTCAGCTTTAGATTTAGTCAACTGATTGCGAAAAAAGATGTAGAAGAATTTAAACTTAAACCCGCCTTAGATATCGCCCTGATTTTCGGTGCGCCGATCATTGGATATATTTTTCTTTATCTGATTTATTTCCACGAAAGTGCATGGCAAGCAGGATTTAGTTTGGCTTTTGCTGTGCTCTATGCAGTGATTTATTATTTCGCTAAAAATAACCAATCTATTCAGCTGATTTCGCAAAGTTACTTTAGTTTGATGCTGATCTTTATTGCTTTAATTCCACCGATTTTGTTGCCTGAGCAATGGAGCGTCATGGGCTGGGCAATGGAAGGGGCATTGATTTATGTATTTGCCTTAATCCGCCAATCAACGATTAGTCGCTATCTAGCAAGTGGTTTATTGGTTGTCGCAGGGTTATCGAGTTTTTATTACTACGTGCAGTTGGATGAGTTTCCACGCTTGATGTTTTGGACATTAAGCCTTTGTTATTATGTTGTTGTGGTCTTTTCCAATAGTCGTCCAGCATTTCAAAAACAACTGAGTACGATGACCACCATTTTCCAAGCTTTGTTGATGTTGGCAGCTTCAAGCATGTTGTTGGTTTTGTTGTTAGATCAATTTAAAACTGAAAATCAGTTTGCCATGACCATGCTGACCATCAGTATCCTATTATTGATCCTCAATGAAATCATGTTGTTTTGCAAAGCGGGCGGGCAGTGGTTTATTGCCAAATGGATTGGGGTGATTCCTGTTTTTGTTTTGGCATTGATTATCGTTTTGGATCATAGTCAAAATGGGATGATTGTTTGGACTTCAACTTTTGAGCAGATTGGGATTGCTGTTTCAGGATTGTTATTATTTTTATTTTGGCTTAGACCTGTTTCTAGTATTCGCTTTGAAAAAGAAGCTTTGAGTCTGGGTGCTTTATCTAGCTTGAGTTTGACCAGTTTGTGCTTGATTCCAAGTATGCCTTATATCAGTGTCGTGATATTGCCTTTGGCATTTGCTGCGTGGTGTTTTTGGCAAAAAGAGCATGAGGATTGGAATCGTTTTTGGCAAGCACGCAGTAGTTTGGCCTTGATGCTCATTTGGATTGTGTGTTCGCAATTATTTACAGTACAAGCTTTTCAAGGCTATTTATTGCCAATACTCAATCCATTTGATCTGGTCAGTATCGCGATTTTAGCCAGTTTTATTTGGATGTTGTCGTTACAGTTAAAAACAGGTTTGGACCGAGGCATTGTTGCGGTATTGATCGTGCTAAGTTTGCTTTGGTTGAGTAGTTATATCTTGTTGCGTGCTTTACATGTTTATTTGGGGACGCCGTACAATGCCTTAGAACTTTGGCAAGATGCCACAGTTCAACTAAGTTTTACCTTGCTTTGGGTGAGTTTGGCTTTGATCACCATGAGTTATGCCAGCAAAAGACAGATCCGTTCGATGTGGATTTTGGGTGGCAGTATTTTAGTGATTGTGACTTTGAAATTGGTCTTGTTAGATCTATCACATATCGGAACATTGATGCGCGTGATTTCATTCTTGGGTGCAGGTACGGTAATGCTGGTAATCGCATATATTGCACCGATTCCTGAACTTGATGAACGATCTTGATAAGTAATCTTAATGAGCTATTTTCGAATTATTTTTAAGAGCATATAAGACGTGAAATGAGTCGGCTTGATGAACGATCTTGATAAGTAATCTTAATGAGCAGTTTAAGACGTGAAGTCAGCTGATTTGGAAGAGTAATGTTGTATCTCTACCCTAATCTAAGATAATAAAAAAGCTTAATTCAACCAAGCCGTCACTTGTTCGAATTAAGCTGAAAGGTAAATAACATCCAAACCCAATGTTATGGGTTATAACTTGGGTTCACGTTTGATTTCTTTGGCATTGGCATAGTTATCCAATTCATCATTTTCAAGTGCGCTATGCGGTGTGATTGGGCGATCAACAAAATCAATTTTTGGTACAGGAATTTCGATTTTATTGTCGACAAAGCGATCTCGAATTAACTCATGCATTTCATCTTTCACTTGCATAAAGTTTTCTTGACGACACCAAAGTGCAAATAACAGTTCTATAGATGATTCACCAAAAGCCGTCACACTAAGTCTAGGTTTAGGATCAGCCAAAACCAGTGGATAGTCATTGGCAACGTCCATTAGCACTTCACGAACTTTGTTGATATCTTCATGAAAATTGATAGAAATCGTAATTGGAATACGCCGTATAGGAAACTTGGAAAGGTTGTGCACAGGCGCACGGATCAGTTGTTCATTTGGCAGACGGACATAGACATTATCCCAAGTGAGCAATTTGACGGAAAGTAAATCAATCGAAATCACTTCACCTTCAATGGTATGTCCACGAATGAGCGTGAGTTGAATGGTATCACCGACTTCAAATGAACCTTCGCCAATCAAAAATAGACCACTGATCAAGTTGGTTGCCGAAGTTTGAGAGGCAAAACCCAATGCCACCGTCAAGATCCCTGCCGCACCCAAAAATACACTGAGTTTAAATCCTGCTTCTTTTAAACTGGCAACGGCAAATAAGATAAAAATAAAATAGAAAATACCGCGTCGCCAGACCAAGCGTTGATGTGCATTAAGTCTTGAGCCGATGGTGCGGATAAAGGTATTTGAAATAATTCGTGCTAAAACAAATCCAAACAAACACAGTGCAAGCGCAATGACGATTTCACTGATTCGATCAGTATTGAAATTGGTAAATATCCCTTTGAGGCTATTGGTAATATCTTTGGTGATATTGCTGTCGACCATATTGCCTCCTTAAAAGAATGAATCAAACATGTTAAATAACATACCGCCTGGATCTCTCGGAGGATGAACATATTCAACTTCACCTGCTAACGGTGGCGTTCTATTTTCAATCCGTATACGAGGTGGACGATCTGACCCTTCATGAATCACTTTGATTTGTGAGGTCCAAAGCCGACCTGTGCTTTCACTGAAAAATAAGGGCAGGGCTGGCACTGGGATATTCATTTTATCGAAACGCAGTTGATGGCTACTGACATTATGAAAATCAATGGGGGTGACTGCTCGAAATGCACGTGGACGTAATAGATTTAATTCGGTACGACCATCGACTGAGGTTGCATAACACAGTTCGCCATTTCTTTTATCAGGTCCAAACCATGTATCTTTAGGCAAAATCACAGGAAGATCAAACAAGGGCTCTTTTTGACTTTGCACAAAACCTGAAATCCAAAGCGGAGTACTGATAAACAGGGTACCACGCTGTCCTGCAGGAATATAAATCGGATCGACAGGTTTAATCACCACTGAACGATCAGCCAAGCGAGGCATGAGCTGAAAGGTATTGTGGGTTTCTCTGAACATATATCGTTCAACATGGACTGGCTGAGGAAAGGCAAAATGCACATCCTCGATCGCATTCCATTGTTGCTCATAGTCATATTGCATATGAGGTCGATAATACTCTAAGCGCCATTCTTGTAGACCGCGAGTCAATCTGCAAAGCAAGGAACCAAATTGCCAAGCTTTGGACTGGTTTAATTCAAATTTTTGCTCACCCCACCATTTTAGGTCAGGTAGCTCAGGTTCTAAATGTTCAGTTTTTTTCGACAACCCTTAAATTCCTCTAATCAGTCAAAAAACAGACTTCACGCTGTCATAAGCATAGAGTACACTCGAAGTAATTTTAATCATCATTATAAGTTGTAATGCAAGTACTTAAACAATTACAAATACCCTATAGTTTTGCGAAACGGCATGGAGTGCTTTTACGTTACGAAGGTGATCAAGTTTTTATTGTCAGAAAACAGGATACCGCACAAATCGCAATTCAAGAAGCACGACGTTATCTTGGACGAGCTGCACAGCATCAAATTTGTACAGATACCGAATTTGATCATCTATTGAGTTCGAGTTATGTTGGGGAAACTGGCGAATCACAACAAGTGGCAGCAGGTCTTGAAGACCATCCTGATTTGTTAAGTTTGGCTGATCAAGTGCCTGAAACTGAAGATTTGATGGATCAGGAAGATGATGCACCGATTGTACGGTTGATCAATGCTTTGCTTTCTGAGGCGATTCGAGTTGGGGCATCAGATATTCATATTGAAGCTTTTGAAAAAAAGCTATCAGTGCGTCTACGTGTTGATGGTCAGTTGCGTGAAATCGTACAGCCACGTCGCGAACTCGCACCACTTTTGGTGTCACGTATCAAAGTCATGGCAAAACTGGATATTGCAGAAAAACGAGTTCCCCAAGATGGACGTATTTCACTACGTTTAGCAGGCCGTGAAGTGGATGTCCGTGTATCGACATTGCCAAGTTCGCATGGTGAGCGAGTGGTGATGCGTTTGCTTGATAAACAAGCTGGGCGTTTAAATATGACCCATTTGGGGTTGATGCCAAGTGATTATGAACGCTTGACACAATTGGTACATCGTCCGCATGGCATTATCTTGGTTACGGGACCCACTGGTTCGGGTAAAACCACGACACTCTATGCAGCACTTTCTGATTTAAATGATGGCTCTAAAAATATTCTCACTGCCGAAGATCCGATTGAATATCAACTCGAAGGGATTGGACAGACACAGGTCAATACCAAAGTGGATATGACATTTGCGCGTGCTTTAAAAGCCATGCTACGTCAAGATCCAGATGTGGTCATGGTTGGTGAGATTCGAGATCTGGAAACGGCTGAAATTGCTGTGCAAGCATCATTGACAGGGCATTTGGTACTTTCAACGCTGCACACCAATACCGCCATTGGTGCGGTTACCCGTTTAAAAGATATGGGGATTGAGCCATTTTTATTATCCAGTTCATTGATCGGTGTGGTGGCTCAGCGTTTGGTAAGAACACTATGCCAAAACTGTGTGACTTGGCGTGATGCTGATGATTTTGAAAAAGATGTCTTTAAACCTGTTTCAAATGAAATAAGCTTAAAAATACCTGTACCAAATGGCTGTGATCATTGTTCTCATCTTGGATTTACAGGACGTACAGCGATTTATGAAATTGTACCTGTAGATGAAGCCATGCGCCGTTTGATTCATGGCAATGCTGCTGAATATGAGTTGGAAACATACGCTCGCCAATACGCAGGTGCTATACGTGATGATGGTTTGAGAAAAGTTTTAGCTGGGAAAACCACATTAGAAGAAGTTTTACGTGTGACCAATCAAGAAGAAGCCAATTGATCAATGAGTTGATGCTGAGGTTTTGAAATAGTAGAGACTTTAGATTAGATTTCTTGCATAAGTCAGTTTTGAGCCATATTTACTCACAAGCTGTTCCTTCACCTTTTTTAAGGGGAAGGAATGTGTTCTCTCAGTTCGTGATAATTTATTATATAAAAAATCTTTATCCACCCTGATTATCTCTCTAAATACGATAAAAGTATTCATTTTTACAATGCAAGATGAAGTCTAAGAAGAGTCTTTTGCTATTGTTTTATGGCGCAGAAATGGTCATTTTTGACTTTTGAAAGAGCTTTATGAGTTATACATAAGTTTATTTAAATAATTGAATATTCAATTATTTAGCTTTTTTCGGAAGATGAATAAGTATAATTTAGTCAAAATATGAAGAAAATATGAATTTAGACCAATAAAATAAATATTTTGTGAGTTTATTAACAGAAAATTTTAAAAAGTTTTAAGTGATTTATATTTTTTCATTCTAAGATAAAAGCTTACTAGGATGGTTGTAATTATATTTAATATTTTTTGTGTGTATTGATTTTTGAATATTCACATAATGTTATTATATAAAAAATGATTAAAAAACTAATATTTAAAAATGATCATTATTAAATTAAAAAAATTTTAATTAATTGTTTTTTATAAATAAAAAAGAATACTGGTAGAGGTTTTTATTATGGTTTTTTTAGCCTTTTTATAGCTTTACTTATTAAAAGTACAATCAAACTTTAACAATAAAGTGTGCTTTTATTATGTACCAAGTCAATATTATTTCTAAATCTTCCCATACTGAATTGGATTCTGGGGTTAAAGCAGAATATGAACTAAAAGAAAATGCAGTTGTTCTGGTGAACTGTTCTGTTAAAGAATTAAGTAAAATTGAAAAAAATGGAAATGATTTAATTTTATATTTTCAGGATGGGTCAATTCTCACGATCCATGATTATTATAATAGTGATAATACATTAGATAATAGCTTGGTATTTAAAGAAGATGATGGAAAATTATTATGGATTCAGCATCTTGATGATATTCAAGCTTTGGATCAAAAGATTTATTATCAAGTCATAGATGAAGTTGATCCACTTTTATATCATGACTCAGCTATGGCGATTGGTTTGCCATGGCTGATTGGCGCAGGTGTTGCTGGAGTCGCAGGTGTTGCGGCTGCTGTAAATAGTGGCAATGATAGCAATTATAGTACAGATTCAAATAAACCATCTAATGTTGTCCCTAATGTTCCAACTGTAACTGAAAACAATGCAACAGGCTTAAGCGGAACAGCCGAAGCCGGTTCAATCATCACGGTTACAGATGCTTTGGGGCATACTGTGACTACGATTGCGGATAGTGCAGGTCATTGGTCAATCTCTCCAAATCCTCTTACAGATGGTACAGAAGGCGTTGTAACGGCAACGAATGCTGCAGGAAATAGCAGTGCAGAAATTTCTACTGGAATCGCAGATACCATTGCACCAAATACACCGATTGTCACTGAAAACAATGCGGCAGGTTTAGCAGGAACAGCGGAAGCAGGCTCAACAGTGACCATTACCAATGCTTTGGGTAACACGGTGACCACGGTTGCAGATAGTGCAGGCCATTGGTCAATCACTCCAAATCCAATTGCAGATGGCACTGAAGGTACCGTAACTGCAACCGATGCAGCAGGAAATGTGAGTGTGCCAGTATCAACAGGTCTTGCTGATCTTACAGCACCGAATGCACCAACAGTTGATACAAATAATGCAGCAGGCTTAAGTGGGACAGCAGAAGCAGGCTCAACAGTGACCATTACCAATGCTTTGGGTAATACTGTGACCACGATTGCTGACAGTACTGGTCATTGGTCAATTTCACCAAA
>NZ_KB849533.1:16587-18452 GCF_000368565.1 Acinetobacter gerneri DSM 14967 = CIP 107464 = MTCC 9824 | reverse complement strand
GTTCCAGATCAAACTTCACCTAACGCCCCAGTCGTCACTGAAAATAATGCAACAGGTTTAGCAGGAACAGCGGAAGCAGGCTCAACAGTGACCGTAACTGATGCCTCGGGCAATACCGTTACCACGATTGCTGACAGTACGGGCCATTGGTCAATCACTCCAAATCCGATTGCAGATGGCACCGAAGGTACCGTCACTGCAACTGATGAGGCTGGAAATATCAGTGATCCAATTTCTACAGGTCTTGCGGATCTCACAGCGCCTGACGCTCCAGTGGTGGATGAAAACAATGCTGCAGGCTTAAGTGGAACAGCGGAAGCAGGTTCAATAGTGACCGTGACTGATGCTTCGGGTCATACAGTGATTACAGTCGCGGATAGTACAGGCCATTGGTTAATCACTCCAAATCCGATTGCAGATGGCACCGAAGGTACAGTGACTGCAACAGATGCAGCTGGAAATATAAGTAATGAAACATCTACTGGAATTGCACAAAAAACAGCACCAGATGCGCCAGTCGTGGATGAAAACAATGCAGCAGGTTTAGCAGGAACAGCGGAAGCAGGTTCTACTGTGACGGTGACTGATGCTTCGGGCCATACTGTGACCACGGTTGCAGATAGTACAGGCCATTGGTTAATTTCACCAAATCCAATTGCAGAGGGTACTGAAGGTACGGTAACTGCAACCGATGCAGCAGGAAATATCAGTACGCCTGTATCAACAGGCACAGCTGATCTCACAGCGCCTGATGCGCCAGTGGTGGATGAAAACAACTCAGCAGGTTTAGCGGGAACAGCGGAAGCCGGTTCAACAGTGACTGTGACTGATGCTTCGGGTCATACCGTTACAGCGACTGCAGATAGTGCAGGTCATTGGTCAATCACTCCAAATCCAATTGCAGACGGTACACAAGGTACAGTGACAGCAACAGATGCGGCAGGAAATATCAGTGCGCCAGTATCAACAGGTCTTGCTGATCTTACTGCACCTGACGCTCCAGCGGTGGATGAAAATAACTCAGCTGGTTTAGCGGGAACAGCGGAAGCAGGTTCCACAGTGACGGTGACTGACGCTTCGGGTCATACGGTGACTACAACTGCGGATAGCGCTGGTCAGTGGAGCATCACTCCAAATCCAATTGCGAATGGCACCGAAGGTACAGTGACTGCAACCGATGCAGCAGGAAATGTGAGTGCGCCAGTATCAACAGGCACAGCGGATCTTACAGCCCCTGATGCGCCAGTGGTGGATGCAAACAATGCAGCAGGTTTAGCTGGAACAGCGGAAGCAGGTTCAATAGTGACCGTGACGGATGCTTCGGGCAATACCGTTACAGCAACTGCAAATAGTGCAGGCCATTGGTCAATCACTCCAAATCCGATTGCAGACGGTACACAAGGTACCGTAACTGCAACGGATGCGGCAGGAAATAGCAGTGCAGAAATTTCTACTGGAATCGCAGATACCGTTGCACCAAATACACCGATTGTCACTGAAAATAATGCAGCGGGTTTAGCAGGAACAGCGGAAGCAGGCTCAACAGTGACCGTAACTGATGCTTTGGGTCATACGGTGACTACAACTGCGGATAGTGCAGGTCATTGGTCAATCACTCCAAATCCAATTGCCGACGGTACACAAGGTACAGTGACTGCAACAGATGCAGCAGGAAATGTCAGTACTCCAGTGTCCACAGGCACAGCTGATCTCACAGCACCGAATTCACCAGTAGTTGATACAAATAATGGAGCAGGCTTAAGTGGGACTGCAGAAGCAGGCTCAACAGTGACCATTACCAATGCTTTGGGTAATACTGTGACCACGATTGCTGACAGTACTGGTCATTGGTCAATTTCACCAAA
>NZ_KB849533.1:15210-16342 GCF_000368565.1 Acinetobacter gerneri DSM 14967 = CIP 107464 = MTCC 9824 | reverse complement strand
CACCTAACGCCCCAGTCGTGACTGAAAATAATGCAACAGGTCTAGCAGGAACAGCGGAAGCAGGTTCCACAGTGACGGTGACTGATGCTTTGGGCAATACGGTTACAGCGACTGCAGATAGTACGGGCCATTGGTCCATCACTCCAAATCCAATTGCAAATGATACTGAAGGTACGGTCACTGCAACCGATGCGGCAGGAAATGAGAGTGCGTCAGTATCAACAGGTCTTGCTGATCTTACAGCGCCTGATGCGCCAGTAGTTGATGAAAACAACTCAGCAGGTTTAGCAGGAACAGCGGAAGCAGGCTCAACAGTGACGGTGACTGATGCTTCGGGTAATACGGTTATAGCAACTGCTGATAGTGCAGGCCATTGGTCAATCACTCCAAATCCGATTGCAGATGGCACTGAAGGTACGGTGACTGCAACCGATGCAGCAGGAAATGAGAGTGTGCCAGTATCAACAGGTCTTGCTGATCTCACAGCGCCTAATGTACCAACAGTTGATGAAAACAACTCATCGGGCTTAAGCGGAACAGCAGAAGCAGGTTCAACCGTGACCGTGACTGATGCTTTGGGCAATACGGTTACAACAACTGCAGATAGCGCAGGTCAGTGGAGTATTACTCCAAATCCGATTGCAGAGGGCACCGAAGGTACCGTGACTGCAACCGATGCGGCAGGAAATGAGAGTGCGTCAGTATCAACAGGTCTTGCTGATCTCACAGCCCCTGATGCACCAAAAGTTGATGAAAATAACTCGGCAGGACTAGCAGGAACAGCAGAAGCAGGTTCCACAGTGACGGTGACTGACGCTTCGGGCAATACCGTTACAGCAATTGCAGATAGTGCAGGCCATTGGTCAATTACTCCAAATCCGATTGTGAATGGCACAGAAGGTACGGTAACTGCAACGGATGCAGCTGGGAATACAAGTACTGAAACATCTACTGGAATTGCACAAAAAACAGCCCCTGATGCACCAGTGGTGGATGAAAACAACTCAGCAGGTTTAGCAGGAACAGCGGAAGCAGGTTCAACAGTGACCGTGACTGATGCTTCGGGCAATACTGTGACCACGATTGCTGACAGTACTGGTCATTGGTCAATTTCACCAAATCCTCTTGAAGA
>NZ_KB849533.1:13932-15105 GCF_000368565.1 Acinetobacter gerneri DSM 14967 = CIP 107464 = MTCC 9824 | reverse complement strand
GTAATACAAGTACTCCAGTTTCAACAGGAGTCTTAGATCAAACCGTTCCAGATCAAACTGCACCTAACGCCCCAGTCGTGACTGAAAATAATGCAGCAGGTCTAGCAGGAACAGCTGAAGCGGGTTCCACAGTGACGGTGACTGATGCTTCGGGTAATACTGTCACAGCAACTGCAGATAGTATGGGCCATTGGTCAATCACTCCAAATCCAATTGCAAATGGTACTGAAGGTACAGTGACTGCAACAGATGCAGCAGGAAATGAGAGTGCGCCAGTATCAACAGATCTTGCTGATCTCACAGCACCTAACGCCCCAGTCGTGACTGAAAATAATGCAGCAGGTCTAGCAGGAACAGCGGAAGCAGGCTCAACAGTGACTGTAACTGATGCTTCGGGCAAAACTGTGACCACGGTTGCAGATAGTGTAGGCAATTGGTCAATCACTCCAAATCCAATTACGAATGGCACTGAAGGTACGGTGACAGCAACAGATGCAGCAGGAAATGTGAGTGCCCCAGCATCAACAGGTCTTGCTGACCTTACAGCGCCTGATGCACCAACAGTTGATGAAAACAACTCATCGGGCTTAAGCGGAACAGCAGAAGCAGGTTCAACAGTGACCGTTACTGATGCTTCGGGCAATACTGTTACAGCAACTGCAGATAGTACGGGCCATTGGTCAATCACTCCAAATCCGATTGCAGATGGCACCGAAGGTACAGTCACTGCAACTGATGAGGCTGGAAATAGCAGTGATCCAATTTCTACAGGCCTTGCTGATCTCACAGCACCGAATGCACCTGTAGTGGATGAAAACAACTCGACAGGACTAGCAGGAACAGCGGAAGCAGGTTCCACAGTGACTGTATCCGATGCTTTGGGTCATACCGTGACCACAGTTGCGGATAGCAATGGTCAGTGGAGTATCATTCCAAATCCAATTGCAAATGGTACTGAAGGGACAGTGACTGCAACCGATGCAGCAGGAAATACAAGTACTGAAACACCTACTGGAATTGCACAAAAAACAGCACCAGATGCGCCAGTGGTGGATGAAAACAATGCTGCAGGCTTAAGTGGAACAGCGGAAGCAGGTTCAATAGTGACCGTGACCGATGCTTCGGGCAATACCGTTACAGCAACTGCAAATAGTGCAGGCCATTGGTCAATCA
>NZ_KB849533.1:0-13282 GCF_000368565.1 Acinetobacter gerneri DSM 14967 = CIP 107464 = MTCC 9824 | reverse complement strand
CCGATTGCAGATGGCACCGAAGGTATCGTCACTGCAACGGATGAGGCAGGAAATGTGAGTACACCAGTATCAACAGGCACAGCTGATCTCACAGCGCCTGATGCACCAGTAGTTGATGAAAACAATGCGGCAGGTTTAGCTGGAACAGCTGAAGCAGGTTCAACAGTGACTGTGACTGATGCTTTGGGTAATATGGTGACCACGACTGCGGATAGCGCTGGTCATTGGTCAATCACTCCAAATCCGATAGCAGATGGCACTGAAGGTACCGTGACTGCAACAGATGCAGCAGGAAATGTGAGTGTTCCAGTATCAACAGGCACAGCTGATCTTACAGCGCCTGATGCACCAGTGGTGGATGAAAACAATGCAGCAGGCTTAAGCGGAACAGCAGAAGCAGGTTCTACAGTGACCGTGACTGATGCTTTGGGTAATACTGTTACAGCGATTGTAGATAGTGCAGGCAATTGGTCAATTTCACCAAATCCGATTGCAGATGGCACAGCAGGTACAGTGACTGCAACGGATGCAGCAGGAAATGTGAGTGCCCCAGCATCAATAGGTCTTGCTGATCTTACAGCGCCTGATGCACCAGTAGTTGATGAAAACAACTCAGCAGGACTAGCAGGAACAGCGGAAGCAGGCTCAACTGTGACCGTGACTGATGCTTTGGGCAATACCGTTACAACAACTGCGGATAGCGCAGGTCAGTGGAGTATTACTCCAAATCCAATTGCAGATGGCACCGAAGGTACAGTGACAGCAACTGATGAGGCGGGAAATATCAGTGAACCAATTTCAACAGGACTCTTAGGTCCAGAAGTTCCAGATCAAACAGCCCCTGATGCACCAGTAGTTGATGAAAATAACTCATCGGGCTTAAGCGGAACAGCGGAAGCAGGCTCAACAGTGACCGTGACTGATGCTTTAGGTAATACTGTTACAGCGATTGCAGATAGTGCAGGCAATTGGTCAATCATTCCAAATCCGATTGCAGATGGCACCGAAGGTACCGTCACTGCAACTGATGAGGCAGGAAATAGCAGTGATCCAATTTCTACGGGTACAGCACATACAGCGATACCAGCTCAACCTGAGCAAATTATCGAATATCTAGATGATGTTGGTTTGGTGACAGGCATAATCGCAATTGCTAAACCTACTGATGACAGCAAACCTGGTTTTGAAATTAAAGCACTGGGGGCAGATGAAACCGCAACTTTATATATTGATGGTAAAGCGGTAGATGCAGTATATGATGCGAAAACTGGAACTTTGACACCAGTAAATGATATTGCTGAAGGCACACATACTGTGTCCTATACCATTACCGATGCTTATGGCAATGAAAGCGAGCCGAGCATAGCTTCAAACTTTAGTGTGGATATAACTCCACCAGAGCAAACTGTTATTATTAGCTCTGTCTATGATGATCAATTACCAGTCATTGGAACTGTTGAAAATGGTGGTTTTACCAATGATACAAGTCCAGAATTGATAGGAACAATCAGTCAAGTTTTAAATGACGGTGACGTTGTTTCAATCTATAGAGATGGTGTAAAAGTCGGAGAAGCAACAGTTGATGGATTGAATTGGAATTATATAGATACAAGTGGTCTGGTAACGGGTGATTACACATATACAGCATGTGTCGAAGATAGTGCTGGAAATAGTGGAGAATTCTCGGAAAGTTATATTATCCATGAATTGTTGACTACACCAACGACAACGATTGCAATCACTGGCTATTATGATGATGTTGGTGAAGAACAAGGTCTAATTACCACGTCAAATTCAACGACAGATGATCGTGCCCCTGTGCTTGAAGGTACAATCAATGGAACATTGGCAGTAGGCGAGCAAATTGCAATCGTCGACAAAACTACAGGCAAAACCCTAGGTTATGCAACAGTCGATACCGATACAAATACTTGGTCTTATGATTTATCAAGTTTGCAGAACAGTACAACGTATAAGTATGTGGCTTATGTTGAGGATGTCGCGGGTAACCGAGGTACAGTTTCAAATGAGTTAGACTTTACAGTAAGTTTGGGAATATACGTCAATGGTCAATCTACGATAGATACTACACCGATTATCACAGGTTATGTTGGATTTGATATCGATCCTGGAGAATATATAGAAGTTACTGTAAATGGTGTGACTTATTCATCTAGAGATGGTGATGTTGTTGTAGACCCTCAAAACAATACATGGTATGTCCAAATTCCTGATGTAAATACATTGGGCTTAGGAAAAACTGATGTTAAAGCTGTCTTGAGGACACTTGAGGGTAATACCGTAACTGAAGATGCCTCTACAAATGAAATCTCGATAGCAGCAATTCCGACTGTAGATATAGGTGCTGGATCTGGTGATACTAACCAAAAAGCTACAGCAGTTACTATTAATACTGATGGAACATGGCTCATTCATTCTAATCAGTCTATGTGGACATCTAAGGCATCAGATTCAACCAATTTAGGTGAGTTTAATATTATTAAAATATTAAGCAATTCTGGAGCGGGCTATACTGGTTCAAACTACGTACAAAATGCAACATTTATCGATTATAACCGTGATGGTTTGATGGATTTATTTACTGTTGATAGTTCATATCAAGACGGACAGCAAATGTTTTATAACAAGAATGGAGTGTGGATTCCTTATCAAGTTGGTGCATACACATATGCGCCACAAACTGGAGATTTTGCTGGAGATACTGGTACTGGGGTAATCCTCCCTAAAAATAATTGAGTTTAAAAGTAGAAAATCGAATAACCTTGATTTAAGGAGATTTTCTATGAAAACATCTAAGTATTCAGACAGCTTGATCATGAGTATCTTGAAGCAAGCTGAAGCAGGAACACCCATACCGAACTTGTGCCGCGAACATGGTATGAGCTCTGCTACATTCTACAAGTGGAAGTCCAAATATGGCGGCATGGATCTTTCAATGATGACGCGGCTTAAAGAACTTGAGGCTGAAAATGCCCGTTTAAAACGCATGTATGCTGATGAGCGGCTAAAGTCAGACATCTTGCAAGATGCACTTTTAAAAAAGTTTTAAGGCCTGTTCAGCGAAAGTTACTTGCTCAGCAAGCTACTGAGCAATTTAAGATTTCAATCAGCATGGCCTGCTTAATTTTTAAAGTCAGTCAAACGTGTTATCGCTATAAAGCTCGTTTAGATGAAGAGAATCAACAGATTGCCGAATGGTTGATTCAATTAACCAATGATCATAAAACATGGGGCTTCAAGCTTTGTTTCCTGTATTTGCGTAATGTTAAAAAATACAAATGGAACCACAAACGTGTCTATCGCATTTATAAGGAGCTTGAGCTTAATTTAAGAATCAAGCCTAATAAGCGGATTAAACGAGAACAGCCTGAAACCCTTGCAGTACCGACAGCTAAGAATGAATCATGGTCAATGGACTTTATGTATGATCAACTCAGTGATGGACGTAGTTATCGAGTTCACAACGTGATTGATGACTATAATCGCGAGTCATTGGATATATTGATTGACTTTTCGTTGCCAGCAGAACGTGTGCTGAGAGGACTTGATCAGCTCATTGAATGGCGAGGTAAACCTAAACGCATTAGAACCGACAATGGCCCAGAGTATATAAGTGAGCTGATGGAAAAGTGGTGTGATCAGCATGGTATTGAGCATGTATTTACTCAACCAGGCAATCCACAGCAAAATGCATATGTTGAGCGATTTAATCGTACAGTACGTTATGAGTGTCTAAATCAATATTTATTTCGAGATCTGAGCGAGGTGCAGGACTATACAACTGACTGGCAGTACTTTTATAATCATGAACGACCTCATATGTCAGTAAATGGTTGTCCACCTATTTTTAAACAATAACAAGGCTTTAGATTTTCTACCCATTAATTCAATTAAAAATGGGGGGTATTACCTGGCGGTAGTGCAAATACATGGTCATGGTATGGTGGGATTATCGCTATTGATAAAGATGGTGATGGTTATGTGGACATGATCATTGGTGATCAAACTCCAAATGATACAGGCACACAAGGAGGTTACGGATCTCAGATTGTACTCAATCATGATGGTACTGTAACTGGTATGGATAAGGATGGTAATTTTGCTCTAGCCTATGGCACGGATTCAGCTCATCGACCAATAGGACAAAGTCAATCTCAGACTGATATGGAGCTTTCAGGAGTTGATATAAATAACGATGGTATTGTTGATTTTGTTATGCACTGTACCAATGTCGTGGCAAATGATGAAAGCTTTGTGAACAGTACGGGAGCACAGAGTAATAATGAAAATCGTTTAGTTGTCGTTAATGGTACAGATAATGGAACATGGGAAGTAACTCAAATCGTTGAAAATGTCTTTCAACGTAATGATACAGATCCAGGTATTGGTAATGGGGTTGCAATGACATGGGCGGACTTCAATGGTGATGGTTATCTAGATCTATTCTTGGCGAGAGGAAATGAAAGTACTACAACAGCTTCAGGTGTAGCGAATTCAAATGCTGAATATCAAAGTCGAATCTATTTTAATGATGGTACTGGTAAGTTATTGTTTGCCGATCCAAACAATGACGGTATAGGTAATCCTACAGGATTATATAATTTTGGCGACACACTTGCAGGAGGTAGTTCTCTTGCTGTTGATTGGAATCATGACGGTAAAATCGACATCATTGAGTTGCTTGGTATGCCAGGAAATACAGGTGGTATAACAGCAGCTGCATCTACAGGTCCAATTAACCTATATATCAATACAACAACGGGTTCTTCTGTGAGTTTTGTAACATCAAACTTGCTTCTGATGGTTGGAAAAACAACAATTGGCTCTTCATCTGATCCAGTAACAGGTGCTATTAGTATTGATCTAGACTTCGACGGTGCAAAAGATTTACTTGTCTTTACTAGCCAAGGACATACTCAATACATTGCCAACACCAATAAAGTTGAGGATGGAACATCATTACATGCACGTATGCTGGATAAAAACGGAATCAACATTTTTTACGGTAATACAGTGCAGTTAATTGATGAATCGACTGGCAAAGTTATATCTACCCAAATTATCAATCCACAATCAGGTAACCAAACCAATGATTCAACAGCACTTGTTGATTTCTATGGCTTAGACGCATCAAAAACTTATACAATAAAACTGTTAAGTGGGGAACTGGGATATAGTTGGACTGGAATATCTCCTGGAGCATCAAATACATGTTATGTATTTACTGCAGAAGGTGCAAATCAGATAAATAATGCCAGTGATCAAGGTGGCGCGACTAATACTATTGGTATCGTAGGTACAGGCTACAATGATACATTCTATGCTACGCAAGGAACTGATATTTACAATGGTGCTGGCGGTAGTACCAATATTTCAGGTGTAAAATATTGGAGCAATACAGGTGGTATGGATATTGTTGATTACAAATATGCAAATACAACAGCAATTACCGTCGACCTATCCAATACAGCTTATCAAAATACTGGATTTGGAACGGCTAAGTTTGTCAATATTGAAGGTATTTCTGGTGCTTCAGGCAACGATGTCTTTACCAATAGTGGACTAGACAATTACTTTGAAGGTCGTGGCGGTAATGATACGTTCAATTTAACCAATCATGGTGGTCATGACACGTTGATTTATAAGTTGTTAGATAGCACTGATGCAACGGGTGGTAATGGTGTTGATGTCGTTAATGGCTTCTTTGTTGGTACATATGAGGCAACGGCTGATGCTGATCGTATTGATATCAATAGTTTATTAAACGGTTATACCGCATCTGGTTCAGATGGATATGCAGCGAAATATATCAATGGTGTCGCAACGATTAACACTGGCGATGACATTTCAAACTATCTCAATGTTTACTTTGATGGTACCAATACGCATGTTCAGATCGATAAAAATGGTACAGGAAACTATAGCGATTTGTTGGTGATGAATAATGTGCATACTGATCTAGCGACATTACTCGCAAATCATCAGATTATTATTGGATAATCATTTTGAATAAAAAAGAGCGCTTAAGCGCTCTTTTTTTACAGCAAATTTTATATTAAACAATGACATTCAATGTTACATCGATATTGCCACGTGTTGCATTTGAATATGGGCAAACAATATGTGCTGCTTGAACCAATTTGTCAGCTTCAGCTTTATCCATGCCTTCAACATGAATATTTAAAGTTGCTTGGATGCCAAAACCTGTTGGAATTGGACCGATCCCAACTTCACCTTCGATATAGGCATCTTTAGGCAATTGAAATTTATCACGACCTGCAACAAATTTCATCGCACCAAGAAAACAAGCAGAATATCCCGCAGCAAACAATTGTTCAGGATTGGTACCACCACCTGCACCGCCCATTTCTGTAGGTACAGCCAATTTTACATCTAAAATATTATCTGATGAAACTGCACGACCATCACGACCACCTGTCGCTTTTGCATGAGCTGTATAGACGACTTTTTCTAAAGACATTTTTGTTATTCCATATATTTTACATTTGGAATTTTATTGTGGAGAAGTTTAGTGACAATGTATTGAAGGCTTTTGTATCAATAGATTTAAAATGTAAAAAGAAAGGTCATCTTTTAGGTTTATGTCTAAAAACTCTAGAGTATTACATTCAATTTAAACTTATTTTGAGAAAGGGTGCAGCTACATTTCATCTTACTAGCGCAAAAGTATTGGCTGAGTGAATTTTTATATTTTTAGAGAATAAAAGCTTAGAGATGATTTTATTTGTACTTAATCTTGATCAAAACTGAATAAGTTTACGATGTTGCATCAAAGGCATAGATGCACGGATTTGATCTTGTTCTTCTAAATCAAAAGGTACCGTGATCATTGCAGCACCTTCACTGGTGATGAGATCTAAAACTTGACCACGACTATTGGTTGCTGCTGCATGTCCCCATGTTTGACGTTTAGTGCCATGCCAACCTTGTTGAGCTGCACCTAATACTTGGCATTGACTATCCATCGCACGTGCTTGTAACAATAACTGCCAATGCATTTGTCCAGTGGTAAAAGTAAACGCAGCAGGGGCCGTTAAAATACGCGCACCTTTGGCACGTAAACGCAGTGCTAACTCAGGGAAGCGTAAGTCATAGCACACCATTAAGCCGATATCACCAAATGGAGTTTTGGCAAGAACTGGATCAGTACCAGGCTCAAAAAACTTAGATTCTTGATAACCGCCTACAGCATCACCGACTTGCACATCGAACAAATGGATTTTGTCATAACGTGCTTCAGTACGTTCAGGGCTAATACACAGACTGGTCGTGCGTACGCGTCCATCCTGTATGATCGAGCCGTCAGGACGATACGGGCAAGGCAGAGTTCCAGCAACAATCCAAATTTGATACTGGTGGGCAAGATTTTCCAGACGCTTTTGAATGGACTCGAACTGTTCGGCGGTTTCACGTTGTTTTCCAGCTGCAAAACAAACAAAGTTTTCAGGGAAAACAATCAATGAAGCACCTTGAGCTTTACTTTGTTGAATCAATAACTCAATCACACTGAAGTTTTCTTCAATGTCATTTTGCGAGTTCATTTGAACAACAGAAAGTAAAGTCATGTTCAATCCTTGAAAATAGAGTTAAGCGTTTTGCTTAGTCGATACTTGATCCAGAGTATCTTGTTCTTTTTCGAGTTGTTTGACCAAGGGTTCAAACATATTTTGGTTGCTTGCATTGAGTTTCATCAATGTTTTATGCGCATCAAGCACAGTATCAAGCATCGCATTTTGGGTGATATGTTCATCAATGAGCGCACGAGTGCACACACTTGGATCACCACAATAATTCAAGATGACAAAAACCTGCCCCAAGCCCATGCTATTGGCCAGAGTGGTGATGTCTTGGTTTGTAGATAGCATGACTGCTTGGATATGGTGGGTTTGTTTCAGCTTTAAGCCTAATTTCGCCAAAATACCTAAAACAGTACTATCGATAAATGTGGTTTCAGTCAAATCAACAATCGCGCCAACGACGTTATCTTGTTGTTCGATCTTCGCCAATAGTTTGTCTAAGCTTATACAAGAAAGGGCTCGCACTTCACCAATAAGTTTGAAGATATGCGTTCCATTCAAGCTTGCATATTCAACATGACCTGTTGACATATAAATGCCATTTGCAGAGAAGGATGCCAAAATTATCACATAGCGCAACTCTATACTCAAGAGGTTGACAAATGAAGAAAGTCTTATATAAATGTAGAGTATTGATTATAAAGTTAATTCATTCTGCGTAAACTGAGTATCGCAATATCATCTGCAACATGATCGGGGGCTTGGAATGATTGATTTTGCAAATGATAGACCAATTGAGCAAACTGATCAGTCAATCCACCATCAAAAGGTTCGAGTGCGCCATCTGAACAAATAATAAACCGAGCATGACGTGCCAAGGTACATACAAACTCTTCAACTTCGAGGTCTTCAGTCAAGCCAAGCGGGAAACTACTGGTGTTGAGGACACGAGGAGCTTGGTTCGGTTCAAAGATAATCGGTGGGGGATAATGACCTGCGCTAGACCAACGTAACTCATGTGTTTCAAGGTTTAAAATCCCTGCAACCATCGTGATATGTTTCTCGATATTTTCTTGAACCAACATACCATTAAGTTTTTTGATCAATTCTCTTGGTGTTTTAGAGCGACCATGAAATGCCGCCATCCAAGAAGTGAGTAAGCTACTGGTAACGCCATGTCCAGAGACATCGGCAAGATAAAACATGATTTCTTTATCACTAATTTTCCAATAATCGTACCAATCACCAGAAAGATAAGCTGAAGGTTGGAAAAAAGTTTCTACTTGATAATTTTGTAACTCTATCGCATTTGGTAACAATTTTTTTTGTAATTCTGCTGCAGAGGGTAAATCACGACTATCTTGATTACGTTTATATTGCGCATCAATTTTAGCTAAAGAATGTTCAGGGTGAGCGGGTAATCTATTCCAAACCCAGCCTGCTAAAGCACCGAGTTCCCAAGCTTGTGAAAGGGCAGTCCCTTCATTTTCAAATGCAATGACGACTGTTGGAAAATTCCATTGATGTAAAAGGAAATCTTGGACATCAGCAATCGCAATAATGGTTGGGTCATATAAATGCAGATCATCTATGCGAATCATTTGCAGACTCGGGAGAGCCGTTAAAATCTGATCTAAATCAGGAATAGAACGAGTGGGCTGAATGAAATACATAGATTTGAAATTAGATCCTTTGAATGACTAATTATCCATTAATAATAGTAGATGTACTATAGAAATCAAACTATTGCTAGAGAAGCTTGGTGATTCTCTAGCAAACAATTATTACAAATGGTAAATGATGTAATTTAAAATATTCAAAAGAAAGGCATGAAAGATACTTCATACTACTTTAGAGATTACATCGTTCACAGCGTAACTTATTTTGATGAGTCTTGTTCAGCATCAGCTGGATCATCTGTTTCGTCATCATCAATAAATGAATTAGAAGCAGCATCTAAGCCTTTTTTCTGTGCAATATTATAATTTAGGCGTTGCAAATAAATATCACGAATTGCAGCATAACGATCACCTTGTAAGACATCTTCAACATCTAGCAAGCGCGAACGAGCATTGATACCACCGAGTACAGTATTACCCCATAGTAGACCTTGTTGATTATTGTCATCCATTTTGTAGTTCAATGGATTTGCATAACCCTCAGCTACAGAATCAAGTGAGTTACGCAAAGTACTTGGACCTAAGATTGGTAACATAAGATAAGGACCACTAGGAACACCCCAGTAGCCGAGAGTTGTACCCAATGATTCCTCTTCAGTAGGCATACCTAAACGACGTGCAGGATCTGCAAGCCCTAAAGAAGTCACAGTATTTACGGTAAAACGACCTAAAGTTTTCAGCGCACGTAAAGGACGACCTTGAGCCAGCTGGTTTACCGCATTCCAAGGTTCACTAAGGTTTTTACGAAATAAAGTATAAGAACTTCGTATATCATCTGGAACTTTCGCTTTATATTCCACAGCGATAGGACGTACGAAATTACGATCCATCATGTCATTAAAAGCATAAATTTCACGGTTTAAAGGCTGTAAAGGATCTTTTTGATCATCGGATTGCGCAGCATTGGCATCCACTTTAAAGTCTTTAGCACGAATATTTCGCAATTCTTTTAGATCTTTAAAAGAATGGTAACTTGTAGAAGTTGCTTGTGCATCAACATCTGCATCTTCGGCAGTGCTGGCGGAGGCTACATCGGGTTGATCCGAAACATCGCTATC
This sequence comes from Acinetobacter gerneri DSM 14967 = CIP 107464 = MTCC 9824, assembly GCF_000368565.1. GTDB lineage: Bacteria > Pseudomonadota > Gammaproteobacteria > Pseudomonadales > Moraxellaceae > Acinetobacter > Acinetobacter gerneri. The sequence goes on along the minus strand of NZ_KB849533.1, from coordinate 2,986 downwards.
GTCTTGAGCAAATGCAGTGCTGTTTATGCTTACAGCCAATAAGCTTGCACATAATATATGTAGTTGACGCATAAAAATCCCTAAATTTTTAGTTCATTCTAAAATAAGAATTAAGAAAAAACCTTAAACTATAAAAAACAGACAACAAATTAGCTTTATTAAAACAGATTTGCTTAATAATTGTTATAAAAAAGCAGAAAAAGCCTAAAAAATACACATCTGAAAAAATAAATTAAAAAAAGGGGTTGTGTTAGGTTGGGAATGCTGTAGAATGCACATCCATCGGCGGTGATGAAGATTAAAACTTCTTAGAAATCAGTTAGTTGAATAGATTGATTGAGTTTAAGATGTTTAGAATAATTTGAAATTACTAGTTGACTTTCTGGATTAAGAGAGTAATATAGCCGACCTAGCTTGATGATGACGAATCATCGAGAAGATCATTAAGAGATTATGAAGAACAACTTGTGTGGATTTTTGCTAGTTGATCATTGAAAAAAAATATCATTGATTGATTGGTAGAAATTACTCGAAGTTTATTTGAGAAATATTTGTCAGAAAATTGATGAGCCAAGTTTAAGAACTTTACTTATAAAGTTCGAATGATTTTAACTGAAGAGTTTGATCATGGCTCAGATTGAACGCTGGCGGCAGGCTTAACACATGCAAGTCGAGCGGGGATAGGGTGCTTGCACCTGATTCTTAGCGGCGGACGGGTGAGTAATACTTAGGAATCTGCCTATTAGTGGGGGATAACGGCTCGAAAGGGTCGCTAATACCGCATACGTCCTACGGGAGAAAGCAGGGGATCACTTGTGACCTTGCGCTAATAGATGAGCCTAAGTCGGATTAGCTAGTTGGTGGGGTAAAGGCCTACCAAGGCGACGATCTGTAGCGGGTCTGAGAGGATGATCCGCCACACTGGGACTGAGACACGGCCCAGACTCCTACGGGAGGCAGCAGTGGGGAATATTGGACAATGGGGGGAACCCTGATCCAGCCATGCCGCGTGTGTGAAGAAGGCCTTATGGTTGTAAAGCACTTTAAGCGAGGAGGAGGCTCCCGTAGCTAATATCTACGGAGAGTGGACGTTACTCGCAGAATAAGCACCGGCTAACTCTGTGCCAGCAGCCGCGGTAATACAGAGGGTGCGAGCGTTAATCGGATTTACTGGGCGTAAAGCGTGCGTAGGCGGCTTTTTAAGTCGGATGTGAAATCCCCGAGCTTAACTTGGGAATTGCATTCGATACTGGGAAGCTAGAGTATGGGAGAGGATGGTAGAATTCCAGGTGTAGCGGTGAAATGCGTAGAGATCTGGAGGAATACCGATGGCGAAGGCAGCCATCTGGCCTAATACTGACGCTGAGGTACGAAAGCATGGGGAGCAAACAGGATTAGATACCCTGGTAGTCCATGCTGTAAACGATGTCTACTAGCCGTTGGGGCCTTTGAGGCTTTAGTGGCGCAGCTAACGCGATAAGTAGACCGCCTGGGGAGTACGGTCGCAAGACTAAAACTCAAATGAATTGACGGGGGCCCGCACAAGCGGTGGAGCATGTGGTTTAATTCGATGCAACGCGAAGAACCTTACCTGGCCTTGACATACTAAGAACTTTCTAGAGATAGATTGGTGCCTTCGGGAACTTAGATACAGGTGCTGCATGGCTGTCGTCAGCTCGTGTCGTGAGATGTTGGGTTAAGTCCCGCAACGAGCGCAACCCTTTTCCTTACTTGCCAGCATTTCGGATGGGAACTTTAAGGATACTGCCAGTGACAAACTGGAGGAAGGCGGGGACGACGTCAAGTCATCATGGCCCTTACGGCCAGGGCTACACACGTGCTACAATGGTCGGTACAAAGGGTTGCTACACAGCGATGTGATGCTAATCTCAAAAAGCCGATCGTAGTCCGGATTGGAGTCTGCAACTCGACTCCATGAAGTCGGAATCGCTAGTAATCGCGGATCAGAATGCCGCGGTGAATACGTTCCCGGGCCTTGTACACACCGCCCGTCACACCATGGGAGTTTGTTGCACCAGAAGTAGCTAGCCTAACTGCAAAGAAGGCGGTTACCACGGTGTGGCCGATGACTGGGGTGAAGTCGTAACAAGGTAGCCGTAGGGGAACCTGCGGCTGGATCACCTCCTTAACGAAAAGATGATTGGCTGGCAAGAATCCACAACAAGTTGTTCTTCATTGATGTATCTGAGGGTCTGTAGCTCAGTTGGTTAGAGCACACGCTTGATAAGCGTGGGGTCACAAGTTCAAGTCTTGTCAGACCCACCAAGTCTACGAAGCTGGAAAAAGCGACAGAGAAGAAGATATATCGAGATCTTAAGCTGGGGACTTAGCTTAGTTGGTAGAGCGCCTGCTTTGCACGCAGGAGGTCAGGAGTTCGACTCTCCTAGTCTCCACCACATATTTGCAATATCTGAATATGTTAAAAAACAAGCGATTAAGTATATAGGTTATAGAAATTAATGAGAAATTGGCGTATTATACGCATCTTGTTAACTTCTGTGATTTATCACAGTTTCTTGACCTGACGAAGGCAAGAGAAATCATTAACAGATTGGCAAATTTGAGTCTGAAATAAATTGTTCAAACTTGATTTTACTAGAAGGTAGCAATCAATTGTTACTGTTTGGTGAAATTGAGAACTAGCAAATTAACTGAATCAAGCGTTTTGGTATATGAATTAAATTGAAGCTGTACGGTGATTAAGTTCACAGGACAACAAGCTGTAGCAATTAAGTTTGCACGTTGACATTCACTTGTAGAATGTAAACGACTGTTTGGGGTTGTATAGTCAAGTAATTAAGTGCATGTGGTGGATGCCTTGGCAGTCAGAGGCGATGAAAGACGTAATAGCCTGCGATAAGCTTCGGGGAGGCGGCAAATATCCTATGATCCGGAGATTTCTGAATGGGGAAACCCACCTACTATAAGGTAGGTATCATAAACTGAATACATAGGTTTATGAGGC
>NZ_KB849532.1 GCF_000368565.1 Acinetobacter gerneri DSM 14967 = CIP 107464 = MTCC 9824 | reverse complement strand
ATCGAGAATATTACGATTTAGAAATCACTGAAAATCATCAAAAACTTTATGATCAGTACGTTTCAGGTGATTTAAACAAGCAAGATTTTGAAGAATATTTAAAAAAATTAGCTCATAACTAAATGGCTATGAGCTATTAAAAAAAATTAATTAGAAACTGATTTGGATATTAACTTTATCCACGTCAATACCTGCTGCATGAGCTATCATTTCTTTAGCTTCAGCAATAATTTCAGATAGTTCTTTTGTTTCGTCTACAGCTTCTTCAGCAATAATTTCAGATTCATGTGAAGCAGTTTCTGCATTTGGATTTGCATTAAAAGCAGACCACTCAAGCTTTTCAACATCAAGGTCAATGTTTTGTAATAGATCATTGGTATTCAAATAAGCTACTGGATATCTTTGACCTGCTGTTAATTTTTTCCAAGCCTTTTTAAAGTTTTCTGTGTCTGGCAACAGTGCATATTCACTAATTTGAATTAATTTTCTACCAGCATGTTTTTTAGTCGGAATACAGCCCGAAATTTTACCAACCATGAAGGCTTGACCATGACCTAAGCCATCTTTTACCGCCCATGTTTCTCTATGATTTCGAATTAAAATTACATATTCAGCACTTTTAATACGGTCTGTACGTACTATCCAATAGCCTGAACCGCCTTCTGATTCCATCCACTTCAAATCTTTACCTGTAAAGATACCGATAACTTTAGCCATAATATTTACTCCTATACGTTAGTTTTAATAAATCTATACGATAGAATTAAATAAATCAAGATTTTTATACGTTAGTTTTAATAAATCTATACGATAGAATTTTAAATATATGATTTTCAATAGCAAACCGAGCGAGTGTCTACGAGCGACTGAGCGTTATAAAAATTTCGTCCCTTTCTTTTCCCTGATTACAAGCTTCCTATTGCTCCATAACAAGATTTACAGAGCAAAGCGACGGCAGTTATTGGCTCCATGACGAGCGAAGCGAGCATAAAGCTTTATGAGCGTAGCGAATCCATTTTTGTTTTTAGCGTCCTAGCCAGTCTTTGAAAAAACTGCCCCCAGGAATCGAGCGCAGCGAGATTCAATAGAGTTTGAGCAAAGCGAAAACATAGGGCAGTTTTAAATGCCGTTTTTTATTTTTTTGGGCTTTTAATAATATAAAAAGCTTTTAAATGCTTTTAAGAGCCTTGAAAGTATTGATATACGTGCGTTTCAGAGGACATACCGACACAAATAGTTTGTCATACCGACACAAATAGTTTGTTCAAAAACACCAATACCGACACAAATAGTTTGCATTAAGACACATAAAAATATAGTGTGTCTTAATATACATAAAAATAATGGTGTCTTAATGAAAGGCGGGTTAGTTGTAAAAGATAATGCTCTTATGAATGCCAGTTACAACTTGGAGGTAACAGAACAAAGGTTAATTTTATTGGCAATTATCAGTGCTAGAGAAACAGGGAAAGGAATTACTGCTGACAGTAAGTTAGAAATTCATGCCAGTGATTATGCAAAACAGTTCAATGTCACAAAAGAAGGTGCTTACAAGGCTTTAAAAGAAGCTGTAAACAACCTATTTGATCGACAATTTTCATTCCAAGAAGAAACATCAAAAGGGATTGGTATTGTTCGCTCACGATGGGTTAGTCGTATTAAATACATTGATGATTCTGCTCTACTAGAAATCACCTTTGCCCCTGATGTAGTTCCACTAATTACACGACTTGAGAAACACTTTACAAGCTATCAGATTAATCAAGTTTCAGGACTTACAGGCAAGTATGCAATACGACTTTATGAACTATTGATAACATGGCGTGAGGTAGGTAAAACTCCAATTTTGAAACTAGCGGATTTCAGAAGTCAGTTAGGAGTTGAACCTAATGAATACAAAGCAATGAATCATTTCAAAAGTCGTGTTTTAGAACCATCATTACAGCAAATTAATGAAAAAACAGACATTAAAGTGAAGGTAGAACAACATAAAAATGGTCGTTCAATTAGTGGTTTTTCATTCCGATTCAAACAAAAACCACAGCCAAAAGTAGAACAAAAAATCGACCCTAAACGAGATCCAAACACACCCGATTTTTTTGTTGAAATGACCGATGCCCAACGGCATTTGTTCGCACATAAATTATCTGAAATGCCCGAAGTTGGTAGCGAATATGCAGAGATCGGAGAGTCAGCCGAAGACTTTACGAAACGCCTTGCCGATATGCTTTTAGAGCCTAAAAAATTCAGGATGTTTTACCCGCTACTGGAACAGCTCGGCTTTGGTTCTAAAAAAATCCAATCTGCATCAATCAAACAGGTCGATGAACCTAAGTTTATTGAATTGCAAAATATGCAAGTGAATGGCTTGTCATACCACATGTCGAGAGATAAAAAATTCGCTCATTTAAAATTAGAAAATGAATCTCTAGATGACTTTGCCCGAAGACTTCGCCCTATGCTAAAAGACCCCAAACAGCAAATTCAATTTTATGACTACGTGAATGCCAAAAAGTAGCAATTAATCCTCTAAAAAAGATTTCAAAACGCCCCAACTTTTGGGGCTTATTTTTATCTTTTTCAGAGGTGGTTTTTTGTTTATCGAAGAGAAACGAGTAAGCGTGCATTCCTTCGTTGCTACTCAGAAATTTTGGTTTGTTTCTGAGAAACGCGGAAGCGTGCATTCCCTCCTGCTGTCGGAAAATGATAAATCTCCAAACCGCTAAAAATTTGCTTGTTAGAAACGCCCCAATATCGAATTTCGCCCCATAGCGTAAAAACCGCCTAAAATCGCATTTAAGCGCCCTTTTCTCAAAAACAGGGAAATCTAGCTAAACAGAGCTAAAACCGCCAATAAACGCAAAATAGGAGCATTTAGACCATGAAATTAAGTGATACCGAAAAAAATAATCGTTTGTCAGAGGTGTTTTTAAAGAAATCAGATCGAGAATATTACGATTTAGAAATCACTGAAAATCATCAAAAACTTTATGA
>NZ_KB849531.1 GCF_000368565.1 Acinetobacter gerneri DSM 14967 = CIP 107464 = MTCC 9824 | reverse complement strand
AAAAAAGAAGTTTCAGGGTTTTAGGGATGAAGTCCCTAACGTGCTTAGGTTTCTCAATGAAATTGAGAAACGTCTAAGCGCGCCATCAAATTTTTGATGGAAGTACAGGCGACAATCTCTAGAACGACTTTAACAAAATTACGTTACTCGAACGTAAATATTTTGTTATCGTTCTTTGAGTATTGAGCCTGTGCTTTTGCGGTATCTGAATTAATGGAATTGAATATGAATAATGATTGGCTGTCTGAAAAAATCACCTATATTTCTGCTTTAAAGAATCCTAGTGATGCTCAAAAACTTTTACTTGAATTAGCCAAAATTCAGTACAGAACACCCGACCAAGAGAAAAAGATCAATGCCTTGATCAAAGCTGAAAAAGCCATAGATCGAGCAAATAAGCAAAAAGTTGCAGTTAGAAAATTACTGAATGCAGAAAAAGAAGCTGAACGTAAAGCTCGTACACGTCATCTCATTCAATTAGGCGCATTATTTGAAATAGCTAACCTAGATCAGCGTGACCCAGCCGAATTACTTGGCGTTCTTCTAAAAACTGCTGAAATAGACCCAAATGATATGAAATGGCAAATTTGGAAGGATTTAGGACAAGAAACCTTAAATCAGCGTAAAAAAGATGGCTCTACGGATTATCTAGTGTAATCCGTAGTATTTAGCTCAATATCATACCCATAAAATAATCTTTAGCATGTATTTATAAATATAAAAGCCAAAGAATAAACTTTGGCTTTTTAGTGTTGCTTAATTACGAAGTATTAATAATTACATACCATTGAAACAGCACCTTGGTAATTACCACCATTACTTAAAGGCATACGGTAAATTGCACCTAACACTAAGCTGTTTGTTCCATTATCAGAAATGTTAAATGTGCCGATATTATCTGATCGGCCTTGTTGACCAACAATGCCTAACAAATTGTATCCGTTATAACTATTGAATGAATCCACCCAATTCATTGTTGATGCAAAGGTTGTTTCATCACTACCACTTTTCGCCGTAAATTTAACATCGATATCTCCATTTGGATTCAATGTGATACTGCCGTTATGAATAGATGGAGAAATATAACTAGAAAGGCGACCGCCATTAGTCAATTTTGCTTGAGTCGCATTTACATCAGTACAATTAATTTGTTTAGTTTGTGGTAAAACACGTTTTGCAACTAATGGGGTATATGCGAAGTAGAAATATGAGCCATTGGTGTATTTGGAAATATCCGTAGTTTTTATTTCACCATTGCTGTCGTAATTAAAAATACCTTTTGAAATACGCGCAATAGCATAGTTTTTATTACCCGCAATTTCTTTCGCAATAATATCACCAGTAATTTTATAATCACCAAGTTCCGTTATAATGCCGGCATCGTTTTGTACTACTGAATCTATTCGTAAAGTACCTGATGAATTAGGAAAGTCATAAATAGCACGATAGGTTTTATTTGTGCTTAACTTTTCTAATACTGAACCTGTAGACGAGTCTGTATTTGTGCCGCCTGTGCCAGAACCACCAATACCGCCTGTGCCAGAACCACCAATACCGCCTGTGCCAGAACCTGTATTATCGGAACCATTATCAGAACTACCACCGCCACCACATGCAGCTAATGCAAAGCCTAAAGAAATAAGTAAAATTGAGGTCTTAAATTGATTCACGATAATTCCTATTTAAAATCTGTAAATTATTTTGTGTAAGCTCGATTTATAAATGATCTTTTAATCGATCATCGAAATGAATCGTAAACCAATTAATCGCTAAACACCAATTTTGAATTGGCATCGCCCATTTCTTAGCAGCATTTGATATTGCCAAGTAAATTACTTTTTTAACTGAATCATCAGAAGAGAATATCTTACGTTTCTTCGTTAAATGGCGGATCACGCTGTTCAATGATTGAGTGGAAACTTCAAAATCATCAAGTGTTTCTTCAATACTGTTGCGCTTTATTAATAATTGCTTCCAATCACTATGCAACTTGAAGTTAAGAGCTTATTTCATTGAAATATCTTTACCCCAAAAATCACCACGTTCTGAAATATGCGGCTCACTTTTTGTATACCAAGCTTAAATAGCCTAAGCAAAAAAGGCAATTCTAAAAAACTTCCTTTCCAATAAACTATAAAATCAAATGCTCTCAACTTCTCAACTCGCCCCCAAAGCGTCGCACTTCGTGCTTTGGCTTTGGAAACGGTTGAGAGAGTTTCGGCAATACTCTCCCTAAAGGCGGTCATTTAAAAAAATGACGCATCCTTTAAGTATTGCCGATTTACCGCATATTCTTTTGGCTTCGGAGCCACGTATATCGGTCGTATCCGCACATAGCTTTGCAAACTATGCAGACAAGGACTAAAGGTCTTGCACCTCTCCCCACACGCTCCCTGTCGAAGTATGGCGGTATCTCTGCGAGGGTTTCCCCAACATACAACTTAACCAACCTATACAACTACTCTTAACGCTCCGCTTTTGTGAGATTCCCCTGTAGCGGTTTAGCCTTTCGACTATCGCTACGTTGCACCAGTGACACTTATTCCCTCCACATGCAACGCATGCCAATCCGTAAAACGGACACGCAGGAGCAGGCAAAGCTCGATCTAGGATGCTTATTTGATGATTTAAAACACGGATTAACGAAGACTTATCATTTTGGGTCTTGATCTAAACACTGTTTATTGTGAAAATAGAGTTCAGGTACAAGCCTTAGTGTGAAATCATAACGGTCGCCAAACCTTATGATCTTCGTTACTTGATGTTCGTGCATCAAATAACTGCGTACCGCTGAATATAAAGCGAAAGCCCATTGAGTTGCAAGATTCAATGGGCTTTTTCTTTGATCAATCAGATCATTAAGACAAAAAAGGGAGGTCATATCTAATCATGACTAAATCCCTAATCAAGCACGTTTCAATGCCATAATATGGCGAACCATATCGTTAATATGTTGTTTTGTTTCATTATCTTGTGAACTTAACCATGCAACTACATCAGCATCAAAAGCCTGTGCTTGAGCTATGGCATGGCGTTCCTGTAATTTCTTCACAAAGCTAGGTTTAACCAATGGGGCATTGGTAGGGTCAAAATTTTTATAGCGTTCTAGTTCATTTTGCATTGCTGTACCTCCGCTTTTGGTGATGTGATGGTTCAAATGCAGTGATTATTCTCGCAACATCTCCACGTTCAACCCAAACCACTGTTAATAGTCTACCACGATTGCTTAAACCGACTGATATTAGTCGTTGTTCATCATAGTGTCCTACATCCTCAAAAGACATCAATGCAGGATCAAGGAAAATACTACAGACCTCCTCGAACGTAATTTCTCGCCCTCGATAGACTAAATCCATTTTTTGGTCATGCCATTCAAATAACAAGCCGTAATATTCAATTAATGGCATGATTACTCATTTCCTCTCGTCAAATAAAAAATATGCCTATTATTTTGGGTCTATGACACAAAAATCTCCATTTTTTCCATATCCGCACTGCTTTTTCATCACTCGAACACACGGTTTATATTCCTCTCCAACAGTACAGCTTCCTATATCAAACTGGATTCCCTGCTGTCTTAAGCTCTCGATCTGCGGGATATTTTCTAAAGGTTTGATATAAACACTGAATAACCAAATGATGCCAAGCATCAGAATGGCGAAAATGCCTAAAATGATGGTGATGATTTTCCATGAAAATTGATCACTGGTTGATTCAATCGAGTTTTTTAAATGTCCAAGTGCTTTAGCGGTCTTAATAAGCTCCGCTGTACCCTCCTGTAAGCCCGTATTTAGCGATTTTGATACAGTACTATGGGTTTGCCCTGCTATGACCTTTTGAATGCGTTCTTCGGTGATTTGAAGCTCTTTAACGGCCTGATTGACGAGGTTCTGCTGTTGTTCTGCAACTGCCATCAGTGCATATAACTTTTTTTCATCAGGTGTCATCGGCTCATCCCCTTATAACTCATGGTTTTCTGTTGCTCTCGTTCTAATTTCTGCTGTTCTTTGTACTGCTGTAAGGCAAGTTGTTTGAAGCTGTCAAAATCAGCCTTAAAACTCTCAATGCCCTGTTTAATTTCTTTGTCTGAAATTGGGCTGTCTTTGAGTTCTTTCAGGTCTTTTTTCGGATCGCCTAAGTCTAGTCGCTCAAGCTCTTTATAGGCTGTACGTGACTGTTGCAAGGCTTCCCTGATTTCAGGGTCTTTGGCTTGGCTTGGTAATAATTTTTTTTCAGGTTCTTTGGCTATGCCTTGCTCTTTATAG
>NZ_KB849530.1 GCF_000368565.1 Acinetobacter gerneri DSM 14967 = CIP 107464 = MTCC 9824 | reverse complement strand
CCATTGGTTAAACCTAGCTTTGTGAAGAAATTACAGGAACGCCATGTCATAGCTCAAGCAAAGGCTTTTGATGCTGATGTGGTGACATGGTTAAGTTCACAAGATAATGAAACAAAACAACATATTAATGAAATGGTTCGCCATATTATGGCATTGAAACGTGCTTGATTATGGCTTTAGTCATTATGAAATATGACTTTTCTTAATTGTTTTAATGTTTGATTGATCAAAGAAAAAGCCCATTTAGTATTGAAACTAAATGGGCTTTCGCTTTATATTCAGCGGTACGCAGTTATTTGATGTTTCGACCATCGAATAACGAAGATCATAAGGTTTGGCGACCGTTATGATTTCACACTAAGGCTTGTACCTGAACTCTATTTTCACAATAAACAGTGTTTAGATCAAGACTCAAAATGAAAAGTCTTCGTTAATACGTGTTTTTATTCATCAAATAAGCATCATAGATCGAGCTTTGCCTGCTTCTGCGTGTCCGTTTTACGGATTGGCATGCGTTGCATGTGGAGGGAATAAGTGTCACTGGTGCAACGTAGCGATAGTCGAAAGGCTAAACCGCTACAGGGGAATCTCACAAAAGCGGAGCGTTAAGAGTAGCTGTATAGGTTGGGTTAAGTTGCATGTTGGGGAAACCCTCGCAGAGATACCGCCATACTTCGACAGGGAGCGTGTGGGGGAAGGTGCAAGACCTTTAGTCCTTGTCTGCATAGTCTGCAAAGCTATGTGCGGATACGACCGATATACGTGGCTCCGAAGCCAAAAGAATATGCGGTAAATCGGCAATACTTAAAGGATGTGTCATTTTTTTAAATGACCGCCTTTAGGGAGAGTATTGCCGAAACTCTCTCAACCGTTCACCAAAGCCAAAGCACGAAGTGCGACGCTTTGGGGGACGAGTTAAGAGAGTTGAGTGTATTTTTTATGCTTTTAGAGGATTTGGAATAGAATAAGTTTTTATTTATAGGCGGCTTAGGCTATTTTTTATGTTCATATGGATGTTTCTATAAAATTGTTGTATTAATGCCTTATATGCTTCTATAAGTAAGTCAATATTTTCTGAATTGTCTTATATTAGAAGATCTTAGCTGTAATATTGATAATAGGACTTCGATAAAAATTGGGGGCATGGGATGAAAATTACATATTTAAGATTAAGTTTAATTTTTTTATTTGGGATCACTAATTTAGAAGCTGCTGAAGTTAATGAAAATAAGTTTGCTGCTTTAGCAATTGATCGCGAGAATGGATTCTATTATGGGTGGGCTTATGATCATCCAAGCAGAGTTAAGGCAGAAGAAATAGCTTTAATTGAAGCGAAAAATAGAGGGGCTAAGAATCCTTCTGTTGTATTGGCTTGGCAGGGAAGTGGTTGTGGTGCTTACAGAACATTGAGTAGTAACGTAGGCACTAGTTATGGATGGGGGTTAGCTAAAAGTAAAGAACAAGCAGATAGAATAGCAATTGAGCAGGCAAACTTACGTAGTAATGGAGTGCAGCCAGAGAATTTTGTATGGGCATGTAATTCCGATTCAACGAAACCATTAAAACCTTTATATGACGCTACTTCAGAAATAATTCCTTCAGTAAATATTTATGGACAGATTTGGGCAACACAAAATTTGAAGGTGACTAAATTTAGGAATGGAGATTCAATTCGTCGAGCTAAAACTGCTGATGAATTTAGTAGTAAAAATATTCCAATGTATTTTTGTTATGAAGAAAAATTATGCAAAATACATGGTTATTTGTATAACGGATATGCGGTAATTGATAAGCGTGGTTTAGCACCAGAAGGTTGGAAAATACCATCATTAAATGATTGGGTTAAATTAAGTAACAATTTAGGTGGTAAGGAATTAGCCACGACTAGATTACGTTCCACTAAGGGTTGGCCTAGTTTTGCAAAAACAGTTACAAACCCAACAGGATTTAATGCTTTACCCTCAAACAGTTTTGTTGGTAGTTATGAATACTGGAAGAAGCAATATACTGGCTTAGATTATAAGGGTGAGCCTAAAGTGCATAACAAGATAATGTATTGGTCATCTACACCTTTTGAATCTAAAGGTAAAACGTATATTAATCATACACGTTTGGCAACTTACGATAATGGTGAGGATGAGTTTTATAATGGTAATCAAGGTTTAAGTGATGGTTTGAATATTAGACTAATAAAAGAATAGTTTTCACAAAGGTATAAGTTATTGATACTTAGTTTGAATCTGAGTCTGTACAACTTTAAAAATGAGGGCTTCATAGCGAAAATTTTTTTCGCTATGAAGCTCCATTAATATTTTGATTCAGTTCTTATTTTTTACGCTGATTTAATGTTTCAAGTCCTAAATCTTTCCAAATTTGCCATTTCATATCGTCTGGGTTGATTTCAGCCGTTTTAAGCAGTACGCCAAGTAATTCGGCTGGGTCCCGTTTATCTAAGTTAGCAATTTCAAAAAGTGCGCCTAATTGAATGAGATGACGTGTACGGGCTTTGCGTTCCGCTTCTTTTTCAGCATTCAGTAATTTTTTAACAACTACCTTTTGTTTATTTGCCCGATCTATAGCTTTTTCAGCTTTAATCAGGGCATTCAGTTTTTTCTCTTGGTCGGGTGTACGGTATTGGATTTTAGCTAGTTCCAATAAAAGTTTTTGAGCATCACTCGGATTCTTTAAAGCAGAGATATAGGTGATTTTTTCAGACAGCCAATCATTATTCATATTCAATTCCGTTAATTCAGATACCGCAAAAGTACAGGCTCAATTCTCAAAGAACGATAACAAAATAATTACGTCAGATGTACGCAATTTTGTTAAAGTCGTTCTAGAGATTATCGCCTGCACTTCCATCAAAAATTTGATGGCGCGCTTAGACGTTTCTCAATTTCATTGAGAAACCTAAGCACGTTAGGGACTTCATCCCTAAAACCCTGAAACTTCTTTTTTCATTCAATTTTCAATTGAACGAAAAAAGAAGTACCAAAGCTAGGAGCAAAAGCATGCAACTAAAACAGGTATTGGGAAAAATCAAAGATATTAGTTTTGGCGTGATCGCAGCACCGCTACTTATCATCATTATGATGTGGGCTTCGATACTTGATCAAAGAGCATTTAAAAAAGAACGTAACCGAAAAAAGGAACAGGATAAGACCTAATGGCGATTGCTCGTTTAAGTGTCAAAGTCGGTAAGGCAGGCAAAGCAGCACCGCATGCCGAATATATTGATCGGGACGAAGAAAAGAAGCTGAAACAGGAACAGGCAGAAACTGACCTTGAACATAGTGCCTATGGAAATATGCCGAAATGGGCTGAACATAATCCAATTACCTTTTGGGAAGCAGCCGACCTTTACGAGCGCAAAAATGGCAGTACCTATCGAGAATATGAAATTGCCCTGCCTAGAGAAATGAATGCTGAGCAACGCCTAGAACTGGTTGAGGACTTCATTCAGTCCGAGATCGGCTCAAAATATCCGTATCAATTTGCGATTCATAACCCTAAAGCAATGGACGGCAACGATCAGCCCCACGTCCACCTGATGTTTAATGAACGTCTGCAAGATGGAATCGAACGAGATCCGGAGCAATATTTCAAACGCTATAACAGCAAGAATCCTGAACGTGGCGGAGCTAAAAAAGACAATACCGGCAAGAGTTACCAGGAACGAAAAACTGATATTAAAGACCTACGCCAAAGATGGGCAGATTTATGCAATAGCCATTTAGAAAAGCATCAAATTGATAGTCGTATTGATATGCGAAGCTACAAAGAGCAAGGCATAGCCAAAGACCCTGAAAAAAAACTACTACCAAGCCAAGCTAAAGACCCTGAAATTAGGGAAGCCCTGCAACAGTCACGAACAGCGCATAAAGAGCTTGAACGACTCGATTTAGGTGACCCGAAAAAAGACCTGAAAGACCTCAGAGACAGCCCAATTTCAGACAAAGAAATTAAACAGGGTATTGAGAGCTTTAAGGCTGATTTTGACAACTTCAAACAGCTTGCTTTGGAACAGTACAAAGAACAGCAGAAATTAGAACGAGAGCAACAGAAAACCATGA
>NZ_KB849529.1 GCF_000368565.1 Acinetobacter gerneri DSM 14967 = CIP 107464 = MTCC 9824 | reverse complement strand
GTCTGTAAATTTAGATGTTTTCATGCAGAATCTCCTGCTTGTATCTTAAGAGAAAATTCTACTTTTAGATCCTATTATTTTTAGGGGGGATTACCGGAGCATATACAGGAGTTTTCAATGAATTTGCTAATTCCTGAGCAGTACCACTAGAACCACTCCAACATGACCCAAAGCAAATTGGTGTTCCTGCAACATAATCTGGATTATTTCTAACTGCTTCTGCTACTTGTTCAACATTAGTAGGCTTATCATTAATAACTGTGATCCCACCTATTTCATCATAATTTGGTTTGCTACCATGTACAATTATATTATGCCCATTCCCAGTATCAGTTGCATTTTTAAAATTGTTAATTGTAGCTGAATCATCACCAATTGCTGTACTAACAGAATTATGTCTTACTGTATCCCCAGCAGCAGTACTACTGTCCATTAAATCACTTGATTTATTAGCAACATTTCCAACCGTACTTGTTGTCGCCTTTAACCCCTGATTAACAATTACTGCTTCACCAAATAAGTTAACAATTCCACTGACTAATTTAATATTTCCAGCCGTTTCCTCATCAACTCCATTATTGGTTAATACGAATGAATTTGTCTGTTTTAATGGCTCTTTTCCAAAATTAGCAATAGCTGTGGCTATATCATCACTACCATTTACGATAAAGTAACTAGATCCAACTACAGCTATGCCACAGCCTACAACAGTTGCACAACCCGCTACATCTATACCAGCGGCTAAACCTAGTTGAGCAACTCCTCCTGTTAACTGTAAACCTGGTACAACATATTTAAAAACGGGTCCTTTTATTGTATCCCATAATTCTCGGCTCTCGTTCACAATTGATTGATTAACTAGACTTAACTGCAGCTCAGCAATAAGTTTAGGGTTATCTTTAACAAGTTGTTCATACTCTGATTGTGATATTACATCCCCGTCTTTAATCTGCTTATCAAAATCATTTGAAAATGTATTTGCCTCAGGTGATAATATTGTAGTTCCATCAGATGATTTATAGTTTGTTGTATCAGTCAATTCCTCAAAAATACTTTCTGGTACTGATTCTCTTGCAATTAAGCCATTAGCAACTGCGTATTGAAGTATATTAAATTTGATATCTATATCATCGTAATATGTTGTTTTATCTTTTCTTACTGATTCTAATACATTATTCTCAACCGCATTCTTCCCAACCACACCCGCTAACTGCGCATTAAATGTCGAGTCACCAACCGTGCCACCTACTGCTGCACCAATTGCTGAAGTTAAATCACGAATACTTGCTTTAGTGCTTTCAGGTAATAAGTTCGGATCAAACTTGCCAGTTTCAGGGTTAATTGCTGTCTTACCATCATTGTATTGATTTGCAATGTATTTCGCCGCTGCTTCACTCGCAACTGCTGCACTTCCACCTGCTGCTGGATCTCCTCCATTGACATAGGCTAAAACCGCACCCAATATTGCATGAGATACCAATTGTGCTGCTGTATTCTCATTTTCTCCATGACCAACAGTGGAACCAATCAATTGCGATGCATAAGGTGCGAGAGTATTAGTAGCAACTTGTAGATCTGTTTGACCTCCTAACGCACCTGTAATGATCGTAGTGACTGCATTTAAAACACGGCTACTATCACCACCGATGCCCCATTTACCAGTAACAACTTTCTCATTTGCTAATGCAGCTGCATAAGTCGAATTTTGTGAAAAGTATGCGTCTTGTTCTGTTGGAGTCATTTGCTTGACATTAGCTAACTCATCCTCACTCAAATAACCTTTAAGTGCTGTTTTAATCTCTTCTTTTTGTGCATTGGCAGCTTTGATTTGATCTTGTGCATATGTTCTGGTCGCAGCCGCAATCGTCGACGTCGCATCCGCCACCGACTTCTGATTGTCCAATATATTTTGTAAGTTCGGTAATGTGTCTAACTTTTTATTGGCTGTTGCTGCGTCACTATGGATACCCAACTGCTCAGTCGTCGTCTGCTTACCACCGATCGTGATATTGCCATCGCTTAACGTTGCATAGGTCGTACTACTGTCTTTGTCTGACTCATGTTGTGGTAAGCTTGGGCTAAAGCTGGTCGCATTACGCCAGTTGTCATTATTGGTCGGATTTGATGCTTCGTTATTACCAGATGTCTTATCTTTATTGAAGCTTGTACCACCCGATAGACTCACAGTGGTCGCATCATAACTGCTCTTATTTTCTATATTGCTAAACGTCAAACTATTGGCAGTCAGATCATTTTTATCTTTTGTTGCTGTGGATACAATCGCACCACCTTGGAGATCAACACGATCTGCTTTGACATGATAACCACCATCTCCTGCAAATAGTCCTGATTGTTGGTTGACACCGTTCGATTGTCCATTGGCATTGCTATTATTATAGTTACCTGAGGCTTGCCATGCGGTACCCAATGATGCCTGTACTCGTCCGCCTATCCCTGTTTGATCTATCTTTTGATCAATTGTATCTTGTTGGCTAATGATATTGAGCTTACCGCCTACATCCGCATCGATACGATCTGCTGTCGCTTGCGCACCTGCAAGTGTGGTATCTCCTTTGCTCTTCAAACTGATATTGTTGGCATCAAGCGTGGTTTGGTTCTGCATTTGCTGATAATAAATTTAATTCCGCTTGTAACTCATCATAAACTTTTTGTGAAAATTTCAACATATCATCTTCCCTATATTTTAATTTACATAAAATATTGAGAAGAAATATTATCTAATTGCTTTAAGTATTTCTCACTTGAATTAAATTTCTCAGAATTCATCCATTTTTCTCTATACTTCACAATACTGCTAATTTGAATATCTTCATAACCAAACTCAACATTACAACATGGACAAATTTCAAATGTTGGAGTTTTACCATCATCTCCCCATGGGAATATTGTTTCATCAAAATACCCACAAATTCTGCATGTATGTAACATATTATTGTGCATTAAAATACTCCAAATTACTTGAATAACCATGTTCTTTTGGGTTCGGTTTAAATATAGTTCTAGGAAGTCCGTCTTTTGTTTTTACTGCAAATGTATTTGTACTCGGTTGATACAACACACTATCACCATTCTTTCTAACTTTCACTAATGTACCAGTGGGTGGATTATTTACAAAATCTTGTGCAAAACGGTAATAATCATTTTGAGATAATAATGTAGGAAACTCATCTTTATGTTTCTGCCAATGTCCGGCTAAGTTGATATTATTCGAGACTTTTTTAGCAGAAGTCCAATCAGCACTAGTTTCTCCATCACGATAAACATTATTTTCAATTCTCGCAGCTGCTTTTTCCGCATTTTGGGCTACCTTAGTAGCTTTCATCGTATTAAATGCTGTTAAACCATACTTTCCAATATAGGCTAAGTCTGCAACTGTCATTACAGTAGAACCTATATTAAGAGCAGTATCAATCTGTCTACCTGGTACTTTCAAATCATCTATCGCAAAGTCCTGAGGGTATGCCGTCGTATTTGAATTTACTGCATTATCTAATTTCGCTGCTTTTGAATAATTAAATGCATCTTTGATCGCAGATCCTATACTACTTGAAGGAATAACTCCTGCATCCTTATACATACGAACATAGGCCAATCCTTCTGCAATATTATATAAATCACTAATATCAACCGCAGGCTGATTTTGTCCTTTGACTAATAAATCTCTGATTTGTAATTGTAAATCCTTATTCGAACCAGCAAGCGCTTTAAAATCTCCTCCAAGTTGGGCCATTAATGTTTCAGCTTGAAGTCTTAGACCATTAACCCCCTGATCTTTGTCTTTATTTGAAACAATAAAATAGGTTTTTCCATCAGATTTAGTCAAACCTAATGCAATTTGCTTACATTGGGTGTCTGTACTACATTTGCCTGCAATTTTTAAATCATTTGCAATGATTGATCCATTGGATACTTTGTCATCTTTAAATATAACAGCTGAATGTGTTGCAACGTTTTTATGAAAAACATCATCAATTTTTTCATCTCGCTGTCTTGTAGGCTGTCTATCTTTAAAATCATCCCCAACAGCTTGTTGCACAGCGATTTGTGATGCATTTTTTGCCAGTAAATCTTGTTGGGCTTGGGAATCATTTACACCAGAAATAATTGGTTTTGGTATGTTTTGAATGTTGTGTTTAGTATCATTAATATTTGTTGAATTGACCCAACTATTTATGTTAAATGCAGTTTCACCAAGCCAAGCTAATGCGTCTGCAGAATTTTCACTAAAACCTGCTTGATGTGAAGCTTCATGTGTAATTAAATTTACACTCTTGTTTTGAGCATTCACATCAAGATAAGTATCTAATTTATTTGTAATATTGGTTGTTGCGTTAACTCGATAATCATCTTTATTTAAGAGATCTTGTACCAAATTAATTTGGGTGTTTCCTACACTTGTTTCATCAATCAACCCTTGGCTATATTTATTTAGTATATCTTGATTATCGACAACATTCGTTGACTTTCCTTCTTGAATTAATTGTAGATTTGCAGCTAAGTCTGAATTATATGCAGCATTTACATTATTTTGAGTTAGGGTAGTAGCATCTTTTACAGTCCCATTTTCATCAAATAAACCTACAATACCTGAACCTAAAATTAACCCTCCAGTAGCTGTCGAACCTGCGATAATTTTTCCATTCTGTGGTAAATTCTTCTGCTCCTGAATAATTTCAGCTCGCCCACTCTCCGTCAACAATCGATGATCCACCGTAACAGAACCATCTAACATCCCTGTCACTTGATCTCGGGTAATTTCTTGGTTTTGGTTAATATCTCTGTTTGTACCATCAGTTGCATTTGTAACAGTACCTTGCCCCATCGTCGCTTTGGTCAACTGTTCTGTTTCATTACCCGTGCTTTGCAACCCCACAGTCGTACTTCCGCTTGGGAATTTACTACTATTTTCATCCTGACCTTTTATTGGCGTACCAATATTGGTTAAGATATTAAAACCTCGATTACTTTCAGA
>NZ_KB849528.1:8709-9223 GCF_000368565.1 Acinetobacter gerneri DSM 14967 = CIP 107464 = MTCC 9824 | reverse complement strand
CGCCCTGTTGGAGTCATGTATATGGAAGATGAAGCAGGTATTGATGCAAAGATAATTGCTGTACCTCATTCTAAGCTCACCCCCCTATATGACAATGTTAAAGATCTGAATGACCTTCCTCAGCTTCAATTAGATCAAATGAAACATTTCTTTGAACACTATAAAGATTTAGAAAAAGGCAAATGGATGAAATTTAACGGTTGGGGAAATATTGAAGAAGCAAGAATGGAAATAATTAAAGCAATAAAAAATCATAAATAGCCTAAGCAAAAAATAAGCTAAAAATGTAAACCTCCACTAAACAATCTCCTAAAAAGAAAATGTTCTCACTCTCTCAACTCGCCCCCAAAGCGTCGCACTTCGTGCTTTGGCTTTGGTGAACGGTTGAGAGAGTTTCGGCAATACTCTCCCTAAAGGCAGTCATTTAAAAAAATGACACATCCTTTAAGTATTGCCGATTTACCGCATATTCTTTTGGCTTCGGAGCCACGTATATCGGTCGTATCCGCACATA
>NZ_KB849528.1:0-3684 GCF_000368565.1 Acinetobacter gerneri DSM 14967 = CIP 107464 = MTCC 9824 | reverse complement strand
GGTCAAAATTTTTATAGCGTTCTAGTTCATTTTGCATTGCTGTACCTCCGCTTTTGGTGATGTGATGGTTCAAATGCAGTGATTATTCTCGCAACATCTCCACGTTCAACCCAAACCACTGTTAATAGTCTACCACGATTGCTTAAACCGACTGATATTAGTCGTTGTTCATCATAGTGTCCTACATCCTCAAAAGACATCAATGCAGGATCAAGGAAAATACTACAGACCTCCTCGAACGTAATTTCTCGCCCTCGATAGACTAAATCCATTTTTTGGTCATGCCATTCAAATAACAAGCCGTAATATTCAATTAATGGCATGATTACTCATTTCCTCTCGTCAAATAAAAAATATGCCTATTATTTTGGGTCTATGACACAAAAATCTCCATTTTTTCCATATCCGCACTGCTTTTTCATCACTCGAACACACGGTTTATATTCCTCTCCAACAGTACAGCTTCCTATATCAAACTGGATTCCCTGCTGTCTTAAGCTCTCGATCTGCGGGATATTTTCTAAAGGTTTGATATAAACACTGAATAACCAAATGATGCCAAGCATCAGAATGGCGAAAATGCCTAAAATGATGGTGATGATTTTCCATGAAAATTGATCACTGGTTGATTCAATCGAGTTTTTTAAATGTCCAAGTGCTTTAGCGGTCTTAATAAGCTCCGCTGTACCCTCCTGTAAGCCCGTATTTAGCGATTTTGATACAGTACTATGGGTTTGCCCTGCTATGACCTTTTGAATGCGTTCTTCGGTGATTTGAAGCTCTTTAACGGCCTGATTGACGAGGTTCTGCTGTTGTTCTGCAACTGCCATCAGTGCATATAACTTTTTTTCATCAGGTGTCATCGGCTCATCCCCTTATAACTCATGGTTTTCTGTTGCTCTCGTTCTAATTTCTGCTGTTCTTTGTACTGCTGTAAGGCAAGTTGTTTGAAGCTGTCAAAATCAGCCTTAAAGCTCTCAATGCCCTGTTTAATTTCTTTGTCTGAAATTGGGCTGTCTTTGAGTTCTTTCAGGTCTTTTTTCGGGTCGCCTAGGTCTAGTCGCTCAAGCTCTTTATAGGCTGTACGTGACTGTTGCAAGGCTTCCCTGATTTCAGGGTCTTTGGCTTGGCTTGGTAATAGTTTTTTTTCAGGTTCTTTCTCTATGCCTTGCTCTTTATAGCTTCGCATATCAATACGGCTGTCAATTTGGTGTTTTTCTAAATGGCTGTTGCATAAATCTGCCCATCTTTGGCGTAGGTCTTTAATATCGGTTTTTCGTTCCTGGTAACTCTTGCCTGTATTGTCTTTTTTAGCTCCGCCACGTTCAGGATTTTTGCTGTTATAGCGTTTGAAATATTGCTCTGGATCTCGTTCGATTCCATCTTGCAGACGTTCATTAAACATGAGGTGGACGTGGGGCTGATCGTTGCCGTCCATTGCTTTAGGGTTATGAATCGCAAACTGATATGGATATTTTGAGCCGATCTCGGACTGAATGAAGTCCTCAACCAGTTCTAAGCGTTGTTCAGCATTCATCTCTCTAGGCAGGGCAATTTCATATTCTCGATAGGTACTGCCATTTTTGCGCTCGTAAAGGTCGGCTGCCTCCCAAAAGGTAATCGGATTATGTTCAGCCCATTTCGGCATGTTTCCATAATCGCTATGTTCAAGGTCGGTTTCTGCCTGTTCCTGTTTCAGCTTCTTTTCTTCGTCCCGATCAATATATTCGGCATGCGGTGCTGCCTTGCCTGCCTTGCCGACTTTGACACTTAAACGAGCAATCGCCATTAGGTTTTTTCCTGTTCCTTTTTTCGGTCTAGTTCTTTCTTAAATGCTCTTTGGTCGAGTATCGAAGCCCACATCATAATGATGATGATTAGCGGTGCTGCGATCACGCCAAAAGTAATATCTTTGATTTTTCCCAGTACCTGTTTTAGTTGCATGCTGTTGCTCCTAGCTTTGGTACTTCTTTTTTTCATTCAATTTTCAATTGAACGAAAAAAAGAAGTTTCAGGGTTTTAGGGATGAAGTCCCTAACGTGCTTAGGTTTCTCAATGAAATTGAGAAACGTCTAAGCGCGCCATCAAATTTTTGATGGAAGTACAGGCGACAATCTCTAGAACGACTTTAACAAAATTACGTTACTCGAACGTAAATATTTTGTTATCGTTCTTTGAGTATTGAGCCTGTGCTTTTGCGGTATCTGAATTAATGGAATTGAATATGAATAATGATTGGCTGTCTGAAAAAATCACCTATATTTCTGCTTTAAAGAATCCTAGTGATGCTCAAAAACTTTTACTTGAATTAGCTAAAATTCAGTACAGAACACCCGACCAAGAGAAAAAGATCAATGCCTTGATCAAAGCTGAAAAAGCCATAGATCGAGCAAATAAGCAAAAAGTTGCAGTTAGAAAATTACTGAATGCAGAAAAAGAAGCTGAACGTAAAGCTCGTACACGTCATCTCATTCAATTAGGCGCATTATTTGAAATAGCTAACCTAGATCAGCGTGACCCAGCCGAATTACTTGGCGTTCTTCTAAAAACTGCTGAAATAGACCCAAATGATATGAAATGGCAAATTTGGAAGGATTTAGGACAAGAAACCTTAAATCAGCGTAAAAAAGATGGCTCTACGGATTATCTAGTGTAATCCGTAGTATTTAGCTCAATATCATACCCATAAAATAATCTTTAGCATGTATTTATAAATATAAAAGCCAAAGAATAAACTTTGGCTTTTTAGTGTTGCTTAATTACGAAGTATTAATAATTACATACCATTGAAACAGCACCTTGGTAATTACCACCATTACTTAAAGGCATACGGTAAATTGCACCTAACACTAAGCTGTTTGTTCCATTATCAGAAATGTTAAATGTGCCGATATTATCTGATCGGCCTTGTTGACCAACAATGCCTAACAAATTGTATCCGTTATAACTATTGAATGAATCCACCCAATTCATTGTTGATGCAAAGGTTGTTTCATCACTACCACTTTTCGCCGTAAATTTAACATCGATATCTCCATTTGGATTCAATGTGATACTGCCGTTATGAATAGATGGAGAAATATAACTAGAAAGGCGACCGCCATTAGTCAATTTTGCTTGAGTCGCATTTACATCAGTACAATTAATTTGTTTAGTTTGTGGTAAAACACGTTTTGCAACTAATGGGGTATATGCGAAGTAGAAATATGAGCCATTGGTGTATTTGGAAATATCCGTAGTTTTTATTTCACCATTGCTGTCGTAATTAAAAATACCTTTTGAAATACGCGCAATAGCATAGTTTTTATTACCCGCAATTTCTTTCGCAATAATATCACCAGTAATTTTATAATCACCAAGTTCCGTTATAATGCCGGCATCGTTTTGTACTACTGAATCTATTCGTAAAGTACCTGATGAATTAGGAAAGTCATAAATAGCACGATAGGTTTTATTTGTGCTTAACTTTTCTAATACTGAACCTGTAGACGAGTCTGTATTTGTGCCGCCTGTGCCAGAACCACCAATACCGCCTGTGCCAGAACCACCAATACCGCCTGTGCCAGAACCTGTATTATCGGAACCATTATCAGAACTACCACCGCCACCACATGCAGCTAATGCAAAGCCTAAAGAAATAAGTAAAATTGAGGTCTTAAATTGATTCACGATAATTCCTATTTA
>NZ_KB849527.1 GCF_000368565.1 Acinetobacter gerneri DSM 14967 = CIP 107464 = MTCC 9824 | reverse complement strand
ATTAGCAGGGTAAATGTATGTTTATAGCAGGGTAAATGTATGTTTATAGAGCGTGAAAGCCTTGCTAGGCTTATGTTTCAGAGGACTTAAAAGCATTTAAAAGCTCTTAAAAGCATTAAAAGCCCAAAACCTAAAAAAAACCTGTGGAAAACTGCCCTAGGTTTTCGCTTTGCTCAAACTCTATTGAATCTCGCAAGCTCGATTCGAGGGGCAGTTTTTCGGTTAAGCCTGTTTGTGAAATCTAAAAGCAAAAGCAAGAATGGATTCGCTTCGCTCATAGAGCTTTTTTGCTCGCTTCGCTCGGTCTAGGTTCAAATATCATGTGGTCGCTTTGCTCGGTTAATCCCATTTTTAGGCGAAAGGGAGCAATTGTAATCAGGGAAAGAGCAGGGCAAAATTTTGATAGTGCTCAATCGCTCGTAGACACTCGCTCGGCTAATCCCTGTTAGCGTCAAAAAGAAAAGCACAAAGCGAACGGAGTGTGAGCGACATAGCGATAGATCGCTTACTCCCCCCTCTGATTACCGTTTTTTGCTGAATTTGATTGGTAGTCAATCTGTCGTAGTTCGTGATTAAGTGTTTAAATCGCTCTGGTTTGCGTTTTTAGCCTGTTTTCGCTCTTGGAGTATAGAAACCCCTTGTTTATGCCAATTCGTCCATTTGGGATCATCTGATGCGATTTTAATGTTGCTTAACATGCCGACCAACGTGGCAGGGTCGTGATGACCAAGATTGGCAATGTCAAATAATGCGCCTAATTCGATTAATCGCTTGGTTCTCGCCTTACGCTCTAAAGCCTTTTCCTTGTTTTTTTCTGCATTGAGTAGGTTCTGCATCTCTTTTTTGGCTTTGTTGGCTCGAATGTTGGCTTTTTCTGTCCGAATCAAAGCCGACAGTTTTTTATCTTCAATCGTTGTTCGATCTGTTTTTTCATAGAGTTCAATCAGCAATCTTTGATAGTCGGTTGGGCGTGAAAGTGCCTTTAAAAAATTCAAATGTCCGTCAGGTAATTCCAATTTTGTTGTCATACAAATACCGTAAAAAGCATCATTATTTATTCGAGTGTAGCATGAATTCCGATCTGTGCTAAAATTCAGAATGCGCACTTAGTAGTTTCTATTCTTCGAATAGAAACCTAAGCACGACAAAGGGTAAACCCTCTGTACTCCCAACAGCAAAATCAAAGGCAAAAGCGGAAATGGCAAGTTATCATTTATCGGTCAAGGTTGGCGCAAAAGGTAAGGCTGCTGCTCATGCTGAATACATCGAGCGAGAGGGAGAATACAAACTTAAAAATAAAGAAAAATTAGAAGCCGTTGAACATGGCAATATGCCCGAATGGGCACAAGACAATCCAAATCTATTTTGGCAATGTGCCGATGAATTTGAGCGTAAAAATGGTAGTACCTACCGTGAAATTGAAATTGCACTCCCCAGGGAATTGACACCGCAACAGCGTAAAGAGTTGGTTCAAACCTTTGTTGAACAAGAGCTAGGTGAGAAACATGCCTATACATGGGCAATTCACACCCCAAAGGCAAGCATAGAGGGCGGAGAACAGCCTCATGCGCATATCATGTATAGCGAACGCTTACAGGATGGTATTGAACGCAGTCCTGACCAATTCTTTAAACGCTACAACAGTAAAAATCCTGAACGTGGTGGTTGTCAGAAGTCCAATACCGCTAAAACCGCAGAACAGCGCAAAACCGAGCTTGTAGAATTGCGTGAACGCTTTGCTGATCTTCAAAATGCTTATTTAGAAGAATACGGACATGCAGATCGGGTCGATCATCGCAGTCTTGCCGATCAAGGCATTGAGCGAATACCTGAAAAACATTTAGGGTGGAAAGGTAGCCAAAACCAAGAATTTAAGGGCTTGGTGCTTGAATATCGGGAAGCTACGCAGACTTTTCAAACACATATTGATTATTTACCTAAACACCTCGCCAGCTTAGACCAAGAACAACAACGGGAAAAGCCAAAGCCATTAACGAATGAGCAAAAGCAAGAAATCGTTAATCAGAAAATAGAGGAAGCTAAGGAAACCACCGCTGAATACAAGGCTTTATTTGAAAAATATAGAACCCAATATATTGAGAATACGACTAAAAGCGAGCTGAAAGAGTACCAAAAACAAGGTGCGGACATCCGAACCAAGATTGAGGAACTCGATAAAAATAAGCCAATGTTTTTCGGGAAAAAGGATTGGGAAGAAAAGCGTGAGAATCTAGTCCGAGAATATCGTGAAATTCATCACTTACATGACCATACTAAGACTGAGAAAAAGACACAACGCCTTTATGACCAACGCTTTGGGCGTGAAGCGGTGATTAAACATATTGAGAAAAATCACCCTGAGTTAAATCAAAAATATGCCAAATCCCAAGAGTTTTTAAAGGCATTGGAACAGCTTCGGCAACAGCAAAAACAACAGGAACGAGCGCAACAGAAAGAAAAACCAAAAGATAAAGGTTTTGATATGGAGCGATAGGATTTAGTCATGACTAAATCCGGCTTTCTCTAAAATTGGGTAAAGCTCTCTAAATTTTTCAGGTTGTAAAAGCATTTCAGCGATACGAACAGCAAACTGCTGATAGCTTTCTGTACCTTGAGAATACTTAGACATTTCGGGCATTTCAGACATTTTATTAGCAAATAAATGACGCTGTGGATCGCTCAATTTAATAAAAAAATCAGGTGTATTTGGATCTCGTTTCGGGTCTATTGTCTTTTCGATTTTGGCTTGTGGCTTTGGTTTGAACTTGAATGAAAAGCCTGTAATAGATCGCCCTGTCTTATGTTGCTCGACTTTGACGGTTATATCTGTGTGTTCATTAATCTGTTTTATCGCTGGGTCTAGGACACGATTCTTAAAATTGTGCATTAATTTATATTCTTGATCGAGTAATCCCAACTTTGACCTAAAGTCATTAATCTCAATAATAGGGGTTTTACCTGCGCTTCGCCAAGATACGAGTAATTCATATAAACGAGTGGCATATAGATTTAGATTGGCAACTTGCATCAATTCATAGCTTGTAAAATTCTGCTCTAAACGAGTGATTAACGGCACAATTTCAGGGGCAAAGCGTAATTTAACAATGCCCGCACCTTCAACATAGGAAATGCCACTCACCCATCGAACCACACGCTTTTCAGGCTTATTTCTTTTTTCGTCCACTGTCATATACGTCACTTGACGATTAAACAGCGTCATTACTGCATCTGACAGCATTGCATAAGTGTTTTTAACATCTACATGAAAGCGGTCTGCATAGTGTTGGGCGTGAATTTCGAGGAAAGTTTCTGTATCTATCCCCTTGCCTGTTTCTCTTGCTTCAATGATGGCTAGAAGAATGAGCCGTTGCTCAACTAAGCCCAATGTGTAGCTCGCATTTATTAAGGAATTATCTTTTACAACCAAGCTCATTTTATACCCTATTTTTATAATAAAAATACAAGTTATCATAAGTATTAAAAAATACAAATAATATTTTGTATTGATTAGCAGGGTAAATGTATGTTTATAGCAGGGTAAATGTATGTTTATAG
>NZ_KB849526.1:1198-1909 GCF_000368565.1 Acinetobacter gerneri DSM 14967 = CIP 107464 = MTCC 9824 | reverse complement strand
CCGTCAAGATTGGTGATTTGGTAGTTCGGTGCTGTAACAACGCCATCTTTGTATGTTGATGAACCACCCAAGTTTTGTGCAAGGCTGTTACCCAAAGCATCTGTCGCAGCTTGTGAGCCTTCGCCTGATTTCGCCACGATGTCTTGTACTTGTTGTAAGTTGGTCGCATCTTTGCCATTCACTGCATCACCAACATTGCTGATGGTTTTGTCATTGGCATTGATACCGTCTTTGCCAACGGTCACACCGCCTGCATTCAAGCCATCTTTGCCCAGTGTCACTGCACCATTGTTAATGTCTAGACCGTTCGAGCCATACACGGTGGTGTTAGTACCATCAGTCACCGTTGTTCCACCTGCGGTCAAGGTGCTGACTTTGTTTGGATCGTTTGCATCAACCGTTTGAACTGAATTTAAGCCTGTTAAATCTTTGTTCAAGGTCACTGCAACTTTGCCTTGGCTGGCTGTGGTGGTGATGTTGTTATCACCTGTGATTGCCAATGTTGTGCCAAGTTTATTCGTTGATGAACCGCTATCACCCGTGAAGGTTAATGGTGTGGTCACCGCTGTATTTAAGCTGCTGATCGCATCGCCAACCGTTGCTGCTGTACTGCTTGTGCCGTCAAGATTGGTGATTTGGTAGTTCGGTGCTGTAACAACGCCATCTTTGTATGTTGATGAACCACCCAAGTTTTGTGCAAGGCTGTTACCC
>NZ_KB849526.1:0-638 GCF_000368565.1 Acinetobacter gerneri DSM 14967 = CIP 107464 = MTCC 9824 | reverse complement strand
GCGTTATAACTTGCACCACCACCCAAAGCTGTAGCTGTAGTAGTCCCCAAATTATCTGCATTGGCTTTCACCGCATTTAACTGTGAAACATTGACCGCATCTGTAAGCGCGCTGCCTGCCAATACATTACTAATCACTTTATTTCCAGCATTGACACCTGAAGTCGTGATGCTTGGACCATTGGTAATACTGACACCCGATGCGTTCAATGTTGTAGTGTTAGTACCATCAGTAACCGTTGTTCCTGTCGCCGATGTTGTCAGCGTATTGCTACCTTGTTTTAGTACATTAGTGGTTGATGTAGATGTATTCGTATTACCCGTTGTATCGGTAATTTTTGTACCCGTAGCATTTACCACAGTGCTATTGCCAGCACCGTCAGTCGTGGTTACGCTTGTTAAGCTAATGTTAGGATTGAGCTTAATTTGGGCTTGGTTAGCCGTCACAGCAGTGGTGATATTGGTATCACCCACGATCGCAAAAGTAGAACCTAATTTGTTGCTTGATGTACCTGAAGCAGCATCTTTGAAATACAACGGCGTTGTTACTGCTGTATTTAAACTATTTAATGCCGCTGCAACACCTGTAACATTGCTAGCAACGCCATTTGGATTGCTCACAACACTATATGTTGGTGC
>NZ_KB849525.1 GCF_000368565.1 Acinetobacter gerneri DSM 14967 = CIP 107464 = MTCC 9824 | reverse complement strand
AAAGTGCGCCCTTCGGGAATTTCGTCATGACTAAAAAACCACGCCAAATTCTTCTAGTTTGTTTTCCCATTGGTCGGCTGTTGCATCCGTTGTAATTTCTCCTTTGATACGTTTCATCATCTCCATTACTGACTCATCACCACGTTTAAAGCGATCTGCTAGACCATTCGCCATGATTGCACCTGTAATTTTGCTTTTACGGTGTTCTAAAACGTCCATATTTGCGTTTTCAGGCTGTTTTGCGATGTTGGTAGGGATTTGACTAGGTTTTTTGATATGTGGGCTAGAATCGCTGTTTTTTGGCGTTTCAGCCTCTGTTTTCTTCTTCTGCTTAAACTTGAATGAGAATCCTGTGATTGTCCGCCCTTTTTTATGCTGTTCGTAGCTCGCTGTGATGTCTGTATGCTCGTTGATTTGTTTGAGAGACGGCTCTAAAACGTATTTTTTTAAATCATACATGCGTTGATATTCAGCATCGAGAACACCCATTTTTTGCCGAAAGTCAG
This sequence comes from Acinetobacter gerneri DSM 14967 = CIP 107464 = MTCC 9824, assembly GCF_000368565.1. GTDB lineage: Bacteria > Pseudomonadota > Gammaproteobacteria > Pseudomonadales > Moraxellaceae > Acinetobacter > Acinetobacter gerneri. The sequence goes on along the minus strand of NZ_KB849525.1, from coordinate 602 downwards.
CCAATTCTATGATTGGTGTTTTCCCTGTGGTTCTCCAGCAGATCAGTAACTCATACAAACGAATTGCATAACCTGTTGAAAGCTCGCTTATCTGTTTCATTTCATACTGAGTAAAACGTTCCTCAAGCCTTGTAATTAAAGGGATGACGATAGGAGCGAAGATTAACTTCACTGTAGCTTCTGCATCCACATAGCGAACTTCACTAACCCAACGTGAACGGACGTTTTCGGTATTTCCTCGTTCATTGATTTCTTGGTAACTGAATTGACGTGCAAATAGATCATCACAAGCATCTTTGAGGGCTTGGTAGGCTGTTTGTCTAGCTACGCCAAATTGATTGATATAACTCTCTGCATGGACGGTTAAAGGGTCATTGGCATTAATTCCCTTTCCTGACTCTCTTGCTTCAACAATCGCCAACAAGATTAAGCGCTGTTCAACGAGATCCAAGTTGTAACTAGCGTTCATTAGGGCATTGTCTTTCACTACTAATTTACTCATAAGACGTGAATTAAAATTTTTTCGTTAAAACGAATTTATCATAATATCTCGTCTTATGGTAGGTAAATCTCGTCTTATTGGTAGGTAAATCTCGTCTTAT
>NZ_KB849524.1 GCF_000368565.1 Acinetobacter gerneri DSM 14967 = CIP 107464 = MTCC 9824 | reverse complement strand
AAAGTGCGCCCTTCGGGAATTTCGTCATGACTAAAAAACCACGCCAAATTCTTCTAGTTTGTTTTCCCATTGGTCTGCGATCGTATCGGTTGTGATCTCACTTTGAATACGTTTCATCATCTCCAGTGGTGATTCATCTGCTTGTTTAAATCGATCTGTTAGCCGATTTCGCATGATTTCACCTGTAATACGGCTCGCTCTATGCTCTAAATCGCTCAAATTTGCGTTTTTAGGCTGTTTTACGACTTCAGTGGGGATTTCTATAGGTTTTTGCTTAGAAACGCCTGAATCGCTATTTTTTGGCGTTTCCGCCTCTGTTTTCTTCTTCTGCTTGAACTTGAATGAGAACCCTGTAATCACTCGCCCTTTTTTGTGCTGTTCGTAGCTCGCTGTGATGTCGGTATAATCATTGATCTGCTTGAGTGCTAGTTCAATAACTCGCATCTTTAAGTTATCTGTTCGAGTGTATTCAGTATCTAAAACGCCGATTCGCTTTCTAAATTCGGCTAGTTCAATAACAGGCGTTTTTCCTGTACTGCGCCAACAAATTAATAACTCATACAAACGCACAGCATAGGCACTCGATAAGCTACTAATTTGTTCTATATCGTACTTCGTGAACTGCTCCTCAAGTCTTGTAATCAATGGGACAACCGCAGGAGCAAAAACAAGCTGTACCGTAGCTTCATTTTCTGTATATCCAATTTGACTAATCCAACGGCTAGTCATGTTTGTGGTATTCCCTTTGGCACTTCGCTGTTGGTAACTAAACTGCCGTGCAAATAAGTCCTTGCAGGCATCTTTGAGAGCTTGATATGCAGTGTGCTTCTCAACTTTAAACTGATTGATATAGCTCTCCGCATGAACGGTTAAAGGGTCGTTAGCATTAATCCCTCTGCCTGATTCTCTCGCCTCTATAATCGCTAAGAGAATTAATCTTTGTTCAACTAAGGCTAAGTTATAACTAGCGTTCATTAGGGCGTTATCTTTTACTATTAATTCGCTCATATCCTACAATTATTTTTTTGAAGTTATTACTACATTAGTTTATTTCGTAGTAATACGCAAGGTAAACGTAGGGGAATGGGTCGGTAAACGTAGGGGAATGGGTCGGTAAACGTAGGAGAATGGGTCGGTAAACGTAGGAGAATGTCCTTTGTATGCCTTGCTATGCTTGCGTTTCAGCCAGTCTAAAAGCATTTAAAAGCATTTAAAAACATTAAAAGCCCAATTTTTCATGAAAATTGCCCTCGGTTTTCGCTAAAGCTCAAACTTTTTTGACTTC
>NZ_KB849523.1 GCF_000368565.1 Acinetobacter gerneri DSM 14967 = CIP 107464 = MTCC 9824 | reverse complement strand
AAAGGGGAGGGATTGTCGGTGAAAGGGGAGGGATTGTCGGTGAAAGGGGGAGGGATTGTCGGTGAAAAAGGAGAGTTACAAATCTCTCCTTTTAACTCATAAATAGGAGTGTTATAAAACTCTCCTAATACTAAAAAGGGAGAGATTGTCGGGTGAGTAATGATCTAATCGTGATGGATAATTCCATTGTTAAAGCGTCATACAATTTAAGTGTCAGCGAACAGCGTTTATTGTTATCTGCATTGGCTCAAATTCCTAAAAACAAACCTATAGACCCCAAACAAGCGTATTACATAACGAGAGAAGACTTTGTCCGATTAGGTGCAAATGCAGATCAGGCGACAAGAGATATTAGAAATGCTACTAAAGACTTGATGAAAAAAACATTACTCATAGATACCAATGCAGGAATATTAGAGTTTCATTGGTTATCCGAAGTTCTACGTTTTGATAAAAATGCTGATGCTCGATTAAAATTAAAATACCCAAATCCAGAAGATTATAAAAACTATATCAATGGGTTAAGAAAATATAACTTATTAGAATCTCTGCCTGTTGGTAGGCATAGTGATGACATTGTGGCTAGGGTTGTGTTTGATAGCCGTATTTTGCCGTTACTTAGTGAATTAAAAGACAATTTCACGCAGTTCGTCATTGATGATGTTGCTGGGTTTGGGAGTGTTTATAGCTTCCGTTTTTATCAAATGATGATGCAATTTAAATCAACGGGTTATTGTAAAGTAAGCTTGGATGACCTCCGTTATGCTTTAGCCTTATTTGAAAAATATGAAGCAACTAAAGATTTAAGAAAGTGGGTTATTGATACCGCAGTCAATGAAATTAATGAAAAAACTCCCTATAAAGTGAGTTACGAATTAATAAAATCAGGGCGTAAATTCACGCATTTAGAACTAAAATTTAAATTAAAAGCAGAACCTAAAAAAGTGACAGTGTTAAGGGATCAAAATACACCTGACCTCTTTCACAAAATGTCTGATAGTCAAATCAATACTTACAGCTCTATTTTGTCAAAACTTCATAGTATTAGTGATCTAGCAGAAAATAAGGACTACTCTGCATTTGCTGTATGGATTTCAAATATTCTACGAGATCCGCAATCAGTCCGTGCAGAAACTGCCAAACGAATATTTAAGGCTTTACAAACTGAAACCGACTTTAAAAGGTGAGTTATGAAAAAAGACATAATGCTAGTCAATCAAGATGTGATCAAAAGACAAAATGAAGCTGTCGGAAATCCTAATCATCCTATTAATGACGGCTTAAATACTTACTTTGAAGACAGAAAGCGTAAACTAGACAAGATTAAAGAATCACAGTCTAGTCTAAAAAATTAAGATTTAAGACTAATCTTTAATTTCTATACCTTTTGAACGCATCAAAATTTTATATTGTTCTCTACGTAATTTTTTTTCATGTTCAGAAACGTGGGGAGTCATTGAAAAATTATCAGGATGTCTACTTCTAGCTAATTCTGGATCAAACACTCCATTTCGATAATTTCCCATATCTTCTTCTGGAAAATCTGCAAAATAATCACTCCATTCGCCCATAATAAAAACCCTCTGTCGTTATTAAATAATAATGATTAAATCTTAGTTAACAATCAAAGTCCAAATAATTTTTTGTCCCGATCTTCTGTTAAATACTCGTTTAAATCAGCAAGTATTTTTGTTTTCTTCTCTTCATTTTCCATTTGTTTAAGTGCCAAAGACCCTAGCAAAATTTTACGTCTAGTATCGTCCTTTCTTTGTTGGTCTGTAATCTTCTTTTTTTCACGAGCCAATACAGCTTGCTTTTGAGCCTTGAGCTGTTTTAATCGCTCTTCTTGTTTAGCAATTCTTTGATCTAAAGATTCATTTTTCATTGTAATTCCAAAGCCTAAAAAACCACAGTCAGCATAAGCGCACATTAATTGAAATTCAAGGTGCTATCTGCTATCGTGGTTTTCCCGAAGGGCGCACTTACCCATTTTTTTGACTTCGTAAAAAATGGACGTTGCGTAAGGGGAAACCCCTTAACCCCAAAAGCAAAAGCGGAAGAAGACAAAAGAGAAAATGGCAATCTATCATTTTTCAATTAAGAATATAGGACGTAGTAACGGACGAAGTGCCGTAGCTGCTGCTGCCTATCGTTCAGGTGAAAAATTGGTGGATAGTGTCTATGGCAAAGAACAGGATTACACCAAAAAATCAGGCATCGAATATAAAAATATTTATGTGCCAAGCCATGCTAATGAAAATCTATTAGACCGCCAAACGCTTTGGAACGAAGTTGAGAAAAGCGAACTTAAAAAAAATGGTGATCTAAAACTTACCGCAAGACTTGCCAAAGAATTTGAAATTGCATTTCCGCATGAAGTCGATGCAGACACCCGAAAAAGAATGCTCGATGAATTAGCGCAGACCCTCGTTAAAAATCACAATGTCGTAGTCGATGCTGTGATCCATGCACCACATACCAAAAGTGGCAGTGATGAACGCAATTACCACGCTCATATCATGTTTACCACTCGAAGCATCAACGAGCAGGGCGAACTAGGCAAAAAAGCGAGAGAATTTAACGATGATGGCAAAAATCTAACCCTTGCCTACCGTGAATTATGGGCAAATATGGTCAATCGGGAATTGGAGCAGATCGGCACACAGGAACGAGTAAGCCATTTGAGTTACAGCGACCTGAAATATGACCTAGAACCGACTGTTCACGAAGGCAGCATGATTACACAGCTCCGCAGACAGGGCATTGATACCGAAATCAGCCTAAAAAACGATGCAATCAAGGCAAGAAATGCCGAAAAATTAGAGTATGAGCAAATCATCAAAGGACTTGATCAGGAAATCATTGCAACAAATAGCGTTCTAACCGATCTAAAACGCTCTATTTTGAACGAAAAAGAAAAAACCCATGCAGAACTACCTTTTCAAGACAAAACCACCTTAGAGCGCAATTCAGCGCAATCTACAGGCATTCAAAATATCTATCAGGAAGCCAAAGACCACTTGAACCTGCTTAACCAACAAATTGAGCAATTGGAAAACAACGAGCCTCCAGCGAAAAAATTCGGGTTATTTGCCAACAAAGATCATGAAAATTGGAAAGAAACCCTGAAAAATCTAAGGGATGACAGGGAAAAAACACAAAAACAGGTTGATCAATTGATCATTCAGCAGATGAAAAACCCTGAAAATCACCTGTCCAAAGGTTTTAGTCAAAAGACAAAAGAAGAATCTAAAAAATTGGATTTTGAGAACGTCTACAACCAATTAAATCAAGAACAAAAACAGGCATATAATGCTCTGAAATCTACGCTATCAGAGCGTTTTAGTAATCCACAATTAGAATTAAAATTGAAACAGGTTCAAGATAAATTCATCGAAAAATACCAAGAAAACCCGAATTTTGAGATGCCTAAACAGGAACAACAACGACCACAGCAACAGGATTTTGTACGTGGTGCGTCCAAAGGTGATCAGGAAAAAGGACGTTAAGATTATCTTTTTTGTCTTTTAATTAAGAATATCTAAACATTATCAGAATGTTATAAGCGAGTGTCTACGAGCGACACAATGAAAGTTCGACTTTCGACCCTCTGAAAAACCGCTTTTAAATCCATTGAATTCTAGTAATCAATATTTTCATGTTGGTATATGCCCCTAGATCGAGCGCAGCGAGTAAAAAAGTTCTATGAGCGAAGCGAATTCATAGTTGCTTTTGCTTTGGGTATTCACAAACAGGATTAACTAATAACTGCCCCCAAGACCGAGCGTAGCGAGGTCAAAATGTCACGAGCTTTAGCGAGTGCCATAGGGCAGTTATCCACAGGATTTTTTAACGCTGTCCTTTTTTTATATTTTTAAAGGTTTTTAAAGGTTTTTAGACCCCCTTCAAAGCATTGCTGCATATAGCTTTGCGAGAATTAAAGGGGAGGGATTGTCGGTGAAAGGGGAGGGATTGTCGGTGAAAGGGG
>NZ_KB849522.1 GCF_000368565.1 Acinetobacter gerneri DSM 14967 = CIP 107464 = MTCC 9824 | reverse complement strand
TGCTATCGTGGTTTTCCCGAAGGGCGCACTTTACCATTGAAAAAAACCTAATGGTTTTCATCAATGGAAGTACGGCAGGGGATAGCCCCCTACAACCCCAAACCAATCTGCATAGATTGGTGAAATTCGAAATCGAATTTAAGAGCAAAGGCAAAATGGCAATTTATCATTTTTCAGTTAAGACAATAAGTCGAAGTGCAGGGCGTTCAGCCGTTGCATGTTCTGCTTATCGTTCGGGTGAAAAGTTGATAGATGAAAGACAAGGGAAAGAACAAGACTACACAAGAAAAACAGGCGTTGAATTTACAAAAATATATGCTCCTGAAAATACAAATCCTGAATTACTAGACCGTAACCAACTTTGGAATACTATTGAAAAAGTTGAACGTAGAAAAGACGCTAACCTAGCACGAGAATTTGAAATAGCTTTTCCGCATGAACTGAATGCCGAACAACGTCAATCTATGCTCAATGAGATATGCCAAGAGCTTGTAAAACGGCATGGCGTAGTTGTGGACGCAGCCATTCATGCCCCACACACCCAAAGCGGAAGTGATGAACGTAATTATCACGCTCATATCATGTTTACAGGGCGACAAATCGACCTAGAAACAGGCGACTTTGCCAAAAAGAGAAATCGGGATTTTAACAAAGAAAATTCTAGTCAGACCGTGAACCAATGGCGAGAAACTTTTGCCGATATTACCAATAAACACTTGGCACGAGCAGGGTACTTGTCCGAAGTAGACCACCGCAGCTATGCCGACCAAGACAACGGACTACAAGCGACCATTCACGAGGGTAGCAAGGTCACACAGCTACGCAGACAGGGCATTGATACTGAAATCAGCCTAAAAAACGATTTAATCAAACAGCAAAATGCGGAAAAACAGCGTTTGCCTGAAATTTTGAAAGGTTTAGAGCAAGAAATCAGCCTTGCAGAATCAAAAATCAGCAAATACCAATCAGAAATACGCCTAGAAGCGTCAAAACAGCCCCTTAGAGCCACAGAAACACAAAAACAGGTAGAACAGCCAAAACTGCAAGAAAATCGCTTAGAACGCAAATCAGAGCCATCTAGCCCTAAATTAAAACAACTCAAAGATGAATTAAGCCGTCTTGAATCTGAAATTGTCCAATTGAAGCGTGACAGTGATACCGCTTACAACGGATATATCGAACTGCAAAAAAACAAACCACAAGAAAAATTATTCGGATTAGTGCCAAATCCTAAATTTTCAGCGTGGAAAGAAAAATATTCAGAGTTGAAGCATGAATTTGACCAAAAAGAGGGCGACCTAAAACTAGCCAAAAGCCTTATGGCGAGTAGATCAGACGATATTAAGAAAGAAATTATGCGTTTACGCAGTCAGCCGACCATTCAGCCCAATATCGGCAGGGAAAAACCGCAAGAATTAAATTTTAACAGCGTTTATCGCCAGTTAAACCACGAGCAAAAACAGGCGTACCAGTCGATAAAATCGGTACTGGAGCAAAAAATTAGCGGTTCAGAGTTAGATAAAAAATTAAAACAGGCTCAACAGGCGTTTGTAGCGAAATTTAAGGAAAATCCTAATTTTGAAGTACCAAAACTTGAATTACAAAAACAACGAGAACAAGAACAGGTCAGAGGTGCATCAAAATCCAAAGGCATGGAACGATAGCCCCAACCATTGAGAATCCGATTCAGCAAAAGCGGTAATCAGAGGGGGGAATAAGCGATCTACCGCTATGTCGCTCACACTCCGTTCGCTTTGTGCTTTTCTTTTTGATGCTAACAGGGATTAGCCGAGCGAGTGTCTACGAGCGATTGAACACTATCAAAATTTCGCCCTGCTCTTTCCCTGATTACAATTTCTCCCTTTCGCTTAAAAATGGGATTAACCGAGCAAAGCGACTACATGATATTTGCACCTAGACCGAGCGAAGCGAGCAAAAATAGCTCTATGAGCGAAGCGAATCCATTCTTGCTTTTGCTTTTTTGAATCCTCAATAGCAGTTACCAAAAAACAGCCCCCAAGACCGAGTGAAACGAGGTCAAAATGCCACGAGCGAAGCGAGTGCCATAGGGCTGTTTTTCACAGCCAAATCCCTTTTTATACTTTTAAAAAGCTTTTAAAAGCTTTTAGACACCCCTCTAGCCCACACTAGGCAAGGCTTTCAGACTTTAAAAAAGTACAATTCCCATGCTTATAAGTACAATTCCCATGCTTTTGATACTTAAAAAAGTACAAACGCCATGTTAAAAAAGTACAATTCCCATGTTTTATAGTACATAAAAATACTTGTACTTTATTTGGGTAGAAAGTATATTGTCATTAATTGTACTTTTTTGAGAAAATCATGGAGCTAGATGTAAAAAGACACTATCCCAAAGACTGGATAGTTTTACAAAATCGAGTAGTAGAATGTTTTAAAAGCATGACACTTGATGAAAAGCGTTTATTCATTATGGCTACGCCTTTAGCAAGAACCACGAATATATCCAGTGGAGAACCTATTTTTATCTCAACAGAAGAATTTGCATCTGCTTGTGGACTTGAAATTACAGGTGCATACACCGCTTTAGGTATCGCAACCAAGAAACTTTTTGACCGTTATTTTGGTTATGTTCGGGCAGATAAAAAGAAAGTTAGTATCCGATGGATGTATAAAACAGCGTATGGCGAGGGCGGTGCAGAACTATATTTTACTGATGAAGTATTATTACTACTTAGAGAGTTTGATGCCTTAAACCCTTATACCAAGTATAAAAAAGAAGTGGTTTTACGGCTTAAAAAAGATTATTCCCTAGACTTCTACCACTTAGCTAAGAAGCATCAAGCAATGGGCGGTTTTCAAATCAGCCTAGATGAATTATTTGAACAATTGGGCTTGCCTGAATCATACCAAGACCTAAGTAACCTAAAGAAACGTGTAATTAAGCCATCACTGGACGAGATCACAACCAATACCGATATAGACCTGACCTATGAGAATGTGAAGCGTGGGCGTTCTGTGGTTGGCTTTAAGTTTACGGTTAGAGAGAAACCAAAGCCGAAAGTCATCGAAACAGGTCGAGATAAAAATACGATAGATATGTTCTACAAGCTAACAGATGCTCAAGTACAGAAATATAGCTCGATACTCAGCAAGGTTAGCGATATATCGGATTTATCTACTTTCCCTGATTACAGCACTTTTGCCCAATGGATTGCCAATATTTTACGTGACCCTAAATCCGTTCGAGAAGAAACAGCAAAACGAATATTTAAGGCATTACGAACACATACCGATTTCAAAGATTAAATAATTTTCTGTCCCTATCTTCTGTTAAATACTCGTTCAATTCAGCGAGTATTTTTTCTTTGTCTTGTTCATTTTCCATTTTTTTCAGTGCTAAAGAACCGAGTAAGATTTTACGTCTAGTATCTTCCTTTCGTTGCTGTTCAGACTGCTTTTTCTTTTCACGAGCTAATACAGCTTGTTTCTGTGCCTTTAGCTGTTTTAATCGTTCTTCCTGTTTAGCAATTTGCTGTTCTAATGATTCAACTTTCATTGTGATTCCAAAGCCTAAAAAACCACAGTTAGCATAAGCGTACATGAATTGAAATTCAAGGTACTATCTGCTATCGTGGTTTTCCCGAAGGGCGCACTTTACCATTGAAAAAAACCTAATGGTTTTCATCAATGGAAGTACGG
>NZ_KB849521.1:5950-7296 GCF_000368565.1 Acinetobacter gerneri DSM 14967 = CIP 107464 = MTCC 9824 | reverse complement strand
GACAAACTTGCTGCATTATTTAGCTCAACACTTGGCGCGAGTGGTGCAACTGTATCTGTTTTATCTGTCGTGGTTTCAGCTCCAACATTGCCTGCCGCATCGGTTGCCGTAAGCGTAGCAGTTTCACCATCCGCAATTGGGTTGGGTGCAAATGACCATTTGCCTTGGCTGTTTGCTGTCGTGGTCAAAGTATTGCCATGTCCTAAATCTAGCGTAATTAACGCATTGGCTTCACTTGTACCTGATAAGCTTGCTGCATTATTCAGATCAACACTTGGTGCGAGTGGCGCAACTGTATCTGCTTTATCTGTGGTAATCGATGCACCAACATTACCTGCGGCATCTGTAGCCGTAAGCGTCGCCGTTTCACCATCGGCAATCGGATTTGGTGCAAATGACCATTTACCTTGACTATTGGCTATCGTGGTTAAGGTAGTGCCATGACCCAGATCCAACATGATCACTGCATTGGCTTCACTTGTACCTGACAAACTTGCTGCATTGTTTTGTTCAACACTTGGAGCTAAAGGTACAACCGTGTCTGCTTTATCTGTTGTGGTTTCAGCTCCAATATTACCTGCGGCATCTGTTGCAGTCAGCTTGCCTGTTTCACCATCCGCAATCGGGTTCGGTGCAAATGACCATTTGCCTTGGCTGTTCGCTGTCGTGGTTAAGGTATTGCCATGACCTAGATCAAGGGTGATTACGGCATTGGCTTCGCTCGTACCTGACAAACTTGCTGCATTGTTTTGTTCAACACTTGGAGCTAAAGGTGCAACCGTGTCTGCTTTAGCTGTGGTCATCGATGGGCCGACATTGTCTGCTGTATCGATTGCCGTCAGCTTGCCTGTTTCACCATCCGCAATCGGATTGGGTACAAATGACCATTTGCCTTGGCTATTCGCTGTCGTGGTCAAGGTATTGCCATTACCCAAGTCAAGTGTGATCAGTGCATTGGCCTCACTGCTACCTGACAAATTTGCTGCATTATTTTGCTCAACACTTGGTGCGAGAGGCGCAATCGTATCCGCTTTATCCGTGGTAATCGATGGACCAATGTTGCCCGCTACATCAGTTGCAGTAAGTGTTGCGGTTTCACCATCGGCAATCGGATTTGGTGCAAATGACCATTTGCCTTGACTATTCGCTGTTGTGGTCAAGGTATGACCATTACCTAGATCAAGGGTGATCACTGCATTGGCTTCACTTGTTCCGACCAATCCTGCTACATTGTTTAGATCAACACTTGGCGCGAGTGGCGCAACTGTATCCGCTTTATCTGTCGTGGTTTCAGCTCCAACATTGCCTGCTGCATCGGTTGCCGTAAGCGTAGCAGTTTCACCATC
>NZ_KB849521.1:0-650 GCF_000368565.1 Acinetobacter gerneri DSM 14967 = CIP 107464 = MTCC 9824 | reverse complement strand
TACCATGACCCAGATCAAGCGTGATTACGGCATTGGCTTCACTACTTCCGCTTAATTCCGAAGCATTATTTAGCTCAACACTTGGAGCCAGTGGCACAACTGTATCCGCTTTCTCTGTCGTGGTTTCAGCTCCAACATTACCCGCTGCATCGGTTGCTGTCACTGTTGCGGTTTCACCATCGGTAATCGGGTTGGGTGTGAATGACCATTTACCTTGACTATTCGCTGTCGTGGTCAAGGTAGTGCTATGACCCAAGTCAAGCGTGATCACAGCATTGGCTTCACTGCTTCCGCTTAATCCCGAAGCATTATTCAATTCAACACTCGGAGCCGGAGGCGCAATCGTATCTGCTTTATCTGTGGTAATCGATGGACCAATGTTGCCTGCGGCATCTGTAGCCGTAAGCGTCGCCGTTTCACCATCAGCAATCGGATTTGGTACAAATAACCATTTGCCTTGGCTATTCGCTGTTGTGGTTAAGGTAGTGCCATGACCCAAATCAAGCGTGATCAGAGCATTAGCTTCGCTTGTTCCAACCAAGCCTGCCGCATTGTTTTGTTCAACACTCGGTGCTAATGGTGCAACAGTATCCGCTTTATCTGTGATCGTTTCAGCTCCAATATTACCTGCGGCATCGGTTGCAGTCAGC
>NZ_KB849520.1 GCF_000368565.1 Acinetobacter gerneri DSM 14967 = CIP 107464 = MTCC 9824 | reverse complement strand
CTTTTAGCGGTATTTGTATGACAGCCACAATTGATTTACCTAGCGGACATTTGGATTTTCTCAAGGCTCTATCTCGCCCAACTGACTACCAAAAATTGCTGATTGAACTGTATGAAAAAACAGATCGGACAGCTACAGAAGATAAAAAATTATCCGCTTTAATCCGAACTGAAAAAGCCACTATTCGAGCCAACAAAGCCAAACAGGCTATGCAGAATCTCCTCAATGCAGAACGGACAAAGGAAAAGGCTTTAGAACGAAAGGCTAGAACCAAGCGACTGATTGAATTAGGCGCATTATTCGATATTGCCGATTTGGGTCATCACGATCCTGCAACATTGGTTGGTATGTTGAGTAGCATTAAAATCGCACCAGATGACGCTAGATGGTCGAAATGGCATGAACAAGGGGTTTCCATACTCCAAGATCGAAAACAGCCTAAAAACGTAAATTAGAGCGATTTAGACCTAACTACGACAGATTGACTACTAATCAAATTCAGCAAAAGCGGTAATCAGAGGGGGAAGTGAACGATTTATCGTTATGTCGCTCACACTCCGTTCGCTTTACTGATATATACTAAATTTTCTATAAATTATTAACTTAGGTAGTAACCACTATGCAGTTAGATGACTTAAAACAGAAAATTCTTACGATTGCCAACAAAGAATATCCAGGAGTTGCTTTAATAGAATTTGAGGATAATAAAATTGTTAGCTTATCTGAGTATGATATTGAAGATGTCATAAAAGCTTTAACAGAACTTCAAGATAATGCTTTTCTTATTAACGCAATAAGAATTGGTACTGATCAGACTGTGTCTTTTGGTCATTTAGAAATAACTGCTAAAGGTCGAAGTTTCTTAAAATAAGAACAATAAATCCTAATAGATTCATTTTGATTTTTCATAATGAATCTATATTTGATAAATCACTAAAGTAGCCGAACGAGTGTCTACGAGTGAACATACGCTATTAAAATTTTTGCAATGCCTTTTCCCTGATTACAAGCTCCCTTTCGACTTTAAACGGTAAGTACAGAGCATCCCGAATGGGTGCGAACGGAGAAGCTTTTGCTTTTCAAAAAGTATGAGCGCAGCGAATACATTATCAATGCTTTTGACTTTGCTTTTGCTTTTGAAACGACACGAGCGAAGCGAGTGCCATAGCCTTTGATTTTTGATTTTTCTCTTTTTTAATAATTTTAATAATTTTAATAATTTTAGACACGCTGAAACGCAAGCCTAGCAAGGCTTTCCAACCTTATAAATGGACGTTTGCTTAGCATTATGTGGACGTTTGCTTAGCATTATGTGGACGTTTGCTTAGCATTAAAAGGACGTTTGCTTAGCATTATGTGGACGTTTGCTTAGCATTATGTGGACGTTTGCTTAGCATTAAAAGGACGTTTGCTTAGCATTAATTGACATTGAAATTTAAAAGCCATATATTGACATCAAACAATAATGTCCTAAACAACTATGGCTAATGATCTTGTGGTGAAAAGTAATACCCTAATTAATGCTAGTTATAGCCTAACTCTTGCTGAACAACGTCTAATTGGTTTGGCTATTGTCAAAGCAAACAATCAGCATAAAGAAGTTGATACCAACACTATGCTTGTTGTCACCGCAGCGGAATATGTTGATATGTTCAAAGTTGACCGAGCAGCGGCTTACATGGCTTTAAAAGATGCTTCTGAGCGTTTATTCTCTAGGTACTTTACCTATGATATTTACTCAAGAGAATATGGGAAAGAATACGATTTAAAGCCCCCTAGAAAACTAAGTACCTCTGATGATTTGATTAAAGTTAAATCTCGATGGGTTCAAAAAATTGCTTACCGAGAAAGAAGTGGGGCAGTATATTTTCAATTTTCTACTGATTTAATCCCACTAATAACCAATCTAAAAGAATATTTCACAAGCTATTACTTGTCACAAACGGCTGATTTCTCTAGTTCTTATGCAACAAGGTTGTTTGAATTGTTGATGCAATGGAAAAGCACCAATTCTATACCTGTCATGGCTTTACATGAGCTCAGGAATAGCTTGGGTGTTGAGGAAAATCAATATAAATTGGTTGCGGATTTTAAAAAGCGAGTTCTTGATATTGCAGTTAATCAAATCAATGAAACCACTGACTATAAAATAGAGTATGAGCAACACAAAGAGGGTAGAACCATTACTGGTTTTTCATTCAAGTTTAAGCTAAAAAACTCTAAATCTAAGGCTCAAATAGATTCAAAAAGAGATCCAAACACGCCAGACTTCTTTATCAAAATGACCGATGCACAACGTCATTTATTTGCAAATAAAATGTCTGAAATGCCCGAAATGTCTAAGTATTCGCAAGGTACGGAAAGCTATCAGCAGTTTGCTGTACGTATTGCTGAAATGCTTTTACAACCTGAAAAATTTAGAGAACTTTACCCACTTTTAGAAAAAGCAGGGTACAAATAACACTATCGTTCAAGCCCTTTAGATTGCTGTGGTTGGTGCTTAATCTCTTGGGCTTGCTTGGTTTCGGCAGAT
>NZ_KB849519.1 GCF_000368565.1 Acinetobacter gerneri DSM 14967 = CIP 107464 = MTCC 9824 | reverse complement strand
ATCATCAAAAACTTTATGATCAGTACGTTTCAGGTGATTTAAACAAGCAAGATTTTGAAGAACAGCTAAACAAATTGATCAAGTAACCGAGCGAGTGTCTACGAGCGACTGAGCGTTATAAAAATTCGCCCCTGCCTTTTCCCTGATTACAAGCTCCCTGTTGCTTCATAACGAGATTTACAGAGCAAGGCGACTGTAGCCACTGGCTCCATGACGAGCGAAGCGAGCATAAAGCTTTATGAGCGAAGCGAATCCATTCTTGTTTTTAGCGTCCTAGTGGATATTTGAAAAAACTGCCCCCAGGAATCGAGCGCAGCGAGATTCAATAGAGTTTGAGCGAAGCGAAAACATAGGGCAGTTTTAAATGCTTTTTAATTTTTTTTTGGCTTTTAATAATCTTTTAAGCTTTTAAATGCTTTTAGACACGCTGAAAGCATTGCTGTGTGCGCGTTTCAAGCTTCATTAAGTGACGTTTACCTTGCAATTAAGTGACGTTTACCTTGCAAAAAAATGAAAATTTCAAAAGATAAAGTGACGTTTACCTTGCATGTTGTGACGTTAATTATTAAAGTCACATAAACGTCTAAGAATAATAGAGTCACATAATGAGTAATTTAGTTGTTAAAGATAATGCGTTAATTAATGCGAGTTATAACCTCGATTTAGTCGAGCAAAGATTAATACTTTTAGCGATTATTGAAGCTCGTCAAAGTGGCAAGGGAATTAACGCAAATGACCCATTGATCATTCACGCTGAAAGCTACATCAATCAATTTTCGGCACATAGAAATACTGCATATCAAGCATTAAAAGATGCTTGTGATGACCTATTTGCAAGGCAATTCAGTTATCAGAGCCTTAGCGATAAGGGAAATATCCAGCACCATAAATCAAGATGGGTGAGTGAAGTTATTTATGTTGAGAAAGAGGCGGTTGTTAAATTAATTTTTGCCCCTGCCATCATTCCATTGATTACTCGCCTAGAAGAACAGTTTACAAAATACGATATAGAACAAGTTTCAGGGCTTACAAGTGCTTACGCTGTAAGACTTTACGAATTATTGATTGCTTGGCGTAGCACAGGTAAAACACCCATTATTGAGATACAAAAATTTAGACAAAAACTTGGTGTTCTAGATACTGAATACAAACAAATGAACGATTTTAAAAAGCGAGTTTTAGACATTGCCATAAATCAAATTAATGAAAAAACAGACATTAAAGTTAAGGTCGAACAGCACAAAACAGGTCGTGCGATTTCAGGATTTTCCTTCAAGTTTAAGCAAAAACAAACGGAAATTTCTGAAAAATCAGTATCTCCCCAACGAGATCAAAACACGCCTGACCTATTCACCAAAATGACAGATCCGCAACGCTTCCTATTCGCTCACAAGCTGTCAGAAATGCCTGAAATGAGCAAATACTCTGAGGGTACAGAATCCTTTCAAGATTTTGCGAAACGTATAGCAGACATGCTGTTAGAACCTGAAAAATTTAAAAAGTTTTATCCGCTTTTAGAAAAACTTGGCTTCGGTTCTAAGAAAAATCAATCAACAGTGAAACTGGTTGATCAAGTCAAAACCTACTCTATCGAAGATCATAAATTTATTGCATTCGACCCAAGGGGGAGCGTTCATCTTTCGAGCTGTGCTTTCAGCATTGCACGGGACAAAAGGTACAAGCACTTGAAAAAAGATAGCGAAAAAATGGCAGACTTTGAAAGCAGATTAAAAACGATGCTTCTCGATGAAAAACAACAATCTCAATTTTTTGAGATTTTGAGAGGTGAAACATCAAGGTTTAAACCTAACTAAAATCTCCTCTAAAAAAGATTTCAAAATGCCCCAACTTTTGGGGCTTATTTTTATCTTTTTCAGAGGTCGGTTTTTTGTTTCTCGGAGAGAAACGCGTAAGCGTGCATTCCCAACTGCTGTCGGAAAATGATAAATCCCCCAAACCGCTAAAACTTGCCGATCGGCAACTTTTAAAATATCAAATTTTCACACATGGCTTAAAACCGCCTAAAATCGCCTTTAAGCGCACTTTTCTTCAAAACAGGGAAATCTAGCTAAACAGGGCTAAAAACGCCAATAAACGCAAAATAGGAGCATTTAGACCATGAAATTGAGTGATGCTGAAAAAAATAATCGTTTGTCAGAGGTGTTTTTAAAGAAATCAGATCGAGAATATTACGATTTAGAAATCACTGAA
>NZ_KB849518.1 GCF_000368565.1 Acinetobacter gerneri DSM 14967 = CIP 107464 = MTCC 9824 | reverse complement strand
TCTGAAAGTAATCGAGGTTTTAATATCTTAACCAATATTGGTACGCCAATAAAAGGTCAGGATGAAAATAGTAGTAAATTCCCAAGCGGAAGTACCACTGTAGGTCTACAAAGCACTGGCAATGAAAAAGAGCAATTAACCAAAGCAACAATGGGGCAAGGTACTGTTGCTAATGTAACCGATAGTTCAAACAGAGATATCAACAAAACCCAAGAAATCACCCGTGATCAAGTGACAGGAATGTTAAATGGTTCGGTAACTGTGGATCATCGTTTATTGACAGAGAGTGGGCGAGCGGAAATTCTACAGCAACAAAAAGATTTACCTGAAAATTTCCGTCAAAGTGCAGAGAATATTGTTCAACAACTTCCTGAAGGGGAGTATAGAGATAAAGTCTTAAAAACCTTGAATAATATACAGGCAAAATTAGTTCAAATGCCAAATGAAATGAAAGTTGGAGGTGAGATTTTAGAGAAAACTTATCCAGAATTCATACGTTTAGGGGGAGAGCCTAAAGATTTTGAACAAATGTTTAATGATCCAGAAACTTTATTACTAATTAAAGAGGCTAATGAATATGTATTATTAAAAGATCAGGCTGTATCACAACTCATTCAAAATGGATACAGTTCAGAATTTGCGAAAAATATAGTTTCGAATCTTGAACAAGAAGCGACTGGAAATATAAATTCTGATTTAGAGCCAGATTATGTGTTACTTAAAAAAATCACTAGCATAGCTACCGATGGTGTTATTTTACCAAATGCTCAAGAGAGTTCTGCAACATTTGGGTCGGAAGATATAATTGTAAATAATACAACGAATACGCTTTTAGAAGTAGTGACAAAAGCTGGTCAAATTAAACAACGTGTTGATAAAAAAATAGAAGATAGCGGAATTAATCCGCAATATGTTGGTTTGGCATTTGGTTTAGTATTGGGTGGACCTGCTAATTTAGCCAAATCTATGGTGGTTGATTATTTAGCAGGCGATGAATTCACTACAATAAACAAGCAAATGATTACTGATCTCACAGCAATGCTTCATGACACAGACAGTGAATTAGTTAACAATGTTTTAAATAATAAACAGGCAATTCAAGAAAGTGGAAATAAGACAGCTCAGCAATTAGTAAATCAATTACAATTAACTGAAGATGGTATAGAAGTTGTTTCTAGTATTGTACTTGGAGGTACTGGAGCAGTTATTGGTAAAGGAGTAGCTAATAAGGAGAAAGGAGAGGGGAGTTCTAACGTATCTGAACAAAATAGAGGTGAATTAACTAAGCCTTATGATCCAATGCAAACACGTAGTGATCTTGAGTCCGTAAATGGAGCAGAAAATGTTAAGTCAACGACTGTTGTTAATAATCCTATTCAGCGAGTAAACTCTAATCCTGAGAAAGGTATTGAAGTGGTATATGATTCATATGGAAATAAAGCAGTAAAAGCAGAATATAGAGATCCATTAACAGGAGAATCGAAAATTGCGAATGTTGCTTATGATTCAAGAGGCTTACCTATTTTTGATAATTATTCAA
Organism: Acinetobacter gerneri DSM 14967 = CIP 107464 = MTCC 9824; assembly: GCF_000368565.1. Classification (GTDB taxonomy): domain Bacteria; phylum Pseudomonadota; class Gammaproteobacteria; order Pseudomonadales; family Moraxellaceae; genus Acinetobacter; species Acinetobacter gerneri. Next base: position 871 of record NZ_KB849518.1, on the reverse strand, counting down.
AATATACAACAACGATTGACACAAATCTTTCTTATCCGAGACAAATGGCTCAAGCTACGAGGGATTTGAGAGATGCTATTAATTCAGGTAAAGTAAATACGAGTGGTTTTACATCTCAACAGCTTAAACAAATTCAAGCAGGGTCAGCACAAATAGATGGTTACACATGGCATCATAATGCACAAAGTGCACCGAATGCTTTTCAATTATTGCCGAAAGAAATTCATGATGCTGCTCTCCATATTGGACAAGGTTCACTAAGTGGTGGTAAATAAGATGAATGCAATTACAATAATTTCAGATTATGGTGAAGTTAATATCGATGTTATTAGAGACTTTGAAAATAGTAAACAAGTTGAATTCCCCAAAAAATATGTGGATTTAATATCTAAATATAATGGTCTTTCATTTATAGAATCTTGGTTTAATTATATAAATTATGATGGGGAAATTGATGAAGCTTCTTTTAGTTTTTTAGCATATGGCAATCCTATTGGTTCAAGTAGCATAGAATCATCTCAAGATTTTGATATATATTCTTATAATAAGATAATAAATTTTGGGACAGTTGGTAATGGAGATTATATTAGCTTTGATTATAGATCAGATTTATTTTCGAAAGACCCTCAGATAGTAATGCTATTGCATGATAAATATGTTGAGGATGAAGATGGGAATTTAAAAATGAAAATTATTAAAATTGCAGATAATTTTAATAATTTTTTAGATATGCTGCATTCATAGATTTAGACCTGCAAGATATTCAAGATCATCGTTCTGAAAGTAATCGAGGTTTTAATATCTTAACCAATATTGGTACGCCAATAAAAGGTCAGGATGAAAATAGTAGTAAATTCCCAAGCGGAAGTAC
>NZ_KB849517.1 GCF_000368565.1 Acinetobacter gerneri DSM 14967 = CIP 107464 = MTCC 9824 | reverse complement strand
AGCCAGGTTACTTTTCGAAATATTATATTAATCAATCTGAATGGGTTGAAATGTGGGCTAAAGCCTTACGTGCAGACTATTTGCCATCTGTTAACGTAAAAGCAATTAGAGCAGGAAATAACGAAAAAAGTAAAAAAGCATTAGAGAAACAAATCTGTGAAACCCTCAAATATAGCGTAAAGCCGTCTGATTTAGCCGTAGAGCGCGATAAGGGTGCTTGGTTGCATGAGATGACTAAACAAGTCCATAAAATGCGTTTTGTGGCAACAGGAGGCGTTTTAAAGGGCATCTTGAAGCCAGATGATGAAATTACAAATGAAGAAATGATTTCATCATCAGAAGAAACTGAGGACGTTGGAGAGGGTCGAGTTGCTTTTCAATTCAACTCTGAATATCGGAGATATGTGTATGCACCGAAATTTAATGAATATGCGGAGTGATTATGAAACCTATTCCTGAACGTGGTGATGAATTAGTTTTAACTTGTAGAGGTTGCTCTAAGTCAAACTTAATGAAAATTAAATCAATTAAGAAGAATGCTCAAAATGAAGATGGAAGCTGGTGTTATACGGTTAAGGCTGTATGTAATATCTGCGGTTTTATGAATGGGGATTATCGCCCTATTTGGTACAATTTTTATAGAATCGGAATAATTGATTTTTAGGTTTTATATTTATTTAAACCCCTCTTTGGGGTTTTTTCATTTCTGAATAGCAGTGAAGTAATGCACGCTTACTCGTTTCTCCGAAACGACCCTAAAAACCAATTCCCGAAGGGCGCACTTTACCATTGGAAAAAATCCAATGACTGCGTTAGGGGCTTCACCCCTAAAACCCCGATAACGGCAAAAACGAAAAATTAAAATTTTCCATTTTTGCCGTTTCTGAAAAAAACCGAGCGAGTGTCTACGAGTGACGACCCCACCATAAAAATTCCAAAACCTTTCCTCCCTGATTACAAGCTCCCATAAAAATCCTAAGCGAGAAAAACCGAGCAAAGCGACGACCCGATTTTTGTTTCTCAAATGAGAAACGCGGAAGCGTGCATTACTGAAAAATCATCACGAATTTGCTAGGGGTGAAAAATCAAAAAAAGGCATCTGAAAAGGGGGCAAAAATGGGGATTTTTGAGGGGGTTTTTCCTTGTATTTATTATTAAGGGATATCTCTGATTTATGAAATGGGGTTCTAGCCCTTGCGGTGTATGGTTTTGAGGGGGTTTTGCAGGTTAGTTGATTTTCAAAAAAAAAGCCCGTAAAGTTTGAGGTGCGATCCAACAAACTAAACAGAGCTTTTCTATGTCTCAATCTTGCCATAATTCCGACCTTGGAATCAATTTTTTAACAGAAATTTCACCTCATGAAGTTTCTTGGGATGAACATCGTTCCGATGCTGAATCCGTTAAAATTCTCTATAACTACTCCGTCGAACTTGCAAAGTATGCAGATCGCATTAACGGCTGTTCAGGCATTTTAAAATTTGGTGTTAGTCCAAACCAAGGAAAGTTAGTTCTCAAGCAAGCATTTTTTTGCCGTGTCCGTCATTGTCCTGTCTGTCAGTGGCGTAGATCCCTTTTATGGAGAGCGGTTATGTTTCAGCAATTACCGAAGATTCAGAAACTCTATCCAACACACCGCTGGGTGTTTCTAACTATGACTGTAAGAAACCCGCCAATTATTGAGCTTAGAGACACTTTGAAACACATGAATGAATCATGGCAAAGGCTAATTCAAACAAAGGCGTTTAAATCAGGTGTTGCAGGTTTTATTAGAACAACTGAGGTAACTAGGGGCAAGGATGCTGAAATGATGTCACATCCTCACTATCACGCTCTTTTACTGGTTAAGCCAGGTTACTTTTCGAAATATTATATTAATCAATCTGAATGGGTTGAAATGTGGGCTAAAGCCTTACGTGCAGACTATTTGCCATCTGTTAAC
>NZ_KB849516.1 GCF_000368565.1 Acinetobacter gerneri DSM 14967 = CIP 107464 = MTCC 9824 | reverse complement strand
TATATGCACTGATGGCAGTTGCAGAACAACAGCAGAACCTAGTCAATCAGGCTGTTAAAGAGCTTCAAATCACCGAAGAACGCATTCAAAAGGTCATCGCAGGGCAAACCCATAGCACCGTATCAAAATCGCTAAATACGGGCTTACAGGAAGGTACAGCAGAGCTTATCAAGACCGCTAAGGCACTTGGACGCCTGAATAATTCGATTGATTCAGTGATTCATCAATGGTCATGGAAGTTAATCGCCATTGTTTTAGGTGCTTTTACCATTTTGATGCTGGCTATGACTTGGTTATTTGTGGTTTACATCAAACCTTTAGGCAATATCCCTCAGATCGAGAGTTTAAGACAACAGGGAATCCAGTTTGATATTGGAAGCTGTACCGTTGGAGAAGAATCTAAAACGTGCGTCCGAGTGATGAAAAAGCAATGCGGATATGGAAAAAATGGCGATTTTTGTGTTATAGATCCGAAATGAATAAGAAACCCCGACCTGCGTAAGATCGAGGGAAAATTTTTGGAAAATGATATTTAATAAATGAAGTTATTTATAAATAACTTCATTTTCATCGCATGGTTGAATTAATGCTTTATATGTTGAAGAGGTTGGTTTTTTTGATGGATAAAGTGCAGTGTAATTTTTAGGAATCCAAGAATAGGTAGCAATATATCTACACTGCTGCTGAAAGTTAGGCTTCAGATTTTTTTGTTCAATATATTGTCGATCGAAGCTATTTTTAGCTTGTTCTAAAGATTTTGATTCGAAATTGCAACCCCTTTGATTTAAGCCAACATCTTTGATTTGTTGAGATGCAAATGTTCTACTATCTTTTCTGTCATTGAAAATAGAATTTTCAAAGTCACCTGAAAAATTAACGGAAGATGCACCATCATCATTGTGTACGTCTACTTTAAAAATAGGAGAAAATAGTACAACCTGATCTTGTCGAACAGGTTGGTAATTAGCACCGCCATTTCCAACAAGTGTTGTAGTGCAATAGACATAACGAATATCTTTCGCATAGGCTTCATTTATTACAAGGACAGAAGCTAATGGAATAATTATTTTAATAAGAGATTTAATCATAAGTTTTCCCCTGACCTAATTAATATCTGTAAGCCCATATAATATAAACTATTTATATATGGAACAAAGTTTATCTAAACCTAATTTCAACGCTAAGGCTACTAACGCTATTGCCCAGTTTCCTGATATCCCTAACGCTGCTATTACAGCATCTATAAGCTCTTTTTCTCCAATCTTCGGATCGTTTTTATATATTGTACATATTACAAATCTAACTTTAGGCCAGATTTTTCGTAAACTATTTTGTATCGGTGCAACTGGTAGAGACAATTTTGCTTTGGAAAGTAAATCAGTTGTAGCTTTTTCACCTAAACTTTCATCAATACCTAGACTACTAAGGTCTTCAAGGCTGATATCAACATCAATTGCATCATCAGCTTCCATAAGCTTGTACAGGTCTTCTGTATTTAGTTTTAATATTTCATCAATATTGTTAGACATTTTTTAAATCCTATTTTTATATTATTTTTAATAAATAGTCTGATTTAAAGATAAAGTCAATTTATTAGGTAAAAGAGAGAGTTATGCCACTGATTGAGTATTACGGCTTGTTATTTGAATGGCATGACCAAAAAATGGAGTTGGTCTATAGAGGGCGTGAGATTACGTTTGAGGAAGTGTGTAGTATTTTCCTTGATCCCGCATTGATATCTTTTGATGATGTGGGACATTATGACGAACAACGACTAATATCAGTCGGTTTAAGCAATCGTGGTAGACTACTAACAGTGGTTTGGGTTGAACGTGGAGATGTTGCGAGAATAATCACTGCATTTGAACCATCACATCACCAAAAGCGGAGGTACAGCAATGCAAAATGAACTAGAACGCTATAAAAATTTTGACCCTACCAATGC
>NZ_KB849515.1 GCF_000368565.1 Acinetobacter gerneri DSM 14967 = CIP 107464 = MTCC 9824 | reverse complement strand
CAGCCCCGCTTACTTCTTGTTCAATGCAGCATTTCCAAGAGAGACAAAACGCTGTTTTTCATACAGACCATCGGCACTATTTAAGCGATTAATCGCATCAAGCAGAGCGCCCAAAACAAGCGCTTTATCATCACCAAAACCAGCTTTAAGGACTAAGCCGCCAAGCTCGATTTTATGGCGTGTATCTGCCTTGCGTTCTGCTTCATTCATTCGTGCTATGTCCAGTTGTAAACGTGCTATGAGTTGTTGTGTTTTGCGGAGTGTTGACGGCTTCATTTTTTTGCTGAAATCGCGCAGCCAATTCCTTAAACGCGTCTAAAAGGTCACTGTCCTTAATATCAAGTTCAGTTAGACCCGCACGGATAGCCAAACGGCCTACGCGTTCCGCTTCCGCTTTCTCGATTTTTTCAATCTCAGCCTTTGCAGCTTCTAGCTTTGCAAGGGCTTCCGATTTCTTTTGATTTAATGGTTTACGTGCCATAATTATTTTTCCTTTTTGGTGTTACTCGTTTTGAGCGTTTTTGCAGTCTATCAAATATTTGACAATGATTGCAATCGTGGGGGATAATCCCGACGAAGAATGAGAAGGGCGCACTTAGGAGTTGTCTTCGACAACTCACGTACGGCAAGGGGAAACCCCTGCACCCCAGCCACCCTACGGGATGGCTTAAAAGCACACCAAAAGGAGAAGCATTTAAATTGGCTATCTATCATTGCAGCGTTAAAGCCATATCACGAAGCACGGGCAGAAGTGCCACGGCTTCGGCTGCTTATCGCTCAGGCCAATTGATTGTCGATAATCGCACGGGTGAAGTGTTCGACTATACGAAAAAAGGCGGTGTTGTTTCATCTACTATCGTTCTGCCTGATGGTGCGCCAGAGTGGGCAAATGATCGCAATAATGTTTGGAACGCAGCAGAGGCAGCAGAGAAACGAAAGGACGCTTGTGTAGCCCGTGAGTACGTTATCGCTTTGCCTCATGAGCTATCAAAAGAACAACAAAAAGCCTTAGCCTTGGACTTTGCAAAAGAGCTAGTTAATCGGCACGGTGTTATTGCTGATGTGTGTATCCATAAAGGCGGTAAAGAAGGCGACGAAAGAAACGATCACGCCCACATTTTGACAAGTACAAGGGTAATGACAAATGAAGGCTTTACGAACAAAGCAGAGATAGAGAAAGCAGGGCGAAAAAGACGCTTAGATTTAATCGACACAAGGCAGCTATGGGAAGAAAGGTGCAATGAGCATTTAGAACGTGCTGGCCTCGATATTCGTGTCGATCATAGAAGCCATAAAGACCTTGGCATAATGTTAGAACCGTCTAAGCATTTGGGCGTTAGTGCATCGGCTATGCAGCGCAAAGGAATGGATGCAGACCGAGTAAACGAGCATGACGAAACCCGTGCGAATAATATTCAAAAAATCATAGATAAGCCCGAAATAATTTTAACGAAAATGACCGCATCAAAAGCGGTTTTTACCCTTCGGGATGTCACCAAAGAATTAAAGCAATTCATTGACGATAAAGAGCAGCTACAGAGTGTTTTAAGCCGCCTTGAGCAATCCCCTGAATTAGTGCAACTTGCGCCAGCACATGAGAAGAACGGGCGCAAAATAGCGGCAAAATATTCGACCCGTGCAATGATCGAAATTGAGCGCGGTTTAATTGGTACAGCGCAAGCACTTGCAGACATTAAAACGCATGGTGTTTCTGACAGTCGCATGGCTGCAATCATGCAGAAATATGACACGCTTTCAGATGAACAAAGCGCAGCAATTCAGCACGTAACAAAGGCGGGGCAACTTGCCGTTATTATTGGTGACGCTGGAACAGGTAAGTCGTTCGGTATGCGTGTTGCTGCCGAGGCATGGGAAGCAGAAGGCTACCGCGTTCGCGGTTGTGCTTTGGCGGGTAAAGCTGCTGATGAATTAGAAGCAGGCAGCGGCATCGAGAGCCGTACAATTCACAGCTTAGAAGCGAGTTGGAAAAACGGAAAAGATCAGTTAACCAGCAATGACATTTTAGTCATTGACGAGGCGGGAATGGTTGGAAGCCGTCAGCTTTCCCGTGTGCTTGATGCAGCAAAAGCCGCAGGCGCAAAAGTGGTTATGCTGGGTGATGATAAACAACTTTCAGCGATTGAAGCAGGCGCAGGCTTTAGAGGTATAACGGAACGCGTCGGAGCTGCCGAAATTACGCAGATTAGACGACAGACTGAACAATGGGCAAAAGATGCAAGCGCAGAGTTTGCGCGGGGTGATCTTGGCAAGGCTATGGACGCTTATAACGAGCGCGGCCATATCCGCATTAAAGACACCTTAGACAATGCCAAGCAAGCCCTTGCTAGTGATTACCTTGCCGACCGTGAAAAAGGCGGTTCTAGCATCATCCTTGCTTATCGTAATGCTGATGTTATCGACCTCAATAATGCAGTACGTGAGGCACGAAAACAGGCGGGAGAATTACACCAAGAAACTGAGTTTATGACGGAGCGAGGCGCACGTAGTTTTGCGGCTGGTGATCGTATTGTCATGCTCGAAAACAATCGAGATATAGGCGTTAAAAACGGTTCTCTTGGTACAGTTGAAGCCGCAGAAAATGGGCAACTCACCGTTAAAATGGATAACGGGGAAACCATCGAATTTAATGCAGATCAGTATGCAAATATTGACCACGGCTATGCGGTTACAGTTCATAAATCCCAAGGTGTGACCGTAGATCGTGCATACTTGCTTGCTACAACAGGCATGAGCCGCGAACTGTCCTATGTTGGTATGACCCGACATAAAGAACAAGCGACCATGTACGCGGGCGCTGATGACTTTATTAAAACAGGTAGCTTGGTTGCTCATGGCGTAGCCCCTTATGAGCATGACAAAGGCAACCACGACAGCTATTTTGTGACGTTGGAAAATGCCAAAGGCGAACAGCATACAGTCTGGGGCGTTGATCTAAAACGAGCAATTGAGGCGGCAGGCTCGCAGATTGGTGACAAGATCGGCCTTGAGCATGTAGGTGCTGAAAACGTCCAGTTACCTAGTGGAGAAATTGCACAACGCAACTCATGGAAAGTTAGCACAGGCATTGAGCTTGCCTATGACAAACTTGTCGAACGTCTATCACAGAAAAAAGCCAATGAATCGACGCTAGATTATCTCGAAGCGACTGCCAATTATGCAGAACGTCGAGAGTTTAACGGCTTTAAAGTCGTAGGCAATTTGGTTGAGCGTGGCATCGTTAAGTTTAACGAAATAACGGACAGCATTAAACAAGCTGTAGGCCGTGCGATTGGTCATTCTGAGCCACGCATCGAGCCGCAGGCACAGCAAGCGCCAGCCGTTGCAGAAACACCAAAAGAAAAGACCAAAACAGCGCCTTGGCAAAAAACTTATAGTGCAGCCGATTTAATCGGAGAACCAGCAGAACCGAAGCCAGCGCCAGTACAAGCACAAGCGCCAGCCGTTGCAGATCGTCCACCAGTGCAACCGTTAGACGTACAGGCGAAGGCAATGCAGCATTATCGTGATAGCCATGCCGCAGCCGTTAAAGCAGGCGATCAGGCAGAAATCGTTATTACAGCTGCAAAATTGGAACGAGCTGAGCAACTTAGTAAAGAGGGTAAAACCATTACCCACCATACCCAAGACATTGAGGCGGTAGGAAGTGCAGCATTTACAAAATGGGCAGACAGAGAAAGAGCAAAAGCCAATCTTGAGCGCTCAAGAAATAGAGAAAATACGGAGCCAAGCCGAGATCTACTTGCGGCATTTAGAAAGCGTGTAGAGCTTGCACAAAGCAAAGGCGATCAGGTTGTAACTCGAATTGAAGAACGATGCCTAGAATTGGCAGCCGAGGCCGTAGAGCGCGGAGAAAATCCAGTACATAGATACGCCAAAATTAATGCACAGGCGCAAGCTGATGTGATGGCAGGCTGGCAGAAAGGGCAAGCAAAAGTTGCCACTGGAGAACGTCAGCAAGAACAGCCAAAAACCGAGGCAGAAATCAAACGACAAAAAGCGCGTGAAAATCTTGAACGTGCAAAAGCCCGTAACCGCGGAGATCGTGGACACGGATATTAAGCTAAGGAGTAAATACCATGAATGACAAAACCTATGACCAAGACAACCAGCCGCAAGGCTTTGAAAATACCAGTTTTGGCGAAGTAAAACCCGCAGAGCAGGTTTTTAAAAGCGCAGGGGCGAAAGTAACGAGAGCCACCAAGGAAACCGTAACATTTAACATTGAACGAGCCGCAGGCAGTCGCCAAACAGCCGCGCAAAAAGTCACAGAAATGAAAGGAAAAATAGAGGCTCAATCGCAAGAGGAAAAAAGAGCACAAGCCCGTGAAAATGTGCAGAAAATGAGAGAGCGTCACGCTAGAGAGCGCGATAATGAGCGAGGCCGTTAATGTATGGCTAAACTGATGAAATGCCGACATTGTGGGCGTGGCGGGCTGCATGTTACAGCGCGTCGCTGCCCCCGTTGTGCAGGCAAAGAGCCGTGTAGCCGGCCTTTAGAAATCGTTATTGTAATCATTGTTTTAATCTGTGCCTTGCTCATGGCTTGGCGTTTTTGGCCGTACTAAGGTACAGGCCAAAAAAAGCCGCTATATAGCGGCATTTTTTAGTTTAGAACTTTCACCAGCTCGTCAATTTTCCCCCGTACACGTACTAACTCACGTTTCCCGCTTGGGTACTCTTTAATGAGTAGATCGGCTGGCGTGTCGTCCTCACTGTAATAGATTGGAAAGCCAGCAGCTAAGTGCATTTGAGCCGCTGCGCCATCATCTGCGGATACTAAATCCGTTAAAATTCGCTCGTTCACGTCCATTAGTAAGCCTTACTTGTCTGTTTATTGACTGTGCCACGTTTAAAGCATTTCTCTGCAAATTCTTCCCGATGAAATGAGTTTACATTGTTGATAAACGCAGGCTTGCAATTTTCGTCGTTCACTTCGGGCATAGAAAAATAGGAATCTATTTTAGGGGTATCAGTTGAGGCTGTGTAATCTGCCACAGTCTGCCCCTGCCCTTCTGCCTGTCCTTTTGGTGTTGCACCAAAGTAAGAGCCACCAAACGCAGCCACAGCCACAACGCCAACCATTACATAATCACGAATATTTTGCATACAATAATCTCCTGTCGTGTGTCGCAAAAATCAGTATCCTATTATACGCGACGCGACTATAATATGCGACTATTTATAACCCCATATTTACGGGATTTTGTAACAGTCAGGAAAGCGTCGCAAATCTTAGGACTTATGCGACAAGGGGAATTTATGAGAGATGAAGGCGACAAAGGGACTTTAGACCTAATGACAGGCGGCTTAATGATTGGCTATGCGCGTGTCAGTACGGACGATCAAGACCTCACCAACCAACGCACAGAGCTGCAAGGCGCAGGCTGTACGCGAATATTTGCAGAGAAACGCAGCGGAGCGCACGCAGCACGGCCAGAACTTGAAAGGATGCTAGACCATCTACGAGCTGGCGACACGGTGACAGTGACGCGTTTAGATCGGTTAGCACGCAATACAAGCGACTTGCTCAACATAGCCGCCCAGCTTGACGAGAAAGGCGCAGGCTTGCGCTCACTGGCCGAACCTTGGGCAGATACCACCTCACCCGCTGGACGCATGATTTTGACGATTTTTGCAGGCATAGCAGAGTTCGAGCGCAGCTTGATTGTTGAGCGTACACGGAACGGCAGAGAAGCCGCCAAAGCGCGAGGGGTGAAGTTTGGCCGTACAGGTAGGCTTACAGATCAGCAGTTAGAACGTGCTGAAAAGCTATTAAAAGACCACAGCGCCCAAGAAGTTGCAGCGTTGTTAAAAGTCCACAAATCGACGTTGTATCGAGCTTTAGCGCGAAAAAAAGCGCAACAGTAAGCACATACAAGTAAAAGAAAAAGCCTCAAAGTGTTTACACTTTGAGGCTTTCGCTTTATATTTGTTGTCACACAGTTATTTGATGTACGACCATCGAATAACGAAGTATCGTAGAGCTACCAACTCGTATGATATTCACCGTTAGGCTTGTGACAGGCTTTAATTTTAACGCAATTAGCCAAAACATCAAGTCTTATACTGAAATTCCTTCGTTATTCCCTACATACATCGAAACAGCTTCTTAAAGCTGGGCTTCGCCGCCCTACTGTGTCCGTTTACGGTTGGCGCATGGTGTGGGTGGTAGGAATAAGCGTCACTAGCGCATCATGGCAAAGAGCTGTTACTAGCGGAACTCTACGAAGCAGCAACGCGATGAGTAGTTTAAGACTGGCTTTAAGTCGTACATTGGGGCAACCCTTGCGGAGATAAGCAGCTTAGGCGGTTTGGGAGCGTGTAGAGGCGGTGTGTGAACCGTAATCCCAGCCTATAGGGGAAAGCACAATTACCCCTTGCAGATGACGACCGACGCGTGGCTCCGAAGCCAAGGCAACAGTTTTCACGGCAATCACTAGGAGCAATGACCAATTTTTTTTGGCACGGCTCTTAGGGTGAGTATTGCCGAAACTCTCTCAACGTCCACCAAAGCCAAAGCGCGAAGCGCGACGCTTTGGGATCAAGTTGAGAAGTTGAGCGCCTTATGATTTTGCAATATCCATGCCAATACTGGTTTAAATCTAATAGAGATTTATTCTAAAAAATCATAATTATTAAGATTCAAAATTAGAAAAACACCAAAAAGAAAAACATTGAAAAACAAATATTTCTAAGTGCTTTCCCCCCTCAAATATTCCGTAATCTGCAAAGTTAAATTAACTAAAAAAACACCTATTGAGTTTATGTGTAAATGAGTATAAACTCATAACATCAAATGAGCCATTCAAAGGTAAGTCATGAAAATTATTGCAGTTTTAAATCAAAAGGGTGGAGCTGGTAAAACCACTATAGCTACGCATCTTGCACGAGAATTGCAGTTGCAAGGCTATGACGTTTTGCTTGTCGATTCAGACCCTCAAGGCAGTGCAAGAGATTGGGCGGCAGTACGTGAAGATCAGCCGCTTACTGTTGTTGGGATTGACCGCCCAACCATTGAACGAGACATTAAAAATTTAGCCAAAAAAGATTTTGTAATTATTGACGGTGCGCCACAAGCAGCAGACTTGGCAGTGTCTGCAATCAAGGCGGCTGATTTTATTTTAATACCTGTGCAGCCTAGCCCTTACGATATTTGGGCGACTGCCGATCTAGTCAATTTAGTTAAACAGCGCATCGAAATTACAGACGGAAAATTACAGGCTGCATTTGTCGTGTCACGTTCCATCAAAGGCACAAACATCGGCAAAGAGATCGACGAAGCCCTCAGAGGTTACGAACTGCCTGTTTTACATTCACGGATTACACAGCGCGTTATCTATCCAACGACAGCCGTTAGCGGAACGACCGTACATGACAGCGAACCGAACGGAGACGCAGCCAAAGAAGTGCAAGAACTCGCAAATGAGTTAAAAACTCTTTTGAGTGTTTGAGTATAGGAGTATATGAGTATGAAATTAAGCGCAGGCAGACCCTCAGCAAATCCAACAACCAAAGCCAAAACGCTGGCTAGTTTGAGCGACACAAAATCAACTAAGCGTATTAATTTTGATGTGGACGCAGACCAGCATAGAAAACTAAAAATCTATGCAGCCAACAACGACACCAACATAAAAGACCTATTATCAGATTACATTGAAAAGCTCACATCAACCATTGAGTAAGTGAGTTAATGAGTTAATGAGTAAAAAATCATAAGGATTTAAGGCACGGTGACAGATCAGCCGAAGACAAAGGGTTTAAAGGGGCGCAAGGCTGCACTTGACCCTTTGCGCCATGAACAGCCTGATTTATTTGTGGCTGATATTCTCGACGTAATGCCCAAGGGGGATGCCGCCAGTATGGAGCATCCCGTTTTTGCTCTTAGAGCTGGCGACAAGCAAATCAGAAAGTACGAACACAACGACAATACGTTGGAAGTTATCCCGTCTGTTTTGGGATTGGCGACCATGCACGACAAAGACGTTTTGCTTTACTGCATCGGCCAAGTGGTCGAAGCAATCAACCAAGGGCGCACACCATCCCGCACAGTACGCGTAACCGCATACGATCTTTTGCAAGTGACAAACCGAGGCCAAGGAAAGAGCGACTATGAGCGCCTGAAAGCCGCCTTGTCACGTTTGCGCGGTACAACCCTTAGAACGAACATTGTCACAGCAGGCAGACGAATAGACGATATTTTCGGCCTGATTGATGATGCTCAGATCGTCCGTGAAGAAAAAGGGAAAATGCAGCATATCGACATTACCCTGTCAGAATGGACATACAATTCAGCGATAGCCCTAGAAGTCCTCACCTATAACCGTGATTATTTCCGCTTGCGTGGCGGCTTAGATCGTCGCCTTTATGAGCTGGCAAGGAAGCACACGGGCACACAATCCCGCTGGGTAATTGGCCTTGAACTTTTGCAGAAAAAGGCAGGGGCAGGGGGAGCACTTAAAAATTTCAGACAAGACATTAAACAGCTTTCGCATAGCGACCACTTGCCCGATTATCGCGTCCATTTTGACGCAGACACCGACATGGTGAGCTTTTACCATCGAGGCGAAGAAGGACACCGCAAGCAACTTGCAGACCTCATAAAGAGCGTAACCAAACCAAAACCCAAAAAGGCGAAATAGGAAAAACCCAGCATACACGGGCATCCAGCTACCAAAACGTAAAATTGTAATTGTGATTTTACAGAAGCACGAAAGCACGAAAGCACTATTTTCGCCTTGTTTTGGTGTCGGCCATCCAGCTACCAGCCAAAGCGTCAAAATATGCGCGGTTGTCTGTGGATTGGCACGGGCATCCAGCTACCAAAACGACCATTAGACACGGGCATCCAGCTACCCCCTTACACGGGCATCCAGCTACCGACCCCAAAAATAACAAAATAAATTCAATAGGTTATAAGGCACATTTTCGGCATAACGCGCGCGCGCGCGTTTTAACCTTATTTTCTTTAACCGTAGCAGCCTGTGGAAAACCTCAACCCATACAAGCGATCTAGTCAATAAATGGGTAGGGTAGGGGGAAGGCTTAGAGGTAGAGTGTCGCTAGGAGCGCGTCACAGGCTCACAGGGAGCGTTTAGCTTCTAAGTAAGGGAAATCACCCTAAGCGGCTTCTATGGCGCTCTACGGGCTTCTGTGTGGCTTTCTTGCAGGCAAAAAAATGGCCGACCAACTGGCTTAAACTCCACGACAGGAAATCATAAGCCCAGCCAGTCAGCCGACCGCAATTAAGTGTATCAGGTGCGATTTTTTAAGTCACGTTCCCGCTTTTTGTTTGCTCGTTTTCTAGCTAAACGAGCAAACACAATCGCAATCATGTCAAAAATCCAGTCCCAAATTTTGGCATAGAACGCAACCAAGACCACAACCACAGATAGAAGAACAGTCACACCAAAAATCAGGAACATGCCCATAATTTACTCCTTACCCTTTTTCATACGGGTTAGGGTCATAAGAGCCATCATAAGCAGCATCTTCGTGATAGGTAATTCTATCGAGCAAATAGGGTGCTTCACCTTTACCCGAAATCATCACAATGACCTTATCAGAAGGAAGTTTTGAGACTTCTTCGGGGGTCATTAAATCACGGGCAGTAAACTGCTGTGATAGACCATCGCCAGAACTTGAATTGACATTCATGCCGCCCATTGATGTGCCTGAATTTTGGCTAGACGTTGAATATTCAACCGTAGTTTTGCCAAGTGTATCACTGACATATTTTGCAGTGTCATAGTCACCAACACCAAAGTATTGCGTAGCACCACAGTTTGATATGAATGTGTTCCAAGCACTACCGTAATTGTCTTTAAGTTGACTAATATCTTGGAAAATAAACCAAAATCTAGCGTCATAAGAACGGATGATAGAAAGTGCTTTTTCTATCGTTTTCATTCGGCCAAGTTGAGCAAATTCATCAAATAAGAACAAAACTTTATGTTCAGGCTTATCTGTTACAGATGTAATGCCATCCAATGCTAAACCAAATGCAGTACGTAAAAAGCTTTTGTTTATTTCAAGTAGGTTAGGCGGCATGACAAGGTAAACTGTCATTTTTTCACGTTTAAGCTGACGTAAATTAAAATCAGAGTGAGCCAGTGTATCTGTGATGCGTGGATCGTCAAGAAACGCAGTGTGACGACGTAAAGTTGATAGAATTGACCCTTGTTCTTTTTCAGGTGTTGCCATTAAGGAGTTAGCAGCACGGATAGCCATATTATGCCCAGCTTCATTAAGCTGCATATCAATTAAAAGGTTATCCCATTCCTCTGGGGTTGTTTCAGAAACAAGTCGTCGAACTTCTCGCATGTTGCGTTTTTCTATAGGGAATGAAGCGACATGCACCAAAAGACCACGTAAGAATGATTTAGCAGATTCATTAAAATGGTCGGATGAATCCGAACTATTACCCTCAGCAACGACAATCATATCCGCTATTAAAGAGGATTGATTAACAACGTCAGGGCTGTTTATGTCGATGTAATCAAGCCAATTGAAGCTACAAACATTTGCCTCTATTCCAAGACCTTTGAGGACATTGTACGGGTCAATTGCATAAATTTTATGCCCTAAAACATCACGACGATAACGGGCAGTAATGGCATAGTTTTCCCCTTTAGGGTCTAGCACAATTGTTGAGCCTGGATATTCAAGCAAAGTAGGCGTAACAAGCCCCACGCCCTTACCTGAACCCGTAGGCGCAATAGTCATAACATGCCCCATGTAACGCAAGCGGGTGTCTACGTCGTACTTTTCAGGGATTTTGTCAGTGACACGACCTAGCGCAAAACCGAAGCTGTCTTTAAACACGCGACCAGTCATCAACATGCGCCCATTATCAACGGCTGTGACACCATTTGACCATTGAGCCGAGCCGTGCAAACCATCGGCCGCCACTGTGTTATTGGTGACTTTATTTGCCTTGCCTTTTAGGAACGAAAGCGCAGGCAAACGCAAATTAGGAAACAGTCTTTTTGAAAGTCTAACGCACGGAACAAATCCGAAGATAATTGCACACCAACTAACCCAGCTTGGCCAGTCTTTAATTATTGGCGTAATCAGACCACCAAAGGCTACATATACCGCATAAAATGGCAATAAAGTAATCATGATATGCGGGAAAAGCCCTACTAGATTTTGTCGGTGCTTGTTTGAAATAAACGGCAAGCGGAACAATATCATGCAGATAATAGCCCACATCACGGCATTACCTAGCCAGCCCCAAATAGCTGTTTTTAGTCGTTCGCCAGTGCTGGTAAAATTCCCGACAATTGTACTGTTTTCGGCTATTTTCTTTGTTTTCTCTGCGGTGCGCATTTCTTTTTGATTAGCGACAGCATTATAAGCGTTAAGCTGCGAAATTTTCCCTAAAATATTGTGCGGCAGAATTTCAAAAATGTTAGACGATGCAAACTGCTGTATCTTCTGTTTTTCCTCGTCCGTACCGTCTTTGTATTGCGACGCTAGAGCCGTATAAATGGCGCTAGGGGTATCATCTACATGCAGACCTAAACGCTTCAATTCCCGCGCTTGTGATTGCTGAATAGCTGGGAATGGGTTACATGGTTGATAACGCCATCTAACAGCCTCACCGTAGTTGTTTTGGCACTGCTCAAGCCCTTTACCAGCTAGGGCATATTCGCCCCGCGCTAAATAGCCTTCCATCATTTCAAGCGCATTAAAAACGCTTGTTTGATTGCCACTATCAAGCATTGCTTTGATACTGTTTACAGTGTCATTATTTAACTTTTCTTGAGCGTTAAAATCGTCCTCAGCAATGACTTGTAAAATCGGTTTTTCAATTTGAACAATTCTTGTTATTGCGTCTTCAACTTTGGCGCAATCTTTGCCTAGAAAATACTGATCGGCTGCGGCATAGTCAGCTTCTAATATTCTATATTTTTCATATAGCTTGTGTCGTGAATCCAAATTATCAGGTGTTGGATTTGCGAGGATTGTAGCGTCTTCAAATTTGCACGTCCTTTCTGCCATGCCTTGAGCATTTGCGCCTGTTGCACATAGAGCCACAAGCGACGCTAATAGAAGTTTATTCATAAGTTGTTTTCCTGTCGTGATGGGGTGAACAGCCCCGCTTACTTCTTGTTCAATGCAGCATTTCCAAGAGAGACAAAACGCTGTTTTTCATACAGACCATCGGCACTATTTAAGCGATTAATCG
>NZ_KB849514.1 GCF_000368565.1 Acinetobacter gerneri DSM 14967 = CIP 107464 = MTCC 9824 | reverse complement strand
CGCCCTGTTGGAGTCATGTATATGGAAGATGAAGCAGGTATTGATGCAAAGATAATTGCTGTACCTCATTCTAAGCTCACTCCCCTATATGACAATGTTAAAGATCTGAATGACATTCCTCAGCTTCAATTAGATCAAATGAAACATTTCTTTGAACACTATAAAGATTTAGAAAAAGACAAATGGATGAAATTTAACGGTTGGGGAAATGTTGAAGAAGCAAGAATGGAAATAATTAAAGCAATAAAAAACCATGAATAGCCTAAGCAAAAAATAGGCTAAAAATGTAAACCTGCACTAATCAACCTCCTAAAAAACAAATGCTCTCACTCTCTCAACACGCCCCAAAGCGTCGCACTTCGTGCTTTGGCTTTGGAAACGGTTGAGAGAGTTTCGGCAATACTCACCCTAAGGGCAGTCATTTAAAAAAATGACATATCCCCTAAGTATTGCCGATTTACCTGTATATATTTGGCTTCGGAGCCACGTATATCGGTCGTATCCGCACATAGCTTTGCTGACTATGCAGACAAGGACTCAAAGTCTTGCACTTCGCTCCACGCGCTCCCTGTCGTTACATTGCCTGTATCTCTGCGAGGGTTTCCCCAACGTACAACTTAACAAGTCCTATGTAACTACTCCCAACGCTCCGCCTATGTGAAGTTCCCCTGTAAGCGGTTTAGCCTTTCGACTATAGCTACAATACGCCAGTGACACTTATTCCTACCACACGTACTGCATGCCGACCGTAAAACGGACACGCAGAAGCGGGCAAAGCTCGATCTATGATGCTTATTTGACGATTTAAAACACGAATTAACGAAGACTTATCATTTTGAGTCTTGATCTAAACACCGTTTATTGTGAAAATAGAGTTCAGGTACAAGCCTAGTGTGAAATCATAACGGTCGCCAAACCTTATGATCTTCGTTATTCGATGCTGATACATCAAATAACTGCGTACCGCTGAATATAAAGCGAAAGCCCATTTAGTTTCAATACTGAATGGGCTTTTTCTTTTTCAGGTGATCGTTATTTAGGGTCTATAATGCAGAAATCTTTATTTTTTCCATAAATACACTGTTCTTTCATCACACGAACGCACGTTTTAGATTCTTCTCCAACGGTACAATTTCGAATATCAAGCTGAATACCATCCTGCCTTAAGCTTTCAATTGTAGAAATATTTTCAAGTGGTTTGATATAAACGCTAAATATCCAAATGATCCCAAGCATAAGAATCATAAAGATTCCTAAAATTAGGGTGAGAAGCTTCCATGAGAGTTGATCACTTGCTGATTCAATCGAGTTTTTTAAACGTCCAAGTGCTTTGGCGGTACTAATAAGCTCCGCTGTACCCTCCTTTAAGCCCGTATTTAGCGATTTTGATACGGTGCTATGGGTTTGCCCAGCAATGACCTTTTGAATGCGTTCTTCGGTGATTTGAAGCTCTTTAACAGCCTGATTGACTAGGTTCTGCTGTTGTTCTGCAACTGCCATCAGTGCATATAGCTTTTTTTCATCAGGTGTCATCGGCTCATCCCTCTAAACTTCATGGTTTTCTGTTGCTCTCGTTCTAATTTCTGCTGTTCTTTGTACTGTTCCAAAGCAAGCTGTTTGAAGCTGTCAAAATCAGCCTTAAAGCTCTCAATCCCCTGTTTAATTTCTTTGTCTGAAATTGGGCTGTCTTTGAGGTCTTTCAGGTCTTTTTTCGGGTCGCCTAAGTCTAGTTGTTCAAGCTCTTTATAGGCTGTGCGTGACTGTTGCAGGGCTTCCCTGATTTCAGGGTCTTTGGCTTGGCTTGGTAATAGTTTTTTTTCAGGTTCTTTCTCTATGCCTTGCTCTTTGTAGCTTCGCATATCAATACGACTGTCAATTTGATGTTTTTCTAAATGGCTGTTGCATAAATCTGCCCATCTTTGGCGTAGGTCTTTAATATCGTTTTTTCGTTCCTGGTAACTCTTGCCTGTATTGTCTTTTTTAGCTCCGCCACGTTCAGGATTCTTGCTGTTATAGCGTTTGAAATATTGCTCTGGATCTCGCTCGATTCCATCTTGCAGACGTTCATTAAACATGAGGTGAACGTGGGGCTGATCGTTGCCGTCCATTGCTTTAGGGTTATGAATCGCAAACTGATAAGGATATTTTGAGCCAATTTCAGACTGAATGAAGTGCTCAACCAGTTCTAGGCGTTGCTCGGCATTCATCTCTCTAGGTAGGGCTATTTCATATTCTCGATAGGTACTGCCATTTTTGCGCTCGTAAAGGTCGGCTGCTTCCCAAAAGGTAATCGGATTATGTTCAGCCCATTTCGGCATGTTTCCATAATCGCTATGTTCAAGGTCATTTTCTGCCTGTTCCTGTTTCAGCTTCTTTTCTTCGTCCCGATCAATATATTCAGCATGCGGTGCTGCTTTGCCTGCCTTACCGACTTTGACACTTAAACGGGCTATTGCCATTAGGTTTTATCCTGTTCCTTTTTTCGGTTTCGTTCTTTCTTAAATGCTCTTTGATCGAGTATGGAAGCCCACATCATAATGATGATAAGTAGCGGTGCTGCGATCACGCCAAAAGTAATATCTTTGATTTTTCCCAATACCTGTTTTAGTTGCATGCTGTTGCTCCTAGCTTTGGTACTTCTTTTTTCCGTAAATTGAAAATTTACGAAAAAAAGAAGTTTCAGGGTCTTAGGGATGAAGTCCCTAACGTGCTTAGGTTTCTCAATGAAATTGAGAAACGTCTAAGCGCGCCATCAAAATTTTGATGGAAGTGCAGGCGACAATCTCTAGAACGAACTTTAACAAAATTATGGACATTGGACGTAATTATTTTGTTATCGTTCTTTGAGAATTAAGCCTGTACTTTTGCGGTATCTGAATTAATGGAATTGAATATGAATAATGATTGGCTATCTGAAAAAATTACCTATATTTCTGCTTTAAAAAATCCTAGTGATGCACAAAAGCTTTTATTAGAATTAGCAAAAATCCAATACCGTACTCCCGACCAAGAAAAAAAGCTCAATGCCTTAATCAAAGCTGAAAAAGCTATAGATCGAGCGAATAAGCAAAAGGTAGCTGTTAGAAAATTACTGAATGCAGAAAAAGAAGCTGAACGTAAAGCTCGTACACGTCATCTCATCCAATTAGGCGCACTTTTTGAGATTGCGAACCTAGATCAACGGGACCCAGCCGAATTACTTGGAATTTTGCTTAAAACTGCTGAAATCGACCCAAATGATATGAAATGGCAGATTTGGAAGGATTTAGGACAAGAAACTCTAAATCAGCGTAAAGAATCTTAGAATTAAACAACTTTTTTAAAAAAAAATTGATATTTAAAATTATAGGCTTAAAATTTTCAGCTTAAAGGAGATGGCTATCCTCCTTATACAAACCGCCAATTCTGGCTGATGATACCTACGTTTCCCTCAAGCAGGGTACGTAGTTGCGTGCTCTGCTTTTACAAAATGGAGCTACGCTATGTTTTCCCTTCATAAAGTTATTTATATATCTTTTGCTGCTCATAACTAGGAGCAGACATGTATTTTTCTCTTTTATCAATTGCTCTCGGTTCTGTAATTGGTGCCTGGCTTCGTTGGGGCATAAGTCTGAGATTTAATAGAGTCTTTGAAAA